>OY969706.1:0-2937366 GCA_963702095.1 Candidatus Bathyarchaeota archaeon
TAGTCTTTTATGGCTTCGATGAAACTCATAACGTTCCAGAGCTTAACTCTGGTGTAGGGAGGCATGTTGGGGTCTTGGAGAATTTCATCGAGAAGCGACACTGCGTTTGAAGCTTTCACGGCTGGCGTGTACTCAGTTCCCTGCAGGGCGTTCATGGCGTCTTTTGCGCTGCGGCGGATGTTCCGTGGAGTTGTACTGTCCTCTGAAACTTCGCCGAGCACTACTAAGGCTTGATTAATTTTCGCTTCATACTCTTCAGATTTTTTCTTACGCACCATAAACTAGTTCCCCTTTTACTCCATGTGGCAGTAAATCAAGTTATATATGTATTTATACGTATTTACCTTTGGGGTTCATATATGCAACAAGACAAAGACAATAACCCAATTAAACGGATGGCTGAACTGCTGCGTCAAGGCGCCACATTAACCGACCTCTCCTGCCCAGTCTGCGCATCCCCTCTGTTCCGACTAAGAGACGGCATGCTCTGGTGCGCTAAAGACGAGAAAAAAGTGGTCGTAGTCAAAGAAGGCGAAGAACCGCCCAAGCCCGTTGCTCCAGCATCCAGCAACGCCGCCTACGATAAACTTGAAGCTACCTTGATGGCGAAGATAGAGAATATACAGGGTAGAATCGAGAAGACTGAGGATGTGGATGAACTCCAAAAACTCACTTTAGCGCTGAGTGAACTACTCAACAGCGTTGAGAAAATCAAGAAGATGAAGGCTTAAGAGCCAACTTGACACTGGGCACCTACAACAATTTTCCACCCAACATTCACTATATAGAAACTTACATCTCAGCTGTTTCGGGTCGACAGTTGCAGCAGAGACTTATCCGCTGTTTATATGAAGTGAACCGTAAAGAGTTAAGTTTCGAGGAAGTATCCATCCCCACGATTCCAGATGGTCAAGTTATTTTTGAGTTCGGCATTGCCGAAGAAGCCGATTTCAACTACATCAGCCCAGAAGAAGAGCAGAGGGCACAGGCTTTTATTGCTAAGGGGCAGGTGGCATCGCTGGATTTTTTCTGCTCCATACGCTACTACAAAATCAATGGGGGAATGCGCCAAGCGTTAAAATTCGATTATTATATGCTCCGCACAGTTTTTGGCAAGGGCACTTTGGAGGTGCAGGTGTTTCATGAACGTGGACCAAGGTATCTCTCACCTGAGGATTTAGTGATGTTTATTTTGGAACGCCTCAATTCGGGGTCGAACCGTAAAATCATCAAAGAATCAAGCCGTTGATTAACTTTATATATAGTTTGAAAGAAGGTTTGGATTTCTATAGCCGAAAGTTATATTTGCCAGCTTCATAGCTACAACTGAAAATAGAACCTTAGCTTAGGGGTCAGTTTAACAATGTTACCCATTGAAGTATCCTCACTAAAGAAGCACTATGGTAGCTTAAAAGCCGTTGACGGCATATCCTTCAAGGTTGAAGAAGGCGAAGTCTTCGGTTTGCTAGGTCCAAACGGTGCAGGCAAAACTACCACAATTGAAATCATGGAGGGCCTGCGCGAACGAGATGGCGGAGACGTAAAAATCCTGGGCCTTGATCCCTGGAGAAACGGTTATGCGCTACACAAAAGAATCGGAGTTATACCGCAGAACTTTACGTTCTTTGAAAAGACAACTCCCAAGGAAGCCATAAACTATTACGCTAGCCTCTTTAACGTAAAAGTAGATGCAGACGCTATCCTAAAAGATGTCCTCTTAGAAGACATGGCTAAACAGCACTTCGAGAATCTCTCCGGAGGCCAAAAACAAAAAACTGGTCTCGCGCTTTCCTTGGTGAACCAGCCTGACCTGCTTTTTCTCGATGAACCCACAACCGGTTTAGACCCCAACGCACGCCGGGCCATCTGGGAAGTTATCCGCGGCTTAAAAGCCAAAGGAAAAACCATCATCTTAACCACCCACTACCTCGACGAAGCCCAACAACTCAGTGACAGAGTCGCCATCATGGACCACGGTCGCATAGTCGCAATGGGCACCACCGAAGAAATCATCCAGCAACACGGTTCTGGTGAACGTCTTGAAATCCATGGCGACCAACAGCTTGCAGACTACATCAAAGCTAACACGGAGCTAAAGGTTGACTACAACAGTTCCAAAGGCGAAATCGTCATACCGCTTGAAAAGAAAATTGATGCCCTCGCGGCTTTGGCTGCTGCTGAACAATCCGGTCTGGAGTGGGGTAATATCCAGACTCGCCAAGATAGCCTCGATGACGTGTTCATCAAGCTTGTCCGTGAACCCCTCGGGGAACAAGGCGAGGTTGCTACAGAAGAAAAGGGTAAAAAGCGGAGGCGCTAAAACATGCCAAGTGGAAAACGTATCTTCGCAGACTTTAGAGTGTTTAGTGTAGGTTACCTTAGAAATAAATTCGGCTTGTTCTTTGGATTAATCTTCCCAGTTATCTTAATCTTGATTTTCGGGGCGATTTTCTCTGGAGGCAGTACAGGAACAGTAACTGTCTATGCCCAAAACCAGGATACTGGCAGCTATGGGCAGAACATCGGTAACAGCTTCCTCACAGCTCTAAACGAATCCTCAACAATCAGCGTCGTCACGGTAGATGCTTCAGAGAACTTCCCCGATTACTTAGCGGCACATTCAGCCTCAGACGGTATCGTCATCCCACAGAATTTCTCCGCAAGCTACCTTGCTGGGCATCAGGTAAACGTGACAGTTTACGGTAATCCCACGTCTAGTACAAGCGGTATAGTCAGTGGAACAGTTAACGGATATGCAAACTATTTCAATCTCAAGTATTTCCAAGCAAAGGCCAACGATACTACTAACAATCCAGCAATCATCAGCATGTCCCCAGCAACCGTCAACACACAGCAAACAGCCTACATTGACTTCTTAATCCCCGGCCTAATCGGATTCTCCATTTTAACCAGCCCAATGTTCTCGTTGGTCAACATATCTAGCGAATACAAGAAATCTAAACTCTTCAAACAACTCTCCCTGACGCCGCTGACAAAGATGGAGTGGTTAACTTCCAAGGTCATGTGGTACATTGTTTTGACAATCGCAGGGTTCCTGTTGATGGTCGGTGTTGGAGTGGCTGCTTTCAATGCACATGTAACGCTGTCACTGTGGCTTATTCCCTTCCTAGTCTTAGGTCCAATGCTATTTGCCGCATTAGGCATGCTGGTGGGTACAGTAACCAAGAACCCTGAAACTGCAGGTGTAGTGGGCAACATCGTTACTTTTCCCATGATGTTCCTCGCAGGCACCTTCTTCCCCATAAGCAGCATGCCACCCTACCTGCAAACATTCGCACACATACTGCCACTGTTCTACGTCACCGAAGGCTTAAACAACGTCATGGTCTACAACAACATCCCAGCAGCAATAGTTGACATTGCTGTACTTGCGGCTATAACTGTGGTCTTCTTTGTCTTGGCAGTGAAACTGTTCAAATGGAGAGAAGACTAAACCCTTCTTTCTTTTCTATTCTTTTTATCGGTTTAACATTTTGTTTGGCACTGCTTGTAGTTTATTCCATACCCAGCCTGCAATACCTGTTTTGAGCAGAAGGCAAAAAGCAATCGGTGGCACAGTCGGCTGGTTGTTGTGTATAAGGGGTTTTCTGCAACAATAACTATAGAAAAAACAAACTACCGCAGACTAAACTAGAACACGTAGACCTAAACAAATAAGGCAAAATAAAGGAAAGTAAACTGGTTACTTTACAATTTCTCGTTTCTTCCAGCGCAGGTTTTTACCCTTGCATTTTCTGCATTTCACTGCGGTTTCAGCGTTGCGTGCGCCGCAGTCTCTGCAGATTTTCATGTACAAGCGGTGCTTCTGCGCGATGCTCTTCTTAACTGGATCTAATATCGGCATTTTACTGTAAACCTTCCGTTTTGGGTAACTCTTTGATGGTTACGCCTCAAATATACCTTTTGTCTTGTCTGGTATTAATCGATGCGGACAATGTCTACTTGATAACTTCAATGGTTACGTAGGAGCGGGTATCTTCTATGCCGTCGATGCTGTAGAGTTTTTTGAGAACTTCATCGAGGTTCTCACGTTCTACAATGATTAATGCGTCGACTTCGCCGGCGATGCGGAATGCTCGGGAGACTTGGAGTTCACGGATTTGTTCGTAGACGTGGATGCGTTTGACTGGGGAAACTTTGATCAGTATAAACGCGGGGGTGGTGGATACGCCTAGTGCGCTGAGGCCTTTTTCGGTGACGTCTATGAATCCTCTGCCTGTGCGGATGTAGCCGCGGTTTTTGAGTTTGCGTAGGTGAACGTTGAGTGCTTGTCGGCTTACGCCTAGTTGGGCGGATAATTCGTCTTGTTTAACTCTCAACGTGTAGGTGTTTGTGGATTTTCCTTTTTCGTAGAGGGTTTTTAATAGTTGAATTGAACGTTTCGTTAATGGTTCCAAACTTGTCCCTTATGTCATGTTTTGCTAAGTTAAACCTTTACAATAGTGAGGTTACTTAAGAATCTGATGCTTACAGCAGCCAAACCACCCTCAATAACCTAGAAGTCTGCTACACAATCGAGCCACGGCTAGAACTCAAACATCCAGCTAGAACAATATGGCTTCACCACAACCTATTTATGTTGTAAAAAAGCTAACTGAAGCCACTTAAAAGTAAACTAGGAGTGAAGCGGAACCGTGACAGAAAACACCAACGCAGTCCTTATCGGCAAAAAACCAATCATGAACTATGTCCTAGCAGTCATCACCTTTTTCCATGGCGGCGCAAAAGAAGTCAACATAAAAGCACGCGGTAGAAGCATCAGCCGAGCCATCGACGTAGCAGAAGTAGTTCGACACAGGTTCTTACCAGATGCCAAAATCAAAAGCATCGGCATCGGAACTGATCAGTTCCAACCGCAAGACCAAGACGAAGGCAGTCAAAGCTCCACCAACGTTAGCACGATAATAATTACGTTGATGCGTTAAGTCACAGCACAAGCGGATCTCCTTCTTTGCAGGAAACGGCTCTTACATGAAAACAGAACTTTGCAGTTTCTGCCTCAAAAGCGGCATATTATGCCAGAAGTGTTCAGCTAAAGTGAAGGCTGGCGAAATCAGTGACTTAGACCTGAAAATCGCCCGTTTACTGCTCAATCTAGAAGAGAAGTATCCTTCCCTGCAAAACGTCTGCTTCTACAAAGCAGTTGAGGTTGAAAGAACGTTAGCCATACTCGTCGGACATGGAGATGTCCCTAAACTTTTAGGCTACGGCGGCAAAATCGTCAAAACCATAAGCGATGAAACCAACAAAAACGTGCGTGTCCTAGAACATGGTGTGGACGACCGCAAATTTCTCGAAGACCTCTTCGTACCATTCAGCATCTTAACCATCAACACCATCTGGCTCCCAGATGGAACCACTGAAACCCGAGTAATCCTAAGACGCAAACGCGGCGCACAATTGCCAATGGACCTTAAAGCTCTCAAAGAAATCGCTAGTAAAACACGTAAAATGTCTCTCCGTGTAGAAATCGCAGATTAAAAGGAGTTGGCTGCAGATGAACTTGGACTCTATCGGCGACTGGGTTAGAACTCATTATACTAGCCAAGTGACACCCGAACTCGATGGGCAAGAAGTTACCGTTTTCGGCTGGGTTCAAGAAGTCCGAGACTTAGGCGGATTACGCTTCATCATCCTCCAGGACCGCGAGGGCACAGTCCAAATCACCATCCCCAAGAAACGCGTCGCCCCCGAGGTTTTAGCGAAATCTGATTTACTCCAGAAACGCTTCAGCTTAGCCGTCAAGGGCACCGCTAAAAAAACCAACATGACCAAACGCGGCGTCGAAGTAGTCCCGTCCGCCATCAAAGTTTTCAGCACCGCAACCGAGCAGCTGCCAATCGACATCACGGGCAAAACCCCTGCCAACATCGAAGTACGCTTAGACGCACGCCCACTCGACCTCACCTTGGAGTCAAGTTTGGCCATATTCAAAATCCAGCATGTGGCACTCCAAGCCATACGCAGTTTCCTATTCGATAAGGGCTTTCTGGAAGCACACAGTCCACGCATAATCGCTTCAGCAACTGAGGGCGGCGCAGAACTCTTCAGCATCGACTATTTCGGGCAGAAGGCGTACCTTGCCCAGAGCCCCCAGCTCTACAAAGAAGAGTTGACGCTTAGCTTCGAAAAAGTGTTCGAGGTCGGTCCATTTTTCCGTGCTGAAGAATCCCATACGCGGCGGCATCTTAGCGAGTTCACCTCTGTTGATGTTGAAGTGGCGTTTACTGACGCTGACGGCGTTATGGCGTTGCTTGAGCAAGTCATCAACCATACGTTTGGCGTGGTTAAGGAAAAATGTCAAGCGGAACTCGCAGTTTTAGGCCACAACTTAGAAGTTCCTGAGCTCCCGTTCAAACGCTTTACATACACGCAGGTGCTAGCCGACCTCAAAGTAAACGGCGTGGATATTCCGTGGGGCGAAGACATCTCCACAGATGCTTTCCGCGTTTTGGGAAAAATCCATCCTTACTTCTACTTCGTCACAGACTGGCCCACACACGCCAAAGCCTTCTACATTAAGCCACGTGACGACAACCCAGAAGTCAGCGAAGGCTTCGATTTAATGTACGGTTACATCGAGTTAACTTCGGGCGGCACACGTATCTGCGACAAAAACCAGCTTATAGAGCGCCTCCAAGAAAAAGGCTTAAACCCCGACTCGTTTAAGATGCACTTGCAGGCTTTTGATTACGGTATGCCTCCGCATGCGGGTTGGGCGATTGGTTTAGAGCGGTTGACAATGGTTTTAACGGATATAAAGAACATCCGTGAAGTCACCCTCTACCCCAGAGACCGCGTCCGGCTAACGCCTTAAACCGCTTTTTCTTTTTGTGTGGGTGTGGCGTTTTGCGGGGCACCGCAAGACTGTTTGAGGATGAGGCTGCTTTTTGAGTTTGCATTGGTTTTCTGCATCTGTTATAGTGTGGGAAGTGCGTTTTCCTCCACACGCTGTGCATGGTTCCATGCAGAAGCGGATTGGATGTGTGTGAAAGCATGTATCGCCTATCTTTCCTCAACACATCATTTCAAGAATCGATTAGCCCTTTGCGCGCTCAAAAAGCTCCCCAATATACTCGTTGACGGGTTTGCCATTTTTCTTCGCTATCCTCTTAACAGCGTCGTTTATGCCTGTGGAGTACTGCACCGCCTTCTTGGGCTTGTCTGAAATGACAGCTGGGATGCCGAGGTTTCTGGCGACTTGGCGCAGCACTAGTTTGCGCTGGGTGTCGGGTTTGTTTTCGATTTTGCATTCCAGCGGCAAACCAAGCGCGAACTCGGCTATGGCATACGAGGCAAAGGGACACCGCAACTCCACGTCGTGGAAGCCAGTGATTTTTAGATCCCGCTCCAAGTTGCTCTCGTGGATGGAGACTACGTCTTTGAACATCGTTCGACGGGCTCTCTCAGTGTAGCCGTTGCAGGCTTCAGTGACGTAGCGTTGGTAGCCGCCGAATAACTCGTCTGCGCCTTGCCCCGCCAACAGAGCCCTGTACTTGGCTTCTGATGCCTGCTGTGCTGCCCAGTAAAAGGACACGCCGATGGCTGCTTTGACGGGGTCAGCTTCCTCGATGAGCTCCACCACTTTGGGCAATGCCGCTTCGACATCAGAGTCCTTGTAGAGGTGAATCTGCATGGGCAAATCTAGTGCTTCCGCGGCTTCGATGGCTTCTTCGGTTTCAGGCTGGTTTTCGAGGCTGACGTGGAGCAACTCGACTTTGACGCCGCATTTTTTGGCTAAGTGGGCAACGACGCTGCTGTCCAAGCCGCCTGAAAAAGCCACCGCCACCTCTTTTTGGTCGTGAACCCGACGGGTGACAGATTTCACAAGAAGCGCCTGCAGTGTGTCTGCGGCATCAATTAACGTTACTTGCTTTGGCGGGGTGTAGGTTAGGGTTTTGACTGGTTTGAATTTGAAGCCGTCCTTGTCGGCGAAGCCAAGGGTTCCCGGCGGAAAAGACTGCGGATTAGCGATACCCAGCCTCCACAGCGCAGTGCGGTTGGTGGCGTAAGCGGCGATGTCGCTGTTTTCGCCGAAATACAGCGGCTGCACCCCGATGGGGTCACGTCCCGCCGCTATGGAACCTTCTTTTAGCATCCAAAACGCATAGTCGCCGTCTGCCTGCTCTATTAGGGTTTGCAGGGAGTTTTCGCAGTGCGCTGGTTCTTTGACGAGTTGCTCGGTTAGGGCGGTTTTTGGGATGGGCGAGTAGATTTTGCCTTCCAACGCAACCGCGGAGTCGTCGAGTTGCAGAAAATCGTAGGTGCTGCCTGCGATGGGGCGGGTGCTGGCACATCCCAAAATCACCGGCGACTCAAGGCCCTGGCGATTGAGGATGCCTATGCTCTTCTCGGTGATGCTCTTCTGTGGCAGTACCACGCCGAAGTGCAGAAGCTGCCTCACATCGTAGCTGTGGAGTAAATCAAGCATTCGGTTAACTGCGTTGCCGCCATTTTTGTCTAGGATTGCCGCGGTTATCTTCATCTATAAACACACAGAACCTACGGCATCCTCAAACATTAATCTTAAGTTGAAAAATAAGGAAAAAGTTGGTTAGCAGTTGCTTTCCAACTAGACTTCCAGTTCGCCTGCGGGTGCTTTAAAGTTGGCTTTGGCATGGGCTCCGTCGCAGAAGGGCATGTTTTTGCTTTGGCCACAGCGGCAGAGCATCACTTTGGGGTTTGTGATTGTTTTTTCTTGGCCGTTTTGGGTAAGTTTTGCTTCGCCTTTTGATTCAAGCATTATGGGACCGTTTTCTAATAATTTGACTTTCATGTAAAAACCTCATTGAGCTAGTCTCAGCCCCGCTTATAACTATTAAGTGAACGCTTGTTTAGAGGAAAAGCTGGATTAACTGTTTTTAACTCAAAAAACATTAATCTTTAATCGCCAATACCATGTGGCTGAGGAACATTTCACTTGCCAATCTTACCCATAGACACAGGGCGCTACGGTACGCCTGAGATGCTTAAGATCTTCGACGAAGAAACCCGAGTGCAGAAGCTTTTAGATGTGGAGGCTGCGTTGGCACTGGCGCATGCCGAAGTAGGCAACATCCCCAGAGCAGACGCCGAAAAAATCGCGGAGAAGGCATCCACCAAATACGTCAAAGTCAACCGTGTCAAAGCTATCGAGAAAGAAATCAAACATGACATCGCCTCACTCGTCCGCGCCCTCTCGGAACAGTGTGGCGCCAAGCGGCGCCTATGTGCATCTGGGCGCAACCAGCTACGACATAGTAGACACCGCCAACGCCCTGCAACTCAAAGACTCCATAGCCGTCATCGAAAAAAGGTTGGCAGAATTCAAACTGGTGCTCCAAAAACAAGCCAGCACCCACAAAGCCACCGTCATGATCGGCAGAACCCACGGGCAACACGCTTTGCCCATCACTTTGGGCTTCAAGTTTGCGGTCTGGGGTTATGAAGTCAACCGCCATCTCCAGCGGTTAGACGAATGCAAAAAGCGTGTGGTCGCTGGCAAAGTCAGCGGTGCAGTGGGGACACAGGCAGGACTGGGCGAGCACGCACCCGAAATCCAGGCGTTGGTGATGAAGCGGCTGGGCATAAACGCAGCGGAGATATCCACACAGATCGTGCAGCGCGACCGCTACGCCGAACTCATCTCAATCTACGCCATGATCGCCACTTCACTGGAGAATTTTGCCACGGAAATCCGCGAGTTGCAGCGTCCCGAAATCGCGGAAGTCTTCGAGTCTTTCGAAGCGAAAAAACAGGTTGGCAGCAGTACCATGCCCCACAAGCAGAACCCTGAAACCTGCGAGCGTGTCTGCGGCTTAGCGCGGATAGTGCGTAGTCTCGAGGTGCCTGCGTTGGAGGATATGGTGACTTGGCATGAACGCGACTTAACCCAGTCCTCTGCGGAACGCTTCATCCTCCCCGAATCCGCAATACTGCTTGACTACATCCTAAGCCTCATGGTTAACATCACCGCAAACCTTCGCGTAGACAGCGACCGCATGCTAAAGAACCTCTCCGTCACCGAGGGACGTGCAATGTCGGAATCAGTCATGATGACGCTGGCCCACAAAGGCGTAAACCGACAGGACGCACATGAACTTCTACGGCAACTCACCATCAAAAGCGCCGTCAGAACACAAACCCTTCAAGCAGACGCTCCTCGAAGACAAACTCGTCAGCCGCACACTGTCGGAGCAAGAAATCGATACGGCACTCAACCCCAAAAACTACCTCGGCACCGCAGTTAAGCAAGCAGAAAAATTCGCTAAAGGCGCTTAGAAGTCAAATAGCCCTTTCTGCTGGGCCTGCTCGGGCGCTTTAGCAGCAGATGAGAGGCTTTCCCACTCGTCTTTTTTGACGTAGCCGCCCACTTGCTCCTTGATTTTCTTAGCTAACGCAGGACCTACCAATGCGGTTAACTCGTCGATTGAGGCATGTTTTAAGTCAGCCACGGTTTGGTATCCAGAATTGAATATTTTGCGTCCACGGACCCGGCCAACGCCTTCCAAGGCAACTATGGGCAAGAGTTCCTTCTTAATACCCTTAGATACCCGCTCGACCAGTTCAGTGCCCAGTGCAGTTATATCCCTGTTTTTGGCGACAACAGGCGAAAGCTCTTCAATGCCGTGTAGCAGCCATTTGGCGTTCTCTATTGTGCGGTATAAGTCGCCGGGTTGCACATTGAAGCGTTCCATGATCTTGTCTTCAGGGGTTTCCTCTATCCAACTGTTGAGAACCATTGCGGTTTTTACTTCGCCCAAAAACTCTGCAAAGCCAATATAGTCCCCAGCTTGTTCTGGAACTTCAACTAAGAGTTCCTCCCTGTGCTCCTCAAGCACCACCGATAACTTGTCTACTTCACGTTGATATGGTCGCATAATGGGTCCCATGTCCGGCGTATGTGCGATTAATTGGAGAAGACTGAATTCGCTTAGAACCGGCGGCTTGGTTTGTAGTGCATCGCGGATGATGACGCCGCTTAGGGGGTCGATGTAGAGTTCGCTTATGCGTTTGCCGAATTTGGTGGCGAGGATTTGGTCGCCTACTACGCAGATCATTTCTTCGTCGTGGAGGAAACGCAGTATTTTGGCGATGACGCTCTGTATGGCTTTTACGTCGTATTGGTAGGCGTAGAAGGTTTTGCGGAAGAACGCGTAGATGCCTTCTTCGGTGTGGGCGTAGTCACTGGCGATGGTGGAGAGGACGTGGGTGCGGATGATTTTCTCAACTGCTAGGCGTGACCAGATGCGTTCGGGTTTGGCGAGGACGTAGCTTTCCATGAGGTAGTCGGCTTCGTCAGCTGTTTTGGCGATTAAGACGGATTCGCCGAATTTGTCGTACTTCGGTCTCCCAGCCCTGCCCGCCATCTGCTTGTAGTCCAAGACGCTTATGGGGTAGTTGCCCAAGCCGGCTTCGAAACGGCGGTAGTCCTGTATGATGACTGTGCGTGCGGGCAGGTTGACGCCCCAAGCAAGTGTGGGTGTGGCGGTTAAAACCTTGATTTTGCGTTCTTTAAACGCGTCCTCGATGATTTTTCGGTGCGGTCCCGACAGCCCCGCATGGTGGTAGGCGACGGCGCAGCGCACCAACTCAGCAAGCTCGTCACCCATCTGCGTATGCTCCCCAGCATTAAGGATTTTATCCGCCTCTTTCTCCAGTGCGCATTTGGTTTGCTCTTCGAGGCTTTTCTTGACGATTTTTGAGCCTGACTTGGGTACCAGCACCTTATCCATGTGACTGGCGACGGTTTTCGCAGCAGAAACCGCGTTCTTGCGTGTGGAAGCAAAAATCAGTGCTTGCCCGCCGTTGCGCAGGGTGTTTAGTACCATGTTGACGACGGTTAAGCGGGTTTCCTGCTCTATCTTGCGTGATTCGCCGTTGCGGTACTGCACCTCATCTTGGAGGACGACGCCTTCTTTTAGGTTAATGGGGCGCCATGTGGTGACGATGTGTTTGGCGTTTAGCCACCCAGCGATTTCATCCACGTTGTTTATGGTAGCGCTCAAGGCGAGGATTTGGATGTGGGGGTTGCACTGCATCAGCCGCGCCAATACAATCTCTAGGGTGGGTCCACGGGCGGCTTCGTTTAGCAGATGCACCTCGTCGGCTACGACGGCGCTGATGTTGTCCATCCATTTGGCTCGGTGCCGCAGAAGCGAATCCGCTTTCTCGTTGGTGGTGACTATTATGTCGTAGCGGGCGAGCCAGTTGTCGGCGGTGTCGAAGTCGCCGGTGCTGATTCCAACCGACACTTTGCCGCCACCGGGTTTTTGAATGTCAGTGTACTTTTTGAATTCCTCGTATTTCTCGCTTGCCAACGCACGCAGCGGCGAGAGGTAAATGACTTTGCCTCCCCTCTCCAAAACATGCTTGAGCGCACAGAGTTCAGCGATCAAAGTTTTGCCCGACGCGGTGGGGCTCGCCAACACGATGTTGCATCCTTCTAGCACTCCTGCCCGTATACAATCCTCTTGGGGCGGAAACAACTCACAAATGCCCTGAGTTGTGAGGACTTCCTTTACTGAGTCGGGGATGGGTAACTCTGCAATCTTCAATTTGACTTCGCCGATAACTTTGATTGACGCTAAGTATGAAATGCGGGGTTATTAGGGTTTTTAGTGGCTTGAATGTTTTTTCCTGTTCTTTTTTGGAACATTTAACAGGCAAGTCAATACCCTCCTATAATATTGAAATCCGCCATTGGTACGGCGGTTACTTCTGATTTGTTTTGTGGTTATGTTTTTTTAGTTGAACTTGCACTATCAGAGTGGCGAGTTATCTATCCGCGACACTTATGGTAGGATATTGTATGGTTGAAAACGTCAAAGAACTCCTCAAACTACACGAAGGCATCACCCACGAAGTGTACCTTGACAACGAAAACAGCAGCATAGTGCCCCAAGAAGTCGTCGGCGCCATGGCACCCTACTGGAACAAAAAAGCCTACGGCAACCCCACATTAACCCATAAACCCGGCTGGGAAGCTTTTGAAACCTTGATGGGCTGCTTCACAAAAATCAGCCGCTACCTCGGCGCCAAAAATGCCGAAGAAATCACTTTCACACCAGGCGAAACCGAAGCCAACAACCTCGCAATCATGGGCAGCTGCTTTCTGCAGAAGGCCAAGGGTAAAAAAATTGTCATCAGCGAAATCGAACCCATAAATGTGTTGCAGGTTGCAGAGATGATGGGCAAATTCGGCTTCGTCACCCAAAAAATCCCTGTAGACCGCGAAGGATTTGTCAACCTCGAAATACTCAAAGAAGCAGTCGACAGCGACACGGTCCTTGTCAGTATTGCAAGCGTTAACAATGAAATCGGCACCATCCAACCCCTCAAAGAAGCCATCGACATCGTCAAAGCCAAAAACCCACAAGCACTCTTCCACACCGACGCTTCAGACGCCTACGGCAGAATCTCCCTAAACGTAGAGAGCTTAGGCGTGGATTTGGCAACGGTGAGCAGCTTTAAAATTCAGGGTCCCCGAGGCATGGGCGCATTGTACGTAAAAGACGGCGTCAACCTTGAACGCATCATAGAAGGACAAATCGGCACCCAGAAGCTTTGGCCAGGAGTCGAAAACACACCGCTAATCGTGGGCTTCACCAAAGCATCCGAATTGGCATTCACAGACTTCGACGCCAACGTCGCAAAAATGCGCATGTTAAGAGATAAACTCGTAGAGGGCATATTCGCCGAACTAACCGACCTACGCTTTAACGGTCCAAAAGGCGATAAACGCAGCCCCGACAACGCCAACATAAGCATCCTACGCGCCGAAGGCGAAGCCTTAACCATCGAACTCAGCCTCAAAGGCGTCTACGTATCCAGCGGAAGCGCATGCAGCCGCCGCTTATTGCAGCCCAGCCACGTGCTCATTGCCATCGGACGCATATTCGAGGAGGCACATGGCAGCATCCTCATGAAAGTTACCAGAAACCATACAGAAGAGGATATAGCCTACGTTTTAGAGGTTTTACCATCAGCTGTGAACCGTATAAGAGGGATAGTTGGCTCAACAGGAGTGCATTAAACATGTCACGTATACCCTTACCTTACAACCCTAAAGTCATGGATTTATTCCGTAACCCCAAAAACCTGGGCAAAATGGAAGACGCAACCGTCGTCGCAGTCGCAGGCAACCCTGCATGCGGAGACATGATCACCTTCTACCTCAGAATCAACGAGGCAAAACAGGTTATCGAGAAGGCGCAGTTTGAAAGCTACGGATGCGCCGCAAACATAGCCACCAGCAGCATAGTCACCGAAATGGTAAAGGGCTTAACGCTGGAGGACGCCTGGAAAAACATTACTTGGCAAAAGGTCACTGAAGCCATCGGCGGCTTGCCCAGCGTCAAATTCCACTGCGGCATCCTCGCCGTCGGCGCACTCAAACGCGCAATACGCCAATACTTCACGCAGAAGGGCGCTCTGAACCCAAGTTGGTTGCCTGTAGACCACACTTTCGAGGAGAAGCAGGCGCTCGAAGAGGAAGAATTGGCAAAAACCTTATCGAAGAGGCTAAAACCTGAGGCAGAAAAGTAACCGTGGACATTCAAGCCATACGCCGCGACTTTCCCATTTTATCAAGGAAAATCAACGGTCAACCCCTCATCTACTTTGATAACGCAGCTACAACCCAGAAGCCACGTCAAGTCATCGACGCCATAGTCGACTACTACACAAACCACAACGGCAACGTGCATAGAGGCGTCCACACACTCAGCATGGAGGCAACGGAGCTCTATGAGCAATCACGGGAAGGCACCGCCAGATTCGTCAACGCTAAATCTTCAAGTGAAGTCGTATTTGTGCGTGGCACAACTGAAGCCATCAACTTAGTCGCCCATTCATTGGGCTGCAACAAGATAGGCGAAGGCGACGAAATCCTGGTATCTTTGATGGAGCACCACAGTGATATAGTGCCCTGGGAACTCATCGCTAAATGTAGAGGGTTCACCGTCAAATACGCCAACGTCTTCGACGACGGCACACTCGACTACGAGGACTTCGAGAGCAAAATAACAAAGAAAACCCGCATCTGCTGCCTCAGCCAAGTCTCAAACGTCACCGGCGTCATAAACGATGTCAAACGCATAACCAAAGCAGCCCATGACAACGGCGCTTTGATGCTGGTGGACGGAGCCCAATCCGTGCCTCACCTGCCCGTGGACGTGCAAGACATAGGCATGGATTTCCTGGCGTTTTCAGGACACAAAATGCTTGCCCCAACAGGCATCGGTGTTTTGTACGGCAAAAAAGAGCTGCTGCAGAAGATGGAGCCTTTTCAAGGCGGCGGCGAAATGATCAAGGAAGTCTCTGTGCAGAGCGGTCACTGCAGCATTTCATGGAACGAGTTGCCCTGGAAGTTCGAGGCGGGCACACCCAACATCTCTGGTGCAGTCGGCTTGGGCGCCGCCGTGAAATACCTTGAGGGTTTGGGTATGCAGAATGTGTTTAGTCACGAAAAAGAACTCACACAGTATGCTTACCGCCGCCTAAGAGAACGCGGCAACATAGCTCTCTACGGACCCAGCGACGTGTCCAAGAAATGCGGCATCATACCCTTCAGCGTCAAAGGCTTAAGTTCCCACGAAGCAGCCGCGTTGTTCGACGAATTCGGCATTGCACTGCGTAGCGGATACCACTGTGCCCAGCCCCTGCATGAGATTTTCAAGATTCAGTCGTCAGCCCGGGCAAGTTTCTACCTCTATAACACTAAAGAAGAAATAAACCGTTTCATTGAAGTCTTAGGGGAGATAGATAAAGCCTAATGTCTACGGTCGCTGATTATGTCTCGCGCATTGAAGGCACCTGTGGAGCAGAAAGCGACGTCATAGTTAACTTCAAATACGAAAAAAAAGACGAAGCCATCGCCAACATAATGAAGAAAGCCACACTCAAAAACACGATTGCAGGCATCATTTTTGAGTTAACGTTTGAGGGTCGCTCTTTTAGGCTCTACACCAGCGGCAAAGCCATCTTCCGAGGCGTCAAAACAAAAACCGAACTCATGGATTACTTGGCTGAACTTTTGTTGTGAAATGTGCAACTGCATAAACCAAGGAACACCAATTACTATTCTCACTGCAGAATCCTTAAATCGGCTGCGGCGAAAAAAGTACCAATTACATAAGGATATTGAGAAATGCGCAAGCCCTTCGCAAGAACCTTAACAGTCGCCAAACAAAAAGGCATCCTGTCCGCCCTAAACGTTAGTGCAGACGAAATCAAGCGGCAGCTAAAGTTATCCCAGAGCCTGTGGCGTTTCCGACTGATTAAGTCATGGAAACCGTTCACATTGGACGGCGCTAAATACAGGTATTTCTACCATAAATACAACCCCACCTGGCAAAACGAGCGGACCGTTGAAATTCCCATCGTTTGGAAAATCATCAAGAATCATCCAAACGCACGGGTGCTCGAATTCGGGAATGTTCTGCAGCACTACTACAGTTTTCCCCACGATATCGTCGATAAGTATGAGAAGGGTAAAGGTGTCATAAACCAAGATATAGTAAATCTCGAGCTTGGAAAGTACGACTTAATAATTAGCATTTCAACCCTAGAGCACGTAGGATGGGATGAAAACCCAGATAAAAAAGAAGCCAAACTTGATGCTCCAGAAAAAACGTTACAGGCGGTAAACAATCTAAAGCACCATTTAAATCCAGGAGGCATGCTGGTTTTCACTTTTCCAGTCGGCGCCAACCCAAACCTTGATGCCTTAATGAAAAATCGCCAGATAGGTTTTACTAAGGTGTTTTGCATGAAGCGGATTTCAGCGGATGACCTCTGGAGGCAAACGGATTGGGAGGACATTGAAAACAGCAGGTATGATGCGCCTTTTCCAGCCGCCAACGGTTTAGTCATCGGCATAATTAACGCGTAGTCGGTGAGTGTACTTTTTGGTTTCCTATAGATATTTAACTTGAGTGCCCACATTAAAAATGAAGCAAACAGTGAATGCTTGATTTGGAGAGGGTTTGGTTAAATGAGAATCGCTATGCTGCATCCGTCTCTAACCTGGAGGGGAGGCGCTGAACGGCAAATCCTCATCCTGGCAACCGAACTGCAGCAGAAAGGGCACGAAATAGAGATTTTCACCTGTGCCCAAAACGAAAATTGCTTCCCTGAACTGGCAAACAAATTAAAAATCAACGTTGTAAAAGCTCCATTCGTCCAAGCAGTCCTCAGTAGCACTCAAAAACGCTCATTCAGCACTCGCTTAGCCGGACGGTTCCGTGGGTACACAGCGGAATTTCCCTCAATGGTTTACATGGCACAAAAAATCCCTAAAGGCTTCGATTTAATCAACAATCACAACGCTCCAACCGAGTGGGCTGCCTACTTTGCAAAAAGAAAACTCAATGCCCCCATCGTGTGGAATTGCAATGAACCGCCATTCTACTATTCAGACTCCAAACAGCACAGAGGCTTAGGAAAAATCAACCTGCCCCTCTATGAACTGTTCGACCAAACAGCCGTAGATTACATTGAAACCATAGTTTCTAATTCCTCAGCAGACAGCGTGCGCATACAAAAAGCATATGGCAGATCATCCCAGATAGTGCGACCGGGCATCACTCTTGATTTGTTCCGTAAAGCCTCAGGCGAAGCTGTGCGAGCGAAGTATGGGCTTGAAGGGGATTTTGTGCTTCTACAAGTCGCTAACATTGCCCGTGACAAGAAGCAAAGCGACGCGATAACGGCGCTGCATTATCTGTCAAAAAAATTCGATAACGTAAAGTTGGTTCTGGTCGGTCAGGGTCCACGGGAGGAACTGATTGATTTAAGCAAAAGGTTGCGCGTAGACCAAAAAATCATGTTTTTTCAGGACTGCTCCGATGAGGAATTAGCCAGCCTTTATGCTGCATGCGATGTTTTTGTTTTTCCCGCCGAAATAACTTGGGGATTAGTGGTTATAGAAGCTATGGCGAATTCTAAACCCGTGGTTGTTTCTAGAAAAGCGGGAGTGTCGGAGATCATTAGGAATGGGGAAAACGGCTTTGTTTTTGATGAACCGAACCCACAGAACATGGCTGGCTTGATTGAAAAGTTGATAGCTGACCCAGAGCTAGGGCGCAAAGTAGGGCTTTGCGCGTATGAATACGTCAAGGATAACCTGACCTGGGAAGTCTACGCTGAAAAGATGGAAGCCATTTTTGAAAAAGCCGTTGCTCGTTACCGTTAGAGATCCTTTATTGACTCCAGCACTTCCTCTCGTACACGGTAACTCGTCAATGAAGAGTCAGCTAGCAAACTCTGAACAAGTTTTGGGTGATCCTCAAATTTAACTGCCCCCAAAGCGTCAGGGTAATGGAAGCCTAACTCGTCGCGGCGTATTTTAGCGGCTTTCTGCCAGAAAACCTCAGGCGTATCCACATCACCCTTGAGAGCTTCAATTACGCCTCGGAGGCTCTCAAGCCCAAACATCTCAATATGCTTCTGGCATTTCTCAAGAAAGTCGCTTGGAAACAGCGCCCAGTACCGATAGATGGGTTTAGGCAGGTAGATTGCTCTTGAAAGGGGTGATTCCGCTTGGAGTGCGTAGGTCCATTCTATGCCCTTGTTGATGTATTGTTTTAGTCTTCGGGGGTGGGTGGCGCATTTGCGGGTTTCTGACTTGGTAAAATCACTGCTTAGCCCCAGCGTCCAGGCGTCGCAGACGGCCACGATGTCTTTGAGGTTTTTGGAGAAGCGCAACCGGAAGTCCTCGTAGAAACGCCTGTCTCTAACTAGGTGAATAAATGGGAAGCTGAAAGTGTTGACTTGGGGGAGGATTTCAGGCAGGGCCTTGATAAGTTCAACGTTGTCTTCGTGGATGATTTCGTTGGCTTGTATGGAAAAGAGGTAGTCTCCGCTGCATTTAGCCCGTACATGGTTGGTTACTTCTGCGATGGCACTGTAACTTCGAGTAGTGGGCCACTGCTGCCTGTACACTTTGACTTTCTTGTTGAGGCAGGCGATTTTTTCCACCAATTCAAAAGTGCTGTCGGTGGAGTAGCCTTCAGAAATCAATAGCTCATCGCAAATCGGTAAACTAGCCGCTATTGCCTCCACGAAGGGGTAACCTGTTTTAACGACGTTTTTAAGGACCATAAAGCCTGAAATCATCGCTTGTCACAGAAGGAAGTTTAAGGCAGGGGCTTATTAATTTACTGACGAAGCAGCCTTTCAGTTTTTGGTTTGCTGCATCAGCGCTTCTACGTTAACCCAAATCTGCTCCTCAAAATTCTTCGCCTTCAAAACCGCAATCTTTTGCTGTAGCAGCTTTTTCTTCATGCTCCACGCTTCAACGCTAAAACGTGAATCCGCCAGTTTGCCTATTTTTTCTTTAAGGTCTTCTAACGTATTCCAGCGGTATTCCTGAGGTATGAAATCTCCGCTGCCGCCGCTGTTATGAACCAATGTTATGCAGCCGCTTGCCAACGCCTCCATGGGTGCAATGCCGAAGTGTTCGCCCTCCATGAGGTGACAGTAAACGGTTGAATTCTGCAGTAGACTGATTAACTCTTTTTCAGGCAGATTCGGTTTAACCGTGTAGTTGGCGGGCAGATTCTTCGAGAACCCGTCAAACCATGCCTGCTCTGTATCCCTAAGCAAGCCGACGCTAACAAACTGTAACTGGGGAAAATCCACTGCCAACTGCTTTAGTATCTCATGCCTTTTTAGGGGAACAAACCGGGCTGTATAGACCACGCGGTTGACTCTTTCAGTTAGGGGTTTTTTTGACCAAAACGGCTCCTCAACCGGTGGATAAGCAACGATTGGTTCTTCGATGCCAAGTTTGCCCCAGTATTTTTGGATAGCTGCTTTGGTGTAGCTGCTGTTGCAGAACACTAACCCTAGTTGGTTTATGTGGCGTTCAAGCTGCGTCTTGTAGAGCCACCAATACATTTTCTTTGTGGTTTTGTAATGGGCGTAGTAGTCGGGGATTTCTGGGAAATGCACGTAAGCGATATTTTTCTTTGTTTTTTTGAATAGTTCAACTTCAAATGCTGAGAGGGTTTGTGTACTGAAAGTATAATCGTAGTCTGCGGTGGCTTTGTATCTCTTTAGAAGCCTAGCTATGTTTCGCCTTCGTTTGTACATTGAAAGCGGAGGGTCTGCCTCTACGATATCGCGTTTGCCTAAGGTATGAACCGAGATGCCGCTGGGCAATGGTTCCCCGATGATTTGCCTATAATGGTCCTTATCAAAATCGAAAGTTAACAGCTCCACCTGTTGACCGTGGGCAGCAAGGGCTTTGATGATGTGGTGGCAAACTCTTTCGCCGCCGCCGTAAATATCGAGATTAGGGTGAACAACGAGGAATTTTGCCATACGCGCCATCCGGTTAAGGTAGCTTACTGTTTTTGGGCTAATCAAGCTTTCCTAGGTATTCGTTAGGCTTTTTTCAATGCGAGTTTAGCTTTGGTTTTGGTTCGGCTGACCCAGTTTACTGCGGGAAGAAGCGGGTACTTGATGGATTCGGGCAAGGCATCTTTGAGTTCACGGTGCAACCTCAGTTTAATAGCATATTTACCCTCTGACGTGAGGGGCACATAGAAGCGAGTTATAGGATACTTGAAGAAGCCGTTGTTCTTCTTGAATTTGTCGAGAGAGGGGTGATTGCCTATGCGTCCATACATGAGCCAACGCTCGCCTTTAGCTACGCAGACCTCTACGGCTTTGGCTAAGAGCGCATTGTTTACAGATTTATCCCAGTACTTCTGCATCGAAAGAATGTTAGATAAAACAGCTATCTCATCACCATGCAATATCTGGATAAAACCTGCCAATTCGTCTCCGATGAAGGCACCGATGAAAGTGGAGTTTTTTTCGGCATACATGTTAGCGGCAACTGTTTCATGGGATTCGCCGAAGTGAGGGAAAACGCGTCCCTGCCGAATCGGCGTTTCATTATAGATTTTCCATATACCCTCTGCCAACTGGTCGCTTTGGGAGACAACGGAGACGGAGACACCGTCTTTTTCGGCTTTGCGTACCATGTTTCGGGTTTTTTTGCCTATGGCGTTCCACCATGTTTCATAGTCCTTTATTTCCAGAAGCCCAATGTTGTCTTCTGTTTCTACCCAAGACGCCGGTGGATTAGGGATGGGGCAGCACCATTTCCGCTCAATAAATGTAAAGATATCTAAGTTCCTTAACCTCAGCTTGGAGAGGAAAATGTCGGTTGGAATAATGTTTTTGTAATATTCCCTGAAATCCCGAGCGATTTTTACTCCGACTGTTTTCCGTATGCTTAGCGTTTCAATGTCTACGTCGACTTCCAGCATAGTTTTCAACGCGTCATAGAAAGGCCCCTCTGCGTTTTCTGCCTAGCTTCAAAAAGCCACTCTGGATGCATAGACATAACGACGCCTTGATTAATCCAGTCATGGACCTGTTTTACCACCTGCTCATAGCCGCGAAGGTATCTTTCACGGTCCAAACTCATGGTTAGGGGCGGTTCATCGTGGAAGGATTTTAACGTAAAATCAGCGGGGATGGCGACTTGGGATTGGTTGGGTTTGCGCCCCCAAAGCAATCTGGCGAGCTTCCGTTCTGTCCCGTGAATGGTGTAGTATTGGACTTTGCGGTTGGTTTTTTCTTGCAGAGTCTTCCATTCTTCGAAGGGTTTGTTTACGACATGCAATGCAACCTCATGCTTTTTTGGGTCTAAGAAGTCAAGCAGACGTTTGTCTGGGATAGTGTAGGGCGTAAAAAACCAGTATGCTCTAACTTCTTTATGCGACTCGTTAATCATTTGTGCCATTATGCGGGCGTTTCTTAGGTAATCGTTGCCTCTTGAGCTTTTGATTCGCAGGGCTATGTAGAGGAAGCTTTTTGCTCTTGAAGTGTAGGGGTAATCGACGTCGATTCGAAGTTTTATCATCGAATACTCAGTTGCCAACCTATTGAAATGTTTTAGTTATAAACCCTCTGCCATTAATTATCTAACTTTAACCAATCGATTCTTAATGCTTTTTCGATAGTCTTAGACAATTTGACTGTCGAGCTATTCTTAAATACCTACACAAAAGGATTATAGTGACTAATGTAAGCTGGCTCTGGATTTGATGCGGAGGCACCGACATCGCTCTATCCCCATCAGCCGCTTCGTGATGTGAAAGAGCATGAACGATAGAGTAAATGACATATATACAAAAACATTTGATCGGGGGCTAAAATTTTTCCTAAGGAGAATCTTGTCTCCCGCATCGATGCGCACAATATTTGGTAACAGCTCTTTAGCTGATAAATATCTTAAGCGTTGTCAGATTCGAAAACTGCAAATTGGAAGTGCTCAACATACCCCACCGGGGGATTGGCTTAACACTGATCTGAACCCAGAAAAGGGGGTTATGTACATGGATGCAACAAAGGAATTGCCTTTTAGAGATAAGACGTTTGATTACATCCTGATGGAACATACTGTAGAGCACTTTGAATATCAAGTAGGAAAGCTGGTTCTGCAGGAATGTCACCGCGTTCTAACGCCTGGCGGCAAAATCCGCTTGTCCACTCCTGACCTCAGTTTTCTGATCGGTCTTTATACTAAAGAGCAAAGTGAGAAACAGAAAAGATACATCGTTCTAGCAACTAAGAGGTTCATTCCTTATGCTAAAACGTATCAAGCTGCATTTGTCATTAACAACGCTTTTCGAAATTGGGGCCACAAATTTACATATGACTTTGAAACTTTAAAGAGTACTTTGGAAAAAATCGGTTTTACCAATATTCAACGTTATGAAATAGGGAAAAGCCAGGATAAAAATTTGCAAGGCGTAGAATCGAGGCGCGATGAATTCAGCGTTATCGAATCATTGGTGATTGAAGCCACAAAATCGATTCAGCATACCCCTTAGAAGTGGTTGAAGGATTTAGGATTTCTTATCACCTGTTGAGTTGTATACGCCTCAATAGGGGGTATTTTGCGTGTAGTATAGTGCTGCATCCAAGATTAACCCGTTTGTAAGGCTGCCCCACGCGTTAAGAACTGCTCCGTTTTCGTCCACAGCCTCGTTATACCCATCGGGAGTAGGGCTGGGCATTTTCTGTTCAAGATAAATTGCCATACTTCTAGTATAGTTAGTGTTGTACATGGCTAAGAAGCTCCAGGCTATTTTAGTGTAAATTAGGGGTGCAACACCCAGAGTTTCTCCCTTATCGTTTAACGCTTTCCAAGTTCGGCCATCGGGCAGGGCGACCCATTCCCATTGCCAATCAGTTGAAAACGCTGGTCCCTCCCCGAACGCACGGAAATTGCCAGTGGCGTTGTAGTAGGCTTCATGAGCTGAATACGTAAGGTTTACTAGCTTACCGAGATTGGCGTCTTTGTTGCTGAGTTCGAAATAAGCGCAGAGCAGGGGGTCACCTGTTATTTTGACTTTGGGCAAGGTTACTCCTTCGTCGGTTGTTACTGTTCCGGTGTCTGGATCGAACATGTTATTTAGAACTTGTGCGGGTGCACCTGCTAGTTCACTTGGCCAGAAGCATGTGAAGCCGCTTATTGCGTAGTAGGCGTAGATGCTAGTAGAGGATTGACTTTCTGCTTTAATAGCGGGAACCAAAGCGTGGTAATTAGACCTGTCGCCATTTTGGTTATAAACTAATGCATCGACCCGCGGGGAAAATGTCGAGCTGTAAGTTTTGAGGTTATATAAGGCGACGAGCATTCGACCGGTATCTGCGGTATCAACAACGAAACCTGCGACGTCAGAATTCTGATGCCACACTTCTCCGGTATCGGCTTGGTAGAACCAGTAGGGATAGCTTGCGTTGTTGAGTTCACGTGTTTCCAGCCAAGTCATTACCTTATCTATTCTTTCAGAAAATGTGCTGTTGTCAATCAAACCCAGTTTTGCTGCGTCAACCACCGCTTGGATGTAGACACCTAAATCCCAATCAGTAAAATATTGCGAGGCTTTACCTGACCATGGCAGCCCAGTTTTCGCGTCAACTCCTACTCCTAGTTGATAATAGCTCCAGGCGCTCCGTGCTATAGCCATCCAGGTTGAACTGTTGATTGGCTGCGCTGATTCTACTATACCGGGTGTTTTTGAAGGCTGAAGGGCACTAGGGTTGATGATTGGCGGTATAATCGGATGAAACGTCGGATTTGGGTTCAGGCCAGGTGTTGTGGATGGACCGGTGCTTGGTGAGTCGGTTGGGTTTGGGTTGGCGTTAGCGTTCTGTTTCTCTTTCGGCATGAAAACGAAAATGGAGACAAAAACTATGCAAATCAGCGCTACAGCCAAAAAGGTCTTCGTTGTCCTGCCGAACCGGCGATTGCCCGCACCATGGCTGAACCATTTTCTTTTTTGGCCACTTAGAGGGCTATCTTGATTAGCTAGTTTTGGATGAAAAAGAAACCGGGTTTTTTTATGGTCAACCAAGCTTGCTCTCACGCTTCAATTCATCACTTGGGGTCATAAATTTTTTACGCAGCCCTTCAAGTCAACATGGTTTAATGGCGACGTTTTGATTTAAAGCTATTGAGTAGAACAGGCTTTTTCGGCGGCGTTACAGCCTATAAATTGTTTGATTCCAAAAACGGCGAAACCCAGTAAAATCTTGAATCTAGCGGTGCCCCCTAATTTAGACTGAATCTTTAATGTGGAACCAGATTTTTTCTTGGAATCCCTCAGGTTTCAAATCCCCGATTTTACCCCATAATTCTTGGCGCTTAAATGTCCAGCCGAAGTCTTCATCCGCTGTTTCCATACACTTAACGATTTTTTCTTTCAGGTCCTCGTAGGTTTCCCAGCGGTACTCAGACGGAATAAACTCCATCATACCACCACTGTTATGCACTATGGTGACGCAGCCGCTTGCTAAGCCCTCAACTGGGGCGATGCCGAAGTGTTCCCCCTCCATCAGGTGCACATAAACCCGTGAATCCTGCAGTACCTTAAGCAAGTCGGCGCCGGGCAAATTAGTTTTTAGGCTGTAGTTTGATGGGAGGTTTTCTTGGAATCGCTCAAACCAGGCTTTTTCCCCCTCGATTAAGCCTCCGACGCTTACAAACTCGTACTCCGGAAGGTCAGCAGCCAGTCGTTTGAGGATTTCATGGCGTTTCGCGGGTATAAACCGTGCCACATACACTACTCTTTTTTGGCGCTGGGACAGGGGTTTGTCGCACCAGAACCTCTCAAGGTTAACCGGTGGGTAAACGACGATGGGGTCTTTGACGCCGTGAGTTTTCCAGAGGTGCATCATGGCTTCTTTGGTGTAGTTGCTGTTGCAGAAAACCAAATCCAACTTGCCGATGCCCTGCTCCACCCAGTGCTTAAACAGCCACAGGTAGAGTTTACGTTTGAAGCTGCCGTGGGCGTAGTCATGGTGGATTTCTGGGAAGTGGACGTAGGCAAAGTTTTTTTTGGCTTTGTTGAGGAAGGTGGGTTCGAAGGGCGAGCTGGATTGGGTGGAGAAGAGGTAGTCGTATTGGAGTTGGCTGCGGTATTTTTTGAGTAGTTTGACGTAGTTGCGGTGGCGTTTGTAGATAGTAAACGGCGGCTTGACCCGGTCGCGTTCGCCCAGCGAGTGGACGGTGACTTCTTTGGGGAAGTCTTCGCCTACGATGTCTCTGTACCTGTCTGGGTCAAAGTCGAAAGTTAACAGTTCAACCTTCTGGCCGTGGCTAACGAGGGTTTTGATTACGTTGTGGCAGACGCGTTCGCCGCCGCCGTAGATGTCGAGGTATGCGTGCACGACTAGGAAGGTTGCCAAGTTACTCTGTTCCTTCTGTTTTGAATTAGTTATTTTCTTTGCTCTCTTAAAGAAGTTACCTCACCACCAAATGGGCACCCCGCGGCTGAGGAGGTAGCAAAATATATACGCCTGCATGAAAAGTGGGTAGTAGGATGGCGTTTCGGTGAAAAAAGAAAACTTGCCCCAAGAAAAGAAGCTGAAAGTTGTTTTTGCGGACCCGCCGTTTGGAAGGGAAGCCAAAGGCGAAGCTGTGACTGAGTCGCCGAATTTAGGCATCCTCTACATAGTCGGCTACGCCAAGCCGCGCCTCCAAAACGTAGAATTCACCTACTTAGAGCCCTTCCTCTCCCCAGAAGAGCACCTGGCGAAGGTCAAGCAGATCGAGCCTGACGTCTACGCCATCTCCTTTACCACTCCCAGACGGGAACTATCCTTTGAAACCATCGCTAAAGTCAAAGCATTAGGATTGCCGATGCGTATGGTTGCGGGCGGCGCTCACCCCACCATCGACCCCCAAGACGTGCTCGACAACACCGCTGTTGAGGTGTGTATTCGGGGTGAGGGCGAAGAAACCGCAACCGAACTGCTCCAAAAACTCCAAGCAGGCCAACCCATAGTCGACGTCGTGGGCACCGTTAACAAGCAGAAAGACAACGGAGTGCGCCCGCTGCTAAAAGACATCGATTTTTTCCCTGCATGGGACATAGTCGACTTCGAAAACTACGACGTCGCCGTCGCCAGGAAAAAACGCATGGCGTATCTGCTGCCGATTCGCGGTTGCCCCAACTACTGCACCTACTGCAGCAACCCCGTGTGGAAACTCGAGAAGCCCTGGATACGGCAGCGCTCGCCCAAAAACATCGCAGAAGAAGTCCGCTACCTCTATGGCAGGGGTATACGGGAAATCTATTTGCGCTCAGACACTTTCAACGTTGACATCAAGTGGTGTCTGCAAGTCTGCGACGAAATCGAGAAATTGGGCCTCAAAGGCATGGTTTTCCAAAGTAACTTGCGTGCCGATAAACTCAACGACGAATTAGCCAAGCGCCTCCACGACATCCATGTCTGGCTGGTGCACATCGGCTTAGAATCTGCCAACGACCGAGTGCTTAGAGGCATCGGCAAAAACGCCACGCAAGCCGACAACGTCCGCACGCTGGAGCTGTTAAAGAAGCACCATATCAAAGTCTACGGGTTTTTGATGCTCTACAACGCCTGGGAAACAGACGGCAAACTCGAATACGAGTCCCCCGAAGAAGTCCAAAACACCCTCGAATTCGCCAAAAACTGCCTCCGAGACAACCTCATCGAATACATCAGCTGGAGCATAACCAACCCCATCATCGGCAGCAAACTCTACCACATAGCCAAAAAACACGGCATCGCCACCCACAACGTAAAAATCGGCAACTGCATGAACCTACCCGGCATCACCGAACAACAAATGGTAGAACACGTCAAACAAGGCATGATACTACAGCTGCTAAATGGCGTACAGAAGGGTATGATAACCGGTAAGGGTGCGAAGAGGGCTGCACAGAAGGCTAAAAAAATCCTCAACATGTAATCGCAATCTCGTCGGCTTTGTATAGGAACGGATTCTTGAAAAGCTCTAATCATAATGGTTACATGAAGAAACGACATTTCTTGCCAGATATTTTAAGATGAGAAGGCTTCATAGGTTCCAAGAGTACCGTTATACGTAAATACATAAAAACTCGATAGCTATACAAGGATGTATTCAGTTTATCGATTGCCTGAGGGAATAGGTGTGGCATATAAGAGCATCGAGCAATTCCGAAGCTATCTTACTTGCGAACGGAAACCTCAACTTCATCCGAACTCGATTAAGCATTACTGCGATGCAGTGAATAGTCTAAACAATTGGCTATCTATGCGTAATTTGACGATAGACACCGCGGGCGAAGGCAACCTTCGTGAATGGGCGAGAGCTAACACAAATCACCCTTCATACTTCTATGGAGTTAGCGAATACTGTGACTTTTTTAGGTTTAATCGATAAAGAAAATATTATAAATGAAATTAAAGCGAAACTACCGAAGAAGAAACAAACGTACCCAAAGCTGCTTGTTACCTATTCAGATTTTAAAAATTGTTTCAAACTGGAAAAGGGCTATAAAAAACAATGGCATTCTCCCTATTTCCATTTACTTTGGTCTGAGTTGAATAAGAGCCAGATTGACCGATTGCGGAAGTGCGACATAGATTTTGTGAATCAAACAATCACTATTGATGGCGGAAAATACTATGTTAACGACGATACATGGATGTCCCTCGAAATATATATCCCCCAAGAAGACAGAGGTAAAAAAGAGAAGCTTTTTCCTTTGAGTCCTCGTCAATTGACTTCGGTGATAAAGGAATATTTTGGCAATCATGGTCTAAACGCAGATTATATTCAGAAAAGCTGTAAAGAAGAAATCATTCGCTATGGGTGTCAAGCTGTTTTCGTTGTACCTAATAAACAGCCACTGCTAGAAAAAGTAATGATAGAGAATCAAGTTACTAAGCGAGACCTGTTCGAACAGGTTATTGATGAGGTGTATAATTTTGGAGTCAGAATGGCTCCGAGATTGGAGGGCTTGAAGGATGAAAAAACACTCCAACGATTACTTGAAGGGTACTTAGTGGGTCGCTTTCCCCAGTTAGACATTACTCCGGAATTCGGTTTTCAAGCATGGAAAGAAAACTCGCGTATTGATTTCGTGATTGGTGAAAAACAAATCCCAATAGAAGTAAAGCTATGCACTAAACAACCAATTGGTGATTATATAAGATACGGCTTTGCACAGGTTAAAGAATATTTGAATCGCCAAAAGCTAGAAAAGGGTATAGTTGTAATAGGCGATACAACTAGAAACCCTCAGCACAAGAAACATTGCAAACTTGAAGACAATGTTCAGATTATTATAATCTGATCCTTCATGTGAGTCAGGCTTCTTTGTTTCTGTGTTAGGTTTGTCTTTGTCTTACCCCTTATGGGGAGCGGGAAATAAGCGCTTTAGAAAATAGTCAGTAAGTCGCTGAGAGACGAGGGAAAAAAGATGCGACGCCTGTTAGATATCTATGCAGAAACCTATAGGGGTAGGTTGAATGCCCGTAGATTTATCTTTGATTGTAAACTATTCTTCTTTAGTGGTCTGAGTGGTAAAGGGAAAAAGGGGTGTTAAAATCTCCAATTTGGCAGGTTCATGGAAGATGAGCGATAAAGAATGCGAAGAAATGATGGCTTCGATCAAGTCAGCGTGGGATATTTATCCTCGTTTCGAAACTTGAAAAGTCTTCGTCAACCAATCGGGTTGAGAGACACTTTGATAGGTGCCATCGCTCAAACAAGAGACTTCGGCGTCGCGACAAAAAACCTAAGCCACTTCCAAAAGATCGCTGGTTTAAGACTTGTTAGCATCTGAAAAAGACTGCGGGCATGTTTGGTGCCTATTAGTGGTTCTATGTTGAAACCTTTAGGGGGTCTGCGTTTAATATATGCCGTATTCTTGTTTTAGCGCGATTTCGCCTGTGTCAGCCATAACGACAACTTGGTACCCGATAGTCCAGCGTTGCAGGTCGTCGGTGGAGTTGCGGTCAAATGAAGCATAGATTTCCCAGCCGGGTCTAGAAGACCTGTTAAAGTTTTCGTAAAGTGTTGCTGTCACGTTTGTTATTGTTCTGCCATTTTCAGTTGCGTATTGGTTGATGTAGGGCATGGCGAGTGCCACTGCGTTGTCTTCTGAGATTGGGCCGCTTTGAGTGGACGAAAGGAGTTTGTTGGTTTGCTTAGGCTGTGTAGAAGAGTTCAGGAATACAAGCAAAGTGGCAGCCAACGCGATAACAAGTACCGATGCAACTAACCCATAAATCAACCATCTATTCATGATTCTTTTTCACTCCACTGTTGCTTTATAATACAATAGTTTTACCGCAGTTTATTAGACTACACAATAGAACGGTTCCTTTAAGCAGTAGAACACGGCAAGCGCATGCTTTCGGGGCTGAGTTGGAAGCAGTGCATAAACCTGTTTGCCGTCTTTTTGGATGCTATTAGAAAAGCAATTCAGAAACCTAAGAGGAGTAGGTGAGAAAAGTCTGAGTATGATTTAATAGGGTAAGAAGGCATTAATGTAAGACGTGAGCGACGTATGGAAGCTGAAGTTGTAATTACTTCTGAAGTTGTAGTAACCAAGAAAGGTCAGACGACTATTCCCGCAAGGCTCCGCAAAAAGTTCAAGATAGAAGAGGGAACACGCTTAGAAGTAGTTGAAACCCCAGAGGGAATCTTGTTTAAACCCAAAAAATCCTTCTGGGACCTGATTGGCTCAGGCACAAGCTGGACCGTAGAAGAGGCAAAGAAGGAACTAGACAAGATGCGTGCCGAAGATGCCTAAACGAGTCTACGACACCCGCTTTCTTGTTGAGGCAGTGTACTCTAAAGACCGTGCTTTTCAAAGAAGGGCTGAGGCAGAAAAGAGGAATCATGAGCGGTATATTTCTACGGTGGCAGTGCATGAGCTCTATAGGTTCACGTTGATACGTGAGGGTAGAGAAACTGCTAAGCTTCGAATATCGTTGGTGAAGAAGACCTTCAAAGTTATCCCTGTTGACGAGAAGATTGCGGAGTTGTCTGCTGAGTTGAGGCAGAAGTATCAGCTTTCTATGGGCGATAGCATGATAGCAGCGACCGCCGCCTTGCTGGATGCTGTTTGCATCTCTGATGACCCGCATTTTAAGCAGATAAAAGAAATCCGCACGGTATGGGTTTAGAGTTCAAGCTTGGCAGCGCACCACCCGCCTTTATGCTGCCGCTACCGTTCGCTACCTTCTATGACGAATATTTCAAGGCTATTAGTGGTTCTATGTTGGTAACGTAGAGGGGTAGGTCCTCGCCGTCATATTTGGGGCATATTAGAAAATCTATGCAGTAACGATAGAGGGGTAGACGGCAGAGCAGCAGCATTTAGATTGCCTGCGTGGATGAGCGGTTTTTGCTGCATCTACTTGAGGAATCGTTTACAACCAACCTGCAATCTGAACCAGACGCTGAACCAAAAAAGCAGCTTCCTGCAAGGTCCGCTGGTAGATGATGAGCAAGGGCATCGCTGCCTTCATCTAACACTAGAAAAACAAAAACACCAGACTCCGTTAACCAACAATCTTTTTATCTGCCCCACAAAACATTAAGGCTATGCCATCCTGCCCCGACACAGAGTTCAAAGTCGATTTCGTGGTTCCCTCACGTGACGAGGCGAACCCGACGCTTCTTCGCCAAATCAGGCAGATGCCATGCGCAGGGCAAATCATAAACACCCATGAGAAGCCGCTTAGCGTGGCGCGTAAGCATGGGGTTTTATCAGCCTCAACCGAGTGGGTGGCAATGGTGGATGACGACATGCTCTTGCCCCAAAACTGGCTTCAACTCGTCAGTCGAGCAATCGAGTCCGACGTGGGCGCCATCGGCACCGTAGCAGTACACAAAAACCCCCACGCAGCAGCCTACGAACGCGTCGTCGGCACCGTCTACAACCTAAGCAAACTCGACACCAACCCCCACATCAACAACATCCTCATCCGCCGCAAACTCATGCAAAACTATAACCCGCCCAAACTCTTCTTCGGCGAAGACCAAGTCTTCAAACGCTACGTGCAAAAGTCGGGCTACAAATGGAAAGTCCTGCCGTTTCTGGGCGCAACTCATCTGGGAACATCAAAGAATTATGTCACCATCGGCATCTCATATCGACGCTATGGGCACTACAGTATGTTTAAGCTGTTTAGGCGGGTGGTTGCACGGTTCCTTTTTACGCCGTTTGCCGCGTTAAGCAACCTGAGCGCCCAAACCTTCTGGTACCTGACCCGACTTAACGTGGAGTTCATCGCGGGCTGGGCAAAAGAATACGTGTTCGAAAAATTCTGATTAATCCCAGTCCATTTGAGCCCATTAGAGGGTCATTGAAGAATCCTAAAAGAGCACTCCCTACTTATGAAAAAACGCTCATTAGCATGTTAAAAAAAGCGCTTAAAACAAAGAGGAAAAGGCGAGGTTACTTGCATTCTTCAACAGGTTTCTGCGGCAGAGTCACATTCTTCTTTCCAGTCAACTCCTGCTCCAACGCATTTGCCCTTGCCGCCACCTTTTCCGCTTCTGCCTTGACGGCTGGATCTTTCATTTCTTCCTTGCGCTTCTCGTTCGACTTCAAAATCAGCCGTAGAAAGTCAGAGTCATAAGACTTTAACAGAAGCTCAGTGTTAGGAATCAGACAGTGACCCCCGATGTACCCTGGAAACATTACTGGACGGTCGTAACGTTGGCGATGGGTGTCTTCGAGGAAATCCACTGTGTCGTTGAAGTCAGCGTTAAATGCACGTGCGATTCGATGCATCTCTTGAAAACAAGCAATCATCCACGCCCGATAGGTTGTTTCGAAGATTTTTGCCAACTCGGTTTCTGTGCAGCCCTTGAGCACCTTAACTTTTAGCCCCAACTTCTCAAAGTGGGCTTCGGCTGCTTTTGCCGCTTGTGGCGTTGCTCCTCCAACGTATTTGGGCCAACGTTTCATCTCCCAAACCATGTGTTCAGCGCTTATGTGCACGCCGCGGGCTGGAGAATGGACAATGGGGCATTTGCATTTGTCTGCAACTTTGAGTGTTGTTCCAGGCGGAACGGTGCTGTTTACTATTGTTAGTTTGGGTTTGTATTCTTTGACGTAGCCGTTTACTATGTCGGCGAATTTTTCTGGGTTGCCGCAGGGAAGCGCCACCTGCAGGGTGTCAATTTGGGCGGGGACTTTACTTTTGATTTGATTGAGTTCACGCATTTTTGCTTCGTCTAAATCTAACCCGTAAACTGCAAACTCAGCTTTCTTCTCGTTGTAGAGTGCGAAGAGTGTGTGACCTATTTCGCCTAACCCGATGATTAGGACTGATTCTTGTATCAAATGTGCCCACCTGTTTGTGAGCTAGCAAGTTAATGTTAAAGTATTTAAATTTGAACTCCCACTGGGAAGTTATGCAAGATTCTAAGCGTGGAGTAGGCATCGTAACAGGCGCCAATGTCCAAATCGGCGAAGGCTGCGCCATCTGGAACTACGTTGTCATCGGCGACGGCACCAAAATCGGCGACAACACAATCATAGGCAGCTTCGTTGACTTAGGCAAAAACGTAACTTTGGGCAAGAACTGTAACATACAAGCCCACGTAACCATCTCAAACGACTGCGTACTCGGCGACAACGTATTCATCGCTCCAAACAGTAGCCTCCTAAACGACAAATACCCCAAAAGCACCTTCATGACCCCGCCAATCATCAAAGACGGCGCTGCCATCGGCGGCGGAGTCACAATCCTCCCAAACGTCACTGTAGGCGAAAAAGCTGTGGTCGGCGGCGGAAGCGTCGTCGCCAAAGACGTGCCGCCAAGAACTGTGGTTGCGGGTTGTCCAGCTAAAAAGGTTATGTCGCTTGAAGAGTTCGAGAAGAAACGCGAAGAGTTTTTGGCTGAGAGAAGCAAAGGGTGTAGTTATGCGGGTTTGGTATGATGCCTGCACTGGCAAACAAGTCCGCTATGCAGTTGCCATAGCCAGAAAAATGAGGGCTTCAGGGCACGAATTCGTTTTTACCACTCGGGAACACCCCGACACAGTGCCCTTGGCGAAGGTTCTAGGCGAAGCCCCCGTTGTAGTGGGCAGGTATGCGCCTACAACGCTGTCTAGGAGGCTTGAGGAAAGCGCTGAACGCATAATCCAGTTCGCACGCATGTTTAAAGACAAAAAACCAGACGTTGCCATCGCTCACCAATCCGTTGAACTCTGCCGAACCGCCTTCGGATTAGGCATCCCCATTATAACAACCGCCGATACCCCCTACGCATACGCCGTTAACAGGCTCACAATCCCCTTCGCGCACACGGTAGTCGTTTCCGAAGCTCTCCCAAAAAGCTTCACAAAAACCAATTGTGCCAACAACATAGCGGTTTTTAAGGGCGTAGACGAGGTTGCATGGATTAAAGATTTTAAGCCCAAAAAAATCTCTGCAAAGAAGCCTCTGATTATCATGCGACAGATTGAGAACCAAGCTACCTACGCCAAAGAAAAAAAAGACAACGTAAAAACAATAGCCGAAAAACTCTCCGCGCTTGGCAACGTCCACGTGATAGAACGATATAGCCAAAACGAAGCAGCGTTTAAGGGCAAAATGGTTTTTGAGGACTCAGCGAATCTAGTGGCAAACGCTGACTTAGTGGTCAGTTACGGCGGAACCATAACTCGTGAAGCCGCATTGCAGGGCGTCCCCAGCATAGGAATCTCAGACATGGCAAAAACCTACGTCAACACTTATTTGGCCAAAAAAGGGTTTCCACTGTTTGCGACAACCGAGCAAAAAGTGCTGGGGTTGGCAAAACAGTTTTTGGGGAAGCGGTTTGATGTGGCGGATAAGTTGGCGGCGCTTGAGAACCCCGTTGACGTCATAGCAAAAGTCGCTGAGAGCCTCAAGAAGTAGTTGCGACTTCCACCCTGTCGCCAGTTTTCATTCCATATTTTTCCTCAGCGCTGCCTTGGTTTAGCGCTATCTCCAAAAAGCCGTGGCTGCCAATTAACGCGATGGGCTGCTGGAGCTCAGCTTCTCCGTACGCTTTTCCTATGGGAACTTCGAGGTGGTTGCTTGCTAACTCGATTTTCAGGCTAAGAAGAGGCGGTAACTCGTCTGGGCCTATGTTAGTGATTACGTTGCCGAAGCCGTCAATGTGGAGGACTTCGCCTACTACGCAGCCGTTTTGATGCTTCACTTCACCAAAGCTCGGTGTCACTGCCTCAGCTATTTCCTGGCCAAACTCTGCTGGTTGAACCCCCATTTCTAAATGGGCTGCCGCTGGCGCAAATATGTCTCTGCCATGAAAAGTGCCCGAAACCTGCGGCATCTTGAACTTGGGGTTTGCCAGTTCGTAGATGTGTTGGATACCCTGCTTTTTTGCGGCAAGCAATAAGACGCCGTTGTCTGGTCCGACAAAACAGCTGCTTTTGGTCTGCACCAGAATAGCGCGTCTCTTTGTGCCTACGCCTGGATCAACAACTGCCATATGCACGGTGCCCACTGGAAAGTATGGTGCCGCAGACGCTAACACGAAGGCGCCCATGCGAACGTTAAACTTTTCAACGCCATGGGTTATGTCGACGATTTTGGCGTTGGGGTCTATGGTATATATGACGCCTTTGATTTCTGCCACATAGGGGTCTTTTGACCCAAAATCAGTGGTTAAGGTAATCATGGTTTAGCCGCCATGTACGACGGGGACAAAGACCACTTCGTCGCCTTCGACGAGTTTGGTTTGGTAGCCGTTTAGGACGCTGATTTCTCTGCCGTTGACAAGGACCAGCGAGTTAGCTTGGGCACTGTTGAGTTCATGGTCACAAAACGTCTGTTTCAACTGGGGAATTTGCTCACCCATCTTATCCACTAACTCTTTAACTGAAATGCCCTCGACATAAGCGATGGATAACTCTTTTCTGCCTGAAATATGCCGCAGTGCACCAATCAACTTTACATTAATAGCCAATTTTTATCAACGATACATTACAAGACGATAATTAAAGATATATCGTTAACATTTGTCCCCGTTTGCCCAGTAAAAATGAGGTCTTCAAGCTTCTCAAAGAAGTGGTAGGAATCATTATCAGCCAAAAAACGCTCTGGAGCTAACCCTAACTCTGCAGCTTTCTGGGCTGTTGCCGCATCTGCGATTGCGCCCGTCGCGTCGGTTGGTCCATCCACGCCGTCAGTGCCAACAGAAGCAACCACCACAGCCCTTCCAGCCACGTTTTTGAGTTTTATAGCGGCTGATAGGGTGAGTTCTTGGTTTCTTCCGCCTAAGCCGTTTCCAGTTACTTTAACTATTGTTTCTCCACCCACCACAACAGCGGCGGGGGTTGAGAGGGGATTGTTTGAAGTTAGGATTTCGTTGGCAATCGACGCTAACAGTGCACCTGCACATTTGGCTTCGCCCTCTAAAGTTGAGGTTAAAAGTAGTGTGTTTAACCCTTGATTTTTGAGGTGTTGGCAAACGGCGAGACTGGCGGTATGATTGTTGCCTACTACGACGTTGTAAACGTTTTTGAACACTTGGTCGTTGGGTTTGGGGGTTTCCTCAACTAAGCCTTTTGTGCCATCTGCCAAAACTTTCCGCACTGATGGAGGCGCCTCACTCCATAAACCATACCCTTCTAGCACCTTTCGGGCGTCGGCAAAGGTGGTTGGGTCGGCAACTGTGGGTCCTGATGCAATCACTTCTAAGGGGTCGCCCACTACATCTGAGAGGATGAGGTTTAGTGTAGTGGCTGGATACGTTTTTTTGGCAAGCCATCCGCCTTTGAAGCCGGAGAGGTGTTTGCGGACAGTGTTGACTTCAGTTATTGCTGCGCCGCTCTTTAAGAGCGCCCTGGTTAACTCTCGCTTGTCTGATAGAGATATGCCTTCTCGCGGATAAGTCATGAGACTGGAGCCGCCGCCCGAAATCAAACAAATCAGCAGGTCACCTGCGTCTGCTTTTTCTGCAATCGCCAACATTTCATGCACACCCTCCACGCCCGCCTCATCAGGCAGAGGGTGGCTTGCCTCATGCAGCCCTATGATGTGCGTCTTGTTGGCGGAGCCATACGGCACGTTTACGGTTCCAGCGGATATACGGTTGCCTAAAACTTCTTCCACCGCTTCAGCCATGGCGCCTGCGGCTTTGCCCCCGCCGACAACGTAGACGTGTCTGTATTTGGTCAAATCAAATATGTAACCGCCAGCTCTTAGGCTGCCGTTTTTTAGTGATACTTTGTTTTCTACGATTTCTTTGGGGTCAAGGGCGTTGATGGCGTATTCTAGGCTGTCAAGAGCAAGTCTGCGGGCCTTTTCAAACAGTGCGCCTGTGCCGTTTTCGACTAAGCGGTCTTTGTTTTTTATGGTAACCATAACAGGACCTGTTAGAAGCATTGATTGCGATCTAAACTACTATGACTTTGATTGTTTATATAAGATACACTTGATTGTTTTTCGTTAAATGGATAAAAGAAAGTACAGAGTGTTTACTCTGTATTGGCACTTTTTCCTTGTTTCTTGTGTTTAATGATGATTGCTGCGCTTACTATCGCTGCAAGCAACGGAAGAACTATCATTGCTGTCACTTCTGGCACAGTAGGTGTCGGAGTTGGAGAGGTTGTTGGACTGGAGGTTGGTTGTGTTGGGTTTGAAGTGGGGCTGGATTGTTGTGTGGGATTTGATGTGGGCGTTGAAGAAGCAGCTACTTCGTCAAGATGCATAACAACTGAATGGCTACTGTGATGGTATTCTATGGTTACTATCCATAAATTGCCTTGCAGAAAACTATAGAAGGGAACCTCGGCTCCGTCTAAGGTTACTTCAAGATTTGACGCCGTTTCCATAAGCGTTTTGGGAATGCACGCTTGAACATACCCTGCTGTGCCTGAAGGTCCTGAGACTGTGAAGCCTAACGTGTTTTGGGTTGAGTCAAATATTAGGCTGGAAAGAGTTGAGTTTGAAGTCACAGAGAAAGAGTTCTGGTTATCCGATGGTGTAATTGAGAAGTTGATGGCTGAAGTAACAGGCGCATAAACTGAATCTCCGTGCCAGAGCCCTCTAATTGCATAGTTTCCAGAAGCAGACGGCATCCACACCGCAGAAAAGCTACCGTAGTCGTCGGTTATTAAGTAAGCTAAGTCATGCCAGCTTGTGCCGCCGTTAACACTGTACTCGAAGGCTATGCCTGCACCTGAAAGTGGTGTTTCATCGTACGTAAGTGCACCTTGTATTAGCACTCTAAATCCTGTGGAGGTGGGGGAACTGGTGCAGTAGAAGGACAAAGCGGGGGTTGGCAGATATGATGGCACTGCTGTTGCGTTGGGCGTGGGTAAAGGTGTTGGTGAAGGTGTGGGTGTAGTCGTTATGTTAGTGGGGGTTCCTGAGAAGAATGCGCTTACTTGGTGGTCTTGGCTCATGGTTACTTGTATGCTTGTTCCCAGTCCCTGGTATTCTCCGTCGAGGTACCAACCGCTAAAGGTACATCCTTCACCAGGATATTCCCTAACGTTAACGACTGAACCGTAGCTGTAAGTCGATAGCCCAGGCGATGGTACAGTAGTTCCGCTCACACTTGGATTGGTAGTGACCGTGAGACATGCAGTTCTTGTACTGAACTGAGCTATCAATTCATAATCTTGAGTCATTGTTACTTGGATAGTTGTGAGTTTTCCTTGGTATTGACCGTTTAGGTACCAGCCATCGAATTGGTAGCCCTGATATGAATATGCATGAACGGTGACGACTTCACCGTAATATTTCAAATAGGTACCTGGATAGGGATCAGTGTATCCGCCAGGGTAGTTGACTTTCAAATAAAGAGTATCTTGTGATGCATTATAATACGCAGCCGTTGTTGCTAAAACAGAAAAGCTGCCACTAATTAAAATGGCGAATAATAATATGACGCCTACCTTGTGAGCGCCTACTAGCATAATTATTCCTCAAATTAACGTAACAGATAGCGCTTATAAGGTTTATATTCAGAAACTAAATAGTAGCGATATGTAAAAATAAAAAACAAGATAACATAGCAAGAGTTAAGACATACATGCAACATAAAACCGTGTCATAGGCGGCAACGATGCTCAACAAACGAAACAGCACCCTCCTCATATTAGCCATAACCGCGCTGGGTTTTGTTTACCGCTTCTGGCTCACAACCATGAATACTTTTCCGCCAGGCGCCGACATCGGATTACATGAAAGCGTCATAAACTCTATCCTTGCCCCAAAAACAAGCTTCTTCTACAACTATTATCACATGGGCGGCGGCATCTCAGTCACAAACCCAGGCTACCACATATTCGCATCATTCGTCGTAAACATGACTGGGGCACCGGATTATTTGGCACAAGCCGCAGTGGCATCACTGTTTTCTGCCCTCATGATACTGTCTGTTTTTCTGCTTGTTAAACTAGTCTGGGGTGAACGACCAGCGTTCATCGCTGCAGTGTTGGTTACTTTTTCTGCAAGTGACATAATAATGCTAAGTTGGGCTGGATACCCAAACATTGTGGCGCTCACTCTTATGCCCATCCTGTTTTACCTGTTTCTTCAGCCTTCCAAACTTTCAACTCAAAAATACCTAGCAGTGGCAACTGTGTTGATTGGTACTCTGTTCTTAACGCACCTCTTTAGCGCAATTGTCTTTTTGACGATAACCCTATTTGCCTTGATTGCAGGTATTGTTTTTTCGAGAAAGACTGACTTTACATTTAAAAAAGCACTTTCTTGGTTAATACCCATCGCCATAGGCGCACTACTGGTTTCACCTTATCTGGTCGGTGTAATCCCAGTTTATTTTGGTTCTGAAGGGGCCATCACAGGATCGGTTTCAACAATTAGTCAAGCGGTCGTTGAAACACGACTAGTTCCAACCTTAATACTGGGTTTGGCTATCATACCTTTTCTGCTATTCTTCGCCTTCTCAAAAAAACAAACGGGTAAATTCTTAACCTTGCCAACTGTCCTTTTTGCTTCCGCCACACTCATACCGCTCGTCGCAGCCCAATGTTACTTGTTTGGTTTCTTTTTAGATTATGAACGTTTTCTGTACTTTCTGGCTTTGCCAGTGATTGTTTGCCTCGCATTAATTATAATGTATTCAGCGAATATTATTACCAAAGGATTAGGTAGAATCAAGCCCAAACTGGCGTCTACCCATTCTAAAATCATTTTAACGATTGCTTTGATTGGCATCTGCTTATGTACACCACTATTTGTACTGCCAAACGCAGGTGCCTATGAAGCAAACTATTTCCAAGTTATGACCCCCGCAAAGTATCAGGCCATAGATTGGGCACGAACCAGCACGCCTGAAAACTCTATTTTCGTCGCTAACGCGGAGTTCGGCTGGTGGCTATCAGGGTTCGCAAAGAGACCCACCTTAAGCGCTGTGTACCCGCAATACTTGATTTTACAACGTGAGTTTGAACCAGCAAAAGTTGCCTCAAACTTTTTGAAGGCAGATTATATCGCTGACAACGGTCTTTTGGAGCTTGAACAAGCTGGTCCTTTCGCCAACGGCAGCAGGCATGACATCTACGCCGTTTCCAACAGTTCTGTCATTAAACCGCTGGTTTTCAGCCTAAACGACGCAGGCATCAGCTTACTCTATCGCGCTAATGATGCTCCAAAAGAACTCAAGCTTGGAGCGTTTACTGACTCAAACACTCAGGTGGCCAATGACGGCAACTCCACAACTTTCATCATTACACGTGCAAACCAAGGCTTGAGGATAACAGAGGAAATAACCCTCTTTAGGGGAGTCCGCTTTGCCGAGGTTACGTTTGTTTTCCAAACGGATGGATCAGTGAATTTTGATTGGCTCCAAGTGCCTTTCCAAGCAAGGGGTTTCTCGGTGCAATATGCTAACAGCATCGGAATAGTTGACGACGTTTCCCATGTTGTTAACCAGATTGTTTTGCCTGAGTCCCAGCTTGGGAGCGATGTGGTGATGCAGGAGACTTCGGATGCCTATCTGCTGGTCTGTAGTCTCCATGGGGGCGAAACTGCGCAACTGCGTTTCTATGTAGGTTTATGCCCATTTAGCGCTGATTCACAGACTGCTAGCGCAGACTACTGGAACAGCTTAATTGAAAGCAACGCAAAAACCTATTTAGAAACTGTCTCAGATCAGCCGATAAACTGCTTTGACTACCGAGCGGCTATTAGCCAATGGAATATTTCTTACATTGCAATAACCGATTCCAAAATGATTTCACGTTTCTTGAATGACCCAACGTTTGAAGTTGCCTTCGAAAACAGTGAAGTAACCATATTCAAAGTAGTTAACGCCTAACAAGTTATCTATGGCACATCTCAGTCACTAGCCTTAACAAATTATCAGAAAATTGTTGTTATTGACCGCTTATTTTGCGCTCTATGGCAAACGTTGAATCTTGTGGCGCCCCCTAAATCGCCAACTCACATAAAGAGATAATTAACTAAAACTGTCGAATTTTTCTTGAGTTAACGTTTCCACGATGTCGGTGGCTATTTCAACGATTGAATCCGCCTGCTTCATCATGGCGTCACCGTTAACTTCCTCTAACTGAGAAATCTGCTGAACGATGGTTTCGAGGTCCATCAGAAAACGCAGAACCGAATCGTTGGTCGCTGGGTTTTTTGTGACTTCTTCACGGATTAGTATCTCGATGAACGCTGGTTCGCCGAGGCTGTAGTAAATGGCGTTTCGGGCTTTTCTTATAGCTTCCAAAACCAAGTTCGGCGCCATGTAGGGAATTTTCCGTGCAGCTTCCAATTCAGCTTTTGCTTCACGAAGATACCTTAGCGCCCAGCCTTTTCGATACTCATCCATCATGATGCTCTTATCCCAGTTTACTCGGCTATTTCCTCTTCGTCGACTTCAGCGTCCATGTCTGAACCTGCTTGAGACAGTGCAATGGTGCGTGTTATGTATCCGGCGACTTTGTTGCGTACTCGTGTGGTTGTGCCTTTGGTTACTTGGTCTACTGTGCGTTTGTTTTCGTCAAAGTTAGTTGTGAATTTGCTTGGAAAGCGGGTCATGAGTTCTTTGCCGAGGTTTTTTATCTGCTCAGTCTTTACTTTTCCCAGTTTTATTCCTCCAGTGTTAACGGTTTTCTCCGACACCTAAAAGCGTAGGAGCAACTCTCAATAGAGAACAGGCGTAATTTAAGGTTGTGCCTCTGGTATACAAAATAAACACTCCACAGGTTAGAAGCTAACTAGAGTGGAGAAAAAACAGGTGTTAGTTTAGTTTTATGCCAAAGAAGCCTTCAAAGTTTCTGGCGATTTGATCCGCAACCTCCTCTACCGGCAACTTTTTGATATCCGCCACTGCCCCAACAACGTTTCGGATGTAGGAGGGCTTAGTTAATTGCCCACCATAGGGTTTTTTCCAGTAGGTTACGGGGCCATCGGTTTCAGTTAGCAGATTGGTCAGCGGCGTTTTTTCGACGACTTCTCGGATGCCGTTGGAGTAGCTTACGGGTGGGCCTTCGGTTATGTAGTAGCCGTTGTCTATGGCTTTGGCAAGTGCCTCCAAGGGGTGGCTAAACCAGTGCAGCAGCACCTTGTTGAGACGATAGGAGGGAAGCATCTCCACAACCTTGTCGGTTGTACCCCTAGAATGTATGATGACTGGCAAGTTGAGGGATTCGGCGAGATGCAACATTTTATCGAACACCATAAGCTGGTTTTCCCAGATGGTTTCGTACTTGCAGTCTAAGCCTATTTCACCTATGGCTTTCACAGTGCTTTTCTCGGTTTGAATGTAATCTATGACTTCTTGGAGCTCGTTTTCCCCTAGAATGTTGATGTTCCAGGGGTGGATGCCTAGGGCGGGGTAAACTATGTCGGGGTACTGCCGGGCGAGTTTTATGTCGTTTTGGCAGGTTTTAAGATCCATCGAGTTAGTGATTAATGCCACTACGCCCGAGTTTTTGGCGTCTGCAATCACCTCTTCGATGTGATCGGTGTATCCTTGGTCGGAGAGGTGGATGTGTGCGTCGATTAGTTTCATTTTTCTCAGCGCTATATTCGTGGTTGTTGGTTTTAAGATTTTCTTTAAGAACGGGCAATTTTGGGGTTGAGCAGCTTTTTAGCGTAAAAAACGATAACAAAGGTTAAATATTGCTTTAAAATGAAAAAGAGGCTATAGAGATGTCGATATGACGGAATTAGAAATAGCTGTAGCTCCCATGCACAGATTATGTAAGAAAGCAGGCGCTGACAGAGTAAGCGAAGCAGCAGCAAAAGAACTCGCAAAGGCACTCGAAGAAATCGGCGTAAAAATCGCTAAAGAAGCATTGGACTTTGCGATGCATGCAGGAAGAAAAACCATCAAAGCGGAAGATATTGAAATCGCCGCAAGAAAAATCATGGGAAAGTAAACTAACGAATTTACTATAATTTCCCTCTCTTTTTGTTTAGTTGGTACCAAGAGGCTCTTTTTTGTTTTTTCTAGTGTTAGATGAAGGCAGAGCGCTCCTTGCTCATCATCTACCCGTAGGCTCGACTTTGGTGTCTGTTTTTGTGTCTGCGTCTGGGTTAGATTGCAGGCTGGTTGTGGAATAAACAACAAGCAGAACCGTTGTTGTGTGCGACGCTTTTGTCGCTCTGCTAGACTTCTCTCCTCATATAAGATAGAAATCGGCAAAACAGTAATTGGGTGATTGGTGCGGTCGCCGGGTTGCATACCCAAACAGGTTCAAGTTCATATCCTCATTTGTCCATAAGTATGAGTCGGAGTTATCTCAGGCAGGCGGGCATAATGCGCGTTCTTTAGGCGTCGGAAAGGGGATCCCAGCCCCAATTTACCCGAAAAAGATCATAACAATTGGACGTACCTGACCTACCCCCTACACGATATGAATCCCTCTTGCCTAAACTTTGATTATTTTACTTTTTTATCTAACGTGCTATTGAGAAAACCAGCAAAAAGTCAACTATGTGCTTTTGCTAAAAGTTTGTGGTTGCTGCTCTTTATTGCTTTTTTTCTTCAAAAGCTTCTTGGTCGAAATAGTATTTTCCGTTGACTTCTACGAACATTTTTGTTTGCTCTCTACGTTTTTCCATGACTCTTACGAATATTCGTGACAAACCCAGTTCTTTAGCTGTCATGGCAGTTTGGGGGCTGGTAGCTCCTTTTTCTTGGAATTTTTGGATGATTTGCTGGATTTTCTCATCTCTCCAGTCTTGTGGCTCTTTTGGTTCTTGTTGGCTGGGTGGAGGAGGAGGTGGGGTTGGGGCAAGGATTGGCGCAGATTGTATTGGAACTTGGGTTTGTTGCTGTTGGGCTACAACGCTGTTTGTTTTGTCTTCATTGTCAGGGCCATTTCCACTGTTGGTTATTTTCGGTGCTTCAGAGGGTGATGCAGCCTTATGTTGACGTTTGCGCCATAAGAGAATTATGAGGATCAGTACTAGAACGATAACTATAATCACTATTAGCCATTCAATCGTAGCAGAACCGGGTGAGCCTGAGCTTGGGGTAGGCGAAGTAGACGTAGTTGAGATTGGTGTTGAAGAGGTAGTTGTGCTCGGTGAAGAAGATGTAGTTGGATTAACGGAAGGGGAGGTTCCTGAGCTATCTGATATTACTTTTACTGTATTGCCGTCGTTGATTACGGCGAAAATTTCGCTTCTGCCAAGGTCGTAAACTAAATTATTAACATTTACGGAGGCTTCATCAACTATGGCATTATTGCTGTCAGAAATAATGATAAGATGCTGTACAGGCACGAGTATTTCGCCTCTAGCAGGATTATAAGCTAGGCTTTGGGGGCTCCCTCCATAGGCGCCCAGTGAAATTTCTTTTACCACTGTGTTGGTTTGGTCTGATATTACGGAAACCGCTGCGGCATTATTATCAGCTACGAAAATCTCGCCTTTACTGGAATCATAAGCTAATCCTTGAACAGCATTTCCGCCCATATCAATGGTTGCAACCACTGTATTGTCGCTGTCTCTTATTACCGAGATACTTGGGGCGCCCGAATTGGATACGAATATTTCGTTTTTGCCAGAATCATATGCTATGCCAGTAGGTGAGTCTCCTACGGTTATTGTTGCAACCACGGTGTTAGTGCTGTCTGATATTACGGATACAGAATGGGAATCGGCATTGCACACAAAAACTTCACCTTTAGAAGAATCATAAGCTACTCCACGGGGGTTACTTCCCACAGTCACGGTTGCGATCACACTGTTAGTGCTGTCTGAAATTATTGAAACTGTGTTGTCACCGGAATTAGCGACGAAAATCTCACCCTTTCCGGAATCATAAGCTATTTCTCGAGGATATTGCCCAACGGGTATAGTTGCAACCACGGCATTTGTGGTATCCGAAATAACAGAAACAGTGCCGTCACCAAGATTGCAAACAAAAATCTCGCCCGTTCCAGAATCATAAGCTACACCGTAAGGAAATTGTCCCACAGTTATCGTAGCAGATACCGCAAGTGTTGACGACGCAGCGTTAACCAGATTGACCGCTGACAAAACAAAAATCATAATGAATAATAAGGCTAAAAGTTTCGAACCTTTAAGTTTCATAGACATCCCCTTACTTCCTTCTGAATCGGGTAGTTTCAAACCCGATTTAAAGCTTCCGCTTGCTCGCTTGGGGTACCCGTCGATGGTGTTTGGCGACGCTATTTATTTTGTCGACGAATTTGCCAATGGGATTTTTATCGCCAACTTAACAGTAAAAATGATTTGAGGAACCCAAAATCGTAAATTGATTTGGGATAAATGGGATTCGTTTAAACTATTAAGCAAATCCTCGTTTTTCCTTGGAGAAAAGTTGAAACGGGCTCACTGGGATTCGAACCTGAATTATGGTGTGGTTAAGGTGCGGTCGCCGGGATTTGAACCCGGGATCATTAGCTTGGAAGGCTAAAGTCCTAAACCAGACTAGACGACAACCGCATGCCTTTCCCTGAACAAGGCTGTTTTGTGGCTTTAGTTGGTCACCATTCTTTTTGTGACCCACTTGACCATCCTTTGCCTTTTCAGTTGTCAGAGAGATAGGTTGAGTTTTTAATAAATCTTTCAGAGATTCCATGCTTTGGGGGTGATATTGGAACTGTGGCTTACCATCCTTCTTGCCTATGTAATGCCTAGCTCTACCATAAGCTAACTCACCATTGCTTCTGAAGAATAATTGTATCATAGAATCTTTGCCACAAACTTGACACTCTGAATTTGCACACACTTATACTTCATACATGTCAACTCTAAGACTTGGAGCTGGAGTGCTGGAGGAGCTATTTAATGACCATTAAAAGGAAACTTTGGAGCGTAGATTAGGGCTAAGTAAATTATATAACCAAAACAGGTTACTATTCCCAATATGGGTAAAATGGCTAGCTATCTCTCTTTGTGCTTAGCTATACTCTTAGTATTATTGGTTTTACCTACCAATGCTCAGACAATATCTAAGCCATCTATACCAGAGTTCAGTGTTCAGTATTTTGATAGTTCAAACTATATTCCGAGAACAACCACAGTAGACCCATATACAGGAGATACTGTAACGAAAGGTGGATATTATAACTTCAGTGAACCAGAAATCAGAGTTACAATAAAGAATCAACCATTCACTACCTTTTATGATGCATCAGTCAATAAGACAATTGGATTGTTCTATCAAGTAAGGGGAAAAGGGCATTTTGCTCAAGATTGGGTTGTGATTGCGTCCTGGCTTGGAACTGCATATCCTAATTACCCAACCCAATACCCAGAGCAAGATTACAGTTCATTATACACAGTGCTGGACTATAAATCTGGGGGTGAATTAACTATACCGCATGAGGGGCAGATGGATTTTCAAGTGCAAGCTGGAATAGGGTTCCTAACCAATAATGCTAGCTCTGCTTATTGGTTTGTTAATCTCGTCGAACCTGATTATGTGCTTACAGGTGAAACAAGTGATTTTAGCCCTATCCAGACTTTGATAATTAAGCTAGCCACAAACTCCACCTCAATCCCATCCAATTCAGTGATAACTTCACCAAATCAAGCAACTTCTCCAGCTCCCACTGTCCCAGAGTTTCCCATAACAGCCTCATTAGTTACAATTCTAGCTGTTGTGAGTTTACTGCTGGTAATAGGTAAGAGAAAGCTACCAATAATCAGTCAATAAAAACTAGTTTTGGAGCGTTATGCTTTAGAACTGATTTGTTTGTTTTTTTGTTCTCTAACTTTTTGTCTGTATTTATAAGCGGCTAATCCCCAGAGAATTAAACCAGTTGTACCTATCCACATAAAGCGAAAATATGCAGGTGTATTGTAAAATATTGGCATTCCAATAACTGGAATTATTACAAGGATAAATCCAATACCAGCGATTATTAGCCAATTCCTTCTAGATACTTGCACACTCAAACTGACTCCAATGCTAAGTTTATTGTGTTTGCTTTATAACTTTTAGTATGCGATAAATATGTAAAATGTCCTATCCATGTCTAAGCTGGTATGCTCTATGCAGAGTGATAACAGCTCAGAAGTATAGTGCTTGTTTACATAAATCATGTGAAGCTGTTTTGTGGAGCAAATTTTAGTATTGTAAACTTGAGATGGCAATTATTGCATTTGTACTCTTGTATCTGTGACTCTTCACTGTAGACACCAGTAGATTGAACATCTCTACTATCACAATATTTGCAGTGTACCAAAAAATAACAGCTCCACTTAAAGTAAGTCTTAAATGGTCATTAGAAGGTTTTTTCAACAAATCTCTTGTTTACTTTACTACTTAGGCGCTGTTTCTTATGTGAGCAATATTCTTTCTTAAAAAGAGCTAAGATAGCCCTTCAGCCTTCCATAGTGCCCATCCATATGGAAACTTTACTTGTGGTTATGGTCCAGTAGGGCTCACTAGCCTAAATAGCTTGGGATGCAGGTCAACATCCTTGCTGAAAAAAGTAGTTAAACACTTTTTGGGTTTTCAAACTATGGAGGGTCACATTAGCAGGGACCTATTGAGAGTTACAGTTGTTGAGCATTGTTGTTGGCTATTGTAAGTGCTAGCTTGTTGGAGTGAAATAGTATGCACAAAAATGCTCTAGTAACCCCTAATCGTTGGACATATAATGTAACTAGTGCCAATCATTAGAGTGAGACACTATCACTGTATTGAGCTAACAAGTATTAGGCTAACAACCCTAATCATCTAGAAATCAAAATGAAGGTTTTCTGCCATGGAGAAAAAGAAGGGCTTTTTTCTCAGAAAAGAAGGCTTTTTTATGCTTCAGAAGGCTTCTCCCTATGGAGAAAATGGCAAAATTTCCACTTTTGACCAGAAGCCTTATTAATGCGAGCCAGCCCTAAGCGTAAGAACAGATGCTTAAGGTCTTAAGGAATTTAAGAACCTTTGTTTTGTAATATAGCTAGTTGTTGGTTACTTGTGCAATAGTTGGTTGTATTGGACACTAGATGTTTGCTGCTAGATAGTTGCAATCAACTAGCGGTCCCTGCATCATAGCCCAATGACCGTTGTTCAAACATCCACACGCTCTAGTTGCACTTCTAGTCAATAACACAACATGAGTGCAAATAACTCGAAGTTAGCGCAGCTATTTGGAACTGGATAATTACGCAGTAACTCTGTCCACAAATATTAGTTACTAACTTGGTTGCATTATCAGCCTAGTGCGCTAGAGCTGCTAGCAGGTACCACCCACTAGTTATTGACAAAATTATCTATTGGAGGTTTATTCAATGAGTGATAACTTATATAGTGAAATCTGTGAAGAATATGACCGCAAGAATCTCTTTGACACCCCAGATGAATATGAAAAATTTCTTTATTCACAAAGACCATTCGCAAGCCTGCTTAATACTGAGAAGGCTTACCCGCTAGAATCTACAATAAAGCGGTATTGTGTGTTCAACAGTCGGAAGTATAATATTGCATTTAAGGACCTTTCAAGGGTTAGAAATTTTAAGAATCGTAAAGGAAACCATGAAGTTGATTTTGTCATAAATGATTTTGCAGCAATAGAGGCAAAAAATTATGATTGCTTTGCAGGTAAGGGTTATGTTGTTGCAAAACGTGATGTAAACAACCAAGTTCTCAACAAATTTGCCAAGTATCCTAATCTAATGAAAATACTGATTATTGCTAGACCTTGGTGGGAACGAGGGGTCGAAAGGTACCTCATAGAAAATAAAGTGCACGTTATAGAATTAGGCTTTGTAGTGACAAATGAGTATGCCGTTATGCAATCAGCGTTCAATATAATTAAATCAGAAATGGACAAGTTATTGTATATTCCTTACATGCAATACCAGCGGTTGTTTTTGTCTATCTAGTATAATACAAGTACTATTGCCTTACTTACTCTTCCTTTCTACCATACCTGATTCTAACAATTTTTAAAAAATAAATGGTGATAATTATGAAGCAAACTAAAACCTCAGTCTTAGGTCCGTCTGGCACTACATTTGGTTGGATGATAAATCCCTATAATGGCTGTAGGCATGGATGCAAATACTGCTATGGAATGTGTCAAACACACAAAGACTATGCTACATGGCTACAAGCTACGCCTAGAAAAGAATTGATTGAGCGCCTTAGGGCTGATATTAGAATACTCAAAAGAGAAGATGAGTTGTGCAAAGTTAGAGATATTTTTCTAGGCTCAATCACTGACTGCTACCAACCTTTAGAAGCCGAGTACAATCAAACAAGACAAGTTATTGAAACACTAATTGCCAATGAATTGCCTTTTAGCATCTTAACCAAAAGCAATCTTGTTCTCAGAGATATTGACTTATTCAAAGGCTACAAATGGTGCAGAGTAGGCACAACCATTACTTCATTTGATGAGACATTACGAAAGGATTTGGAGCCATTTACTGCTGACTATAATACTAGAATCAAAGTTTTAACTACTCTTAAGGAAAGTGGCATTAGCACATATCTGAGTGGAGAACCGATAATGCCTATTGAGGTATCTAATCCAGTAGAGATTATTAGTAAACTCAAAGACATTGTTGATTTGTATGATTTCGGGTTATACACAAACAAAGGGCGCTATGATTATACTCCAATGAAGTACAAGAAACACTACAAAGATGACGCTTACTATACTGATATATTTAGTAAAGCAATCCAATACTGCAATGACAACCATATTACATACTCAAACTCTTCCCACTCACAAGCATTCTTTAGAAGAAATAAATTGCCATTCCAAGCATATCCATTGTTGAAACCACTTATGGCAAAAGCACAACGGTGCCTCACTTTTTATTTCTAGTCGCTTACTTGCATCTAACGGGAAGAAGTATCAGATGTAATATATCTAGATAGACTAACAATCTATCTGTACGTTATCCCTTGTGCCTGTATCTTTTTCTATTCTTCAGTAACCTACACAACATTCACTCTATTTACTAACAAGGTGTAGATAGTGAAGCAAGTGAATGTGTTAAAAGACGATAACACATTTTTTACTTAATTTGTATCTAAGACATGCGTTTTGGTTCCAAGCAATCCCCTGCTTGGCTTAAACTTTTAAGTGTCAACCACCAAGAAGCGAGTATGTCATCAGTTGATGATTTCATTCAAACCTCTGTTAATTCTCAAACTAAACCCTTAGCAATTGAGATATCAAAAGAGTTGTATTTATTGTTACAGATTTTAGGTGAAAAAGGCTTGCTTAGAGAAAAGTTAAGTGGTTCAATTCAAGAGAAAAGACAGATAATAGTTGAAGCCCAAAAAAATAACGATGCAATCCTTGGAGCTATAGGTAAATACTTTGCTTTCTACGTTAATTTAGACCAAAGAAAGAGATATTTTGAATTTATGAGGAGTAATGGCTTTTCTGATTTAGACCTCATGCATTTACTTCATTCTCAACTAATCTTCGCTTTTTTAGCTAATATGGAGACTTTCAAGAATTTACTGAATTTGGTTTTAAAGGATAGTTCAATCAAAAATACTCTTGGAAAGCTATTTGGAAAGAAAGGCTTGCTTATGACAAATGCACCCGAACCATGCAATGCCTTGTCAAAAAGACTAGATATAGACTTGAGAAATGCTTTATCTCATTATACCTTCATTGAAGAAGGACAATTTATTCACTATTATAGCTACGAAGAAGAAAAACAAGGGAAAGCAATTGTTGTTAGGTTAATTGAGAACAGAATAAAGTCAACAACTTTGTATGAAAAGAATATGGAAGCAAGTTTGATGAAAGCAATCCTTGGCTGCTTAATAGCTGATAGGTATGGAATCTAGTCAAGAAACACTTAGCCGAGAATTGGATAAATCAATTGTAGCTTAACCTTTTAAGTGCTAATTTGATATTATGAAAACAGGTGGGTAAGAGATGGCTAAGAAGAAGACAACACATAGAGCAATAGCTCAGAAGAAGAAAGACAAATCTGCTTACGAAACAGCCTAAACTTAAACTATCAAGGCTGAGATGTTAGGCAAGAAACATTGACTTAACTTAGTCAAGAAACAGATACAACAAACCTTTTATCAGAAATGCATTAAAGAGCTGGTTGAGCAATATGAAAGGACTCTCAACAGCGCTGCTGATTGCTTTAGTACTTCTTGGCTCGCTTGCTGGTTTGGTAATTGCTAATCCCTATTTGGAACAATATATAGCACTACCCAGTTATGTTCAACCTCCAAGTATAGTCTTAACTGATTCAATTGATAATTGCAGTTTTACCTCAGACAAAAACTTGATAATTCCTTTTAGATTATCTCTTCAACAAAGCGATAGGTACAGATACGCTATAGAAGAAATCTGTTATAATGCAAGTTGGTTGAGGGAAGAGACCATAATTTATCTTTGGGAAAGTGGACATGATTTGGACTCTTATTTGGGCAATATCAGTGTAGACCTGCATCAAGCCCCCTCAGGCAGCAATAATGTTACAATTGTTGTTTATGGTTCCTATCTTTTTGTTCATGGTCCTTATGCTGATATTGCTGTGGGTAAATCAAGTGCTTCTGTTACTTTTACTGTTCATGATATCTCCGCTCCTACTGTTTCAGTTCTAATAGGACAAAATCAAGTGTTCACTAATCCAAATATTCCTTTAAATTTCTGGATAAATGAAAGAGCCATATGCGCTTACTGCCTTGATAGTCAAGGTGTTATTGATGTTGATGGAAATACAACCTTGATGGGCTTAACTAATGGAAAACATAACTTGACAGTTTATGCGAATGATACCTCTGGTAATGTAGGTTCTTCAAACATTCAATTTGTTGTAGCAGTGCCCTTTCCCATTTTAGCTGTAGCTACCATTGCTACAATTATCGCTGTAGTTAGCATTACCCTAGTACTTGCCAATAAGAAGGGATTAAGGATTAAGCAGTAACAAAATTTTCTTTGGTTGCAATCCACAAAGGTTACTGTAAACTTTTTATCCAAAACGATTGCTTATACAAATCATGGGTAGTTTAGCTAAAGGGTTGTTTCTGGTTCTTATATTGATTGTAGCCACCTCAACTCTAAGTTTATTGGTTACTAGACCTGCAAGTGCTCAAACCAGAACCATTGTTGTTCCAGATAATTATTCAACGATAGGTGCAGCAGTTGAAAATGCCACAAATGGTGACATAATTCTGGTCAGAAAAGGAAACTACCAAGAGCACACTATAGTAATTAACAAAACCTTAACAATAATAGGCGAAGACAAAAGCAATACCAAAATCACCAATACAGACAACCATGTATGGAACCAAGCAACACAAATGCTACCACCTGTAACGTATGCAATCAACATAACTACAAACAATGTCAGAATCTCTCAATTTACAATAAGTGAGGCAAGTACAGCGGTTTCTGCAATTGGAACTGGCATTGTGCTAACTGGACTCAGCATACCATCTGGTGAAGTCATACTAAATGGTTCTAACCAGACTTTTGCATACAATAGCATGACTGCATTTTACACTAACGTTCATTGTGTAGGTTCTGGCAACTTTCTGGGTCATAATGACATTATTGGTGGAGTATACAGGGGAATTATAGTGCAGGGTTCACAGAATACTATCATAGATAACAAGATTACTTCTTTCAATATTAGATATCTCAACGGTACTAATACCAACTTGGTAGCAAATAGCTTACTGATTAGGGGGGACTACAACTTTGTTGGAGGCAATTCCCTTAAAGATAGCACTTTGGAAACTAATGGCAATTCCAATACTGTCTGTGGAAATATATTAGAAAATGGTCAATTGGTGGTAGTTGGCAGTAGCAATACTTTCTATGGCAACAGCCTATCACCCAAATCAATAACTGACAATTCCTTATCTATCCCTGGAGGTACCACAGCTAAAGCCAACCAAGAAGCTGTCACAGGCGTTTCTATTGCAAATGAAGTTCAGGATTCAGAATACAATCTCTTTTACCAAAACAACTTCATAGGTAATGGCTACAAAAGTAACTTCACAGGTGATGACATATTTCCTGTTCTTATATGGTCTGGAGTTAAGGGGACAGAGTATTTTGATAATGGCAAAGTTGGTAATTATTGGAGTAATTACAATGGAACTGATTCTAACGGTGATGGAATTGGAGACACACCATTTTTTATAAACGCAAGCAACCCACAAGATATTAACAGTCACTTTGTCTTAACAGACAATTATCCACTTTTATCACCAATTGATGCTTCAGTAATAAGCCTGCAATTACCTTCATGGGCAAACACTGCAATAAGCCAACCACTAACAGCCTCATTTCCACCACAAGTGGTTTCTAATTCCACAGTCACTAATCCTTCCACAACACCAATAACCCCAGAGTTTCCTGCAATGATTGCTACACTGTTTCTATTTGCAGTAACTCTAGCATTTGCCTTAGTGGTTAGAAGAAGGAAAGTACTTAGTAATATCTAGATAGTCAAAGCCTAACAAATAAGCAAAGTTTTCTCTAGACAAACTCAACCTTAGTTTACAACGTAAATTAAATAAGTAGATACAGCCCAAGAAGATACTTAGTGAGAAATTGTTAGAACAACTAGTTGGATAGAGGGTAAATAATGGGTTCACTTAAAGAAATGGGATTACTCCTTCTACTAGCAGCTTGCATTCTCTTAATTGCTCCCATGAGTGAATGGCTATTTCATCTGGGTTTACCAATATCCATTGTTGCCAATTTACCATTGTATTTTGCATTACCCATAACTGTTCTTGCTTTGGCTGGCTATGATATGAAAAGACTATATGATAGCAAGAAAAATGTAAAATTACGCTATTTTGCCTTCTCTGTGACTGTTACCTTTGGCATCTCTATTATTGCGCTTCTATTGATTTTGCCATATTTTAAACCAAATATTGCACTATAAAACTTGCTGGTTATATCTAGATAGTCAAACACCTAACAAGTAAGCAAACAGAGGTTAGGCAAAGCATAAGAAGCAAGAAGAGCAAACAGAGAATATATGAGAAAAAGCTATGTTATTGCAGGAGTAATCCTTTGGTTCATTTTCTTCCTCATATCAATACTGTTCGCAGAATACAGTCTTGCTAGGAACTTGACTAACATAGAATGGTATTTGTTTTCAATCTCTTATGCAGTATTGGCTTTTTAAGGCTCATTTCTGATTGTCTGGGGATTAAATTCTCCAAAGAATAGAACATCAGAGGTACTAACAAGTAAGCAAAGTTTTCTCTTAATTGCTATATCAAGAAACTTTGACTTAATTAATGGCTAATAAGATATGCTTACAAAAAAGCACTTAAGGTAAAAGAAGAATAAACTAGTAATTGTGAAAAAGGCACTTATTACTCTCATTATTACCATTTTGTTATTACCTCTTGTAGCATTTGTGCAGTTGGAGCCTTGTCAAGCAAACTTGGGAGTCCCTTTTATTCAAATTACCTCTCCATCAAATTATGGGTCAGAGTATGAACTGATAAATCCAAGTTCTACAGTCATTATAGAAGTTGAAGTTAGATTATTACAGATTGGCAACTCCAAAAGCAATTCAGGACAAGTATACTTTGACCCTCAACAGTATAGTCCTCAATTAGACAAAGTATTCTATACCCTTGATGGTGTAATCAATACAACTCTTGTCTTTCCCAAAACAGGAACTCAATTTTATATCTCGTCTAGCCAGCAAGGCATTTCTCTGCTGTTGCATCAAACTCTGTTTAACATAACTAATGGTGTACATACCTTACAAGCATTTGCTATAGCGAAGAATGGAGAGATTGTGTCAGACCAAATTACCTTTATGGTTGATACAAATTTCATCATTCCATCAATAAAGATTATTTCACCCCAAAACCAAACTTACAGTATAAACGAAGTACCCTTAACTTGCATAATAAATGGAGAGTTTGCTTCTATTCATTACAAAATTGATTATCAAACTGGTCATACATTTGATGGAAATACAACTCTAACCAATCTTTCAGAAGGTTCACATAGAGTAAAGGTTTGGGGGATAAGTAACAGGCATTATTTGAGTACATCAGAGACATCTGTATACATTAGTGTAAACTCAACAATTCCTCAAATTACTTCAACTTTAAACGAAGAGAACAGAATGCCACCAATTACTAACATCATAATATTTCTATCAATAGTATTGATAATTGCAGTTATAGCAGTTGTGTTGTATCTTGCCAAGAAATCAAATACTAAGCAAAGTTTTCTCTAAGCTGTATTTGTTAAATTAGGTCTTACGTCTTAGTACCTATCTGGGTACTTTTTCGCCTTTGACCCTCCAAGCAGGCTGGTACAGGCAGACTATGATATTAAGTGCAGGGACACAGATTATTTTGGGTCAACACGCTGTAACTATTGGTGTATTGAGTGATTGCTCAAAGTTACCCAATAGAGATATTGTCTTTTCAGCTAGGTCCTTTGGATTCTCTTTGAGATAGAATTGAGTGAATACTGTTCTTTCTACTCTGCCCTGTAGTAAGGAAATTAGTTCTTGCATTAGTCCTAGCTTTCTCATGTTAGTGGCGTAGTATTGTCTTAGCTCTTTGAATCTCTGTGGCAGTTTATTTCTGATTAGCTTCTTTCTCATTGATGCTATACTGATTGTACTGCCTAGAGTTTGCTATCTGCTGGATTAACTCAATTGGGATTGCTGAGACATAGAGATTCTTTGTACCTCTGAGGAACTGCTTATACCTAAAATGCTCTAGCATCAAAGTTTCAGCATTATAATACTCATTAAGCCTGCCAACTGTAGCCATTTCTCTAATCTTATCATAAACTAGTTTAGCTTCTGTTTTGCGTACTCCACTTAGGGCAAGCAATCTTAGGTATAATTTCTCATTATCGTTAAAGATTGCATATGCTTGATGATACCACTCTGTTAAGCCCTTTAAGTTATTACCATTTAAGATTCTAACAAAGGCTGTTAAACTGTCATTGTTGTTAGCCCATTTTATGCCATGGTTCTTTATTGCTGATTTGTATGCTTCATAGTTGCCTAAGTATTTAGAGAGAGTTATCATTGACTTGAGAACATTGCTTCTAATGGTAACTGGGACACTTAGCAACCCTGATGGATTATCATAACATTGACTGTACTTCAAAAGATAGTTAAACTGAATCTCTGCATAGACATGAGAATACTTTGAGAAGAGGTATTGTTTGTATTTCTGTGGGTCAAAGTCTTTTTGGTCTTGGAAGGCTAAAGTCCTAAACCAGACTAGACGACAACCGCATGCCTTTTACTGAATAAGGCTCTTTGGGGCTTTAATAGGTCACGTTTCCTTTGTGGCCCACTTGACCATCTGTTTCCTTTTCAGTTGTCAGAGAAATGGGTTGAGATTTTAATAAATCTTTCAGAGATTCCGTGCTCTGGGCTGGTATTCAAACTGTGGCTCGTCATCCTTCTTGCCCATTTAATGTCTGGCTTTGCCATAACTATCTTGTAGCATAGAATTGCAGCTATCAAGTAAATTATTTAGCGCAAGAAAACTATTGACTCCTATGGCTAGATCGGGTAAGTATCTCACGTTATTCTTGGTTGCAATTTTTACGGTATCTATTATCTTAATGGTTAAACCCCTCAATGCACAGGCGTTTTCTACGCCATCGGTGCCAGAATTTTCTTTAAAATTTATTCAAGCTTATAATGGAAGTTCAGGAGCTATAGAGGTAACAGTAAAAAACCAGCAGTTTGACCCACTCAATAACTTAACCAGACTTGAATACTATGTTAGATTCAAAGGTCATTCGGAAGAAAACTGGTGGACTGAACAGAAAACAACGTTAAACGAGGTCCACCTTTACCCTCAAAACGCTTCAGGGGAAAATACAGTGATTGTTTACCCGCAAGAGGGGTTTCCTATTTCTGGTCAAGTCGATTTTCAAGTGCAAGAAATCATAGCAACTTATCGTACAATCTATTACGGCTTTGATGCTTGGGAATACGATAACAGAAGTGATTGGAGCAGCACGCAAACAATAACCATACCCCAAAACTCTCTGGGTCCAAGTGTCACTGTGCCTGAGTTACCCATAGCTCTGTCATTGGTTGCGGTTCTAGCTGCTGTAAGTCTATTGTTGGGCATAGGTAAGAGAAAAGGGCTTATAACAATCACCTAGTTTAGTTAAGGGAACGTGTATGCTGTTAATGTTGTATGTATCAGCCAAATTACTGGTATCATGCATTAGACAAGTTTGTGGTTACACTGTGAGACAACAAGTTTTCAAATATATCTAGCATCATAGTATGGTGTTAAGAAGCGCTTGGGTGTCTATGTTTTGCTAATTTGCTGTAAATGTGGAAAGAAACTAATTAAACCAATTAGAAAGCTGGCTAATTCAGTCTTTGTTGTCGAAGTATATAAGTGCAGAAAATGTAAAACAACATACAAAGAAGCACACTATACCAAGAGAACGATTGAAACTGACGTTCTGGCAGTGTGCAATTAGGGAAAATTTTTTCATCTATTATTGGCTTAACCTTTTAAGTGCAAACATCCCTTGTTAAATGTGGGAGTGTAATTTGAACAAATCAGACAAAAAGGAAATCATAACATCCCAAACAAGTCTAAAGGTTAATCCTCCTAAGGCAAATATTCTTCCTTTTGATGATGGAAGCAAAAGAAAAATCGTAAAGAAAGAGTTAGAGTAACCTATTGCTGTCGAGCAGCGCAATTACGACGAAAGCCAGCAAAACAGCCGGGCAGTACCAGATGCCTTTTTGTTTACGTTCATGCGGCAGAGGCATAACCGTATTGTCCAACGTGGGGTCACCAACTCCTTTGTGGGATTAGAGAAATAAAAGCTTTGATGCAAATTGGTCGACAGATTTTGGTTTTGGGGATGGAATACTATATCTTGGTCAAATACAGTAGTTGAAATATGAGTTCGGAAAAGCCCGAAAAGCCAAAAACCAAGACTTTACATAAAGTAACAGCAAGCCGCATGAAAATCCTCACCAAAGACGCCAAGCAAATGGTTAACGGTCCCTACTACTGCCCCAAATGCCGCAAAGAGTTGTTGCAGATTTATGCTGATACAAAAAACAAAAAAGTCTACGCTGTCTGCAAGTGCGAGTTAGAATGGGAACTCACTTATGCGCCTGTTTTTCAACCCATCGATTACTATAACAAGTTCCGTGATGCGTGGAAAAAGCAGAGTTACGGTATAATCAAGCAGAAATAGTCTATTGCAAGTTTTTGCTGTTCATGGTTTATACCTTTGAGTGTAACTTTTAGGTACACAAAAAGGTATAATTTGGGATAAGTTTTAAACATTAGAACGCGAACTCTACCATGCTAAAAAGGGGAGTCTATGCTGAAAAGCTGCCTTAAGCATAAACCAACCAAATTATCCATAATTATTTTATTGGCGCTCATAATAGCGGTGCCCATATTCAGCGCCATTCCTCAAAAAGCAGCCGCCCAAGACACCACAGAATACTACAACAAATCCTTCGCATGGGACTACGACGGACGCCACTGGACCTGGAACCTCAGCATCCCAAAAGCCCTCTATGACGCCTACAAAGCCGTACCAGACTCAACCCGAACCCGCAACGGCCCCGCAGGCTACGGTTATCTCACCACAACCCAAGACTACTACGTGCGCATGTTAGCTCAAAAACTCAACGAAACCACCACTGACTTAGGCTACAGTTCATATGACCAGGTGAGTTTTGTCTTGGCGTTTGTGCAGAGTTTACCCTACACCTCTGACTCAGTCACCACTGGACATGACGAATACCCCCGTTTCCCCATAGAGACCTTGGTGGATGACGGCGGAGACTGCGAAGACACGTCGGTTCTTTTCGCGTCATTAACGCTTATAATGGGTTATGGAACAGTCTACATTAACCCGCCTGACCACTACGCCGTCGGAGTATTAGGCAGCAACCTACGTGGCACCTTCTGGGAATACCCCGAGGGCTCAAACAAAACCTACTATTACTGTGAAACGACTGGTGATGGCTTCAAAATCGGCCAGTTACCCAGCGAATTTGCCGGTCAAACCGCCTACATCTACCCCATAGACGAAAGCACCCAGTTTGTTCCAGACATTGCGATAACGCCGCCGGTTCAGCCAAGCCCAACCGAATCGCCAGCAGTGATCTCCTCGGGGCCCACGCCCCTGCCGACCGCCAAAAACACGGGTACCACCAACATAACAGGGCCCACCGCGCAACCTGTGATGCCCCTATCTTTCAACTTGATCGAGGACAACCCAGTGCTCTTTGTCGTCATCGCCATTTTGGTGCTGGCTTCCCTGGCGATTGCAATCTGGTCTGTTAGGCGTCCCAGATTTACCTCTGAGCCATCTGAGACTTCGCCGGCAACTTTGGCGCAGGAAAATTCTGGGGAAGCCCCCAAATTCTGCATTTTCTGCGGTTCCTCCAACAAGGGATACGCCGCTTTCTGCGAGAAATGCGGCAAACAAATAACCGACTTAGTTGTTTAGGTATTGTTCGGCGAAAGAATTGATTTTGGAGTGTACGTTAACGTAGATTGCCGCTTCTGAGGCTACTACAATTAAGAGGAAAACTGCAAGCCCATAGGTCAAAGTGACAAAAGCGTTCCCCGCCTCAACCTCAACTGTGCCCTGTAGAGTAATCAGCCAACTCCAAACGCTGGGCTGCTGAGTAACCAAAAAAGTGCCCAAATCCGTCGCCATCCACAAACATATTCCCGCCAAAACAACGGCTAAAACACAGCCGACTATGGTGATGTATTTCCAGTCCGCCGTAACCTTCGCTGAATACTCAACCCGTGTTTTAGCGTCTTTTATGGGGTCAAATTTGAGGTAGATGGTTTTTTTGGCTGACTTAGGCGTGACCCCCCAGAGAGAGCCCTGCCTAACAGATAGCTGAGTGGGCGCTGCTTCAGAAACCACTTTGGCGCCCCCTTGAGACATGAGCGTTTTAACCTTCCCGAAAGCTGCTTGGATTTCACAATCAACTATGCGTACGCTCAAATGCCATCTGTAACCATTAAGCCTCAAGGGGTTATTTTGGTTTGTTATCGGTGAGGCGTCTTCTGCTCTGCGGTCTGCCTTTTAAGCCGCGGATAGGTTGCTGAGCGTTTCTCTGCCGCTCTAAATTCTTGATTCTAGCATAGAGCTTGGACACTTTTGTTTTAGAGGGCACTTTGGAGCGTAAGGGGCGCACGGGCACCGGAGTGAAAGGCTGGGTGATTTCTTGCCTCTTTTTTCTGCGTTGACGCGGCAACACGCGGACTTTTTTGAAGCTGACAGTGCCTTCTTTGAAGTTGACTTCTTGCACTTCCCAACCTGCATCTAACCATGCTTTGGCATGTTCACTCGACGAGGTGTTGCTCCACCATAGCGGGTCCCGATAGGCGCTCATGGGCAAGTTGGCGCCGATTAAACCGTCGATGCGAGCAAACTTTAAGTTGACGGTGTCGGTGAAGGCTGCGCGGAATTTGAGGTGGCTCTCCAACCCCACATACTTGGATACGGTTCGAGGTGATACGATGCGGCGGGCGCAGTGGAGGCAGAGCATCGCGTTGGGGTCGCCTGTGGCTACGTCGGGGGTCATGCAGTCGCGGCAGAACAGTTTTTTGCAGCGTTGGCACTGCCGCATGTAGGTAGTGCGCATAACTCTGCCGCAGATGCCGCATTCATCTTTCAACTTTGATCAGCCTAAAAGCGCGTATATAGTTGAATCCTGTTTTGGCGTATTAATGTCTTTTCAGTGAATGTGCTGGTTGGACGGGGAGAGTCTCGTTTTACAAGTCATCTTTTTCTGCTGTTTAGACCAACACAGTTTTATTACGATGTGCCATAGTTGCCTATAGTGAATTATAATGAAGGATGAAGACGTCACCACAATACAGCTCAAGAAGTCATTGGCTAAGGAACTCAAAAGCATCCGAAAACATCCAAGAGAAACCTACAACGAAACCATATCAGACTTAATTAAAACAGCAAAAGAATCCAAAAAAAGAAGGCAATATGACGAGTTTCTCCATAGAATCCAGCAAGCCAAGATGAAGGAGCTATGGGACAACACTGAAGACGAGGCTTGGGAAAATGCCTAAACCCGGCGACGTAATCCTTGCCTCCGTGCAATTTACAGACAGCGAGGAAGTCAAAGTTCGCCCAGCAGTAGTATTGTTCGAGGAACTGGGCAATGTTGTAGTCGCAGGCGTCACAAGCAACCCTAAGATGAAAGGGATTCCGCTCTCCAAAAGTGAAGGCGCCATAAAAGACAGCGTAATAAAACTAAACTACATATTTACGATCTCAGACATTATGGCTTCCAAAGTGCTCTTCCATCTAAGCCAAGAAAAGAAAAAACTAATCTTCGAAGAACTAAGCAAAAGATTAACCGAACTCAAAACTTAACCCTTTCTTAACAAGTATACCCCACAAGCCAGTGCTCGCCTAAACATTCCATCACGTTTTAAGAGTTCCCCGTAATCGAGCCGTTTTCATCTGCACCCGGCGCTTTATGCGTCAACTGTTTTAGTGAATACAGAATTTCCTGCCAAATCAACCTCACCAGCTCCCTTGCTTGAGCATCAATAAGCAACAGCACACCGACGTAGAGTGCAAAGCCCCCCAAAGCCTTAGCGATTGTCGACATCAACGTTGTGGTTGTTGGGACAAAAAATAGCGCCGCCACCATGAGCAAAGCCGCCAAAACATACTTGACTAAGCTGCCCCAAGCAACCGGAATCCGAATTGTACGCCGCATAAACGCATACAACCCCAGAAAAGACGCAAGATGAACACCGATCAGTATGGCAATGACAGTTACCGTTGACTGTATGGCGCATCCACAGGCAACTGCGTAAGCGCAAAATAGATAGTCGGTAACGCAATGGCGGCTTGAATGTAGGGAATGGTGAAAACCTTGAAGATTTTGCTTCTAACAAGTTCCCTTAGCGATATTCTGCCTTCTACGTCGAAGGCTTCCACTCCCATAAGACAGGACCCATAAAAGTTGGTTAACAACACAATTAAAGTGTCAACCGTCAACACAATCAGCACTGGCCAAGCGACGCCGTAAGAAATGTTTAGGACAGTTAAGAACGACACCGCCATAACCATGGTTAAGGCTGCAAGGGGGATTGCGAGCATCAACACTGTCTTGAAGGATGTTCCTACCTCGGCTTCGGAGCACGAGTTAGCCAGCAGCTTAGGGTACAACGCCACCGCCAAAGAAGAAGCATATCCCACGATGGTTGTGAAACTCAACGCCGCTTGATAGTAGGCTCTGGCTTCGGAACCCGCATACAAAAACAGCAGAATAAACACAAAAGACATCAACTGCGTGCCTAAAGCGTTGAATAACACCGCAGGTGATCCCTTGAACCATTGTTTGAGGTAGCTCCAATTCGCTTTTTCCCTAAGAAGACCCCGCAGAAGATAGCAGTAGTACAGCACTTGGACGGCTGGAGCGATGACCAACGCTAATATGGCGCGAGGAAGATTTGTCCAAACCCCAAAATAAAAATCAGGGCAACTGCCACTTTGACTATTTCCTGGATGATGAAGCCGTAGCCTGTAGTGTGGGGTTTGACGGCTTGCAGGACTGCCTCGAAGATGGTGACTAAGTAGTAGGTTAGGATGTACAAGCCCGCGATGAAGTAGATGGGGAGATAAGCGGTGGTTCCGATGGCGTTTGAAATGAGAAAGATCGCTGGAAAATAAATCAGCATGGACGCAAGGGCAATGGACATTTGGCTTAGGATACCTGTTTTGGCGGTTCCAGCTTTGTCTCTTGCCGTGAACCGGGTTGCCCAGAAGGGCAGAACGCCGCTGATTAGGATGAAGTAGGGGATGTAGTCGAATATGTTGGTCCAGATGCCGAATTGCTGCACAGTCATGCTTCGGGTAAGCAGCAACGTGAAGATGAGACCTGTTATGACGCCTAGCAACTGTGCGGTGAATACGATGAATCCGCTGTATCGAAGCCTTATCTCATTCTTGCCCAACGCTGCTTCCTGCTATGGCTGCCACAATTTTTTGGTTTCTACTAGCAGTGTAGAGCCCTTAAATATACAATTACCCAAATCAGGCACAAATATTTCTTTAGAGCAGCAATTAGGGCTTAGCCTACGAAAAAAGTGCTTTTAAATCAATTAGGAAACTGGAAGAATTATTTTTCTTGATCAAGTTCGATGCGGCATTCGTCACATATGTTTTGTCCGTTGCGTTCTTTGAGGGTGTCTGAGTAGATGTTGCAGCGGTCACAGTAACCCGAGAGCGGCGCTTCCTCGGTTTCCTCTGTTCTTGCTTCGCCTTCGATGCGTGAACGTTCCTGCATGATCTCGATGAGTTCGGGCATGACGCCTAAGATGTCTTTGCTTGAGATGATGCCTACTAAGTTGCCTTTGTAGATTACGCCTAACCTTCTAATGTCAAGACGTGTCATTCGTCTGGCTGCGTCGGTTATGGTTGCTTCTGGCTCAATCGTCACCAGTGGGGTGGTCATGATTTCTTTAGCTTTAACGGTGTCTGGCTTTAGGTTTTTGGCTACGACACGTTTGACTATGTCGCGTTCCGTTATGATGCCTATGGATTTTCCTACCTTGTTGGTTACTATGACGGCGCCTAAATCCTTCATATCCATGTTTGCAGCCGCCCTATTGGTTGTTTCATCTTCATCCATAGTTACGACTGGACTGCTCATAACGTCTCTTACCAGCATTTTTGTTCTTAACCCGATTTCAGCCATAGTGGTTTACTCCTGACAATTTAGGTAGGCTTAACTACTAATTGAACAAGTAGGAGTGCCGCATAATTAAGAGTTGCTTAACACCAAAAAAGCAACTGGGAAGTTTTTATTAGACGCTGCAAATACACCAGTTGTCCATTGAGGCACAACTTATGCTTAAAACAAACTCGGACAAACTCATCAAAATCTCAGTTATAGGCGAAGTAGCCAGCCCAACCATCCGCAACGTCTACAACATCTCCGCCACAGGCAAGCCGCAGGTGCTTCCCGGAGTAGGCGGCATAACCTACAACCTGCGAGTCGGCGACCCCGCAGTCGGTTGGGAAGCAGACCACGTGGAACCCGCAGTCAGCGTTGAGAACAAAGAAAACGATGCCCGATTCGGCCAAGCCCCCAACACCGGCCTCAACGTACTCTCCTGCGTCGGCAACAAAGCAGTGGTTGTCAGCGGCAACGCTAAAGGCGACGTCGGCGTAGTCACGGGCAAGCATGGCGGAATCGAACATGTACTGGTTGATTTCACATCGGATGTTTTAGAGAAGTTTACGCTGGGAGACCGAATTCAAATTCGAGCGTTCGGAGTCGGTTTGAAACTGCTTGATTATCCAGAGATTAAGGTGCTCAACATGGATCCTGCGTTGCTTGAGGCGTGGAATCCGCAGCCCAGCGGCGAAAAACTTTTGGTGCCCGTGACACATGTTGTTTCAGCGGCGATTATGGGTTCGGGTTTGGGCGCTAACCAGGTGAATTCAGGCGACTATGACATTCAACTCTTCGATGAAGCAATAGTTACGCAGTATGGGCTTGGCAGTTTGAGGCTGGGTGATTTAGTCGCCATTATCGATGCGGACCACTCTTTTGGGCGGATTTACCGTCAAGGCGCAATCTCCGTCGGCGTTGTGGTCCATACTAATTGTGTTTCGGCGGGGCACGGTCCCGGAGTGGTGACTTTGATGACTTCGCCTGATGGTCGAATTGTTCCTCAGATAAGTTCGAAAGCAAACATTGCTTCTCTGCTAAATTTGAGAACAGATATATAAGATAGTTAATTCAAATAATGGAACAAAAAGGAAAGAAGAGGACAAAGTAATGCCCGTTAAGCGAAAAAGCCGAGGAAGAGCAAAAGGAAGCAAAGGAAGCAGTACCCTTGTTCAATGTGCAAATTGCGGTGCAATGGTGCCACGGGATAAGGCGAAACGTTCAACCCGCAGAGTATCCTTTGTTGAACCCCAACTTGCCAAAGAACTCAGGCAAAAAGGCACTTTCTTAGCTTCTTGGGTGGACACCAAGTATTACTGTATTTCATGTGCTGTTCACCGCGGTATCGTTAAGGTTAGAGCCGAAAACGAACGGCACTCAAGAGGTTATAAAAGAAGGTATTAAGCGGTTAAACTGCTGCTTTTTTCTTTAATTCTTTATAGACATGTGCCGCTCTTTGTAAAACGGTTACAATCGACAGAATCGCTATTATGGCTACTCCGTAACCGAGTACAGGTAACCAGAAGAACCCAATTATGCTAACAACAGCTAAAATCAGCATGCGTTCTGCCCGCTCAGCAATACCCACTGACTCCATCTTTACCCCAATTACTTCTGCTCTGGCACGAGTGTAGCTAACCAGCATAGATGCAACTAAAGCAGCCAAAGCAATGACTGTCCCCCAGTAACTACCAAAAGCTGCTGCACATAATCCTGCTATTATAATGCCTGCGTAGGATGCTCCGTCTGCGAACCGATCAAGTACTGAATCAAAGAAACCTCCAAAAGCAGTTGTCTGCTGATAAGTGCGCGCAACAATTCCATCCAAAGTATCGCAGAATCCAGAGGCAAGCATAAGGAACGTCGCTAAAAGCAAAAGCCAAAGCGAATCCACCGTTGTTAAGGCGTAGCTGACTGCTGAGGCAAATGCAAGTATGAACCCAACTATGCTTATGCGGTTAGGTGTAAAGCCTAATCTGTGTGCTATTTTTGCTTCGGTTGTGAGCATCTGTTGAATCTGCTGTTTTAGTTTGGTGAGCAAGGCTTCTTTCGTCTCAGTTGATGTGGTAGGCAATTACGGGTAGGCTGTAGAAAAGGCTTTCTTAGTTTCACCATCGGTATTGTCCAACATTTTTCCATTATGGGCGGTTTTCAATGAAACTTATTAGGGAGAACCCATAATATTTGACAGTGACGTCCTGTCGCCTAACAAAGCGTGCAACAGCCACGTTACACCTAAGCAAACATAAAGGAGAAAAATGTATGACTGAAAACGCAGATGTTATTTTCGTCGGAAACAAACCTCCAATGAGCTATGTTCTGGCAATTATTACGAGCCTCTCAGCAAACAACCTAAACGAAATAACCCTCAAAGCCAGAGGCCAAGCCATAACCACCGCAGTTGACGTAGCAGAGATTGCAAGAAACCGTTTCATAAAAGACCTCAAAGTAACTAAAATCGCTATTGGAACAGTCGAGATGCCACCTCGTGAGGGCGAGAGCAAGTCCAGAATGGTTTCCACGATGGAAATAACCCTTACCAAAAAGTAAGGCTGCACACAAGTAATTCCTAAGTTAAATCCCATTTCTTCTATTTTTTGGTATATACTATTTTGCATTAAAAAAAGGCTACTGTGAAAACTAGTTTTAAATACCGATAGCACAGTTGTCAAGGGAAAGAGGGTATACCCAATGGCTTTGGACGCTGTGCTAACGGCAATCGTTACCATCTGCATTCTGGTTTTCTCAGCCAAGGTCTTGGGCGAAATTTTCTCCTGGCGCAAAATCCCCTCGGTGCTCGGTGAATTATTCGCTGGCATACTGCTCGGACCCTTCGCCTTAGGTTCCCTGTTGGTAATCAATGGCACGGCATTAATCCAGATAAACGAGATTGTGCGGGCATTCGGAGAAATCGGCGGAATCCTCATCCTGTTCGTTGCAGGATTAGAGATGACCTTTAGGGATTTCCGCAAAGTCGGCGCCGCAGGATTCGCCGTTGGAACTATCGGCGTAGTTGTACCCTTCGTTATGGGCTACGGCACTGCTTTGGCTCTGAATTTAGGTGTCGAAGCAGCGCTAGTGGTCGGAGCAGCCCTAGTGGCGACCAGCATATCAATCACGGCGCTGGTGCTTCAGGAACTCAACCAAAGCAGACGCATCGAATCCCGACTGATGATAAGCGCCGCAGTCGTAGACGACGTTTTGGGGCTTGCAATCTTAGGTGTCATCGTCTCCTTCATATCCACCTCAACACCCATAACAGCCCTAAACACCGTTACCTTAATCGGCACTTCTCTGGGGCTCTGGCTTGCCATGACCGTCTTCTCAGCATTTGCTCTGCCCCGAATAATCGATTTGACAGCGAAAGGCAAAGAGTCCACGGTGGAGGCGGCTGCAACTGCCTCATGCTTCGGAGCTTCCGCGTTAGCTGCTGCACTTGGTTTATCGCCCATAGTGGGTGCCTTCGCCGCGGGAATGGCGGTTGCCAGCTCCAAAGCTATAGAGCAAATACGCAATTACACCAAAAAAATCAGTGTCGTCTTTTCCCCCGTCTTCTTCGCGTTGGCAGGCGCACAATTCGACATTAGAAGCTTCATCACTACTAACTGGTTCTTCTACGCCACCTTTATAGCCCTCGTTATTGTTGCCATTGCAAGCAAAATGATTGGATGCGGGTTGCCAGCGATTCACTTTCTGAAAAGCCGTAGCAAGGGCCTTAAAGTCGGCTACGGAATGATTTCTCGGGGAGAAGTCGGCGCTCATCGTGGCGGGTGTGGCTATCTCTGCTGGCGCCATCACTCAGGAACTCTACGCTGCAATCTTGGGCATGATAATGATTACAACGCTTTTAGCGCCTCTTCTTCTTAGGCGGGCGCTGCGAGAAGGAGCAGCTAGAGGAGGAACCTTCAAAGTCTGAGGTGGACACTACTGCTCCAGATTACATGCCGACTTATCCACTGGACTTCACAGAATAAACCAGTTCCAACGCGATTTAAACTTGAATTGATGTTTGGTTTGCCGGGACTCTGGAACCAGAATAAAGAAAGAGAAGAAATGGAAAATGCAGATAACATTCCTTTGCAAATTTGACTATGTTCGTTTCAATTTCAGGGCAAAACAACTTTTTATTCAGACGCCAGAGTTCGGTTTAGCCACTTTCCCCCGCTTTTTTTATTGCTTTTTTTGTTTGTGGGAATTCCTTATAGGGGTTGGGTTGTTGCTGGTGACGGGCGACTTAATTCCCGATGGACCATGCTAGTGCCTACTACACTGGGCTGTTCACTGCTATATAAATGGAAAAAAAATGATACGTGCCCACATACCTACACGGCAGCAACTTCTGCATGGAGCCATGTACCCCATGTGGAGAAAAACGCATATACCACCGAAACAGACGATGAAAAGCGTTGCACCCCAAAAAAGCAACCGCTCCCAATTGCATTCTTGTGGCACTCCGCAAATCGCCACACCCACCTAAAGAGAGAGAACTCTCAAATTCCACGATAGAAAGATTCTTTACTCTAACCGCAGTCACACCATACGGAGAAAAATAGATGCCTCTAACATTTGTCATTGGAACAGCAGGTTCAGGCAAGTCACTTTTTACAGCAGCCTTTGCAGAATGGCTCAAACTAAGCAAACAAGACGTCGCCGTCGTCAACTTAGACCCTGGCGCACTCAAGTTGCCCTATCAACCAGACGTTGACGTACGCAACTATGTAGACGTCGGCGACATCATGGAAAAGTATGGGTTGGGTCCAAACGGCGCATTGATTATGGCTGCGGACTTAATCGCTGACGAAATCGAGAATTTAACCCGCGACATAGAGGAAGCCCACGCGGACTTTGTCATAGTCGACACTCCCGGACAGATGGAGTTGTTTGCTTTTCGAGCATCTGGACCATACATCGTTAACGAATTAACTAAAGAACCAAAAGCCATCCTCTACCTCTTTGACGCAGTCTTCAGTGTAAACCCGCTCAACTACGTCTCCAACATGTTCCTATCGGCAGCGGTGTACAACCGTTTCTTCCAGCCTCAACTACATGTGCTCTCAAAAACCGACTTAATCCCAAAGAAAGAAGTACAGGCGATTGCGTCGTGGTCAGCTAACCCACGTGAACTCGAGGACGCCATAGAGATGAAACTTGAAGGAACCAAACGCCTCTTTAGCCGCAACATGATGCAAGCCATCGACAAACTCGGAATGAAATTCCTCCTAATGCCCGTTTCGTCCAAAACCAACGAAGGCATGACAAACATCAACACCCTCCTAGAGCGCATTCTCAACCAAGGAGAAAAATACACAACTTAAACGCTTATGAGTGACCAGCTGGCGGCAAACGCGCCCCGTTTTGCCTTCAACGCCGTCTCGGCACCAGCTACGATGACAACATCGTTCTCAGAGGGTTTCATTGTCTCCAGTATCTGCGCCGTGGCGTTGGGGAACTGTTTCTCTAAGTTATCACTGACTGATTCAATGCAGAGGTGCCCTTTTTTGTAGACTATTACCAGTGTTTTTCGTGCGCCTGCAAATATGGCAGCGTCCCGTTGATCTATGCCCGAGCCGACTTTGTGCCCGCAGTCCTTGACCAAAAAAGCATGGTTAAACTCAGAGGGGTACAATTCAGAGTGCATCAAATCAGCCTGCGTGGGGAAGATGTCTTCAAATTGGCTCCAGACCTGTTTGCCCTTCTCAGTCAAGCTGCAGCCGCCTTTGGAGATTTCGATCAACTTGGCTTCTTTGAGCCGACTGATTATGGTGCGCACTGCTCCGTCGCCGACACAGAGTTTTTCAGCAAGCTTGTTCCTTCCCAGTGGCTTCTGTGACAATAACTCCAGCGCGTAGTACACATGGAATATCGTAAAGGACGTTGAGGGTCCGGGAGCTCTTTTACTCGCGATATTTTGCATAAACTTCTTTAGGTTTGCTGCCATGTTTCTGCCTACCTCTATTTAGCGTTGGCTTGTTTTTATAATTTATCGAAGTATACTTTGCGCCTTATAAGCGGCAGCTGAAATTTCAACCAATGCGCCTGGGTTTTTTCATTTAGGTCTTGTTGTTTAGGCGATTTTGCGCTTAAACCGTTGTGTTTAAACGGAATGCGGTTGGCACTCAATATTCCTTTTGGAATATTTTATTCAGAAAACCATATAAGAAAACCGCTGAGTAACCTATGCCAACCAATTTGTTGAACAAAGAGAGAGAAAACCCATGAAACGAAATGGAAAATACTTGTTCACATCCGAATCAGTCGGAGAAGGCCACCCAGACAAAGTTGCAGACCAAATCTCGGACAGCGTGTTAGATGACATATTCAGCCACGACTCCAAAGCACGCGTTGACTGCGAAACCCTCGTCATGCAGGGCACAGTCATCGTCACAGGTCAAATCACCACCTGCTACTACGCCGACATCCCAAAAATCGTGCGCAAAACCCTAAAAGAAATCGGCTTTGACAACGCCAAAGACGGCTTAGACTGGGAAACCTGCGGCATACTCGTATCTCTTACCGCCCAGAGCCCAGACATAGCCATGGGTGTAGACGAACACAACGGTCATGAGCAGGGCGCAGGCGACCAAGGCATGGTTTTCGGTTACGCCACCAACGAAACCAAAGAACTCATGCCCCTACCTATCATGCTAGCACACAAACTAGTCAAGCGCCTTGCAGAAGTTAGAAAGAACGGCATGATGCCCTATCTCCGCCCAGACTGCAAATCCCAAGTAACAGTCGAATATGAAAACGGCAAACCAAAATGCGTTAAAACCGTCGTCATAGCAGCCCAAAACAACGGTTCAGTAGAAGATGCCGTCCTTAAGAAGCAAATCATAGAAAACGTCATCAAATGTGTCATTCCCGCGGACATGCTGGCTGAAGACATAAAATATGTCATCAACGGAACAGGCAGATTCGTCGTCGGTGGAACATTGGCAGACTCTGGTTTAACAGGCAGAAAAATCATCGTCGACACCTACGGCGGAGTCGGAAGCCACGGCGGCGGATGCTTCAGCGGCAAAGACCCATCCAAAGTCGACCGCAGCGGCTGCTACATGGCACGCTACATCGCCAAAAACGTGGTTGCCAGTGGCTTAGCGGACCAATGTGAAGTCCAAATCAGCTACGCCATCGGAGTCGCACAACCAATCAGCGTACTGGTCAACACGTTTGAAACAGGCAAATTGCCCGACGAACAAATCCTTGAACTAGTCAAGAAACACTTCGACATGCGTCCCCGAGCAATCATCGACCAACTAAACCTGTTGCAACCCATCTATAAGCGAACAGCCACTTTCGGTCATTTTGGACGCGGCGAGTTCCCATGGGAAAAATGTGACAAGGCTGAGGCTCTCAAAGCGGAAGTTGAGAAAGCCAAAAAAGCCTAATTCCCTCTTCTTTCCTTTTCTTTGTTAACTCATTGCGCCTGTGGACCCTGCGATTTTGCATGAGTTTTCTAAATGCCAAAATTTACTTCTGTTTACTGGGTTTCTTGAGGCGTCGTCTGCGGAGGCTGCGGTATAGCGATGGGCGTTCTGCGTTTCATCCTAACAAACGCCAAAGAAACAACAACAGCAGCCGCAGCTGCAGAAGCAACAACTGCCAACACAAAGTAGGGCAAAACAACGACGTTGACCACGGCGCTGTTTGCTCCATTTAATTGTCTATTACCCAACCAGCTGGCTTGTATGTCGATTACGCCTCCCACCGGCGATGTCCAGTTGTAGCTGAATCGCCCGTCCGATTGAGTTGTAACAGTATCCAAGGTTTCCCAACCGCCGCCGTTTATTTTTGCCTGCAAAGTGACGTTTTCGTTGGGTGCCTGGGGCAGTATCTGTCCGCTTATGGTTATGGCGTTGTTTTCAAGTAGGAAAGAAGATGAAACCTGAATGGTTAAAATGCTGGGGTCGAGTTCTCTTAGGTTAGCTGAAACTTGCCCAATCGAGGACTGCTCCATACCAGTCAATGGGACCACTTGGGATGTGACGTTTTGGTAGTTATCTGGGCATTCGCCGACGCGCCAGCCATACCTCCAGCCTTCTCCTGTGCACTCGGCAACGTAGTAGGTTACGTTTTGGCAGGTTACACTATAAATTGAGGCGTATCGGGCGTCTTTAGGTTGGTAGCCCACGTCTACTCCTAATTCCATGTGCTCTTGGTCTTTGTAGAGTAAGAGAACACAGTGGATGCCGCCTGCTTCAAGAATTGAAGGCCGCGACGTAGGCGAAAAGGTCACAGTCGCCTCTGCCGTTAGCCAACGTTTCCACTGCGTATCTGCCAGGCTTGGTTTCCTGGTAGGTTATTTGATGCACGATTTCTAAGACGCCGTTGGTGTAGTCTTCGGTGTTGTTGTAGATTTGCCACAGTCTATCCGCTATGGGTTTTAAGGTGTTGGGGGTGACGAATTTGGCGAAGTCCGATTCAGTGAACACCATGTGGTTTTGCAGGGTGTAGTATTGGTAGAGTATGTAGGGGATGGTGACGTTGAGTTCGTAGGCAGGTGATTTATCGTTGCCCGGCTGGCTGAGCAGCAGAAAAGAAGCCTGGTAATCCCGGTTTAGACTCTGTGTCCTAGCAATGGGCACTAACGAGAAAACAACGATTAACAGTAGAGAAACGCAAACCGCTTTAATGTAGATGTTTTTCATCTGCGAGATTAGCCAGCCATCCTTTTTTTCAACGCTGGGATACTTAAATGCTTATTCCTAAATACCCGCTTAAACTAAGGGCGTACAATGCCACCATTCTCGACGATTAACTTGCTCAGTTGATCCGCTGCCCTCTGAAGCGCCAAAGCCGGCTGCTGCTCCTGACAAGCGGACATCGTCAGATGCAACTCAGTACCAGGCTTCCCATCAGAACGAAGCGGATGCGACTTAACATAAACCCCCAAGTTATCCTCCATCACCCTATCAATCAAAGGCGCCAAACGAGACTCAAAAATACCCTCCGCGAAGATACTCTGTTGACAAAAAACGTTTGAGCCGACAGCCTTCCTGATCAGGGGAGCTATGGTTTGAGTAAAAATCGCCTCCATCTCCACGGGAACGCCGGGCAACGTAAACAGCACTGCCCCCCCGATTTCCACACGTGCCCCTGGTGCTGTCCCAATGGGGTTGGTGACTGGCTCAGTGTTCTGCGGCAACATCGCCATCTTAACCCGAGGCGGTGTCATCTCAACTTCAGCGGGCATATTTCGTTTCTTCGCGTATTCGACGCATTTCTCCCTGACCATTTCTAATGCTTGGGGATTCACGGCGGTGTCTTGGTTTAGGGCTTTGGCGAGTCCCTGCAGGGTTTTGTCGTCGAATGTGGGTCCTAAGCCGCCTGTGGTGATTATGAATTGGGGTTCGCGGGCTGCGGCTTCACAGATGGTTTGGGCGATTTCGGGGATAATGTCTGGGATGGTGGTTTCTCTTTGCACGTTTGCGCCCAGCGCGGTGATTTGCTGTGATAGCCAGTGGGCGTTGGTGTTCTGGATTTTGCCGATTAACAGTTCGTTGCCGATGGAGATGATTTCGACGTTTACAGTCAAGCTGCCGCCTCACCAAGCTATACAGAATTCTTTGCCTTTTATGGCTTCCCAAAACATGGATGCAGAGTCAACGCTAACAAAAGTGCCTATGCCCCTGTGGGCTCTCTTACTTTTTGCTAAGGTACCATTTGAGGTATTCTTTTCGGCGGGTTGTTTTTGCGTCGTCTTCTTCGTCGAAGTTTTGGCGTTTGTCACGTTCGTCGTTTAGTTCCTGACCTGTGCAGGATAAACCGCAGCTTTTGCAGACATAGTGCTTAGTTAAAGATATGTAATGCATTTCTCCGCCGCATTCTGGACAGTAATTCACCATACTTTCTTCGTGCCTTTATGGATTTTTACAACTAAATCGACGCTACATCGATATTAGGTTTATGCGGATTCATCTGCATTTTGAACGTAATTTCCAAATATTTGTTCCCAGACCCTTTAGTGTAATTGAATGGAGTAGCGCTTTTAACTTCGATAAAGTAGTTAGACGTGGGTGTACATTTTGTTGCTGCTGTATTTGCCTGTGTCCATTTCGTCCTCGATCTCTTTGAGCAAAAGAATACGCTTAAACGTCGGTGGGTGCGTTGCGAAGAGGCTGTTCATCTGTACCCATGTGGACTTGGCTTCTTTCTCCATAGCCAACTCTAACTCTCGCTCATCTAAGACGCCGTCGTGGTCGAGGTCATATTGGCTTTTTTTATTCATGATTTCCTCGACTTCTTGCTTGGCTTGCTGGGGATCCTCGATGTAGAAGCTGCGTGCGCTGGCGCTGGCTTTGGGCGCAATCGATAAGCCGTAAGTGATTTTTGCTAATGCACTCTGCAGGCTATGGGGGTTTTCTGTGAGGTATGCGCTGTAGGCGTCGGCGAAGTGTTCACGCAGGCGGCTTAATCGCATAACTGCTAAGAAACTGACGATGTAAACTATGAAGGATATTACGCCTATAGCGATTAGGACGGCTCCGGCGTTGCCTTGGTCTTTGCCCCGTCTTGAGGAGCCCCCGCTAAACCAGCCCGCAGTCAACGCTATCTGCGAAACCCAATATGCAATAAGGGGCAAAGCGGAAAGAACCGTCATGACAATGTAATCTTTGTGTTTTATGTGTCCTAACTCGTGGGCGATTACGCCTTTGACTTCGTCTTCGTTGAGGCTTCTTAGGAGCCCTTCATGAACGGCTAAGGTGGCATCGCTGCTGGTTCTGCCAAAGGTGAAGGCGTTAGGTGTTCTGTTTGGTACAATGGCTAATTTGGGCATTGGCAGATTGCTTTTAGTCGCTAATTCCTTTACGGTGTTCTCTAACCATGGGTTTCCGCCTGGTTTTAGGTATTGCAGGTGCGTGGAGGCTGAGACGATGGTTGGTCCCAGAGCGTATTCGAAGAGGATAAAGATTAGGGTGCCGCCTAAAGCTAAGAGTAACCCGGTGATTAAGTCAAAGCCTATTACGTAGTATTGGAGTAGGAAGATGACGCCTAAGAGGAATAAGCCAAAGATGAAGCTGGCTGCAAAGATGCTTATTCCCATAGCCCATTTTAAATCACTTAGCTTAGCCGTTTAGATTCACCCCTAAGTTTGGTTAGATTATGTTTTTAGTGAATACGTCCCTAGCGAAATAAGGCTTTTCCTCAAAGCAAATTTAAAACCTTAGGGGCGCAATTCTGGCAAACTTTTATATGGCAATCAGGAATGTTTTAGCTCTCGGAGTGTACTCACCTTGGGGCTTCACAAAATAAAGTTACCCATAATGTTCTTCACTGCAATTTTAATGTTAACTGCCACAGTTGCAGTTAGCGCTTTCTCAGGCTCAGTTAATGCCCAAATAACAGGGTCCGTCACCATAAACGATGGCGCCGAATACACTAACTCAAACCTAGTATTGCTCGATATTTCAGCTGTTAACGCCACTCAAATGCGGTTCTCCAACGACAACTCTACATGGTCAAACTGGGAAGCGTACACTACTTCAAAGAACTGGTCAATACCAACCGGTGATACCGACCATACTGTTTACGCTGAATTTCAGGATGATTCTGAGAATACTTTGACAGTCACCGCCAACATTTTCCTTGACACGACCCCCCCTCAAGCGAATCCGGATTTCGAACCTTACTCAAGCGATCTCAAAACTTGGTATTTCTATGCAGGCGCAAGTACAGATGACATTGGATTAGACTCGTGTATATGGGACTTCGGCGACGGCAGCACTAGCGACAGCGTAGAATTAACCCATACCTATGCAGCAGTAGGTACCTATAATGTTACTTTAACGGTGTTCGACCTTGCAGGCAACAATGCATCATTATCCTCTTCACTTACCGTCCCAGACATATCTGCGACCTCTACCGCCACCCCAACACCTCTTCCAACAGTAAACCCCACTGCAACCACTCAACCGACAGTCACACCACCCCCCGAATCCACACCCACCGGCTTTGACTCAACTTGGGCAATAATAATCGTTGCAGTGATCGTAATAGTCGTCGGTAGCTTAGCAATCGTTTTATTGCTTATGAAGCGTTCGAAACCGGCTCCTCCGGCACCTGCCGCTTTCTAAGCAACCCCTAATTCTATTTTTTTAAATACCCGATAATTAAAATCAGTTTTTGATTTTACATAAAATGAGAAGGCTTAAAAACATAGACCGCCAAAGGGCAAACTAAGAGTTGAAAAATATGAACAATGTATCTAAAGCTGATTTAGCAGCGTCATTTAAAAGAGAAATTGAACTTAGCAACCAAGTCCTGAAGGTTGCTGAAGATGCCCTGAAACAGCTAACACAACCTGAATCAATCGAGTATTGGAAAAATGTGAAGATTGAATATCAACAACGAACAAAGGATTTTGAAGATAGGATAAAACGTCTTAAACGTTGACAGCCCGCTTCTTAATCATATTTCCCCTGTGGGGTAGCCTTCTCGCTTAATGAGCTTAACACCTTTAGAATTTACCATAATTGTTTTACTGCTAAAATTTTTGTAAAGGCAGTCCTCGCTAATAAAAATGAAATGATGTTTGTCTGTGACGAATGGAAAGCGTTTCTGCAGTCGCTTAATTTCTTCTTGGCTTTCGGGTTCAATGATAAAGCCCTCTGTGAAAACTCTTTTGCATATTTCGCATTTCATCGGTTCCTTAATTTCTGTTTTATCGAACCATACAGCCTTCAAACGTTAACACCTTTAAGAGATGCTTTTCGGGATGAACGAACAACTGCGACCCACGCTGTATTTTGAGGAACACAAACATGAAGCACTTGTTGCCCGTTCACCTTTCCGTGCTAAAATACTATCAATAGACTCTTCATATAAAACCGATGTGCCGTCTCTCTGAAGAAGCGAAAAAGCGAGAAGTTCAGTATTCGATAAAGTAAACTTTATATTAAAATCAGATGATAGGTAGTCGGCGATTGACTTTGGGAAAAAAAGAACCTCTCTTGTTCAAATTTAAAAAAGAAGTCATGGGTCCGAGTCGGCTAAGTTTTATAGAAAACGAAGAATATGACGAAACTTTGGACATGGTACTGGCAGTTCAAGATGGCGTCAAACAAATAGCAATCGATGGAAAATGTCGAATAGGAACTAAGAAAGCTGACTTGGAAAGAAGCGAAGACCAAAAAGATAGCAACATGTGGGGTTAAACTGTTCATTATTATTGTTTCAAAGAAATCAACCGTGAATATTGATGATTGTTTTACTTACCAACAAGTTTGACATTTCTGTTGACTTTGTGGTAAGGTATCTTCGTGAGCATAACGAGGAATTCTTACGAATAAACACAGAAGATTTGTTAGCCCAAGAGGTGCAAGTCAGTTTACCCGATTTTTCTTACGTAGTAGCGAATAAAGAGAAGACCTATAATTTAGCGAAAAACTTACACGCAGTCTTATTTAGAAGACCTGGAAGCCGTTCGAGTTTACCCCTAAGAATCGTCGTCCATCAAAAGCAACCGTAAATTATATCCAAAATCAATGGCACACATTTTTGGAAAGCATGTGCACCCTTGAAAATGTTTTGTGGATAAACAATCCACTGAAGAACCATCGTGCTGAGAACAAAATACTTCAGTTGAGACTTGCCTCAAAGATAGGTTTTAACATACCAAAAACTTGCATAACTTCTTCGAAGGAAAAGGCGTTGGAGTTTTCAAGAGATTGTGGAAATCAAATAATCGCTAAAGCGTTATCTATTCCATTAGTTGAATATCCAGAGAAAGATTTTTTCATATTTACAAACAAGGTTAGCTCTATTGAAACTTTTACCGAATCAGAGTTCAAATTAGCTCCAACTATATTTCAGGAAGCGATAACCCCAAAAAGTGATTATCGCATCACTGTAGTTGGAAAAAACTGTTTTGCCGTTAAGATAGAATCTCCCGATAACATGGCGATTCCGATTGATTGGAGATTAGATAAAAGGCGACTAAAATATACATCAGTCAAAATACCTTCAGACGTTGAGGCTAAATGTTTTAAACTTGTCAAAGATTTAGGTTTAGTCTTTGGAGCTATTGACCTCATAGAAACAAAAGGTTCATTCTATTTTCTTGAGATAAATCCTAATGGGGAATGGGGCTGGCTCCAAAAAGAAGCTAATCTACCTATTGCGGAAAGCCTCGCCAATATTCTCATTAGTTGTAATGGAGTTCAATGACATGGATAAGATGCAAATTTTAGAATTTCTTTTTCCCGCTGGTGCTGCTTGGATTATTAACAAAGAATTGTTGTCTAATAATTCAAAGAAAGCAAAAAATGCAAAGGTAGCAACTCAGGATTGGAACAAAAGATTTGGAACGAAAGAGGTTACATTGATTTCTAAAATGGCTGATGATTTGTATAATTTTGAGATGCAAAGACTGAATCTTTTGGCGAGGAAGGGCACTTCTCTTTTGGCAGCAGCGGGATTTGTTATATCTCTTACATCTTTGATTTTAGCATTTGGAAAAGATTGGCTTTATTATGCTGGGTCGTCACTAGTGCTTTTTTTCATACTCTTGGCAGTTATTAACTTTGTTGCATCAGCGGTTTCCGCTTCTAAGGCACTTAAAATATCGCCGCTTCACCTATTGACAATTAGTGATGCAGGCGACATTCTGGATAATAAAGTACTGAATAAAGATGAATTGACAAATCAATGGGCGTCACAGAAGCTTCTTGACGTGGATTTGAACTATGACATTATTCTCACAATAACTAATTGGCTTGACGCTGCACAAGGTTCTTTCTTAAGAGGAATCTATTCAATTGGGTTTGGCTTTGCAATACTGACTTTCATAATTGTTTTCTTTCCAAAAATTGCCTAAAAACTTTTAGCAACAATAATGGCTAATTAAGAGAGGTGAGAACATGGGCAAAGGCGGAAAACCAAGCACAATAGGAAATCCATCCGGAAAAGGTCGGGACAATAACCCACCAAGGAAATAATCATTCTGCGTTTGAAAATAGAGGAAGTGGGGTACCTACTCTTCGTTCTCTTCGTTTTGATGTTCTCGATTATTTGGTTTTATTTTTATTCATCATTTGTTTCTATTTGAAATCCTGACCAAATCTTCAACCAGAGTTAGACATATTATGAATTTAAACCAAAAAATAAACGCTTAGAGGCAAAAACTAAAAGCTGATTAAAACAACTAATCTGAGCAAGGACAAAAAATGAGTGCCGATATTATTACTCAGATATTGGGAATAATTGGGACCTCCACTGGAGTATTGGCTTTGATTATTTCCTATCGGACATACGCCAATGCAAGACCGAATTTGAAGGTCAACGTAAAGAAAATTGAACATTATTCTGATACTTTCATTAAAGGAAAAAACATGACAATTGCGACCCAATTAGCAATCAGCAATTGTGGAGACCGACCTACAACTCTAAACGAAATAGAAGCCCAATTCACATACAAGGGAAGACAATACAAATTCAAAGAAGAATTCATAAGAACGGTAACAGATGGTGAAGAAAATGTCGGGTATAGCAAAATATCAGTCGAGCCTCATGAGACAACAGACGAATACGTATATCTCAAGGGTTTAATCTCAAGCATCCCAAAAGAAATAATTTTTGATTTCAGGATTTACCATACACATGGTGTATGTTCTTTTAGGGAGACTTCTTCTAAGCGTTGAATAAGTTGTGCAGGGTAACAATGTAAATTGCGATATTCGAAGCATGTTATGTTACAATCTTTTGAGATTGTCTATTGCTTTAGCGCTTTAGAATGCAACCCAAAAGTATAGCAGCGTTTTCGTTTTCAACCTTGCTATTAAAAGCATCAATATCCAGAATTTTCGCACTTTTAACACGTAAAGTCGAAAAAAAACGAGCAAAAATTCTCCGTAAAACGCTAAAATAAGGATGATTTGAGGAGCTTTTAGCGTTATGCTGTCAGCGTTCATGCGTTATTCATGCGTTCGAAGCCGATGGCAAACATTCAACAGTGTAAAAAGCGCTTTATGTCCATTTGTAATCTGACGTGAAACGTCGTTTTTTATTCAAAAAATCGCATTTTTCCTCGCTTAGAACGGTGAAACAGATAACGATGTTATCTCACTTCGGACTTACCTCGAAAAGTACAACAACTTTAAAAATGACTCAGTTTAGGTTTTAACGATATGCTGAGTGGCTGTTGAACCGTTGAGTGTTCAACTCATGTTCGTAATGCGTCAGCGTTCCAGAATTGCGGAATTTCAGTTTATGGAAAAATATAACACACACGAAGAATGAAGAATCAAAAGGCATGTGTTTGTTTTAAGCTTGAGGTTTGGATTTTATATCATTAAAGCGTTTGTCTCTCAAATCTTGAAATTTCGCAATTCTAAAAGCGTTTAAGCGTTTCCTTTAATGACCGTTAAACCAATAAACGTAAAATGAATATTGAAGGATATGAAACGAAATATCCTTAGTGGCTTTCCGTATGAGGTAACGAAAGACGGAAGCATCACTACTATCCGATTCTATCCAAAAAAGTCAAACGCTGAATATCCAAATCAAAGCGAGTTTGTATTGAAACTAAACGAAACTGATAGACAAACGCTAATCAAGCTTTTATCGTAAATCACGAAGCTTTCATAGCGTTGGTTTCAAGCGTTTGATACGTTAGAACCTGAGTGCATAAAATGAAAACTTTACATTATTCAACAAAAATGGGAAAAAGGATTTGTTAATTTAGAACTGTTTTAGGGTTGATATCCCCCTCCGCTTGCTCGGATTTCAGCTACTCGTTGTGTTAGCCATTGTGCTTCATTACCAGAATAATTTTGCGAAATGTAGCTATTGATATGTTCCAGCGTCCAAGGCATGTTAGCTAAAGATTGGGCGAGGTTTTCGTTAGCCGCATCAACTTGCTTTTGTGCCTCATCTGCGCGATTGTTGAGGTCTATTTGATGCATTATTGACATGCCAAGCAATGTTACAAAACAAAGAAGACCAATTATGATTAACGCTAATTCTATTGCATGTTTGCTTTTCATTTTATATACCTCATCACGAGTTTCAAAGTTTTTAGATATCTCAAAAAAAACGATGGTTACGCTGGGGCTTTGATTGCCTCAGCGATTGAATAAAGGTGATTGAAATGACTTTTTTCGGTAGGCTTAACGTATGCGATTTTGCCTTCTTTTTTCAGCGATGCCATTTTTGTTCGTATATAGGCGCGTCCTTGGTCAGGGTCTTTAACGCCCAATTTATCGCTAATTTCGCGTGATGATGCAGGGTGCCCTATGCTTTGAACGGCTGTTATTAGCTGTTCAGTTGAGAAATTCAGTTTTTCATTTTGGGTTTTGGTTTTTGAGGTTTTTGTTTTGGGTGTTTTTGACATTTGATTCACCATGCATGTACAATATTTAGGCGTTGATTTAACCCGACTTGACTGTTTAGAGCTTAATTTGAGTCTGTTACACCGAATCATTGTTGAAGCAGTCTCATTCAAGAAACATGGACTCATTGGTCAGGTCTTTTGAGAATTGATGCCTTGAAACGCGCGAGCGCTGAAGAACGAACAAAGTGCGAAAAATTGTCCTTGCTCTGGTAGGTACCCGCTGGAAAATTTTGGGATTCAAAACCTTAAGCGATTCATAGAAGAATTGAAATTGCGAAATTTCATGTTTACAGAAAAGCTGTTGCATGTATGAGGCAGAAGTGTTCGAAAAAACTTTGAATGATTTTGGTTTAAGGGGCTTCCCATTTGTTAGAGCCTATCATTCCCTAAAATTGTAATTTCGCAATTCCAAAAATGAAAACAATCGGTTGTTTTAGCTCCGAAATTGCGGAATTTCACATTTATGGAATGCTTAACCCCTAACAAAACATGAGATGCCTTAAAACAATTAAATTAAAAAAGAAAAGTGAAAGGTATTAGGCTAAAGTTATCAGCCATTCTGTTCCTTCGCCACGTTGTCTTTTAATGTAGCCGTAGGTTTCCAACTTTTTGACTAACCGAGATGCTGTTGCTTCGTCAATGTTGAGGTATGAGGCTAACTCTTTTTGGTTAACGGTTTTCTCTCTTAACAGATGTACCGTTTCAACAGCCATTTGCTTATGCTCTTTGTTGTTTTGGAAGACATCAGTCAGTTCTAAATCCATATCAGCAACTAATTGTTTAGTGGTTATTTCATTGTTGACTGTTCCAATTGTAATGGGAAAGACATTGTTACCTAAGACGGCGGCTTCTATGCTTTTGCGGATGTATTTTAAATAACGTCTGAATATGCCTCTACTTAATTGAGCTATGAGTGTTAACGCTTCTTCAGTAAACGGTTCGACTGTTCCCCATTTGCTTTTGTATGCTTCAACCATTTCCTCTGGTTTCATGGGTGAAAGCTCAACAGCAATCATTTTACCCAAGAAAAAGTGACCGCCATACATCTCCTTCTGTATGCCTAATACTAAAGTCGGTAATGTCCTTCTCTTAGGGACGATGGAAATAGTGGTTATGTCTCCATCTGTTTCAGTGACTTCTTGTTTTGTTGTTAAGTCTGCTACCTGTTTCCATAGACTCTCTATGTTGCGTAGGTCTTTGCTCATAGCGTCTTTGTTTTTCTTGTTATAGTCTGGAAGGTCAATGAAGAGGATGTTGAACTTTGAGAGGAAAGCGATGCTTGAAACAAGTGGTAACGTTTCCATTTCATTCTTTGCTTTGTAACGTCGGAAATATTCTTCTGCCTGCTTTAATCGCTCTTGATAGTCAGGAAGCCAACGGAAAAACAGTGTTCGATACCCTTTAGCCTCAAACTTTTGGGCTAACATTTCCAATAGTCTTGTCTTTCCTATGCCTTGAAGCCCTATAACTCCAATGAATCCTTCATGGGAGTGTGATAGCATGAACTCTAAGCGCTTTGCGTCTTCAGTCATGTAATAGTTTTCTGTTGCTTCTTTGATTGCTTCGCCTTGCAGATGGGTAGCCCATTCATACACCTTTGAGGCTCCATGCATTGATGGGTCTGCCTGTGCTTCGCGTAATATTTTCAAACAACGCCCCATCATTTAGGGTTCCTCTAAATTGTGTAACGATGAAATTCCGCAATTCCACCGAGGTTTGTTTGGTCTTTGGTCGTAGATTATGCCTTTCCCGTCTGCCATTATCAGAACCTCTCGTTCTGACGGTGCTTTTGCTATCATTTCATCGCCGATTTTGGAAGATATTTGGTTTATTTCCGAATTCGAGCCTTCGAATATCAACATAACAGTGCCATCGTTCAATGCTTTTCTCGTTGATGGTGCGGTGTTTATTTTAGCTTCATAGCTCTTTTTTGCGATTATTGTCAAAGTTCCTCTACTTGTGTCAATCATGATTTATCCCTCGGTTATCGATTAGTTGGTGCGGTTGTTATCGCAGAACTCAGGAGAGAACAAGGCAGTATATGTCCAAATGTACTTCAGAGCGGAAGCCTCCAGCGCATAGGAGGAGAAACAAGGATTCCGAGAACGTTAAGAACCCTGCTCATGCGGAAGATTGTTCAAGGTGCGCGTGAATGACCCCTGAGCCTCTTTTGCGACAACCGCAAAGCCAACAGTTTACGCCTTATTGTTTGCCTCCATGTGCTCGATTTCTTTCTTGTAGAAAACTTCGAGTTTTTTTATGACTGCACCTTTAGCACTACCATTCCTGTATTGCAGCCGGTCGCTTGTGACAGTAGCTAATGTTGGTAAGGTTGTTTCAGGCGAAGTCCTGTAAAAGTCCAATCTATGTCTTAAAGTGCTACAAAGGTCATTTTCCATGATTCTAAGTTTCTCGCGTCCTTCGATGAATTTTTTTGCACTCTTAACGCTCTGAACTTCAGCGAATTCCTCTAATGCCTTGGTGACTTCCTGAGCTAATCGCGTGTGCTGTTTGACAATTTTCTCGCCTTCAGCGAGTATTTCCTTGACCTTTTCTGAGTTGTTCCGTTCTTTTAGTTCTTGTTCGAATGCTGGAATCAGCTTGTCATAATAGTTTTTTTGGAGTTCTTCAACAATGGCTCTTTGCTCGGACGTTTCTTTCTTGAACTTTTGCATCTGAGCACCGTGTAGAATCCAATTTTTGCTGCCACCTGTAGGAGGTTCTAAGGCTATGTGAACTTCATGGTTTTCCTCACTCTCTGCATCGTTTATCTGTGATTCCCATGCGTTACATTGGTCAATTGTTATCCGACACGCATTTTTGTCTGCTATGAAGTCTTCCAGACAATTTTTAAGTTGGTAATTAGGCATGCTCTTTGACGCGTTGATTAGGTCTTCAGGCATTGGTAGAATATCGATGTCAGGTAGGCAATAATTCGCAATTTTTTTAATTGGTTGTCGTGCTAATTTTTGTGTTTTTATGAATTGCCGAGACCTTAATTCTGAGTTCGTTTGTTTGCGCCATTCTTCGCATGCTTCTATGCTGGTGTCTCTTGGGGCAGATTGGTGAGTATTTTCTATTGCACCTCCGCCGTGATTCCATAAGTCATTGTTTGCGAAACGTTCTTCTCGGTCTTTGATTTCTTCAGTGATTTTTCCGCTCATTTTGTTACGCCTCCATGTTTTTCGTAGAGGTCAAGGCATTCGTTCAAGAACTCGTCATATTTGACAGCCCGAGAACACAACGCCTTGATTCTTTCAAGGGTTCCTCGCTTGATGTTTATGGTTGTGATTTCTTCAATCATTTTTCTTTCCCTTTTTTGTCGCGTATTAATTACATTTATTAAATGCATGTCACATTGATGAATTTTGAATATAACAAATATTTGTTATGTGAAGGTAAAACGATGACGATGACTAAAACTAATTCACTATGGCGCGATTATCTAAACGGGTCATATACGATTGAGAATCCATTAACACGCAATCAAATGGATTACAACATTCGAGAGAAAGCTAAACAGATGTTGACCGACTTGCTGCTGATTTGTCAAAAAATGCCATATAATGACAGAATAAGAATTTTTCACGATGAAGCTGTCTGGGAATCGATAGTTAAACCTCTTTTTCGTGAATTCCAAAATAACACTTGTCTTCTTTCACCTGAAGCTGAAAAGACCAAAAAGCTAATCGAGATTCATAAAATAGCGAACGGCTGTATGAGATATGAGGTTCCATGCGACATTGTAAAATTGTTTGATGACGACTCGCCGTACAGAAGCCAAGTTAAAGTTAAGGTTTATAATAAAATGTTAGAGGAAGCCTATCATTATTCAAAGAAAAATCCAAATGTTGAAAAATTAAGGAAACATGTTGACCAAGCGTTCGAGAATTTATGGAAATAAAATCTAATGATTAGGCGTTAGATACAATGATTTCCCCGCTTGAATAAGATGAAAACTTCGCGAATAACGACACAAATAAAGAGAAAGAATAGCGGTTAATCGTTGCTTACAACGATTTTTCCGCTTGGTAATGTCGCCACGAAATAATAGCCTTCACCCAACAGCACAGGAAGTTCGCTTTCTTCGATTATACGCTGACAATGTTTGCCGTCAGTGCAACCTTTAGATTTTGGCTTAGCGTTTTCTGTTTCTTTGTCTGTTGCTTCTTCCAAAGCGTCAACTTCATCTTTAATATCGAGTTGTCTGCCGATGAAGATAGATTTTTGGCGGAATATTGTTTTCATCTGATTTTCAGTTATGCCTTGAAGTTTCGCCAACATAATCAACGCTTGCTTTTTAGCCATAAGTTCAATGTCACCCTGCTCAACGGATTTGGCGTATGTTGTTTCTCCCATAGCTCGCTGATAATCTTCTCTTAATTGGTCAGGGCTGACATAAGCGCTTTCAGCTATTGTTTTTCCAACAATCTGCTTCCATTTGCTTTCAGACATGTAATTGCTTAAATGGTCAATCAAGAATTTCCGTAAACAATGGAAACGGATGTTTTTGTTACCGTATTTGATGCCTGCCTTATCAGCGACACGCAGTAGGATTCGGGAAAGCTGAATTTCATCTCGATATTTCAAGATGCGCTCATTAGCATCTTTACGTTCATCCCTGTCCATTTGCTCAAGGAACATTTTGATTATTGGTTTAGCGTCTGTGTCGATGAACGGGAAAGCGGTAACATTCTCTTTCTGTGTGCATAACTCGCCTATGCTGATTGGCGTTTCGCGGTCAATATAGGCTTCCAAGTCACCGCGCCTTAAGCCGATAAAATCGCCAGCCCGCAAGCCAAACGATTTACCTACTGTTATGATGTATTTTTCTGTTAAGTCAGCGTGGTCACACATTTTCTTTAAATCGTCTTTGCTGAAGCGATAATCCTCTTGAACGCGCCTAAATTCAGTTAGTTTTGCCTTTTCCGTATTTCTAAACTCTAAGCCTAAACGGTGATATGCGAAGAATGAACGCACCGAAGTTATGCCAGCAACGGCAGAGCCTGAAGCCTGTTCTTTACTTTCAATTAACCATTGTTTGAAAGATAACGTCTTTTTCTCCCAAGCGTATTCTTTGTCTGTTTTACGGTTTGCGAGAATTTGGTCACCTGTCATGCCAACGTATTCAAGAAAATATTTCCACATTGTTTGGTAGCTTGATTTTGTGGATTTCTTTAAAGCATTCAACCATTCGTTGGTTGCCAAATCGTTGGGAAATTTATCCTTTGACTTGTCACCTGTTTTTTCGTTAATGTTTTCGTTCATGTTTGTGTTCCTCAACATGAACGTATGTCAGTGCCGTATTTATGTGAGTCCGTAAACTGATTTATTTAATCGTTTTTTTTTAAAAAAAAGCCTTTTCAGTCGTACAAAAAAGGAAAAGAAGTTAGAGAAGATTAGATGGGGTATGCTCCGCAGGTCTTGCAGAACTGTATCTTAGTTTTTAAGTGGCTATGGCACTTGGGGCATTCTACGCTATCTGGAACTTCAGGGAATACGTCTTTAGGTTTGCCGAATTTCTTGCGGAAAACTTCGTAGTAGAGCAGTTGTTCTTTGTCTTGGATTTCAACGTCATCTTCAGCTTTGATAGCGGCTTTCTTCTCGTTGAATTCTTTGTCTTCGACCAAGTCGTTGAAGTATGTGCGTAGTGTTTCTGTGCCTGTGCCTGCTTCGAGTGGCGCTTTGGGTCTCCAAATGATGTCTTTTGGAATGACATCCTCGTAGGCTTTACGTAGAATCCATTTGCCGTATTTGACGCCGTTGTACATGTTAATCTTGTATTTGATCGGTAACTTCATTGCCCACTCCATGAACTCAGGCTCTCGGTAGGGTGCTTTGATTTGCATGCCAAGAGATTCAGCCATCGGGAAGGAGGAGAAACCCATTTCTGCCCACATTTCTTCTTGTTTCTTGACGAATTCTGTTTCGCTGAGGTGGAATTGCCATGGGTAACCGAAAAGCTCGTCTAAGGCGTCTCCGGTGAAGACTGTTTTGATGCCCTTGGGTTTTAGCAGTGTTAAGCCGATGTAGACTGGGAGGCTGTTGCGGATTTCCATGGGGTCGTATTTTTTGAGTGCTTCAACCACTTTGGGGTAGAATTTGTAGACGTCTTCTTTTCCGAACTCGTAGGTTTCATGTTTGAGGTGGAGGAGTTCAACCATTTTTTTGACGTATTCGGTGTCTTTTGGTTTTCCGTGTTTGAAGGCTAAGGTTAGGCAGGGGATGTCGGGCTTGTATTTGACTGCTTCGTAGGCGATGATTTGGGTGTCTGTTCCAGCCGAGAACAGGAAGCCATCTGCGAGGTTTTTCTTAACAACTTTGTTTACTAAGGTTCTGATTGGTGGCAGGAGCTTGTTAACTTCAGACTCATTAAGGCTCATTTTTATCCCTCGATATTACAGTGTTTGTCGTTTGCGGTGCATATAAAGTTAACTGTATGCGTATAAAAGCGGTTAAATAATAAACAACTGTGCTGAAACAAAAAAATACATTGAACAATCGACCACTCGGTAAGCTTTAGTAGCATAACAACTATGTTTAAATCCCAAAAACAAAACTCATACAACAAACGGAGAACCAAACCTTGAAAGTCAGCGTACTCCACATGCAAATACGCCCCAACATAGACGACAACCTCACAGCCGCAAAAACTGCAGTCCTAAAAGCCGCCAAACAAAAACCAGTCCTCATAGCCCTACCCGAATACTTCACGGTCCCCAACTGCATGACACACTTCACCGACGCAGCAGCAATCAGCAAAGAAACCTGCCAAAAAACCCTCACCTTCCTCCAAACAGTATCCGCCAAAATCGGCAACATCTACCTCCTAGGCGGCTCAGTGCTCCAAGAAGAAGGCGGCAAATACTACAACACCAGCACCCTTTGGAAAAACGGCATATTGCTAGCTAGATACAAGAAAATCAACCCCATCCAAGCCGAAGTCAACGCCGGCATAGCCCGCGGCTGCACACCAATGGTTGTGGACACAGATTTGGGCAGGTTGGGCATGATTGTGTGCGCTGACACCTTTGACCCAGCTTTGGTCAAAAAAGTCGCCGAATTAGGCGCAGAAATCATAACGCTACCCGTTGCCGCCATGGGCACTCACCCAGCCGTAAAAAGCCACCCCTTAACCGAAGCAATAGCCCGCGACTACGGTGTGTTCATCCTTAAAGTCGGCAATGTGAGCTCGAACATGCGGGGCGGCAGAAGCGCCATCATCTCACCCTGGGGCGTGCTCGGAGAAGTTACAGATGCACCTGAAGACTCGATTCTGACCGCTGATTTGGACATGGAACGGCTTAAGGAGTACCGTGCCAAACTCAAGAAACAAGCATAATATCCAAAAATTCTTCTTGACCTTTTGTTTCAATTAAGCGGCTAAAAGGCCTACCGCTATACGCCTCTCTTACGAGTTCTCCAAACACTGAAACCTACTCCAACAACAATTACGGTAGCCAAAACGCCAATCAGAGGTATAGTGGGAAAGTTAAGCTCTTGATTAATCGGCTCATCAGCTTCTTCTTGGTTATTATCTGTCACACCCACTGAAGGCGTCGTGCCGGGGCTATGGCTTGGTGTCGGGGCATATGTGGGTTCAAATTGTTCTGGGGAGCCGTGTGCCATTGGATGGTACATTTCGGTTATATTGCTTGGGTACATGAACGTCATGTACCCCCATTGACCGGTGCGTCCACCAAGAAGATAAACTACATTATCAACGGCTATGGCTGCGGCAATTAATCTGTTAGTAGTTGGCGCCGGTGTTCCAGTAAACCAAGCGTCTGACCGCGGGTCGTAGATGTCGGTTCGGTTTTCGTCGAAGAAGTATATTCGTTTAAGCGCGTTTGCCCCGGTGGTTGCAGCGGCAGTCGCCGCATAGCTTATGGGCGTTTTGTTCTTAATTGTCCACATGTCTGTTGCAGGGTCATAAACCATAATGTTCCTCTCCCAATCCGCATCTGGGTTGGTTTCTAACACGTATATTTTGTTATCAATGACTGCTGAAGCGTATGAACTCACCGGTAAAGGTGCCGGAGTCTTGGTTGCCCAAGAATTAGTTGCTGGGTCATAAACTTCGGTTATGTTTAGGGTTATGTACAAGTCAGTCATTGTGTGTCCGCCTATAACGTATATTTTGTCGTCCACTACGTTAGTCGCTGTACTATAACGTGGGGTGGGCAGCGCCGCCATAGTTTGCCAACTGTTCGATGCGGGGTCATAGACTTCATTAGCGCCTACATCGTAGTATTCGGTTTTCCAGTCCCAGCTCTCAGGACCCGTTACTACGATTGCGCCGTGGTAGCCACCGACGCAGAAAATTTTGCCGTCATAAACCGCTGTGCCGAAAAGGGCTCTTTTAGTTGGCATATCCGCTTTTGGGGTCCAAATATTTTGGGCTGGGTCGTATTCTTCGGTGTAGTTCACAATGTTGTATGTCATAGCTGTACCCGTCATGCAGTTGCCTGTCTCGCTTCCTTCGTCGCCGCCAATAGCATAGATTTTCCCGTCCACGGCAGCAACGCCGAGATAGGCTCGGGCATGATTCATATTTGCCTCTGAGCTCCAAGAATCCGAAGATGCTGCCCATGCACCCTCAAACATACAGAGAACTATCAATAGAGCACAGAATACCGTAAACAGGGCAGCGGTTTTCTTCGTCACATTTCGTCACACTGCACCCTTTGAAGGCTGTCTTTAAAAGCCCTTTTCGTCAAGATTCCTTGACTAACAGGGTCTTAAGATTGCCAGGACTTCTGTATTTTTGGTGTGCTTTCTGTTGCCTGCACTCATCTAAGCAACTTTCAGGTTACCCTTGGGTGCCCCACCCACTGCTTGTGGATTTATCCACAACCAGCAAACAATTAGCAGTAAAAGCAGAATCCAAAAAGCAATCACCCTATGCGTCCGCTGGAAGATGATGAGTAAGGGGCGCTCTGCCTTCATCTAACACTAGAAAAAAGCACTACATGCCGTGCCAACATTAGACTCAAGGGCAAAAATGATGCTGGTCAAACTCAGTAGAGCTCAGCCCAAGCATCCACGATTCGAGTCATTTCTTTAAACTCATACTGCAAAAACCAATCCCGCAATTCAGCGTTGTGGACGGCGTACCGCGCGATTTGGCGTGCGTTCTCTGAGTCATGCACCAGCAGCAAAGTAGCCATCAAGTTATGGCGTGAAATGTAAGCGACGGTTTTGAGTAGCGCCTCAATTTTTTCGTCGGTAGGCATCTCCGCACTCAACTCCACAACAACCGGCTTCTTTAGTGTGGCGGCGAAGTCGCGGACGATGGTGTCAACCCAGTAATTAGTAAAGTAATCCCGAGACGACAGTGGAACATGGAAGTAATCCACCAATTCTGCAATCGCATCGAAATCTATGCCGAAACGTTCCTTAGCCAACACGGGGTCGGGGAACATTTCCACGGCGAAGGTGCCTTTGGTGTGGGTTTTGGCTTCCCGTAGGAACTCGGTTATGGTTTGGGCGCGCCACTCCGTCCAGCCTAACCCGCTTTTTTGCCGCAGCTCAGTGCATCTTGGGCATGTGCAGAAGTCTTGGTCGGCGAAGTGGTAGAGGTTAAGGGTGACGCCGACGATGGCTTCTTTGCATATGCTGTCGAGGTAAGTGTAGACTTTTTGGCGGTAGCCAGGGTGGGTTGGGCACACGTAGTCGAAGGGTAAGTTGTTTCTTCTGTGACGCCTCAGTGCTGGGCCATGTTTGCTGGTTTGGACGATTGAGGGGTCCTCTCGGATGGCTTTTGCATCGCAGAAAACAGTGACGTCGTTTTGCATGCCCACTGCTGCGGGAAAAGCTTGGCCGTCTACCCATTTGCTATAGTAAACTTGGAGGTCAAAGCCTTCGACTAACTCGGGTTTGTAGGTGACTGTGCCTATTTGCATGCCCAATACCTTGCTCGCAACAGATATATTATTGGCGCTTATTTAATTGTTGATTCGCATGGACAAACATAAATCACCAATAACTATTGATCTTGCCAAATGCGGTCCATGTACAGGACAAATCTGCATTGGTGTTTGTCCACAGGGCGCCCTCGAAGAAGGCAAAAACCGCAAACCCCAAGTCATCGCAGTGGTTCAATGCACAAAGTGTGGGGTATGCGTGAATTTGTGCCCCAGCAAAGCCATCACCTTAAATGTGGGTACCCCCAAGAAGTAGCCAAGTGGGGAACTGGCTGGTTTGGAACAGTTTGATTTAGCCAAGGACACAAAATTTGTTGTTAACGATAATGTGCTAGCCGTTATTTGTGATAATGCTTTAAAGACTGTTAGCTCAGCAATATTCAACGGCGGGAGCAGACAGGTTAAAGCCGTCCTAAACGTAGGGGTGCCGGAAGGGTACAGCGACCGTTCCTTGCACCTTGACCCGCTCGAACTCATCTTCTCATCAGCCCCAAAAGTCGGCGTAACCCACGATTACCTCGCCATGATTACCGCCGCAAAAATCAAAAACTACCGCCTAATCCAGAAAAAAACAGCCGACTACTCCGTAGCAGTCGCCGCCACCGCCGGCTGCTCACACGGCGAATCCAGCGGCGAAGACATCAAAGTTGAAGCAATCACAGGCACCATAAACATCATCGTCTTCATCGACGGCAACCCAACAGAGAGCTGCATGGTAGCCTCATTAATCACCGCCACCGAAGCCAAATCCGCTGTTCTACGCGACTTTGACATGCGTAGCCGCTACACAGGCGACTCCGCAACCGGCTCCATAACCGACAGCGTCACCGTCGCAACCACAGCCAAAGGCGAAGCAATCATGCTCGGCGGTCCCGCATCCAAGCTGGGCCAACTCGTCGGCTACTGCGCCCGAAGAGCCGTCACCGAGGCGTTGCTTAAGCAGGAGCCTGTTTGGGCAAACCGCAGCGTCGCCGATAGGCTCCGTGAGAGGCACCTGCCGCTGGAGAAACTGGCAGCTGAAATCTCCAAGGTCGAAGGTTTAGCGGTGACTGCCGACGGTTTAGCTGAAATTTTAAAGAAGACTTCCTCTGCAGGCTGGCAGTTGCTGGCGGCGGCGAAACTGGATGACGACTACAAGAAAAACCTGCTCCCAACTGACTTCAAAGACTGGAGCAGCGTAAATCAAGTCATCAATGAAATTGACAACCCAAACTACAGCGCGGTTGATTTGCCACCCTTCATAAAAGCGGCGTTAATCAGAATCATCAAGACAGGTTAAATGGTTGCTTCTTTATTCCACATTTTTGAATATCAGGTTATACACCGATAAAGAACCTGACTGCCCATCATTTTCTCGTATATATTCGGAAAAATAGGTTCTAGTTAAAACTCTAACTGTATCTTCGTCGCTTGTGTATTTCAAATGCAGTAACTCATGGATTAGGGAGGCTCTCGCTCGGTTTCCCGCATACATTACCAGTAGGTCTCTTCCATATTTTTCGCTGAAGGCATCACAGAACTTTTCAGTTTTCGGGTAAATCCAAATTTTACCCGTAAAAGGATTACATGTCCCCGCTATGCCAAACCCCCTACGTTTATGAACAGGATAAAGCGCAATTTTAATGCTGTCAACTTGTTTCTCATCAATGTCTTCGAGTTTTAACATAGAATTTAGGAACTCTTGAAAGCGGTATCTTCCTAACGCTTTGAAAATAAAGCGAGAATATTTTGAGTAAAACTTATTGTTCTTGAAGGATAATTCTTTTTCTGTGGATTGGCTTATCTTTATTTTGCCTGAGATCGAATTTTTTTTAGTTGCAATCTGCGCTGTCATAAAGTGTCATTCATATTGATTGAGTTTTTACTAGAAATACGCAGTTTTTATGAGCTTTTGATTGAGGGCGCGAGAAGCCATATGAGTTAGGTAGGTTTTCATGGTGGTGGCTTGCAGAACACTTCACACCCATAATTTTGCCGTCTTTCGATACCCACACCACGGTTCCCATTCGGGTACATTCGGGGCAATGCGCATAATCGCCTATATTCACCATGTTTTTGGTTTCTCCGTTTGCTTGTTATAACTATAATCTCTATCTCTAATGCAAGTTTGTGTGATGACAACGCCAACGGCTTCTGTAGGCGAGACAGCTTCAAATTCTGATAAATATTTTTGTAACAATTCTCTCTCTTCCGATTTAACAGTAAAAAGGAGCTTTAGTAACTCAGGAAAAACCTAAGCCCAAAGACTTTTTATTGTTCTAATAAAAGGGGTTGCCTACTTATAAACGAATGATTCACTTTAGGCCCTATTTTTCTGAACGCTAAGCAAAGTTTTAGCTTTTTCATTTCGTGAAATAGCTTGGACTATAATATACACTTATAGTGCGTTTAACATAGCTGTAATGTAATTTCTATGTCCAAACTAGAAAAAGGTAAACATAAACAAACAGTTGTTAAGGCAACTAAAGCAAAGGAAATCCCAGTTAAAAACATCGTGGAGCGAGAGCAATTCGATAACGATGGAAACCTGGTTTGTCCAACATGCAAGAAATCATTAAGGGGTCTGAAAACTAACGTTTCCGATTCATTGATTGTACCAGACAAACATACGACTAAAAAGCGTAAAGTACAATGTTGTTCTGAAGAGTGCACTGCCAAATTCCATGTTGTCCAGCAAAAAAGCATTGAGGAGTAAGACCGTGTTGGGGTGTAACCCGTTTTTTTGCCAAGACTTATGGCGCCATAAAGCTATTTAGGTCGCTTAGCAGGCAGGGCTTATGGAAAAATACTCCTTGCTAATTCAATATGCCGTTTAATTTACAGAAATAGATCATCTTTAAAAGCCTGCAAACCCTCTAAAAGGGCACTTAAACGGTGAAAGTTTTGTCACAGAAAATTTATGGTAGAATAACTAATTACCGAGTGGGCAATAAGTCACAAACCCCAAAAGAATGCCTTATAGAATTTCAAGGCATAAGTTCCGCGTCATTAGCAGGCAAGTTAGTTGGGCAAAAAGTAGCTTGGAAATCAGGAAAAAGCGTTTTTCTTGGACAAGTCAAAGGGCCCCATGGCAGAAACGGCATGGTTAAAGTGCGATTTCGCCACGGAGTTCCCGGTGAAGCAATCGGAACAGTCGTTGAACTACTAAGCTAAACACACGAATTATTTAACAGGCGGGCTTTTCTTGCCCATCCTTCCGGTTATAGTTATAGGTGGAGAGAGAAGTCAAGACAATTAAAGGTTGGAGAATGCTGAAACACGAAGGCGGCTACCTCAATGAATCCACAGGGCAGACTCTGGTTATTGCAAAGAAACAATTCAGCAATAACTACCATGTCTTGGTCTTTGTTGCGCAACGGACTGAAGAAAAAGACGGCAGGGTAATTTCACCCGAATTTTCAACCGAGACTAAAGCAGAAGCATACGCCGTTAAGCTTATGGCTAAGCAGCCAAATGGGATAGCGTAAGTGTTTATTCTTTTTTCCCCGCTAAGTGAGCATTGGATGTAGCAATTGGTCCTCTGCACCATGTATTTGGACGAAAAATATCTCTCCTTTATAAGCTGACAAAACCATTTTCTAATGGCTTGAAAAACTGCTTTGCAGGAGTCAGCTATTCAAAAGGTGAATTCAATGTTGGATTACTACAAAACATCAAATCGCAACAACTCTTATCTTCAAGAGAATTTCAAATGCACAATATGCTCTGCATGCTTCAAAAACCCTGACGAACTAAGGAAACACAGAATGATCGATCACAAAACACACTTGCTTACCTTCAAGCGGTAAAAATCCAAAGCTCTTTAAAAAACGATACAATTGTTGGAAAGAAACGCCCAAACGATGTCTCAGCATGCAAATACAGACGGGAAAAGGTAGCAACTCATTTTCTTTTGTCTTCTGTAGCTTTCTGTTTTTTACTTAGACAATCCATCGATTTACAATAATTAACTGCTTAGAAATGAGGGTAAAAAGTAAAAGGGGTAAGTTTGAACTGTTTAGCTCAAACTCTCTTTATGGGGGTTCGTATTACCTTTTCCGATATTATGGTTCGAGGTTTTATTGTAGATACTGCTGTAGCTATGACAGTGCTGTAGGCCTTAGCATTTGGGTCGCCTAATAACCGCAGATGGTCACGATCATGAAGCATCAATCCAGCAGCCGAAGCATCTACACTGGCTAACTCGTTATATTTTTCGGTGTATTTCTGAATGGCAATGTCGTAGGCTTGTTGGTAAGTTTTGCCTTCAAGAAGCGCATAGTTTGCGGCGTTTGCAGCTTCTGTGAACTTAGCCAGGTACCATAAATGTACCCAATGTAGTTCATCATAGCCCAGATATGCTTTGGTCTCCGCTGAACTGACAGCTAAAGGCCCCAAGCCGATTGCACTCTCACATGATACTGTGCTAACCGCTCTTTTTGTTAGCAGATCAACGTTTCCCGAGTCTATTGCAGCGACTATTGCATTACTGTTTTGTCCATATAACGTGTAAGAGCTTCCGTGGTCATAATGAATGATGAAGTCAGGCTTTACGCTGTTAACTGTTGTTTCTATGTTAGCACGGTTTGCATTGTTGGCTGCTAGGTCGGTTACTGTCCAGCCTTCAGCTACTGCCTTAGTTTTCACCTGTTCTGCAGCGTTATACGAAAAAACAGCAGTGTAATTGTCGCCGGGAACATTTGGTCGTATGAGTAAGAGTTTTTTAGAGGTTTTAAGGCGCCATCTATTTAGCAAGTTAGCATAAGACAGGTTTTCTACGAGCTTTTTTGCGTCTGCTGCTAGGCTGATCATTGGTCTTTTGCCCCCTTTGTCAGTTCAAGTTTCGATCTTGCCAATATCTTTGAGAATTCTTGCCCGTATTCGGTGTCGTTTTCAACTTCTTTCTCTATTTCTTGGGGTGTGAAGGTTTTTGTGCCAACGACAATGGCGGGTCGGTTTAGTTTTTCAAGGGGAATTTTGCTTTTCCATTCTTTGATGTCGTTGAGGGCTAATTGTTTTGTTATTAGTTTTTCCTTTTTTCTTTGCTCATCATACTCTTTTGCACTCATGAAAATGCCTCATTTAATATATTAAAACTCCATATATAATATTGCTTTTAAGAGGTATATTCGGCTAATCTGAAAAAGTCCATGGATATTTGTTGGATTTGTCACGCAATAAAAGGTTCGTATGCAGATTCCTTGACTGGGCCTTACTCCTACTCCAGAAACCTTGACAATACGCTTTTTCCATCGATCCCCTGGTTGCTTCGAGGCAGAGTTCTTGTTGCAATCGAGCCAGAACTATTTACCTCTGCCGGCAATTGTTCCATAGCTTTTAAGCGTTTTCTTCCCCATGAATTATGCAGCAGATTCTATCTCAAATAGTTTAGCTATTGCAGGGCACGGCAGAAGCTGTTTGCAGATAGCTTCAGGAGACCTTTGCCGAGGCATTACCTGATTGGAATTAGCAAGCAAGCCTTCCACGCTAAAAAAGCAATCGATACATGCTTCCACATCCACACCGCGACCAATTCAACATGGAGCCATGTTGAGCGTGTGGAGGAAAACACTGTTGCCACACCGAAGCGGACAAAGAAAAACAGCCTAAACCCAAAAGCAATCGCCCTCCAACCCTTCTTATGGCAATTCTAAAACCGCCACACCCACATAAAGAGAGAGAACACAAAAAGAAAAAGGGTCAGGTGCTAAGGCTAATGGGTGCTGGTAGGCCAGGTCAGGGGCGATAAACCTTTAGTTGGTTGTTTTCTGCGACGCTTAGCTAACCCTATTCCGATCACTGTGAAAACAACCGCAAAAACTACGATTATTCCGACCAGTATCCATGTGTTGTCGCCTTGACCGCTGCCAGTTTGAAGAGTGGACACCATTGCCATTGCTTTTCCGGTATATTCAACTGGTTGCTCCAGAGTCGCATAGCCATCCTTTGAGATTTGGAATACATACGACCCGGCGGTTAAGTTTTGGAAAACAACATCGCCTGTTTCATTCGTTACACCTGACAGCGCCGCTATTCCTGCAGGCTGAGCAGTCGAAGAAACCAAAACGTCAACTAAGAAATTCCCTTGATTGTCCAAAACGCGCAATAGCAGTGTAACTGGAGTGCTGTTGGTGGTTGTGGGAACGGTTGGACCAACGGCTACTTGGACTGTGCCATGGGAATCTATGAAATCAGTTTTTGAAGCGTTAGCGGTTATGGTACAGGTTGTTGTAGTAGAGAAGCTGGGGGCAGTAAAGATTGCGGTGTAATAGCCTGTTGGGTTCTCCTGGGTTTCTGTGAATGTTCCGCCGTTGTCTGATGTAAACGTGACTTCTGCGCCGGTTACGGGTTTTCCTAGAGCAGTGATGTAAGCAGTTATTGTAGTATCGTTTCCGTTTAGAACCTGCTTTGCTTCGCTTGTAACATTCACATGTAACGATGCAAAGTCAATGATGTATGTTGTTGCATCTGCTTCTCCGGGCGTGTAACTCGAAGCCTGAGCTGTAATCGTAGTCGTGCCTGGTGAGTTTGTTGCAGTTAATGTGCCTGTTGCCCAGGTTTTACCCAGAGGTATCGTAACTTTTGAACTCACTAGACCTACGGTGGGGTTAGATGAAAAGAGCTTTACGTTCAAGTCCATGTCAGGGGCTTGCGCTGGGTTTCCATCTACGTCCTGAAGCTGCACTTGAACTGTTTGGTATCCACCGTTGTCGGCGGGCATTGTAGATGGAACGCAGTAAACCGCGAGTGCTGAAGCAGTAAAACCAGTTGTGTTAAACGGTTGCTGTGTTGCGATAAGGTTGGTTGCTGCTGCGGTAATGTTTGTGGTGCCTGCTTTGTAGGTGGAATGGAATGTTGCTAACGCGTAAGTTTGTGATTGTGGAATGATTAGGTGTGTTTCGGTTCTGCCTATGCTTTGATCTGCCGATGCTATGGTTACGGTTATGTCGGATGGAGCCGCAACCAAGTTACCAAATTGATCTTGCAGTTGGACTGCTATTTGGGTATATGCGCTGTTGTCAGCTAAAACTTTGGGTGATCCTGTAGAAATGCTTAGTCTGGATGGGGCATTAGTGGCCAAGTCTGTTGTGGTTATTTTTGTGTTTGAGGATATGTAGTCGCCGGCGATGGTGGTTATTGTAGCCTCGCCGGGTGTTGTTGTGGTTTGGAAGGTTGCTTTAGCGTAGGTTTGACCTTCAGGAATCGTCACCGACGGCGTAACGTCGCCCACCAATGTGTTGGAGCATGAAAGGTAAACTTGGGTACCGCCTTTAGGCGCCCTCGCCGGTGAACCATGAACATCCTGCAACTGGACCAATACGGCTTCATAGGAGCCTCCGTTGGCGGGAAGAGTCGCTGGAAAACCGTATACCGCTATTGTGTATGGTTTAGGTCCCACTGTTGACACTTGGGCTTGTACGGTTGAGTAGCCTGTAGCGGCTGCGGCAATCATCGTGTTGCCCGACGTAAAGGTAGCGTAAAAGTTGGCTGCCCCAAAAGTTTCGCCCGCCGCAATGGATATGGACGTATCCACGGTTCCTATTTCTGTTCGCGAAGACGACAAACTAATAGACGTATCCTGCAGAGCACGCACAGGATTCCCATCAACATCCTGCAACTCAACAAAAACACACCTATACGTACCATTATCGGCCGGCAAACTAGGCGGACCAACAAAAATCTCAATCTTAGAAGGACAAGCAGAAGCATTCGAAGAAACTTGACCAATCAAAAGAGCCGAGCAAACGATTAATGATATTACACAGGTAATTAGCAGTTTTTTACCTATTTTTCTCTGGTACATGGGCATCAATCTAAAAAATAGGATTATAGCAAGTAATAAGATTTACTATGCGAGTTGTTTTTAAAATAACTGTTCTACAAAACTACACGTCGAGAATTTAGTAGTCACTGTAGGAGATTCTTTGGGTCTTTTTTTTGGGATGTTGCTTTACACCCACACTTTGGCCTCTTCAACATGGGGGGTTGTTGAGTGTGTGGAAAGAATCGTTTAGGTCACATCGAAATCGGCGTTGAAAAATGTTGCTACCGCAAGAAGCAGTCACTCACAGTTACTGCCGTGTGGCACCCCACAAACCGCCACAGTTACATCAAAGATTAAAAACAGTTAAATTCTCGGCCCCACTGGTTAATGTAGAGCCTTTGCGGGTTAATGTATGTGTTTTTCAGCATTGCTTTGCACGGTTTCCTCATTGCCCATGAGTTTGAAGAAGCCATGTCGGCTGCTGATTTGGCTGCGTCAGTGGCGCCTTGTTGCTTTAAGGGTACTTACCGCTTTTAAATTTTCATCGATGTTAACCAAACAAAAAAGAGTTCAGAGACAAAAACTATTGAAAGATAAAATAGACAAAAAAGAAAGAAAGCCAGTTAAAGACTTTACATGTAGAGTTTTTCCCAGCGGTTAAAAAGCTCCAGTACATCGTCGCCGCCGTGGTCTTTTAGGAACTCACGGGTTTCTTTGTCAGCAGCTGCTTCTTTTTGGAATTTCTGGATGTACTCTGCTTTCTCTGCTAGGAAAATGATGCCGTCAACGCCTTGGCGTGCAACACGGGTTGCAACCGTCATGATTTGTTTGGTTGTTGAAACGGTTTCCCATGTTTCGTTGGGGCCTCTGACGTAGAAGTTCACCATCACTGGTTTTTTGAGTTGGCTCTTGAAGCCACGTGCGATGGTTTCCCAGTACCACGGGGTCGGGTAGGATTTGCTGAACATGGGTATAACGAAGTAATCAGCGTATTGTGCCAGTGCTTCGAAGTCGTAGCCAAAGCGGACTTTGCCCATCAAGGGGTCTGGAAGCAAGTTAACGAAGAGTGGCTTGCCAGAGACGATTTCTTTGACTTCGGCTAGGAAGTCAGTAACTGTTTTTGCACGCCATTCCACCCAGCTTAAGCCGCTTTTTGCCTGTGCAGCAATGCATCTTGGGCAAGTGCAGAAGCCTTGATCTGCGAAGTGTTGGCTACTGATGCTGATACCGGGGGTTTTTTTGGCGCTTTCAGCGATGATTTTGAGGTTGTATTCGCGGGCTTCGGGGTTGGTCATGCAGACGACGTCCCAGCGGAGGTTGAAGCGTTTGTTTGTGCGTAGGGCTGGGCCGAATGAGCTGACAGATACCCAGTCGGGGCGTTTTGCTGCCATGTTGTTGTCGCCGAAGACAGCGATGTTAGTGTACATTTTGGGGTTTACTACTCCGACAATGCCGGATTCTGATTTTTGACGGTAGAAGTTGTAGTCGACGCCTTCTACAGGTTCGGGTTGGTAGAGGAACGTGCCGAATTTCAAGTCTAATACACCATTTTTAATTTACCAAAACATCACTTTACAGCCTTATTAAGTCTTCGCAGACAACGCCTAAGACTGTAATTTTTTGGATTTAGGCTGCTGGACTGTATAGTTTTTTGCTAGCTTCTTACTGTTTTTCCTTTTATGTGGGTGTGGCGGTTTTAGAATTGCCATAAGAAGGTGTTGGAGGGCAAATGCTTTTTGCTTTTGTAACGTTTTTCAGCGACTGTTATGGTGTGGGATATGGGTTTTTCTCCACATGCCCTGCATGGCTCCATATTGAATTGGTCGCGGTGTGGATGTAGAAGCATGTATCATTTGCTTTTTTCAGCACAAGAATTCAGTAACAGAAATGAACAGCGCAATGCTGTCAGGTACTAGTATGGGTCATTCAGAAAATACAAGCCAGCTTTCACCTAAAAGAAACCCAGCCCAGCCGCCGCCTATGAGCAATTTTTGTAAACAAAATATACGATAAAAAAACGCTATTACAAACAGCTAAACATAGCCTCAAGCGCTTTTCTAGCGGGTAAGATATTGACTGAAGGGCTCTGGAATTAAATTAACTAGTCGCGGTTGAAGAATGGTTTAGTTGCATTTTCCATTCTTTCTTCCTTTATTTTGACCAGAACCCCAGCAAAACCATCCCCAATTTAAGCCTAACTCGTTAAGGCTGCTCTAATATTTTGAAGATGACGTATCGGTCGTTACTGTAAATTAACTGTAAGAGTTTGCTGTGGAGGATTTGGGTGTCAAGTTGGTTGCGGTCGTAGACTAGGAAGCCGATGTTGTTTTCTTTGATGTAGTCTTGGAAGTTTCGGGTTGTAATCGTGAACTCGGCTTGTTTGTCGAATAAGCCCTGAAGCTGGTCTGGTTGGAGGGTTGGATAGCTGCTTTTTGACAGCGTCAGCATCTGGTAGGCGCATGAAACCGTCTGGTTCACGCCGACGGTGTTGAAGTCATATTGGAATCTTACGCTGTCTATTTGGCGGTTACCCAATGCGCCGACGTTTCCCCACTGCGGCAAAGTGGTGAATTCGAATGCGAAGCCGATGTTTTCAGTGTCATCGTAGAGGCCTAAATAGTGGTCTTTTAAGGTTGCATTGGAGAAGCCAGCGACTGTCCATTGGTTTTCATATGTTTCTCTATTCGCTGGGTCAACATCCCAAGGGTTCACCCAATCCATCAAACCCGGGATGTAAGCTTTGTCAAAGTGCCATCTCAAATCGTAGAATATGCTCAGGTAGAGGCTTGCATTAACCAACGGGTTTTTTAGAGGTCTTAGAGTCCATGAGACATCAAGCGGATAACTGTCACTATTCATAGTCACAGTCTTGGTTAACATCATGTCGTCGTTTGTGTAGGTGAAGATTAACTGGGGGGAACTTGCGTTGTCGAACACGATTTCCTTGTTAAGCTGTGAGAGCGTAACTTTGACGGTTGACCCGTTTGTTGCTTGGTAGAATACTGCGTCGCCGCTTCCAGAAGTGTATGAAACCCTGTCCCAAACCTGGTTCATCGACACATAAGTTTCGTCCAGCAGGTCTCCTTTTGCTTGGTAAGCCTCGAAGATGGTTTGAGTATGGTTCATTTCATAGCTCAGTGTCAAAACAGCCTCTGGAATTTCAGTGTACTGCACCGTCTGATCAGTCTGTGCAATCACGTTTTTACCGGAAAATTCCTGGAACCAGAAACCCGGGATATCTGTGTCCACAACCCATTGGTCTCCTGGATAGTTGGTTTTGAGCCATAAGCCTGCTTCCAAGGCTTTTACGTCTGTTGTTGAGTAGTAGACGCCTGCTTCTTGGACTTTGCCGTAAACCGTGTCATAGCGCAACACAACCATGGCGGCAACCATGACGATTATCGCTACTGTGAGGGCTTTCACCCAGGTTTTCTTGAAAACCAACCGTTTCTTTGCGCGAAGGGCAATGAACTGGTCGATGAGGAATACGACGGTGACGGCTGCCAAAATCGCCATGGGCGCTGTGAGGTAGTAAACGAACCATGCGAACGGCATAAAGAAACCTACAACGTAGGATTCTGCGAAGAAGAATGGCACAAACAGGCTTAAAACTAAAATCAGCCAGTAAAGAGGCTTCTTCTGTTTTCTTAGCAGGTAAAAGGATACTGCGACTCCGCCAAGTCCTAAGAAGAAGACGAAGCCAAAATTGACCATGAAAGCGCCAAAGTTAACGTTAGGAATCTGATATGCGTATGTTTTGATCTCAAAAAACACGTACTTGATGACCACGTCAAGGTAGCCCGCCATTGCTTGGAAATAGTAGAGGAAGAATGCTATGCCGCCGCCTAAGGCTAATGCAAGGACAATTTTGAGGTTTTTGCCTCTGGATTTTATGAGCATAAACAGCAGAATTGGCGGCACAATAAAGACGGCTAGAAACGCTGCTAACTGGTGAGCCAACACAAGCCCAAACGCGGCAAAGAAAGCTACCACAAGATACCCCAGATGGTTAACTGAGAGCGGCGTGTAGAGTAAAACCAACAGCATAAACGCTAAAGCCAAAACCGTGGTGTAGCCGCCGAATTGGTTGGCTTCAAACACTGGAAAACACATCAACAGCAAAATCACAGCTGCCACCGCGACTTTTCTGTTGAAGAATTTGTTGGCAAGCAAGTAAACGGACATGAACAGCAGCCAGTCGAGGACCACGACTAATGCTTTGACCCAGAAGATGTATTGTTCGATGCTTGCTGCGCCGCTTATGGATATGAGCATGGCGAGCACAATCTGGAAGAGCGGAGGCGTCCAACTATTGTTTGCAAGCGAAATTTGGCCTGTCCTCAGAAAAATCTGGGCTTTCTCCAAATGAACAGCGGGGTCATTACCCAAAACCACCCCGTTCATGGAGACGACAAGGTAGAACATGACAAGGATGACCACTGAGAAAACCGCTATGAAGGCGAGTTCTAACTGTTTCTCTTTTAGCATCCAAATATGCAAGTAGCCCTTCACCCTTGGCTGAGGTTCCCATTTACCTTAAAGATTGCAACTTCTTTGTTAATAAAGACGAGGCTAAACAGGGGGTCTTCAAGGAATTTTGGTTCCACAGCTTGGTCTCTGCAAACGACGTAGGAAACCTCTCGGTTTTGCAGTTCCAAGCGGTAATTGAAAACAGTTAGTTCAAGAGCTTTTCCTTTGGACGGTTCAACCATGCGGAGTGGAGACGCCAAGTTGTTGGCTATCTCCGACTGGAAGTAGGCGTTTCTGGTGTCTTTCGTGGCGTAGTATGCTAAGTTATCGGTCACTGAGTATGCGCCTGCCAGCATCTTGAATGAACCTGAAGAGTTGTCCGCAAAATTGTATTTGGCTTCAACTGTTTTTCCAACGGTAGTACGGTAGGGCACTTGGTCAAAGATTAATTGCCCCAGTGCTTTCACGCCTTCGTCAATCAAGCAAACCGTGTGGGGATCACTGTAGGGGATTTGTTCTCCGTTGCCGTCAACTTTGATGTTTACCCATTCAAGGTTAACATTGGGAGACAACGCAGTTATGGTGGATGTTATGTTTGCAAAGCGTGCCTGTGTATACACTGTGGTTGTGAGTGTATAGTTGAGGTCATCGTTGCCTCTGGTAACCACTATTGTGGCATGTTGTGTATCGTTTATTATTTGCATGCTTTTTACCGCAAGCTCCGATAAAACAACGTTGCAATCGTCGCCGTTAACGCTGTAGTACACTTCGGTTTGGTTGCTAAGGGTGAAGAAAGAGTACTTGGCGTAGGTCCAGTTTTGACCCACTAAAATCTCTGGGTTATGCCTTGAAAGGTACCCGTCCTCTTGAACCTCAATCCATCCATTATCAACTATGTAATCGGTTCCTAGGAGGTTTCTGGCGAAGGTAGCATTATCAACTTCCCGTTTCACCGTCAAATATTCAGGTGATACGGCACTCAAAGTGGGTCTCTGCGCAAACCCTCCAAGCCACCAGCCGTAGAGTGCATCTGAAACCAACACCGAACCCTGCGGAGTGCTGGTTTTGACCCATTGGAGGGCGTTCCAGCATTCGTTATCCATCGTTTGGTAATAACTCTGCATGGTTTCGCCAAAGTTGGTTGCTGGAGCAGTGAAAATGGGCAGGGCAACAAAACAGAATAGCAAAAGAAACAGCACAGAGATTGAATAGATTCTCTTCCGTGTTAAACCCGCTGATAGTCTCTTGGAGGCTCGGTCAAGTTTTCCTTGAAGTCTTTCCAATCGCTTGGGAACTTTAGGTGGCTTAATCTTCAGTTTACCTTGAGCCCTAAGCATATCTAGGGATTCAGAGATAAAGCCCGACCCATAATCAATCAAGATGGCTATAAATACCAGAACTGGCAGAACAAGAAAATACAGGAAACGATTGTAGTCAACGGGCAAACCAACCAAGTATCCCTGTGTAAGGATCAGCGGCAGAAATATCCACATTGCAAACAAAAGCGTTGGCAGGGCGAGGAATTTCTTGTAGAATTTTTTGGAGAAGATAAAGAATGCTGCGGTTATAAGGAAAAGCGGCAGGACAACTTCAAGGGATAGAATTCGGGTGGCGATTGTTGCAGCAGCAATCTCATCAGAGCCATACTGCGCCAAATAGATCGGAATCGCCTGCACTAAAAATGGAGAGACCAAAATGGCGCCCAAAACAATGGGCAAAAGCCAGTAGAGCGCGGTTTTTCTTGGAACACCCAGCTTCTTGGGAAAGGCTAAAACAGCGAGGATCATGACGGCTGCTATTAAACTGAACATTACTGCGCTTAGGGAATGCGTCAGAAGCATTGAAGCTGCCAAGATTGAAGTGGAAACAAGGAACGGCGCTTTTGTGAAGCGGTCTTTTTCTAGGTATAAGTAGAAAGTTAACGGTATAAGCATCAACGTTATTACGTTGGGGTATCCTGCCCACATCAACATTTCAACGTCGAAGCGTGAAATCGCAACCAAAAAAGCCACTGCGAAAGCTGCTCCGGTAGACCAAACTCGCCTAGTTATTAGAAAAGCCGCTAAAACCAGTAGCGCCGAAAAGAGGGATACGACTAGGGCGTGGGCAAAGGGCTCCATCGACGCCGTCATCCCCGTTATCAGCATGACGCCTGCAGTGAAGATGTGATAGCCTGGAAACGTCAGCGATATGCCGCCGCCGATATGGTAGTAGTTGTAGAAGAAATCGGTGGGGCCTGACCCTACAATGGAGTAGATGACGCTGTTGTGTAAGCCTATGTCGGCGCCGGGTGGGTAACCCGCCCAAAACATCAGCAGCATGCGGTATAGGAAAGCGAACGCAAAGATTAGCAGCAGCAAGAGGACTGATTTGTTTGCTTTGGGCATTTAGTTACCTGCTTAATATGATTACATTGAAACGTTGGTAAAAGGTTAAATATTGATTTCGAGTATAAAAAGCCCAGAGTATACAAACAGGAAAAAGGTGTTTAAATGTCGTGGCTTAAATCTATGATGGAAAAAGAACCACCAGAACCAGAGAATCCCTTAGGCATTGTCGTTATCGGCAACATCGAACCGGACATGCATGACACAGCAAAAGAAGCAGTCCGCCGAACACTAAAACGCGCAGGCTTCAAAACCATTGACGTCGGAAAAAGCGTTGCACCCCAAGTTTTCATCGACAAAATAAAGGAAAACAACGCAAACCTCCTTGCACTCTCAGTCAACACAGTTCCAGCAAAGAACAACCTGGCAAAACTAGACGAACTCCTAAAAGCAGCGGGTCTCAAAGACAAAATCGGCATCATCATGGGCGGCGCAGCCGTCAAAAAAGAGGATGCGGATGCATTCGGCGCACTCTTTGGCAAGAACAAAGAAGAAGCTCCAGAACTTGCAAAGAAAGCCCTGAAGAAATAAGTCCATCCGAAGTGGATTCAAATGTCCTTCAAATTCAATACAGAACAAAAAATATACGATATTGGGAATGCCAAGATTGGCGGTCAACCAGGCGAAAACCCGACTTTCCTGATCGGCTCTATCTTCTGGCTAGGACAAAAAATGGTCCAAGACGCCAACAAAGGTCTCTTTGACGCTAAAGCTGCTGAACAAATCATCAACACAATGCAAACCCAAAGCGACATCACGGGCGTAAAGTTCGCATTAGACATTGTCGGCACAACGGAACTCGCATTCGAGAAGTATATTGACTTCGTTCCCCAACACACTGACGCGCCACTTATGCTTGACGCAATGAGTCCAAAGACCCGTATGGCAGCTGCAAACTTGGCAAAGAAAATGGGTTTACAAGACCGCTGTCTCTACAACTCAGTCTACAAAGGCGTGCAAGATGCAGAACTCGCAAACCTCAAAGAAAGTGGCATAAAAATGTCCATTGTTCTCGCTGACGACCCCAGAGACACAACCCTTGAAGGCAAAATGAACGTCATCGTTGAAGCTTTAGCACTCGCAGAAAAAGGCGGAATCACCAAACCGCTCATCGACACAGCCATACCCGCATTCGAACCAGACATGGGAACTGCAGTTAGAACCATTCCAATAATGAAAGAGAAGTATGGTCACCCTGTAGGTTTAGGCAGCGGAAACGTTGTCACAACCATGGGTTGGGTTAAAGCGAATGTTGCTAAAGAATTCCGCAAGGGATGCGTAACCGCTACCAACACTATCATGCAAATGGCAGGCGCCAACTGGCTTATGATTGGACCGGCTGAACAAGCTGAATGGGTCTTCCCAGCAGTCGCGGTGACAGACACATACATTGCATCTGCCGCAGCTGACCTAGGCACAAGACCTCTCGAAGAAACACACCCAATCTACAAAGCTTTTATGTAAAGCTTTTTCCTTTCTTTTCTTTGTTCAAAAAAAAATAAATGAAGTGCTCCCTTGAAACCCCTAAGATGGCTTGAAATCGTCGTTACGTTCACAGTTTTAACGTTACTTGTTAGTTACCTTGTTCCAAGTGACTCCCCTATTGTTGTATTACGCTATGTCTTAGGGTTTGTTTTCATCGTTTTCCTCCCCGGCTACTGCTTAATCAACATCCTGTTTCTGGGCAAAAACCGCTTAGACGTCATCGAAGAAATCACCCTCTCAGTTGCGTTAAGCTTTAGCTTAACAGGGCTCATCGGGCTCTTCTTGGGGTTGTCGCCCATCGGCATAAACTTTGTATCCATAACTGTTTCGCTAGGTGTGGTAGTGCTGGTTTTAGCCGTGGTGGCTTTTGTCCGCCTGAGCAAAGAGAAGCCCATAGTTCCGACGCAGACCATGCCAATCTGACACTGAGTTTGAACATAGTAATGCGTGCTTTTTTAAACCAATACGTAATATTCCCTTAGCGTTTCTACGGAGGGTTCGACAATGATCAGTGGCTACTTTGGGATCTTGGCTAACTCCTGCTGTATCTGCTCATAGTTAGGCTCTATTGTAGGATTCTCAGATATCCACATGTACTGTATGATGCCTTTTTGGTTGATTATAAAAATGGAACGTTTCGCCACAACATAACCGTTTAAACCAGCGTAATCGGGCATTTCCAAACCGTATTTCTTGATGATTTCCCGTTTGTAATCGCTCAGTATCGGGTAGGGCAACCTGTTTTTTTCTGAGAATTCCTTGTTCGAGAAGGGGTCGTTGACGCTTACGCCGATAACTTGAGCGCCTAAATCAGTAAAGCGGTCCGTCGAATCACGGAAGGTACACACCTCTTTAGTGCAGGTTGCGGTGAATGCGCTAACATAAAAGACTAAGACAACTTTTTCGGCCCAGAAATTCATGGAGGCTCCGAGGTTTCGTATTGGTGTCGGGCAACGTGAAATCTGGTGCTTTATCTCCAACTTTAACGTTTACCATAAGATAGTAGCTCCTACTAAAGGAAATTGAGCGCTTCTATAAATGGCTAATGCTTACTCAAAAGTGAAGGCGCTTGGGCATATTTCGTTGAGTACACAAATTTCGCATCGAGGCTTCTTTGCTATGCACACCTGTCGTCCATGAAAAATAAGCAAGTCAGTTAGCGGCATCCACTCCTCTTTAGGCGTTACCGCCATGAGGTCCTGCTCGATTCTGTTTTGATCTTTATGCTCCGTTAATCCCAGTCGCTGCGAAAGCCTCATCACATGCGTATCCACAGCTATGCCAGCGGTGACACCGAAGGCGTTGTAGAGCACTATGTTTGCGGTTTTCCGTGCCACCCCCGGCAACTCAGTGAGTTCCGCCATTGTCTTGGGAACTTGCCCACCGAACTTCTCTACCAACATCCTGCAGCATCCTTGGAGGTTTTTGGCTTTGTTGTGGTAGAAACCGGTTGAGTGGATGTCTTGTTCTAACTCTTTTATGTCAACGTTTGCGTAGTCTTGGGCTGTTTGGTATTTCTTGAATAGGGTTTTGGTGACGAAGTTGACTTGGACGTCCGTGGTTTGGGCGGAGAGCATGGTGGCGACTAAGAGTTCGAGGGGGTTGGTGTAGGTCAGTGCAGTTTTGGCGTTTGGGTATTGTTTTTGGAGGAGCTGGATTATTTTTTGGGTGCGTGTTTTGGGTTCGAGGTAGATTTTCGGGGTTTTCATGCGTGTTCCTCTCTTAGAAGCGTTGTTGTATTGTTTAGGGTGGGTGGGTTTAAAGAGTTTTTGTGGAAAAAACCAGAGATTGCTAAACGTCTGTATAGAAAACCTGTTTATTTTTTGAAATATGCAAATAAAACCCTCTAAATTATAGAGTAATGTTTATATATTTTCCATTAAACTGGATGACTGTTAAAAAACTACCGAGTGAAGCCCATGACAAACCCCACAAGAGTAACCGTCGCCTTCGACAAACCCACAGCCGACCTCCTAGAAAAAATAAGCAAAGAAGCCGACGTTTCACAGAGCGAAATCATGCGCCGCGCCCTAAAATTCTACAGCGAAAACAAAAGCCTCGAAGACCCAACAACCAAAAAAAGAATCCACGCCTACCTAGACATGCTCTTCACCGGCGAACACGTAATAATAGACGTAGACCACTGGCTGATGTTTCTGCACTTAATCGACACCTCGCCACAGAAAGACCAGTTCTGGAAAGAACACCGTGAACTCGCCAGGGCACACTGGGAACAACTCAAGAACAAAATCCACAGCACCGAAGACATGCTTATGCGCTTGGAAGCCTGCAACTTTTACCGCCTCATAAAGAACGCGCCCAACGATTTCACGCTTGTGCTGGTTTCGGAGGGTTCTAAGGACTTTATTCGTGTGTTCTTGGAGGAGTATTTTGCGGCTATGGGTGTTAAGGTTGAGATTAAGGAGAACCTTACTAAGCTGAGGGTTATCCTCAAACCCAACGGTTCCAAAGCATAACTGTCCAATCAAGAGCTAATTATCATTCTATTTATCTATTTTTTCCTAAAAATTATGAACAAATCGTAACTACATTTATATCTTATTGAACAATGTTTTGAGGGTGAGAAAGAGGAATAAAAAATGATAAATGCAATAATTCTCGGGTTAAGCCTCATCGCCGCGGTTGTAGGTTCCTTCGCAAGCGAGATTTACTTAGCGAAGAAAGTCGGCTCGGAAGGCTCCGCCTCAAATTAAACGGCGTTTGTAAACAAACATCGAATGCATCAGAGTCTGCTAAAGCTTAATTCTGGATCGTATTCTGTTTTGGAATCCTAAATTAGACGCGCTCGCGAGAGCGGCTTTCATTGCTGGTTTTATTCGAAAATTCATAACATTTATGAAAAAATCTCAACTAACCTTATATTTAATTGAATATATTATATGTAATCATGGAATAAGTGAACAACCATGAGCGTGGAAAACAAAAAAACCCTAAAAACGCCAGCGAAACTGGCAAGATGCCCAACCGCAGCCTAAAACTACAGGAGAAAAGAACCATGGACCCAACAACCCTAGTCCTAGAACTCTTCGGCGTCGGATCCCTCGCATTCGCCTTCGCCAAATACACCATTGAGAAAAGGAAAATGGCAAGCTCAGAGGACAACATGAAAAATAACTACCTAACCCATAGCTTAGGCTGCAATAATTCCCCAATTTCTTAACGTTTCCAATGTAGTTTTGTTTTTGGTTTGCAGAAGCTTTTTTGCCCTGACCCATCACCTACAAGTCTAAGGTGAAAAAAGAGTGGGTGTCAAATTAACCGTTGATGGAAAAACCGTTCCCCTAAACGATTTTGTGGAAAGCATCTTGGGCGGCACCATAACTGGGGCAGTTACAACCCTGCATGGCGTCGAAGCTGATTGGCAAAAAATCGAAATTACAATCGAGCGGCAGCCTAACCTTTAAACTCCACTTTTGCATCTAACTCTGCAAACATTTCCCGATTGGCCTTGCAGATGGGGCAGATGTACGGTGGGTCTTCCCGGTACACTACGTAACCGCATTGTTTGCAGTACCAGAGTTTTTTTTTGATTTCAGGCGGCTTTTGTGTTTGCGGTTGCGTGGGCGGCGTGGCTTTTTTTTGTGTTACCTCCACATGTTGTTTGGCGATTGGTACACCGTATGCTCTTTGCTGTTTTTCCGGGGGTCGGCGTTCTGGCACTTCGGGGAGGTTTTGGCTTTCGTAAACCACTTTGTTGACGTAGAGGCGGCAGTAGCAGGCGCCGTATTGGGCTACGTCGGGGTCTCGGTAGTCGCAGGGGCAGATGATGTCGCGGTCTAAGTCTAGGTTGCCTGTGCCTAGGCGGCAGGGGCAGACTGGGTAGCCGTAGCGTTCCTCGTTTGTTTTTAAGCCCTCCAAAAACATCTGGAGCAGCTCCGGTTGGGGCGTGAGGTAGTAGCCGTAGGTTTTAGCGTCGGTTTCGGCGCGTTTACGTACAGCTTCTATGGTTGGGGTCAAACGCCAAGAGCCTCTTTAAGCTGGTCTTTGCGGAACCCGTTGATTAGGGTTTTGTCGTCTATGATTGTGGTGGGGTAGCTGAGGCTTCCGCCTTTATCCAAGATGGCTTTGTGCACTTGACTCTTGTCATTGTCCTCCAAGAGGTCAACATCGACAAATTCGTAGGCGACGCCGTTGTCGCTTAGAAACTGCTTAGTTAACTTGCACCACACACAGGTGCTTAGAGCATAGAGGATGACTTTGTGGTCGCTTTTTTTCCCAGAAACCTTTGAGAATTGCAACTGAAAAATTCACCAATAGATTTTGGTTTTGCGCGCATATAACTGTTTAGATGAGAATCGCTTGCACGCTACTTTTCTTTGGGTTAGCAGTTGCGGTCTCTTCTGTTTTCCATGAAAATGTTAGACCCTCTAATACTTTGTCAGCAAGTACTCCGAGAGGTTCTTAGAAATCTCCGGCAGACTTTTGGCTATTCGATCCGGCGCCTGTTTGCTCTGTGCCAAATCGTCTAAACTGTTAAACTGCGAAGAAACAAAGACCGTGCCTAACCCAGCATCTTTGGCGCCCTTAATATCCTCAATTGGGCTGTCCCCGACGAAAACCGATTCCTGCGCCGCCACCCCCATCCGCTTCAGAATTTCTTGGAAAATGTCACCGCAGGGTTTTCTGCAGCCAACTTCATCCGAAACAACGATGGCGTTAAAGTATTGGTGTATGCCGACTTTTCTTAGGCTTCTGTGGATGACGGGGGCATGGGTGAAGTTGCTGATTAAACCCACCTTGTACTCTACGGCGGTTTGCTGGAGCAGTTTTTTGGCGCCTTCCCGCAGTTCCATGGTGTCGATGAAGTCTTGGAAAAACACGTTAAGCGCTGCCTTAACATGGGCGTCTTGGGGTGTGACTTTGAAGCCTAAGCTACAGAGGGCTTCTGCGACCCAAATGGCGTTGGTTACTTCTTTGAATTCTTCGTAGCGGATTTTGCGGTATTTTCGGTGGGCAACATTGTAGGCAGCCAGAAACTGTTCCTTGTCTAAGTCGAAGCCTTCTGCAACAAGCGCCCGATGCAGGTTGTCCTCGGAGTCTGCCATGCTGTAGCCTACGCAGTTGACTAGTGTGCCTATGTAGTCGAAGATTACAGCTTTGATGGGCATTGGCTACTCCCTTTTTGGTTGACTGCAGCTTTTTTGATTCTATCCATGGCTTCGCCGAGGGCTGTGCCTAAGAGGTGGTTGGGATAGCCAATTGAGGATTCAACGTTGGGGTCATAGATGATTTCACCCAGATAGTTTAGCCCCAACCGCTGTGTTTCACGCTGGATTGCCGTTGACTTGTCCATCTTTAGGTTTTCTACGACGCCGACTATGGGCATTTTCAGTTCCACAAGGAGAGCGACTTGTTTTTTGACTACTTCAAAAGCCAGAAGCGACGGCGTAGTCACAATCAAAAACTCTATGCGCTTAACTAGCCGCACCATGTCAAGCACGGCGTCGCTGATGCCCGGCGGCATATCGATGATTAAAAAATCAAGTTCGCCCCACCGAGTTATAGCCAGCAACTCTATTAGGGCGTTGGATATGTCGCCTCCCCGCAGCGGCGCAGGGTTATCTCCGACAAAGTAAACCATGGACATGTATTCTAAACCGTTGACTGTTGGGGGGATGATGCCTTTGTCTTCTTTGGGCTGCACAGTTTTGGGGACGTCTAGAATTATGTGGGTTGAGGGACCGGTGAAGTCTACGTCGAAGAGGCCGACGCGGCAGCCTTCTTTGGCAAGGGAGAGCGCTAATGCGGTGGCAATCATGCTTTTGCCGACGCCGCCTTTGCCGCTTGAAACGGCGATAATTCGCTTTATCCCAGCTAAACGGTCAGTTATTACGCTTGTCCGCGTGTCAATCACTCGGCTTTGACTCCTTGTATGTCTTCAAGCCAGACTCCGCGTCCACTGGCGATTTCAAAGTCGGGGCTGCCGCATTTTGGGCACTTGATGTATGAGTGCGCGACTTCGGGGACAAAGTGGATGGCTTCGGCAGTGGCTTTGTCGAGGCTCTTTGTGTTGTACTGCCAAGAAGTGCCGCAGACACGACATTTCAATGTAGACTTTGCCTTCAAAATTCGGAATTTGGCGCCCTCAAAGATACCGGTGCCCAACTGTTTTAGTGCAAACCGCAGAATCGGCGGCTCAACCTGCTGTAGCTCGCCAATGCGTATAGTGACCTCTGTGACCTGTACTAGGTGCTCCTGCACTGCGATCTGCTGTGCAGTGGCGAGTATTCCTTCAGCTAGTGCCCATTCATGCATAACTAAAAAGGTTTAACGCGGCAATAAAAGAATATTGCAAAGTGCACGTCGATTCTGGGGCGCAGTAGCTTTAAATCCCCCAAGTCGCCCCTAATCTTTTCGGTGTTTCTGTTTTGAGCCAAAAAATCAAGGTTCTATCTTTCGCAGGCAGCTTAAGAGCAGGCTCCTACAACAAAGCCATGGTCCGTGCCGCCGTAGAAGTGGCACCGCAAAACGTAACCCTCGAAGTTTTCGATTTAGCTGGCATCCCACCCTACAACGCCGACCTCGAAGCTAACCCGCCGCAGAAGGTAGTGGAATTCAAAGAGAAAATCCGCCTAGCTGACGCCCTGCTCATCGCTAGCCCCGAATACAACTACTCCATCCCGGGCGTACTCAAAAACGCCATCGACTGGGCCAGCCGACCCGCCAAAGGCAACCCATTGGAGGGCAAACCTGTGGCTATCATGAGTGCCTCCACAGGCAGGTTCGGTGGAGCAAGGGCGCAGTATCATCTGCGGCAGTCCTTTGTATTTCTCGATATGCACCCAGTTAACCGCCCAGAAGTCATGCTCTCAGACGCAGCCCACAACGTTGATCTCGAGGGTAGGGTAACTAACGAGGTGACGCGGGAGCTTATTGGGCAGTTGCTTGAGGCGTTGGCGGCATGGACAATTAAGCTCAAAACTCCGCCTTAGCATTCCGTGGCGTACTCTGGGTTTGTTGTGAAAAGCCTTAAAACGGTTAACCAACACGTTAAGGCTTGGCGAATTCAGATGAGAGTTATAGCGGACTTGCACATCGCCATGTACACAAATGCTTAAATTCGGGTTCACGGTAATACACAATCGGCGATTAGGTTGGTACGTAAACGGTTAGACGGTTGGAAATTCGTCAAAGACACCCAAGAACACCTTTATCCTAAAGAACGGGAAATGCTGGATTTCATCAAGGCTGAGAAGCAGCTCTCAGTTGAGCAACTTTTAGAGAAGTTGAAGTACGGCAAAGCCCAGAAGAGAACCATCGAAATAACCGCTTACCGTCTCAGGCAGAAGGGCTTAATCGACTCAATCATCACATTGGTAGAGGGCGAGGTTTCTAAGGAGGTCAGGGAGCTAACTCAGTCGAGCGAAGCACTCAAAGCGTGGACTCGACGCCTCAACTCTCAGGAAACCATCAACAAATTCCTCTATTTGTACCTGCGATATTTTGGGTGGATTAAGCAAAAGGGCTGCTATCAGACTCCCGACGAAATGATTGAGCATCAACAGAACGCCGAGTCCAACAAGGAGCGCTTCAAGGACATTACCCTCATTGAAGACTACCTCTTAGAGTCTAAACTTCCAGCGCCTCAGCAGAAAAGCACCTACACGGCAATAAGGAGCTTCTATAAACACAACAAAGCTGCTCTTCCAGCCTACCCTATCCAGTTCAAAACCAAGAACAACAAGCCCAAAGTAACTGAGGAACCCATCACTCTGCCGGAAATCAAAGAGTTACTCAAGAACGCTAACCCCCGAGAGCAAGGCATCTTCCTGTGTTGTCTTCATGCAGGCTTGGACCGCTCAACCTTCTGCAAAGTGTTTAACCTTAATGCATGGCCGCAAATTGTCAAGCAGATGGGAACCGAGAACGCTGACGATTGGGACCTCTCAAAAGCTCCTGTCAAAATAGAGTTGCTCCGGCCTAAGACTCAACAGGAATACTATAGTTTCCTCTCAGTCGATGCTCTAAAAGCCATCCAAGCATGGCTAAAAGTCCGGGAAACGTTGACAGGTAAGAAGATGAGCGCTGGAGAACCCCTCTTTTTGACGGCGAGAAGAGAACCCATGCAAGTAGACAACGTGAGCGGCCTCTTCAATCGCTTAGCCATATCTGCGGGGCTGGAAGCAAAGAAGTACGGGAAGGCCGTCAGAGGTTAGATACCGCTTCCATGCTCACGAGCTCCGAGACACCCTAAAAAGCGCTTGTTCAATGGCGGGGGTGGTGACAGCGGTTTCTGAGTTCATCATCGGCCATGAAATCGACTCTCTGCATTATGACAAGAGCCCTCAAGCATACCCAGACCATTTCAGAGCGGAATATCGCAAGGTAGAAGTCCACATCAATATCTTCAGCTCTGAAGAGGCTACGGCCAAAAAACTTGAGGCCGTTGAAGAGAGACTCGCACAGAAGGACTCAATCATAGGGAGCTTAGTTGAGGACAAAAAAGCATTGGAGAACCGAGTCGAACGCATGGAGCGCATGATGATGAACTTTGAGAGGGTCCTCAACCAACAGCCAGGAGCAACCACAATCCAAGCGGAAGAGCAGAAACAAGCGGCATGGAAAGAGCATCTAAAACAGCATCCAGAGCTTCAGCTCTCAGTCGAGGACACAGCGGACCCCGTGAAGCTTGAGCAGTTCTTGAAGGCCTACAAAGGGTTCCAAGAGCAGAAAATCACAGCCTAAACGCCTTTTTTTTCTTTGTGTTTGCTGGGCAAAATAAGGCTTTTTTTGAGCCCTATTTTTGATTTAAAGGCTGTAAAAACGTGCAACAAGCCTTAAGTACATACTTCGTTCATACCTCAGATTCAGGGTAAAAAGCATGAAGAAAAGTGGAAGAATCATATTTCGCGCCGACAAAGCCTTCATCGAAGAAATCTCCCAAATCGCTGAAGAGCTTGACGAAAGTCGGTCGCGTCTGATTAGGAAAGCCATCAAAGAGAAAATCGCCGCTTTGAGAGGGGTTCAGGCGTGACGAACCAAACCACAGCGACAATAGACGACCCCAGCAGAGACGACCATGTGCAGAACTGGGAGCTCTTTCTTGAAGAGCGCAAAGATGTCGCCGACAGAGCGGTCGCCGAGACTGAAGCGATTGAGCAACGGGCAAAGCAAATTGTTGCCAGCGTGAGAAGGGGTGCGGCTGAGCGCTTAAATCAGGAAAGGGCGAAGGCCTACAAGGAAGAAGCTGAACGAAAAATCAAGGACGCCCTGACTCCGAGAGAAAAACAAGCCGTCAAAGCCGTAAGCGAAATGTGGCAGAGACAGCCGCAAGTTCACCCGCCATCATCCGAGCCCAAAGGCGTTCTCGACCTCTACGCGATTCGTCAAAAAAGGATTCGCCCATAGATTTCTTGAGATGGTAGCCCAACCTGCCGTCTGAGAGATTTCTAAAAAGGAGGATGGAAGGATGGGCATAGCAGTAACTCAGAGTCCAAACAAAAAGCCAGCTAAATCTATGGAAGAGTCCAAAGAAAAAGCCGACTTTTCTCCAAAGATTTTTACGACTCACCCTAAAAGCGGGAAGAGACGCAAGAACAAACGCTCAATCTTTGAAGATAGTACGGCTAAAAGCCGACTTTCTTCCATAGAACATGAGCTTGGTTTATCGGGGTTATTTGAGGGAGAAGTTTACCATTTAAGCTTTGATTGCCCTAAACCGCTTGCAAAACTGTTTAAAGAGTCAACAAAGGCTAATGGAACCAGCATTTGCAAAGAACTCCAGAAATATGCCTTATCATATTGCGCAAACCATGTACTTGAAAAGTCGGCTTTTGGCAGTACTTTGAGCAGGGTTTTGAAGCCTAAACTCACTATTGAGAACTTGAATTTTGAGCAGTACTGCCAGACAAGACCTCGTCGCTGGATTCCAAAGTCCGCTGAGGAGGTGAAAGTCGTCGATGCTGAAGGGGTGAAAGGCAAGTTCTGCGAGGTTGGCGGGGGAGCCTGTAAGGAGCCTGCGGTCACTGTGGGCGTCTATTTGCCCACTAAGAAAGAGTACCGTCTCTGCTCTAAGCATGGAAACCTGTTTGCTGAGACATCAAGCTGGAGGGTTCATTGATGAGCTGTCAAGGGTGTAAGGGTGAGGCGAAACCCTGCCAAAACCGTAAGGCAAAGGAGACAAGAGAAGGACTCTTTCGTCATTTGGACGCTGTAATAAGCCTCTCACTGGAAAAAATCAAGGCTCGGGGCAACTCTGACAGAGCAAAACTGAGCTATGGACGTCTGCTCTGTACCGCCATTTCCTGTTATGGGGACTTGCTGAAGGACGCGGAGCTGGAGTCTATCGAGGCGCGTCTTGAGAGGCTGGAGGGGGTGAAGTCGTGAGTAATTTTAAGAAGCGTGTTGCAGTCTTGGAGAGGTTCCGTGCACCTGTCAACTCTTCGCCGTCTAAGGTCTATGCTGGAGACATCCCAGAGGGTACAAAGGTAATCAAGGGCCGTTTTTGGCATCCGAACCCTGAAATTTGTAGGACCCTACCTCAACCGACAACTGGTCTTAGCATGTGGAGCCCTGGAGGGGCTGTGCAGGTCTTTGACGAGTCAAATTGGCATTTGCTGCCCTGCTATGGTTGTGCAAGCTTCGGCCATCAATGCAGTGGACCGGTGAGCGTGAAGCTCAACGTCAAGAGGAGTGCGGATGCATGACTAAAAAGTACCCAAAAGACTACAAAGTCACAAAGGGGCTCTGGAAAAATAGGGGTGAGAATGTGCCTCACTGCGCTAAGTGCCGTCGCCGATTCAAGGTCGGCATGTGGGTGCACAGGTTGAACAAGCGGCTTCTCTGCCAGAAATGCTATGATGGCATGTTCGTCTAACCTTTTCCGTCGACGGAGGTCTCCCTTTCCGTCTGGGCTCCCCGGGTTGCAGAATGGGCAAAACTGCGCTCGGGTCCCGGGTGCTGGGCTGGAGCCTTAGCGAAGCTTTTTTTATGTCTCAAGTGTTTTAGCCCTGTCTGTATGGGAGATGTAGTGAGCGCTTGAGATTAAGGGGGAACCTATTGGTTTGACTCGTGTATATGCGGACTTGCACATCCACGGCAGATTCAGCCGCGCAACCAGCGAACAGATGAACTTAGAGGAAATTGCCAAGTACGCAAAAATCAAAGCGGCCTCACCCTGGTAGGCACAGGCGACTTCACCCATCCTCTGTGGCTACAGGAAATCCGTGAGGTCCTCACCCCCGACACCGACACAGGACTGCTTAAACTTGCCAAAGTGGACTCGCCCGTGCGGTTTATGCTGCAAACCGAAGTCTGCACCATCTTCGACCACGAGGGGGAATCCAAAAAAGTCCACCACGTCATACTCACACCAAGCCTCGAAACCGCAGACCAAATCAACGAGCGCCTTGTAAAATTCGGCGACTTAAAAGCCGACGGACGCCCAATACTGGACTGCACCGCACCGCAGCTAGTCGAGGAAGTCATGGCCGTCAGCGGTGACAACATGGTGTTCCCCGCGCACGTTTGGACTCCGTGGTTTAGTATCTTCGGTGCTTTCAGCGGTTTCAACACTGTTGAGGAATGCTATCAGGACATGACTAAGCACATCCACGCGTTGGAAACCGGGTTGTCTTCGGATCCTCCGATGAATTGGCGCCTAAGCGGACTCGACAAATACGCGCTCTTATCGAATAGCGACTGCCACAGTTTCTGGCCTTGGCGCATCGGCAGAGAAGCCAATGTCTTCGACCTTCCCGACTTCGCTTACAACCAAGTTATTTCAGCCATATCTGACAATGACCCAGAACGCTTCAAATTCACCATCGAAACCGACCCCGCCTACGGCAAATACCACTGGACCGGACACCGCAACTGCAAAATCAGCCTCTCACCCCCCGAAGCCATCAAATTCGGCAACGTCTGCCCAGTCTGCCGCCGCAAACTCACCAAAGGCGTCGAACAACGCATTGAAGAACTCGCCGACCGCCCAGCCACCTACACACGCCCCGACGCACCTGGCTTTAGGCGACTGCTACCGCTCTCAGAAGTCATCGCTGCCGTCGTCGGAACCGACTCGCCCTCGACACAAGCCGTTTGGAAAATCTACAATGCACTTGTGGGGAAATTCGGCGACGAATACTCCGTGCTCATCGATGCGCCGCTGGATGCGTTGTCTGCGGTTGCGGATGCACCGTTTGCACAGGCGATTCTCAAAGTGCGGGAAGGCACCGCTAAAGTTACGCCAGGCTACGACGGCGTCTATGGACAGCTTGAGTTGGGCGTTGAAACACCGAAGGCTAAGCCAAGGTCGCCGCCAGTGCCTACAGTGCAGCAGCGGAGCATGAGCGACTTCTGGTAACTTAATCAAGTCACCGTTTGTCAGATTTGAAACGCATTGTTTAATTCCCACATTAATTCTAGCTTTAGTGGACGATTACTTTGAAGGACCTTCTAACAAAACTCAACGGTGCCGCAACCGCCAAGTATGGCGCTTCCTACGCTGAAACCCGTGCACAGCGGCTCACCAAAACCATGCTTACCCTCAAGGAGGAACGGGTAGAAGCAGCCAAACAGGGCATTGAATCGGGCGTTGCTATCCGCGTGCTCGTAGACGGCGCATGGGGATTCGCCTCGGTAGGCTCCATGGACCCAAAGATTTTGGAAGCAGCGGTTTCTGACGCCTGCAAAATGGCGAAACTCGCCAGCAGCCGCCTCAAAAACCCCATCAAACTTGCAGCCGCCAAAACCGTCGAAGCCCACGTGGCTGCAAAACCCAAAAAGAATCCCTCCGACATCGCCATGGAAGACAAAATCAAAACCGCCTTAACCATAAACAAGACCAGCCTCGCCTACGACAGCCGCATAAAAAGCTGCAGCGCAGACTACCTCGACTTGATGGGCAACAGCACTTTTGCAAACAGCGAAGGCACCTACATCGAACAGGACAAACTCTACGTTTGGGCGCGGCTGACGGCTTCGGCTGAAAGCGGCGGAGTCTTCACCTATAGCCGCGAGGAAATTGGATCCACTTTTGGCTATGAACTCTTCGACGACCAGCCACCCGAGGAATTGGGCAACAAAGTCGCCAAACGTGCTATCGAACAAATCAGCGCTAAGGCGCCTAAGGGAGGCAAAAGCCCCGTTGTCTTGGGACCTAACGTGGTGGGGGTGTTTGTGCATGAAGCTTTTGGGCATCTTGCCGAAGCAGACTTGGCGCTCTCAGGAGGATTGTTGGCAAGCAACATGGGCAAGAAGTTGGGCTCTGACTTAGTCACGTTCTATGATGACGGCACTTTAGCGGGTTCTTTTGGCGCGTTCGGGTACGACGACGAAGGTGTCGCCAGCCAAAAAACCCTGCTCATAAAAGACGGCGTGGTGGCGGGGTTGATGCATAACCGCGAAACCGCACAGAAATTCAACGCAGAGCCCACAGGCAACGCACGCGCCGAGGACTTCCGAGTTGAACCCATCATCCGCATGCGCTGCACCTACATGGCGCCCCGCGACCACAAGCTTGAGGAGCTATTGGAAGGTGTCAAGGAAGGTTTCTACTTCAAGAGTTTCCGCGGAGGCCAAGCCAGCTTAGATGGCACCTTCCAAGTGGGCATACAGGAAGGCTACGAGATCAAAAACGGCGAAGTCGGCGAGGCAGTGCGAAACGCATCCATCAGCGGCAACACGTTAGAGACGCTGCATAAGGTGGATGCTGTTGGCAAAGATTTTATGCTGGACCCTGGAAGGTGCGGGAAGGGGCAGACGGCGTTTATCTGTGACGGTGGACCGCACATAAGAATCAGCGAGGTGGTTGTCGGTGGCAGTGCTTGAAAAAGATTTCATGATTAGCTTAGCCGAGAACACGGTGAAAGCAGCCCTGAAACTGGGCGCAGCAGAGGCAGAAGCCTACGTTTACGAGGGCCAAGCCACCAACATCGGCATCGATCTGGGCCAAATCAGCAAAACCAACCGCATAATCGACCTCGGCGTAGGCATACGCACCATAGCCGACAAAGCCGTCGGATTCGCCTACACCAACATCGTAGCCGACAAAGCTGCCCTAGAAAGCGTCGTCGCCCGTGCACTGAGCGCTGCAAAAGCCAGCAAACCCGACCCTGACTGGCGGGGGCTGCCCCAAAAGAAACCCTACAGCACAACAGAGGGCACCTTCGACCAGAAAATAGTTGAGTTGAGCCCCGAAGACCTCGTCAAAGTAACCGCCGCAATGCTGGACTCTGCAGGCGAAGTTGACAAACGCGTCTTCTCCATTGAGGGCGGAGTCGGCAGCGGATACGTCGCCAACGCCATCGCCAACTCCAACGGCGTCTCCGGCTACGACAGGGGCACAATCGTGGAGTGCAGTTTGGCGGCGCTGGCAAAAGAAGGCGGCGCAGTCACACCGGTGTGCTTCGAGTTTAATGCTGCCAGAAACTACAGTCTCGACCCATCTTGGGTGGGCAAAGAAGCCGCGAAGTTGGCAGTGTCCGCGCTCAAGCCTAAGCCGGTGGAATCGAAACCAACCAAGGTCATTTTAACCCAGTTTGCACTGCAGGACCTCTTCGCCTACACCCTGATGGGCGCGGTGAAAGCGGATAGTGTCCAGCGCAACCAGTCGCCGTTTAAGGGCAAAATCGGAGAGCAAGTCGCTTCAGAGAACCTATCCATCTACGACGACGGTTTGTACCCCACAGGACTGCGCACGTCAATCTTCGATGGGGAAGGCGTGCCCCACCAAAACACCCCAGTCATCGAAAAAGGCGTCCTCAAAAACTACCTCTACGACAACTATGCCGCCAAAAAAGACGGCGTCCAAAGCACAGGCAACGCCTCACGCGCAGGCTACCTCAGCACTCCAGGCATCGACACCACCAACTTCCACATCACCCCCCAAAACAAAACCACAGAACAAATGCTCTCTGAAGTCGGCGACGGCTTAATCATTTACTACCTCCAAGGCGCACACAGCAGCAACCCAGTGAGCGGAGAATTCTCTGTGGTGGCGACGCCATGCTGGAAAATCAAGGGCGGAGAAATAACCCATTCATGCGGTGGCGTGATGCTGGCAGGCAACATCTTTGAACTCCTCAAAAACATCTCAGTGGTCGGCGGCAACGAACGGCAAATGGGCTCAATAATTGCGCCATGGGTGATTGCGGATAATGTGCGGGTAATCGGTAAACAGTAGAAAATTAGAAACTCTTGAGCAGGCGAACTGTACCTGTTTACGGCCCTGCTAGTGCTCGCCCTGTATTGTGCTGTCGTTGCTGTTCACTGTCTCGCTAAGAAAGCAAACGATACATGGTTTCACATACACATCGCGTCCGCTTCCGCATGGAATCATGTGCCGCGTGTGGAAGAAAACGGATTTCTCACACCGAAACGGGCGCAAAAAACGTTGCAACCAAAAAAGCAACCGCATCCAGTTGCAGTATTGTGGCAATTCTATGGCCGCCACACCCACAAAGAGAGAAACAACAAAAAAGAGAAAAGGGGGTTAGGGCACCCAGAAACTCTTGGAGTACTCGCTCAACACGCCCTCGTAGATGCGTTTGGTCTGCTGCGCTATCTTTTCCCAATCATACTTCTCCCTAACAGTGCGGTAAGCGTTTTCACGTATGTAGTGGGCGTAGCCTTCGTCAAGCAGTATCTTGTTTATCCCCCAAGCCAGCGAATCGGGGTTGTTGGGGTAAACTTTAACACCGTTATAGTCATGCTGGATGATCTCTGTTAAGCCGCCGGTGTCTGAAGCAACCACAGGGCTCTTCGCCGCCATAGCCTCCAACGCCACGATGCCAAACGGTTCAAACAGCGACGGCACCACGGACACGTCGGCGACTTTCTGCAGCTTCAGCAGTGTGGCTTCGTCTATGAAGCCTTGGAAGAGCACTTTATGCTCCAACCCCATGCTGCGAACGATGTTTAACAGCTGCTCTTTCATGTAGCCGCTGCCCACAATGATGAATTTCGCGTTAACTTTGCCTAGGATTTTGGGCACTGCGTTGATGAGGATATGGATGCCTTTCTCGTAAACCAATCGCCCCACGAAAAGCACGATTTTTTCTTCAGGCAACGCAAAGCGGCTTCTGAAGGCTGCGTCGGCACCGTTGATATCATAGCCGTGGGTGTTGACGCCGTTAGGCACCATTACCAACTTGTCGCTGGGTAACCCGAACACGTATCGGACGTGGGATATCATGTAGTCGCTGCAGCAGATGACTTTCCAGGCTTCATAGGTTAACCAGGCTTCGGTTTCATGAATCATCCTCTCGGCAGTAGTGTGTAAACCGTCGCGTCTGCCCATTTCGGTTGAATGCATCGTTACCAGCAGGGGCTTTCGGAAAACATGCTTCAACCCGATGCCCGCATTCGCGACAAGCCAATCGTGCGCATGGATAACGTCTATTTTATCGGAGATTTTCCTCATCAATGCTGCGGCTTCTTTTTGCATGTTCATGTTCATGAGGTAAACCCACGTGGCGAAGTCAGGCGAAGGGTTCTTGTAAGAATCCACTCGGTACACTTCTACGCCGTCGACTACTTCATGGGCTGCTGCGCCCGGAAAATCGCAGGTGACCACGTAGACTTTGACGTCTTGTTTGGCTAGGAACTTGGATAGATGGTAAATGTGGGGGGATATGCCGCCGATGACTCTGGGCGGGTACTCCCAGCTAAGCATCAAAACGGAAAGTTTATGTTGCATTCTTCTTTACCTCCGAGACAACGCTATAGAGCTTTAAAATGTCATCTATCCAAGTGTCAGAGCCTGTGGGAACAACCGCTATCTTCTCCTTGGGCACCTTGTAGATGCGGACGATTTCGTCTCTCATCCACTCAGATTTTGCACAAACCATCTTGGTTTCATAGAAGCCAAGCCACTCTATACTTTTAATAGCCATGTTGTAAGAGGAGTTTGCGGTTGGAGACCGATGGTCCTCTAGGCTTTCAACAGAGTAAACAAAAGGGATTCCTAACGCATTCTTCAACGTTACAGCGGCAGGTATAAAATGCCAATCGAATACATCGATTAAATCGACTTTTTTGTTTTTGTCGTAGTGGAGGTTGGCTGCTACCCGTTCAACTTCTTGGTTTAAGGTAAGTACCCATGTTAAGACGCCGATGTGGGTTTTTACTGGGTTAGTGACGCGGATGGTTTTTACTCCGCTGGGTTCCTCCGTTAAACCCGTGGAGCTATCATCGTAGGTGACAACCGTTACGTCAACTTTGTGGGCGCTAAGCTGGGTTGTTAAGGATTTGACGTACCCAGAAAGTTGACCTACCACCCTAGGCGGGTACTCCCAAGAGAAAACGATGGTACGCAGCATGTATCCCCTTCTAAGTGAACAGTGAACAGACTTTAATTATTCCTCGTCCGTTGAGATAATATCTTTTTTTGCCTTCACCGTCGACGAAGCCTTCAGCGAACCCCTCGGACTTATAACGGTCCAAGATACTCTCGATTTCATCTGGGTCCTTCTGCAGCAACCGCGCCACCTCGTCGCCTCGCCGTGCCAAATCAGGCGCTGTGGCACAGAGGTTGTGAAGGGTCTGCAAAACCTTGTCTGGAAACGGAAGCTCTTCTCTCATGTACAATGCACCAATTCAATATACAGCGATTTATCTTAATAAACGCTGACATCGCATATGCACCTAAGAAAGTTGCGTTGCATCAAGCACTTCCTTGCTCTGAGTCACAAACCGCTTCTTTGAGGCAGCGATGAGGGCGTTTCTCAGTTTTTCGCCTTTCTGTGCTTTTAAGCCTTTGAACGTATCAGCCAACTTTGCGTCTTTAAGCGAGAACCTTGCCCAACTTTCAAAGTCACCATTACCCGTGTGAAACTCAACTGCTGCTAAAGCGACGTCTTCGAGCGCTTTAATGAAGCCCTTAAGACTCCAAGCCATCACACCAGTGTATTTTTCTTCGCCTACACCCGTGTAGAACATAAACGGTTCATTAGCTGTCAAAATAGCCAAACGCAATCTAACTTCAAAGTCGTTTAGAAGAGTCTGAGCAGCTACGAAGGCATCCATAGGTGACTCATAGGGGCTGAAGTAGGAATGCACTTCGCCGGGTCCGCCGCCAGCTGTGAACATGTAGTAGAGGTGGTCGCTGGTTTGGAAATCACGCCATAACCGCAGAAACTCGGGGTCCTCTGCTTCTTTGATGAACGGTTCAAGCCTGCGTAGACTGGTATAGTAAGCCCACTGCATAACGTTGCCAAGCCAACCGGATTGGTCACGCTGCACATCCGCCCAAGAAACGGTACCCCCGGCTTCAGGCACATCCAACTCTCCTTCTGAATCATGTTTCTCTACAACTTCAGTCGGCGTAGCCATCCTTAGGTGATCAAAATTCAGGATTTCATCTGGTAGGTGTCTGAGGAAACTGTGGATGCCGGTTTCGGGCCAATGGTGTTCACCGAAGGTTTCGTAGTCAGGGAAGATGTTGATGAGTTCTCCCTTGGTTGTGGCTAACCAACTGGCGTATTTGGGGGCGGTCAGAGGCGACTACAGGCCACCATCGTGCGGAGAAGCGGAAGCCGATGTCGTCGGTTAACTTGTAATTGCGTAGTAGAACTCGGATTTTTTTGGTGCCTTTTGGAGTGTAGATGAAGTTTGGGGATTTCTCTCCCAATATTTTCTCTACACCCTCGGTGTATATGCCTTTGTACCCCATGTCTTCGACGGTTTTGGCGATGGTGTTATTGTAGAGTAATTCGGTGTTTTCGAAGACGACTGGGGTGTAGCCGAGAAGGTCTTTGATGGTTTGCTTGTGCAGTTGGGCTTGAGCGATGAATTCTTCTTTGTCGGGGTAGAGGCTGGCGATGGAGTGGTAGTAGGTTTGGTTGAGAAACTCAACGCATCCTGTTTTGGATAGTTCCCGAAAAGTCTCCAGCAAATCCTTATCAAACATTTCACATTGTTCCAAAAACACGCCTGAGAGGCTAAACGAGAATTTGGCTTGTTTTCGACTGCGTTTGTGGCGGTCGATTACGTCGAGGATTATTTGGTTGGAGGGATAGTAGCATTTTCTTGCGGCGCGTTTAAAGATGTCTTGGTCGACTTCTTGGTCGAAGTAGTAGTTGAAGAGTTCTTCTTTGGTTTGGCGCCGAAACACTTTGCCTTCCCAAAACAGTTTTCGCCGCAGCCTATGGGGCTGGTGGACTTCAAAGACAAACACTATATCCGTCATAACTAATCCTCATAACTAAAACAAGTATTCATGCTTGGGTTATTTAATTTATGTCCGAATCTGCTCTTAACTCATTTACTTTCTTGAATGTACCTATTGAAAAAGCTTTAATGCCCATGTAGCCCATTGTAGTTAAAGCGGTTGGCATGCCCGAGGGTAAAGAAGAAATCTACTCTATCATGTTCAGTTCACTTAAGCATCCTGCACGCCGCAAAATCCTCCGCATACTCGCCGACAAACCCCTAGCATTCTCCGAGATGCTTGAGTTACTTGGCATCTCCAGCTCCAACCTGACCTACCACCTTGATAGCTTGGGTGAACTGGTCTCTAAAGACGAAAACGGCGTGTATAGGCTATCAACTTTTGGGAAGGCTTCGGTTAGCACCATGAAGATTGTTGAAGAAGCTCCCGAAGTGCAAACCCGAAAAACACGCAACGGTGCATCCCGCAAATGGAGAATGTTAACAGCAGTGCTGCTTATCACCATAATCTCGGTTTCAAGCGTCTATGCCCTGCAGTTTAACGCGATGACGCAAGCCACAAGCGACCGAGACGCTTTGCAGGCAAAGTATGATCAACTCTTGGCTTGGAGTACAACCACCAACAGCGCCTTAGATTTCCTCCAAAACGTCGTTCAAATCGATGTTTCTAAATACCAAGAAACCCTTCTCAGCCGGACGATAGAGACCAAAAAAGACTTGGAGGGAGTTATTGAGGAAACCATGCATTACTCGCTTAGCAGTAGTGACAGCAAACTAGATGTTGTGTTCATTTTCCGTAATAACAAGCTTTCCCAGTATCAGTTGACCCCTCTTGAGGGAGCACCGATTTATTCAGTGGCTCAATCTCACGTTGTCTTAGACACCGCCAATTATCTACTGGATAGGTACAAAGCCTATCAGGGCGGCGCCTACCTTGATAACATGAGCCGAATTTTAGCAATAGCTAACGCGTCGCCGAACATCGAAATCAAAGAGGGCAATCTTAAAATGAACGCCAGCTTCGTCACTGCAGACGACGCTCAAATCGCCATCATGTACACAGAAAACAACGTTGACTTTTCACCCAAAAGCTTAAGCCTCCTATTTCAGGGACGCACATTAACCAAGCTTGTCGATGACTATTCACTCTACACCATCGGAAGCACTACTCTCAAGATTTCTAGTGAGCGCGCCACTGAGTTAGCGAAGAGTACTATCAACGGTTTCACTTACAGCGCGAATGGATTGGTGATCTCTAACTTTAAGACTATATCTGATCCTGCACCTGTTGTAAGCTTCCAGTCCAGCACTAAAAACGATTTAGCGCTCTACCCACAGTACAAAATTATCTATTACCTAGACAAGGTCTACGCGAACAACTATTACCGTATCGCGGTGACGATTTGGGCTGACACTGGCGAAGTTGCGTCGATACAGCCACTGAACTACTAAACAGAAAGACGAAAATCAGGTTTGAATTGGTAACGCATTTTGCAGGCTGACTTGGGAAAAATTTTATATGAAGAGCCGTTGACTACTCAAACATGGCTCCTAATAAAAAACGTCAAAACAAGCAAACGCCGAAAAAAGGAATGCAGAAAAAATCTAACAAGACAACATGGTATGCAATAGTTGCCATAACGATTATTCTAGTTATTTTTGGAGCATTAGCTGCAACGGGACAGCTAGGTAACAGCACAAGCACCACAAGCAATACAGCCACCCCCACGGCGACACCTGCCACCACCGCTACCCCGATACCTGCTTCGTCTGACCCCTACGCAAGCGCAACAGAGGTCCTACTTCACACAAGCATGGGCGACATAACCATCGCGCTCAGAAACGACATGCCCATAACAACGGCAAACTTCATAAACCTTGTAGAGGAGGGCAAATACGACAACACCATCTTCCACCGCGTTATCGAGGGTTTCATGATTCAAGGCGGAGACCCCACCGGCACAGGATACGGCGACTCATCGATACCCACAATCCAAGACGAATTCACAACCACCAACCACAACTACAACGGCACCATAGCCATGGCTAACACAGGTCAACCCAACACTGGAAGCAGCCAATTCTTCATCAACGTCGCAGACAACAACAACCTCTACTCAGCATTTGATAGCGCCTATCCGGCATTCGGAAAAGTCGTCTCGGGCATGGATGTTGTCATGGCAATATCTCATGTGGCTGTACAGGATACTACTGACTACAAACCCGTAGAAAACGTTACTTTGATCGGCGCTTCAATAATCTCGTAAACAATTTTCCCTCTTCTTTGTAATGTTGTTAGAAAAAATTGGGCTCTTGACCTTCTGGGCAATAACCATAAATGGTTCTTTTTAATTCGTGTATGTCGGCGAATATTTATGGTAGAGACAAACCCAACCCAACCCCCAACGGCAGATCCATACGCTAATGGAGTAAAACTTCTTCTCCACACAAACATGGGCGACATAACCATCCAACTTAGAAACGATATGCCCATAACTACAGAGAACTTCAAAAACTTGGTTCAACAGGGAACTTTCAACGCCACCATATTCCACAGGGTCATCAGCGATTTCATGATTCAAGGCGGCGACCCCACAGGCACCGGTTGCGGCGACCCCTCGATACCTGACATCAAAGACGAATTCACCCGCAAAAACCACAACGACCGCGGCACCATCGCCATGGCAAACGCTGGTCCAAACACTGGAAGCAGCCAATTCTTCATCAACCTAGTAGACAACAACTATTTAGACAGCAAGCATCCCCAGTTCGGCAAAGTAGTAGCGGGGATGGATGTCGTGGACAAAATCGCCAAAGTCAGAACAGACCCCAGAGACAAACCACTAAAAGACGTTGTAATAGTTAACGCGTCGATTGTGCCATAAAAAAGCAAAAAGTGGAAAATCAGGTTACTTTTTCTTTTCTTCTTCTGGCTTAGGCTTTGACCCGATTTCTACTACTTGTATGCTTATCTGGTACTTTTTGCCTCCAGCCACCATTTTTCCTGTTCCGTAGTATCCTCGGCTGCCTGTTTTGAAGTCTTTTTTGTCGATAATAAAACTCTGTTTGTCACCGTTTAACTGAATAGTTGCCATGTTTGCTTGTTCACTCACATGAGTCACCTGTCTTGTGTATTATCGCAGTAGCTTTTCACCTTTTCGCTCAAAACGCCTATCATATTAACTGGCAAGCCAGAAAATGTGTCACTGCAGCGCTGAACAAAAAAGAGGTGAATTATTTCCAGTTTGACTGGTTTTGATGCTCACTAACTTTTCGCTTCTGGGGGAACAAATGCTGGCGCGACAAGCGATTTTTTGCGCCTTATGACTATTCCAGCGCCTAAAGTGGCGAGTTCAACAGCAAACAACGAACCTAGACCGATCATAGCAGCTATGTTACTCTCTGTTATGGCGTAAATAAATCCGGCGCCGAAAATAGCAGCGCCAAAGCCGCCGATTAACAGCAGTATAAGACCGATCAACCGCTTTCTTGTAGGCAGAAAACGCGAAAGCCCTAACCCCACGATAAGAATTGCAATTGGAGCAATTAATACAAACAATCCTAATGCAATATCAGATGCCGATGCCGCCATAGCCATCTCCAGCTAGTCACTTAAGCAGTTTAGCTTATTAATTTTTATTATGACAATTTTAAATAAGCCTTTTAAGAGGCAAAGCGCTAAACAGAAGACCTCTAGGTAGCAGCATTGAAGCACAAACTAACTAAACTACTCATGCTACTTCTATGTGCATCTACATTATTGATAAGTGTAAAACCTGCGTTTTGCTGGAGTAACGGAGGCTACTCAGATTACCCCGCCAACCCCGATTATGGCACTCACGACTGGATTGCCCAACACGCCCTCGACTATCTGCCAGCAGAAGAAAAAAAGTACATAACCGATAATCTTGCTGTTTACCTCTTGGGCACTGAGTTGCCCGACAACAGCGATGACGCGATAGGCGGAATCGGGGACACCGCCAAACACCACGTCTACTACTCAGCCGCCGAAGCCTTAACCGATGATGCCTCAGCCCAGAGAGCACAAACCGAGTATGAATTGGCGTTGTCCTATCTAAAAGCTAACGATTTAGTTAATGCCGCAAAAACCGCTGGAACCATGACTCACTACATCGCCGATTTGGGCGTTTTTGGGCACGTTATGGGTTCTTCGACCGATTGGGGCGCTGAAACTCACCATAGCGACTACGAAAGCTACGTTAACACCCGAACCAACGCTTACTCAGACACCTTCAACACCTACCTATCCTACGACGGCAGCTTAACCACCATCACCGCCTACAACGCCACCCTAAACCTGGCGTATGACACTACTTTTGGCGGAAGTAGCCACCTAAGCTGTGTATGGATGGACACCAACTACAACTGGGGTAACGTACAGTTTAGCGGCAGATGTGGGGAATCCCTGAATTTAGCAGTTAACGCAGTAGCCGACGTTCTCCATACTCTCTACACACAGGCATCGCCCTCAGCCTCTCAAACCCCCTCCCCAGCACCTACGCCAACCTCTCAATCAACCAATACGCAATCGCCTACAAACCCGCCGTCAACAACACCCACACAGACTTCTGGGTCGCCGACTTCAACACCTGTGGCCCCAGAGTTTCCAGCAGCCCAAAACACAGTGGTCGTCATGTTAGCTGTTCTTGTTTTGGGAATCGCCTACAAGAAACAAGCATCAAAACAATAAGTCCCAGATTATATTTCCGCCGATTTGCCTTGTATGCAGTAGTACATTTGATCTAGCGAATACTTACTCCAAACAGGGCACGTGGGACAGGAGCAGCCGGCTTGCTTAGCCTTCTCTGGTGCTTTGCCTCGGGCGCAGAAAAGAGTGTTGCTTAATCGGCTTTGCTTGTAGGTGGGGCATGTGGGGCACACGCATATTTTCGTGTTTTCTTCGTTGTCAGGAACAGGGTTACCCAAAACGTCACCAAAACAACTCTTGTCCATAAACTAATAGTGTTATGTGACTGCCTAGAGGTCTCTACAAAAAAGAGGCAACTTGTACGTTGAATGCTTCTTTGACTAAAAATATAAAGATGTCTTTGCGTGTTTTCTTCTTTGGTGTGGAATGATTCTTTCAGCTTTTATTATGGTGCCCGTTCCATCGAGTCACAGTTGTGTTGTGATATGCCCCAGATGCAACTCCCAAGCAACCTCCGCTGCTAATTACTGCAGTGCCTGTGGGGCAACCCTAAAACCAACGGTGATTCTCAAGATTTGTCCTCGATGCAGAAACCGAATTGCTGAGTCAGCGAAGTTTTGCCCTGAATGCGGACAAAAACAATTAGATGGCTCAGCCTATTGGATGCCTTTGTCGCCGTATTTGTTATGATGAGTAAAGTCAGCTATTTCCCGGCGGACCCGCAAACCTTTTGCCGCTGCAACGGGGTAGCCTAATCGGATTGTATAAGCGATTTTTAGGTGTTCAGGCACGCCCAGAATCTGCTTTAACTCTTTTTCCACAGAGGCAGTTGCAGATAAACTTAAAATTTGTAAGCTAATCCCCAATGCCTCAGCGGCTAACCAAATGTTCTCCATAAGGCAACCTAGACTCATGAATCCCAAAACGTCTCCGCCGCTGGCAGGCGCCCTCTTCGTCGGGTCATAGAACACCAGCAGGAGTGTGGGGCTGCCCCTGATGTTGTTCGCAAGCGCGATAGGCGCTGATTCTCGGAGTACAAACGGTATTTTGGCTGGGTCAACCCAGTCAGGCGGAAACCCAGCTGCCAATATTCCAGTTTTCTTTTTCTGCAATTCTTCAGTTGAGAAAGACAACTGCTCATAGTTCTCGCGGAGAAACTCTTCGGAGATGCGTGACTTGATTTTAGCCATTTCCCCCAGAACTTCTGAGTCATCGACTATGACGATTTCAAAGTTTTGCATGTTATGCGCTGTAGGTGTCCACCGCGCTGCCTCAAGTATGTACCTCAGGTCTTCTTTGGAGATTGGCCTGTTGGGATCGAATGGTACACGGTTGGAATGGCGTTCTTTGATAACTTTTAAAACTTCACTCATGAGACGACCACACAAACCTTTAGTGGATGGCTTGGTAAAAACGTGACTGTTTGGAGTGCGGTTGCCGGGATTTGAACCCGGGTAGCCAGCTTGGGAAGCTGGAGTCCTACCGAGCTAGACTACAACCGCGCATTCTTAGGAGCTATCAGAAACCTGTTGGGGTTATTTTAGGATTCTGTCACCTTCAATTGTCTAAGAGTGCCCTCTTTGGCAAAGCTGCTTGGGGAATCCGCCACAACCAACCTGCAACTAAAAGGGGTCGCTGACGCCAAAAAACAGCGTCCCTAACAAACCGTTGCTTGTTGTTGTGTATAGGCGCTTCCCAGCAACAACAACTAAAGAAAAAAGGAGTCTTACCTTAGAAGCCTCTCAGCATCAACCGAGTAGCCCAAGCCAATGAGCTCACGTATAAGCGCATGCCTCCAACTGCCCCGGTCGTCGAGCGCAGTAAATTTTACGCCTTCAAACTCTATTGGAAATGCAAAGTTCGGGCTCTCCCTATAGAAAGCCAGCACCCTATCCTTCCCAAGTTTACCCAACAGGAAGCCAAACATCAAAATCACGTCTTGGCGTGGAGTGCGTATGCGTTTTGTAGCTTCTTCCCCCTTTGGGTAAACGTAGATGTCAGGCGAAAGCAAAACCACAGCAAACCCCACATCCTTATAATCTGCAAAGCGTTCCACGATTTTTTTGCCCTGATTGGGCTCTTCAGCCATAACTACAGCGGCGAGACCGAGTTTTCTTAATGAGCCTATGATGGTTTGCTTCATTGTTTCGTCTGTTCCAGAAACAACAATTATCCGTCGCGGCACGCCACTTGGAGTTGAAGCCACCGGTTTAGCTTGCTGGTCAGTCGCTTTGGTTTTTTGGGTTACAGCGACGAATTCTTCGGTGCACACATAAATGCCTTTGACTTTGCCTTTTAGGATGTTGTCGATGACGTATTTTTTGTCTTTGACGACTATGATATTTTCATGGTTGGGTAGGCGCAGTTGGTCGGCTGTTTCGTAGGACCAGAAGATTACGATTTTTGTGACTTTGATGGGGTTGAGGAGTCGTCCCATGAACCAGAAGGGTTCGCCGTTGGCAAAGGGTTCTTGGAATGCCCCCACTAGTTCCGCGTGGGAAACGTTGAAGCGGAAACCTGACTTGTCGGACTCGCTGTATTCGATGTAGATGTGGTATTTGGGCGTTGGCAATTTAATCAAAGTCTACTCTGCGTGTTCAATGCACAAAAACGTTGCCCTGCCGCTTTCTGCTAGTGGCGGGCTCCTCAACCAGCCTGCAATCCATAGCAGACGTGGATGCCAAAAAGAGCAATTCTGCCAAGTCCGCAAGAAGAAGATGAGCAAGGGCGCCCCCTCTTCTTCTTAAACTAGAAAAAACAAACCCCAAACGGCATCTCCATAAAATAAAGCATCCAACAGGAAACGTAATTGTTATCAGACACCGCCCCACACATAAGCGTGCAAGGAGCAACAGCCTTCAATGCCCAAAAACTACACCTACACCGACGCAGGCGTCAACCGAGCACAACGCCACGAATCCAAAAAAGCACTCTCAACCCTCAGTGAAACCTACAAGCACATCGGCTTCGGCGGCATCATGCACCTGCCATACGGCAACATCTTCCCACTCGCAAAGGACACGTTTTTGGACCTCCAAATCGAAGGCGTCGGCACCAAAGTCTTAATCGCCCAACTCGCAGACAAATACGACACCATCGGCATAGACGCAGTCGCTATGGTGGTAAACGACGTTATCCGCAGCGGCGCAAAACCGCTTGCCTTAGCAGACAACATTCACGCGGTAGCCAGCGAACCCTCACTCGTTAACGCCTGGCTCAAAGGCATAATTGAGGGCGCAGAGCAATCCATGTGTCCAGTCGTGAATGGCGAAACAGGTGACGTAGCCGAAATCATCCGCGGCATCAAGCCCAATTCTGGTTTTGACATGGTTGCCTCCTGCGTGGGCAAAGTGGAGCGCCAAAACATCATAACTGGCATGGGCATCAAACCCGGTGACCCCATCATCGGCTTGCCCAGCAGCGGCGTCCACAGCAACGGCATCACGCTTGTCCGCAAGATTCTCTTCAAGCAATGGGGAGGCAAATACGACGCCACCGACATCCCAGAGGGCTTATACCGCGAAGTGGCACTCGAAGCGTTGGAGCCCACCAAAATCTACGTTAACCCCCTCCTCAAGTTGACACAGGAAGTCAAGGTTAAGGGTGCGGTCCACATTACAGGCGACGCCTACACCAAGTTCAACAACCTCGCCAACTACTCGGCGGGCATCGGTTTCTGCTTTGACAATTTCAATCCCCAACCCATCTTCGGCGTGATTCAGCGAACCGCGTCGGAGCTTGGTTACATTATTACCGACGAGGAAATGTTTCGGACTTTTAACATGGGCTGGGGCTTCGGCATCATCGTGGATAAAGCCGACGTCGACAAAGCCATGGATATCCTTGAGCAGGACAGCGTGCAACCGCAGGTCATCGGCGAAGTCACAGACAAAGAACGCGTCGTCGAGATAGTGCACGGGAAAAAACGCATGGTTCTGTCGTAGGGTTTTGCATTGTTTGTGACGAAAGCGTTTAAATCCTTATAGCTTAATTTAAAGGCTTTATGAAATACGCTGCCAAAATTGAAGTCAGCCTCAAACCCGGACACAGCAACCCGGAAGGCGAAACCACCCAGCGACTCCTCGTCGAACTCGGCTACAAAGTCGCAGCAGTCGACGTGAGCAAAGTCTACACCGTCGACCTCGAAGCGGCTTCAGCGGCTCAGGCAAAGGCGAAAGCGGAGGAAATGAGCAAGCGCCTCTTGGCTAACCCAACCAAAGACAACTACACCATAAGTGTCGTTGAGAAGAATGACCGCTAAACTCATTGTCCAACGCAAGAGTAGCCAAGTTTTAGAGTTCACCATAGCCAAAGCCACACCTGCACAGTTGGCGAAAATCAACAGTGAACTCGCATTGGGCTTTAGCGCAGAGGAACTATCCGTAATTCAAGCTTACTTCAAAAAAGAAGGACGCAACCCAACCGACGTCGAGTTGCAAACTATCAGCCAAAGCTGGAGTGAACACTGCTGCCACAAAACCTTCAAAGGCAAAGTAGAACTCGACGGCAAAACCATCAACAGCCTCTTCAAAACCTACCTTGCTAAAGCCACCAAACAAATCAAAGCGCCATGGTGCTTCAGCGTCTTTGAGGACAACGCTGGCATAGTCAAATTCGACAAAGGCTACGGCATCGCGGCGAAAGTGGAAACCCACAATCACCCCTCAGCAGTAGAGCCTTTCGGCGGCGCAGCAACAGGCACTGGCGGCGTCATCCGTGACATACTGGGTGTCTGGGCTGACCCCATCGCATGCACCGACGTCTTGGGCTTCGGACCCCTAGATTACGATTACGCTAAGCTGCCAGCAGGCATTAAGCACCCCAAATACGTCTACATGGGCGTCACCGCAGGCATCAGCGCGTATGGCAACAACATGGGCATCCCAACCGTCAACGGCGCCATATACTTTGACGAATCCTACACTGGCAACGTCATCGTTTACTGCGGTTGCATCGGGCTCTTACCGCTCAACAAGTATGTTAAAAACGCCAAAGTCGGCGATGTCATTGTCCTATCAGGCGGCAAAACTGGGCGAGACGGCATCCACGGCGTAACCTTCGCTTCGGCAGAGCTTACTGAGAAATCGGAGGAAATCTCGCGCCCGCTGTCCAAATCGCCGACCCCATTGAGGAGGAAAAGGTTAAACGGGCAGTTATTGAAATCCGCGACCGTCAACTTGGCTCAGCCATAACAGACATTGGCGGCGGGGGCCTCTCATCAGCCGTCGGCGAAACCGCGGAACGTTTCGGCTGTGGAGTGGCTGTTGACTTGGCTAAAGTGCCCCTGAAATATCAGGGTTTGTCTCCTTGGGAAATTTACATTTCTGAATCGCAGGAGCGCATGCTTATGGCGGTGCCAGAGGAGAATTTGGAACAGGTTATGGCAGTTTTTGAGAAAGAGGATGTGTTGGCAACTGCAATTGGCAAACTTATCCCTCAGAGGCGCCTGCAACTCAGCTATAATAGCGAGTTAGTCTGCGACGTTGACATGGATTTAATTTTTAACCTGTGCGAAAGCACCAAAACCGCATCTATCGAAACATCAAAACTCGTGGACCCCGAGTTTAAGGAGCCAGTTGACCTAACCCAAACCCTTCTGCAGCTGCTCGGTGCACCAAACATCGCCAGCAAGGAAGCAATCATCCGCACCTACGACCATGAAGTTAAAGGCAACACACTGCTAAAACCCCTGCAAGGCGACTACGCAGGACCCAACGACGCAGCTGTGCTAAAACCCCTTGATGATTCAATCAAAGGGTTGGTGATTAGCTGCGGCATGAACCCCAACTACGGCAAAATTGACCCTTACTGGATGGCGGCTTCAGCAATAGATGAGGCAATCCGCAATAACGTCGCTGTCGGCGGCAGAAGAATCGCACTTCTCGACAACTTCTGCTGGGGCAACCCAGAAAAACCAGAACGACTCGGCTCGCTGGTGCGTGCCTGTGAAGCCTGCTACGACTTCGCCACCACGTTTAAGGCGCCTTTTATCAGCGGCAAAGACAGCCTCTACAACGAATCCCCCCTCGGACCAGTCACGCCTACCTTGCTCATCACGGCGGTCGGCATCAACCCCAACATCGAACACACCATCTCCGTTGACCTCAAAGAAGCCGACAACCCCATCTACATCGTGGGCAAAACTTACCCTGAACTCGGCGGCAGCGAATACTACAAACTCAAAGGCTACCTCGGCGCATCCGTCCCCGAAGTCCGAGGCGGCAAAGCCAAACGTACCTTCAAAGCAGTAACCAAAGCCATCGACATGGGACTGGTGAAATCCTGTCACGACCTCTCTGAGGGCGGGTTGGCAGTGGCTGCGGCAGAAATGGCTTTTGCATCCGGTTTAGGTTTAGAGCTTGACCTTGAAAAGGTTCCTGGCAAAGACTTGACTCGAAACGACTATGTGTTGTTCTCGGAGTCTAACAGTCGTTTCCTAATAGAAGTCGCCGAAGCAGACAAAAAAGAATTCGAAAAACTCATGGCTGGTAAGGACTACGCGAAAATCGGCAAAGTAACCAAAGAACCCAAACTGCGTATAGTGGGCTTAGACGGCAAAGCTGTGGTGGATGCTCCGTTGGATAAGCTGCGGCGCAGCTGGAAGAGGACGCTTAACCCGGAGGAGGCAGAGCAATGAACCTAAACGACATCAAAGTCTGCGTTATGCGCGTCGGCGGAACCAACTGCGACGCCGAAACCCAACGTGCGTTTACAGAACTCGGCGTCCAAGCGGAGACTTTGCAGGTCAGCGAATTAATCAAACACCACAACCTCCTAGACTACAACGTGCTCGTGTTCCCCGGCGGCTTCTCTTACGGCGACTACGTCCGCTCAGGCGTTATTTTCGCAAGGCATTTGACAGCTAATTTAGGCAAAGAAATCGAAAAATTCGTCGACGAAGGCCGCCCCATACTTGGCATATGCAACGGCTTCCAAATCCTCGTCGAATACGGTTTGCTGCCTGGATTCAAAGGCATAAGCCCCGTTCCCGAAGCCACCTTGACCACTAATGAGCCCTCGGGTTTCAAATGCAAATGGGTCTACCTCAAACAGGAGAACCGCGGCAACTGTGCCTTCACCACCGCCATCCTCAACGGCAAAGTTATCAGGCTTCCGATTGCACACGGCGAAGGACGCTTACTGTTTCCCAAAGAAAAGGAAGAAGTTGTCCTCAAGAAACTCGTTGACGAGGACATGCTGGTGTTTCGCTACTGCACCAAAGACGGCGAAGCAGCAAATGGAGCGTACCCCGCTAACCCCAACGGCAGCTTCCACGACATCGCAGGCATCTGTAACCCACAAGGCAACATCTTCGGTTTAATGCCCCATCCCGAACGGGCGTTGTACTGGTGGCAGCAGCCTGATTGGACACGGCAAACGCAGATGTTGCAGTATGGCGACGGCAAACTAATATTCCAAAGCATCATTGACAAACTAACCGGGACCTGTTAGAAAAGGTTAGCTGTACATAATGGAAGCGGAATTTAAGGCGTTTTTAGCCTTTTTAGGTTTTGTTTAGTTGTTGTTGCTGGGAACTCCCTATACATAACAACAACCAAGGGCATTTAATGGCGGCTGTGTTTAATGTTTGGGGTTGGCAGCACGTTGCTGGCTGGTTGTGAACGTTACTACAAGCAGATTCTGAAACTGGAATAGCTGTCCCGCAAGTGGAAAGGGCAATCAGACGGCGTGGTTGTGGCCTTGTAAACCCGCCTTAAAGAGAAAAGGGAACAGAATAGTCGAAGGTTTTAAGATATTTTCATAAATTTAGCTTTGGGTGTTCCGCAGATTGGGCAGTTGTCCGGGGCGTCGCCTTCGAAGGTGTTGCCGCATACTGGGCACACGTGCAGTTCGGTTTTGGGGAGGTCTTTTTTGGTTTTGACTGCGTCGATGGCTTTCTGGTAGAGGTTAGCATGGATTTTTTCGACTTTGTTTGCATAGTCAAAACTTTGCAATGCAGCTTTGTTTCCGTCTTTTTTTGCCTCTTCGATGAATTGTGGGTACATTTTTGTGAACTCGTAGGTTTCGCCTGTTATGGCGGTGCTGAGGTTGTCGGCTGTGGTTTTGACTTGTCCGAGGACTCTGAGGTGGTTGAGGGCATGTACGGTTTCTGCTTCAGCCGCTGCTTCGAAGAGTTTAGCGATATGTGGAAAGCCTTCTGCTTCTGCGGCACGCGCAAACGCGGTGTAGAGGCGGTTTGCTTGGGATTCGCCTGCAAACGCGGCTTTTAGGTTTTCTTCAGTTTTAGCCATAAATAAAATCACTACAGTCTCTAAAGATAAACGGAGTTATAAGCACTAGCTTAACGTAGGGATGGTTGAGTACTATGCGATTTTACTCTTTATGTGGGTGTGGCGTTTTATGGGGCACCACAAGACTGCAACAGTGGACGACTGCTTTTTGTGTTTGCGTTGTTTTTCTGCGTCTGTTTCGGTGTGGTAATACTGTTTTTCTCCACATCCCCTACATAGCTCTATGCAGAAGCCGTCGCTATGTGAGTGTGGAAGCATGTATTGTTTACTTTTTACAAGAATAATCAGTAAACTCCGTGGCAGCAGGCAAATCAGCGATTAGCTCCTTAAAGCAAAGTATATTAACTGTGTCCCATTTTTGGAATTAGTGATTTTTGGTGAAGTTTATGGAAAAAGTAAAAATGTTTACTCTACCCAAACTACCATACGACTACAACGCACTCGCACCCTACATTTCTGAGGAACAACTCAAACTACACCACGACAAACACCATCAAAAATACGTCAACGACGCCAACACATTATTTGTCCGAATAGATGAAGCAATGAAGGAGGGCTCACAAATTGATTACTGGGTGTCTTTTGGATACGTCAAAGCGCTCGCTAAAGAACTTGCCTTCAACATCGGCGGCCACATGCTCCACACCACCTACTGGGAAAACATGGCTCCAGCAGGCAAAGGCGGCGGAGGACAACCCGGCGGAGCAATCGCAGACCTCATCAACAAAGAATACGGCAGCTTCGAGAACTTTAAAAAAGTCTTCTCTGCAACTGCAACAAGCGCAGAAGGTTCGGGTTGGGCGGCGCTGGCTGTTCACCCCTGCATCGCAAGACCGCTAATCATGCAGATAGAAAAGCACAACGTCAACGTCTTTCCCGACTTCCAAATAATTTTGGCACTCGACGTTTGGGAACACGCCTACTACTTGGACTACAGGAATGAGCGCCCGAAATTTGTGGAAGCTTTCTGGAACATCGTTAACTGGGACAAGGTCAACAGAAACTTAAGCCTCGTAAAATAACCAGTTTTCTTTTTTCTTTAAGTTGCGGTTTCCAGCTTCTTTAGCACTTCGCTTTGCCGTTTAGTGTATCTTGCAGTCACGCCTTTCTGCAGATAAATCGACACTGCAGCGATGCTTTTTGTGGGGTCGTTGCGCATGATGATGGAGTAGAGGTGGAACAGTTTGATGCCCACGGGGTCTTTGGATATTTGTCCGCTGGTTAATTTGAGGGCAAGCGCTATGGCGTCGTTGATTGAGCCGCCCGCTGCAACCACCTTGATCTCGTCGAACTTTGCTAGACGCAGTAACGTTATGGTGACGAGGCGTTCCATAGTTGAAGCTCTGCTGACACTGATAGTTTGCTCTCCAACGTCGGCGAGTTTCTTTTCTTCCTGTTCAGCAAGCGTTGAGTAATCCCCCGCCTGTTTCTGCGACAGATGCGCAGAGATGACAGAGACTTTTCCATGTGTAGGTACCTGAACAGGGGCTATGTCTATGTCGTCAACGTAGACTTTCGCGATCTCCGTTGCCATGTTCATGGCGCTGCAGGCAAGAAACATCGAATCGTTTACGCCTACAACGTTGACTTCGCCCGTTTCCATGATACCTGAGATTAAGGCTTCGACTACGTCTGTGATTTTGGCCTGGGCATCGGCTGACTGGAGAACTATGGTTTTGCCCACTGGCTGCTGACTCATAGCAGTCTACTGGGGCTCTGCAAATATAAAACACTTGCCGCTAAAACTGCCGTGTCTTTATCAGAAGACCAAAATTTTTAATTTTTTTGTTAGTTGGTTTCTCTCTTGTTTTTTGGTTGCCATCAGGGTCTATTCTTGTTTTAACATCAACCGGCATGTTTGGTCTTTGTTTTTATAGTGTTAGACGAAGAGAGATTGCCCCTTACTCATCATCTACCTGCGGACTTGGCTGGCAACTGCTTTTTTGGCGTCAGAGCCTGAGGCGCTTTGCAGGATGGTTGTGGAACAAACCACAAACAGATAAAAAAGAATTTGATCTACTGTTATGGTGGGGGAGTGATTTTTATCGCTGCCGCGGGGCACTGCATTTCGCAGGCGAGGCACTGGATGCAGTCTTTTTCACGGGCGGGGTCAGCTTTGCGAGCAGAAAGCGGGTGACCAGAAACATCAACCATATCGTAGAGGGAAACGGGGCACACGTCAGCGCAGACTCCGTCTCCGACACAGCTGTCCCAGTCCACTGCAACGTTGGTTCCGTGGATTCCAAGTTTGGTTGGGGGTTCAACGGGTCCCCAAACTTTGTGTCCACTATGTTCGCTTACAGTTTGGCGTTTAGTTTGAAAATCAGGGTCAATAGGCAAGAATAATTCACCACTTAACTGGGGTAGAGACAGGCATATTAGTGTTTCCACAAAGCATTTTGCCGACATGGTGTAACCTATCTATTGAGTGCTTATGGTTCAATATTACATGCCCACTGGCATGCGTTACTCCACCTTAGAGGAGCGCCAAGAATTTTACACGGAAGAATTTAGCATTGAGAAGGTGGCAGACTGGTTCGGCGACAGACTAGACAGAACAAGATTCGCAGTTATCATGGGTAGACATACAAACATTTTCTTGGAGAAGTACCGTGAAGACGCCGCCACCACCATAATAATCGATGAGTACAGAGACCTCAAAGACGTTCGGATGCAGATTTTGGATTTTCTTCCCGAAGCCGTCTACTACGACCGCAACATCTACGACGCACACGGCGAAAAGGTGGGGCAGGAACTTGCCTTCGACCTTGACCCTGAAAACGTCACTTGCCCAGTCCACGGCACCCTCGCCGACAAAATGAAGCGACAACAGGGGTTGAGCTTCTGCGAGTTAGAACTCGACATCGTGCGAAAAGAAGCCATTGACCTCTACGAGTTTCTGGAGCAGCGGTTTTCGGAGTTGCGGGTTGTGTATTCGGGCAGAGGCTTCCACCTGCATGTTTTGGATAAAACTGCTTATGGGCTGAGACTTGAGGAGCGGTTGGCGTTGGCAAAAGAGGCTAAGCAAGCAGGATTTCACATCGACGAGTGGGTCACTTCAGGCGAGTACCGACTGATACGTTTGCCCTACAGCTTAAACGGGTTGGTTTCACGGATGGTGTTGCCACTAAAAAAGGAAGAATTAGAGGGCTTCGACGCCGTCCACGACAGGCGCTGCATACCACGTTTTTTGGCAAAAGCTACTTTTTGACTGCTTTGGCTTTCTTTTCGCCTTTACCGTAGTAATATGCTTGCTTTTTCTTCTGCTCTTCTGCTGAAACAGGTTTCTTAGACAAACAGGTCCCCACTCAATATTGGTTTGAGTGCTTAAAGATTTTATTCAAGCAAGCGTTTGCAATTGAAAGGTTTATTTGCTTAAATTCGCCATTTTACTGTAAATACTTTGAGGCTTACTTTATGGAAGAATTTGACGTGTTGGTTATAGGTTCAGGTTCAGGTATGCTTGTTGCTTCAGCCGCGGTTGAAGCCGGCTACAAAGTCGCTTTGGTTGAGCATGGACGCATGGGCGGCACCTGCATAAACGTGGGTTGCGTGCCCTCCAAAATGCTGATTTACCCCGCAGACGTCCTCACCACAATCAAGGAATCATGGAAACTCGGCGTCAAAGCCACCGTAGACCAAGTGGATTTCCAAAACATCATGAACCGCATGCACGCCTTAGTCGACCATGACACGGGACAGCAAGCCGCCGCCGTCGAAGCCACCAAAGAAATGACGTGGTTTAAGGAGACAGGCGAATTCATCTCCGACTACACCATGCAAGTTGGCAGCCACACCATCAAAGCTAAAGTTATCTTCATCGCTTCAGGAGCCCACACCGTCATCCCCCCAATCAGCGGCATCCAAACCGTCGACTACTTAACCAGTGACACCGTGCTGCAACTCAAAACACAGCCCAAAAGTATCATAATCATTGGCGGAGGCTACATCGGCATGGAATACGGCCACTTCTTCTCAGCCATCGGCACCCAAACCACCGTAATCCAGCGGTCTGATCGCGTGCTGCCAGAGGAGGAGCCTGAGATTTCAGATTTGCTCAAAACAGAGTTGGGTAGGCGCGTCGACATCTATACGGGGTATGAAGCACTGGAAGTCAGTCAGGGAGGCACCATGAAAACACTCGTCGCCCAAAACCGTTTAGACGGCACAAAAAAAGCATTCACTGCCGAAGCCTTGATGGTTGCCACTGGCAGAGCCTCCAACGCCTATCTGTTGCACCCCGAAAAAACCGGGGTCAAACTCGACGACCACGGCTTCATCGCGGTCAACGAATATTTAGAAACCAGCAAAAAACACATCTACGCCTTCGGCGACGCCATCGGCAAACAGATGTTTAAGCACTCAGCCAACTATGAAGCAGGCATAGTTTGGCACAACAGCAGCCATGACCACAAGGCACCGATGGATTTCTCTGCTACCCCACATGGCGTTTTTACGCATCCCCAAATTGCCGCCGTCGGATTAAAAGAGCAAGAGGCAAAGCAGCACTATAACATCGTCGTGGGCAAAGCAGCCTACAGGGATACGGCGATGGGTGCAGCGATGGGGTTCCCCGAGGGGTTTGTGAAGGTTATCGTGGAGAAGGAAACCGGCAAGATTTTAGGCGCTCACATCATCGGCCCCGAAGCCTCGCTCCTCATACAGGAAATCACTAACGCCATGACCACCGGTAATGGCGACTACGGTCCAATCGCAATGGGCATGCATATCCACCCCGCATTAAACGAGGTGGTGCAGAACGCTTTTGGAAACCTTCATGAACCCGGACATGAGCACTAAGCACTTGCTGCATACGTGGCTTCCAACATGATAGCGCAAAGGATGAGTACAGCATAGCAAGAAAACCATATTCTTTTAGGCGTTTTTACGCACAAAAAGTTATTAGCCCCGCATAACGAATAGTTGAGTGTATTTGTAACGGTGCTCGTTAGTGTCGTTTGAAATCCAAGAATTACCCGATGTTATCCGCGTTATTGTTCTACTCAACCTCAAAAAAGGCGCTAGAGTCAAACTTTCCACTCTAAAAAACCGCATTGACCGCGTCTGCGCGGCCTACGCCTGCATTGAAATGAATGAGCTTGACAAGGCGCTCAAAGAAATGACGGCTGAAGGCCTCATAGCTGAAAGAGAAGAGACGGTGCAGTTGACGGCGCAGGGGCTGAGGCTTAAAAAAGAATGGGAAAGTCTTCTGCTAAAAAAAGAGCCTATCATGGAGATCGTGGCGGGCTTAGTAGACGGCTCCATAACCAGCCTAGTGGTTATTCTCTCCGCTTTCATCTCCACTTTAACGGCGGCCACCACGCTTTTGGGTAACCCAAAAACACTCATATTCGCCGCGCTCCTCACGCTTAGCGCAGTAGCCATCACCAACTTCTCCAGCTTCCTCTTAGGCGGTATCACCGCAGATTTAGCTGACATAATGACACTTCAGAACCTCATGAACTACAGCCTAAGCGACATACCCGACAAAAAAGAACGCGACAAATCGCTGCTGCTGGTCCAGAAACTCTTTACGTTGCTGGGTAAAGAGATTCATCGATCCAACATTTACGGAGCCATAATTTCAGGCGTTACAACTTTTGTGGCGGGAATTATACCCATAGCAACCTATTTGGTGCTGGTGGATTATTACCCTCTTAACCTAATCCTCTCACTCATTGAAGTCACACTTATAGTGGGCATTTTCCTTGTGCGGTATCGCTCCAAAAAAACCCGCATCAACTGGAAAGTAACTCTTGCCGAAACCCTAGCAATCGTTGTCATAGCTACGGTGGTTTCACTACTGCTCGGAGCCATTTAGGTGCGGTAGATGCCGATGCAGATGCTCAGCCATCATGCACTTATCCATAACCACAACTAACCCCGCCTGCCGTGCTGCTTCAGCCGCAGCCTCGTTTACGATGTGTAGCTGCATCCAAACCACAAAGGGACGCCCAACCTTGCGCTTGAGCTCTATAGATTGCTCCACAATCGGCGGCACATCCTCCGATTTCCTAAAAATATCCACGACATCAATGGTCTTCTGGATTTTCTCAGGGATATCTAGTAGGCTTGGGTAGCTTTTTTCGCCGAACAGCTTGTCTATGTTGGGGTTGACTGGGATGATTTGGTAGCCGTGTTGTTTGAGGTATGCGGTGACGCGGTGGCTGGGTTTACCGATTTGGTCTGATGCCCCCACAACGGCAATTACCCTGTATTTTTCGAGGATATCCTTGATTTCGGCTTCACTCATGTTTTAGGGTGCCTCGCTTAGTTTTAAATCAAAATAGTGCTGCCGACCGCTACGGACCGCAAAAACCCTCACAACATCGCCGACACTGCGATTATGGACTTCATCGACTAACTCCTCAATTGTCTGGGTTTGGCGGTTGCCGACCTGCACGATTATGTCGCCGTCCACCATGCCACCTGCATACGCTGGGCTGCCCAACGCCACCTTAGTCACCAACACGCCTGAATCGACGGGAAAACCATAGTAGCGGGCGATTTGCGGAGTCAAAGTTAACCCCACGATGCCCAACCAAGCCTTACGCAAGATCCCTTTAGTCAATACGTCGTTGGTGCAGCTCTTTGCCGAGTTTATGGGGATGGCAAACCCGATGCCTTGCGCATAAGGAATAATCGCCGTGTTAATCGCCACAACTTTGCCCGAAACGTCGACGAGGGGGCCGCCGCTGTTTCCTGGGTTAATCGCCGCGTCAGTTTGCACCAGATTCTCGATTAAGCCGCGCTCGGATTCGATGGTTCGGTTTATGGCGCTGACTACGCCGCTGGTCACACTGGGTCCACCTGCCAAGCCAAAGGGGTTGCCGATGGCGAAAACACGTTGCCCCATACGCAGCTTATCAGAGTCACCCAACTGGGCAGGATGGAGGTCTTTGGCGTTGATTTTTATGACAGCTATGTCTTGCATGACGCAGGAGCCGGCAATGGTGCCTTCGACGACTTGATTGTTGTAGAGGGTGACGTTGATTTTTTCTGCTCCTCCGACAACGTGGTTGTTGGTTAAGATTAAGCCGTTGCCGTCGATGATGGTGCCGCTTCCCATGCCTCCGACTGGTACGGCTTGGTAGAAGATGTTATGGACTAATTTGACGGTGGATATGTTGACTACGCTTTTACTGGTTTTTTCGATGATGTCTAGAACGGTGTTTTCGTCGTATGACAATCTGTTTTTCCCTAAAAATGGGTAAACGGCGTTTGTAATAAAGCTTCGAAGTCCTATTTTCTATTTTATGGGGTTGCCTATATTTGCCGACTTTCCTCTAAAGGTAAAACAAAGATATCGGAAACTTCTTAAACGCCGTTAACAACAAAAAGATAATGGGTAGTTGAACTCTTGAAGTATCGGTTAAGCATCCTTGTAATACTTCTCATCGCCAACATACCGCTACTCAACACTATTAGCGTTGACCTGCACGCACCAGAAGCTCAAACCAACGCGGTGGCGGGTTTTAGTTGGGCAGAAATCGAAGTGCCCATAGTGGTGGTTGCCATAGTTGCTCTGTCGGTTGCAGTGTTTATTCTGTTGTGGAAGAAATCAGTGCCTCTGCTTGGGATGAAGTGACGGGTCTTTTCTATGTCACCTCTTTGAGGGGAGGCGGTCGAATTCCCTGTTTAATTCCCATATTGGAAAAGGTTTAAGTGGGCAAAAACGCAGTTAATTTATGGGTAACAACAAATGGGTAGAGCTAAACTGGACGAAAGAGGCAGGATCTTAATCCCCCTCGAAGAACGCCAAAAGCTTGGTCTCAAAACAGGAACCGAAGTTGACCTAATCAGAAACGACGGTGTCTTAATTTTAAAACCTATCATCCCTGAACCTCTCAGAGTGGATGCAACCCATAGAAAATGGGGCAAAGAAGCCTTTCTGGATTCGGGAGAAGCAACTTTTGGCGAACAGTAGCCCAACCGACAGGATTAACCAAGTTTGGGATGTTAACGTCTTAGCAATTTTCCTCTCCAAGGGACACCCCGGATTCGAGTATGTCTCGCCAGTTATAGAATCAGGTTTGCGAGGCGCTTATGTGCCGGTGCTTATGGATATCTTGCCTTTGAGGGCTTTTTGGGTTATGACGCATCCATGGGGATTACCCAAAGCAGCTTGTTCTTCTGCCATCCAACACTTCATACAAGCATACGATATACCCCGATACGTCGCGTTGAGTCGAGAGACCCTCTTAGAAGGCTTCAGACTACAAAAGAATTAAACCATGACGTTTCAGACTGCATGTATCTTGCACTTGCACAACAAGAGAAAGCTAGGCAGTATAATTACAAGGGGCAAATAGTTGTTCTTCTGACATGAAACAATTCATAGAGGGATACGGTATACCGCGATACGTCGCTTTGAATCGAGAGACCCTCTTAGAAGGCTTCAGACTAGCAAAAGAATTAAACCATGACGTTTCAGACTGCATGTATCTTGCACTTGCACAACAAGAGAAAAGCTAGCAGTATAATTACAACAGACACAGATTTTTATAGGCTCTGCAGGCATGTCGGCTTAAAATACGTTAATCCAGTTCCAAGAGACATACTCAAACGTTTTAGGGAACAGAACAAATAGTCGGTTGTTCAGCGGCAGAAGAAGCATTTTTCCGCCCATTCAGCGGTCATTTCCTTCTGGCATTTGGGGCACATTAAGCCTCTTTCGCGGATGGCAGTGCAGGTTTTGCAGAACAACTCCAGCACCTTGGCTTTGTCGGCGGGTTGTTTTATCAGTGAGGTTACCATTTCGTCGATTAGGGTGAGGACTTCTTGGGTGTTTTCGATGGATATGAGGTTGTGCCCTCTTTCTCTGCCGACGTAGCGGCTGACTGCGGATTGTGAGAGTCCTAAGAGGTTGGCGGTTTGTTTTTCGCTGTAGCCGTGTTTTTGGACTATGGAGCGTGCCATGATGGCTTTGACTGCTGGAAGCACGGTTTTGACTCCTATTTCGCATGGTAATATCACTTTGAGTTATGCCCCTTTTCTGCCCTGAATATGTACACTTTTGTGGGGTAACTTATTTAAGTATGACGCCTGTCATTGACTATGACGCGTGTCAAGACGGGCTATCAATCGCAAACAACTCTAAACCCACCACCCTCACTCCTTCCCCGCCCTGACACACGCAAAGGAGAACAAAAAAATGGGCAACGTCCTCCAACCAACCCACAACGGCGAAAAACGCGACCTCACAACCATGCTAAAAACACTTGACTCCGAATGCCGAAACTGCGCCCCAACCTCACCGCTCGAATGCATAAACCGCTGCCAAGTCTACAAACTAAAAAATGAACTGCGAAAACTAAGAGAAGCCATGGATAACCCCAACTACATGAAAGAATTATTCAACGTCCTAAAAAACGAAACCAGACTCCACATCCTAAAAGCCATAGTTAACGGCAGATACTCTGTCAGCCAACTCCAACAGGAACTCAAAAGACAGGGCCACTCGCACAGCCAAGACACCATAAGCGAAGAGTACATCCAACCCCTCATGGCAGTGGGTTTAGCCAACGAATCAAGAGAAGAATACTATGCCACCCACTTCGGCGGACGCTTAACCGAAATCCTCGCCTATTTCCCAGAATTTGCCGATGTACTGCCCGCACATTCAGAATGCTATGAAGAAACGCTTCTTAGAGCACTCTCCGCTGGACCGAAAACATTCGAAGACATAGAAGCCGTGGTTTCTCCAAAAATAGCCTCCAGAATACTAAAACGCCTACGTGAAGTCGGCTTAATCGAAACACCCGAAGAACGCGACTACATTTTCTTCTTTAAATCCAAACGTAACCCCGACAAAGAAACCTTCACTGGCACAGAACGGAAAGTCTACGACACCCTACACAACGAAGGCATCTCCGCTGGAAAACTATCCAAAGAGATGGGTTTGTCTATGAGACGCACCTACAAGTACCTGCGGGGATTGAAAGGAAAAAAACTTGTGTTCGTAAGAAAAACCCCCAAAGCCTACGGGTTAACCTGTAAAGGTGAAATGTTAGCCTCGGTGCTTGAGGGACTGCAAAAGGTAGTGGAGGAAACTTGGAGTTCCTCCCAGCAAGTCTTCTGCGGCACCAACGCATAAGCCTTGTTTTAGCCGCCGCCTGGCGCGCCGTGGAAAGGCACGTTCTCCCAGAGCATTTTCCACCAGTCGTCTTCCGTTATGGTTTCTCCATGCACAATTATTTCCAAAGTCATCTTCAACATGGCATGGTGGCGTATCTCGTCTTCGAGGATAGCTTTTAGGAGGAAAACGACTTTTTCATTTTTAATTTCTGGGATTTTTTCTTTGAGAATTTTTATGAGTTGGGCTTCGATTTCGATGTGTTTCTGTATGAGTGCTTTGTGGGTTTCGAGGTCTTCCTGCTTCAACGCGGTAGATGCGCTGGTCAGCAAAGTTATCGCTGAAGTGTAGAGTTCGGCATGCTTCACCGAATCCAACGAGACACCCTTCAATACGCCTTTGACAGCGGGGTTTTTCATATCCACCAACGCTTTCTCAAGGGACGCCACTATTTCTTTTTCTACAACTACTTGGTGCTTCAAGAATTCAATGAGATTATCGTCCTTTTTTTCCATAGAATTACCCACAGCGTTTAATGTTAAACCAGATTCTTCAAGCTTTCGGATACCCTTTTCCCCAGGTCTCGACATGCGTCGAGAGCGGCTTGGTCGGGAATATATTTGACGTTTATCGGCGCCTCAGTGATTTGCATCTCAAACTTTGACTGCATGATGTCCTGCATCACTTTGGTTGCCTCTCCACTCCAGCCATAAGAGCCGAAGACCGCTCCGATTTTACCCTTCAAACTTATGCCTTGTGCCCCAGCTTCTTCGAAGAGGTTTTTGAAGTCCATCGGTATCTCTTTGCGGTAAGTTGGCGCGCCCACTATGATTGCGTCGTAACCAGTCAAATCTTTGGGTTCCACATGGTAGTCCAATTGCACTTCTACGCCGTTGACGCTTTGGGCACCTTCTGCGACGGCTTTAGCCATCTTCTCAGTGTTTCCACTGCGGCTATAATACAATACAAGTACTTTCTTCATAACACCAAATAAGCGCTAAAATATATTTCAATGTTTTGAAAAACTAAAAGGAAAAAGCGGCATCAAAGCTTAACCGTTGTGTAACTTTTCGGTTTGCCTCCTTTAGCCGCTTTGTTTTCTCTGCTTTCGCCACCCTTTTGTCCAATCGCCCGGTAAAACTCTGAACCCCGCTGCTCAGCCACTTTTTCACCGCCCTTCTTTCCAATCTGACGATAGAATTCCGAGCCTCTTTCTCTAGCAACTTTTTCTCCTCCGATTCTGCCGGCTTCCTGTCGAGTCATTTTTCTTTTCTCTTCATTTTTGGTCGACAATTCCTTTTCACCTCCGAAACAAAAACTATCTATGTCTAATCTTTTAGAAAGCCTGTGGTTCATCGAGTAATTGTAAACATGTGTAATCAGGGCTAAACCACATGACGGAAAACCAAAAAACAATAAAACTTATTCTATTTTGCCTATTTCCTTAGTTATATCGATAGGCGAATGATAGGTTTTATCAGGAAGCTTATTTATTAGGTTCATGACGTCGTCGGGTGCTTCCTTGTTTTGTGCGTTGGTGACTAATTTCTGTTTTTCCGCTGGGTAATGCATGCCCGCTAAGTATTTTTCGACGATTGCTGGGCTAACATGCCCCGATCTGCCGCTGCGGTCGGTGTATTGCCTTCTTGTTCCTCTGCCTTGGCCTATGCCTCGACGTCGTGCGGTGGTTACTTCTGTGTCACTCGTTGTGTTCCACCTCCGATTTTGTTAAAAAATAAATTTGGGAAAAGAAAGGAAAGAGAAGGCTTATTTTATTCATTTTCGTATTCCTTTCCTTCTTCGATGAGTTTTTTGACTTTTTGACCGCCTTTGTGACCGATTTCACTGTAGAATTCTTCTCCATGGGTTTCAGAGGTTTTTTCACCTCCCATGCGGCCAGCTTCTTCAACGGTCATTTTTCCTTTCTTTTTATCAGACAATCAATTTTCACCTCCATAAACTCGACTTGGGAACAACTCTGATAGAAACCGGTTATTCTTCTTCGTGCTCCTTTCCTTCTTGGATTAGCCTTCGGACTTTTTGCCCACCTTTGTGTCCAATTTCCTCGTAGAATTCTCTGCCATGGGTTTCAGCGGTTCTCCGCCCACCTTTTTGACCGCCCATGCGACCAGCTTCTTCAACGCTCATTGTTCCCTTTTTCCGTTCATCAGCCAACAAATTCACCTCCTATTGGCGAACAAATAATTCAAAGGATAGCCTGTTCCTTTCAAAAGGGATTTTTAGAAGTTACTCTTCTTCGTGTTCTTTGCCTTCCTCGATTAGTTTCCTCACGCGTTGTCCGCCTCTGTGTCCTGCTTCTTCTAGGCTGGTTTTGCCCTTTGCCTCGGTTGTGCCTTCATGTTGCTTTGCGCGTTCTGATCCGCCTTTGCTTCCGATTTCGCTGTAGAATTCTGGTCCGTGAGTTTCAGAGGTTTTCTCTCCTCCCATGCGGCCAGCTTCTTCAACGGTCATCTTTCCTTTCTTTTTGTCTTCGTTCAAACATTTCACCTCCAAAAAAAGTTAAACGGTAGCTTTTCTTCATTGTCCTAGCCCAAAGCAAACTTCATAAAGATATGTGGCTGTCCTTTTACAGCAACAGCAAAAAAAATCCTAATTTAACTATAAATCATCTATATTTCGATAAAAAAGAAAAACAATTTGGGAGGGATACAATCCATCAGTTACTCTTCTTCGTGAGCTTTGCCTTCCTCTATCAGTTTTCGAACTCGTTGCCCGCCTTTTGGTCCACCGATTCTTCCGCCTTTGCGTCCTATTTCACTGTAGAATTCTTCTCCGTGTGTTTCAGAAGTTTTAAGTCCTCCTCTGCGACCTGCCTCTTCGACTGTCATTTTCCCTTTTTTCTCCTCCAAAAAATTCACCTCCATTAAAAAATTAAATTAAATTATAGAAAAACAAGCATTAACTTTTTAAAAGCTACTTTTTGCTTAGTCGCCTTCATGCTCCTTTCCTGCTTGGATTAGGCGTCGAACGCGTTGTCCGCCTCTGTGTCCTGCTTCTTCTAGGCTGGTTTTGCCCTCTGCCTCGGCTGTGCCTTCATGTTGCTTTGCGCGTTCTGATCCGCCTTTGCTTCCGATTTCGCTGTAGAATTCTGGTCCGCGTTCAGATGAGACTTTTTCTCCTCCTTTGCGTCCGATTTCCTCGTAGAATTCGCGGCCGTGGGTTGAAGCGGTTTTTTGCCCTCCTTTTCGTCCTGCCTCTGCAACGGTCATTTTGCCTTTTCTTTCTTCAGTTCGTGTACTCAAAAAATTCACCTCCTACTATACTACGGAAAAGTAAACAAGAATAGAGCCGAATAACCGCTCATAAACATATGTTGTTGTCGGATGGCAGTAACATGCCAACTCAGCCACCGCAGAAGTACAAAAGCATGTATATTTACACAAAAAACAGCTAACAATATGGATGCTGAGGAGAATGCTGTGGAGGAGTTACCTTAAATTTGGCTTTGTTTTGGCTTTTTGTATTGTTTGTTGCTGCAGAAAACCGCCTATACACAACAACAACCAATGGTTTGAGGGAAACGTTGGTTTTGGCGGCTGATTGAGGACCAGGCTGTGAGCTTGTTGTGGCTGATTTGGCAAGCAGAGCGAAATCACCCATCACCCACAGCAACCAAACCGACTTCACAGCCTTCATAAAAAACCAAAACAACCAACAAACCCACAACACCGACCAACACAAACCTAAAACACGTAACTATAGTGTTTGAAGGTTGTGGCGGCGTTGAAGTTGTGGTGTGATCGTGGTTATCGGGAGGTGGAGTTTAGTGTGCCGTTGACGTGGGGTAGGAAAAAGTTTTTTGTTGATGTTTTGGCGAGGAAGGGGGATGGGGTGGTTGGGGTTGAGTGTATGCCGAGCCTTAATTTGGGGTGGTTGCGTGGGCGGATGGTGTTGTTGCGTCGCTGTTTGGGTCCAGACACATATTTTGTTATTGTTTTTCCCTCAACGGTGGGTAAGCGGGTGGATAGGGCTGCTTTTTTGGCTGATAAGGTCTGGGTGACCGACGAGGACAACGGCAAGGTGGAGCGTATGATGTTTGTTTCGGTCTGTCACAAAGAATAGAGAGAACCCGCTGGTTTCAGCAATTTAAATATCAGGCAGGAGCAACGATATAGCCTGTGGGTGCACTCAATGAAGGTTCTCCTGATTAATCCGCCGCAGACGTTTTTTGCGGGTTCCGAGCCCCCCGCAGGCAACTTACCCATAGGCCTGATGTATTTAGCGGCGGTGCTGCAAAGAGCCCACGTCCAAGTAGAAATCCTCGACGCCTTCTTCACAGGAGGCGAATTCAAAGAGAACGATGAAACCCAGACAGTCGGCTTACCCATCGAAAAAATAAAACAGGAAATCCAAAACAGAAACCCAGACATCGTGGGAATCGCAGGACCCTTCACCTGCCAAATCGAAAACACAATCAAAGTCTGCGTGGCAGCCAAAGAAGTCAACCCCAATATCCTAACCGTTGTCGGTGGACCCCACGTAACCTTGGTTCCCAAAGAGTTCCTAGACGAAGTCAAAACCGCAGATATAGCCGTCGTCGGGGAAGGCGAGTATACGTTGCTTGAAATCGTCCAGCATTTCGAAGACAAAAAACCCTTAAACGACATCAAAGGGGTCGCTTTCCGCCAAAACGGCGTGGTCACCGTTAATCCGCCTCGCCCATTCATTACTAATTTGGATGAATTGCCCTATCCCGCCTACGACCTAGTCGATATGGAACAGTACCTAAACCCAGTGCACATAGGGTACCGCAGCTTCCAAAACCGCGCCATATCCATGATAACCAGCCGCGGATGCCCCTTCAACTGCTGCTTCTGCGCCGTTCACCTCCACATGGGACAAGGCTTCCGCGCCCACTCAGCCCAATACGTCCTAGACCACATACAATTCGTAGTGGACAAATTCAAAGTCAAAAACATCTTTTTCGAAGACGACAACTTAACCCTTGACCTCAAACGCTTCGAAGCCATATGCGACGGCTTAATCGAACGCAAAATCCACGTCGGCTGGGAAACCCCCAACGGAGTCCGCGCAGACTGCCTCAACATGGAGTTGCTAAAGAAAATGAAGCGGTCAGGCGTCAAAAGCATCTTTGTCGGCGTTGAATCGGGGGACCAGCAAATCCTCGACAAAGTCATCTGCAAAAGCCTCGACCTCAACAAAGTGGTAGAGTTTGCGAAGAATAGCCATGAACTCGGGTTAAAAACAGGCGCTTTCTACATAATCGGGTTCCCCGGTGAGACCAAAGAGAATATGCAGCGGACAGTCGATTTTGCTTTGATGCTTAAGCGTAAGTATGATGTGGGTATGCACCTCTTTGCTGCGACGCCCAGCTATGGCACCCGACTCTATGAAGAATGCAAAGCCAAAGGCTATTTGCCATCTGATTTGACTTGGAACAGTTTTGCCCAGGCACGTCAGGCAAAGGGGTTGCCGCTGATTGCAACCAACGAGTTTACGCCGGGGGAAGTCAAGGAGATTGCGGCTGAGGCGTTGGCACAGTACAAGAAGCTATCGTTGATGGGTCACGTTAAGCATCCGAGGAAGGCTCTAAGGACCATGTTTGATCAGCCGCAGTTGATTGTTAAATACCTTAAAAACCTTGTTTCGTAGTTTTCGGCAGCTAAATAGGCACAGAACATTGTGCTGTATAGTAGCCATTTGTATGCCAAGATTTATATTTGAACACATCCGATAGAATATATAAACTAGGCGATTTGCAGAATGAAACGTCACGAAGCAATCAATTGCCTAAGAGAAATCAACAACTCCTGCTACAAGATCAACAACTCCTGCTACAACATGTCCCCTGCTTTTGTCGCTCTCATGAATTCTAAACGAGACGACCAACTATCAATCGGGTACCAAGTGCACATACAAGGAGTGCTGGATCATGATTCAAGAGCCAAAATCCTCGATATCCTCAAAAAATACGGTTTGGCACTAAGCGAAGAACCCAACAAAATAGTTATCTACAAACCGAAACGGTAGCAAAGCCGAAAAAAGATGGCGGGCCCGCTGGGATTTGAACCCAGGATTCTCGGCTCCGGAGGCCTGATGCCTTATCCGTACTAGACTACGAGCCCACAAGGCGAAACAAACTGAACTTCCCGATTTAAAGATAACTTATTCTTGGATAATCTCTTGGTCTATCCACCAAGCCTTCTTCTTCCCCGACCGCTCACCAGCATAGTATTCGATGATGGATTTGCCCGCTTGCTTCTTGCTGTTGCGCTCGATTTTCTGCAGCCTGTTTAGCACCAGCCAACGGTTGGTTTTGAGGTAATCTGCCAATTCGGGGGTGGTTGCGGATTTGTAGTTTAGGAGGTATTCGATGATTTTGCGGTCGAAGTCGTCGAGGGCGTATTGGTAGGGGTTGATTTTGCCATGTTGGAACGTGAGGATTTCGAGGTCAGAGAGGTACTTTTTGATTTGACCAAACTGCTCTTCAAGCTGTGCCATGCGACCTTCGAGGGCTAAGAGTTTGTCGGGTCTGGGGGTTTTCTGCAGTTTCTCATGGATGGCTTCGCGGATAAAGTCGCTTCTGTCGCCCTCAGGGATACGCAGTGCCATCTCCTGGTAGACTTCTTCAGGCAGTTTAACCGTTACTATTCTAGGGTTACCCAATGCTAGCCCTCGCATGGAGATTATGGCACTTTAATTATTTCATAGTTTCCCTTAGCTGGTTAACTGCAATACGGTGCTTTGGGCATATCATGCTAGTGCTGCTTGCATTGCGCTATGTTGCTGTTCAAGTGGAGAAAAAAGCAAATGATACATGGTTTCACACACATCCTGACCGCTTCAACATAGAACCATGCACCGCTTGTGGAGAAAAACACCATTGCCACACCCACATAAAGAGAGAAAAACGAAAAAATGCTTCAGCCTACCGCAACCCAACGCTAAAACAGCGTTGTTACATTTGTTGTTTCCCATCTAGCAATACAAATTTATTTGAGGGAAAACAAGATTACACCTACGGTGAAAAAATGACCGATTGGTCTAACAAGGATTTGTTGATTTTAGCGTTTGATCATCGCGCTTCTTTTATCGAAAAATTGTTCGGTATCAAAGGGCGTGCCCCGACAGTTGAAGAGAGAAAAGCCATTGAAGAAGCCAAGCAAATAATTTTTGAAGGCTTCAAGTTGGCGCTTGAGCGGAAGGTTCCCAAAAACATGGCTGGCTTGCTGGTTGACGAAGAATTCGGCGCAGAGATTTTACGGGAAGCCAAAAAAGACGGCTTCAACTTTGCCATGCCTGCAGAGAAATCGGGGCAAGAAGAATTTGACTTCGAATACGGCGGCCAATTCGCCAAGCACATCGAAGAATTCGACCCCACCTTCCTCAAAGTATTGGTCCGCTACAACCCAGAAAGCGACCCCACACTAAACAAACGCCAACTTGAGAGACTAAAGATACTCAGCAATTACCTCGCAAAGAACAACCGAACCTTCCTCTTCGAACTCATCGTCCCCGCCACACCCGAGCAACTTGCAAAGGTAGGCGGCCGAAAAATCAGCTTACGACACCCAGTTGCGCCCTAAACTCATGTGTGAATGCCTAAAGCAAATCCAAGACGCCGGCGTGGAACCAGCCATCTGGAAACTCGAAGGCGTCGAAGACCCAGAAGACGCCAAAGCCATAGTTGCCCAAGCCCAAGCGGGCGGACGCAAAGTAGGCGTCATCACACTGGGGCGCGGCGAATCCAAAGACAAAGTCAAGGAGTGGTTGGCAGTGGGCGCCAAAATCCCTGGTATCATCGGCTTCGCTGTGGGACGAACCATATTCTGGGATCCACTCGTTGAATTTAGGGCAGGCAAAGCAGATAGGAAAGTTGTAAGCGAGAAAATTGCTCAGAACTACATTGAATTTGTAGAACTCTGGCAAAACGAAAGGAAAAAGTGATATACATGACCTCATTGCGATCTCTCGGACCATCTTTAATACGCATAACCACCGCCGGCTCCTTAGGAGCAGCCCTCCACATAGGCAAAGGCGAACCAGACATGGTAGACCAAACCGCACTGGACTTTTCCCGAGCAGTCCTCAACCAAACAGAGATTGACGGCGAAGTCATCTGTTGCGAAGGACCCAAAGACAACGCCCCCGCCTTTAACAACCGCGAAAAAGTCGGCACCGGCAACGGACCCAAAGTCGAATTTGTCATCGACCAAGTTGACGGCACCACCGCAACTTCAAAAGGCAGAAAAGATGCCATTTCCGCTTTAGCATGCGCCCCCGCAGGCTGCCTCCAAGTGCTACCAGACGACGGCTACTACTTTAAAGTGGCAACCAACGGCATAGCGAAAGGCAAAATAAACCTCGACATGTCCATAGAGGAAATCGTGCAGACCGTAGCCAAACTCAAAAAACGACCATTAGCCAACTTCACTGTCATCATGCTTGAGCGGCCCAGACACGACGAATTGCTAAAACGCCTTAGAAAGATAGGGGTACGAATCATCCTCATCACCGACGGCGACATCGCCGGTTCCATCGTCACTTGCCTACCGGACTCAGGCGTAGACTTGCTTTTAGGTGCAGGTGCAGGCGCAGAAGCCACAATCGCAGCCACCGCAGTGAAATGCCTCGGCGGAACCATGCTGGTTAAGGTTTGGAAAGACAAAAAAGACGACCCCAAACGCATGGAACGGTTAAAAGCTGCAGGCGTCGACGTGGAGAAAACCTACACTGAAGACGAGTTAGCGAAGGGCAACGAAATGATTTTTGCTGCTTCAGGCGTTACCAAGGGCGAAATGCTTGATGGCGTACGCTTTATCCAAGGCGGCGCAAAGGTGCAGTCGCTTTGCACACGGTTGCCCAGCGGCACAATCGAGTGGTCTCAGACTATTCTAAAGTTCAAAGAGCACCCGATCTACAAACAAATAACCTAAACCTCTCTTCCATTTTTGTGGAAGACCTTTTTTTAGACTCAAACCTATGGGCTACTGTTTACTAAGAAATACCGAACATGGGTGAATTAGGCGTGGGTATGAGTGTGTTGGTGCTCATGTTCATCTTCAGGGAACGTCTGCCCAGCCAACTCTGCCAACTCGTGGTAGCGTTCATCCACAATTTCATGGAGCCGCTTGAGTAATTCTTCACCGGTAATGTTGCGTCCCTTAAGCATAGCCATTTTTTTGGCAAGTTCCTCGTCGCCAAGCCCCCTAAACCATGCTTCGAAGTCGCCGCGTTTGAAGTGGAATTCAAGCGATATCGGGTCAACCTTGTCGATTTTAACTGTGAAGTCCCGCAGGTTATGGGCGTGGATGCTGAGTGGTTGACCGACTGTCGAGTAGAAGCTGAATGCTCTGTCGTGTGGGGCATAGGCAAGTATGGCTGTGGCTTTTTCTTTGGTGATTTCGGGGAAGCCCAGAGTTTGTTTTCCCCGTGCTGATATGATGTAGAGTCCTTTTTCTGGGGATGAGATGTAGCCCATGCGTTGGAGTCCCAAGAGGTGCATCATGACAGGCTGGAATTCTTTGTGTGCATCCTTAGCGATGTCTGTGGCTCTCATCGGTTTTTCGTTGAGGAACATACACTCCAGAATTTCCTTTTTAATAGGTGATAAACTCATTTTGTTGGCACCTGCCTGTATCTGCTATGTAAATCGGGGCTAATCAAACTTTTCCTCAACAAAGCATAGAATAAATGGTACCGCTTGGTTTAGGCGGCTTCTTTGAATAAGTAAAGCTTTAGTACACTGTTTCCCACCTAATCCTATAATAATGGTGACTCTTAAAGGATGAAGATAGCTGTTTTTGTCTACGAGTACCCCCCTAAAATCGTTGGGGGACTAGGAACCTACGCTGCAGAAATCACCCGCAAATTCGTTTTAAACGACCACGACGTAACCGTCTTCACCATGAACGATGACGCGGGCTCTTTACCGACACGTGAAATCTGGCGCGGCATAGAAATCCACCGCCCCCTCCACATCGACGTGTCCGATTCATTGCCTGATGTCATAGCCGAAGACATACGCAAATGGGGCAGAGGCATCCACCTCTTCGGCAAACTCATGGTTTACAACTACCTCTCCGCGGCTAAACTGGTTAACGAGTTGATCAAGCGCGAAGGCATGAAATACGACATTGTAGTGGCGCATGACTGGCTCTCCGCTATGGGCGGTATAACGGTGAAGCGGGAAACGGATTTGCCCTTTGCTTTCCACGTGCACAGCACCGAGAAAGGCCGCACTATGGGCAACGGTTCAGGCGTCGTAAGCAACATAGAGTTGCGTGCAGGCAAAACCGCTGATATGGTTGTCACAGTATCGTACGCCATGAAAGACGAACTCATCGGATTGGGTTTTCCACGAGACAAAATTCAGGTAAGCTACAACGGTGTGGACCCACAGAAGTATAACCCTGCAAACGTTAACCCCGCCGATATCGCGCGTATCCGAGCCAAATACGGCATAAAGGACGACGAATTCATGATTCTTTTCTTAGGCCGACTCGTCGGCGTCAAAGGCGTAGACAAACTTATCATGGCATTGCCCCATATCCTAACCAAAATCCCCAAAGCCCGCTTGGTCATCGTTGGCGTCGGCGACTTGCAGGAGTACCTCCAAAACCTCACTCGCACCATACGCCTCAACGAATACGTCAAATTCTGCTTGGACTTCATCCCTGAAGAAGAACGCATCCTCCACTATGCTGCCTGCGACATAGCTGTGTTCCCAAGCTACTATGAACCCTTCGGCATCGTTGCTTTGGAAGCTATGAGCATGGAGAAACCGGTTGTGGTGGGCGCGGCAGGCGTGAGCGGCATGCGGGAGATCGTTATTTGCTGCGGCGAAGAGCAATGTGGCTACCACATCGACCCCAACAACCCCAGCGACATCGCTTGGGGAGTCATCAGCGCCCTCGAAAGCAGGGACCGCATGAAGATGCTGGGCAAAAACGGCAGAAAACGCGTCTTAGCAGAGTTCACATGGAACAAGATCGCAGAGAAAACCATTGCACTCTACGAAACCATCGCTAAACGGTAGCACCTTTGCCTGAAGATAATGAACTAAAACGTCGAGTAGCACGGGAAGCCGCCACACTGCTCTATTTTGGAGCAGAAAAAGAGTACAAACAAGCCAAAGACAAAGCCGCACAGACTTTGGGGACACATTTTTTGCCCTCCAACCTTGAAGTCGCCTTGGAACTCGACAAGATAGCGGAGGAAAACGAAGGCGACCGCCGCAAAGCCCGCTTAATTGAGATGCGGCAAGAAGCCCTTGCCGTGATGCATCTTTTGAGTGCTTATTCGCCCCTGTTGATCGGCAGTGTCTGGCGTGGGACCATAAAGATGGGTAGCGACATCGACGTCGCCGTCTACACCGACGATCCCCAAAATGTTCTAAGTGTGCTAAAATCTGGCGGAGTAAAAGTTACTCGGACCGCGTGGACAACGGTTAACAAGAAAGGCGCCACTTTGGAGTCCTTCCACATCTACGCCCAAACCCCGGCGAAGCATGGGCTGGAAATCGTGGCGCGCAGTACAGAGGAAGCAGGTAAAAAACGTCGATGTGAAACTTTTGGGGACGAAATCAAAGGGCTAACCATAAGGGAACTCGAAAAAACGTTGCAGACCAACCCGACGCAGCAGTTCATTCCACGGTAAGTCCGAAAAAACCGTTTTCTACATCAATAAAGAAAATAAACTACCGTTTCTAATTTTATTAATGATGGCTAATGGCTATTGAGAAAAAATCCCTCAAAAAAATGTTCCCCCATCTCTATGAAGAGTTAGAGTTAGGAGAAGCCAAAGTTCCAATTGATGCTGTTCGGAAGTCTCCTTTGGAAGCGGAGTTAGCAGCTGAAGAAGTTGAAGAATGTGAATGCGACGAATGCCATGAACCCGCAGAGGAATGCACCCAGAATCCTGACAAACTGCGCCATTTCAACCCACAAGCAGTTGATTTTCTTCGTCGATGCGACACTGAAGCGCAGGCGGAAGAGATCATTGCTTACTTGGAGAAGAAGGGTGAAATCACCAAGGAGTATGCTTCGGAGTTGCGGTGTCAGCTTAAGCGGGATGGCGTTAGGAGTTTTGGCCCAAAAAAGAGGAGAACCATTACTTTCGGGAAGGCGGCATCTACTAACCGTCCGAATGAGGTCTTTCCAAGTTTATCCTGTTTTTGGCTTTTTTTGACGAAATCCCTTAATTAGTTCGACAAATAGTCCTCTATTTGGGAAAATTATGTGTGAATTCAACGTAATCTTAAACAGTAAAATCCAAATCAAAGACATAATCTACGCTAAAGCCGAAGAGGACAAAGTCGTGGTCAGAGATGTCATGGGCTCGGCTATGGAGTTCAAAGGCTGCAAAATCGTCGAAGTAGATGTAGCCAACGCACGGCTAGTGTTGGTTCAGGCATAAGCTTAGAATCCAAGTTGAGGCTAAGCCTGTTCAACTAACAAAGTTCAGCCATATGTTAACTGACCCGCAAAACAAACCCAATTGATATAATCGCAACAGATCCACTAAGCCAGTCAGTTAATGTTGACAACTGTTCTAAGCCTAGTTGATTCAGCTTGCTCCTCAACTTGGTAATTAAAAAGTAATTTTTAGCCTTTATTTATGTTGTTTGTACTGTCTTGGCTCAAAAAGCTGCAGTGGAAACCGAGGGGTAAAGCATGAATCTATCTAAAAAACCATGGAAACCCAGCGCCTGAACGCTATCCATGTTGGGTATATAAGCAAACAAGCGCCAAACCGCAGATTCCAAGATGGGTTAATTGCTTTTTTGGCTTTATATATCAAAACGTTAACTAGTTAAATGAGCATGAGCCGTCGCCAGCGGTTTTGGTAAGGAACTACCGAAATGAGTAACCGGCAAAAATTTCAAAGCGACCTAGAACTTCTAATAGACAGGTTAACCTGTAATGCGTCACCTATCGTTGACCAGAAACTTACTCTCTTAAAAGATTGGCTCATAAAACTCCAACAAGAAAACATCGTAAAAATCAACCACTCCGTCATGGAGTTGGTCTGCGCCAAATACCTCCTCGAAAAAGACTATGAAATCCAACTTGAATACCCCCTCAGCGAACTTTTAATCTGCGACTTATATGGCGTTAAAGGCTTAGGCAACCTCATCGTGGAAATAGAAACTGGCTTCATCCCACCTGATAACGCTTTGGCACCCCTAACCTACACCTCCGCGCGGTTAGCCAGCAAAATTGTCCGTTACAGCAGTTTCGCAGGCAAATTCGCTTTAGGTGTGCCTCCGCATTATATTTTGCCGTTTCCACAGGTTTTTGCTAAGCCTCCCCGTAACCGCACCGACCAAGAAATCGAGGTAATCAAAGCCCTAGTTGACGCCTACTACCATAAACCCCCTGTTACTTTGGATGAAATCAGGAATGCCCGCATCCAAGAAATCTACATAATCGACGTTGACCGCGGCAAAGTACAGGAGGTCGACCCTGAAACCTACCTCAAGAGGGCAATGCAAAAAGGGGTCGTCTACGATTACCTAACACCTATGTGCTAGGAGCAAACGGGCAAATGTCGTTTTACGTTTACATCCTGCAATGCGTAGACGGAACCTACTATACAGGCTACACTAAAGACCTCGCCGAACGTACAAGGCAACATGAGAATGGCAAAGGCGCCAAATACACCAAATCTCATCGCCCACAGAGAGTGGCGTATGTAGAACTTTTTGGCGCCCGAGGTGCAGCGATGAAGCGGGAACGGCAAATCAAAAAGCTGAGTCACCAGCAAAAGCTGGCGTTAATTATTTCTCAGGATAAAGGTCAACCACCCAAAAAATAAGTAAAACATGCTTCCGAAAGATTTTTGACTATCTAATCAGGAAGGGCAAAACATCTCAAAAACTGCAGAAAGCATTGGTCCGCTTCTAAATCAGCAGCGTCAAGAATGCCCCGGTTAAAATTGGTATCAAAACATTGTCGTTGACTGGGAGGGGCAAAACTTCAATGGTCATCGCAAACGCAGCGCCCACCAACGCCAATGGTGGTGGAACAAAAAAGCTCCCGGCTAAAAACGCGAAGAAGAATCCTGCGAGGGAGCCTTCCCATGTTTTGCCCTTGTTAAATGGCAGAGAGGTTGAGATTGTCCCGCCGAACAAAGATGCGGTGCTGTCGCCTAAGCAGAACATGGCTATGGCTGCACTGCCTGCGTGCGTAGGAAACAGAAGCAGGGTTGCCACTATGCCGAAGGCGAAGTAGAGGGGGGCAGCGGCGAAACCAAAAAGTTCTGACTGCGAGGCCGCATGGCTGGTTACTGCGGAGACAACGGGTATGGTGCGTCCTTCTAGGCGAAAGAGTTCGGAGACTGTGTAGATGATGGCTATTATGGTTATGATGATTGCCACGGCTGGGATACTGATCATGCCTGCGATGACGGGCATAAAGAAGCCTGCTGCATGGATGTCTTCTCGCACTAAGTCGTTGGCACTGGGAAAGGTGCGTTTGTGGGGTTTGCCGTCGATGATGGGCAGTATGCCTAAGAGTTTACCGTTAACAACCCTGTCCGCAACCACCCTTATCACGAAGTCAGCGTTGAACCCGATTTTTAATGCACCCGGAAGAAAAATACAGCGGTTGTTTCTGTCGTCGCCCACTACAACGCAGTCTCCCACCAGAAGCCTTTCACGGTTTAGGATTTCGCAGAGAATCGATAGTTTACCGTTTTTGGCTATGGCGTCGCCGCTGATTTGACCTGTTAAGCGCCCGTCTTTTTGTTCTACTTCGATGCCGTAAGCGTAGTCGGCGCCTACGCATTCAGCTAATTTCTTGACTAGAATCGTCGGTAACCCCGAGGTGATAAGGGCTGTTTTGCAGTTGCGTGCTTTAAGCTGCATGAAAAGGTTCTGCAGAAACGGCGTTGCAGGTATCTTGTTAAAAACCTTGACCATATCGTCGACTTTGACGCCTTTTAAGTCGCCGTAGATGTGTCGCAGCGTAGATTCAAGCTTAAGAATGCCTGCTTCATAGAGGAAACCGAAGAAAAGCAGCTTAATCAACATAAAGAAACCCAAAGTTTTGCCCATTTCAAATAAGAAGCGATTTTTGGGAATCAACACTCCTTCAACGTCGAAAACGACAAGCCTATGCTTCTCCTTATGAGCCATTATCTGCTTGACACTCACAGAAACTGTTTTGGTAAGAAGGAGGGCTTACTTAGAAATAAATTATGCTGTTGACGTGCAGCCGTGTTCTTTGTTTTGGAGTTCAAGGGGACATCCGCCGCCGCAGACCTGCAACTCCCCGCAGTCCCTGCATTTCTCCTCCACGTAAGCGCGGCTCCGCAATTTGATGGCAAGGGGGTTGTTCCAGATTTTATCCCAGGGCTCGGTTAATATGTTGCCGAGGCTTTCGAAGTAGCTTTGGCAGGGGTACACGTCGCCGTTGGGGCCGACGCAGGCGTTTATCATGGCGGCAGTGCAGCTTTTGATGCCTAAACCAAGTTGGACAGGGTCGAATTCGCAGTACTGGGTAGGCGTATACCAGAGGAATTTGAGGTCAAGCATGTTGGCTTTGTCGCGGACCTGCGGCAGAAGCGTCTTCAACTCTTCAACTGAGAGCGCGAACTCGTTGCTTGCCGCTGGGGCTTTGCCGCTGTAGATGAGGCTGTTGCAGCCAAACGCATCCACACCCAACTCTTTAATGTAGTCTATGGTTGTTAAGAAGTCGGCGGCATTGTACTTGCTAAGCGTCGTGTTAGTGGAAACGTAAATCTCTGAGTGCACAGCGTTTTTTATGCCCATAACGGTTTCTTTCCAACTGCCCTCAGCTTTAGTCATTGCATCATGCACCTGAGGCTTATGGGATTCAAGCGTAATCTGCACGAAGTCCAGCCCCGCCTTCTCCAGCGCATCCACGTAGGCTTTGTCTTTGAGGCGTCGCCCATTGGTGATTAAGCCCGAGACCATGCCTTTGTTTTGGGTATACTGGAGCAGTTCAGAAAGGTCATCGCGGACGGTAGGTTCGCCGCCTGTGAATGTTAAGATGAAGACGCCTATGCTGCTTAGTTTGTCGATTACCGTTTTCCACTGTGCGGTGGTGAGTTCGGGGGTTTCATGTGGTCCGCCGGCGTAGCAGTGGACGCAGTTGTTTTGGCATCGGAAAGTCAACGCCATATCCATGCGCAGTGGCGCCGAGTACTGGTGGCTGAAAGGTTCTGCTTTTTCGATTTCGAGATAGGTGACGGGGTCGATTTTCTGTGTTTGCGCCAACGTGCTGATGGTGTAGACGAGGCGTTGGTAATCCATTTTTGCCTCTTCAGCTTTAACTCGGTACATGCGGCGGATTTTGGCGACCGCCTCTTTCTCGGGCAGCCCCTGCATGAAGTAGTAGGCGTAAGCGGTTGCAGTCTGGTTTAGGTGCAAGACGTTGTTGCCGTTGATGACCATGACGCCTTGCCCGCCCTCTTCAATGCGCAACTGCAGCGACATCCCCGCAAACTCGTCTGTTCCACGGTAACTGTAGCGTCCAGTGGGAACCGTCTGTTTTTTACCTAAGTGTTTTAGGAAACTCATTTAGTGTCCTCCTCCTCCCGCACACGCGCAAGCACAGGATACGCAGGCGCAGGCACAAGCACACGCGGCGCAAGCGCAGACGCAGCCTTCTTTGTGTGGAGCTGGTTGGTGGCTGGTTTTAGGCGGCGGAGGAACGATGGAGTTGGCGAATTTTTCGAGGTTGACGACGACGTTGTTGGCGGTGCCTTCGACTGCGGTGGCGATGTTGTTGGCGAATTCGGCGCCTGGAATCGCCATGGGTTTAGGCGACTGTGCGGGTGCGGATATGTTGGGTGAATATGCGGGGTGGGGGTGATAGATGGTGTAGCCGTACCACCACCAGAACCACATGGGCTGTGGCTGGAAGGGTCGGTTTTGGAAGGTGGTTTCGGTTCTGCTACGCTGGTTAGGATCCATCATCAGCCACAGAAGCTGCTCGTCGTAGGCGTTTGAAGCTAACTCGAGGGTGCCCGCCTGCTCCACCTGCGTCCAAGCCTTCGCCACAATCCGCCGGTAATAATCCACCGTATCCTTGCGGCTGTAGCCCTCCAACTTCTGCTCCACCGTGTCACGGAGAAACATGACGGTGTGCGCCAACTTTGCCTCGTCGAGGCTGCCGTCTTCTTTGAGGGAGTGCAAAAAGTCGATTTCGTAGTAGCGCAGGGGGTTCTCTTTGGTGCCGACTTTGTCTTCGTAGGGCGGCAGCACCTTAAGTTTAAGCGAGGGCTTGGTTTCTGTTGCCCACACCGCACGTTTCTGCAGTAGGCTGTAGAGGATTTCAGTGACGACTTGCGTGGGTTTGAGGTCAAGGAGGTAGGAGGCTTCGACTGCGGTTAAGCCGCGTTTGACGCCTAAGGTTTCCATGCTGACTTTGGGGGACTGGTAGTTGCTCTTGCTCTTGCGGAAAACCCACACGATAATGAACAGGAAAAAGATGACTGCCGCAAATACGCCTGTGACTGCAATGGTTTCTCCCCAACCGCCGAAGCCGCCTCCGCTGGGTGGAGTATAATTGGGCAGGGCACTGGAGGGAAAAGACACACCCAAGATTACCTGATCGTTTGGTCCAATGGAGCCGAGCCCCCAATAAACCGCTAGCCTGCCCTCGACGGTGGAGGTACCGTTGTAGTAGTTCTGGGTCGTTTTCACATCATTAGTCGAAACACCCGGAGGCAATACAATCTGTACTCGCACATCGTTAATGGGTTGATCCGATATCCACTGCGGCGCAAATTCCATGCCATAGTTGCCGGGGTTGGTGGTGTCGTTGCTTATCATACCGCCGACGTTGGTGGTGACTTGGAACCAGACGGATTGCCCAGCGGAGAGGGGCTGATTTAGGGTTACGTCGACTCGGTAGTCGCTTCCACTGCTTGCGTCGGTGACTTGGAGGTTGTTGCCATACTGGTCTGTTGCTTGCCCGATGGTGAAGTCGCTGTTGGGTTGCCCCACATAGAACCCGTGCATCGTCCCCTGCGATACAGAGACCGAGATGTTGTAGATTAGATCCACGGTGCCATCTTGGTTTATGAAGAGTTGCGCCCACTCATGGTCAACACTGTACACCAAACTCTGAGCTTGGGCACCCCCGACAGCGGAAAGAGCCACTGCCAAAACCAACACAGCAGCCAAAACAAGGGGCAGACGCTTTACCATTTCGGTTCCTCAGCTACCTCAAAAGTTGTCCCGCAATAGGGGCACTTAACATATGGGACGCCTTGCATAATTTTTATTTGGTCGGCGTTGATGGATGCACCGCAGTTTGGGCATTTAATCTGCGCTGCTTTCATCTGCCCCGACATCTCCAACTGCTGAACTACAGTTTTGGGTCTACGGTTAAGGTACCAGACCCCGGCAACCACGGCTATGCCGACGACAAAGAGGATGCCGCTGACCGCCAACCTCGAAGTGGTTGCCTGCACAGAAGCGGCTAATCCAAAGATTACTGCGAAGAAGAAGCAAATTACCGCGATTATGCCGCCGATTACAGTGATTATCTTCATAATTGTTGCAGTGTAGGGCTAAAAGATTTAAAGTTAATGCTACTGCCCTTCGCTGCCTTAAGCTACGCTTACTTGTAAAAGCAGAAATAGTTACTCTACGTGGTGGCCGACGACGTCTTTGCCGTGGAATTCGCTGTGTTCTTGGCGCAGATGTTCCAGATGCACACCGTGCAGATGCGCATCAACCGCCTCTTTAACGGTGAATGTTTTGCCGCATTCCGGGCACATAAACGTTTTCTCGTTAACTTTGATTGCTGCGGTGTCGTGGCCGGGTGTATGTTTAGGTTCGCCGGACACTTCTTTATTTGGGTTATTTTGCTCCATAGAAGCCATAACAATAAACCTCCACTAAACAGCCCGCTACCCAAGAGTATTAACGTATGTGATAGCCACCCTACAGCCACATACGCAGGCACCAGTAGCGTTATACGTCGAGGCTATGAATCTTCTTTAACAGCGATTTGCACTCTTCCAGCCCCTTCTTAGTTATCTCCACCACCTGATGGCTACCGCCCCATGATTTAACCGAGCGAATCTCAACCAATCCAGACGCCTCCAACTTCGAGATGTGATTCTCCAAACTGCCCTTACCCAACCCCACCAACGCACGCAACTCTGAAGCCTTCAACTTCTTGTTCATAGCAAGCAAAATCAAAATCAGTATACGCGTCGAAGATTTGAGGCTGGGGTCGCTTAGCTGCCTATTTAATGATTTAATGGCATCTATACTGGGAGCCCCGGTGGGTTTGCCGTCGACATTCAATCTGGATGGTCCTCCGGCGGTTTAGGCGGTTTCTGCCTGTAACCATAGGCAGCGGCGACTAGCGAAACAGCAATCATTAGTATCCAAAGTGTAGGCGCAACTCTATCTTGTAGTAGGAAAAATGTAAGGTTGCCAAGTGCACAGAAAGCATACGTTGCCAGGACAGCTATGCCTTCGCGGGGTAGCCGTTCTGGGAAAGATACTTTTAAGCTAAAATAGAAGGGACCCACTGAGGTTGCCAATACTCCATAGAGGACTACCACAGCAATAGGGCGAAGAAAAATGATTGCGACGATAATCGGCAGATAGTATGCTAACCAAAGTACAGCCACCCATGAAGGCCTAAACAGCTTAGCCCAAATCGAATCCGCGATTTCTCGGCGAACAAGCATAGCATCATATGCCTTCTTGAAAACCCAAGTGGCGACAGCAACCCCAAAGATGCTTACGGAGGTGTTGAAGACAAGCGGGACGAATAAATTATAATCAGACGAAAGGTTATGGAACAAAATATCGAACAAAAGGATCAATGAAATTTCAGTGGCCAAAACAGCATAGCATAACCCCCAAGCCCGCCTCAGAATATACTGTTCTAATATGAGGGCTCTTTTCGCTATCTGTCTAACTTGCTCTTGGGAGACTGCTTTATCCTCAACCACATTTCTTCCCTTAAGGTTTATCTCTCTGTGTTACACACTCTTTTGACCTTTGTCTTGTTGGTACAAAATTTGTACCTGTGCAACCTTATTTATGATACATCCACTAATACTAGGCAGAAAACGGCTCATTTATAAAAGGTAATCGCATGATTGACACTAACGGTTTAACTAAAAAATTCGGGGACCTAACAGCCGTAGACAACCTCACCTTGCATGTTGACGACGGCGAAGTTTTCGGTTTCCTCGGACCAAACGGGGCAGGAAAAACCACCACCGTAAGGATGCTTTGCTGCCTCATATCAAAGACCAGCGGAAGCGGCAAAATTGGCAATTATGAAATAGGCAACAAAGAAGACTCACTTAAAATCCGCAAAATCATCGGGTTTGTCTCTGATAACGTTGGATTATCTGAAAATCTGACAGCCTACGACAACCTAGACTTTTTTGCAAAGATATACGATTGCTCGGAAACCCAAAGAAAAGAGAACATCAAGCGTTTTCTTGAGATGTTGGGGCTTTGGGAGAAGAGGAATGTTTTGGCAGGAACTTTTTCCAAGGGCATGAAACAAAAACTTGCCATAGCCCGAGCCTTAATTCATGAACCACAAGTCATTTTTATGGACGAACCTACCGCGAATCTAGATCCTGAGGCTTCGAAAACAGTGCGAGATTTCATTCTTCAACTAAAAAAAGAGAAGAAGACAATCTTTCTAAACACCCACAACCTCGACGAGGCGCAGAGAATCTGCGACAAGGTAGCAATAATGAATACGAGTCTGCGGGCAATCGGTACTCCGCAGGAACTTGAAAGGTCCGTTAGCGGTAAGAAGACAGTTATCGGATTAGAACAGCAAATTAACGATGTGGTTTTGGGGGCACTGAAAAAACTGCCGCTCAAAAACCTGTCCAGCGAGGGCAACACAATAACATTTGATGTAGAAGACCCAGACAAGGAGAATTCGCCTGTTGTAGAAGCTATAGTGCAGGCGGGCGGTCATGTCAAATCACTCAATGTGGTGGGCTCAACTTTGGAAGATACCTATCTACAACTTGTGAGGAAATAAACATGCGACTCTCAAAAGCGTGGATTATAACCGCTAGGGACTTCAAAATATTTAGGCGAGTTAAAAATGTCTGGTATCCGATTATGATTTTCCCTGTTCTTATCTCGGTTGGGTTTCCGGTGATACTGGAGTATTTAACAATCAGGGGGAACCACGGCCTCGCATCGCCAAGTGTTCTTCCAAATTTGCTTACCTCGTTTTCTTTCTTTTTAGTTATAGGAGCAGCGTATGTTCCCTTAGGGATTGCCTCCTACAGTATAGTGGGGGAGAAAGTGGAGAAGAGTCTTGAACCGCTTCTAGCAACGCCCCTTACTGATGCAGAAATATTGCTTGGAAAAGCCATTTCCGCAATTATCCCAACCTTAGTAGCAATGTATGTGGCTGCAACAATCTTCATGGTAAGCGTTGATGCGGTTACTTTCAATACGCTCGGCTACTATTATTTTCCAAACTGGAACATCGCCACGTTGCTCTTGGTTCTGATGCCGGTCGCCATCGTATTGAGTGTGCTGTTCGGTGTGATTGTTTCATCAAAAGTTAATGATGTTCGAAGCGCTAACAGTTTTGGAGCTTTTATTCTCTTTCCACTCATCGGCATATACTTTCTCAGCGAGACAAGCATAATAACCCTTGATGTAAACACCCTGCTCATAATCTCAGGCATCATCTTAGCGGTTGATGTTGCGCTTTTCTATGTTAGCACAAAAACTTTCCGAAGGGAGGAAATACTAACAAAATGGAAGTAGCAAAGTTGGAAGCGACGAGGGGGAGGTGGAAAAAATGGTGGACATGAAAGATTATTATCAAACAAACAAAGGGCGACTCCTTGGAATTGGCGGAATACTAATTATTGTAGGCTTGGTCCTCTATTTTGCAAGAGGTCAGGAAGCGGTGCTCGTATTACCCGTCATTGGGGCTGTTTTGTTCATTGCCGGTGTTATCTATAAGCCTAAAAGGAAGGAGCAAATGACCGGATAACACTTCATAGTTTAAACCTTAACCCATAATTTTTTTGCCCTGCTATTAAGGCTTGAACTGTAAGCACAATCGTCAGCCGCCCTCACTCTAAACTTTAACGCTCGTCCGTTTGAGCCTAATGTGACGGCTGACTGCCCCCATTGTCTGGTAAAGTAGGCTGGCGATTGCAATGGCGAACGCGGGCATAGCGGGCAAGATATACCAGTATAATTTGGTTTGGGCCACCGTAAAGATTCCTATCACAATCGCAATCCAGGTGAGAATTAACAAATCCTCTTTTGAACGTTTAATTGCTTTGAAAATACACAAGCCCACAGCTAAGGGGAGCAGAAGCATCCAAAGCAGAGTTTCCTTTGTGGCTAAATAATTAAAATAAAACAGCCAATTGCCAACATGCCCCTCAATAGGCGTCACCGACCGCGTGTAAACGCAATAGACAAAGTAGTAGTTCCAGAATTCCTTTAATCTTAAGCCCATATAAATCAGGTAAGGGCCAAAAACCGCCAGTGCAGTTGCAGAAAAAAGTCCAAGCTGCTTAAACAACAGTGCTTTGATGTTTTTCTTTTTGATGATAAAATAGCATATGATTATGAGTGGGATAAGTAGCGATTCTACTTGCTTGGTTAAAAATGCTAACCCAAAAAACAAGCCACTCAAAACTGCATAGCGGCTGGTGCTCTGTTGTTTTTGGTCCGCTAAAAGCATGAAGTACAAACTTGCCAACATAAAAAATAAGAGGGGAATATCCGTCATGGCATGGGTTGAAAACGCCCAAAACGTCACCATTGTCCCCAAAACCAGAACTGACAGTAGCCCCACATTGGCATTGTATAGTTTCTTCCCCAAAAAAAACACCACAACCAACGATAAGGCACCAAAGAGTGGGACCCAAAATCTTGCAGCAAAAATGGTGAAGCCAAAGATTTGGTAGGAAAGCGACATCAGCCACATGAGCACGGGCGGTTTTCCTGTCCACAGCCCCGATTCGCCATACGTCCGTGGCATAAGATAATCGCCCCGTTTCACCATGTTGTAGGCTATTTGGGAATAGGTTTTTTCGTCACCCGACCAAAGTGGACCCGCGTTGAGGTTCAAGTAGAACAAAACGATGAAGGTGATAACGAGTGCGGCGCAGAGCAGGTTTTGGTTGGTTAAAACCCAGCGTATGCCTTTTTGTTTCTCTGTTGCATCGGTTTTTTTAGTCAGCCTAACTATTTGAACATGGCGTACAACTGTTACAGCTGCTATAGCCGCAACTACGCAGGCTAAGGCATCAAAAGCGATGGTGCCCCATGACCGATTTTCGGTGGTTTCTGGCAATGAATCCACAGATGCATTTATGTTAAAAGCGTAGAGGTGCCCGTCATTGGAGCCCACATAGAGCATGTTGTCTTTGATGGCGGGGGAAGACTCCACGATTTCTCCGGTTTGGTAACTCCACATTTCTTTGCCAGAGGAAGCGTCAAGACAGTAGATGCGATAGTCTTGTGAGCCCACGTATACTCTGCCGTCGGCTATGGCGGGCGAGGACCAAACCCAAAACCCGGTCTTAAACTGCCAAATCCTGCTGCCTGTGGAAGCGTTGAAACAATAGACATTACAGTCGTCTGAGCCAACAAAAACGCATCCGTTTGCAGCCGCTGGAGAAGAACCAATCGTATCTCCGGTTAGAGCCTTCCACTGCTCCTTGCCTGTGGTTGCGTTAAGACCGTATAGGTAGCCGTTGAATCCGCCGATGTAGAGGCAACCGCCGCTTATGCAGGGTGAGCTGTCGCCCGCTGAGACTTTGTGACGCCAGAGTTCAATGCCGCTAGTAGAGTTAAGAGCATAAACAAACCCGTCATGGCTGGTAACATAAACTGTTTCTTTGGAGATGGCGGGTGAGGCATTGATACTTGCGTGTGTTGGGAAAGTCCAGAGTTTGGAGCCGTCTGAGGCGTTAAAACAGAGGAAATCATACTGGACTGACCCTATATAAACGCGTCCGTCTGTGACTGCGGGGCTAGATCGAACCTTTCCCCCGACCTCAGATTTCCAAATTTGGTGTCCGGAGGTGAAGTTTAAGCAGTATAGCCAGCCGTCGTCGCTGCCCACAAATACGTAGCCTTTCTCGATTGCGGGTGAAGAATTTACTTCTCCGTCTGTTTTGAAATTCCAAACTTCTTTACCCGTGGATGCGTTGAGGCAATAGACCGCGTGGTCTTTGCAGCCGACCACCAAGTAGCCGCCTGATACTGCGGGAGAGGATAAAACTGACCTCGACATAGGTATCGCCGAGCTAAGTCCCCCTAAACCGCTTACATCACTCTCTGAAGCTCCGCTATGGTTTAGGTCATGGCGAAACATCACCCAATCATCGGCTGATGCGGAACCAATTACGCAGGATTGAACTAGAAATCCTGCAAGAAGCACCAGTAGCAACCATTTCGGCGATCGCATAATGCTCCATTAAACCATGGGAGATATTAAATTATTCATCGATGCTTCGCTGCCATGAATTCTAAAGCGAACTCAACATGTTCCCAAATGCACAATCAAGCCTTTCCATGTATTCTTGTGAAGAAAAACACCTTCCCCACACCGTAACAGACATAGAAAAACAATGCACCCCAAAAACACAACGCAACCCTCAACCAGTCTTGTGGCACCCCATAAAACGCCACACCCACATAAAGGGAAGGAAACAGTCTTTCTACAATAACAGTAAATCAAAAATTTGTTCTGTTTGCGTTTTGCTCCACAACCAGCAAGCAATCAAAAACAAACGCTGAAGCATAAAAGCAACAGTTTGCACAATCGGCTGGTTGTTGTTGTGTATAGGAGGTTCTTGGCAACAACTAACAAATAAAAAATTTGATCCACTGATAAGGGAGCGGATAGAGTCGGCAGAGCAACAGAGGCTGCTTCTATGAATACACATTGAAATCTGAGCCTCAAACGCTTCTTGTCTTGCAATATTTATTTAAACTTGGAACGCCAAACATAGCCAATATAGCTAATATATGCATGGCGTGTAAGGTACTCTTCGAGGATGGCATGGTTTGGCTTGGTATGATGACCCCATAACTGTTTTGGCAATCGTTGCAGTGGTGGTTATCGTCTGCGGCACAGTCGCCTATGCGATGCACCGATACAGCACCACCAAAAAAGGCTCTAGCGAACCAAAAAAGCAGTCGCAGCCACAGCAGCAACCCCAAACCACGTCAACCGTTGACCTCCAATACACCAGCATGCCTTTTCGCGTCTCCAAAAGCGTCCAAACCTCCATGGCGTCCACTGCCAAAGATGAGCTCCGTATGCTCGACCTCGAACGCGAAATTTTAGGAGACGCCATCCGACGCCTCTACGAGGCACAGGCAGAAGGAAAAATCAGCGAGGGCGAACGCGAAAAACTCGCCGCTTCATACAAGCAGCGGATGAACACCATTAAAGACTCCATCAGCAAAGACGAATCCATCATTGCGCTCCATGAACTTGAGGGCATGCAAGAAGACCTCATGAAACTGTTCAGTGAACGATTCGGCGAATTAACAAGCAAAGTCGAGGAACTCCGCACACGCATCGACGTTAAACCCATCCGTGAAATCCCCGTTAAACCCCTCGTTGCCACGCCAATCCAAATAGAGGAAGACGACGAAGAAGAGACAGAAAACGATGTCTCCAAAGCAGCGGGCGAAGCGAAACCCAAAAGAAAACACAAACCCCCAGAAGAGAGACCCACCCAGAAAACCGAAGCCGAACGCCGCATCGAGTCGATTCGCAGTGAAGTAGAGAAGGTCCTCGACAAGTTAGGGCAGATGGAGATCGAAAGCTAACATGGACTCGGTAGCTGAACAGAAGCAGAAAGCCGCATTGGCAGCGGTAAAACACGTTAAAGACGGCGACGTCGTCGGGCTTGGAAGCGGCAGCACAGCCGCCTACGCCATACAAGCCATAGGTGAACGCGTTAAAACCGAAGGCATCCACGTCATGGGCATACCCAGCAGCTACCAAGCCTTCCAAGTCGCAGTCGAATCCGGCATCCCAGTAACCACGCTTGACGAGCACCCCATAATCGACGTCACAATCGACGGCGCTGACCAGTTGACGCCACAGCTCTACCTCATCAAAGGCGGCGGAGCAGCATTGGCACGCGAAAAAATCGTTGCGTCCGCTTCTAAAGTCAACATAATCATCGCCGACGAAAACAAAAAAGTCCCCGTCTTAGGCGCCAACAACCAGTTCGTCCCCGTCGAAGTCATCCCCTTTGCACTCTCACCCGTCAAACTCAGATTGGCTGAAATGGGCGGAAAAGTCACGGTTCGCGAAGCCAAAGGCAAATTGGGCCCAATCATCACCGATAACGGCAACGCAGTTACCGATGTGGTCTTCGGAGAAATCCAAAACCCCGCAGAGTTACAGGTTAAGGTAAAGATGGTTCCGGGTGTGGTTGAAACAGGGTTTTTTGTGGGTTTAACCGACATCGCATACATCGGCACTGTCAACGGTGTCGAAAAAATCGCTGTAACAAGAAAGCCACTTTAGCATTGAGCGGTGTGGCTGATGGTTTGTAGTCACACAACTTAAAATAAACTGCAGCCCTCAAGTCTCTTTGAGGTTTGGGTTTGTCTATTCTTTTGTGGCTGGCGCTTATTGCAGTTTTGCTGTGGCTGTTCGGCTGGATAGTGTTCCCCGGCATCGGTATAATAATCCATATAGTTCTCTCATCGCCATAATCTTTCTTGTTGTCTGGCTTATAACAAGGCGAAAGCCCTGACGGTTGTCTCTTCTGATGCTCTCACAGACATCTAACCCCCCTTATATAAAGGCAGAAAAAGAGGAATGTCTTATGGAAGCAGTAGCTTTTGGCTGCGTAAAAATCAACGGAGAAAAATACGACAAAGACCTAGTCATCCATGCAAACGGCGAAGTCACCAAACGCAGAAAGAAAAAAAGCAAACCCCTGAAACAAGACTACGGCCACACGCCCCTCTCTGAGATGGAACTCGACTTTTTAGAGGAGGAAAAACCTGCGGTCGTCTACGTCGGCACAGGCTACAACGCCGCCCTACCCATCACACCCGAAGCCCTAGCAATCCTCGCAGACTACAAAACCGTCATCTTACCCACGCCCGAGGTGCTTCCGAAAATAGAAGCAGATAAAAGAAAACTCGTAGCCTTCATACACGTTACTTGTTAACTGAGTTCTTGGGACATTGTTTCCGTTTATCGCGAAGTATTTTTGCCGCCAACACGGCTACAGCTACAGCTAATATGAAAACCAAAGGCACAAGAAACCATGGAACAACCGCCGAATCCGCTGGCGTTGACGGATTGCCAAATGCGTACAATCCGCTCCTTGTAACCACATAAACCATGCCATCAGCGACAACAGGGTAAGATTGTATCCAAGTATCATGGCTGTTGGGGATAATGTACTCCCAAATTATGTTACCCGTCGAAATGTCGAGGGCAAACAGTTTTTCGTCGATACTATACATACCCTCTTGTCCGTTGTCGACGTTTCCATACAAGTAAACGGTGTTATCGGCTGCAACTGGCGAATATATTTCACCGCTAAATTCGCTGTCAGTGTTGTTCCATAGTAATATGCCTGTTGATGAGTCAACTGCGGTGGTTCCAAGCACTAGGTATTGACCGACAATTACTGGGCTTCCTTTACCGACGAACCCTCCAGCCATGGTACGCCAAAGCTCAGTTCCATTAAAGGCATCTAAACAAACAGTGTATTGCGCGTTTACGTAGACCCGTCCGTCAGCCACAGCTAAGCGACCAAGTGAAGAGTCAAGTCTATAGTACCAAACTTGCTTTCCGGTATAAGCGTTCAAAGCATAAATACCATCGTTTGAGGTGCCATACACACTTAGAAAAAGCAGCCCATCAGCAAAGGCAGGCGAGTTTTCAGTCCATAAGTCATCATTAACCCACAATAAGCTTCCCGACGAAGCGTTTACAGCGAAAACCTCAGTATGTGATCCCAAAAATACTGCTCCGTCAACAACTATCGGAGAAGTAGCCCCCTGCTTAGCGTAAATGAACATAAGCGACCCTGTAGAAGTGTTATAAGCAGCACTTGTAGTGTAAACGTACATTCCATCCACGGCAACTCCTATGTAATCATTAGGATTTGCTAGTTTACTCTGCCAAATTTCAGTACCGTTTGAGGCGTTAAAGCAAAAAAGATAATCGCCGTTAACAATGTAGAGTTTCCCGTCTCGGATAACTGGGGCGCATGCCAAATTAAAAATATCTTCGGAAATCCATACGGGGGTAGCAGCGGAGGCAGGTACTGAACTATTTGAGTAACTTGTTCGGGCAGCATCATGCCCAAACATTGACCAATCATCCGTTGGCGAGGTAGCTTTCACAGTTGGTTGTTGAGGAAGAGCACCTAAAGTCACAACAATAAGAAGCAGCAGCCCAATCAATGACTTGTTAATTTTAGCCACCAGCACCCAACCAACAAGGCGCTCAAAGACCCTTAAATCTATTTGGAAGACTAAGCGCTGATTTTTGGTGGTGGACGCACCCGCTTCTTGCCCAACTTCACCCTTAGTGCTATGCGGTAGAGTTTGCGCAGTGACTTAACAAGTTGCTCCACAGTGGGCACTGTCGAGTAAATCAGCGGTATCTGCTCGTACTCGGCTATGCGCAGGGTTTCTTCATCAGGCACAGTTTTGTGGAAGACGATCACGCGGGGTTTTAGGCTGCTAACGCGGACAATCATCATGGGCAAGCATCCTGACTCGACATTGGTGAAAACCACTGCCCGCTCAGTCGAGGCGCCGAAAAGCTGCGCGTAATCCGAGCCAGAGTAAGCTTCAACGGCTCTGCGGCTATCGATAACCGTGTAACCCGTGACTTCTTTGACGTATTTTTCTTTGCAAGCTACCACTTCGCCGCCGATGGCTTTGCAGAGGTACTCCACGCGGACGGGAATGGGGAATTCACGGAGATCCACGACTGCCATGCTGGGGCTGCTGGTGAGTTTAGCGAATTCACGGATGAAGCGGCTGCCTTTTGTCTCGTCAATATGTATGAGTGAGAGGACGAATCGGCGGGTGAATTTGGCTCCGGGGCTTTGGCGTCTGCCGCTTTCGTAGTCGCTGATTACTGAGGAGGAGACACGCATGGTTTCGCTTAGGCTCGTCTGCGAGACGGCGAAGAGTTCACGCCACTTCCGCACTGCGCTGCGCCTGGCTTGCTTGAAAGGATGATTTCTCCGGCGATTCTTCTGGCTAAAATTTCACGTAGACCCGGCGACACAGACATGGATCATTCTTCCTGCTTGCATCTTCCACCTTCAAGACAGAGGTATAAAACTGTACCGTTTTTTTAAACTAGGAAGAGCAACACGATGCCAGCCACGATTGCGGCTGCTCCAACAATGGTTTTTACGGTTGCTTTTTCTTGGAAAAGCAAGAAACCAGCGAACGTGGCAAACAGCGGCGAAGTCGAAGAAATCGGTATTACATAGGATTCTGGTGAAGTCTGGAAACTGTAATTCATCAGTAGCCAGCCTAAGCCGTTGGCAATTAACCCGCCAACGCACAGTAAGATTACTCCGCGACGGGAAATCTTGAGAAACCCCCTATCCCTATCGATGAGCGGCGCTAAAACCAGCAGAATCAGCGCCATAGCGGCAATACGCACAGTGACGATGGCATAGCTGGCGCCTAAACCAGCAACCGCTGAGTAAGTTATGGCATAATCCATCATGGTTATGCCTATCGACCACACAAGCGCCGTACCCAAACACATGGCGACGCCGACCCCAAGCTACCCTGCCCCTAACTGTTGGTTCCTGGGGGATTTTTTGGCTGCTCAAAAGCCAGATGCCGACCAATATCACTGCGGCTCCAACTACCGCAGCAGCCGACAGGGGCTGCCCCCGCAGTAGAACTGCCCAAACCAGACTGAACAGCGGGTAAGATGCGGCTAAGGGTACGGCTCTTGAGACTCCGATGGATTTTAACCCAAACATGTAGAGTGTGTCGCCGACGCCAAGCCCCAAGACGCCGCTGACTATAACAACCACCAGTACCCAAATGGGCAGAGCAGCTAAAACCCCAACCAACCCTACACCCACCAGTATCACAATCAGCACAGCGGCGTTGGTTGCGCATCGCGTGATGTTTGCGGAGATTGGCTTGGTGTTTGTGAGTGCTTTGCGGTAGAGTATGGGTGCAATTGCCCAGCATAATGCTGTGCCGAGTGCAGCGAGTTCGCCAATCATCCATCTTTGACCGAGAGTCCCTTTACTGAAATCTTGTTTATAAGGAAGTTTTGCGTACTTAACACTAACGTTCGCCGTCAAAAGGACAGCTGAACGTTAAGCATCGCAAACAACAGAAAAAAGGAGTGAATATACATGTCTGAAAAAGCTAGTGACGTAATATTTGTTGGAAACAAACCCCCAATGAGCTATGTGCTCGCTATCATAACCGCATTCTCAAGTGGTACCCAAAAAGAAATAACCCTAAAAGCCCGAGGTCAAGCAATCACTACCGCAGTTGACGTAGCCGAAATTACCAGAAGCCGCTTCATAAAAGACCTTAAAGTCACCAAAATCGCAATCGGTACCGCAGAGATGCCGCCACGAGAGGGCGAAAACAGGTCCAGAATGGTTTCCACGATAGAAGTTACTCTAACGAAAGCGTAACCACGACGGACAAATAAAAGAGTTTTAGCTCCCCAACCCTTTTTTGCCATCTTCAAACTTTTGCACTTTATCAACGATGTCCATGAACGCTTTTGAGGCAGCCGAATCCTTCTGTGCATACACAAACGGCGTACCCTTATCAGAGTCCACGCCTACTTGGGGGTCGATTGGGATGCTGCCTAAAAAGGTGACACCGGCTTCTTTAGCCATCTTTTCGCCTCCACCAGAACCGAAAATCTCGGTTTTTTTGCCACAGTGGGGGCAGACAAAGCCGCTCATGTTTTCGATTACGCCGATGGTTGGCATGTTTAGTCGCTCAGCGAACGTGATGGCTTTTTTTACTATGCCGCTTGAGAGTTGGGTGGGCATGGTGACGATGACTACTCCGTCCATTTCGGGCAGCAACTGCGCCACACTTAGCGGCTCGTCGCCAGTGCCCGGAGGCAAATCGATGAAGAGGTAATCCAGTTCTCCCCAGACAACCTCGGATAAGAACTGTTTGATAGCCCGCATTTTTAGGGGTCCACGCCAAATCGTCGGCGCCCCCTCAGACAAAAAGAAGTCGATGGACATAACTTTTAGCCCCAAAAGACCTTCGATGGGGAAAGCGCCGATTGGAGAAGCCTTCACATGCTTGCCCTCCAAACCTAAAAGTTTTGGTACGCTGGGACCATGAATATCTGCATCTAAAATCCCAACGCGTTTGCCCTCCATTGCAAAAGCAGTGGCAAGATTAACTGTTACGGTGCTTTTTCCGACGCCGCCTTTGCCGCTTATAACCGCAATTTTATGTTTGATTTTGCCCATGCGGTTTTTAAGTTCTTGATCTTCATGGACTTGCTGTTCCTTGTAAGCTTTAAGCTGAGCCATGTTTCGTTCGTATGCTGCTGACATAAAAAACATTCCAACCTAAGGTATTGTGTAGGTTTGAATCTGTGGAGTATTAAAAAAGGTTATGGTAATCTGCTAGCCGAGTTTATAGCCGATTTTCCGTAGAAACGCCCGTCGCTCCGCAATGTCTTTGTCGCTTTCGACGCTTTTGCTTTTGTAGCCGTCTACGACTCCGATGATGCCTCTGCCCTGCTCCGTCTCTGCGATTAGCACTTCAAGGGGGTTGGCGGTGGCGGCAAAAACCGTGCAGACCTCGGGCAACCGATTGATTTTGTCGAGCACGTTTAGGGGGTAAGCGTTTTTGAGGTAGATTATGAAGCTGTGTCCGCAGCCAATTTCAAAGGCTTTCTGCGCCGCGAGTTGCCGCAGCTCTGGGTCGTTGCCTTCATGACGTACCAGACAGGGTCCGCTGCTTTCACAGAAGCCCAAACCAAACTTGACGCCGGGAACAGAGTTAACTAAGGCCTCGTAGAGGTCTTCAGCGGTTTTAATGAAGTGCGCCTGACCTAAGATGATGTTGCAGTCTTTAGGCGGCTCAACTTTCACGGTTTTAAATTCCAAGGGTTAAACCTCAAAACACATTATTGCAATTTAGGGATATAACGTTTTAAAGCCGTTTTGTGGTTTATGATAAATCTTATATTTCCTTCCAACCGCATTAGAGAAGTGTGCAAAACCTATGTTTGCACCATAAACACTGAGAAGGAGTTGAAAGTGAGTGTCAGGAAAAGAAATGTTCAAGGCAACCTGTTCTGAATGCGGCAAAGAATGCGAAGTTCCATTCAAACCCGACCCGAGCAGGCCAATTTACTGCCGCGAATGCTGGGCAAAGAAGCGACCCGCTAGACCCAGAAACCGATACTAAGCCCTACCGCTTAACAGTTTAAATCCAAGTTTACTCTATTTTTTATTTGCCTGAGCTGTTTTTTGTGGCAAAACCTAAATAACGTAGAGTTGCATCAGTTTTGGCTACGCAAGGGCCGGTAGTTCAGCTGGTATGAACGCTTGACTTGCACTCAAGAGGTCGGGGGTTCAAATCCCCCCCGGTCCACCAGAATATCTCCAGAACATTTTAACGCATTCCGGCTTAACAGGAACGCTGATGAGCGAGGTCTCTGTCAATTAAAAAGGTGGCTCATGAGGATCAAATTTCTCTATTTTATAATTGACTGCTTGGCAAATGAGATTTTAGAGGGGCGAGGCAGTACATAGCCCAGCCCATATATTGACTTTGGAACTGTAAATAATCATCCTGGTCAGTACGGAAGTGTTTGAATACCTGTTCATGGTCAGGGTGGTTGGGGTTTTCTTCAAGCCAACGTATCAGTCCATACCAACTATCTGAAATGTACCTGTCCCAGTCATCGCGGCTGGAACGGATGATATATTCGAGTTCAAAGCCTTCGTTTCGGGCAAATTGAGCCAGTTCTGGTTCCGTGTGGGTAGTTGTCTGTTTTTGGGCATACTGCGGATGTACCTGATTGCTAAGCCAGTAGGTTTCACCGATGCCGAGGCGTCCATTCTGATGCAGGGCCCGCTTCATCGCTTGGATTGTCTGCTGGAAGCCGCCGAAAACAAAAGTTGACCCAATACATGTTGCGGCATCGAAAGCCCCCTCTTCGAACACGTAGTCAGCCCCGGGGGAGCATACGATTTCGATTTGGCTCGACAACCCTCTCTTGACCAGCTTATCCATTGCCCGGTCGCAGAAATCCCTGGATATATCTATGCCAATACCGGTGATGCCGAATTCCTCAGCCCACAGAGTGAGAGGTTCGGCGCAACCACAACCGAAGTCGATAACTCGACTACCTTTTTTCAACTTGAGCAGTTTGCCCAGTTGGATGATTTTTTCAGGCGTAGACGGGTTGAGTATCTCCATATAGCGGTGTGAGATGCTCATAAGGTCAAAGAATTCCATGATTCAAGCCTCCTTCAGGAAATGGTAACTTCATTATAATACCAGCCATTAATGACATTTAATCGTCCTCTATCTGATGAACTTAACCATACGGTAATTGGCGATGAAGGATTATGCGGTAATAATAAAGTATTGGCGGCTGCTTTTTTGTTCCATTGCATTTCGCCTTTTAGTCATCTGCACAAAGAAAAGAGGTGCTTGCGAGTGAGACTTCGAGCTGTCCGGAGTACAAATCCCCCTGTTCCACTTCTCTTTGCTTTTAAACCAATTCCCTAAGTTCTACGCAGGCAAGTCGCTTTTAACATGCTTCCACATCCACACAGTTTGGATTTCAACATGGAGCCATGCAGGGTGTGTGGAGAAAAACGGATATGCCACACCGAAACAGACGCTGAAAAACAATGCTTCCACAAAACACAAACGCCTCCACAACCCATCTTGTGGTGCCCCACAAACCGCCACACCCACACAAAGAGAAAACGCATAGTTGCTTTCATAGGGGGTCGAGTCAGAGCAGTAGGCCTGAATTGTCTGGCACTACTTGTAGTTTGCTCCACAATCAGCCAGCAATCAGCAACAAACGTAGAAGCAAAAAAGCAATCGCTCCCAAAGCCTCCGAGAAGATGATGAGTAAGGGCACCTCTGCCTTCATCTAACAATAGAAAAAAGCACTTAGTGTGCACTTAAGAGGTAGCGGTTCAAATCCCGCTTTCACTTGTCTATTGTTTCTTTTTCTTTTCTACGGTTGCACTTAATTATCGTTTACCGATTGGATGCCGTGCGCTAAAACTGCTCTACATATCTCTTCCGATTACTTGTATGTTATCAGTGCATGCGTCGATTAAGCAGCCGCATTCAGGGCAAACTCGTTGGTTGATACCTGCATCCATCACAAATACAGGATCAATTAATTTATCGCAATTCTTACATCTCACTGACATTTGGTATCCCCTGATTAATAGAGGGCGGTAACTAAAAACCTCTCCTATAGCGTCTGCACTTGCACTCAAAAGCTCGATGGTTCAAAATCGCCCATGCCGCTTGCTTTTAGTCTTTTTTTGCGTATTTTTGGCGCAACTTGGTTTTTTCGATTTTTCCCGTAGGATTGCGCGGTACCTTATCAAAAATGATCTTGCGTGGCCTCTTATACTTCGGTAGCTGACCCTCAATGAAAGCCATGATTTCTGCTTCAGTTAAGCACTCGCCGGGTTTCACGTCTATGATGGCGCCGATTACTTCTCCTAGACGCTCATCGGGGATACCGATTACACCTACGTCGTAGACTTTGGGGTGGTTATGGACGGCGTCTTCAACTTCGATTGGGTAAATGTTTTCGCCGCCGACGATGATGAGGTCTTTTTTGCGGTCCACCAAGTAAACATAGCCATCAGCGTCTACTCGCGCCATGTCACCCGTGTGCAGCCAGCCGTCAACGATGGTTTTCGCGGTTAACTCTGGATTCTTGTAGTATTCACGCATTACACCATCCCCCTTGACACACAATTCACCGACTACTCCAGAGGGAAGTTCATGGCTGTCGTCTGTATGTACGATTTTTAGTTGCCAGCCAAAGCCGACTTTACCTACCGCGCCAACCCGAAACGTATTTTCCACTCCCAAATGCACTGCACCGGGACCGGTGGCTTCACTGAGTCCATAGTTATTGTCATAAGCCATAGCTGGGAAGTATTCTCGCCAATGCTGCACAAGAGCTGGAGGCACAGGTTGAGCTCCAATGTGCATTAAACGCCAGGACTCCAAGCTGTAATCTTCCAGTTTTAATTCGCCTCTGTCGAGCGCCACCAAGATGTCATGGACCCAAGGGACAAGTAGCCAAACGATGGTTCCCCCCTCTTTGCTGACGGCGTCAAACACATTTCTGGGGCTGAACTCAGTTAAAACCGTGCCTTTTGCTCCCGATATGAGGCTGCCGAACCAATGCATCTTGGCACCCGTATGATACAACGGTGGCAGCAGTATGAAATTGTCGCTGTGGGTCTGGTGGTGGTGTTTTTGCTCGACTTCTGCTGCGAAACTCATGTTTTTATGGGTCAAAAGAACGGGTTTGGGGTCTCCTGTGGTGCCCGAGGTAAAGTATAAGCCGCATCCATCGTTGGGTGTCAACTTGATTAGGGGTGATTGGGTTTTAGCTGTTTTTAAAATTTCGTTAAAGCTTGTCATGCCCGCAGGAAGATTGGACCCCACACAGATGTACTCTGTAATGGTGGATGGTTTTACTTGCTGAACTGTTTTGAGGAAAAACTCTTCAAAAATAACCGCTTTAGCCGCAGCAATCTCGGTGCAGAATTTAAAATCCTGAGCGTTGAAACGGTAGTTGAGAGGTACCGCCCACGCCCCGGTTTTGATGATGCCGAAATAAGCTACTAGCCAGGGGATAGAGTTGCGCATCCAATGGATTACTTTGTCGTCTTTTTTTATGCCTTTTTGCAGGAGGTAGTTGGCTATTTGGTTGGCTTGGTCGTCGAACTCTTTCCATGTGGTTTGTTTGCGGATGTTCTGGCTGGGAGTAAGCTCAATTAACGCAACATCGTCTGGGTATTTTCGGGCATTTTCTTCAAGCATTTCCATTATCGTAGGCATGACACTTCAACTCCCTCTCTTTTCAACCTTGAAGACACTGTTAAGTTCTGGCTGTGTTTAGTCATGAAATACGCTAAGACTAATAGGTGATTGAATGCTTAAAAGAATTACATCTCAGCTAAAAATAAAAAAGGAAAAGGCTGGTTAAGACTTATTTTTGAAAGTCAACGCGCCGCCCTTCTCATCCACTGTGATAGCGCAGTTTTTATCCACTTTTTCGGCGAGGATTATCTTTGACAGTTCGTTTAGCACTTCCTTCTGAATCACCCGTTTGATGGGTCGGGCGCCGAACTGGGGGTCGAAGCCAACTTTGGCGATGTGGTCGACGGCTTTTCTGGTGAATTCGACTTTGACGCCGTTTTTATCAAGCATCTTCTGGACGGCTTTAAGCTGGTTTTCCACGATTTTTCTGACTTCGGCTTCGTTTAGGGGTTGGAACATGATGATTTCGTCGACTCGGTTGAGGAACTCTGGCTTTATGGAGCGTTTGAGTAGGCTGAAGACTTGCTCGCGGGTTTGGTTCCAGATTTGCTCGCGGTTTTCGGCGGTTGTTTTTTCGAGGTTTTCCTGTATGATCTGTGAGCCCAAGTTGGATGTCATGATGATTATGGTGTTCTTGAAATCCACGGTTCGGCCCTTATTGTCGGTTAATCTGCCGTCGTCAAGCACCTGCAACAGGATATTGAACACATCTGGGTGCGCTTTCTCGATCTCGTCAAGCAACACAACCGAGTAGGGTTTACGCCGCACAGCCTCGGTGAGTTGTCCGCTTTCCTCATAACCCACATACCCTGGAGGCGCACCGACCAACCGCGAAACCGTATGGCGCTCCTGGTACTCGGACATGTCAATGCGTACCATGTTGTTTTCGTTGTTGAATAGGAAATCCGCCAGCGACTTAGCCAACTCGGTTTTGCCCACGCCAGTGGTGCCCAAAAATATGAATGAGCCGATTGGACGTTTAGGGTCTTGCAAGCCAGCGCGGCTGCGGCGTATTGCGTCGGATACGGCTTGGATTGCCTCTTCCTGTCCAACTACGCGCATGTGCAACTCGGTTTCGATGCTTAGCAGCTTCTGCTTCTCACTCTGCAACATGCGGCTCACAGGTATGCCTGTCCAGTGCGAGACGACTTCAGCGATTTCCTCTGCATCCACTTCCTCGTTAATCAGCGGCTGACCTTTCTGCAGTTCAGAGAGTTTCTGTTTGAGGGTGTCAATGGTTTTTGTGGCTTCAGGGATTTTGCCGTAGCGGATTTCTGCGACTTTGCCTAGGTCGCCTCTGCGGTTAGCATCTTCATCTTGGAACCGTAGTTGTTCAATCTCGTTCTTTTTAGCTTGGATTTGCTCTACGATGTCTTTTTCGGCTTGCCATCGTGCTTTGAGTTTGTTGCGCTCTTCGCTTAGGTTGGCGATTTCTTGGTTGAGGGTTTTGAGTTTGTTTTCGTCTTTTTCGCGTTTGATGGCTTCCCGTTCGATTTCGAGTTGGTGGATTTTGCGTTCGATGGTTTCGAGTTCTTCGGGCGCCGAGTTGATTTCGAGCCGTAACTTTGAGGCGGCTTCGTCGATTAAGTCGATGGCTTTGTCGGGCAAAAAGCGGTCTGAGATATAGCGTTGTGAGAGTTCGACGGCGGCGATTATGGCTTCGTCCTTGATGCGTACGTGGTGGAACACTTCATAGCGTTCCTTCAGGCCCCTAAGGATGGAGATGGCGGAGAGGGTGTCTGGCTCGTTAACCATGACGGGTTGGAAACGCCGCTCCAGCGCCTTGTCTTTTTCAAAGTACTTCTGGTATTCTTTGAGTGTGGTAGCGCCGATTGCCCGCAACTCGCCTCTTGCTAGGGCGGGTTTTAGGATGTTAGCTGCGTCCATGGCTCCTTCGCTGGCGCCTGCACCGACCAAGGTGTGGATTTCGTCGATGAACAGGACGACTTCGCCTTCGGAGGATACGACTTCTTTTATGACACTTTTGAGGCGCTCCTCGAATTCGCCCTTGTACTTGGCACCTGCAATCAGAGCTCCCATGTCAAGTGAGAAAATCTGTTTGGACTTGAGGTTCTCTGGCACATCGCCGTTAACTATGCGATGCGCGATGCCTTCGGCTATTGCGGTTTTGCCGACGCCGGGTTCGCCGATGAGGATGGGGTTGTTTTTGGTGCGCCTGGAGAGAATTTGGAGGACTCGGCGAATTTCTTCGTTTCTGCCGATGACGGGGTCCAGTTTGCCCGTTTTCGCCCGCTCGTTTAGGTTGATGGCGAAGCGGTTTAGGGCGTTGTAGGTTTCATCTGTTGTTTGACTATTCACAGTTGATCCCTTTCTCAATTGCTTAATTGCTTCTTTAAGCTCTTTCTCCGATACCCCACTACTCTGTAGCAGTCGTGAAGCGGAGTCGTTAACGGATAGGAGCGACAAAAGCAGCTGTTCGATGGAGACAAATTTGTCTTGGCTCTCAGCAGCATACTCTTGGGCTTTTTTGAGGGCTTTGTTGGAGTTGGAAGATAGGTAGTGTTCTCCACCAGTGACTTTAGGCAGTCCATCAAGCAGCCTGTCCAATGACATGTTGAATGTGTCCAAGTTTACGTTGAATTGCCTTAGCAGGTAAGGCACGACGTTTTCGTCGACGAGCAGCATGCCTTTTAAGAGGTGGATGGGTTCGATGGCTTGGTTCTGCTTTGATGTAGCTATCTCGAGAGCCTTTTGGATGGCTTCTTGAGATTTAACCGTAAAATTATCTAAGCTCATTAAACAAAAAGATGGCGGGGAAGCTATTTGAATATTTTCTTGCACTAACAAGGTTTCGATGGGCTAAACGCCTCAAACTTGCCACAGCGTTTCTGTTGTATGCCTAACTTTCTCAATAAGCGACAGGACTTCTTGCTGTGACAACCCGATTCTCCTTTCAAGGTAGTGGCTGTCCTGCTCAAGCAACTGCTTAATCAGTACAATCCCCACCTCAACTAGACGTTGCCTTGTTTCTGTACTTACTCCTCTTAGGCAACTCAACGGGTACAGCCTATACTTCTCCACCATTTCCCTCAATCCAAAACCTGCAGGAGAATCCCAGCCTACCTGCACAATGCCGCGGCACCCCCCATAGACTACTGCGTGCTCTGAGTATCGGGTGTTGGTGACTATCATGGCTCGGTCGATTTTGATGCTGGTTGCACCCTGTTTGTAGCCGTCGGTGAGGTCTTCTATTATTGCTCGGGCTATGCGGCTTTCATCCAGCCCAGTTAGGGCATGGTAGTTTATGTGGTGTTTGGCTTCCACCAGATAAGTTAAGCCGTCCTTGCTGGCTACTGCATCTACTTCGTGTTCCCCACATAAGCCCCTGAGAATTATGTTGGGTTGAACCACAAAGCCGCTGTGAGCTAAGATTACTCGAACGAAAGCTTCGAATTCGGGTTTGGGCTCCATTAGGCTTATGCCGCGTTTTAGGTCGAAGAGGTGTTTTACGGCGGGTTTGCGTTTGCGCATCAAAGCAAAGATTGATCTAAGAATTTCTCGTGTTTTTATTCCCTCGTAGAGGGTGCCTTCGATTTTTTGGGCGATTTGGTCAGCGACCTCGCGGCTGGCGCCCATCCTGAGACATGTCTGCGCGATCTTTTCTTTGTCAAATTGCTGTTTATAGCCGTCTGCTTTAGTTACCCAAATCGCCAAGCTTCTCAACCTGTTAATCGGACAATTAGGTCTTCACGCTTTTAATTTTTTACTATTTATTCTTTTTAGCGGATGCATGATCAGAGAATATTTATGCAGAGAGAAAATCCCCTACTCCAACCACATAAGACAGCACCCAAAACCGCTGTCAACTGCATATTCCTTGGCTTTGGCTGGGAGAGTAGTTTGGTTTGAATGCGAAGCGCTGACTGATACTTCAAGGTAAGCTTTTACTTAGACGATCAACTCACAGTATGTGGGAGTGTTTCTATGAGTTCTCTACCTAACAAGCAAATGGAATATGCGCTTTTAGAAGAGCACATCATCGGTTTCCTCAAGGCACAGAACATGTGTGTTCTGGCAACCTGCAGCGCAGACATCCCAAGGGCAACACCCATAGAGTACCGCTCGAAAGGGCTCGCCATGTATTTTGTTGGGGAACCAGGAACCAAACTCAAAAACATAGTCGAAAACCCACAGGTTAGCATCGGCGTTTTTTTGCCCTACAAAGGCTGGGAAACCGCCATGGGAGCCCAGATAACTGGGAAAGCAAAAATAATCATAAGGGATAACATAGAAGAATTCAATGAAGCCTTAGTGGCTTATAACTGGGAAAAAACCGCGGGCGAGTTGGGTCTAAAAGAGTTCCCCAAGACGGCTGGGTTGATACGGGTTGACCCCGAGAAAATCGAGTTTATTGATGCGTCGCTGAGGAAACTGGGCTATAACCCAAGGCAGACGCTTGTGATTAAAGCTGCTCAAAACAGCACCGCTTCTTGACCTAGAAAGATAGCTTTGAGCCGTTTTTGGTGTCGGCGAGGTTTGCTGGGGCTCTGGTAGATATCTTTTGGAAGAAAAGAAATGCACAAAGCAATCACGACTTTTGTAATCGTGAATCTATCAGAGCTCTTTCAGCTCTTGCTCGACAATTCTTGCCTTAAATTGCTAAAGAGTTTATTTTCATAGGTTGTTAAGGTTTCGTGGTGTTTTTTCCAATAATAACTATTTCCCAAATATCAACCAGATTTACTCCGAAAAAACTAAACCTAAAACTGTTGGGCTATCCCTAAATGGGTAAGGAACCGGTGTTATTTAAGCTTATATAATTGGTTCACAGTCCTTGAAAGTAAATCTAACGGATGTTGGGGGAGAACTGGGTTGGATGAAGTCTTAGAATTATTAGATAAAACCTCTAAGCGGGTTCAGAAGAACGCGGATGAAACCAAAGAAGCCATCTGGAAACAATCAGCCATCTACGAGCAGCTTCAACAGTCGCCTGAAGCTACACAGGAACAGAAAATCAAGGCCTTCCTAAAGAAAACCTTAGAGTTGGACCGCTTAGAACATCTTAATTCACAGTTGAGCCTACTTTACTCCCTGCAAATCTTCGCTTTCAAAGTGAAAGTGCTTGAGGTTTCAATGGATAAAATGAAGAATCAACTGGTCGAATCAGGTGTTTTACAGAGCGGCGTTGAGTTGGAGGACATCAAAAAGAACATTGACGCCCTCAAAATCCTCATCGAAGCCCAGTACGAATCAATGAAAGAAATCAACGACACCCAGAAGAAGAACTTGGGCTATATCCTCTAAAACTGGGTTAAATTGATATAAATAAAAAAGTCAGCTTGGCTTTCAACCAAATTATGGTTGACTGCCGACAGCTTTTTGCTTCTTTGTTCCGTGCTTGCTTATTTTTAGAAGAGCTTTTCCCAGCTTGTGACTAGGTCGAGGACTTCTTGGCCTGCTTTGCCGCCGTAACTCTTTAGGCGTTCGCGTGTGTCTTTTTCTGCGATGGCTTTCTTCTGGAATTCCTGCATCTGTGCTGCTTTGTCTGTGAGGTATAGTAAACCGTCAGCGCCTGCGCGTGCCATGCGGACTGAGACTGTGAGGAGTTCGCTTGGTGTTGGTGTTTCTCTTGGATCGTCGCCAGGACCGATAACGTAGAGTGCAATGTTTAGCTTTGTGTCTTTGAAGAGTTTTTTGAAGTTGCGTGTGAGCATTTCCCAGTACCAAGGTGTTGCATAGTTCTTGCTGAACATGACTACGAACATTTCGGTTGTGAGTGGTAACATGTCATCGAAGTTGACGCCGAAGCGTTCATAGTTGGTAACGGGGTCTGGTAGGACACCGATGTAGAGTGGTTTTTTGGCTTTGTTGATTACGCGGTCGCTTGTTGCTGCCATGTAGTTTGTGACTTCTTTGCGTCTCCACTCGTACCATGAGAGGCCGCTTTTTTCGTGGAGTGCTTTGCAGCGTGGGCATGTGCAGTGGCCGTGTTCTGCGAAGTGGATGCTGTTGAGCCAAACGCCTTGGCTTTTGCGCGCTACGTCTTCCATGTAGTCGAGTTGTTCTGCTCTGTGTTCTGGTTGTGTTTGGCAGAGGACTTCCCAGCGTACGTTGAAGTTGTCGTTGGTTCTCCACGCTGGACCGAGGTCGCTTTGGCTAATCCAATCGGGGTGAAGGCGTGCAGCTACGTTGTCGCCGAAGATTGCTACGTTGCTGTACATATCAGCTTTGGGGGGCAGTCGTCTTCCGACTTCAGGTTTAGTGCGGAAAAGGTCAAAGTCGAAGCCTGGAACCTTTTTTGCTTCAAACATGTATGTGCCGAATTTCATTTGCTTCTACCTTTTTAGAACTCAAAACGTTCGGCGCTGTTATAAAGTTTTGCATAAATGACGTATTAAGGGTTGCAAAACCTAAATTGATGTTTGGCGATTGCTTAAGACGCAAAAAACCGCGTCTGGCACCAAAAGTATGTTTCAGCACATGTACTTGCAGAATCCACCCTAACCAGCCAGCAACTGCAGAAACCCGCAGAATCCAAAACACAGCCGCCTGCAGAACCCGCTGGTTGTTGTTGTGTATAGGAACCTTCAGCAACAACAACATTAGAAAAGGCCAAAAGTTAGAGACTTCTTTGGTCAGCTGTTTTCATCGCTGACAGTCAGGGTTTGCGGATGTTTTTGTTTTGCCAAGACCCCTTTTTTGCAGCAGAGATGGACAGAAACAGCGAAAAAACCTAGTCCCTGCAAGCGGATTTTTTATTTATTGTTGTCGCAAGCTTTTTAGGGTATGCGCCTCCGCAAATAACATATCTTGTTAACGTTTAGGTGCCAAGATGAGCCAGCCGCATGCCCAACTGCCAGATGAAGCCGTTTCGGCGTTGGAATCCAACATCGAGCGGGGCTTAACTGAGCAGGAAGCAACGGCGCGCCTAAACCAATACGGCAAAAATACGTTAGTGGAAGAGCGGCAGATACGGTTCCTCGATATTTTCAAAGAGGAAGTCACCGAACCCATGATACTGCTACTCTTAGCCATCGGAGTATTATACAGTGTCCTAGGGTTCCTAGCAAACACGGGTTTTGAAGATGCCGCAACCATCATCGTAATCATAATCATCCTCGTCTTAGCTGAAGTCTGGAACGAGTACCGTGCCAAACGCTCTGTAAACGCGCTAAGGCAACTGGCGCCACCTACGGCAACTGTGCTTCGCAACGGGCAAACAGTGGAATTACAGACAGCTAATTTGGTTCCAGGCGACGTTTTGCTCCTCAAAGTTGGGCAGAGAGTTCCAGCGGACGCGCGAATCTTGGAATCCTACGGTTTAGAAGTCGATGAATCTTCCCTGACCGGCGAATCTTTCCCCGTCGCCAAAGACGCCACGGCAGTTTTACCCCCAGAAACTCGCGTCACTGAACAGACCAACATGGTTTTCACTGGAACCGTTGTTACTCGGGGGAGAGCAAAAGCCCTGGTGACCCAGACAGGCGTAGCCACCGAGTTGGGCAGAATCCAAGGCATAACCAAAGCAGGCAAAGAACCCAAAACCTCCCTCCAGTTGGCTATGAAGCAACTATCCAAAACTCTGGTCTGGGTGGCGCTCTTATTTGCAATACTCATCCCCCTGCTAAGCTATGCCCGTGGGTTGCAGCCTAGCCCAGCAGAAGCTGTCCTCTACGGCTTATCCTTGGCGTTCGTTGTTATCCCCGAGGAATTGCCCATAATCATCACTATGGTGTTGGGCGTCGGCAGCTACGCGTTGTCCCGCAGAGGCGCCATCGTGAAGCGGCTTCGTGCGGCAGAGACTTTGGGTAATGTTACCGTTATAGCCACCGACAAAACTGGAACCATAACCGAGAACAAGCTGAGGGTTGAGCACCTCTACTTCGACGGCTCCATCCATGCCTCTGCCGAGTTTAAGGAAAACGAGAAAGCGGCCCTGAAAACAGCGTTTCTCGCCAGCGACGCCGCGGGAGCGTTGAGTAATCCGTTGTCGAATGCGATTTTTGAGCGGCTAAAACAGGGGGGCTTAGACGTTAAAACGCTCACTGAGGGCTGGGTGCTCAAGGATGAGTTAAGTTTTGATGTTAACCGCAAATTAGCCTCATACGTTTACCAGTATGGCGCCTCAACCGTGGTGCTCTCAAGCGGCGCCCCCGAAAAAGTGCTCGCTCAATCTTCTCGGATTCTGCTGGAAGGCCAAGAGAGCCCCCTGACAGATGAATTGCGAAGCCAAGTCATAACGGTCACGGCGCAGATGGCGCACACTGGCGAACGGCTACTGGCTTTTGGCTACCACCGCTTAGCCCCAGACGCTAAAGAGGGCTTGGAGCAAGACATCGTTTTAGTCGGCGTCATAGGCTTCATTGACCCACCTCGCCCCGAAGTAAGAGACGCCATCCGCACCTGCCAACAAGCAGGCATCCGAGTCATCATGGTTACAGGCGACCACCCTGAAACCGCCAAAACAGTCGCGGGACAAGTCAGCATAAACAACTCAAAAGTGTTAACTGGCGCCCAAATCGCAGCGATGTCCGATGAGTTGTTGAAGGATGCACTGAGGAGCACCAGTGTGTTTGCTCGGGCAACTCCTGAAGACAAGTTGCGGTTGGTTCGGTTGTTGCGTGAGATGGGGGAGATTGTGGCGGTTACAGGCGATGGCATAAACGATGCGCCTGCCCTCAAAGAAGCCCACATCGGCATAGCCATGGGCATCCGGGGAACCGATGTAGCCAAAGAAGCCGCCGCCATGATAATCACCGACGACAACTTCGCCACTATAGAAACCGCTGTTAGCGAAGGCCGCCGCCTCTACAGCAACCTCCGAAAAGGCGTCCGCTACTACTTAGCCTGCAAAGTCGCCTTGGTATCCATCTTCCTTGTCCCAATCATACTGGGCATCCCCCTGCCTTTTGCTCCCATCCAAATCATCGTGCTCGAACTTTTCATGGACTTAGCCGCCTCAGCCACTTTCGTTGCAGAGCCACAAGAGAAAGGCGCCATGAAAAAGCCGCCCAACGACCCCAAAGAGCCCTTCATGGATTGGCGCATGCTAAGACCCCTGTTCTTGGGTGCATTGAGCCTCTTCTTAGCTGTCACAGTCACCTACCTCTTTACATACTACACAGGACTCTCCACCATGACAGTCGAACAAGCAACAATTTACGCGCGAACAGTTGCCTTTGCAACATGGATGTTTGGCCATATCTTCTTAGCCCTCAACTTCCGCTCCGAAAACGCGCCGCTACTAAAACAGGGTATCCTCTCCAACAAGGTTATGCTGCTGTGGGCGCTGGTGGTGTTTGTTGTGTTGCTTGCAGGCACCACATTACCCGCTTTGCAGTCGGCAATCCAGATAACCTCGCTTAACGCGGCTGATTGGGTATTGGTGATTGGTGTGGCGTTTGTGGCGACGTTTTGGATGGAGCTCAAAAAGTTTCTAACAGGAAAAATTTAAGGCGGGCTCGGCGGGTTCTTCATTAATTTTATTAGGACTATCCGCCCAAATTGGTGGGCGATGGGTGCGAACGTGGGGGATACCTTGGAGCCTAAACCAGCCGCCGGTTACTCGGTTGATTTAATCCGCTTCGTCGCCATCTTCGGCATCATCTTAGTCCACACCTCAGGATACCCCTACCCAATACCGGGCCCCGGAATCACAGCCACAGACGTGGTTTACTGGTTCACCACCGACATCTACAATACTCTGGGCACGGTGGGGGTGCCGTTGTTTGTTATGTTAACAGGCGCTCTGCTACTGGACCCAGTCAAAGCCGATGAACCCCTAAAGGATTTCTACAAGAAACGCTTCAACCGCATCGCTTGGCCATTCTTTTTCTGGACTTTGTTCTATTTTGCTTGGGACTTCAGCGTTCGCGCAAAGCCCTTAACACTCTTCAACGTGGGACAGGGGCTCCTCACAGGGGCATACCCTCATCTGTGGTACATTTATTTGCTTATGGGGTTATATGCTGTAACGCCGATTCTGCGAATACTCCTAAAACACATAGACCGCAAACTATTCACCTACCTGCTTATCCTATGGTTTGCGGGTACAGTGTTTACCCCTTTCATTCACACCTTCACAAACTTCACCTACGACCCCGTTTCTTTCATGTTTTTTGATTGGATAGGCTACTTCCTCTTAGGCATCTACCTGCTCCAGAGCAACTTCCGACGCCAAACCGGCTACGTCTTTGCTGCTGTGGGGCTTTTAGGCGCCATCATCGGCGACTGGCTCCTCACCGCAACCTTTGGCGAACAGTTCACAGGTTACCTGCATAATTACATGAGCATCACCATGATAGTGGGGTCCGCAGGCTTGTTTTTCCTCTTAACCACCGTAAAAGCCTCAGTGTTCAGTAGCCGACCCAAGGTCAACCGTGTGCTTCATTGGGTAAGCCAAAACACCCTTCCGATTTACCTCATCCACATGATAGTTCTCGAAGTCTTGACAATGCAGGTTTTCGGCGTTTACCTAAACACCCTGACGTATAATCCCCTCATCGACATCCCCGTCTTCACTTTACTGGTGTTTTCTGTTTCGGCGGGGTTGGTTTTTGTTCTCAAAAGGATTCCGGGTGCTGCAAAAGTAATCGGCTAATGCTCCTTAAGGCGCTCGGTTAGTTCGCTTGGGAATTTTTGGTTTTATGTCGGTCACTTTTAAATGGGATGGTTTTGTTGGGTGGGCGATATATCGGTGAAGTCTTAGGCAATCTGTTCAAACTTACAATGCACCCTTGAATTTGTCGGTGGATCTTGTCCGCACAGTAGCTATTGTGCTGGTGGTTTTGGTTCATGTAACCTCTTTTCCCTTCAGCGTCCAAGGCTTAATGACTCCAGCGGCGATGTTTGACTGGTGGACAACCGACGCGTATGGCGCAGTTGCAAACCTCAGTGTGCCCCTCTTTATCATGCTTAGCGGTGTTTTGCTGCTTAATCCTGAGAAAGCTGATGAGCCAATTGGGGTTTTCTTCAAGAAAAGGCTTGCACGCATAGGTTTGCCCTTGATTTTTTGGACCGTAGCCTACTTTGCCTGGGACCACTACATCCACGGTTACGCTCTTACGCCAACCAATGTCGCCGAGGGCTTGCTGGGCGGTTCATACTATCACCTGTGGTTCCTCTACCTTTTGGTAGGGCTCTACTTGGCTACGCCTGTTCTGCGTGTACTCGTAAAAAACCTTGACCACCGCCGATTCAGGTATTTCTTGGCGTTGTGGGTGGTCGGCACCTTTGCGATTCCATTCGTCAACGCATTTGGCGGATTAGGCTTCAACGCCGACGTCTTCATTTTCGTCGGTTGGGCAGGATACTATCTCTTAGGAATTTATCTGTTGCAGACACAGGTTTCGTCTCGGGTGCTCTACGCCTGTTTAGTTGGGGGGCTTGTGGCGACTGTTGTTGCGGATGGTTTGGTGCCTGCTGTTTTGGGTGCTAACTTTATGGGTTTTTTCCATCAACCCCTCAACTTCACTTTGGTCTTGGCGTCGGCTGCACTGTTTCTCATCTTAATGCGCACCACAGCAAACCAAACAGGCAACAATCATCCTACATTTAATCGAGGGGTAAGCTGGATAAGCCAAAACACACTGCCAATTTATCTGCTTCACATCATGGTTTTGGAAGTCCTTGAAAACGGCTATTTGGGGCTTTCTTTGAACATGTCGGTGCTAAGTCCAATTGTGGAGATTCCCCTGCTTACGTTAGTGACTTTTGGGTTAACTGCGCTGATAGTTTATCCGCTTAAAAAAATACCCCTAGTGAATCGGTTAATCGGGTGATTTCCTTGCCAAAACACGCCTGTGGGCACTTAACTTTTTTAACCTCAACTGACCTCCAACCCTAAAAAATCCGTATGGCTGCGGGGGACAGAGATTACAAACTTGGAGCAGAAAGCCGTAACTGTAGATTACCCAGTTGATTTAATCCGCACCGTAGCCATCCTCATGGTGGTTCTGGTTCACTGCTCCTGCTTCCCCTTCCGCATTCCAGGCGAAATAACGCCCCTTGTTATGGTTGACTGGTTTGCCTCAGACGTTTATGGAGCCATTGGCTACCTAGGCGTGCCCCTTTTCATAATCTTAAGCGGCGCATTGCTGCTTAACCCCGCTAAAGCCGACGAACCCATGCGTGTCTACTACAAGAAACGCTTCGCCCGCGTTGGGTTGCCTATGATTTTCTGGACCATAATCTACTTCGGCTGGAGCTTTGGCGTTCGAGGCAGCCCTTTTAGCCTCTACAACGTCGGGCAGGGACTAATATCTGGCTCTTACCCGCTGCTGTGGTTCCTCTACTTGTTGGTGGGGTTGTACTTGGTTACACCGATGCTGCGAGTGTTTGTCAAGCATGTAGACCGCAAAAAATTCACAGTGTTGCTTGCCCTCTGGTTTGTGGGCACAGTCATAAGCCCCATCATCCACACCTTCACAACCTTCAACTTTAACCCGTTGTCGTTTGTGGTGCTGGATTGGATTGGGTACTTCCTATTGGGCATCTACCTCGTCAATAGCAAAATCCGTTCCCTTTGGGCTTATCTGGGCTTGTTTGGGGGTTTGCTGGTGGCAATCTTGGGTGACTGGTTGCTAACCGCCAGTATGGGCGAATCCTACACTGGCTTCTTCCACGGCTATTTGAGTTTCAACATGATAATCGCCTCCGCCGCCCTCTTCATCCTTCTTACCCGAATTCCGCAGAGCAAAATGGACCGCCTAAACCCCACCGTCAACGGCGTAATCCACTGGATAGGACAAAACACGCTGCCGATTTACCTGTTGCATATCATGATTTTGGAGACGCTGCAGTTGGGGCTGTTGGGGTTCGCGTTCCCCTACACCTACATCTTCATAGTGGACGTGCTCTACATGACCGTGGTAAGCTTCGGCCTTACAGTCGCCATCATCTACCCCCTCAAAAAAATCCCCTACTTGGCTAAACTCATCGGTTAACCTTCTTAGTGGTCGAAACTTGCTGTTCTGCTTGTAGAAACCTCCACAACCCGCCTGCAACCCCTCTATGGTACAAAACCCAAAAACACAGCCGCTCACTAAGCTCACTTAATTTTTAGTGATTGATTAAAAATAAAAAAGAGGAAGTTATTTGTTTATTCGCTTCTTAAGCACCACTGCAATGATTGCAGCTGAAATCAAGACAGCAGCTAAGATGGCAGCGACGTATGCAAGGGGAAACTGGTTGAATTCTGCAACAGTTTGGTCCTTAGAGAGGGTTGGGTCAACCGAAGAGGAGGCGCTAGGTGAACTATCCGGAATGTACCCTCCGCCAGATAAAGTTACACAAGAGATTATTTCGCCACTGTCAGCCCACAACTGAACACGAATTTGACTTACAAAGTAAGGGTACAATTCGCTTAGCGGCAGATAAACTACCCAGATCGGATGCAAACTTCTATCTTCACCGCGGCTCTTAGAAAACGGTTCTGCACGGATGTAGTCATGTACTATTGAAAAGTTTGAGATTACTTCGCCATCGTCCATTCGGTATGAGAAGGTTTCCGCCCGCTTTAATGCCAAATCTATCGCCTGCTCTCGGGTAATGTTTACGGTGGTGTCGCCGATAGAATTGAGGCTTCGACTATCCGCAAAGGAACTAAATTGTCCGTCCTTGAAGCTTACGTTTATTCCAGGGTAGTCCACGCCGTTGAAGGTTGGTTTCCAATGGAATAATGTAGTATTGCCATTTGATGATACTTCAAGCTTTAAGTTGCCCTCGATTTTCGATGAATCCTTTGAGGGGTCTATATTGACAAGCATGTTTCGCATTATGGCTATATCTTTATCACCGGTAAATTCTTCGCATTTTTCCATGAATGCAGCTGCATTATTGACAATATTGGCTGATGGGTTTTTGGTATAAATCGGCGACCCCGAAGTTGCATATAACTTACAGGATAATAGATTACTGCCTGCGAAGTTGAAGATACAATGCAGAAGACTGTTTTCGTGGTTTTCGAAATCTAGATAATCTAAATCATAGCGTCCAGATGTTTGAATGTATCCAGCCTCACCAATTAAACTGATTTCGGAAAGATTGGTCGTGTAAAAAGAGTTAAGGTGTATTTCGTACTTCGATAAATCGAGGTTAACAACATTACTTAAGAAAGTTAGGACTTTTTCAGGATCAGCTTGCGATTCAACTTCAGATGCACGGCAATATGAAAGTGGCTCGGACAGTGTTAGTGCTAGGAAAGCTATCAGAATGGCTGTTGTTAATTTTTTGTTCATTTTTTCACCGTTCTATCTTGGAATTGTTGCATATCCATCGCCCCATACACGTAACTGTGTGGTGGTATAGTTTCCATGCACAGCATCCCACACTACTTGCTGATTTAAATAGAGATCACTATTTGCGAAGTCTACGCCGTTTATAAAGTATGAAGCGTCGTCAAGAGCATTTTTGACATTCTCTCCTTGGAGAAGAGTGTTGAAGAATAAGACAACAAATTGTGACATATATCTATCATCCAATTGTCCCATGTCATTGTAATTGGCCGAGATTGATGTGAAACAAATGAAAACATGATCAGAGAGATCAGGGTCTGCATATCCATCGTCCGCCATTTCGCTATTAGGATCTGTGATGTCAAGCCAAGATGCAAGCATACCCCAAGCGTGATCTCCTGAGATTTCTCCAGCATTGTCAGGATGCCCTTCTACGCATGACCAGAGAAAAACGAAGTCATGTGTGCCACGTGTATGACTCGTTACAGATTTTGCAGCTTGTACACTAGCAAAAAGCTCATAGTCTGTTATAGGATCCAGTGAATCGTAACCATTTATATCGACGATTCCCCAATGGTTGATGGGGCAGCTAGGATTACCGCAGCCTCCAGCACTGTCATCCAGCCAGAAATGCCCTTTGTAGATAACTAAGGAATAATCGCATACTATTTCGTTCGCATATGTATTATAATAGACAGTATCCGTGTATGTTCCATCATTTCTATTTCCCCAATCATCGATGCAAGGGCTATATTTGCCAGTATTAGCGAAATAAGTTGTAATATAGGACGAAACTGTGCCTGACATCGAACGTTCAGCTTCTCCGCCATACTCGGGGGGGTACCAGAGAGTGCCATAGGAGGTCATGCTTGGTGTTCTCAATAAACCAAAATCATAGGAAGTATCTGTTCGATCCATGATTACTGGACCTACAAAATAACAGGTCTTTAGAACATTATTGCTTGAATCTAAAACTTGTATATAACAAACCTGAAGCCCCGTAGTGTCTGCTGTCCACAAATCTACTCCTCTGATCACAACATCGACAGTTGAACTTGAGAAACCTGATAGATTTAGGATACCCGATGTATCTTGTCTCCAACCAATCCATCCGCCATTGCTAGTAGCAGGGTAGCTACAGGCCAGTACAGAGGTGTAATCGCTGATTGGATGTTGTACGTTATCTACTGTCGTCCTAAATTCATCGTCATTTATAAGTCGCCTGTTGAGTTCGTGGTCAACCACATAAAGTTCGGCAAGAGTTACGGGATCACCGTAGTAATCATAATACCATTGCCAGTAAACTCGCAATTTCTTTCCGTCAAGATAGCTTCGGTCAAATGGCATAAAGATGTAGGCGTCACCAAGGCCGTTATCTGTTGACATAGCTTGAAGAACTGAGCCGGAGTCTTTACTAAAAGTGTATGCTGGAGTGTATGCGTTCCATTGTTTGTACTCTTTTAATGCTTCTGTGCTGTATAAGTCTGTGGAATTTGCTTTAACAGGTGCAATACCGATGAAAAGGGATGCAAGAAGTGAAAGCAATAGCAAACTTGGAATTATATGTTTCCTATGCAATTTTTTATTCTCCCAAATTTGTGTCTAAGAGCTAAGGCGTTAGCTCTCAGCAAGTAATGTATTAAGAGCAATCTATTAATAAAGTTAATTCAGAAATTGAATATTTTGATTAAAACAAAAAGGCTTACTTTTTCAGTTTAAACACAAGAGCACTGTACAGGGCTTAGCTCCACATCTTGAATTTTAGATTAAATAATTTGCTGGTCTATGGATCGCCACAACCAGTATGCAAGCCAACCCAGACGTAGCCACAGAAAAGCAGCCGTCTGCCAAGCCCCTAAGAAGTTGTTGTGTAAGGCCGACTTTTCACTACTTCTAACAATAGAAAAACAAACACTTCAATCAATTTGAATGCAGCTATGGGAACGCTTAACTTTTTAACCAAAACAACATATCCTACAGGATAAGCAGAAGAGAGGGAAGCGGCATGCCTATCAAGTATTATGAGGCTCCAGAAATTAAAAAGCAGGTTGACCAGTTGGCGCAGGAATGCGAATTCTACCATGTAGTGCCCCAGTTCGTGTTCTGCGTCCGAAGCCGAGGCTCTAAAGCCCGCCGCACCATCGCCCGCATCCACGGCTTGGGCAGAATCTGGCAGGGCGTACTCAACCTTCCGCCGTCCTACACCATCGAGGTCATCTCGGAGATCTTTGACAGGATGTCATCTGAAGACAAGGAAAGAACCCTCATCCACGAACTCATGCATATTCCCGGCGGCTTCGGCGGCGGCTTCCGACCCCACAAGGGCTATGTGGAACGCAAAAACGTCGAAGCAGTCTATAAGAAGCTGCAGTGCGACCGCGCGGCGAAGCGGCAGAAAACCCTTTTTTCCTGACAAAAACTGTGGCTGTAGCGCCAAATTTTTAAGCTACGCAGACGGGATACTGGGAGTTGACGTTTTCGGCAACAAAAGGATTATAAACCCAAATAAGCAAAGTCACAAAGAACTTTGCCGCAGACGAGGAAAAAAAATGAAGCATGTTATGAAAAGCCTAAAACACAACGGCATATTCGTCCCACCCTACGACCTCAAAGGGTTCACAGTTAAAATTGCAGGTCAACCAATCAAACTATCAGAGAAAAGCGAGCCCATGGCAGTCGCTTGGACCCGCAGAGTCCTATCCACAACCATCCCCGCGCCAGACAAGGTTTTCACACGCAACTTCATGCGGGAATTCCTCGACCGAATCAAACAGGAAAACCCATCTGCAGCTTACCTCAACACGTTTATCCCAAAATACATTGACAGCATCGGAAACGCGCCTGCCACACAGAACAATGGCGGCAGCCAAGTCAGCGAAATCGACTTCACACAAGTCCGCGCTTTCATTTTGGAGGAAAAAGCCAAAAAGGAAGCCCTAACCAAAGAGGAAAAGAAAAAACAAGCCGAAGAGCGCAAAGTCAAACGGTTGGAATTCAAGGAAAAATACGGTTACGCCGAAGTCGACGGTCAAAGGTTGGAAGTTGCCAACTGGACCGCGGAGCCCAGTTGCCTCTTTGCAGGACGCGGCGACCACCCGCAGCGGGGCAAATGGAAAGAAGGCCCCGCCAAGCAGACATCACCATAAACCTCTCACCAGACGCGCCTAAACCAGAGGGGTGGAACGTCACTTGGGAACCTAACAAAATGTATGTTGCCAAATGGGTTGACAAACTCACAGGCAAAGTCAAATACGTCTGGTTTAGCGACACCGCTTTTTTGAAGCAAAACCGCGAGAAAGAAAAGTTCCAGAAAGCCGAAACCCTGGGCAAACAAATCAAGCAAATCGAAGCCCACATACTCAAAAACCTCAACGCCAAAGAAGAGGAACGCCGCAAAGTCGCGACGGTTTCATGGCTGATTCTTGTTCCCAACATGAGGGTCGGTGATGAAAAGGATCCTGACGAAGCCGACACAGTAGGCGCCATCACACTGCGCCCTGAACACATCACAGTCAACGGTGAATCCCTTCACTTTGACTTCTTAGGCAAAGACAGCGTCCGCTGGGTAAAAGAGTACACGGCACCCCCCTCAGTAATCAGAAACATCGAGGAATTCTCCAAAGACACAACCAAGCAGTACCTTTTCGAAGGCATCGACAGCAAAAAAGTCAGCCGCTTCCTCTCTGAGAAAATGCCTAAACTCACCGCCAAAGTCTTCCGTACCTGGCGATGCACCAAAACCGTCAAAGAAGAACTTGAAAAAAGCGGCGTAACCAAAGAAGACCCCGACTACAAAAAGAACTATGCGGCGAAAATGGCTAACTTCAAAGTCGCAGAAGTCGCCAACCACAAACGCAAAATCCCCCCCACCTTTGACCAACGCGTCGCAGAGAAAGAAGCCAAACTCAAAGACATGCAGGAAATTCTCAACGCAAAAAAGAAAGAGGGCAAAAAAACTGAGACGCTTGAAACCCGCATTGAACGAGCCAAACTCGACTTAGAACTCACCAAACTCACCAGAGAATACAACTTGGGCACATCGCTCAAGAGCTACATTGACCCAACCGCCTACGTGAAATGGGCTAAGAAAGTCAAGTTTGACATAGAGAAATTCTACCCCACGACGTTACGGAGCAAGTTCAGCTGGGCATTGGAGCAGCAAAAGAAGAAAGCGACCGCAACCTGCGACGCCGAGTGCATCACGCCTTGAGCATCAAAGAAACCGGCGACGGCGTCCTATTAACCATTTACGTTAAACCCAACAGCCCCAAATTCAAAGTGGCACTCGACGGAGGCGAAGTGGTTGTTTATGCTACTGAGGAACCAGAGAAGGGCAAAGTAAACAAAGAAATCATAAAAGAACTCACCAGGCTTTTGCATGCACAGGTGGAGCTTGCAGCTGGGTTCACTTCTAAACATAAACAACTGATCATTAAGGGCTTGAATAAGCAGGAACTTGAAAAGGGGCTTTTCGCTAAAAATAAGATTGGAAAAACATAAAAGGCAAACAATACAACGCTAGCACGGCGATGAAAATGAAAGCTGATCAGAGAACAACAGCTGAAGTAACCCAAACCTTCAAAGCAATGTTTGAAGCCTTCAAGAAAAAAGACCTCCAAGCAACCCTCTCCTACTGGGCACCCGACCCCGATCTGGTAGCCATCGGTACAGGCGCCGACGAGAAAGCAGTCGGATTAACCCAGTTCACCGAGAGCCTAAAGCGGGATTGGGCACAGGGAGAATTACAATCCATCGGCGTCACCGACTTCTCCGTCTCCGCGGCGGGTTTAGTCGCATGGTTCTCAGCCGACATTACCTTGCACGGCACCTCAACCGATGGGAACTTTGATTTTCAAACACGCTTAACAGGGGTCATGGAGAAGCGGAATGGGAAGTGGTTGTGGGTGCAGATGCATCTATCCACGCCCAGTTGCGAGCAAGAGCATGGGCATTCTTGGCCCACAAATCCGTAGCCGCATGGATATGTCGAATCTTGAAATATGCCTTATATGCGCTGGAACATTAATTGAGCTAAGAACTGAGAGAGGGGCTAACACCCTCACCTTACCATTAGTCGGCTTTTCGTAATTCTTACAAGTTTTGAACTGGAAAATTAAAATAAAACTGTTTACTTGTTGTCAGGGCTACAAACATTAGCTTAGAGGTAAAAAGTATGACTGGCAGTCCTGACGAAAACCGAATCATCCCAAGAACAATGTCCACTCAGCACCCTGACAACGCAAACAACCCTGAATGGAGCAAAGACGAAGTCATAAACGGCAGCTCAGAAGTCTACGAAGCCTACTGCGCCTACGCCTCACTAGGTTGCCAAGAAGTCATGTGGGATTCAGAGGGCAAAGACACCGACACCCACGTTTCCCGCAAACTTCTAGAGAAGTACTGGGATTATTTTGCCAGCCACACAATCGGCGAAGACGTATACCTCACCTACCGCATACCCAACCCCAAAATCGAAGGCGCCGAAAAGAAAATAATAGTAGAAACCCTACAGAACATCCCCGTGGCGTTCGATGTAGCTTCAATGGTGTACAAGCGCGAAGTTGCTCCCATCTTCGAAGTCATCCTCCCATTCACCACCGAAGCCAAAGAAATAATCATGCTCTTCAACTACTACAAAAAAGCCATCGTAGCCGCAGAAGACGCCGCCCTCTATGAATCCACAACGGTGAAAGACTGGATTGGCAACGTCAGACCCAAAGCCATCAAAGTAATCCCGCTGGTCGAAGACTTCGACAGCATACTACACGTTGACAAAATCGTGGAGCCCTACCTAAAAGCCATCAAGCCCAAACAGCAACGCGTCTTCATCGCACGATCCGACCCCGCCCTCAACTACGGATTCATCTGCGCAGTTTTGCTCTCCAAAATCGCCCTGAGCAAGCTTAAGGCATTGGAGAAGCAGCAGAACACCCAAATCCACCCCATCTTAGGCGTCGGCTCTAAACCCTTCAGAGGACACCTCTCCCCCGACAACGTCGACAACTTCCTCGAAGAATACAAAGGATTATCCACAGTCACCATCCAATCAGCATTCCGTTATGACTACCCCGCCGAGCAGGTTAAAGAGAGCATACAAAGCCTCAGCCAACGTCTCCCCAACGGCAACCCAGCCGCCATCGGAACCGAAGACATGGACACCTTACAGAATATACTGGGCAAGTTTAGGCTGCAGTATGAACGCCAAATCGAAGCGTTGGCGCCCTTCATCAACAGCGTCGCCGTCTATGTGCCCCAGCGTAGAGCAAGAAAACTCCACATCGGCCTCTTCGGTTACAGCCGCTGTGTCGCAGGCGTATGTCTCCCCCGAGCAATCAGCTTCGCCGCCGCCCTCTACAGCGTTGGACTACCCCCCGAATTCATCGGACTCAAAGCGCTGGCTGAATTAAACGACAGGGAATGGCAGACACTGAACCGCTACTACCTCAAAATGGTCCTTGACCTAAAACTGGTCGGCGAATACGTGTCACTGGAGAACTTTAGCATGCTGTTGGAGATGAGCCGCACAACCGCGAAGAGGGCAGGCATGAGCGAGGAAAAACTCAAAGATGCCCTGACCATGGTGCTTGAGGACTTAAACACTGTAGAGCAGAAAATGGGCATCAAACTGGGGCCGAAAGGGGTAGCACAGCGCAAACACGAAAACTTTACCAACAATTTCTTGCTCAGCTACATCCAAAAGCAGGATGCAGAGGCTAAGACGGCGCTGGTGGAGTCGGCTAAACTGCGCAAATGCTTAGGCTAAATACGCAGCCCTACTCATTTTCTCCTCCTTCTCTGAAGAAACATGAAATTTAATGTTAAGTCGAATGTTTTTAATGTCATCAAATGTTGACTCGACCCGCTCTATCAGTGGAATCAAAGGATTCTTTGGTTCTGCTTGTGATTTGCTCCACAACCAGCCAGCAACCCATTTCCGTTGCTGAAAAAAAAATGCAGCCGCCCACCAAAGCCACAGGAAGAAGAGTAAAGGGGCTCCTCTGCCTTTTTCTAACAATAGAAAAAACAAAGTAAATAGAAGTTGGAGCCTTCGGCGGGATTTGGACCCGCGACCATTACCTTACCAAGGTTTGATGGAAGTAAAAGCTTATGATAATGATAGACGCGCTTGCCATTTTTGAATCCTTCATAATGCTGGATTCTCTGGCTGTTCCCTCTCTGTTGTAGGATTCCTTCGACACCACAAACAGAACAAAGAGCTTTCATTCTTTAGCCTCCATGTACGCCATGGCTTCAAATGAGCGTTGGTTTGGAAGGGATTTGAACCCTCGACCCGCAGATTGCAAATAGGATTGAGTGTTTTTCATTGGAATGCCCTCCCGTTGTTTACTCTTTATTAGGGTGGTATAATGCTTCAACTTTTTCTTCTCTTTGAGTAGTCTCTAAGCTTATGCAAACCAAGGTTGCAGATGCGGCGAATTTTCCCAATCGACTTAGCTCTTTGTTCGGAACAGCGTTCCACAGTGAAACATATTGGAAAGCACCATTTCTTTTGAGCGGCATAACGTCAATGTAGTCGTCTGTGCTCATTGCAGAAAGCACAATTCCACCTTTTGGAGTTCTAAAAATAACCTCGTCGTCGAAGTCTAATTTGAATTCATGGGTTCCACCTTTTGCAAATTGAAGCTGTACATCCATTGGTTCGAGTGAGTCTGCACTACTTATTTTTCTAAGTCCAAACTCGGCAAGTTTTGTAATAATTTCGCTCCTCGAAGACTTAGAGTCTTCTGACAATTTATCAATCTTTTTGACTATGTCTTCGGGCATTGATATTGACATTTTTTCGTAATTAGGGCTCATTTTATGCTACCTCAATCTTACCAAAGTACTACTGTGGTAGTATTAATATACTTTTTGTAACTTGAGGAAAAACCTAAGGAAATCCTTAGGGTATTTGAGCTTATTTTTTAATTTTATAGTAATATTGAACCTAAAAACTTTAAAGAAAACTTTAAAGCTGTTTGTTCGTGCAATAAGCCTTAAAAACACGTCGAAATACATTGTACTCTGTTGTGATAATATGGCGACGAGAGAGCGATTTGTAACGATTCGGGAAGAATCCGACATTATTGACAAAGTGGATAGGCTTGCAAGAGAGCAGGGGATAGACCGCTCAGGTTTTTACAGGATGGCTGTGAGAGACCGAATCAGGATGGAAGCCGACGAAAACGCCGCAAGATACAAGCGAATTAAATAGGGAGGTGAAAGCAATGACTGAACAAGACCCAGAAAAAAGCCACATTGGCATAACCAAACAATATTGGGATGCCAAAACAGACGCACCAACAACCTATGGGGTCGGGATGGCTTACTTGACCCTTGGTCACCTTTTAGGTCGAGAGGTAACCAACCATATTCAACCCTCTGAAGTCTTTCATAACATGTATCTGGTCAATGTAGGGGATAGCACTACCACAAGGAAATCCACAAGTCAGACAATGGGTTTGGAGCCGATTCCAGCCACTCGGCTAACAGACAATGACGTAGCAAGCCCCGAAAGGCTCGTGGAAATAATGAGCAAGAAAAACGAGATTATCCAGCCAATGGGCGAATTCAGCAAATTGCTCAAAGGCATAAAAAATGGAAACTACCAAGCAACATTCGCAGAAGTCTATAATGACTTGCACTCATGCGCTAAATTTTCAAGGAGCTTAAAAAGCAGAAATGGCTCTGAAACCCAATTCACCGTCGAAAAGCCTTTCCTCTCCATAGTGTCCTCTTGCACCTTTGAAGTATTGCAGGAGACATTGACGAGGGAAATGACTTATGGAGGTCTACTGCCCAGATGGATAATCAACTATGGAGAGGCAAAGCGCAGACCGCGAGGCAGGCTTACGGCTGAGGCTTTTGAGCTTCAAGCTCGCTTAACCGAAAACTTTGCCCTCCTTGACAAAATCGACAAGAAAGGCGCATACTTTGAGCTAAGTGATGCAGCCTTGGCATACTACAATCAAATCGAGAATGAAGTCTATGAAAACCCCCTGTTTGCCAATGTCAAGGCTTTTGGAGGAAGATACCTCAATTATCTCATAGCCTTTGCCGACATAAACCTCATCAGCGAAGCCCTTGGAGAGTTTAGCAAGCTCTCAACCCTCAGGAAGACTTCAATTCGTAAATTAGTTCAATTAGTACAGTTAGTAGAATTAGTAGAGAATATAGAGGGTACTAACGCACATAACCCTTCTAATCCAACTAATTCAACTAATCGACTAACCCAGCTACCTGACCCCAACCGCATAATAGTGCAAAAGAGACATGTCCAAAGAGCATGGGCTTTCCTCAAACCCTGCTTAGTATCTGCCTCAGAGTTAGCCACTTATGTTGATATGGATAAACCCCTCACCAGAGTCAGAGAATACCTCAAAACCCATGCGATAAACGGTCAGAAAGTCTACCATTCCGACCTTATGCGAATGGCAAATGTCAATGCAAGAGAAGCCGAACAGTCAATCCAAAGCCTCAAGCTAAGGGAAGAAATTGAGCAAGGCAGCGAGGCCTTCACAGCCAAAAACAACCGTCAAATCACGAAGCGATTTTATCTTTGGGTTCCCCTCGAAGCTGAAGAATCAATCGAAGGCACTTCGCACCCTTCACTACAATATAGCGAGCCGCATCAGCGGCGAGCCAATATACCAAACCTAATGCCAACCGAGGGGGTGATTGAGTGAGCTATATGAGTGTAGATTCAATGTATGCCAAGGAAAACATTGAGATTGACATAAGGGAATTGGCTGAATCCCTAAAGGCACAGCAGAGAAAACAGGCAGATGCAGATTCCCAATTCAAGCCTAATGCATCCAACGGAATCAATAAACCGAAACAGTCCCCTGAAGCCCTTAGGGCAAGAATGGAAGAGTTCCTGCGGAAAGGCTGGATATCCGCCGAGCCTAAGCCTACTGAGCCGATTGTCATTAAAATGGAGCCCAAAGATGCCTACTTGCATAGACTGCCAAAAGTGCTTGGCGCCTGCCCCTATTCAGTCAATGAGATGCTTGAGCGAGGGAAAAATCAAGGTATCATCAATGACCTCTATGGCGAACGGCAAAAACAACCCAAGCCCTTAGACGAGGTCTATCGGGCTGAAGGCATGCTGCCAGCCGAACCATTAGACTTGTACCGACAAAGAAATCAAATTCGAAGGACAGCGACTTCCCCAGAGAAAGAAGCCTTAGCATTGATTCAGAAATTCGGTTTAAGGTGAAGGAGGCAATGGAAGCGTTGATAACTCAAGAAAGCAGGCAGAAACCAACATTGACAGATAAACCCAAAGAGCGTAGAAAGCGACTATTTCAGGTATTGGACTCAATAATAAGCTTCGCTGAAGAAAAAAGAGTGCTTAAAGGCAACTCAGACAAAGCTAAGCAGGCATGGAGCCGAATCGCGATAAGCGCAATCGACAGCTATGGTAATCTATTGAAGACGGATGAACTCCAAAACATTGAGGCTCGACTTGAAGCTCTCGAACATGGGAAAACAAGAATCCTTGAGCCTCTTCCCATGAGGGAAAACCTGCTTGACAGACTAAAAAGAGAAGAGAACGAGCGAAAGCAAGCTGGGATGCAATATGACTAAGACACTGAAGCGTAGAATCAAGCAACTGGAAGAAAAGAGCAGCTACAAACACCTCTTTCCTTCAATCACCTTTGACCTTGTGAAGCTAATCGTGGAGCAGAGAAAGGAAATCGAGCGCTTACGCAATCTCAGCGACGCCGAGTTTGAAGCCTACCTTACTGAAGCTGAAAAGACGTTAACTGACCCCACAGACGAAACGGCAACAGCAAAACGGGCAGCTTTACGGGTCTTATTACAAGAAAAGAAGCGCCAACCTTTAGACTGACACAGAAACAGGACGGGTATACCTTCCCCATCCTTGGGCTCACGTTGCTATCCCTTAGGCATTTGGGTGGCAGCGTGAGCCTGTCTCAGATGCCATGCGTGATAACAGCAGCAAGCTCTATGTGAATATCAGAAGTAAAACCGAGCATTAACTTACGCTTTGTACGGTTTAGCGGTTTTTCGATGCCTAACTATCAAGGCAACAGAGAGACCGAGTAGTAGCAGAGGCACAACCGCTAACCAAGACAACTCTGGAACAGTTGGAGATGGAGTTGGTGAAGCAGAATTCGCTGGAATAGTTAGTGTTTTCGTGTTACTCCAAGCACTTGCTTGACCGTCAAAAACAAATGGATACATATCTAATTGATTTGTTGCAGAAGCGTTGTAGCCACGATGTACTGCCCCTATTAACGCTTGAACTTGAAAGTCTATCTGATAATTTGTTGTAAGACCGTTTGGATTGAATTCTTCTGAATAGACCATAGTATAATCAGAGTTTGATTGGGTTGGGAAGTCTGTGTCAGGGCTATAAAGTATTTTCCAATTATCTTCAAAATGCCCCTTCATACGGACGTTATAATATAATGTTGGAATAAAACCAGAATTTCCTTCTGGATTCCATTGTGGCGTAAATGGTTGGTTCTTTACGATAACTTGTATGGAGTAATTTTCTATGTAAGAACTTGGGCTTGTTTCGTTTTGCCCTGTATAAGGGTTAATCGTTGAACTTGCAGGTATCTCATAAGATGCGTTTACAAATTTGACGCTAAATTCAGGAATAGAAGGAACAGGTACGGAAGGATTTGGGGTTGTTTGAGCATTTGCGGGTTTAACCATTAACATAGTCAGGCATGACAAAACGATGATTAGTGTTAGCATTAATGCCAAAGTCTTGCTCTTGCTACCCATGACAGTATTAGGTGCATAAAGCCGATATAACGTTAATTGTTTAGGTTTGTGGACTAAGCCCAGTCAAGGATTCTTGACTACTTACGCTTCCTAAACAACCTAAACCCATCCATTTCAGTTACATACTCAAAACTTGCATCAATCAGGACTGTTGCTTTCTTGGTCTCTGGACTTCATCGGTACGAGTAAAAAGTTAAATGCTCAAGAAACGATTAGCCAAACAAGGTCGGTTGAATGCCAAGAGAAAAATTGGAAGAAAAACTTTACTCTCCTACAGTTAAAGCGCTAAAAAAAATGTTTGACAGTTATTATTGCGATAAAAGCCGACTTTATGGTAAACCACTTCCGGGTACTGATTACCGACCTCAAACTGGTTTAAGCGAAGCCGAAATAGATAATCCCCACCTTGAGATAACAGCACAAGGTCAGTTTTCCGAACCGTTAAAATTCAAACAATCCGACCCTTACCTGTTTGAACAACTTTTTGCCGAGGAGTTGCGACCGGATATTCTTGGCTACGTAATAAAAAGCACAGGTAATAAACCAAGCCCTCCCGAAACCATTGTCGTTGAAATAAAGGCACACGAGTTGACTCTACGAGATTTGATGCAGGCTAAACTGTATGGAACTATCTTTGGCGCTAAGCATACGTTTTTGCTTTCGCCACAGGGGATGAAAGGCGAAAAAATGGCAGTTATTATGAAGCATGGTGAACTTCTAAGGGGTAACGTGATAATAGGCAAATGTCACGAAAACGGTGTTGTGCTGTTTGACCCAAGGCTTGTTGACTGCATGCCCTCGGAAGGGTTTAAGCACTTCTGTATAGAATCAAGATACTACTCTAATGCATGGTTCGCACTTACCCTCGAAGAAGCAATGAACCCCAAACTGAAAAAATAGCGATTATGTGAAGTAGGAGTTATTCTCGCCTCTTCTTGAAGAGTCTCTCGACCGTTTTGCACACCACAGGGGTAACCACTCTTTTCCACCTATGGTTACTCATAGTATAGGTAACCATTTCCCGCCAACTGTGGTTACTCGTCTTTGAGGACTCCAAAGTACATCGAAACCAAACCTCTAACCCTTAGGCTACTCAACAGAGATATGAATCCCTTTGAGAGAAGGGGGCAGAACAGAGCTGATTGCGCCAAAAACCCTTTCACCAAGCTCCTTAAGTTTAGGGCTCCAATAGTGCCGAATGAAGATACTTATTGGTATTCTCCCACAAACCAAGTTCTGTTCTGCTTCCAAGATTCCATTACTGATTAAGTGAGTTCCGAAGAAATCTCTGAACTCATCCAACCGCATTGGTTTGTTGTTTCTTTGTAGCCTTTTACGAATGGAAGAATAAGTTAATGGTTCACTTTGGGCTATTTCCTCTATGAAATCTTGGGGTAGGAAGGTGAGGAAGGCATTCTTTGTTCCTCTGATGAACTGCTTTTGGTATTTGAAGTGCATAAGGCAAGCCCAATCGCTATTGTAATAATCTGACAGTTTACCGCTCTTGGAAAGCTCGATTATTAGGTTAAAAGATTCTATCCCTTCGCTCACTCTTAAACCGCTAAAAAGAAGGAACTTGGCAAATAATCTTTCATTGTCTCTGAGTAGCGGTATAATCTCTTTGTAGTACTCTATGATGTTGGATTCACTAACATTAAGCATCCTTATGAAGGCATCAAGAGCGTTTGGTCTATACAGCTTAATGCCATGCTCTTTCAGTCTGTCTTTGAACTGACTGTAGCATCCATTGAATTTAGCTAACAGAAGTAAAGATTTCACTACACTACTTCTTACATCATTAGACAACAGCTCAAGTTCTGCAAGGTTGCTATCAGCCTCAATCAAATGGTAATACTTCTTAGCATAGCATAGTGTTACCTTTCCATAAGAAACAGAATACTTAGCTTTTATCCACTCTTCGAATTTGGAAGTAAGTGGAAGTAAATGCATGGAAGTAAAAGTGGTCGGATTAAGACTTATTTGGTTAGAAATGGAGCCTTCGGCGGGATTTGGACCCGCGACCATTACCTTACCAAGGTAACGCCCCACCGGGCTAGGCTACGAAGGCAAATTTCTGTTCTTCCCCCAAAACAAATACGATAGTAAATAAAGAGGTTACGGTGCGGGAGTCAACCTTCGACGGCAAAACCGTCTTAAAGCACGGAGTTTTGGGGCAAATAAATATTTAGGGAGGAAGAACTATCCTCATACGCGCATCTCTGTGCAGGGGTCTCCAAGCCAGGTCAACGGAGTAGGGCTTAGGACCCTATCGCGTAGGCGTTCGTGGGTTCGAATCCCACCCCCTGCACCATATATAAATAAACTACAGGGGGTTTGTTCTGGCGATGTTAGGTGGTTTTTTGTCATGTTAAAGCTTCCTTTTTCTAAAGATTTTCGCGTCTTGAAAATCGGTGACATATTCAAATCCTGCCTCTATTAGGCTGCAGACGTCTTTTTCGGTTTTAGCGACTTTTGAGATGTAGTCGGTTTCGCCTTGGAAGAGGGCTTCTTCGAGTTGGATGTAGAGCAGCGTGTTTTTGATGTTTTTATGTCCGAGGCGTTGCATTACGTAGTAGATGTCTTTGGTTTGATGGTAGAGTATGGTGCCTTTCCAGTGTCGGAAGGTGTGGAAGTGGATTTTCATCAGTCTTGGGTTGCTGAGCTTATGGGCTAATCGTTTTCTTTGTATGCAGAATAGTGTTCCGAAGTGGTCAACTGGCATGGGTGCATGTGAAAAGATTCTTTCGCCGTAGATTTTAGGTATCTGCGTAAGCATTTCCAACAGTTTGTTGCTGAGGTGTGCGACTCTTGGGTTGCTGTTTTTTTCGGCTGTGATGTTTACGACTTTGCTTTCGAAGTCTACGTCGTCCCATTTGAGTTGCCAGATTTCGCCGCATCTTGCGCCTGTTTCTTTAAGCATCTGCAGGAAGGTTGCCACGCGTTGGGTGCATCCTGCGATGAGCTGGTCAATTTCTGTTTCTTTGGGAATGAAGGGCAGTTTTCGTATGCATTGGTATAGTGGGGCGTCCCATTTGCCGCCTACCATCTTTAGGAATGATGAGTAGGCGTCGACTGCGTTGTTTTTTCTTCCGTTACTCCAAGTTTGTTTAGCTATGACTGCTTTGATTGTTTCGGGGTCGTAGAGGTCTGCGCCTCGCTTAGTCATCACCAAGAGCAGTTTTGAGCGTCCGAGAATCGTTTGTTCGCTGTAGCCGCCTTTTTTCAGCCACCAGATGTATTCAACGATTTTTCCTTTTACGTCAATTTCGTTTCTCCGCAGAACTTCATTTGTTTGAGGTTCTGCCGCCAAGTTTTTCGTCTCCATGACGCATATTTGGCTACCCTCTAGTATGCCCTCGAAGGTTTTTAATGACTTCGTATCAACAGTTGAAATATTTTCAATGGCTTTTTTTGCCTGCTCTAGGTCGTTTGGGTCTGAGAATCGCATGCCACAGTCTCGGCAGATCCAGCGTTGAATCTTCTGGCCATAAAAAATTCGGCTGCCGTCGCGCCATACTTTTGGGGAGTCGCACTGTGGGCATTGGAGGCTGACGTCGGCGGAGCCGTCTGCAGACTCCGACTTGCCTGAGTTTGAACCGACTTTAGTGCCAAATACGCAATCCGGTGGAAGTGTTGCGTTTGGTGTAAGTTCAGCCATACCCCCATCTCAGCCTCAAACGGAAGGTTTGTTCTGCTCTAAATCTGTGATGCACAGCAAATCACACAAACTCTTGAACGCCTGCAAAGCTTCCGCCTGCTTCTTTTGGTCAAAAATAGCCAAAATCCTGTTTCTGAGCAGTTCAAGCTCAGCCTTCAAGTCCAATTCCTCAATTAACTGCAACCTTTGCTCGTGGTCGTTTAGCACAGTGTTGATTTTGTTTAGGATGGCGCCGATGTCAGCGATGATTTCCTGAACGGTTACTTTTTTGGCTTTCAACAGTTTCACCTTAAGCCTACATGGAAAGCTGAGGCTAAGAAAATTCTGCCGCCGCGAAGGAAACTCCCTCAAGCGCTCGCCAAGGAGTTTCCTTGGTGGGCTCACGAAGGAAACTAATCAAAAATATCAATTATGCGCTCTTGAGAGATATCTTTTGGCATAAAAAAGCGAAATTTTGATGAAGCTACTCTTTATTTGTTTGGCGAGCAGGCCTGAATTAGATCAGATAGAATAATTATAGCGTCTTTATCCGTTATTTGGTTTAGCACTTCTTCAGGGCTTTTTTTGCTCATAAAAGTAGCGAGCAGAGCCTTGGGGAGCAACTCATAAAGGGCTGCTTTTACCGCTGGTTGAGCGGTTTGTATTGGCGAAACATAGCCCTCTTTTTCTAAGCAGTGAATTCTTTTATTTATACTTGCATAATATGTGCCATGAAGGCCTTTTTGCTTGCTTAGCTGCTTTTGCAGTTCAAGTATAGTTTTTGGTCCTTCCATAGCAAGTATAGTAAATATTGCGCGGTTTAGATTTGCTTCTCTGCCCTTGAAGACAGAAAGCTTAGAGCCGCTATCGTTGGCCTCTACTTTTTTGCGTCGACTATTCTTATCTGGGCAAAAATGGCTCGAAGAATGGATTGCAGCTATGAAAAACAATTGTGAAAAGCAGGTCGAGGGAGCATGTCCGAATATTAATTCAGAAATGCCTCCTTGGTGGTCAGCGTCCCCAGTAAAAAATGGATAAAATATCGAACAGGTAACCACTAGAGCTACCGCTAAGGCAATAATGTCCCTGCTTCGCATAAAACTTGAGCAAACGATTGCTAAATAAAAGATTACTGGAAAAAGCGACTAACGAAAGTCAAGTTCAACAAAAATACAGAAGGCTTGTTAGAAAAATAAAAAAATGAGGAATTGTTGTCCTGCACTAGCATTGTAACCAGTTTATCTGTTGTCATTTTAGTCCTCTCAACTGACCACTTTCCTGAATAGGTACAAAGTAGCGCCGAAAGTCACAATCGCAATCACTCCGATTACAGCGTAAGCAGAAGCAAATGTACTCCAAGTCAACCCGCCCTCGATTAAGCCCCTTGCTACGTTTGCGACATAACTCAATGGGTTGTAGTCAGCAACGGTTTGCGCCCAAAGAGGCATGATTGATGTGGGAAAGAGACCGCTGCTAATAAACAGAAGTGGTAAGGCTATAATATTGGCCAATGCTGACAGAGTTTCTGCGTTCTTTGTCTTCAAGCCCAAGGCAAGTGAAAGCCCAAACCAAGCAAGTCCAAAGAAGGCAAAAGTCACGAAAATGAGTAAGAGTCCACCGACCCCGGTTGCGATTCTAAGACCCAGCAGCATTGCCACTCCAAGTATTATGGCTGACTGTGCCATGAGCACGAGTATGTCACTCATCAAACGACCAAGCAAAATTGCCGATCTGCTAACAGGAGTTAAAAGCACTTTCTGAAGAAACCCCGAGTTAAGATCACTCACAATCGACTGGCCCGTTGGCAAACCAATTACTAAATTCAACACCAATATCCCAGGCGTAAGATAAGCAAGGTAACTCCCAGTCGGTCCTAGAAAAACGCCGAGTACTTGAAGTAACTGCGAAAAAAGTAGCAGAAACAGCAATGGCGTGAAGAGGTGGACAAACAGTAGAGTAGGGTTTCTCCGTAGTTTTATTAAAGCTCTTTGGAACAAAGATTGAATGTCATAAAATAGGGTCATTTCTACGTTTACCTCACATTAAGATTTGTTCGTTGGGTTTTCTGCCGAGTTCTTCGGGTCTTATTCTTCTGCCTGTATGGTGCAGGAAAACATCGTCAAGTGTTGGAGAGGACATATTCAAAGAAGTCGGGCGAATGTTGTTGCGATCCAATGACGTAACTACCTCAGCTATTATTTCGTCTGCATTCTTAGCATGAGCAGCAATACCGCCGTCTGAATCAGTAACATCCACTACCCCCGGAATTTCTTGCAAAATCCTTTTCGTTTCAGATCTCAACAAGGAATCTTTTGGATCCTTAAGTGAAAGAGTTATGGTGTCATGTCCGATTGCTTGTTTGAGTTCTGCGGGCGAACCACCAGCAACAATCTTCCCATGGTCAATTATTGAGAGTCGCCGGCAGAGTTTGTCTGCCTCCTCCAAGTACTGAGTCGTCAAAAATATTGTAATGCCTTCTTCCCGGTTTAGCTCATCCAGGTAGTCCCAAATTGACGCACGAGCTTGGGGATCAAGCCCAGTCGTCGGCTCATCGAGAAAAAGTAATTTAGGCTTATGAATTAGGGCAGAGGCGAGGTCAAGCCGTTTTTTCATGCCGCCTGAATATCGGCCAGCAGGTTTGTTTGCGAATTCTTCAAGCTGCACAGTTTTTAGTAACTCGTCGACTCGTTTCTCTAAGGCGCTACCATGCATTTGTTGGAGACGACCTTGGAGATGGAGATTTTCTTTGCCTGTTAGGTCAGCGTCTATTATGGTTTCTTGTGTGAGGACTCCGATGACTTTTCGGATTTCCTTTGGTGATTTTTCTAAATCGTAACCAGCTACTTGCACGTGCCCTGACGTCTTTTTGAGGAGCGTGGTGAGGATTTTAATTGTGGTGCTTTTTCCTGCGCCGTTTGGTCCCAGAAACCCGAAAAACTCGCCCTCTTTCACATTAAAAGAGATTCCCTCAAGTGCTCTTGTGCTGTCGGCGTAGACCTCTACTAGGTTTTCGACCGAAATAATATTTGATGGGTCCATTATTGTTCACTTCATGTAATTTTCTGATACATAGTCGCGGTTTCGGATTAAGTTTGTAGCGAATATACTCGCTTTTTCATAAAATATAGGGTAACGCGCCAATCTCTATCTATGCCAGACTAGTTTTAGAGTTGTCGATAAAAAACCAAATTAAAAAAACTAAAAGACGCTGAATAAAATATTACTTGAAAAAGTTTCTAAAGCAAATTTTGTTCGATAAAAAAGCATGTTGCGAAAAAGAAAAGAAAATATTGGAAATTTAAAGAGCGGAACGGGCTTCCATTCTAAGGTACAGTCTTCTTTTCAAGGGTTCTCGACACATCCTGTTTCGGTTTCTTGAAAACATCGTTCTTGATTGCCAGACTCAACGCGATGATTAAAACGGCTAATACGATGCCTATTCCGAAGATAACGTTGAACGCTGTTGCTGAGGGCAGAGTTGCGACAATAACGCTTTTTCCACCTACGACTTTCGTTACTGCGACGGTGAATGAAGCCAAGATTGACGTTGTAAGAACTGGCCCGACTGCAGACCCAATATTCTTGAGAGTTTGGTTGAATCCTTGACCAACAGAGATGCTTTCTTTGGGCAGAGATAGGGATATCATGTTGGAGATAGGTACCAGCAGAGTGACAAGTCCTATAAAACCGAAAATTATGTTTACTGTGACGTCTATGGCGGTTCCTCGGTTGACTATGAACAGCAAAAAGCTTACGATTTCGACGCCTGCACCCGCAGCGAGTGTTGGCTTGGGTCCAAATCTAGTCACCAACTTTCCAACAAGCGGCCCCATTATAAGCATGGCTATTGTGCCTGGCGCTATTGTTAGTCCAGTGTGGATGACATCAAGACCCAGTCCATAAGGTGCAGGCACTTCAAGGTACTCTATGGCGACAAAGAAGAGTAGAAAGTTCGTGATGCCTGATATGAGAATAACTAAATTAGCGATAAGAACATTTCTTATTTTTAGAAGATCAAGCCGAATTAACGGTTCAGGCACTACAGTTTCTGCGTAGAAGAATAAAATTATCAATGAAAGCCCAGGAATTAGGAATGCTAATGCTTCAAGTGAAAACCAGCCTAGCGCTGGTCCTTCCGTTGTGTATATCAACACAAGTGCTATTCCTAGTGAAAGCAGTAGGGCACCGACGTAGTCTATTTTGCACTTTCTATAGGAGACGTCTCGTTTTATGACCGCTATGACAGCGACAAAAACTATCACGCTTAATATCGCCGCAATGTGGAAAGCAGCACGCCAACCTAAGTCTTGAATAACGTATGATCCAAGCACTAAGCCCAGCGAAGTGCTGATGGCTGCTGAGCCCACAATGACGCCCATTGCACTAGCTAATCGTTCTTTGGGAAATATATCTGTCAAAAACGCTAGTGACAGTGGAATCATGGCTAAGCCTACACCTTGGATGGCTCGGGCAAATATTAGGAAGTAAATACTGGTTGAGAAACCCGCGATGCCGACGCCCACGGTGTAGAACCCTAGAGCTACAAGCATCATTTTTTTCTTTCCATAGAGATCACCTAGTTTGCCGAAAATTGATGAAACCACGGCGCCAACTAGGAGAACTATGGCTGTGATCCAAGACCCAATGGTTGTTGTTGTAGACAATTCATTCACAATTGTCGGGATGCCTGGAAGAACCATGGTTTCCACATAACTGATAAGTAGAAGAGATGCAGTTAAGATTACAAGTGCCCGAATGGGGTATTTGTCGGCTTTTGTCCTACCTGTTGGTAACGAATTATCTTTTGGGTTTAAGGCTGTCATGTTTTTTCGCTTCTTTTTTCTCTATCATGCCAAGACATGCGGATTAAGCTTGTAGCGAGCATATTCGTTGCAACATTTATTTATTGAATAGCTGTAATGTAAATCACATGCGCAGACTAGTTGTAGAGTGGTCAATCAACGAAGCAATTAAACAAATTAAGGATAGAGAAATCGAGAAACTCAAAAAGTCCGGAGAGCAGGACGGTTCTGAATTAGTCAAAAAAGCTGGATTGACTGAATTAGACAGGCTTGAGACAATTAAAAAAATCAAATCATTTGAGGTGCTTCACATTTTAAGATTTGATTCCTCTGAAACGGCAGCAATATTCAGATTAGAGCCCAAGGATAACTCTTTGAAAGTTGAAGAACTCTTAAAATCACTCCTTCAAAACCTCAACGTCGAATATCAGCTTTTAGAACAGGATAGAGGCTCTTGCATCTATTTCATCAAGGGAAAAACGTTTCAGCCAAATTCAGGAACACCCAGCAGAACAGGGATGTACCCCCTGTTGCCGGTTGCTGTCAGGGATGGAAAAGTCAGAGTCACCCTTGTCGGAGATAATGATAAGGTTAAAGAATTCCTTGAAAACGGACCCATCAATTACAAAGTGCTGTCGTTGACAGACGCTAAATTCGCCCTTGATTCGCCGATTAGCTGCTTGACTGAAAAGCAACAAGAGGCTATTTCTTTAGCATTTAGGCTTGGCTACTTTGATACGCCCCGAAAAATAAGCGCAGACGAACTTGCAGCTAAGCTTGGTCTTGCGAGTTCCACCTTAGCCGTTCATTTAAGAAGAGCAGAACGTCGCTTACTCGCTGATCTGTTAAACGAACAATAGTTAAGCTTATTGAGGGCAATAACGCGCGCATTAATTTAAGCAGCAGAAATTAACTGTGATTTGCATGGCACGAAACAGGACACGGATAATGAGCAACGATTTAGCTCAGCACATACTGTTAATCCTTCGCAAAGAAGGCGCTCAAACCCTGCTGCAACTCCAAGAAAAAACTGCCGTGCAAACCTCAGGTTTCCAAAACCAGACAGGAGGACGGCGTGCACGTTCCGAAACGTTGAGTGTAGCTGCAACGTGCGATGACCTGGCGAGCCGAAAATGGATAAAACTTGCCGATAATGCTACGTACGAGTTAACGGCTGAAGGCAGGGTGCAAGCGGAAGAAATCGCCAATGACATGGAAAGTTTGGTCCACAGGATTGAAAACCAGATTTTAAATCCCTCTGCTGCTGCAAGGAACGCGACCGGCGGTTACTTTGTGTTAGCTATACTGAAAATGTTGGCTGGGTTTTTTAGTGGTAGCGTCGGTTTGATCGCTGATGGCGCAGACACAACAGTCGATACAGCATCTTCAGCAATTGTTTGGGCAGGCATAAAACTTAAAAAAGAAATCCTTGGCACGATAATCATACTTGGGTTAATGTTTCTAACAGCGGCTATTCTGTTCTATGATTCAGCAAGTTCTATAATAAAGAATGTACACGGCATATTTCCTCCAATATCGATGCCCATAATGGTAATTGTCGTTGAGCTCATAGCTATGCTATCGATGTTTGTTCTTTCGCTTTATCAGCGAGTTGTAGGAAACAGAAACCAGAGCCTCGCGTTAATATCTCAATCTATCGACTCCAAAAACAGCGTATATTCCTCGGCAGCTGTTATTGTGGGCGTAATCTTCTCTATATTTGGCATATATTGGGTAGATGCGATAGTTGGAGCATTCATAGCTGTTAGAATCAGCATTGATGGAATAAGTTTAACCCGAGAAGTTGACAAATCGATGAGTGGGCAACAGCCCGAGTTTTCCAAGTTCAAGTTGCCAATCGAAAAACGACTTGAACAGGCCCGCTTGGATAACTTCCGAAACTGGATATTGTACTCCATTTACAAAGACAAATTAAGCACTAAGCAGGAGCTTGTGTGTTCGCTGGAGAAAACGTTCCGACCCAGCTATATGCCAGCAGTTTTCAATGAATTTAGGATTGGTACGGGCGTTGACTTCGAAGATAACTTTTCTGACCTTATCAAGCCCTTAATCGAGGCGGCATACATTATCGAAACAAACGGCGTTTACTCGTTGACAAGTAAAGGTAAAACTTTCATTAAAGATACGGTGGATACTCTGAGGTATAAAGAAACCGAACTCTAAGATTGTTCCAATGGCGATGTATATAGTCAGCCATGGCAGCCAAACTAAAGGGCACTTTCTTGTCTATCTGCCGACTAAGGGAAAAAATGAAATAGAACTTGATTACCAAATGAAAAGCCATGGAAATCTTTTTCTTGCCTAAAGAGGCGGTGCTCCTGGAGTTTAAGCGTGTAAACGGTTCTTGGCTGGCTAACCAACTACCGCCTCATTCTATGCGATTCAGGAACCTGGTTCTATCTTTTGAGTAACTTGTTTAGAAGAAGAAAAACGGCTAAATTCCTACGGGAAAATCCGTTCTTCTTCTTTCCAAAACTAGATTAGCCATTGAGTGATAAAAGAAGAAGACATTACGTGTGTGCAGTGCTTTGTCTTCTTCTTTTAGCGAAGAAGAAAAAACAATTGTGCAGCAACAAATTTTTTCTTCTTTCAATTTAAAGCCTGACCTAACAAAAGAACAACAACAGATGGCAGTGCATTGTTGTTGTTCTACCGACCAAGTCAAGAGCAACAGTTTACTGATACACCGTGTGATCGCCTTGTAGGCTTCTGAAGGACGATTTGGGCAAAAAGAAAAGTTACTTAATTGCGTGCTTTTTATGCGGTAAGAATTCTAATTGTTCTTAGGCGGCGTTTAACGCGGTATCGATACCTAACTTGAAAGGTTATATTTATTGTGACATAATACTATAAAAGTCCAGAGTGGATAAGAACGGCTGACAATAACTCTACTGACCGCAATAGCAATCCCTTCTCAACATCTGGGTCGGGTATAACTTTTGAACAATTGGTTGGAACATATTATCTTGTATCGCTTCTATCACAGGAAATCCCGCGGGGTATTGAGTACGGAATTTGCGCAGAAGTACGATTCCAACAGCGTTGGGCAGGCTGTTTACTTGATGATATAGTCGTGGTAGCAAGTGATGGAACTAAAGAAATGAGACTTGCTACTCAAGTAAAGCATGATTTGACCATTTCTGATGCGACAACAAATACAGTGTGTGCAGAGGTAATAGATGCTTGTTGGAAGACGTTTAACAGCGCATTATGGAAATTCAATGAAGCAACTGATAGAGTGTGTATAGCACTCGGTATTTCTCAACCACGTTTAGACAAACATTTTAAGCCTATTTTGGAGTGGGCAAGAGCATCAAGCGATCCAGATGAATTTATACAGAAAGTGTCATCACCGGGATTCTCTTCAAAAGAAAAGCAAGATTATCTCAAGATAATGCGAAATCTTTTAGGAAAAGCAAAAGGAAGCGATTTAAAGAATGACGAACTTTGGCGTTTTCTTAAATGTCTTGTCATTTTAGATTTTGATTTAGAAGTGGAGGGTAGTAGAGATACAACTTATTCTTGGAATCGTCTATTAAATTGTTTAAGAAGGCGTGACTATAATCAGGCGATTTTGCTGTTTAATGAGTTAAACTCGATTGTAAAAGAATATTCTCGTTGCGCTGGATCAGTTACTCTACAAGCTCTAAGTGCAAAAATTGGCTCAAAAGTGGAATTAAATGACGCACCTAATTTTAGCTCAGATTTAGTAAACCTGCGAAAGCATACCGACCTAGTTTTGTCTTCAATAAATGATGCTATCGGTCTTAAAATCAGGTTTACCCGAACTGAACTCGTTGATAAACTTGAATCGGCGGTAAAGCAATCAAATGTTGTTATTATTTCGGATGAACCAATGACTGGTAAGTCAGGGCTGTTAAAGTTATTTGCAAATCGATTAAGAAGCGATGGCGAAATAATAGCACTTTCGGTAGCAAGGTTTACAGGTTCATCTTTAAACGCTTTTTTACAATCTATCCAAGTAACCAATGACTTTGAGGCAATTTTGTCAGCTGTTGGAGGAGCACCCTTTCGTTGCATCTTAATTGACGGATTAGAAAGAGCTAAAGATGATGATAAAAAGCGTGTTCTCAATGACCTTCTTTTATCCGTTGGAAACTATAATAGGTCAATTTTAGATGCTAAAGGTCACAATGATTATTGCTGGCGAATTGTATGTACGTGCAGGTCGTCAGAAACCCAAAATATTCTTCTTCATACTGAATTTAGAAAGAATTTAGCGAATAGTTCCCTTAAAACAATAGACGTAGGCAGGCTATCCAACAAAGAAATTAAAGAAGTTTCACAAGAGTTTCCAGCACTATCGGACATTATATCAAAGGAAAATTTGAAGGAATTCACATCATTTCCTTTAATCTTGGACATTCTTACCCTTCCAAATATAACACTGCCTTCAAAGTCTTTGCCATCAAAAATTACTGAGTCATGGCTACTCAATTGGTATTGGAACGAAATTGTACGATTAGGTGAAGGAACACGCTACGGTGTAGGAAGCCCTGAGCAAAGAGAAAAAATTTTGCTGGCTCTTGTAATGAAGGCGCTTATGGGTGAAACAGTATGCCTGAGTGATATTAATGAAACTGAAGCGGTATCTGGTTTAATATCTGACAGGCTTGTAATAAAAGAAGGGAATTCTCTTCGATTTTCACACGATGTAATAGAAGATTGGGCAGCAACCGTGTTATTGAAATACAATGAAAACGATTTGTGCCAATTTTTGCTTAAGTTTAATGATAATCTCTCATTAACACGACCTTTTACCTTGTATCTAGCCTACATTTTGGAATACGATAGGTCTCCTGATTCTTGGTTTAATATTCTAAACTTACTGGAAAAAGAGAAAGGTCTGTCTCCCCGGTATCGTCAAAGTGCACTAACAGTTCCACTTATCTCGCCAATGATTCTCGAGATATTGCCGACAATACAACGGTACCTCTTTGAGAATAGCCTGTTGCTGAGAGATTTTTTGAAGGTTATGCGGACCATCTGTGTTACTCCTGATCCATCGGTGTATTCGATTTTTCACGGTTTGCCCGAAGAAGAACTAGAGAAATATCTCGCATATTGGACAATACCTAATGAGAACCAATGGGTTGCAGTCATTGAGTTATTGCTAGAAAAACAAGACATAATAAAGGGCGAAGTCCTTGAGGAATTCTCGTTTATTTGCGAAAAATGGATGATAGGCTCTATCAATCATAATAATCAGTCACTTAGAAAGAAAATAGCTTTGTTCAGCTTGAGCGTTTTAAACGATGGTTTATTACACGATTATGAAGATCAACCAAAAAATCGCTATATTCTTTCAGCACTCTATGCCGCTAACTGTTTGGTTGAAGATATATCACAATTCGTTCAAACTAAAGCATTAAGAGATAGCAGTCATGAAAACTGGGGCTTTGAGGATCTAATTTTAGAGCAAGGGTGGATACCTATTTGTCGTTTCTTACCCGAAGTAGCAACTGACTTGCTAAAAGCTATTTTATGTATTGATAAAAGAAATGATGAATTAGAGTATCATGATTTCTTTGAGTTAGGCATAAGGCACAATCACTGGAATCCACCTACCTATTTCGAAGGACCATTTCTCGGTTTTCTTAGGCTGCATGAAGAAAAAGGTTTAGAACTTATCACTGCAATTGTTAATCATGCAACTGAGGTCTGGAAAAAAAGAGAGCAATATGATAACAGAAAACCCCTGCCTCAAATACTGAAAATAGACGATAATACTATTGAGTTATGGGGAGACGATCATGTTTATCAGTGGTATAGGTTTCCAAGCGTAGCACCGGACACGATCACCTGTGCATTAATGGCACTAGAATATTGGATGAATGAACAGATTAAGAATAACAAAAAGACCCCGCAACAGCTTTTCAGGGCTGTTTTGATTGACACACAGTCTATTGCCACAGTAGGTGTTTGCGGGTCTGTTGCTTTGGCAAATATCACTGTTTGTCAGGAAACTATTTTGCCTATTTTGCAGAACCCAGCATTCTGGATATGCGACAAACAACGGTTAATTGCTGATTCAACAGCTGCAAATTCAGTACAAGCGTTCGCTAAGACTTTCTCCTTAAATAGACAAAGAGAAAAAAACAATTATCGAATTCTGCTTGAATTAGCGCAACAACCTCACAGAAGGTTAGACTTTAGAGATTTCATTCTACGGATTTTACTAGGACCCAAAAGTCTCAGTCAAAAGCTTGTAGAGTCTATGCAGGACTTTCCAAACAAAGTACCTGTATTTTTTGAAGAGGAAAAGCAGAACGATGACCTATTAGAGAGCCGCTTAGATGATTGTAAAATTTTGGCAGCCCAAGCTGAAATAAAAAACTATGAAATTTCGGAAATCAATGGGCAAGTTGTAATGCAATTCAAAATGCCCTCAGAATTAGAAGAAGAACAAAAAGAACGAACAGCGCGAATTGAAACTAATATTAAGCTATATAATTTTCTTGGTTGGGCACTTTCTTCGTTAAATGGTGATAAGAACGTTTCTTTTCCAGATATTGATTCTACCTTTAAGTTTGCTAATGAATTGGTAAGTGAAGATGATCCTAATTACCAACCAAAGGACGCTACGGAGTATTCAGAGATGCGGGCTGACGCTATCGCCGCTTTCGCTGCAGCAATAGTGATTAATAACTGGCAATGGATTCAGGACAATGAAAAAATTGCGTGGTTCAAAAAACAATTATTAATTGCTGCGACAAGACCCTTACCGCCCTCAGAAATCAACAACCCAATTACTATCTTTCCAATGGGTTACCGACGCTCAACTGCACGGGCAATTTGTGTCCTTCAACAAAAAATTAACGATAGAGACGTTAGAAAAAACATTTTGGCTCTATCTATTGATGTTAATAATGAAGTAAAATGTTTTCTTTTTAACGGTCTTAAAGGTCTCTGGGTACTTGATTCTAAACTAGTTTGGGAATGCATTGATGCTAATATTAAGAAAGCAAACATTTTTCACGAGTCCAGTAGAAGAATTAGCAATTATTTGCCTACAGAAATAGAGACGGATATTCTTCTACCAGTACTTTGCTGTATTCCATCGGGTAAGGAAATAACTGAAACATCTCAGGCAAACACTATAATAGATTTTCTTGAACAACTACTGCTTTTTACAATAGCAAGCTATTCTTTTTATCAAGAAAAAGAACATGATTACAATCCTTGGGACCACAACGATTGGAATCAGGTCATATTCAGAATAGTGGCCAGTATTGGTCTTCGGATCCCAGATGATATAGCCAAGGCAAAGTTATTTGACCATATTTTAAAAAACTGGACTAAAAATCCGTCAATGATGGCAACCTTTTTGAGATCATTGCTCTCGGTAGGCTGCACACCTGAACTTGAAGACAGACTGGCGAAACTATGGCCGATAATTGGAGATAATATTATTTCAGCGGACCATTCTAGCAATTTATGCGATTTTTCTGAGATAGATAGTTTACTTATTTTTGTAGATACACATGGTATTATGTCCTGGAATGTAACGGAATGGAAACCTCTTAGAAGTCTAATACCCTTCATTGAAAAATGGTGCAAAGAACTCGGGGCTAAGTCAGAATGTTTTCCAAGTTTAGTGAGACTATTAGAGACAATAGGCTTTGAACTGTTTTCTGAATATGGAATAAATTGGCTTTATGATTGTCTGTCTAGAATCGGCGACAAAGGTTCGGTTTGGCAGCAGGTTTCATTTTCTCTTTCCCAGCTTCTCTCGAATGCTTGGTTTAAACAGAGTGAAAGGATTAAAAACGACCCAGAAAGAATGCGTCGTTTTGTTTTCATGGTTGATAAATTAGCAAATCAGGGAGATGCTGCTGCGGTACGATTGCAATCAAAATTGTTGTAAGGAGGTCTCCAGAGAAGGCAACGTCCGCGCTACAAAGGCATGTGGCGCCAAAACAGCTATTGTTTATCCGGCTGATGTTTATTTGGTTTCATATTAGTAAAATGCTTATATATTATTTTACTTTAATGAAATAATATGAAAAGTTGCGCTCCCCAATACGCCTTCAACAAAACAGAAATACGGTTGCTTAGGGAGCTCGCTAAAGGCAAGCAACCGCTCCTACAAATTAAAAGGCTTCTTCAAATAAAACCAGCATTTCTCTCCCGCAATTTGAAAAAGCTCCAGCAGAAGGGAATTATCCAAATCGCTGCCGAAGGAAACCAAAAAACCGCATATTTTAGTGAAACTAAGCACGCTTCTCTTCTCAGGGACTTGTTGTTATCCTACGATTTTATGGAGTGGGAAAACATACTTAGTGGGAAATCAATTGAAATCCTTTTCCGAGCCCTCGATGATGGCGATTTATCAAGTTTTTCAGGCGCTACACTTTGGCGCTACCTCAAAGAACTTAAAGCAAGAGGCATAATCACAGAAACTCAGAAAGGATACATAATCAATACGCGCTTCGTGATCCTCGCAGATTTCCTAAAAGAATACGAGCGATATTTTGTTAACAAGATTTCCAAGACTCTCTCTGAAAACTCTGTTATCCTTTGGCAAAAGGACATGGAATTTCTAGTCAGAGCACCCAAAGCTGTGAAGCCGCCGTCTGAAGACTTCCATAAAACCGCTACCTCAATCTTCGCTCAATATGATCTTCCGCTTTTCTCAGAATTTGACACCTACTTTTACTCAACAAACAAAAGAGCAATCAAACCTGAGGATGCTATACTGCATACGCTTGTTGTAGAACCGGGCAATGTGCGATACACAACTTACGCTCTTTTGCTGCTTAAAAAAACCGAAAAGGAAATCGACAAAACATATTTACTCAAGGAATCTGAAAGATTTAGGCTTAAAAATCAAGTTATCGGTATGCTTGAATTCTTAGAGACTCACACGCGCCCCGAAGGCCAACCACTACCATTTTGGAACGAATTTATCGCAAAAGCCAATGATTATAAGGTGACGGCGTAATGGCTCAAAGACGCTCCTTTGACAAGAACTATCTCAATCAAGAATTCGACAAACTAAACAAGACAACAAAACAGCCTCTTACACTTTATCTTATAGGCGGAGGCGCCATGGCATTCTACGGTCTGAAAGCTGCTACAAAAGACATAGACATAATCCTCACCGGCCAAGGCGACCTAAACATCCTGCAAACAACCCTAAAAGCCATAGGCTACATAGAGCCCAACCCAGTACACATTACTAGAGCTTACAATAAAATGCAAACTAACGCCATACTAGAAAACCAAGACGGTTTCAGATGGGACCTGTTTCTTAGCAAAGTCTGCAATGCCCTGACTCTATCTGATGAAATGCAGAAAAGAGCAACCCTACTCTACCAAGGCAGCCGCCTAAAAGTTCTCATTGCTTCAAAAGAAGACCTCTTCCTCTTCAAAGGAATCACCGAGCGAGAAGCTGATCTGGATGATATACGAATTCTTGCCCAATCGGGACTCAACTGGGAAATCATAAGCCGAGAATGCAAAAGCCAATCCGAAGCTTCAGGCGTTTGCTGGGAAGATGCACTCTACCAAAACCTCATCGACCTTAAAGCTAAATACGGCATCGAATCTCCAATCGAAAAACCCCTGCGGAAAGCTGCAGAACAAAAGATTATTGAAACAACGCTGATAAGGCAAATCCAAAAAGGAAACCACACCGTCAAAAGCATAGCAGAAGAAATCAAGGAGCCGCAGAATTTTATCAGAGAAGAACTGAAGCGATTAGTAAACAGAGGACTAATTACAACAGATAGATCAAACAAGCCCCATAAATTCTTCATTAGTGAAAAACAGGGGCCAAAATAATGACAAGCAAATTATTAGCCTACTTGCGATAATAACGCTTTAATGCCAATTCAGGGAGAATACGAACAATGAACCTTACAAAAAGAGAACGCGCCATTCTTCAACTTGCAAAGCAAGGATTAAGCGATTATAAGATAGCACGCAAACTCAAGACAGACCCACCAAGCGTAACCCGCTCACGCAAGAATGCACACAGAAAACTCGCCAATGCCATAACAGACATTGAATGGGCATCAAAAATAGCGGTTCGCGTTTCAGAATTAGACATAATACCGCGTTGCATAACTAATTTCAGTTATTTTTTATAATCTTCATTTTTTAGGTTTAAAAGGAAAAATAATGCCCAATGTTTTTAAAATAAATGACATTATACTCAGATCACTACCAGATAGTTCTTTAAATAGGCAAAATTTATCTATCAATTAAGCTTATACAAGCACTAAGCTGACGGTGACAACTTTGCTTCTATTGTCTGCTCAAATTGAGAACTTTAAATCAATTGACAGCTCTAACGAATTTTCTGTCAAACCAGTAACTTGTCTTGTAGGAAAAAACGAAGCGGGAAAAACTACCATACTTCAAGCATTGTACAAATTAAACCCGGATATTCCCGAAAAAGGTAACTTTGATGGATTGTTTGATTATCCTAGACGAAAGTGGTCATCGTATAAAGAGCGCAAAGAAGCTCAGCCAGATAATGTGTTAACAACAAAATGGGAATGTCAACCTTCCGACATTAAAGAATTGGAAGAAAAATTTGGACAAAACATACTAAAAAATAACATTGTAACGATAACCAAAGGGTATGATAACCAACTGAAATTTCAGGTTGACATTGATGAAAAACAAGTCCTATTAAATTGGGCTAAAGGAAAGTCTTTTTCAGAAGACGAAACAGCAGAAGTGAGCAAATATACAACTTTTTCTGGCCTCGCTGCTCTAAAGGAAGCAAACCCTACAGAAATTCAAAAGAAAATTCTAAATAATTTAGATACAGATTTTCCTAAAGGTCCACAAACTGCCCTTCTGGAGCTATTAAGGAAACGCTTGCCTGTTTTCCTTTTCTTCTCAGATTTCTCTCGAATGGCTGGCAAAGTTTCTTTAAATGACCTCCAATCAAGAAAGAATCAAAATCGTATGGAGCAACCTTACAGAATTTTTGAAGCATTATTAAATCTCGCAGGAACTACAACAGACCAAATGAACGGCATTCAGAATTCTGAAGCTCTCATAGCTGAATTAGAAGCCATTTCCAATCGACTAACTTCAGAAATCTTTGAATATTGGAGTCAAAACAAGAACTTGCAAATTGAATTTCGATTCGAGTGCGGCAGACCCCAAGACCCTGCGCCGTATAACAATGGCTATGTTTTTCACACAAGAATATTGAATACCCGACATGGGGTAACTGTAGGTTTCGACGAACGTAGTCAAGGTTTTGTTTGGTTTTTTTCATTTCTTGTCTGGTTTTCCCAACTGAAAAGAGTTTACGGAGACAACCTGTTTATACTCTTAGATGATCCAGGATTAAGTCTACATGCTCGAGCACAAGCAGATTTATTACGATACATTAAGGAGAAGTTACAACCACACTATCAAGTTATCTATACAACGCATTCACCTTTTATGATTGACCCAGAAAATTTACAAAACGTTAGAACCGTAGAAGATGATTTAAAATCCAAAAAAATTCTGGGAACAAAGGTAAGCGAAAAAGTTCTAGGCACAGACCCTGATACCCTTTTTCCTTTACAAGCAGCGATTGGATATGATATAGCGCAGACACTGTTCATAGGTAAAAATACTCTGTTGGTCGAAGGGCCTTCAGACCTACTCTACCTTAAGCTCTTTTCAAAAGAACTGGAAAGCGCTGGAAGAACACATTTAGACTCCAAATGGGCCATAACGCCTTGTGGTGGTGTAGAAAAAATCGCGAGTTTTATGGCTCTGTTTAAGGGCAACAATCTCAATGTCGCAGTACTAACAGACTTACATAAAGGCATTAAAACAAGAATTAGAAGCCTTCAGGAGTCCGAAATTCTCAAAGCAGGGCACATTTTTACCGCTGATATGTATGCAGGAAAAGAAGAAGCCGATATTGAGGACATAATTGGGCGGTCCAACTATATTAAAATAGTAAACGATTGCTACACACTCGATAAAACTCATCAAATGCCTGAAGAGAACAAACTCGATTCCTCGAAAACAGTACTTGAAGAAGTGGAAACCTACTTGAAAGCAAACGTTCCGGATTTAGAATTTAATCATTATACGCCTGCAATGTTTCTAACCGAGAATAGAAAAGAACTAAAAACACTACCACAAATAAGCGAAGCTCTGGACCGTTTTGAAAAACTATTCAAAAGCCTAAATGCTTTATTTTAATACCAAGAAATCGTTTAAGTAGGGGTCCTCTTTAAGCCCCAAAATCCATTTCTGTCTTTCTCCAACTATCCTGACCAAAGCTCGTCATAGCCCAATGCCAACCTCGCTTCTCTGCAATGTGTTCGCCGAACTCTTTTTCCAAACGCTTATTCATTCGCAAAATCCTTCGGCTTACCTGATGGCGAGTAACCTTAAATCGTTCCAGCTTCGCCTGCAATTCTTTAGGTAGCAAACCTGGGCTACCAGCTTCAAAGAGTAACTGTAAAATTTCCCGATCCACTTCATCACTACAGGATAGACGCTCAATTAGAGATTGCTCAAAATTGAAAGACCCCTTCAGGCCTGCAAAAATCGTTCGAAGTATAAGCTTAACATCTTCGACCTCTGAAAGCGTCTGCTTGAGTAACTGCTGATTATACTTTAAACGACCTATCTTTTCGCTTTGGCTACGCTTCTTTTTGGTATTCTGAACAGGTTTTTCATTGCTTTCCATTTCAAAATGCACACTCCATGTTTTCCGCTCCATCAAGATATGGCAAAATTAGCAGTGGGTAATCAGGACCAAGCAACTGTAGACAAGTGACTTCTGAAAAGCATGGACTTTTCCCATGCCCTGAGCTTAGTGCTAAAAGTGCTTTTGAACAGCTTTTTACTGCCATTAACTCGGAACTTGAGCTAAGAGACGTAGCTTTTGCCTCCATTTTCCGACGTCTTAGACGCTTCTTGGGTATTGCCTTCTAAACTTCCCACGAGCCTTCCTAAAGCATCAGCAACCTTAGCCAAGTCACCGCCCAAATTCTCCAACTTTGCAAGACTAACAGAAATCCTCTCTAAATCACTCAGGGCAGTTTCCACTTGGCCTTCCAGTTTCTTGACCCGTTCAGGCATAAGCAAATACTCTACTGCAGCGTCACGGCCAAGATGATCCAACTCGCCTTCATCCTCTCCTAGGCTATCGTCAATCAACCGCTTTGGCGTGCTTACCTCAAAATAGCGATTTAACAGATTAGCCACTGGGTCATCAATACCTAATTCATGGCGCCTGTTAATCTCTCCCTGACCCAAAACACAACCATACTTGCTCATTAAACCCTGAGCCACCTTGTCAGCCAAATTCTTAGCCAAAGTCACCAGCTCCCCGGGACTACGACCGTAAAAAGTCTCAACATGAACAATCCACGATGTCGTCGTATGCCTAACTTTCACACCCTGCTCTAAACCCAAAAGTGCGGTCCAATTTTGCATCTCAATCCGCCTAAAATCTCCCATTGGATAAACTCCCTCCCGTAAAACTGGATACTTGAAAAAACAACGGTGCAAGCGGAAGACGCCGCTGCTGAAGAGGACTCCCTCACAGGATATGAGAAAGTTTTGACCTCGCTCTGTAAGCTCAAAATCAACAAAGTTACTGCGCTTCAAACGGCGAATTAACCCTGCCTTTTCCAGCTTTTTAACGTAGTAAGCAACATGCTGGCGCTTCCATCCACGGACACGCCCAATCTTGGCAGGATACATTTTGACTTCGATGCCTTTGAGTATTGGTATGACGCGGGAGCGAACCGTATTGAAGTCAAATTTGACTTTTGACTTTGAAAGCGAAATATTTTGACTTCTACCTTCAGAGGATTTAACCAAAACGTCAGCTCCCTAACGGAAAAGTTCTAGCCTGATTGTGCCGCCGCCCTCAGTGAGCTTTTCACGCAACGGCAAACCAACTTTGAGAATGCCTTTGAGGATTACTTCTTTGCTGGCGCCAAATCTCTTGTTTATCTTTTCAAGGATGGCGTCTTGTTGCTGGGCGGTCAGTTCCTTCCAGTCTACGAGGAACACTTTTTCAATTCCATCGACGCCTTCCAAGTTTGCAGGTTGAGGAATAATGCTCTGTATGGGTACATCGCCGTCTAGAAAAATGTCGCCCAAAACGGTTTTGCCTTCAGAGTTTAAGCATGCCCATGTCCGGTATTTCCTCAAACATGAGCCCCCTGAACCTGACTGTTTTGCTTTTTTCCTCGAAATTTGGAGCAGGCTTCACTTGACGCGATTTTGTTAACCGACATCTTAGTATGCGCCAAAGTGGGCTCGACACAGCGTCCACACCAGAAAACGCAATCCATGCAAAAGAGAACGTGGGCAGAAAGCGGAGTCAAGTTTATGCCTCCCGTTTCCAGTAGCAACCGTTGCCTTTGCAAGCGCTTTGCGGTTCATCGGGGCATGGTTTACCTGGATAGCCACAGAAAAGTTGCCCCATTTTACATCACCACCTCCTGCGCCTTCGGTAGATACTGCACCAAAACAGGCACCGTGTTCTCTACGCCTCGGAAAACCTTCATGCAATTATGCGAGTTAACCTCAACCGTGCCAATATGGAGCTCTCCGCGATACATGTAAACGTAAAGCTGGCCATCGTTGCCACGGCGGTAGGTTACATTTAGCGTCTGGTCTTTCATTCAGACGCCTCCTTGAAAAAGAAAAAAAGAGAGCGGTCGAATCACTAATGTTCTGAGAACCGAGTACCGCAGTCTCTGCACAAGTATCGTTGAACGTTTCCTTGTGGCGTTTTCCTCATGCCGTCTTTCCAGTTTCGTTGGCTGCCGCACGAGGCGTATTTGACCTTCTTTCGAGGAATGCCAGTGAATAGATCGTCTGGCAATACCTTGCCACAGTGCGGGCATTTGACTATTTTTCGATTCATGTTTTTCATCTCCCGCCAAACTTGCGACGACTTGACATTGGAGACCTCTAAAAAAGAAAAAAGGGAGAGAAGCTGCGGAGAAACTGAGCTGGAAATTGGACGCCGATGGTGATACAAGGGCGATTTTTCGGGTCCGAATCCCACCCCCTGCACTTTTATAAGTAAAACTACAGGGGGTTTGTCCTGGCGATGTTATGCTCGAGTCTCAAAATCAGAATACAAAGTGCACTCAGAACATGCACATTTTACGCTTAATTCCTTCACAATCTCCGCTTGCGAGAAGCCCAATCCTTCGAGCTTTAGCAATCCCGGCCTCCGCTCAACCGTATCCAAGCTAAAGCACCCCCATGAAATTGCAGAAAAACTTCAAACCTGAGCTACGCTGAGCCAATAGCTTGAATTTTTTTCTTGTTCTTTTTTAGCCAATAGTTAAGCGCCTTTCCACTTTCTCGTAAAGACAACAATAGAGAGCCCGCTCTCAAGACACCACAAAACGAGACAACGATAACTAAATAATTAGTGAATAGAAATAAAATTTTCGCTTGGTTCTATGGGTTTGCTGAGTCTCTGGATACATGATTTTAGTTAAGCTAAAAAACAAACGAAAACCTCGTCAAACCTTCCTTTAATAAAAAAGGTGGTATGCGGGCGACATCTCCAAGCTCAGAGGGTTCAAATCCCATCTTTGAGCCTTAATAATTAACCAGTACTTATACTTCTAACTAGATGTAACCATAACTTTATTTTGATAATATATTGATAAGCAAATTAGCTATAATTACTACTTGACATTTATTAGTGGTACTGGCATGTATAATTTGTGTTTATTATGGCAACACCCGAAGTAGGTAAAAATAGAAAAATTGTGGCAAAAGTAACCCCTGTAAAAGAAATACCTGAAGGCAGAAAAAGAACTAAAGTCCCCGAGTATGATGAAGTGTTTAAACAGATTGCCGATAGCCCAGATAAAATGTTTAAAGTTGAGGTTGAAGGCAAAACCGTGAGGTCAATGTACGCTCCATTTACATTCCGGATAAAATTATACAATAAGAATCCTGACAGAAAGTTCAACCTAGCAATTAGAATACGCAATAAAGAAGTCTATGTAGTAAAATTGGATAGAAAAGAATAAAGGTGAAGGACTTGAAAGATAGAAATGAAGCTGTGTGGGGACAGGTAGAAAAAATTGGTAAAGGCACAAAAGCGAACTATGATTCTGTTAGGAAGACCATTACATTCTGCTTCAATAGAAGTGCTGAGACATCCAGCGATATTTTGAGAAATTCTCGACAACAACTCATTGAAGAATTAAAAGAACGAGGTTTTGCAAGCCGCATGAAACCTAATGGTGAAATAGTCGTAGATAATATTGCAAAGGAAGATGTGGTTCTTGAAAAGAAAAATCACAAACTTATAATACGGTTGAACAGGAAACAAACTGGAGAAAAATAACCAAAAAAAGGATGCAAAAAAAACTAAATATTCTTTGTCGGTATCGACAGCTAAGTCATAGACCAAACTAGACTACGACCAAGGCATTTAAGAAGAAATAAGTCTCTCTGAAATAAAGAGGGTAATAAGGATAAAGGGTCTTCTGGAGTATCGTTTCCTTTCGGACCTATTACAAAATAAAAATGATTTCTAAAAAAAGAGAAAGTGTAGGTTAAGACTGTGGGAAAAAAATAGGTGCCAGATCATATTAAAAAGAAAGAGGGTTTTTGGGGAGATTTGCCCCCTCAACTTTATAGAAGCCAAAGTGCTAAAAACAAGCGAGCCTATTTGAAAAAAGAGATAAGCGGGATATGTCTCCTCGGTTTTGAGGGTTCGAGGCAATAAAAGTGCATAGGATGTTTTTACTACCTCCTAACAAGACGGTGAATCGTGTCAAGAAAAACCGCTGTACTTCAGAAGTAGTCTACTAAAGCAGCTGGGTTAGACCCAGAAAAGATATTAACTAAGATGCATTTGTTAAAAATGGAGTCTCCTTAAAAAAGGCGAATTTCTCATAGAAACGATTTGCAATAGGAATGTTAAACATGAAGGATTTTAAGTGTTCAGTTTGTGGAAAAAATACTGAGAAAATATGGGAAAATAAGGAGAAAACAAAATACGGTATGAAATGCACCAGAGGACATAATAACAAAGATGGAAAAACAGAGTATCCCACGTTTATTGTTCCAGCTGAGGAGTTGGAACCATGAGTCACGTAGTAACAGAATCTTTCGATGGTTCTGTACGTCTTCTTCTTACTTGAGCAAGTTTCTCTCCAGGTGGAAAATCGTCACGTAACCCTTATTTTGTTATAGCGGTTACAGGTTGGGCTTTTTAAAACAAGTTTTTGACTTTTCCTTCGATGATATTTCGCATAGTGATGAGGAAAAAGAGGGGTTGCGGGTGATATCTCCTCGGCTGATGGGGGTCGAAGCCACCCCCCACAAGAGGGCGATGCTCAATTTTATATGCCAGTTACGCAACTGGAGGATCGGTAATCACTATGCAAACTGCTCCCTTAAAGTCTAAACGGGGTAGGGAATCGTACTTGAAGTCAGATGCCCACCCCCCGCTCTAGCAACGAGTTAAAGCTGTTTCTTTCGATAAAAAAGGGAAATGCTTGTGATATCTCCACTTAGATTATGCAACTTTAATGGCTAAGTCTTCCGTTATGCCGAGATTTGCGCGTTTAATCACATATGTATATAAGATACTATGCACATAACATGTTATGCTCATAAGCACTAAAATACAAATAGAACATAACACAATAACAGAATTAACTTCTGAAGAAGAAAATACCAAAATAAACAAAGTGGCGATAAATTCTGGGTCGAATTAGCGTAGATATTTCAGACGAACTAGAAAAACAACTAAGATTGAAAACCGTTGAGCGATTTGGCGGGAAAAAAGGCGACCTGTCCCGCGCGGTTGAAGACGCAGTAAAAAAATGGGTATCTTAAAACAATAATGCATCTAAGAATTCAATTTACAACGTTTTTGTGCTCTTTCAAAGAGAAAGGAATTAGGGGAAGCCGACTAGCCTCAACGCATGGCTAAGATTGCGTAAGGAACTAAGTAGTCGTGGTCCCCCCGGTTTAGAAGAGCAGAGTATGGTAATCCTAACATTATTTGAGATGAGATATGTGATTAATAAAAAGTTGGAACTTGTCTTCCTCGATAAAGACGGTAAGTTTTACCCGCTAGACGAGGTTGACAGCGCCGAGTTAGCAAAGGGACTTGAAAGTATCTCTAAAGAAATTGCATCAAGACTTAGGTTGCAGAAAGAACAAAGATAGGTTAATGTTAATGCTTAATAGAAAAAAAATGGGCGCTATCAGTCAACCGATTAAAGCTCAAAAACAGATACTGCTAAAACCCAAGATTGATAATCAAAGGCTAACTACTGGGACAAGTTTTATTGCAAACGCGATATACGCGTTGCATGTTGTTCGAAAAATTCCATTTATAGATTATATGATTCTAAAGACAAACTATTTAGAAAATCGAGAGTCTTATCATCAAAAAATGAATCATGCATTTGCTAGCCGAACAGGCAACACATCCATTGAAGCGTTTGATAACCTGTTTAGTGCTGTAGAATTTAATGATACTTCGACACTTTGGGAAAGAAAAGCAAGTCTTGCCAAAAGCATTAACGATAACAAGATAGATGTTATGGGCGCTCTGATAGGCGCAATTTCCTCTTACATTAGCTCTATTGGAGTTTTCATCCCAATGGTACTCACATTCTACGAGATTGGCATGAAAGCATTCTTTGATTTCTTTTCTTAGGTTTCTTGGGATTTCTTTTGTTTGGAATCTATGAAGGTTACTTTAGCCAATGTAGACTCAAAAGATTGGTGCAGGAGCACAAGGATTACAGCAGTGAATTGATGAGATTACCCTTCTTCTTGAAAGAAAGAAAGATTTGAGAATTCGATAAACCGCTCTAATTTTAAAGAAATTTCTATGGAACAAGAAAGTCTACGGAGTATGAACAATTGGAAACAATTGAAATGTAGAAATGATTGAAACACAGGAAGAAAGCGAAAAAGACGATGAAATTATCTTCAAGCTGCTTGTGAACGGAAAAACTTTCTTGGGCTAAGAGCACACTCTACAGCAGTTTGGACGATATACACAATGTTTGCCGAGAAAAATATAAAGGATATGGCCGCGAATTGCTATCGTTCATGGAGAAAAACGCCAAGAACCACGGTGCAACTTCAATGACTACCTGTGATTTTGACTCTTGTAATGATGAAGCGGCTAGTTTCTTCAAGAATATGTGTTATGATATTAATCCCTCTCTAAGGGGGTTAAACGGTTACTTAAAAGGACGAAAACTGTTCAAATAAGCTATCAGGAACATTCTGGCTAGGTCTTAGACTATTCGTGGAGTTTTTTGGCAGAAAAGCCTGATTTTATAGTCTCTATTTCCTGTGTTTTCTCGGGGTGGGGATTTAGGGGTTAAAGAGGATGGATTTATTGATTGTAACCCTCTTTGAGCACTTAGAAACAGTTGTGTTAACAGATTGGCTATCTGTGTTTGAAGCTTTTTCTTGAATACAAAGGGATTACAACAAAAATGAAATAGAAACGCGGCTAACCCGGCGCTATGGGGCACCAAACCATTTTTTGAACCATATGATTGCTTCTTTATCGCCGTCAGCATAAAAGAAGCTGCCGTATTCATTTATTTGAGGAAAATCTGTTTTTGCCTCGTATATAACCTTATTGAAAAGTTTCTCCACTTCTATTACGTTTTGTTTTCCTGAATCAATTATTTTAGATCCAAGTATTTCCCACATTTTGTCAAAGAGTTTGCCTTGCTGTTTTTCACTCATTCAAGTCACCTTAGGCTGATTTATTCTCTGCTTTGCCAGAATAAGGACTTTTACTTATGCTCGGTACAATTCGTCTTGATACCCCGACGCACGATAGCACGATACCACTTTTCTATTTTATTTCTGCTTCCGCTGTATTGCCTCCAACCCGATTAATCTTTATTTTCACTGGACCTTGGAGCTTGGCATCGGCAACATATATTACTGTTTATAGACAGACAACGTAGTGGTTGTTATTTTTTCAGCGGCAAGCTCGAAAAGAGCTTTTGAAGAACCGAAGCTTTCATTTTGAATGTTGGTGGTAAGTAACATTAAGTAATATCGGCACACTTTAGAGTATACATAAGGAAAATCGCCATCCAAAAAAGTTAACGTTGGCAGCGTCCTTTTCAGATTTGAGGGGAATAACTTGACAAAAACTGATGATCTTTTATTTGAGCTCAACAGATCAGTCGCCGATTATATGAGGCGTATTCATCCGTTCAATTATAAGAACAAACCATTCTGTTTAATCGACAATTACGTCGCATTACCCAACATTATGTGTGATGTATGCGGAGATTATCCCGAACTGGAGATTTCAATCATTGAGAGCGCGGACGGCCACACACTACACGCAGGAGATGACTGTATTGATCGTTTGACTGGGCAGAATGTTTCAGAGTGGATGAAGAATTTTAGGAAAAAACGAGAAAACATAATTTCAAACAGAAAATACATTGACCAACTAACATTGCTTTTCGAGGCGTATGATAGAAAGGAGCCCTCAGTTCAGATACCTGAGGAGGATGCTAAAAAGCTCAGAGCAATGTTAAATCAATTGAGCAACGGCCTAAACCTCACTGCAAAACAGCAGCAACTGGCAGATGCATATCTAATCGTAACAGTCACAGCATAAACTTTGGCCTTTAGATGCTGACGTGAAATGCCCAATGCATGTATGCACTAATATCACGTGAAAGCACTAACGAAGGTTCAACGTAGCAGTGCAGACTACATTTTTGGCAGTTTTCGATTTTTTTCCAATCAAATCCTGAAACGGCGCCCTTAATGCCGCCTTCAAAGATAGAAGTGCTGCTTGCGTAATCGTTGTGGACATAGCAGGGCAAAACAACCTTCCCGTTTGGGTCGATGTTTATCATGGTCCAGGGTTTGCATTGCCAGTTTTTCTCGTTAGCCATCACTTTGAGGTAACCGATTGAGTTGGCAAGGGGGTAGCCTTCCCTTTTCATTTCAATAAGTCTATGCGCTATTTTTGGTATTCTGCCATTGGCAGGTGCCGACGTGTTAGCGTTGCAGTATTCGTGGGCGACGGCTACGGATATTTTTGTGCCCAACTCTTTGGCTAGCGTCACCAAGCTTTCTATATCATCAACGTTTTCAGCCATTACGGTGGTGTTAATGGTTACGGGAACTTTTTCTTTTGCCGCATTTATGCCGTCTACCGCTTTTCTAAAGCTTCCAGCCACGCCTCTTATGGCGTCGTGGGTTTTCTCCAGCCCATCTAACGAAACGTAAATGACGCCGTTAATGTAGGGAGCTATCTCGTCTATTCGGGATTCAAGCAGTGTACCGTTAGTTATCAGGCTTGTATGCAGGGGCAACGATCGGGAAAAAGCAAGAATCTCCACCAAATCCTTCCTAAGAAGCGGTTCACCACCCTCAAATGCAACTCCGCAAGCGCCCGAATTGTAAATTTGCCTCAGAATTGTTTTTTCCTGCTCTAAACTCGAATCTCGGCTGCGCCGTCTCCAAAAGGGGCACATCTTGCATTTTAGATTACAGTTGTAGGTTAGCTTGTGCCCGCAGAAAAAAGGAACCCTAACACCTAACAAATTTGAGACTAACCCATTATAAATCCTGAAGCCCATCCGCACGTTGTCCAAGAGATGGGGGGAATTTTTTTCCAAAGAAAAGTCATTAGAAACCTGTTTCATGCTTGAGACCCGATGAAGTTTGAAATCGATAAAACGAGTGTTGTTTTTCAGTAAAGTTAGTCTTGCGTTTCCTTTAAACCTAACGTTCTCTCGCAACTTATAGCCTTCCATTTTAGTGCTTACACGAACCCATCGCAATCAAACAATCCCACGTTTCTTTATATGACGCTTTTCTTTTTTTGAATATTTTAAACAAAAAAATAGATTATGGTTTATTTCCACAGCTTTTTTCCAGTCAGCAGCCAAATGACTACAAAGATTACGGCAATCACGAGCAGTATATGTATCAATGCGCCTACGCCTGGCAAAGCAAAGAACCCAATCAGCCAAAGTATCACAACAATGATTGCAATCGTCAACCAGGTATTCATAGCAAACGCTCCAACTAAGCCTCAACTACTGGTCTTAGGTACATGTGAAGCTGATCTTTTGATACTTTTAAGTGTAGACCCTTCTCTGTCCAGCGTGCAACCCCTTTTTCTAAGGCTGAAACGGCTAACATGTTTCGTACTCCACCTTTCTTTGCGCCAAGTACTGATTCAGCTATGCTCTTTTCTAATTCAATTTCAAGATGAGTAATCTTCCACTCTTCAGGATCAATTTCTATTTCTTTTACTTTGCCGATTTTCTCGTCTAACGCAAAAACATCTTTATCCATAAATTCTTTACTTTTCATACTATTTACCCCTCCTCGGTATACCCCTGATTTGAGATGTCATAAACATGGTCATTGGCAGAGTTAAGCGCTTGTGACTGCGAGCCCACACCGACAGACTGACCGTTGAGCCTTAGAAAGAATTTGAAACTTGAAAACAAATAAAAAATGAATTCTCAGGTTAGTCTTCAGCTTTTTCAATCAGGCTCAAAAACTTGTTGTCAGAGGTTGGTTTTTCTCATAAAACGCTTCAATCTTCATCTCAAAAGATTGCCAAGTGATGATGTTTTAATTTGGGAGAAAACTGCTTCTAAACAGCTCGGAAGGCTATTTCGACTAATATCGTGTTCCCCGGGATGTGGACCAAAAAGCGCACGGCTGCACACAGTTCTGGCTAAATAAAAAAAGAAAGAAAAGTTAGGTTTAGGTTACTGCAGTGGTTTGATCGATTATTTTTGCTTGTGGAGCATTCGTCTTTACTGATGCTATGCCATTTTCAGCTGACTGTTTGGATAGGTAGGATTGGCTTACAGCAATTATCTGTCCAGTAGCAGCTTTCAAACGGAAACGATATCTATCAGGTGCATTGCATTGAATTTCAAAAACCGGGGATTCAACAATTTCAACGTGGTGAACGGGTATAGTTCCACCTGTTGTGTAATCAGTGGTCTTAGCTATTGGAGCATTCTTTTTTATTGAAGCAATACCTTTTAGAGCATTCTCTCTTGTCCCGTACGAGTGGCTTACAGCAATTATCTGTCCGTTAGCAGCTTTCAGATGGAAACGGAATCTACCGGCAATATCACATATAACCTCAAAGACACCTGTCACTTTCGCTACTACCGGAATCGGTTCAGTTATCACTTCAGTGGGCGGCAATGGTTCCTCAACTGGTAAGATGGGTTCTGGGATTTTATCAGTTGCGTGACCCTTCTGTGTATGAGCATTCATTTCGTAAGTAGTCATGAAGCCCAATCCGCATATAGGACATGTTAGATCCATATTTGGCATAAGTACGCCATTCAAAACGTGTATTATGCCGTTGTCTGTTACAATGTCTGTGTTTATCATGTGTGCATCATTGATTAACGGGTTATAGTGAGAAGTCCACCAGTGGGCGGCGTCAATTTTAACCTCTTGGCCTTGGAAAGTTTTCATGTTTTTCATTTGACCTATTTCGTCTACTGTGAACTTTCCTACTACAATATGGTACATCAGAATCGCCTTGAGCTTTGGAATATTTTTCAATAGTCCCTCGACTGTACCTGCAGGAAGCTTTGCAAAAGCATCATCATTTGGCGCAAAAATTGTAAACGGTCCTTTGCGTTTCAATGTTTCAACTAATCCGGCCGCTTGGACTGCGGCTACAAATGTTGTGAAGCCCCCGGCTTCAACAGCAATATCAAATATATCTGCCATTTATTTTCATCTCTTCAAAACAGTTTTCAAGTTTTATCTGAGTTGTAATGGTGTTCTTATAATAAATAACTGTGTGACTGGGGAGCCCCAGCAACGGGATGGCAAGCTACACGTAAAAGGGCTAATCGATTTGAAGCGACCGGAGAAATTAGATTTCTCGGGTTAGCTTTCAGCTTTTTGCCAGTCAGACTCAAAACTTGTTCTAAGCACACCAATAAGGTTGCGGTTGTTTGTCCACAAAGAAGGGCTTTCGCCTAATCCGCTTTCTTTGGAGGTGGTAATCAATGCTTCTTTATCATCAGACATTATGAAGTGATTTAAGGCTTCACGATGAAACCTGATTTGAACCGAAGCGACACCAATGAATTTTTTCACTTGTTCTATTAGCAAACCATCTGGGCTTTCTCCTTCAAAAAGTAGTCGAACCTGAGTACCTTCCTTTATTGCCAGTCTGTATTCATCTGAAAACTGAGCCAAAATGGGCATGATTCTCGTCTTGTCTGCAATCAAAGCGACTTCTTTTCGTGAGTTATTAATCAGACCTGAGGTCTTTGTTAAAATTGATTTCTTTTCCGCTATCAGTATGTAGATGCTTTCTTCTCCAAGAGACTGTTGCTTCCACTCTTTGAGGGATAGTTTCTGGACCCTGCTCCTCATATCCGTCAACCGTTCCTCGGCTCTGTTTTTTTCTTTCGCCAGTAGTAAAGCCAAGGAATCAGAAATAAGAGTAGCCCGGACCTCAGTTGGTTTACCCAGCAATCTTTCAACCAAACCCATTTTTTCGAGTGCTGGCAGAAGCCTATAGACGTCTTCCCTGCGCACTTTTGAAAATTTTGCTACTTGTCCTACCGTGGTTTTTTCCAGTTTAAGTATTGCTAAGTAAACCTTTGCCTGATTAAGAGTCAACCCCAAACCAAGCAGGAGTTCCGTGTTTTCGTCGTTAGCCATTCCCGACTTCCTATTATTTTTTTGTCTAAATTTATATTTATTTTTTTCGGTTGCTTGCTCCTTCAACTGTTAATTCGCATCAACAATTATGAATCCTCATCTACAATGTTAAAATGACTCGCAGGTACTCACAGGACTAAACTGCAATAGGTTTGCATACGATAGTCCGTAATCAGGTTGGATGTTTGAATTAAAAAGAATCACCTACAAACACCAAACTCTAAAAAAGTACTTCCAAAGAAAAGGAGTATAGCCGATTGGGATGCAACTAATCTTTTTTTAACTACTGAGGTATTGTTAAGGTTCGTTTCCTTGCCATTCTTGAGGAAATTAGCAAGAAAATTTTTTTCATTTTTTAGATTGCTTTTTTGGCGGTGAAATCCTTTTTATATTTATCCATTTTATCCTTGAAGACTTTTTTATCAGTATCTTTTTGTTCTTCGAAATCGCTCTTGTCGCTGTCAGTTTTTTCCCTAAAGTCTTTTTTGTCACTGCCTTTCTGTTCATTGTAGTCGCTTTCGTTATTATCGCGCACTGTCTCGAAGTCTTTTTTGTCGCTATAGGTTTTTGCCTTAAAATCTTTCCTGTGAATATCCCTTTGGGCCATCCGTTTACTTTTGTCGTTGCCAGTTTTGTCCTCAAAATCTTTTTTGTCTATGTCTTTTTGTTGGTTGTACTCTTTTTGGTTATTATCGCGCAGTTTCTCAAAATCCTTCCTTTGACCGTCGATTCTTTCTTCAAAATCTTTTCTGTCGCTATCTCTTTTTTCCTTGTAGTCGTTTTCGTTATTGCTGCTTAGTTCCTCAAAGTCCCTTTTGTCACATTCAGTTTTTTGTTTAAAATCTTTTCTATGAATATCCCTTTGCGCTAGCCATTTACTTTTGTCCTCACCTGTTTTATCCTCAAAATCCTTCTGGTTGCTGTCTTTTTGAGTTTTGTATTCATTTTCGTTATTGTCGTTTTGTTCTTTGAAGTTCTTTTTGTCGATATCAGTTTTTTCCTTAAAATCACTTTGATTACTGTCAATTTGTTCTTTGAAAACTTTTTTATCTCTTTTATTTTTCTCTTTAAGTGCTTTATTCAACAGCTTTTCAGCAGCAGTTCCTAATCCATACATTTCAAAAAAGATGAATGATAAAACGAATACAAACCAAAAACTCGCAAACCCCCATAGTAGACTTGAAGCTTGCGCCATGGAGATATTTATGCCGAGAACTTGATAGATGCCACTGGAAACTATTTGTGAGAAACCTGTTAATGCTATGCCTTGATTGCTTATAGTGCTAACTATGGTATTTGTGATTATAATTTTGTCAAAGCCTATGAAGGAGCCAAGGGAAATGAAAACAAGGTACAAAGCTGCAATACTGCAAATCCAAGTCATGGTTTGAAAAATCATGGGTTTTACCATACTTTTTGGTTTTTCCTTTATAATCATTACTACATCATGAAAATTAGCTATTTGAACAACAATCTTTTCTCCAAATTCGACATCAGTTTTTTTGTGCTTTATTTTAGCAATTACTTGAACAAGAAATTGAAGAAGCTTTTTAGTTACTGAAATATTTGTGCTCAAATAAACTATCAAAATGAGCGGCAGCGCAAAAAACGCCATAGTTACTCCAATAGCAACTAAAACGAAAGTGTCAATTGAATAATTCAATATTAACAGAAACATTCCCACTATCAAGGCCAAAAGAGTGACTAAAAGCTCAAGAATATCTTTGACTATTACTGAAGCCGCTACTTTAACTACATCAACACCTTCATCTCCGCCCAAAAGATAAGTCATGAAGATATCCCCCGACCAACCCCCAATTATAAGGCAATCAAGAAAAGCGCCAACCCAACCCAGACAAAAAACCCTCTTAAACGTAGTTTTAACAGCAACATTATCAAGAGTAGCTTTCCAAGCCAATGAATTGAACGCTGCTTGACCTATAACAAGCAAAAAAACCAAGGCGTAAACTGGAATACTTACACCGCTAATTATTATTGCAACTTTTGTAAGATCTGTAAAGAAAAAAAGGTAGACAACAAAAATTATAAAACCTACTATGGCAAGTAGGCTTACCCATTTCTTAATTTCTGGTCTATTTGACAATATTTACTCAATACCTGTTGTCTGCCTAGTGTTTCACGCATTTCAGTACCTATTCAGTGTTAATTGTGAAGTGGGGGTCAAATCCTTAGCTCGTGTGCGCTATCTTGCGTTATTACTGTCAAACTTACATTTGCTGTTATGCTTTCTTTGGTTTTATGCTAAGTTTAACGTTAATCTCAATGGTGTATTCTTTGTCCGTGTTTCCAACAGCGAAGTTCCAGTTCTTCACCTCTACGTCCATATCCTTAAAATGATTCATTAAAGAATTCTTATATTCACTAACGGTCTGGCCCATATTCTGCAACCGTTCAGTTATGTCTATATTTTTTTCAGTCATTCAAATACGCCTCTAAAACTCCAATTTATACAACCGTTAACCTGCACATTGCTCTTAAGGCTATGTCGCTGGGAACTAACACCTACAAGTAAATTACAAATTCCGGTACATGAAAATTTTCTGTGAGATTACACTTTCTATCCCAGATCAACGCATGAGAATTTTCTTTGCAAAAGAAAAGTTACAGGACCATTTTTGAATCGTATCTGAAAAAGGTTCAAGACTGACTCAAAGAGCCTCAATGACCCTGCCTAAGGTGTGTTTTGAGCATATTTAGAGGGATATAACTTTTTAGCGGTGAAATGGATGTGGCAGGGCTGTAGCTGTTAGTTACCAGTCACACACCTTAAAATTTCAAAGCATCTCCTTTGAAGCAGGAAAATAGATGTCTGTAAAATTTTCACTAAGTGAAATAATCGCTGCAATCCTAAATGAAATCAAAGAGGCACTCAAAGAATACGCCAATCAAGCGGAAGTCGCCTTCAAAAAACGCATCAAAAAACTCTTAATAATAAGCATAGTCGGCGCCGTCTTGATGTCGCTGGGAATCTCACTCGCTGGGTCAGCAGCCCTGTTCATCCTCATTGGCTCACTAAGATACCTAGAAACCTCTATGCCCGCATGGCAAGCCTGGCTCATCATGGGAACCACCTCCGCCATCGCAGCAGCAGCACTATTCACAGTGCTCTTTCTAACAATAAGAAAACAGTTATCCTCACCCAAAGTGCCGCCTGAACAAAAATAAGGCGCCTACTCTTTTTATTGACATTTTCTGAGTCCAATCAGCATTTTGAATTTTTGCCTCTTTATTTCTTGGTGATGAGAAAAACAATGAATTCATGCATAATTTCTACGAAAAGCGAAAACAGTCGATTAGTTTGAGGGGTAAAGGAACTATAAATACCCATTGATATAAAAATAATTGAAGTCCAGATTGAAAATCTTGTAGCTGTAGGGCCCCATTCACAAAGTTATTTATCCAAAATTAAGCATTAGGTGGAATTGCTTTGGCGGATCAGCGTTAAACAAGATGCGAATGGTTTGTAACCCCTGTTCCTTCTCGAATGTTCGCGTTCTGATGGCGTGTGTAGGTCCGCCAAAAATATTCTAAGTCACTTGCGGTTTATCAAGAGACTTATTTGCGCAATCCAAGTTTTGCCGATCTTAGCAACTGTTATTTCTGAAAAAAAAGCTTAAACAAAAAAGGACAAAGAAAGCAAGTTAAGATTTCGCCGCTTGTAAATTGATTAGCCGTACCACAACCTTTCGCAAACAGATAAAAAAGATGGGCGTTGTTATCTTGCCAGCAAACCGCCTATGAATCCGCCGATCGTTGACGCGATCGCTCCAAAGATAGCAAGGATAATCGCTATTACTCCAACTGCCAGCCCAGCCAAGCCGCCGAAAAGCGCCGCCCATAATCCCGCCGGAGACTCCTCCAATAACTGCGAGACCGACGACTGCGAGGAGGGTAATTATGATACCGCCGAATATGCCTGCGAGGAAACCAGCTAATGCGCCTGTCAATATGCCGCCGCGTGCTATGATGCCTGCTACAAATCCGCCTATTAACCCACCTATCAAATGTCCAATGCCCGGAAACAGCCAACCAAGAACTAATGTTATGAGGAAACCAACTAAAGCTCCAAGCCACAAACTTCCCATAAAATCACCACCTTTTTTCCAATCAGAAAATTTTTGTCCATAAAACAACATACAACATTACAATTGCGTTTGAATGCTAAGTTTATGAGAATATGAAGCCTATGATTACACCTGCTATGAGTCCAATGCCTAGCGGTAGCATGCCTATGAGAAGTACCCCGTATTGAACTACTATGGAACCATATGTGTCTGATAGGCCTTTCAACGCCCCAAGACTCAAACCGAAAAAGCCGAAGTAGCTAACTACCAAGAGTATAATCGCAGCAATAATAGCAATCTTTAGCATTTTGTGGGCTAGATAGCCGACGACTAAGCCAAGAATGAATGGAATAATCATTAACACAATTGGCGGCAAACCGCCTATGCTCCCGGAAGTAATAAACTGAATTACTTCATCTATCGCGCCCAAAATCTACAACTCCACAGTTAAGCCATAGTAGTATAAATGGCTATTAAGCCTGTGTAGCTGGGGCTCCCCAGCAACAGAGCGGTGTGCTGTTTGGGGAATTCAGGGGCGTAGCGATTTAGACTAAAACTCAGCTTATTCTCTTCAGGGAAAAGTTTTTAGCGTTTTCTTTGTTGTCTCTGTTTTTTACCAGTAGACCATTTGCCCGTTTGGGATTCTCCTAGTTTGCGGGGCTCTTTTTTGTTCTCGTGTGAGTATCTTGGCGGTTGCTTTTTTATATGGGGTGTTTGCGGGGTTGTTTCTTGCTTTTCTGCATTTTCTTTCTCATTCATGCTCTTTTACCTCAGCTCTGTCTTCGCTGTAATCTCTATCCTCATGGGCTTCTTCTTCCACTTCATCCTGCAACGCTTCTTCACGTCCGCTTGCTTCTTCACCTTCAACGCTTGCCCTGTCTTCAGCCTGACCTTTCGGCGGATACACCTTATCCAACCAAACCTCAAACTGTACCTTATATTCAGAGCTCGAAAAGGCCCAATCGCATAATCCACCAATGACTTTACTAACGTCAATATCGTGATCGTCAGCTAACGCTTTTAGAAAATTCGCCCAATTTACAGGTAAAGGAACTGAAGAACTACTCATAAATAGAATCTCCAGTAACCTTATTACTGTTAAGGAATATTTAAGCTTCTTAAGCACTTGAAAATAGAGTCAACCGAGAAAAATCGACCTAATTGCTAAACGAGTTTAAATCTCCGTGTGGCAATATATAGGCTGTAAGTCAGCGGTTTTGGAACAGCAAAATGATAGCCCCCAATCTCTTACTGATCAAATCTATCTTATTCGGCATGACTCCAAAACATGAGCGATCCCCCAAAATTTCGTAGAAAAGCTGACTAAGTTAAAAAAATCATTAATGAATAATACCGAGGAAAAAATAACATGGCATATTTAACACAAACCCAAAGTGGTCAACCTGTACTCATCTTGAAAGAAGGAACCACACGAAGTAGAGGCAAAGAAGCCCAACGAAACAACATTATGGCAGCCCGAGTAATCGGTGAAGTTCTCAAAACTACATTGGGACCACGTGGCATGGATAAAATGCTCATCGACAGCCTTGGAGACATCACTATAACCAACGATGGTGCCACAATTCTCAAGGAAATGGATGTGGAGCATCCAGCAGCAAAAATGATGATTGAAATCGCCAAAACCCAAGACGACATGGTCGGCGACGGAACCACAACCGTTGTAGTGCTAGCCAGCGAACTTCTCAAAAAAGCCGAAGATCTCCTAGACCAGAACGTCCACCCCATGATACTCGTTGCAGGATACCGCAAGGCAGCACAGAAAGCAATCGAAATCATAGCGAAAAATGCGGTGGCCATTGACGTTGAGGATCAAAAGATGATGATGAAAGTCGCTTTAACATCCATGGGAAGCAAAGCGGTGGGTGGTGCTAAAGAGCACTTTGCAGAAATAGCAATAGAAGCTATAAAACAGGTAGCTCAGAAGCAAGGTGATAAGACGATAGCTGATATAGATAACATACAACTGGTGAAGAAGACGGGAAAAAGCCTCATCGAGACGCAACTCGTCAGAGGCATAATCGTAGATAAAGAAGTCGTCAATCCAGGAATGCCCAAAAAGATAGAGAACGCGAAAATCGCACTTTTAGATATTGCACTAGAGATTGAAAAAACCGAAATAACCGCGGAAATACGCATCCATGAGCCAAACCAGATGAAAGCGTTTCTAGACCAAGAGGATAGTACACTCAAAGAGATGGTAACAAAGATCAAAGCTTCAGGCGCAAACATTGTGTTCTGCCAGAAAGGTATCGACGATATGGTTCAGCACTTCCTATCCAAAGAAGGCATCATAGCAGCACGCAGAGTCAAAGAATCCGACATGGAAAAGCTCGCGAGAGCCACAGGCGGACGAGTAAACTCCAACTTGAATGATTTAAAGGCGGCAGACTTGGGTTTTGCCGGCTTAGTGGAGGAACGCAAAATCGGCGATGACAAAATGATTTTCGTCGAGAAATGCAAAGACCCCCATTCAGTGGCCATCCTCATTCGAGCAGGGCTTGAAAGAATGGTGGATGAAGCTGAAAGAGTAATAACCGACGCGTTGTCAGTAATTTCAGATGTCACGGAAAACAATAAAATCGTCGCTGGCGGGGGGGCAATCGAAATCGAAATCGCCAAAGGACTCCGCAAATACGCAACCAAAGTCGGCGGAAGACAACAACTCGCAGTAGAGGCATTCGCAGATGCAGTTGAAGTTATCCCACGCACGCTCGCAGAGAACGGAGGCTTAGAACCAATCGACATACTCATAGAGCTACGTCAAATACACGACAAAGAAGACGGCAAATACATCGGCATCAACGTCTTCACAGGCAAACTCCAAAACAGCATCGAAAACGGCGTCATAGAACCAGTTGTTGTCAAAGAGCAAGCTATCAAATCCGCAGCCGAATCCGCAGCCATGATACTGCGCGTAGACGATATTATAACTGCCAAATCCCCAAAGGGTGGACCAGGTGGAATGCCTGGCGGCATGGGAGAAGAATAAATGTCTCCCTTTACGATAACGCTGAGAAGGGATTAATCATGCCAAAATGTCCAAATTGTACAGCGCACACGCAAAGGCCTGATAAGGAATGGGACTTTGGGCGATTCCGTGTCAAGTTATATAAGTGTCAAAAATGTGGAAATCAATTTAGAGAATTTTTCATGGAAAATACGCTGAAATTTGTGTTGAGCGCACACAACGGTGGTTTAGGAAAAATCAGAGCTACAAAAGAAACGCTGGACAGACAAAAAACCTACCAATAACCGTTTTTTAGGTACAACAGAGAAATGATTTCTTAAAATATTGCAAGAAATATAGTGAGTGAGCATAAAAAGCTCACTTTACCAACTATTTCACTACCACTTTATGCTTTTTAGGTGCGGGTGCAATCATCTTCTTTGGAACGCAGACCTCAAGTAATCCGTCCTTAAATGTGGATTCAGCTTTCTCAGGGATTACTTCTTCGGGGAACGACAGTTGTTTGTAAACATGCGAGTAAACGCGTTCTCGGACAACAAAGGTCTTCTCCTTGTCTTCTGTTTCAACGTCTGTTTCAGCCGAGATTTCAATACCATCGTTCGTTAGGGCTACATCAATCTTGTCTTTTGCTACGCCTGGCAATTCAGCATGCAAAACAAACCTGTTTTCTTCATCAACCAGATCAACAGTTGCCTCACGAACCGGAACTTCAGGTTCAAGACTCACCCAATCCCAAGGAAAAGCTATGCTTTCAATGAAGTTTTTGCGAAAATCACTGTACAATTCATCAAAAGTTGTCAGAACATGAACTGCGGGAACAGTCTTTGCAGGAACATGTTTCGCCGGAAGATGTTTAGCAGGGATAATTTTTACAGGTTTTACTGTTACTTCAGCTTTCTTTATCGCCTTCAACGGCGTATTCTTTTCTTCTTTACTCATTTTTTTCACCTCGATTAATTTTTGTTACTAAGATTAACTTGAATCAGCTCTTTTCTTTCTGCAGCTACCGTCTCCCCGCAATTTCTTTGGAGATATTTTCAAGTCCCATTGCTAACTCCTACGCTGTCAAAACTGAATAGCGCGTAAATCTTACCTTCTTTGTCGATGAAGCAACCACCAAATTCCTTACGGCGGTATTCTGAACCTTTTCAGCACCACATTTCTGAGACAGGGGGACCTCAGCTATTAGCCCTTCACGCATTGAACCTTCAGGTGTCGAGGGCTGGCTGGCTTCCCTAAATTCTCTCCACAAAAAGATGCCTCAAAATTGAGTTAATAGACGGGTGAAAGAGGGGGGCAATCTTTTTTGGTTATCCATGTTATTACTGCTTCTTCGACTGCTCGGGATAGGTCGCTTTTTTCCACCAAATTTCTCCACCGTTTTCAACCTGAGTTGCTTTTCCAAGTCATCATGTATATCCACAGTTATTCGACCCATACCAATCATCTTTAGTGTTAGTTTATTGCACGGTTCCACGTGTCAAGCATATTTCCAATAAGCAAACTGCCAAACGCCGATTTTAAATTTTATTTGAGTCGTCATTTTCATTCACAACGCCTTAGCTTATTGGTTTATCAACATAAGTTACTATACACATACGTGCTTATACGCATATCTGTTTACGTCAGAGTCTATTAAGCAAGCATTCGAAATCGCTAAAGAACTACGCAAAGACAGCATTGAAAACGGCGTCAACGAACCAATCGTCGTTAAAGAACAAGCCATCAAATCCGCAGCCGAATCAGCAGCTATGATCCTACGAGTAGACGACATCATAACAGCCAAATCTCCAAGGGGCGGTTCAGGCGGCGGAATGCCTGGCGGCATGGGTGAAGAATAAAATTCACCTTTAAATTTTAAAATTTTCTCGTAGAAAACTCTTGATTTTAGGGGTTATTTCGCCCTGCGATTGTGCTTCTCTGGTTAGCGATTATTCAGAGTCTATGTCTAAAGTCCATGTCAGTTCTTTGGCGGTTCAATATTGTTTACTTAGTTTTCTTTCGATGATGACCCCTCACGGGCGCTTCCATCTACCTAAAAAAAGATAAAATCCGCCAAGATAAAAACACAACAAAATTTTAACTTAAAAGAGCATACAATCCTGCTTATGGTTAAGTTCCCAAGCGCTCTTATGTTTTAACCTTTATTCACATACTCTTATGTAACGTAGGATTAGGAAAAGCAAACTCCACCCTGAAGGTTAAAGGATGGACGGTTCCGTCGTTGCTATATGTTCCCGCCAAATAATTGCTCTTAATCAATTTTAGTCGAATTGACGTATTATTTGTCTAAAAATTAAAAACAGGTATAATAACTACGCTTTATCTTAATTGAACTGCGCAGATTGTATTATTCACTTATTAAAGCCCTAATTCGGTTTTTTTGGTTTAGTGAAGATTCTGGCGGGAAAATACAGGTAGAAAAATGACTCTAATTCAAGAAGTTCCAAAAACACCTCAACGCTTAGTTGAGAAGTGCCCTGAATGTGCCGGCAAAAATCTTGTCCACGACTATGATACCGGCGAAACCATCTGCGGCGACTGCGGCCTCGTTTTATATGAGCAGATGTTCGATAAAGGCCCCGAGTGGCGAGCGTTTACCCAGCAAGAGAAAGCCTCACGAAGCCGAGTTGGTATGCCAACATCTTATTCAGTTCACGATAAAGGATTATCCACAACTATCAGTCAAATTGACAGAGATGCCTTTGGAAGAAAGCTTCCTCTTTCCACGAGGTTGCAGATGTGGCGCCTTAGGAAGTGGCAAATACGAAGCCGTGTGCACTCCTCTGTTGACCGCAACCTAGCACAAGCTATGGCTGAACTTGACCGTTTATCGGGCAAAGTAAATGCTTCGCCGCCAATCAAAGAACAAGCCGCACTTGTTTACAGAAGAGCACTCGATAGAGGCTTAGTCCGTGGAAGATCCATATCTGGCGTTGCTGCTGCCTCGTTATATGCTGCTTGCCGCAAAAGTGGGTTACCCCGATCCCTTAGGGAAATCGCTGAGGCAAGTCTGGTGAATAGGAAAGATGTTGCACGCTGCTACCGTTTGCTGTTGCAGGAGCTTGATTTTCATATGCCAATTTCTGACCCTTTGACATACGTTTCGAAGATCGCTGAGAAAAATGGTATTTCAGGCAAAACACAGGGCGCTGCCATAGCGATACTTAGGGAAGCAAGAAAACAGCGGGTTGCGTCAGGAAAAGATCCAATGGGCATGGCGGCGGCTTCACTCTACATAGCTTGTCTGCAGAATAATGAAAAGATAACGCAGAAAGACATTGCAGAAGCAGCCGGAGTCACTGAGGTTACGGTTAGAAACAGATACAAGGCGCTAAAGAAGCAGCTAAAACTTGAACTACCTGAAAAAGCCTGATTTTTAGCTTGTAGAAGAAGTGCAAATTGTTGCTCTTTCTTCTTCAATCACGCTATAAATAAAAACACTGCAACGTTTAGCTAAGGATCTGCTTCTAACTCAAGCTTGCACGACTCTATCTGAACTACTGATCATTAATCATACCCACCAAACAACACTACAAAAAGCAAAAATGGATAGGTGTAGGTGCGGGTCTTTTCACCGGTTTTTTTACCCACGGGCAACCACTAAAAGGCCACTAAAAGGAAGGAATAAATGAAACGCCTAAATACATGCGTGAACTCACTGCAAGATTGATTTTATGAGTAAAAGAACTGTTAGCACATCCAATATCTTACCTTCAATTGCTGAAGAACGCAAAAACGAGCAGCCGTTGTTTGCTCGCGATAAAATGCTGCCTGCAAAACACAAATATGTTTGTTGGGTTGACGTCATGGGCTCTCAAAGCGTAATGCTACGTTCCCTAAACATGTCAGCACACTTCCTAATGAAACTACATCTAGCTTCCTTGCACGCTCATGACGTATCTATAGAGTTATTTCCGGTTATCGATGGAATATACGCGTGTTCATCTTCTCAAAAGTCTATCCTGACTTTTCTAAATAAAGTCAACGCAGCCCTTGCAATTACATTCATACTTGAACCAGCAGCTCTCCACAAATTTATGATAAGAAGCGGGTTAGCATATGGACCCGTCATTACGGGAAAAGAAACATTAGCATGTGCTAACGAACTTCGACAAAATTCTAAACATATCAATCAAGTATTTTTTGGCGCTCCATTGACCCAAGCGTTTCAAATCGAAAAAAAAATCCGCGCCATTCGGTGTAACTTTACATGAATCGGTTCGGTCTTTTGCGCCAAATAAGGAAACCCCTGTGTCTGGAACCTACTGGAAATGGTGGAAACGACCTCAGGAAGATGCACTTGCATCGGAACTCTTTGATTCTCTAAAAAAATATTATGCATGGTGTTTAGAGCATACTGCAATGTTATCTTATGAGAAGGCAGATATTGAGCGGCATATTGAATTAGCAAAGGAGTACTTTTCAGATTAAGTGCGCTTTGTCTCTAATTTGACTAAATAACATTTGATCAAATGACACCACAAGAGGAGCTATTTAATTCCCTGAGAGCTTTTTTGAGTTCCCCCTAAAAACTGCGGGAATTATTTCTCTCTCAAGTAACGAATATGCACTAATGCCTCTTGTTTCACTATTTGTCTGAGGTAATATAGTAATATTAGAGAATTTTACGGCTCATCCTTCTTGAGCTAATTCATTTAACTCCTGTTGAAACTTTGATTTTACTGAGGTTCCAAAAGCTAATTCTCCAGAGTAATCTTCCCAATAAACCACTTTGTATTCGTTCATGTTATAGTCAATGGCCCCTCTGCGTTCACTATACAATTTAACACTTTGCTATCTGATGCAGTTTTTCGGTAATCAAAAGTTGTACTTGATTATGGGAAGGCCCCTGAGATTTTAGTTGAAAATTTGGCAAACACTGAAATGCTTGTCTGCTATATTTTGTACTCGGAGACAATTTTATGAAACATAGCCGATATTTTGATTCTCCTAATTGTGGGGGCTGTATTTACAAAACAAGCAGTTACTGCTGGGGACAATGCTCCCTAAACATTTGGAAAAAAGACAAAGAATACTAATTATTTTGGAGTGCACGAGCGATTGCATACTAACTTTAGAAGTTGATTCAGTTTTGGAACACACTAACAAGCTTATTGTGAGAGTGGTTAACCATCAAAAGAATAAACCAATCCAGAATATTACGGTTAAAGTGTTCAAGATCGAAAAAAAACCAATAACACCCGAACAATGGGTTAAAAATCTAAAAAATGGACCTCCCTTTAAAACCTTAGTTCTCTCAATGAACACCGATAACACTGGTACCGTAACCGCCGAATTCCCTGAAGGTACCTATGAAGCTAAAGTAGAAGGATATGGGTTTAATCAGATTTGCGAATTAACCCAAAATGCTGAAGTTCTCGTTATTGAACCAAAAAAGCATTGGTGGCAATGATGTAGTTTGCCTCTATTCCGCGGTCTCTGCAAAGTCTAATGTTCAATTTGAAATAACCGTTTTGAACTGCATCCATGTTTTCAATTGGGGGTTAGCCGAAGTCCTTTGTGCCGCTAAACCCATATTCTCCTGTAGCTTTTCTAGCAATTTTTGGATTTAGTCCGCCTGCAGAGGCGTCGATCGCTATGACTGGGACCTGATTAACTTGAGAAGATTTAGTCTACTCGCTCGGTCGTTTTTTGCATTATTTGGAGCGGTCAAGCGCGTTTCCTAAGCAATAAAATTCATACAGTTTTGGGAGGCAATGTGTTTCTAATTATCTAAAACTGGCTCCCACCTGTTGCTTAGTAGTAACCAACCCTATAAGCGTTATTTTATATATTTTGAGGCTTGATAATGCAACAGGCAAGAAAACCTTGAAGCTACCCTATAGCGTTTCAGCTTACAAATTCGACTTGTTCCTCATTTTCTTGATTTTCGGTCTCAGCCTTCCAGCTCTCTCTGGATTACTGATTTTCCCCTTCTCACTAATACCCTGCACCAGCAGATTAACCATGCAAGAGGTTTATAACGACTTTATTGCTTTCGTTGAAGAAGGTATTGATGGAGCCAGTTCTTCTCGGGAATCAGCGATCACACACTTAAGTTCATTTATACTTGTTGAGTCCAATAGAATACTTGGAGGCTTTTTGGGGTCTATGTAAATTTGGAACCAGAGTTCCAAAGTTAACACCATCCAAAAGAATTGAGAGAGATCATATTCGACTGCGGGATCAATGTCGTCAGTACATAACATATCAAATGTTTTGAGTAACTTACTTTGGTTAAATATCCCTCTGTCCTTGAATCTTTCAGAAGATAGGATTTCAAGGATTTCTGGGCGAAGGCTCTTAACCCACTTGATTGCTGGAACAGAACTACCAAACTTCCGTCTGGATTTACGAACAGCTTCCGGTATCAAGCCTTTAACGGCCTCTCTTAAAACGTATTTAGATATGCCTCTTCTGCTTTTCTGGCTTTCTGGCAATGACATACAAAAAAGCATGAATTCGGGGTCTAAACAAGGATATCGGGGTTCAATAGAAAAAGCAGAGAAAATCATATCCTGAGCCTGCAAAATCTCTACTATGCTTCCTATCGTTCGGTCAACTTGTGATTCTTCGGTTCGAGCAAAATTCTCAGTGATACGCGCACGGGAAATGTATTCTTGGTTTAGGAATTGTGATTCTTTTCGTGTTGCTGTTGACTCTCTAAGTAGCTTTAGTTGGTTTACTATCTTCCCAAACGTAACGTAAGACAAATCTTGATGCACTATCATACCTATTGTTTCAACTAAAAACTTGCCAAATTTCTTTTTTTGCCAAAGGATTCTAAGATATTCATAAATCTCAACATCCCCGCTAAGATATGTATCCATTCCAGTCCCCAAGAAAGCCACTTTTGCACGTTCGTTCCCCAACGCCCTGGCTAAACATAATGACATATAAGCACTCTCGAAGTGGCAGGGTTCTTCCAAGCAAAAAACCAATCGCTCTAACTCTTTCCGTCCGAGTGATTGATGAAGGTTCACGTAATTGACCTCGGTTTCTCGGAACCGTTCGTATTCTCTAATGTATGGTTCCTCATTTACTCCTCTGGAGTCACCCGCACTGACAGCGGAAACCAATGTTTGCGTTCCAACTTGGTTTATCTTAGCAAGTTCATTAGAAATCAAAGAAGCAATAGCTTGGCTATCAATGCCCCCGCTCATGCATGTTCCAAATTGCACATCTTTGGGTAGCATTTTCTTGGTTGTATGCTGTAATTTATCTAAGAAAAGCGAGGAATAGTTATAATTCCCCTTTTTCGGGGCTGACGGAGAGGGAAGATGCCAATACTCAAAAACCTCTGGCTTGTTTTCTCCTAAAGTAAAAACCGCATAATATCCAGGCAACACTTCCTTTATCTGGGCAAAATAAGTATCACCACTCCTAAAATGGTAACGCTGTAATAAGTATCTGCACAATAAATCATGGTTGGGTTTACGTGGGATTGTTTGGTCAATAAAAAGGGCTTTTATCTCGGATGCCAACGCATAACTGTCGCCGTTTGCCGTATAAAATAGCGGCTTACTTCCTAATCGGTCTCTGACAGCAAACAACTTTTCCTGTGTTGAATCCCATATGCAGAAGGCAAAGACTCCGTCTAACTGTTTTATGCAATCTATACCATTGATTTCATAGGCTTTTAAGACAAGTTCGGCATCTGAGTAAACTGTAGTCGCGTTTTTATCAAGTTGTTCTTTGAGTTCACGACTATTGTATAATGTTCCGTCAAGGGTAATCCAAATGTTTTTTTTCTTGTTGCAGAGTGGTTGGTGAACAAACTTAGAACCCCTAAAAGACGCAACATTTCCGATCGCTACTTTTGAATCTAAAAACCAGCCGGAATCATCGGGTCCTCGATGTTTGAGAGCTTGACACATTTTACGTACTAACTCGTAGGATCTACCTGAATCATACCCTAAGAGAGCGACAATCCCGCCCAAACATGTCACCAGTCATTTTTTGGCTCTGTAGAGATTTATATTTTGTGTATTGCTAATCATTAAAAAAAGACAATTATCGACCAGTTGATTTGTGATTGTTAGAAAAATTTAAGGTTTCTTAAAAGAAAGGTGCAAAAAATTTATACAGAACAGAAAAAAGGCAATTCATAGCCATCTCCACGGCTTAAAGGCTCGAACATCCACACCGCCTGCATCACAGCCCTCTAAGCGCTGAATTATATAGGCTTAACACCTTGAACTGTTGATGCAGTGCTAAAGCCGCCACACCAACCCCATAAAGAGAGAGAAAAGCAAAACAAACGTTGATCTGCTGGTAAAAGAGACGGGCGGGCGATATCTCCACGGCTCAGAGAGTTCGAATCCCACCCCTGCACCAAGACCTGACTTTATCGGTTGACTCTTGATTTGATGACTATCAGCAACAGCTAAGCCTGAGAATCCGAGTTACACGCAAAGTCAACAGGCGATTTTTTTCTGTATAAAGAAAGCATTAATGCTTAAATTGTTCATCACTAATAGGAAACTATTGTAGAGCCGCCTGTTTACTTTTAGGTGATTCCAAATATCAGCCTCTGTTTTACTTGCCACTAAAAATTTGAAGAAACTGCTTTATCGTTCAAAATATTTCTCTTTAGTATTCTTCATCGTTTTTTTATCTACTTTTTATTCCATACAGTCAAGGTTATTTTGGTCAGATTTTTCTTTCACTTATAGTGTCACTGGTTCTGGTTATTGCAGGGTTTTCAGTAAAACAAGAGAAAACAATCGGCCCAATTACCCTGCTGATAGTTTTTGTGACTTTGTTCTTTGTTTGGTTCTTTACAATTCAAGGAAGCCGGCACAGCGAGGAACTTGTGCGTTTTTTTACAACAATTTCTTTCTCACTTATTGGAGCCTTGATCTTTATCAACGTCATCAAAACTGAGCGAAAGAAGGCTATTGAGATGGATTTGGTATGGGGTGGTGTGGCGACTTATCTTTTGATCGGGTTGGCTTTCGCTTCGATTTACCGTTTGGTTGAATTATACGTGCCGGGCTCTTTTTCCAGTTTATCGACTCCGCCTATGCATGATTTTTCTAATTTTATTTATTTTAGCTATTATGCGTTGACTACGATAGGTGGACTTATGACGCCCAACACCTTGCAGGCACAGTCGCTTGTGATGTTGGAGCCTATTATAGGAACGTTGTTTATCGCTATTTTGATTTCACGCTTGGTAGGCATTGTTGGGAGTAAAGAAAACCAAGCCTCGTAATGAACCGAAAGAATGCAAAGGATAGGCGGGTAGGGGGAGCATAATCGCGTCAAATAGTTTTTAAGTAATATGAGGTTACCTTTAGGTAAGTGTTGGTTTTATGGTTGAAGATTTTGATCTTGAAGACTTTAATCTGATTGACATGAATGCGAAGAAGGTCCTGGTTGCTCTATCAGACTTTGACAAAGGATTACTGATTAAAGGGGAAATGGTACATAAGAAAACTGGTTTAACCCCCGCCGACATAAACGATGCAGTTAGAAGCCTAAAAGAGTCCTTGCTGGTCGATATACCCGATGCCCTCAAAAACTTGCTGCCCTACGACTTCTACGCGGTGGAAATCACGGATTTTGGAAGACAAGTGCTGGAACAATACGGGTGAGAGGCTTCTTATTATTTTTCCTTTGTCGCTTTTCTTAATTACCCTCCAAGGGTTATTTTATAATGTAAACAAATGTAAAGCGACTCCCCTGACTCCCTAAAATAATTAAAGTAAAATGAAAAGGGGTTTGCAGATGGCCTCTCTTGGCCAACAAAGGGTCGACTCCTACCTGTCCATAAAACATAGAATGAGTTTATTGCTTCTGGATTATAGGTTATCTACGTTATGCCTCTTTTTGGAATAGCGCACTAATAATCAACCATTCTATCGGTACTACTCTAATAAAGAAACAAAAAGAATGGAGAGGCGTGTCGCTACTTTTCAGCAGCGACCTCTTTGGATTTCATGTTTATCTCTCTCGAAGAATTTTACTGGGGTCGCATGCTTCTATTGCCGATTATGTTGAATCTTATTAGCCCTAAAGCAAGTATTACTATGCCTAAGACAAGCGATGCAGTACCTAAACCTGACCCGCGTAATAGATTAGGTAAAATTATTATCGCTGTTCCCACTAACGCCAGTATTATTCCAATTAAAGCTAGAAGACTCCCTTGTTTCTTGTTTTTCCTTATCGGTCGTTGTTCAACCATCTTAGCCCTCTCCGTGTAGAGACAGGGTGAACTGTTCGTATATTAAAACATTATCAGCAGGACTTGATTCAAGTATCCAAATTGTAATGGATACAATGTTACATTTGCTCAGAAATTAGGCGCGTCATCCATTGATCCCCCAACAACCGTTAACCTCAACAGTGGTACCAATCATAACAGTTAGCACACTTAGTGGATGAGCTTAGAGGAAAAATGAATCCCTAAAGGTGCATATACTCTAATTACACTATCACCGCTATCAAGACAACAAGCGCTAAATCCAACCATAACACCTTAACCTCCAAATTTAGTGCCTCATCCTCACCCTTAACAAAAGGCAATCTCTCTGCACAGGTGGTAATCATATTACCGTTTCCAGGTCCCCGTATTATTTGAGGTCATGTTAGTAGTCATCATAATTATCTCGCTGGTATAGTGCTTTTTATTAGGTATCGAAACAGTAAGTCCAATGAGCTTCAAATAACATAACTATGTTAAGAGCGGGAGCTAGAATAAGTGAAGAAAAAAGACAGCGTCGAAGTAAGCGAATGCGAAACCTTCCAGTCCTACAACGAAAAACTCAAAGCAAAGTACGGTGACCAGTGGCTGGGAAAAGGCAAGTGTACTGGACTGGAGTTCAAACGCTGGATAGCTCTACGGGACAACCTCACAGAAATCCCCTGACCTCTCACTTGAAAAACCGCCTTTGACTATTTCTATTCAATAGTTTTTTAAGGCAACACAACAATAACTTTTCATTCACTATAGTATTTACCTATGGTCGGGAGTCCAACCACTTGCCACATTTAGGGATGCGAAAAACATGAACAAACAATTGCTAACAGGTATTTTTATTGTATTTTTCCTTTTTTCAATTCTAGTTATCCCCCAAATAGTCTACTGTCAAACAGATGCACCGTCCGCAACAGAGCCAGCGCCAACCGAAGCAGCACAAGGAGGCTTTAACTGGTTACTTGTGGGCGGAATCTCGGCGGCTGTGGTAGCGGCTGTTGTCGTCGTAGTTGCATTTGTTTTTACTAAGAGAAGGGTTAGCGAAAAAAGCCTCAGAAAAGTTTCATCCCGTGCCTTCGAAGATTGGGTTATTAAGCGGTTCAATGGCAAACCAAGCGATCCGACTTCGGGTGTAAGTGCAGTTACCGAGGGAGGTCAACCGCTCTTAATCGTGCAGTCTGATCATATTGGTTTAGCCGAGGTTGAAGATTTTGTTAAAGTATTGGCTAGGGGCGGAACGCAGAAGGGTACGATTGTAGCTTTCAATTTCGATAATGACACCGTCGAGGGAAAAGTAGCAGCATTGGATAACGGCATTGAGCTTCAGTTGGTACGTGTAAATGAACTGGTGAATAAACGCTATGCTGGAAGGATCAAAAGCCTTGCCCGTTCACAGGCAACCTTTGAGGCCCCACCGGTTGGCATCATGGAAGATCAAGTTCCTGAGACAAAAACACCAGCCTTTGAAAGAATGCCCATGGCAAGTAGCCACTCAGGAGATGCTCTGGGAAGACCCCGGGTCTTCATATCTAACAGCAACACAAAGGTAGCGGACCAAGTAAGAAAAATGCTGGATTTCCTAGATTACGGCTATGTCACGGGCGACAAAGAAGAAACTACAGTGCCTATTTCGGACAATAAATTTGGGTTAATGCAAAACTGCGACTGCGCGATAATCAACATAGCCGCAGCTGAACAGGAAAGACGGTACAGCGGACTCTACGTTCTAAATTCAACGGTTTCCTCAGAAATCAACGCTGCGTACCTGAAATATAACACTCAAGTGGTTCTGCTGGTTGAAAGAAAAGTAGATTTACCTCCAAACCTTAAAGGGGTAAACAGAATTGACTATGACAGTGATGATTTGTCTTTCAACGCAGCAATGGATCTTAAGAAAACCTTAGAGGGCTTTAAAAAAATATAGTTAAGCCTCAAAACCCGAGGTATTAGGTTTCTTTTGAGAGTTTCTCAACCAACTGCTCTCCTTCCGCGGTAAGGTCGTATTGACGGTACTCGCTTCGGGCAGTTTCTTTTAATTCGCCTTTTAAGAGGCGGGCTCTCTCCAAGACAGCCAAATCATGCATCACCTGCTTAACATCGTAAAACGCTGGGCCCTCACTCTGAGGCATCATATCAAAAGGCCGGCACCTTTGCCACCCGAATCAAAAGAGACCGGTAGCGTTCAAACCCTTCCTCAAACTCTTTCATTTCACGTGCTTTGTTTTCTTCAGCAACCATATTCAACCTATTTTTTAATTCTAAGGACATAAAACGCCAACCCAAAACTATCTAACTAAAGAACCATTTTTAATCAGCTTCTGTGGCTAAAGAGTCTTTAGGCGACTTAGCACTTATTGCTTCGCCGTTTCCTGCCTGCATGACCCGTTTACGTTGGCTATGATGATGCTTGGGTATCACAGGTTCCTGAGTTTCCGGCAGCGTTGGCGGCAACGGTTTGTTTGCTTGTAGTGACAGCAGTAGCAATCCTTTTTGATTGTATAAGATATTTAACTTTTACCCTTATCCCTCAAACGCTTCAAAACAGAGGGGCATCTAACTAAGCGAGTGCCCGCTTACAATGAAAAAGAGATTGTAGGATGCATCTGCAACGTTAAAGCGGTTTAAATCCACCATTGTACCATTACTACTTACCTGTGTCGGATTGCAGGCAGTTTTGGCTTTCTTAGCCACTTCTTTTATGGCAGTAAAAGAGGGGTCTGCTCCACAAAATGGCAATAGGGTAATTGACAGAACAGCGCCTGCTTAAGTGATTATAACCAAGTTGCATGATTGCTCAGGGCAGTAGGTAACGCCACCCAACGACGGAAAGTCCGTTAAAAACGTTCACATATACAACTAATAGATAGTAATAGTAAACTTTAACAGATTAAACGCCGGGATTTTTGAGTATCTACTAAGCGGTCTTTTAGATTTGACGTTTCAATGCAGAAACTCTCTGATAAAGACAAAAACCCAGCTTTTTTGGAGCTTTTGGGAAAACAACTAAATAGTTGAAGAGTTCAATCATAAGACTATGACCTACGTAAAGAAACGCTCTAACCTCAAAGTCTACATCGCCGTAACCGCAGTTATTGTACTGGTCATAGCTGCCTTTGCTGGGATCTACCTATTGAATTCTGGTTCCAAACCTGTAACTGTCGGTGTACGAGTTGGTGACACCTTCACTTATAGTATAGTGGGTACTTCAGAATTCGCTGAAGAAGGAACCAACGACACCCCTGGTTTTGACCAATACAACCAAACGGATTATTTCAAGATAACAATCACTGACGTAACTGGAACTAACGTTTCCATGGATTCTGTTTGGCGCTTCCTAAACGGTACACAGTTATCCTATAAACAAACCCTTGACATTGCAAGCGGAAACAAGACCGACGCAAACGGTTTCTGGGCTATTTACCCAGCCAACCTAACTGCAAAAGATCTGCTACGCCCAGTGGGTGCCGACGGCAGAATCGTCAACAAAACCATCACACAAGTCTACACAAGCGGTAACCGAGATACAAACTTCTGGTTCATAAACAACCAGTTCTATGACTCCAGAGATACAAGCTACGGTACACTCATGTACGATTACCGCAACATCTACTTCGATAAGGTAACGGGCGTGTTGACTTCGTATGACGAGTATCAAGTGTTTAACAATCCGCAGATGCAAGAAGTCATCAGTTGGAGACTAGTATCTACCTCAGTTTGGGATGTATAACTGCCCAACAACCCCTTTCTTCTTACCTAACCAACAATGTAAGCCTCAAAATTTAATTTTTTACTTAAAAAAGCTATGTTAAAGATGAAAAGTCTGACTGCATTTTGAGCTTTTTCTTTAAGTCAAGTATTTATAGCGTTTTTTCTTTGAACTATACAGGTGCTTTTAATGGAAAAATCAGAAAAAAGGATGAGCCAAGCTTCTGGGTCCATGGAAAAAACAGCCGAAACCATAGGAGACACAATCATAGCAGTCCTTGACAGACTTGCCGGCAAACAATCTGATCTTAAACTCAGCTTCGAAGACTTAACCCTCGACACAGGAGTCATGAAGGCAAGAGTAAACGGCGCAATCGTTCTAGACCTCGTTATGGCCAAAGAAACCACAGCTTAAAACAATTTTAAAGGGCGAATTAAAGTGCAAATAACCACTTTGCTAGTTGAAACTATGAAATCTGGGAAAATAACGATAAGCCAAAACAACGTTGAAGCCGTCGAAGTAAACGTGAAGGACAAAAAAATCGACGTTAACGCAAAAGACAAGGCCTTCATCAAAGAAATCGTTTCCAGCGCACGCGGAACAAGCACAAAAGGCGGCGTCACAGAAACCATCCGCAGAGGCGTCGGCACCTTAAGAGAAGCCAGAAAGTCACAGCCGCTGGTCAAAGAAATCGTCGAAGACCTATGCCGAGAAGGCGTCACCATAACAGTTTCTTACAAAGGCGACCGCGTGGTAACAATCGGTTCAGAAGCAGACTCAAAGTTCACCAAAGTGGTCACTGGAACCAAAGGCATTGAAATCAACAGTCCACTCAAACTTGCAGAAATGGGGATTTGAGCGCCAAACAGCAGTTAGGATTATGCACCAACCCAATTTTTCTATTTCTTCCTCTGTTTAGCTTTTATGAGGGCTAATTTTCCGCCGGCTAAAACCTGCTCTTTTTCATTGCGGCTCAAGTTCAGGCTTACAGTGATTTTTATGCCCTTGGTTTTGTCAACGACCACCAAGTGCTCTTTTAACCCGTCAACCTCAAGTATCAACTCATCGCCCATTTCAACGGCATCATAGTCTTTTTTGTCAGCAAACGTCAAGGGCAGAATGCCGAAGTTTATGAGGTTCGCCAGGTGGATGCGTGCGAATGATTTGGCGATGATGGCTTTGACGCCGAGGTACTTCGGGGCCAAAGCTGCGTGTTCGCGGCTGCTGCCTTGACCATAGTTTTCGCCGCCCACGACAAATCCGCCGCTTTTTTCCATTGCGCGGCAGGCAAAGGTTTTATCTAAGTGGCAGAAGGTGTAGGTGCTGATTTCCGGGATGTTGCTGCGTAGGGACATGATTGCGCTGCCGCCGGGAATGATGTCGTCGGTTGTGATGTTGTCACCTGTTTTAAGCAGTACTTCTCCCGTCAATTTGGAGGGAAGCGGTGGAAAGTCTGGCAGGGGTTTGATGTTGGGTCCCATCGGAACTTTTGTGGTTACGCAGAAACTCGGTTGGATGAACATTGCGTCGCTTAGCAGGAATTTCTCGGGCATCTTGATTTCCGGGTATTTGCCGAGTTTGCGTGGGTCAGTGATTTTGCCGTTTAGGGCTGCTGCCGCGGCGGTTTCGGGGCTGACTAAGTAGACTTTTGCGTCTTGTGTGCCGCTGCGTCCCTTGAAATTGCGGTTGAACGTGCGCAGAGAAACTCCTCCTGAAGGCGGAGCTTGTCCGATGCCGATACAGGGTCCACAGGCGTTCTCCAGCAATCTGGCGCCTGATTGGATGAAAGGTTCAATTTCCCATGCTGCAGCCAAATTCAACATAACCTGCCGTGAACCCGCTGAAACGGTTAAGCTGGTGTTTTCGTTGACTTTTTTGCCTTTGAGCAGCGCTGAGACGATTTTGAGGTCCCGAAGGGACGAGTTGGTGCAGCTGCCGATGCAGACTTGGTCAACTGGGGTACCTTCGAGTTCAGCGACGGTTTTGACGCAGTCGGGGCTGTGGGGCAAGGCGATGAGGGGTTCGAGTTTGGAGAGGTCGATTTCTATGGTTTCGTCGTATGTTGCGTCTGGGTCAGCTTTGAGTTCTACCCACATTTCGGGGCGTCCCTCTGCGGTGAGAAAGGCTTTGGTGACTTCGTCAGAGGGGAAGATGCTGGTGGTGCAGCCTGTTTCGGTGCCCATGTTGGTGATTGTTCCACGTTCAGGCACGCTTAGGGTTTCTATACCAGGGCCGTAGTATTCGAGGATTTTGTTTACGCCGCCTTTGACTGAGAGAATTTGGAGAATTTGGAGAATGAGGTCTTTGGCGGATACGAAAGGCTGCAGTTTGCCTGTGAGTTTGATGCCTACGATTTTGGGCATAACCAAATAGAAGGGTTCGCCTGCCATGGCTGCAGCGACGTCTAAGCCTCCTGCACCGATGGCAATCATGCCCATGCCGCCTGCGGTGGGAGTGTGGCTGTCGCTGCCCAGAAGTGTTCTGCCGGGGCGGGCGAAGCGTTCAAGGTAGAGTTGGTGGCAGATGCCGTTGCCGGGGCGGCTAAACACTATGCCGTATTTGGCTGCTACGCCTTGGAGGTAGCGGTGGTCGTCGGCGTTGCGGTAGTCGTTTTGGAGCATGTTGTGGTCGACGAAGCTGAAGCTTAACTCGGTTTTAACTTTGGGAACGCCCATGGCTTCGAATTCTAGGTATGCCATGGTGCCTGTGCTGTCCTGTGTGAGGGTGTGGTCGATTTTTATAGCGATTTCTTGGTCTGCAGCCATTTCGCCTTCAACTAAGTGTTTAGCTATGATTTTTTGAGCTAAGGTCTGCTTCAAGTTACTCTTCCTCGTTAATCGTGTCGTAGTTATACGCCAATTGGGAGCAGAGAAATTTTAAGTTTCGCATGTCACTTGAAGGTTTAAATCCTAAAAAGACGATAAAAAGTGAATAGTTAATCACTATAACAGACAAGAGGCACCACGAGTTTGTCGTTTAAAGGTAAAATGCAAGAAGCAGCCAAAAGCAAAAACTCACCGCTAGTTCTGGCGCTTGATTTCCCCTTTGAAGCCGCTGAAAACCGCAACAACATCCTAATCAAAGCACAGAAAATCCTCAAAGCCGTCCACCCCTACATTGCAGCAGTAAAAATCAACCATCACCTCACCCTGCCCCTTGGCACCTTCGACGGCGTCCAATTTCTCGTCGAACAAATCCGTGGACAAGGCTTGCTGGCTATCATGGATGCAAAAGTCAATGACATCGGAGCCACCAACCAAACTATAGCCGAATACTACTACGCCGCAGGTTTCGACGCCATCATCGCCAACCCATTCGTCGGCTGGGAAGAAGGCTTAAAACCCCTCTTCGACGTTTCCAAACGCCTCAACCGCGGCGTCATTCTGTTAACTTACATGAGCCACAAAGGCGCCGCTGAAGGGTACGGCCAAACCATCGTTGACCCCTACACTGGGCAACAGATGCTACAGTACATTTCTTTTGCTAATAAAGCGCTGCAGTGGGGTGCTGACGGCGTCGTGGTGGGCGCTACGGTTCCCGAAAAGATTGCTGAGGTAAAGCGGATTTTGGAGGATAAAGTCGAGATTTACTCGCCGGGCGTAGGAGTTCAAGGCGGCGGGGCTGTGGCGGCGGTTAGGGCTGGCGCAAACTATTTGATCGTTGGCAGAGAAATAACTATGGCGTCTGACCCTGCGGAGTCGGCTCAGAGGATTCTGTGTTCAATAAAAGGGGTTTAGGCGGTTATCTGCCGCGTTTGTTTTCCCAGAGTTCTTTTTTAAGCAGGTCACGGACTGAGCTGCGGATGACGCTGCTTCTGCTTGGATACATGTTTGCTCGAACCAATTCATCTAAGCCTTCGAGGTAGGCTTCTGGTAATAGGACTGTTACAAGTTTCATTTTTGTTTTCTCTCCCTTAAACTATGTATGCCATATGTTATGTGGCAAATATAAGAGTTAGCCCCTAAAAGAACAGCCATCTACAAACGCCTAAGCTGATTTAACGTACCCAAATAAGTACCATCCAAAAGATATAGTTCAGCATCATCCACATCCACAGCTTCTGAGCGCAACACGGGTCCAATCAATGCTTCGGCGCCGCTTTCTTTTCTGGGTCGCGATTCGTTTATGGGTCTGCCGCCTAAGAAGTCGTTAAAACTGGGGATAATGAAGAGCTCCGAGGCTTTGGGTTTGACGCCGAAGTGTTTCTGCAGGGTTTTCTCTATTGAACCCTCGATTTTCACTTTGCTTTTCTGCAACAGAATTCTCGCTAAGGCTTCAGTGTCTAGGGTTGCCCTCATCCACACTTGCCGCGTCAACTTGCAGCCAGTTGGGTCCCTGAAAACCACCACAGGATGCAGATGCCCCATAACCAGCGTCTTGCAGCCCAACAACGCAGGCGACGGCCATTTGTGTCCATGGAAAACGCCTACGTCGCCGATGACTGCGCCGGTGGCAGGCAGAAATTCGACTTTTTCTGGGAGAAGCGGTTCAAGGTTAGCGTCATGGTTCCCCCGCACAACCGATATCTTGCCAACGCAGTTTTCGAGTTTTTTGAAGAATTCGGGGATGTCTTGCCACTCTGCCATTTGGCTGGAAACCACCGTGTACTTGACGTCGCCCAGAATCACCAGTTCAGCAGGCTTGTACTCGGCGAGAATGGCGGACAGTTTGGCGAGGAGTTTGCTGGTTTGGCTTGGCACGTGGATGCCTTTTTCCTGCAGCTCCATTTCCCAGCCGATGTGAGGATCAGCGATAAGCAGTGTCCTGGTTTTTCCGTTTTTCACCATAGCAGCGGGATGGGGCAAAAGCAGACTAAACATTCTTGACCAAGCTGAGGATCTGTTTGTGTAGTTCTTTGTTCGCTGAAGCAATGAAGTTAAGCGTTTGCTTGGGGTCAAGGGGCACGTTGATAGGTTGATTTTTTGTGTCGGTTACTGTTGCACCTGCTTCTTTGGCTATGATAAAGCCTGCGGCGACGTCGGTTGTACGGATTTTGCTCCGCAAATCAATGAAGGCATCAGTTAACCCCTCTGCAACATAGCAGATTTCTAGGGCGTTAGCGCCAAAATGTCTAGTGTGCCTAGTTTCATGTATTACTTTGGTGAAGGTTTCGACGTCGGCTTCGGTTTTGTAAGTGTTTATGTCTAAGCCTACTACGGCTTCATCTATCGAAGTAGTTTTTGATGTGTGCATGGGCTTGCCGTTTCGGTAGGTGCCCTTCCCCTCAAATGCCATGTAGGTTACGCCGTGGGCAAGATCAGCCACCATGCCTGCGTATACAGAGGCAAGTTCTGGTTTGCCAGAAACAGCTATTGAGGAGGCGTAGAATGGCAAGCCGTGGGTTAGGTTGGTGGTGCCATCTATGGGGTCAACTGTGATGTAGCAGCTTTGGGGGGATTCACCGTATTTTTTGATGCCGGATTCTTCGCTGACCAACGTGAAGGATACGCCATGCCGTTTTAGGGTGTCTACTATGGCTGTTTCTGCGGCTAAGTCGACGGGTTTCATCATGTCGCCGCCTGCGTTGACGCCTAAATTGGGCTGTGGCATCCGTATGGCTGATAGAGAGGGGATGATGGCGGCTTGAACGTTGTTTTGGCATTCGATGAGGATTTGTTGCCAGTCTGGTTGGTTTTTCATTGCTTAACCTTCGCATCTATATTTGCAGGCAAGTTGATAAAGAATTTACTTTTTCGGGGACTTTTGAAATTAATAAATTATTTATCCGTAATAGTGATAGTTAATGTTGAGGAATGACAGTCGCTTGAAAGCTGATAGTGCCCTGTCGGTGATTTTGTTTGTTGTTATTCTATCGTCGTCCTTGCTGGTTTATGTTGAGCCTGCTTCAGCCAACGCCGATAGTGAGAATACTTGGCAGGCGGCGGCGCCGTTGCCGGAAGCTGTTGTTGGGGGTAGAGCGGGTGTTGTGGATGGGAAAGTCTACGTTATGGACGGTTATCTTAATTACCAGTATGACCCGTCGACAAATACTTGGACGGCTAAAAAACCTATGCCTACACCTAGGCTCCAGTTTGGAATGGCTGTGTGGCAAGACAAAATATACGTAATAGGCGGGGGGAAAGGCGTGGATTCTACGAATTATCGCTGGAGCCTCTTGTCTGATGCAGTTGAAGTCTATGATCCTTCAACTGACACTTGGCAGACTAAGCAGCCGATGCCGACTGCCAGAGTCCAATTACAGGCAAGCGTTGTTAACGGTCAAATCTACTTGGTGGGTGGAAAGGAGGATAACCAAAATAAGGTTAATTTAAACGAAGTTTACAATATTGCTAACGATTCGTGGTCAACGGCAGAGCCAATTCCCTATGCAGTTTACAGTTATACGTCAGCGGTATGCGACGACAAAATCTACATAATTGGCGGTCAAAGCCTGCAGGCGCCGATACTGAATCTTAATTACGCCCAAATCTATGACTGTGCCAATAACTCTTGGAGTTTTAGTGCTCCTATGCCCACTTCAGTAACGTATGCCGCTGCATGTGCAACAACAGGCGAAGCGGCGTCTAGAAGAATATATGTTATAGGCGGGGTTTTGGAGGGCAGCTATGACCATGTTGTTTTGGGTGATGTGCAGATTTATGATCCGCAGACTGATTCGTGGACGTTTGGCGCATCGATGCCTTCAGTCCGAAACTCTCATACCGTTGCCGCTGTTGATGATAGATTGTACGCGATAGGTGGCAAACCCTACGGTGAGCCTCATCCTGTACTATCTGGTGATAAGGATACGTTTACGCATAATGAGGTTTACACGCCGTTTGGTTATGGTGTGCCTGATCCTGCGTATGTGTTTGAGCATACGCCGCCGCGTGTGACGCTTGAGTCTTCGCTGAATGGGACGACTTTTACTAATTCGTCTGTGCCCTTGGTTTTCTGTGTGGATAAAGTGTTGGATTGGGCTGGTTATAGTCTGGATGGGCAGGGGAACGTAACTGTATCGGGTAACTTTACTTTGACTGAGCTCTCCAGCGGCACACACAGCGTTGTGGTTTACGCTAACGACACCTATGGCAACATGGGTGTCTCTGAAGCCCTGGCTTTCAGTGTAGCGGAGCTCTTTCCAGTGGCGTTTGTGGTTATTGCGGTTTTAGCTGTTGCCGTAGTCGGTGTGGTTGCTGGTGTGGTTGTTTTCTTTAAGAGACGCCGATGAGTATTGCGGGAAAAAACAGGTCGATACATGCTTTCACACCCACCGCGGCGGCTTCAACATGGAGACATGCAGGGCATGTGAAAGAAAACGCATATCCCACACCGAAACAGACGCAGAAAAACATTGCAAACCCAAAACACAACCGCATCCAGTTGCAGTCTTATGCTGCCCCGTAAACTGCAACACCCACATAAAGAGACAGAAGTGTACAGGTCAACAAAACCTCCGTTATGTCAACCAAGTTTTAGCTGTGCGCGTTGAGGTCAGCTTTGACCATGAAAAAGCAATGCATCGTCCATAACACAAAAAAACCCCTCCTTTCTCCAATAATAGAGAACTCTGGTGACTACAATTGGTTAAGAAACCTCATGTCTCAACCATATTCAAACGAGCAATAAAGAGCACGTTTTCTAAGCCAGCGACCGAACTCTACCCCGCCCAGAAGCCTGTGCTGCCCGAAAAGTACCGTGGAGAACCCTGCTTTGACTTCCAAGCATGCATCGGCTGCGGCTTATGCGCCAGAGACTGCCCCGCCAAAGCCATCGAAATGGTCACGGTCGACGGGAAAAAAAGGCGCCCGCAGATTAACCTCGCCAAATGCATTTTCTGTTACCAATGCGCCGAGACCTGCCCCAAGAAAGCGATAAGCACCTCCTGTGTTTACGAGTTGGCAACAACCGACAAGTCGGATTTGGTTGTGAAACCCCCAAGTTAACCCTAAACCCTGATTCCTTTTAATCGGCGGGTATGGGGCTGCAAGCATACGTTTGTAAACCAGAATTCAGCCAAGTTGAAAACAGAAAAACCATGAAAACTCTTAAATTATACAAAAGCCCACAGAAGAGACAAGGTCTCGTCAATGGCACCAAGTAATAGTTCATTTGAAATTCAAAGTTACGACGAAAAAAAGCAAATGTACTTTGTTAAAACAAAATATGGCGTTGTACAGGTACAGGATACTTTTGCAGAAATGTTCCCGCTTTGGGCAGCAAGAGTATTAATCACTGCCGCAAACGAGAAATGGGCAGAAATCGCCGCGTCCATAACAACCGGCTACGCAACAAGCGTTATAGCCGCCTCAGCTGAAGCATCCGTTGAACGGTCTGTTCCAGCCAGCGAGACACCAGACAAACGCCCCGGCATCCTAATTCAAATTTACAATAAAGACCGTTTTGAACTCAAACACTCCCTTATGGGACGCATTGGTCAGTGCACCATGACCTGCCCAACCACCGCAGCCTTCAACGGGCTTTTGGGCAAACGCGTATTGCTCATCGGCAGCAGCCTCCGCTACTTCGGCGACGGCTTCCAAGGAAAATCTCTAATCGGCGGACGCAAATGCTGGAAAATCCCAGTTATGGAAGGCAACTTTTTCGTAGAAGACGGCTTCGGTGCCACAGAAGCGGTTGCAGGTGGCAACTTTATGATATTCGCTAAAACAGACGCTGAGTGCCTTGCAGCTTCAGAAGCAGCCGTGGACGCCATCCGCGCGCAAGTTCCCGATGTCATCATGCCTTTCCCAGGCGGTGTCTGCCGCTCAGGAAGCAAAGCGGGCTCACTGAAATACAAGCTTAAGGCTTCAACTAACCACGTTTACTGCCCAACGCTTCGTGAAATCGTACCCGACACTGTTGTTCCAGAGGGATGCACAAGCGTTTTAGAGATAGTCATTAACGGTTTAACCCTTGATGTAGTCAAGAAAGCCATGACAGTCGGTGTACAGGCAGCCCTCACTTGCCCAGGCATCATAAAAATTTCTGCAGGCAACTACGGCGGCAAACTCGGGCCATTCAAAGCTTACCTAAAAGAAGCCATAGGCGTCCCTGAACCAGCCCCTGCAGCAGCGCCAAAAGCACCCAAAGCCTAACCGACTTTTTTGGAGTCGGAACTTTTATTTTCCTCATCTTAACGTAAGTATTTGAATTACCTTTATTTCAGTGAAGCTAATTGAGTACCGCAAAAAAAAGCTCCCTATGAACTATTCAGGCTAAGAAAAACCATCAACTCATTAGCCCGCAAAGAGGGCAGTCACACAGAGTTAATTACGATTTATGTGCCGCCTGACAAACAAATCAGCGACGCCCTAAACCTGCTCCGCAACGAATACGGCACCGCAAGCAACATCAAATCCAACGTCACCCGCAAAAACGTGCTGGACGCCATCACCAAGGCACAGCAGAAACTAAAACTCTTCAAAGACCCAGGTGAAAAAGGCATCGTCATCTTCACTGGCGCATTGCCACAGGAAGGCGGCGGACCCGGAACCGAACGCATGGAAAGCTACGTCATTGTCCCCCCTGACCCCATCAGGATTTTCCTCTATCGATGTGACAGCCGCTTCCACACTGAGCATCTGCAAGAGATGCTGCGGGAAAAAGAAACCTATGGCATCTTACTGGTGGACGCTAATAATGCTACGATAGCCACTCTGCAGGGGAAACGGCTAGATATCGTTCGCCAAATGCATTCTGGTGTTGCAGGCAAAACTAAAGCTGGCGGTCAATCAGCCAGGCGTTACGAGCGGCTCCGCGACATGCAGCTAACCGAATATTTCACCCGCGTCGGCGCTCATGCAAACGAGATTTTCCTCCCCATAGACACTCTCAAAGGCATAATCATCGGTGGACCGGGACCAACAAAGTTTGATTTCGAAAAAGGCGATTTCCTGCATTATCAGTTGAAAAACAAAATCTTAGACACCGTCGACACCGCGTACGTTGAGGAACAAGGCGTTAAAGAAGTTATGGATAAAGCGCCTGAAATCATGAAGAAAGTTCGCTACATCGAAGAGAAAGAACTCATGCAGAAGTTCCTCTTTGAAGTCGGGCATGACAGCGGATTAATCACTTACGGCGAAGCAGAAGTTCGGCGCTTGATGAATGCTGGCGCGGTCCGAATGGTTCTGCTCTCAGAAGACGTGGATTTGGTCCGCATAACAGTCAAATGCAGTGCATGCGGCTACCAAGAGGAACACACCGTTAAAAGCAAAGACTTAGCCGACTTCGAAAAAGGCTTAATCGGGAAACCATGCAGCGGATGCCAAGCACCCTCCATGACGATTGTAGACAAAAAAGACATCGTCGACGACCTGGCAGAACTAGCTCAACTAACCAACACTGAAATCGAGGTTATTTCCAGTGAAACCGAAGAGGGGCAGATGCTTAAAAACGCCTTCGGCGGCATAGCAGCCATGCTGCGCTTCAAAATGCAAGGCTAAGTGCCTGTTGCTCTGCATATACCTTCCCTCCCCTATTTGTTAGTTGATTCAATTTTGGGCTTTTTTGTTTTTTCTAGTATTAGAAGATGAGAGTTCCGCCCTTACGCATCTTCTTCTAGTAGGCTTGGCAACCGTCTGTGTTTTTGCGCCAAGCAGAACACCAATTTTGGTCAACAGATAAAGCAGCTTGGACATCAAAAAAGTACTCTAAGACGTGCCCTACTTGCGTGGAATCACCCGTACGGCTCGAACGAGTTCTGTGCCATCGGGGGTTTTGGCGATTTGCTCCAAAATCAACCCGACAAACGGCTGCTGCTTAGTCCGAGAAGGCGACTCATACATGCCGCCCCGCCCAGTCTTAGCCACGTAGAGGAAATCCTCAATCGGCAACCCAAAATGCGCCCCCTTACCCTGCAACGTCTGCAAATAACAGAGCATCGGGCTTCTCTTCGGCGGCTCTAGCTGGTAGCGGTGCCCCTGCTTCGGATTAACCAAAACATGGTTCTGAGCCGCAAGCAACTTTACCGCCTGCCAAAGCGCAAAACACGGTGACCCTGCTGTGGCGCATTGGCGGCAGAACTTGGTTTTCCTGTCACCCATCCAGTGTATGCAGAAAGCGGTATCCATCTTACGTTTTGCTTTTGGGTTCATTGCATCACTCTGCTCGAACATCCATTTGTATGTTTGTTTGGTGGCTTCTGAGTGGGTTGGGGTGTCGGCGGCAACATTTTTAAATAGTTGTAAATAGTTATTACTTTACAAACAGGCAGGCTAACACACATGAAAGTCACAAGCACCTTATCGGCTCCCCTTAGTCAAACACAAAAAACCGTCTGGTCAATGATAACAAAAGGGCTATCCACCACAACCATCGCTGAAAAACTAAAAACCACCCGCCAATTCGTCAACCAAACCAAACTAGCCGCAGAAGCCAAACTCTCCACAACTCTGCTAGACATAGCGCAGGCAAACGATTTCCAAGTCACTAAACTCTACCCCCAACAAGGCATGCTCTTAGGCTACCATCCGGGATTGAAACGCAAGGCAATTCTCACTTACAGCACCAACTACGGCATAAAAGTCTGGTACTGGCATAACAACGCCGAAGAGGTAACAAATGAAGAATTCCTTCGCCAAACACGCATTTATCTGCTTGATGTCGCAAAAGAAAGAGGCATAGAAATCGAAGACGCTGAGAAGCTGCATCCGGCAAGGCTTGCAGCCTTAATTTTTTCCAAGCTGATGCCTGACGCGGGACTAAGCGAACAGCAATGACGAATCAAGCAAACGTTTTAGGTAGTTTTGTGGGTGTAACCAAAACTTTTGGTAACCACAAAGCATTGGATGGGCTAAACTTTAAGGTTTACAAGGGCGTCAACGGTTTAATCGGTCCCAATGGCGCAGGTAAAACTACTACAATCAAGCTGATTTTAGGATTAATTAGAGCAAACACGGGACAAGCGGAAATGTTTGGGCTCGACTGCTGGCAGCAATCACAAGAAATCCGCTGCAAAATCGGCATACTCTACGAAAAAATAGCCTTCTATGAGCACCTGTCAGGGTTTGAACACCTAAAGTTCATAGCAAAAATCAAAGGCGTCACTGACCCAGCATCAGAAAGTAAAAAGGTGCTCAAACTTGTCGAACTTGACGGTGAAGCACAAAACAAGCGCATAGGCACCTACTCGGCAGGCATGAAGCAACGAATAGGTTTAGCACACGCACTTTTGGGCAAACCTGACCTTGTGATTCTTGATGAGGCCACGTCAAATTTGGATCCGTTGGGCAGGGAACACGTAATCAGGTTAGTTAATGAACTTAAAAAGGAGGGGTACTCGTTTCTGATTTCAAGCCATATTTTACCTGAACTGGAAAAGGTTTGTGAACACATCTTTTTGATGAATAAAGGTCGAGCCGTAAGGCAGGGGCTACTTACAGAATTGCTTGGAGAAATTTCTCCTCAGACATTTGCAATTAAGGTTCAACCAATTGCACCACTGTTTGAACTGCTGAAAAACGAAGCATGTGTAAAAACAGTGACCCTAAACAACGGCACATTAATTGTTGACACAAAAGACCCCAATGCCTTCAAGCAGCGACTTCCATTGCTTGCCTCCGCGGCACATGTCTCTCTTGAAGAAGTCAAAGCAGGCGGCAAAGACTTGGACGCCCTATTCAAACTGGCAGTTGAGGAGACCTAAGCATGGATTCAAAAGGTGCAAAGATGGCGTTGCTTAAGACAGAGGTTAAGCGGGTTTGGGGTTTTCCAGTTCTTGAATTAGCCGCGGGTTTTTTGGCTTTTATTGCGGTTACAATGATTCCTACATTGCAAGAAATAGTGAATCAAAGTAAGGCACAAGCCACCTTTAATGGGATTGTAGCAAAATCGGTCTACGACGCGATGAGCGCACAGTTGCTGCCTATCGGTTTATTTTGCGGCATACTAGTTGCGTTGTCGTTTGCCAAAGATTACGAGCAGGGGTTAATGCAGACGCTGCTGTCTTCGCCATTGTCGCGTTCAACCGTGTTTATTGTAAAATTTGTCGCTGTAACAGTACCGCTGACACTGCTGACTTGGGGCATAACCACCTTTATGATAGCCCTTAACTACAGCTTAGGCGGAGCCACCGTTTCTTTGCTACTCCAAGCCGCAGCGGCTTCATTGTTAACCACGTTTTTATCGGTGTTTTTCTTTGGCGGTTTAGCCATCTTAATTGCGTTAACGGTTAAACGGACCATTCCGACAGCCCTTGTGACAATGATGCTAAGTTTTCTAATGTACTTTGTAACTACGCTAAGGGCTGAAACAATAGGGTCTTTAGCGAATTATATTGCGGTTACTCCTTTCAAAGCGCCGCTTGTTGGGCTTGGCAAACTGTTGGGCGTAGGTTTTGCGGAGAATACGCTTGAGAGTTCCGTGCCTGCCCTTGGATTTTTGGCTATTGCTTTGGTTTATGAGTTGGCGCTTGTGACGCCAATGTATCTTTATTTTACTAGGAGGTTTGAAGTACGAGAATAAACATAACCCGCTTAGGCCTTGTTTGCCTAATCATCGGTTTAATCATAATGATTAACGCTGCCTCATCCCATGTGAGTCTGATAAGTAACGTCGTTGATGGCGAAATTGATTCAGGCGAAACATCGTGTAAAGTCCTGTTTATGGCACCTGTAGGTAAAGGCAACCTAACAGTAGGATACAACATACCACCCGGAAAGAACAGCGCATTGTCTCAATTTCTTCCTGAATATGTAGTTTTGCCTGTTAATCTGAAAGTCATTGATCCAGCCGGCCATACGCTGCTCGAACAAGATATAATCACACCTGCCAGCTTCCCAATTAATTTCGATACAAGAGGCGAATACAAAGTCTACTTAACCAACAATGGTTCGGAACGCAGCGGTATCGGAATCGGCACAATGTTTGAATCAGGTAATCCTCAAAACCGAGAAGCAGACAAATACTTGCTCGCCTCAGCTTTAATTGTAGCCGGTGTCGTTTGCACGTTGGCTGGTTTAGCGTTAAATCTGGTTTATAGAAGGCTGAGTAAAACAAACTCTAAAATCTTAAAACAAACTGGTGTAAAACCATGAACTGCCGCATACATATTACAACTCAAGGCTGGCTTCCACAAGACCCCTACATACCAAGCCACCTAAAAATTGCCTCTAACAAGCACAGACAAATAAGCAAAGCAAAAATTTTTGCTGGATCAACTTTGCTGCTCATTGGCTTAATTGCATTCTCGATGTTTCTTGGGGCTTCGGAACAGTCCTTCGGGGCTTTGGATTACACTTATACCTTGAATCCCGGCGTCAAGGATTCGCCCTTCTTTGTTTCAAGCACATATCATACAGCGAATTCTTACGATAGGCAACCAACCCATGACGGCAAAATTATAGTTAATGGAGGAACAGTTGAGCTCACAGTGCAAGACTCAAAAGATAGTCGTCAAATAATCAGCACAACAATCGATGATACATACTCTTTTAGTATTCCAGCCAGTAGGGACTATGAATTTGTTTTTCACAATGTAGGCAGCCAGAAAGCAAGAGTGACCTTAGAATATGGAACAAATGCGACATATATGGTTCCGCTGATTATCGGTTCAGTTGCGCTGTTAGTTACTGCTCTTCCCGGAACAGTTCTGATCGTGAAGGGGCTTAAAGGCAAAAAAGCGCCTATGATGATGCCGCTAAATTAGCGGTCTTGGAAAAGCCACTGGTATGCCCTGTGCATGACGTCTAGCACGTTCTGGGGCGGAATGATGCCTTCTTCGCAGATTATGCCGTGGATGTAGCGGTTGGGTGTGACATCGAATGCGGGGTTTTTGACTTTAAGTTGCGGAGGCGCTTCAGCCCAGACTTCGGCGGGACTTCGCTGCTCAATCTTCTCGCATCCGCCATGTAGGGTTTCGGGGTCGAACTTTAGCAACTCAGACACCACGTAGAAGGGCACACGAGACTCGCTTGCGATAACTGCTATGCCGCCTGTCCCAATCTTGTTAACCACATTGCCTTCTGAGGTGATTGCGTCGGCGCCCACGAAAACCACATCCACATCAGCCATGAACGTTCGAGCAGCGGAGTCCACGATGAAAGTGGTGTCGATGCCCAGCCCGACTAGTTCTTTGGCAGTGATTCTGCCCTGGTAGGCGGGGCGGGTTTCTGTGCAGATTACTCGGAAGTCTACGCCGTCGGCTTTGGCTTTGGCGAGCATGCGGGTGACGGTTGAGCTGTGGCAATGGGTGAACACAACTGATCCGTCGCCTATGCGTTTGGCGCCGATTTCGGCAGTGCGGTCCCGTGAACTGTCAAGGTCACTGAGGAACTTTTCGGCGTGAGAAATCACAATCTGTTTGAGGTCGCCGATTTCTTCTGTCTGCGCATTTATGGTTTGGTTGATTACATACCGCAGTCCATTGCGCATCAGCGGCTCGGTTTCTCGGGCAGCAGAAAACAGCCCCTGCGCATCCCGCAGTTCCCCTAAGAGTTCGGTTTTGGTTTTGGCTTGGGTTTTTTCTGCGAGGGTTTGGAGGGCTTCCACAGCGGCGATGGCGACGTTTCGGGCACCTTGAACGTGGAGCAGGCGAATTTTCTCCGCCGTTGTTTGGATGTTTTCTGCCATTTTTTTCAACCTTTGATCTCTGTTGATTAGGATATTTGTGGTGAAGCATATAAGCAGATTCGTATCAACTGGTTGGTGAGTGTTATGTTGCCTGACCAAGACGCCATAAACAGCATTCTGCGGCCGTATGTGCAGCCGTGGTACGATTCGCTCTTGGACCCAGCGCAGGCGCAGATGGGGGTGTTGGCTGATTTGCTGCCAACGTATGCTATCACGGATTATGGCATGAGCCACAACGCCTCTGAAATTAAGCAGTTCTCAGATTTTCAGGCAAATTTTCCCATAACTAACTATAACGGGCTTGCTCCATACCTCGCATGGGTTAAAGAAGGTAATTATAAAGCGCTTCTGCCTGAACCGCCCCAAGCTTGGGTTATGACCCGCGGCTCCACAGGGCACAGCAAAGTCCTCCCAGCCACCCAAACCCACCTCAAACAAATCTACAGTTGCGGCGCAAGAGCCATCCTCAACTATGCTGTCAGGAAAAAACAGTATGACGTGTTTTTAGGTGTAATTTTGAACCTCAATTTCCCCTCAAGCGTCCACACCATGACCCAAGACGGCAAAAAGTTAGCTACGGCTACAGCAGCGGCACCTACGCCCGATTAAATCCCATGTTTGACCGCGTCAGCCTCCTGCCCCGCCAAGAAGACATCGACAAACTCGGCAGCGGGATTGGCAGAAAAGACTGGCAGCAACGCTTCGAACTCGTCTATGAAATGGCGAAAGACCAGAACGTAACCGCCACCATGGGTGTAACCTCCGTTATCCTCTCCTTTGCCCGATACATCAAACGCAAATACGGCAAACTCCCCAAAGACATCTGGAAGCCACAGGCGCTTTTCTGCACCAGCGTCCGCAAAATCCAATACAAATACGGCCCGATCCTGCAAAAATACTTCGGCGAGGTGCCCATCGTTGAGATGTATACGGCGACGGAGGGTGTGTTTGGGCAGCAACTCGATGACAACCCCTACATAACGCCGAACTATGACGCTTACCTCTTTGAAGTGGCAACAGGCAAAGGCGTAAAATTGCTACATGAGCTTAAACGGGGCGAATGGGGCAGCCTCGTAGTTTCTTCATGTATGCTGCCACGGTATGAAATAGGCGATTTGATTGAAGCAGCGGGCAAAAACTATTATCGGGTCTTCGGACGAAAAAACACTTTGACGTTGCTGGAGCATCGGTTGTACCGCGCTTTTCTGGGTTGGCTGCTCTAATGCGGCATAGGGCTGTGTCTGCGGGCGATGACTGCCACGTAGACTGCGCCGATTATGATGATTATGCCGATGATGAGCAACATCAGTGCCCAGCTTTGGCTTGGATCCACAAGGGGGGTGCCGCTTATTTGCAGCACAGAGAAGACGCCTATGGTTATTAGGATTAAGCCGCCGATGAGGTAGCCAACAAAGCCCCGTTCGCCTTTCTCCTGTTTCTCTCTGCCCTCATGTTTTTCCTGTTTTTCGTCCTTCTCGTTTTTCTCTGATTTCTCGTGCCTCGGCGGATAAGTCGGCGGAGGAACCGGCGTTGCCGCTTCTGCACCATTCAGAGATGCCCCGCAACGTGGGCAAAACGTCATGGTGTCATCGACTTTGTTGCCGCATTTCGGACAATAAGACATTGAACTTTTCTCCACTACTCATTTTATCTGCTCTGACTATTTAAAACATGCACTTGCCCACTTAGCAGAAAGATATATCTGCCTTTTATTCCATTTTTGAATGGAGAACGACGGTTTGATTAGTGCCAAGTGGGGTCACGGTTTATCTGATAAAAGAAAAGAAAACCTTGTAACCGCCATTTATGTGGGCTCAGTATTTATCGCTTTAGCGGTTATCTACATTAGCCATCTCCCCAGCAGCCTCTGGAATCAGATAGTGGATTTCTTTATGTCCCTCACCCTTGCGCCGGTACCAGGAACTGGCATCGCCCTGCCTGCCCCCATCGACCCCACAGCCTTCACTGAACTCTACATGGCAGGATTCCAGTTTGCCATAGCTGTGGGTGCAGTCGAAATTGGGATATTGCTGCTTCGGGTGATGATGCGTTCACCGGTGTCACGGAAAGCTGAAACCATCGAAAACCTGGTGTTCTGGCTTTGCACAAGCTTCCTCATAATCACCTATCTGGTCAACGCGACGATTGCGGCTGAATGGTTCGTGTTCTGGTCGGGTATAATATTGATTTTTGGGTTAGCACTCATTGCCCGATCATTCGTGTTAATAGCTAAACGATAAGCTATTTCTGTTTAATTTTTAGGGTCCACCAGAGCCCCATGATCTGCCAGAACATACTCCATGAGTCTTTGGCAAGATGGACTTTTGTATCTTTGCCGCTTTTCCACTCCACAGGGAACTCGTTGATTTTATAGCCGTGGCTGTATCCGCGGACCATGACTTCGGTGTCCCAGAACCAATGCGTCGCCTTAACCTCACCCAACAAACTCAAAAGCGATTCCCGCTTGAACGCTTTGAATCCGCATTGGTGATCATAGAGTTTGGAGCCCAACATGTGGCGGACCAAGAAATTGTAGGTTTTCGAACTAAAGCCCCTGCTAAATGTGCGCTCCGCTGCGCTCTGCGGCATCATGCGTGAACCCGTTGCGAAATCGTAGCCTTCCAAGCTGATGGCTTCGACCAGTGGCTTGAGGAATTTTAGGTCAGTGGCCAAATCCAAATCCATGTAAACCAAGACTTCGCCGCTGCTCTGCTTAAACGCGTTGTTGAGCGCTGTTCCCCGCCCTAATCTGGCATCTCTATGAATATGCCTGACGCAGGGGTACTTCTGCACCAATTCTTCGGCGCGTTCTGCGGTGCCGTCGGTGCTGCCGTCTTCAGCGATGATTATTTCATAGGATTTGGTGAATCTGTTTAGGGTTTGGATTGTTTTTTCCACTGCCGGAGCTAAGTAGTCGACTTCGTTGTAGGCGGGAAGCACCACTGAAACCTGCACTTTCCCGCTGATGGGGGGTTGTGTCTGTGTCATGGCGCGAAATACCAGCTTGGGAACCACTTCAGATAATGAATGTACTCAGACGTTGCTGGGGCACCCTGAGATGACAGGATAGAAAGCTATGAACATGGCGACGGTTGCAGCGAATATGGCTATGGCAGCTACTTTGCCGGCGGGTTTATGCCAGTACTTGTTGATAAAGTAGGTTATTGCCAGGCAGAGCAGGGGTACGCTTAGGTAGTAGTGGTAGATGTAGGTGGCTCTGCCTATGAAAACGTATGGCAACCAAGAGAACGCGTACACGACTAAGATGAAGATCGCTGCTGCATCCCATCGTTTACCCCGTAAGCTGATGTGTTCTTTCTTGGTTATGCGTCTCCATAGCTTCGGAGCCCACTCATCTATGCGGAACGCAATTACCGCAAGCACTATCACGGCGCCAAAGCCCACCCACCACACAGCGGGGTTGCCCAGTACCGTGATGGTGGAGAGTTGGTTGTTGGGTAAACCATAGGTTATGTCGAACCAGCGGGGCACAGTTGCGCCATCGAACCTAAACATCAAGGGCCAAGACCACCAAGGCGAAGAAGAAGCATCCACAACAGTGCCTGAATGGAAGGAAAACATGGCGTTCTGCAGGTTCCAAATGGTGCCCAAAGAGTCGCCCATCAGCATCTCTGGGATGTAAGTTGCAAAGTAAATGCCGACGAATACTCCGACAAAAGCCAGCATCAACAGGAAGGGGCGACTGAAAAACGCCACATACTTGTCGCTTAAGCTGCCCTTGAGGTTCTTAACGTCTCGTAACCGCAGCACACAAGCAACCCCAGCATACCTAAAGCGCCGAAAAGTGAAAACCACTTCGTCGAAAACGCCAACGCCGCACAAACCACCGCCAAAAACAGCGGTAAAACCGAAGTTTTCCAGCCGCTTTTTAGCACATTAGCAAAGTACACTAAGAAGAACAACTGGGTAAGCAAGGAGAAGAACACCACATAGGTGTCTACGGTGCCTATGCGTGCCATGGTGAAATGCATGAAGTCAAAGGTGAACAGGAACGCTGCGGAGAAGCCGCCGATCCAGGTTCCGAACAGTTTTTTGCCCAACAGATACATCAGTGGGACCATCAAGGTGCCGAATAAGGCGCCCATGATGCGCCAGCCAAACGGAGTGTCACCGAAAGCCGCTATGCCCGTTGCCTGAATGAGTTTGCCCAGTGGCGGATGTGTCCGCTCCAATGGGATAACGTGGTTGAGGTAGTCTTCGGCTGCCCGTGCAAAGTAGACTTCGTCAAAATACATTTTTGACATGTAAGTTGGCGGTATCTGCAGGATGCTTTGTTCATCGACTAGGTTGGTCAGTGTTGAGTCGGTGTTTTCCAATCCGACTATGCCAACGATGGGGATTTGGGTGTTGTCGCTTTGGCTTGAAATCCCGATTTCGGAGATTTCCACGTAGGGCGAAGGTTCTTCGTCGGTGGGGTTGGTGATGCCCCAGTTAGAAAAGTTGGGTCGGGAATCATAAGTTACCGCTTCAATGTCAAAGCGCAGGTACTGCGTAGTTGTGAATAAGCCGACTTCTTTTTGAACGGAGTAGTCGGTGCCTCTGTCTTGGAGGCTAAAGTTGCCGATAAACGTCCAATCGCCCGGCGAACCCGAATAGGCGGATAGTGTGCCGTTGCCAGTTTTTACCCAGAAATAAGCGTTTTTCACCTGTTGAGAGGACCCTAAATCAATGTAGAAGCTCTGATGCGTCGTATTCTGCCATTGTGTTTTGGGTGCCTGGACTTCGCCTAGGTTCCAAGCGGCTATGCCAAAGAAGAGGACTGACAGCAAAACGATGGTTAAGACGTCTTTTTTGGTTATTTTTAGGTCAAAGATCACTTTGGCACCTCACCTCTCTCATTTGCCTGCTCCGGCAAGGCGGATTTTAGCATTGATTTGCCTCTTAGTTCCTCGAAGAGGAGCACTGTGGCATAGAAGAACATGACTAAATTAATAATGCTTACCGCTAGAACCACCAAATCTCCGCTGGGAATAAACGCGTTCATGTTTAGGTAGTAGAGAACGTAGGCTTGGTTGACAAATAAAGTAGCGGATAAGACAACGTAGAACAAGCGGATTTTTTTGGCAAACGGCACCAGCAAAACCAGCATGCTAATGGCTGGAAACAGGTACCGCTCGTGGATACGCGTGGGCAACATAAAGAAGCTGAATAGCAACATAAACGCTGCAAAAAAGGCAAGCATTTCGCCTGAAACGTGAAAACGCCTATACAGAACAAAAAGCGTCAAGACAGAGAAAACGCCGAAGAGCACCCAACCTATGAGGTAGAGACCAGTATCAGACAGCCAGAGCCCAAACAGCCCCCACAGGTTAAACGCATTAATCGAAGTGTATTGGTAACCGTTGTATGCGCCAAAGTAGATTCTGCTCAGGAAATCCACGGGGTTGCTCCATTCAAACGGCAGAATAACCAAGAAAATCGTCGCCGCAAACGCGCTAATCGACGTCAAAAGCCTCTTGGCGCCGCTCTGCATAAAAATAACCAATGCAACCAGCGGCAACAATGCGATGCCCTGTGGCTTAGAAAGCAGTGCCAACGCAAAAATCACCGCTGAAACCTCAGGCTTCCGCTTCAACGCAAAGATTAGCGAGAGCACCAAGAAGAGGGTATAGATGGCGTCGAATTGTCCCCACACGGCGACGTTGAAGATTATGGCTGGGTTGAATGCGTAGAGGGCGGTGGCTAATAGTGTTTGGTTGGTGGTGAGTTTTTGGCGCAGGAACAGGTAGATGACGGCTATGGTGGCTAAGTCAAAGATTGTGGGGACTACTTTTACCATGTAGTAGATGTTGATGTTAAGTGAGTGGGATAGGTTGCCGAAGAACCAGAAGAGGTAAATGTTTAGGGGCGGGTAGTCGACCCATGCTGTTGCCGGGTTGCTCCAGAGGATGCTGTAGAAGGGGCGTACGCCGTTGTCTGCTGCTGTGTTGAACCATGAAGCGAAGGAGGCAAGGTCGTTTTGGTAGCCTTGGAGGGGGAACAGGGCAAGCCTGATTACGAGGGCAGCGAGCAGGAGGACTATTAAGCCTATGACTTCACGTTTGTGGAGCGAGAAGTTTATCGTGTTGACCCCTCTCTAGGGGCAATACTGATGCTTAAACATAAGAAGCTTTTTCCAAAACCAACCCAACAACACAGGCAAAAACGGAGCTAACGGAGAGCCATCTTACGTTGCAAAACCCTAAGTGCCGCTATGCTTTTGAGGGCTTCTCTTCTGCCAGCTTTCGGTCGCAGCTCCAAAACTGTGTTCCTAACCTTCAACTTGCTGATCGCGTCGAAGATGCGGGCGGCTTCGACTTTGCCCTGTCCCAGCGGAAGGTGCTGGTCACCGAATTTCTCGTCAACCACTTCGGGGATACCCATGTTGTCGTGGATATGCATGTGGACAAGGTAGTGTGAGAGCATCGATATGAAATCCAAGATGTCGAAGCCATATTGGTTTGCGGAGAGGGTGCCGTGTCCGATGTCGAAGCAGAACTTGAGGTTTTCTTCGTCTACCGCTCGGATTACCTGCAGAATTTCATGAGGCATTATGCCTATGCGGTCGTTTTTCTTTTCTTTATGCAGGTTCTCGATGAGCACTGTGATGTTGTAGTTGGCTGCCATCTTGGACAGCTGCTTTAAGTTTGAGATTACGTTTTGGAAGGCTGCACTGTATTCCGTTTCAACCCTGTCGCCATGCATGACTACATGTTCAGTGTCGAGGTAATCGGCTATCTCAAAAACCTTCGCCATTACCTCAAAGTTGCGGTTGTTTTTTACTCCTAAGTTGATGGAGTTGCCGTAGTAGTCATGGTCATAGGTGAAGGGACCATGGACGGAGAACTTGTTTCTAAGTGTAGAGAACTCTTCGAGGCGGAGATGGTCGATTTCGCCGTTTTTGAGCACGCCTGATTCGCCTATGCCAATTTCTATTAGGTCTACTTCTTCGCTGAAGATGGGGCCGTTTGAAACCTCTTTAATCATTCGACTGTTTATTCCGACGTTTAAGCGTTGGAACGTTTTGGTTTCTAACTGTTGCATCCTGCGTTCCTGTAGCCTACTAATAGGTCAGCTTCTTATATCGATTGGTTAAGTAAACTATTTTCAGTATATAGACGCAAAGAACAAGAAAGACAAACATGAGCCTTCGTTGGATACCCGCTTAAGGCATCAAACGCCCGTTTTGCTTTTTGATTAATTGTTTTATCCCTCTGGAATGGAATCAGAGCATGCTGCTTTTTTGGGGAACAAGAACTTCCCCGCGAAGATAAGCCACACTACATCCACCACCAGGCATACCGCGGCAGGCAGGGCTCCTTCAGGCCCAAGAGCACCAACGCCAACGACGCCGCCATGCCAGTGTTCTTGTAAGTGCTGAAAAGAACTTTGGAAACGGCTCTTGTCTGTTTTACGCCGCTTTTATGGAGAAAACGACTACAGACTATGCCGACGCCAAAGATTCTAACAGCCGCAAACACCACTAAAGCCGCCACCACAGTCCCCGCTGAGAATAGCAGACTGCGGTTTTCTCCCATTACAGCGATTACAAGAATAAAGAAGGAGATGTGGATGAGTATGTTCCGTGTTTTGGCAGAGGTTAAGAAACGTTTCACTAATCTTGAAAGGATTAGGGGCAGAACTATTTGGAGACTCAGATAGTACAGCAAAGTAAACACGTTTACCGCCTTGCCCAAGAATACAAAAGTTATAACCGGTGTAACCACCAAGGAGACAAGGTAGATTACAATCGATGAGACAGCGGACGACTCAGTGTCCCCACCCCATAAACACGTAAAAGATATCACTGACACAGCAGATGGCACGGCAGCTAATAGAATCCAGCCTGCCCTTAGGTCCCCGCTAAACAAATATGCTATGACTAAAGTGACGGCGGTTAAGAGGACAAAGGACAGGACGAAGGCGTTTCTAACTTCTTTTATGTGGGGTCTAAGCTTGAGGTTTTTGAGTTGTATTGAGGAAAGCGCAAGGGTCATCATCAGTATGAGCGATACCATGGCTATGTCGCCGTTCGATACCGGGAAACCAACTGGGAATCCGCCTATGCCCAGAACCAGAACAAGGGCTGTTAGCATCATAAGCGAACTGCTACTTAGAAATCTAATTATAACACTTGAAAGTTGGTTAAGGAAGCTGCTGGGGGTCATCGAGTCGATGTCATGCAGCGGTTTATTATTATTTTTGGTCACTTCAAAGAAAACAGTGATAACATAAAGCGCGCATGACCCTTCAGTTTGCAACTTGTGGTTTGCTCCACAACCAGCCCGCAACACAGACTAGACGCTGATGCAAAAAAGCACTGCACAGCCAAGCCCACTGGAAGAAGATGAGTAAGGGCGAAACTCTCATCTTCTAATACTAGAAAAACAAAACTACAGCATACAACAAATGAGGAAGGGCCGGCTGAGAGGCCGTTGGTTTTAGGCTTTCCACTGTTTTAATGCCAGCGCCAACTCACGGTGGTTTTTAGCGTAGTCCGCCAGCGTCCGCAACTCCAAAGTGGCGTCCACCGCTTGCCGCATAGCCCTTGCGCCTGCCAAGGTGCCCTCAGGGTGCCCATGGATGCCGCCGCCCGCCTGCAAAATTACATCGTTGCCGAAGGTTTCCATCAGTTTCGGCACAAGCCGCGGGTGCAATCCGCCGCTGGCAACAGGCAACACAGGTTTGACTCCGCCCAGTTTGCCCTTGCAAGCCTCAATGTTCTCCAAAACTTCCGCTTTAGTCTCAGACATTTTGCCCACGACCGTGCCCACGTGCAGTTGGTCCACGCCGATGATGCGTGCTACGGTGGCGATGGGTTTCATGGCGATTCCATGCAGTGGGTTCTTGGTGAAAGCCGCATGTCCCGCGCGGTGTGCGTGGATGACAAGTTTTTGGTTTTGGTCACGCAGAGTCTGCAAACCGGACCATCCGACCGTGAGGATATCAACCATAACGTATTCACCGCCTTGAGCCGCAACCGTTTTGGCACGTTTGAGCATGGTTTTTGTTTCGGCGGTGACGTTTATCACGTAGACTTTGCGTTCGCCGGTTTGGGATTGGGCTTTGTCGCGTGCCTCCAAGGTTTTGGTGAGGCGTTCGTCAAAGGGGTTGAATTTTTGGCTGCTGAGGTTTTCGTCGTCTTTAACTGCGTCGCATCCGCCCACCCAAGCATCATAAGCCACTTTGGCGTGATCCTCAGTTTTCAAGCCAAGTTTCGGCTTAATGATGGTGCCGACAAGCGGGCGTTTTGGAACTTTGAGGAGTTTACGGATGCCGTCAATGCCAAATTGTGGTCCTTTGAAGGTGCTGGCTAAGGGTTTGGGAAATTCGATGTCTAGGAGACGCAGGTTTTTGAGCGCTTTTAACCCGAACACGTTGCCTGCGACGCTTGAGAGGATGTTGGGCATGTTGCCGCGTTCAAAAAGCTCGACGGGATACGCAATTTTGATTGTGTTGCCCTCTATTTTGTAGACGTGGGCTGCCAGCTTTTTCACGTAGGGTTTTTCGGTGGTAAGTTCAGTCCATGTGCCGACGCTGCTTTCAGCGGCGACTCCGCCAGCCGCTTCCTCCAAACTGATGTCTTCGGGCTCCACGGTGAACGTGCAGATTAAGTCGGTTGCTTTAGGTTTGTACTTTAAGTCGACAAAGTCAAGGTACTTCAAATACTGTTCCTCATAGAGTAAAATTAGCTATTGTTCCATTAAAATCTTTAACTATACCGCCTACCAATCAGTAACTAACGTGGGTGCCAAATGGAGCTAATCGTGGAACTTCTCAACATCACAACAGGCGGAAACAGAGTCGCAGTCATCGGACAAAAAACCGCAAACCTCCTAGGAGTGCACAGCTCTGACAGAATAAAAATAACTTATTGCGCAAAGGAAATGATTGCTATCTCCAACATCGCCGAAAACTTCCCAGAAAACCGAATCGGCCTCTTTGAGGAAACCGAAGGTGCCCTCCCAGGCGTCAAAGACGATGAATCGGTTGAAGTGCAGTTGGCGCCTCTGCCTGAATCCCTCTTTAACATCCGCGCTAAACTCCACGGCGAACGCCTACGCGAAAAAGACATTTTTGCAATTGTCAAAGACGTGGTCGAGCGGCATTTGAGCACGGTGGAAATTGCGGGGTTTCTCACCGCTTTGAGTATCCATGGCTTGAGCACCGCTGAAACCGAGGCTCTCTCACGCGCCATGATTGTGACTGGTAAAACGCTGGATTTTGGTGCAGGACCGATTCTAGATAAGCACAGTGTCGGAGGCATCCCGGGCGACAAAACAAGCATGCTCGTCGTGCCCATAGTTGCCGCGGCAGGCTTCACAATTCCCAAAACCTCTTCTCGAGCCATCACTTCACCCGCGGGAACAGCGGACCGAGTGGAAACCCTCTGCCCAGTCACCTTAGCCACAGACGAAATCAAAGACGTCGTCAAAAAAACAGGCGGCTGCCTAGTCTGGGGCGGCTCACTGGAGTTGGCACCGGCTGATGACCTCTTCATCCAAGTCGAATACCCCTTGGGCATAGACCCCATGTTGTTGCCCTCCATATTAAGCAAGAAGAAAGCCGTCGGCGCTACACACGTCGCTATCGATATCCCAACAGGCATGGGCGCCAAAATCAAAACCCGCCAAGAAGCCTACACACTCGCCTCGGACTTTGTGGATTTGGGGAAGCGGCTGGGCTTAAACATCCAATGTGCTCTCACATTCGGCGATCAACCATTGGGCTGCGGTATGGGGCCCGCTTTGGAAGCCCGAGAAGCCCTAAACACGCTTATGGGCGAAGGACCGCCTGACCTCCGCGAGAAAGCAGTATCCCTAGCCAGCATGCTCTTCGATATGGTCGGCGTAGAAAACCCTCGGGTTATGGCGGAAGACATTATTGATTCGGGCAAGGCTGAGAGGAAACTGAGAGAAATTATTGCTGCTCAAGGCGGCAACCCAGCGGTTAAGCCTTCGGATCTGCAGGTTGGGCCAGAATGGGCGGCAGTTCGGTCCAAGGAGGCGGGAAAAGTTCTTTGGATGAGCACCGACGACCTTGTGCGGATTGCCCGCATGGCTGGGGCGCCCAAAGAGAAGGGTGCAGGTGTGCTGTTGCATGCTAAACTGGGTGACACAGTGCGTAAAGACGGCGTGTTGTTTGAGATTTATGCGGAGCGAAGCAGCAAGTTGACTGCGGCGCTGGAACTGGCGGAAAAGTTGTCGCCTGTTGTTCTTAGCCGGAAACCGGAAGAGATAATGGTCTTAGACATTATCCCCGAGAAAACCACTCATGAAAAGAGCTTCATGCTCGATAGATAACGCGCTTAGATACGGGCTATTAAGCCGCCTATGAAGCCGCCGAGTGCAGCAGCCACAGTTGCAGCTACACCTATGATTAGCACGATTATGCCTGATGCCAACCCGGCTAATCCGCCGAAGAGGACGCCGAGGAATCCGTGGGTTAAGCCGCCGTAGAAAACAAAGCCCAGAAACGATAGGATGGCTAAGCCGATGGAGCCCAAGATGCCTGCTATTACGCCGGCTATGGTTCCCCCGATTGCGCCACGTGCGATGAGCCCTGAGACGAAACCGCCGATTAAGGCACCTGCTAAGTGCCCGATGCCTGGGAAAATTACGCCCAAGACCACGATCAAGAGCAAGCCGACGAGTGCGCCTAACCCAACACTGCCCAAGGTTTTCACTTCAGTTAGTTGTGGTTAAAGGGAGAAAATAAAATAAAAAGATTGTTGCACCTTTAGCGTGCTCTGGTGTTGCGAACTTTGGGTTCAAGCAGTGTCCAGAGCCATTCAGTGAACTCTTGGAGGTTCTTGGTTTGGATATGCACTTCGCCGGGACCTGTGATTTGGGTAACTAAGCCTTCGCCGCTTAGTAGGGTTTCTTTTAAGCCGCCGAACCGCGTGACCTTGTAACTGCAGGATTCGCTAAAACCCACCAAATGGAAGTTGTCCACAATTAGAGTCTGTCCAGGCTGAAGGACATGGGTGTCGATGGCGCCAAACGTGTTGATGAACATTTGTCCGCTGCCAGTAGCCTTGAGCATGAATAAGCCCTGTCCGAAGAGGCCTTTGGTGAACCCCTCCCACTTCACGTCCAAATCGATACCCGCTGTGGAGGCGATGTAGGCGGATTTTTGGATGACATATCCAGTGCCGGGGGCTATGTCGAGTTGTTTGATGTCGCCGACTGGTGCAGCGACAAAGCCAGCTTCGCCCTGCCCACTAACTGCTGTGTAATCGTTTACCCAGAATGATTGTCCGCCTATTAGGCTTAGTCCCAAGCTGCCTAAGAGGCTTTTTTCTCTTTTGCGGGTATGCACTTCGATGTTGGGTGTTAGGTAGGTCATGGCGCCTGCTTCTGCCGTGATGGTTTCACCCTGATCCAAGGTGGTGACTACCATGGCGTATGAGGGTTTGTATTTTATTTCGAATTTCAAGGGTTCTCTCTCCTGCATTGAGCTAAACTGTGTTTTGCTTAATAAATTGGGAGTTTAAAGGAGACTTTTCGATTCATAGGTGATTGCGGTTGTTACCTGTTTTACTTAGGGTTAAGAGGAACTGGTGGGTTGGCGGAGAGTTTTTCCCCTGAATATGCGCTACTTATAATAGACGCCGTAGCAAACCCTCTAAATAGAAGCCTACATTAGGGCAGAAACAGGGTAAGTTAGTAAATGGCCGGCGCCGTTGGTACAGTCTTAAAGAAAACTTTTAGCATCGCCTTAATTTTCAATTCGCTTATCAGCATAGCAACCGTAGCCGGCATCATCTACGGCTACTACAACGCTTACCCAAACTGGCAGCCCTACTCACCCTTCCTATTAAACGGAAACCTGTTCTGGCTTGCCCTTGCCGCCGCAGTAATCAACATTTTCCCCAGCGCCGCCATCGGACGAGCCCTACACACAGGCCGATTCCTCTTCCACCACTATGTCTACGGCTTCTTTGTTATTGCTTCTTCCTCTGCGTTTGTCATGGTTTTTACTCCCATCCCCCTGCTAAACCTCTTCTTTGTCGACAACAACACTGTAGCCGTTAATGCTGGTCGCGTGTTCTTGCTGGCGGGATTAGCAATGTTTCTTGATGACTTACCCGATGTTTCGAAGCATGTGGAGTCCAGTTTGAACTGGATAAAAACCAGAGCCTGCCAAATGAGAATGACCCTGCACATATCGCAATTAATAACTGGAATCTTTGCCCTCTACTGCAGCCTCTCAATCCTCTTCGCAACCCTTCATGAGAGCACACGGGCACTGCCCAACTCCTTTGTCATCGTCAGCCTATTCATAACAAGCATAACATCGTTTTCCCTTGTAAAACACAAAGCATGGCTAAACATCACGCCGCCCACGCCAAATCCATCTAAGCTTTTTGTTTAGCAATCTCTTTTCCGATGACTTCTAACTGCTCACGCGTAAACCTTCGTGTGCCTCCACGAGTTGTGATGTAGTTTGTTAATTGGGGCAATTGAAGGATAGGTACAGAGGGATTGTTGAGGCGGAGGCTAGCCTGCCTGTTAGTTAAAACCACAGCACCTTCAACCCAGACGTTGAAGCCACGCAGGTTAGGCGATTGGTCGATTATGTGTTTTATTCTAGCAGCATTGCGTTTAACTTGGCGGCTTGGGCTTGACGAAAAATTGCGTTTCCCTGGTCGATGCCACTCGTCGCCGTTGCAGGATACGTTGCCGCTCCAGTTCTTGGTTTCCAGCACAAAGATGCCGGCGGGCGCTAAAACTATGTGGTCAATGTCTCCTCCGCCTCCGTGTAGGTAGAGGTCGTTTATGAGGTAGTAGTCGTCGCTTAAGCTGCTGCTGAGTTGCTTGGCAACTTGTTTTTCGCCTTGCCAGCCGCCATTGTAGAGGTGGTATTTACGCAGGTAATAGTAGGCGGCGACGGTGGGCACAAGCAGAAAAGCCAACCCAGCCAGTGCAAATGTGTCTATTTGCAGAAGATAGATCGACCGGAACATAACAGAGAACAGTAAAAGCCCAAAAATCAAAACACATAATGCCGCTTTAGCCAAACTTGTCTGAGTCTTATTTTTTAAGTAACTGCTTGAGGCTTTAATCTTCCGCATACACCTTAGCATTTGCTTTGATGATATATTACCGTATGGTACCGCCTCTGGAAACATTTTTGCGGGTGTTCTTTTTGCGGAACCATTCTGTTCTTTAGGGAGAGCTATAACTCTCCACTGCATCCTATGTAAAATACACACGGTGAGCTACATGGCACAAAAATCTCTTTCACCCAGAATCTTGGCGTTTTGCCTCATAACAGTTACCCTGTTAAGCCCAATTCTCCTTGCAACCGTAGGCGCCCAGAGCGGCGGAGTCGTAGTCGGCGAGTGGCCACTTGACCAAATAAAACCCAGCGACTCCACCACAACAACCCCCGACACCACAGGCGTTAATAGCGGCGTCTTAGCAGGCGACCATGAACCTACGCTGGTAAATGGCAAATTCGACAAGGCCCTAAAGTTCGACGGCGAAAACACCGTTTATGTACCAGTCAAATTCGTTGTGGGTTTCCCACCGATGTCTCAGCCCATGTATGTGCCGATCTCACCTGGCCTTGACATCCAAAAATACGAGCAAATCGACGCTTGGATCTATGTTCCCGACCTCAAAAACGTCACCTACAACAACATAGTCGTCAAATGCACCCACCCAGACCAAGCCTGCGCATGGCAAAACACCATCCGCATTTTGGGTTTAGCCATACGGGCAGGCACACCTGACAGCGGCGAAGACTACGTTCAAGGGGCACTTAGCGGCTTTGTGATGACTGACAGCGGCGGCTTCAACGAAATAGTAACCACTGAACCAGTGCCTTTTAACCAGTGGGTCGAAGTTGAGTTTGTCCGTGACGCCTCTGGCATGCACCTCTACCTCAACGGTAACGAACAAACCACAACGGTTCTCCACGGCGTAGAAAACCCCTCAGGCAACATAGTTAACGGTACTGAATACTACTTTGGACACGACAGCTACACAACCATCGACAACATAAAAATCACCGACCTCTCACCTTCCAGCGTCGCTGAAAACGCCTTTGATATCGGACCCAACATCATGATCGCCATCATCGCGGTCGCCCTCATCTTCGCAGTCGCGTGGCTACTGCGCCGAGCTATCCAACTCTGGATTATCCGCCCCAAAATTTAGGGGAGCATTAAAGATGGGTACAACCTTAAAACTGCTCGAGTTGATGCTTCGACAGAAACTTTTAGGGCAGGGACTAAAAGGCGAACCCAACACCCCCCTCATTGTATCCTACGCGGTGACACGCGCCTGTAACCTGAGTTGTCTCCACTGCCACGTTTCCGCACGCGAAGCCATGCCCAATGAGCTCAACCTCAAAGAAGCTATGGCGGCGATTGAGGAAATGCACAGTTTGGGCACGGAAGCGGTGATTTTCAGCGGCGGCGAACCCCTCTTGCGCAAAGACTTCGTGTTGCAGCTAATTGAGTACTGTGATGACTTAGGCATCATCACCGCCATGCTCTCCAACGGTTTACTTATGACCCCCCATACGGCTCTGCAACTTCAGGAGGCAGGACTAAAAGCCGTCGGCCTGCCGATTGATTCGGTAGTCCCCGAAAGACATGATCACCTCCGTAACCTGCCGGGCACATTCAACCGGACAGTGCATGCAATAAAAACTTGCCTTGAACTCGACTTAGAAGTTGTTGTGACCACGATGGCGCTCAAGGACACCTACACCGAGATGCCACAGCGCCTTCAATTTCTCAACGACTTAGGCGTGGATGAAGTGGCAGTCTACGATTTGGTTCCCGTTGGAAGAGGCAAAGATGTCATGGACAACGCGATGACTATGGATCAGCGGGTCAACTTGATTCGGTGGCTGCAAAGCAAACAAGAAGATACCGAAATGACTTTTACCATGTCAGGCGGCTTGCCACTCTACCCCGAAATCGCAGAGGAAATGCACCACAGCCACGGAACCAAAGCCAAAGGCCTCCTCATCAAAGAATTCTACATACACCAAGGCATCGGTTGCCACGCAGGCAACATGTACTTCAGCCTCCGACCCAACGGAGACATCTACCCCTGCACTTTCCTCCCCATAAAAGTCGGCAACATACGCGAACAGAGCTTAACCGAGATTTGGCGTAACTCCAAGGTACTCAATACCCTGCGGCAACGGCAAACACTCAAGGGTAAATGCGGCGGCTGCGAGTACCGCGAAGGCTGTGGCGGATGCCGGGGAAGGGCTTATGCGTGTACAGGCGACTATTTGGAGTCTGACCCAGTGTGCCTGAAGGATTTGATGCTCCAAGAAGGCGTTTCACCAGCGGACATCAAACGGTTCGGCTGGTGCGTAGGATAACTCAATTCAGGCCGCTCATTTTCTGAATATTTTAAATACGTCTTCTTCGAATGAAGAGCATGCAAAAGGGGAAAAGACCGCGTGAAGATAGGTTACAGTAGGTTCTTGCTACCGGTGTTGGGGCTTTCGGTATTTTGCACTTGGCTAATAACGGTCGCTTTCCAGTTACTCCTAATCGATATTGCCCAGAGTTTCCAAATCAGTGTAGGCACAGCAGGATTAGTTGCTTCTGTGGGGGCTGTTTCAGGCATAATATGTGGTATTTTTCTGTCGGTAGCTAGTGTGCGGATTAACCACAAATTATTTGTGCTAATCGGTTTAGCATGCACATCCTTGGCGGCGGTTGACTTCTTTCTCGCACCAACTTTCGATTTACTCTTAATCGGCAACATCGGGGTCGGAAGCGGAATGGCTTTGGTAGGTGCAATGGCTTATTCGTTAATTGGGGAATTTTATCCTCTTCAAAAAAGGGGCAGAGCCATAGGCTGCATAGTGGCAGCCGGCACCTTGTCCTATGTAATCGGTGCACCCTTAATTGGAATAATCGCACAGACAGGGAGTTGGCGCCAAACGATGATTTGGCTGGTCCTGCCCTTGACTCTGATAAGCTTACTTCTCGCGTTTTTAGCTATACCCAAAAAGTCCCCTCAACATTTGCCTGGTGAGAAAGAGCCGTTTTGGGCTGGTTGCAAACAAGCATTCTCAAACCCATCAGCAATTGCATGTCTACTAGTTAGTATGCTGTTGGTTGCTGAATCTTCTATGGCTTTCTATTCAATCTCTTTTTTTAGGTCCCAATTCCAAATAGGCGTCGATGTAGGCTCAATAGTGGCAATTGTCACTAGCATCCTCTCAGCTGTAGGGGGGATAATCTCAGGTTTACTCATAAATCGTTTAGGCAGAAAATCGCTGGGAATCGTCTCATGTTTGGTTGCGACATTGCTTACTGTAGTGTTTACTTTCATGCCGAACTTTTCATTGTCTTTTGGGTTGTATGCAGTGAAATTTTGGTTTGGAGGGATGGCTTCAACCGCGCTTGGCTCCATGGTTATCGAGCAGGTTCCGAAGTTCCGAGCAACTATGACATCGCTTAATACTGCCTTTGTTAATGGGGGGATTTTGTTGGCTTCAGTAACCGCCGGCATAACCCTCAACTTCTATACCTATCAAGTGTTGGCAGCGGTCCTGAGCGGCTTAAGCTTTGTGGGCATAGTTTTATGGTTCGCTTTTGTCAAGGACTTAAGCAAAAACTAAGAAAGCCGCTACTTTGCGTCATGCATCTGTGGTCCTCTGGCCACTTAGCCATCCAGCCTATGATAGTATAGATTCAAAGGGTTCTTGGTTCTGATTGAGGTTTGCTCCACAATCAGCCAGCAACCCAACACAGACGCAGACACAAAAAAGCAGTCGCCTACACAACCCACAGGAAGAAGAGTAAGGAGCACTCTGCCTTCATCTAACAATAGAAAACAAAATAAATTGAAAAAATGGAGCCTATTAACAACAACTAAAAAACAGCAAATTTGACCTATAGTTCCATAAGGGGCGGGAACCCTGGCAAAGCAGCGTTTACGCTATGTTGATTTACCTTTTTTTTGGCGCTAAATTGTAACTTTTACGGTTTACACGATTAGTTTTGGGTTTTGCTTTTATAGGAAAGGTTTTTAGTATAGTTATTGTATGAATCTGTGAAAAAGTCAACAGGTTAAAATGAGGTTAACACGTTATGTCTGTATTTGCAGCACCAGGAGCATATGACCGTGCAATTACTGTTTTCTCGCCTGATGGTCGACTCTTCCAAGTCGAATACGCGATGGAACTTGTCAACAGGGGAGCCACCATCCTTGGCATCCAAACCTCAGACGGGTTAGTTCTGGGGTCAGAAGAAAACATTGAAGTCCTCGAAGAAGCAGGCTACTCATGGAAAATCTTTCGAGTAGACGACCACATCGGAGCAGCCATCGTCGGCTTAAGTTCCGACGCAAGAATATTGATTGATCAAGCACGGATTTATGCCCAAAGCAACAAACTAACCTATGATGAACCAATAGATATAGAGGTCGTAACAAAACGCATCTGCGACATACAACAAATGTACACGCAGCATGCAGGTGTACGTCCCTTCGGCGTTTCCATCATCTTTGGCGGAGTCGACAAAACCGGACCAAGAGTCTTCGGCACACACCCAAGCGGAACCTACCGCGGCTACAAAGCCACAGCATTAGGCGCAGGACGCGAAACAGTCCTAAACATCCTAAAAGAAGAATACAAAGACGACCTAAGCCTCGACAACACCATAAAACTCACCGTGAAATGCCTCATCAAGGCACTTGAAGCCCGCCAGTTGCCGCCCAGAATCAAAATCGCCATCATCCCCGCCGCAACCAAAAAGATGGAAATGTTAAACGACAACACGGTGGAAGGCTACATAAAGGAACTGGGTTCAAGCAAGTGACAATCTAATGAGTGAAAAGTTCACCGTCGCACGACTAACCAGAGAAAACGAACACTTCGAAATACTCGTAAAACCCCAAAAAGCACTAGACTACCGCAACGACAAAATCTCAGGCATCACCGAAGTTTTAGCCGCTGAAACGATTTTCAGCGACGCAAACAAAGGCACCAAAGTTTCTGAAGAAGCGATGAAGAAAGCCTTCAAAACGGTGGATCCACTCAAAATCGCAGATGAAATTCTAAAAAAAGGAACCCTTCAATTAACCACCGATCAAAGAAGAAAGATGGTTGATGATAAAAAAAGACAAGTAATCGACTTCATCTCCCGGCAGGCAGTTGACCCCAAAACGAATTTGCCTCATCCCCCCATGCGCATCGAAAACGCCATGGAGCAAATTCGCTTTACCATAGATCCCTACAAGCCCGTGGAGGAGCAAGCTAAAGACATAGTTAAACTGCTGCGTCCCATATTGCCGCTTAAAGTTGAGCAGGTTAAGGTTGCAATCAAGATTCCAGCACAGTACTCATCTCGTGCCTACGGCATAGTCAAAACATTGGGCACCATAAAACGTGAAGAATGGCGCAATGACGGCTCATGGTATGGCGAACTAGAGTTGCCAGCAGGCTCATACGCTTCCTTACTCAACAAGTTGGGCGACGCCACCAAGGGAACTGGAGAAGCAAAAATAATCTAAGTAATATGAAAGAACAGGTGATTATATGCCAACATTCTTTGAAAAAAAACAGCTCGTAACCCCCGGAGAATTACTCGCTGAAGGCGACTACTTACCCGGCGAAAACACGTATGTAGAAAACGGCAAGATTTACGCCGACAGAATTGGACTCGTAGACAGCGACAACAAAAAAGTCAACGTGGTTGCACTAAGAGCGTTTTATGTACCAAAAACAGGTGACATAGTTATCGGCACAGTCGTCGAAGTAGGCTTCAACGGCTGGACCGTAAACATCCAAGCACCCTACACCGCAATGCTCCGTGCCTCAGACGTTTTAAGCAGGCCCTTCAAACCCCAAAACGACGAATTATCCGCTGTTCTAAACGCAGGCGACTTAATCGTAGCTAAAATAGCCTCATTCGACCGTGCACACGACCCCCAACTCACAGTCGGCGAACCCGGCTTGGGAAAAATCACACGCGGACAAATCCTCAAAGTGACCCCGACAAAGATTCCACGCATCATCGGACGCAAAGGCTCCATGATATCCATGATTAAACAGGAAACCAACTGCCAAATCATCCTTGGACTCAACGGCGTCATCTTGGTCACGGGCAAAGCATCCGACGAAGAGGAAATTGCAATCGAAGCAATCCGGAAAATCGAGGAAGAATCCCACACCAGCGGCTTAACTGACCGCATTACACAGTTATTGAAAGAAAAGAAACAACCAGCTAATTTGGAGGAAAACAAAGTTGAATGAAAAACCCGATAAATTAATCGACAAAAAAGGCATCCGTGGCGACGGACGAAAAGCGGATGAACTTCGCTCCCTCAAACTTCAAGTGGGTGTACTCCCAAACGCAGACGGCTCAGCATATATAGAACACGGTAAAAACAAGATCTTAGCCGCAGCATTCGGTCCAAGAGAAATGCACCCCAAACACCTAGCACAAGCAGATCGAATGGTTCTAAGATGCCGCTACCACATGGCACCGTTTAGTGTTCCCGAACGTAAATCCCCCGCCCCTTCACGCCGCGAAGTCGAATTAAGCAAAGTCATAAAAGAATCCCTTGAACCAGCCTTATTCCTTGAACTCTACCCCCGCACAGGCGTAGACGTGTTCGTCGAAGTCTTGCAAGCAGACGGAGGAACAAGATGCGCAAGCATTACCGCCGCTGCTTTGGCAATCGCCGACGCAGGCGTCCCCATGAGAGACTTAGTGGTTGCATGTGCAGCAGGTAAAGTTGACGACACCGTCGTCTTGGACCTCTACGACGCAGAGGACAAATTGGGCGCTGCAGACGTTCCAGTGGCATACATGCCCAACTTAAACGCTATCACCTTGTTACAGATGGACGGCATCCTATCCCCTGACGAATTCGAGAAAGCAGTCAACATGGCTATGGAAGGCTGCAAGAAAATCTATGTTATGCAGAAGGAAGCGTTAAAAACTAAGTACATGGTTGTTAAGGAGGTTGAAGAGTAATGTCATCCATAGTTACCAAAGTTAGACTACGACAAATCGAAGCCCAGCTTGAAAAAGGCAAACGCCTAGACGAGAGAGGCTTACTTGATACCAGAGAAATCAAAATCGAGCAAGGCATAATCGAGAAAGCTGAAGGTTCCGCACTCGTATATATGGGCAAAACAGAGGTTTTAGTCGGCGTAAAAGTTGAAGAGGGCGAACCTTTCCCAGATACACCAAATGACGGAGTCATGACTGTGAATGCTGAACTCGTACCCTTGGCATCGCCGAATTTTGAACCGGGTCCACCAGATGAAAACAGCATCGAACTCGCACGCGTAGTCGATAGAGGCATAAGAGAATCCCACGCTATAAACACTGAAAAACTCTGCATTGAACCAGGCAAAAAAGTCTTCGTGGTCTTCGTAGACGTATACGTCCTCAACCATGACGGCAACCTAATTGATGCATCGGCAATCGCGGCTATGGCGGCGCTCATGAACACCAAAATGCCCAACTATGAAATCAAAGACGGCGAATTAAAAATCAAACAAGGCTACACACCATTGCCAATGAAAAGCCACCCAGTCACCGTCACCATCGGCAAAATCAGCAACAAACTAATCGTCGACCCAGGCCTAGAAGAAGAATCCGTCATGGACGCACGCATAACCTTCGCAACCAACGAAGAAGGCAACATCTGTGCCATTCAGAAGGGCTGCTCAGGCTATTTCACACCGCAACAGATTTTAGAAGCATCAAAGATTGCTCTGGAGAAAGCAGCAGAACTGCGTAAGAAACTCAATTGGTGAAAAAGTTGCCGAAGACAAAGAAAGTAGGTCCAACTCGAGGATTAGGCGTACGCTACGGTTCCACAGTTAGGAAACGCTATATTAAAGTCATAACTGAACTCAAAAAACCCCACAGATGTCCACAATGCGGCTTTGTCCGTGTTAGACGCGTAAGCGTGGGCATCTGGAAATGCCGTAAATGCGAGTTCACCTTCGCAGGCGGAGCCTACACACCGTCAACGAAACTGGGCGCCGTTGCAAAACGTGCAGCTAAAGGGCGATCTGAAGAATCAGCGAGACAAGTAGCTCCAGTTGAAGAATCCTCTGTTGAGGCAACTGAAGAAGAAACCTCTGAGTAAACCTTCTTCTTTCCTTTTCTTATTTAATTTTTTGTTGCTTAGCGTTATTTTATTTATAGTTGTTGCTAGATTTGCTCTTATTTAGCGGTCGATAAACTTTGATTAAGTTTTTTCTCTTATGTGTGTGTGGCGTTTTGTGGGGGGGCCACAAGACTGCAGGAGGGGGCGACTGCTTTATGGGTTTGCAACGTTTTTTTGCGTCTGTTTGGGTGTGGCAAAAGCGTTTTCTCCCACATGCTCTGTATGGCTCTATGTTGGATTGGTCACGGTGTGGGTTTGAAGCAACATACTAACCTCAAAAAACAGGCAATAAAACGATATAGAAGAACCTAATAACAAAGACAGAGGCAACCTAAATGTCCACCCAAGCAACCGCAACGCTTTGCTTAAACTTCGGCACCGAAAAACAACTCAACTCCCTCCTCAACGCATTAAAGCCGGAAGCGGAAGCGTCGCCCACCCACAGATCCACAGTTAAACTTGAAAAAAACGGCCGCTCCCTCACCGTTTCGGTGGAGGCAGAAGACACCGTGGCGCTAAGAGCTACCCTTAACGCTTACCTCCACTGGATCAATTCCACCCTAAAAATCATCGACGTAGTGGAAGAAAGTAGTAAAGCAAAATCTTAAAACCAAACAAAACCTATCTTAAATTCAGAGCAATGTCAAAAACAAAAATTCGCCTACTCCAAATAACTGTTTTATTAGCCGTTGGCACGGCTCTTCTGCTGTAAACTCAGCCGTTTATGTACCAGAATTTAATGTGTTTCAAGATAAGTTCGCGCATGTAAACAACTCAGTTCATTCAACGAGTTCTCTAAACCCCAGCGTGTATGGGGTAACCCCAACAAACATCGTAATCTTCTATGTTCTGGGCTTAGCTGGCACCACACTGTTGCTGTCGGGCGCTGTTCTGCTGTTCATTTTAATCGTTACAAAATTGCCGCTTGACAGGTTCGAAAAACAGAGACACAGCTAACTGACCAAAACGATTCTTACTAGAAAAAGGGTTACGGGTGTTTCTTTTTTGTGGTGTTCGGACAACTTTTATGGTTACGGCTGGGAGATTTTGGCTTGGTGGGCGGTAATGGTAATCTGAGAGTGCTTACGATGAGTTGCAGAAGGTTTCAGCTTGATTGGGAGGTATGTAGGGGCTGGTTGAAGTGGTTTGGTGTCGCTGTATTCCCCGCTTTTTTGGCTTGACGTTAGCATCATAAAGAAAAGTTGCAGAAAAGTGGATGTTTTCAGGCTAAAATTATAAAACTTACCTAAATAACAGTGCTAAGAAGTAAGACATGCACTTTTTATGAAAAATGCATAAAAAAATTTATATGAAATGGCTTCCAGTAATACCGAAAAGTAGAGCGAGTGTTGAGGGATGCTTTTTCAGAACAAGCCTCTAGAGGGCGCTATTTTCGACATGGATGGAACCATGTTTGACACTGAGCGACTCCGTTTAAGAATGCTAAAACAGGCATCCAAAGAGATAACAGGCGAAGAAATCTCCGATCAACTCCTCTACGACTCATTTGGCCTTAGCGCAGTCACCGCCGAAAAACTTGCTAAAGCAAGATATGGTGAAAACTATCCGTACAAAAAAATCCGGGAACGCTCCAACCAACTGGAAGTAAGCCACGTGCGCCAACACGGCGTGCCCGTAAAAGAAGGTCTCTACAATCTACTTGAGCGGCTCAAGAAAAACGGCGTCCTCATCGCGTTGGCGACTTCAAGCAAAAGAGAAATCGCCGAAGAATACCTGCTCAGTGCCAAAGTGCTACGTTTCTTTGACATAACCGTTTGCGGCGAAGAGGTCGAAAGAGGCAAGCCTGACCCCGAAATTTTCTTAAAAGCCGCTCGTGAACTCAACTGTGAACCAAGCAACTGCTTCATTTTCGAGGATTCCCAAAACGGGATTTTAGCCGCTAGCGCCTCAGGTGGAACACCAATTTTCATCAAGGACATAAAAGAACCTGATCCAGAAGTTAAAGCGCTTGCCTTCCGCTCCTACGATAAAATGACTGATTTACTGGATGACCTTATACGGCAGATGCCTAAAATGGACATGCCAAGCTTGAACGAGCATTTTCCTCAAAGCATCGGCTACATGGTTGCTGGGATTCACGGGTTCGGCGCTATGGGTGGCGGTTATCTTGCACAGATTTTTTCCCATTGGGACGGATACACACGGCCCGTAAAATCATAGGGGTCACCTCAAACGATACCATGCGCCAACTGATTAACGCGTTGGGTAGGTACGAGATAAAGTATGAACGGCTGGCACATTTCCAAACCATTCAAAATATCACTTTAATTGACATGCGTGACGAAGCGGAAATAGTTGATATGTATAAGGAGTCTCAGATTGTGGGGTTGGCTATTCCGGAACGTGCGGTTCGATCTCAAGCCAAAGTAATCGCTAAGGGACTGCTTGAACGTTATGACAGCGGCGGTGAACCCCTCACAATACTTATCGTCATGAATAAAATCCACGCTGCACGATTCGTAAGAAACCACGTCGCCCACGCCCTAAAAGATTTAACGGACAAAGAGAAAGCCGAGAAAATCGTGAATTCCACTTACTTCTCCGAAACCGTGGTTAACAGGATTGTTTCTAGAACTCACCGATGAGGTGGTGCTTTCAAGGTTGCAAGTTAAGTTGATTGGATTGCACAACAGCATCCAAAATTACTCGGGGCAAATCGAGAGAATCTTCGAGTTCTCCAAGGGGTATATGCTGGAGAATAAACTTCATACAACCCCCCTAAGAAATGATTGCCACGCTGTCTACCAAACAATCAACGTTGCCAACAACATTTTGTTAGTTACACAGTTCGCAGAGGAACTCTCAAAACTAAACATCACCCTGTTTAGCAGTGAACCCGATATGCCGCTTTTCGCCAGCAAAGGCAGCCCATTGCTGGAGCGGCTCAGGCAAGTGGTAACAGTTGAAGACATAAAGCCAATGCAGGAAATAAAAAACAAGCTTTCAAACGGGCCACATGCAATTATCGCTTGGTACTCGGCACTTTTGGGTTACCGGACCATCGGTCAAGGCATGGGTGACCCTCGGGTGTCTAAACTGGCGGAAAGCATAATCATCAACGAGATCAAGCCTGCTTTGCTCATAGAAAATCCCGGCTGCAAACAATACATAAACTCGATTACTTTGCACTTTTTCAAGCGGTGCCGTGCTTCTTTCCAAGATGAATGCCTCAGAGTTGGCAGAGACCCCCTGCGGAAACTCCAGTTTGGCGAACGCATCATGGGTACTATTCATTTAGCTCAAAAACATGGGTTGGCAACCAGCGGTTTAGAGTTTGGGGCTGTCTGTGCAATTATGTATTCGATTCAATCGGTATGCGGGGACGACATGGAAGCCCAAAAAATAAAGCAGTTGTACAATGAAAGAAACTCTGTTATTGACGTTTTAACTTATAGGAGCGAGTGCAGTAAATCGAAATTCACTGGTTTAGACCCCGTGAAGGATGCTGGGTTGATTGAGCGTATATCGGTGAACTTTGATAACCTCAAAAAAGAGTTGGAGTTGCTGGGTGAAAAAAAGCAGTAGCTTAGTTTTCCTTTTACGGTTGATGGATATTTTTTGAAAGGAAGGTTTAAATAAACACCAAGTCATTTCGTATATGCTTTCAAAGTTTAAAACGGATGAAAATTCAGCATGTCACAGGAATACCGCTATATTGTTCGTATAATGGGTACAGACGTTCAGGGTACCCTTAAGACTTCTTACGCAGTTGCGGAAGTCAAAGGGCTCAGCGCAAGCCTCTCAAACGCTATCCTTAAAAAAGCAGGCGTCAACCCCGACGTCCGCGTAGGTTTAATCGCTGACTCTGACATCGCAAAAATTGAAGATGTCATCCGGGACCTAGCAAAATACAACATCCCCGGCTGGATGTATAACCGGCGAAAAGACAGCGACACAGGAAAAGATATTCATGTCTTAAGCGCGGACTTAGCATTCAAAATTAAAAATGACATAGACGGAGCCAAAGAAATCAGGTCTTGGCGTGGATACCGCCATGCTTACAGCCTAAAAGTACGCGGGCAAAGAACCAAAACCACTGGACGTGCAGGTAAAGCCTTGGGTGTCAAGAAGAAGACTCTTCTCCAGAAACCCGGCGCCCCATCTGAAGGAGGCAAATAAGCATGGGAGATCCAAAGAAGCAACGTAGAAAGTATGATACGCCACGTTACAGTTGGCGAAAAGACATCCTCCAAGAAGAACTTAAACTTCTGGGACAATACGGCTTACGCAACAAACGTGAACTCTGGAAACACAAAACTACCTTATCGAAAACCAGGGGCATCGCCCGTTCACTTATCAGCAAATCCGCTGAAGAACGAGCAAAAATGGAAAACGAGCTTCTCTCACAGCTTAAAAAGAAGGGTATCCTACAGGAAACAGCGGTCCTCGACAACGTACTTGACTTAACCATAGAAGATATATTGGAACGCAGGCTCCAAACCATAGTTTTCCGCAAGGGTCTATCTCGAACCGTTTTCCAGTCACGCCAACTCATCACACACGGACACATAACCATCGACAACCGCCGAGTAACCATCCCCGGCTACATCGTGCCCAAAGCGGCAGAAGCCACAGTCATCTATTCACCCGAAAGCTCAGTCGCAAAAACAGAGCATCCACTGCGCCTCGGCTTAACAGTAGTCGCAAAGCAACCTGAAATTAGGCCTCAACAGAGAGGCCGAAGAGGCGGACGCGGAGGCGGCAGATTTTGAGCGGCGCAAACAGTAAACGCAACGATAAATGGGGAATCGTCCACATCTTTAGCTCCTACAACAACACATTAATCCACATAACAGACATATCTGGCGCAGAAACCATCGCACGCACCACCGGCGGCATGTTCGTCAAAGCCGACCGCATGGAATCCTCGCCATACGCAGCTATGCGTGCAGCTACAGGCGCAGCAGAAATCGCACGTGACAAAGGCATCACTGCTATCCACATTAAAGTTCGTGCTCCAGGCGGCAGCGGCCGAAGAACCCCTGGACCAGGCGCGCAAGCAGCCATCAGAGCCCTCGCTAGATTTGGTTTTCGTATTGAACGCATCGAAGAAGTCACACCGGTTCCCCACGACGGCACAAGAAGACCTGGCGGTAGAAGAGGAAGAAGAGTTTAAACTCTCATATCCCAGTTTGTTAAGGGGAAAAATACAAATAATGCACCGAAATATCCTATTGACCGCAAAGCCATTATAGTAACCTTATTGGAGTGTCTTAGCAAGTGAAGATAGAAATCTTAGAGAAAAACGATACAAACCTCCGCTTAATCGTACGCGACGCGGATGTGCCATTAATGAACGCTCTTCGGCGTTTAGCACTTGCTGAGGTTCCCTGCATGGCAATCGAAGAAGTTGTCATGATAGAAAACAGCTCTATTCTCCAAGACGAAATCATAGCCCACAGACTGGGACTTACACCATTACGCACTAACCTCGACACCTACAATCTGCCAGAAGAATGCGAGTGCCAAAGCGAATTCGGGTGCCCACAGTGCAGAGTTTCTTTAACCTTGGATGCAGAGGCAAGAGACGGCACAAGAACCGTTTATAGCGGCGAAATCGTCTCTGAAAACCCGGAGATTCTCCCAGTATCCGATAAGGTTCCAATCATTAAACTAGCTAAAAACCAGAAACTAAAACTCGAAGCTTACGCACGCTTAGGCAGAGGCAAAACCCACGCGAAGTGGCAGCCCGTTTCTATGTGCGCATACAAGTATTACCCAAAAATCATTCTACCCGAAGAGAAATGTCCAGACTGCAGCAAATGCGTTGACATCTGCTCCAAAAAAGTCTTAACAATCAAAGAGGAAAAAGTTGACGTTCGAGACCTCTTAGCCTGCAACCTCTGCATGGACTGTGTCGAAGCTTGTCCACAGGGTAAGGCTTCCCCGCTAAAGATTGAGTGGGAAAAGAACGCTTTTGTCATGAACATTGAATCTACCGGTGCGCTTCCCCCTGAACGGGTACTCAAAGAAGCCACTAAACTGTTAGGCAAACAACTCAACGATTTTGAAGAACAAATCAAGGCGGAACAACCACAATGAGAGAAACCAAAACCACTAACCCCCAATTAACCGCACTTATCAGTGCACTACGCAAAACCAGCAGAGAACAGACTGCTCCAATCTGGGCTGACGTAGCGGACTACCTCGCACACACCCGCAGACAACGCGTCACCGTCAACTTGAGCACTATTAACAGGCACACAGAAAAAGCCGACGTCGTTTTGGTTCCAGGTAAAATCCTTGCTTCAGGCGCACTCGACCACGCCGTAACAGTTGCTTCCTTTGAAGTTTCCGCCCAAGCAAAGACAAAGCTTGAAGCGGCAAAATCCAAGTACATCACAATCCAAGAGCTCATGGAGAAAAACCCAAAAGGCTCCAAAGTAAAAATCATCCGGTGAAAAATAAATGCAAACAGCAACAACTAAATCCGCAGTCACATTGGTGAACGCTGAAGGCCAAATCGTAGGCCGCATGTGCAGCAAAGTCGCCAAACTGCTCCTAAACGGCGAAGAAGTCATCATCCTCAACGCTGAAAAAGCAGTTTTCTCAGGCAAGAAAAAAAGCAAAATCGCTGAAGCACACTTATTCCTCGAAGTCGGCGCACCCGAACGTGCGGCCATTCCACTACCGCAGACCCGACCGTTTCCTACGCAAAACCGTCCGCGGCATGGTGCCGTTCAAGCAGCCTAAAGGCAAAGCAGCCTACAAACGCTTAAAAACCTATATGGGTATCCCGGTAGAATACAAAGATCAAAAAATGATCTCATTCGACGTCGCCCAAGCAGCAAACCTCAAAGGGCCACACTTCACCCTTGGCGAATTAGCCAAAGAAATCGGGTGGAGAAACAGGATGGAATAATTATGCCAACAACAAAGAAAGTCCTCGTAGTAAGTGGAAAAAGAAAAACCGCAACCGCCCGCGCCATCATTAAACCAGGCGTTGGTAAAGTCCGCATAAACCTGACTCCAGTTGAAATTTACGAACCAGACATCGCCAAAGCAAAAATCATGGAGCCCCTTCTTCAAGCAGGTGGAGACGTCTGGATGCAGCTAGACATGGATGTTAAAACCGTCGGCGGAGGCTACATGGGACAGGCAGAAGCCGCCCGCATGGCAATCGCAAACGGACTCTTGAAATGGACCAAAAGTACGCACCTACGCACCGTTTTCAACGAATACGACCGCACCATGGTCGCTGGAGACAGCCGAGCTAAAGAAACCAAAAAGGTCGGTGGCGCAGGCGCACGTTCCAAGGAACAGAAAAGTTACAGGTAAGGAGATAGGAAAAAGTGATTATTCCCGTAAGATGCTTCACCTGCGGCAAGTTGGTTGGAGACCGATGGGACGAATTCACAAGGCGCATAAAAACCGGTGAGAACGCAAGCGACGTCCTGGATAGTCTTGGTCTTAAACGATACTGTTGCAGACGTATGCTGCTCTCTAACGTTGAAATCATCGATGAAGTTTTGCGGTTCTACGAAGAAGCTGAGAAACGCAAGGAAGCCCGCAACTTCTATTAGGTTTCCAACTTTTTGCCTTTTTCTTGCATCAGTTGGTCACCTGTTTTGTTATCTTGTTTTTTTGAGTCTTTATGTGCTTCAAGAACGTAGATAGCCCAGCCGATTAGGAAAGGTAGAATCAGCAACGATAGAATTGGCAGTCTTTTGATGTTTTTGATAGCCATGGAATGGGGTTTCACACGATTCACTAATAACACTTTGTAACATGAAGATATACATGCCCCTGGATTGTAGTTTGATAACCATTAAAAGCAACATGTCCAACTTAGACTCGTGTAGTAGATGCTAAAAAGTGGTTACTGCCCCTGAAATCTTCTCCCATTGCTGCTTTGGTCTCCTGCGGTAACAAAGCCATCGAATACTTTGCCAGGCGCGTCCTTATCGAAGAAACAGTTGAGCCTGTAACTGTTGTTTGGCAGCTTCCTGAGGTTTTACGTCTACTTCGCAAACAGTAGCCTGACGGATCATGGCGGCACAGCGGCAAAGAAACAATCACTTACCCCAAAAATCACTACTCTCTGGTGGAAACATGGAAAGCCCTCCGCATCCTAGTCGACCACTATGAGGGCACCAAACAGCATGAGGGTGTGGCTAAGGCAGCTGAGTACCTGTTTGCCTTTCAAACCAGCCAAGGCGACATCCGTGGCATGCTAGCCAACCAATACGCCACCTACTACACGGGGGCAATGCTGGCGGTGCTCATCAAAGCAGGATACGCCAACGACCCGCGCGTAGATAAGGGTCTAGATTGGCTGCTCTCTATGAGGCAAAACGACGGCGGCTGGTCTATCCCAATCTTAACCCACAACTTCACCCAAGCAACCATAAACAAGCTCACAAGCACCTACGCCGAACCAATAGAACCCGACCGCGCAAAACCTTTCTCTCATAACTGGACAGACATGGCTCTACGCGCCTTCGCAGCCCACCCGACTCGCCGCCACCAAAAAGAAGCCCACGCCGCATCAGACCTGCTGAAATCAACCTTTTTCCAGCCTGACTTTTACACGTCCTATCAAGACGCCCGCTACTGGACCCGGTTCATGTTTTGGTGGCCAAACCTCATAACTGCACTCGATTCGCTATCTTTGATGGGTTACTCAAAGGATGATGTTGACGTCAAGAAGGGGTTGAATTGGCTTTTGGAGAATCAGATGCCGAATGGTTTATGGAGGCTCGAGTACGGTAAAACCGCAAAAAACAAAGCCTCTGAAGAACAGTTTTGGCTTGCCCTAAGAGTTGCCAGAATATTCAAGAGATTTTACGGATAAAAGAGAGTTACATGAAGCTTGTTAACGTCATGTTTTCGGAGGGCGGTTCAGCTGTACCCAGCATGTAGGTCGGGTGCTTCTCGAGGTTTAATTCGGCAGTGTAGGGCGCTTTGAAGTAGGAGAGTACCGTGTTGGCTTTGCTCAGCGTCATTTCTTTGAGTGCAATGTTTCTTGTGCTGCCTTCATGATTGGGGTAGGTTGCGACGATGATGATTTGGTGTTTCTTTGCGAGGTACACCAGGAAGTTGACGATTTGCCCATACGCTCTCTGTGTTTCTTCCTTGGAGATGCCGTTGTCTAGAAATAAGCCGCCGATGTCGGAAACGATGACGAGTTTAGCGTTGCAGGCTAAGATTTTTTCTTCCAGCTTATCGATTATGAGGGATGTTAGTTGGTACGCAGTGAATGCGCTGAAATTAAAGATTCGTTGGCGGGCAGTGGCTGGGTTTATGTGGTTTTGAACTGCAAGGCGACTAATGCTTTCCTGTGCGAAAGTGTTTGCACAGTCGATGAATACTACGTTTCCTCCTAAACCACCCAGTTGCGTGGGTAGTTGCGCTCTTATGCAGAGTAGAGAAGTCAGTGAAGTTATGGATGGCGACCCATAGATAACGGCGTATTCCCCCGTTGTGAATCCTGGGAAAAGGTAGTCAACTTCGGGCACGTTAAAAGCGAATTTCAGCTGCGCCGATGTGGGTTTAACCATTATGTTCTGCATCATGTTTTTGGTCTCCAGTTTTATGAAGAACCAGTTACCCATGTTAACCCTATTTAAGCAATCCCTCAAGCGACAATACAGCACAGGGGAGGGGTAACTGAAAGTGAAAAAACAAAAAAATGGTTTATGCCTGTTTCATCTGCTGTTGCCGGATTTCCTTCTGTTGCCTAAGCATTGCAGTAGCCAACGTGGCGAGGAAAATCACTATGAAAGAAAAGACAGCTATCCCCACTTTATAGGTTAAATCCAGTTCAACATAGAAAAGCGTCACCATAGTCACAAGCATCAAAGCTAAGATAAGTGCCTGTTCGATTCCGTTGAAGACTTTGAAACCGCCAAAACTCATCTGTTTCACCATGTCTTCTTGGGATTGCTCAGCCGTGGAATATTAATTTTCTGTCTACTATCCGATGTTATTTGGGCTAAAACAAGAATGTTAAGTAAAAATTTGAAAGATGGGAAGTTGAGTGTCTACAGATTAGTGGAGATTTCCTTGACTCGGCTTTCGATGAATTCAGCGACTTTTTCTTCACTGAACTTACGTTCTGCTTCCTGAGCGTAAAGCTGCTGTTTCACTGTCTGCAAAAGTTTTTCCACATCAACTGGTTTAAGCAAATATGCATCTGCGTTTTTGTTTAGGGCTGCTATAGCGTTTTGCATTGAGGGGTAGCCAGTCACCATTATTTTGCGTGTGCGGGGCACGCTGTCTTTGAGGAGTTTGAGTAGTTCAACGCCTTCCATGTCTGGTAGTCTGATGTCTAAGAGTGCTATGTTGTAGGCTTTTTCCTGTGTTTTCTGAATTGCTTCTTTACCAGTAGCTGCCAAATCCACTTGGTATCCTTCGTCTTGAAGGATAGCTTTCATGGTGGTTCTTATGGTTTCATCGTCGTCAACAACGAGGATTCGGGGATGTTTATCCATACGTTTTCACCTCCAGTTTCAATTTTTTGATCAATCGGTAAGGTTACTGTGAAAGTCGTTCCGTGACCCTTCTGCGTCTCAACGGTGATTATGCCGCCATGCGCTTCAACGATGCGTTTGCATATGGCTAAGCCAAAACCCATGCCCTGCGCTTTCGTCGTAAATAACGGGGCAAAAAGATTCGGCAAGGTTTCGTCGTTGATGCCCTCTCCTGTATCGGTGAAGCTAATTTCTAGGAAGTTTTTGGTTTTGGTGCTTGAGATGGTTACTGTGCCGCCGTTTGGCATGGCATCAACCGCGTTTTTAATCAGGTTTATGAAGACGCGTTTTATTTTGTCTTGGTCAACCCTCAGCACAGGCTCTTCTTCAAGTTTGTTTATAACTTTGATGTTTGACGGAATTCCGATAAGCGTCAATGATTCTTCCAGTAGTTTTTTGGGTGTAATGGCTTCCAATGATAGATGTATCTCCCTTGAATAATCCAGAAGATCGTTGATTATTCCATTAGAGTAGTTGACGCATTTATCGATGGTTTCAAGCATTTCATTCATTTGGCTGGGCGGCAGTTTATTGCCTTTCTTTTTGAGGAAGTACGCTGAGTTCTTTATGCCTGTGAGCGGGTTACGCAAATCGTGGCCGATCATGCCTGCCAATTCTCCGATGGCTGCCAACCGTTCTGATTTTACGAGTTCCGCCTGAGTTTGCCTTAACTGTTCAGTGCGTTTTGTTACAAGCTCCTCTAGCCGCTGCGAATATTCTCCCAGTTTCTTTTGGAGTTGCTTTCTCTCTGTGATGTCAATAGCAATCTCTAATGCCGCAATGACCTTTCCATCCTTATCTTTCACGGGGGTGCTAACAAGTTCAACCCATTTATTATCGCTGTCTGGGTGAATGTTGTAGTCCCGTCTGGCTATACTAGCGCCTCCTTCAAAGACCTTTTTAACCCCACAATCAGAACAAATAGCAGGCGAGTTGTTTCCAAAGATTTTATGGCAATATTTGTTTTCGATGAGGTTAATACCCATCGCTTGTTTAGCTCTCTGATTAGCCCATATAATGCGGTAGTCTCGATCAACGATCATCAAAATAATATCAGTGCTTGTCGTCACGCTTTCAAGCAGGCCTTTTCTTGTCTTAGCGCTTCCTCCATTGCTTTACGTTCGGTAATGTCTGAGATAACCGCTAAAATGCCAATTTTGCATCCTAGATCATTGGTTATAATGGACATGGTAACCGCTGTTTCAACATATCCGCCGCCCTTCCGTGGAAACGCATATTCATATAGCGCTTTCGTTTCTGGGTGACTATAGTAGCTGCTTAAATTCTGCCTAACCTTTACTACTTTATCGGAATCGACGAAATCAAAAAGTTGCTTACCCAGCATCTCATTCTCTTCGAATCCAAGCATCTGTACCATACGTGGGTTGACGAAGGTTGTGACAAAGTTGCTGTCTACAGCCCAAATGCCTTCCTGTGCAACTTCCACCAATTGCCGGTAACGTGCTTCGCTTGCTGTTAGAGCCCTTTGAATCTTTTTTGCTTCAGTTATGTCATGGCAGATGCAGTAAAGGTATGCCTTGTTTGCTGGTTTGAAAGCCCTAAGGGTAACTGTGACATCGTGGGTTTCACCGTTTTTCGCCTGATATTTAGTTTCAAATTCGCCTCTGCCTTCTTGTAGTAACCAATTGATTTTTTCTCTTACCTGTTGGGGAGTCAGCTCAGCCTGAATGTCTGCGAACGTTATCTTCTCGAATTCTTCTCTTGTGTAACCCAGTTGTGCATGAGCGATATCGTTGAATTCTACATAGCTCATTGTTTCGGGGTCGATAACCATGACTCCTAATGGTGCCTGGTTGAATAATGCGTGATATCGTTGCTCGGCATCCCGTAGATCTTGCTCGCCAATTTTTCTTTTCGTTATATCTTTAACGACGCCAACTGCATGCCATTTTCCATCAAGTTTCACGGGCGAAATAGACAATTCAACGGGGAATTCGCTGCCGTCTTTGCGTCGCCCAACTAATTCGACGTTGCCCACAGTAAAGTATCCTAAGCCCGTTTCGCTAAAGGTTTTCACGCCTTGCTTGATACGTTTTTTGCCCTCTAAGCATATGGTTTTGGGGGCGACCAGTCGGTGGAGGTTTTCGCCAACAGCCTCTTTGCTGGTGTAACCGAAGGTTTTTTCAGCCGCCGGGTTCCAAAAGGTAACTTTAGCCTTGTCATCAATTAATATTAAAGCATCTTTAACTGAGTTTGCTATAGCATAGAATCTTTCCTCACTATTGTGCAAAGCATCGAGCATTCGGTTGATGTCTGTTACATCGTGCCATGTAGCAAGCAATAACTCTTTATTTGATATGTAGATTTTCTGATTGTTAACCAGAACAATTCTTTGTTCGCCTGTTTTGGTGCGGTGCTTGGCTAGAAACTCTATGCGGTCTTCTCTTAGTGCCTTTTCAAAGCGATTCCTTGTTATCCGTGGTGACTCAACGTCCTCAACGTCGAACACTCGAAGTAGGCTGAATTCCTCTCTGCTGTAGCCTAATTGCTGATGCGCAACCTCGTTGAAATCTACAAATGCAGTTGTCTCGGGGTCAACCACTACAACGCCTAAAGACGCCTGGTCAAATAAGGCATGATAGAGTTTTTCCGCTTTTTCAATTTTAAACTCCATCTGTTTCCGAGTGGTTACGGGGACAGCTACCTGTAGGGCTGCAAAAACTTTGCCGTCTTTGTCTTTAATGGGGCAAACGGTGATTTGTAACGAAATAGAGTTGCCGTCCCTATCTAGTCCAGTGTAATCCTTTGTGACAATGCTTTGTTTTTCAAAAACTCTTTGGACTTCACATCCTTGACAGACCGTATTTAAGTTATGAAATCGCTTGAAGCATGTTTTGCCTTGGATATCTTTGCTGAAAAACTCTTCCATGGCGCTGTTAATCCAGAAAATCTGGTAGTCTCTGTTTATGAGTGAGAGCCAACGCCGGTGTTTTTTGCCACTGCTTCTAAAATTTCTCGTTGCTGCTTGAGCAAGTGTTCAGCGTTTCTACGTTCCGTGATATCCCTAAACATGGTAAATGCTAATTTTTCGTTACCGATGTTTAATGCTGAAATCGACATTTCTGTTGGGAACTCTGAGCCATCCTTTTTTAGTGCAGGGACCTCTCGTATTCTTTTGGCGGTTGATGGGTTTTTGGTAAATTCTTTTTTGATCTTGGCAAACAAGCCTCCGCCATTAGGTGGAACGATTGTTTGCTGCATTGTCTTTCCCAAGACTTCCTCTTTCTTGTAGCCAAAAAGCTGTTCCGCTGCCAGATTCCAATATCGTATTTTGTCTTTTTTGTCAAAGATAACTATGCCTTCAAATGTACTGTCGCTGATGGCTTGGAACCGCAGTTCACTGTTGAATAAATCGTTTTGAAGCTTTTTGTGCTGTCGATACCGCTTGGTTACATCACGGAAAACAACGACATCCAGTGCTTTGCCTGAGCACTCAATTTTTTTAGCGTTTACCTCCAGTCGAGCTAAGCTATTTTTGCCCTTCACTGTAACTTCGTATGGTTCAATCTGGTCACCGTTTAACCTTTTGCTGAGGTTTATCCTGAGGCACTCGTTTTGCTTTTCGGTGAATATTTTTTGTTCAAAAAGGTTCTTGCCCACTAAAGCGGTTAATTCTTTGCCTGTATATTCATCTATAACCTGGTTTGCCGCCAAGATGTCTCCAGAAGAATCAAGCACCACAACTGGGTCAGCGATGAATCCTACCAGTGTCTTTAGCGCATCGCTATATTCTTTGCTGTGGTTTTTCTCCTGCATTGAGTAAAACCTCGACATCTACAGTTTTGCCTTTGTCTTCAAGGCAGAGCCTTATTAGTTTCACGTATTTTCCAAATGTTAAGTCGGGAACTAACCATTTTGGACCTTGCCATTTGTATTTACATTGGACCTTTTGGTTTAGGTGTTTCATGATCAAGATTTCTATCGGTCTAGAAGCGTTGCCAAAAATTTTTTCGAGGGCAAGCGTAAAGTCCTCGATTCTATCGGGAATGTCTTGTTTCGTAATAGCAAACTTTGTTTCAAGATGGAAATAAATCGATAACTTAACGTTTGGACCAAGCACTGTGAATGCTTCGTCTATGGCGTCCAAAAGAATAGTTGCAAACCTTTTTTCAGTTACTGTTCTAGCCAAACCTTTCATCTCGACGATTGCCCGTTTGTGCCTACCGTTTCTCGTTTATACACCCTAAAGATGTTGAGTTAAAAGTAAAGGCTTATGAATTCACAATTTTAAGTGCAGATTCAACTTACCCTGAAAAGGGGTAATTTCCAGGTAGGATTATGTCCTATTCGATTGGTGTTTTCATCTGTAAAACGTTGTCCTGTCGAGTAATCGTAAGTTATAAATACGTAGCTCGACTTACCGTTTATGAACGATAGTATTTGCTTACTTTTCGTTCAAAGAAGGAATTTTAGAAAAAATTTTTAGGAGATAAATAAAAGTGCAAAAGAAATTTTTAGCTATCGCTACTGCGTTATTTCTAGTAGTTATAATGACAGCAACAGCATTATTCCCCAACCTCAACGGACAACTAACTAATCCCCCTGGAACAGTGCAGACATCATACCCCTTTGTCAGAGCTGGACCTAACCCCATCGGCGTAGGCCAAACAGTCACCATCATCATGTTCGTTGGACAGCCAACCTTAACTAGCGAAAACGTGCAAGACTGGACACTTGTAATCACAAAACCTGATGGAACCAACCAAACCCTTGGTCCATTCACCTCAGATACAACTGGCGGTACATTCACTACATACGTCCCTGAAACCACAGGCAATTACACAATCCAAGGCTTTGTAGCTCAGCAAACACTCTCTAACGGCGTAATATGGTCTGCTGGCATATCCCCCCCTGATACGCTTGTAGTGCAATCGGAACCCGTAACACTCAGTAACTACCCGATAACTCCACTGCCGACAGAATGGTGGCAAACCCCAGTTACCGCTGAAAACGTTCAAAACTGGTATAAAATCACTGGACCATGGCTTGGATACGGCATGATTGCTTTCGGTATCACTGGAGGCTACAATAACTCACAAAACATGTACAACCCCTACACTGAATCAGTAATGTCTGGGCATGTCCTCTGGACGAAGCTCTGGGCTGAAGGCGGTGTAGTTGGAGGCGACGCAGGCGGAACAGAAAGCAGCCACTTTTGGTCAACAGATCAGTACCAACCCAAATATGCACCAGTCATCATGAACGGCAAAATGTACTCAACCCTCTATGACACAGACACCACAAACTCACATGGCATTATTTGCACTGACTTATACACAGGAACAACACTCTGGACGCTCAACTTTAGCATCTCGCTAGTTTGCGGTATGGAAACTAACTTCAAGAATCCCAACCAATACGGCACAGTCGGTCCATACATTGTCACCATGGGTGCTATCCCCGGAGTCACAACAGGCCGAGGAACAACAGCATACAGCCTATGGGATGCATTAAACGGAAAATACCAATGCAGCATAATTAATGCGCCCAGCATGAACGGTATGGCGCCATTCGGCGGACCTCAATGGGGCACAGATGACAACGGAAACCTAATCGCCTATTACGTTAACAATACTAACAGCAACAAACCAACGCTAGACCTCTTTAACATGACCGTAGCTACGGGCATGGCTAGTAAATCTGGAGCCGCCGCTTTCGGATGGGGCATAACCCCCAATGGTCTTTTCAACTGGACTGATGGCGTACTATGGTCTCAGCCAGTACCCACCACTGTCGACGGAGGCACATTGAAGACACCTTTAGCGATGAACGGAAGAGCAGGCAATGAAGTAATACTTACAGGCGGATTCACTTTCGGGCAATTCTACGGTGGATTACAACAGGGCTTTAACTACGTAGCAGCAATGGACCAATACACTGGCAGTCTAACATGGATCAAGAACTTCACTCAAAGCGATTCAGCTGTCTTTGAACCTTGGACAAGAACACAAATGCAGATTTTCGATGGTCTATGGGTACAAATAAACCAAGACAATGACGCAGTTATTGCAGTAAACGCTAATGACGGTAGTATTGCATGGCAATCAGTTCTGCCTCCGGGCATAAATGATAAGGGCTATGATGTGTTTAACCTCAGAACCTACAACGGTCTCGGCTGCCTCGTAGTCGTCGGCTTTGGAGGAGACATATGGTGCCTCAACTCAGCCAACGGAACAACAAGGTGGCAAACCGACACTGTCAAACTCTTAGGCAACCCTGGACTTGAAACTCCATACGCTACTTGGCCTTTATGGGTCTTCCCCTGCGACTGCATAACAAACGACGTAGGATACTTTGCTGTCGGCCACGAATACAACCCGCCGCTATTCCACGGAGCACAACTGATTGCACTCAACATGACCGATGGAAGCTTCATCTGGTCTGAACTCGATTTTTCCGTTGAATCAACCTCAATCGCATATGGTATCATGCTGTCACGCAATGCTTACGACAACCAAATCTATGCATTCGGCAAAGGACCAAGCGCTCTGACAGTTTCAGCACCTAGCATGGGCGTCACAACCGCTACACCCTTTACAATCACTGGTACAATAATGGATGTTTCCCCAGGCACACGCGCAATAGTTTCACCTGACCAAACGCAGGCAAAGCAGAATGAAGTCGCATTACGATTCCCCAACGGGTTACCTGCAGTTTCCGATGAGAGCCAAAGCCACTGGATGGAATACGTCTACCAGCAGCAGCCATTCCCATTCAACACTACTGGTGTCCCAATCACCCTCAGCGTAGTCGATGCAAACGGTAACTTTAGACAAATCGGTGAAACAACAAGCGATGCAAGCGGCACATGGGCGTTCAACTGGACTCCTGACATCTCAGGTGACTTCCAAGTCGTCGCCAGCTTCCCCGGATCTAACTCGTACTATCCATCGTCTGCTACAGCGTACTTCTATGCAAGCGAAGGAGCCACTCATGCTCCAACAGCTACACCGACATCTGGCGTAGCTACAACCACTGACCTGTTGACTTACATAACAATCGCAGCTGTCGCCATAATCATCGTAATCATCATCGTCGGCGTAGTGCTCTCATCATCGATAAGAAAACACCGCTAAACTAAACCGCTTAAATTCCCATCTTTCCTTTTTTTTGTTCAACAAAAAAGAACCGTTTTACGAGAAAAGAGAAAAAAATTAAGGATGGCTTGAAAGATATAGAAGAAAACATTCTTGCATAGGCTAAAGTACATGTTTTTCAAGCCAATCTAAGATAGTCTTTAGTGCTTCCGGGTCAAGTTTTCTGCTTGGACTGTTATAGTTGAGCACGGCATTAGCTCCAAGCTTCTCTTTAGGTGTATCCTCAAATTTCAAGACGTGATCAGCGTTGCCGGGATAAACAAAGGAAACCTCGCTTTTTCCCTTAGCAGCAGCCTCGAGGGCTTTGCCGTCAGCTTGCCAATCAACCTGGACGTTTTTTTGCCTATTAACACAAGAATGGGCTCTTCCACTTTTGAGATATACTCTGCAGGGTTGTAACTCCATAGTTCCCTTGCGAACGGCAAGTTAATTGGGGCGTTCAGCGAAAGTAGTAGCTGCATTATGCCCTCGGGGAGACTGGGATCTGGAGTTATGGGGTTACTTTTTGAGAAAGAAGAAATTGCAGCGTCGTATTTCCCCAAGATTGCTTCCTTGTTAGGTAACGCTGCAAGTTGATTGACTATTTGGTTGCGGGCTACTTCACCGATAGATCGTCCTGGGGCACCTGTCAAGACCAACCCCTTGAATTTTACGGTGGCTTGCAACTGGTAATTTAGAGCGTGGATGGCGCCTTCGCTGTTTGTGAGGACAAAAAGGTTGTCTTTGTCCATGTTTTCCCCTTCAACTAATGCTTTAACAGCACCCGATAATTCGTCGAGATGGCTCTGCATGCTTATTTTACCCATCATTTTTGGGACGTTTTCTTGCACATGGGGACCAGAGGCAAGTTTGTCATAGCGAAGAGTAAGGTAGCCTTCATTTGCCAGTGCTTCTGCGAGCAATTTGCCGCTGCAGTTTTCTCCTGGCAAAAGTGGGGAGCACCAGTTCCGGTCTGTTCGGCCGCTGCCTGCCACAAAGACAACCGCTGCGTGTGGCTTCCAGTTTTTGGGGCGCGTTACTGTGCCGTGTATGGGGATATTGTTTATGTTCCACTCGATTTCTTGATAATCGGTCATCGGAGTCACAGATTAAGGAATCTTGCCCGAGAATTTAAGTCTAAGCTGAGGTAGCGAAGTCTATTGTGATTTGATCCGTAGTTAAATTTGGAATTTTGTTTTTCTGCTTGTGGTTTACGCCTCAACCAGCCTGCAATATGTGGAAAAGGCTGAACACAAACAGCAAACCCCACGACCCACAAGAAGATGTTGAGTAAGGGCGGCACTCTCTTCTTCTTAAACTAGAAAAACGGAAAAAAACAAGTAATTCCAAGCCTCTTGCGATCAGAAGTCTACACACCAACCGTGCAAAAACAGCAACATAAGTATAAGCTTTTATACGTTTGTTGATGAATGTTAAAAAAGAACATGTATGCTTCCGTGAGGATAAAGACTAAATGCCGTATATCAAAAAAATCGAGTTAAAGGGCTTTAAGTCTTTCGGACCCCAAACAGTCAAGGTTAACCTAGACAAGGGGTTCACAGCCATCACTGGCCCCAACGGAAGCGGCAAAACCAACATCATGGACGCCCTGCTTTTCTCGCTTGGCGAACTTAGCACGAAACGGCTCCGCGCTGAGAACTCGGCAAAACTGATTTTCCACGGTTCAGAGAGAGGCGGCTTAGAAAAAGCGAAGATGGCTAAAGTGGTGGTTCAATTCGACAACACCGACGGCTTAATGCCAGTGGACACCACTACCGTGACTATTTCTAGGGAAGTCTACCGTAACGGTCAGAGTGTTTACCGCCTTAACGGACGCAGAATGAGCCGCACCCACATCACCGAAACCCTCTCCATGGCTGCCATATCCAGCATGAGCCAAAACATCATCCCGCAGGGCACCATCACCAGACTAACCGATTTAACTGCGATGGAACGCAGAAGAATCATTGAAGACCTCATAGGCATCGCCCAGTACGACTCAGAGAAAACCGAGGCAGAGGAAAAACTCCGGGCAGCCGACATCTCAATTCGCACAGCAATGGGCAGAATCGACGAAGTCCAAAAACGCCTCGATGATATAGAACGCGAACGCAACCAACTTCAACGTTACAATTTTATACAAACTGAAACCCGCAAGTTCCAAGCCATCAAAATCTCAAGCGACGTGGCAGCGCAAAACGTCAAAATCGCCGAAAGCACCGGTCAAGCCCAAAAAGTGCAGGAACGCGTCGAAAAACTCAAGGAACAACGTGACCTACGCCGCAACAGACGCCACGAAATTGAGGGTGACTGGCGTAAACTCAGCGGCGAAGGCTTAGAACAGGGCGGCAGCGAAGTGCTGAAGGTCCAAATAAAAATCGGTGAACTCAAATCCCAACTAACCGAGTTAAACACCAAGATCAATTCGGGGCAAGCCAGCCTCGACAGCCTAAAACGGGTAAGCGAAAACAACGTTGCCCAACATGAGACTCTTCAGCAGGAAATCCGTGACAACCGCCTAAAAATCCGCCGGTTCCGCAGTGAACTCGAAAAAGTTCAGGCAGAGTTGGCTGAGAAGCAGGTGCAGCATGAAGCTTTAGCAAAGGAAACCGCCTTGCTTTGGGAGGGCTTAGACGGCAACAACCAGCAAATACGCCAGTTTGCTGGGCAAACCGAAGGTTACGTGCGGAGACTGGCGTTTTTGCGTTCAGAATACAAGCAGGACAAAGCTGCACTGCGGCTCTGTGTGGGTAGAATCAAAAACCTCACCGTCCGCAAAGAAAAATTCGTAACAAGCCACACAGAAATCGAGAAGTCGCTTGTTGAACTCGAGCAGGTGCAACGTGACCAGAAAGCCCAGCTAAAAAACCTCGAGCACATCATAGAAAAAAAGAAACTGCAGAAAGAAACTGTTGAAAAAGAGATTGCTGAAGCAGAGAAGATTGCGATTTCAGCCAAAGAAGCCGTCGTCGAATTCGCCACGCAGCGAGACCTTGCAGCAACCATAGCGGCAGAGGAAAAGGCGCTCCGTAGCATTGAGGAAATGGGCAATGTAGGCGCCATCAACGGTATCCATGGTAGACTCCGCAATCTCATCAAAATTGACAGGAGCTACAAGAAAGCCATCGAAGCCGCCGCCACAGGCTGGCTCGACGCCCTCGTAGTCAAAGACATCGATGTTGCTTTCACCTGTGCGGAGACACTTCGGCGCATGAAGCTGGGCAGAATCAAAATCATCCCTCTCCAGGGCGCCATTAACTCCAAGAATAAGCCTGTGCCCAAACGGGAAGGCGCCTTGGGTTCCCTCTTGGGCTTCATGAAGTACGAGGGCAGCTTCGATTTAGCTGTTAACTATGTTTTTGGCGACACCATCGTAGCCGCCAACGACAAAGTCGCCTTCGGATTGTCCAACGAGGGGTATCGCGCAGTCACAGTTAACGGCGACCTCTATGAACCCGGCGCATTCGAAAGCGGCTACTACCGCGCCCCAATCGACTTCTCCACAATCATCCCAAGCGAGAACGCGCTCAAAAGCCTCGACGAAGCCGTTAAAGCCCTACAAACCCACCTAACCCAGCGGGGCAGCGACATCGCAACAATTGAGGAAGACCTTGGCCACGCCCGAATCGAGATGACCCGCCTGACCGAGGGCATCGCCACTTTGGAGAGGGAACTCATCAGGGTTCGCCGGGGTGTTAAACGTGCACAGTTTAACATTCACCACATTGACAAGTACGGCGGCAAACTGGAGCGTGAAGCAGCTGTATTTCGCGGGCGCATGACGGTTTACCGTAATGAACGCAACAACATCCAGGTTAACCTCAAAAAAATCCATACCCAAATCGCTGAGCTCAGATTGAAAACCGACATGGCTCATATTCAGGAGCTTGAAGTGCAGCGGGAAAAATTCGGTGAAGAAGCCAACACACTGCGTCAACGCATCGGTTCCCTTCAAACAGAAATCAACACTAACCAATCCCAATTCGACCACGTACTACGGGGCGGCTACAAGAACACCAAGATTCAGGTGACTAAAATTGTGCAGCAACAGGAAAAGCTGCAGAAAGAAGTCGCTGACGCCGTGGCTGAACGGGATGCCGTCAAAAAGGAAGCGGATGAACTCGAGAAGCGTCGAGTAGAGCTTTCTAATGCTGTGCTGTCGGCTCGCGAGGAATCCAAGAAATTCACTTCACAAATAGACTCCATAGACGCGGAACTACGTACCTTAGACGTTGAGTATGAGCAGGCGGATAAGCTGAGGAACCAGTTGCATGTGAGCATGGAAACCGCGCAGCTACGGCTCCAGCAGCTTCAAGCTCAACTCAAACAGTACGGCTACGAGCAACCGCTTGAGGTAACCGGGCGGCAGGTGCAAAACGCTGAAACAACCGTTCGCATGATGCAGTTTGAAATGGACCGTATCGGAGCCATCAACCAACTTGCCGCACAGCACTACGCCGACCAAATCAGCCGTTACCGCGAGCTTTCGGTGCGCCTAAACGAGTTGGAACGGGAAAAACAAGCCATAGTCGCGTTTATGGATGAAATCGAAGCCAAAAAACGCAGGGTCTTCATGAATGCGTTTGACAAGATTAACGCTAGCTTAACCGTGTACTTTGAAAAGTTGACTGGCGGCGGCAGTGCTACTCTCAAACTGGAGAGCCCCGACGAACCCTTCTCCGGCGGCATAGACATGATTGTTCAGTTCCCCAACAAACCCAGCATCGTTGTCAGCGGAGCCAGCGGCGGCGAACGCTCCATATCTGCGGTGGCGTTTATTTTTTCGCTTAAAGAGTTCTCGCCTGTCTCATTCTTCATTCTCGACGAAGTTGACGCCCACTTAGACGCTTTCCATACCACCAAACTTGCCGAAACGCTGCTTGAGGAAGCAGGTAAAACCCAGTTCATAGTCATAAGCTTACGTCCCGAGATGGTTAACAAAGCCCAGAAAGTCTTTGGTGTCTATGAACGCAACGGCATCTCTAACGTTGTGACAGCTAAATTCCCAGCGGAGGCGCCTGCTGCATAATGGCGGCGAACACCCAGACCTCCATGATGCGCCGACCCTTCTATCTGCGGCCACCCTGGAACATCCTCTTCGAAATCAGCAAACTTGAAAAACTAACCCCCTGGAACGTTAACATAGCGTATTTGCTGCGCTCTTTCTTGTCTGAGATGGAGAAGAGTGGACCTGAAAAAGTGGATTTCCGAGCCTCAGGCGTCGCCTTAGACTCTTCGGCGCTGATTTACCTCATGAAATCCAAACTGCTCTTGACACTGCAGGAGCCGCCATCTGCGCCGCTTAAGGTGCCGACGGATTTTGTGCCGCCGCCCTTGTTCCTGCCGCTTCGCCACGAATTAACTTCAACAACCATTCAGCATCTCCTCGAAGTCCTCGACGACGTACTCAAAGGCGAAAAACTCCTAAGTCTCCACCCTGTGGTCGAACAGCACCCGGTTCTTCCAGCGGTCACTGATCTCTTGCCTAAATTTGACAGGTTCATCGCTGAATTGGAGATGCAGGTTGACCAACTCTACGCAACCCTAGTTGAGAAAACTGGTGGACAAGGAATCATTGACTTCACCACCTTATCCAAAGGCGCAACTCGCATCGAAGCGCTAAGAATGTTTATCTATTTACTTTTCCTTGCCCAGGACGGATTAGTTAGCCTGTGGCAGAACGAGGAAACCGAAGAACTCTACATAGCAGTGGGGAACCTAAAAGTTGGAAAAGCCGAACGACCAACCAGTTAAAAAAAGTGCGGTAACACCTCAGGCACCTAAGGCCGCTCGAACAGGTGACGGCCGCGCAGACTATGCTCCCCGAAGCCACAGAGTCTGCCGTGGAAACTACCGATCGCAAACTGCACAGCCTAAACCTCCTCGAAGCAGCCCTCTACGTCGCAGGACGCCCACTTGATATAAACGAACTGTGCCAGGCAGTGGGCAGCCGGAGCAAAAAACGTGTCATCGGCTACGCGCAGACCCTTATGGAGCAGTACAAAGCCCGTAACAGCCCCATGGAGATACTAGCGCTCAAAGACGAACGCTACGTCTTGCAGGTCAAAGCAGAATTCACGCCGCTCATCAAGAAACTTGTCAACCGTCCCCTGCTCTCATCAGGACCCCTCAAAACATTATCCTACATTGCCTACCGCCAACCCATCACACAGAAACGCGTCATCGACGTCCGAGGGCAACACGCCTATGGACACGTAAAATTGCTAAAGGACATGGGTTTGATCATGTCTGAGCGGAGTGGGCGGTCGTTGGCTTTGAAGACCACCGATTACTTTGCCGATTACTTTGGGTTAACTCAGGATATGACTGTGCTCAAGAAGGATCTGCGCAGGATTTTCGGCGACGCCATCAAAGAGGATGCGGTTGAGAGAGCGCAGAGGGAAGCTGAGGAAGAGCAGCAGGCAATGCAGGGCCCGCAGGAGCCTCAGGAAAACCAAGAAGAAACCAAGCAAGCCTAGACGCTGCTTTCAGTGAGGGTACATGTTTCCACACTTATATGCTGTCCGCTTCAACATAGAGCCATGCAGAGCATGTGGAAGAAAAACGTTTATCCCACATCGAAAAAGACGCAAAGAAACAACCCAAACACAAAACACAACCGCATCCACACGCCGTCTTGTGACAGACTATAAATCGTCACACCCAAATAAAGAAAAAAGAAGACTTTTGTGTAAAAAAAGAGTTAATGCGAAAACAGCTTCGCATAGGGTCTGCTTGACAGCGGCAGGATCTTTTTGAATTTGTGGTTGAGGATGGCTTTTGGGTCGCCGCCAAAGTAGCTACAGTACTCATTAACCAAGTGTGTGATGACTGCCATGTCCCGTTTGCCCACGTCCTCGGTTTTTGTGCCTTCGACTGGGCAGAGGAATTCGCCACGTTCATAGATGACGCCGCCATGCATGCCTGTGCCGACGAAGCGTGCAATGCATTTTTCGCCTTCTTTTAGGTTTAAGCCCAAAATGCAGATGACTCCGCCAGCCATGTACTCAGCGAGGAAGTCGCCTGCGGTTTCGCCGATGACTATGGTTGGCACCTTCTTTTGGTACTGTTTCATGTGGATGCCGCCTCGGTAGCCAACGTAGTCTTTGACGAAGATTTTGCCGCCTCTAATGCTGTGGCCGGTGACGTCGCCTGCGTGTCCATGGATGATGATAGCGCCTTCGTTCATGGTATTGCCGCAGCCGTCTTGTGCGTTGCCGTGGACGGTTACTTGGGGTCCATTCATGAATGCGCCTAAGTCGTTGCCGGGTGTGCCATAGAGGTCAATGGGTACTGTGGTGTTTAAGTCGGTGCCTATGTAGCGTTGTCCACAGACGTTATGGACTTCGATGCGTTCTATGCCTTCACGTTGTATGACTGCGCGGAGGATAGCGTTTAGGTCTCGGTAGTACATGTCGCAGGCGTCAACTTTGACGGTTTTGCCTTCGACTGTGACACGTTTCTCGTATTTGGGGTCGATTGTTTTGGGGTTAATTCTTTCTGGTACCTGCATACTTTTACTCTCCTGCCATTTTAACGCCCAAGATCCCTAGCTCCTGCTTGGTTAAGCCGACGCCTCGAAGTGCAAGTCGGTTGCCGCGGAGGCTTTCTATGGCGTTTATGCCCATGCCGCCCATCATGTCTTTAATTTCGTGACTCCAACTGTGCAGCATGTTGATTAGGCGTTGGGATGCAACTTCGGGGTTGACGCGTTTGCCAATCCAGGGATCGCTTGTGGTGATGCCCCATGGGCATTTGCCTGTGTAGCAGCGTTGGCAAACTGTGCAGCCGATGGCGACAAGCGCCGCTGTGCCAATGTAGACTGCGTCGGCGCCCAAAGCGATGGCTTTGAAGACGTCTGAGGCACTTCGGATGCCGCCTGCAGCGACGATGGAGGCTCGGTTGCGGATGCCTTCGTCTCTTAGGCGCTGGTCAACCTGTGCCAATGCGAGTTCGATGGGTATGCCGACGTTGTCACGGATGGTTTTGGGTGCTGCACCGGTTGCGCCGCGGACGCCGTCCATGGCAACGATGTCTGCGCCTGCCCGTACAATACCGCTTGCTATTGCGGCGATGTTGTGGACTGCCGCGACTTTGACGCTGACGGGTTTGGTGTAGTTGGTGGCTTCTTTGAGGGCGTAGATGAGTTGGCGGAGGTCTTCGATTGAGTAGATGTCATGCTGTGGGTAAGGCGACAATGCGTCGGTGCCCGTTGGTATCATGCGGGTTTTGGCGACGGGTTCGGTGACTTTTTCGCCTGGCAAGTGGCCGCCGATGCCTGGTTTGGCGCCTTGACCGATCTTGATTTCGACCGCTGCTCCCGCGTTAAGGTAATTGGGGTGAACGCCAAATCTGCCTGAAGCAACCTGAACGATGGTGTGGTCGCCGTATTGGTAGAGGCTTTGGTCTAAGCCGCCTTCGCCTGTGTTGTAGTAGGTGCCGCATTCGCTGGCTGCCCGCGCCAAAGCTGCGTGGGTGTTTAGGCTAATGGCGCCATAGGACATGGCGGAGAACATAACGGGGGTGTCGAGGCAAAGCTGCGGGGCAAGCTGTGTTTTGAGTTCTGGGGCACCGTTTTCGTAGTTGATGTCAAGTTTGTCGGGTTTGGCTCCGAGGTAAGTGCGGATTTCCATGGGTTCACGCAGTGGGTCGATGCTGGGGTTGGTGACTTGGCTGGCGTTTAGCAGCAATCTGTCCCAGTAGGTGAAGGCGGGTTTGTCGTTGCCCATGCCTGTGATTTGGACAGTGCCTGTTTCGGCTTGTTTTTTGAGGTCGCGGATGGCTTCGGCTGTCCAGTTGGCGTTTTCACGGTTTGCGTTGGGGTTCTTTTTGATGGTTATGGCGTTTGTTGGGCAAAACGTGACGCAGCGTTGGCAGTTGACGCAGTTGGCATCTTTGCTAACTATGCTGTCTGTTTCTGGGTCGTAGCTGTGGGTTTCATAAGTGCATTGGTTAACGCAGACTTTGCAGCGTATACAACGATTAGTGTCGCGTTCGACGAGGAATTCGGGAATTAAGTATGTTTTCATTACTGTTCACCTTTGATGTTTTTCAGTCGGCAAATTACTGGTTCGCCTCCTCTGGGTGCCCAAAACTTGTCCAGCACAGGAGTAACTCGCCGCATAGCGGATTCCTCAGACGAGAGGTACATCATGTCGCCTTTGCTGCCCGCAACCATCGGACGCAGTTTAATGCGGTCGGTTAACCCAATCATTTCATTGCGGTTAGCGATGACGATGCTAAACGGCCCATTCATCAGTAAGCTGCCATATGTTTGGCGTAGCGCCCCCAGTAACGCTGCCTGTTTGGGTTCCATAGTGTCGATTTCACTCCATAGCGGCGACGCAAACACCTGCGCAACCAACTCCACCGGCAAATGCTGCCGACGCATCAGCAAGTCCACTGCGTACGCGAGGACTTCAGTGTCAGTTTGCATGGTGCATTTGTAACCGTGCATTTCGAGGAAACGGCGGTTGATGCCGTAGCTGGAGAGTTCACCGTTGTGGATGACGGTCCAGTCTAAGATGTTGAATGGGTGTGCTCCGCCCCACCAGCCCGGTGTGTTGGTTGGGAACCGGCTGTGGCAGGTCCAGAGGTAACCTTGATAGTCGTCTAAGCAGAAGAATTCAGCAACATCCTCTGGGAAACCGACGCCTTTGAAGACGCCCATGTCTTTGCCGCTGCTAAACACGAAGGCTTTGCCTGTTTCAGTGTTGATGCGCATGACGGCTTCGATGACGTAGTCTTCTTCTGTTTGGTGTTCAGGGCGGCGTTTTTTAGGTTTTACGAAGTAGCGCCAAACCGTTGGTGGGTTATGGACGTTGGCATTTGGGTTGGTTTGCATTTCTTCGTCGTATACTATTTCGAATCGAGATGCAAGTATATGGTCTGTTTTTTCTTTAGCGTCTCTACTCAAATACATGATGTGGAATGCATAGTAGTCTTTGAATTGAGGATAGATGCCATACACTGCGAAGCCGCCGCCGAGTCCGTTGCCGCGGTCATGCATGTTTACCATGGCGCGGACGGGGTCTTTGCTGCCGAATCGGTTGCCAGCGGTGTTCATGGCGGCGTATATGCCGCAGGCTGAGAAGTCTTTGTCGTCGCCGTAGGGGTTGATTATTGTTTTTTGGTCGTATTGGTTCATGTTTATTGCGCCACCTTCATTTTCTTCTGTAAACTCGATGGCAACGTGGCTAAGCTAAAGTCGTCGTCGAGCAGTTTTGCCTTGAACTTTTTGACGTTGACAGCGTTCTTCATGATGTAGAAGCGCACGCCAGCGCCTTCGATGCAGTTTACCAGTGTCATGCCGACGATTACGTCGTTTCGCAGCACCAGTTTCTTGTACACCTTCGCCTCTGCATCCATCTTTACGAGGATTTCGAGGGTAGAGTCCTCTTTGGGGTTAGCTAAACCGATGGAGACGATGGGTATGTTGAAGTATTTGAGGCTGCTCATGTTGGTTCCGCCCTTGTAGATGGCTTTTTGACCAGCCATATTGCTGCCTGCAACACGGCCCTCCTCGACTGCTAAGGGCCAAAGGGGTAACTGGCGGTTTTGGCCCAAGATGAAATCGTAGGCTTCCGCTACGTCGCCGCTGGCATAAACGTCAGGTACGTTGGTTTGCATCGTGTTGTCAACGACTATGCCCCGGTTGACTTTGAGGGGTGTGCCAGTTGCTAAGTCGGTTCTTGGGATGACGCCGATGGCAACTATGACTAAGTCAGTGGGTACGGTGTCGCCTTTGGTTAAGACTACGCCGCCGACTGCGCCTTCGTTGCCCTCTTTGCCGATGATTTTCTGGACAGATTGCCCAGTCATGATGTTGACGCCTGCGGCTTTGACCACGGATTCCACGATGTCAGAGGCTTTGGGGTCAAGGAGTAAGCTGAGAATTTTATCCTGCAACTCAACCATCGTCACCTTCAAACCCCGCTTGGTTAAGGCGTCGGTTACGCTTATGCCGATTAAGCCTGCGCCGATAACCACTGCGGACTTGGCGTTTACGGCGTCAATTTTGGCAGAGAGCTGTTCAGCGTCTTTTATGGTGGTAAACGTGAATACGCCGTCTTTTTCCTGTCCCTCCATCTTGGGCACAAAGGGTTTGCCGCCTGTGGCTAAGAGGAGTTTTTCGTAGGATATTTTTTCGCCGCTCTCCAAAGTTACGGTTTTTGCCGCTGTATCTATTGCAGCGGCTTTTTTGCCAAAGATTGTTTGGACATTGCTTCGCACCCAGAAGCTGTCTTCTCGGCACTTCATTTTGGGAAAATCTGCTTTGCCACTGACGTAGTCGCTGATCATGGGGCGACTGTACTGGGGGCAGGGTTCATCGGAGATGACTACGAGGGTGCCGATTGGGTCGTCTTCGCATATGGCTTCAACTGCGCCGATGCCTGCTGCTGAAGCGCCGACTATGACATACTTTGCCATTTTAGCCCCTCACCTCGATGAATACTAGGGCTTGGTTGGGGCAGTTGGCGACGCATGCGGGTTCTTTTTGGTCTTGGCAGAGGTCGCATTTAGCTGCTACGTGGTTTTCTTTGTCCATTTTTATGGCGCCGTAGGGGCAAACCATGATGCAGGTCCAGCAGCCGATGCATTTGTCTTTGTTGTGTTTGACTTCGCCTGTTTTTTCGTCTTTGGTCATGGCGCCGGTTAGGCATGCGGTTACGCAGGTGGCGTCTTCGCAGTGGCGGCATTGGATGGCAAAGGAGATGGGTTTGTTGATTTGCCGTTGGATTCGGCTTATGGGTTTGGGTTGTTCGCTGTTGTAGGATTTGATTATGTCTTTGGTTTTTGAGTGTGCGACGGTGCAGTAGACTTCGCAGAGTCCGCAGCCGATGCAGGCTTCTTGTTTGGCGACTATTTTTTTCATGGGGTATCCTCTTTTTTTGGGGGTTGGCGCGGACATGTGAGCATGTGGATGTGAAGTTCCACGTCACTTGTGCAGGAAACACCTTTGCTTATTGTTGATTGATCATTTTTTTTGATTGCTACTTTACAGGTGTTTAGCGGCATTCTGTATCCTTCTTTAACTTAGAGTGCCCACCTGAATAGCATGTTTTCTATATAACTTTGTTGATAATCATTTATATGAAAGAACGTGATACACGTAATGTAAATGAATCGTTTACCAGGGATATGCTTTGGCAGAAAAAGACCTAGGATATAGAAAAGTCCAATGCACAGGCAGAGGCTCCTACATCATCTCACTCCCAAAAGAATGGGTCGAAGACATCGGCTTAAAACGCGGCAGCGAAATAGCGTTTAACATCCAACCCGACAACACACTATCACTCGTACCCAGAAAAATCGCTGAACGCGAAGGCAAAACCGACGCCGACAAACTCAAAGAATACGTCATAAACGTCGACCCCAAAGAAGCCCCCGAATCAGCCCTACGCATGATACGAGCCCTCTACGCCATAGGAGCCGACATCATACGCATCCACTTCAAAAACCAAAAAGACGCCCCAAAATACAAAAACGACACCAAAAACTTTGTGCGCGACACTTTTCTTGGCGCTGAAATCATAGATGAAACCCCCGACGAAATCACCCTCCAAATTCTTATAAAACACAGCGAATTCGGCATAGAGAAAGCGGTCCGCCGCATGGCAATCGTGGCGCTTGCAGCCAACCGGGACGCAATCGCCTCTCTCACCGACAGCAATCCCTCACTTGTGGAAAGCGTGACACACGCCCGAAACGACGTTAACCGGCTGGGACTCTACATCGTGCGCCAACTCAAATACGGCATCGAACGCAACCTCTACCGCGAACTCGGCTTCCGCACACCCAAAGAGTTCTTGCTCTACCGCATAGCCGTCAACGATATCGAAAATATCGGAGAAAACGCCCTAAATATCATGAACAACATAAGCGCATTTAGAAAACTCATCGACGACGAAACTCTCTTCATAAAAGACCCAATAGACGAAGAAGTGCATGGGCAACTGATGAGCTATTATACGCAGGCACAGCAGTTCTACGAGGACGCTGTTAAAGCAGTGTTTAAGCGTGACTACAAAGACGCTGAGAAGTTGATTTCGAAGCGGGAAACGTTTGCTGCTTTGGAGATGGAGTTGATGATGTTGATTTCGAGCAAGAAGATGGACCCCAATGTGACGGCGATTTTGCGGTTGATTTTTGACAACGCCAAACGCATCATGGACTACGGCAGAAACATGGCTGAGCTCACATTAAACCGCACCGTAGAAGAACTCTGCTCAACATTAACCTACAAGTAAGCTATACATGTAAGAGAATGGTGGTGCTCCGGCCGGGATTCGAACCCGGGTCCGCGACTCGAGAGGCCGCTATACTTGACCGGACTATACTACCGGAGCACAGTTTTAGCGTACATACAGATTTCTTCTGTATTAATTTACCTTCCTCTCAAAACAGCCTGATAGAATAGCAAACCGTAGGTCAGGTCAGCCAATTAGACTTTTTTTGGGTTTTATGGCTGAATTTTTAAGGCAGAACCTACCACTCTTCTGGGGAGGCATCTGCTTGGAAACTGAGCAAGAACTCAACGCGTCAACCTTTCAAACCTACGTTTACCTCGTCAAAACAGGCAAACCCGTGGGCCCCAGAGATGTCATGCGGGGCGCCAACCTCAGCAGCCCAAGCGTCGCCTACCGCAACCTACAGAAACTCGTTGATTTAGGCTTGGTCGTCAAAGACAACTATGGCAACTATGTGGTTAAAGAAAAAGTCGGCATGAAAGGCTACGTTTGGGTGGGTAAAACGTTGATTCCAAGCTTCGCCGTGTTAGGTTTAATCTTCGTCGGAGTGTTGATTGGGGAAATAGCGGTTTTGCTGCCGCACCTGTTCTTGGGTGCTTCCGTGGAGGAGTCGTTTTGGCTTTTGATGGTGGTGACGGCGGTGGTTGCCTCGATTTTCATGGTGTTAACTTGGAAAAACAGAAATAAATCTAAAACTTGAAAACGAAACAAAAATTAAAATAAAGGAAAGTTAGGGGAAGCTTATTCTTCGCCCATACCGCCCGGCATTCCGCCTGGGCCACCTGGACCGCCTTTTGGAGATTTGGCTGTGATTACATCGTCTATGCGTAGAATCATAGCTGCGGATTCTGAAGCTGATTTGATTGCTTGTTCTTTGACCATGATTGGTTCGATGACGCCGTTTGAAATGCTGTCTTGGAGTTTGCCCGTGTAGATGTTTATCCCCATGAATTTGCCGTTTTCTTTGTCGTGGACCTGCCGTAGCTCAACGAGGATGTCGATGGGTTCTAAACCTGCGTTTTCTGCGAGGGTGCGTGGGATGACTTCGACTGCATCTGCAAAGGCTTCAACTGCGAGTTGTTCGCGTCCGCCGACTTTGGTTGCGTATTTGCGGAGTTCTTTTGCGATTTCGATTTCGATGGCGCCGCCGCCTGGAACAATCTTGTTGTTCTCGATTACGTCGCTAACGACTGAGAGTGAGTCAATCATTGCGCGTTCGGCTTCGTCAACCATGCGTTCGAGTCCTGCACGGATGAGGATGGCTACACTGTGAGGGTCTTTGCATTTCTCGACGAAAATCATTTTGTCGTCGCCGATTTTGCGTTCCTCCACTAAACCTGCAAATCCAAGGTCGGTTTTCTTGAGGTCGTCAAGGTCGCTAACGATTCTGCCGCCTGTGGCGCGTGCAAGCTTCTCCATGTCTGATTCTTTTACGCGTCGGGCTGCGATGATGCCTTCTTTGGCTAAAAAGTGCTGGACCATGTCGTCGATGCCTTTTTGGCAGAAAATCACGTCTGCGCCAGAGGCTTTGACTTTTGAGACCATGTCTTGCAGCATGTCGGTTTCTTGGTCAAGGAAAGCTTTCATCTGAGATGGGTCTTTGATTCTGATTTCAGCTGTTATCTCGGTTTTCTCGATTTCTAATGCTGAGTCAAGAAGCGCAATTTTTGCCTTTTCCTTAGTTTTTGGCATGCCGGGGTTTACGACTTCTTTGTCTATGATGATGCCTTGGATAAGTTCGGTTTCAAGGAGGCTTTTGCCTGTTTTCTTGATCAATTGGATGTTGTCTATGTCAGCGATTGTTTTGTCTCCCCGTTGCTCCGCGATCTGTTTTACCGCTTCGATGCTGATTTCTGCAAGGTGGTCTTTTGCTCCGCCGACTGCTTTGCTGCTCATGCTGGTTAAGGCTACTTTGAGGAGTAGTTTTTTGTCGTTGGTGTCAAGGGGCACTGCGGTTTTGTTGATGACTTCGATGGCTTTAACTGAGGCTTTGCGGAAGCCACTGACAAGTATTGTTGGGTGAATGTTTTGGTCGAGGAGTTCCTCGGCTTTTTTGAGAAGTTCACTGGCTATGACTACTGCGCTGGTGGTTCCGTCGCCGACCATGTCGTCTTGGGTCTTTGCGATTTCAACCATCATTTTTGCCGCTGGATGTTCAACGTCGATTTCTTTGAGGATAGCTGCCCCGTCGTTGGTGATTGTGATGTCGCCTAGGCCGTCGATGAGCATTTTATCCATGCCCCGTGGACCTAAAGTGGTTTTTAATACTTCACCGATTACTCGGGCTGCCATAATGTTGTTTCGTTGGGCTTCTTTTCCTCTGCTGCGTGTTGTTCCTTCTTTGAGGATGAGGACTGGCTGTCCTGAACCTGTTGTTGTTAAATACGCCATATGTTATCCCTACTGTAGTAGAATCTTGTTTAATTCGGAATATTGCAAAAAGTAAACAGAAATATAAACTTTAAGGCTTATCGAGAGCACTTGTGGGTTTTGACTGTTTTCCTAAGGGCACAACGGTTCTATACAGAGACTACGATGGAGGCGGGCTGTAACGTAGTTGTTGTTGCAAGTGTTTTTAAGAAGCCCTTACCCCTAGCAGTATAGCCGGCAATGAGCATGAAGACGTTAATCATCTGTTTCTCATATCACCACCAAAACACTCGGAAAATAGCTTCCTCCATCGCAGGTGTTCTCGGCGCCGAAGTTAAAGCGCCACAAGATGTTGACCCAGCTATGCTTTCGGGCTACGATTTGGTCGGTTTCGGCTCAGGCATCTACATGGGCAAACACCACTCGTCACTACTGGAGTTGGCTGATAAGCTACCGCAAACCAATGGTCAGAAAACGTTTGTTTTCTCCACCAGCGGACAACCCAACAACGGCGAAAAACTGCATCGGAAACTACGGGAGAAACTACAAGCCAAAGGCTATAGCATCATCGGCGAATTCAACTGCCCCGGATACGACACCTACGGAGCATTGAAAATCTTAGGCGGCGTCCAGAAAGGGCACCCAGACGAAGCGGACTTAAAAGCGGCGGCATCCTTCGCGGAGTCGCTTAAGGATAAGGCGTAACCGTTTTTTCTCTAAGAGGAAGGGTGCTATTAGCTGTTTTTGCAGTCATCAGTATTTTGAAAAAAGCGGGCAAAAGGGAAAAAGGGTTGTGGGTGGACGGTTTACTGTTTCTGTTTGCCGTTGTAATCCGTCGAAAGCACATTCATTCCGCTAAGCACTGCTTCGATGCTGGCTTTAACGATGTCCTCGCGCACGCCCATGGCGGTGACGGTTCGGTTGCCGCGGCGCATGTGCACGACGACTTCCACCATGGCGTCTGTGCCACCCGTGATGGCTTTAACGTTGTATTGCTCAAGCGTGATGGGCTGGGTTTCTTTGATAGCGTCTTTGACCGCGTTTATGGTGGCGTCGACGGGGCCGACTCCTATGGCGCTGCCCCAGACGTCTTTGCCGTTGAGTTTGAGGCGCACCGACGCAGTGGAGGTGACTTTGTTGCCGCCCACAAACGTCATTTCCTCGAGTACAATCGGCTTTTCACCGCTCAACCCCATGACGGTTTCAGCGATAGCAAGTACGTCGGCATCCATGACTGTTTTGCCCTTGTCGCCGAGCTCTTTTATGCGTTGGAATATGTCGCGGAACTGCTCTTCCGTGGGTTTGAGACCCATGTATGCAAGGTCTGCTTTGATGGCATTGCTGCCGCTGTGTTTGCCCGGGGCGATGCGACGTGTGCAACCGACGAGTTCAGGCGCGATGGGCTCATAGGTTAAGGGGTTTGCGAGTACGCCTTGGGTATGGATGCCGCTTTCGTGGGTGAAAGCGTTTTCGCCGACGACGGCTTTGTTGGGTTGGGTGTGGATTCCTGTTAGGCGGCTGACTAATTGCGAAGTGTTATAGAGCAACTCAGTTTTGATGTTGAGGTCCAACTTGTAGAGGCTACGCAGGGTGATGACGATTTCTTCAAGCGCCGCGTTACCTGCACGTTCACCCAAACCGTTGATGGTGCCATGTGCTTCCTGTGCGCCCGCGCCCAATGCGGCGACGGTGTTGGCGACTGCCATGCCGAAGTCGTTGTGGCAGTGCACGCCGACGGGCACCTTGATTTTTTCTGTTAATTTAGTGAAATATTCGAAGCTGCGGTCAGGTGTTAGGATGCCTACGGTGTCGCATGGTGTGACGCGGTCCGCTCCGCAGTTAATGGCGGTCTGGAACACTTTGACTAGGTAGTCAAAGTCCGAGCGTGTAGCGTCCTCGGCGAGCAAGTCGACTTTTAAGCCGTGTTCTTTAGCGTAGGAGACGCATTCCTGTGTGGCTTTGAGCACTTGTTCGCGGGTTTTGCGGAGTTTGCACTCGATATGCAAATCCGAGGTGGGTATAATCATGCTTATGGTTGAGGCGCCGCTTTTGATGACGGCGTCTATGTCGCCTCGTGTGCCTCTGCCGGCGCTGCTGACTTCTGCGCGTAAGCCCTGTTTTGCAATCACGCGTATAGCCTCCAGTTCGCCTTCAGAAACCGCTGCGAACCCAGCCTCAATCACGTCGACGCCGAGTTCATCTAGCCTCTGGGCTATTCGCAGTTTGTTTTCAGGAGTCAAGCTTACTCCGGGTGTTTGTTCGCCATCTCTTAGGGTGGTGTCTAAAAATTTTATGGTTTTAGGGAAGCGGTTGAATAAAGCAATACCCCATTGTAATCACGTACCTGTTCTCAGCGTCAAGCGCAGATATAAAAATTATGGTGTTTAGGATTCACCGTACATCCCACCTGCCAGCTTAGATGGCTAACACTTGCGGGTTAGGCTGTCTTAGGCAACTTCACAACAAGGAACCTAAAGACACCTTCTCCAGTGTTGCGGAGAAGATGCGGAATACCTTTCGGGCTGTCAACTATAGTGTCTTTTTCCACTTCTTGAACTTCGTCGCCGATTTCTACAGTTCCCTTGCCCTCAAGAATATAGAAAAATACATCCACAGGAGTAGTGTGTCTTTTAAGTGCCTGACCAGACATCAAAGCCATATGGATAACTTCAGCGTCCCGCGTCTCATAGATTCTTCTTGCATCGACTCCATGGGCGTTCTGGAAAGAGTTAGTTTCTTCAACCTTAATGATTTTCATAAATACAGTATTCGCAGCGTTAATAATTTAGAGTTATCCATAATATCTTAGTGTTTCCTTTTTTTCCCTAAAAGTTAGAATTTGGTGTCCCCACAGAATGCTGACTGTGAATAGAGTTGGATATTGTGGGAAGAATCCGCGGGTTTACCGTAACGTTTATTAGAATTATCGATTATTCGATATATCGATTAAACGATATCGAATAGGCGATAAAAATGTATGAACAAAACAACCGAGGACACCACGGACACGGACACCACCCAGGCTGCGGACACCACCGCAGACGAGGCAGCCTCCGAACCTGGGTGTTCTCCATACTCCAACAAGCACCAAAAAACGGTGCAGAAATAAGCAACCAAATAGAAGAAGCCAGCCAAGGCAACTGGAGACCATCACCAGGCTCAATTTACCCCTTGCTAGATGAACTCTGCAAAGAGGGCAGCATAGCCAAACGGGAAGATGGGCGGTACGAAATTACCGAAAGAGGCAAACAGGAATTTGAGTGGCCTTACAACAACGCAGCAAGACAACCACGGTCCTTAGACGACGTAGTAGAGGAAATGAATAGTTACCTATCCTATATTGAAGACCTAAAACGCATGGATCCCGCAAAGATTGCCCCCAACATGGATAAACTGAAAACCCTCAGAGACCGCCTAACAACCATCATTGACACACCTTGAATACAAATACAAAATTGAACTCTACAAAATTTCATGGGGGGATTTACTTATGGAAGATTCTAAAAATCTGTGTTTAACCCTACATGATTCTGAGTGTGAATCGAGCAAAAGCATGCAAGACTACCTCAAAGCAATAGTAGCCCTATCAAACAGTGACGACTGGGTTACAACCACCCAAATCAGCCGATACCTCAAAATAGCGTCCCCAAGCGTCACTTCAATGCTAAAAAAACTATCAAAAAACAGTTACGCAACCTACAGACCCTACCACGGAATCACGCTTACTCCGAAAGGCATTAGGGAATCCCAAAAAATCACACGCAAACACATGCTACTGGAGAAACTCTTTTCAGACGTGTTACCTATCCAAAAAAGTCATATAGACTCTCAAGCCTGCGCCATGGAACACTCCATATCCGACGACGTGGAAGCAGCATTGTGCCGCTATCTCCATCACCCAGACAGATGCCCCGACGGCAAAATCATACCTGCCTGCGACCGCCCATGCATAACATGCCAAGAATGCATCGCCCTGCACAATAAAGGCTTGCAAATAGTTAAGAGACGCCAGCAAAACCTGCACTCAATATATGACCTCAAAGCCAAAGACACCGCAAAAATCGCGTTCATCAGGGAAGAGCAACCGATGCTTCAAAGGATTTTCGATATGGGCCTAATCATTGGAACCGAAGTAACAATCGAGAGAATCATCTCGGCGAATGAAGCAGTAGAGGTTAAAGTAGGAGGGTCAAATGTTCTGATGGGTCAAGACGTCGCGGCTAAGGTGTTTGTTGAATTGATTAGCCAATAGAAGAAAATACTCCCTCCTTAACAATGGATTAAAGGGTTTTCTTTCTGCTTGAGGATTTGCCCTCAACCAGCCAGCAACCTGCACCGCAACCAGAAAATAAAATGCAACCACCAGCAAAACCCACAGGAAGAAGAAGAGTAGGGGACCACTGCCTTCTTCTTAAACTAAAAAAACAAAAAAGCCCAGTTTTGATTAGCCGTTAAATAAGGGAGGGATGGTAGTGGCAGAGTAACAAACCATTTTCAGTCCAACGTTCATCAAGAAGTGCATTCAGTTTTTTCTGTGTTTAATGGGATCATGGAATAATTTAAAATAACCCCTTTTGTTTATATGAGAGAAACACACAACTAAAGACGCAAGGAAGAGAGAACTATGAGCGATGAAGGCGACACATTCTGGGTTTCGTTATACGAAAGACTCTTCGGATTAATACTACTCGTAATCGGCGGAATACTCCTCTATTACAGTGCTACATCTGGTGATCTCGGCGGGTTTGCCGCGTTCTTTGGGTTCCTTAGCGTAATCATGCTCATCTTAGGCATCATTCTACTAATCGTGAAACCGCCCCAGTAAAAAGGGTTTATTCTCTTCTTTCAACCACGATGCGGCAGTTAGCAACCAACGCAGCAATTACACCCAATGCTGCTAACCAAGGAGCTAAAACCACGCCGACCACGCCTACGGTGGCTGGAATCTCAAGCAGAGTTTTACCTGCCTCATCCTTAACGATTATACGTGTTACGTTGCCTTCGTGGAGCAATTCACCGACTCGGTCAACCACGTCTTTGCCTGAAACAGTGTATTCTTCGCTACTGAATTTGGGGGCTGATGCACCGCAGACGGCGCAGTATTTGTCGGTGTCTTTTAGGGGAGCACCACATTTGACACAGTAGGGCAAACAATCACCAATCCAAAGAAGGCAAAAACAGCATAAAAGCTTATCCTGCAAGCAAAGGTAGATTAGCAACGCAAAACACAATTACAATCAGCGGATTTATTAACCCACAACCCCACAATCAACCCTCAACACAATTGTAAAGAGGAGAAAAGTGAAGATGCCCATACGCCAACCAATCGTCTGTGTTCTAGGACACGTAGATTCAGGCAAAACATCACTGTTAGATGCCCTAAGAAAAACCAACGTGCAACTCCGCGAGGCAGGAGGCATGACCCAGCATATCGGCGCAAGCTTCTTCCCCGTTGAAACCCTCAAACAACTCATCGGACCCTACATGGGCACCTTCAAAACAGGCATCGAAATCCCCGGGCTCCTTATCGTCGACACACCGGGACACGAAGCCTTCACTAACCTGCGGCGCAGAGGCGGAAGCGTCGCTGACATCGCCATTCTAGTCGTGAATGCTGTCCGCGGTTTTGAAACACAAACCTTCGAGTGTATAGAAATCCTCAAAGCCAAAAAAACCCCTTTCATCGTCGCCGTCAACCAAATAGACCGCGTACCCGGCTGGAAACCCCAGGAGAACGCCCCTTTCCTCAAATCGTACGCGGCGCAATCGAGTTTTGTGCAGGAAGAACTAAACAACCGCCTCTACATAGTCATGGGCGAGTTTAGCCGCCTCCAATTCAAAACCGACCGCTTTGACCACATAAAAGATTTCACCCAAAACATCGCTTTGGTGCCAACCAGCGCCAAAACCGGCGAAGGCCTATCCGAATTAGTCATGGTTCTAGTAGGGTTAACTCAGCAGTTCCTCAAAAAACGCCTCCAAACCACAGACAGCGCAGCAAAAGCCGCAATTTTAGAAGTTAAAGAAGAGCCAGGCTTAGGCATAACGTTAAACACCATAGTCTACGACGGCACGTTACACAGAGACGACTTAGTTGTCGTCGGCGGCAGAAACGGTCCGATTTCAGCACGTGTCCGCACCATTCTAGTCCCTAAACCGCTTGATGAAATGCGTGATCCACGCGACAAATTCACCAGCGTCGACCGCGTGTACGCAAGCGCTGGAGTTAAAATTGTTGGCCCAGATTTAGCGGATGCTTTAGCTGGTGCACCGCTGCTCGCTGTTCCACCCGGCGAAGACGTTGCCAAGTACTGTCGGCTAATCACAGAGGAAATTGGCAGAATCAAAATCGCCAAGGAAATCGACGGCGTCATCGTCAAAGCCGACACCTTGGGTTCATTGGAGGCGATGGCGGAAATCCTCAAAGCCAATAACGTGCAGGTTCGCATTGCAGACATCGGCGACATAAGCAAACGCGATGTCATCGAAGCCTCGGTGGTTAAGCAGCGGGAACCCCTCGTCGGCGCCATCCTTGCCTTCGGCGTCAAAACCTTACCTGATGCTGAAACGGAGGCGGAAGCTAACGGCGTCAAAATCTTCCACGACCCCATTGTTTACAACCTCATCGACAGCTACCTTGAATGGGTGAAAGATAAACGCGAGCGCAAGAGCGAAGAAGAGTTTGAGGCGCTCACTAAACCCGGCAAAGTGATGGTTTTGCCTAACTGTATCTTCAGAAGAGCTAAACCCTTAGTTGTGGGCGTGGAAATTCAAGGCGGCAGAATTAAGCCTAAGGTGTCGCTTATTCGTAAAGAAGACGGCTCTGACTTGGGTGAAATCGAGCAAATTCAGGATAAAGGCAAAGCCATCGGCGAAGCTAAAGCGGGAGCCGAAGTTGCGATTTCAATGGATAAACCCATCGCGGGCAGACACATATTCGAACGCGACGTACTCTACGTTAAGGTGCCTGAAAAAGACGCTAAAATCCTCCTAACTTCGCATTCGGACGATTTAACAGCTGAAGAGCAGGATACTCTCAGGGAATATGTTAACATGATGCGTAAGAAAGTGCCTTTTTGGGCAGGCGTTATGTCAGCTAGGCTTCTTTTGAAGCATAGTGTCAGTATGCCGTCGATGCAGAGTGTTGAGAGTTTGCCTTCTGTGTCCTCTTTAATACAGAGCGGTTTTAGGCCGCATTGAGGGCAAATCTTGTGGGTCACGTCGGTTATTTTCATTTCAAGCATGCCATTAGCACTTAGGACTTCATGGGCGAATTTGAGGTACTTGCCCTCTGCAATCCGTGGCACACCGTATTTGCCCTTATCTAAACCGCCTGTGGCAACAAAGTATTCGTAGAGCCGTTTAGCGCCCTTTTTAGAGTTGCAACTTTTGCATACCCAGACCACGTTTTTTTCGTTGTCTGGACCGTTAAAATGCCGTGGGAGAAGGTGGTCTAGGGTGAGGTTAGTTTGGGCGCCGCAGTAGATGCATTCGTTTATCTGCCTTTCTTTGATGAATTCTCTTAGTTCGTTCCAGCTAATTGACCCTTGTTTTAACAGTTTAAACTTGCTTGTGACAAAACCCCAATCTTTCTTGCTAAAACCCGCCGACTCAGAAATTATTTTTGCGTATTGCCAATAGATGAGGTCTCCGACGCTTTTAACTACTGCAGGCGGCAAAGGGGCTGCTCCTAATTTGGGGTTGTCTTGTGTATTGTTTGGTTTCCTTTTAGATTTTTCGATGCCAGACGAAAATCCCTGTTACCGATCAAAAAGGGGAAATGTCAGTGTAAAGCGGTATGGCGGAGTTGGCGTTGCCGTGGTGGTTGTTTGGAGAGCCAAGAAGTTTTTGAAGGTGCTGTAAGCCTGTTTGGGTGCATAGTTTCTGTCTGAGCCATAAGTTAAGCCCCAGCCATCGTCATTTGTAGGCGGATAGTGCACGTCGTTTAGTTCGTACCAAAACGTGACGGCAACCGATGAGTCACCCCGTAATACCCCAGTTGACGGCGCCAACGTCGACTTGAGATAGCTGTCTTGGTCCGACTCTGAGATGCTGGCGGTTGTTGCTCCGCACTCTGTTACCCAGATGGGTTTGGCTCCATCGACATCGTTTTTGATGTCTTCAAAATCAGTTTGCCCATAGGCTCCATAGTAGTGGCAGGAGACAGCGTCAAGATAATTCAGTACACCCAAGCCGATTAACTGCTGCAGATATGCTGCGCCGGCGCTGTTGCAGGCAACTGCTGGACCCACGATGATGGCGCTGGGATTCACCGCTTTGATTGTGTCATGTGCCATTTTGAGAAACTGCAGGTATTGAGATGCAGGCATGGGACCGCCTATCCACCAAGACTGCTCAACCTCGTTGCCCACTTCCCACGCAGGCATATCGGGCGCCATGTTGACTGCTGCTGTGAGGAACGTTTGGGTTTTGTTTGCCCATTCGGGGTCACTGGTTGAAGCGGATGTGTATTGAACCAGCAGGGCAAGCATGCTGATGTTGAGAGATTTGAGGTCTCTCCAGCATTGGGTATCCAGTTGCGTGTTTAGCCAATCTGAGCGTACCCATAATGGTCCTGAAGAGCGTAAATCAGAGAGAGTGGGAAGTGTATCTGGGTATTCGGCGTCATTGCCTTCGTCGGGGTCTATTTGGAGGGCAACTCCATATTGGGGACTTATAGCGTTAGAGCTTACTTCGAAAAGTACACCTCTAGTTACGTAGAGGCTTACAATTATGAGGAGCAGGATGAGAAAAAACGCCAAGCTCTTGGTTTTTGAATTAAAAAACTGCATAGCTATTCCTTCTTTGAGGGGCAATGCTTCTATGACTAGGTGTGTCCATAAGTTAATAAATTGGATGTATCTGCGAGAAACAATACGCTTGATTTTGCGTTGTTAAGACAGTCGGTTACAACAAAGCCTTATCCTGAACCTGAGTTGAGTGGTATTTATGACAGAGAAAGAAACGGAGAAGGAAATCGAGGAAAACCTCAAAAAACACAGGTTTACGCCACCAATGGATACAGCCGAAGACCCCCAGCATGACCAGCATATCAAGAAAATGCGTGAGCAACAGAAAAGATAAGCCTTTTTTGTTTGAGCCAACATTAAGTGACCTTTAGAGGCGCATCCTGAGTGAAGTTGAGTTTATCCAACGGAATCTTCAGCAAGCGTCCTATAGATGATAACATTAGCGCCATAAAACAGCTCGGTTTCCAAAACGTGGAGTTTAACATGAAATCCATAAAAAAGGAGCATGACACCGACGTTTTCCGTGAACCGAGAGCGCTAGCTGCCTCAGGACTAAACTGCTTAACCCTCCACTCAGCCGTTCTGCATATTAAAAACCCCATAGAAGTCCATCAAGCAGTGTACTATGGCAAGATTTCGCTGGAATGCGCCCGAGCACTCAACTTGCGCTTGATGACTGTGCATTCATTCATTGCCAAAGCGTTGCCCAAGAGTCAAAGGGAAGAATGCTTAACGGAAGTTTTTGGGCAGATTAAGCCGTTCGCGAAAAAATTGAATATCAAATTGGCTTTGGAGAATCTATCGTTTACATCCACGGGGTTCGGTATTAACGTGGAGCAGCTGGAAGAGGTGTTAGGCATCATTGATCCCGAAGGCGACATGGGGATTACTTTTGATTTGTGCCATGCGTTGGAAACTGGTGTTATGGATGAATTGCTCGACAAGTATGGATGCCGTGTCTGCAACGTGCACATGGCTAACAGAAGCCACCAACCCTTTACAGAGGAAACCCCCGAGTTAAAGCAGTTCCTATCCGTCCTGCATGGTTACGGGTATCAGGGGCCGATAACGTTGGAGCTTGAACATAAGACGCCCATGGAAGAAATCGCTAAAACCAAAGCCTTCTTTGAACGCTTACTAGAAAAGTATTAAGTTGTTCTGAAGCTCACGGCTGCGTAGCCGACGACGCTTGAGTGGTCGCCTGTTATGTCGCCGCTGTTGTGGTAACCCAGAAGCTGGGCTTTAGCACAGACACCCACGGCGTAGGTGATTAGGCTGGTTATGGGGGCGTAGCCGCAGGCGGTTATGTTTTGAGTTTCGACGGTGGTGTAGAAGCCTTTGGCGTTTAGCGCAGTGACTTCTTTTAGGGCGGCGTGGTCTTTGGCGGCGGCTTCTTTTGCTGGTTCGTAGTGGGTCATGTCTGAGGAGGCAATGACCACGGTGTTGGTTGCGTCTAGGGCTTCTGTTAGTGCTCTGCCGATTTCGACGGCTGAATCGTAATCTTGCATCAAGTAGCAGATGGGCACTATCTTGAAGCTGTTGCCATAGAGGTACTGCAGAAAAGGCAGTTGCACCTCAAGGGAATGCTCGTAGCGGTGGGCAGTCTCGTCGGTGTCTAAGATTTTTGTTTCGTGCAAGATATCATCGACTAATTTGGTGTCGATTTCAACGTTGCCCAAGGGTGTCTGCCAGGCGCCTTCCCGCATAACCGAGAGGGCACTGCCGTAGCCTGTGTGGTTGGGGCCTAAAAGCACGACTGTGTCTGGTTTGCCGTCTTGGGCTAATTCATAATAAGACAGGGCTGCCACGGGGCCACTGTACATGTAGCCTGCATGGGGGCAAATTAAACCCACGATGCTACGTGGGTGAGTTGAGGTATTGACTTGAGGGAGTTTTTGGGGTCCAAGTTTGTGGAGAAAACAACCGCTAAGTTGTGCTCTGAGTGCTTCGGCGGTGCCCTCATAAAATTGAGAAGCAACAACTGCACGCCGAAGATGAGACAACTTTTTAGGTGTCATCCTCCTCTTCGCGTGTGACTTTGGCTTCAAAGTCTTCGATGGTGACTGGCGGGTCTTTGTCTGGGCTAATTCGCCTCTTTCACGGAGGACTTGGCGTGCGAGAAGCCAGAAGATGACTGCGAGTGCGCGGCGGCCTTTGTTGTTGGTTGGGATAACTAGGTCTACACCTGAGAATTCGTTGTCTGTACTGCAGAGTGCGACGATTGGGATGCCCACAGTGCTTGCTTCTTTAACTGCCTGTGCGTCTGCGCGTGGGTCAGATACAACGATGACTTCGGGGTCAACACGGTTTTTGTATTGTGGGTTGCTGAGTTGTCCGGGGATGAATCTGCCGATGAGCGCTGTTGCGCCGGTGAGTTTGCAGAACATGCGGACGGGTTCATGCGCGTAGAGGCGGGTTGCTGCTACAGCGACTTTGCTGGGTTCATAGCGTGAGAGGAATTTGGCTGTTGCGCGGATGCGATCGTCTGTTTTTTTGACGTCTAAGACGAATAAGCCGTCTGGGCGGACACGGTAAATGAATGGTTCCATGTCCAGTGTCTTCATCCTGGTGCCGATGTGGATGCCTGCAGAGAGCAGGGTGTCTCTTGGTAGAAGAAGAGTTTCTTCTGGAGCGGTTTCCGTGACTTCTTCAGCTTCTTCCACTTCGCCTTCTTCTGTTGGTTCTTCTTGCTCGGCGGGTTCAGTGGATTCAACTTCTTGAGGAACCGGGATTTCGGTTTCGGTCACTTCTTCCTCTTGCTCTTCTTCTTGGTTTTCTTCTGGTTGGGTTTCTTTTTCTTGGTCTTCAGACATTCTTATTTCATCTTCTCTTTAGCGTATGTTTAAGTCAGCCATTCTGGCTCGGTTGCCAAGGAAATGCTCAATCCGGATGAGCTCGTTTAGTTTGGCTATGCGTGCGCCTTCCACTACGCCGGTTTTGATGACGGGGCATCTGTAGGCGACTGCCAAATGGGCAATGTGCCAATCACATGTGTCTCCGCTGCGGTGAGACACGACAGGGGCGTAACCGTTGCGTTGGGCTGTCTCGATTGTTTCAGCTGCATCGGTTAATGTGCCTATCTGGTTGACTTTGATGATGATAGCGTTTCCAGCGTTAATCTTAATTCCGTTATTTAACCTTTCAGTATTAGTTGTGAATAAATCGTCGCCGCAGATTAAGCAATTCTTGCTTTTTCGAGTTAACTCGGCGAAACTGTCAAAATCGTCCTCTTGGAAGGGGTCCTCCACGTAGGCGATATGGTACTTCTCTATTAGGCTAAGCATGTATTCAAGTTGTTCGGCAGTGTCGCGTTTTTTGCCCTCAGTTTCATAGAAGTATTTTTCTTCTTTGGGCTTCCAAAAATTTGACGCTGCAACGTCAATGCCGAAGCCGCATTCGAAGTCCAGTTCGTTGCCGATTTCTTCGCAGGCACTCGCGATAATTTCAAAGGCGTCGTCTGTGTCTATGTTGGCTATCCATGCGCCTTCGTCGCTTTTGCCGCCGTTGAAGGTGGTGGATTTCCTTTTTAATGCGTCGCCGATGCGTTTGTGGATTTGGGTGTTGGCGGTCTGTGCTTCAAGGAAGCTTTCTGCGCCATGGGGCAGGGCGAGGTATTCCTGTATGGCTGGTGCTTTGCCCCTTGCGTGGGCGCCGCCGCTTATGCAGTTGCCAAGTGGATAAGGCAGGCTGTTTGCGGCGTTTCCGCCCAAAAACTGGAATAGGAGGAGTCCATGGCTGTTGGCGGCTGCTTCAGCGTTTGCGAGGCTAATCGCGAATGCGGTGTTGCCGCCGATGTTTTTGAAGTCTGCTGTGCCATCTATTTCGTGGAGGGTGTTGTCGATTTCCTCTTGGAAGTCAGCGTTTAGTCCTGCGAGTTCAGGCGCTATGAGGTCGTCAACTTTTTTGATGGCTGCTTCAACGCCGCCTTGGGGGTAATATTGCACTTCGGCTTTGCCCCGGCTTTTGCCCGCAGGTGCTCCAGAGCGTCCGAATCCGCCGGCGGTTATCACATCTACCTCTATGGTTTCTTCTCCACGGTTATTGAAAATTTTTCGAGCAATGAGGTCCTCGATGATTGATGACACTAAGCATTAACCTCAAGACGCTATAGTTTTGTCACGCGCTTATTTTAGGTTTCGGAAGGACTATTCCATAGCTTCTAGCACTTCCAGCATTAGCATAATTCGATCGTGACAAAACTGCGCGGGTGCTTAGTAGAAGAACAGCGTTTGTCTCTCCCAGAGGACCCCTACAACTGTAGGTTGAAGGGGTCTTTGGTTCTGCTTGAGGTTTGTTCCACAACCAGCCAGCAACCCCTCCACATTGCAGAACACAAAACACAGCCGCCTGCATGACCCGCCAGAAGAAGATGAGTAAGGGGCACTCTGCCTTCACCTAACAATAAAAAAACAAAAAAGCCCAAATTCATCTACCGTTAAAAGAACATTTTTATCTTTACAGCACAATAGCTTCCAGTCAAGGTGTAACATGTATGGGTAAAGGGTCAGGGTATGGAAAAGTCATCTTATTCGGCGAACACTTCGTCGTACACGGAGTCCCCGGCATCGTCTCAGCCATCGACTCCTCAACCGACGCCACCGTCACAAAAGCCCAAAAAGGCTTAAACGTAAAAGACGAACGCAAAACCGCCAAAGGCTACAGCGAAGAAAAGCGACTGCAGCAAATCGAATCCATCGAACGCATGTTAAAAGCCATGGACTTGGATCCCAAGACGCCGCTGGACATCTGGGTCGGCGGGTCACTGCCGGGCTTCAGCGGACTCGGCGCCTCAGCCGCATCCAGCGTTGCCATCGCACGCGCCATCTCCGAGGAGCTTAATCTTAACCTTTCAAACGAGAAAATCAACGCAGTCGCCTACGAAGGCGAAAAAGCCTACGCGGGCAACCCCAGCGGCATCGATAACACCGCAGCAACCTACGGAGGCTTGATGTGGTTCCGCAAGAACCCAGCAGGCGGACAAGACCTGGTTGAAAAAATTCACGTTAAACGCCCCATCGAAATCGTCATCGGCAGCACAGGCAAAGTCGCCAACACCAAAGCCATGGTGGAAGGCGTCGCGGACCGCAAAAAGAAAGACCCCAAAAAATACGATCCCCTCTTCAAGCAGGCGGAGAGTTTGGCGGTTGCAGGCCGCAGAGCCCTCGAAGCAGGCGACCTCAAAAAAGTCGGCGACCTCATGAACGAGAACCACCGTATCCTACAGGAAATCGGCGTGTCAAGCAAAGAACTCGACCAGCTTGTTGACATCGCACGCAAACAGGGAGCCTTTGGCGCAAAGCTGACGGGGGGCGGAGGCGGCGGCTGCATGGTTGCCTTAACCGGTGGCAAAGAAGTTGCCGGAAAAATAGTGGGCGCCTTTAAAGGTGCAGGCTACGAGTATTTGATGACCCGAATAGGCGTCGGAACCTACTAAGAAGCACAAGGAGTGTTTAGGCCCCGAATCGTTTACTTTTTTAGTTTTTTCCTTTTTTTAGGGTTAGGGCTGATTTATAAAAGCCCCATAAAACGGAGCTTTTGATAATGGTTAGTTATCATATTGTATACCCAAAAAACTTAAGGCAAGAACCGCAATAATAAGGATTAACAATGGGAAACCAAGACGTAAAGAACAAGCTAGAAAAGTTAAAACCAGTTCTTAGAGAGCGCTATCAAGTGAAAACTATAGGTTTTTTTGGCTCCTACGCTAGAGGCGAAGAAACCCCAAAGAGTGATATTGACATTTTGGTTGAATTCGTTGAGGGCAATTCGATTGATCTGTTTGATTTTATTGAGCTTGAGGATTTTCTAACAGAACAACTCGGCATTAAAGTGGATTTAGCGACAAAAAAAGCTCTCAAGCTCCTGATTAAAGACCAAATACTCAAAGAGACGATTTATGCTTGAAGCGGACACTTGCACTCTACTTAAACGATGTACTTGAGGCAATCGAAAGAATCGAGAGCTATGTAGAGGGATGCAGCTTTGAGCAGTTTGCGAAAAACACCTTGGTTATAGATGCGGTGGTAAGGAATTTTGAAATTATCGGCGAAGCGACAAAGCATATACCTGTAGAAATAAAACAGGAGAATCCTTTGATCAGATGGAAAGATATGGCAGGAATGCGAGACAAGTTAGCCCATGAATACTTCGGTGTAGATATAGACATATTGTGGAAAACCTCAGTAAACCGCTTACCTGCGTTGAAACCTCAAATAGAAGAGTTGTTAAGGGAAATTAAAGAATGAAAAAATTGTCGGCGCATCCACGGGTGCAGTCTACGAGTATTTGATTCCATAATAGGCGTTGGTACATACTAAGTTGGGCTTTTGCCCTTATTTTTTGTTAAACGTTAATGGTTTCAAACTTTTGGGGAATGCAAACCTGTGTTATGTCTGAGATTCGCTCGGAAAGCGCTTCTGCCCCTTTGAGGTCTCCGTGAACAAGAACCGTCTGCTTGGGCTTTAGTTGCCGCACCATCTGCACCAATTCATTTTGGTCGGCGTGTCCCGAGAGCGCAATTTGGACAATTTTGGCTCGTACAGGATACCTTTCGCCGTCAACCTTTATGTAGTGTTTGTCTTTAGCCAACTTCAAGGGGCTGTCAGGTGGCAGGTAACCTGAAGTTACAATTATGGTGTTTTCCTCGATTTCTGCCCATGTATTAAGCAAGCTCAAACTTGCCCCTGCATGGCCAAAACCTGGAGTGCAAATAACTATAGCTGGCTCTTCAATCTCAGATGTGCGCTCAATGTTTCTTACGTGCTTGTACTCGAACGGTTTTGCCTCCGCCCGCATATCGGAGTTGAATTGGTCTTTGTAGCCGCTGAAAATCGTGGTTATCTTGTTTGCCAGCCTGGATAGTACATAGGCGTTGCGTTTGGGCAGCGCGCCATCCTCTATGGCTTGGTCTATTCGCTTAGCCATCTCCTGGCTTCTATGGAAAGCAAAGGTGGGGATCAAAACGTTGCCCCTATGCCTCAAAGTATCCGCAACCTCCGCAAGCAGTTTGTCAGTGAGTTCGCCTCTTGGCCGCCTGATTGTTCCGCCGTATGTTGACTCCGAAATCAAAACGTCAGGCTCATGTGGCAGCAAATCAATGTTGCAGCCATCCAAAATTTCAGTGCTATGCAGGCAGAAATCGCCGGTGTATAGAAGTGATTTTCCTTCGGTGCGGATGCCGATCATGGCGGCGCCGGCGACATGACCTGCGGGGTAAAGCTGAACCTGCATGCCCGGCAACTCTGCTCTCTCGATAGGTACCCACCAATTTTTTACTTGATCAACTGTTTGGTTATCAAATCCTAATGGGTCACCTTCCTGCTCATGCACCTTAATCATGTCTCTGAGCAAATCAAGCGTTACGTCACGGGTAAGTTTCGAGCCAAAAATAACCTGTTTATTTCTGGATTTGGATAGGCGCAGAAGGCTTCCTGAATGGTCAAGGTGTGCGTGGCTGACTATTGTTGCATCAAAGTTTTTTGGGTACTCATCGGTTGTTCCCTCTAGTTTTATGCCGTAGTCTAGGGCGATCTTGGATTGGTCAGTTGCAACTTCGATGCAGGAGCCGCCGACTTCTCTAGCAGCACCTAATACTCTTATTTTCAGGTTATTCCCTACTCCAGTAAAAGCGGAACCAGCCACTTTCTTATCCCAAAGAGAATCCAACAAATATTAAGGTAATCTTCGCCTAAACCGCTATTTCAGGTAGTGAAATCTGCAAGCTGCTCCCAGATGCAGCACTTAAGCCAACAAACAGCTTTTCACTCCTCAAAGCCGGCTGCCGCTTGCTTAAGACGACGGTGTGTTTCCAAAACCTATAAACGTTAACCATGAAATAAACTGCAATCGAGGCGAACAATTTGGGTCTTCGAAGCTTCATAAGCGAACTCCAAACTAAAGGCGAATTAATCAAAATTGCCAAGCCTGTCTCAGTCGAGTATGAGATGGCAGGCATCATCGCCGCGTTAGGCGAAAAACCGGTTTATTTTGAGAACGTGAAGGAATCCAGTGTGCCCGTCGTGGCGGGGTTGGTTTCTTCGAAAGAGTTGATTTGCCGCAGCATGGGCATCCAAAAAGAGCAGTTGCTGCCCAAGTTGCTGGATGCCATCGAGCACCCCGTAGTTCCCGAAATGGTGACTAAAGCAGCATGCCAAGAAGTCGTTGAGAAAAATGTGGATTTGACCAAGCTCCCAATTATGCATTACACCAGCCAAGACGGAAGCAAATACATTGCTTCAGCGGTATCCATCATTAAAGATTCCGAGTTGGGCAGAAACATGTGTTTTCACCGTTTAATGCTCAAAGACAAGAATCATTTTGTTCCACGCATCGTTGAGCACAGAGGCACCTATAACGCGTTGGAGAAGGCTGGCGGCGAACTCGACATTGCCATATGCATTGGCAACTCCACTGCAACCCTGCTCTCAGCTGCAACCAGCTTAACACCAGGCGTCGACGAACTGAGCATGGCTAACGCGCTGGAAAAGACGGACTTGGTCAAATGCAAAACCGTCGACTTAGAAGTGCCCGCCGACGCCGAATACGTGCTTGAAGGCAGAATAACCAAAGAAAAAGTCGCCGAAGGCCCATTCCTCGACCTCACAGGAATCGTTGATCGCACCCGCCAGCAACCAGTCCTCGAAATCAAATGCGCCACTCACCGCCAAAACCCCATCTACCAAACCATCTTGGCAGGCAGAAACGAGCACAAGTTCCTCATGGGCATGCCCAAGGAGCCGACCATCTTTAAAGAAGTCAGCAAAGTCTGCCAGTGCAAAGACGTCTACATTACACCGGGCGGATGCAGTTGGCTTCATGCTGTTGTCCAGATTAAGAAGCAGGACGCCGAGGATGGAAAGAAAGCCATTGCAGCCGCGTTTAAAGGCCACGGTTCGCTGAAGCACTGCGTTGTCGTGGACGAGGACATTAACATCTACGACCCCCAGGACGTGGAGTGGGCAATCGCCACGCGGTTCCAAGCCGACAAAAACCTCGTTGTCCTCTCTAATCAGCCTGGCAGCAGCCTTGACCCCTCAGGCGACCTCTCAGAAGGCAAGAAAGCAACCACGGCCAAAGCCGGCTTAGACGCAACAATACCTGTATCAACGACGGGAAAGGGCTTCGGCAAGGCAGACTATATCAAAGTGGACCTAAACAAGTACCTCTAGGGATGGCTATGGAGTTAACACAGCAAGAACAAGCCATGCTCGGCGGCGCTGAAGGCTACGCTGTTCGCAAAAGCATGGAAATCCTCGTGGCTCTGGGCGAGATTTTCGGCGCTGAGAGCCTCATCGACGTCGGCAGCGTCCAAGTGGCGGGCGTGAGCTACCACAACCTAGGCGACGCAGGCTTAGAGTTCCTTAACTCGCTGGCGGCAGACGGCAAAGTCAAAGTGCTGACCACCCTCAACCCCGCAGGCATGGACCTCGAAAACTGGCAGCAACTAGGCATCAGCCCAGACTTCGCAGACAAGCAAAACCAAGTTATAGACGCGTTTGAACGCATGGGCATCCTCATCAGCTGCACCTGCACCCCCTACCTCATCGGCAACCTCCCCCTCTACGGCGAGCACGTTGCATGGTCAGAAAGCTCGGCGGTCACGTTTGCCAACTCGGTTTTGGGTGCCCGCACCAACCGTGAGGGCGGACCTTCGGCGTTGGCGGCGGCGTTTGTAGGCAAAACCCCCTGCTACGGCTTGCACCTCGACGAAAACCGCGTCCCAGACATCCACATCCAAGTTAAAGCAGAATTATCTAAGCTCTCGGACTGGGGTGCACTCGGCTACGCCATCGGCAAAAAAGCCGAAAATAAGATAGCCTACATCACAGGCATCAAAACGGTGGAGCTCGATGAACTCAAAAGCTTCTGTGCATCAGTCGTAACCTACGGCGCTAAACCGCTCTTCTACATGAAAGGCGTCACGCCTGGAGCCGAAGCACAAAAGCAACCCCAAGAAACAGTAACCATCGAGCAGAGCGACATCCAAAACGCCTACGACAACATCAACGACGACGTAGAAGCCATCGACTTTGTCTGCGTCGGCTGCCCCCACTGTAGCATCAAAGAAATCCAAGAAATCGCAGGCTTAATCGAGGGCAAAAAGGTGAAAGAAGGCACAGAACTCTGGGTCGCAACCTCCCGAACAGCCAAGCAACTCGCAGACAAACGCGGCTACACCGCCGCTATTGAGGCTGCGGGCGGCAAATTCGCATGCGACACCTGCATGGCCGTAGCGCCATTAAAAGGCAGGTTTAAGGCTTTGGCGACGACGTCGGCGAAGGGATGCTTCTACAGCCGGCAGAACCTGATGAAAACCAAGATGGGCAGCATGAAGGAATGCGTTGAAGCAGCGGTGACTGGAAAATGGAACAACTAAAAGGCAGAATAATCTACAAAGGCAAAGCAGAAGGCGAAGCACTCGTCACAACCATGCCAATCAGCTTCTATGGCGGCGTAGACCCCAACACAGGCGTCGTCATCGAAAAAGGCCACGAACTCATCGGGCAAAGCATCAAAGGCAAGGTGCTGGTGTTCCCACAGGGCAAAGGCAGCACAGTCGGAAGCTACACACTCTACCGCCTAAAAAAGAACGGCGCAGCCCCAGCAGCCATGATTAACCGCGAAACAGAGACCATCGTCGCAGTCGGCGCAATCATCAGCGAAATCCCCTTCGTAGATAAAATCGACGTAACCAAGTTCAAGACTGGCGACATCATCAAAATAGAAAACGACAGTGTCTCGATTAGTTAATTAGCGCCCTCTGTAGAGGGAATCACTTCTTTACTTTTGGTTGGGGTTTTTAAGGGTAGTTTGTTTTTGATTGGCAGTGCTTTTCTTGCTTTAGACCTGTGCAAGTAAATTGTTACCAGAATAATTGATAAAACAATAGTTATAGCCACAATAGCCAGATATGTATAGATCAAGGGATTTGTTTCTGGTATTGGATTAGCCTGTGGGTAAATTGGCGATGGCGAGGGTGACAGAGGCGTTGTGCCGTACCCAATCGGAGTGTACACTTCAACACTGCTACCATTTACGGCAAAATAATATATTTTATCGTCTAATACCGTGCTGGAGTAACCTGAAGTTGAAGTCGAAAGGGGTTCTGCGGTGCTCCAAGAATCATTTGCGGGGTCGTAGACATAGTTGAAAGCTGGGGTTGGCGGATAGTTTCCTGCTGCCCCGATATAGTAGATTCTCTGAGGAGCAAAACGCCCTGTTGTTGCACATGCGAATGTAAGATGAGAGGCTTGAGTATTTGTAAGAGGTGGGTTGGTGCCAGATAGCCAAGTATCGGTTTTGGTATCGTAAATTATCATGCAAGGGGGCGAATTATACATTGGCGATGTAAAGCAATAAATTCGGTCGTTGACTACAACCGTTTGGTCTATACGTGTATCCTGTGTTTCTTCTGAGAGATACCATATTGGAAGCTCAGTTTTGGCTGTCCAACTGTTAGAAGACGGGTTAAACTCTCCGAGGCGTCCGCTTCTTCCATCCAAAAGATAGATTTTTCCATCCACGACATTGGCGATTGGGTAATCTTCAATGTCATAGTCTGTAGAGGTACCGTTTCTCCATGAGTCATCCGAAATGCTGTAAATTCTCATGAAAGTGAAGTGTAATTTTCGCCAGACGCTTTCAGCCCCACCTATTACGTAGATTTCGTTTTGCAGGGTCACTGCTGTATAAGCGAGGTTATCCCCTTTTCGTTCACATTTAAACGGTATTTTTAACGGTGCTTTTTCGGTGCGAGTGCCAGTTGATGGGTCGTAGCAGAAAAAGCCATTTCGAAAAACGTAGATTTTGCCGTCTGCAGCAACTGTGCCATAAACGTCGGCCAGTGATGTTTTTGGTATTTTGAGTTCCCATGTGTTCTCTGACTGTGCAGAGGCGTCCCTTGGAAGGGTAGCAATCAAGGTTAAACTTATCAGTGCAAGCATGAAAACGGCAAAAGGTGATGGCTTGTGTCTACTTGTGTGATGCATCGATTTATTGGCTAATCGACTTGGCCCTTATGTAATTTACGGAAAACGTTTCTGAACTCAGCTATATCAGGGTTGTACGGGATTGATTATTGTTAGGTTGTTGGTTTGAAGTTTTTTAAAGTGCTTATCTGTAGTGTAGATGGTTGGGGTAGATTCTGGGGCTTATGCAGGCATTCGTTTTCTTTAGTCAGATTGTTTTTATGGTTGCAGTGCTACTTCGAGTGGTGTATCACCCTCTCGAGCCATGTTAGTACCTGAACCGCACTGGACACATATCGACTGCCACGCAATGTGCACCTGTGGTGCGTTTTCCGCCAACATATTAGGATCCAAATATCAAACCTATGCAGAAACCAGCAGAGGGAGGGTAGCGTCTCGGTGAAACCGTGCGTTTTACGCAATTCAACTGATGAAAGATTCTGAATAGAGTTGGCAGAGCAACAGAACTCCGCTTAACATACCATGCCATGACTTTCTACACGGGATATTTGCTGTAGAAGCGGTAGATGCTCCGTGTGTGTTCGTTGGCTTTGCGCCGCAACGTAAACAATGACAACCCAATCAAGAGGAAGACAGCGCCTAATCCCATCACGCCGACGACAGCCAACAACGCAACCAGCCTAATAGTGTTGAAGTAACTGGGCAACGAGTTTAGCAAGTCGGTTACGGAGCCCCGAAGGTTGGCAAGGGAGGTTTTTACGTTGTCAAGCTGGATACTTATGGTTTGCAGTCTGCCCGGCAAATCCGATACCTGCTGCCCAATCGAACCTATGCGTGAAGACACGTTTTGAAGTTGGTCTGCGGCTCCAGCAATGGGTTGCCCAATCGACGCCAAAGAGTTCCCCACATCAGTAAAAGGCGACACACCAGCAACTGAGATAGAAGACAGCGTTTGCCCGACACTTGCCACTGTGGAGCTGATTGCGGAAAGGTTGGCTGCGATGCTGCTGGTTAGTTGGGTGGTTTGGGATAAATCTGGTAGGCTGATGTCGGAGGCTGAACTGAGGTAAAACATTGTCACCTGGGTGGAGTTTATGGCGTTTTGAGCGCTTGAAAGGGCGTTGTTGGCTTGTTCTAAGTACCCTTGGACTTGGGTTTGAAGGTTATCGAGGGTTGAATTTATGATGGGTAAAGCGATTGCTCCGCCAACGATTATGCCTACACCCAAAACGATGCAGATGATGCTTGTGAGTAGGGCGATTTCTAAGTCAGCCATAAAAAACGTCTCCTCAACCGCAGATTCAGAGGGAATGATTATTCTATTCTTTTGTTGGGATTTGAACTTTTGTTTGCTCGCAAAAACGCCGACGGCTAAGCCGGCAACCCCCAAAATGTGCATAACACAAAAGACGCATCCACAAATAAAACCGACCCGCCAATAACCATACAAGTCGGCAAAGGCAGAACAACTGCAACGTTAAATTACCAGAAAGTAAATACACATACATAGGTCACGATTTACGATGAACCCAATCATACTAAAAATCGGCGGCTCCGCCATCACAGACAAAACAGGAGAATTAGCCGCAAAAACAGAGATCATCAACCGCCTGGCAGAAGAAATCAAACGCGCCGACCTCGACAACCTCATCATAGTCCACGGCGGCGGCAGCTTCGGCCACCCCACAGCCGCGAAATACGGCATAAAAGACGGCTACAAAGAAGACCCCGCACAGAAACTGGGCTTCGCCGAAACCCACCACGTCATGACCGTTCTAAACGGCCTAGTTATGGACGCATTGATTTGGCATGAGATTCCAGCCGTCAGCATCGCACCCTCAAGCTGCTTCGTAACCGAAAACGGCAAAGTCAAATTCTTCGATGAAACCGTTATGAAAGCCTACCAGAAAATGAAATTCACACCTGTCATGTATGGCGATGCGGTTCTCGACGAAAAAATGGGTTTCACCGTTCTCTCAGGCGACCAACTTGTCTCTTACTTAGCCATAAAATATAACGCCCAAAAAATCGTTGTAGGCACCGACACAGACGGATTGTTCGACTCTGACCCCAAAACTAACCCAAACGCCAAACCCTTCAAAAAACTCAACCTAAAAGAACTCAAAGACTTGCAGCCTAAACTTGGCAAAGCTCAAGGCACCGACGTCACTGGCGGCATGGCGGGAAAAATCGCTGAGTTAATCCCAGCCGTCGAAGCAGGGGTACGTGTAACCATCACGGGCGCCACAAAAGGGTTATCTATCTACAGAGCCTTAACAGACCAGAGTGTGTTAGGCACTGAAATAGAGAAGGCGTAAAATGGCTGAGGAAACGGGCAAACGCAAAGTAGACCATATTCGTATCTGTTTGGATGAGAAAGCGCAGGCTAATAAGGCTACTTCTGGCTTCGAAGACATCCAGCTAGTTCATCGTGCCTTGCCCGAAATCGATAAAGCCAAAATCAACCTGTCAACCACTTTTCTAGGCAAAAAATTCAGCGCCCCCATCATCGTCGGAGCCATGACAGGCGGCACCCAACAAGCCATCAAAATCAACACCTCTATCGCCGAAGCAGTCGAAAAACTCGGCTTAGGCATGGGGTTAGGCAGCCAGAGAGCAGCAATCGAAGATAGCGCTCTTGAGAAAACTTACCGTGTCGCACGCGAAAAGGCACCTCACGCATTCTTAATCGCCAACGTCGGAGGTGTGCAGCTTGTTCACGGTTACGGTGTAAAAGAAGTCAAAAAGATTGTTGAAATGATCGATGCAGACGCAGTCGCAGTCCACCTAAACGCCCTCCAAGAGGCAGTGCAGCCGGAGGGACAAACCAACTTCAAAGGGGTCTTATCCAAAATCGCCGAAATCACCGCGGCAATCGATGTGCCTGTCATCGTTAAAGAAACCGGCGCAGGCATTTCCGCAGAAGACGCCAAAGCATTGACGAAGATAGGCGTGAAAGCCATCGACATCGGCGGCGTAGGCGGAACCAGTTTCGCAGCAGTCGAATACTACCGTTCAACCCCTAAAAGCGGCGGCGTACAACACTTTTTGGGCGAGGCACTCTGGGACTGGGGTATACCCACCGCAGTCAGCCTCATCGAAACCGCCCAAACCGTCAAAGTACCCCTCATAGCATCAGGGGGCGTACGCAGCGGTACCGACATAGCTAAAGCCCTCGCATTAAACGCTAACTTAGCCAGCATCGTGCAGCCTATCCTCCAAACCGCCGTAAAAGGCACAGAAGAAACCGAGCAGAAACTGCGGTGCCTCATCGAGGAACTCCGCAACGTAATGTTTTTAGTCGGCGTAGAAAAAATAAGCGACCTCGGCAAAACACCTGTAGTGATTACAGGCAAAACCGCCGAGTGGCTAATTGCCCGAGGCTTTGACCTCCAAAAATACGCCAAAAGAGGAAGCAACTAACATGGACATCGCCAAATTCCTAGAACAAACAGCCCCTCAAGTGGACAAAGCAATCGAAAGATACATTCCAAGAAAATTCACCGAAAACTCCGTTCTCTTCAAAATTAACCCTCCAGCCTACAGCTACAACCTTGAACCCCTCAACAAAGCCATAGCCGACCCCATCTGGGACATGCTGGATCGAGGCGGCAAACGCTGGCGTCCCGCACTGTTTTTGCTCATCTGCGAAGCCTTGGGTAAAGAAGCGGATTACTGCTTGGAATTCTCAATTATCCCCGAAGTTATTCACAATGGCACCCTGGTAGTAGACGACATCGAAGATTCCAGTGAGATGCGCCGTGGCAAACCATGTAGCTACAAAATCTTCGGACTTGACATATCGGTAAACGCTGGCAACGCCATGTACTACCTTCCATTGTTGCCGCTGATGGCAAACCGAGACAAACTCTCCGCTGAAGCACAGCGGGATGTTTATGAGATTTATGTGCAGGAACTAATTAACCTCAGCATGGGACAAGCCATGGATATTGCTTGGCACCGAGGCATAGCCAACGCCGGCAAGCTAAGCGAGCAGGATTACCTGCAAATGTGCGCCTACAAAACGGGCACGCTGGCACGTATGTCCGCGAAGATGGCGGCAGTGCTCGGTGGCGCCGAACCCAAACTCGTCGAGAAACTGGGGCGTTTAGCTGAATCCATCGGCGTCGCTTTCCAGATGCAAGATGACATTTTGGATTTAACAGGAGAAGAATTTGCCAAGGGCAAAGGCTGTGTCGGGGGAGATATAAGCGAAGGCAAACGCTCCTTAATGGTAATTTACACACTCCAAAAAGCCGCCGCCGCAGACAAAAAACGCCTCACTGAAATCCTGGGTATGCACACTACTGACCAGAACCTGCGCAACGAAGCCATCGCCATCATGCAGAAATACGGCGCAATGACCCACGTCAAACACGTCGCAGAACAAATGGTTCAAGACAGCTGGAACGAGGTAGATAAGCTATTGCCCACGCCTCAAGCTAAGGAAAAATTAAAAGAGTTCGCCGAATTCTTGATAACCCGCAACAAATAACGGCAGGCGTATCTGATTGGCATTAGAAAACGAGTCTGAATTACGTGAGTTTATCTGCAAAGCCGCGCTCCTAAACGCGGTTGGTCATGATGGGAAAGCGCAGGCAGTCGCCATGGTTGGCAAAGTTTTGGGTGAAAAAGCTGAGTACCGTAGTCGCGTCAGAGAGCTTTCAGTTGTGATTAATCAGGTTGTTGCTGAAGTTAACAGCCTCTCACTCCAAGAGCAGAAAGCCATTGTAGAGAAGAATTGGCCCGAAACCCAAAAGAAGCATGAGACGGAAGAGAAAAAGCTGTCGCCACTTCCGAACGCCGACAAATACAAAGTGATAACCACAAGGTTCTCCCCCAACCCCGACTGCGTCCTCCACCTGGGCTCCGCACGCGCCATCGTTTTAAGCCATGAATACGCCCGCATGTACAACGGCAAATTCATCCTACGCTTCGAAGACACCGACCCCAAAACCAAGAAGCCCCAACTCCAATTCTATGACGCCATACGCGCTGACCTCAAATGGCTGGGCTGCAAATGGGACGAAGAATACATCCAAAGCGACCGACTTCCAATCTACTATGACTGGACAGAGAAACTCATCTCAGTGGGCGGCGCCTACGTCTGCGAATGCACTCCTGAAGAGTTCCGCAAGAAAACGCTGGCAAAAGAAGCGTGTCCATGCCGCAACCTATCAGTGGCTGAGCAGCTTGAGCGTTGGCACAAAATGCTTGCTGGCGGCTACCAAGAAGGGCAGGCGGTTGTCCGCGTAAAAACCGAATTGGATCACCCTAACCCAGCGATTCGCGACTGGCCGGCCCTACGCATCATCGACACCAAAAAGTATCCTCATCCACGGGTAGGCAGCAAATACTTCCTCTGGCCACTCTATAACCTTGCAGCGGGCGTAGATGACCATTTGATGGGCATGACCCACATTATCCGCGGCAAAGAACACTACACTAACATGGTCCGCCAGAAATACATGTACCAGCATCTTGGCTGGGAATACCCTGAAGCCATCCATTATGGCAGACTAAAAATCACAGGTGCGGCATTGAGCAAATCCAAAATCGTGGCAGGCATCAAAGAGGGAGACTACGCCGACTTTGACGACCCAAGGTTAGGCACTTTCCAGGCGCTGCGCAAACGCGGCATCACCCCTGAAGCCATAAAAAAAGTCATAGTCGACGTCGGCATCAAACCGAACGATGTCACACTCAGCTGGGAGACACTTAACGCCTACAACCGCAAAATCCTCGACTCCACAAGCAACCGATACTTCTTTGTCGCTGACCCTGTTGAACTCAAAGTTACGGGAATACCCAAAGCATTCCATGCTAAGCTGCCGCTGCATCCTGAGCAGCCAGAGAAGGGTTGCAGAGAATACACTGTTGAACCAAACGGGGAACACAAAGCCGTAATTGTCTGGATTGCGAAAGCAGACGCCGAAGCCATTCAAAAGAAACAAACCATCCGCCTTATGGAGCTTTTTAACATTGAAATCACGGAAACGGGCGGTTGCATTAACGCCGTTTATCAAAGTGAGGCTTATGAGGACGTCCGCAAAATCAAGGCGCAACTTATCCAGTGGATACCCAAAGGCACAGAGTACCCCGCTGAAGTAGTCCAGCAGGATGCCTCAGTAACGAAGGGGTTTGCGGAGTCTGCATGCAAAAAGTTAAAGCCAGACCAAATCATACAGTTTGAACGCTACGGCTTTGTCCGAGTGGAAGAAGTCGCAAAAAAATTAACCACATATTACGCCCAGAAATAGGAGAAAACAAAAATGCGAAAACTTGACGGGAAAGCCATCATTTGGCCAGTCTACTTTGACTGCAACAAAACACGCAAAGAAGGACGCCGCCTACCCAAGAACCAATCAGTCATATCGCCTAAAATCGCTGAAATCAAAGAAGCCGCTGACAGATTGGGATTGGAGAATGAACTCAGGGTAGAAGCGCGTTTCCCCAAAAATCACTGGGCAAAAACAGGCATGTTGGTTGTGGAGAAGAGGGAAGCTAAAGAAGCCATAATTAAAAAGTTAGCTAGGCAATTGGTAAAGATTAAAAATCAGCAGCAGTCTGAGCAGCCTAAAAGACGATGAAGTTCAGGGTTGATCAGTTAAACAAATTAGGAAAGCAAAAAATTATGCTTTTTCTTTACCGATGAGTATAGCGTTGATGATGCCGTCATTGCCTGGTCGGCTTGTAACCTTTGCCAATCCCAACTGAGTTTCGATTTCTGCGCCTTTGGTGATGACGCCTCGACGGTTATAATCTACGTTTGCTCCGTTGCGGACTACGCGGACAATCTCGCTTTTCTGGGTTTCACCAGTCTGGGGATTGGTGACAGATGCGTATTTGTCGGTTAAGGCTTTGATTTTGCTTCCGCCGCCTATGGTGCGTTGAATTTTGCGTTTGGGTTTGCCAAGGATGGTTTCGGCTGGGTATCCGCCTGCTTCGTACAGTTTTTTGGTGCGGTAAACGCGTTTTTTGCCGCCTGTAAGTTTCCTTTTACGTAAACTGCTATGAGTAGACATATTCTACATTCCTACGAATTGCGTTGTCATTAAACTGTAAATTTCAATATAAACGTATCCGTTGACAGATTCATCTTCACGGTTATTGACCATGTTTTGAAGCTGTTGCTCTGCAGAGGCTCCCCCTGATTTCGGTAAATTGTTTTTTCTCTTTATGTGGGTGTGGCGTTTTATGGGGTGCCACAAGACTGCAAGCGGATGCGGTTGCTTTTTTGGGAAGCATTGCGTTTCCGCGTCTGTTTCGGTGTGGGATATGCTTTTTCTTCCACACGCCATACATGGCTCCATGCAGAGGCCGCCGGGATGTGTGTGAATACATGTATCATTTGCTTTCTTAGCGTGGCAGTGAACAGCAATGACAGCACAATACAAGCGGACACCAGTATGGCCCTTGGGCAACTTTAGCCATCTCTCACTTCCAACCGCACAAAAACAACCCACCCCTAAAAGCAATTTTGCCCACAAAAACTAGTACTTCTACCAGCCGTAGTTGCAATAATAGTGTCCATCTTTATCGTTGGCGCTGTACTCGCAGTGCTTGTTAGGAAACGGCCATAAGTAGCCATAAAAAAACCCCTTTTTCTTTTTTTGGATTGAAAATCGGTAAAATAACTGTGGGCTAGGTGGGCTCTGGATAAAGTTAATGCAGTCGCGGTTGAAGGATGGTTTAGTTGCATTTTCCATTCTTTCTTACTTGGGTTTCAGAGCTCCAGCAAACCCATCGCATACTTCTTTGTGACTGTATAGTATCAATCACAAATCATTAAAAGCTTTTACAAGCACATTCTGTACTCAGTTCGGTACGAGAGCTAAAACGGTTAAAATTACGAGGTAAATGGAAATATGAGTAAGAATAAAGCCAAAAAAGCCCCTCCACACTTCTACGAAGGACCACCACCCAGTAAAGAAGACAAAGTGGAAGAAACAGATGACCTCTATGACACGGATGAGCGGGAAGAAATGCTCGACGACGACGAAGTCACCGCCGCCGAAGCAGGTTTCATGGAAGGCAGAGAACAGGAACCGCCTAGCAAAAAAGAAACCCGCAAAAACGCGGTCAGCCACACCGACGAAATCGCCGATGAGTTGGCTAAAGAAGACGCAGAAGACGACTAGAGACATATTTGGCTCCATTGAGATATCTGCATAAGCATATTGAGGTTCTTCTGCACTGGCTATTTTTGAGGCGTTTGCCTACTTTTTGGGTTTAGACTTTTTCTCTTCTTCTTTATCCTCTTTTTCCTTAGTGATTTTGGTGTAGTAGTATTCGCCGATGCTTTTCTGGAATTTATCCATCTGAGATTCTTCCTTGTTCACGCGGGGTCGGAAGGTAACAGAATCCCGTCGGAAGGTAATGTCCATCTCTTTGAGGAACGCGTTCATGCCGCCTCTTAGACTCGTTGGCGGATGCGCAACACCGCACTCTCCCGGTTTACCGTTGAAAACCATAAGGCGGTCAGCGATAAAGTCCTGAGTAACCACATCGTGCTCAACCACAAACGCTGGGATGCCGTGGGCTTCGACGACTCGCCGCAGGGTTTTGGCGACGTTGAGGCGTTCTTCGACGTCGAGGTAGGCGCTGGGTTCGTCGAGCAGGAACAGGTCGGTTTTGCGGCTGAGGCAGGCTGCTATTGCGACTTTTTGGAGTTCTCCTCCGCTGAGTTCCATCACGTTGCGATCCATCAAAACCTGCAGTCGGAGGGGTATGGCGATTTCGGTTTTGTACCAGCTTGAGGTGAAATTCTCTTTTGCCACGTTCATCAGCAACTCCTGCACGGTACCCTCGTAGTCTGGAGCGATGTATTGGGGTTTGTAGCTGACTGTTAATTTGCTAAGTTGGCGTTTATCGTCGGTTTCCTCTATGCCTGCGAGCATTTTCACAAACGTGGTTTTGCCGATGCCGTTGGGTCCCAAGATACCGATGATTTCTCCTGTGCGGATTTCGCCGGCTTCAACTGTTAGTTTGAATTCCTTGAAAGTTTTCTCCATTTTACTCCAGTTTAGCAGGGGTGCACCGACGTTTTCTCCTGCAGTTGGGGGTTTCTCGTGGAAAACGATGCTTTCTTTTCTGAACATGATGTTTTCATCTGGGATGTAGCCTTGGAGGTAGATGTTGATGCCTGTGCGGACACCATGCACGTGGCTTACGACGCCGTAGACGGCTGGTTCACCGTAGAAGACGCAGATTTGGTCGCTTAGGTAGTCGATGATGGCTAAGTCGTGTTCGGCGACGACAATGGTTTTTTGTTGTTCTTTGAGGCTGCGAATTGTCCTTGCCACCACAAGACGCTGCTTAACGTCTAAGTAGCTGCTGGGTTCGTCGAAAAGGTACACGTCGGCTTCTCGACTAAGCGCCGCCGCAACCGCCACCCGCTGCAACTCGCCCCCGCTCAAGATATCAAGCGCGCGGTCCCAGATGTTTTTGAGCTCCAACTCCTCAGCGATAGCGTCGAGTTGTTTGCGTTCGTCAACTTTATCGAGGAGGTCGCCGACTTTGCCGGTGACGGCTTTGGGGATTTTGTCGACGTACTGGGGTTTACTGCTGACTTTTAGTTTCTTTTCGCTTAGCCGCGTGAAGTAGTCTTGGAGGCTGCTGCCCCGGTAGTACTGGATGATTTCAGGCCAATCAGGCGGGTCATCAAACCTGCCTAGGTTAGGTTTGATTTCGCCGCTAAACACTTTAAGTGTGGTGCTTTTGCCGATGCCGTTTTGCCCCAGCAAACCCAAGACGGTGCCCGGTGAAGGCATGGGTAGGCGGAAGAGTTTGAAGCTGTTGGCGCTGAAGCGGTGGCTGCAGTCTTTTTCCAATTCATCGGGCAGGTTGACGATGCTTATGGCTTTGAAGGGGCATTTTTTAACACAGATTCCGCATCCGCTGCATAGTGCTTCGGATATTACGGCGTGGTTGCCTTCTATTCTGACTGCTTCCACTCGGCTGCGTACCATGGGGCAGAAGCTTACGCATAGGTGGTTGCATTTTTTGACTTTGCATTTATCTGTGTCTAATACGGCGATTCGCGTCATGAGTAAACGTCCAAGTATGAATTGAAAGGGTAAGTTATAAATCTAAAACCCGAAAGCTGCAGGTTTCCGTTTTTTAAATGATGAATTCAACTGCTTTTCTGGGATTGTTAATTTCTATAGCTTTGGTTCCTGTTGCTATCTTTGACAATTTGGGGTTGGCTTCTGAACCTAAAGTTACCACAACCTTGTCCTTGTAAGAGAAGGTTACAGTTATGCCTGCTTCGGATAATTCCTCTGCAACCCCTCTGATCATGCCAAGGTTGCTTCGAACAGTTTTGATTTGGGTAGCAGCACCGTATATGCCTTTGCTCGATTCGGCTTTTGAGGTTGCAAGAATGTTCTTTACGATTTTCTTGTTTAGGGCTTTAACGTCGATTTTTTTGTCTGCTGCCTTAATCTCAAGGGCTTCAGCGTTATTGGTGGAAACTGTGATTTTTCCTGATTTGAGTAATTCGCCTAAAAATGAGGCAAGGGGCATTTGGTTGCCTACGTTTAGGCTTTAGCGTCTTTGGCGTAAACGATGTCTAAGACGATGGCACCGTTGAGTTTAGCTTTAAACATGCCCATGTCCAGGGTTAAGTCTTCAAAACTCAGTTTAAGGTCTGACTCTTTTCCAGCAAGCTTATCGATGATAGTTAACATCGTTTCAGCCATACTTTGTGCCGCTGTTTCAAGAGATTTTCCAGATTTTGTTTCTACCATAATGATACACCATCCTTACTATGGGCTTTCAGAACCTAAATAGTTATTGCTCCCCAGCCGCCCATTCAAGTAGGCGCTGTACGCAAAAGAGGAAAAACATCAAAATTTAAAAGAAAGGTATGATGGTGGCATACTGGGTTATTTTACCATTCTTCTTCTTCCCATTCTTCGTCTTCGCCTTCTTCCCATTCATCTTCTTCTTCGAATATCATACCTTTTTTCACCTCCAGATAACACGCAAAATCTATCTTACCCTCCGATGGGTTTAAGGATTTAGATACGTCAAATGTCGTTAAAAGTCATCGAGAACTTCGGGGGTTTTCATGATTTTTGTGTGAATTTTTGTACGATTTTTCAGGGAAAAGCAAAAATTATTTAGTAAGTCCATAGTCAACGCTTGTATTAGAGGCTTGCAGAATGAGGAGAATATTCAAAATAATCATAGCCGTATTCGCTGTCATAATCATCGTAGTGGTCGCTTTAGGAGCCATCGTCTTGTTGGATTTAGCCGCCTACACCGCCACCGGTTCACAGATTTTGCCTGCTACCGGCTCAGAAATGGGAACTGCGCTGGTACTCTATGACCCCGGCTTAACTGGCGCTTCAACAAAGGTAGCCACTCAAGTTGCCGACGACCTGCAAAGTCAGGGTTTAACCGTTACTTTGGCTGGGATAAAAAGCTCGGCGGCATCTGACATTTCAGGCTACACCGTCATAGTCGTCGGAGGCCCCGTTTACGCTGGTGCACCCGCCGCATCTGTTAAAGACGCCATAAACAACCTGCACGTTGATTCTACTACAGTTGTGGGCGTGTATGGCAGCGGTCAAGGAGCAACATCGCCTGACGATGTAGCGCAAATCAAGAATTCCGTTTCAACTCTTCAAAGCGGCGGCGACCTATCCAACGCTGTCATAGTGAAGATTGGAGAAACCGAAGACATCAACGCTCGAGCATCCGACTTCGTCAACGAACTGTTGAACCAATAAACCCCACAGAGAAAACTTGTGCCGCCTTGTCTTGTGGCAGAAGTACCCTTTCTTTATTCTAACTCTAAAGTTTTAGCGTCAAAGGGCTTGCCGAACTCTTCTTCGCTGGCTACTTGGCTGAGCACTTTTCGGGTGCGCACAAGCCGCAGCAGCTTACTGGATAAATCCAGCTTTTCCTGCGGGTACCCAACCGTCAACATCACCAAAACTTCAAAGTTCTCAGGCACTTTCAATAGCGCCTTAACATCTGCTTCTTTGAAGCTGCCTACGCAGCAAGTGCCCAATCCCTCACTTACCGACGTTAAAACCATGTTTTCCAAAGCCAAAGATGCGTCAACCACATACCAGTCTGATGAGGCTTTTTTGTCTCCGCAGACCACGATTACCAAGGGTGCTGAACCAACAAATTTGCCGTAGAGCCCCTTGGAGAGGGCTTTTAGTTTCTCTTTGCCAGTTACCGCTATGAAATGCCATGGCTCGATGTTTTGGGCGGAAGGCGCCAATCTGCCAGCCTCCAAAATCCGCTCCAACTTATCACGTGGCACAGGCGTGTCTTGGTAACTTCGAATTGATTTGCGTTCCTGTACTGCCTCAAAAACATCCATTTGGGTTGCCTCAAAGAATAGATGGGGGACTGTGGAATATTAGTTTAGCAGTTCACAAAGCGTTCACTTCGTTTTTTTATTGTTAGATGAAGGCAGAGGCGCCCTTGCTCATCTTCTTCTTGGGGGCTTGGTGGGCAACTGTGTTTTGTGTTCTGCAAAGGATTTGGGTTGCTGGCTGGTTGTGGCGTAATCCTCAAACAGAACAGAGGAACCTATGAAAGCAGCAACCTCAATGTTTCGATAGATTCAAATTTCCAAACACCCAAGCCTACTTGAACGCCATGAAAGAGAAAAAATGCTTCATCTTCCACCTCGACATGGACCACTTCTACACCGCCGTCGAACAACGGGAAAACCCAGCCCTCAAAGGCAAACCCGTCGTCGTCGGCGCAGACCCCAAAGAAGGCAAAGGCAGAGGCGTAGTGAGCACCAGCAACTATGAAGCCCGAGCAGCAGGCGTCCGCAGCGGTATGCCCATCTCGCAGGCTTGGCGACTCTGCCCCAACGCCGTTTACCTGCCGCCCAACTTTCCCCTCTACATCAAGGCATCAGCTGAAATAATGGCGATTGCACGCCGCTATGCGGGCAAGTTTGAGCAGTGGGGTATAGACGAGGCTTTTTTGGATGTAACTGATAAAGTCGGGGATTGGGCGGAAGCTGAAGCGTTGGCGCGGCAGATCAAGGGCGAAATAAAGGAAAAGGAGCATCTTACTGCTTCAATCGGGGTTGGACCCAACAAGTTGGTGGCGAAAGTCGCCAGTGACTTCCAGAAACCCGACGGCTTAACATTTGTCAAAGAGGAGGACGCCCAACGATTCCTCGCCCCTCTGCCCGTGCGGAAGCTTTTGTGGGTGGGGCGCAAAACCGAAGCCAAACTCAAGGCGTTGGGCGTCAACACCATCGGCGACTTGGCGCGCTATGACCCTACTGCGCTTAGCTCCCTGTTTGGGGTTATGGGGGTGCAGATGCATTTGATGGCTCAGGGTTTGGACCGCAGCGAAGTCGAGGAACGGGTAGGAGTCAAAAGCATCAGCCACGAAACCACTTTTGAAGTTGACACCTCAGATTCAGCCGCGATCCTCCAAGCGCTCGATGTCCTCTGCGTCGAGGTGCAGAAAGAAACCGACGAACAGAAACTTCTCTTCAAAACCGTAACCGTCAAAATCCGCTACCAAGGCTTTGAAACCCACACAAAAAGCAAAACCCTACCCCGCCTAACCAACCGAGTGGAGGACCTAAAGAAAACCGCCAAAGAACTGTTACTGCCCTATTTGGGGTCGGAGAGGAAAATGAGGCTTATCGGAGTCCGAGTTTCGAGTCTCCAATCCAGCGAAAAACAGAAAACCCTATTCTGAATGTTTGCCTATGTTTAGGCGAGCCCACTGTTTTGATAAACGGTTCTCTGCGTACTTGCCAATTTCATAACCGCCCAAAAATACAAGAATAAAAATAAAGACCGCTGAGCCCATAAGGTTCGAACCAGAAACATTGTTTGTGGTAACTGAGATTAAACCAGCTACAGAAATTATAACTAAGATTATTCCTATGACAAGGTTTGTTGTTCTTGCTTTGTGCGGAGGATAATTAGACAAACTAGAACACCAAAGAGGTTAATTCGCAAGGAAATTTATTGTTTATCCTTGCAATAAGTTTGATTCTGTTTGGGTTTGACTGTTTTCTTTTAAAAAAGGGTGAAGGCAGAAGAAGCAATTAGGCCTCATATTCTGTTGGGTCAGCTACGCCTGCTTCAACAAACGCTTTTTTGCGGTTTACACAAGACTCGCATCTGCCACAGTGTTTGGCACCGTCAAGGTAGCATGACCACGTCAACTCGAAGGGCACACCCAGTTTGGCGCCCTCTTTGATTAGCTCTGACTTTTTACCGCCGCTAAAGGGTGCTTTGATGGTGATTTCTTGGCAGGTGCCCAGTCGGGCGGCTTTTTCGAAAGCTTCGTAGAATTCTCGGCGGCAATCGGGGTAGAAGGGTTCGTCGCTGCCTTGTGCGCCGTAGAAGATGTGGGTTGCTTCTACGGTGACTGCGTATGCGACGGCTGCTGAGAGGAAGATGGCGTTGCGGAAGGGTACGATGATTGGGCTGCTGAACTCCGCTGTTAAGGGGATGTCGCGGTTGACCAGTGAGGTGGCGCCGCTGAAGATGTCTTTGAGGTTTGAGAGGTCGATGGTTTTTGTGGTTGTGCCAAGTGTTTGGGCGATTTTTTGGGCTGCCTCTGTTTCTTTGACGGCGATTTGGCCGTAGTTGAAGGTGATGGGGTAGATTTGGTAGCCATGATTTTTTGCCCAGTATGCGACGGTGGCTGAGTCTGGACCGCCGCTGAGCACTATGACGCATTTCATGTTTTGTCTCATGGTTTTTTTGCTCCATAATTTGTTTGTGTTTCAAACCACCGTTGCAAGCCCGCTTTTTTCAGCAGCTTGAACAGTGGCCAACCGATCAGCACGCTTGCGATTAGGTTTCCAGCCACGACGTATGCGATGCTAATTGGTAACGGTATGTTGTAGGGTGCGGATAACATCCAGCCTACAGTAGTGCCCAAGACCAATGAGTAAGCTACGCATGTGGCGAGTACAGAGTAGTCGTTGTGTGTTTTCTTGTAAACATAGTAGACGACAAACGCCATGACAAACGATGGTATAGTGTTAAGTAAGTCAATTACGCCAAGGGTTGAGAAAAGGTTGGCGATGAACACTCCTAAGGTGTGTCCCAAAACACCTGCTATACCCAGCAGGGGAACAGCAGCAACCATAGAATCTGCTATTCTGATATTGAGGGGTCCATAAGAGATGAATCCGAGGGCAACAACTAGTGCCACATACAATGCAGCATAAACTGCCATAAGAGCTATTTCTTTACTTCGTAGTTTCAAATGTTATTTGCCTCCCAACTCCGGGTTTTATATTATTTGGCGCAACGGGTGGGAAGCTCCACTCACGCGCCAGCTCGCAGTAAACAGCAGAGTTGCCTAAAAACGTTTAGGAAAGCACTCTGGGAGTTGAGAGTCTTTTTAATGTTGGCGAAATATTAATTAGGCGCACAGAAAGATTACATGATGCATCTTCATCCAGTGGATGGCATTCCGCACAAACGGAGTTTTAAGGGAGCACAAAACTATGTCACAAAATAATACAGCTAGCCAACTAGTCCTTAAAGGAACAACTACAATCGGCGTCGTCTGCAAAGACGGCGTAATCTTAGCTTCAGACACCCGCGTAACCATGGGCTTCTATGTGGCACATAAATTCGGCAAAAAAGTCTACAAAATCGACGACCACATCGGCATGACCATAGCCGGCACAGTCGCCGACGCTCAACGCGTCGTAGACATCCTAATTGCTAACGCTCAGCTGTATAAAATCAACCTGAACCGCCCCATCCCCGTGGCTTCCGCTGCACGTTTAGTCGCCAACCTCCTGTTCTCAGCAAGATATGTTCCACTGGCAACACAGGTTCTTGTCGGCGGCGTAGACAACACTGGACCCCACGTTTTCAACTTGGATCCATACGGCAGCTTAAACGAAGAAAAAATGATCTCCACCGGCAGCGGTTCACCCATCGCGCTTGGTGTACTTGAAGACAAGTACCGCGAGGGTATGACCATCCAGGAAACTTTGCCCACTATCGCCAGAGCGGTGAATGCCGCCATGAAACGTGACGTAGCAAGCGGCAACAGCTACAATATCATCGTCATCGACGAGCATGGTTACAAAGAGTTGTCTGAAGAGGAAAAAGCTAAACTGCTCAAAGCAGGAAGTTAGACAGTGGCAAGAACACAAGAGAAAGACAGAGATAAAATAGAAATCAGCCAATATATTCTTCAAAAAGTTCCCCGCGAAGCAGAAGTCACCCGCATCGAATACGAGGGACCGATGCTTGCGGTTTACACTAAAAGACCAGAGATTTTGGTTGACCAAAGCAGCATCGTAGCGGAGATAGTCGGCGTCATCCGAAAAAGAATCGTTATCAGACCAGACCCATCCGTGCGTATACCTGAAGCTGAAGCAGAAAAAATTACTCGCGAACTCATCTCGCCAGAAGCCGAAATCACCGACATCAACTTCGACCCAAGCCTAGGCGAAATCATCATCGAAACCAAAAAGCCGGGTTTAGTCATCGGCAGAAACGGCGCTGTCCTCCAAGAAATCATAAAGAAAACCAAGTGGCGCCCCCACGTACTTAGGAGCCCACCCATCAAATCCAAAATAGTCACTCACATGCGTCACTACCTCCACTCAGAGAGCAAAGAGCGGGAACGCATCTTGCGCACTGTGGGCGAACGTATTTTCCGACCGAAAACCTACGATGTCGGAGACATCCGTATGACCGTTCTTGGCGGCGCTCAAGAAGTGGGGCGCTCAGCTTTCCTAGTTAAAACCCGTGAAAGCAGCGTTCTTTTGGACTGCGGTATCCACCCGGGCTCTAATCGACCCTTCGAGTCTTTTCCACGGTTTGACTCGCCCGAATTCGAAATTGACTCGCTTGACGCTGTCATCATTAGCCATGCGCACCTTGACCACTGCGGTTTGGTGCCGTTCCTCTACAAATATGGTTACGACGGTCCAGTCTACTGTTCAGCGCCAACATCCAACTTGATGACGATGCTACAGCTTGACTACTTGGACGTAGCCAACAAACAAGGCGTCACGCCGCATTACGATCAAAAAGACGTCCGCGAATGCGTCTTGCATACTATACCTCTCCGCTTTGGTGTAGTCACCGACATTGCACCAGACATCCGCTTAACCCTGCATAACTCAGGTCACATCCTAGGCGGCGCCATGGTGCACCTCCACATAGGCGAAGGTCTACACAACATAGTCTACACCAGCGACTACAAATTCGGCAGAACCATGCTGCTTGAAGCCGCAGCCACAGAGTTCCCCCGCATCGAAACAGTCATCACCGAGAGCACCTACAGTGGACCCGACGACATCGTGCCCAGCCGTGTAGAAGCCGAAGAAGCACTCACAAGAGTCATAAACCAAACACTTGAACGCAAAGGCAAAGTCCTCATCCCAGTTCCCGCTGTTGGACGTGCACAGGAAATCATGCTTGTCATCGACGGCTACATGAAACGCGGCGCCCTCAAAGAGGCACCTGTCTTCCTTGAAGGCATGATCAGCGAAGCCACAGCCATACACACTGCATACCCCGAGTACTTAGGCAGAGAAGTACGCCACAGCATACTCCACGAAGAAGTCAACCCCTTCCAAAGCGACTACTTCACTATCGTCGACCACCCCAGCCAACGCGCAAGCATAATGGAAGGCGAACCCTGCATCGTATTAGCCACAAGCGGCATGCTTGAAGGCGGACCAGTCATCGAGTACTTCAAAAACTGGGCATCCGACGAACGCAATCAAATCATATTCGTAAGCTACCAAATCGAAGGCACCATGGGCAGACGCGTGCAAAAAGGCGTCGGCGAAGTCACCATGATGGATAACGAAGGTAAAATGGCTGCAATTAGCATCAAAATGGGTATCCAAACCATCGAAGGTTTCTCAGGTCACAGTGACCGCCGCCAACTAGTCAACTACCTAACTCACCTGACACCGAAACCTGAACGCATCTTCGTAGTCCACGGCGAAAAACAGAAAACCCTCAACTTCGGCCACTTCTTAGACCAAAAAGCAGGCATAAACACGGTGGTTCCAGCGACACTGGAAACCTTTAGGCTGTTGTAGGCAAAGGTTCACTGCCACTTTTTACTGGCGCCGGAGTTTTCTCCCGCCAAATCCTAACACTTTTCGGACAAATAACCACGCGTTCCTCGCCTAAACGTGCGATGTCTCCGCCTGTTTCTTCAGCAAACTGGAACAAGTCATTAACGGCGGTTTTTACATCCTCAATGCTTTTGGTGGCAAGAGGCGTTATGCGTAGAATTATGATGTTGCCTTCTTTGACTTCAGCTTTAACTTTCTCTACGTCGGAGAGTTCTTTGAGGGGCATCGCTTTTAGGTAGGTTTTGCTGTTTGTCGTTTCAGCTTTAATTTCTTGTTTCTCTTCAACTGGTGGCGTAACGGTTGGCTCCTCCTGCGGTGACGCTTGGGGAACAGACGGGGCTTCCTGCGGTTGGCTTTCCTCAGTGGTAATCATTTCAGCGGCAGCTACGGGTTCCTCAACAGTGGCAGGTTCGGGCGCAGGTTGGTCGGACACTGTTTGTTGCGATGTTTCTTGAGAAGGTACAGCTGACGCTTCGGATTCTACCTGTTTCTTTTTGTGGAATAGATTCAACGGCATTTTACTCTCAACCTTATGTATTCTAGGTTGTACAGTTAAGCGTTTCTTTACTGCTGCTTTCTAGACGCTTATTTAATGTTAGATTTGCTGACCACCAATATTTGATTTGCGTTTCACAACTCAACTTGAAACTTGCTTTCAACAGGTTTAAGGTAGTTTCTAGCGGTTTTTGAGGCGGTTAAGCAAGAAAAGTTGGAGCCCCCGTTGCGCGATGGAGTTGACTGCCAGATTGGATGAGGGTGTTTCATGAGAGTAAGACCAAGAAGTTATTGGTGATGACTATAGCTAAAAACAGGATTACGCCTGCATAAGCGACTTTCGTAAACAAGTTGGAGTAGTGATAGCTTTTACTCGTTTTATCTTGGGTTTGATTGAGCATTCTCCTCGCAACTATGTAGGTGATTCCGATGAAGAATGTCGCCGCAAGCTTGAGGACCACAAACGCAAAAATGTTTGTATGGACTATGCCCGCTAAGAATGGGTTAAGTTCGCTTGCTCCATAATGGAGAACGCCAATAATTGTGGTTAATGCGTCAATTGACCCCATCACTATCAACATAATACTGGGCAGCATTACTGCTCTAAAGTGGTACATGGCCTTTCTCCTTTCTCCCAAATTTTAATTCGTTGGCTTATCTTAATAAGGACATTCCCAAAATCGATATATCAAAAACAAAAACATTCGTCGGCTGGCTTTCTTAGGCGCTGTTGCCTTTTTACCTGTTACTGCAATAGTGTTTAACGATTTAACCCATAAACGTTATCAATATTAACAAGCAACAGTGAATTTAACTAAATTTTAAATACCACTTCTATAGTTAAACAGATTGGGGATACCTATACCGGCAGAATTTGAAATTAGAAATACAGTTGATGGACGATTCTACTGGCGATTTAAGGCAATTAACGGTGAAATCGTCGCCGTTAGCGAAGTGTATGAATCAAAGCAGGGCTGCAAGTCGGGTATAGACTCGATTATGAGTAACGCAGTTTTTGCTCTTATTCGAGATCAAACTCTTTAACCACTTCTTTTTTCTGAGAAGCTAAGACTTGAAGCTAACAGTTATCTTTGGTTAAAAGATGACTTTACCTGCGCATAAGCCTTATATTTTTAAAGTTAACCTCTTTTGCTGAAGGGTTACCTATGCATAAAAGACTCCTAATCCCGGGCCCCACAGAAGTAAGTAAAGAAGTGCTTGAAGAACAAGCTCACTACCTAATCGGTCATAGAGAAAAAGAGTTCTCCGAGTTATACGGCGGAATAACAGATAAAATCGCCAAATACTTCCAATTACCCGCCGACTACAAACCGACTGTCACCACTGGTTCAGGAACCCTATGGTTTGACATAATCGGCAGAAGCGTAGTTAAGGAACGTGCGCTCGCATGCGTCAACGGCGCCTTCAGTCAGCGATGCGCTCAAACACTTACCTCATGCGGCAAACAAACCGACATCTTAGAAGTCGAGATGGGCAAGCCAATTAAACCAGAAATGGTCGCACAGAAACTTGCCAGCGGCAAATATGACACCTTAACCGTTTGCCACAACGAAACCAGTACAGGCGTCCGCAGCCCAATCGCTGAAATCGGCAAAATGGTCAAAAAAGAGTACCCCGACGTCATCTTTGCAGTGGACGCTGTTTCGTCGATGGCAGGCGATAAAACCCTTCCCCACGAAATGAACTGCGATATCGTTTTTGGGTCGACACAGAAATGCTTTGCCCTTCCACCCGGCTTAGCTATAGGGCTCGTAAGTGACCGTGCCGTCGAAAGAGCCAAAACCGTGCCGAACAGAGGCGCCTATACTGACTTAGTTGACATATTCGAGTTTGAAAAGAAACACCAGACCCCTTTCACACCTAACGTTTCATTGCTTTATGCATTAAACAAACGCATGGATTTGCTCCTCGCCGAAACATACGACAAAGTTTACCAGCGACATCTAGACATGGCAAACTATACTCAGGCGTGGGCAAAGAAGCACTTTAGTATGTTCCCAGAGCCAGGCTACGAATCCATAACGGTCAGTTGTATAAACAGCAATGGCAAAGACGTCAAAGCAATGAACAACACACTCGGTGAAAGAGGCTACTTGATCTCTGCTGGCTACGGAAAACTAAAAGAAAAAACCTTCCGTATCGGCCACATGGGCGAATGGAACCTCGATGGCATCAAAGACGTACTCGCCAATATAGACGACGTTTGGGGCTTGTAATTGACCATTAAAATCCTTGTTAGCGACAAAATCGCTGACGAAGGCTTAAGAATCCTTGAAGACCAAGGTTATCAGGTTACCCGGGGATGGGATATACCTAAACCCGATTTGCCCAAAGTGATCTGTGAATACGACGTCTTAATTGTGCGGAGCGCCACCAAAGTTAAGGGTGAACTGCTTGATAACGCCAAAAAACTCAAAGTTATCGGCAGAGCAGGCGAAGGCTTAGACAACGTGGATTTTGAACGTGCCAAACAACTTGGAATCACCTTGGTTAACACGCCTCATGTTTCCTATGTCAGTGTCTCAGAACTCAGCATAGGACACATGATTGCGCTTGCACGCAACATCGTCCAAAGCACACTCTCCATGCGTGAGGGTAAATGGGAAAAAGACAAGCTTATGGGCACCGAACTCAACGGCAAAACGCTGGGCGTTATCGGCTGCGGCTTCATCGGCAAAGACGTCGAGCGGCTGGCTTTGGCGTTGGGCATGAAAGTCATCGTTGTAGAAGAATGCGTCTTTGACCGTTTTGTGCCCCTCGGCGACATGCTGCCTAAGGCAGACTTCATCACAATTCATGTGCCTCTAACGACTAAGACAAAACATATGATTTCAACCAAAGAGTTCAACCTCATGAAAAAAGGCGTGTACATTATCGACTGCTCACGGGGCGGCGTAATCGATCAGGCTGCCCTCTACCAAGCACTCTTAAGCGGCAAAGTTGCGGGTGCCGCACTTGATGTTTTCGAGGAGGAGCCGCCTAAAGACCGCAGGCTTTTCGCCCTCAGCAATGTCATAGCTACACCTCACATGGGTGCTCAAACACATGAAGCGCAACATAGAGCAAGCATACAAATAGCCAATAACGTTATAGATGCGCTTGAAAAACTCAACCTCTGAAGCTGAAAGCGCATGGTAGACGTCAGACCCTTCAAAGCCCTAACTTACACGCCAAAAGCCGGCAAAACAGAAAACCTCATCACACAGCCCTATGACAAAATCGACGTTGCCGCCCAGAAACGCTACTATGACCTTTCACCCTACAATTTTTGCCGCTTAATTCTGCCCCTTGAAGAAGACAAATACCGTGTCGCCAAAGAACGCATCGACATGTGGCAAAGAGAAGGCGTTATGACCAAAGAAGCCCAACCCGCCATCTACGTTTCCCGCCAAACGTTTAGCTTAGAAGGCAAACGCTACTCCCGCACAGGCTTAATCGCGGCGCTACGGCTCTATCCCTACAATGAAAACATGGTTTACCCTCATGAACGCACCTACAAAGCCCCCAAAGCCGACCGCTTAAACATGCTGCGAACGGTCCAGAAGGATTTGGAACCTGTGTTTTTGATGTATCAAGACCCAGAAGCCCAGACTATCCGTTTTATGGATGAAGTCGCAAAAACCAAGCCGCAGATTGAGGTTACAGATGCCTTGGGGGTTCATCATTGGCTTTGGAAGGTGTCTGACCCACAGAAAATCCGTCAAATCCAAGCAGTTTTGGCGCCAAAAGCGATGGTTATCAACGACGGTCACCACCGCTACGAAAGTGCATTGGCGTACCGCGACGAAATGCGTGCAAAGGGCGTTTGGAGCGAGGATTCCGGGTTTAACTTTCACATGTGCTACATGGTGCCTGTGCAGGAAGAAGGATTGGTTGTGTTGCCCACTCATCGACTGCTAAAAAACTGCAAGTTAACCCCCGAAGTTCTTGGCAGTCTCAACTGCTTCTTTGACGTATTTGAAATCCCAGCGACGGTGGATGCCCTCGAAGGTTTCTTGGGCAGGCATGTCGGTGAACATGCTTTCTGTGTTTATGACGGTAAAAAAGCCTTTGGATTAACCCTAAAACACGACAAAGCTGTCTACGACTTCATAAACACCCATGTGTCGAGGGAAACCAAGGTTTTCGATGTTGTGATTCTCCGTGACATCGTTTTTAAGCAGGTTTTGAAAACTGGAGAGTTGAATTTGGATGACACGATTCTCTATGAACGTTGGGCTAAAGACGCAATGGCTAAAGTTGATCAGGGAGAAGCGTCTGTGGCGTTTTTGGTGAATCCGATTCCGGCGAAGACCGTGGCGGAGATTGCATTGCAACATGAGCTTTTGCCCGAGAAAAGCACTGATTTTTACCCTAAAATGGTGTCTGGCTTGGTGCTTATGGATATTTCTGCCGACGAAAAGCTCTAGGCCGCAATTGAGTTAGCGATTATTTGATGCAAAGTATTATTTAGCCCTACCTTGAATAGGGTTTAACATGACAAAGAGAGGAGAATCTCGGTATGACTGAAGTGGAGAAACCAGCATCTGTACCAGAATCCATCAAACCAACAACCCGGTATCTTGCCGAACTCATCGGAACCATGGTTTTAGTGTTGATAGGCTGCGGCAGCGCAGTAATTGCAGGCGGTTACACGGGGGTAGGCTATGCTTACCTAAGCATTGCTTTTGCCTTCGGCTTAGCTGTGTTAGTGATGGTTTATGCCATCGGCGGAATTTCAGGTTGCCACATAAACCCTGCAATCACGGTTTCTATGTTGGTTGCCAAAAAAATAGGCGTTAAAGACGCTGCATTCTACATTGTCTTCCAATGCATCGGCGCAGTGATTGGCGCAGGCATACTCTATGCAATCGCAGTGGGCACTCCGATTTTCAACATCAACGTAACAGGCTTAGGCCAAAACGGCTACGGCAGCGCTTCTATGGCTAATTACAATCTGCTCTCAGCTTTGATCTCTGAGATTGTGTTAAGCTTCATCTTCATATTGGTTGTGCATGGCGCAACGCATCAACGTGTGCCCAAGGGCTTCGCAGGATTAGCCATCGGCTTGTCATTGACCATGGTTCACATAATAGGCATACCCATCACGGGAACATCGGTTAACCCCGCGAGAAGTCTGGGTCCAGCGGTTTTTGTGGGCGGATTGGCGCTGGAGCAGCTGTGGTTGTTCTTGGTTGCCCCCATCATAGGTGGCATCATAGCTGCGTTGGTGTGGAGAGCCTTCAAATAAAAAACTGAAAATTTAAAATCCTTTTTCTTTTTTATTTCACGAATTTTGTAGGTTGACGCTTGAAACGCTTCTTGCACACTAAACTGCAGAAATGGTAAGTTTCGCCATCATAAGAAATCTTAAACTTCGCAGTGTTCTCGTCGAGAACTGCTCCGCAAACTGGGTCTCTCATCGACATTGGTAGTGTTATAGCCTCAGTGCACAAATCGCTGTTCACGCATTTATGGTTAGTGGTGCCCGCCGAGTGAATTGACCTTTTTTTCTTTGGCGGTTTTGTGGAAAAACGGTTTTTTGGGCAGTTTTCGTGGGTTTAACCTCAGATTGGTTGATGCTTCTGTATACAGCGAGGCTCTGCTGCTCTGCCGACCTCTCCCCTCCCCTATAAGCGTTGAATTGTTTTTCTCTTTTTATGTGGGTGTGGCGTTTTGCGGGGTGCCACAAGATGGCAGTTGGGGGCGTTTGTGTTTTGGGGTTGCAACGGTTTTCTTTGTCTGTTTTGGTGTGGGAAGTGCGTTTTCTTCCACATGCGGTGCATGGACGCATGTTGCGGTGGACTGCATGTGTATGTGGGGGCATGTATCGTTTGTTTTTTTAGCGAGCAGTAAGTGGCAATGACGGCGCAATGCAGTCGGGTACTGGTGGCTCATTCAGGCAGGTTAAGCCATATCATGCCCCTAAACCGCCAAAAGCCAGAGCCAACCGCCGCTTTAACGAATTTGAGCACAGAAAACGGCAAGTTTCCCTATTTGCGTTTCTTCAACAAAACAACCACAAAAGCAACCAAAACAACCCCAACCACCACCGAAACCAAAGCAGCCGCAGCAAAAGGAAACGACTCCAAAACATCAAAAGTCAAGGTTTCAGAAGCACCAATATTACCATACGAATCATTAGCGAAAACCCTAATGCTATGGGCCCCGCTTGAGAGTCCAGTTAGGCTGGTGTTGCCTGTTACAGTGACGTTTTGTTGTCCATCGAGGCTGTAGCCTGTCCAGTTGACGAGTTTGGCTTGGGAGATAACGTCGATTGTAAACGAAAGAGGCAGAGTTGTGTTCTGGTATGTTTGGTTGATTGGCGATTGCATGGTTATTTGGGGCGGGGTTGTCTGCAAAGCAAAAAACGTGCTGTTGAAGGGCTCCTTAAGGGGATAATGGTCCACATTCTGTGAATCTATCAGGTATGGGGTGTCGCCGATTTTTGAGTTGTCTATCTCTGTTGCGTTGGGATATTTGTGATGGTAGTCAATCCAGTAGTTTCCGCCACCGGGAAAGCCGAGGTCCCACACGTTAGATGAGTTATAAATGCTAACCTGATCAGACCATAAAATGAATATCGCGTTCCTAATGTTGTTGTGAACTATGGTGTTGTTGGATGCTTGGTCAAACGCCATTGTTGGACCGATTAAATCAGTTACGTCATCGATTATGGTGTTTTCGGCAACAAGATTATTCTGGGTTTTATACAAGTATATCCCGAATTGGTTGTCTCTGAGGTTATTTCTTATAATCGTGTTTGAGTTTCCGCCTTCAACTCGGATTCCAGCATACGTTTTCCCGCCGACGCTCTGAAATTCGTCAATTCCCCGCATGTTTTGTATTGTGTTGTTGGTTACGGTTACGTTTGATGAGTCCTTCACGAGAATTCCATTATACCCATGCGGTTCGGCGTTATAGACCACAATTTTCATCTCAAAGTTCTCTACCGTAACATTGTAAACGGTACTTAGCAAAACTTGGCCACCCATGAACCCGTTGCCGTCAATCACACAATTGTTTTTTTCTACGGTTAATGATCCAGCAAGGTTGTTTGCTGTATTATTCAGGTCGCCTGTTAACGTATAAGTGTCACCTGTTTGTGCGATGAGGGTTGTTGGTGGGGTTATGCTGCCGTCGCTGTTTATGGTGATGTCGCCTTGGTACTGGGCATCGGCTGGCAGAAAACACGCCCCATCCAGAGCGATTAAGCCGATGAGGATCAGGACTACGATAACCTTTTTCTTCATTCTTGGGTCAATTTCTCTGAGGATCGATTTGTTATAAAGCCTTTTTCGTCAGGGTTTCTTGACTAAGAGCTGTTTTTCTTGTTTAGAGCTTAGCCTCGCTTAATGTGCAGAAAAGCGAATTAATCTGGGATGCGGTGGCTTCTCTTCGATAAAGCTTTAAATTCTGCGTAGGTCAGAGAACATGTGCAAACCAGCCTTTTGGGTTGGTTCTTTATGTGCCGGGGTCTCCTAGCCCGGCAGGGAGCAAGCCTGGAGATAACACTCTTCAGGGTGTGACCTGTTAGCTTGTGGCGCTTTCGGGGCCTTGGGGGTTCAAATCCCCCTCCCGGCGCCATATCAAATCCACATTCTTCTGGCTTCTTTTATCAAATCAAAATGCAGATCATCAGAAATTACTCTCGCTTGGTTCCTTATTGCAGTGGCAGCAATGATGCAATCACCTATCGAGATGTCGCTGTGAATGCTTTTCAGAATGCCCGCCTCTTTTGCTAACGATGGAGTAAGCGCTTCAAGGGTCAAGCCACTTGAGGAGTGAAAGATAAACTAAGTCAGCTTTTTCCTTGCCTTCTTTTGTGTATGTTAAGCGGATTGTTTCGCTAATCGCAATTGTTGGGATTATTCCTTCCTTTGTCTCAGTGAGTTCTTCTATCTTTCTAGTTATTTTCCGTCGGGTGTTCTCGTCTTTGGTGTAGAAATATTGGATTAGGAGGCGGCTGTCTAAGACTTGTCTCAGAGCTAGTATTCCTCGCGCATTTTATCGATTTCTTTTTTGAGTTCCTCGACATCGGCGTGTCCCGCAAATATTCCTGCCAGTTCGGTAAGGCGTGGGATTCGTTTGAACAGGACCCCTTCTTGGGTTGCCTCGACCATGAGTTCGTCGCCTTCTTCTATTCCTAGTTGCTCTCGGATTTCTATAGGAATAGTGGTTTGCCCTTTTCTGGTTACTTTTACTTTTTGCATTCTAAGTCCTGAATTAAATAGAGAATACTACATATAAAAAAAATTTTACTGCATTCATCAATTGTGCTACTGAGAAACATAAAAATTTCGGCAACTTTTCCTATTTTAGCCCGCAAGAGTTCAAATCCCTTCCCGGCGCCAATCTCACAAATTTTTACCATGCTCCGTTGGTTCCACGTACCTCAAAATGCTCATCCGTGGCGATATGGTCGAATGTCATTTGGACAGAAATATGTGCACCATCGTTGGAGACAATGTAGCGGTCGGGGGTTTGTTCATAATACTTCCAGACCAAAGTGATGTTGCCCCCGAGGAGCTCAGTTGGGAAGGTTACGCGGAACATAACGGTTTTGCTGCAGGAGCCTATGAAGTCAATTGAAATGAACTTCGAACCGGTCGAGGAGTTGGATAGGGAAACCTCGGGAGGGGAATTCCAGTTGGTGCATATGGTTACGGGGTAGGTTTTGTCTCCGACGGCGATGGGGTAGGTGTACTGTTTGGCTGCGGCTATTTCGTACCAGAGAAGCCCCGCAGTCAATGATAGGATTATGGCAGCCGCTGCAAGGGGTATCGCTATTTTTTTCTTTTTCATAGCTTCCGATATGAGGAGTTACCTTTCTAAAAGGTATTTCTTATTTTGCTCATAAACGCTCACAAGCAACAGCACGGCATCAAAAAAGGGATAAAAAGCTACTTCTATGCCCTATTTGACGGCATAAACCTTGAAGGCATATTCGCCTGTTGCCATATTGTAGGTAGCTTCCGACCAACCCTTAGTTGCGTTTAGCCATGCCAATCTTTGTGAGGGCGTTTGATAGCTCAGGTTTCCCTCGATTTTCCCAATTGGCGTGGGATCCACAAGTTTCCCCTCTGCTTTGCCCCATGCAAAGATGGGTTCGCCGCTGCTAAAGATGATTGATTTGAGGTCCAATTCGCTTACGCCTCCGGGCTTCATGAGTATATTGTGGGTTGATAGAATTTGTCCTGCGATTTTGCCATTAATTTTCCCTGCAACAGTAATATCGAGCCTTACGCCTTGGGCGCTGAATTCTTTGACGTTAGCAGAGGTCGTGTATTCCACTCCTTCGTATAGCAATTCTTTCTCCAAAAATTCTCACCATAAAAAGAAACGGTTAAGCTGGCGAGTTAAGCTTTTGTGACTGCTCCCCGACTGCAACTATTCCAATAGTTTTTACGGTGTTTTTGCATAATAGATAAATTTCTCCGTTGATGCATTACAGCGTGGGATGATGTGAGGCGACGGCTTCGAGCCAAAAGCTGTGAGAGCTCGTCAATCATCGCTGACCCACATGCTTTGCAGTTTTCCTGCCTTTTTCACCCTGCATCCCCATCGGGTTTGACTGTATTGTTGCTAAAAGTTTTTATACGCGCCAGCCCAATTGGAGGATGTCACATTAACTCATGTATCACAAAGCTGCCAAAGCTTTTAGGGAATCCATGAAGAAACATCTGTGGCAGAAGATATAGTAGAACATGCAAATTCAAACATTTAAGGACCTCCCATTAAACCCAGAGGTCTTAAGAAGCATAAACGAACTCGGGTTTGAGAGTCTTTTTCCTATTCAAGCCCAAGCAATAACCCCTTTGCTGGAAGGCAAAGACGTCATTGGGCAAGCGCAAACCGGAACAGGCAAAACCGCTGCTTTCGGCGTGCCAATGGTCCAAAACCTAAATCGAGAGGTGCGCGGAGTTCAAGCACTAGTTTTGACTCCCACACGCGAATTAGCCAATCAAGACGCTGAAAACATCGCTAAATTCGGCAAATACGCCAAAGCGAAGGTTCTGGCTGTTTACGGAGGAGAATCCATAAACAAACAGGTACACTCACTTGCAAGCGGAGTCAACATCGTCGTCGGTACACCCGGCAGACTCATTGACCTCATGGAACGCAGAGTGCTGAACTTGGGCTCAATACGTTTCGTCGTTTTAGACGAAGCAGACCGCATGCTAGACATGGGCTTCATCGAAGACATCGAATTCATACTCTCCAAAACTCCCCGTGACCGCCAAACCGCACTGTTCAGCGCAACCATAGACGACAACGTCATGCGCTTAGCAAACAAGTACATGAAGAACCCACAGAAAATCCTAGTCAGCAAAGACGAAATAGCACTCACCCAAATGAAACAATACTACATTGTCGTCAACCAAGGCGGCAAACTCGGTGCCCTCTGCGACTTACTCCAAGATGACCGCGTAGAAAAAGCAATCATATTCTGCAGGACACGCCATGAAACCAGCCGCGTATCCGAACAACTCTATAAACGGGGCTTCCGCAGCCAAGTGCTCCACGCAGGCTTCACACAGGCGCAGCGCGACCGCTCAATTAACGAGTTCCGCCATGGCAGACGCAGCCTCCTGTGTGCAACCGACGTCGCCGCAAGAGGACTCGACATCGAAGGTATCACCCACATCATCAACTATGATGTCCCAAACGATCCCCCAGTTTACTTCCACCGCATCGGCAGAACCGCACGCAAAGGCGAAGAAGGCACAGCTATTACTTTGGTCAGCTACGGGGAAATGTCCAACTTCCACAGCATCAAAGCATTAACTAAAACCAAAATCGAAGAAATCAAAGGGCAAGCAGCGGAACAACAAGATTCGCCGGTACAGAGTTTCTATTAAACTCTGTTGGCTGTTTGTTTTTCTTTTTTTACTCTTTTTTTGATTAAATATAAAAGTACATTGCTATAGTATGGTGAGTTATGAGCAAACTCGCCTCCAACATCGCGCGCGGCATTATCGGTTTCACAAACCGGAGCTTAATCAAAAACCTCATCATAATCACTCTTTGCATACTGCTCGTGTTTTCTTTAGCGTTTTTTCCCTACCAGTACTATGTATCCGCAAAAAGCGGTAAAGCTGACTTCCAAGTGGGGATACATTATGTTTTTGAACAGGACGAAGTGGAGCAAATCGCTGACCAAGTAGCACGTATCCACGACTTAGGTTTTAAAGTGATCCGTATAACCCTGGAGTGTGACACTGACCCCCTTGGCTATAACTACCCCACCAACCAGAGAAACGACGCTTTCTTCACAGCTGTCCAACAATACGGAATGTCTGTGGCACTGGTGATAAAGAATCTAGACGACACAGCAAAAGTGGATTATTACCTCAACCGCTGGGGCAGCTACCTCAAGTACATCCAAATCTTCAATGAACCCGAATTATCCTCCACTTGGTCTCTGGGCGCAATGTTTACTGATGATGAAATCTCCTCCAAATTCGGCATAATGTACAACACCGTCCAAGCGCACCACTTAAACGTGCAGTACTACACGAATTTCGGAATCAGCTACATAATTCGGAGCAATGTTCCAATCGCGTTGGCGCCGAAACTGGATTTTGTGGGGCTGGACCTGTTCATGGATGCCTTTGTGGTTACTTCTCCCCATTTCATACAGGTTTTACAGCAAATCACTAATCGAGAAGTGGTAATTACAGAGTTTGGCATGTCAACAACGGACTATGCGGCTCAAACTGATTTTATCCTAAAAGGGCTCAATCTCTTTAAGAATATGGGGTTGCCTGGGTGCTGGCTGGTTTACTGGAACAGCGCCTATGACAGCTACGGAATACGGGATACTCCAACAGAAACAGCAGTAGGTGAATGGATTGCAGCAAACTGTAACTAAAATGCTCCAACGCATACAGAGTCTGCCGATAGTGGTGAAACTGCTAGCTGAAGGCTTGACACTGTCAATACTGATGGTTGCGCTAAAAGTGTGGTTCGATGGCCAATTGACTGGGTTTATGGTGTATATGCCACCCATCGGCTTGGTTATATATGGGGTTTTGATGTTTCTTGTTGAGCCAATCGCTCTTGGTGCAGTAAACATCGTCCTTATCAATGTGCTATTCGGCACTAGAGGCTGGCAAGTTAATTTTTGGCTAAATGGCATATTCCTGCTACTGGTCTTTACCGCAATCAATGTTGCAATGCAGACCGCAGGAAACTTGTCCTTCACATACATAGCGGTCATTGATGTGGTGGCGCTGTCATTTCCCTTCGGCTGTCTTAGCACGGTTTAGCAACGGCGGATGGAAAAAACCCATAAACTAGCCAAATGATATAACTGCAAATCAACTTTTTTATTTGTAGTTGTTGCAGAGAACCCCCTATACACAACAACAACCAGCCGATTGAGCGGTGCAGTGCTTTTTTGTGGCGGCGCCTGGTTTGGGTTGCAGACTGGTTGTGGAGCAAACCGCAAGCACAACAGATTTTTGATCTGCTGATAAATGAAGTATGCTTTTCTAAGGATTACTAAATTCAACCGTTATTGATTATACCATTCAGAAAGTTGATTATCGCTTGCATGAAGTATAAAAGGCAATTAGTAAAAATGCCCTATAGTCCCTAATGTGCCTGTATCTGCCCAGACACTAACCAGTAAGCCTGTTGGGAAATTCGTTTTTTCAGCTAAAGTACATGTGGTATTATCTGTCAAAGGCACAGTTCTATAATTAACATAGTTGATATCGATGAAGTGTACCTCAACATGCCATACTGGAAAACATGGAAATAGTATTGAGGAGCTAGCCGGTGAGAGGTTGGGATTTTGCGTGACCTCTCCAAGAGAGTGCCCGCCTCTGCTGCCCTCAAAATCCTGAATCTCGTTCAGGCTGGCGGTTACGGAAGTTATGGTCCTATTGTTTTCCGAGGCATATTTTTCGATAACAGGCATTGCCAAGGCCAAAGCTTCTTCCTCAGAGATTAACGTAGGGTTGGCATCGTTGGTTTGATTTTCAGCTGTTGGAGGGAGAGTGGGCGCTGCCTCAGTGACAGTCGGCGTGGACGAGGTTTCGCCAGGTTGTATCACACCTGAAGCGTTAGAGCCAGAAAACATAAACATAACAAGCGATAAAATCGTGCATAAAATAAGCGCTACTGCAATGAAACCATAATGATTTTTCGCGTTGCCAGCTACTTTTAGCAAGCATCTCACCGCTTTCAAAAAAGACGATGTAAACTTTTAAGCTTTGCCTGAAATGCAGTCAATATTAAAAAGGAAAAAAAGAGGTTTTGAAGTCGTCGTTTACATGAATTCTTTGACTGTTGTCGCTGGCATCGTGTGGGTGTTGACGACGCCGTCGATGGAGCGGATTTTTTCGCCCACAAAATGCACTGCATTGTCGTTGCTATCTGCTTCAAACCACACAGCCATGTCCCAGTCGCCGAAAAGGTTGTAGGCGCCCATGAGTTTTACGCCTTCCATCGGCGTAGAATTCATGCCCTGAACTGTGTTGAAGAAGGGCAGGGTTTTGGATGGGTTAAGTTTCACCAGAACCAGATATTTTTGGTTGTTCATGTTTTTTTCCAAAGAATCACCGATACACCTCACGCTATTTGCATGCTTAAGGGTGTGTGGTTGTGCCAAAACAACAGCAACTAAGCAAAATGCAGCACTGACAGGGCTTGTTTTATCTGTGCTTGGCAAACCCTGCACTTCTTCATGAACTCTGCCCTATTCAGGGGGCCGTTGCAGTCGCAGACAAACTGGGACTGTGCGTCAAGCCTAAAACAGCAAACTGGGCTGTCAGCGGATTCTCTAAAAGCCCCCTCTATAATGGAGAGTTGAGCCGCAATGTTATCCGCGGTTTCCCCATCAGGTTCTGTGCCCAACGCAGAGAGCGCCTCTAAGACGTAGTCTAAGCGTTTCTTTAAACTGGTCACCCTTCTCTCTTCCCAACCATCCATTAATATCGGTACTATAAAAAAATAGTCAACTGAACACCCTAAAAATTCAGGCAACTAACCCAAATACTCTTAAAACACTGGGTGATACGGTTACTTATCGGTTAAATATCTCAATAGATTGGGCGTTTGATACGTTTAAATAGCCGATTAAATGTTATCTTAATTGAGGAGTAACCTCCTGCTTGTTTTAGAATAATTTTTATTATCCGCTTCCAATGGGGAGGGATTTTTTAGACGTGAGCCTAAACCAGAAAGAAACAGTTGACGATTTGAGGCATCAATGGAGACAGCTCTGGCATGAACGTTTAGACGACCATGTGCGAGCGGAAGGCGTCGCTGTTCAAGATTACCGCCAACTCTTCATAGACAAAGGCACTGTCATCCACGCTACAAGAGACTGCCAAACCCTCAACTTCAAAGAAATCCTAAAAAAACATGCGGTCTCCGAACGCTATTTTCCTCCAGATCCTCTCGTCGGTGGATGGACAAAATTCACAAAAACACACATAACCAAAAACCTCAAGAAACCAACCCGGATAAAACCCCTTACAGAAAAAAACGTTAAGCGGCAACTTAAAAAGAACGGCAGAGGCTGGCTGCACGCTTAACCCCAATAAACCACACCGTAGACAAGCCTAGATAACCATAGCTGGTGCCCAAATGCAGCCCATTTTCACTGCCGATTTACCTTTTGTCTCCATAGTCATCTGTACCCTTAACAGGCATAAAATGCTCAGAGAATGCTTAACCTCTATCTACGCTATGACTTACCCCAAATCCCATTTTGAAGTCATCGTTGTAGACGGCGGCTCCCACGACGGCACACACCAAATCAAAGAGGAATTCTCCCAAGTACGCTTAGCCGTTGAACCCTGCTTCGGCATAGCGTATGCACGCAATAAGGGGGCAGAACTCGCAAAGGGCACTATAATCGCCTATACAGATGATGACTGTGTTGTAGCAAAAAGCTGGCTTCTACATCTAGTTAACGGTTTTGAACGTTCAACACAGATTATGGGGGTCGGCGGACCAGTGTTCCCCGCTTTTTCTGAGTGGCCCAAAAACATACTGGTGCACCCAGCTTTGGGCCTCTTCGACGAAGGGCAGAAACCAAAATATGTCAGCGGAATCATAACCTCCAACTCTGCTTTTAGACGAGAACTCTTCTCCAGTGCACACTTCGACGAGGGTTTAGGAGCCACCAGACGCGGACAACTGCTATTATGTGGAGAAGACGTTGAATTCTGCAATAAAATCACAGATAGCCAATACAAACTCTTCTATGAACCCAACGCCAAGGTTTACCACAGAATCCGAAGCGACCGCGTAAAAGTCACCTACATAATACGTCATGCCGTCAACAACGGGGTAAGCGTGGCTCGAATCATACAGAAATCCAAGAGCTCAAAAATCTGGATGTTCCGCTACAGCCTCGTGGGGTTGCTTAAAAGTCTGTACTGCGTCATTTTCGACCGATCCTTTTCGGCATGCTATCAAATAATCTTGTATTCTTCTGCTTCATTCATAAGCCTCGCAGGGATAGAAAATGGTTCGTTGTTCGTAACTAAAACGTTAGATGCCCTCAAACGTCCGCCACCCGCAACCAAGACTGATCAAACCATTCTGTGCTGAGAACTTGGAGCGCCATTCAATGTTTGAATCCAAACCGTTCCAATTTGAAGCTAACGGCATAAGCGTCGCCATACTCCTACAGGTAACACTGATTCTAACAATAATATTCAACATACCCTTTGCCCGGCAAATCATCGGTTTTCTATACCTGACCTTTATCCCCGGATTTGCTATTCAACGCCTGCTCAAACTAGAACTCAGCCGCATAGAATCAGCGCTCTTCGACGTGGGCTTAAGCCTAGCTTTTTTGATGGGAATCGGTTTTCTCCTCAACACTTTAGCCCCAGCAATAGGCTTAACAAACCCACTTAACCTAAACTTTATTCTGGCTCTAACAAGCGTCTTCGTTATTACAGCCCTCACCCTTCGCCGACAGGACACCTATAAAACCCTGCAAACGTTTTTTAACTTCAAAAAATCGCTCCCAATCCTTGTAGTTCTCGCGGTGGTTTTAGCATTAAGCATTGCAGGCGGCTTATCAGCCAGCTACAACTCGAACGCCAACACCTACATTTCGCTTATTATGTTGGGTTCGGTTGCCGTGTTGATTGCCGTTGTGGCTTTGTTTAGAAAAAGTTTTTCACCAAGCCATTACCCCGTAATGGTTTTCGGCTTAGCTCTTGCGTTGCTGTTGAACGTGTCGCTTTTTTCCCAGTATATTGTGGGATTCGACATATTCGCCGAGTACTCCCTGTTCTCTAGCACCCTAAACAACCTGTATTGGAGCTCAGGGTTCCAATCCAGCTACAACGCCATGTTAAGCGTCACCATACTGCCGACCATTTACTCAGTTGTTTTAGATTTAAGTGGCACTTGGCTGTTCAAAGTGATTTACCCCGCCATCTTCGCGTTTGTCCCATTGGGGCTCTTTATGCTCTTCAAGTTAAAGATGAGCAGAGAAGTCGCGTTTTTCTCAGCTGTCTTTTTCATATCCAACGTTGCCTTCTTCACCGATTTAACCCAGCTTGCACGGCAAATGATAGGCGAAGTATTCTATGTCCTGCTGCTCCTAACCCTCTTCAACCACAAAATCGAAGGTACCTCAAAATGGGTGATCTTCGCCATTTTCGGTTCAAGTTTAATCATGTCACATTACTCGTTGGCATACATCTTCTTGGCTTCAATCGCTGCAGTTTGGGTAATTGCCGCGTTGCGGGGACGGCGGTTTAAAGCGGTTACGGGTATCATGGTAATTTTATTCGGCGTTATGACTTTTGCCTGGTTCATCTATACTTCTTCAGGCGCCGCCTTCAACAACCTCCTAGTGGCAATAGACAGCGTACGCGCCCACTTGTCTTTCGACTTCTTTGACCCCGCATCAAGAGGCACCCAAGTTATGCAGGCAATCGGCGGCACCGCCGGAGTTACCTCTCTGTGGCATTCCATCGGCAGAGTCCAATTCTACATAGTCGAAGGCTTAATCATAATCGGTTTCCTAGCCGCACTACTGCAAAAAAGACTGAAAATCTTCAATGACGACTTCAAAATCCTAGTTTTCTTTAACCTCCTCCTTCTCTCTCTATGTGTGATTTTACCAAACTTTGCTGCAACCTTCACCGCTTCCCGCTTCTACCAAGTTGCCTTAGTTCTGATAGCGCCTCTCTGTATTTTAGGCGGGTTGGCTACGCTGAAGTTTGTGACTAGAAACAGAGTCAAAAGAAAATACCTCATCGCATCCCTAGCCCTCCTTGTGTTGGTGCCGTTCTTTTTGTTCCAAACGGGCTTTGTCTACGAAATCTTCCACGACGACACCATTTCGCTTCCACTTAGCGCTTATCGGCTAAACCCATTTGAGCTTGCACAAAGAGGAGTCATAACAGGTTATGAGGTGGCGGGTGCAAACTGGCTGACTAAAAACCAAAACGCCAGTTACCCAGTCTACGGGGACGTAACTTCCTACTCCATCTTCGGCTACACCAATATAATCAACGGTGTCCCGCTGGCTCCACAGTTTACTGCTTCTTCAGGCTCCTATGTTTACCTCAACCAGTACAACATTCGAGATGGCGTTGTTATCCAGTACAGTGGCGGCCAAACCTTCAACGTAAGCGAGATGTCTCCTACAATGGTTTCTTTGAACACGGTTTACTCAGCCGGCGACTGCGAAATATACACTGTTCCATAGGTGGAAGGCTTGTTTTTCTCCACATTCCTAGACGTTATCTGGACAAATATAGTGTCCAAATTCTCCAAGCCACTGGGCACAGTAGCCATCGGGCAACACACCTATGGAAAACCAAAAATCCTAAGCCTAAGCAGAGACAACGTGTTAGTCATAGGCAAATACTGCTCTATCGGCGACGACGTCACATTCATCGGCATCGGCGGACAACACACTTACAAACACGTAGCCAATTTCCCACTGTTTAGCCAAACAAAATATTCGCCGGATTGGAGTCAAATCGAAGAATGCAGGGGTACGCCGACCATAATCGGCAATGATGTCTGGATAGGCAAAGGAGCCACAATAATGCCCAAGGTTAAAGTCGGCGATGGCGCAGTTGTGGGTGCATGTGCGTTGGTGACTAAGGATGTGCCGCCTTACGCGGTTGTAGGCGGCGTCCCCGCAAAAATCATTCGGTATCGTTTCACGGATGAGCAGATTGAATGGTTGCTAAGAATTGCTTGGTGGAATTGGAGCCGAGAAAAAATCACAGAGAATATCGCTTTTTTCTACAGTGACGTAGCTGATTTTATCCGGCGCTTCTCTTAAGGAGACGGTTTTTTGGATTTAGACATCATTGTCTGCGCAAAAAATCAAGCTGCCTACCTAAACCAAATCCTAAAGCAAATAACCAAAGAAGTGCCCCATAAAAACCTAATTGTAATCTATGGATCGTCAAAAGACACGACGCAGCAGGTGGCAGAAAAGTACACACGACAGGTTTTCTGGGATGAAGACCATGGACTCGGCGCCGCCCGCGCCCTAGGAGTGGCTAAAGCATCTTCCGAAATTGTGGCGATGGTTGACGCCGACGTTATTTTGGCAGAGGACTGGTATAGAAAACTTATCGGCTGCTTTGACAATCCAGCGGTTGCAGCAGTTATGGGCACCTGCGTCTACGGCTATGGATGCAAACCCCTTGAAGCATATTGGGAGTACATTCGCCGCACTGAAAAAGTCAATTATGGCTGCCAAAACACAATGTTCCGGCGGGAAGCCGTACTGGAAGTCGGCAACTTTGACTCATGTATACGGGGCGCCGGCGAAGATTACGATTTGTTTCTACGGCTGTCTGCGGCAGGATACGTTTGGCTGTGGGCAAAGCAGGCAAGCGTATATCACCCTATGACTATGCATGAATACCTAAAGCATGTAAGCTGGTGGACACGGGGCAGACCCTATGTGGATGAAGTTGAGCGGTGGGCAGGCGAAACCTCGGTTTTTCGGGTCTACATGCGCCAGATGCTTCTGATGTTTGAATCACTCAAGAAAGCAGAAAAACTCTCAGTCAAGGTGCACCCCACATTTCTCGTCTACTGGCCTGCAGTCAGCCTAAACAGCGCCTTAATCGTTCTTAGCGAACTGAAAAAACGAAACCTCCAATACCTTAAACAGCCTGCCGCCTGCCAGCAGACCCACCCTGCGTAAACTCAGCTAACATTGGAAAGATGCCCTATGCGTATCTGTCATGTTTGGCACAATTTTCAGCCTTGGGCAATGGGTGGCGTCGAACGCTACATATTAACGCTGTCCAATTATCTAGGCAATAGGCACCCTGAAATAGAATTCGCCCTAATCACCGATAACACTGAGTACCAGTTTTTTAAGTCGCGTAAACTTCCCAAACATGAACAGTTTGACCGGTTAGGAGTCTACAGGTTTGGTCCAAACCTGCTAAGCGTCAGCAGAAGCGTATATTATCAACTAAGCCACCGTAACTCCAAAAAACTCATGGAGATGCTGGCTTCAAAACTCTACAAAGAAATGGCGAGCACCCCCCAGATCGCAGACTCCGATATTTTTCATGTTCATGGCTTGTGGGATTCACAATACCCGACCGTGGGTTTACAGCTTAGTCAACGCTTCAATAAACCTCTCGTTGTCTCATTGCACGGCGACAGCGTGGGCACCGAGCATCCCCATTCTATGCCACTAGAAAAAAACGCCTTCACATCTCTGCTCACAAAAGCTTCAGCGATCACAACATACTCCCAAACAGTGTTTGCGGCACTAAAAAAAATGGGGTTTACCCACAAAAGCCACTTAATCCCCAATTTCATCGACACCGCCTACTTCAAACGTCCCTTCTCAGCAGAAAACGCTTCATTAGGCAATAGTGTGGTCATGGTTTGCCGACTTGACCCTTTCAAAGACCCCCTAACAGCGGTGCAGGCATTTGCGTTAGTAGCCAAAGTGGAACCTCATGCTACTCTACAGATCGTGGGGGACGGACCGTTGTTTGAACCGATGAAGAAGCTTATTTGCGAACTTGGGTTGGAAAACAACGTTTTTTTGATGGGGCAGCATGCGGATGTGCGTCCGTTTCTGTGGGGCAACGACATTTTTTTGACTGGCAACGCATTCATCAGTGTCTTGGAAGCGTGGTCGGCTGGGTTGGCAGTGGTTGCCGCCAAAGGTGAAACCACCGGGAAGCTTATCGCTGACGGCGAAAATGGGCTGCTTGTGCAGCCAAAAAACCCTCGGGACCTTGCGTCGGCGTTGCTGCAGGTTATGCGTGACAACTCATGCCGCACAGTATTCGTTAAGAACGGGTTGGAAGCAGCAGGTTTATTTGACGTGGGCTGTTCGGGGGAACATTTCTCGGAGATTTATAGGTCAATTTCGGCTGCTTAGCGGCTTTACGTTAGAAAACAAAAGCTTTAAACACTTTCAACCGATAACTAATCTAGGTTTCTATTAAGCAACCGTTTTTTAAGCTGTAATATTGAGGTTTTTTAATGAAGCAAAAATACATAGTTTTAGCGTTGTTCTTGGTTTTGTTTGTAAGCAGCGTTTCAGAAAGTATCACTCTCTTTATTGGCAATTCAGTTTTCGCTCAAGGAGGCACTTCATCCTCTTGGCTAGACCCTGCTTGGAGTAACCGCCAAGCCATAACAGTAGATAACTCCCATAACGCAAACAGCCTCACAGACTACCAATTACGCTTCAACGTAACCTACGCTGACGCTATGAAAAGCGACTTCTCGGATTTGCGTTTCACATCAGGCGACGGAGTAACCCTTGTTCCCTTTTGGCTTGAAAGCTATGTGCCCTCTGTTTCCGCTGTCGTCTGGGTAAAAGTTCCTAACGTCGCAGCTTCAGGCACAACAACCCTCTACATGTACTATGGCAACCCCGCTGCAACCAGCATTAGCAATGGAAAGGGTACCTTTGATTTCTTCGACGACTTCGAAAATCCTGCCTCAGGCTGGATGACAAAGCAGTCGATTCCTCACACCACTGCAGATGCAACTGCAGCCGTATACAACGGTAAACTGTACGTTTTTGGTGGGTACGATAAAACTGCAACCGACATACTTGACATAGTTTATGAGTATAACCCTCAGACGAACACTTGGGCAGAGAAAACCAATATGCCTACTGCCCGATGGGGTGAAATCGCTGTCCAATACAACGGTAAAATCTATGTTTTCGGCGGACAAACCAACCCAGCTGTTGACCTCCAAACGGGTTCCCCGCAGAACATCAACAAGTACTCCAACAACCCATTAACCGCCATTCCACAGTATGGTGCCTTAGGAAACGTTCACCCAGACGTCGTCTATTTCCCAGAGGGCCAAGACGGCTACAAATACTGGATGACCTACACCCCCTACACCTATGGTGCGCTCTCCGAAAACCCAAGCATTGTTAGAAGCAACGACGGCTTAACTTGGACAGACGCTGGCATCACCAACCCTGTTATTCCCCCAGGAACTGCTGGTGCATTCAATGACTTAGAAAACCCTGATCCAGACTTCCTCTATGTTGCAGACTACAATAAGTGGTTCATGGTTTGGGACGGCGGCAACGCAGCAACCGATAGCAGGAAAATAGCGTTAGTGTATTCAACCGACGGAAAAACTTGGACGCAGTACAATGGCATTGCAGTAAACGGCAACATTGATCCAGTGATTCTTTCAGGAGATGACTCAAACGGGCAAGCTTGGGAGAGACTGGGTTCGGTGTCAAAAGTCAGCGTGCCCACGTTGTACTATGAAAACGGCGTTTTCTACCTGTACTACGCTGAAGAGGCAAGCGGCAACAACCGTGGACAAGTCGGTTTAGCTACCTTCACATGGAATGACGCCTCCAACAGCGTCACAAACCTAGTGCGCAACCCCAACAACCCGATAATCAACCTGCCCGAAGATAGCACTTTTAAAAGCGGCATTGGCCACCTCGACATCGTCAAGAGCCCTGATGGCAGCCAATACTGGATGTACGGCGTCAGAGAAACCGTGGCTTCCTCAGTTTTTGAACTCGTCCAGCTTTCGTCATCAACAAAGACAACATGGAACTATGACGGAGTAGTCCTATCGCCTGGTGCTTTAGGAAGCTGGGATGGACTCTATATTTACCGTTCCGCACCAGTCGTCGACCAAACTGGAAAAGTGGTCTTATTCAACAATGCGATGCAACTCTACTACAGTGCTTGGACATCAACCTCTGTTCCCAGCATCGGTTTAGCATCGGTGATCCCATACTACGGGGTCTTAGGAAACCCCTATGCCGGGCAACCCAACGTGTGGGATGAGGCAATCCAAATGACCAAATTCCGCTTCGACGGCGTCACAGGAACATACACTGGCTCCATTTCAGTCTATTTATCTTCAGTAGCAAGCGCCTCCAATAACAAGGTAGTAGTGGGAATCTACGATCAAAACCTCCAAAAAATCGCTGAGAGCACCGAAATAGTCGGTTTAACCACTGGATGGCAAACCTTCAACTTAACAGGCACGTTTTCACTCGTCGCTGACACCGATTACTACCTTGTCTCCCACGCGCCACAGGGTAACCAAGGAGCATTCATCGATGGAAGTCAACCGCAAAGCAGTTGGAAAACAAGTCCCTACACCGGAACATTGCCCGCCTCGCTTTCGCCGGTTTCAAGTCAAGAAAACGGCGTCTACGCAATATTCTGTACCTACACCAACCCAGCGATGAACACGGCAGCAAAGATACCGCCCCTGTCTTTGCCTGTACCACACACAAACGAAGTTTACGACCCCTCAACCGACACTTGGACAACAAAAAGCGATGTACCAGCAGACATTGCCTACCAAGGTTTAATGGGCGTGTTGTTTGGAAACCAAATTCACCTCTTCTACAAGAACTACCACTACGTCTATTTCACAGAAAACGACAGCTACGTCAGAAAAGCCGATGTTCCCACCCAGAGGACATGGGGCACCTGCGCTGTTGTAGACAACAAAATCTACGTCATCGGCGGCTACTCATACAGTGAACCAACTGGTGCTTCCAACGTAAACGAAGTCTATGGCCCAGCGACCGACACTTGGACAACCAATGCACCTCTGCCTGTAAGCCTAATCGGGACAACCCGGGAAAACCCTGTTATCGACGGTAAAATCATCGTTACCCACGGGTTAGACGCTTTAGCAGGTAACTTCCATGTGGAAACCTACGTTTACGATCCAGCAACCAACGCGTGGGTTGAAGGGTCTTCTGCAGGTTATCCTCGTGACGGAGTCGCATGTGGCGTCATCGCAGACAAACTCTATGTGGTCGGTGGCAGAGCAGACATTCCAGGACCCTATGGACTTGACTACAACGAAGTGTATGACCCCAGCCTCGACAACAGAGATGGCAGTTTATGGGCTGTCTCCAGTAGCGCAAACGTCTATGCTGACTCATCCGCTAAATACCAGGGCAACTACGGCTTATTAATCAACGACAACTATACCAGCAACTCACAGTATGCAGAACACAAAATCAGCTTAGACCAAGCTGTGGTTGACTTAGACTGGGACATAACTAACGATTTAGGAATAAGTTCGCTGCAGCCTCAGGGAAGAATCTTGTTTGTTGACCCTTCACTGGCACAATATGGAACACTATACCTGTATAACGATGCGGGTACGCCGAGTTTCAAATGGTACACAGGCGCATTCACAACGTTGCAATCCGCCAATTGGAACACTTGGTATCATATCTCGATTGTTTTTGCTGGCAGTAGCAGCAAAGTCATAATCAACGGCGTTACCTATCTGGTAACTGCGGAGTCGGTGACCGGTGACAGAATCCGATTAGACACAAGCAATGCGGAGGTAACCAGAGCCTACTTTGACAATGTTAACGTCCACAAATACACTGCTGTAGAACCAACAGTTGCTTTTGGTCTAGCAGAGTCACAATCACCACAGGCGACAACTACACCCACAGCCACCCCGACATCCAACCCCACCACACATCCACCTACTTCCCCGACAACCCAACCCGCCGACAAGCCAACACCTACAGCCACACCTCCATCGCCGACACCAACCCCCACACCCAGCTCATCGGACAACGGAGCAAGCGTACCCATTGAGGTAATCATTGCAGCCTCCGCTTCAGTAGCCGTTGCCGCAATATTTGGCGTCGCTGCCACAATAATAAGCCGCAGGAAAAAACCGAAGATGTAACCTGCCTTGGGTTGCTACAAAACAGTCGGCGTTAGAAGTGTGTCAACGCCAAGAAACTTTTTTACTCTTTTTTTCGTAAAACGTGAAGCTTGGCAGTGCTGTCGTAGTCTAATTTGACCCGCCCTGCACCATTAACATAGAAAACCTGCACATGTTTTCCACAGTGCGAACAAATCAGATGCTCATTTTTGTGCAAGGGATGCTCTCACCTATCCATGCATTGACTAGCTGCATGTAAATACTTATGTGGTTGTGTCCAAGAAGCAAACAACAAAATGCCCCATTCATGCTTTGGCGTTTCCCCAGTTGGGCGCTGGAAACTAATGTTTTCTAACGTACGCTGAAGCCTTCATCGCCGCCATCGCGCCTTCACCTGCAGCCGTTACCACTTGCATTCCGCCACATGTGCAGTCTCCCGCGGCAAAAACGCCTTCTACGTTGGTTTGCTGGTTTCGGTTCACGGTTAAGCAGCCGTTGCGGTCGGTTGCTAATCCTGCTTTTTGCACGATAGCGGTGAGGGGTACGCCGCCTAAAGCGATAAAGACACCTTTTACCTCCAACTCGCCTTTCTTTTGAGTGCCGAAGTCAATTAGTGCTATGGATTTCACGATTTTTTCGCCCTTAATCTCTGTGACTTTACCCATAACTATCTCCACGTTAGCCTTGGCTTTAAGCCGCTCAAGCAGCATACCCTCCATGTTGAGCGAGTTTTCCTGGCTAACCACCGTTACTTTGCTCGCTAACTCCGCAAGCGTCAACGCATCCGCCGCCGCTTCTTCGCCGTTGCCTACCACTGCCACCTCCTTCTTGCGGAAGAATGGGCCGTCACAAATTGCGCAGTAGCTTACGCCGCCGCCTAAAAACTCGTTTTCGCCGGCTACGAGAAGCTTACGCCTTTGTGTCCCAGTGGCAACTATGAGAACCGGTGCCTCATAGGTTTTCTTGCGTGAAACCACCCGCTTAGCATCGCCCAGTTCTATGCCCACAACGTTTTCGTCAACTCGGAATTCAGCGCCAAAACCAGCCGCTTGAGCATTCATTTTCTCAACGAGTTCTCTGCCTTTAATGCCGCCTGGGAAACCGGGGAAATTCTCGATTTTGGGCGCCAACCATGCTCTGCCACCTGCGATGCCTCCCTCTAAAACCACGGTTTTTAATCCTAACCAGGCTGCGTAGATGGCGGCGGTTAAACCTGCGGGGCCGGCACCCACTATTATTAGGTCAAATTTCTGGGTTTCATTCAACAAAAAACCTCCCGAAAAAGCTATTTCCTAGAGCGGGTGGGGAAACTAAAATGTTTTGGAAAACTGTTTCCGGGTTTACTCGATGGGTTCTTCATCAACGTTGAGGAACTGCTTGATTTGGCTCATGATCTTCTGGAGTTCTTTTTCTGTTAAGGGGGGATCATAGGGTATACGGAGGACATCCCAACCCTGCATTGTAAGGAGGTCGTCGATTTCCTCGTCTTTTTCTAGTTGCTTATCTTTTTTGTGCACTGGGTTGCCGTCTAAGTAGACGATTTTACGTTTCTCCATCCAGCAGAAGTCGGGTATGGTGGATTTTAAAATGATTGGTTGCTGGGTAACCATGCCGCCTGTTAATCCGGAAATGCTAAGTGCCTTGAAGACTTCGATTTCTGCTCGGCTGACTTTAGGGTGCATCCTCTCTTTGTAACTCAAATTAGTTCACAAAGTATTGAGGTGCTACTAAGCGCCTAATAAATTCTATACAACAAACCACATAAAGCAGTATGAGAATACTGTAACCAAAAGTAAGCCTAGCGGATCAGTTACTGTTATCCCGCGACTCGAACCAAAAATAGGTCCCTAATCCTTCCCTTAGGGGCTGAAGCGATTCGAGCCCAGTTTAACTGCTGACCCGCCAAGCATGGGTGTACCTCTTGGATGGCTATTTCTCGCAAGATAACTACTATTTTGACAAGTATAAATGACCTTGTGACTGTGTCCAGTAGACAACAAACAGGCAAGTGTTATTATCAAAAACTAGAAGTCAAATGGTTGTTTTTGACTTTTTAATGCATTATTTGTTGTTCCTCTTCGAGGAATGCTGGGATAAAGGTGACGCCGTCATCTTTCTGCTGTGCATTGGGCTTGTATCGCTGGGGTTTTTGGGGTTTGCGTTTGGAATCAAAAGCATAAATTAACCAACCTATGAAACCGATGAAAACGAGTGCTGGAAGCATAAGCAACACTAAGCCTTTGCTGCGTCTAATTTTTTTTCCGCCGGTCACCAATTTGCACCTTAACGTATTGTTGATTCGTTTAGAAGATAAGCTTTGATTGTTTAGAATTCATATTCAAAATCTATGTCTGCATGGGGTATGCCATAATTCGGCGATGTCTTTCCAAGTCATGTAGTCAGAGCAGCTTGTGTAAGAGGTGACTATGGCAAAGGTGGCGTCGAAGCCAAAGCCTTGCAGTACTGGGAGGGCGTCGAGTTGGCTTTTCCATCCGTCGTCGAAAACTATGTAAACCACCTTCTCTGGTTGGCTGAAGGCATATTGGGCGAGTAAATTTGGTTGGGTACAGCAGGGGCGAAAAGCACAGCCATAAACGTGTTATCGTAGTCTACGGCGATAAAACCCCCGACCAGCAGTGTTAATGTTACCGCCAACGCTATTGTTCCTTTGTTCTTCAGTTTCCCCCTCTCCCTTCATGGAGACAAACGTCAACCCATTACTCAAATTTTCTCTTAAACGATGGGTATATTCGGGTAATCTTTTTTTGCAAGAGAGGTTTGAAGTTTGGAGTTGACAAGGTTTTTATGGATGCAGAGGAAATTAGTGTTGCACCAGCGTGGGGCCTTCGGCTAGCTTGGTCTAGGCTTGTAGACTTGGGCTCTATAGACTCCGGTTCAAATCCGGGAGGCCCCACCATCAATTCCTTAAAAGAAGCATTTCCTGAGCTTTTCTTGATTAATACATCCTTATCGAAATCCCTAAGACCCTTAGAACTATCCCTAAGATTGCCCAAGAAACCAGCATTCTGCAATAATGTGAACTCTTCATTTAACGCTTGTACTTTATTTTTAATCTGATGTTTTAGATAATAACGATAATTGGCGTTGAATCCATCTGGATTGCGCAAGAATTCAATCTCTTTTTGGCTAAGCATGATGTTTTGGGCTCCGTTGGTAGATACAAGCGCATTTTGGGCTTAAAAAGGCTTGCATCTACCGAATTATAGCAGCCTTTCGATGCCTAACTGTGGTAGCAACAGCCAACAAACAAATAAGCAGAGGCACAATTGCTAACGCTGGAAACTCTGGAACAGTAGGTGTAGGAGAAGGCTGTGTAGATGTTTCACCCAAGGTTATTGTTTGGGTGTTGCTCCAACCGCTATCTGCGTAGGAGACAAAATCCGTTCCTGTTGGATAAAGAAAATCGTAGATAGTATATTGATAGCCATAACTTGCTTCAACTTGAAAGTCTTCTTGACCGCCTGCTTGAATGTAAACGTCAGCATACCCCATAATGATGTCGTTTGGGGAGCCTATAACCAAAGTCACAACTGTGTAATCGGAAGTTGATGCAAAAACTCGTGTGAAAGAATCACCATTTTCTGTAAGAGATGTCCAAGGATCTACTAGATATGTTGGCCAATAATCAGAAAAATGCCCCTTAGTTCTGACAGTATAGTATAGATTCGCCACAGTACCGTTTGGCAAAGTAGCAGATGTCAATGCGGGATTTCTTATCTTTATGTCCAATGTTTGATTTTTCACATACTGACCGCCACTTGTTTGGGTTACTTGTTGTCCCGTGAAAGGGTCGGTTGTTTGTGTTGCAGTAATGGGAACAGTGTAGGAACGGTCAACAAATGAAACCGTAAACTCAGGAGCAGATGGTTTGGGTATTGATTGAGCACAGGTATTTCCTACCATAATCATGATTGATGTTACCAGAGCCATTATGAGCACTGAGGTTATGGTTTTATTCATGTTGCGCCAGCCACAATAGAGCCTTGGCGTGGACTCTAAATTAAAGGGTTTTTGTCCAGAATACTTGACTAACTTCTTGTCAACGTTTCTCGACTAAAACGGCGAGAGCTCTAAAGAAACCACGGGAGCAATGAACTAAAGCATGAAAGTACAGCGGTTGGGACATAGACATCTTAGCGGTTGATTTAACTTAAGAATTTTATGGCATAAGCAATCCTAGCGCAACAAAAGTTCTCTCTAAGCGTTATTTGTTAAATTAGGTCATACGTCTCAATACCTGTTTATGGTACTTTTTCGTCTTAGACCTTGCCAGCTCTGGGTACCCTAAGTTGTATTTAAGATTCAAGAAGCTGAGAGGTTGGAGTAATATTACCTTCGAGTTTGGGGAGGTTTTCTAAGATTTAATCGCTTAGTGCTTTGGGGTTCTCTTTAAAGTAATGCATTAAGAAAATAGTCTTGCCTATTCTGCCTTCAATAAGGTCAATCTGTTCTGATAATAGCCCAAGTTTTCTCATCTCAGTAGCATAGTATGACCTTAGCGGTTTAACTCTCATTGGCAGGTTGGCTTTGTTTAGCTTCTTATCTATTGCATTGTAGGAAACTTTGCTAGATTTCGCTATTTCATCAAGCAGGCATTTTGGTTATTCAAGAGATTAGCAGCTCTTACTATTATGCAAGAAGGGACTTTGACGAATCTATAGGTTTAGCTTTATGCTCCGGTTCAAATCCGAAAGGCCGCAATCATCAGTCTATTGTTTTGTAGCTTCAATCAGAGCGACACAATAGTTTTCTTGTTAGTGAAGCAACTCTCTTATCGGTAACCGAGAGCCCTATTTTAGCTGCGACGATGTCTAAACAGTCTTTGACGATGGTTTGGGCAGCTTTTCCAATCTCTGGGGTAGCACTCATTTCGCCGGTGCAAATGCCTTTGCAGTTTTTAACTGCAAGCGGATTTAACCCCACAAAAATCTTTCCTGTTTTAGGATCATAATCCTTTATGATGAATGGTTCCAAAATGCATATGGACGGTTTGACATCGTGAATTTTGCAGGTGTTTTCTTCACTAAAGAAAAAACAGCCGCCGCCATCTTTTCTGCGAATATTCCTGTTTCTAGGATTAGAGGGCTCTTCTAAAAAATCCACAAATCCCTTGGCTTCTATCTGTTGTTGTTCTCTCAAATTAATATCCGGTGGCTGGGTTTTACAGCAAACCCCACAACCCTTACAGCGAAAGCCCACAGACTCTAGAAATATGACGTTTTCAAAACGCATGGTAACCCTCCCATTATGTTATTATTGATTGTACTCTGCCGACTTTGCCGTCTGTTAGGCGCACTTTGATCCCATGAGGATGCACTGCGCTGTTAGTTAAAATGCTTTTAACGATGCCTTCGGTTAATTTACCGCTCTGCTGATCCTGCTTCAAAACGATTCTTACGTGGATGCCTGCTTTGATATTGCTTCTTTGCTGATTCGGCTGCAATAGTATTACCTGCTCTTTTAAGAAATTAAAAAATTGTTAGTTGCCAATTCGCCCTTGAAAAGGCTACTTTTCTTTTAGTTTGGGAAGACTCTTAGTTATCCATTCAGTTCTAGACGAGTAGATTGCACGCAGTTTAGGTGTAGCAGGCGAATTCACGGTTTTAGGGGTTGCATGCATTTGCCTTTTGGATTTGCTGACTGCACTGTTTGGTTTTGGCCTCTTTTTTTCTTATAATTTTCTGGGTTCATATTCGATCTCCACTTCAAAGCCACGATGTAGCATATAGGCGTTTGCGTCAATTTTTATTTTTAATCGATTAAAACAGAAAGAAGTTGTTCCAAAGTTGAATTTGTTTTTAGACGCGGTTCAAACACTGCTGCAGATTGAGAGCAGCCTCAGTTTTTGATGGAAAAAATCGGGCATGTTTAACCCTTAAACCCCCTGAGAATCCACTGCACAGTCGCGGCGACCGCAAATCTTAAAACCAAATCAAAACACACAACAAGTGAGGGAGTTAGGCGTGGTTTACTGTACTAGATGTGGCACTCAAAACCCCGATAACGCAAGGAACTGCTCAAACTGTGGAGCACCACTCTACACTTTAGGCGAACAGTATCCGGGCAGCGACCGAGAGCACTATAAGCGTATGGAGGGGGAATGCTTCGGCTTACCCAACGGCGGCATGATTGTAGCCATTGTCTTCGGTGCCATAATCATTATTGTGGGCTTAGGTTTGTTCTTGGAAGCCAGCGGAATCATCATCAGCTTCTGGGGTGCGCTCTGGCCTATCATAATCATAATCTTTGGAGTCCTAATCGTTTTGGGCGCAATCTTTGGGCGACGCAGGCACCGTTAGGTAGTGCATAACCTGCACTTCTGGCAAATTCGCTTGTTGTTCCACTCGGACAGCAAAATCCTAAACCACAACAGAAAGACAATCAACCCAAGCATATAGGCATCAACCAGAAGACTCTGGGCAATCAAATCCGCTGCAGCCAAACCTAAAAATGAACCCACAACAAACAGAGCATTCATCGCCGATTTAATGTAGCCGCTCATCTTTATTTGACCCAACCCCACAAGCATCAAAACTTCCCCTGCTATCAGAACCCAGAGGCTACCAACCGCCAAACCACAATAACCCAAAGAAAACAATGCTGTCCCCGCCAAGGCAACAACTGCCCCAACCAACAAGCCGCTACAGGCAGCGCAAGAGACTTTGCTCCTGATTGTGATCCGATTCGCTGAGAAGTGTTCACAGTCTGGATGGTGTCCGCTAAACTGCATAGCGGAAGCAGATTTTTCAGTGTTGGGTGAAGCGTTGGGTTTCTGGAACATCAAACGGCATTTGCCCGGATAAAACACCGCTACTACGCCCAAGACGCAAACCCCACTGTAGACTGCACTTATAACGGGGCGGCGGAAGGGTGAGGGATCGGCTTGCAGGTTGGGTTGGAGCACAAAAAGCGGGACAAGCGCCAACGCTATCACTGAGACAGCCACAAAAAACAGCAAGAGAAATTTTGAGGGCATAGTTTTCGGCAAAGCTTTCGCCTAGAACATCGATTTCACTTTGCCCAGCACACCCCACGAAACCATGTGCATGAACGTGCGCCGTTTCATCGCGTTGCTCGAGAATAATCCGCGGAACCGTCTGCTCCAAGACCCATAGAAGCTGCGGTAGCAACCATACAGTTCCTCTTGGACCTGATGGGTAGACAGTGTTTCGGTTGGCATGATGGCGTGGATCATGTCGTAGTGGCTCCAGTTGCGGTCCTCTATCCAGCCGTTGCGTTCTGCTTCGGCGTAGACTTCTGTGCCGGGAAAGGGCGTTAGGATGCCGAACATTATGAAGTCTGGGTCTAAGCTGTTGGCGAATTCTCGAAGCTGCAAGATGGATTGGCGGGTTTCTTTGCGGTTGCCAATGATGACCATGGCGTGGGCAAAGATGCCGTTGTCCTGAAGCAGCCGAACAGCAGTCTTTGCATCGTTAGGTGTTATGCCTTTTTTGAAGTAATCTAGTGTGGTGGGATTCGAATTCTCCACTCCCAGAAGCACCCAGCTTAACCCCGATTTAGCCAGCCTCGGAAGAATCTCTTTGTTGCGGATGATGTCGTCGCACCGCGCCTGAACAAACCATGTCGCGTCATCAGGCAACTGTTTAGCGATGATTTCCTCGGCGATTTCTTTGGGGCGTTGTCCAGTGCCAAAGTTGTCGTCGGTTAACCAAATCATCTCACTGCCGAACTCGCGGCTGCAAAACTCCATTTCGTCTGCGATGCGCTTGGCTGATTTGAGGCGCCAGCAACCTTGCCAGTGACGCCACTGAGTGCAGAAAGTGCATTGGTGATTGCATCCACGTGCGCCCTCGATAAGCGCATAGGGTGCCCTTTTGCCTGCCATGACTGAGAAGTGGTATTTTGGCATGTTGTCCTTGACGAGGTGGTAGCCGGGAAACGGCAAATCCTCAAGGTTCGCAATCAACGGTCTTGAAGGGTTATGTATCACCTCGTCGCCGTTTCTGTAGGAGATGCCCTCAACGTTTTGGAAGCCTCTGCCAAGTTGGCGTGCTCTTACCAGTTCAGTTAAGGTCTGTTCTCCTTCGTTTCGGATTATAACGTCGATTTCGGGGTAATGTTGCAGGCTATCTTGGGCTGTTGCGGTGAAGTGCTGTCCCCCTGTAACGGTTAAGGCGCTTGGCGCCATCCGTTTTGCGGTTTGAAGTGTTTTGGCTACGGCGTAAGTGTTGCAGGTTGACAGTGAAGCGCAGGCTACCACGTCGGGGTTGAAGTTGGCTATGTGTTGTTCCATGGCTTTCCAATCGACTTTTTCAGCGTTGCAATCAAGCACCTGCAATTGGACGTCGCCCATTTGCTTTTCCAGATAAGCGGCAAGCTGGATGATGCCGTAGGGCGGCGGCAAGTATTCTCCCATAACAAACCAGACGTCTTTAGGCGGCTCAATGAACAGCACTTTCATTTTAGTTGTCTCCTAAGCCATGATTGGTTGGCTGTGCTTATTAGACTGCCGTTGCTATGAAGGCACCTTGAGCTTGTAGGCACAATTTGGAGCCACAAAGGTTTTTTCAACTGTGTCCGTTGCTGGAACAAGGTGACTTTTTGTCAGAACCTTTTAAGCGTACAAACCGAGCCAATTTGGGGCCGAAAAGAACCGCTGACGGCAAATACCTCTGCTTAGCCGACAACAAAACGTTTGATTCCATAGCTGAGTGGGATAGGCACTGCTCAACTGCCCATCTGCAAGAGAAGGCATCAAGATAGACGGTTACCCTGTTGGCTAAAAGAGGTCGAAGTGGGCTAAGAGTTGGTGGAGATGCAGTTAGGATGGCGAACCATCAATGCATTCCCTCTTAACCCAACCTATTGTTTGGATAATTATCCATTAAACCTTATGGTACCTAAATCAATATCCAAAATTCATCTAAAATCAGGGTGGTTTGAGTAAAAATAAAAAGAATAAAAAAAGATCCGAAAGCTACTGTACTGCTTCTACACTCTGCACTTCGGGTACAGTTGCTTTGAGGTGTGCTTCGATGCCGTTTTTAAGGGTCATCTGCGACATGGGACAGCCGGCACAGTGGCCGACCAAGCGGACCTTCACGATGCCGCCTTCCACGGCGACCAATTCTACGTCTCCGCCGTCCATTTGGATTTGTGGTCGGATTTCGTCGAGTGCTGCTTGTACTTTTTTCTGGATTGAGTCAACCATATAATTTCACACTTTACCCTTGCAAGGGAAAAATTGTACTTTAAAAGGTTCCTGTTCAAAAAAACGTGAATTATGGTCATTTTCAGGTTGTTTCTCAGCCATTTAGGAGTAAATTGCCAAATTAATTTCATCGCCGTAGACTTTGGTAAACATAGTTTTGGATGGTTAACTATTTAGCATTAAACATCTATTCCTTCCTTCAGTCGGCGGCAAAAGTGAAGACATCTGCTAAAGCCTTAACTTTAATGTTGATTGTAATTGTCAGTCTTCCGCTTGTCTGTTGCCAAAGCGTTGCCGCGCAGACCTCCCAGCCGACTCTAGCAGAAACCATCCACAACGTGCTCAGCACGGTGCATGATACAAATTCCTCTTGTAACGTCATATACGACCAAATCTTCTGCCGCCAAAACACCACCGTCTTCGACAACGCCATCACCCAAGCCCTAAACAGAAGCGACTACAACGAGGTAATCTTTATCGCCCGCTTAGCCGAACTTAACGGCTACTCCTCACAGACAATCAATTCCTGCCTAAAAACGGCACTGCAAAACATCCCCCTGTGCGGCAGTCTACCCCTCACTTACACTGCCACCCAGTACGCGCCAGACAGCTTCATACTCTATGACCGCTATATGATCAACGCATACCGTTATGCACAGGAGCTTAACGTTTCACGATGGAACATCAATAGTGCCTATCAAGATTTCGTCAAAGCATATCTTCACCCGAATGGTAGCGGCGAAATGCTTTGGATTAATCCCCAGACTAATTTTGAGAAATCATGGTCTTCGCGTTACTATGACGAGCACGCCGAAACCTTGGGGATGTTTCTTCTTTTCGCAATGGCAGGTATTAGCGATTCCATGGCGTATGCTGATGACGCTTGGCTGAACGTTCAGGATCATTGGAACGGCAGCATCTATGGTTACACAAACAAGGATGCCGGCGTCGAATGTGAAGAGGGCAATTTTGCAATAGTTATTACTGAGTACCAGAATAATCGTGGTCTATTGCCCTATTATGATCGGGTTATTGTAGATTTAGAAGATAAGCTTCTTACCAACGGATATAATTCTTCAAGTTGGATCGGTGATGGCGTAATTAGGCATGCAGATGGAAACAATGAGAATCGACTTTATGAAACCATGGGTAACTTGATGGCGCTTCAAATGCTCTACCCAGACTTCACTGAGGGCAATCAAACTAACTTCCAAAATATGCTCCTGACTGGCTGGCAGGGTCTAGTAGGCAGCAACTTATTCAGCAACAACCAATTTCGATTCCTCAACACCACCGACAGCTACAATGGCGATGCCTCTCTGCTGGGCGCTATGACCCTGTTTCTCTACGGAATAATCCCGGGCACAGGTAGTTTAGCCATAACCGCCAGCAACGAACGCTATCAAGACTACCGCACCTGCTTCCAAACCTCTCAGTGGCAATTCAACTACACAGACCAATCAATCCGCCTGCCCATCAACAAGGGCAACCTCACATTTATTTTCGGTTCCCAAAACGTAACCGCCGATTTCCCCCAAGACGGCGTCTACGACATCCAATTCAGCAGTGACTGGAACAACATAACCCAAACCACCAAAATAGAGGACATAACCCGCCCCAACTTGCAACCGGTAACATTGCAACCCATAACTAAGCCCACGCCGACTCCCGTTGTATCGCCGACGGTTACGCCCTCACCATCCCCCTCGACGACAACTACTCCTAGCCCTACTCCATCTCCCACACCTACCCAGCAGCCACCGACAAACCCGCCCACAACTAAGCCTACAGATGACAGCAATTCACCGCCCAATACCCCCCCGGTCCTCCTCTGCATAGTTATCGTGTTGGTGGCGTCTTCGGCTGTGATTCTCGCTTTTGGTATCAGTCGCTTTGTCAAAGATAAATCAAAAGTTTAGTTTAGGTTTCGATGTTGTGGTCCTTTAACTTGCTATCTATTATGCTAAGCAGGCACTCTGGGTTGACGGGTTTGCTCACCAATGCGTCTGCGCCTTCGGCGAGTTCTTTTTTGAGGGTCTTTCCGGTTAACATGATTTTGATTGTACTCGGCGACGTTTTCTGTATGAGGGGGAAAAGTTGGGTTCCCTCCATATCGGGGAGGCAGAAATCTATGAGTGCCACGTCAAAGTGGCTGCGGCTTAATTGTTCTATGGCTTCTGCGCCTCTTGCTGCCACGGTGACTTGGTAGCCCCTTCGCTGGAAAATCCTTTGGAATGCATGAAGAATACTTGTGTCGTCGTCTATGATTAGAATGGACGGCTTGTTTGGTACAAGCAACGGCTTAAAAGTCTCCACTATACCTAAAGTAGCGGTAAGTTATAAAAATTGTGCAACTGCTTATTTTTCTTTGTGGCTTCGCCGATATCCATCTCCGGCATATATATGCAAATCGATTTACTTTGGAATAATTTAAATGGACTAAGGTCATTTCAATACTGAAGGCTTACCCTATTGCAGAGGCAAAAAGCAGAAACCCGCACTTCAATCATCAGCAAGTACTTGGGTTGGTTAGCAATACGGGTTGCAGCTATCGTCGTTATGTTTGTTGCGCTGGAGTCCGTTTATCGATTCGGCATTTTTGACTTCGCAGGTGCTAGCGCTATCGATATTTATAACGCAATCCAAAAGGTCATATTCTCCGTAATTGTCTGGTTCTTCCTAGCGGCCTCCAAAAAAATCCTCATCCCTGCAATCGTGATCACTGTTTCACCTGCCCTCGGCAAGATAGTGCGCGACCACAGTTCACGACAAAAAACCAACAAATCCATGATCCAATACCTAACATACTTTGTCTACTTCACCGCAATAGTCGCCCTTATCCTAATCTGGGCTTACTCCTTCATTGGCGATTGGATATCCAGCGTGCTCGGCACTGGCTTGGTAATCAGTTTAACCTTTATCTTGGGTTTGTTCACCTCCAGCGTTTTAGGAAATGTGCTTGCCTACGCTATTCTTGGAGGAACTAACGAGTTTAAAGTCGGCGACCGCGTGCAAGTCGGAGAAAGCTACGGTGACATCGACGAAATCGGTTTCTTCTTCACCCGCATAAAGACCATAAAAGATGAAATCATAAGCGTCCCCAACTTGATGATTATGAATAAAGAAATCCGCAACTTTAGTGCTCTAAAAGAAGTCCTCATTTATGTCTCTGTCACTTTGGGCTATGATGTTGACAAAAACGACGCTCAAAGACTACTCATTGAAAGCGCCCAGAAAACCACAGGCATAATAACCGCTCCCGGCAGAACCCCCTTCGTTTTGCTCCGGGACCTTGGGAACTACTATATAACCTACGAAATCAACGCTTACACTAACCAGCCAAACCGGCTTATCTACATAAAAAGTGACCTCATAAACAACATACTTGACGATTTCAAGCGGTCAGGCGTCGAAATAATGTCCCCGACACATATCGCCGTACGCGATTCAGAGCGCACCGTACCATCGCCCGTGCTTCAAATTGTAGGCGTCACCAAAACCAAACCCAACCCCTCCGCAGACGAACAGTAACTTCAAAGGACTTCATCTGACGGCTGCTTAATCCACACTTTAACTTTATCCTGCACTTTAATCCGCCCCTCTGTCTGCATCAGCTTCACCTGTTCCTCGACGAATCTGTCGTCGCTTTTGTGGAACTCTCGGCATATGGCGTCTTCTAGTTTAGGGATGTTTATGTGTTCTAGGGAGCCAACAATGCCCCAGAAATGGCGCTGAATGTTATCCCTTTTTTCCTGTGCCTCTGAACCTGACTTTTTAGTCATTTCCTATTACCTTGCGCAGTAGGGTAACTCGTTTTTTGCCTTATGGTAGTTTACGCATTCTTGGCAGTCGCCGTGGTGGGGGCAATCCTTTTTTGGGCAGGGACAATTCGGAGCAGTAACTGGCATATGATCAGTGAAATCAGCAAACAATATAATAGTTCCTTTCTAGGAGAATAACAGAAGCAGACTTACCCGATGGTTGGGGGCAGACGCTTTGGCAGGCATCGTTAATTCACTCAAGAAACTTGTAGCTTCTCTGGTTTTCATCATAATCCTCGCTGGGGTAACTTTTGCTGTCTTCGAAGTTTTCGTAGCGGCCCCCACAAACCTTTCTTCAACTTTAGAAGTATTGTCTAGTTTAACGATAGTCTTCATCTTTGCTGCAGTCACATTCTACCTTTTGGGACGTACCAAAAAACTCTTAACACCCCATATTGGCGTCCAAGCCGCCACTGTTGCCCAAGCCTTATTGCTTGTATTGGCAGCTACCGTTACAGGATTCGTCGTCTTAGGCATATTCAGCGTTACTCCCGCGGCATTACTGACCAGCGCCGGTATAATCACCATAACCGTCGGCTTAATCATCTCCACTTTCGTCGGCGGCATACTCTCAGGCGCATTAGTTTTTACAACGCATAAGCTTAAGATAGATGACTCAGTAATGGTGAACAATGTGCCCGGCAAAGTCTCTGACATGACCGCCCTCGTTACTCGTATCCGAACCGATGTTGGGCAGATTACTATTCCTAACAGTGCCATAGCCTCGGGAGGAGTTATCATAACGGCAGTACTTCCACAGGAGCCGGGGCTGGCGTCAAGGCTGCCCTATGTGTTAGGTGACAGAGTATTAACCTCTTTCCGAAATGAAGAGGGCGTTGTCAAAGAGTTAACTCCCCTCAGCACCACGGTGTTGCTGGATTCAGGCAAAGAGATAACCTTCCTAAACAATACTGTTCTCATGGGTTTGACAGCCATTGCAAAAATCGCGCAGGTTAAACCGCCGAACCAATAGCAGTTGGTATCTCAGAGGAATTTTTCACTTATAGTCTTGTGTGTTAAGAAAGTTCTTCGTCTTTATCTTCTGTCTTTTCCTCTTCCTCGTCCTCATCTTCTTCTTGTCTGTCCTCTTTCTGCTCTTTTTCTTGTCGCGCAGCCATCTGCTCGATTTTAGCCACTACCGAACGATGATTGTTGTTCCTGAGGCGTTTCTCTCTGGTTCTTGAAAGCGCAACTAAGAAAACCATGATTTCAACACGGCCAAGCAGCATCAACAGCATGAACAGCCACTTCAGCTCTAAAGGCAAGGTTGGACCCACCACACCCGCGCTTAACCCGGTTGTGGCTATAGCTGAGGTGCAGTCGAAAATCGCGTTTATGGGTTTGTAGCCGTAGTAGCTGACGATGAATGAAGAAACAAAGACTGCGATGGCTGTTAAGAAAATCATGGTGGCGGCTTGCACGACTTCTGAGTAAGTGTAGTTTTTGCTGAGAAGCCGGACTTTGCTGTTTTTGGTGTCTTTGCCTATGATTGTGAAACTGACGGTTTTAGGAATGCTTTTGATTAAAAGCAGGAAGCGGTAGATTTTGATGCCGCCTGCCGTGGAGAAACTTGCTCCGCCGATAAACATGAGCAGTACCAAGAATAGTTTGAGGGAATCGTTTAAGCTGGAGATGGCGGTGTAGCTGAATCCGCTGGTGGACATGGCGCTTATCACTTGGAAGCCCGCGTCGTATGAGGGGTACTTAAAGAAGAAAATCAAAAGCCCCGTTGATACAGCGGCAAGTATCAGAAACACAGTGGTTTCTGAGTTAAGGAATTCTTTGAATTTGCGCTTATACAATGTAGCTAAAACCAAAAAGTTGGATGCGCCGAAAATCATGCAGAATGGAACAATGAAGTTGAGGGGTGGCTGGGTGATGAGCGGCGTTAAATCGTTAACGGGCGAGAAACCGCCGGTGCTCATTGCAGAGAGGACTATGGCGCCTAAATCGATTAAGTTATGGAAGCCAAAGCCGTAGCCTATAACCACCATGACTGCGGTGACTATGCAGTAAATACCGATGATAAAGAGGAAAGTGGTTTTGATTTTATGGTTGTTTTTGGTGAGTCCCATGCTTTTGGCGAATTCACGCAGTTTAGCTTCGGGGTAGAAGAACGCCAGCAACACCACCACTACACCCATGCCGCCGATGAACTGTGTCAGCGACCTATACAGTATGATTGATTGGGGCAGGGCGGTTAAATCTGGTATGACGGAGAAGCCTGTGGTTGTGAATCCTGATACTGATTCGAAAATGCTGTCGGTGATGTGCTGGTAAATGTTGCCGCTGGATATGCCGATGTAGAGGTATGGGATTGAGCCTATGACGCTTAAGAGTATGAAAACCAGCACGATTAAGGCGCAGGACTGTTTAAACGTCATTACTTTTCTTTCGCAGAGCGAGTTAGTTAGAAAGCCCAGGACAAGAAAGGCGGTGGCAGTTATGAATAGGGCTAAGGTTGCGTCTGTTTCTCCTAAAATGAAGGATGCCACTATAGGAAGTAAGATGAAGACGCCTGAGATTTGGAGAACAAACCCCATGTTAGCAAGCAGAACAGCTATAGAGGACTTCATTTAGCTTATCATAATTTTCAATAGGCTTTTAATTTCTTTCCTATCTTCGGGTTGATCTTTGTCCAATTATGGTAGTGTAAACTAGTAATTAGTTCAGGATTGGAAATATCATTTTGCCACTTGTAAATTAGCCGTTGACATATGTAGGCTATATCCGATGCAGGAATCGGTAACACGCTGAATGTCGTGCTGAGGCTGGCTATGTTTTTGCTTGTCTTCGCATTTTTTCTCCGGCTCAAACCTGTAGACCAAATAAATGCCCAACGCATAGATGCCAATCGAAAAAATCCCTATCGCAAATATGCCTGCAGCAAAAAATCCCACGGCAAAGGTGCCAGCCGCAAAAATTCCCACCGAAAACTGCCCAGCCGCGAGGTATCCGAGGGCGAAGTTGGATCCACTTAAAAGGGGAAACCAATCTATCGAGGTAAACCCTGCCAAGTAGAGCCCTAAAGCGATAAGCAGAAGTACAACTGGCACTACAGCAGACACCACAGAATACTTTGCCAAAACAAACCTCTCTACTGAAAGGGAATCAGCGTTTGCCTTTTAATGTATGTGACTCAAGCAAGACAGCAACAAAAAGAAAAAAGGGTTAGGCGAACAGCGACAGCAGTCGGAACGCCAATCCTCCCACAAGGAGGGCGACGCCTATGTTTGCGGCGGTTATGACTGCGGTTGCTTTCCACCCGAACTCTTTGCCTAAAATAGTCATTGTGGATACGCAGGGTATGTAGAGCATTGCAACCAATGCCATCACAACCAACTGTATAGGGGTGAAGCCGACCAGCAGGTCTGTGGTGCCGAGGATGACTACTGCGCCAAGGATTATGAGTTCCTTTCGGATGGTGCCCAAGATGAGCAGCACCCCCGCGAAGAGGGGTAACCCAAGCCACCACACCGTCAACGGAGCCAAAGCGTTGCCGATTGGGGTTAGTATGTTGTAGGCAAATAGGACTTGAATGATTGCGCTGCCTATGGTGTAGATTGGGAACACTATGTAGATGAGTGATTTGGTTCTTGCCCAAGTCTGCTTTAGCACCACCTTCATCGAGGGCCACTTAAAGCTACTCATCTCCATGATTAAACCGGTGGATTTGCCGGGAACCGCTTTCATGGCGACCCTGCCCAATACAAAGATCAGTATGATATCGACTACGTAGAGGAGAAGTGCCCACTGGACGCCAACGAATAAGCCTACCATGCCGAAGAGAACGATGGTTCGGGCGGAGCAGGGTGCAAAGGTGATGGCGAATGCGGCTAGGAGTCGTTCGCGGCGGGTTTCCATGATTTTGCAGCTGTGAATCGCTGGCACACTACAGCCGTACCCCAAAATGATGGGAATGAGGGCTTTACCGTGCAGGCCCATTTTGTGCATGGCGCTGTCCATCATGAAGGCGACGCGGGTTAAGATGCCTGAATCCTCCACTACGGCCAGTAGCAGGTAGAATGGTATGACGAAGGGGATGATTAGCGTTAAGCCTGCAGCGATTCCGCTCCAGACACCGTTTAAAACGATGTAGAATAGCGGCAGGGAACTTGTCAGTGCAGGATCCACAGGGTTAATGGCGTTCAAACCGTCTGAAATTACTGTGGATAACCCGTTGCCGACAAAGAACGTCCACAACAACAAACCTAATATGACGCCAGCGGAGGTGAAGTAGCCGAGTATGTGGTGAGTTGTTAACCATTCCAGTTTATCCGAGAAAGTGGTCCAGATTTCGCTCTGCTGCAATGCCGACGCGGCGACCAGACTTGCCAATGCATAACGTTCTGAGGCGATGACGGAGAAGCAGGGTTCTTGGCAACTGCTCTGGAGTTCGGCGGCGATGGTTTTTGCCGCTACCGCTACCTTTGGGGATTTTGCAGCGACGGTTTTGGTGATTTCGCTGTCGCCTTCTAGTAGCTTAATCGCCAGCCACCGGGCAGGGTACTGCAACCCAAGGTTTTCCTCATCAATCATGTGCTCGAGTTTTTCGATTTTGTCTTCGAGTTCTTTTCTGTATTTGAGTTGTTTTGGTTTAGGTTTGTGGGTAGCGACTTCGACGGCTTCTTTTACGGCTTCATAGATGCCTTCGCCTCGGGTGGCAGTAGCGAAAACCACGGGCACCCCCAGCGTTTGCTCCAACTTGTCTTTGTCGATTATGATGCCTTTGCTTTTGGCAACGTCAACTTGGTTGAGGCAGAGCACCAGCGGCGCATTCATCTCCAGCAACTGCAAGGTGAAAAACAGGTTACGCTCCAACACGGAAGCGTCGACGACGTTGATGACTGCGTCGGGTTTTTCGAGGGAGATGTAGTCTCTGGAAACCAACTCTTCCATTGAGAAGGTGGAGAACGAGTAGATGCCTGGTAGGTCGATGACTTTGATTTCGTGGCCTTCAAAGGTTAATGTGCCTTCGGCGCGGTCGACGGTTTTGCCTGGCCAGTTGCCGATTATCTGGTTGGAGCCGGTAAGCTGGTTGAATATGACACTTTTGCCTACGTTGGCGTTGCCCGCCAATGCGAAGGTTAAGTGTTTGCCGTTGGAGGCTTTGCTGCTCAATACTTTACCGTGATTATTAGTGAAAATTTTGTTACTTCGCATAGTTACCCCCCTTAATTGGCTGCTACTGCCTCTTTCTCAACTTCCACAAACACGTTACAAGCGATGTCTCGCCCAATGGCTAATTTGGAGCCGCGGACCAACACTTCGACGGGTCCATTCATCGGCGCAACTTTAACCACTTTAATTTTGGTGCCCGGAGTCAAACCCATGTCCAGCAGGCGCTGGAGCACTTTGTGTTCGCCTCGGATGAAGCTGATTTTGCCGTATTTGCCGCCTTTGAGCTCTTGGATTGGCGTTAGGTTTTCGTGGCGTTTGCCGACTTCTTCGAGTCCCTGTGCGTGGAGTTTGATGCATTCTTCGCAGGTGGAGAAGGGTAGGTCGCAGGCGGGGATGGTTTTGCCGTCGTCGCTGCAGGTGTCGGGGTGTTTTAGGAAGCGGCAGAGGGATTCTTCGGCTTCGTCGGAGAGGGCGTGTTCCATTGCGCAGGCTTGTACGTGGACTTTGTCTTTGCCGATGTGTAGTATGTCGGTTAGGAAGGTTTCTAGTAGGCGGTGTTTGCGGGTGACTTTTTGTGCTTCTTTTAGGCCTTTTTCTGTGAGGGTGCTTCCGTGGTAGGGTGAGTATTTGATGTAGCCTTCTTCGGAGAGTTTTTTGAGCATTTCGGTGACGCTTGCTGGGGCTACGTCTAGCTTTTGGGAGATCTGGGTTGTGCTGACGAGGTCTCCGTTTCTTCTTAGCCCGTATACGGCTTTGAGGTAGTCCTGTGTTGATTTTTGTTCCATGGGTCCTCATGTCCCGAATTTTAGGTACACCTAAACCTTGGCAACCAGCCATATAAAGTTTTAGGCACACCTAAAAAATAAAGCCCGTTCTAAATGTAATACGATGGAAATAAAAACGGAGTTTACTAACTGCCGTTCCAGTAGAAAACCTCCGAATATTTACCCTCAACAGGAAAAGCCGGATCCTCATACACTATATCGAGCTTTGAGCCATAAGTTGAAAGCTTATCCTGCAGCACAGACCAAATCTGCTGCGAAGTAGCGTTGGCACCCCAAATCCCCCATATTTTGTCCGTTGGATTACGCATGCCCCAGCCAAAGTCTCTGGGCAGAACCAACACCGCATCAGCGCCATTGCTTCCCACAGAGGGGTTCTCCACCACATCATGCCAAAAATGCTCCAGCGCCGAGAAGTGCTCATCCTGCAATGTGCCATAGGGCGCGCTCATGTCCTTGGCGTAATTGAAGATGATGACGTATTTTGCGCCCGCCTCGTAGGAAGCCTTCATCTGGCCATACATTTCGTCGCCGCCCGGCAGGTACGGCGCCTGCATGTACTTCCAAGTTACGGTTGTACCCCAACTCTTGTTCTGCAAGTTAGCGGCTCCACGCACCAAGGCGATTTCTTGGTTGATGCTGTTGTTCCAACCCAACTGCGCGAGCATCATGTCGTAGCCCAGCTTGTAATCCCACCAGTACAGCGCGTAGTCGGAGGTGAATATGGGAAAGGGTCTACTGCTAAGGTTCCAGTAGCTGCTGAACTCGTCTAAGGGTCTGCCGGTTTTGTTCATGAAGAGATCAGCGGCTACACCTACGTTGGGTATGGGGTTGTGGCTTTGCACCTGCCGGTAGGTTTCTTCCTGTGCGATGCGGTCAGTGCCGTTTTGGGATGTGTGGAAGGTTTGAGAAACATATTGCGTACTTCTATCCGACTCAAGGGAGTTAATGCATTTATTAACTCTGTCCGATACGGTTACTGAACCGTCAGAGTAGTAGTAAATATCAGAAAATAGAATGCAGTAGTCGGAGCCATCTTGAGGTATTTCGGTCACGTTCGCTTTAGAGTAATGGATTGTGCCATTAGGATGAAAAAAGTAATAATTAGAATTCCCGGCTTGTATGGTGCCGTCTGACATTTTATTTACAGTACTACCATTGGCGGTTAACAAGGTTAGTTGGGTGTCGAGCATTTTTCCGCCGGGCTCATCAGCGTAGTAGACGCCGCCAAACATATCTCCCCACCGCTGCGTCGCGTTGACCATCCACTGGGCCCATTCTGGAATCTGCGAAGTATCATAGTAGACGGCGTAGTGCAGTCCCTTGGAGATGGCGTAGTCGCCAATTTCGGTGATGGTGGCGCTATTAGCGCTATTAGCCATAAACGGTCCCGATTGGACGACGAACAGATTAGTGTAATTCGCTACTTTGTCGACGAGGAGTTTTGCGTCGTCTGTTGAGTCTCCACAGTAGGTGACGCCCACGTAGAACTCCTGGGGTTTGTTGATTGGCTGTGTGTTGCTTGTTAACACGACCGCAGCCACTGAAGCTAATACAAGAACTGAAATGATGGCTACAACAGCGATTATCATTTTTTTCATTTTTCGGTCGCTCCACTTAGCTGAGTGGCTAAGTTATCTTTCCTTATGTAGTTTACTCAAAAACAGCCTCTGATTCCAGAGGCGGTCGGAAATGCTTCAGTTCTGCTTGTAGATTACGCCACAACCAGCCTGCAATCTGCTCCAACGCCTGAACCAAAACAGCAATCAGCACCCAAGCCCGCTGGTAGTTGTTGTGTATAGGCGACTTTTCACTGCAACTAACAATAGAAAAACCGCCAGCCAAACCCTTAAGCTGCCCTTTGCAGCCCAACAAGTTCCCGGCACCATTTTTTGGGCGGCTTTCATGCTATCTCTCAATCTACTAACATAGTTTTGCTTCCAGTAACGGCTAAATACAACAAACCCCAATCCGTTGATAACTTTGCGAAGGAAAAAAGCATGACCGACCTGCCTCACATAGTCACCAACTTAATTGAAGCATCCAAAAAACACGAGCAATACCGCGACAAAGAATGCATAAACATGATCGCCAGCGAAGGCATCAAATCCCCCGCCGTCTGTCAAATGCTCGACATGAGCCACGACCTCGCCACCCGATACGCAGAAGGCGACAATGACAGTGTGGGGCATGTTAAGAAGCGGTATTACCAAGGGCAAAAGTACATGTCTCAAATCGAGGACCTCGCATGCGACGCAGTGAAAAGCCTCTTTGGCGCAGCTTGGGCGGATGTTCGCTTGATTTCAGGCACCCATGCCAACACGGCGACCTTCAAAGGCTTATCGGCGGCGTCAAAAAACAACAAAATGGTCGTCACACCACTTAGCTGTGGTGCACACATAAGCCACGACTACACAGGCTTAGCCGGCAGCATCCTTGGCATCGACAACATCAACCACGTCTACGACATAGACGAATTCAACATAGACCCCGACAAATCAGCCATCGTTATCCGCGCCGCCAAACCCGGCATCGTCACCTTCGGCGGCAGCCTATTCCTCTTCCCACACCCCATAAAAGAGCTCAAAGCAGTCTGTGACGAAGTAGGCGCATACGTCGCATACGACGCAGCCCACGTCTTAGGCTTGATCGCAGGCGACCAATTCCAAGACCCCCTCCGCGAAGGCGCAGACTTCATCACCTCTTCAACCCACAAGACTTTTCCGGGTCCACAGGGCGGCGTAGTCATGGGCAACCCCGACACACCCGCCAAAGAGAAAGCGGTCCGAAAAATCCAGCATGCCATCTTTCCATTAACTGCATCGAGCACCCACCTTGGCAGACTGCCCGCTTTGGGTATAGCCTGCTTGGAAATGAAGGTGTTCGGCAGAGACTTAGCGGCTCAAATCGTTAAAAACGCTCAAACCGCGGGGCAGTACCTCTGTGAAAACGGCGTAAAAGTCCTGGCGGAAAAGAAGGGTTTCACACGCAGCCACCAGATCGCGTTGGATGTTCGGGGCTTCGGCGGCGGCAACAAGATCGCTCAGGATCTTGAAGACGCCAACATCATCCTCAACAAAAACCTCTTGCCCTATGATGACCAGGCAAGCAAAGAAGACCCCTCAGGCTTACGCGTAGGCTTCCAAGACATCACCAGACGGGGCTTCGGTGAAGGCGACGTTAAACACCTCTGCGACTTGATGCTTGACGTAATCAAGGGTAAACGGAAACCCGCGGAAGTCAAGGTTGATGTGCTTGCGTTTAAGAAGGAGTTCTGCGGCGTCAAATACTGCTTCCAAACCGTTGAAGATGCCTTCCGCTACTCCAAAAACCTGTAGCCCCTTTTTTATTGGGGTTTTTCCCTTTACTTCTGTAAAGATTAATTAACTTATAGTTCACTTTTTATGAGTTTGAATTGTCATGACGCTAGACTTGCTTTCGCTGATGTTCTTCGTCGTCGCCATCGGAGCCGCAATAATCCTTATGCTCCTGCCAAGGTACGGTCCACACTACACTTCACGGCTCACCTGTCCAAACTGCAAAAAAACCTTCAACTTCCACTACATACCAGGAGCCACCATAACCTCGATTATCCAACGCAACTACCGCACGCTCAAATGTCCATACTGCCACAGAAAAACCACCTACGACATCGCCGCCACAAGAATCCGCACTGCCCGACCTCAGAAACCTAAGGTGAAAGCATAGGTGTCAAACGGTTTTTCCTAGAGACCTTTATTATTCACGCCAGCAATCACCTTTTCAATTAGCATTCAAGGTGAATCTCGCATGAAGGTATTGTTAAACGATGGTTTAGAGAAAGAAGGCTTAGCCATATTCCAGCAAGCCGGCATCGAAACAGACACAAAAAAGCGGGACGCAGCCAAGTTAGTTGCGGAAATCAAAGAGTTTGACGCCCTCGTGGTACGAAGCGCCACTAAAGTCACCCGCGAAATCATCGAGGCAGGCGCCAAAGGAAAACTCAAAATCATCGGACGCGCAGGCGTAGGATACGACAACATCGACGCTGCAGCAGCATCAGAATTCGGTGTACTCGTAAAAATCGCTCCGTACGGTAGCAGCAACGCCGTCGCAGAGTTAGCCATAGGCTTAATGTTGGCGGTCTCGCGGAATACGCCGCAAGCACATCACTCCCTCAAAAATGGGGTTTGGATAAAAAAGAAGTTTCAAGGCAGAGAACTCAACGGCAAAACCCTCGCCCTCATAGGTTGCGGCAGAATCGGACAGAAAGTCGCTCAGATGGCTAAATTGGGCTTTAACATGGAAGTGGTGGGTTTTGACATTAAACCTTGCCCGGAAAGCGGCATTAAATTCCTCGCAACCAAAGAGGAAGTGCTGCAGAAAGCGGACTACATCAGCGTCCACACAGGCGGCAAAGACGTCATCATAGGCGCCAAAGAACTCGCCCTAATGAAGCCAACCGCCTACATCATCAACACCAGCAGAGGCAACAACATCGACCAACAAGCCCTCTTCACGATGCTTAAAGATGGTAAAATCGGTGGCTACGCAACCGACGTCTACAAAGAAGAGCCTAAAGCCGAAGGCGACGTGTTCATCGACAAACTAAAAGAACTCGACAACGTCGTCTTAAGCAGTCACCTTGGCGCGTCTACGGTGGAGGCGCAACAGGAAACAGCCACTGAAATGGCACGTGTCTTAACCGGCTACCTCATGGGTGGCGACTTCACCAATTCCGTCAACGCAGGCGAATCCATCGAAACTGAAGAAAAACAGGTGTACACCCTTTTCATACACCACAAAGACGTCCCAGGAGTCTTCGCTAACATCGACAAAGTCCTCGCCGACGACAACATAAACATCCGCGCCAACTACAGCCGCCAAATCAACAAGGGCTATGCCATCAGCGTCTACGTGCTCCACCAAGAAGCCACAGCTGAGATCGTGGGCAAACTGAAAGCTGTTCCCAACGTCTGCAACGTTAAATTCTAAATGAAAATCGTTTTTTCCTTTCTTTTATTTTTGCAGCTGATTTGAAGTAGGCGCGCGGGGTTTAGTCAAGAAACCTTTACGGAAAACGATATAACCCAAAGCACAAACACCCATAAACGGTAATAGGGAATGGACAAAAAAACTTTTGTCGCCAGCACCGTAGTGATAGTGGTTGTCTGCCTATCTGTCAGCGCCTTCTTTTACTGCCAAATCAGCAGCCTCCAAACCCAAAAAGACCAACTCACACGCCAAGCCACTGCATTGCAAGAGCAGAACAGCACCCTCCAAGCCCAACTCGCCGAGCTTCAACTGCAAAACCGCGAGCAACAGGAACGCTTAAGCGACTACACCCTTCAACTTGTCCTCCAACGGCATCTAAACGTGGAAATCATAGGTGCCTACTGCAGTGGCGGATGGAGCCCCCTTGGAGGCGTGACTGTAAGCTACCCAGCCAACGCAACAATAGCCAACCGCGATGTTGTTCCGCTTTATGGGTTAGTGATATCCTTTCGTTTCGTCGATAGGGACAGTGGCAGACAGATTGGGGAAGAGATGACCATAAAAGTTGACCGAATTAATGCGGGAGAAAGCAAAGTCGCGGTGGGCAGTGTCTTAGCTTCCTTGAACACAAATGTAGATAACGCCGTCTGCAAGATTGTGCTCTCCAAAGGCGACATCGTCTTAGACCAGTGGACACAGGAACTAAATTAAGCAGCGTCCTTTCTAATTGTGTATATAAGCGGGTTTTTACGTTAACGGTAACCATGAGACTTGGCGTGCTATTTTCAGGCGGCAAAGACTCCACCCTTGCCCTGCACATGGCGGCAGAGAAAGAAACAGTAGCCTGCCTAATCACCGTGGTCTCCGCTAACAAGGAGAGCTACATGTTCCACACGCCAAACATCGATATGACAGCGTTGCAGGCTGAAGCATTGGGGTTGCCGCTGGTCTCAGTGCCCACTGCCGGGCGGAAGGAGGAGGAACTCGCCGACCTCGAACAAGCCATCAAAGAAGCCAAACGCCGCTACCAAATCGAAGGCGTCGTCACAGGCGCAGTCGAATCCGTCTATCAGGCAACGCGGGTTCAACGCATCTGCAGCCATCTCGACCTCTGGCAATTCAACCCGCTATGGAAAAAAAACCAGAAGGCGCTTCTCGAAACACTCCTTGCAAAACGTTTCCATGTAGTCATTTCGGGGGTTTTCGCTTATCCGCTCGACCAAAGCTGGCTCGGCAAACCCCTTGACGCAGACATGATTGCGCGACTGGTGGAGTTGCAGGGCAAATATGGCATCAGTCCCTCGGGGGAAGGCGGCGAAATCGAGACGACGGTGATGGATGCGCCGATGTTCAAGAAAAAAATCGAGACAACCGACTCCACGGCTCAGTGGCTTAGGGACTCTGGCACCTACATCATTAAGCATGCGAGGCTGGCACCCAAATGATTCTCGTAGTAGACATGAATTGGAAGCCTGATTCATTGGCTTACACTGAGTTTGTGTCGCCCATCCTTGCTGTGGTGGAGCCACTTGAGGCATGCACAGTTAAGCATTACTCTGAGGTTGAGCCAGCGGAAATAACCAGTTACAGCCACATTATCCTCTCGGGCACCACACTCAAAGACTTCGCTTTCTTAGAAAACCTCCGCCGCTTCAACTGGATAAAAACCTATGACAAACCCGTTCTGGGCATCTGCGCAGGCATGCAAACCATCCTCCAAATCTACGGCGAACCACTCGCCCCATGCACACAGGTCGGAATGACCGAAATCACAACAACAAAACCCAACCCCCTATTCGACGGAGTCTTCCAAGCCTACACGCTGCATAGCTACACCGCCAAACCCGGCGGCGGCATCTTTGAGTTTCTCGCAAAATCCGCACAGTGCATCCAAGCCATCAAACACAAACAGAAACCCATCTACGGCGTACTCTTCCACCCCGAGGTGCGAAACCAAGAAATCCTAAGGCGCTTTGTTAAAGGTTAACCTCACCCAATCAGTCATATACATCCACTACTAAACTCAAAGTTAGGCAGGACTTTTCACTCCGTATTACCCCTTGGCAAAAACAGTTAAAAGCCAAAACCGTATTCTTCTAATTTAGTTCTTCGGAGGTTTTTGTTTGGTTGATAAATTACCAGTAGAAAAATTACGGAATACCTGTGACACTAACATTCTTCATTGTACAACCACTAAAGAGTTAACCCCCCTTACAGAAATTATTGGGCAAGATCGCGCGGTCCGAGCCCTCAAATTTGGGTTAGGCATAAAAAACCATGGTTTCAACGTGTACGTCGCCGGCTACCCTGGGACCGGTCGCAAAACGGCGGTGAAGAGTTTTGTGGAAGCCCAAGCCAAAATCCAGCCTGTTCCCTCGGATTGGTGCTACGTCAACAACTTCAGCAACCCCTATGAACCCACCGCTATCCAGTTGGCATCAGGCAGAGGCAAAGAGTTCCGCGATGACATGAAAAACTTTATTGAAAACGTCAAAAACACCTTGCCTAAAACGTTTGAAAGCGAAGACTACGTGGCTCGACGCGAAGCTACCCTGCGGGGACTGGAGAGTCAACGCAAAAGCCTAATCGACGAACTCAACGCGAAAGCTCAGCAAGAGGGCTTCGTAATTCAAACCACCCCGGTTGGGTTACTTCTTATCCCCGTTTTAGATGGCAAACCGCTAAGCGAAGAAGAAATGCTTGCGCTTCCCCAAAAAATCAAAGACAAACTAGCTGAGAAACGTGAAAAACTTGAAGTTGAATTCCGCAACGCCATGCGGCAGCTCATCAATATGGAACAGCAAATCCATGATACCTTAAAAAAACTCAACAAGGACGTGGCGCTCTACGCCATCGGCACCCAAATCCAGAGTTTAATGGAGAAGTACCGCACCAACCTCGAAGTCACCGCTTACCTAAAAGCCGTGGAAAACGATATCCTCGACAACCTCCAGCGTTTCGCCCGTCGAGACGGCCCGCAGCAGGAGCAGCAGATGCCCTTTGCTTTGCCTTGGATGCGCGGTGAGGAACCCTACAAAAAATATGAGATAAACGTAGTCATAGATAACTCGGAGACCAAAGGTGCGCCGGTCGTGGTGGAAACCAACCCCACTTACCCTAACCTGCTGGGTAAAACCGAGAAGGAAGCCCAGTTCGGCGCGTTAACCACGGATTTCAGCATGATTCGGGGCGGCAGCATCCACAAAGCCAACGGCGGATACCTCATCATCCCCGTCGAAGACCTCTTGCGCAACCCCCTCTCCTACGACGGTTTAAAACGCGACATCAAAGAAGGCAAAATGTCCATTGAAGAACCCGAAGAACGCTACGGCTTCTTAAGCATAAAAACACTCAAACCCAAACCCATACCATTAACAGCCAAAGTCATCTTAATCGGCGACCCCAACCTCTACCAAATGATGTTTAGCCTAGACCCCGACTTCCGTGAACTCTTCAAAATCAAAGCTGAATTCGACACCACTATGCCACGCAACGACGAAAAAATCCAGTTGTACGCCGCGTTTGTCTGTAGCCTCTGCGAACACGAGGGGCTTAGGCACCTTGACAGCGGCGGCTTAGCTAAACTCATCGAGTACAGTTCACGCATAATTGAAGACCAATACAAGCTTTCCACGCAATTCAGCGCCATAGCCGACATCATCCGCGAAGCCAACTACTACGCAGAACAGGACAACGCTGAATTCATCACTGCCGTCCACATCAATAAAGCCATTGAAGAGCGAATCTACCGCAGCAAACTCATCCAAGAAAAAATCCAGGAAATGATCGCCCGCGGCTTCTTTCTCATTGACACCAAAGAGGCGAAAGTGGGACAAGTCAACGGATTATCGGTCATGGGACTCGGCGACTTCGCGTTTGGCACGCCGTCACGCGTCACAGCCAGCATCGGGTTGGGCCGTGAAGGCGTCATCGACATTGAACGCGAAGCCAAAATGGGCGGACCCATCCACACCAAAGGCGTCCTCATCCTAAGCGGCTACATCAACGACAAATACGCCCGCGACAAGCCACTAAGCCTCAGCGCACGACTCGTATTCGAACAGAGCTACGAGGGCGTGGAAGGCGACAGCGCGTCGAGCACTGAACTCTACAGTATCCTCTCTGCACTCGGCGGACTCCCCGTAAGGCAGAACATCGCCGTAACAGGCTCCGTCAACCAGAAGGGTGAAGTGCAAGCCATCGGCGGCGTCAACGAAAAAATCGAGGGCTTCTACGAAGTTGCCAAAGCCAAAGGCTTAACGGGTGAACAGGGCGTCATGATTCCAGAAAGCAACGTCCAGAACCTGATGCTCAAAGAAGAAGTGCTCGACGCGGTGAGGGCGGGCAAATTCAGCATTTACTCGGTTAAAAACATCGACGAAGGCATCGAAGTCTTAACAGGCGCCAAAGCTGGGCAGCGACGGGCAGACGGCTCATTCGAAGAGGGTACGGTTAACTATCTTGTTGATAAGCAGTTGCGGGATATGGCGGAGAAACTAAAAGAGTATCCCTCTGTTGAGTTTAAACCGAGAAAGCTAGAGGAACAATAGTCTTTTGCCCTTTTTTTGTTGGCTGCTTTGGCAGTGCCAAGTCGGCGGCTCCACAGAAAAGCAGCTTTTTCCATGCCAACAAACCTATTAGTGGCGGACAATTGGTATATTATAGGTGGTTTTTTAGAATTGCAAGCTATCGGAATAGTGTTGTTGATCCTTAGTGTCGGTTTAATTGTGGCACCGGTCGGCGTCATGGCATGTGTGCACCGCAACGATTTATCGGGGCTGGTTTATCCCAACCAAGTCCGGGGCTTACTGCATGGAGACACAAGCTTCATCCTAAACCAGAACAGCAGAAACAACCCAAACTCTATCCTATACAACCTGGTCGCGCCCAACTTTGTAGATGCAACCGTTAACGAAACCTCCAAAGCCTTCGTTGTAAAAATCAACGTAACAAACCCCCTCACCTTTGCCCTAACATTGAAAACTTTTAGCACTCAGGTGCAGACTCCCAACGGCCAAGAAATGGCATCCATAACCATACATAAACCGGTCACACTCTGCCCGGACCGAAGCACCATCATCCAAGTTGACGGCGCATGGACGCAAACCGGAGAATGCTACCTCTACGCTCACAAAGCGGATTCATCCATAACCATCTGCATCGCCAACATAGTTGTAGACGTCAACGGCTTAAAAGTGGAAAGAGACACACCGCTCCCCATTACAATCCCCATATCGTTTGCAGAAGTCGCTTTCACTGATTAAACTGATTTAAACATGGCTAAACAACTCAACTACATTGCACTATTTGCAGGTATCCTATCTCTGATACTGATTGCCGTCTCAATGTACGTTCCCTGGTGGGTATTCACCGTAGGCGACCCAGCAATCGCCACAGTCAACTTTTCACCGGTCAACTTCAACTTCTCCCTTTTTGACACCTTGCTTGTTGTGCCCCTGATTTGGGCTCTTAACCTCGCATGCCTACTTATATTGCTCGCAGGCGGCATCGCCATGCTTATCTACTCGGCGTTTCCCACCAAAACCTACGCTAAACCCCTGCTTGGATTTGGATACAGAAAACCCCTCTACGCAGTCATCCTCTTCATAGCTGAACTCGTTGTCCTCTACTCCGCTGCCACAGTGTTGACGGGCGTTGGGTTCCCACTTGCGGGTTCAGGCGCAATGCAGTTGCCCGCTCAACTAGCACCCGGCGACATAACCGTCAGCGTAAACGTTTCCGCTGCGTTTGGCTGGACCTTCTACTTTGCCATCGCTGTGGCGGCGCTCTGTATCGTAGCAAGATTTTACCACAAGAAAGTGGTGTCGCAATCGGCTAGGACTGGTTTGGCTGCTAAGAACTTGGGTATGTAACCAAGTTTCGTGTTTCTTTATATGCTTTTTAAGGGATACTGTGCTATCGATGTCACGATGTCAACAAAAACCGCACAGAAACTCCAACATGAACTCCGCAGCCTCCAAGGCCTCGCAATAATCAACTTGATGTGCAGCGCATTAGCGTTTGCCTTCGGTGCGTACTTCTTGATGCCCAACCTCATCCAAGCAGCAACAACCCTTACTATTCCGCCAATCGAACAGATAGGGTTGATGGTGCTGGGTGGTTTAGCTTTCGGGGTTGCCTTCAAATGGTTGCTGTCTACCATACCGATTATGGAGGTTGCCTTCGACCTTAGCAACAGCCTAAAAAAACAGGAAAAAGACAAAGCCTTAGACGACACCGCATTAACAGGCTTAATCGTCGGGTTAACTGCTGCCTACCGAGAAAACAAACCCACCCTCAAACTGATGGCTACAATCAGCAAAGTAGCCGGCGTCCTCTTCGCACTGGCAGCGACCGCATCCCTAATCTCCATAGCCATAGGCGCATCTGACACAGCACTCTGGATGGGACTCGTAAATGCCGCCATCAACTACGCAGTAGCAGCCGCATGCTACATCATCCCCCACTTCTTCAAAAACTACTCCTCAGTTTGGGACCAGCGACTATTGCAGACCGCAAAAGCAGAAGCAGAACTCCAAAAAGCCCTAGGAGACGCCTAAATGAAGCGCACCCACTACGAAATCTTCTGGGAAATCCTAACCTTCTGCCGAACCCCGCGGTCTTTCACCAGCATAATCAACCGCTGCAACCTCAACTCCAAAATCGGGCAAACCCACCTGGACTTCCTCAAACAGAGGCATTTTCTGGCGGAAGTCGAAAAAGACGGAATGAAACTGCTCAAGTCAACTGAGCAAGCAGGCGAATACATTGCCCTGTTCAACAAAACGTACCGCCAACTCTTCGACGACACCCCAGAATTTCGGCTATAAGCATGATGCTCAACAACCTGAAATCCTAATCACTGATGGGCTTCCAAGTTAATCAGGAGCATGTGAACAAGCATTACCTGATACTGATAACATCCGTAAAATCACCTTTTAGACGGAAAGTACACAACAATAACAAGATGGAACGGCTAAACGGAACTATCAGAGATAGAGAAAAGACTATGCGAGGACTCAAAAAGAAACGTACAGTCATACTGCAAGGCTACCAACTCTATCATAACTATATTCGTCCGCATGAAGCATTAGATGGGAAAACTCCCGCCGACCTATGTGGAATCGACAACAAGGAAAAAACAAATGGATTACATTGATTCAGAACGATAGTAGAAAATCTTAAATTTTCTACGCTTCAAATTAAGTATTATGTCAACAGAACGCCAAATTGCCATTATCAGAGATGTTGTTGTTTCAAGAGATTCTCAAAACAGGTTTGACTTGTTTTTTACAGATAGGCGTATTGCCATAATTTATGTAGGCGGTAAGGGCGAAAGATTCTATGGCACTGGTGGTTTAATTGGTAGCTTAGTGGGAGAGGGAATAACTACCCTGAACAAAAAAATTGCGAACGATAACCTTAAGGAAACCGGAAGATAATATGGAAAATTTTTCGCTAGATGAATTATTAGCAATGGAAAAAAGAAACTGTTTCTACACTTATGATGAAATCGAGGAAATAAAGCTCTATGCGATGAAGCGAGGGTTCTTTAAATTTATAATACTGAGCGAAGAATGTGAAGGCGAGTTTTCGCCAAATCAAGAGAAATATACACAATTATGTGGTTTATTACCCAGTATAGAAGCTTTAAAAGGAAAAATAAATGACATACCTGTGAAGTGGTAACCGACTTTTTACATGGAGAAGATTTTACCGAAGACTTGACAGAACCCTTTATCCAATTATATAACTGGGGGTTCGAGACTCAGAGGTCTAAAGTATGGGGGTTAGTTGTTTAAATTAGGTATTTGAATAGGGATTTTCTAAAAATTTCAGTTAATGGTTGGGCAACTGGGTTATTGTTTTGTTGTTTCGGTTTGGGTTGTTTTTGTTATTATTATTGTTTGGTCTTTTATTTCGTAGTGTACTTTTTCGTTTTCTTTGAAGGGGAATGTGGCGTCTCTGGATAGTTCGGTTGGGGTGTAGAAGAAGAATCTGTCGTAGGTTTTTTTGCCGGTTTTTGTTTTTCTGTTGATGGATGTTCCTGTACCGGTTTTCATTTTTGGTCCTTATTTGGGTACATAATGTTTGTTCACAAATGACCTTTTCCAGTTCATAAATTATGTACAAAAATTAGTAGTAAACACTTATTAGCACACACAACCTAATAAACACAAAATATGAAGAGCCTAACCACCCAAAACCAGCACAACCAAACGAGCTTAAACAAAATCAATAATTCGCCACACAGCTTAGCTAAAAATTTTGAGGGAGCTCAGATTCTGATGGGCTTGGGTCTGACTGAGCGACAGGCACGTGTGTACTTAACGCTGCTCCGAACTGCCACCGCAAAGGCGCGAACGGTTGCAATATACGCAGGCGTCCCCCGTCAAGAAGCGTATGGTTTGCTTTTAGAGCTACAACAGAGGGGGATAGTTCACAAAAACTTGACGGATCCTGTGTTAGCTATGGTGCGGTGCCGTTTGCTGAAGCTGTAAAGATGTTGTTTGCGGTAAAGGCTAGCGAGTTAACGTTGATTTCTCAGAAGGCAAAATATGTGACGGAAAAATTCAGCCATAACCCGCCAGCCCTTGCGGTGGTGGAGTCGCCTCTGCCCTGTTTTGGTACAGTCAGCGAGGGGGAGAGGGGCAAAAAGTATGCTGCTGCTTTGGTGGGGGTGGAGGGTTGTGTTGAGTTGGTTTGTAGTTGGGGGCGTTTTAGGCAGTTGTGTTTTTATTTTGAGGCTGAATTGAAGGCGGCGCTTGGGAGGGGTGTGCGGGTGCGTGTGGTTGTTGAGAAGCCGCCTAGGTATTCTTATCCGAAATGGATCAGCGCACATAATAATCCCGCTTTTGAGGTGCGAACCATGCCCAATCTGCCTGCGGCTGTCATCGCAGTTTTTGATGGCACAGAGGTGGCGGTTGCGTTTGATGGGGGCTGTCCGTTTGGCAAGTGGACCTGATTTGTGGAGTCGGCATGTGGGTTTGGTTGCGGTGTGTCGGGGCTATTTTGATGGGCTTTGGGCTGTTTTGGGGTGAGGGGTTTTGTTGGTTGTATTGTGCTTTTTTGTTGTGTTTTTGTTTGTGGGGATTCTTTTTTGGGGCGGGGTTGGTTGGGTGTGAGAGGTGGCTTAGGTTGTCGGAGGGCTATGCTAGTGCCCGCTTGCATTGCGCTGTTCATTGCTGGTCACTTGTGGAAGAAATCGCACTTTCCACACCGAAACAGGCAGTGAAAAACGTTGCAATCCCAAAATACAACTGCGTTCTCAACCAGTCTTGTGGTGCCCCGTAAAACGCCACACCCACACAAAAAGAGAGAAGCAGTTGTGATGCATAAAGCAGAATAATGGGCAATCCACTCTTTCTTCTGAGTTAACCGAACATGATTAATGACTTTAACCTCTTAGCTACGACTGCCCGTGGCAACGAACGCGCCATGACCAACGAAATCGTTTTTCTCCTAAAAGACCAACTCGGCGATGTAGAGGCGAAGGCGAGTAAAACCAAAGTTCGCGGTTTAATCGTCGCCAAAACCAGCCTCGACCCCATCGTAGTCATGGAAAAATTCCGAAGCATCCTAACCGAGCAACCCTACGAGTTCCGCTATGCACTGCGCATCGTGCCGATTGAGCGGGTGGTGACGACGGATTTGGAGGAAATCAAGAAAGCCACCGCGGAGTTGCGCAGCAAAAATCGGTGAAGACCAATCGTTCCGCATCACCGTGGAGAAGCGCTTCACAGAGCTCCATTCAAAAGACATCATTGAGGCGGCGGTGGGCGACATTAAACGCAAAGTTGACCTCCATAACCCTGATTGGATTGTGCAAATCGAGGTTTTAGGGGCTTTGACTGGGGTTTCGCTGCTTAAGCCCAACGATGTTTTGGCTGTTGTTAAGGAGAAGATGCTTTAGCTTATTGTTGGGTCGATAGTAGGGCGATGTGTTCGACGACGAGGTCTACGATTGCCCTCTCGGTGTTGCCCCTGTTTTGTGTTGCCAATTCGGTGTCGGTGATTTGGAAGGCAACGCGGATTTTTGCCACTTTATCCGCTGTCAATTGCAGCACAGACTCGTCGGGCGCACACCCCAAATGCTCTGACAGGACGCTGAGTTGGGCTCCTATCTGCTTCTGGTCTTCGCCCACAATGAGAACGGCCATGTTTTGAGTCTGCAGTTTTATGCCAATATGCTCGATGGCTCTTTGGATTTGCCTTTGCGCCGAGGCGTAGAGCATGGTTTCTACGGCTACGCTTTTGGAACGGTTGGTTTTACCCTTGAAGGCTTGCAGTGCGTTTAGGGCGGCGAAGTAGAGGTGCTCAGGCATGGCGATTAGGTCTGCGTCGAAGAATTGGATGCCGACGCCGTTTTGGGGTTGCCTCCGGGTTGCCTTCAAAAACTCTTCAGCTCCCGCGAAGCGGATGCTTCGGTACCCTGTGATTTCAACCATTTTTTCGAACTCTTCGAGTTGGTGCAGCATTCTTTTTCTCCTATTGCATGTCAGCTAAGAGTCTATCAGCTAGTTGTTTGGGGAGGCCAGCTTTTACGATTTTTGCGATTTCCTGGGTTGCTTGGCGTTTGCCCCATGTTTGGGTGATTTCTCGGAGGGTTTCTTTGATGTCCCACGGAAAAATAACCCAATTTGAAGTTTGTTTTGTGTAATAGTCGGGTTTGAGGGTGCTTTGGGGTTTATGGTAGAGGGTGGCGATTCTAATTTCGGCGGCGCCCTTGGCTTTTAAGGTGGACTGGGCGAGTTTTAGGCTCTCCCCGGTGTCGGCGATGTCATCGACCAGTAGCACCCGTTTGCCCTCCACGGAGCTACTTAGGGCTTGCTCTATAGTGGCCGCGGTTTTGGTCTGGGCTACGCCGATGTAATACTGGATTTGCAGCGTCGCCAACACATCCACCTCAAGCAGATCCGCCAAGACACGGGCAGGCACCAAGCCGCCGCGGGCAACCGCAACCACCACGTCGACGCTAAACGCTGCGCTGCGGATTTTCTCTGCCAAAGACAACAGCAACTCGTAGATTTGGCTCCAAGTTGGAACTTCATACTCGACGGTGCCAGCCAAAGCGGCTCCTCCGCAGGGATGGAACCCACAGGCTCAGTTAAGCCTTTCGCCAAAAAACAACCAGCCCCTAATCTCTCAACCAAAACAAACCAGCCAACAAAAATAGACAAAACCGCCAAAACAACCCCAAAATTGACCGTGCCCAACAACAAATCCCTTGTAGGTTTATAAGTAACCAATACAAATATGCTATATTCGGGAGCTAGGCGACTGGAGATATGTTTCGCAATTCGTAATATAGTTTAAAAGCCCAGACGTTAATATTGATACAAAAAAGAAAGGAGACAACAAAAATGGTGAAGAATGTGGATGAAGAGAAAATAAAGCAGATTCTCACTGACCCCAAACTGGCTTCAATCAAAGCAATGCTGGAAAAAGACCATGCCATCGACTGTTTGCTGCTACTCTATATTGGACGCGGCAAATGGAAAGACGCTAAGGACTTTATGCGCGACAACAACTTGACCCTTAGCGATGGCACCTTCAGAGCAAGAATGATTGAAATCGAATCCTTGGGGCTGGCAAAAAGCGAACGAATTGATCCGCTCAAAAAATATTATTTAAAAACAGATATGGGCAAAAAAATTGCCGATCTACTTCTCGGATTCTTCGATGAGATCAGCGAATAAAAACCCTGTTTTTATCCTCTGTTTCTGTCTACTTTTGTTTCTTGACTTAAGTGTAGATGTGTTAGACATACATATACTATTGTTTAGTAAGTCATAATACTTAAAAGCCTGTTTTTCTAAAACTTAGTGTAAATTAAAAAAAGGAGTTAAGAATCTTGAATATCGTAAGAAAAGTCAGGAAGAATTCGAAAGCCCTAAGTCCCGTCGTTGCATCAATTATACTCATCGCCGTCACGGTCGCTGTCAGCGTTGTAGTCGCGGCATGGATGGGTGGAACAACCATTGGGTTGATGGGGAGTGCTGAGCAGGTGTCGATAACTAACGTTGCGTTTTCACCGGGAACCCCTGATACGATGGATATCATGGTGACCAATTCAGGCGGTAACACTGTAACCATTAGTTCAGCCTTTGTCAACGGGGACTCAGTTGCAATCACAAATTCCACGGCAGAGTGCGCGCTTAACAAATCAACTACTAACATCATATGCTTGACTGGAACCAGTTTCGATGCAGGCACAGCATACACGATAAAGTTGATCACTGCCAAAGGCACCTCAGCAGTCTACACTGCAACATACAACCCATAAACATCCAAACTTTAACAGAAACTTAGGGTAAGGTGAAAGTGTTTTTCACCTAATTTTCCTTTTCTCTCTTAAAAATGGTGAGAAGGAGACAAACCAATCATGGTTACACAAATTAAAGAATACACTTCAGCTCAAGCAATCGCCGAGGCATTAGACAAACAACTCGCTGAAACCAAAAGCGTTTTAGGAGAATACCTAAGAAAACTCGACGACATCCGCACCTTAGCTGAGAAATCCAAAAAAATCCGCGACACAGTCCTAAAACTCGCGGGTAAAAAAGCGCCCACAGATAACCCCAGCGAAATCACCGTGGGCACCCTAAACATAGTTTTAGACGCCACTCCCTATCACGAGTTGTCAGCTATAGAATCGGTTGTGCGTAGTCACCAAGAACGGCTTTTGGTGTTGCAGAAGGTTCGGGAAGCGCTTAAATGGCTCGACCAACTCGGCGATACAGACGGCCTCAAATACCTGGTTTTAGAAGACGAAGGCATACCTGATCGAATCCTATTCAAAATATCATAGAATAACCTGAAAGGAGTAAAACACTGTGACTGAGGAACACTCAAACGCGTTGCAAACAGTTATTGGCGAATTAAAAACTCTTAGCCCAGACATAACCAACGCTTTTGTTTTCAAAGCAGACGGCGAAACCTTAGCCAGCAGCGAAAAAACCACCCCCGACCAAACACTGAGTTTAATCGCCAACCTCAAAACCATAACACACGCCCAGACCATCGGAGGCATCGAAAACTTCATCATCCAAGACGTCAGCAGCCAACTACGCTTAACCGCTGTGGGCGACGTGTATTTTGGGACAGTTTCATCTCGGACCGCTAACCAAAAAATCGTTAAGTCACTCACACAAGTGGTGGTTCCCGCATTCATACAACTTAGCGTTGGAACACCAATCACGCTTTTAGAGTTGCCGAAGTCAACTGTTGCAGAGGAGGAAGTTGTCGAAGAGGCTGTCGAAGCTGTTTCGTCGGTGCAGGAACAGGAACTTGAGCAGCCCACAATCGAAGTTACTCCTGAAATTCCTCCTGAAGTAGAGGAGGACCCTGAACCGCCTGAACCGTTGCTGCCCACTGCCCCGACCACGCAGTTTATGGTGGAGAGAATCGGCGGTTTACTTGTTGCATCGGACACAGTGCGTATTGACAGTGAAACAATTAAGAATTGGCGTGAACTCTATGGCACCAAACTATTCAGTCAGGTTCGCATCGAAACTTTAGAGGGCAAAAATATCGTTTGCAAATATAGACCCCTAAACTCAAAAGCTAATGCTAAAGGCATAATCGAGATTCCGGGAAAAATCATCCAAGACCTTGGAATAGACAGGGGAAAACTGGTAATGGTTAAACCAGCAATAAACAAGGAGCTGCCACGTTGAAACAGCAAATAACCACCCAAGAAACAATGCCAATCATCGACACGGCAACCATAATTCCGATTGATGAGGACAACGCGGTGTTTGCAAGTTTAGCAACCAGTCTAGCGGAAATACGCAAACTCAAAGGGGTCCAAGGATACATCCTCAGAAGCAATACCTCCGCTGTCTTTGATATAGTGGAGCAAGACAAAGTTCCCGACTACGCAATTTTATCAACGCAGATTGAAGAAGCCTACCCTGGTATGGCTAAAAGCTTCAAGTTAGCCGACATTGAAAGCGTCATAGTTGAGGGTAAAGACGCTAAAGTGCTTTGCATGAGTGTAGGCGGCCACAAAATGAGCGTTTTCATGGATAAAACCGCTACACATTCATGGATAATAAAAAGAATCCTGCTTTAGCGGCTCTGTTCTCTCTCTTTATGTGGGTGTGGCGGTTTACGGGGTGCCACAAGATGGCTTGAGGGTTGCGTCGTTTTTTGCGGTTGCATTGTTTTTCGGCTCCTGTTTCGGTGTGGCAAGTGAGATTTTCTCCACGCCCTGCATGGCTCTATGCAGAGTTGGGCTGGATGTGTGTGTTAAAACATGTATGATAAGCCTTATACCGTCCGAGAAAAATAAACCTGCAAAATAAAAACCATGACCCAGGTTCAACTTCGCTGCTCTGCCACCACCTCCCCTTACATAAAGGCAAAAATAGGGTCCTGTAAGTCTGCGACTGCTCTTTTTTCCTGTAAAAAATCGTGCGCTACCATTTTTCCCTTGGGGCTGGCTTTTCTACTTCTGGAAAGAGGGCTTAAAGCAAAAATTCTGCGAGTGTTTCCTCAAGTTTTTCTTTAGGCTTGTTAGTTTTTGAAGGATTATCTTTCTTCATATTATAACGGTCGCTCGTTTGCAATAAAAGTTGATGTGATTGCTTACCGGTTACAACACTATCGTTTGAGTTCTTTGGGCTGGTCTTTTAAGTTCTGAAGAACTTGTTGCTTCAATTTTAAACCACATTACCTTATACAGCTGTTGGGGAATTGATTTATTGCGGATTTGCCGCAATCCACACCATCGATAACCGAATATTCGGATTACTCAAACATTTGGATTGTAAGGGCAAAAATCCGCACTTAACCTTTAGAAAGTGTCTTATTAAAAAGAGAATAAGCTGTGAGTTTGCTAAGAGAAATCCTGCAAGTTTGTGATGGAATAAATGAGCAAGCCGTTATGCTTATGCCTCCAAACTCAGACGATGTCCATTCTCAGGGCTACCAACTCCACATTAAAGCAACAGCAATGGATAATACTGCTTGCCTTATACCTCTTGCAAAGAAGCGTAACTTAGAGGTTGCTCAAGATGCAAGCAAGGATTTAATCGTAATTTACAGACCGATGCAACCGCAAAAGTGAATATCGCTTATTGGGGATTGGCTTTGTTTTTGTGTTAACTCAGTCAACTTTTTGTGAGGCATTCTGAATTAGGATTAGCCACTTGTTTTATCCCTCAATAGTTACTCTGCGCATATCCTTTTAGCCAAGTCACTTAACCCTCGCCTTCAAACTGTTACAAATAGTTATGGACAGTGCTCTTTAGCCATTAAACTGTTTTTTGGATGTAGCCCAACCAGTTTAGTTAAGGTATAAAAACCATATTTTCTAATTATTAGTGGCTGACATTTGTCACTCCGTGCTTTTGCTGAGGTTCTGCTGTCTTATTTTGACGGATTGTCTGCCCTCAAAATGGTGGGTCAACTGTTTTTGGAAGGATTTGAGTCGTTGTATGTTCTTCGGTATTTGCCATGTCTGGTAATGGTTTTTATGGGGTTCATGGACTGTGCCACCACCGTAATCGGGACAGCATATTACGGCACACAAGAACTCAATCCCCTCATCGCAGAGTTAGTTCACACTAACCTGTTAGCGTTTGTGGTTGTTAAGTCGGCTGTGACGGTTTCGGTGGGGGTGCTTTTTGTTTTAGCGGAGAGAACTCTTATTCGGAGCGCAACTCCAGACGACCGGTCTTTTAGGCTTGCCCACAACATCTTAAGGGCAGCCTATGTCGGCATAATTCTTTTCCTCACTGTGGTTGTTGTAAACAACCTTTTGGTTATCCTACAAAACGCTTAGCAGCAAGAAAGGGCTTTAAAGCAACCTAAGCATACCCAGTAAATGTGAACGCTTTGCCAAGAGAATTCGTCCTTTTTTCCCGTTTGGGAAAAACTGATTCAAACTTTACCAGTCTCCACGAAGCAGGACGCTTAGACATAGTGCATGAATGCATAGTGGGCAGCCTATTTCTTAGCCACGGTTTGCGCAGAGACGTTACCTTCCACGCCATCCTCAACGGACCCCCCAACCCACCACAGCACATCCAAATCAACGGTGAAACCCTCTACGACGTCCGAACCGACATGGAAACCTGGCAGCAAATCCTCAAAAAAACCCTCGCCGGCAAACCACACCCCGGCATCTCCAAAGACAAAACCGCCTTCGAAAACTTGCTTAAAACCAAAGCGCAAACTCACCAAATCTACGTTCTCGAAGAAGACGGAAAAAACGTTAGTGAAGTTACCTTCTCCGATAACTGTTTGTTTGTGCTAGGCGACCATGTTGGGTTGCCTAGGAAAGCTGAAGATTTTGCTTTACGGTTCGGGGAAAAAGTTAGTCTTGGAAAAACGCCCTATTTGGCTGCGTCGTGCATAACCATCATCAACTACACGTTGGATCGACAGGCTAAGGCTGGCTCTTGAAGTGTTCCCAACCCTTTGCTTTGATCGCCTGTTTTTTGCCCTCCACTTCCAAAACGACCTCTTTGTTAGCTGCCGTTGCCCTTCCAATCGGGATTAAGCTGCCGTGGACTGCTTCAACAACGGCTTTGGCTTCTTCCCACTTTTTAGGTTTAACCGTTAACACCAACTCGTACTCTTCGCCGCCGTAAAACGCCAAATCCACCGTGTCTAAGCCATTCTGCAGAGCGAATTTCTCCACTTCAGGCGCAATCGGCACCCTATCCAACACAAAGCCCACCCCACTCATCTTGCCAATTTCATGCAGACTCCACGCTAAGCCGTCGCTTGAATCCATAGACGCCGTGACGTAGTCATAGCCGCGAAGCGCCAAACCCTCCGCCAGCCGTGCCTTAGGATAGAAAACTGCGTCCACCAGTACGTCCTGGGTTCGAGTTGAGGCTTTGCAGCCGCCAGTAAGCAGCCGCAGCCCCGCCGGGGGTTTACCGAACAAACCTGTGACTGCGACGATGTCGCCGTCTTTGGCTCCGCTGCGCAGCATCAGGGCGTTTCTGGCGATGCCGAAGAGTGATATGCTGATGATGAGGTCGCTGGTTTGGTTAGTGTCTCCTCCGACTATGTAGGCGCCGTATTCTCGTGCCCCCGAGTTAAGTCCATCAGCTATTTCGGTTACAGCTTTCCGGTTTGTCAGAGCTTTTGGCAGCCCCAGCGCAACCACGATGGCGGAGGGCATGACGCCTTTGGAGGCGAAGTCGCTGATGTTCATGACAACGGCTTTTCGGGCGGCGGCAAACAGGCTCATTCCAGCTGGGACATCGGTTGCTCCAACAAGCATGTCGGTTTTTAACACTGCGATTTCATCGCCCAACAGTGATGCTCCCGAGACGTCGTCGCCAAACGGCACCGGCATGCCAGGCATAAGTGTCAATTGCTTCTGAATCAACCGAATTATCTCGTGTTCCCCCAAGCCTTCTGCATCGCCCAAACCATGTCACCTCTACAGGGCAAATGATGCATTCAACCAAATAAATAAACACCCAACTAACCTAAACTAACCTTTAAAAATACGCAGAACCCTTCCAATTACGCAAATGCAAATGTGATGCCCCGATGGCTCAGCCTGGTAGAGCGGCTGCCTCGTAAGCAGCAGGCCGCGGGATCAAAGCCCGCTCGAGGCTCCATTTCTTTACTTTTTGGTTGGCTGTTTAGGCTGTGTTTTCTTTTTGGAATTTCTGGTGCCTTATGTTGTAGTATAGGAAGGCTGCTGAGAGTAGGGCTGTGCAGAAGGTGAAGGTGATTATGAAGTTCGTGTTTTTATCTCCTATATGTGTGGGAAGTAGAGGACTTGTTTTTCGGTTGTTTTTTTGGGGGTTTTTTCCATTTTTTCCACCAACGGTGTTTGGTATTATGTGGGCATCAACCAATATAAGGCTAGTTGAGATTTGTTCACAATTATTGTGAAATAGTGCATAAGTGGCTTATTTGGCGATTAAATGCGTGAAGTTTGTCCTTGTTATGTAACGTAGACTGTACAAACGTGAAAAAGACACGATCGTTTTCCCTGCGTTTACTGTAGAAGAGTTGTACATTTACGCTGCAAAGCCAAAACCGAGACAATGTTTATAATATATCGCTATACTCAATAATCCAGAGTATATGGAAGTGACTAGCATGCAACTTTTCGGGCACCACGAAGACAAACTCAAATGCCCCTACAAAGGATGCGAAAAACACTTCGATAAGCCAACCATGATCACCGACAACTCCGTCATACCACGCCAAATGCACTACGCCTGCCCCCACTGCATGTCACGACTCGACATTATCACAGAAAAATCAAGGATAATCGACGTACGGGCAACCGAATACCCGATGGTTTTCGATTCCCCCGCCAAATGCGCCCACTTCAACGGCTTACTCAACGCACCCGCGGGCAGCATACTCACACAGGATGAATGCCTCGTTTGCCCCAAAGTGCTGCAGTGTAACCTGCGCAAAAAATAACATTGATCCGACACTGTCTTCCATCCCTTTTTTGAAGTGTAAATTGGTTTTTTAGTCTTTGTGTGGTATGGCTGTTTTAGGGTTGCCACAAGACTGCCCCAGTGTGTTTCTGCGGATTTTCTAACAGAGCCTAAAGTGCATTGATATCCATCTTAAAAGTTTAAATGATGGAAGACAGACTAAACAATCCGACGCCGCCGTTTTGAGGGCGTTTGCCGGGGTAGCCTAGCCTGGCTAGGGCGCCAGACTCATAATCTGGAGAACAATAGGGCCACACGCCCCTGTCCAGAAGTCGCGGGCTCGAATCCCGCCCCCGGCACCACTATTTTAGTTTGGGCCTCGTTGCGTTTTTTGCATAAAATTTTAAAGCAAAAAACCGATAATTTTACTGTTGCGTGATAACTTTGGCGGGTAAACATCACATATTAAGGTTAAATAAAGAAAATGATTTTTGCATTGTACTTAAGCGTCAGAAGTATTTCACATCCATGACATCGGTTAATGGTTGGCGAGAAGGGACAGCTGTCATTTTTCTTAAAAATACCGATGATGGTGATGGCGTTGTAGGTGTTGGCTATTTTGAGTATGCAATATGTCGACATGCCTACGGATGATAAGATTATCTGTGAAAGAACAGGCAGCAAATTTCTAGTTAAATTAACCGATTTTGCTTCTATTGCGCCTCATAGGCTCGTAGAGGAGACTGCGATTGGTAACTGGGGAATCAACGGAAAAATGTTACATGGCAAAAGCCTGTCCGATAAAGAACTAAAGACAGTGTTGGGTTGAAAAAGCGAAAACCCCGTAGTTCGCTAATACCAAAGGCAGAAAACAAAACGGTTGCCATAACAAAACATGGAATCACCCGGCATATTCCTGTACTTTCAATAGAAGAGACAGAAGGTTTTATTTCGAGACTTAATAGCAAAAACTTGCGTGATGAGACCGATAGAATTTGTTTAGGGCGTCTTGATTAGGCTGTCTCTACGATTGCCTCTTCAACCTTTTTTATAAGACCGCTTTGTTTGGCGTTCCAAATTTCGATGCCCATGACTTTGTCTTTTTGTCTAATTCAAGAAGGACGTCTGGGTCGGCTTCGATTACTTCGTAGCTTGGGCCTTCTTTGAAGAGCAAGTGAAGTATGTCCTCTTTTTTATCATAAGTTGTTTTCAGTAATGTCATGCCCCTTCTCAATGTAATTAATACGCCCTTAACTGTAAAATCTCTTTAGCGCCATAAGCGCTTTTAGAGTTATCCATTTGCTTGGTTCGCCTTTGCGTTCGATGTTAACTTGGAATCTGCCGTTAAAGGTGTTCTCCAGCTTCCATCTGCCCTTCTCATCCTGCTTGGAAACGACCAAGTCCACTGCCTCCTGCATTCGCTCGTCTTTACCCAACTTCGATAGTATCTCCAGCACCTCCAACGCGTCCGTTTGATACATCAGTGGAAAACCAAAGTGCATCCAACCCGGCTTCGAAACCCTGCCAAGGTTGTGGCTTCTTTTGTAGATGTGGTGTTTGAGGAAGTATTCTGCGCCTGCCTTTATGGTAACTTCTGACTTGGCGTCTCTTTTCTGCTGCGGGATTTCTGCGAGCGCCTTCAGCGCTTTGGCTGCGCCCATGTGGCAGCTGTGCTTGCCCCAGCACGTTTCGTACTTGTCGTAGGGCCAACCCGCTGGTGCTCCCTCGCCTTCTGCGTCGTCGAATCGCTGGTAACGGTTAATCCAGTCGATGCCCGCTTGCACTCGGGGGTCATCGAGGTACCCGAGCCTGATAAGACTAAAGACCATGTTGCCTGTTAAGCAGGGTATGACGCCGCTTTCTCTGCCTCCACCAGCCCTCTCAGACCTCGCCATCGAAAACCCGCCGCTCTGCGGGTGCTGGCTGTTTTCGAGGATGAATTCGCAGGCTTTCTTGACTCGGCAGTCGGCTGGGTCTGCGCTGAGTTCCGCCAAAATTAGGAGCTGCCAAACTGTGCCCTTGTATTTGTCAGTGTAGAAGGCGACGGGGGTTTCCCAACGGCCGTCTCTGTTCATTTTGGCAAGGATTTTGGGGACTACGCCCGTTTTCATAATTGCCTTTCTTGCCGCGTCAGCTTCTGGGCTGTCTTTTGGCTTATCTAAGAGGTCTGTTAGGGTATAGTAGCGGACTGAGGGGTTGTCTTCTTCCAGTAGCCACTCGGTTGCATCTGTCCTCGAAATCGACCGCCAATCAACCATTCTAAGTTACCTTTTCTTGTCGATAGGCTTGTTTGTGTTTTTTGCTTAAATGGCTTTAGTGTTAACTGCTCTGCATTAGCTTTTGGGCAAATGCTTCTGCTGCTGCAAGGTCTTCGCTGTTGGGTCTGCCCTTGTTTATACCGCCGAACAGTTTCAAGAAACTGTTGGTATCGTGGCCATGGCAGTTGAACTCGTCAACGATGACGTAGCCTTTGGCTTGCAGTTTCTCCCTAAGTGAGGTGTGGATTTTGACTTTGTAATCTGGGTTAGATATGCCGCTGGTGGAGAAAATAAACGCTTTCTTTCCGTCGCTGTTTGGTAGTTGGTCGGCGAAATCGAGTAGTTCTTTGTAATGCTTGCCGCTGTCTATCCCCGCGCCGAAACCCACTACGTCATAATCTGCAAGTTGGGCTGCGTCAGTGTTCTGTGGCGTCTTTATTTCTGCCTCGAGCACTTTAGCGATGACCTCGGCGATTTTTTGGGTGTTTAAGTGATGGTAAGAATACACGATAATAAGTGATTTCAAGCTAGCCCCTTGTCATTTGTGGCAGTCACGACTTATTTCCCTTTTTGTTTTAATGCAAACTGTTAATTAGTCAAGCTTGATGGCTATTACTGTGGTTAGATGCATGCAGTTTTTTCATATGCGAGACGATGAATCCAAAAACTGGCATAACTACTTAGTCGTGCAATTGGGCAAAGAAGAGTTTAGGGCGCTTAAAACCCGTTTTGAAACGCAGGTTCCCAAATTAGACTGCTGGGCGATGATACGCGACGGCGGCCCCTACATAGTGTTCGATTATGGCGGTGTTATTAGTCTCGGCGAAGCCTTCGGCAGCGGGCAAACCTTGGGTGAGAAACTCCAAGTCGGCGACGTCGTCACCGTTATCTTAACTGATAAACCGCAGGATCAACTGTTCATACTTGAAAACAGAGTTCTCAAACTTAACTTTGCCCTCTCAGAAGTCATCGTTTATCCCTTCACCTACACCAAAGAAATGGAGCAAACCTACGAATTCTACGCCCACTACGCAAGACTAAAAGAAGGCAACCGAGAAGTAACTATAAAGAACAAACCTCGACTATCCCTTAGGTGAAAGAAATGAATTGCCCCAGATGTGGAAGCATAAATCCTGAAGGTGCAGGTTTCTGCACAAAATGCGGCACCTCACTCGCTTCAAACTCGCAGTTCCTAATCGTAACTACCCCGACGGTTGCAGGCTACAAAATCAAGAAGGTCTTCGGCGTCGTCACAGGCATGACTCCGCGGACACGGGGCATCCTTGGCCAGTTTGTGGGGGGATTGGAATCTATGGTTGGCGGTGAAGTCACGGCTTTTTCCTCTGAGATGGAGAAGGCACGTTGGGAAGCCATCGACCGCGTCAAAGCGCGAGCCGCCGCTTTGGGGGCAAACGCCATCATCGGGTTAGACGTGGAGACTTCAAGTATAGGGCAATCTAACATTGTGTTGTTTTCGGCGACTGGAACCGCTGTATTGATTGAACCTGAAGTTTCTGAGGCGTAGCTGTTTATTGGACGGGCAGTCGGTGCATAAGCGTTTGGATTATTCGTGTGTTGCGCTTCAGGGATTGCTTGAGGTAAATGCAAAAAAAGCCCCAGATGACATAGCTGTTGTTTTTGGCGATACAGCCTATTCTTATTCGGAATTGGATTCGTTGTGTAATCGATTCGCGAATGCCCTGATTGGGTTAGGCATAGCAAAAGGCGACCGCGTGGCTCTTTACCTGCCCAACATTCCCCAGTTCATAATCGCCTACTTCGGAGCCCTCAAAGCAGGCGCAGTCGTGACGGCGCTCAGTCCGCTGCATCGGGAGCGCGAAGTTGCATTTCAACTCAGCGATTCAGGAGCCCAAACCCTCGTAACCTTGGACACGCTGTGCCCTGTTGTGGAGAAAGTCAAGGAAAAAGTATCAATCAAACATGTCATCGTCACTGGCTTAGATGAATGCGGCTTCCCAAAGTTACTCAAAGACAGCTCAAGCCGCAATCCCAACATCCCAATCGATCCAACAGAAGATTCGGCGGCGTTGCAATACACCGGTGGCACCACAGGCACACCCAAAGCAGCTATGTTAACCCACCGCAACCTCGTCTCAAACGCCTACGCCTTCGCCGTAGCCATAGAGGGAACACCGCAAGATGTCTTCCTTACGGCGTTGCCGCTTTTCCACATCTACGGCATGACAACCAGCCTAACCGTGCCAGCCAGTTTAGGGGCGAAGATGGTGTTGTTGTCCAAGTTTGAAGCGGCCAAAGCCTGCCAAGCCATCCGGCAGCATAAAGTCACCGTCTTCTGCGGTGTCCCAACCATGTACCAGATGCTCCTAGCTAACTCCGACATAGCCAACTACGATTTGAGGTCGATTCGGGTGTGCATTTCGGGTGCTTCGCCGCTTCGGCCAATGGTGCAGAAACAGTTCATGTTGGTTACGGGTGGGTTGTTGGCGGAGGGGTATGGGTTGACTGAGGCGTCGCCTGTTACGCATTGCAGCCCAGTCGAGGGGGCGCGGGTGAGGGTGGGTTCGATTGGAGTGCCACTGCCCAATACAGATGCGCGCATTGTGGATTTAGAAACTGGGCATAGAACGCTTGGGGTGGGTGAGGTTGGAGAGTTGGCTGTTAGGGGACCGCAGGTTATGAAGGGCTACTGGAACCACCCCGAGGAAACCGCTTTGGTGCTCCGTGGTGGGTGGCTTTTGACAGGTGACATCGCCCGCGTAGACGGCGACGGCTACTATTACATTGTCGACCGCAAAAAAGACCTCATCAAACACAAAGGCTACAGCATATACCCCCGAGAACTCGAAGACATCCTCTACGAACACCCCGCAGTAAAACTCTGCGCAGTGGTGGGTAAACCTGATGTGGCAGCGGGTGAGGTGCCAGTGGCGTTTGTAGTGCTCAAGGACGGCGCCCAAGTCTCCGAAGCGGATTTGAAGGAGTTTGTTAATGGCAAAGTTGCAGCTTACAAATCCCTAAGAGCAGTCTGTCTTTTGGGCGATTTGCCGTTGAATGCAGCAGGTAAAGTGCAAAAACGCATACTTAGAGCGCTTTAACAGGCAGGTTTTTGGGTGCTAAGAGCGTTCCAAGCCGAGTCTTTCTTTCTAAAAACCTCAACCTCCACAAACCCCGCCGACCGCAGCATTTCGCATATTTCGTCAAGCCCAAAAAGGTGCACATGAGCTTTTCTTATCGTTTCGGCTTTTTTTATTTCATAGACGCCGTCTTTAACCATCTCGTTAATCATCAGCAGTTTGCCTTTTGGCTTAAGCACCCGTATTATCTCTTTGAAAGCAGTGGATAAGCTGGGCCAGAAATAGTATGTTTCAACAGCCGTCACCAAATCAAAAAAGTCGCTTGGAAACCCTGTTTTTCCAACTGAGGCTTCAACGATTTCCACCCTGTTCTGCTCGACGAATTTCCTGTTAACCTTTTTGGCGTACGCCACCATGTCGGCTGAGTAATCAACGCCGTAGACTTTTCCCTGCGGCACCTGTTGGGCTAAGCGGTTGACGGTTTTGCCGCCTCCACATCCTAAATCCAAAATCGTAAAGTTCGGTTGGAGGGTTGCATATGTGAGTCCCCAAGTTGTAAGCGCCCAATGCTCCCTATTCATTACTGACGCGACGATTCTACCTTGAAGCCCAGTTGGGCGTCGGAACTGATCCATTAAACCCATGCCTTATTTAACGTGCAAAGTACCTATTATCCCATCCCACCAAGTAAAGTCAAAAAGGCTACTCTTTTTTGAGCAGTTTCAGCACCAGTTTTTCGCCGAGCCAACCCAAACCCAGAAACACACAGAACGGCCCCAAAAACAAGCCGAAGACGATTTCGTTGTTGGTTGTTGCCGCTTTGCCTAAGATGTCTGGGAACAGGACGATGCCAGCGATGATTACGCAGACGGTGAGTATGAATGCAACGGTAAAGGTTAAGGGCTTCATTTTCAAACATTCCTTGAATGAGCCTTCTTTGTTTTAAAGCTTCCCAACATAACCCTAGAAATGTATAAGAGAAAACTTGACGCAGAAATAAGTAAGGTTTGGTCTTTGCGGGTTAAACTCCTAATTTCAGGCATTGTTCAAGGCGTCGGTTTCCGTCCCTTCATCTACCGCACCGCCGTTAAGCATGGTTTGGTGGGGTATGTTCGCAACAGGGGCGACGCTGGCGTCGAAGTGCTCTTGGAAGGCACCGCACAGGGTATCGAGGGGTTCCTGGTGGATTCGGCTGCACAGAAGCCGCCGCTGGCAAGAATAGACAAAATTCAAAAAAGCCAGTTAACGGGCAAACCCCAGTATATCCAGTTCACCATAATCAAGAGCTCGCAGGAAGCAGAAAATTCAGGCTCAATCATACCCCCAGACATCGCCATCTGCAACCAATGCCTCAAAGAACTCCGCGACCCCAACAACCCACGCTTCGACTACTTCTTCATCACCTGCACCGACTGCGGCCCACGCTTCACCATCATCGAGCGACTGCCCTACGACCGAGAAAACACTACCATGCGTGAGTTTCCAATCTGCGGTTTTTGTGGGCGCGAATACGAGGACCCGGCGAACCGTCGTTTCCATGCGCAGACGGTGGCGTGCCCAACTTGTGGACCCAAAGCCTTCCTGACAACTAACCGCGGAGAACCTGTAGGCGCCGTTGACCCTGTGCGGTTGGCGGGGAAACTGCTCTCTGAAGGCAAAATCTTAGCCGTCAAAGGGTATGGTGGATTCCACATAGCCGCTTCCACCACGCTTGAGAAGCCGCTTTCTAGGCTACGGGAAACTAAGCATCGCCGCGAAAAACCCTTTGCAATAATGGCTAGAAGCTTTGAGGCGGCAAAAACTTTCGGCGAAGTAAGTCCCAAAGAGCAGGATCTACTGACTTCTCCACAGCGCCCCATCGTCCTGTTAAACAAAAACCAAGACTACAGCCTCTCTCCGATGGTTGCGCCCAACCTGCACAACGTCGGTGTCATGCTGCCCTACACGGCGCTGCATTACATGCTCTTCGACCAAGTCGAGGACTCAGCCTTTGTGATGACTAGCGCCAATCCCGCCAGCGAACCCATCGTAAAAGACAACGAAGCAGCAATCAAAATCCTAGGCGGCACCGTCGACTATTTCCTTTTTCACAACCGCAAAATCGCCCACCGATGCGACGACAGCGTCATGCGCGTCCACGGTAGTCACCCTGTGTTTATCCGCAGAAGCCGCGGTTACGCCCCAGCTCCAATCCGCCTAAAACACAGAACCAAACACAGCATCGTCGCTTTAGGCGGCGAACTCAACAATACCTCTACTGTACTCTATGATGATAAAGCCTTCATCAGTCAACACATCGGCGACGTAGAAAACATCGAAACAGAAAACTTCCTCCGCCAAGCCACCAACCACCTCCAGCACCTCACAAACACCCATGCAGAAGCATTCGCCTGCGATTTGCACCCCAAATTCAATACCACCCGACTCGCAAAAGAAATGGCTCAGCAGAATGGGTTGCCCTTTGTTCAGGTGCAGCATCACCATGCCCATGCGGCGGCGTTGATGGCGGAACACGGCTTAGACGATGTAGTGGCGGTAGTCTGTGACGGCTACGGCTACGGTTTAGGCGGCGAAGCATGGGGCGGCGAAATCCTCCACTGCACCGCAGAATCGGCGGAGTTTCGGCGGGTGGGGCATTTGGAGGCTCAGCCCCTTTTGGGCGGCGACTTAGCCAGCCGGTATCCGCTGCGTATCGCAGCTGGTATGCTTCAGAAAGCAGGCGTTAACATAGAGGCTTGGCTTAGCAAAAATTTTGAGCACCTGCCCCATGGCGCAACAGAAGCCCAGCTAATAGTGGAGCAGCTTAAAACTGGCATGGGAACCATTGAAACCACCAGTTGTGGACGCGTTTTGGATGCGGTTGCAGCCTTGTTGGGCGTCTGTTTTGAACGCAGCTACGAGGGGGAACCCGCCATGAAACTTGAGTCAGCGGCAATGCAGGGCGAGGACGCGTTAGCCCTAAAACCCCTGTTCAAAGGCGACGTTTTAGAGACTGCAAACCTTATCAGATCAATTTATGACACTTCAGGCAGGGCTTCCACGGCGGATTTGGCGTATTCAACTCACGTTTATCTCGCCTGTGGCTTAGCAGAGTTAGCTATCCAAAAAGCCGTTGCAGAGGGCACGGTAAACGTGGGTTTCACAGGCGGTGCAGCATGCAACCAAATCCTCGCCCAGACCATCCGCCAAATGGTCGAAGCCGAAGGCCTGCGGTTCTTTGTGCATGAATCTGTACCGGCAGGCGATGGAGGAGTCTCGTTCGGACAGGCAGTTGTAGCATCAAAATCTGTTTTTTAGACCAATCTGTTTTTATCGCGCTTCAAACCATTTTCTGGGTATCTGATGCTTATGTGTTTAGCTATTCCAGCCAAAATCATGTCATTATCAGGCGAAAAAGCCCAGGTTGACTTCGGACAGGGCGTTTTGCGCGAAGTTAATGTGTCGCTTGTGGAGGCTAAACTGGGCAATTACGTGCTGGTCCACGCTGGCTACGCGATCCAGGTTCTTGAAGAGAAAGAGGCACTTGAAACCCTTAGCCTCTGGAAAGACGTGTTAGCTTCCGCCGGCGAGGAATAGGCATGTCGGAGAATCTCCGCTTCAGAAACCCAGAAGTTGCTTATAGTATTGCCCAAAAAATACGCGCAGTCGCACCCAAAACTGGGCAAATCAAAATCTGCCATGTCTGCGGAACCCACGAGTGGACGATAACTCATTTTGGATTACGCAGCCTTCTGCCCCCAAACGTTGAGGTGATTGCTGGACCAGGATGCCCCGTCTGCATTGTTCCCGCCGCAGAAGTCGATGAAGCCGTCTCTTTGGCGAAACAGGGTAAAGTACTAACATGCTTCGGCGACCTGTTGCGTGTGCCAGGCAGTGAATCCTCGCTTATAGACGCCAAAGCCGCCGGCGCAGACGTCCGAATCGTCTATGCACTTTCAGACGCGGTGGAAATGGCTAAAAAGGAACCGGAAAAAGACTTTGTGTTCCATGCTGTCGGCTTCGAAACCACTGCACCCATCACCGCGGTTGAGGCACTGGGCGATTTACCCAAAAACTTCAGTTTCCTTGTTTCTCACCGCCTGATTCCGCCTGCTATGGAGTTGCTTTTGGGCGTGGAGGGTTTGCAAATTGACGGGTTTATTGCGCCGGGGCACGTGAGCGCCATAATCGGCACCAAACCCTATGAATTATTCACCGATGTCTACCGTATGCCCACTGTTGTTGCGGGGTTTGAACCCAATGACGTGTTAATGTCCATCTACTTGATTCTCAAACAATGCAGCGTCGGTGACGCTAAACTGGAAAACGAGTACTCCAGAGTGGTTAATCCTGAGGGCAACAGAAAAGCCTTGGAGATGATGCGCCGAGCCTTCGATGTTGCTGATGGAAACTGGCGGGGCATCGGCAAGCTAGCCAACTCAGCCCTGCAGCTCAAGTCCTCCCTAGCAGATTATGATGCATGCAAAAAATATGGCCTCAAACCCCAAGAGGGCAAAGACATCCACACCGGCTGCCAATGCCACCAAGTCATAGTCGGCAAAATCAAACCCGATCAGTGCCCACTGTTCCTGTCCGCCTGCACCCCAGCTAAACCCGTGGGCGCCTGCATGGTTAGCAGCGAAGGCACCTGCCGGGTCTGGGCAAAAAACGCATCCGCAAATGCCCTCTAAAAAATGACTTAGCGCTTAGCTTGTGCTTTACCAGAAGCCGCCTTTAGACGAAACTGTAACGGTAGCCTCCAACGAGCCGGCTCCGATTAATCTGAAAGTCAAATTGTAGCTTCCAGAGGCTAAATCTATCCAGTCGCTGGTGTAGCTTTGCTGTCCGCCCTGTGCAGCGGTATGTTCCCATACGACTTGGTCACCGCTTAAGATTTGGGCTTGCCAAACTGCAACGCCGCTCTGAACAGCTACTGTAACCTGAGCTTTATCGTCTAGAAAAGGCTGGTCAAACGATGCAGTCTGGGAATCTACGCCTGCTGAGAAAGAAACTGGAATATCAACGGTTGTTCTGGGGTAAGTTAAACCAAGGTAAACTGCGAACCCTGCAATTACGATAATCACAATAACTACTGTCGCTACAATTGATCTTCTCACAAACAAAACTCCTTTAGGCAAAAGTAGGTAACGCATTTCCATATAATCGTTTGTGGGCGCACCTTGTTATAATTTAGATTTACAACCAAGATCGTTTGCTGATAGAGCAATGGCCTGTTAGTTGATGGCTTCAGGTTGGGTGGGTTTTTTCCCATAAGCGTCTGAAGTTTGGCAATAGGAGCGTCAGCAGCCATAATATTATTCTTACAGGCACCACTATGCTGCTTGTTATGGTTATGGTCCAGCTCCAAAAGATCGGTATCGTCGAAATAAAGAACAAAGCTGAACTTATTAGGAACGTGTTTCGTCTGAGTTTGAATTCTCGGAGATTCTCTTTTGTATAGTGTTTATCGGTGACTATGGCGTTGGCAAAGATGCTTTGTATGAGGAATAAACAGCCTAAATCAATCGCGTAGAGTATAGAGACATCTTCTACGAGTTGTGCGTTTGTTCCGAACAGTTGGTTGAATAGGTAAGGTTCAATCGAGACCAGAAACAGCAACAGAACATTAGCCGCAACCAAGCCGCCTGTTTCAAAATGCAACAGCGCCATGGTGCGTGTGTAGCCATACCAAACGCTGATTAAGATTATGAAGCTAAAAGCATAGAAAAGAATGAATTGGATCAGTTGCCCCGCATTGTCCGGCGGTTGCCCGATCAATGTTAAGGCACCAATGGAGAGCGCTAAGCCAAAGATTAAGTCAGAAAGTGTTTCGATTCGGGGTTTGCGTATGGGTCGGTCTTCAGCCATAAGTTGCGCCTAACTGGCTAACTAGGGCTAATGAGTGTTAATAACTCTTAAACGTTGAGACCTAAAAAAGGAAAAACTAAATAGAAATGGGTTGAAAATATTTTGGGTGCTTATCTTATTGCTTCGTCGATTCGCTGGTTCCGTTTGGTGCTGGTAACTTCTTTGAAGAGCTCCAAGCACTCTTCTTTTGTTGGCGCTTCAATGCATATGCTGCCATATGCACCTATGTCGATTCGGTAGTTTTTTTCTCCTCTGTCTCTTCTCTCTAATTCTTCGATTTGAGCCATATTGTTCTCCCCTCTCCAAATAAGATTATACATACATGTGCACCACAGGTTATATTCTTAGTGTCGTTTCAGCGTTTTAGAAACTAAAGCGATAACTTGGCTGCTATTTTTCTTTGTGAATGATAAATTTTTGCAAGTAGAAAGTAGCTTAAACGCAGATAAGGGAAATTCAGGAAGAGAGAGGGGAAACACCTGCGTTTAAGCTGACTTTATTATACTATTCGCCTTCGCAGCATAAATAATAATGTGACTGCACCCTCACAGCAACAAAAAGTCATGTTTTAAATCCGATTTTTTCGACTGCACAGTTTTTTGTCAAGTTCGATAAGCTTTTTTCTCTTTATGCGAGTGTGGCGGTTTTAACTGTGCCGCAAGACTGCAAGTGGGGCGGTTGCTTTAGGCTGTATGACTGTTTTCCTGCCTCTGTTTCGGTGTGAAAACCCGTTTTTCAGACACACGGTACATGACTCCATGTGAAGCAGTCAGGATGTGAATGTGGATCCATGCATCAACCGAATACCCACGAACCTAATTGTCTCAATTGGTTCCATGCTCCTGTGTGGGCTCTAGCAGATTCTTGGCACGGGGTCACCGACGGGGCGAGCTATGATACGTTTTCCGCCGACCGCCGTCTGCATCGCAACACCCCTGAACACAGCGGTGGCTTCACCGATTATTTGCGCCTCTTTACCCTGGGGGGTTTGCCGCAGAAACTCTAGTACCTCCTCAGCTTTGCCCGGAACGACGCCGATAATGAGTTTGCCTTCGTTGCCGATTTCGAGTGGATCCAGACCAAGCATTTCGCAGGCGGTCTGGACGTCTGGGTGGATTGGGATTTTGTTTTCCTGGGTTAGGATGCCGACTTTGGATTTTTCGGTCCACTCGTTTAGGGCGTCGGCTAATCCGCCGCGGGTGGGGTCTTTCATTGCGACGACTCCGCCCACTTCGCCCAGCAGTGCCTGTACCATGCGGTTAAGCGGTTTCACGTCGGATTTGATATCGCTGCCAAACTTGAGGCCCTGCTGTGCAGAGAGAACTGCAACGCCGTGATCGCCGATGGCGCCGCTTAGTATGATTTTGTCGCCTACTGTCAAGTTCGAGTCCAGGGTCCAGCGGGCGTTTAGCATCCGAGTTTTCCCTACAACCGCCAAGTTACTTTCCAATGCGGGGGTGCGTTTGCCGATGCCTGAAACATTCATTACGCAGCCGCCTAACGCGCCTTTCTCAACGACTTTGGTGTCGCCGGTGACTATGCCCACGTCTGCTTCAAGGCAGGCTGTTCTCATACTGCCCAGTATGCGTTCTAAATCTGAAATTGGCAAACCCTCCTCCAAAATCAAGCCGCAAGCCAACGCGAACGGTTGGGCGCCTAAGCAGCTGATGTCGTTGACGGTGCCTGAGATGGCGATGCGTCCGATGTCTCCGCCGGGGAAAAATATGGGTTTTACCGCGTGTGAGTCGCTTTTGAAGACTATGTCGCCTACGACTGCTGCATCATCCATGGCTTCTATGGGGACTTCTGCGTTGCCTATGCCGCCGAAGGCTTTGACAATATAGTTTTTGACGAGGTCATGCATGACTGTGCCGCCTGCGCCATGTAGCATAGTGATTTTCTCATCTTTGGACGCCATTGAAGTTGCTTCCTGATTATAATAGACTGTTCTCTCTTTAAAGATAAACATTAACAAATCTTAGGCCGAAAAGTTGACGCGTTTTTTACTCAGCCCATAGTTTTATACCCCACAACCAAGAGATAATACCGCAAGGTATTGAGGGACAAGAGAATGGCTAATCAGCAAGCAAGTAATCCGCCGAGTGCAGCCTACTATTTGACTTTAATCGGCGGCATACTGGGCATAATCGTCGGCGCGTTTCTCCTGTTAATCGTAATTGGAGTTTGGCTTATAATCGCTAACGTTTTACTGGTTGTTTTTGCTCAGAGTCTCATGGCGCATCCGGAGGAACACTCAAAATACGGTACCCTAATCATAGTCTTCTCGATACTTAGCGGAATAAACATATTAGCCCTAATTGGCGGCGTCCTCGCACTCACCTATCAACGGGCGCCAGCTGCTCCGGCACAGCCCTACCAAACATATGCACCCCCGACATATGCACCACCCTCCACTCAGCCAATAACTTACGCAACAACTAAGTATTGTACCCAATGTGGTAACCCAGTCGGCGGAGAAGCCCAGTACTGCCCAAAATGCGGCAAAAAACTCTCTCCCTAACCACTTTTTTCTATTGTTAGAAGAAGAGAATCTCGCCCTTACTCAACATCTTCTCGGGGGCTTGGCGGCAGTTTGTATTTTGGCTTTAGGTTGCGTAGTGGGTTGCAGGCGGGTTGTGACGAAATCTACAAGCAGAGCAAATGCAAAACAAACTTTTTTGAATGATGTTAACTCAAATTCTGCCTTTTAACTGTGACCTAATAGTCTCTACACAAAAAGCTACCGCACACACTGCAATAACAGCCGCCGCAAAAAAGTAGCCGCTTGTTACAGTGGCAGGCATAAAAAAAGTCAAATCAACTATAAGCGCAGCGACTGCAAAAATAGCGTAGAACAAGTATCTTGGAAAGAGGAAACGGCTGATTTTAACGGTGTCTTCTAAGATGACTTTGTCGATGACGTAGCTGCCGTTCTGCCGTTTCAGCAAACCAGCATCCTCCAGTTTATTGAGGTGATAAACCGCCAGCGACGGCGAGCTTAAGTTTAGGGCTCTTTGAACTTCGCGGGTTCCCTGGGGTTTGCCTTTTTTGAGCAGAAGACGGTAGACTTCAAGCGTTGTTCCCCGCAACACATCCTCCGTCTTATCTGAGCCCATGGTATACCCACTGTTTCTTTCCAGTAGAGATGGCTCTGATTTAAGGGCATCCGTGTTCAAAGCTTTAGAACGCCCGAGAACTCTTGAGATAATGTGTTCAACACTGTAGAATTAAGTATCCTCAGCCCCATTGTTCTTCCATACAAGAACTCGGGAGAAACCAAAGGTGTTGGAAGACAGAAAATTCCTCTTAGCGGCATTTGCCTGTGGCTTGGCAGTTCTGCTCATCGTTGCAGGCGGCATAGTATACTCCAATATTCCTCAGTCACTCCAAGACGTAAAGGTCCAGCATCAAGTAGGTGATCTGCAATCAAACATTAACTATACCCAAACAGCCGCAGAAATTCTTCCCCAATCGCCTTCTAACATAATGGAAACCGCCTGTCATAATCTCTACAGTTCTACCCCTATAATATTTGAGGGCAACTGCACATATGAACTGGTAACTCCAGGTTATACTAAGAAGTGACTCTATGAGCGCCCAAAAAAACAAAACCATACTCGCAATAACCCTTGCGGTAGTAGCGGTTTTCTTATTGGGCGGAGTCAGCTTCACCTATTTCCCGACTCAGTTGTCCCAACAGCAAAACCTGCCATCAGCGGCGCATATCCTGTGGACGGCACCAGCAGCATCCAACACCAGTTACCAAGTGGTAGGTCCCACCTCAACCGACCATCAATACTACTGGGTTACAACACGGCATTTCCCCATGGATACCATTTGCGTCGGTAGCGATGGAAGCCTCAACGCCACAAATGCGCCTATCCAGCGCGAGGGAAACACCTACACACTAACAGGTGACATAGTTAACGAAACCATTCTAATCCAGAAAGACAACATAGTCCTCGATGGAGTCGGCTACACGTTGCAGGGTTGGTCACAAACCATCGGCGACCAAGCCACCGGAATAAGTATCCTAAACGGAAACAGCATAACCATAACAGACCTCAACATCAAACAATTCACCATACCCATCTGGCTCCAAAACTCCACCAACATCAAGGTGGAAAACAACAACATAACACAGGGCTACCCATACGCTATACTGATGGAATCCACAAACCAAATATCCATAGTAAACAACACTTTTTTGGGCTCAATGATTGAGTTAAACGATTGCTCAAACAATCTAATAGAGGGCAATACTTTTGGCAGTGGCTATACTGGGATTTCGGATTACGATGGCGGATGCGACAACTTGATTACGAAGAATACTTTTTTCTCGGTTAATGAGTCGATAATATTAGAAGGTGCCAATTCAGTGGTAACCCAAAACATGATGGTAAACGGCGATTGCGGGGTTTCGGTGAATGGTCAAAATTTTGTTGTCTCCAAAAACAGCATATACAACTGCACAACAGCCTTCTTTGTTAATTCACTAAACAGCAAAATATACGAAAATGACGTTTCAAATTCTTCCTTGGCTGTGATGCTTAACCTTGCTTCTCATGAGCCCCCGACAGGAAACAACACCTTTATCCAAAATAATTTTAGAAACTGCAGTAAACCCCTTCTGGTTTTATATCCATCTAACTTCCCAGATCACTGGGACGATGGCAGAGAAGGCAACTACTGGAGCAACTACACTGGGGCAGACGGCAACGGCGACGGCGTCGGCGATACACCTTACTTTTTGGCACAGAACTCCGCCGACAGGTACCCGCTAATGCAGCCCTACGTTACCCAATCAACCAACACCCAAATGGGCACTTATTTCTTCATCATTGCAGTCCTTGCAGCGCTGGTGGGAGCACTCGCAGCTATAGCGGTGTACATAAAATTCAAAGCCAATTAACGGGTGCGCCAACGCATTTTTCCATGGTTTGGCTGTTTCTTGCCTTTTTCGCTTAATTAGACTACCCTAAATGAATAAATATTGCCTGTATCAAATTGCAAGAATTACGGGGGTCTTTTTTTGATAAAAAAATTAGGCATTATCTTCAGCTGGTTCGGCTGGAGGTAATGCTTCGTCTTCTGGGATTTCTTGTGGTTCTTCGGCTCCTTTTGACATGACCGCAACGATTAATGAGAAGATGGTGACTAGCAAATAGGGCATTATCGTTGAGAGGACTACGAAAGTGACGTATTCTATGGGCGGCTCGGTGTAAGTCATTCCAAGTGTGAGGTAAGTGATTATGGCTAAGATAACAGTGATTACGGCGGCTGTGAGGGTGAAGTAGGTGGCTATTTTGCCTATTAGTTTCCAGTTTTTCATGGAGTTATACCTAACTGTGGGTTAGGCGCTTGATTGCTATTTTAAGTTATGCCCGAATCCACCGCACACTACGAATTGTCGATAATGCTAAAATGTCAATCCGCTATATTCCTTCGGTTTCAACCCACTTCAAACTCTTCAAATCAGTAATCCGCTTATCAAGAAGCTTAACCAATTCCTGCCGCAACTGCTCCCCACTCATGCCCCTTTTGATGAAGCATAGGCTGTTTGCGAAGTCTCTGTCACCTAAGGTGTCGTCGATCCACCTTTGTATGTCGCCTCGGTAATAGTGATAGGCGACTGAGTCGGAGTCGATGGTTTTGAGTTTATCTGAGAAGTCTTCTAGGCTAAGGGCGGTTGTGCCGGTGTAGGTGCCTGTTTGGATGTTAAAGTGGAATCCGTTTTCGTAGGGTACTGTTCTTAGTATGGTTGTGCTGTCTTTTTCCTCTATGTTTTCTTGTTCATAAGCTGTCAAAACAAATTCTCCTCTTTAAACTCAGTCAGGGTTGGATATAGCTTGTTGTTGTGGTAGATAGGCAATTACAAACAGGTTCATGCCTACCTTTTTAAGCCAGATAGGAGCAGAGCTTGTTTTTTCTCCTTTTTCCTCAGCTCTTTTTCTCTTATAATCTGCTTGTGGTGTTCTAATCCTTCGATTTTCTCTTTTTTACTCTTATGCATACTAAGCACCAAAACACATCTATCGTAATTAGCGCGGAACGATAAATATTGTAGCTTGAAAGATGCGAAGCCAAACGTTGGAGTTAAGGGCTGAAATTACCCTAAAAAATGCTTAGAAAACGATTTTTAGTGCAAATGGTGGGTTTTTTGGGTAAACTATAAAAGCGTAAAAGTAATCCAGAAACTGTACACCTCACGCGTTCGAATAGTTCCTTCGCAGGAACAACCACTCAGTCAGTTAAGAGTAAAATCTTAGTTGTGATACGGAAAGCCATATAAATTGCTTTTACGTGTTTGTTTGCGCATCGGAGATATAAAAATGCCAAAATGGGGCTACTCAATAATCGAAGAAATGCTTAATCCAGAAAAAACAGCGAAAGCCAGTGGAAGAGAACTAAAGGTTTCCCACAAAGCCGCACGTGAAGTAGCAAAAGCTATCCGCGGCATGGACCTTGCCCCAGCCAAAGATTTCCTGCGCGACGTCGCCATCAAAAAGCGACCTGTCCCCTACACCAGATACATTAAGAAACTTGGCCACAAAGGCGGCATGGAGAATTGTGGCGTAGGTCGATACCCCATAAAAACTGCTGAAGCAGTCCTCCTTGTTTTGCAGGCTGCTCAGGCCAACGCAGAAAACAAGGGCTTAGACGTTGATCGCCTCCGAATCATGCACAGCGCCGCATATCAAGGTGTCAAACTTAAGCGTTACACCCCGCGAGCACACGGCAGAGCATCACCAAAATATGATATCATGACTCACATAGAAATCGTGCTCGAAGAGAAACCCACATCAGGAGAACAGTAAATGAGCATAGTAAAAAGGTTCATAACAGAATCAATTAAACGCACAGAAATAGATGAGTTTTTACAGAGAAAACTTGAAAGAGCCGGATACGGCGGAGTCAACTTGTCCAAAACCCCGCTGGGCACCCACGTAGTCATCTACGCCATGCGCCCCGGCTTAGTTATCGGCAGAGGCGGAGAAACCATCAAAGAACTCGCCGCTTCTCTGGAACGCAACTTCAAAGTTTCCAATCCACAGATTTCAGTTTCAGAAATTGAAGTCCCAGAATTCAACGCCCACGTCGTCGCAAACCGCGTTACCTCAGCATTAGAACGCGGTGTCCACTTCAGACGCGCAGGTTTCTGGGCACTCAACCAAGTTATGGAAGCAGGCGCACTCGGAGCTGAAATCGTTATCAGCGGCAAATTAACCACTGAACGCGCACGCTTCGAGAAATTTAGGGCAGGTCACTTTCCCATCGTCGGCGAACCAGCCGCACGCGCCATGCGAACCGCCGAAGCACATGTCCAGCTTAAACCCGGCATGATCGGGGTCCGAGTGAAGCTTATGCCTGCAGACGCATTCTTCCCAGACAAAGTCACAATCATAGAACCTGAACCTGAAACCGAAGCAGCAGTCGTCGTAACCAGCGAACCAACTCCCGCACCAACTCCAGCAGCACCAGCATCCGCACCTGAACCAGCCCAAGAAGCAGCACCTGAAACAGAAACTAAACCAGCGGAGGAGAAACAGTAATGCCAGTTATGCGTATCAAAGAAATCGCGGCCCTATCAGAGGAAGCACGTGAACAGCGCCTGATCGATTTCCGTACTGAGCTTGCACGCATTAGAACCATGGTTAACGCAGGCGGCGCCGTAGAAAACCCTACCCGCATCCGCCAACTGCGCAAGACCATCGCTCAAATCCTCACCATTGAGAATGAACAGAAACTTGGGCTCCGCAAGGCTCCTGTAGCTGAAAAGAAAGAGGAAAAACCCGCTAAGAAAGCTAAGCCCAAAAAAGAGGTTAAAGAAACAACAGAAGAACCTGAGGAGAAAGCTTCCCAATGAAAGTAACTCCAGACATTATCCGTTATGAATTCATCGGAGCAAAAGGATTAGTCGCCCAAAGCCCCAACCCAAACCTGATGGGTGTAGGCGGCTTAGTTGTAGGTGAAACCCGCAACACCTTCACTTTCCAAGGCGAAGGCAGAACACGCAGCGTCATAAAGGAAGCTGCAACATTCGATTTTACCTTCGACGACGGCGCAGTCGTTGAGATTGATGGTAAACTACTGGTCGCCAGCTCAGAAGACCGGCTTAAGAAAAGCGTAAAGAGGTTATGGTAATATGTCAATGAGTTTCAAGCAACCAAAAAAGACCTGTGACGACAAAAACTGTCCCTTCCACGGATCCCTCCCAATTCGAGGTCGAGTACTAGAAGGCGTAGTTCACACAGCCAAGATGGACAAAACCGTTATCGTTGACCGAGAATTCATGCAGTTCTCATCAAAATTCGTCCGATATGAACGCAGACACGGACACATCCCATCACACAATCCACCATGTTTAGACGTTAAAGAAGGCGACCGCGTTAAAATCGCTGAGTGTAGACCACTGAGCAAAACGGTTTCCTTCGTAGTTGTTGAAAAAGTAGGAGAAGAGAAGTAAAATGTGTGCAGCGAAAGCAAAACAGAGAGCATTAACCGCAAAAGGCATGCTATCACACGGACAAAAAATCAGCCGTGGCTTACTTGCAGGCTCAGAAATGAAATGCGCAGACAACACCGGCGCACGTGTCCTACGCTTAATACAAGCCATGGGCTACAAGGGCAGACTAAGACGTTACCCATCCGCCACAGTCGGCGACAAAGTCACCGTCTCCGTCCGCCAAGGCTCACCGGACATGCGTAAAAAAATGTTCCAGGCAATCATTGTCCGCCAAAGAAAAACGTACCGCCGCATCGACGGCGTCTGGATTCAATTTGAAGATAACGCAGCAGTCATCATTACTCCAGAAGGCGAAATGAAAGGCTCAGAAATCCGTGGCCCCGTAGCCAGAGAAGCAGCTGAAAGATGGCCAAGAATCGCAAGCGCCTCAAGCATAATAGTGTAGGAGAATAAAGATAATGCAGAAATCAGTAAAAGACCCCAGTAAACAAAGAAAAAGGCTTTTCAACGCCCCAGCCCACATACGCCACAAAATGATGGCTGCGCCGCTCTCAAGTGAACTTCAAGCTTCAAGAGGCGCAAAAACCCTGCCCGTCCGCAGAGGCGACACCGTTCGCATCTTACGCGGCGACAACAAGGGTTTCGAAGGCAAAGTTTCACGTGTCGACCTCAAAGCCTACCGAATCTACATGGAAGGCTTAACACGTGAAAAAGTCGACGGAACCAACATTTTCTTGGCAGTTCACCCATCCAAAGTCCAAATACGCAACCTAAACCTCGACGACAAATACCGCAAAGACACCATCATTGGACGCAAACAAGCGCCCGCGAAAAAAGAGAACAAAAAGCCGAAAGCTCAGCCAGCCAAAGCTGCAAAGGCTCCAACCAAGAAAAAGGCTAAGGTTGAAGAAGAACCAGAAATCGAAGAAGAAGCGGCGCCTGAAGAAGTTGAAGAAGAGAAAGCACCAGCCGAAAATGAAGCCGCCGAAAAAGAAACAGAGGAAGAAGAAGCCGCACCTAAAAAGCGCGCTGAGAAAGCCTCTGCAAAAGGAGGAGAATAAGTTTGGGTAAAAAAGGAAAGACCGCACGTTTGAAACGTAAGCCAGCACCAGCATTCTGGCAGATTCACAGAAAAGAATTACCTTGGGTAGTTAAGCCTTCATCAGGTTCACATTCACTACACAAATGTCTACCCTTAACCTTGGTTTTACGTGACATGCTAGGTGTAGCTCAAACAAGAAAAGAAGGCAAAATCGTCATTGCGCAAGGCAAAGTGATAGTCAACGGGAAAGTCTACAGAAAAGACGATATCCCAGTTGGCTTAATGGATGTCATTGCTTTACCTGACAGCGGCAAATACTACAGAGTTATGCCTTCACACAAAGGACTCATTGTAGCTCCAATAAGCAAAGAAGAATCCAACACCTCTTTGCTGCGAGTCGAAAGCAAAACCACAGTATCTAACGGAGTACAAATTGCCGTTCACGACGGCTCAGTTATGCTAGTCAAAGTTGCGGACCCAAAGAAACCCACAGAAGTCACCTACGACACATTCGACGTTCTCAAAGTCACCTATCCAGATAAAACCGTAACACAAACCCTCAAAACCAAAGAGGGCACTCTTGCATTAATTACAGGCGGCAAAAACATTGGCAAAATGGGCAAAATCGTAGAAATCGAAAAAACAGAAGCCAAGAAACGCCGCCAAGCCCTCGTCGTCATCGAAGACGCCCAAGGCCAACGTTACCAAACAATCCTTGACTTTATCTTCAGCATAGGTGAAACTGCACCATTGATCAACACTTTGGAGGCATTAACAGTTGAGTGAAGAAGAAGCAATGATTAAGACTTGGGAAGAGTGCCCGATGCTTAAACCACGCATCGAAAAAGTCGTGGTTAACCTCAACGTCGGCAAATCAGGTGAACCCCTAGAAAAAGCCAACAGAGTCCTCGAAGAAATCACCGGACGCACCCCAGTTAAACGAAAAGCCAAAAGCACCATCCGCGACTTCGGCATACGTGAAGGCGAATCCATCGCAGTTGTCGTAACCCTGCGCAAACAAGAAGCACTTGCCTTCCTAAAGAAAGTCATGCCAGTCATCGATAACAAAGTCGCTAAACGCGCTTTTGATGTCCGCGGAAACTTTAGCTTCGGACTCAAAGAACACATCGACATCCCAGGCGTCAAATATGACCCAGAAATCGGCATATTCGGCATGGACATCTGCGTTACCGTTAACCGTCCAGGTCAACGCATCAAAATCCGCAAACGCCAAAGCCAACCAATCGGTCCCAAGCACGTGTTAACACCTGAAGAATCAATTCTCTTCATAAAACAAACGTTAGGAGTAGAAATCGTCTAAAACAGAGAGTGAATGTATGGGAAAACAGCAAGTCAAGAAAGAACGAAAATACGGCAAAGGCGCACGTCCATGTGTAAGATGCGGTTCTTACGGTCCCGTTATCAGACGTTACAATTTATATTTATGTAGGACATGTTTTAGAGAGGCTGCTCCAAAATTGGGTTTCAAAAAATATGAGTAGGAGCTAAGAAAGAAAATGGACACTTTAACAAACGGTCTCATAACCATCATAAACAACGAAACACGCAACAAACGTGAATGCATCATTAGCCCTGCCTCTAAACTTTTGGGGCGCGTCCTACGCATCATGCAACTTAACGGTTACATAGGCGAATTCGAATTCATCGATGATGGACGTCAAGGAAAATTCAAAGTCCAACTCCTCGGCAGAATCAACAAGTGTGGCCCAGTTAAACCACGCTTTGCCGTAAAATCCACGGAGTACGAGGACTGGGAAAAGAAATTCCTCCCCTCCAGAGACGTCGGCATCATGGTTGTATCCACATCTAAAGGCGTCATCGCCCACAAGGATGCAGAACAAAAGAACATCGGAGGAAGGCTCTTAGCCTTCGTGTATTAGGAGAAGAAACTTATGCGGCTTCCAGAAGTATCAAGAACCATCGAAGTTCCAGACGACGTAACCCTCAGTGTAGTTGACAAAAAAGTCAGCGTTAAAGGTGCCAAAGGAAACCTTACCCGCGACTTCTCCTATGCAACAGTAGCCATAGAAGGCGAAGGCAAAAACGTCCGCATATTCGCCAAGTGGCCACGCAAAAAGGAAACCGCCCTCGTAGGAACCATCTACTCACACATCAACAACATGATCACAGGCGTAACCAAAGGCTACTCCTACAAGCTGAAAATCGTCTTCTCACACTTCCCCATATCTGTGAAACTCCAAGGCAAATCCGTCCTCATCGAAAACTTTACAGGAGAACGCAGACCACGCCGAGTTGACATTCTAGGCGAAGTCAAAGTCAAAATCGAACCAGAAGACATCATCATCCAAGGCACAAACCTTGAAGAAGTCAGCCAAACCGCCGCCAACATCGAACAGTCCACAAAGGTACGGGGAAAAGACCCACGCGTCTTCCTAGACGGCATCTACATTTATGAACGAAACGAAGGAATGGCATAATGAGCGAAAAGAAAATTTCACCCTCACGCAAAGAACTCCGCCTAAGGGAACGCGCTAGAAACAAGAAGCCCAAGTTTGTACGGGCGGAAAGCTGGAAATACGACCGCTTCAGCTTAAGCTGGCGCCGACCACGCGGACTCGACAACAAGATCCGCCGAAAAATCCTCGGTTGGCCTCCAGGACCAAGCATGGGTTACAAGGGCCCTAAAGTTGCCCGCGGCGTTCACCCATCAGGTTACCGTGAAGTTATCGTTTACAACGTAGCAGACCTATCTGGCGTAGACATCAACACTCAAGCAGTCCGCATCGCCCACACAGTCGGTAAACGCAAACGCGCAGACATCATTGCCAAAGCCAAAGAACTCAACCTTAAAATCCTAAACATCAAAGTCTCCGCTGAAGCCGAAGCAGTAGAAACTGAAGAGAAAGAAGAAGCAGAGGAAACCGAAGAAACAACCGAAGAAGAATCCGCTGAAGAGAAAAAGGAAGCCAAGGTCGAAAAGAAGAAGCCTAAGCCTAAAGCAAAGAAAGAAGAGGCAAAACCCAAAGCAAAAAAGCCCAAAGAAAAAGCCAAGGCTGCACCCAAAAAGAAAGAAACTAAATCGAAAACTAAACCCAAGAAAGGAGACAAAAAGCAATGACTGACTTAAGTGGACAAAGACGGCTCGCGGCTCAAATTCTCAAAATCGGTCAGAACCGAGTTTGGATTAACCCCGCACGCATGGACGACGTGGACGGAGCAATTACACGTGAAGAAATCCGCAAGCTGATCCACGAGAAAATCATCGTTTCATTACCCGAGAAAGGCGTAAGCCGCTCTAGGGCAAAAACCATCCGAGCAAAGAAACGCCTAGGTCGCCGCCGAGGAATGGGCAGCGTTACCGGCGCAGGCTACGCAAAAGTCACTCAGAAAGACGCTTGGATGCTAAAAATCCGTTCGTTGCGGCGTAAACTCCGCGCGCTCAAAGCCAGCCGAGTGATAGCTGAAACCACCTATACCCAGTACTATAGGATGGCGGGCAGTGGACGATTCGATTCTATCGCAGAGTTAGAACGCAACTTAAAAGAGCATGACTTATGGAGGAAACGTTAAGTGGCAAAGAGTAGCAATTACCGCGTACAACTACGTCGAAGACGCGAAGGAAAAACCGATTACCAAGCACGCAAGGCACTTGTCATTTCTGGCAGGCCCCGCTTAGTCGCTCGAACCTCATTACGGAACTCAACCGCACAGATCATCATTGCAAAACCCATAGGCGACCAAGTTTTAGCCGCAGCCAACAGCCGTGAACTCATCAAGAAATATGGTTGGAAAGCACCAACCGGCAACCTCCCAGCAGCCTACCTTACCGGTTTGCTCTGTGGACTCAAAGCCAAAGCAGCAGGCATAGACGCAGCCATCCTCGACTTAGGATTAATTAACCCAACCAAAGGCGCCAAAGTCTTCGCTGTCCTTCACGGTGTAATCGACGCAGGTGTAGAGGTACCGCATGGCGAGGGAAAAATCGTTGAATACCGCTCTAAAGGCGACCACATTGTAGGCTACGCTAATGAGTTAAGCAGCGAAGACCCTGAAGCTTATGAGGCAAAATTCTCAAAGTACACTGCTGAAGGGGTTGAACCTGAAAAGGTCGCTGAACACTTCAGCAAGGTTCGCTTGGCAATCGTCGGTTCCTTCAAAGGTGCTCAAGTTGCTCCTGAACCCGAAAGTGCACCACAAGCCAAAGCAAAACCTAAGGCAGCACCAAAACCTGAAGGCAAGCCTGCTCCAAAACATGAAGTTAAACCCGCCGCTCCTAAAGCTGAAGTTAAAGCTGTAGAAGCACCAAAAGCTGAAGCCAAGGTGGAGGTGCCAAAGGTAGAAATTAAAGTTGCGCCGAAAGCCGAAGTTAAAGCTCCCAAAGAAGAAGCCAAGCCCGAAGTAAAAGCAGTTAAAGAAAAGGCGCATGCAGAGGAGAAAGCTCCAAAAGCCAAAGCCGCAGAAGCCAAGGCTGCTCATGCCAAAGCGGCTCCTGAAGAAAAAGCAGAGAAAGCCGAAAAGGCTCCGGTGAAAGGTAAAGCTGCAAAAGCAAAAGCTCCTGCTAAAGGAAAAGCATCAAAAGAAAAAGCTGCCTCCAAAGGAAAGGCGCCGGCAAAAGAGAAAGCACCAGCTAAAAAAGCTGCTGCAAAGAAGGGTGGAAAGTAAGAATGAGTCGAAGAAGTCAACCAAGAGATAGAAGTCGAGACAGCGAACGACGTGCAGCAAGCCTAGAACAGTGGGTACCAAGAACCCGCTTGGGCAAAATGATTCAAGAAGGCAAAATCACAACCATTGAAGACCTATTCCTATCAGGGATAAAAATCAGTGAATCCCAAATCGTCGACTCGCTAATCCCAGACCTGCAAGAAGAAGTCATAAACGTTAACCTTGTACAGAAACAAACCGACGCCGGCGAAAAAAGCCGCTTCAAAGCCATAGTCGCCGTAGGCAACAGAGACGGCTACGTCGGATTAGGCCAAGGTAAAGCCAGCCAAGTCCGCAACGCCATCGAAAAAGCAGCAGCCAACGCACGCCTCAACATCATCCCAGTTAAACGGGGATGCGGAAGTTGGGAATGCGGCTGCGGTAAACCCCACAGCGTACCCTTCCAAGTGGAGGGCAAATGCGGCGGCGTCCGAGTCGTCATCGTTCCCGGTCCAAGAGGCTTAGGCTTGGTTTCCAGCGAAGTCGCCAAAGTCATCTTGGGGTTAGCAGGCGTTAAAGACCTCTGGATGAGAAGCTACGGCTCAACCCGAACCGTCCCATCCTATGCCTGCGCAATCTTTGACGGATTAACCAAAACCTACAACTTAATCACAACAACCGATTGGGTGAAGTAAATTGGCACAACAAATAGAAGAATGCAAATGCTTCGTAGTTGTCAGAATCCGCGGAACCATCAGTGCAGTGCGAGAAGCCCGTGAAACCCTAGAGCTCCTACGCTTAAGCCACACTAACCACGCAATACTCATCGACAGCCGACCCGCCTACAAAGGCATGCTGCAACGCGTAAACAACTATGTAACCTGGGGCGAACCCACCAAAGAAACCGTCTTAGCAATGTTGCAGAAACGCGGCAGATACTTAGGCGACAAAAAACTCGCTGAAAACATAGAAAAAACAGGCTACAAAACCATCGATGAACTCGCAGACGCCATCGTCAACTGCAAAGTTGCATACAAAAACCTGCCAGACATCGAAGCACGCTTTAAACTGCATCCGCCAAGCAAAGGTTACAAGGGTCAAATCAAGAACTCTTTCCGTGCAGGCGGCGAAGCAGGCTACCGCGGCGAAGCCATCAACGAACTCGTCAAACGCATGGTTTAAGCCTGCGTTTATATTTTTACTATTTTTATTTTCTTGTGGTATTTCCATTTCACGCATTTTGGTTAAATCTTACTTTGTCTTCAGTAAAATTGTTAGCTTGGATTCTTTATGACTAAGGCAACAACCTCATTGCGGTCCATCTCGGAAGAAATACAAAAGATGAGCGCTATACTAGATAAGCTTGTAAATGCTTACATAGAAAAACAGGGTTAACCTGGCTAGTTTAGGTCATCGAAGGTTTCTTTGATTAGGCGTCGGGTTCTCCAGGAAACTTGGGCTTCCGCAATGTATGTTTTGGGTTGATTCTTGCTTAGCATGCTGCCCAAGTTTTTCTTTGTCACGTATGCGGCTACGGCTTGTCGTGGGTGATAAATGAAAGTGAAGTAGGACGCTCCTGAACCCACTAGGAATCCGCTTGCCCACAGAGGCGCTACAAAGAAGAAGAAGTAGAAGTTCCAAACGTCTACCGCTCCTATCAACGGCACCATCACCGGCGGCGGATAAGTCATGTTTGTCCAGTAGAAGCATCCCAACATAAAGTCTAGGGTGTTGAAGCCTAATCCCGTCATGATTATGGCAACGAAGAACGCCGCTATCAAGATAAAGAGGTGTTTTCTGGTTTTTTTAACCGAAAAGAACGCAGCCATGGCCAATCCTGTTGCTAACCCGCCTATTGCCAGCGTCGCCAATCCGAAGATGCTGTAGGCGTATTTGGCTTCCATAACTACGTAGTTGTTCATGTGCCAGAGGAACGAGGATTCTTCGTTAAACCACGGTGAACCAATCATTAATCCGATGTAAACACTGTCGACTAGTAGTATAGCGCCAATAACTAATGTTATAGTTAAGCAGGTAGCTATGCGTCCCCTCAACTGAATTTCTCTCCCTTCCTCAACATCTCCTAGCTTCATCCCTGTTAAATATTATCACGAGACAGCGCTCTAAACTCCCCGAATACGTGGTCAGATGCATGATTGTCCAAACCTGCATTGTAAGGCAACAAATTATGTCAATATCTAATGCAACAACCGTTAAATAATACCTTGAAATAAAGGTGCGAAAAGGTGTAGCTATGCAGAAGTGGGCAGATTACCTCATCAGTGGCGTTAAATCAGCCACTGGCTCGAACTGCATACAATACGTAGAGGTACACAGCGACTTCGGTTGCATAGTTTGCGAAACCAGTGTTGTCTCCCGCGCCGACGTTATTTCCAACATTAAAAAGGGCACCAGCTACGTTACGGTCTTCAAAACAACCATGGGCAAATGGCGCAGAGGAGAAGACGTCCGCGTTGTAACCGTCAATGGGCAAGAGTATCTCCGTACAGACGCTAAACCCGTTGCCTCAGACAACTTCGATGATGTCCCCGAACTCTGATATAGGCAATTACGTTTTCGAAATACTGATTTAAAAAGGAAGCTGCGTTCTTCTCGCCGAGGATAGGTTGCATGAAGCGAGCATCTGCTCTTAAAACTCCAAAAAGTACCACGGAAATTCGGGCGCTTCTAAAAAGCGTTAACATGGATTTCGAATCAGTCGTTAACAAGGCATTAAACGATTATCTGTCCAAAATCTTCATCAGCTGCCCCTTCACTGACGAGTTATGCATACACCGGAAGCAATGCATAGGCTGCACTTCATTCGACAAAGAGATAATCATCAAATAGGGTTAGCCCAAATATTTCGTTAACTCGAAAAGTAGGGCTAGGGCACACCGTAGTACTGGATTAACTCGCGAGTCTACAACAAGCGTAACTATCGGAAACATGTTAAGCGTGTATGCTTCGGTGGCAGACTGGATTCCGTTGAATCCTAATGTCCAAGTTGATGGCAACTCTGTTGGAACCGCCCCTATTTCTGTTCCAGTGACTTCAGGCAGCCATACAGTAACCATCGATGACCTTACACAAGACTCATTGGTTCCTGGCTACTATGACTCCTTTAGCTGTTTCATTGACAACAATAACAACTACTACTACAATGGCCAATCAATACCAATCACTTCTCCCAAAACATTATATGCATACTATAACTGGGGATATTAAAAGTGCAATCGGTAGGCACCTAATCCCTTTTCTTATCCTAAAAAATTAGTTTGAGCTAGTTTGAGAAAGCTTTTAATTGTTAATAACTCAAAATGGAAAGCAATGAACTCGAGCTTGATGCATATGAAGTTATCCCAGATAAAACCATATTCCTGGTTTAACCTCACGACAAAAACCTTTGCCTTAACTATAATGCTCGTATGCCTTACGGTTTTAGGTATCATTTGTTCCCCGCCAGTTAAGGCCCAAACACCCAACGCAATCACCATTAATGCTAATGGAACTGTGACTCCTTCAGCAGCGCCGATTGAGCAAATGGGTAACGCCTATACTTTGACAAGTGATTTTGTCGGAAGTATAACGGTAAACAGGAGCAACGTGATAATCGACGGAAAAAATTACGCTCTGTCCGGTGGTCTCTTAGTTAGGGGTGTTTCGAACATAACCGTTGAAGGATTTGTTGTTACAAATGGTGTGGCGTTTGTGTCTAACGAGGTTGACGGTATTTTGTTAGACCATGCATCTCAAGTTAGGGTTACTAATAACACAATCTCGGGTATATGGAGTATTCAACAGATGAACGGTGTAGGGTTTAGTGCAATTGACGTCTGGATGGGGGATTCAAACGTTATTATGGGAAACAATTTACTGAATAACGCTTACGGCATATATTTTTCAAAAACCCAGAACAACTTGATCGCAGACAACACTTTCGTAAGCAGTATGATTAACTTTTGGGATTCCTCAAATAACACTATTTACCACAATAATTTCGTGGCCTCGTGTGGTATCCTGGCTTCTGATGGAGACTATGAAAACCCCAACTCTGTTAACGTATGGGACAACGGCTATCCTAGTGGAGGCAACTACTGGGCTGACTACGCGAATTACGGCGCTAGAGAACTAGACTTATCGGGGATAGGCGACAAACACTACGTTATTGACACAAAAAATTCTGATCAATATCCCCTCATGAAATCATTCAACGCTACGTTTTTTGCGTTGCAGACCACCCCGCCGAAAATAACCATACAACACCAATTAACGAAACATACCAGAACTCAACTGTACCTTTGATTTTTACAGTAGACGTTGTCTCCCAAGTAAAACTTGTTAACTGGACAGGCTACAGCATAGATGGACAGCGAAACGTTACCGCAACAGGAAACGTCGTTTTAACTCAGCTCCCAAGCGGCGCACACAGCATCACAGTCTATGCCAATGACACTTACGGCAACATGGGTGCTTCAGAAACGGTGGCTTTCAGTACTTCCGAACCTTATCCTGGGCAGCTCGCTTTAATTTCAGCGGTGATTGTAGCAGTTGCGGTTGTTGCTGTGGTTGTTTTCTTTAAGAGACGTCGATAACCCGTTTGTTTATTTTTAATTGCCTTTTTGTGGTCAAATTCTTTTAAAGGATTTTTACTTTTTTTGCCCACTTAGGGTAAGATATGCCTGGAACCTGCTGACTGGACCATGCTAGTGCCCGCTGTATTGCGCTCTTCATTGCCGTTCACTGTAACGCTAAGAAAGCAAATGATGCATGCTTTCACATCCACACCGCGGCGGTTTCAACATGGAGCCATGTAGGGCGTGTTGAGAAAAACACCGTTGCCACACCGAAACAGATGCTGAGAAATGCTGCAGCCGCAAAAAGCAACCGCCTTCACTTGCCGTCTTGTGGCACCCCACAAACCGCCACGCCCACATAAAGAGAAAAAAGCAAAAGTTGCGCAGAGCAACAAAATTCTCGTATGTTAGAAAAAGGAGGGAGAGGAAAAGGGTCGGTCTTTTTTCTCCCTCGATGATAGCAATGTTCTCAATGCTATTGCGGTAAATTGGATCATGTTTTGCATACGATTTTTTGATGCTTAACCTGCGATTTTTGACTCTTTTCCTCAATTAAATAATTGCATAACGATAGGATATAAAATTTACTCGAATCCACGTTTAATGATCGAAAAATATCCGATACTCATAATTTAACTTAGCAGAAGCCCAAGAAATGCAGTGATGCTTGTTCTTCCCCGCTTATCTTGGTTAAAATCGCTACTTTTACCATCAAACTGCACTCTGCTGTTCAGGTATTTTCTAACCCTTTATGTGCGATACGTTTTATAATGTCATCAGAGAGATGCGTAGTTAATCTGGAGGGGGAAAGAAGACGAGTGCAAGATGGAGAAGAACAAACAAAAATCGTAAATGGCTAGACCTAAAAGAACTAAAGTCAACTCCGAAACAGAGGGCTAACACCAAGAATAAGGCCATGCCTACACCACCCAATTTCCGTACATCCAAAAGCTACACCAAACGCAGCAGCGAACCCAAACCATTAATCGACATGTTCCAAGACACCCACAACATCACCATCATCGCTGAGATAGCGGGCTTCAGCAAGGACTCCCTCAAAATCAACGTAAAAGACCAGAAAATCACGCTATCTGCCAAATCAAAAGAGCGCCGTTACTATAAAAGTTTAAATTTACCGAAGGTAGTGATTCCTGACGAAACGCACACCAAATACAAGAACGGTGTGCTCGAAATTAAACTTAAAAAAGCTGAATCACCAGCGAAAGAAGCGGATCAACATGCCCCATAAGCTTAGAAAAATCAGGAAATTCAGAGGCTCAAGAACAGTAGGTTACGGAAGAATCGGGCAGCACCGAGACAGCGGAAGCAAAGGTAACCGCAAAGTCGGACGCCACAAACATCTCTGGAGCAAAGTCGTTACCTCAGACCCCAACTACTTCGGAAAAAGTGGATTCACGTCTCCGCAAAGCAAACACCGAATCGAATCCACTATTAACCTATCCAAACTCGACCAACTCGCCGCCGGATCAGAAATCAACCTTACTGAACTTGGATACACTAAACTCCTCGGCACAGGCAAATTAACCAAAGCCTTAACTGTTCAAGTCGAGGCAGCCTCAAAGTCCGCCGCCACAAAAGTTCAAGAAGCAGGCGGCAAACTCATAACCCCTCAAGCTACCGAGGAGTAACGCGTTTAGATGCCCGGAAGATTCCTCAGCCTCTTTAAACCCATAGGTCGAGTGCTACCTGAAATCAAGAAGCCAGAACGTAAGGTTTCTTTTAACGAAAAAATCTTCTGGACCGCGCTAGTACCTAGTTATCTTTTTGGTTATGACTGAAATTCCGCTCTTCGGCGTGAGCACAAGCGCCCAAGACAACTTCGGTCAACTCAGAGTTATCTTTGCTTCAAACCGTGGCACGTTGATGGAGCTCGGTATCGGGCCCATTGTCACGGCAGGATTAATTCTCCAGTTACTCGCTGGTTCCAACATCATCAAATGTGATATGTCTAACCCTGAAGACAGAGGTCTCTTTACCTCCGCTAGCAAAGTCTTCAGCATCGTCCTCACCGCTATCCAAGCGGGCGCCTACATCTTAAGCGGTATGTACGGCACACTGGCTGAACTCGGCGGAGGAACGATCATTGTCATATTCCTGCAATTGCTATCAGCAGGCATAATCGTCATGTTAATGGATGAATTGGTTCAGAAGGGCTGGGGACTAGGCAGCGGCATCAGCCTCTTCATCATGGCAGGCGTCGCCCAGAGCATCCTCTGGTCTATGTTTTCACCGCCAACAGGCTTATTCCTCGGTACTCTCCAGCAATACCTCGGCGGCGGCTTAACCACCATAGAATACGTGTTCGGAACTGCCTCAGGCATCTACCCATCAGTGTTAGGCTTAGCTGCTACCATCACAGTGTTCCTCATAGTCATCTACCTGCAGGGCGTTAGAGTCGAGTTGCCAATGAGCTACGCAGGCTACAAAGGCTTCCGCAGCAGATACCCCATCAAGCTCCTCTACGTCAGCAACTTACCCGTCATCTTTGCCAGTGCACTCTTCGCTAACGTGTACTTCTTTACGCAGTTGCTGTGGAGCCAACTTGGGCAGCCTGCGCCTGGCACGAATTTGTTCTTCCAAATAATAGGTGACTACAACCAAACAGTCTCAAGCACAGGACAAGTAAGCGTCCAGCCTGTCGGCGGCATAGCATACCTAGTCACTGCACCGCATAACATACAAAACGTCATCGCAGAGCCGCTTAGAGCAGCAGCGTACCTTGGCATCATCGTGGCTTTCTGCGCCGTGTTCAGCCTCATATGGCTCGAAGTCGGCGGCTTAGGCCCCAACAAAGTTGCAAAACAACTCATGGACAGCGGCATGCAAATCCCCGGCTACAGACGCAGCGAACGCCCCATCGAAGCAATCCTCAAACGCTACATCCCAGTCGTTACAGTCTTAGGCGGCATATTCGTTGGGCTACTCGCGGGACTTAGCGACTTCCTAGGAGCATTCGGCACAGGCACCGGTATCCTGCTGTCAGTAGGCATCATATACCAGTACTACGAGTTGCTGATGCGTGAACGCGCCGCAGAAATGTTCCCAGCATTCAGAAGGATACTAGGCGAATAAGCCTAGACTCCCCGCTTTCTCCTTTTCTGAAATTTCCTTTTTCTAGTCTAAGAAGAAGAGAAAAGTCGCCCTTACACAACAACTTCTCAGGGACACGGCGGAACAGTCTGTTTTGGCGTCCGATTGCAGCGGCGACTGCAGGCTGGTTGAGGCGCAATCCACAAGAGCAAACCCCCGCATAGAAAAAGCGTCTGCTGCTCAGCCCAAACCCCCCTATACGGTGGATCAAATTTTTTCTTCTATTGTTGTTGCAGGGAACCACCTATACACAACAACAACCAGCCGACTGCGCTACAGGCTGCTTTCGTCGGCATATTTGTTTTCCAAGTTGCAGACTGGTTGTGGAACAAAACACAAACAGAACAATCATTCTGACCTACTGTATAAAAGGCAGAGTAGTCTTTCTCGCTTTATGGGTGGCACTATCAGACTGTTTAGAAACCCAACTCCCCTAACCCGCTTAAAACCCAAACCATCGATTTTGTCAGACTCCGCCTCTTGTAAATGTAAAGCCATCTATGATTTGGGGTACGCGACCCCTTGCAGAATGAGGCTTGTTCAAAAAATACCCAGTAAAAATAATTGGGTTCGTGAGATTTGCTAAGGCTTTGTTACCGCTTGTTTTCAAGTATCTTGAGGACTAAAGACCTAAGTTCACTCTCTGGCGCTCCATTGAACTCTTCATAGATTTCCAGCGATTGTTTGGCAAAATGAGAAAGCCCAGCTTTCCTGTCAATATCCTTGAAGTTAGCTATTCGCATTATTAGACTATCAACACTCATTCCGAGTTTTTCTGCCACTCTTTCCCGAATGAATGGGAACGGTATGTCTTAACTTATAGAGATAAAACGCTACTTTGTCATCATCTTCCGTCCATTTGTGGATTTTTCTTGTTTTCTTCAAATCTATTTGCCTCATTTGGTTGGATTTACGAGATTTTTTTGGGTAAGTTTTTGCAGTTCGCCGTTTGGACGTACAATCAAGTATGGACTAATTTTCAACCCAAGCTGTAGAGTGAAGGTCATTTAAGCTCCAAAAGCTTGCCTCACTAAACGTCAATGTTAAATCCTTTGAGCCTTTCTCATCCAAGTATATCGATTGGGATTTTGTCCACGAATCAGAGCCTTGTTGAAGCCTAGCCCATACCACAACGGTTCCTGCTCCACCACTATTATGTACGCTAACATCAACATAGGCAATATAATCTAATCCGCTATTGCCTGTTCGGAGGTTTGTGCTTGTTACTGCAGCGTTTGGTGGATTAACCTGATTTACTAAGTTATTTCCGGCCCTGTTGAGTAAGGGTAAAGCTACAATAAACACAGCTGAAATAATAACAACCGCTAAAACTACACCTACAACTTTTAGTGCTGTATTGCTATTTTTTGGTGGTGGCGGTGGATAAGTCATTTTTGATTACCCCAAGAGTGATTCTTTCGCTTTATCATTGTTACCAACATGACAGTAACTAGTGATAATGTTAAGAAAATACCTACGATTGCCATTGCTGGAAACTCTGGTGTTGCCACTGTTGGATAGGGTGTAGCTGTTGCTGGTGGATACATTGCTTCCTTAGCTGAAGCCTGAGATAAATAATTAGATGCAGAATTCAGGTCATTAACTGCAGCTTGCCATTGCCCTTGATTGGCTAAAGAGGTAGCTTGATTAAAAATATTGGCAGCTTGCTGTACCAAAGATTGAGCTTCAGGGCTTTGATAGTAGCTATTCTGAGCATGAGTTAAGGAAGTCTGAACGCTGTTAATGTCCTGATTATATATTTTTTCATAAGCATCGTGAATGTTGACTGAACCTGTTGCAGAAACAGAATAGTCATACCAACCTAACAGCCCTTTTTGTTGACCATTATAGGTTATGGTATAGCTATGACTACCTACACTTGCACCAGACGGAATATTGAAATAAATACTATCGCAAGTGTATTGATTGCCAGTTGCAAGATTGGGTGAATTTACCGTTTCGGTGATTGATGTTGTTGACCAATCAAATTCAATATCTACCGAAATTATTTGTAATTGGTCAGGACAATTGCTATAAAATGTCGGTGTAACAAAACCGCTATCTCCTTGATAGTAAATGCCTTTATCCCAAGAACTTGACGAACTCCATTCATTTGACTTTAGAGCGTTCACACCTAAATACGCTGAACGATAAAAAGACTATCAATATTAGCCCAATAATGAGTGCCGAAACCCTTTTCATTTAAGTTACCCATTGCTTGTCCCGTTATTATCGTTTTGAGTATTTATATTTTTAATAATAAAATATCATGTGCCTCACCTGCTTCATAGGCGAAGTGCTATCCATTGTTTGTTTGCTCTAAAATAAAGAAAAACCTGATTTACTTATCTTTTTAACTTTCTTACATGCAGGTTTGGGCATATTTTTTATCTCATCCATCACTCGCTGACTATTGAGTTCCTTAGCTAATGCGTTTAAATATTACGTTTTGATGGAAGTTAAAATTACTATCACTCCAAAAGCCGTCTAAGAGGTCTTCCTTAATTCTGAGGTGTCAAAGCATATGGAATTTTTCAGGTTTGCTGAAGCGGGTAAATTGGTGTTGGAAGTGAAAATAGTTATTAACGAGGAACATGTACGCATAGTCCAAAGAGCGTCAAGAGGAAAACACGATGTCGTTAGCAGTTACCACCCTACCTATAGCCACTTTAATCATTATGGGAATTGCAGCTGGGATTGCTATCCTAAACTCCAGCATCTACAGAGTATTAATCAACTATTTCATCGGCTGGGAACAATACCACGTTATGCAAAAAGAAATGGCTGAGTACCGATCGGAGTCTATGGCGGCTGCTCGATCCAACGATAAAAAGCAAATGGAGAAACTAAAGAAAAGACAATCCCAAATCAACAACATGAACACAAAAATGTTCAAACCGCAAATGCTCAACTTCGGCATCTCATTTGTCTACCTTATCGTGTGGTTCCTAGTACTTACACCAACCTTCGGGAATACCCCTATGGCTTACATTCCAGGCTTAGGCGCAATCTCCGTGTTCTACCTGTACCCGATATTCTCGCTGTTCTTTGGTTTGCTCTGCCAACGTATAATCGGCATCATGCCCATTGAACCCACAGCATAACTCGGAATGGATGCAAAACCATGGCGCACCCCAAAAATAACGGCACCCAACAAAACAAAACAGTAATTTGCATCTCGGGCATGGCAGGCACAGGCAAAAGCACCTTAGCCAAGAAACTCGCCGAAAAATACCGCCTCAACTACTACTCCGGCGGAGACGCACTAAAAGCCTTGGCGAAAGAGGAAGGCTACGACATTTCCACTCAGGGCTGGTGGGAAAGTCCCGTCGGCTTAAAATTTCTCCAAGAACGCCTCAACGACCCCAAATTCGACAAGGCAGTTGACGATAAACTCTTAGAATTCGCCAAACAAGGCAACGTTCTTCTTGACAGTTGGACTATGCCTTGGCTGCTTAAAGTCGGCGGATTCAAGATTTGGCTCGAAGCTTCTTTTGAGAAGCGTGCGGCAAGAGTTGCGGAGCGGGATAGTTTGACTTATGAGGAGGCTGTTTTGGTGCTTGGGGAAAAAGAAGGGCGCACTAAAGCTATTTACAAGGCGTTGTACGGGTTTAGTTTAGGCGAGGATTTGTCGCCGTTTGACTTCGTTTTGGATACGGACAATTTGGATGCGGGCGAGGTTTTTGAGGTTTTGTGCAGCGTCATAGACAACGTGGTTGTTTCTGCTACAGCTTAGTTTAGATAGAATTTAATTCTATAACAATGTTCCAGATTCTTTAAAACTCCCTCGCTGAATCTTTTCCCCTAGCGTTGGAAAGGAGAGAGTGGACCATGGGGAAGGCTATCCAATGTTTAGTTGTGATGCTTTTCTTTTTAGCTTCGTTTTCCTGCATTTTAGCCTCTTACCGGCTACTAAACCTTCAAACAACGTTTACTCTGATTATTTTCAACGCCTTCTTCCTACCGCTGTTTTTCCACCTCAACGGCACCTACCTCCAGAAAGCAGGCATATTGACCGCAGGTAACCTCTTGGGGTTATTCTGGAACTTTTTCTTCTAGTATCTCTCAACCACAGGTAACACGTACTTAGGGTTGCCTTTCAACGCTGTCTTCGCTCTCTTCTATCCCATTCTAAATTTGATGTGGGTCGTTCCCTTCTGGTCTCTTAGCCTAAGTTTTCTACCTAAACTTTCACCCCCATCAACCGCAGTCGTGGACGCATGATAAACGAGATTTTAAGCGCCTTTTTCGTTTTTTCAGTGTTTGTCATCAGCGCCTATTTGATTCGGCACTACCTCTTCACCCTAACCGTACTTAGGCATATCAAAAACCAGCCGGCAACTGCCGCTGTGCCCCAAACCAACTTTGAACCAACAGTTAGCATACTCGTCCCCGCCCACGACGAAGACCAAGTCATAGGCGACTTACTGCAGAAGATGACGGAGATAGCTTACCCCAAAAACAAATATGAGGTAATAGTTGTAGACGACGCCTCACAGGACAAAACAGGGCAAATAGCCGACGCATACGCCGAACAATACCCCTTCATAAAAGCCCTACACCGAAACAGCCAAATCGGCGGAAAAGGCAAAGCAGCCGCCCTAAACGCAGCCCTCAAACAAGCCACAGGCGAAATCATCGTTTGCTTCGACGCCGACTACATCCCGCACCCAAACGTCGTCAGTAAGCTTGTAGAAAAATTCGTTGACCCCAAAGTTGGAGCTGTACAGGGCCGACCCGTGGTCCTCAATGAACCCCAAAATGTAGTCACCCGACTGGTCGCTTTGGAGCGGATTGGCGGGTATAGGGTAGACCAGGAAGCACGGGACTTGCTGGGGTTAGTGCCTCAGTTCGGCGGAACAGTAGCTGCTTTTCGCCGTGACGTAGCACTAAGTTTTGGCGGTTTTGACGAAACCATGCTAACAGAAGACACTGACCTTACCTTCCAAATTTACCGTTCAGGCTATCAAATTCGCTATGCTGGCGACGCAGAATGCTATGAGGAGGCGGTGGATTCTTGGCGGACGTATTGGCGGCAGAGGCATCGGTGGGCAAAGGGACACATGCAGGTTTGCCTCAAACATACCTCCAAAGTGATCACAAGCAAGAACATGCGGCTTAGGGAGAAAATCGATGGGTTGCTGCTACTTCATATCTATTTCATGCCGTTGGTAACATTGCTTTCGCTTTTCATCGGCGCGTACCTTATCTTGACGGGCTCTGCCCTCGCAGGGACGCTTTGGTTCGTGGTGCCCATTTCCTTTTACAGTTTTGTCGGCAACTTTGCACCTTTCTTTGAAATTAGCGTAGGCGCCTACTTGGACGGAAGAAAACGTGCGCAGTGGTTAGCGCCTTTGCTGATTTTCTCTTTCTTCTATAACATTCTGATTTGCGCCAAAGCCTTTTTCGATCTCTGTCTCGATAAACTGTTCCGCCGCAGGGGAGGCGACTGGGAGAAAACTACCCATTTGGGTAGGGGAAAGCGTTATATTGGGAATTAAGCGTTAATTATCAAAGATATTGATGATTCAGATTCATAATCTGATTTCATTCTCCACATACGTTGTGGCTCCTGCATGCATAGCAATCACACTGATGTTTCTGCCTGCCCTAATAGAACTCAAAAAACCCCACGATGCAGGCCCCAGAATAATAAACTACAATTTCATCCAAGCAAAACTACTATGCCTAAGCATGCTAACCGATATCGAAGAAAAAATTGAAAAACAGTTCAATTTCAGAGCCGCCATCTTTCCAGTTTGCATCTCGATATAGAAACCTAAAATTTACTTGAACAGTAACTTAGAGTTTTTCCATTGATCCCTTGCCAGAGACACAAGGTTCCGAGGGCTTCCATAGAGAGAATATGCGACGTAGCAGAGGTAATTGCATTGGGTGCAGTCATGGTAGGTTTCACGTAGCTCTTTGAACTTTTTGCTCTTCCACTGCTCAGGCAAATCAAAAACCGAGCCGGCAAAGTTATGGTTGTGGCAACCGGAGATGCGGCCTAAATGGTCAACGACAAGGAAGTATTTGAGCGCCTGACATTTCCATACACGTTTGTCGTCTTGGTAAAGTGCCCTAAGTGCTTCCATGAGTTTTTTTGTTATAAGGATGTTCTTATTTGTTTTCATCTCTTTTATGATGTCATTGCAAAGCTTAATCATGGCTTCTTTGTCGGTTATGATGAATTCGTCGTTTGCCTTGCCTATCCTAAAGAGCTGTTTACTGTCCACGGAAGTATCAAAAGAGTAGAGGCAATACCAAACCGGGATGCCTTTGCCCGTAAAATACTTCGTTATATCCAGAATTTCATAGAGGTTCTTCTGAGAAATAGTTGGGGTAACGCTGACTTTGATGCCTTCCTTTTGCAGGGTTTCCACCGCATTCATGGCGTTCTCCCATGCACCGGGGACATCTTTTATGGCGTCGTTTTTTGCGGGGTCTAAACTGTCGATGGATACAGCAACAAAGTCGACTTTATGGAGTGCATCAATCTTCTTAGCCACCATACTGCCGTTATCGTAAACGGTTGTGACAAAACGGTCAGAGGCATAATCTAGGATTTCAGCGATGTCTGGTCGGAGAAGTGGGTCTCCGCCGGAGATGACAAGCTCCACGATTCCCATTTTCTTGAGTACGTCTAAGCCTTTCTTGACTTCTTCGGTTGAAAGCTCCCTTTGGTCCTGTTCTTTCCAGACGTTGCAGCCTACACATCGATAGTTACATTTTCGGGTTATCAACCACTGAGCATGATGCGGTTTGCCAGGAGTCACAAAACGCGTTGCCACTGAAACTGCCTTCTTCCAACCTGTAGTCAAACTGTCTTCATCACTTAATCGCTGATTAATGCTTAGAAGTATTCAGTCTTGGACTATAAAAACCATTATCAGTATTGGGGGTTGGCTGAGGGAAAATTCTGCCGAGCAGACTCTGTTAAAAGCATATGGTAAGCAGCAAATCTTTTTACTTAGCTAACTTTTTTAAGCTCGCATATAAGAGTCAACAGCACCACATTATACGCAGGCAGCAGCATGGCATACGAACAGGACTACTTCACCACAAGGAAGTATCAACTTAAGCAGCAAGTCGTTGAACGGCACGTACTCGAAGTTCTCCGATGGGCAACCAAAAAGCTCGGTGAAAACCTTCTAGACGGCGCTGGCAAACGGGCCTGAACGTCGGCTGCGCGTACGGTTACACTTCAAAGGTACTGGCGGGACTGGGTTATGAAACCGTCGGCATCGACATCTCAGCGCACGCAATAAAACAAGCCAAAACCCGTTTATCTACTGAACTTTTAGTATGTGATGCCCAAAGTGCCCTGCCCTTTGATGCTTCAAGCTTTGATTTAGTGGCATGTTTTGACGTTTTAGAGCATCTGCCCTATCCCGAGCAAGCGCTATCGAGAATGTTTGACGTTTGCCGGGGCACACTGGTTTGCACAACACCTAACGGGAAAGTTGAGAAACCCGTGCGCAAACTTATGCGTGACTACGATGAAACGCATGTGAGTACTAAAACCCAAAAAGATTGGGAAAAGTCAGTTTCAACTGGTTTGGCTTCCGGCAGATTTAGGGTGGAGGCGTTTCAAGATTTTGTTTTTAGGTTTTGGGGCAAGTTGTTTTTTAAGTCGGTTAGTGTTCCCACTTATGGGTTAACTGTACGGGTGGTAATTAGGAAGTAATGCGGATTTGACGGGTGACACAGTTGATGTTGTGCTGTTAACTAAGAACAGCGAACGCAAACTCAAAGACTGCGTGGACTCCATCTACCGAAACGTTCCAGTAGCTAACTTAATCGTTGTTGACGGCTACTCCACGGACCGTACCTTAGAAATCATGGCTGGTTTCAACGAATCACACCGCAACGTAAAAGTCATTATGGACCGAGGAACCCGTGCCACTGCACGCCAAAGAGGCATTGAAGCAGTAAAAACCGAATGGTTCCTTTTTGTAGACAGCGACGTGGTGCTTTGCCGTGACTGGTACAGAAAAGCCCAAGAACACATCCGACCCGACGTTGGCGCAGTCTGGGGCATAGAAGTTTGGTCGACCATCGAAAAACCCAAAACCCTACGGCTGTTTTTGACGACCACCCGCAAGATCTTTGAGGTTCGAGGCGGTACCCACGACACCCTCATCCGCACCAGCCTCATGAAAGACATCCATATACCCTCTGGTTTGCACGTGTTTGAGGATGCCTACATAAAAGACTGGATAACTAACCAAGGGTTCAACGTTGTTCCCTGTTATGACCCCTTCTGCCTCCATTATCGTCCTGAATCGGTATGGACTATTCGGGGAAGTTTAGGTTTAATCGCTGAAGCCTTCGAATATGGTAACGCCCGATTAATCAGCAGGCTGCTTTTGGCTTATGGATTCTATGCAGCTTACTCTATTTACCAAGTAATTTCTCGATAATACGCTAAAACTGGCTGTAATTGGGTTTATGTTTTTAAGCTATCTCTAGACAATAAACTGCTAAGGATACCTTTGAAGGCGCCAGTGCAAGTCGACGTTGTCATGCTGACAAAGAACAGCCAACACCTACTGGGCAAATGCCTAAACGCTGTCTACCGAAACGTACCCATAAAAAACCTCATCGTCATCGACGGCTACTCCACCGACCGCACACTCAAAATTTTGGAGCAGTTCAACCGCAAATACGGCAACATCCAGCTTTACCCGATGGAGGGCACCAGAGCCAAAGCCCGCACTGAAGGCATCCGAAGGGTCACTACAGAATGGTTCATGTTTGTCGACAGCGACGCATTACTTTGTAAAGATTGGTTCAAAAAAGTGGCTGTGGACTTAGCGGATGGGGTTGGCGCAGTGTGGGGTTTAAACATTGACTTGCTCCCCAACGTGCATAATAAGAGGATTCTTAGGATGCAGCTGTTGGTTGCGAAACGGTGTTTTAAGCTTCGGGGCGGTATGCATGATACTTTGATTCTGCGCAAAGCAGTGGAGGGCATTCAAATCCCAGAAGAACTGCACCTTTACGAGGACGCGTACCTTGTGCGCTGGATAGAGAACCACGGTTATAAGGTGGCGGTTGGACGTGATGTCTACTGCTTGCACGATAAGGCGCCTGATAATTGGAGCATCAAAAATGGGATGTCGCAGGCAATCACTGAATTGCGCTGTTGCTTGGTCTACTCGCACCTCTATCAGTACGTGGTTTTTTACCCTGTTTTCTTAATGTATTGGGGTTTGCAGCTGCCGCTTAATGGGTTTCGACAGGGCTTGCATAAAAAATAGGTTGCTTCGGGTTAATCAGAATAGTTATCTACATGTATACTTATCTATATGTAACAGTTTGTCGGAGTAAGAACAATGACTGAAACAACAACCATTAGGGTCTCCAAAAAAACTGCTGAAGCGCTCGAAAGTTTACGGGAAAACCTTAAAGCAGAAAGCCTTGACGAAGCAATCCAATCGCTAATCAAAAAACAGCGTAAAGCGGCTTTAGAACAAATGTTCGGTTCAGGTCGAGGAAAACTAACATCTTTCACAGAGGAAGACCGCGGTGAAGATCGTAATTGACTCATACGCTTGGATCGAGCTTTTTACGGGAAGCGCGGATGGGTATAAAGTAAAAGAAATCTTAGCGCGTGCTGATGAACTCTATACCCCCGATATTGTTTTGGCAGAAGTTGCACGAAAATTTAGTCGTGACGGATTTGGCGATGCCTTCATCAACACGAGTCTTGAGCAGATAATTACTACTGCAACCATTACCTACATTGACCCAAAATTAGCCTTAGACTCAGCAAATTGCTACCAAGAGCTTAAGAAAAACGCTAAAAAAAACGAACTCAACACGCCCAGCCTATTCGATGCCATCCTATTATCTACCAGCAGATTACTTGACGCGAAACTCTTGAGTGGCGATGCTCATTTCCAATTAATGCCTGAAACAATCTGGGTATAATCAATTTAGCGTGATAACGCTACCCAAAGGTGGTCCGAACTTGGTCTTGGCAGCATATCACCCGACCCATCACTCTTAATTAGGATACGTTTGTCGGGGTTAGGCGTGAATTCGCCGATGACGTCAGCGTAAATGTGCTCGCGGCACAGGCTATCCACGATTTTGTCTGCTTGCGCTGACTCTGCGGCAATGAGCAGGGCACCCGAACTGATAAGTTGCAACGGGTCAATTTCATAGTAGCGGCAGATTTTGGCGGTTTCCGGTTCGACGGTGATTTTTTCTTCCTGCACATTTGCGCCTAACCCTGCTGCATCAGCCATCTCATGAACTCCGTTTAAGATGCCGCCCTCAGTTGGGTCATGCATCGCGTGGACTCCGCCCGCACGGTAAGCGGTTAAGGCGTCTTTGACGACGCTGATTTGACTGTAGAAGCCTTTGGCGCAGTCGAGCAGGCTTTGGCTGAAGATCCCTCTGAGTTGTTCCTCGCGGTCGGTTGCCAGGATCGCTGTGCCCTCGATGCCCGCGGACTTTGTTAAGATGATTTTGTCGCCTGCTTTTGCGTCGGCGGCGGTGACGTATTTGCCTTTGTCGGTTAAACCCATGGTGCAGCCGACGACGATGGGGTTTGTTATGCCCGGTGTGACTTCACAGTGGCCGCCCACGATGGCGATGCCTAACTCGGAGGCGGCGTGGTGCATTTGTGTGCTTATGGTTTCTATGATTTTGCTGTCAGCGTTTGGGGGCAGCATGATGCAGCTGAAAAAGAAGGCTGGTTCCACGCCGAATGTGGCTATGTCGTTGGCGTTTATGTTTATGGCTTCCCATCCGATGCGTTCCACGGCGCCTGTGATGGGGTCCATCGAGACTATGGCGTCTCTGCTGCCCATATCCAAGACCGCGCCATCAACGCCTGCTTTGGGTCCCAATAGAACTTCGTTTCTGGGGGCGCCTAAGTTTTTGAATACGACGTTTTTTAGGATGTCTATGGGGATTTTTCCAGGCGGCAACTTCATACTGTATCCTCTGTTAAAGGTAGCTTTTAAGCTGTGGGAAAACACGAAGCACAGCATGCATAACTGGAACCGCAATCACTAAGCCAACAACCATCTGAACCACGTTGAAGGGAACCTCTGCAAGTGCGCCTGCAAACGGTACCCCCAAAACCACCTGTTCGTAGATGAAGTAGCCTACAACCATTTCTAATCCACCGATGACAATAGCAATGGTTGCGCTTAAGGTGAGGTTTTTTGTTTTTTTGTTTAGTTTTCTGGCTATGTATCCGACGAGGAAACCTTCAACTGCTTTAATGACAAGGGTTCCGGGTGCAAAAACTGGAGCCGCAAACATGTCAGCTATGGATGCTCCTGCCCCTGCAACTGCGCCGACGAATGGTCCGAAAAGTAGTGCGGCAACGTAGATGAGGGAGTCGCCGAGGTTGAAGTAGCCGCTGGTTGCGGGTATTGGGATCCAGAAGAGGGCGGTGGCGACGGCTACGAGTGCAGCGAATATGGCGGCTACTGCTATTTTTAGTGCTGTGGATTGGTCATGTTTGGCGGTGTGGGGTTGGGCTGTTTCTTCCATTGGTATCACGTTTTGGGGTTGGGAGTATGCAATTTGAATATTCAAATAACATCTTTGCTTCCTCGCTTAAAAGAGTTCAAGAGAACCTAAACTTGGTTAGCTACCATGGGATAGACACAGCCGACCTGTTTGGTTATTGGTTGCTGGGGAAAATTCTAAATCCAAGTATCCGTCAATAGTTTGCAGTTGATGAGTTATGACTGAAAGAGTAGACACGATTAAACTTCACAAAGACGCAATGGCACTTATGGAAAACGGCAAATACGTTGAAGCCCGCGACTTATTTGGCAAAGTCGCTGACCTCTACTATAAAGGGCAAAACTATTTTGGCGCCGCCGAGATGAACTACAAAGCCGGCGAATGCTCCACCCAACTAAAAGAAAACGAGAAAGCCGTTGAGTTCTTCACTAAATCCGCCGACATCTCCTTCGCGAAGGGTTTTGAACGCTACGGTTTAAGCGCCCTGGAGAATGCACGGGAAGCACACAAGGCGTTGGGTCACACTAAAGAAGTGGAGGAACTCACCAAGAAAATTGATGAGATAAACAAGAAGAACGCTGAGCCTGAGGGCGAATCATCGTTCTCAGTATTCTCCTAAACTTAATCCCAAATGGTAAGCGAGGTCCAAGTGACCTCTTTCTTTGGTTTTTCAACATTTAATGGCTGCTCTTTCCACCAATAGGACCCTCCTCTATAGGTTTCTGCATAGATATGCTAGTAGGAACCAAATATGATTCCTAAAGTCCTGAATTCCTTTGCAAACAACAGAAAGCCGCAATACACGATAGAGGTAATCAATGACTCCGCTTTCTTAGTCTGCCCATATGGAACAATCCGTTCAGAAACAACCATTTGAGTAAACTATTAATCGCTTCTATTGGCATTAAACAGTATGGATAAAATCGGCAAAACTTTTGCCTTAATCTTTACGCTAATTATTTTTCTACCATGTCTGACTTTGCTGACTATCAACCCTGCAAATGCCCAATCGACAGCTTATCCTACGCCCTACCCAGAAATACCTAAACCTGCTGTACCTCAATTTACCGTTAAGCTAATAGATTCTTCTTACGATATTGCTGCCTCTAACTCCACAGACCCCTACACTGGACAAACAATAACTCAACCAAGCCAGCACATCGAAGCAAGAACAATAGAAATAAAAATAAAAAATGAAGCCTTCACACCTTTTGAAGTCAAATTAGGCACTTCTAATTGGACGGCATATTATCAGTATAACATTCGTTGGAAGGGTCACTTTGAGAAAGATTGGCATGACCTCTTTTCAGCTTCTAATGGTTATTTAGGTAGGGATTCAGAGAGTCCTGAAACAGTATTTGCTCCCCAAGGAGAATACTCATCAACAGAGGGATTACAGATGCATATTCAGGGCATGTATACAACCTTCCCGCCCAATTCAACACTTGAGTTCCAAGTTCAAGCGATGATAGGGTTTGTTCATAGAGAAGTTAGCGCAATTCCTTCGGGTGGATGGATGTTTACTGGTGAAACAAGTGATTGGAGTCCCACTCAAACATTAACTATTACCGATAGCTCAAACTCTACTTCAACTCCTACACAGCAACCTTCCGCATCTCCAACTGCTCCAGAGTTATCTTTGTTGGCTATTGTGCCTTTGCTTGTTGCAACGCTGTTTATTGCGGTAAAACTTCGGCACAGAAAAAACTCCCTTCTCCGATAGGGATTTCCCAGTAACAAAACGGTTACCAAAAGCCAACCCCCTCAACAATCAACCAACCGATTAGACAAAGACGCTACTTCACGCTTCTTCTGCGCAGGTAAACAACCACCAGCCCCAGCAAAACCGCAACAACCCCCAACAACGCTATTATGACTATTTCCCCAAAGTCCAAGGCAAAAAACGCTGGGCTGCCAGAGATAGGCTGGACGGGTGTACTTGTTGGGTTATGTGAGGTTTGTGGTGCAGTTCCCACATCGCCAATGGATGGGCCCGATATGGTTGGTGGTGGAGTCGGTGGTAGCGTTGGTTCCGTGGAGGATGAGGTGGAGGTTGATCCGTCGTTTAGGCTTATGGTCTGTGTGTTGCTCCAGCCGCTTGTTTGGCCAACAAAGTATGTATGGTAATCATCGGCTCTTTGTGCTATGCTGGTGCATATTGTGTCAGAGTACCCGATGAATGCTTCAACCTGAAAATCTATCTTTCCGTCTTCGGGGATGTTTGGGACTCTTCCAGAGTGGTCACCGACCCATTCCTCGTTAATCCAGTAAGAGAACACCGTGTACTGTGTATTTGGCGTTTCAAGGTATGTGTCACTGTAGCCATCGTCAGGGGTAACTATCCAGTTGCTGTCGAGGTGCCCTTTACATCTAATGTGGAAGTACAGTGCGACTGTGTGGTTGTTTGCGTCTTTGTATGGGGTGAAGGGTTGGTTGGCGATTGTTATTTCTACGGTTCCGTTTCTGTCATGGTGGGCGGGCACATAGTGGGGTCCGATGTAGCCATCGTCGACTGTAGCCGCAGGCATGACATAGGAGTGGTCTATGAATGTTAAGCTAAAGGTTGGCACAGACGGTGTAGGTGTTGTTTGTGCGTTTGAGGTTTCAAAGCAGAGCATGCTTGAGGCTGCCAGGATTAGTATGAGTGTTATGGTGATTGTTCTGCTCATGCCTGCCACCATTAACCTCTTGGTGTAGGAATGGAATTAAAGGGTTCTTGTACAGATTCCTTGACAAAGCATAGTCTACATTCCTTGACTAAGCCCCTCTCTCAATTAGTTAAATAAGCATCCGACGCCCCTATTCTAGTAGGCACATTTTTCGGTAACAACCATGCCCACATCATTTCAGTCCCTCAGTGAACTACTCGAAAAGGTGGAAGCCACCAAAAAACGGCTCCAAATTATAGAGCAAACCGCAAACTACCTCCAAACGCTGAGCGCGCAGGAGATGGAGCCAGCCGTCAACATGATGGTTGGACGCGCCTTCCCAAAGTACAGCCAAAAAACCCTCGACGTAAGCTGGATAACACTTCAAAATACACTGGAAAACATCGGTGCATTCGACTGGAAACTGTTCCGCGAAGCCATGGCAAAAACAGGTGACATAGGCACCGCAACGCAACTTGTGCTTGAGCAAACCAAACCCAAACGGCAAACCCGACTAACCCCAGCCGAAAACCAACTAACCATAACCGAAGTCCGACGCGCCTTCGAAGACATCGCCCAAACACAAGGCAGCCGCAGCCGAACCAAAAAAGAACGCCAAATCACCGCGCTCCTCAGCCAAGCCACACCGCTCGAAGCCAAGTACCTTGTCAAGGTGTTTACGGGTGAGATGCGCACTGGGCTGCATGAGGGGTTGATGGAGCAGGCTGTGGCGCGGGCGTTTGATGTTTCGCTGCCACGGGTGCAGCATGCCGAGATGGTTTGTGGTGACATAGGCGAAGTCGCGGAAAAACTCAAAACACAGGGCATCGAGAGCCTCGAGAAGGCAGGGTTCAGCGTGTTTCGTCCCGTCAAGTTAATGTTGGCGCAGACAGCGCAGTCCGTCCGGGAAGCCCTCGCCGAGCAGGGTGGATCGGCAGCTTTCGAGTACAAGTACGATGGCGCCCGCATCCAAATCCACAAGCAAGCCGGCGTCGTGTGCATCTTCAGCCGCCGCTTAACCGACGTCACAGAGAGCCTCCCCGACATAGTTGAGGTCGTGAAACAAAACATCCAAGCCGACAGCGCCATCGTGGAGGGCGAAGTCATCGCATTAGACAGCGCAGGCTACCCCCTTGCATTCCAGCACCTGATGCGCCGCTTCAAACGCACCCGCGAAGTCGTGGGCATGCGCGAAAAAATCCCCCTCACCCTCTACCTCTTCGACATTCTATTCCTAAACGGCGAAAGCCTCATCAGCCACACCTACCTCCGCCGACGCCAAATCCTCGCCGAAAACGCAGGAAAAATCGCCTTAACCAACCAAATCGTCACCGACCAACCTGAATCCGCCGAAGCCTTTCTTGGGGAGGCGGTTGCGGCTGGGAATGAGGGTTTGATGGCGAAGAAGCTGGACAGTCCCTACACTCCGGGGCGTAGGGGGAAGCGGTGGCTGAAAATCAAAACCGTGCTCGAACCCCTCGACCTGGTCATAACCGCCGCTGAATATGGGTATGGACGCCGCAGAGGCTGGCTAAGCGACTACTACTTGGGCGCACGTGACCCCGCGTCAGGCGAGTTTTTGGATGTGGGCAAAACTTTCAAAGGCTTAACAGACGCCGAACTCACCGACCTCACAATGCGCCTCAAAGACCTCGCTGTGAGCGGAGTCGCAGGTCACCGTGTCAAAGTGTTGCCCAAAATTGTGGTGGAAGTCGCCTACAATGAAATCCAGCAAAGCCCCAAGTACCCCCGCCAAATGGCGCTGCGTTTTGCCCGAATCACCCGTATCCGCGACGACAAAGCGCCTGAGGAAGCCAGCACGATTGGGCAAGTCAGAGAAATCTATGAGCGGCAATTCAAAAACAAAGGCAAAACGCCAGAGTTCTAAAAAAGAGGGGAAAGGTGGGGGTTAGGCGTGTTTTTCGCTTATTTTGCCGTCGTTTAACAGCAGCATCCGCTCGGTGTGCGCGGCAACTTGCTCGTCATGCGTCACCATTATGATGGTTGTGCCTTGTTTACGGTTAAGCTCCCAGAGCAGCTTCACGATTTCTTCTTTGTTGCTCTTGTCAAGGTTGCCTGTGGGTTCGTCAGCTAAGATGATGGCGGGGTCGTTGGCTACGGCGCGTGCGATGGCGACACGTTGCTGCTCGCCCTGGCTGAGCCGCTGGGGCCGGTGCTGTTCCCGCCCCGATAACCCCACGGTGGCGAGCAACTCCAGCGCCCTCTGCCTGCGCTGTCCCTTGAATTTGCCTGCCAACTCCATGGCTAACTCGACGTTTTCTTTAGCGTTGAGGTAGGGGAGGAGGTTGAAGTTTTGGAATATGAAGCCGATTTTGTCTCTGCGTACCTTGTAGAGCCGCGATTCAGGTTGCCGTGCGATGTCTAAGCCGTCGATGAGGATTTTGCCTTTGGTGGGTTTGTCGATGCAGCCGATGATGTTTAGCAGGGTGGTTTTGCCGCTGCCCGATGGTCCCATGATGGCGGTGAATTCGCCACGTTGCACTTCGAGGTTTAAGTCGGTTAAGGGTTGCACTTCCCGTTTGCCAAGCCGGTAGGTTTTGGTTAGATGCTCGATTTGCAGGACTGGTTTATTCATAGCGCATTGCCTCCGCTGGTCTGATTCTGGCTGCTCTCCAAGCCGGATACAGCGTTCCAAGCGCCCCTAGCAACACTGCAACGCCTAAGCCAAGCAACACCATCTCAGGCGTCATAGCGACGGCGATGGGCTCCGATATCAAGTGTCCATCCGCTGACATGACAAGGTCGGCTCCGAACAGGTTCAGCCGCGGCAGCAACAACGACGCCAACGAAGTCGCCACCACCGAGCCGACAGCGATGCCAACTGCACCGGCGATGAGGCTAAGTAGGGTGCCTTCAACCAAAAACTGCCCCAGAATAGTGCTGCTGCTTGCGCCCATAGCTTTGAGGGTGCCGATTTCTTTGGTCCGCTCCCGCACCGTGTAGAGCATTATGAAGAGCACAATCACGCAGTCAGCAACCACCACTACACCCATCTCCACCAAAGCAGTGCTCTGCACCTGGTTAAAAGTGGTCTGCGCCTGAGTTATCTGCTGGTCAACGAGCTGCTGGGTTTGCTGCGCTGCATCGATTAGGGATTTGGCGGTTATTACTTCGAGGTCGGGGTAGGCTTTTTTGATGTCGCTCTCAACGGTGCCTACATTTTCGACGCTGTTTACGAAGACTTTGAATTCATAGGCTTTTCCAGTCGAGTTGGTGATGGTTTGGGCTTCACCTATGCTCATGTAGGCGGCGGTCATGTTGTAGGCGTCTAATCCCTGAATGCCCACAACTTGGAAGTTTTCTCCCAAAATCTCAACACGGTCGCCTACGCCAACGCCGAAAAGCTCTGCCGCCCGCTCCTGCAAGACAACAACGCCAACATCGTCTGCTTGTAGGTTTCTTCCCTGGGTTATGTTCGCGGGCAGAATTGAGGGGTAATCTGTTAGGGTTGGTCCGTCGGTGGGTAATCCGATTACGCTGTAGGAGTTTTGTTTTTCTGCGTCTGTTTGTAATTGCTGAAACGTGGGGATGACTGCGGCGACGTTTGCTATGCTGGTTAGGTTGGAGTAGTCGGTTATGTTCATGAGGGGTTTTTCGAAGGTGGTTTCGTTGTGGTTGGGTCCTGCGTCGGTTCGGAATTTGTAGGGTTGGCTGCATTCGATTTGGGTGGCGGCCATGTTTATCATGGCTGTTTGTTGTTGCATGCCGGCGGAGATGTTGTTGATGGTTTTTTGGGTGGCTTGTTGGTTGGCGGTGATGCTTGGGGGTATGGAGGTTAGGATTGTGAGTGCGAGGCTGAGTGCGATTATGACTAGGAGGGCTCTGGTTTTTCTTCGGGTTATGTTTTTTGTGGCTCTTGTTAGGGTTCCCATGGTTTGGTCTCCTGCCTACCATTAATGGTGGTAGCGCTTATAATGCTTACTATCGCCAATGGTAGGCTAAATCAGAAAACAATAAAAACCTACCACCCCATATGGTAAGCGAGGAAAACCAAACGCCCACCGACAAACACCCCCTCAACCAATACAACCTCGAAGGCAAACAACTCGAAGCCTTCCTACGCCCCCTAGAAGCCAACATCATCCAAACCATCTGGAACAACAAAAAACGCCCCATAACCGTCCGAGAAGTCCACACCGAACTCAAAAAACAAAAAACCATCGCCTATACCACCATCATGAACACCATGGACCGCCTCTACGAAAAGGCCTCCTCGACCGCCGCATAGAAAAAGGCAAAGGCGGCACCTACCTCTACTACGTCTACTGGCCCAAACTCGAAGAACAAAACTTCAAAGAAGCCGCCGTCCGCCAAGTGCTGGGCAGCCTCATGGACAACTTTGACGAACTCGTCACCAACGCGCTGGTCGAAAAAGCCGCACTAGACGATAAGCAGCTTGAGGCGCTCAAGGAGAAAATCGATAAAACCCTAAAAGAAAAGAAAAAGTGACCCTGCAATGGTTGATTTTAACGATTTTTTGGTGCAGATCGCTCAACCCTACTTTCTCTATTCCACCGTGTTTCTCTGCTTAGCGTTTGTGTCCATCGCGATCACCTTAAAATTTAACACCTCCATGTCGAGGAGAAACCAAAGCCTCCTCTGGCTGCTGCCCCTTTGCGTTCCAGTCGTAGTATTGCTCTGTTTTCCTCCCCAAACCCAAATAATCGCCAAACCATTCGCTCCCGCAAGCCTCAACGCGTCCTGTCCACTGGATGGGTGCAGCGTGCTTCTGTGGGGAACCAACGTTTTCTCCTTTACAGGCTTACTCTGCATAAGCGGCTTAGTTTTGGCGGCAGGCTACTGTTTAGTCATGATGGTTTTCGGAGGCAAAATCGCTCTCAAACATTTCCATGTGGTTCCCCTGACTGAAGATGAGTACGCGGCTTTGCAGGAGAAAATAAAAGCAACCGCCCATCGGCTCGGAATCTCTGCGCCAAAAGTCGGTTTAACCGAAGATTTAGTGCCAAACGCCTTCACATTGGGCTATGGACGCAGCACAACAGTGGTTTTTTCCTTAGGGTTACTTGAAATGTTGGCGCCTGAAGAGTTGGACGCGGTGGTTTCCCATGAGTTAGCCCATATCAAAGCCAAAGATTACCTCTTCAAAAGCTTAGCGTACGCACTGAACTTTGTCGTCTTCTTTAATCCCCTCTCCTATGTTGCAGCGTCAAGGGCTCAAAGGGAGCGGGAATTGCTTGCAGATCAGAAAGGCGCCGCTTTACTGGGCAAACCCGCCCTGATGGCTCATGTGCTGACAAAGGTTGAAGCAGTAGTGCAGCAGTTTCCCACACCAAGCTTAACCGACCGGTTTTCCGCAAGCCTGTTTTTGGTGTCTCCTCTTGCGCATCGTCCCTCACTTTTGGCTTCGCACCCCAAAATATCGCAGAGAATACAAAACATCCAATCAGTCAACTATAAGCCACTTGTAAAACACAAAATAGCTGCAGCCCTCTTCCTCTTAGGCATAATTTCGGCTTTAATTTTAGTCTCTGGCTATTCCAGCCTGCAAATCCAGCAGAATTACTCCCAAAATCAAAATGTATCTCCAAACCAGTATCGGGTTTTGATGTATAACTCAACAGCGTATGCCATGCAACCCCGAGTGGTGGCTTTCTACTTCCCCAATATAGAAAGCTACAACGAGTTCAAAGCGGGACTCCCCAACGGCATGAAAACCTTGGTAAATGGCACCGTGGAACTTCCAGACGGCACAAAAATGATTTACTCAAACGTGGGTTTACTCGATTCAACACCTAGCTGGCACTCTATATCTGACCCCCTAAATGAGCAGGGAACATATGACCAGCAATCGCTTAACGATGGGCAATCATGATAAAAGGCAAATATAAGCACCAACAACATTTCCTTTTGGAGACTAACTCTGTTGGATGAGGCAAGCAAGAAAACGTTTGCAGAAGCATTCTACAGCCGCCAAACCGTACTCAAAGAACTTGGAGAGGCTGGGCAAGAAAAGCTCGCCAAAGCCCGTGTTGCGGTTGTCGGCGTCGGCGGCGTAGGCTCGGTGTCCTCGCTCTACCTTGCATTGGCAGGCGTGGGTTACATCCGCGTCATCGACCAGGATGTCCTTGAACCACACAATCTGCACCGTCAAATCCTCTACACGCCGGGTGACCTCCACTACCCCAAAGCTGAAGCCGCGGCCAAAACACTCCAAAAGCACAATCCACTGATAGAGGTGGAGGCGGTTTCGGAGAACGTAAACGCGGGGAACGTAGAGAGGCTCCTAAGTGGCGTTGACGTGGTAGTGGATGGTTTAGACAACATGCCAACCCGACAGCTTGTCAACCGCGCCTGCGTAAAGCTGGGGGTCCCCTACGTTTTCGGCGCCGCAGTCGGCTTAGAAGGCAACCTCTCTGTGTTTTATCCGCCCCAAACCGGGTGCCTCGAATGCTTGATTCCTAGCGGCTCAGGCGGAGGTGATACCTGCGACACCCGGGGCATCATCGGAGCAACTGCAGGAGTAATCGGCAGCCTCCAAGCCACAGAAACAATCAAACTCATCGCGGGCATCGGCAAACCCCTCAAGGGCAAGTTGCTGGTCTGCGACTTCACAGACATGGACTTCACCACACTCGACATCGCAGAAAACCCCCGCTGCCCAGTCTGCCACGGCAAACCGCCCTCAGAGGCGCATGAGGCGCGGCTGGTGTGGCTCTGCGGCAGTGACACCGCCAACATAAACCCCCAAAAACCCTTCACACTTACCCTCGACGAAGTCTACCCCAAACTGAAACAGCACTTTGATGTCCGACTCAAATCCCAGTTAGCCCTCATGTTCACCTACAAAAACTATGAAGTCAGCCTCTTCGGCGGCGGTCGCATGCTCATTAAAGGCGTAACAGACGAAAAAACCGCGCTCGCAACATACCGTGAGATACTCCAAAAAATAGTTTAAATGCTACTCTAAGTAGGGCAACTCAACCGTGAATTTGGTGCCCACTCCTTTTTGGCTCTCGAAACTTATTGTGCCGCCCTGCGTTTCCACTAAACGCTTAACCACTGCTAACCCGAAGCCTTGCCCCTTTGATTTGGTGGTGAAGAGCGGCGTGAAAACCTTGTGTTTTACCTCGTCTGGAATGCCTACTCCCGTGTCCTCTACGGATATGGCGATTTTGCCGTCTGTTTTGTTGGTGCGGACTGTTAATTTGCCGCCTTCAGGCATGGCTTGCACGGCGTTGGTTGCCAGATTCAGCAGCACCCGTTTGAGAAGCAACGGGTCAAGCCTTACGCTGGTCAAGCTACTGCCAAAATATGCTTTGGCTTCAACGTGGTCGGGGATATTTAATGTTGACAGCGCATTAGTTACTACCTCTTTTAAGTTGACGTTAACAACGTCGGGTTTGAGTGGTCTGGCGTAGTCTTGCAGGTCAGAAACTATTTTGTTGACATAGCTGATTTGCTCCAAGATAGACTCTAACTCTGCCTGAGCGTCTTTTTTTTCATCGCTGGAAGGTAAACCGTCTAAGTCATCTTTAATCAAATACATTGAGGAAACGATGGATTGCAGGGGGTTGCGGATATCATGCCCCACCATCCCCGCGGTCTGCCCAATCGTCATCAAACGTTTTGCTTCTTCTTCCTCCGTTTTGTCCTCGACAATTATGATGATTCCCAACGCGGAGGGGTATGTGGATATTTCAAATATCGACGCTTTCCCCGTCTGGCGGCTAACCGTATTCATCATGAAACGGGCAGGCTTCCTCTGTTGCAAAGCCTCAAAATACGGTGTAACCTCCACCGACATCATCTCTGGCAGTACGTCATAGATTTTTTTGCACAACGCATCCTTAGCGGCTACACGAGTAACCGTTTCGGCAGCTTTGTTCCAGTGGATAACATTCAGCTCCCAATCGGTGGCGATGAAGGCTTCCCCAAAACTTTCGTAGAGTTCCCGGTAACTCTGTTCGCTTTCAAGGACTTTTCTGGTACGCTCCTCCACCAATTTCTCTAGGTTTTTGGCGTAATCCTCAAGTTTACGTTGCAGAACAATGCGGTCTGTGATGTCAACGCCATAAACTGTTATTCCCTCCGCCGAAGGAAACACCTTAAACAAGCGGAAACCCGTTTTGGCGTAAATGGTTTCCCATTCAAATTGGCGGATTTCACGTTTCTCCATTGCTGCCCGATAGTTCTCTTCCACCGCGGTTCCGACGAAATTGGGGAATGTTTTCCAAAAATTTTTACCCAGTATATCCTCAGTTTTCATTCTGAAATCATGCGCTGTCTTCTTGCTTATGTAGAGGATGTTCCAGTCTCTATCGAAAGCGCTAATGTAATCGTCTATGCTGTCTAGAATGTCCGCGGCAATCTGCAGTTTTCCCCTTTTAGTTAATGGCAAAGGTTGATTGGACGCAAATGGTTTTGGGGTTTTGTCTGCTTTTGGCTTGCTTATTTTACCAGAAGCATTCACCAATGTTCTATACCTGAGTAAAGTATAAGCTTCATTAGAAAAAAACTTTCTTGGACATTTGTAAAAAGAATGCTTGTTTATTGGGGCAGCGTTTGCGCCAAGGCTTTTGCGTCCCCCTGTTTACCCATTGCCGCTCGAAAAGGTTGCGCCTCTTCGCCCTTATCTTCGAGTTCCGGGGCAAGCGTATTGGCAAGCTCCACTTGGGCGGTCTTGAACACTTCGTAAGCTCCCATGAAAGGTGCATCGCCTGAAGACGAAACGCAGGCAAACACGCCGTACCCACGTTTTACCATGTCGGGGAGGAATTTTTGGGCTAACAACACTGGACCACGTAGGTTAACGTGGTAGCTTCGGTCCCAATCCCCAATCGATGTGTCTTTGACGGCGCCCTACACCAAGCCAAACCAATGCCCGAGCGGCTTCCAGTCCGATTCCTCTTCCGGCGCCGGTGACGACGGCGACTTTACCCTTCAAAGCTCCTTGATTAAAGCTTCCTTTACCGATTAACATGTTAACAGCTCACCTTAGATTGCTTGTTCCAGCCTAAAAAAGCTTAAACCCAGCGCATAACTCCAGCCAAAGCACCAGCGAAGCCACCGCCACCTCCACAATCGACACAACGGCGCCCACTTTGAGGTACTGCCACAGGCTGATGCTGACGCCTCTGCGCCGCATGGTTTCCATCCACATCAAAATCGCCAGCGACCCCAACGGGAAAAAGTGCGGTCCCACATTGTTGCCGATGACATTGCTAAACACTAAGCTGGTTAGTTGGGTGCCTGTGGCGCCGATGTTTTGGATGCTAAGTAAGCCGAGGATGGTCATGGGCCAATTGTTCATGAAACTCGCGCCGACTGTTACCACCATGCTAGGGCCGAAAACTCCAAGCACCGAGGGCAACCTGCTGGTGGCATCAAGCGCCGAAGCCAAAAGACCGGTGATGCCTGCCGACGCCAAGCCCTGCACAACGATGAAGATGCACAGCATAAACAGTACAATATCCCAGTTAATGTCGTGTGCCAATCCCTTGAGCCCCTTTTTCTCCCCGTTCACGGAGCCAACACGTTTGAGCGTAAACCAGTACACTGCGCCCAAGAAGACTGCGCCGCTGCAGATAACAAGAGAAACCGGCACACGCCAAAGCGAAGTCAACACGTAGCCAACATCAACCGCCACCAAGGTGCCAAAACAAACCCGCAGCAGCCCCGTAGAGATCAAGGGTTTTCCGTGGGCGATGGCGTCGGCTGCTTCAGGGTTGTACGCGGTGGGGATTCCTTTTCTGAAAAACAGGTACACGATGAGGATGCTGCTGGTTATGGTGGCGACGGCGATGGGTCCCATGAAGACGAGGTGGTCGATGAAACTGTAGCCGAAGAAGTCGGCGCTTAGGATGTTGATGGGGTTGCTGGTTATGAGGGGCATGGCGGCGGTGTCGGCGATTAAGCCTGCGCTGAAGAGGTAGGCGATTTTGCCTTTTGTGTCGATGTTTAGGCAGGATACGATTTCTAGGACGATGGGGATTAGGATGAGTATGGCGCTGTCGTTGGCGAAGAGGATACTGACCGCCGCTGTTAGCAGGGTGACGTAGAAATACAGCTTCAACCCGCTGCCCCCCGCCAACTTCACCACTCGTAGGGCCGCCCACTTGAAGAAACCCATCGCATCCAAAACCACGGAGAGCGCCACAATGCCGATGAACGCCAACGCTGCATCCCAGATGTTTAGGAAAGACTCAGCTGCCTGACTCAAACTAACCGTGCCCAAAACCAGCGAAGCCACCGCGCCAATCGCCGCCGCGTACCCCAGCCGCATGCCCCATGGACGCTTAATCATCAGAAACAGCGTTGACCCGAAGATTGATAGTGCCGCTATAGCGACGTAGTCCAAAGGGAGCCTCGCATGAAGAGACAGGCGATGGCTTCAGCTATAAAAGATTAGCTAACCAAACAAGACGAATTCAAGAAGACACAAAGAAAGAAGAAAGATTGATTATTTTTTGGGTTGCTTTGGACGCAAACTGCGGACGGTTTCACCTGCACGCCACATTTCGCTTTGACCCATCTCTTTGAGTTCGTCAGCGAGTTTCTGGCGGTAATCCGCTGCTTTGCTCTTCTCCAAGACAATGCGTGTTTCTTCGCCTGCTGCAACCAACTCGTAGAGGCTGTCAAACACTGGTTGGGTTGCGCTGCGGAACCGTTCTTTCCAGCGTAATGCGCCGATGCGGGCGGTTTCGCTGCAGTTGCAGTACATCCAGTCCATGCCGTTCTCGTCTACTAGGCGGATGAGGCTCTGGGTGAGTTCTTCGACGGTTTCGTTGAAGGCTTCGCTTGGGCTATGACCGTTAGCGCGAAGTGTGTTATACTGAGCTTCAAGGATGCCGGCTAACGCGCCCATTAGTGTGCCGCGTTCGCCTGTTAAGTCGCTGTAAACTTCTTTTTCAAAGGTTGTTGGGAAAAGGTATCCTGCGCCGATGGCGATGCCGAGGGCTTTTGCTCGATCCATGGCTTTGCCTGTGGCGTCTTGGTGGACGGCGAAGCTGCAGTTGATGCCTGATCCGTCGACAAAGTTGCGTCGGACACTTGTGCCGCTGCCTTTGGGTGCAACTAGAATAACGTCGATGTCTTTGGGCGGGATAACGCCTGTTTGTTCTTTGTAGACGATGCTAAATCCGTGGCTGAAGTAGAGGGCGTCGCCAGCTTTGAGGGTGACTTTGATTTTTGGCCATAATGCTTTCTGTGCAGCGTCGGTTAAGAGGAACATTTTGATGGTTCCTTTTTTGGCTGCTTCTTCAAGTGGGAAGAGGTTTTCGCCAGGTTTCCATCCGTCAGCGATTGCTTTGTCCCATTCTTTTTTGAATATGCCTTCTTTTTCTTGTCCAATGATTACTTTTACGCCGTTGTCTCTCATGTTTAGTGATTGGGCTGCTCCTTGTATGCCGTAGCCTAAGGAGACGACGACTTCTTCTTTTAGAATTTTTTGGGCTTGCGCCACACTGAACTCTTTGCGGGTGATGACGTCTTCTTTGACGCCACCGAAATCCATTTTGACCATTTTAGTTTCCTCAAGCCAGACAGTTTAGAGAACGAGGTAATTAAGAATTTTGTAGCAAACTCCCAAGATAATACCGAGTAAGCCGAGAAATAATTGTTCTATAGTAGCTTCAACCGTTTTTCTATAACTACAAACAACACGTAGGTAGCTAGCCCTACTATTATTAGGGTGACGCCTAAAATCGTAGATACCGCAAATATGGCGTATATTCCTGCTACTATGAAGATTAGTCCCAAAATGCCCATAATGCCCAGAATAGCCATGTTCCTGCTACTGAGGGGTTCTTTTTCCTCGTGTTTTTGACGCTTAGGTTTCTGCACTGATTTTTTAGGCATTTTCTTGACCCGTTGAGAATCACTGGAACAGTCGTTAACTAATAACTTTTGGGTAGCTAAAGTACAAAAGGCTAAAAACAAAAGGGTCTACTGTACTTTATGGGTTCTGCATTTACCCCCGACCAAATTGCGCCCTGCGGCATGAACTGCGGCATCTGCAAAGCCTACCTTGCGTATTCACGCGGCGTCCCCACAAAGAAGGGGCAAGTATCCCATTGTTCTGGCTGCCGTGTCAGAGGCAAAAACTGTGCGTTTGTCAAACGGGGCTGCCCAAGAAAGGTTGGCAAAGAACTCGATTCCTGCACTGAATGCCCCGACATGCCCTGCCCACGCTTAGCCAAACTAGACGCCCATTACCATGCACGTTACAGCATGAGTATGATAGAAAACCTCAATTTGATCAAAGAGAAGGGCATGGATGAGTTTCTCAAAAGCCAAACCGAAAAGTACCGTTGCCCAAGCTGCAGCGATGTCGTGTCGGTACATGATGGAAAATGTTACGCTTGCGGTTATCAGGTTGAAAAGCCCATGCAGAAAGTCGGTAAAACCCAATGGGATAATGCGCGGTGGGTGCCCGATCGAAAATAGATCTGTTGCTTAGCCACCGTTCCGCTCTCTACTTTAGAGATTCAATCGGTCGTTTACATCATTTTTTAAATGCGGCCAGCGCAGCCTCAGTTTTGGGTCCGCCCAAGTCTTTGGCGACTTCTTTGAGTTTCTCAGGGATGTTGATGTGTTGTGGGCAGCGTTCGATGCATTGTTTGCAGTCCTTGCACAGTGAAGCGTCGGCTCGTACGCCTGTTAATCCGCCCATGAGGAAGGCAGCGTACATTCCTCGGGTTTGCTGTTCGTCACCGCTTAGGTAGAATTCGTTGTAGGCTTGGAAGTTGCGGGGGATGTTGACGCCGTTTAGGCAGGGCATGCAGTACTGGCAGCCTGTGCAGTTGACTTTTAAGAGTCTGTGGTAGGTGTCAGCTGCCTTTTTGACTGTAGCTAACTCGTCGGACCCTAAGGAGTTGGGCAGGGCGGTTTCGGCGGTTTTGAGATTCTCCACTACCTGGCTTTCCTCGTTCATACCTGAAAGTAGCAAGGTGACTTCAGGGTGGTTCCACACCCAACGCAGGGCCCACTCAGCTGGACTCCGCTCAACCTGGGCTGCTTCAAAGATTTTCTTGGCATCCACCGGCAATTTGTCTGCTAAGCCGCCGCCCCGCAACGGCTCCATAACCACAACAGCAAGCTTCTGAGAAGCCGCATACTTGAGTCCCTCGGTTCCAGCCTGCAACTTCTCGTCAACATAGTTATACTGGATTTGGCACATGACCCAGTCGTTGGCGGCGATGACTTCTTTGAAAACCGGCAGTGAACCGTGGAAGGAGAAGCACATGTTTACGATTTTGCCGTCTGCTTTAGCTTTTTGCAGGAACTCGATTGCGCCGAAACTTTGCAGTTTATTCCAAAACTCCCCTTCCAACCCGTGGAGAAGGTAGTAGTCGATGTGGTCGGTTTGGAGTTTCTGCAGGGAGGTGTTGAGCATTTTTTCCATGTCTTCGGGTTGACGGAGCATGAATGGGGTGAGTTTGGTGGCGACTTTTACTTTTTCGCGGTAGCCGTCTTGGAGGGCTTTGCCGAGGATTTTTTCGCTTTCGCCCATGTGGTAGGGTGGGGCGGAGTCAACGTAGTTTACGCCGTTGTCTATGGCAAGGCGAATCTGCTCTATGGCTCTTTTTTCATCCACGGCTTGTCCCTTTATGGGCAGCCGCATACATCCAAAGCCTAGCACCGATAATTTGTCACCGTTCTTTGGAACAATCCTGTACTGCATAACTAAACACTCCAAAACGCAAAGATTAGGGGAGATTGTTTTTGCTCTTAAAGATATGCCAAATCTTCGGTTAAAGGTTTAGGCGCTCTCTTTTCTCATAGATGCCTTTCCACGGATTCACATTGCGTTTGGCAACTGTGGAGAGGGTGTAATCTTGGGGTTTGATGCCTGCTTTGACTTCGCTCCACTCCAGCGGCGCCGAAACCGTTGCCTCCTTGGTGGGTCGGAGGCTGTAGGGGATAACCATGGTGCGCATGGGCGAGTTTTGGAGGTAGTCGGCAAAGACTTTGCCCGGTTTCTTGGTGTCCCTAAACTCGGAAACCACCAAATCGTTTTCTTTAGCCAATTCCACGCCGATTTTATGCACAAAACTGCGGACCCGCTCAAAGGAGTACTCTGGCTCAATGGGCGCCACTACATGTAAGCCTTTTTTGCCAGAGGTTTTAACAAACGGCGTCAACCCCAACTCGCGCAGTTTGTCTTTTAGCAGCAGGGCAACTTCAGCAGCGTCGCTTAATGTCGCTGGCGGCTCAGGGTCAACGTCAAAAAACAGCATGTCAGGCTTGTCTAAGTCGGCGGTGGTGGAGAAGGGCATGTGGATTTCGAGCGCAGCCAAGTTTGCCAGCCAAATCAGGGTGTCAAGGTCATTGCAGACGATGTAGTGCACGTCCCGCTTGGAAGTGGGGGAATAGATGGTTTGTAGTTTCACCCAGTTAGGGGTGCCTTCAGGCGCGTTTTTTTCAAAGAAGCTCATTTTGCCGCCCTCTACGCCGTCAGGGTAACGGGTTAAAACAAGTGGGCGATTGGCTATTACGGGGAGGATTTTAGGCGCCATTTTGATGTAGTATTCTATGACCATGCCTTTGGTTAGGTTGGCGTCTGGGTAGAAGCATTTGTCGAGGTTTTTGAGTTTAACCTTGGTTAACTTTTTTAGCTCATTGAAATCTTCCATAAGTAAATACACCAAAACCTTGATTGAAGCCTGAAAAGCATATGTTTTTTCTAGGCTTTTTGGCTTTTGGACGCGATGTGGGCAACTCTGGACAACTGCTACATTTATTCCGTGAAAAACATGTTTTTTTACAGTTAAAAATATATAGGAAACGTGCTCTATTTAGAGTTGCAGAATTAGTTCAAGAAAGGATTCTCGTACTTGTCATCTTTTCATGATAATTCGCTAATAAAAAGGGGGAGATAATGTAAGATGAAATCGAAAAAGCCAACCTTAGAGGACCAGTTAGCCTTTATCTCAGCGCAGCATGACGTTTACCCAACAGAACTCTTCTCGGCATTAACCCGTTCAAAAGACGAAGGCAAAATCGCGGTAGGCGACTTAGACGTGGAATACCGTGGCAGCGTAGGCGACCAAGCTATCTTCTTAATCAAAAAAGAAGGCAAAGTGGTTGCACAGTTCCGCGTACCCGAAGAAACCTTAGCCCGCACCGACGTTTCCTTTGACAGCTCCATGGACTCTGGCAGAGTACGCCGTGAAATTGCAAGGCAGAACCCAGCGCCTTCCCACCTTAAAATCGAGGATTTACGGGTAGGCATGAAAAAAATCAATATAGTTGCAGAAGTCAAAGAAGTATCTGAGCCATCAAAAGTTCACACACAATTCCGAGACAACGCCGTGGTTTCAAACGCTGTAGTTGAGGATGAAACAGGCAAGATTTTATTGTGCCTTTGGGATCAGCAGGTCAACACTGTACATGTGGGCGACTGCGTTGAAGTTAAGAATGCACATGTGGCACTGTTTAAGGGTGAAAAACAACTGCGTCTTGGCAAAAACGGCTCTGTAACCATCGCCGCTAAGGCTCTTGAAAACGAAATCGCCTAAATCTCTTTTTTTATCCGAGTTTATCTTTACACTTTTTCAGGTAATATTAGAAAATACTCGCTTCGGTTGCTTCTGGAACGTGAGTGAATTTGGCAGCTTTCTTTTTATGCAATAGCAAAGCCGCCGTCACCACTATAACCGCAGCTACCCCCGCAACAGCAACTGTCTCAACTATTAACGTGTAATCTGTTTGAGACCCCGTCACTTGCCCATTATCTTCGTTATATCCGTTGGGGGCACCTGAGACATCTGGTCTCGTAAAGTTGTCGCCGCCTGGACCGCCAAAAGTGCCGTTAAAACCGTTTGGACCCATACCGCCGTTTGGAAAGCCCATGGAACCGTTGAAGTCACCCGGAGGCCGCCTCAACCAAACTGCAACGTAAACTAAACGCAGATGCAAAAAAGCAATCTTTAGCATTTCGCGCTGGAAGATGATGTATAAGGGCGACGTTCTCATCTTCTTAATACTGGAAAAATAAAAACGGGGGCTGCTTGGGGAACCATTTAATACCTCCGTATCCCTACAGCATTGCAGAGTGCCCAAGTATCAGCCGCAGAAAGCTAACTATGCACGTGTTGCGCTTATTATTAAGCGGGTTATTGGCTGGTGTGTGCACTACTGTTTGTTTTTGGTGCCAGAGACATATTTATATTAGGCTTCATTGTTTTACTGCAAGGAAAACCAATAGGATAGAGAATCTTTGACGACTCCACATGACGTTCCAGCATCGGAATTCATCGACCGTTTAGCAAAGTACCTTAGGGAAAACGTTGACGAAGTCCAGCCATTACCATGGTCAACGTTTGCTAAAACAGGCACTCACGTTGGGAAGCAACCCCAGAACCCAAACTGGTGGTACACACGCAGCGCGTCGATTCTGCGTAAAGTTTACATTCACGGTCCCATCGGCTTAGAAAACCTCCGCAGCGACTACGGCGGCAGAAAAAACCGTGGCAGCAAACCGAACCGGGTTACAAAAGCAGGTGGTAGCGGAATTCGCAAGATACTTCAGCAGCTTGAAACCGCAGGTTTTGTTCAGACGTTGAAGCCGCAGGGCAGGGTTATGACTCCTAAAGGACGCAAGATGATGCAGGAAGTTGCTGGAGACCTCTCTAAAGAGCTCGTTAAAACTGTCCCTGAACTTAGGAAGTATCAAGGCGAATAGGAACCTATGTCAGATGATGAGCTTGAGCAAATTCGTAAGCGAAAACTTCATTTGATGCAGAATCGCGTAGGCGACGAGCAGAGGCAGGTTCAAGCAGAACAACAAATGGAGCAGCAGAAACAGGCGTTCCTCTCAAAGATATTGACGCCTGAAGCTCGGCAACGCCTAAACAACCTTAAAATGGTCAAAAAAGACTTCGCCGAGAACATAGAGTTGCAGCTCATTGAGATGGCGCAAACCGGTAAACTGCCGATTCCGCTCAGTGATGCGCAGCTTAAATCAATCCTAATTCAGCTTCAATCAAGGAAGCGAGAGACAACAATCAGAAGGATATAGAGTATGGCAAGAGTAAAACCAACCGCGAAAAAACTCCGATTAGCAAAAGCAGGCAACATGTCACAGTCCGTTCCAACATGGGTTATCGCACGCACCGACGGCAAAGTCAGAGTCAACCCTAAATCTAGGCGTAACTGGCGAACCAGCAAAATAAAGCCTTAAGGAGAAACCGAACAATGGCAAAAGAAACCAAACAACAACAAGTACTCCAAGAACAACAAGAAGAAATAGAGCAGCTACCAGAAGAAGAAACAGTAGAGGAAATACCAGAGCAGATCCCCGCCCAAAAAGAAGTCACCCCAACCGAAACAAAAGAAGAAGCAAAACCCAAACGCAAAAAGAAAGAGGAAGAGATCGCCGAAGAAAGATTCTACACCATACCCCTCCAAAAAGCCCTGATTCGTCCGCCTAAGAAACGAGCGCCACGCGCTATGTCACTGCTTAAGATCTTCGTCAAGAAACATATGAAACTTGAAATGAAGGTTGACGAGGAAGAGGAAGCCGAAGAACTGCCGCAGCTAATCGTCACCCAAGAGGTTAACGAGAAAATCTGGGGTAGAGGAATCGAGAAGCCTCCACGCAGAATCAAGGTGCGTGTAACCAAAGACAAAGACGGCAACGTCACGGTTTATCTGGCTGAAAACTAATAATTTAATTATTATTTTTTAATTTTTGTTTTATTTTTCATTAGTTGTTGTTGGCGAGAAGTGCCTATACACGGCAACTACCAGCAGGCTTGGCTGTGTTTTGTGTTTGTTTTTCTGTGTTTGGTTTGGGTTGTGGCGGGTTGTGGAGTAAACTGCAAGCAGAGTGCTGGCAAGGCGTGGAAGCTTGCGGGTTATGGGTTAGTTTTGATTGGCTTTTTTTCTCTGTACAAGGGGGGGGGTAACCTGTTTTGTCTCTTTATGTGGGTGTGGCGGTTTGTGGGGTGCCACAAGACGGCAACTGAGGGCGGTTGCTTTTTTTGGAGGCTTTGCGTTTCGGCGTCTGTTTCGGTGTGGCAGAGGCGATTTCTTACACATGCACTGCATGGGTCTATGTTGAAACCGCCGCGGTGTGGATGTGGCGGCATGTATCGTTTAGTATTTTTTTCCACACTGTAACATTGAATAGCCGTAACAGGGAATGGGCTCTGGGCTGCGGCTGGGCTTGAGGTAGAGTTGGCTTTGTCAACCCACAGTTAACGTTTTACGTCTCCCAGACTAGGTTAACAAGCTGGCAATCCCTCTAAAGAGAACTCTTATAAGCAGACTTTCTAAACATACATATGCTACAATACGTAGCTCAAAACCGCTTATTATCTTAGGAGACTGTAAAACACCATGATTAGAAACGCTGAAGTAACTCAACCCTTGTTTTCTGAAACATGGGTTTTCAAGCTCTACGTTTGCGGCCAAAGCCAAAGAGCAGTAACAGCGTATTCTAACCTCAAAAAGGTCTGCGACGAACGCTTAAACGGGCAATACCGCATCGAGGTCGTGGATTTAGTTAAAAACCCAGAATTCGCTCACAGCAACGACATAACCGCGTGCCCAACAGTCATAAAAGAGCATCCTACTCCAAAACGTGTCGTAATAGGCGACCTGTCTAAAACAGAGGTTGTTCTAGCTAAACTTGATTTCCCAGTTGTCCCCCTTCGGCCCCACCTCATCAAAGGCGCAAAAAGCGTTTCCTTCACTGATACATTCTCGCGCATAAGAGAGTTTGCAACTGTCCACTTTGAGACTGTTTTTGCTTCCCCCGGGTCTAAGTAGGTAAACGGGGCTTTTTTGGTAGCGCTGAATAGTTTTACGTTTTGGCTAAATTTTATCTACTCAAAGCGTCCACTAGAGCAGTGGCTTTTGCCTTGACGGAAACAGCTTGGGAATTTGAACTCTACGTCGTTGGCAGCCAAACTCCAAAGTCACAGGTAGCTTATGATGCTCTGCAGCGACTTTGCCGTAAATACCTCATAAAAAACTATTCGATTCACCTTGTTGACATTCAAAAAAACCACAAATTGCTGTGGATAAGCAAATAATGGCTGTTCCAACGACAATCCGCAGGTTGCCCCTGCCAGAGAAGATACTTATTGGCGATCTTTCCAACGTCCAAGTAGTGGCAAAAACGCTTAGTCTAACTTAGAGATAGCGAGTTGTCGGTTGCTTTGAAAAGCTTTATTTAACAATCTTTCTCCTATCTAGTATTTTGCGAGGAGCTTGACGCTGTTTGGCAACCGAACAGAACTTAAAACCTGAACCGGAGCTACCCAAGACCCCCACGGGAATCCGCGGATTAGACGATATCACTTTTGGTGGACTGCCTAAAGGACGGCCAACATTGATTGCCGGCGGGGCGGGCAGCGGTAAAACCTTGATGTCAATGGAGTTTCTTGTTCGGGGTGCTACCCTGTTCAATGAGCCAGGGGTTTTCATGGCGTTTGAAGAGACGGCTACTGAGCTAGCGCAAAACGTTATTTCACTGGGTTTTGATGTTCAAGACTTAATTGAAAAGAAAAAGCTAATTGTAGATTTCGTTCGTGTTGAACGCAGCGAAATTGAGGAGACAGGGGAATATGACCTTGAAGGACTGTTTATTCGCCTTAACCATGCGATTGATTCTATAGGCGCAAAAAGGGTTGTTTTAGACACTATTGAGTCGCTGTTTGCAGGCTTAAAGAACCAAGCGATTCTGCGTTCAGAATTACGCAGGCTCTTCAGGTGGCTAAAAGATAAGGGTGTAACTGCGATAATTACAGCTGAACGCGGCACCAACGAGTTGACTCGTTATGGCTTAGAAGAGTACGTTTCAGACTGTGTGATTATGCTCGATAACAGGGTGCACGGGCAAATCTCTACTCGACGCCTCCGTATAGTTAAGTATCGTGGTTCAATGCATGGGTCAAACGAGTATCCCTTCATAATTGATGAAAGGGGCATATCCATAATGCCTATCACTTCAATGATGCTTGACTACAAGGTCCCAACGGATAGAGTAACTAGCGGCGTCCCCAGACTGGACACGATGCTTGGCGGCAAAGGCTTCTTCCGCGGCAGCAGTATCCTAATTTCGGGAACGGCGGGAACAGGCAAAAGCACCCTCTCTAGTCATTTTGCTAATGCAACCTGCCAACGGGGCGAACGCTGCCTCTACTTTGCCTTCGAAGAATCCCCCAACCAAATTGTAAGAAACATGAAGTCAGTTGGAATAGACCTTCAACCCTGCATAAATAAAGGGTTACTAAAGATTAATGCTGTAAGAGCAACACTCTATGGCTTAGAAACCCACCTCGTTACTATGCAGCGGCTCATAGACGACTTTAAACCAAGCGTCGTTATCGTTGACCCCATAAGCAACCTGATTAGCATTGGTGATGCAACCGATGTCAGATCGATGTTAACACGCTTAATCGACCATCTTAAGAGCAAACAAATCACTGCTATGTTCACTAACCTTACACATGTAACCGGTTTAGAAAGCACTGAAGCCGAAGTATCATCAATTATGGATACGTGGATATTGGTTAGAGATATCGAGCTTGGCGGAGAACGCAACCGCGGTATGTACATCCTCAAATCCAGAGGAATGGCACATTCAAACCAGATACGAGAATTCCTCTTAACTACCCAAGGCGTAGATTTAATCGATGTCTATGCAGGCCCCGCTGGAGTACTAACTGGCTCAGCAAGAATTGCCCAAGAAGCAATAGAAAACGCAGAGCAAGAAGCAAGAAAAGAAGAGACCGAGAGATTGGCCCGCGATCTTGAACGCCGACGCAAAGTCATGGAATCCCAGGTGGCAGCCATAACGGCAGAATACGAGGCTAAAGCTGCTGAAATAAAACAATTAATGAGCCAAGCTAAAGAACGCGAAGCAATCATCGCTGAGAACCGGGAAAAAATGGCAGAGTCCCGAAAAGCTGACGAAAAGAACTTAAGAGATAAAAAATCATAGGTAGATGATTTCTTATGAGCAGTGAAACCCAACCAGAGTTTTGGAATCTACGCCTCTACGTTGCGGGGCAAACGCCTAAATCCCAAGCAGCTTTCGCTAATCTCAAGAAACTCTGCGAAGAACACCTCAAAGGCAGATGCAGAATAGAGGTAATTGATTTAGTTAAAAATCCAAAGCTGGCAGCAGGCGACCAGATTCTTGCGATTCCTACATTGGTCCGTAAGCTTCCAGAGCCGATAAGGAAAATAATCGGTGACCTCTCAGACACTGAACGGGTTCTGGTTGGGCTTGATATTCTTCCTCATCCACTGGAGAATACCGAATAGGAGTTTAACAGCTTGAGCAAGAAAGAAATCGGCGACGTAACCGAAGAGTTCGAGAAAGCACTGAAGGGCGAGAGTCAGGAAAAGTATGTTTTACGATTATATGTAACTGGCATGACTCCAAAATCAATCCAAGCTATAGAAAACATCCGGAAAATCTGCGATGAACACCTAAAAGGGCGGTGTCAATTAGAAGTCATTGACATTTACCAGCAACCAAACTATGCTAAAACCGAACAATTAATTGCTGCACCCACACTCATCAAGAAGCTTCCTTTGCCGTTGCGGAAATTTATCGGTGACATGTCAAACAAGGAAAAAATCTTGATTGGTTTAGATATCATTCCCCGCAAAAAAGCAAACAAGAAAAATGTGAAATGAATGGTCTCTATGACTAGCGAAAAAGATAACGCTGCCCTGCTCGCTGAAAACCGTGCCCTGCATGAACAACTAGCCGAAGCGCAGGATACCTTAAGAGCTATACATCATGGAGAAGTAGATGCCCTAGTTGTTTCCACGCCTGAGGGCCCTAAAGTTTACAGTTTGACCAGTGCAGAAACGCCTTACCGTTTGCCTAGTTGAAGAGATGCAGGAGGGCGCAGTAATGCTAGGCGACGACAATAGCATATTGTACTGTAACAAAGGCTTTGCTGAAATGGTAAAGATTCCGCTCGATAAACTGTTTGGCGCAAACATCGAAAACGTGGTTGCCCAAGAACACATTGAAGCTTTCCGACAGCTTTTAGCTGCTGGCATGTCAAGAAATGATAATGCGCAAAGGGAAATAACTTTTCAAGCAGGCAAAGATAAAATCGTTCCCGCATTGACATCTGTACGGACATTAAAAGCTAACGATATAACCACGACTTTTGTTGTTACCACTGACTTGTCAAAGCACATGCAAGACGACCTCAAAAGGTACACACAAGATTTAGAGTCAACAGTCGCTGAACGTACAAAACAACTCAAAGAGTCCGAACGTTTAGCAGTCATCGGCCAAACCGCAGGCATGGTCGGCCACGACATCCGCAACCCACTCCAATCCATAGTGAGCGAACTCTACCTTGCAAGACAAGAACTCGAAGCAATGCCAAACAATGAAGTCAAAGTAGGACTGAAAGAATCCATCGACAGCATAGAAGCCCAAACCTTCTACATAAACAAAATAGTTGCCGACCTACAAGACTTCACAAAGCCGCTTGCGCCAAACCCGCAACCAACAGATATAGCAACTATTATTCATGACTCGCTCTCAAGCGTGGTTCCACCGGAAAACATTGCAGTAGACGTCCAAGCAGAAAAAACCGCTCCCAAAGTCGACGTTGACGCCATATATCTAAAACGAGTCATAATTAACCTCATTTCAAATGCGGTCCAAGCTATGCCTAACGGCGGAAAACTAACCATAGAAACCGATTACACAAACAGTCAAGCTTCAATAACGGTTCATGACACAGGCATGGGCATTCCTGAACATGTGAAACCCCAAATTTTCCAGCCCCTATTCACCACTAAAGCAAAAGGTCAGGGCTTAGGCTTAGCCGTCGTGAAACGCTTAACAGAAGCCTTAGATGGCACAGTAACCTTTGAGAGCCAAGTTGGAAACGGCACGGCCTTTCATAGTTAAACTGCCCCTAAAACGTTAAAAAAACAGCTAAACCATTTTTCTGTATTTAATAAACCGCAATCTAAAATAGGCACAGTGCATGACAACTTTCGCTAATCGCATCAGGAGAACAAACTTCTTGACTGTTTACTTATCCAGCATCGTTGGAAGCCCAAGCATAGGCGTATACTCGCTGGCAACTGAAAACGTAGTGATTATTCCAGTTATGGTGCCGCAGGACAAAGCCCAGGAATACGCTACTTGGCTCCAAGCTGAACTTATTCATACCTCGATCAGCGGCTCAGTTCTCATCGGGGCATTGGCTTGCGCAAACTCGAACGGGATGCTGGTTTCAAACTCCATCAGAGACGAAGAACTCAACCGTATCAAAGCAGCTTACAAAGGCAACATCACAGTTATGGAAACCAAAAAAACCGCCTACGGCAACCTCGTATTAGCCAACGACAAAGGCGCCGTAATTGACCCCCGCTTCAAACCAAACGATATCAAAAAGATCTCCGAAACCTTAGGCGTCGAAGCGGTGCCCACAGAAATTGCTTCTTTGCCCTATGTGGGTTCTTTGGCGGTGGCAACCAACAAAGGCGTTTTAGCTCATCCCATGCTCAAAGAAGAAGAAAGAAAAATCCTTGAAACCGTCCTTAAAGTTCCTGTTGACGTAGGCACCATCAACTGCGGAGTTCCCTATGTCGGAACAGGCTTAATCGCTAACAGCCACGCTGCTGTAGCTGGTTCTATGACGACTGGACCCGAGATGTTTATAATTGGGAATGCACTGGATGTTGTGCAGGAAGAGAAAATACCATGAAAGCTTTCAAAGTAACCGGTCAAATCAACAAGCCAGAACTCAAGACTCCGTTTGCAAGAGAACTATTAGCTGACAAAAGCAGCCATGCAGTTGAGCGGGTTTACGCTGAAATCGGCAGCAGACATCGAGTGAAACGGGTACACATAAAAATCTCAGAAGTCAAAGAAATAACAGCTGACGAAATTGAGAACCCGGTTTTAAAGAAAATAGTAACTGGAGAACAATAAGTTGACTCAAAGAGCCCAAGCTGAAGAAGAACTCCGTAAACTCAGCGTAGAAATGCGTTACCTCGAACAAACAGCGGAAGCGTTGCAGCAACGCATCCAAATGGTCAACGCAGCCATAACCGACATAACCTACGCCAACGCGACACTGGACGGCATAGAAAAAGAGAAAGAAAACACTGAAATGCTGGTTCCAATCGGCGGTAGCTCTTACGTAAAAGTCAAACTTGCAGACCCCGACAAAATCATCGTTGGATTAGGCGCAGGCGTATCCGTCGAGAAAACCCTAGTCGAAGCCAAAGTCACCCTCAAAGAACGCCTTGACGAACTAGAAAAAACCCTCAACGTAGCCCAGCAACAGTTCACTCAGATTGCTGAACGCATAAACTCCGGCAGAGGCAGACTTGAATCGATGCTTGCCAATACACGAGAAGCCAGATCCTAGTGGCGTCACATGTTTGAAAAGCTTAAGTCGGGTTTCAAGGGCTTAGTTACCAAAGTCACCACGACCGAGCTTAAAGAAGAAAACTTAACCCCTATTTTAGCGGATTTCAAAATGAACTTGGCAGAGAACGACGTGGCTTTTCCAGTTGCCGACAAAATCGGCGACGACCTAATCAAGCGTCTCTCAGGCGTCCAAGTTAAACGGATAGAAGACCGCAAAAAATTGGTAGATGAAAACCTCCGCCAAGTCCTCTTAGACGTAATGTTAACCAACATCCGCATTGACCTTCTAAAGGAAGCTGAGGAGAAACGCAAAAAGAAAGAGCCCCTCACGCTTATGTTTGTAGGCATCAACGGCACAGGCAAAACCACCACCATCGCCAAAGTCACCAAGTTCTTCCAAGACAAAGGCTACTCCGTGATTTTAGCGGGCGCAGACACGTACCGTGCAGGCTCCATTGAGCAGCTTGAAGAACATGGCAAACGCCTCGGGGTCCGCGTGATTAAAAGCACCTACGGCGGCGACCCAGCGGCGGTGGCTTATGACGCGGTGAGCCACGCGAAAGCCCATGGAATCAACGTGGTATTAATTGACACTGCTGGTCGCATGCAGACTAACATGAACCTTATGAACGAGCTTGTTAAGGTCAAACGTGTTGTCCAGCCGGACCTAACGATTTTCACTGTGGACTCGTTGATTGGCAACGATGCGGTTATGCAGGCCGAAGAATTCAACAAAGCCGTTGGAATCGACGCCACAATCCTAACCAAAGTGGACGCCGACGTGAAAGGAGGCTCAGCCCTAAGCGTTACCTACGTAACTCAGAAACCGATCCTCTTTATCGGTGTGGGACAAACCTACAAGGACCTTGAACTGTTTAACCCCGAAAAATTCGTTACTATGGTCCTTCGCTAAGTCAGATGGCTCTTGTTCGGGTTTGTCTGGCGATTCTTTCTTTATATGGGTGTGGCATTTTATGGGGCACCACAGGATGGGTTGAGCTGGCGGTTGCTTTTTGCGGCTGCAGCATTTCTCAGCATCTGTTTCGGTGTGGCAACGGTGTTTTTCTCCACACGGTACATGGCTCCATGCAGAAGTCGCCGCCATGTGAGTGTGGAAGCAAGCATCATTTGCTTTTTTCCATTTAAATAGCAATGACAGCAAAATGCAAGCGGGCACTATCATGGTCCGATGGGGGAGAGCCGCCCGTCACCAGCAACAAACCAGCCGCCCCTATAAGGAATTCTCACAAACAAAAAACACAATAAAAAAAGCAATTGCAAACAGCAAAACTAACCTGGTGCTCTTTGAGTGATGAGATGCTGGTTGAGTGGGCATTGCATGCAGTCAATGGACGTGGGGAGAATGGTTTAGTTGTATTTCCACTCTTTTTTTAAGATGGTTCCAGAGCCAGCAACCAAATCATTGCACTGATCCATAATTAGATTTAGTTAACTTAGGAAATCAGTCTTTTTATTGGTTGCCTGAGTGCTAGGGATACGATTGCTAAAGTGACTGCCACTATTGCGGCTACTTCGAAAGCTGGAATCGAGCTTCCTGTAACTGTGATTATGCCTCCCGCCACCAATGGCCCGAGCAGAAAGCCGACTCCGCTTATGGCATTTATTATTCCTGAAGCAGTCCCTGTAACATTTAATGGAAAATAGTCAGAAACCATCGCAAACGTCACAGCAGGCGTTCCAATCGCAAAGCCCATCGCGGCAACTAGGATATAGACCGCTGTTATTTCATTCCCAAATATTATGAAGGCTGACAAAAACACAGCGTACAATACGCTGCCGATTGCCACAATATACTTTCTCGCAACATAATCGGATAAATAGCCCCATACATATCCGCCAACCATCATAAACAAAGCAAAAACGCTAAACGCTCCTCCAGCTTCCACAGGGCTCAACCCGACTTCTGAAATGAGGTAAGCTACAACAAAAAAATTGAACACCTTTAAAATAAAAATATTCATAACAAAAATAGCCCCCAAATGCCAAGTGTTACCATTTTTAAGTACAGCTATTTTGCTTACCTTACCATCCAGAATTGGCGAATTATTATGTGTCTCATTCGATGAAGCGCCGTAGGGTAATACGTTTTTTTCTCTGGGTTCATCTCTTACCAGACTGTAAACTATCACCGAAAAGAACAGGTTGATAGCACCTAAGATGTACCATACGCTTCGCCAACCGTAGACAAGCAGTATTAATGGGATCACAATCCCTAAAATGGCAGTATAAAGAGTACGCGGGCTATTTATGTAGCTTTGTGCAATCCCTCTTTTGCTCTTGTCAAACCATGCCCTTGTGAGTATTGCAGACAGCGTTGTTGGTGCCCCGGCTGCAAATCCGATTATAGAATAAAAAAACATGCCAATTACTGTTGAGTTTATTGTTCCCATTCCTATTATGCCGACCGAGAGCATCAAGGAAGATACTGTCAGTGATTTGCGAAGTCCTATTTTATCGGCTAAAACTCCCCATGACAGAGCGCCAATTATGAAAAAGACGCCGTATGGAGCGAATATGGTTCCTGCTTCGCCGTTTGTTATCCCCAATGTTTCTCCTAATGCAACAAGTACCAGAGGCAATGTTGCAGTAGCGGTCGCCAAAATAAGAAAGGCCTGTATTCCGCCAGTTGCGCAAATCCATCCATAGTGAATCTTTAGCTGTTCGCCAAAGCTTCGAATCGGCTTACTCATTAAGGTCAATCTGTGGTTTTTACAGCTAACGGTCTATTGTGTTTTCCAAAGATTTTTGTCTTCGAAGGCTTCTACCCACATATGTTCGAAGTAATCTTGGAGAAGTGCAACGAGGCAGGGGCTGTCTGAAAACAACCTAGGGGTCTCCATAGGTTTTCGAACAGGTGTTAAGACGCTTACGGATACTTGTTTCTTATCGTCAATTCTGAGCGTGGCTAATGGTTCGTTTTCTATAAATCTAACTTGAACCGCCTTCACGTTTGTTTTGTATACTTCTGGTAGGCTTTTTTCTTTTTCTGGATGATTTGTAATTACCCGGAACATAACGTTTCTTTCCAGTAATGTAGCTATTAGATCAGAATCAATTATTCCACGGTATGATATGTGATCGAATGAGTCCATAATGTCAATACTTTTTTGAGTGCTCACAACGGCATCTTTCAATCGACGCAGATACGCCTCATTTGTCGAAATTAGCTTAAATTCAAATTCTTTTGCATTAGATTCTTTCTTCTGTTTTTCATTAAAACCTTCGATTAGTTCAACCGTTTTCTTCTTAACATCATTGTATTCGGTTTGTCTTTCGTCAAGTAAAGTTGCTACACATGCCTGCAATGGTAAAGCCCTAAATTTAGCTGGCGTATCAATAATTTTTTCCACTAAGCTCTTATTTTCAAGTTCGGTCAATATTCGGTAAATGTCCTGTCTAGCGACTTTAGAGTTTTTCCAGATTGTTTTGGCTCTAGCTTTTCCCAAGTTTAACAATGTAAGATAGACTTTTGCCTGTGTAATGTTCAGCCCTAAAGCCACTAAGGTTTCAATTCCCTGCTCATCAGGTATCATAGCCCCCAACAACTCCTTGCTCTTTTCTAAGCTATTGATTCAATTTCAATTTAGGTTTTTGCTTTTGTCGGCGAATCGACTTACGCCTATCACTTAAAAGGGCTTAGGCATGAATTAAGCTTCACAAAAAAATGGAGAAAGAAAAATAAATGAAATCAAAAAAATATAAAATATTAGCCATTGCTATCATTGCATTATTTGCTTGCAGCGCTTTCGCAATCTCACCTCTAAAAGCAAGTGAATTCCCAAACGTTCCTACATACTCATATTTGCTTGCAGTTCCAGACTATGTTGGCTTAGGCCAATCGGTGTTCCTCACTGCTTGGGTTGACAAAGTTCCACCAAATGCAGCGATGACTAGCGGCGATCGATGGGTAAACATAACAATATATCTTACATACCCTGATGGAAGCAAACATACAATCGGACCTCTTACTTCTGACAGCGCTGGCGGTGCCTCTACCACATTTATGCCCACTACGACTGGAAACTACTCTGCGTACATGGTCTTCCCTGGACAAACAATCACAGGAAACTCAGGAAATCCATCATGGCCTATAAATCCAAACGACAAAACAATCGGAGACTACTATGGTCCATCCACAAGTCCAACAATCCACTTCACCGTGGGAGATACCCCTGCAACAATGATTGCTGAGAACCCTCTTCCAACAAATTATTGGGAGACTCCAGTAGAAGCATTTAATCACTGGTGGTACGCACTTAACGGAAACTGGTTCGGTTTCGCAGACGTAAACTTCGCAAATACCGGATGCTACTCTGTAGAAGGCAACTTTAACCCCTATTCACAAGCTCCGACAACCTCGCATATCGTTTGGACTCGCCCCGAAATGCCCGGTGCAGCCGGAGGTCAAATGGGCGGTGAATTCGGAGGAACCTCGGAAACCAACTACTTTAGTGGCGTTGAATACCAACCCAAGTTCGCACCAATTATCCTAAACGGAGTACTATACTACCAATACATGCCAGGCGGAGTACGCAATACTGTTGGAAGTGCAGGTCAAGGCTGGGTCGCAGTGGACCTACAAACAGGGGAAACATTGTGGACTAAAAATTACCTAAACTACTTTGGCGACGGTCAAAATGACCTTCTTCGATGCGGTCAAATAATGGTCTACAACAATAACCCGAACTACTATGGAGGCAACTCGTATCTTTGGGCAACAAGAACGAACACCACAGCTAACTACTATGATTTGTTTGATGCAGCAACTGGAAACTATATGACAAGCGTCTCTGGAGCACCTGCCAAAGGAAACGGCCTCACTATTGTTGAAGGCGAATACGGCGAACTGCTGTGCTACTACATCAACGCAACATCGTTTTCCAACAATGGCACTCAACTGCAGTCACTAACACTTTGGAACTCAACCAAATGCTTGAACCCTACAGGCAACCAAATGATCCCGGATCCAATACAAAACCAACCAGTGCCATGGTCTCAAGGAATAATGTGGTCAGTGACTTTACCCAACAGTTATGAAGGAATACCATTCGGAAACGTCATGGCAAACGGTGTAGCACAACCCTCAGGCTTCCTACTTGGAACTGAAGGACCATACACCTACACATTTGACCTGGAAAACCACATAGTGGTAATGTCAGCTGCACAAGGCGAATACACCAGATGGGAATGGCAGACAGGATGGACAATCGACGCAGCCTACAGCTTAACCGATGGAAAACAGCTATGGATAACCAACAGAACACAAACACCATACACAACCCTGATGTGGTGCTCTGGTGCATCTAACGGAACCTACGCAGTGTATAACAAAGAGACGCTTAATTGGATGGGCTACAGCACGCAAACAGGAAAAGTAGTATGGGGACCAACAGAGCCATACAACAATGACCTAGCATACTATAACGATCAGAGCTCCTTCTGTGCATACGGCAACCTCTACGCATGGACATTCGGCGGAGAAGTCTACTGCTACAACATGGCAACTGGCGAAAAAATATGGAACTGGAGCACTGGTGACACAGGATTAAACAACCCCTATGGCGTCAACACACTCTGGATGCAAGGCACATACGACGCAACCATCGCTGACCATATCCTATTCGTTCACGCAGGTCACAACTATGGTCCACCACTGTACAACGGCGCGGAAGTCTATGCTCTAAACACAACTGATGGCAGCCTAATCTGGAGTATGAGGAACACTGCTACTGGCGGAAGCATGCCAATATCTTGCGGTTACTTGTTGACCATCAATGCCTACGACAACCAACTCTACGCCTACGCCAAAGGACCAACCAAAACAACCATCAACGCACCTCAAATCGGCGTGACAACAGCTACAGCCGTAACTATAACAGGCACAATTAATGACATCTCGCCAGGCGCATCTCAGACAGTAGTTGCAAATAATTATCCCAATGGCCTACCATGCGTTTCCGACGACAGCATGTCTGATTTCATGGAAGCAGTCTACGAACAATGCGCAATGCCCAGCAACACCACAGGAGTTCCAATCACCATAAGCGTCGTTGACTCTAACGGCAACTACCGCGAAATCGGCCAAACAACAAGCAGTGCTAGCGGAATATTCGGTTTCACTTGGACACCCGACATCTCAGGCGACTACACGCTCTACGCAAGCTTTGCAGGTTCTGGCGCTTACTACCCCTCGTCAGCTCAAACATACTTCCATGCAAGTGAGGCATCCACACCAGCACCGACGGCACAGGTACAAACCGGCTTAGCCACAACATCTGACTTGCTAAGTTACATTGCAGCAGCAACAGTAGCTATCATAATTGCAATAGCAGTTGCAGTTGTGCTACTTATGAAGAAGAAGGCATAAGGACAATTGAGAAACAAAATTTCCCATTTCCCTTTTTTTGGGAACTAAAATGCGTAAGTATGTGGGCTGAGTGGGTTCTGGATATAGTTAATGCAGTTGCAGTTGAAGGATGGTTTAGTTGCATTTTCCATTCTTTTCTCCTTAGTTGGGTTCCAGAGCCCCAGCAAACCCATCGCCAATTTAGCATCAAAGCCCGCAGCATTTAATGAAACGCGCCCTTAAGCTTCTTCGGCTTCGGTGAGTTCGAAGCGGATTTTAGCTGGGTAAACCCAGTAGGCTTTAACGAAGTCTTCAAAACCCTGGTCGATGTCGGCTGCTTCAAAGAAAGGCAAAAAATCCTTTTCGACGCCGTCCAGTTTTTTGGATGTGTGCACTTTTACGGTAAAAAGGTATTCGCCGTTGGGCACAAGTTGCTCCATATCGATTGATTCAGCGGCTTGGACTGCAAACATCAAGTTCGACAATACATCCAGAACCGCCAGTTTGCGGGCACCCTCACTTTTAGTTTTAACCACAACCAACCGTCTCTCGATTAATCGGTAGGTCCATTCAACCTCTCGGTTTAACGCCGCTGACAAAACAATCTCCTCAAACAACAGAAGCCTAACGTTCTATTTTACTTTTTAAATTCAACCACCAACATATCCGCTGTTGTGTCGCCGATGTTTTGGGCTTCATGTGACTGAGCGGACAAAAAGAAGGCGTCTCCAGTTTTTAAATCCATAACTTGTGTTTTGCCATTGGAATCAGTCATTTTAATTTTGCCGCCGCTAAGCATATAGGCAATATGGTCGGGGTGATTGTGCATTGGAGTTTTGTCGCCTGGCTTAAAGGTTGCTTTCATGACGCGTGCACGGTCGTTTTCAAACACCAGTTTATACTCGTTGCCCGCATTTTTTAGCGGATCGCTTACTTGGCTCATCAAAACAGTTTCACCACCAAATTTGCTTTGCCAAGAAAGATAAGTCTAGGTGACTGCACATCCTCAGTCACAACTCCCATTTAACGAGGAGCTAATCAGTTTAAAAAAGCGTTTACTTTTGAGGCTGCTTCTTCCATTTAGAGGGGTCACGCAGGTTCTGGACTGGCGAGTCTTCGGTGGCACCCTGTGCTGCCTGAGTTTTCTGTTTATAGTTTTGCTCGGCGAGTTTGGCTTTTCCCTCTTTGCTGCTGAGTTCCACGCTGTTGCCCAGTTTATAGATGGTTCTGCCGATGCGGCGTTCGCCAACTGTCCTTGTACATCTTCCCATAAACAGGGATTCTACATCAAAGGTTAAAAACCCTTCCCGTCTAACACTACAAGAGAGTGGTAGTGTGAAGCAAGAAGTCAAAACCATAAAACAAACAGTAATTATACCCAAAGCTTCTCCTCAGCAAGTTTACGAAGCCTACACTGACCCCGAAAAACACTCTGAATTCACCGGCAGCGGAGCCACAGGCAAACCAGTCGTAGGCGGCGAATTCACAGCTTGGGATGGATACACTTTTGGGAAATACCTTGAGCTTGAAGAGGGCAAGCGGGTGGTGCAGGAGTGGACGACAACCGATTGGGTTGAGGGGTATGGTCCTTCACGGTTCGAGTTGACTTTTAAGGCTGTGCCGAAGGGAACAGAGATCAGTATGGTACATTCGAACGTGCCTAAAGAGAAAGCCGACGAGATCGCTGAGGGCTGGGAAGACTTCTATTGGGCTCCACTAAAAGACTACTTTAGCGGGCAGCGTTGATGGCTTAGCAGCCTTTTTTGCGTTGTTCCATAGGTTGTCAAAGTAGACTTTTGCTAATTCGATGACATGGGGACTGTTTGTCCATAAACTCGGCAGTGGCTTATCTTTTAACACAGCTATTGTAAGTTGGTGAGCATCGAAAACATGCATTCCCAATGTTACGACTGACTCTGGCATGTACCTGAGTTCAAAATTTCTGTCTCGCATTTTTAGAGTACTATTTTCTCTTTCTCCGCTTCGTGTACGATAGCTCTAACTTTTATGCCTCTGCTGCTTGCTCTTGGAACGTAATCGAATTTTTTAAGAAACTGGTGATAATTGAGTTTTAGCGGAATTACCATTTCTAAGGTGTCCTTTGTTGAGTCGGCGAATTTTTCATGATTTTTTAGTAAATGCAGTTTTTCGGTTGTAAGCGAAAATTGAATGTTTTCTTCTGAACCAATGGTTCGGCAAGTTCCCTCGTAGAAATTCTTAAAAAAAAGATTTAACCTCGCTTTGAGTTTCGGCATTCTCCCTTTTTTGTTTATCCAGCAAAAGCTCAAGTCCATCTTTAATCGGCGTGGCTTTGTAGGTTGCTTTTTTTGCTATGATTTTTTCTGCAAGACCTATCTTTTGCAGCTGAATCATTATTCGATAGATATCCTGTCTAGCTACAATTGAAGCCGTTGCTATACTTTTTACGTCTGCCTCTCCCAATTTCGCGAGGGTAAGGTAAGTTTCGCCTGCATGGCGCTTAATCCGAGCTTAAACAAACTTTAAATTATATTTCAAGCTTGCTCCTCAACAGGTAAACCCCCTTGAGCAGCATCCGCCAAACACTATCCGCTGCAACCCACAAAATTGCTTCTCTCCGCCTACGCTACAAGCTACTGCTCATAGCCCTCGTCGCATTCAGCATCTATTTCCTCTCTAAAGGTCCTCCGCCGGGTCAGAACCACTTTGTCTACTTAGCCGACGCGTTTCTCCATGGCAGACTCGGCGTTACAGGCGGCGGAACCAGCTTAGCAGAGATTGTTCCCTTCAACGGCAACTACTACGTCGTTTACCCGCCGATGCCCGCCATTTTGCTTATGCCCCTAGTCGCATTATTCGGCACAACCGTCGATCAAGCCCTATTTTCGGTTGTCATAGCCAGCCTCTGCGTGTCGGCAACATGGCTTATGCTCAAAAAAACAGGTGCCAACAGCAACAAGGCGCTGTGGTTGACGGCGCTGTTTGGCTTCGGCACCTGCTTCTGGTTCATCGCCGCCGTAGGCTCCGCATGGTACATTGAGCATGTGGTTGCAGTTTTGTTCCTTACTTCCGCGATTGTTCTGTCACTGTTTAAGAAGAACAATTTCGCAGTTGGGCTGCTGCTTGGTTGCGCTGCACTTGCACGGTTACCGGTAGTTTTGGCTTTTCCATTCTTTTTATTGATGATTTACGACCAACAGGATGCTTGGAAACCCCGCTTCAGGCAGGCGCTGCTTTTCTTTGCTGGACTCGCCATCCCTGTCGGCTTAAACGCCCTCTACGACTATGTACGCTACCACGTCTTCACCAACATAGGCTACTACCTGATTCCAGGCATCCAAACCGACCCCTACTTCCAACAGGGCATCTTCAACATAAGCTACATTCCACGCCACATCTACGCCATATTCTTCCAAGGACCCATCCAACTCCCCAATTTTCCATGGTTTGAGCCGTCATGGATGGGGCTCGCTTTGCTCTTCACCACACCCGCTTTCCTCTACATTTTCATAGGCCCCTTCAAGGGCGGCTGGCACAGTTTAAGCAAAAAAGCTGCCCTGGCAGTCTTATGCATCTTGCCCCCAATCATCACTCATGGCACTGTGGGCTTCACCCAGTTCGGTTACCGCTTCAGCCTCGACTTTACGCCGTTTTTGATGTTGCTTGTGGCGGCGGGGATGCGGGAGAATTTGGGGTGGACAGAGAAGGCGCTGATTGTTCTTAGTGTGTTGGTTAACTTGTGGGGTGTAGTTTCGATTATTGGGTTTAACTTTGTCAGTTTTTAACTAAACACTAAGTCGCTTGGCTCGGCTATTAATCGACGAATGATTAATTAGGGGTTAATTTGGGTAGAAATCTGTGCATTTATGGGCTGAATTTTGAAAAATTGTTTAATAAACGATTGACCACCTGACATTTGATAAGGAGGTGTAACATGAACCGAAAAACAATCGCAGTAAGCCTCATGGCGCTGACAACTCTGGCAGCAATCATGGGCGCATTCGCAATGACCTCAACATTTGCAGCAGCAAACACAACCACCGACACAACCAGTACACCAGCAGCGTCAGTGACGACACAGGATTCAAGCGGCAATCAAGCGATGTTCAGCGGAAACATGATGATGGACAACCAAGGATTCGGCAGTATGCAAGGCGGACGCGGACACGGATGCATGAACGGCATGGGCGCAATGAGCAACCTTGAAGTCAGCTCAGAATACAACGCAACAGTCAACAGTATACTCACCAGCGATACAGACGTACAGACCCTGCTCAACCAAGGCTACAGTGTAACAGCAATTCAACCCATAGTTCACAACATCGTCGAAGGAGACGGAACCATCGCAACCAAAGCAACCACCGCAACAGTGCTACTCGAGAACGGAACCTCAGGCTACTCAATCGTTAACGTCGACATCGCCAACGCAAAAGTCACACAGATAACTACCACAACCGTAATCGACAAAAGCAGCAGCTAAACCACTATGCAATCCAACACAGCAGACACAAAGAAACCGCATCCATATTCCACCTTTCTATATCCCATTGAAGCAGCGCTGAAAGGGCACTGGAGAAAAAACTTGTTTTCTGCCTCTTAACCTTCTCCTTTCTCTTATTGCGTTTCCAGCGTCCCAGCAATCTCGCTTTATAGATGAAATGTTTTTTGGTTTTTTTAGTTTAAGATGAGGGTAGAGTCGTCTTTGCTCATCTTCTTCCTGTGGGTTTTGCTGGCGGTTGCTTTTTGGGTTCTACAGTGGGTATGGGGTGCTGGCTGGTTGTGGACAAATCCTCAAGCAGACCGACCCTTTTAATCTATTTAAAAGCAAAAGTCAAAACAAAATTTTGATCTGCTCTTAACTGGGAGCGTAATTTGAAGTTACATCAACAGCCGAACCGTCTTCAAAAGCGTAGACCCTAACTGTTGAGCCTAAGCCGCTGCCCCAACCCCAGTTCGAGTTCTGATACCGCGACGGATCATCCCACACTTTGTCCGAGGGGTCCACGTGTACCCATTTGCCGTTGTAGTAGTCTTCCGCCCAAACATGGATGTAGTTCCAAGTCGACTGTGTGGTGTCCACTGCGGCGACCAGTCGGCTCTGGTAACCCAATGAGAGGCAAGCAGAAACATACACGATGCTCCACTGTACACAGATGCCTTGTTTGCTGTTTAGGATTTGGCTGGGAGTCTCATACCATGTGGTGTCCTGTTTGAAGGTTAATTGGCTTGATTCCCACGTGAAAAGGTCGGTTTGATTGTAGTTGGGGTTTAGCAGCGCAGCCATCTGTGACTTGGTTTCGGTAGAGTTCAAGTTGTGCATGATGTCCATGTAGTGGACAGCTAAGTCTTTGAGCCCCGAGGGCACATTATCGGGTACAATGTTAACTTGACCTTTAGGAACCGCCAAGTATGCAACCGATGAAACCACAACAACAAGCAACACCGCCATCACAGGCATCAACCATCGGCGACGCTGCTTCTTTTTTGCAGGCGCTTTTCTCTTTGAACCCATAGGGATTAAATTGCCCGCCTCAACATAAAAGCCTACGCGTTTGTAGCAGTTCTTAACCGACAACATACTTTTATCTCCATGTCCGCGCATAGCCCATAGGTGATTTTTAACGTCAGCCAAAAACCCGACGAAAAAACCTAATCATAATAATCAAGTCCCAGACATACAACGCTCCGTTCTGCCAATACCTGATCAACCCTACAAAGGACTCATCGTCTACGACGCAAAAGATCCTGACGCCAAATTCGCGCCAATCCAACCGATCCACCCGCCAAAAAACGCTCCAAACATTCTCCTTGTTCTCCTCGACGACGTAGGCTTCGGCGCTTCCAGCGCTTTTGGCGGCCCAATCCATACCCCCGTAGCTGAAGCCCTAGCCACTGACGGATTACGCTACACCCGCTTCCACACCACCGCATTATGCTCCCCCACCCGCGCCGCTTTGCTCACAGGCAGAAACCACCACACCGTGGGCATGGGTGGAATAACAGAAATCGCCACTTCAGCCCCAGGCAACACTTCGATGCGCCCCAACTATTGTGCGCCATTGGCAAAAGTTCTAAAATACAACGGCTACTCCACCGCGCACTTCGGCAAATGCCACGAAGTCCCCGTCTGGGAAACGGGACCCGTGGGACCGTTTGAGCATTGGCCCACCTTTTCAGGCTTCGAAAAATTCTACGGTTTCGTCGCCGGCGAAACAAACCAGTGGTACCCCGAAGTCTACGATGGCAGAGCCCGAGTGGCCATACCAAACGACCCCAACTACCATTTCCTCGTAGACATGACTGACCAAGCTATCAACTGGATTCGCACACAGAAAGCCATAGCGCCCGAGAAACCATTCTTCGCCTACTTTGCCCCCGGAGCAACCCATGCTCCCCATCATGTGCCTAAAGAGTGGGCGGACAAGTACAAGGGCAAATTCGACGACGGCTGGGATAAACTGCGGGAACGCACCTTCGAGCGGCAGAAGCAAATAGGCGTCGTATCTAAAGATGCAAAATTAACCAAGCGGCATAAGGAAATTCCCAGTTGGGATGAAATGCCTGAAGCTCTCAAGCCGGTGTTGAGGAGGGAAATGGAGGTTTACGCTGGTTTTCTGGAGTTCACCGATTACCATGTTGGGCGACTTCTTGACTCTCTAAAGGACCTCGGAATTTTAGATGACACATTGGTGTTCTACATTATCGGCGACAACGGCGCATCCGCAGAAGGCACCCTCAACGGCACCTTCAACGAAATGACCAACTTCAACGGCGCCGCCGCCTTGGAGACCCCCCAGTATTTGATGGCGCATCTCGACGAGTTCGGCGGACGCAACTCCTACAACCACTATGCTGTGGGCTGGGCACATGCCATGTGCTGCCCCTACCAATGGACTAAGCAAGTGGCTTCGCATTTCGGCGGCACAAGAAACGGCATGATAATTCATTGGCCCCAAGGAATACGCGCCAAAGGTGAACTCCGCAATCAATTCCACCATGTAATCGACATCGCCCCAACCATACTGGAAATCGCAGGGGTACCCGAACCACTGTTTGTGGAAGGCGTGCAGCAACGGCCGATGGAGGGCATAAGCATGGCCTATGACTTCGACGACCCCGCAGCCCCTGATCTGCATGACGTACAGTACTTTGAGATGTTTGGCAACCGCGGTATCTACTACAAAGGCTGGACAGCAGTCACCAAACACCGCACACCTTGGCTGCTGGTTGGGCAAAAAACCGTTGCCTTCGACGATGACAACTGGGAACTCTATGACACCACCAAAGACTGGACCCAAGCCGACGACCTCTCCAAAAAATACCCTGAGAAGCTTCATGTTCTGCAGCGGCAATGGCTCATCGAAGCGACACGTTACAATGTGCTGCCGATGGATGACCGAGCCATAGAACGGTTTAACGCAGAAACGGCGGGGCGACCAAGAATAGTTCAGGGGAACACGCAGTTTCTGTATCCGGGAATGGTGTTGACTGAAGCCTCTGTTTTGAGCATCAAAAACAAGTCCCATTCAATCACTGCTGAAATCGAGGTGCCCTCTGCAGGCGCTGAAGGCGTCATAGTAGGACAGGGAGCAAACTTTGGCGGTTGGGCATTGTACATGCATGGCGGACGACTCAAATACATCTACAATTTCCTTGGACTCTCCATCTACACGGTTGAAGCTCCAAGCGTGCTATCAGGCGGCAAACACGAGGTAAGTATGGAGTTCAAGTATGACGGCGGCGGACTTGGCAAAGGCGGCGCGGTTACACTGTTGATTGATGGCGTAAAGGTTGCAGAGGGACATGTGGAGCATACGGTGCCCGTGATTTTCTCGGCTGATTCAACCTGTATGGTCGGCGACAAAATCGGTGCACCCCTCTCCAGCGACTTCGAGGAATCTGGCAACAAGTTTAACGGAAAAATCAGTTGGGTACGCTTGGAAACAGGCGCAGAGCAAGCTGAGAAGATTAAACCTGAAGAATGGGTCAGAGTCCACATGTCAATCCAGTGATTTCTGCCATACCCCTTTTTTATTTTTTAATGCCTCTTTTGGCGTTGAGCAATTGCCGGTCAAGGCATTTAAAACAAGTTTTCGGTCTAACGACCTAGGGTTTAATACTGATTTCAAAAACCCTTCGATGATAACCATACAAATGAAAAAAGGTTGAAAATGGGAAATTATTACTATCACAATCTACATTCCCAGAAGCTTCTTTTTAGATTCAGCGAATTCTTGATCTGTAAGTGCGCCTGAAGCATGAAGATCAGCCAGTTTCTTTAACTCACCGGAGACATCGTTGGTTGGCGCTGCTGCCGCTGGTGGAGCCTGCTGTGCTTGTTGCGCTTGTGCTGCTTGCTGTTGTTGTGCCTGTTCTTTCTGCGCTGCTTTCTTTTGCCCCATCTTTGCTCCTGCTGCCAGTGCTACTATTCTTCCTCTTGCCGTTTAGATCCCCCCTTTTGTGGTTGATAGCGATCGTTTCCAGAACCCCTTGAAATAATCCATTGCACCAAGGGTCCCGAATTTTTAGAGTTCAAAACAAATTTCAAAACATCGCCATAAACTATGCTAAAAACAAGTTAATACCTCTATGTGGATGCTTCACTACACCTTCAAAGAGTTACTAATGGCATTTTTTTCAAAAGACAAATAATGCATGCTTGGGCTCCTTAGAGTAACCAGTATTAGCCGCCGAGGAAATAAGTCAAGATTGCAATGGCTAAACCCAAAACAGCATATAACACTCTTTCCCTAACCTTAAACTTCAGGCTTCTACGGTTTCCGACCAGACTCCAATGATAAACATCAGAATAAGCGCTATAATAACCGCCAAATTCACTAACAGAGAACGTCAAAACATTCCTTAGAAAATGCGAGCGGAAGAAGAATATGCTTTGTTTTGGTCTTCGCCCTTTGATCTTTCAGGAATTAGGAACGCTACATACAATCTGACCTCACGCTACACTTAAATCGTTGCTTAAACTAGGGTTAATGGGTGATTTTGTGCCAATCTACATTCTTGTATCCACCTTGACTTCTGAAGGCAGAAAAACCATCAAAGAAAGGCCTGAAAGAATTAAAGAGGTCAACAGGGAAATCGAGGCTTTCGGCGCTAAAGTTCTTGAGCAATTTGCTGTTTTGGGGCGATACGACTTTGTCAGTATCGTAGAAGCACCCAGCAATGATGCAATCACGCGTGTCTCCATTGAACTTGGTTCTCGCGGAACTGTACACATAATGAGCATGCCCGCACAGCCCATCGACGATTTTTTGGCGATACTAAAGAAATAACCGAAGAACACATTGAGCTCTCCTTTTCTTTTTTCTATTGTAAACTCTAAAAATGGCTTAAGACCAATCATGCGAGTTCAAGACAATCGGCTCACCCGTGCATGGCTTCTTTGGTTTAGAAAGAAGAAAAAATTGGTAATTTACATCTTGGAAGTACTTGGGGATAGTTTTATCTGAATAATCTTGCTTTTGATAATTGTATTCGAATGTAATTTTTGTGATTTGGTTAACCTATGAGTTTTCTATTTGTTGAGACTGTTTTATCCGGCGTATTTGTTGCCTCCGCCTTCCTCATCGGCGCATGGATAGCAGTTTCAGTTGATTACTCCACACGGGAAAAAGCTCTTTTCGCAGCCTTCGGCGCGGGCATATTTCTTGCCGCAACTATGCTTCTAATTCAAGAAACCCTCAAATTAGGCAATTTCTTGGATTTGCTTTTAGGGTTCATTTTAGGAGCATTAACCTTTGGCATCGCTCAACACTATTTCAAACATGACGAGAACGTAAGTTCGAAACAGCCCAAAGGCAGACTCTCGATTGTAGGAACCATTTTAGACAGTGTCCCTGAAACGATATTCATCGGCGTTATAATTGCGCTTCAGGAACCAGGATTATTCGCTGTTGAAGCTGTGCTTTTTATGGGTAACTTGGCAACCACTTTGGAGGGGGCAAAAATAATGCAGAAACAAGGCTTAAAAAAGAGAATTATTATGAGAGATTGGCTGGTTGACTTTGTCATCGTGGCGGTTGCAGCGCCGATTGGTTATTACCTCGCAAAAAATGTTATCCAAGAGTTTATAGCGGTGGTTTTGGGGTTTGCAGCTGGAACATTGATTGTTTTTGTTGCGGGGGAACTTATAGCCAGAGCCTACCGTGAATCCACAGGTCACGCTGAGGACTTTGCCATATCTGTGGGTTTCCTTGTGGGTATTCTGTTACTTTTTGTCCTTGCATAAAAGCCAATTTTTCCTTGTAATCCTGTATTTGCAGGTCTAAAAGCTGAGGATTCGAAATGGAGCGGAAATGGGAATGGAGTTACCGTTCCCAGACGCTACTTAAAACAGAAATTCTCCTTTTTAAAATGCGGATTGGGTTAATTTTGAACCCCAGACCCCTTAACGCACGTGCCCCAGCTACTGCAAACACAACAACAAACATTAGAACCAAAAAATTAAAACTGAAGACAAAAAAAATCAACCCTCCAAAAATTGGAATTAAATATATTGGGAAGATTGCCGGCATACTCCTGTTGATTTTCTTTGGAAAGGTTCTCATCATTCTTTTTCTTGAACCTTGCAGAGATTTGACCATGTCCACTGGGACAGGTGCCGCCAAAATTCTGGCAATATGGACAAACAAACGTAGCCATCCAAAATACGACTACGATTCCATATATGATGTAGGCTGCTGTAGAGAGCCAAGCGGTAAATGAAAAATTAAGCGTAACTAAAAAGATGGATGCTCCTAGTAGTATCATTATTGCATAGGGCAGATTTTCAACAAACATGGCGGAACGGCGAGTTTCCCTTTTGTGGCCGTCTATGCTGGCTTTGCTCTCTATTCTTGCGTCTGAGGTGGCAATTTTAACCAATGAAAAGTTATCTATTTCTGGAAAATCAGTTTCAAGACTCATTAACTCAAGCCACCCATCCTTTTTTCAACCTTTTTAGCTTGCACGCTTTATTAAACATTCTAGCACGCGTTTGCATTCTTAAAGCCATACTGCAAAACCTGGTTGATTCATTGCTGAGGTTCGGAAAATGGAGTTGAGGATGAGAATTGAACCATATAGAGCACAACTCTGCAGGCTGTCTATGATACATAAGAGCCTTGCTTGGCAAGGTTTTTACTATCAATTTTTCTGCTGCTTTTGAAAGCTTATTGTCGTCAGTTACCGGTATTTTCCCTTTTTCAGATGCGCTTACCGTTGAGTCGTTATTGTCAAAGACAATATAAATCTATAGTGATAAATGTCACAAGTTAAAGATAAGCAATAACTCAAGCGAGTGGGATAATGGAAACACTGTATAAGTCGATAACACGAAACGATATTAGCCGTTACAAAACAATATGCGAAACATTGATTACGAAAACACAAGTTGCAAACGATTACACTACACTAAGAATCCTATTTATCGATAATAATTCCCTGCTTGAGGTTTTCCAACAAGAAATCACCCAAGCAATCGGTGGACACTTCCACGGCAATTTGCCAACTCAGGCTCATGCCTACGCCTCAAAACAAGGTCGAAGCGCTATAGCAATTAACACGGATGATTTGAGGAACAAAACAACAGATAATTGCGAGTTTATTATTTTAGAAAAACTTTGTCATTTGTTAGATTATGCCGCAGACGATTTTACTCAAAGCGAACAATTACTTAATTTCCTTAATGCATACAGCAGAAACGCTGATTCTCATTTTGCATCTGAAGTTACCGAGAACCTTGACCGACATTACAATCATTATTACGTAAACAAACTCGTGCTATCCTTTGATGTAGAAAAATGGATTCAATTCAAAGGTGGCTATTACGAAAAAAGCTCAAGAGCCCAATTAAGTCGCTTATTTTCTGAAATCAGGGCAACAAGACCACCCAAACATTGCCTCGTAGTCATTACGACAGAAATCCTAAAGATGCTCTGTTTTGCACGTGCTGTAGAGAGTTTTTTACTGTACGCAGAACTGCCAGAGATACAACAACTACAGCAACTAACTGGATGCAAAAACAATACATTCGAAACAATAAGATTTGCAGAGCTGAATGCGAAAGCGATTGATAATACCTACCCAAACACAATTGATTACTTTAGACCAAATGATTTTGTCTCTAAGGATAACTTTTTTATCAGAATCAGGCAATTTTTTAATTATCTCCACTTGTTGGGGCATTAGAGATTACAAGTTTTGTATTTTATTTGTTTGGAACCAATAATAGAAGTATGGAGCTGGGGATGGGAATTGAACCCATTCCCGAGTGGAGATATCACCCGCATACCCCTCTTTTTTCCAAATTTAGTTAGTTCAAATTTTTGATGGACTTAGTCTCAACAAGAACATTGTTTTTATAAACTCATAGATTTTTGGATCGTCTATACAAATACCTTCATTTGTTCCTTCATCAGCGTTCTTATTCCAGCCCAACAGTACCTGATTAATACCAGTCATCGCTGAAACGCCTTTGTAGGGGTCTACACCAATCAGTTCGTAATAGAAATGATGAGAATATTTTTTTTTCACAGCATCAACTATTTCTATTTGGTCCAGAATTGGACTTACAAGAGCGTAAAGCTTGCCGCCTCTGGAAAAATAGTCTCTCAAAGTTGCTCCAAATTGTTCTACAGGATCTAACTCTTTTGAAGCCATTCCTACGTCATCGAGTATGGATTTATAGAAAACTCCTCTTCTACTAATAACAAAGACTTCATCAGGTTTTTTCTTAATCATTTCAATTGCTTTTCTGTAGAAAGTGTCTCTTCCAAATAAATATTCGAAATGAGGGTCTGGCGAAGTCGGACCAGTTCCATACTGCTCTATGTATTTGTTAAGAGAATCCAGAGAAATGTGGTTAAGCTGTTGGTTGAATCTCAATTGTGCCTTTTCTAACATCGTTTTTATGGTGTCGGGTGGCAAGATTTTGTATTTTGCTGGTCTCTGGTCTTTTGGTGTTGTGAGAATTATTAAGTTCTTAGTGTGAAGTGATTTGAGAGCAACATGCACTTTTCCTAACTGTATCCTCTTTCCCCCAGAAAAAGCAATTGTCTTAGCATCTGCAGGCTCCTTTGCTCGAAGTAAAGCTCTGAGTGTTTGCTTTTCCTCTGTTGATAAACTTTCACCCATTTCTGTGAGTATATCGAAAATATCTTTCTCTGCACTTGAGTCCATAACACCACCAAACTATTTGTTATTGGTTCTAATATTTAAAATATTCGACTATTCATAATAAATAGTCTTTTGTAGTTAGCCACCCTGATTATTCGTAGATATCGAGGTCGAGAGATAATGTTGGAGCCTATAATAATAGGGTGCCAAACAAAATCTGAATTCATAATCTGCGGGAACTGCATCTACTTCAGGGAGTGTAAACTTCGTACCAGATTAGGAGTGGGCAAAGAAGATCCGACGAGCAAGATTTGGAAGCGATAACTAACAAAACGCTATACCGTCCCCGATACGAATTAGGACTAATTGAAAAACGCTTTGCAGTGTACAAATATGGATTGCTTCGGAACCCTCAGTTCAGTGAAGATGTCACCCTCATTACCCATTTTTTTCGTTAATAATTGGGCTACAGGTTAAGGCTACAAGCTAGATCCAGAAGGTCCTTCAGTTCTTTTTGACCTATATTGTATTTGTCAAGTAGTGCTGCGAGTTTCAAGATGTCAAGAACTTCGACTGGGATTGGAATTGTCCTATTCCATGCCTGTATAGCCCTCCAAGCTTCAGGTTTTATTTCACCATTAGTCACTAACAGAAGGCGCCTTGGATTATCTTTTGATGTGCCATTTGGAAAATCGTGTTCTAGAGTACAAAAGGCTGCAAACATCTGACCCGATATTGTATTCATCCAATCAGGTAATGAAATGTCTCCAACTTTTACTTGTATAAGCAGAATCTGTTTTTTGCCTAATGGGTCATTTGTTTCATCGACGGTAGCGATTGTATCTTTTCCATGCTCGCTGGGACCATGAAGTGGTTGCACATTGAATTTAGAAATTTTTGTCGCAAGAAAAACTCTAACTAGTTTTCTTAATTTATCCTCATCCAGCTGCTGTAATGCAGGTACGATCAATAGTAAATCGGAGGACAAGATAACGAGCTCCAATCAAGCAGTTGGCTTTTTGGATTGATCGGTAGCTTCAATTTTTTGTTTTTGTTCCTGATATTTTCTCATAATCACTTCAAGTTCTTTCTTCTCATCCTCAGGTGATTTGACAAGAAGCCCGCCAGTGTTCGCAAGAAACTTGCCGAGCGTTCTCTCAATCGACTCAAGTTTTTCAGACATCTGTTTGATACGACGATCAAGAGGTTCATCCACCAACATTTGTGCCGTGATCCAGCTATTCAGTACCGAGCGTGTGTCAATAGAATCTTTGGAAGTAAACTCAACATTGAAGAGATTCTTGCATTTAGAAACCATGTTTATTGAAGTAATCTTTTCAGCGATTGTTTTCATATCGCTTTCTGGAAGGAAAAATCTCTTCTTTTCGCCGGCATTTAATATGGGGAAAAATACCTTCTTTCTATAGTCTGTAACCGGTTCTACCCAGAACTCAACCTGCAAGTCAATTGCGGGGGTATTGCTAACATTTTGTATTCCAAATACTACAGAAACGGGACCGAGTGTATCTAGCAGAGGTTTGATTACGGGTGAATATCTCAATTGATTGCTTACTCGTACTTCATTGGTTAAAGCTTCAAGTGACTTTGATTTGTCTTGATCCATCAAACTCCCCATTTACTTATCAGTGTTTACCAATTTAATAGTAGCGATAAGGAGTGCTCATTCAGACTCAACGATCAGAAATCGCTCTTTAATATAGTGGAGCATTTTGCCCATGGGAGAGTTTTTTGCCAAAGACAAATTAGCCAAGACCAAGTAGTCCTATCTTCAGGGGGATGACGCTAAAATGTTTAGGGATGCACCCGAATCATATCAGGGTAACGTTTTTCTTGAAGCTGCTTCCAGGCCAGCCAGCTTTGTTTCTGAATTATTCTACAATGGTACGTTTCAAAATATGGATTCTCTTTTTTACAATGGTTGGACGGATAAAGTTGTTGAAAGGTTGAAAATATCCAAGGGATTATTTCTTGCTTGTTACTTAGCTGATTTGAATGCTGCAATTCAAAATATGAAGAAGTTCAAGTGTTTCGATGGCATATTGGAAAAACTATCTGAAGTAGATGATAATTTTATTCCTACGGTTTTTGAAATTGAGGCCGCAGAATTGATAATTAACATGTTCAAGGAACGTGCAACTGATCTAGAATTTGCAGGGTGTTTTGCAACTAACGGTGACAAAAAGATCGATTTGAGGTTAAAAGTGGAAAATCACTGGATCTATTTCGAGATGACCAAAATTATGGATTATGTTGGAAAGCTAGATACACTTCGTCTTTACAATTTGGCTTGTTCTTTTCTACTGGGTGCTAAAACACTTTCCGGAAAAACGCTTGAATTGCAACTTATTTTCGAGAATTCCCCAAATCAAGGTTCAATTGACAGTGTTCTGAATGAAATTTCAAGTATGTTATCCAAAAATATATTTGAATTTACGGTTATCCATGAAAAATTCAAGTTTTCAGCAAAAGAAACAATTGTACCGAATGTTAGGCTTAAGATAAAATCAGATACTATAGCAAATAAATTAAAAGACAAGTACTTTGAAGAGCTAGAGCATTTTGATAATCAAACCATTAATTTGACTGTAATTGACACAACTTATTTGCCGGATACTCCGGGTGAATTGATTGATCTCACGCGAAAGATCTTTAAGACCGAAGGAGACCTGAGTCCAATCTCAGCTGTAATTCTAGCCTGTAAGAAACATGTGATAGACAATAGAAATGCTTTTCCAATAACAGGAGCTTGGGAATTACCCGTTATTTTCAACGATAGATGTGATAAATATAAGATTGTTAAAGGGTTATTCCGTTTCAGTTAATTAACCCCTTTTTTGATTTTACTTGAATGGCCAATTAACAATTATCTTTGAACCTAGACTCAACACCTGGATACCCAAAGCCTTCAACTGGCCAAGGTTCAGCCGGAAGTTTTGAGAAGATGATTTCCAATTTCGTGTAAATCGAGTTAGCCCAGGTTGTTTCTGGGGTATCCTTGAGATCTGGAATTTTTTGTTTTAAGTGTTCGCAAGCAAGTCCCAGTTCGTAGTTGGCAGTCTCGACTTTCTTCTTTCCGTCCATTAAATAGGAGATCGCTACACCCACTTTTTCGATTGGATAAAGTATAACGTCGGCTAAAACTCTTCCAGGCTTTCCTAATTCATAAGTTTGGGTTAATTCTAAAAGAATATGTTGAAGTTCGAGCAATAGATCGATGTGATCTTCAGGATAAACCACTTCAACTGGATACCGTATTGCCTCTTGATAGTATTTTTCGGTTGCGACTTGATAAATTCTCATGGCGCCACCTAGATATTCGTCATCTAAAATCTTTTGAATTGATTCTGCTTTACTGAATTCCAAAGCTTTGCTTAGATAAGTTTTAGTTTGGATCCAATCCGGCTTTCTCATGGCATTTACAGAACTTCCAATACTATTAAGCCACTCCAAAATATCATGGCTCTTATACTTCTGTTCTTTTGAAATTTCTAATCGATAGAAAATGTCAAAAAGGCTTATTTCGGTATCTTGCATCTCAATAGCTAGATCTCGCCAATCTCGAGAGGGTGGATCAAAATTGATAAGTGGTTCTAAGGCAAATCCCAATTCTCTATGGGTTCCGTTAGAAGAGCTCGTTAATTCTTTGTGAAGCTTAACAATATCGCCCTGGCTAATCTCTTGGTTGGAATAAAGGCGTTCCAGTTGATCCATTATTTTCGGTAATGAATTGTCATATCTGTAATTGTCAATGCACTCAATTAAAACAGATCCAATCACAAACTTTGCAATCTTCGGGTCCAATCTAATTCCTTCTTTTATTAATGAGGGCTATAATTAGTCTTAAGGTTTGCCAAGGAAATTACGAATGCTTTCAGTGTGCACCTTTATACATGGAGACGAGAGTAGAAATGTTCAGCTTTTTGATTAATAACTGAAATAATAAGCCAAGTTCCGTAGTGGACGTGTGTTCCTACTAAGAAATATGGGTTGAAATCGTTAACAAACTCACAAAAACTGTTTTCGATCTTTTGCATGGCCTTGGGAGAATTATTGTTCAAGAGTAGCTTTCTATAATAATTCCCAATTTCCATATCTTCGCACATAATTGAGTGTCCTTTGCAGTTTGGACGACACAAGAAATCTATCTTCATCCAGAAAGGAAGCAAACTAATTGAATTTATGCTCTTTCCTCTGAGACGAGTGTAATGTCCAGTTTTTCTTTTGCACTGGCGGTCTGCCCGGCAACTGGTTATTTCTGTGGGCTTGATTATTGAGAGCGACATTTTATTTCTTTGATTAAGGTAATCAAGTGAGGGACTTGTGTTGTTTCTAATTTTTTCAGCAACTGTAGCTTGGCTAGCGAAATCCAAAGGCTCAATTGTGTTATATTTTACTTTGCGGCTCTCGGGTCTACCGTCTCTGTTCGCTTTTTCATCAATTTCGTAGCTTATGTATTGGAACTTCTTAAATGGTCTACAAACGTAGTGACTCATTGGAACGGAGTACATGCGTCTAAATTTGCCCTCGGAAGTTATGCCAGCCACGCAAATGGCTACTTCATACGTTCTGCTTGTGTGGGGTTCTGCAATTCCCAATACTAACATTTTTTCCTTCATAAATTCACTTCAGATAATAATCCTCGTTCTGATAAAATAGAGTCAGAGATGAATAATTTCAAAACCTTCATTTATCATCTCAGCAACCAATCGCCTGTGACACTTGTCTGCTTTATCCTCACTGCACAGTAGACATGACACTTTTGTGTCTAATTTTAGGTCGTTTAGAATTTTCTTTGCATTTCTTGAATCCATAAGCGATTTGAAATTAACTTCATATTCAACCCAGTTTTTATCTTTACGATACTTGGAAAGAAGAGCTTCATCTGGAGCAAGTTGTTTAACACTAACGTATTCAATTCCAAATTGGCTTAGGATGAATTCCAGATCCGGACTTTTGGCAAAGCCTGAGAGTTGAGAAGAGTTATTCAATCTAATGTCCACAATTCTCTGGACCCCTGCCTCTTTCAGACGTGTGATGAATTCTTCTAAAGTCTTTTTGGTGAATCCAATTGTACATATCCTGTTCATCGAATAATCCTCTTCTAGAATCCTGTTAGTTTACTTTGATTCTTATTATTACTAGCTGTCTCTCGCTTTTTTGATCTTTTTGGTGAGAGAGTAAGGGTATGTGTATCTGCGTTTCCATCTTTATCTATGACTGTCACATCAATACCTCTCTTAATTAGTTCTACGATAATAAAGCGTCGATGACACTTTGAAATATCGAACTCCGAGCACATTAAGGCAGAAGACTTCTTTCCAATCTGTCGCAGTAGAAGGTCGATATTTTCTTTGAAGGCGGCTGAAGCGTGGAATTTTTCAAAGCCTCCAGTAGGGCGCCCTCCAAGTTTATCTCCAAAGTACAGATAGTCAATGTTTTCTCTTTGTACAGAGGAAGATAGACTTTCGCGGTTAAAATGCGGAACATATTCGCTGTAGGGTTGAGACCTCAAATCAACCAAACACTCGATGTTCCATTTCTTGAGCCTCTCAATGAAGCCACTTAAGCTTTCATTTCCTGGGCATATCGAGAATATCATGGACATACACCTTCTGCGTAATAATCCGGAACTGTCAAAACGCTTACGACCATTGGCCAGTACCTCGGCTGAATTGAGCTTCCAGGTGGAGCATATTTTCCATCCTTAATCTTATTATTGGAATCAAGGGAATCTCCAGTTAAACCTATCACGAAATACGTTTCCTTGTTTCTAAGTTCAACGATGTCCTGTGAATTCATTATTGTTTGATTACAGTTTTCAAGTTTGTCAATGATGAATTTGCAAAATCTAATATCAGTGCACGTTATGGAAAAGACTCTTTGTTTATCGCTCTGCCTAACTATCCATATTCTGGGGTGTTTTTTTCCGATTACTATGTTGGATTGAATTTCAAAATAAGGCACGGGACCCACTAAAACTAGCGACTTTTCTAGGCTGGTGGATAGTTCATCAAATAGTTCTTCCCGAGAACTGACTTTGTTAAGAATTCTGTTATCGACCACTTCTGAGAGCAGACTTTTCCGTGTTTCTTCTTCTAGATTCATTACGAATTTAATGCCTTCTACTGCGCTAAATAGCAAATTCTCTTTTTGATGCTTGATTGGAAAGTGATTGCTAAATCCCATCTCGACAACATCAAAAAGTGATAGCCTCTTGCCATTGTCCATAATTATGTCTTCTTCCCCAAAACCCCCTGGTTTAATCGGACGAACCCATAATTTATCCTCATCTACCCCTGCAAGACAAATTCTTCCGTTTTTTTCCGATTCTACTAAGAATAGTAACTAATCGATTTTCTTGAGTTGAACTATATAAGGCATTTTGGGATTTGTCTAAACCCAGTTTTTTAAGTCTCGAACGGATAGCTCCTGTTCTTCTTTGGTGCTTTTTTGCTATCTCAGAAACAGAAAAACCTTCCTTGAAATATTTGGATAATTCACAATCTTCGTCCGGAGTCCAGCTTTCATATGCTCTCGGATCCTTTTTTCTAATTTCGCCAAGGTCGTATGACTTATCTTGAATTGCTTTCTGTGAAATCAATTGTTTTGGTTCGTCAGTAATAGAATTAAAATATGCTTTACCTGTTCTCTTAGAAATGTTAACAACAAACTTCTTCCTGGCTGAGAGATTTTGAAGTTTGCTTGTGTCTTTCCTTGTTGTCACAATATCTAGATCTTGGGCTTTTGTTCGAATTTCAAAAGCAAACTCGATCCCTTTATCTGATTTCCATATAACGTTAATTAAGCTTGTTCGCCCTTCTCGGACCAAATCCGGAACAGGATACTCAGTAATTGAGTGAAAACCTAGCTCATTGCCTATTCTCCATAACTTATACTCTGCAAGCTTGTGAACCCTCTTTCCAGCTTCAATTTCTACCCCCCCGAATAGTTTTGCTAAATCTGCACCATCCCAGGTCTGCCATAATTGAGAACCGCAGTTAGGGCAAAATTTGTATTCTATTCGCGTTTCGTTTTTGCAGTTTGAACAAACTGGCATCCGTAATCTATCAGTTGTTTGTTGTGAAGTAGTTTTAAGGATTGTGAACTAGTGATATTAATGCAGCTATTCGTGACGCATGGAGAGCGATAAGGTGGGCGCAACTTGGTTAAAAACAAATCCAGAGAAATGTGTTCACAATTGTTCCATACTTAGAATACATGAATCTTATATGTGTAGTGATTACATTAAAGATTGGAAAAACTCTAGGTGCCATCTGGAGTTACCTAGAAGAACCAATAAGCCACCCAATAGCACGGAAAAGGATAGAAAGAAACAGCTGAGAGTGTTAGCCAAAGCAGACTAAAGATGCCTGGGTGAAACCCAACTTTAGAAGACAACGGTGAAAATAAATTGGACTATGATGAATGGAATAATGCGATAGGGCGCTATTTCTTCAATGCCCAAAACTGCGGTAAAGAAGTATTACTTTTCGTTAATGATGAGCGTCTCAACGAGATAGGGCTTGAAGATGATGCTACCGTTGCAGACTTTATAAGTGCAGTTAAAAAGAAAGCGGCAATAGTTTCCGGGGGCAACCTTTGCAAACGAGCTCTTCAATTGTATGACGACTGGAGAGAAGCAAAATACGAGTACCCCCCATACTTGGCCTATCTCGCTTTCTTCGTCCTCGCTACGACTGCTGAAGGAGATTTTGACCCCAACGCGTACTATCCGCGGTACTGGGCTTTACTGAATGAACCTGGTCAGGGAGCTCCCCATGGTTTCTACGATACAGCAGATCTTTGGGAAGATTTAGAGAAGTGGACTGTTGAGGACAAAAAAGAGCAACTGGGTCGTTTCAAGGCCAGAATACGAGGAAAATGGCGCCATGTAGGGCGCCCTTTATCACAAACGCTGCTTTCAGAAGATGAGCGCAAAGCCTTGCCAGAAATATTTCGTGACTGTGGCTTTGATCCAACAAACATTCCCTCTGAAGCAACCATTAAAAACGGGCTCCTTCAACACGGAGATTACCACCTAAGGAAACGAACCATCAAACTGCTAAAGAGCCAAGCCGGCGAAAACGAAGAATTTGTAAATTCGCTTCTAGACCTTGTAATTACAGAACTGGAGCAATGGGGTAAATACGAAGTAACATCTCCAATCGAAGAAAAAAGTGTCCCAAGCGAAAAGCAGCACGCAGAAAAAACAGCCCCGGTACCATCTCTTTTCCTTCGGACCTGCCTAGAAATAGATACGCCAAAACAACATGTCCGCCTGAGCCTTAGACTGAAGACTAATCGTCAGTACCCCGAAGATGAGTTGAAATTCGAAATCGCTGGAAAAGTATTATTTTGCACAGAAACCTATCCCGTAGGCTGGTCCACCCAGCTCACAGAGGTTTCCGCCAATGCTCCACTCGACCCCGCCACATTGGACTGGAGCAAAAACTGGACGTTCGAAGCCGAAAACGGCTGGACCGCATCCTACAAAAGTCAAGAATTCCGCCTATTCCGCCCCGGAGAAGAAGAGGCCTGCCGGGATTCATTGAGTCTCAGAAGCTCGCGCGCAACATTGAATTCTTCCTGCTCTGCAGCAATACCTGTGCCAAGGCAATCCGAGAATGGGGTAAGGACGCCTGTGAAGAATTCTCTGACCTAAAATACTCTGGCATACCCATCAATTGGTCTCTTTTCAGAGGCATGAATGCAAACAAATCCCTTCCAGGCGTAGATGTCCTCGAGTTGCCCACACTTACTAGAATCCAACTGAGATGGCGGGATTCTCATTGGGCACGGCAACCAATACCTTGCTTTTGCACCTCCAAGAATAAGAATCGACGGCGGCATGGGTAATGAAGAACTGTTTCTAAACGAAAAAAAGCTCCAAAAGCTTGAAGGCAGCAGCTGGGACCTCCCCCAAAATGCCCCGATTGGCATCCCTCTTAGCCTGCAAATCCAGCGCAACGGCGAATTTCTAAGCAAAACCGTCGTGGAGCTAGTTGAACCAACCATAAAAATTCTCCCCTCAAATGAGATGCTAAAACGCGACCGCGAAGGAAACTCAACTGCAGAAGAAACGCAACATTATGTTACAGGAGCATCAGTTTTTGGAGAAAATGGAAAAACTGTTTCGCCTCGAATCCAAATAACTTCTCTGCCGGGAACGCTAATCCTTGTCGGTCGGGAAGCAGGACAAATAGCGAGATGGCCAAAAGAGCCTTTCCCCACGGCTTGGACCCCAGTGTGGGCAATTCGACGCATTGCTCGCAAGAAATGGCAGGCTCAATTCTGCGGGCAAGAAATCTCGCAAGGGACAAGCCCCATGGAATCCGACACTTACTCTATCAAACGGAGAAAAGAATGGAGGGAAGCCCTCTGGATAATGAGGCAAAGAGCGCTTCCCCCTCAACTCCCCGAACTTAGCCAACTTTGGACAAGGTACACGGAGGTTGCTCAAGATATCTGATAAATTGCTAAACGCACTCAGCTCAAAAGGTGAGATGCGCACAGAGGAATTCTACAACATTTTCAGCATCGTTTATGCCCAAAACCCAAGTGCATACGCAGCAGACCTAAAAAACGAAAGATACAAAACAATAAGGATGCTCGACTCGTTGGGGCATTGTGAATTCGACTTCACGCGCAGAAAAGTCTACGTTTGCCCTCCAACACTTGTCGGCATGCCATCAATCGGGTTGCCCCGAGTCCTTCTTACCGGAGCGAGATCCAGCACACTAATACAGGAACTGAAGGCTGCAGTCAAAAGCACCGGGGGAGCTGCATACATAATAATGCAACAGCAAACCGAACCTTTGCTTCCGACAGCATTTATCATTGAATCAAGCAACCAAGGCGCAATAGCAGAGATTGCCAAAAAAACGGGCATAGCTTACAGTCCCAACATAGCTTCCTGGGAAATAATCAACTTCGCCGCCGGACTCGACCAGATAGCGCTACACTTTCTAGAAAGAAAACCCCCAAATTGGCAAAGCCAAACGTTCTGTCCAACGCTCCTCAAGTTCATGAGGCAACCAGCAAGTCAAGACCTGGACAAGCTCGTGGGATACAAAAACCCAATTACCCAGCAGTACGACCACTGGCTCTGGAGAGGAACGCTTGCCGCCGAAATAGACCGCGACTTGGGTCGCTACCTAATGCTCGTAAAACATGGCATAAGCGTCCTAGTCCACGACCGGGTCCACAATTACCTTCTTGTTCCGGAGCAAATACCACTACCCCGCCTTTTTGCCAGAGCATTGGCGCTCTGTTCAGGTAAGGCGCCAATTAGCCAATATCTAAAGGAAAAAACAAGCTTCAAACGGATAAACGAAATTCCAATGCAAATCTACTCAAAAGTCCCAACAGAAGTTGTCGACATATTAGCCAAAAAGCTTTCGCAAACGCCCTTCGTTGGCGAAATTAGTTCAAAACAATGGTGAAATACATGATTGACCCAATAGGCTCCTTTGACGAAGTAAAAAAGAATGTAATCCTTTATATCCAAACCGCTTTTGGAACAAGCTTCAAAGCAATCGAGGACGAGCGAGAGAAGCTCCTTTTGGACGAAAACGTCCTTTCCAGAGACCCATACATTGAGCCTTTGCCCAAGTATCAATCGTCTGGTAAGAAAATATTAGACCTTGTCAAAAACGATTTGCCCAGCTTAGGTGACCAAGAACTAGACCTCTTCAAATCTTTAGTCTCGTGCGGCCTGTTTGGGGGGTCCAGACAAATGTACCACCATCAATTAGAAATGCTGCAAAAAGCGGTATCGGGAAAGAACTGCATAATTACCGCTGGAACTGGTTCCGGAAAAACTGAAGCGTTCCTTCTTCCCTTATTTGCCTACCTAGCAAATGAGTCAAATTCGTTGGCCAGCTCCCTCAGCGCCTGATGTGCACACTAAAGATTGGTGGTCGAACGTTGCATATCAAGACTCATGTCTAAAACAAAAGAAATCCTATCGCGTCACGCAAAGAAACGGCGAAAAGAGAGAAGCCGCTGTTCGTGCGATAATACTATACCCAATGAACGCGCTCGTGGAAGACCAACTTATCCGCCTCAGAAAGTCACTAGATTCTGATTCCGCCCGGCAATGGTTCGACAATAAAGCGCATCGAAACAGGATATACTTTGGCAGATACTATGGGAATACTCCAATACCAGGGCATGAAAAATCGACTTCATCGTCAGGAATTCCAACCTATGACTTCAAGAAGCTGGATAGACTTGCAACGAAGCTAAAAGACCTTGAAAAGGACGCAAACGAGGCCGCAAAGGAAAGCAAAAAAGTCGAAAATAGCGATCCAGAGTTAGCAGATGTGATTAGGTATTCTTTCCCCCGTCTTGATGGTAGCGAAATGCGTTGCAGGTGGGACATGCAGGACTACCCGCCAGACATCCTAATCACTAACTTTTCAATGCTGAGTGTAATGCTCATGCGTAACGAAGATTCACCAATCTTCGAAAAAACGAAAACATGGCTCAGACAAGACAAAAAGCACATTTTCCACCTTATAGTCGACGAATTGCACATGTATCGTGGAACAGCCGGAACAGAAGTTGCATTTTTAATACGTCTGCTACTTTCGAGACTCGGCCTTAAGCCAGGCGATCCCCAACTTCGCGTTCTCAGCTCAAGTGCGTCATTAGTCAAGGGGAAAAACGAAAGCGAGACCTTCATCAAAGATTTCTTCGGTCTTGCTGAAAACGATTTTGAGATAATCGGAGGAAAACTTGAACCTCCAAAAACATCAGGACCCCAAATGGCGCTTCAAGCAGCTCCATTCATCAAATTATCCCAAATTCAAGGTCAGCCAAACGAACAAGAGCTTACGGACATTGCTAAAATGCTTGGCTATACAGGCACTTCAACGGGAAAAACGGCATTAAACGAGTGGCTGACAGCCTCAAATGTTGACCTTGCTTCACGTATTTACAAGGCATGCAATTCGGTAAGCCAAACCAGAGCCGTTTCAATTGAAGAATTCGGCGATGGACTGTTCGGGGTCCAATTAAACAAAGGGGAGAGAAGGCAAGCCGTCAGAGGTTTTCTAATAGCAAGAGGAATAAGCGAATCGAGCGCCCTTCCCGCCATCCGACTACACTGGTTTTTTAGAAACATTGAGGGCTTATGGGCTTCCATCAAACCAATATCCAAAAGCAACAGTCCTGTGGGCGAATTGTTTTCTCAACCTCGAATACTAAATGAAAAAATGGATAGCAGAGTACTGGAACTTCTTTATTGCGAAAACTGCGGAGCAGTCTTTCTTGGAGGCAGCTGGATACCTCTAGAAAACGGCAACATAGAAATGGTCTCCGAAGACCCATATTTCGAGGGCATTCCAACCAAACAAAGGTCCAGAATAGTTGAAGAAAGATCATATGACGAATTCGCAGTCTTCTGGCCTCAAGGCGACCAGGAGCCGAGTGCAGAAATACCCGGATCTTGGAAGCAAAGGCGAATGAACAAAGAGCCATCCGAGTGTTACAGAGGTCAATGGAAACTAGCAAGCCTCGATTCTCGAACTGGAAGAGTCGAGCTCGGAGCCGACAAAGCCTCTCAAGACCCCAACAACTGGGTCAAGGGCTATCTCTTCCGCGTATCCAAAGGCAAACAACACTCCTTGACTGAAGATGAGAAAAAGGAGCTGAAAGACCTTAGAGCTCTTCCCTCCGTATGTATTCACTGCGGGCTAGAGTATTCGCCAAAGAAAAGAATGGTCTCGCCAATCAGAGGTTTTAGGACCGGTTTCAGCAAAATAAGCCAAATACTAGCCAAGGAGATATTCTGTGTAAACCCCGAAGCAAAAAAACTGGTTGTTTTCTCGGATAGCAGAGAAGACGCCGCACAGATATCTAATGGTATGGAAAGGAACCACTTCTCCGACCTCCTGAGAGAAACTCTGATAAAAGAGCTGAGCATACGCGTTATAGCTGAACCTGAACTGCTGAAAGATCTCTTAGGCAGCAAAGCTCACAGCAAACGCCTTAGTGAATTTGTCTTAAAAAATCCGGGAGTCGAGAAGGAGCTGCAGGATGCCATTGACTTGTCCAAGGTGGCATATGACACAAACGCCACAATAAAGAAACTGGTAGACGCAGCAAACAAAACTATTAGCGAAGTTTCAGAAAGAGGCAAAACACGGACGTGCCCGCTTTTTGATATAATTGAAGGAACTGACGAAAACGGAAAACGCAAATTGGGTCGACTGGTGCAAGCGCTAATAAAGGTAGGCGTAAACCCTGCTGGTAACGATCGTGACGTGCAAACCTTCTATTGGGAGGGTTTGTGGCACCATTGGAGCGAGCTTTTCGACTTCAGCACTTTTGACTGGAAAGATGGCTTGCCACTTGGAGCAACAAAGGCGAAAGATGAAATAGTTGACGCCCTGAAAAGCGAAGTGAGCACAATTCTTTTCGGAAAGTTGTTCTACAATCTAGAGGCTGCCGGACTTGGGCAAGTTCGAATTAATTATTCCAGTGATAATGTAAAAGAGTTAGCATCGGTCGCAGGTTTGTCTGGAAGAGAGGATGTGTTTGAGCAAATCTGCAATTCCTCAGTGAGAATATGGGGCGAGGCTTATCGACATGAAGGCAGTAGGTATCAAAACTACGACTGGATCAAGTACGATAACACAGCATCTAAATTCAAGAAGTACATACGACGAGTTGCAGACGTTTACAGCCTATCAGAATCTGCCCTCGGTCCTGCTGTATTTTCTGCGCTAGAGGCTGCAGGTCACCATAATGGTCACCTAAGCACATCCAGGTTATCCGTAAAGGTTGCAATCGGCTCTGACCAAGTGTGGAGATGCCCCGTTTGTCAGAAACCACATCTAACGGAATCGGCTCAAGTATGCACTGGCTGCTACAATGACTTACCCGCGGCTTCGAATGCCACATGCAAGGACTTGTGGATCAGAAACTATCTTTCGATGCCTGTGGCATCCGAGAGAGACCCAACAAGACTCCATTGTGAGGAATTGACCGGTCAAACGGATAATGCGCCCGAACGGCAAAGATTATTCAGGGGAATAACGCTCGACCTAAACGGCAAAAGTCGAAAACAGATAAAACAAATTGACGAAATCGACGTCTTAAGTGTCACAACAACTATGGAAGTCGGCGTAGACATCGGGCCACTGCAAGCAGTGATGCTAGCAAACATGCCGCCAATGCGCTTCAATTATCAGCAACGAGTCGGAAGAGCAGGCAGGCGAAGCAAGGCATTTTCAACTAGCCTTACACTGTGTCGTGGGCGAAGCCATGACTTCTACTACTACAAAAAACCGGACAAGATCACGTCTGAAGCCCCGCCTATTCCATTCCTAACGATGAACCAGCCAAGAATCCCCCGCAGAATCATCGCCAAAGAATGCCTTCGGCTAGCATTCCTCGATGCGGGCGTCACATGGATAGACGTACCAAAAGCACACCCTGACACCCATGGGGAATTTGGTCAATGCAAAAACTGGCCAAGTGTTCGCCAGGCAGTCACAGACTGGCTAAAAAACAGTGTCATGGTGGAAAAGGTAATCGAAGAGGTCACCGCGCCCAAACATTCGGATGCAGCACAACATTTAGCGTTCGTCAGGTCAGAATTGCCATACAAAATCGACGAGCTGAGCCTCAGATCCCGCTGTAAGCGAACGAAATCTGGCAGAAGTTCTCGCTGAAAATGGAATACTGCCCATGTACGGCATGCCAACTAGAACTCGCTTCCTATACCACAAGCTTGACAACGACGAAGAGCATGTAATCGATCGGGACATTGAAATTGCCATAACAGAATTCGCTCCAGGATCTCAGAAAACAAAGGACAAAGTTATCCACACAGCTATTGGATTCACAGCAGACCTAATTAAGCAAAACTGGAGCAACAAGTGGAAGCCTGTGTCGACCGATCCCTTTTCGTTCAACGGCTGGATGACCTCCTGCTCCAAGTGTGGAGAAACCAGCACAGATCGCGTCCACCCCCCAGAGCCATCTTGCGAAAACTGCGGCGCCTCAGGAAAAGACGCTTCAGGAAAAGACATAGTGGAAGTGGAAAAGGTTGTTACTCCTCTAGCGTTCAGGACTGACCTTTCAGATGGAAAAGACACAAAGGATGAAGACTTCGTGCAGCGTGGAATGCCGAACGTAGTCGCTCAATCTTCCAAACTTGTTCCCGCCAAGAAGGTCCCCGGAAACACTGATTTGAGCATATTCGTCGACGGAAACGTATGGTCCTTTAACGACAATGGAAGAAACGGCTTCACAGGGGGCTTCGTCAAGACAAACAGGTATACTTTGGAAAATGGAACACGGGTCTACGCTCCCTACGTGCCCTTCTTGGAGAATCAGTGGATTGCCCAAGACTATTTTGAAAAGGTATCCGATGAACGCCCAAATCTGGAACGTGTTGTGCTTGGCTCCAAAAAGACTACGAACCTGCTCAGAATTGGCCTAAGTCCATCCCGTTAGGATTAGTCCTTGATGCATACCGCTCAGGCTCAATATACGCTGCCGTATATTCCGCCGCTACACTGCTAAGGAAAGTCGTTGCGGAACGTGAAGAAATCGACACCGACGAAATCGAAATATGCAAAATCCGCAACTTCCCAATTAACCAAAGTGGACTCATTGAGTTTGTGGGGGAAATATCCTTTAGCGATCAACTGGCAAACGGATCAGGGTTCGTAAATAGGCTATTCGACACCTGGAACGACATTATCAATAGCATACTAAAACCGCAGCCCGGCTCCTTCCCCGAAATGATAATCTCAAGTGACCACAAGTGCGACTCCGCCTGCTATGACTGCCTCAAAGAATACGGTAACATGTCGTATCACGGACTACTGGATTGGAGACTGGGCATGGCCTTATCTCAGAGTGCTAGGAGACTCAAACTATACGTGCGGATTAGATGGGGATTTCAGCGACCCTGAATTATCGACTTGGCCAGACGATGCCGAAAAGGCGGCCAAAAGCTTCGCTGCGAACTTCCATCTGCAATACCATCAATACGGGTCGCTATCTGGCTTTGAGTTGGGCGGAAAGCCGGTAATAGTCGTCTACCCACTGTGGCGGATTGATCATCACACAAGTGGAATTCTTGCGGAAGCTATAGTAAAAGCAGGGGGTCAAGCAAAGTTTGTAAACTCCTTTAACCTTGCAAGAGCCCCAGGAACCACCTACCGGAAGCTAGCTGTGTGATCGAAAACTATAGACTTCCACCAACGCAAGTACGACTGAAGCCTCTGCGACACATATCGCCCTCCGCATTAGCCTCGCTGAAACAGTGTCCGTTGAGAACCGTCTGGGCTGCAAACAAAGCTCCGAATTTGCTCCCAAGACCTCTCTCACAAAGACTTGGAACAATAGTTCACCAAGTAATTGAGTCAAGCGCAGAAATCTTTTCTGCTAGCACCGAATTCCAGAAGCTGTGGGACACGTGCGTTAGCGAGCAAGAGACCCGGATGAGAGCGGTATGGTTCGAGAAGCATCTGGTGCCCTTAAGCAACACTGCCGCAAACTACAATGTTAAGAAAATTCAATGCTTACATATTTTGCAGTCAAAAGAGACCCCAAAGCAGCCCACAGTATCAGAAGTGAGAATACCGAAGCATGAGCAATGGCTGAACAGCAAAGATGGTCTGGTTATCGGGTGCGCTGATGAAATAAGGGAAGAAGGACCCGGCAAGGTCATAACTCTAGTTGACTATAAAAGCGGCAACATATTCGAAAATGGCTTGGGCAGCAACATCCTTCCCTACTATAAAGATCAGCTCAAGTTGTACGCGGCGCTGTTCAGTGAAAAGTACGACCAATGGCCTGAACATCTACGTGATAGTGGGCTTAGATGGAATACATCATCCTGTCCCCTTCGAAAAAGATGAGTGCCAGGCGCTCCTACAAACATCCAAGGACAAGCTACGCGAGCTTAACAAGCGAATCGAGTCGGAGATTGATTCTCCCGAGCACTTGGCAAATCCAACGCCAGAAAGCTGTCAAAGCTGCCTCCAAAGGCCAATCTGCAAAGCATATTTTCTCAAGCGAAAAACAAGCACCGATGAAGGCTGGCCAAACGACGTCTGGGGAACTCTAACCGAGAAGAAAACGCTTCTTAACGGTCTTGGAAAAATCACCCTCAACCCACCCACAGGAGGTGCCCTCAATCCGATACGCATTAGGTCCCTACAGCTGCAACGCCATCCAGCGTTAGAGTGCTGTCAAAAAATGGGCGTGTTTTCGCTAATTCCTGATAGTTCACGCGACTGCTATATGGAAGGCCTATTTACAACCATCTATGGGACTGATCTTCTCAACTCATGGAACCAAGGGTGTTAAAATGCCACTGTGTGACAAATATGGGCGAGCCTTCGAATTCTCTGCAACTAAATCCATCATTTTGAAACTAAAAGAAATGTACCCTGGAAAAGTCCAGTTGACACAAGGGACACAGCTTGGCCAAGAAAGAGGCTTTGAACAGTTCAGCGGACTCTCAAAAGACGAACAATCCTCATTTGACAAGGCAAGCACGGCAATTGCATCCTGGCGAGGAAAAAACAAATTCAGTCAATCAAGCGTGACGTCCATGAAAAAAGCTCCAAAGACATTGTTTGGCTATGGAACTGAGGGGCAGTCCGTGAAACAGATTTTTGGCGTCCAAGTTGATCGCTTGTCTGATGTTGAAGGTGTTGGAGGTGATGTTACCGATGTTAGAGTTGAATTCTTCTCCGAAGGCAATGCGATCCCCGTCAACATCTCACTAAAACATATGCATACTGCATTGAAGCACCCGCGCCTCACAAGAGTACCCCAATGGATTGGCAAAGTAGACCCCCGCAAGGCACGAGAATACGAAGTGAACTATGAAGGCATTTGGTCTTCTTTCTTCAAAAAATGCAATGAAATTTTGCCTGCTGCCCAAAGGTTCAGGGAAGTAAAAGCAGTCGAGCCTGACAGCATCGAAAAACACCTATACAAACCTCTATATGCCCTCGTCCGAGACTTCCTTTCTGAAAACACAAATAGTCCTACTCAGGTGGTAGAGCTTTTTGATTTTTTGGTGGGCAAATATGAATATATAAAATTCATCAACCACGATGACAAGATTGAGATAAGAGACTTCTCCAACATACCCAAACCTCAAACTGTTAAAATCACATACTCGGGGACGGGTTATCTTCAATTCAATTTTAGCAACGGATGGAAACTCTCAGGTCGACTTCATACGGCTAGCAAATGGCTATCCAAAAAACCAATAAAATTCGATGTCCAACCAAGAAACCTTGACGAGCTGGTACCTGCGATCTACATTCCCATAGGTTCGAACCTTCTGGCATAGCCCGTGGACTCCAAGTTTTTAGGTGTTACGAGTCTCGAGATCTGCTTTGATTTTCTTGGCGAGCACTTCCGCAAGCATTACCGGAACGGCGTTTCCAACCATAGTGTATCCATCGGCAACGCTTGAATAGTAGAAAATGAAGTCATCAGGGAATGTTTGAATTCTGGCAGCTTCGCGAACCGACAGTCGTCTGTAGATGGGAGCCTTGCTTTCAAATTTCCAAAGGTCCGTTTCGACTTTTACCATCTTGGAGGAACTTGGGTGAAGCGGCGCATGCCTGCCTCCAGCCTGAATTGTAAAAGAGGGTTCGTTCCAAGTCCTGCGCCGGTTTCGAGACATGTAAATCGACGAGAAAGTTCCATTCATGTATTCATGATTGAGGCACGTTAGCTTCTTGTTGGTCTTGTTTTTATCCTGAGCTGGAACGGCTTCCGGAAGATCGCCAATGGCATCCCAGAGTGTTAGCCACTTCGGTGTCTTTTGACCGTCGAGGTTTTTTCCGCCGTCTTTGGAATGCGTCGGTTGAGGGAAAACAAACCTCTTGCCAAGCGATTTGTGAAAGCCGATTACAATTACCCGTTTTCTTGCTTGTGGAACACCGTAGTCGCGGGCGTCGAGCAGCTTATAGCTGACTTCATAGTCAAGGCTGCAAATTTGTTCAAGATTTTCTTAAATTCGGGAAGGTGCGTGCTGGAAATTATGCCCGGAACATTCTCGGCTAAGAAGAATTTTGGCTTCTTGTCTCTCAGCACTCGGACGTATTCATAGAATAATTGCCCGCGCTCATCTTTCGCCCCTCGCATCTCTCCAGCCAGACTCCAGCTTTGGCAAGGTGGTCCCCCAATTATGCCGTCTGCGTCGGGGATTTCTTTCGACTTTATGACAAAAAGTGATCGTTTGTCTATGGGCAAGTTGTGGTTCTTTTCGAAAGTTTCCCAGACAATGGGGCTAATGTCGTTGGCATAAACCAGTTCAAACCCGGCTCGGGTAAAGCCAAGGTCGAGACCCCCGCACCCTGAGAATAGAGAGATTATTTTCAAGTGCCATCGTCCTTAGAAGAAAGCTAATTATTGCGTCGATTATTAATAGATTTGGAACCATTTTGGTCGACCGCATAACCAAAGAGCAACGCTCAAAAATCATGTCTGCGATCCGTTCTGAAAACACCAAGCCTGAAATGTTGCTGAGAAAGGCGCTTTGGGCAAGGAACCTTAGGTTCAGGGTTTACTACGGAAAAGAGAAGATCGACATTGCCTTTCCTTCAAAAAAAGTGGCTATCTTTGTAGATGGGTGTTTTTGGCATGGCTGCCCTTTTCATTCTCACATTCCCAAAAGCAACAAGGAATACTGGCTGCCAAAACTAAAGAAAAACATCGAAAGAGACCAAAACAAGAACCAAAGGCTCGAAGCTGAAGGCTGGAAAGTCTTGCGTTTTTGGGAGCACGAGATTCAGGATAAAATAAAAATTATTGAAAAGATCCAAGCATCGCTTCAAGACTAACCTTTCCTCATATTGACCGGTCTCTAAGTTTTTTTAAGTAGATGATCTCTATGATATGAATTAACTTAAAGGCGGGAGATCATGGTTCAGAAAGAAATACTCTTTTCAGAATTAAAAACTGCAGATTTATACGTCGACGCACTATACAAGGCAGGGATTTCAGGAAACGTCAGCGATGATCCGATAAGCAAATTGATGCTTTGCGAAAATCAAGGTGGATTTCGAATAGTCGGAAAACGGCCAATTCAGCATACAAATTCGCAGTGCTTTATTCAACACTGGATGACCCTGACTGGCCGGACAGAATAGATCTTGAATTAGGGTATTTCATCTATTATGGTGACAACAAAGAACCTGGTCACGACCTGTTAGCCACACCTAAAGGCGGAAACAGGTTGCTTCAATTTAGTTTTGATGTTATTAGTAGCAAACCCGCTCAGCGAGAAAAAGTTCCACCTTTCTTCATTTTCACAAGAGGTGAAAAAGGGAGAGATGTGGTGTTTCGAGGATTGGCGGCACCGGGATCTGAAAGAGTGAAGCCAACAGAACAGCTAGTTTCAATTTGGAAAACAAAAGAAGGGAAAAGATTCCAAAACTATCAAGCATACTTCACGATACTTAACGTTCCAGTTGTTCCCAAACTATGGATTAACGATCTTATCGAAGGTAACCCTCTAAGCCGAAACTGCCCAGAACAGTGGCGCCAATGGGTAGAAAAAGGAGTCTATGTTGCACTAAAGTCAGAGCTTACCCGAAAGTACCGGTCAAGACTTGAGCAATCTCCTTCAAACGAAATGGAAAAATCCATTGTCAACGCGATTTACTCTTACTTCAAACCAGATCCATTTGGATTCCAACATTGTGCTGCTAAAGTGGCGAGTTTGATGGATAAGAACGTAATAAGTTGCGATGTGACCAAACTTTGGCGTGATGGCGGTAGGGACGCTGTAGGCTTATATAGAATTGGCTCAGAGGGTGACAGCATAAATGTTGAATTTGCGTTAGAAGCGAAATGTTATGAGTCAAGCAAGGGAGTCGGAGTAAAAGAAACATCAAGATTGATATCAAGGCTAAAGCATCGTGAATTTGGAATTTTCATCACTACATCTTATGTGAGCCAACAAGCTTACGAGGAAATTAGAGAAGATGGACATCCCGTAATTATTGTAGCTGGCAGAGACATCGCTAGAATTCTGATAGACGTGGGTATTCGATCTCAAAATGATGTTCTCGAATGGCTAAAGACCAATTTTCCCAAGTAGAGAATACGCAGATCAAAGATGGCGTAAACTGTTCAAATGATTAGCGCACGCTGAATATTAATTCACGCTGTTGATTGTCAAGCAAATCTGAAAGCTCCCAACGGAGGATAAGCAACCAGTGGAATTCCATATCGAATAGCATCTACTGCGTGGTCACGTCCCTTTACATCAACATTGTATTCCAACAGCTCACTTATCGCATTAACGCAGCGATGAGAAATGAAGAATCTTGGTGTATTATCTCCGGACTTTCGGAAGCGGGCGCCTAAATCACGTAAACCATCTTCGCGTTTAGCCGAATATGCTTCAGCAGCAAACCCTGAAATTCCTCTCTCTGGTAATCCACGCCTTATTTTAGTGATTGATTCAGGCTCAGACTTATCACACACTACAGGTCCACCGCCATATGTTTTTCTGAATCCGTCGAGCGCAACAATAAGGTCCTCAGCGGATGACTGCACTTTATAGTATTCGTCCAGGACCCAGAGCCTTCCGTCTCCATCAAACCCGTCAACTACGATTGCGGATGGATTAGTCCAACCGAAATCAACACCATAACGAATCTTTAACGCTTTCAGGTCTGGAGGTTCTCTTACATGAATAGAGGTATCGAATTGAAAACTGCCCGCAGCAACATTTGCGAATCTTCCATAAATGAACCGTTCAGCTAATCCTCCAGAATGACTTTGAACTATTGTGTCGATGAAGGCTTTGGGAAGAAATGGATTATCAAAAATGCTCCAGCGATAGATAATGCTTTCAGGGTTTCGGGTTTGAGGATTTTCCAACTCGTTAAACAGAACACTCCCGAGTTTGTCTGTGGTGGTTGTTATCCATAAACCTGGCTTGACTGGCACTTTGCATCTACCTGAACCTCGAAGACGTCGCTTAGCAGTTAGAAGAGCTTTATCTAAATGCAGAATTAGCCTTGCCTCGTCTAAATGGACATAATCCAGATTTGCTCCCTCTACTGATTCTGGATTATCCCAGCTTCGAAACCACCAGTTAGAACCATTCTTCCAGTGCAACCTCATCTCCAAGCGGTTAAAATCAGCAATGTAAGGATGACTAGTAAACGGAAAGGGACAGCCTAACAGGTATTTTGATTCGAGTGCAGGAATGATATTCAAACGAACCATTGGATAGCTAGGTTCAGTAATAACGCCAACGCTTCCCGGATAATCAAGCGCCCAGCGGATGTCTTCAAATAATCCACAGATAGTTTTTCCCGCACCTCCTCCGCATAAGGCAGCACGTTCATAGTACACTCCTCTACCTGCATGGAACTCAAATTGTTTTGGAGTTGGGCAATAGAGTAGGCTATTCTTCCCTGGAATAGGTGCTTCATTACTTAGCATTTTGCTTCTCTTTCTCTTGCCTTTGCCGTTCCGTAGCTTCTAAGATCAATTTCCTCATTTCTGGGTCAACATCAAATGGTGTTCCAGCAATGGTCATGGTAGACTCTATCTGTTGAGGCGCCTCTTTTACGATCCCAGCCTTCATTAGTAATAAGCCAATTCGCATTTTTCCGTCTATTATCGTCCGTAAAGCTCCTATCTTAGCGTTTGAATTGTCGGCAGTGGCATACTCTATCCAGCAGCGCCTTGTGGCCTCATTTGCTCCTGCAATCAACTCTGCAAAATATGACTTGTCATTGAGCCGAACAACGGAATCAATCCAGCTTTCTCTTCTGTCCCAATCTTTGTAGATTGCATTGATTTCCCTTCTGCGCTCGTATGGGTTACTGATATCCTTCGTCATTTCTTCAGCTGCGTCTCTTAGACGTGCACCCCTCACCATATGCCTTAGAAGTATTTCGCGTCTATCCAAGAGCCCCGTGTTCAAGCGGGTTCCCCCTTAATTGGACATTTTTGTCTCACATACTCAAGGGTGATACTGATTCTATTGGAGCTGGCGCTTGATCTGATTTCATCGTTTATTCTGGTGCTTCCTCCGCTATGTTTGGCATGCCCTACTCTCTTGATACGCCAATGGTCCATGTTGCCTCTTACCAACTGAGGATTACTAGTTACAATATAGAATGGAACTCTTGTTTGGGAAGTATAGAGTTCAGCAGTGAAGTTTAGGAGGCGCTTGCCTACTCCTATGCCTTGATAGTCTGGCAGAACTACAAGTCTATGGACTCGATAGTATCTGCTTCTCATGTGAATGTGCATGACAGCTATGAAAGCAACAGGCTTTTCTTGGTAAACTGCAGCGTAGCATCGAGCATGATTGGCCAAGGATCCACTCAGATAGTGATGTTGCCGAAACATTTGCCAAAGTGAATTGCCGCACCTATGAACTTGGAGTTCAACGGGCGGCCTGCTTCTTTTTTTTGGCTAAACTCCATTGTATCGGTACACAAGACCCAATCAGGGTCCAGCCAGTCCACGACATCATAATGGCAAGTTACGGCTATGAATTTCTTCGCTGATCGACGGACTGCTTTGCTAATAGCAAAAGCGCTTACCTTTGCAATCTCTCTGTCCACAACGCTCGTGAATTCGTCAAAGACTATCAGCTCCTTGTTGAGACAGAGGGCTCGTGAGATATCTACTCGCATTTTCTCACCCTGGCTGAGGCAGTCATAGCTTTTGAGCCAATCCGGCGGAGAAGCAAACCCTACACTTGCCAGAGCCTTCGTGACTTCTCCGGTCTCAAGATCCACCGGGAAATCATCAAGGATACACTTTTGCTTGTACTCGAACCCTCGAATGTAGTCATCAGGGAAAAGCTGTTTTGCTATGCTTGTTTTTCCCGAGCCGCTTCTGCCTACAATAACCCCAATTTGCCAATCTTCAGTTTCAATTGGAAGTGAACCTTTGAAGCGCTTTTCTAGTTTGACGTCGGAGAGAGCGAAGCTTCCAACAATGCTTTGTGCTCGGAAGCTATCTGCTTGTATCCAACTTTTTATAATGTCAAAATCCGTAGTTTGTATCCCTCGCTCTTTAGTTTTTCAAAGAAGCGTTGTTGCTCAGTTTCATCTTTGCACTCTACGATAAGCTCCCAGGTTTCTGGAACAAATACTGAGTCATATTGTCTATTATCACCTGGAAAGCGTTCTCCAACCGATTCCAATAGCAGCTTGAGATTTTCCTTTTCCCCTAACTCAGCAATCCGTTCGAACTCGGCTGCATCCAGGTCCTTTGTTGTGTTTGCCTTTGAGTTTGTTGAGTATTTGGCGGAGCATTCGCCTATCGACGTCAGTGATTGGCAACCGCAGAACAGGCGCGTAGAATTCACCATGTTGCCTACAGACTTCTGCTCTCTGTTCCCCATCTGCGTACATGCCGTCTTTGTTGGTTATAATTGGGTATGTCCAACCATACCTTTGCAAGCTCAGCCAAATTTGTTTTTGCTGCTTAATGGTGGTTCGGTTAGGGTTGTTTTGGTCCGTGGACAAGAGACGAATATCTTCTAATAATGGTAAATAGGCATCCGGCACTTTGAGTGATGTCTTCCCTTCAGTGGAATTAACGGTGTTGCTTATGGCATAGCCGCCCCTTTTCCATTTGAAGAATCGGAGAAATCTTTTGGTTCCTCGGTACTTATCCAAAGATAATATACTTTTTGTGTTCGGCGGTTATTTTTGCCAGTGAATGGTTCGCTGCCTTGTTCGATTTCTTCTCTATCTTTTAGGCTTCTGACCGCTAACTCTGCTTCTCTTGCATCGACATTCGCCATACGCATCATGTCGGAATGGTAGACTTTTTGACCGTTCTGCCCATGCTTTTTTATATATTCCCTAACTCGAGCGAGTGGTTTGCCCATATCAACATAAGTGACTAATTCAGATGCAGCTATCAGGCAGGGTTTGAGGAAAGCCCATGCCCTTTGAACATGTCTTTTTTGTACGATTATTCGATCGGTCAGTTGAATAGTTGAATTAGTTGGATTAGTAGGGTTAACTGTGTTAGTATCCTTTATGTCTTCTACTAATTCTACTAATCCTAATAATTCAACTAATTTACGAATTGAAGTCTGCTCCTTTTTTGTGAGCTTGGAATATTCGCCAAGTGATTCGCTAACCAAGTTGATGTCAGCGAAAGCTATCACATAGTCGAGGTATCTTCCACCAAAAGCATCAACATTCGCAAACTCTGGGCTTTCATATACTTCTTTTTCGACAACCTCGTTGTAGAATTTCAGGGCTTCATCGCTGAGCTCAAAGTACGCACCTTTCTTGTCTAATTGGTCAAGAAGAATTAAATTTTCTGTTAAATGGGTCTGCAGCTCAAAAGCCTCCACCCTTAGCCGTGCTCTCGGTCTCCGTTTCGCTTCTCCAGGATTCAATACCCACCGCGGTAGTAATCCACCGCATGCCATTTCCCTTGTCACGTTTTCCTTCAAAACTTCAGGAGTGCAAGTGCTCACGATGCTGAGGTAGGGTTCCTCGATTGTGTATTGTGTTTCCACGCCGTTGAGGCTTTTTTTGCTTCTCGAGTACTTTTTGCAGCCAAAAATTTCATTGAGGACTTCAGCTAATGTTGCTTGGTAGTTGCCAGTTTTTATGCCTTTAAGCAGTTTACTGAATTCACCCATTGGCTGGATGACAGCGTTTTTCTTGCTCATTATTTCAACAAGCCTTTCTTGTGAAGCCACATCATTGTCTGTCAACCTATCGGGTGGTATAAGCTCTAAACCCATGTCCTGACTGGTTGATTTCCTCGTTGTGGTGCTCTGCCCGATATGAGCCATATACATTCGGTGGTAAACTGCTTTGGGCTGAATCAAATTAACCACGTCGTGCCCTAAGAGGTGCCCAATTCCAAAGTAGGCCATCCCGACTCCGTAGTTCGTTGGTGCATCCGTCTTGCAATCCCAATACCGTTTTGTTACCTCAATGTGGCTTTCAATAGGGTCTGGAACGTAATCTTCACGTTTGGTTTCATGTTTAAGAATGACTTGATTCGAAAATTGACCGGAGTAAACTAGCGTCATATAGTTTCCTCCTTTTCCGCTTCCAAGGTCGGAGTGCTTTCTAACATTAACCTGAGTAATTTTGGTCCGATAAGAAAGACTGGAGTAATCAACCCTGGTTTTCTCTATTTGAAAAGCGAGCCACTTTACGCCAACATCATATTTTTCCATCTTCAAAATTGTTTGAGTGCAACCGCAAATTGGGCATGCTCTCACACTATAGCCATCCTCAAGCATCCAATGTGCGTCTTCCAAATTGCTCAAAAGAGTGTTAAAGTCCACACCACAATTCCCACACCTCGGAACTAGGATTTCTTGAAAACCATAACCGCAAACTGTACATCCTTCAGAACGCGATTGATCTTTTGTGTCAAGTTCTCGCACCAAATATCTATGATTCTCAACATCATAGCTATGGCAATGCGGGCATTCTACGTGGTCTTGATTTATCACCATTAGGTTTTAACTCCTTTATTTTATTGCCTTTTGACATAATAGTTTTCGTTAATGTTGTTTCAGATTTTTCTCGAAAATGGTTTTGGTATTATTTTTTGGAATCTGCAGAGTCTGCATCTCCCAAAAAAGGTTTTATGATGATGGTTCCGTGGACCTCTTCAAGTGTGACTTCATTTAATTTTTTACCATTCTCGTTTTCCACGAGTTTTAGCCAACTTGCGGGTAAAGTTACACCACGGCTATCTCCGTGTTCTATAATTTTTCTTAGTATCGGGCACATGTTTAGTTTATTAACATAAACTTCATATAAGTAATATCTCTTTGATACTACTTTATGAAACCGAGCGTTCTATTTGCATTACTTGAAAATTTTCCATTGACTTTCCAAGACCTCACATCAAAATGTGAATCCAATCGAAACCGTTGCCGCAAGATTCTCAATGATTTGAAGAAAAAAGGTTTCATTACAGAAAGTGAGCACAAACGAGGGCAAAAAGCGTTTTTTAGTCTAACGGAGAAAGGTCGAAGTGAAGCCCTCAAAGAAGTCAACAATGCTTTGGCATCAAACATGAGAATACTGAAATTCGACCTTGAACAGACCTTAACAAAATATGGTCTATATCATATGAGACGACAAGCTGCCTTTCACCCAAATAAGGAGATATTTGAGAGGAGATGCATCGATCAAGACAGTGTAAAAATGATGCAAGCAAAAAGGGAAGAGGTCTTGGAACCCTTAAACAATCTTTTCTTTGAAGTCGCAAAAGCCTTCGCAATAGCTGACGGTCGATTTCTCACATTAGAGAAAAATGGCGTTCCAAAGTATGATTTTGATAACTTGGCGTTTTGGTTTGAAGGTGGAAAGGCGCACTTTATTGTTTTGCGAGATAATAAGAAATTAGGAGAGTTCCTAAGCGATATAAAGAAACCCGAGACCTAAAAAGCTGAGTTCAGTCCAAAAGTGATTCCTTCCTTAAATTCGATTAGATCTTCTCACAAGGAAGCAGTATCAAAGTGATATTACTTATTCTGAGCTTCATGTATATTTTATGAGAATAAACCCGGAAAGAGGTAATCCCGATAATGAAGTGCTGCCCACAATGCCAATCAGAAAAGACTTGGAAAGATGGCATTCGAGAAAGCAGCAACGGTGCGATCCAACGACATGTTTGCCGAAGTTGTGGCTATCGTTTTTCAGAAAATGATTCCGCCAAATCATTTTATTCACCTTCAAGTATAGGTTCTTTTAGCCAAATAGGCGCAACGCCTAAAGCCCATGGGCAGTTAGTGACAAATTTGGCAGCGATAGAACCGCTCAAAGAAGGGCCAGCGGGAGCCACAACTAAAACAGCAGAAGCCAAAGGCAAAATCCTCGAACATGCATGGTGGCTAAAGAAACAAGGTCGCAAAGACGGCACAATACTTGGCATAACAAAGCTCCTAAAAATCATGGTCAAAAAAGGAGCTGACCTCTACAATCCAGAAACAATCAAAGAAGTCATAGCCAAACAAACCTGGTCAGAAGGAAGAAAAGAAAACGCAGTAAACGCATATACATCATTTCTAAGAATGACTCAAGGAACTTGGAATCCACCAATATACTGCAGAATCAGAAAGCTTCCTTTCATCCCAACAGAGCAAGAAATCGACACCTTAATTTCAAGTTGCACCTCAAAAGCAGCAACACTTCTTCAAACACTAAAAGAAACCGGCGCAAGAGTAGGTGAAGCCTGGAACCTAAAATGGACCGACCTTGACGTAGACAGAAGAACAATAAGGATTACACCTGAAAAAGGAAGCGAACCAAGAATATTCAAGGTAACCCCAAAACTAATGACTATGCTACAAACTTTGCCAAAGAATAGCGTCTTCATCTTCGGAAGTTATCCCCTAAACGGCTACCGAACATGTTTTACACGTCAACGAAGAAAAGCAGCCACTAAACTCGCAAATCCTCGCCTACTGCAAATAACATTCCACACTTTCAGACACTGGAAAGCCACAACCGAATACGCCAAAACCAAAGACATCCTCCACGTTATGCGACTACTCGGCCACAAGAACATCAAAAACACCCTTGTTTATACGCAACTAATAGAGTTCAAGGATGACGAATTTATCTGCAAAATCGCAAAGACTATTCAAGAAGCCAGTGAACTCGTAGAAAACGGCTTTGAATATATTTGCTCATTCGAGGAAGCTAAGCTATTCAGAAAACGCAAGTAGCTAATTAATGATTATCTCCACAAAAGCTTGGGGTTCGTCCATGGAGCTGGGGATGGGAATTGAACCCATATAGAGCAGCTCTGCAGGCTACCGCCTAAGCCATTCGGCCACCCCAGCATGTGAAACTTAAGTATATCCCACATAAAAATATTGTTTCCACTAGACACTATTTAGATGGGTTGGCTGCCTGGGACGTTTATTTTCTTTCATATTTGACATTTTTAGGGATAAGTTTCTGTGGAGTAGACTGCGCTAACAGTCAGCCAAACCATGCCCAACCCAGAAGTCACCATCAGATAGCTGATAACTCTCGAATGTATTCCATCTCTAATGTTGGGCGAACCTTGCGGAGCCAATATGTTAGTGAATCAGATTTTCTGTTGTACTGCTTGAGGATTTGTCCACAACCAGCCAGCAACCCATACCCACTGTAGAACCCAAAAAGCAACCGCCAGCAAAACCCACAGGAAGAAGATGAGCAAAGACGACTCTACCCTCATCTTAAACTAGAAAAATGAAACTACGTGCGAGCCCTCAGCAGCGACCAGACAAAAAAATAAAAAATCCGGATCTGGCGCCTTATAGTAAATAAGAAGGGTCCGGTTGCAGAGAGGATAACTTCCTCTCTTAATTTTTCTTGAAAGCTAAACCCGAAAAAAACGCCACCAACTTCTCGTCTTTACATACCGCAACATGGTAGAGCCCCGTGGTTTTACCATCCGAAATACGCGTTGCCTCCGCCGTCAAGATATCGCCTTCGCCTGTGGGACGCAGAAATTTGATGTCCACCTGAACTGCCACTGCAACGTTGTCGCCGTAGTTGCAGGCGTGTGCAAACGCGTAATCCGCCAAGGAAAAGATGGCGCCGCCATGTGTGAACCCCAACGCGTTGGTGTGGGTTTTCTCGACTTTCACGGTGACTTTGCAGTAGCCATCTTTGGCTTCGAGGACTTTTATGCCGAGTGCTTCTGCGAAGTGGTCGGTGCCTTTCATTTCTTTTTTGCCTCTTTACTTTCCGGTTTTGTTAGTTGCTGGTAGAGTTTCTGGAAGAGTGGTGCTAAACCTTTTGGTGAAAAAATCACGATTACAAGCAGCAGGATGCCTATGGCGATGAGGCTTATGGGTGGACCAACGTTGCTTATGCCGGGGAAGTAGGGGCCGATGGATGTGTGGAGGGCGTCTGCAACGCTTGGTAGTGCCAGAACTTGCTGGACAGACACAAGAAACACGGAGCCTATGATTGGGCCGATTATGGTTCCTAAGCCGCCTATGACTGCCATGATGAGTGGCAAAAAGGAGTTTGCGGGGGCAAAGATGCTGTTATCGACGAACCGCAGGAAATACACATTTAATCCGCCTGCGATGCCTGCGAAGAAGGTGCTGATGACAAATGCGATTAATTTGTATTTTGCAGTGTTTATTCCTATCATTTTTGCTTCTGCTTCGTTGCCGTGAATCGCCCGGAAAGCTAAGCCCATCCGCGACTTCATAATAAGATACATTATTGCGATGGAAGAAATGGTGAAGGTAAGTGCCATGATGTAGAAGGGAAACTTGTTAGGCACCAAAGTTAGGGGTGAAAAACCGTTTATGCCGTTTGTAAACATGTCAAATTGGGTTGAGAGTGTGCTTATGATGACTGAGAAGCCGAATGTAACCATAGCTGAGATACCATGCTTTAAGCCGCACACATGCCAACCCAATTAGCAAGCCGATTCCAGCGGAAATCAAGCCGCCGACGAGAAGCACCACAACCTGCACCGCCACAGATAGCGCTCCAATCGGCATCATCGAAGCACCCAACATGCCGATTAACGCTATTGAAATAGAGTTTCCGATAAGCGCCGCTGAGAAGGCTCCAATACCTAGGAAAGCTGCGTGTCCAAGTGACCCTTGCCCTGAGTTGGCGAGGAAGTTCCAGCTTGCAGCATAAATCGCCATTATACAAATCAGTGTTAGAACATAGAGGAAAAAGTTGTCTGATATTAGAAGCGGAAGCAACGCTAATGCTATGAAGGCAATGGCTATGATTTGGAAGACTCTGTTTTTCGGCAGTTTAGAGAGCTGTTTTATGTCCATGTCAATCACCTTTTTCTCCAAACAGCCCCCGCGGTCTAATGATGAGCACAACGATGAGTAAGGTAAAAGCTACGGCGCTGCCCCAGATTCCGCCCAGGAAAAGCGTCGCTAACTGCTCAGCGATGCCGTAGAGTAATCCGCCGACGATGGCGCCTTTGATGCTGCCTAATCCTCCTAAGATGATTATGGCGAAGGCGATTATGGTTGGCATAGCGCCTACTTGATAGTTGAAAGAGAAGATTATGCCGTAGAGTCCACCTGCGACTGCTGCGAGCGCTGCGCCTATGGCGAAGGTTATCATGTAGACTTTTTCTACGTTTATACCCATGAGTCTAGCTGTGTTGTTGATTTGGCTGGTCGCCCGCATGGCTAGACCGATTTTTGTTTTGTTAACCAGTATGCCAAACGCTACTAAACTGACTATTACGACGCCCACGGCGATTATGCGGTCGTAGGTTATGGATACGCCTTCTAGAAGGGTTAAGCTTTGGCCGCTAAAGGGGCTTGCGACCTGTTTTGGGTCTGTACCCCAAATGAGCATCGCCACGTTTTCGAAGATGTAGATTAAGCCTAAACTAACGAATATCTCGTTTAACTTGTCGGTGCCTAAGGCTTTGCGGAAAGTTAACCGTTCAACAACTATTCCTAAAACTGCAACGACAAGCATCGAGACCAGAATAGCTGCATAAGGATTTAGCCCCGAGGTGAATGCTATGGTCCAAGTTAAGTATGCGCCTATCATGAGGAGTTGCCCATGGGCGAAGTTGACTTGTTTCATAACGCCGAAAATAACGTTGAGTCCCGTGGCGAGGAGAATGTAGATGCATCCGATGGCTAAACCCCAGATTAACGTAAGCAGTATGGTAGGCGCTGATATGTCCATTGTAAAGTTATCCTTTCCTCCGCTTTCCTTGAAGCGGTTGACATAATTCAGCGTGTGAACTATTTAAAATATGCGAGAAATAAAAGAAAAGGAAGGGTTATTGTTTTTAGGCACTTAGTGGCCTGGTCCGCCTGCGATGTAACCGGTTGGCAGGGCGAAGTCTGCTTGCTTGAGGTTTGTTCCTCCGGCAGAAGTAGGCCAAACAATCACGGATTTAAGTTGGCTATCGTGTGCGTCCCATTGTAGCTGTTCAACGAAGGTCACTGGGTCGATTTCGTGGTAGTTGACGCCTGTGCTGAACTGGATTTTACCTGTCTGAGTCATGATGAGCATTTGGTCCATGTTTGTGTTTTCGATGGCTGTTCTTACGGTTGCTTTGTCGAGGCTGCCTGCTTGTTCAATTGCGGCTTTGGCGATGTAGAATGCGTCATAGGTGTCAGCGCCCATCATGCCTGGTACTTTGTCGTAGGTGCTTTGGAATTTCTCCGAGTATTCGCCAACTAGCGGCAGATAGGAGGGTGACATGAAGGGGTCAAGTTTTGACTCCAAAAGCTGCCCGGCGCCTGCTTGTCCCAATAGGCTGTAGAATGCTGAGTCTTGGTTGTTTTCTACTGCGATGAAAACTGTTTTTAAGCCGACTTCTTCCCAAGCCTGCTTGATTGCCAAGGGGCATTTGTCGGGGTTGTCAACTATAAAGACGGCGTCGGGGTTTGTGGCTTTCACTGCGGTGAGGTCTGTTTGGAAGTTGCTGGTGCCTGCTTCATAAGCTCTGTCTGCAACCAAGGTTATAGGCAAGTTTTCTTCTTGTATCCAGTACTTAGTGGCTTGCTCAACGCCTTGTCCGAATGCGTCGTTGCGGTAGAGTATGGCTAAGCTGAAGTTGCGGTCTGCTGCAACCATCGGCTTCATTTCCTCTGCGAAGAAGTCAACGACAGTTTTACTGTAGTGATAGGTGGTTGTGCAATAGTGGAAGATGTAGCTCATGCCTTCTGAGTCACTTATGCTGTTGGGTCCGTTTGCTCCGAATCCTCCGTAGTCGCCTTGGGGTCCTCTGCGTGTTACAAGCTGGTTTGAGGCGCCTGTGATGATGTAGGGGACTTTGTTGTCTATGGCTGCTTTTTCGTTGGCTAAGGTGCCTGCGCTGCCGTATCCGCCAATCAGCATATCAACGTTATTTATGTCACGGTTAACTGGCGTAACCGCGTTGGATGGTGAGTCATCGACTGTATCGAGGTTAGTGATGGTTATGTTGACTTTTGTGTTCCATTCAGCAACGTAGACGCCGCCTGCATCATTGATTTCTTTGACCGCCATCTGGGCTGCGTTTGACATGTCTTGCCCAATTGATGTGCTCAGGGGTGCAACTAAGCCTATCTTTATGTCTCTTGCATCTGCTGACACTGGTTTAGGTACTAATTGCCATGCCGCGACTGCTGCGACGGCTATTATAATAACTACAACTATGGCTAAGATTTTCTTTTGCAAAGTTTTCTCCTCTCAACTTTGCGTTCTATATCCAACAAACAGCTAATAAAATTAACTCTTAAGCACGCTTTCCCTGCCCAGCTGGAACGCTTTTATGTTCAGGCTAATGAATTTCTCTTTTAGCCTGCCAGCTATTGCCTGCTGGAAAGACTCCACCTTCAGTGGGTTCTCCGGAAGCGCTGAGAGCGCCCCTAACAGCACCGTGTTAACAACAAGCATGTTTCCCAGTTTCTCAGCGATGCCTATGCCGTCCACTTCATGAACCAACGCCTTTGCCTGCAGCATTGCCATCAGCTCACGCTGGCTTTTAGGTTTAACTCCTGTGGGTAGGCAGCTGGGCTGGATAAGTTTCATGTTAACGATGACTGAGCCATCATTCTTTAGCATCGGCAACGAACGCGTCGTCTCCAAGATTTCGAAGCCCACGATAGCATCCGCTTTCCCCGTCTCAATCAAGGGCGACTCCACTTTTTCCCCGATGCGCGCAAACGCCACAATCGAGCCGCCCCGTTGCGCCATGCCATGAATCTCCGCTTTCGCCACGTCATAACCCTCCAACATTGCGGCTTCACAGTAGATGTCACTTAACACGACCACGCCTTGCCCGCCGACGCCGCTGAAAACTATGTCAAGCTTCATTTCGTTTTCCTCTCTATCGCTTCAAAAGGGCAAACCTGTTCGCAGACGCCGCAACCGTTGCAGAGGGTGGGGTCGATTTCTGCGTGGTCGCCGTTTTGGCTTATGGCTGGGCAACCGAAGGCTTTGGTGCAGACTTCGCAGCCGTTGCATTCTTCTTTTACTTGGCGTTTTGGTCCCTTCTCAGTCAGGAGTGGGCAGGGACGCTTGGAAATGATCACTGCGGGTCCCCGGTAATCGGTTACTTCTCGGATAGCTTTGGTTGTGGCTTTTAAGTCATAGGGGTCGACGGTGACGACTTTATCGATGCCTACTGCATGGGCGATTTCTTCTATGCTGATGATTTTGGCGTCCGCGCCCCTGACGGTTTTGCCTGACCCGGGCGTTGGCTGATGACCAGTCATCGCAACAGTGCTATTGTCCATGACAACCACGCAGACGTTAGCCCTATTGTAGGCAATGTTTAGGAGCCCCGGCATGCCCCCATGGAAAAACGTTGAGTCACCCAAAACCGAGAACACTTTATCTTTAACGCCTGCATGAATCATCCCAGCCGCCTCAGAGATACCTGCCCCCATACAGAGGCAACTCTGAACCGCTTTCACCGGAGGCAAAACCCCCAAAGTGTAGCAACCGATGTCGCCGGTGACGATTTTGTCGTCTGATTTAGGCGCTAAACTCAACGCGCTCTCAGGACAAGCTGGGACACATTTTGGGTCGCCGCCGCAGGCGTCGCAGATTAGCGGTTTATGAGTGATAGGGTGGAATGTCAGTGCGCCGTATTGGCAGGCTTCGATGCACCAGCCGCAGCCTTTGCATTTTGCCTCGTCAACGGTGACGGTTCCTGTCTGTTTAGACTGGGATAGGGCGTCTTCGGGGCAGGCGGCGACGCAGGGCGCGTTGAGGCAGGCTTTGCACGTCAGCGCCGTATTGTTTACCAAGTCTACCCGTAGGGAGCGTATGCGCGATTTCAATGGGTTAAAGACGCCTTCTTTCTCGTAGGAGCAGGCGTATTCGCAGATGTCGCAGCCGACGCATTTGCTGCTGTTACATTGAATGGATTGGTTAACCATGTTTAGCGCGTAGTAGAATGCGCGGTGGGGGCACCCGGGGCAAAGCGCTGGGGGACGCGGAGGCAAATCCAGTTGCTGGGGCTTCTCGGGTTTGCTGGTTAGGTCTAGTTTGGCGAAGGCTTCGCGGATTTTGTCGGGGGTGAACTCGCCGATTTCCTCCAAGCCCAAAGCTGCTTTGCCCTCGACGTCGAGTTTTTGGCGTTCGATGTTTTCTTCGATGTAGGGTCGCAACTCTTCGATGACTATTAACTTCTTAACTTTGCTGGCAAACGACTTCACCAGCTCCGATGGGAAGGGGTGGACAAACCCCAGTTTGAGCCAAGAAAACTTTTTCGTATCCAACACTGAGCGTGCGTAGTAGTAGCCGACGCCGCTTCCGATTATGCCGATGTCGCAGCCGTTATCCTCCTCCACGTTGAAGTGCGAAGTCTCCGCCAACTTCTTAGCTTCCACCAATCTACCTTCCAAGACACGGTGTTGGCGGATGGCGTTGGCTGGCACCATAACCCATTTTGAACCGTTCTTGTCAAACTCTGCTTTGCGTTCCAAACGCTGGAAACTGCCCAGTTTAACCCGTGACTTGCCATGGGCAACGCGTGTGGTTAGGCGCAGAATAATGGGGAGTTTGAGTTTTTCGCTGATTTCGAAGGCTTCCCTTGCCATGTCATGGGCTTCCTGTGGGTTGCCTGCGTCAAGCAAGGGCAGTTTAGAGTGCACTGCAAAGTATCGTGTGTCCTGTTCATTTTGGCTGCTGTGCAGGGCTGGGTCGTCGCAGACCGCGATTATCATGCCGCCTTCGATGCCTGTGTAGGCAAGTGTCATAACGGCGTCTGAAGCCACGTTTAAACCAACATGCTTCATAGAAACAATCGAGCGTACACCCGCCATCGAAGCGCCAACTGCGACTTCGGCGGCAACGATTTCGTTGATGCTCCACTCCGCGTAGATGTCGAGTGGCTCTGCGACTTCGGCGATGGCTTCTAAAATTTCGGTGGATGGCGTTCCGGGGTAGGCAGCGGCAACCTTTACGGTGGCTTCCACTGCCCCGCGTGCAACTGCTTCATCGCCGTTAAGCAGGGCGAAACTGCCCGGCTTATCTGCCAAAATCTTGGAAGTCATCGTTAATCCTTTACATTTTACCCTTACGCAGGTCCAGTACCCTTTTAGCTTTGCCCTCGGTACGCGGGAGCTCGCCTGGCTTAACAATTTCGACGTCGGCGCTTATGCCTGTGACTATGTGGATGCGTTTTTGGATTTCGTTTTTGAGTGCGTTTTTGTCTATGTTGGGGTCTTTGGCTGCTTTTTCTGATAATTCAACTTTCACTACGAAGGTGTCTAGTGCTCCAGGCCTGTCCAAGACGATTAAGTATTGTGTCGCCAACTCTGAGAAGCACATAACTGCATACTCGATTTGAGAGGGAAAAACGTTTACGCCTCGGATTATGAGCATGTCGTCGGATCTGCCTGTTATACGCATCATTCGGGCGTGTGTGCGTCCGCATTTGCAGGGTGCCATCTCTACCCTTGAAATGTCACGTGTTCGGTACCGCAGCATAGGCATGGCTGTTTTGGTTAAGGTTGTGAAGACAAGTTCGCCTTCCTCGCCTGGAGAGAGGACTTCGCCTGTGTCTGGGTTAATGGTTTCGACGATGAAATGGTCTTCCCAAATATGCAAGCCATTGTGGTTCTCGCATTCAATGGAAACCCCCGGACCATACAACTCTGTTAAACCGTAAATGTCAAACGCTTCGATGCCTGTTTCTTTCTCGATGCGTTCACGGATTTTACTTGACCATGGCTCCGCACCGAATATGCCTTTTTTCAGTTTGAGGTCATTTCTTGGGTTAACGCCTTCTTGCTCCATGGTCTCTGTGAGGTAAACTGCAAAACTTGGAGTGCATGCCAGAATTGTTGTGCCCAAATCCTTCATAAGCTTGATTTGGCGTTGGGTCATGCCGCCGCTTGCCGGCACGATTTTTACGCCGAGTCTCTGTGCACCGTAATGGAAGCCCAAGCCTCCAGTGAATAATCCATAACCGTAAGCGATGTGGATGACGTCTTGGCTTCTGCCTCCTGCAGTGTAGATGCAGCGGGCCATAAGTTCCTGCCACATGTCCATGTCGTTTTTGGTGTAGGCCCCGATGATTGGGTTGCCTGTGGTTCCGCTTGACGCGTGGATCTCCACTATTTCGCTGGATGGCACCGTGACCATTCCGAAGGGGTAATTGTCTTTGAGATCGTTTTTTATTGTGAAGGGAATTTTTTGTAGGTCGTCGAGTGTTTGTATGTCTTGTGGCTTTAATCCTGCGGCGTCAAATTTTTTGCGGTAAAAACTGCTTTTTTCATAGCAAAAGTTGACTCGTTCTTTGAGTTTCTGGAGTTGAAGGTTTCTTATGTCCTGCCTGGGCATAGTTTCGATTTTTTGGTTCCAGTACTTGCCGTCTACCACTTGTTGTCCCCTCTTTTATAGGCCTAGATACACTTCTTTTATGTGACTATTAGATAAAAGTTCCCTACTCTTCCCTTCCAATACAATCTTGCCCTCTTCCAAAACATAGCCTCGGTTGGCGACGCCTAAACTGTCATGAATGTTCTGTTCAACCAGCAAGACCGTTACGCCTTCATCGTTGATAGTGCGTACCGTATCGAGGACTTTTTCCACGATAATCGGCGCGAGTCCCAAGGAGGGTTCGTCGAGGATAAGGAATTGCGGGTTTGACATTAGGCTTCGACAGATAACCAGCATCTGCTGTTCTCCGCCACTGAGGGTTTGAGCCAGCGCCTTCTCCTTCTTTTTGAGCACAGGAAAAATCTGGTAGACCCTTTCCTTTGTTTCCTTAACTTTCGCTCTGTCTTTTATGGTGTAGGCGCCCAAGAGCAAGTTCTCATATACGGTCATGCGGGGAAAGATTTCTCTGCCCTCAGGAATCATAGTTAAACCTTTTTTGACGATGTTGCAGGTGGCTAATTTCTCTATGTTTTCGCCCCTGAATTTGACAGAGCCCATCTGAGGTTTCAGTAAGCCCATGATTGTTTTGACAAGGGTGGTTTTGCCTGCGCCGTTGGGTCCGATGATGCTGACGATTTCTTTTTCTTCAACGTGGAAGCTTACGTCACGAAGAATCTGCACCATGCCATAAGCCGCAGAGACATTGTCCACTTCTAACATTGCGGTGTCTCCTCGTCAAGTTGGAATTTCTTGCCCAAGTAAACCTTAACAACGTTTTCGTCGGAACAGACCTGTTGAGGAGTGCCTTCATAGATTTTTTCGCCATGCTGCAGAACAATCACCCGGTTACAAAGTCCCATGATGACACGCATAACGTGTTCCACGATGAGGACAGACACGCCCTGTTGGTTTAAGAGTTTGATGAGGGCGATGGCTTCATCGGATTCTTTCGGTGTTAACCCTGTTAAGAGTTCGTCGAGTAAAAGCAGTTTTGGATTGGTTGCGAGCGCTTTTGCAAGTTGAATCCGCCTCAACTCGACGACGTTCAGGTTTTTTGCTTTGACATCGAATTTGTCTTTACTTAACCCCGCGAAGGCTAAGAGTTCGTGTGCCCGAGCAACTGAACCTGTTTTATCGGTTTTTTTGCGGTTAAACAGTACGCTTGTCAACACGTTTTCTGTTACAGTCATCTCTGGGAACGATTGGACGGTTTGGGCTGTTTTGGTTATGCCTCTGGCGCAGATGGCGTAGGGCGGCATTTTTGCGATGTTTTCTTCTTGAAAGAGGATTTGGCCTGAGTCGGGTTTGTAGACGCCGCTGATTAGGTTGAGTAAGGTTGATTTTCCTGAGCCGTTGGGGCCTACAAGACCCGTTATTTCGCCTTGGCTTATGGTGAAGTCCACGTTTTTTAGGGCTTGAACTCCTCCGAATCGTTTGGAGACTCCGATGCACTGTAGCAAACTTTTTCTCTCTCCGGGTTAGCAAGGAATTATTGAAGTGGAAATATAAATGTTGGTAAAAAACCGATTCTGCCCCATCATCCTTCTACTTTGGGAACGCTTTGTGTTTTTCTTTGGGGTTTGGTTAAAGTTAAATACCATCTACACCATTAGGGGTATGGGTGCCCTTGCTTGCCAATTCCACAAGTCAGCGTATTCCTCGATAACCGACCCGGCTCACTATTCGACGCCATGTCGCAACTGGATAAAAACCAGATCAAAGTTTTCGCCCTTGCCATCGCTGACGCAGGCGAATTTGGGTTAGTCCGCTTAATCACTGAAGACCCACAGAAAACCGGTTCTCTGCTTGAAGAAGCAGGGTTCAACCTTGCCAAATCCAAAAGAAACACCGAAGTAACCGCCATTTTTACTTCAGACGAAGAGCGCCTCTCAAAAATCACAAAGCTACTAGGCGACATTGGATTAAACATTGAGTATGCTTATTCGTCAGCGGTTCATGTAGCGGGTAAAGTCGCCTTGATTTTGCGGGTCAGCGACGTGGTAAAGGCGGAGGAACTGCTTAAAGTGAACAGTGTTGAGGTTTTGTCGCTGGCTGAGATTAAAAATTATTTCCAGTGACAGTCCTTTGTCATCGTTTTGGTTTTAGTTGCCGCTGTAGTCGGTGTGGTTGTTGGCTTGGTTGTTTTCTTTAAGAGGCGCCGATGAGTATCACGGGGAAAACCAGTCGGTACATGCTTCTACATCCAACCGTTGAGGCTTCAACATAGAGCCATGCAAGGGTGTGTGGATGAAAACGCATATCCCACACTGAAACAGACGCCGAAAACCGTTGCAAACGCCAAATGCAATCGTTGCCTCAAGTCGTCTTGTGGCACCCCCTAAAACGCCACACCCACATAAAGAGAAAAAATGATCTTAACCTTTATAAGATAGAAAAATTGCCTGCCAACTCCTCTCAAACAAGTTCTGCTTTGCTTGGGAGAGTGCTGTAAAGCTTTTATGATAAGCGTGCAATAGACAAAAAGTGCAGAGGGCGTAAGCGATGGTGGGGGATATTGATACTTTAATTGGGAGAGAGGACGCAAAGTTTTCCCTTCATTATATGCGGATGGATCAACTAAGAATCAATTTTACTAATGAAACCATTGCTTTTTGCTCAGAATGGTACAGAGCCACGGCAAAAGAATATGTTTCCAAGAATGCTGAACTCATTTTGAATATGGGCAGTGACCAGCTTCTACGCATGAAAACCAAAATCGGCTCCTTAGTTGCTAATACCGAAAAAACCGTCAATGAAGTGCTGAATAATCCTTGCTTATGGTGGCATCTTAGACCTCGCTCACAAGACGCCTTGAACCTGTATTTGCAGGTTGGCGATAAGCACCCGATAATCCTTGATCAAGCTATAAGGCAGATACTGGGGCGTCTGGGGGAGGTTTTGCAGGAATTCCGGTTTCATGTATCGGTTACTGGCAAACATGGTTCTTTTGGAGAGTACTGGTTCATCCAATCTACCAATGGGGCAGTGGTTCCTTATTATCCGCATGCATTGAAGTGGTCAGTTAAAATGCAGGATACGATCCGAGAGTACAATGGCCAATATTTGGAAGCAATTGCCCTCTATAAAGAGATGGAACTGCTCAAAGACCAGAAGAAGAGAGAAGAAGCGCTTTCCCGATGGGATTCATTCTGACTGTTGGCGTGGGCTTGATAAGTTCCATTCTTCTTTAATCGTGTTCCAGAGCCAAGTCGAGAGGTTAAAAGTAGCCCGTGAGATACCGCTGTCTAGGCATGGTTCTATATGAAATGTGGTCTTGGGAAGCAAACTCTTCCCCTTTTTTTTATCTTAACGAGTGCTCATAAAGGGCTATTGTTCGGCGGAACATACCCTGGTTGGTGATGTCACCCGCATACCCCTTTTTCTTCAAACGTTTGAGTACCATATCCGAAAGGAAACGCTACTCCAGACAACCCGTAATACCATAACTTCCTTTTTTTAAGACTAAGCCGGTAGATCGCAGTCTAGTTTGGTATAGTATTCCGCTGTCGATACCGACAGATACTCTTGATCCCTGTTTTTGCGGTAACCTTTTTTTAGTTTCTTCATTAATCCATGCTTTTGCTGACAGTGTCTTAGATGAAAATTTGGCGAATGCTTGGGATTGCCATTTTATTGCTTAAATTGTTGAAGCACAAAAGCTTCTTTTCTAGGCAGAAATCGAGACAGGAGAAGCCTCTTTTCTTCAATAGTGCTTGCATTTGCTGCTCCATAGCTATCCTTAAACTAAACAACGGTTAATACGCACCTGAGAATCTTTTAGTGCTTTTTCTTGCTGTTGATAGCTCAAACAAGCTAGAGCTAATGTCTGATTCTTATCACTTTTTTGTATTAACGCTACGTGCATAAGTTTTTTATTATTTTCGAAAAGAATGAGAGCTGATTATACTTCCTTTGCTTTACTCCATAGCATTTCAAAATGATCCGATGCTAGTTTAATAAGCGTATTACTATTTGACCAAAGCGCAGGAGAACCAGGTAAGTCTTTTCTCGGAAAAAGTATAATGGACATTTCATTGTTGTCATATATTCCATAAACTGTCTCTGGCAATTGACGCATAAATTTGACTTGGCAAGAAGTTTTTCTCCTGCAAAATTCTGTTAGCTCTTTTGAAGTAATGGTGTCTTTTGGCTCTTGTACTAAGAACCTGAACTTCACCTGCTTTTTCCAAGCGTTCTCTAAGTTTTCCGCAAAGGTACTTGTTACTCCACGCGAGAACCTCCTCCAAGAAAGGACAAGGTCAACGCTTGATTCAACACTATTAATAGCTTCGCCTATTTTACGAATAACAGCATTTCCTTCCGTAATTAGAGCAAATTGGAAGTTTTTCAGTTGCTGTCTATAGTCTGGCTCCCTTAGATTTATTTCACTAAGCAAAATTTCGGCTTCAGCTATTACATTTTTATATTGTTCTTTTTTTGTTTCCAGCAAGAACTGGAGTGTTTGATTTAATGGGCTTGCTTTATACCTAACCGGGTTTTCTATAATCTTTTCAATCAAACCCATTTTTTGAAGGTTCTCTATGGCTCGATATGTGTCTGGTCGAGCAACTTTAGCCATTTCTGCGATTGCTGACACTTTTAACGGTTCAGAGTTTGCTAGCGTCAAGTAAATTCTTGCGTTTGTTGGCGTTAGTCCCAAATTCGTTAAAACCTCTAGCTCTGAACTTTCCAAAACATTCTCCTTCATTTAGAATGATAATCGCTGGATTGTTTTAAACTCTTTTGCATTGTCGGTAGGAGTCCTACCAACCAAATTATATTACTATTTAATAACAAACTCGGTTCGCGCATTATGCGCTAAAAATCTTAGGAAGAAAGAAAAATGTTAAAAAATAAAACAGCAGCTATTGCATTTGTAATATTGCTAGTATTTTCAATATCAGCTTCAATGACACTCGGTCAAGTTCCGATACCTAAAGGAACCCATACACCAACATATGCTTATCTTAGCCTCGGCCCTAACCCCGCGGGAGTCGGTCAAACAGTGACCGTTAACATGTTCCTTTTGATTCCAATGTTAACCAGCGAATCCGCAATAGGTTTTACCGTACAAATGACAGATCCCTCTGGACATACTTCAACACTAGGACCATTTAATTCCGATGCTACTGGAGGCACATACACTACAGTCGTTCCAGATCAAATCGGCGAGTATAAGTTCCAATTATTTTACCCAGGACAAAACATGACTGGCGCAAACGATACCTGGAAGTTCAATTCAGACACAGTATATAGGAGTTATCGCGGACCCCAGCCAAAGTGAAGTGAAGACGCTTACTGTGCAGGAAGAACCGATATCACGTAGCATATATCCGATTACGCCGCTCCCAACTGACTGGTGGCAGACTCCGGTTACCGCAGAAAATGTTCAACTATGGTACAACCTTAATGGACCCTGGCTCGGATACAGTTCAGTTACTTTTGCGACAACTGGCGGCTACAATCTTAATGGCAACTATAATCCTAAAACTGGATCAGTGCTTTCTGGTCATGTTCTCTGGAATAAAGTCTGGGCTGGTGGTGGTCTGACAGGTATAAGCGGAGACGAAGAGTCGGGACACTACTGGTCAACCTCGCAGTATTGGCCAAAATACGCGCCTGTCATCATCGACGGAAAAATGATCTCAACTTGGTATAGCGAAACAACAAGCTACTCAAACGGCATCAAATGCACAGACCTTTACACTGGACAAACACTATGGACAATAAACACCTCTAATCCGTTGCGGTGCGGCATGGTTACTCAATGGCACACAATAAACGCTTATGGCGCCATTGGACCATACATCTGGACTACCGGCACTCTACCTGCAGATGACACCGGCGGAAAACTAGTCGCTAACCGTGGAACACAGTTTAACATGTATTCTGCCCTGACCGGAAAATACGTTCTCAGCGTTGTCAACGGCACTAACCCAAGTTTCACTACAGATGAAAACGGCAACATGCTCGGCTACTACATTAACAGCACTGTTGGCACCATGTATGCATATGATCCTGTGCCACTCAATGGTCCTCACGTACCTAGAGAGGCAATAACTATTACTGCAGGCAATCCTGTCCTATGCTGTTTCAACATGTCGAACGCTATTGCCTACGTTGAAGGAAGTCGTAGCAATCAGTGGGGATGGGCTCCACCACTAAACAACGTTATCGACTTTGCACATGGAGTAATGTGGGCAGAACCTTTGTACAACAACATTAGTGGCGCATCTATAAGTCCGGGTCTCGCAATAAACGGAGTAACTGATGACGCAGTAGTGATGACTGGAGGATTCACTTTCGCCCAAGGATATGGAGGAACAACCAACGGCTGGCTAGTTGTAGCAGCACAAGATGCAACTACTGGCGCTCAATTGTGGGTCAAAAACCTCACATATGCAGACACAGCTGTCTTAGAACCGTTTACAAGGACACAAATGCAAATCGATGATGGACTATTCCAGCTTAGCAGCATGTATAATTGGCAAGTCATAGCTCTAAATGCACGTACAGGCAGCACGGCATGGACAACAACTCTCAAAACCGATAGCGGCGCTGAACCAAATATCTTCGATACAATTGGCGGCATAGCAACCCGCAATGGACCCGGCGTCACCGTCTATTACGGCTTCGGAGGGGACATATGGGGCATAAGCAATACGGACGGAAAACAGCTATATTACACAAATACGACGAACCTGCTGGGTGATCCCGGCATTGAAACTCCTTACAATACCTGGCCATTATGGACCTTTAGTTGTACCGCTCAGACCAATGATGTGATTTACTTAGCTGTCGGACACGAATACAACCCACCACTGTTTCACGGCTCACAGATGTTAGCCCTAAACATCACTGACGGAAGCCTGATATGGAAAGAACTAGGCACATATGTTGAATCCACCGCAATTGCATACAACATCTTGCTGTCGCGCAACTGTTATGACAACATGATATACGCTTTCGGCAAAGGACCAAGTGGTATGACTGTTTCAGCTCCTAGTGTAGGAGTTACAACGGCTACACCGATAACCATAACGGGTACCATTATGGACGTTTCCCCCGGCACGCACTATCTGACTGATCCTGAATTGACAATGACAAAGCAGAATGAGGTTCCATTGAGGTTCCCGAATGGAGTTCCATGTGTTTCTGACGAAAGCCAGAGTACTTGGATGGAATACGTGTACCAGCAGCAGCCAATGCCATACAACACTACTGGTGTTCTAGTTACCATCAGCGTCGTGGACAGCAACGGAAACTATCGTGAAATCGGCCAAACCACTTCAGTCGACGGAACATTCGCCTACACTTGGACTCCTGACATTTCAGGCAGCTATGAAGTCGTTGCTAGCTTTGCAGGTTCCAACTCGTACTATCCATCCTCAGCTGTAAGCCACTTCTATGCCAGTGACACGGCGCCAACACCAACCAATGAAGCCCAATCACCGCAAGTCGACAACACGATGACTATCATAGCATCCACCATTGCCATCATCATTGCAATAGCGATAGTCGGATTGCTAATGCTAAGAAAACGGGCATAAACAAGCAAGCAACAAACAACTTTCCCTTTTCCCTTTTTTTGGGATTAAAAGTAAGCTATAAAATGTGGGCTGAGAGGGCTCTGAATTAAAAATAATCAGTTGCGGTAGCAGAGAATGGTTTAGTTGCATTTTCCATTCTTTTCTTCCTTTAGTCGGGTTCCAGAGTCAAATCGAGAGGTTAAAAGTAGCCCGTGAGAGATTCGAACTCTCGTCGTCGGGTCCAAAGCCCGATATGCTTGACCACTACACCAACGGGCTGCATGATTCCAGATGTGGGTGTGGCGTTATTTATTGTTAGAGGTTAATGGGCAGCTTTTTTCCATATAAGGGTTCCTCCAAGGGGGGTATCTCGGCGTGGGTTTGTTCGGTTAAAAAAAGGGATATATTGGTTTAGAGGTTTTGAGGCGGCGGTTTTACACTTTTCTATGTTTTTTGCCATATGGTTGTTTGGGGCTGTTTGGGTTTTTCTTGGTGATTATGTGCAATATATTTAATAAACCACAAAGCTTAAATACTAAAGCAGTTCATCTGCTTAGTTTGCGCGGGCCGAATGTACTATTTTCTAGCCAGATTGGCCTATGGTGACGGTTCTACGCATATCGAAGTGAGGTAGAAGAAGTGAGCATAAAAAAAGAAGCACCGAGAACAACCCAACGTCATGTCGACAAATGCCCAGAATGCGGCGGCGAAAACCTAGTTCACGATTACGACACCGGAGAAACAGTCTGTGGCGACTGCGGCCTTGTCTTGTTCGAGCAAATGATGGATAAAGGACCGGAATGGCGCGCCTTCACCCAAGAAGAAAAAGCGTCCAGAAGCCGAGTCGGTGTCCCCACCTCTTACTCAGTCCACGATAAAGGCTTATCCACAGCGATTAGCCAAGTGGACCGCGATGCCTTCGGGCGAAAACTGCCTTTGTCCACACGTCTGCAAATGTGGCGTCTACGCAAATGGCAAATCCGCAGCCGCGTCCATAGCTCAATCGACCGTAACCTTGCACAAGCCATGGCTGAACTTGACCGCCTCTCAGACAAAGTCTACATTCCACCGCCAATCAAGGAGAAAGCAGCCGTCGTCTACCGCAAAGCACTCGACAAAGGTTTAGTCCGTGGACGCTCCATTGCCGCCATTGCAGCCGCAGCCCTCTACGCGGCATGCCGTGGAAGCGGAACACCCCGTACACTGCGAGAAATCGCTGAAGCAAGCTTAGTCGACAAAAAAGACGTTGCACGATGCTACAGGCTGCTATTGCGGGAGTTGGAAGTACACATGCCCATCGCTGACCCACTCACATACGTGTCTAAAATCGCTGAGAAAACAGGCATATCAGGCAAAACCCAGGGCGCAGCAATCAACATTTTGCGTGAAGCCAGACGCAAACGTGCTGCAGCAGGAAAAGACCCTATGGGCTTAGCCGCAGCTGCACTCTACATTGCATGCTTGCAGAACAACGAGAAAAAGACGCAGAAAGACATCGCTGAAGCAGCAGGCGTAACAGAAGTTACAGTGCGCAACCGCTACAAGACGCTTAAAAAACAGTTAAACCTCGAATTGCCCGACTAGGGCTTTTTCCACCTATTTTTTAGGTTTTTCGGTTATTTTTTCTTCGGTTGAGCCTTCTTCAGGTTCCAACTCCATAACTAAAATGCCGTGGTAACCGCAGTTTTCACAGTAATACTGCTTTGGCGTTAACCACACGTCGAGGCTGCTGTTTAGCTGGATTTTTGGGCTGCAGCATCGGGGACAGAAGATTTGGGCGGGTTTTCTGTGTTTTGTGTTTTTGAGAATATCGCGTATGCTGTCTAGCTTTTTCATTTTCGATCGGTTGCTTCCTTAATTTGTTGCGGGCTATGCGTTTACTGTAACTCGATGTTTTCTTGTGGGTACCCGATTTTGATCAGGAACTCTTTCACGCGGTCACGGTGGTCGCCTTGCAACATGATTTGCCCATTTTTATGTGTGCCTCCACATGCACAGTAGGTTTTAAGTTTCTGTGCGACGCTTGCCAAGTTAGAATTTTTGTCGTCCATGCCGTCGATTATTGTGGTTGCTTTGCCAAATTTCCGGGTTTCAAGGCGTATGCGAATCCGCTGTTGCTCTTTCTCTATTTCCCCACAAACGCATAAGTCCTTAGGTAATCCGCATGTTGAACAAACTTCAGCCATGAATCTCAACAATGAAATTATCAAGTGCTGTATATAAGAGTTTCAAAGCCTAACCGGGTATTTTTTTGGTTGCCGTTTCCATGGGAATATGGTTTTTTTGTTGTTTTCTAAGCTTTTGGCTGAAGGATAATCGGTTTTTTCTCTTTATGTGGGTGTGGCGTTTTAGGGGGTGCCACAAGACGACTTGAGGCAACGATTGCATTTGGCGTTTGCAACGGTTTTCGGCGTCTGTTTCAGTGTGGGATATGCGTTTTCATCCACACACCCTTGCATGGCTCTATGTTGAAGCCTCAACGGTTGGATGTAGAAGCATGTATCGACTGGTTTTCTGAGCCACATGTCAGTGAGCCCTTCCGGTATCCACATCCAAACGTACCTTAGCTTAGTCAAGAAACCTTGACAAAAACACTTTTAACCTGATTAAAAAAATAACAATCGATAACAAGTTGCAGAAAACAGCCTTAGCGATAATCGGTTTAGTACTCATATTTTCAGCAGTAACCTTGCCCCACACCAATTTCGCATCTGCCCAATCAGACGAATACATAACAATAAAGGCCGACGGAAGCATTGAACCCGCAAACGCACCTATCCAAAGAAACGGTAACGTGTATACAGTGATAGATAATATCCAACAATACCTTGTTTTGGAGAGAAACTATACCACTTTGGACGGCGGCGGGCATCATGTGGGTGGGGTTTATGGACCGTTACTTGTTCAGTCGGGCTACACATGGATTGCTGATGGAACAACCAACATTACTGTCGCCAATGTGGTTATCGATGGGCAAGGTATGGTTTTCTTCTCAACCGTAAACTCCGTTTTTTCTTATATCACTCTTAACAACGGGACAGGAAGTGATGTTAGTGGTGATGGAAACATCGTAGCTAATTTAACAGTAAATTCTGGACGGGGCTTATCCATCAACGGCGAGGATAATTTGGTCTATGGTAACCATTTGAACAATTGCAACTATACATTTGCTGAAAACAACCCTCCTCCGTGCGGTATTGCGGTTAGTGGTTCAAACAATTGGGTTATTGGGAATTTTATTGTTGGAACTAACGGGTCTGCCATCAATCTAGGAACCTCGGCTGATAATATTATCTTTGGGAATCAAATAGAAAACAACAAAGTAGCAGTACAAACAATGGCTATCTACACACAAATCAGTGCAGAAAACAACCGTATTTACAACAACAATTTCGTAAACAACACCCAAACCTACCACGATGAAAAGGTTATGGCTGCACCTGCATCGGTCACCATTTGGGATCATGATACTGTTGGCAACTATTGGAGTGACTACAACGGTTCAGATGCGAACGGTGACGGAAAAGGCGACACACCCTACGTCATAGACGCAGACAACCAAGACCACTACCCACTGATGAACCCCATAGATACCACCAGTATTTCAAACGTGCCAAGACCCTCTTCATCTACGTCACCAACTCCGACAGCAACACCTACTCAACCAACAACAAATCCAACGGCGACCACTCAACAACCAACAAACAATCCCACAGCAACCATATCACCCACCCCTTCTCCAACCGTTCCAGAGTTATCTTGGCTTGTAATTGTGCCTCTGCTTCTTTCTGTCTTCTGCACCGCTGTTATGTTTAGAGTTCAAATAATCGCTAAATTGAAGAGATGAGCGCGTCTGCCAAGCAGGTGTATATCTCCACCGTCTGTTTAGGTAAGGAACCTTGACTGACCATTAACTGTGGCTTAGGCAAAAAATCTTGACAAATAGCCTTTTATCGACTGTACTTTCATATAGCTAAGCATGGGTAGAAAGAGCAAAACTTTGTGGTTATTGCTAAGTATAGTAATTGCATTAGTTATCTTAGCTCTTGAACCGTTAAACCACTACACATACCCATTGATAACATGTCTACCGCCCCATCTGATGACGATGCAGTTATAACTATCCAATCGCCCCAAGACGGTGCAACTTACAATGTAACTTCGTTGCCTCTTTATTTCACTGTTCAGAATAACTATGAGTATTTCTCGGTTCGTTATATCCTAAACAATCAATGCCCAGTTACAATTCCAGCATGGACCATCAATCAAACTTCACTGAAAGGGTTCTTTCCGACTGACAATTACACCTATTATTATCCCATATACCAAGCTGTAAGCAACACGGCCTTGCCTGACTTAACGAATGGAAATTACAACTTAACGATTGAAAACTTTTATAACATATCAACAGGAGTTCAAGTAACAAATTCTACCTCAATTACCTTCACAATCGACACTTCCCGTCAGAATGCAACGATGGTTTTCCAGCTCCCTCCTGAACCTTACCCAAAGTTGACCATCAACTCATTTGACTCTCCCACAAAAAACGTTGCCACCAATGGTGATTCCTATGCATGGGTTGATGTTACTTTCAATTTAACAGGTATACCCTCATGGGTCGGATACAGCATCGATGGTAAAAGCAATCATACAATTTCTGGTTTTTCCGCTATATATGGCATACAAGCTGCAATCAACGTGCCACTTGGAGACCATACTGTGACGCTTTACGTCAAAGGCACAGATGGAAACTGGGCGGCACCAGTGACTTTTCACTCAACCGTAATAAGCTTCGAAGACTACACTGGGGGAAAAACTGCCTCAAACACACTTTTAGCTCCTTCAACTTGACCACCGCTAACTTGAAACAATGACCCTTTTCCACAGCATGATGAGTGTGCTAGCGCTTTTTTAGAACCAGTAAAATCCCTGCGCCTATAGCTGAGGCAATCGCTATGGGTAGAAGTATCCAGTAGGGGAAGGCGGCGGGTTGTGTTTCTTGGGTGGCGTTGGGTGTGGGGCTGGGTGCAAGCGGAGTTGAGGGCACTGTGGTGGTTGGTGGAGCAGTGGGGGTTGGGGTTGGCTGCGGAGTTGGTGAATATGTGGGCAGGGGTGTTGTTGGGTCAGGAACCGGCGGGGAATTTGCGTCTGAAATGTCGAGCTTAACGTTGGTTACGTCGACTTCTTGCTGTCCTGAGATGCTTGACCACCAACACTCCCCCATACCCGTCATCAGACTGATCTGGTGCACGCTATCTGTGAATTCGGTTTGAGATGAAGAAATAACGGTTACACCGTTCACCGATAACCCGACGGTTTTGGCTGAGTCATCAATCGTTAAAACAACATGGTACCACACGCCGCTGGCAGGTAGCGTCCCTGAGGCTTGGAAGAGGTAAGTGTAAACGGTGTTGCCGCCGATCCAAAGCGACCACACGCCTGAACCGTCAATGCCCACGCCGAAGTTGCCCAAGTTACCCCGCAAATCGTTGCTGTCGCAGACGTAGAGGAAGAATATTGCGTCCATGCCCTGTGGGCAACTGTTTGGGACTTTGGCGACGTAGATGTCTTGGCTTGCGGTGATGGTGCTGTTGGGGGTTGAGGTGAACCCTGATTTTTCTACGAAGGAGTAGCTGTATTCGCCGCCGGTGGGTGTTGGGACAGTGAAGCGTGCGATGCCGCCGCTGACTGTTTGGCTTGCGCCTGGGCTGTTGAAGGTTTGGGACCAGCCGGCGAAGCCTCCGCTTGAAAAACTATCGGAGAACACGGTTAACGCGGCTGCTGGCTGTGATGCCACAAGCAAGACGAGGGCAACAGCGGTTAAAACGGTTAGTTTGAGGGTGTTCTTCATCACTTCACCACAAAGAGAATAATGCCATTGCAACCAAGGCGGCTGCAACACTGCTTTTGGACGCAAGGTTCCAAACGTGGATTTCTAGCCAAAACAAACGTAAATAAATTAGCGACACACGATTTAAAGTGCGTGACAAGCTAACTCCCAAACATGCAACGGAGTTTACTCTTTGTTGAGTTTCTTCTTGATGAAGTAGTGGCTCGCTGAAACCAAAAGCACCACCACCCACATAAGACCAAGCCCCACGAGCACCAACCCTGCTATTTGCATGAGGTCAAGCTGTGTTAATGCGTCAGTCAAAAAGTCGCTGCCAAAGGTCAACGGGGACCCAGGGTCGATTTTGGCGGTTGGAACAGCCGTTGGGCAGGGGGTTGTCGTTGGACTCGGCGTCGGAGTTAGGGTGGGTTCGGTTTGGGGGGTTTCGGTGTTGTCTGCCGGTGGTGGCGTGGGTGTCTGATATGTTGGATATGGAGTAACCGATGGGGAAGGCAAGGGGATGGGGGTCACAAAAGGCGTCGGAGTCGGAACAGACGTGAGGCTTAGTTTGTCAAGCGTCGGGGCGTCTGGGCTGGGTTCGGCGAGGAAGGGCGAAAAAGTCACGTTGCCCAGTGCTGTGTTATTTTTGTAGTCATAGATGGTTTGGTTGATGACTGATTGGTCTTTGCTGTCCCACCAGTTGTAGGATGCGTTTAGGGGGCTTATGATTGCCATCTGGAGGTTCAGGGTGTTGTCTACAAGGTTGTTTTGTGTTAGGTTGATGAGGTTTGAGGTAACCTGCACGCCTATGTTGTTGTCGCCGATTAGGTTGCTTCTCATGTTTCCGCCGCCGCGTATGCCACAATAATTGCTCGAAAAAACATTGTTTTGAACGGTGGTGTTTCCGTTGCTATACGTTGAATAGATTCCATAAGCATTTGCTGTGATAAGGTTTCGTGTTATAGTTGTGTTGCCTGTACCCGAAACGTAGATGCCTACGTTGCAACCGGTGATGTTGTTGTCAAATATGTTGGGGCTGCCACGGTTATAGATGTCAATTCCATAGTTTGATGATGATTTGATAAAGTTGTTGCAGATGGTCGGTGAACCCTCGTTGACGGAGATGCAGGTAAGTCTGCAATCGAAGGCATTGTTAGAAATTAATGGTGACGCGGCGTTTACTCCAACTGAGCTTTGGCCAGTGAAGTAGTTGTTGCTTATTTTCGGCGAACACAACGTCACAGACAGGGCAACGTCGCTTAAAATGGTGTTCTCAAATATGCATCCACTTGGCGATTCAGTCCAGTTAGTGGAAGAAGCTAAACTAATTGAGGTCAATGCGCCGATGGAGGAATACAGGATTATTTTGTTGTCGCTTGTGCCGCGGCAGAAAAAGGTGCCTCCGCCCGACACGATGAAGCCGTATGAATACAAGTCCACAATTGTTCCAGGCTCGATGGTTAAAGCTACGTTGGGGTATATCCATATGGCGCTGGTTAGCCTGTAGGGTCCTCCGGTTTGGGTCCACGTTGTGTTGGAAGTGATGCTTTCGCCAACATAAGTGGCATAAGTAGGAGCGATGACTAGCATTGCCGCACCGACCAGAATGGTTACAACCGCTAAGACCCAAACGAGCCGCTTCAAGCTATCACCGTATGCACTGTAGTCCGTCTGAAAATTTAAAACTATCCAGAAAACACAGCTATCTCATTTTTCTGTCGACCAATCTGCCCACTGAATCGATTAGCCGCACATCCAGCGGCATACTACCCACCGCATGCGTGGCACAGCTCAGGCACGGGTCAAACGCGCGGATAACCGCTTCAACACGGTTAAGCATGCCCTCCTGCAACTCACGGGCTTTAACGTATTTTTTGGCTACCTGCGTCACCGCCATGTTGTAGGCGATGTTGTTGTTTTCGGTGGCGATTATCATGTTGTTCCACTTTATCATGCCCTGCTCGTCGACTTTGTAGTGGTGGATCAACGTGCCTCTTGGTGCCTCTGCAACTCCAACGCCTTCATAATTGTTGATTAAGGCTTTGGAGCTGACGTGTTCGGATTGGATTTCGGGGTCTGAGAGGAGTTTCTTAGCGGTTTCTATGCAGAAGAGGGTTTCGATTAGGCGTGCATAGTGGTATTGGAAAGTGCTCTGCACGACGCCGTTTTTGCCCAACTTCTTGAACTGCTTAAGCTCCTCGTCAGCAAGCGGTGTACCGCAGTGGGAAACCACATTGAGCCTTGCAAGTGGTCCGACACGGTAGGCGCCGCCGGGATAACCGATTGTTTTGAAGTATGGGAACTTCATGTAGGACCATGGCTCCACGGCTTCACCAATGAAGTCACCGTATTTTTTGGGGTCTACGCATTCGGCGGCGACGTTGCCGTTGGGGTCTACTATGCGGATTCTGCCGTCATAGTGTTCCAAGCCGCCGTCATCGGATACTAAGCCCATGTAGTAACTGGGGAAGTTGCCGAAGTTCTCCACTTCCTCCTGTAAGCCATCGAGCATTTGCTTGTACATTTCCAGCGTCTTCTGCGTAGCATCCAAGGCTTCGGGGAGGAAGTTGCGAAGGTAGTCGGCGCGTTCCTGTGTGAGAGGCCATTTTGCTCCGCCCGGCTGCACCCATTCGCTGGAGTGGATTTTTTTGCCGGCGACTTTTTCGATGATTTCTTGCCCGAACTTGCGGAGGCGTATGCCGCGCATGGCTAATTCGGGTTCACGTTCGATTAAGCCGAAGATGTTGCGTTGCGCTGGGTTCGAGTCAAACCCCAAAAGCAAGTCAGGCGAGGATAAATGGAAAAAGTTGAGTGCGTGAGACTGGATTATCTGTCCCATAAGCATGAGGCGCCGGAGTTTGATGGCGGGGGGTGGGGGTGTGACTCCTACGATTTGGTCGCAGGCTTTAGCGCTTGCAATCAGGTGGGCAACTGGGCAGATGCCGCAGATGCGGCTGGTAATCGAGGGCAACTCGTAGAAGGGTCTGCCCTCCGTGAACTTTTCAAACCCTCGGAAATCAACCACTTTGAAAAGCGCTTCTTTGACAGTGTCATCTTCGTTGAGCACTATAGTTACTTGGGCATGTCCCTCAATGCGTGTGACGGGGGAGATATGGAGTTTTTTTTCAGCCATACTTTGAATGTTCCTCCATAACAGGTGTTCGCCCAGCCAACAATTCAGTTAAAACATAGTTGATCAGGTCAGCGCTGGGTGGGCAACCGGGAATGTAGTGGTCGACTTTGACGATTTCGTGGAGTGGACGAGCGTGAATCAGCAGCTTAGGCACCAACGTGGGGATTTGGGCGTTAAGGTTCGAGGGGTCCTCATAGGCGCGTTGGAGAATTGCTTGGTCACTGTGCACCCAGCCATTGCGCAACGCCGTTACGTTGCCTGTTACAGCGCAGTCGCCCAAAGACACCAACAAGGTCGTGCGGGAACGGACTTTGCGCAGCATCGCCTCTTGTTCCTCGTTGGCAACGGCGCCCTCAACTAAGGTGACAGCGACGTTTTCAGGGAACTCTTTGACGTCAGCAAGGGGACTATACACAAGTGTTATCTGCTTTGCCAAATCAACAAGCCGCTCGTCTTGATCAAGAAAAGACATGTGGCAACCCGAGCAGCCGCTTAACCAAACCGTTGCAAACCGCACTTTCTGGTTTTGGCTCATCTGCGGCTCCTCCTATTCGACAGGAACTCGGCCACATCTGGGTCTTTAGTGTGCTCAATGTTTTCGCCTTCGATGTAGATGGCGCCGACTGGGCAAACTTTGGCACATTTGCGGCATGACGTGCAGGAGGAGGCGTTGCCCCAGTTCTCGTCTAAGTCCATGATGACTTCTGTGTTTTTGCCTCTGAGTTTGAGGTCAAGGGTGTGAGCGCCCTCTATTTGGTCGCAAACGCGGACGCATCGTGTGCAGAGTATGCAGCGGTTTCTGTCTATGACCAAGAAATCGTGGGTGGAGTCGATTCCGTTGCAGCTCCAGTTGCGTTCGTAGAGGACGTGGTCGACGCCATGTTGGTTTGCTAATGCTTGTAGTTCACAGTGGTTGTCGGCGACGCATACCGAGCAAATGTGGGTGCGTTCGGCGAGGAGGGTTTGGATTGCCATTTTGCGGTATTCATAGAGTTTGGGCGAGTTGGTGGTTACGTTCATGCCTGACGCTGCTGGGGTGATGCAGGCGGGGAAAAGCTTGGTTGTGCCGCTGATTTCAACGAGACATAAACGGCAGCCGCCATAGGGAGTTAAGCCTTCAAGATTGCAGAGTGTGGGGATTTCTACACCGCTGGCTTTGGCTGCTTCTAAGATGGTGGCGCCTTCTTTGCACTCGATGTCTGCGCCGTTGATTTTGAGTTTAACTGTGCCTGCGCTCATTTTGCTTCATCCTCGTCGCGTGTTTTAAAACAGACCCCTGCCTCGCACTCTTTGTCAACGATGTGGCGCATGTATTCATCTTTGAAGTAACGCAGCGTCGTAAGCACGGGGTTGGGTGCGGTTTGCCCAAGTCCGCAGAGGCTGGCATCGCGAATATAGGCGCTGGATCTCTCAAGTGTACTTATGTCGCCGATTTCGCCTTGGCCATGCACTATTTTCTCGTAGATCTCAAGCATACGGGGTAAACCAGCGCGGCAGGGGGTGCATTTGCCGCAGGATTCATCTACACAGAACTCGGTGAAGTAACGTGCAGTATCAACCATGCATGAGTCTTCGTCAAGCACCACTATGCCGCCTGAACCCATAATAGCGCCTACCTTGGTCAGGGAATCGTAGTCTATGGGGATTTCCAGAAGCGCCTCAGGTAAGCAGCCGCCTGAGGGTCCGCCGATTAGGACGGCTTTGAATTTTTTGCCGTTTGGAATCCCGCCGCCTATGTCAAAGACGACTTCCCGCAGCGTTATGCCCATGGGCACTTCGATTAAGCCGGGGTTGTTGATTTTGCCTGTTAGCGAGAAGCATTTGGTGCCGGTGCATTTGGGGGTGCCTGTTCTGGCGAACCAAGCCGCGCTGTTCTGGATGATTAACGGTATGTTGGCGAGGGTTTCCACGTTCTGGATTAACGTGGGTTTCTGCCAAAGCCCCGAGTTAGCGGGGTACGGTGGGCGGGGACGCGGCATAGCTCTGCAGCCTTCAACCGAAGCTAAAATCGCCGTTTCTTCACCCGCAACAAACGCGCCTGCTCCATAACGCAGCTTCAAATCAAATTTGAAAGGCGTCTCCAAGATGTTACTGCCCAAAAGGGTCAATGCTTTGGCTTGGGCGATGGCTTTCTGCAGCGTTTGGATTGCAAGGGGATACTCGCTTCGTATGTAGATGTAGCCTTTTTCGGCGCTGATTGCGTAGGCGGCTATGAGCATGCCTTCGATGATGGCGTGTGGATCGGCTTCTGCTGTGGAGCGGTTGGCGTAGACTCCGGGGTCGCCTTCGTCGAGGTTCGCTACAATGTACTTGGGGGTGTTGTTGGCTCTGGCTACTAGCCGCCATTTCTGCCCTGTGGGGAACCCTGCGCCGCCTCTGCCCCTTAGTCCGCTGGCTAAAATCTCGTTTATGATTCCCTGCGGCGTCATGCTTGAGAGGCACTTGATCAATGCGGCGTAGCCGCCCATGGCGATGTAGTCTTGGATGCGTGAAGGATCGATTTTGCCTGCGTTGCGGAGTACGAGGCGATGCTGTTTTTTGAAGAAGCCGCCACTTTCGTAGAGCATTTCTTTTACGGGTAAACCCAAAACCACGTGGTCCCGCACGATTTCTCTTGCTTTTTCGGGCGCTATATTCTGGTAAACATAGTCGCCGGGTTCAATGAGCACTGTTGGGCCCGCTGAACATGCGCCCATGCAGCCTGTCCGCGCCACTTTGCATTCCTTCTCAACCCCTAACTCTTTCACTGCGTTTTCGAAAGCCTTCAGCAGTTTAACCGAACCCAACGAAGCACAACTGCTGGAGCAGCAGATGTTGATGCGGTAAGTGTAGGCGCGTTCGAACTCCAGTTCCTGCTCGACTATCTTGTGCAGGTCAGACAGTTTCAGCTTTAACTCCTCCCTCGAGCGCTTCTCTTATTTTTTGGATTACAACTTCTTTGGTTGCTTTGCCGATGACTACGTCGTCGACGCTGATGTTTGGAGCCATGGCGCAGGCACCGATGCAGCGGGTTTGAAACAGTGACAACTTGCCGTCAGCGGTTGAGCCGCCCCGTTTTAGGTGGAATTCCTCTTCGATTGCCGCCATGATTTGTTCGACGCCCTTGACGTAGCATGCGGTTCCTAAGCAACCTGTCACGATGTGTTCGCCGGGTTTTCGGAGTTTAAAGTAACTGTAGAAGGTGACGACGCCAAACACGGTGCTGGACGGAACGTTGAGCGTCACTGCAAGTTCAGTGAGCAAATCCTTGTCGAGGTACCCGTAGATTTCTTGGGCACGGTGCAGTATTTCAAGCAAAGCGCTTCCCTGATAACCATACTCTTTTAGCACCTTCTCGAGATTGACGCGTCGTTTATCGTCTTTAATCAAAAGGCGTATTCCTCCGTCCGTGTCGCTACGGGCACAGTATAGGGTTACAGAAGTCCGAGCTATAAAAGCGTAGAGGCAGTTAAGTTGTGGCGGTGTTTGTTGTTTGGAAATTGTTCTCTCTCTTTGTCTGGGTGTGGTTGGTTTGCGAATTTTGTTGTTTCTCTTTAAACTGCTTAATTTATTGCTTTGGTTTTGAAATTTTGGTTAGGGTTTTAGGGGATCTTTGATTGTTAGGTTGGTGCTTTTGTAGGTTATTTTTTTGGTGTTTTAGGAGTGTTTTGTCGTGGGTGTAAAATCCACTTTAACGATTATTTCCTCAGCATTACTCCATATTCATCCCACTCCAACAAGGGAAAAGCTGGATTTAAAACATGCCAGAGAAAGCGGTTTATCTCAAAAATAAAAAGAAAAGTTTAGGCTGAGGTGGATTCGCGGGTTTCTCGTACCAGCGGTTTAGCCTCTATGATGGGGAGCCCTTCGGATTTGGCTGCCTGTGGCTTCTCCTCTTTTTTGTCCATTGGCGGCTCAGGTAGGTTTGGGCGGGTGCAGCGGAAGTCGATGTCTTCGCCTTTGAGGTCTAAGTTGCCTTTGACTGTGCCGTCGCTTAAGTATTCGATGTTAAAGCCCATCTTCTTGGTTAAACTCAAGGCGCGATAGTTGTCCTGCAACATGATTGCGTAAACGCTCTCCACGCCTTTTTCTTTGGCGATGTCTAAGGTGTAGTCAACCAGTTTGGTGCCTAAGCCCAGTCCCTGCCAGTAGTCCGAGACGATGAACGCCATTTCGCCGTGTTTGCCATCAGATTCGATGCTAAGGCGGCTGACGCCTAAGATTTTGCGTTTGCCATTTTCAACCATCTCTGCGACCATGGCGACTTCTCGGTCGTAGTCAACGTTGCAGTAGCGGACGCGGACTTCGTGGGGTGTGTCTTTTAGCATTTGGAAGAAGCGGTAGCGTATGGTTTCTTCGCTTAGGCTCTGGAACCACTCCAGCCACATGGGTTCATCTTCCGGTTTAATGGGGCGCAATAGGACTTCTTGGCCGTTTTTGAGCAGCCAGAGAATCTCGTATTTCTTGGGGTAGGGGCTGATAACCATGTGTTCGTGTGGCACAAACTTCTTGCAAACTTTGTCTTTGTCGACGACTATGCGGGCGTCGAGGATGGTTGCGTCTTTTTCACTGATTAGCAGGGGGTTGATGTCGATTTCTTTGATCTGAGGGAAATCAGTGAGTAGTTGGCTGAATAAGAGGACAGTTTCGTCGAGGCGTTTTAAGTCGACTGGGGTGGAGCCGCGGTAGCCTTTGAGGAGGCGGTAAACTTTGGTTTCCTCCATCATGCGGTGGATGAGAGTAGTGTTTAGGGGTGGAAGCCCGATTGAAACGTCTTTGAAGAGTTCCACGCCGACGCCGCCCATGCCGAAGAGGATAATTGGGCCGAAAACGGGGTCGGTTTTTCCTCCCAAGATGACTTCGTGGCCTTTCTTTTCAACCATGGGCTGCACGGTTACACCGATGATTTGGGCGCTGGGGTTGTAGGCGTTGGCTCGCTGGATAAGCAGGTCGAAGGCTTCTCGGACTTCGCGGGGTGAGTTTACGTTGAGGATTACTCCGCCTGCGTCGCTTTTATGGACGATTTGGGGCGAGAGGATTTTGAGTACAACTGGGAAACCCATCTCGGTTGCCAATGCAACGGCTTCGTCAACGTTGTTGGCGGCTGCAGTGCGTACAATGGGGAAATTGTAGTATTTGAGTATTTTTTTAGCTTCGTCCTCTGTTAGGATTTCTCGGTCTTCAAACGCTGCATTGCGTAAAATCGCGAGGATGGGGCGTCTGGGCGGTGAAGAATCAACTGGGAGTTCCTCGGGGGTTTCGTAGAGGAGGTCGATGTTGCGTTGGTAATTGTACATGTACATGTATGTTTTGATTGCCTGTTCAGGGGTGCTGTAGGTGGGGATGTTGTTGGCGTTTAAGATGTTGTTTGCTTCCTGTACAGCGCCGTATCCCATAAACGAGGTGAGTATGGTTTTGTTCTGGTAGGGTTTGTTGCGCACTAACTCTACGATGTTTTTGGCGATTTCAACCGATTCAGAAACAGCCTGCTGAGTGAAAATAATGAGGATACCATCAACGTTGTCATCGTTTAAGGCAGCATCTAATGCGGCTTTATACCGGTCTGCTTTGGCATCACCTAACACGTCGATGGGGTTGCCGTGGCTCCAGAAAGGCGGCAGCACCAAATTGAGGCTGTCGATAGTTTTTTGGCTGACCTTAGCGATTTTTCCGCCGAATCCAATCAGCGAATCCGTTGCCATGACTCCTGGCCCGCCTGCGTTGGTTATTATGGCGACATTATCGCCTTTGGGCAGAGGTTGCGTTCCCAAAACTTCGGCTGCATTGAATAGGTCGGCGATTTCACTGACTCGGACAATGCCTGCACGTTTGAAAGCGGCATCGTAGACTCCGTCTTCGCCTGACAGTGAACCTGTGTGGGAAGCGGCGGCTTTGGCACTTTCTGAAAATTTGCCTGATTTAACCACTATGATGGGTTTGGTTCTTGCAAAGTGTCTTGCCGCGGACATGAATTTTCGGGCTTCAGTTATGCCCTCTACATACATGAGTATACTCTTTGTTTTTGGGTCGCCGCCGAAATAATCGATTAAATCGCCGAAGTCCACGTCAATCATGGAGCCGACGGAGACGAAGTTGCTGAAACCGATGTTTTCATGGATAGCCCAATCCAAAATTGCGGAGCCCAACGCGCCGCTTTGTGAGAGAAAAGCTACGTTGCCTGCTTTGGGCATTTTGTCGAGGAAGGTTGCGTTGAGGTTTATTCTGGGGCGGATGATGCCGATGCAGTTGGGGCCGATGACTCGGATGTCGTATCGTTTGGCTACTTCGCCGACTTTGTCCTCGAGGGCTTTTCCCGCGGGACCTATTTCTTTGAAGCCGGCGGAGACGATGATTACGCCTTTAACGTGTGCTTTGCCGCATTCGACCATCACGTCTGGGACGGTTTTGGCGGGTGTAGCTATGAGGGCTAAATCCACTGGCTCTGGGATCTGGTCGACTGTCTGGTAGGTTTTGACGCCTAAGATTTCCGGTTTTTTTATGTTGACAAAGTAAACTTTGCCAGCGTAGCCTGATTGGGTAAAGTTCTTCACGATTGCGAAACCGACTGAACCTTCCACGTCGCTGGCTCCGATAATTGCTACATTCTGTGGATTGAAAACTTTGTCAAGGTTGGTGGTAACCATGATGATTTGACCTTCTGTGTTAAGGGCGTGCAACGGAGCAAATTAAAGCTTATTGTTCAAGAATAAACATTTTCCTAATGCAACCCTGATACTACGGGAAACTATACCGTTTAAAGGTTACATTTTCGAGGACGGTGGTGCCGCAGAGCGATGTTGGCTGGCCGTTTTAGCGCGTAATGATTTTTTCTGTTGGCTCTTGTTTGAACGCCAGACTTGTTTTTTTCTCTTTATGTGGGTGTGGCGTTTTACGGGATTCCACAAGACTGCAAGTGTGGGCGGCTGCTTTTTTGGGTTGCAACGTTTTTCTATGCCTGTTTCGGTGTGGGATACTTGTTTTTCTTCACATGTGTTGCATGGTTCCATATAAAGCCGCAACGGTGTGGATGTGAATGCATGTATCATTTGTTTTTTAGTGACATGATGGAACAGAGTGACAGCGCAATGCAGTCGGGTAATAGCATGGCTCAATCAGCAAGCTTAAGCCATCTCTTACCTCAACCAAGGTGTGTGCTTTATTGTAGATGCTATTTGGCGCTAACTCTTTTTTTTAGGACCTGTGTTTTGCTTTTGTCGATTGCTTGTTGGGATAGTGTTTGGGGATTGCTTTTTGTGACGGCGGCACTGTTTGCAGTTACCGCTGAAACCCCCGTGGCTGAACCTAGACCCATAGCTGATGATGCGCTACTGGAGGCTCCTGCGGGACTACCTTGCCCCGTCTGCGTCCTGTACGCTTCCACCAGCGTTGCCTGCTCACCAATGTGGCTTGAACAGACGCTTCTTGCGCCAGTGTTATTGCCGACTTCGGAGGCGCTTAGCACTTTCAGCGTTAGTGTGACTGTTGCTCTTGTAGTGTTGAGTATTTGGTCAAAGGTTTTCTCTTCAACGTTCATGCTGACGACTCGGACGGCTACCGCTCGCTTTGTGCCCCACTTGAAAACCACAATGGGCAATAAGGGTTGGTCGCTGACGGCTTGCGGTTGCATCATGGACTCCAGCATGGCTAAGGCGGGGTGTATGCCAAGGGTGTCGGCGATTTGGTTTTGGTTGGGTGGGTCAAGGTCTAAGCTGTCTAGGTCAAATGTTAAGTTGAATAGTTCAACTGGCGGTCCCGCCACTTCTATGGAGTTGCCTGATGCAGTTTGTGACGTAGCCGGGGTGTAGGTGTGGAGTAGTTTCTCTGGGTTGTATTGGAATACGAAGTAGGTGTTGGTTGTGGATATGTTGGCGTTTTGGGCGTTTGGGGCAAGCAGAATCAGGACGCCCCGGTTGAGGCTTGGAGTAGGCACACAGTCCACCCTTAGTTAGGTTTCTTGGGGTTCAGCTAAACCTGTGTCTCTTTCCCAACCCTCGTTCTCAATGGTTATACTTTGGATGGCAACTGCGTCTGCGCCTGCATCCAAATCGGGCAGTGCCGTGTACTGCGACACCCAGCAGCGGTAAACTCTGTACGCGATTGCTGGAACCCCTGCCTCGTTGAGCAGCTCGATGATTATGTCTTTGCGGAAGTTTTTAAGAGACATCGAATCGGTTTTTTTGTTAAAAACCGAGTTTGCCCAGTTTTCAAATTCTGGGTCGTGGGTTACACCGCGTTCTAATATGATGGAGTCGAAGCGTGTTCTGCCGGGGGATTTGCGGTCCACGCTTGAGTCGCCGCCTTCACGGTGGGTGATGACGTCGGTTGTGCGGCTAAGCGGACTCATTTTGGAGACGCCGGCAACTACTTTTCCATCCCAAAAGACTCGGAACTTGAATTTTTTATAAGGGTCCTTTCGACTTGAATTTACTATGAACTGTGGCATTTTATCCGACCGCTAACTGTTCTCGCGGGCTTGCCTTATTACGCTTGTGGTTTTCGCGGTGAATAACTGTTAGAGCCTGTACTCTAAAAAAATTAGGTTGGGGAAGGCGCCGTTTCAGTGGGGCGGCTGAAAAGCAGCGGTACGGCTAGGAGTGGCAGTGATAGCATCCATAGGTCCAGGTTGCTGGCCTAGGAACCAAGCGTACCAATTGCTCCAGAGATTGTTGTTTACGTCGAAGATAATCCATGACAAATACTCCCAGAGAAAATAGGCTCCCAACGCTAAAATAATTACGCCTACGATTTTTAAGTTGAGCACTGGCGGTTTGCCTCGGCTGTATGCTACGGTGTAGCCTGCCGTGAAAATTGCTAATGCCAACAGCCCCGCAATAGTCAAGACAAAACTGACTTCGTTTATGGGGTAGTTGGTTACGCCGCTCCATCCGGGGTAGGAAATGATTGAGAGCCAGATGCTTGTGTTTGTCAGCCAGAAGACAAAGATTAACAATGTGCCGGTTATCAGCGCCCACTTTGCCGCGTTTTGGGGTTTGTTTGGGTTTAGCTTGAAGGCGAAGATTAGCAATATGATGGGGAAGACGATGGCTTCCATGACGCTTGGGATAGGGCTGATCATTACGCCGATGAGGGATACGGCTGGCCCCGTTATTGAAGTGTAGACTTCTACGCCTGCGGTGGCGGCTAAGCCGAACCAGTAGATGGCTTCCAGAATCAAGATTGCTTTTAGGATTCTGTAGAGTTTGTTGGTTGGAGGCATTTCTTTTCTGAAGTAGTATGCCACTGCGGATACGGCGATGATGCTGGCGACTAATCGAGTTGCCATTCCCACTGCCGCTACAACGTCTTCTATGTAAATGTAGAATGCGAAGGTGGGGTTGTTTGTGATGCGTTCCCACTCGCCCCACCAGTTGAGGTTGAACATGCTGTGTATGTTGAATAAGAGGTAGGCGAGGGCAACGATTAGTAACCCTACTTTTAACGGTGTGATTTTCAGAGGCGACATATTATCCCTAGTTTGCCAATAAATCAATCGTTAAATTGGATATATTATACTTGTGGTAAAAAAAATTACCCATCGGTTATAAATACTGAAGGCATTTATTATTGATTTGAAAGAGGCGTGTTAGCTTGGCGTTAACGGACAAAAACATAACCTATCTCTTGTATGCCGTTGAAGGAATAGGCGCTGCCTTCGTCGGATTGTTTTTAGCTGCGTACCTCGGAGGATTATTTGTGATTCCCCAAACAACAGTATTCCACTCAGACCCCACGGTGAAACTAACGTTGGGCGTTTTAGGCGGCATCCTGCTGGCGCTGATATTGACTTCTGTAGTCTCGGCAATTATAAAAAGAAAGCAATAACCCATTTTTGTTGCCCCCCTTAGCAGTCACATAAACTTAATGTGTCGCCATCCCTAACACCTAAATGACCCTTTAGGAGGTGGATTTTTGAAGAAAGAAAACGAAGAGGTAATTTCAGCCACATCCAACAAAGGCGACACCAGTTTTATGGCATGCAAAACCGACGAAGAAAATAAAACTAAAACCTGCATGGACGTTGAAAACCCCGAGCCCCTCTCAACCAAGGCGTCTGGCAGCAAAGTTATGCTTGACAATAACACCTACGATTTGATGGAGCAACTTTTAATCGAGAACAAAAGCCTCTGGCGCATAAAGAACAACTACAAAAACGACTCTGCTATGGATAATGAAACCCGTGAGGTCTGGAGTTTCATCGAGAAGGACAAAGAAGAACTCGTCAAGATGCTTACAGAAAAACTAAAAGAGCGCCTCTAAACCTCAACACTCGATTTCTTCGTAAATACCAAAAAAAGTTTTCTGTATTAACCAATTTACCTTTTGAATGCCATTACTATATTCAAAATTTACATCCCGAAGATACTTCTCTAACTTTTCCCGCTGAAAACTTGGCGTTCACCCTCATGAAACAGGTACACTTCACCAATCACGGAGAGTTTGCCGTTGCCACAGACAAGCGCCGACCCCGCGGGCAAAGCAAAAATCGGGGTCTCAAAAGAGAACCGTTTGAGCGCTTCATCTTTCTGCGGTGTATAATGCGCTTTTAGGGTTATGTCAACTATGCCCAAGCCGTCGAGGACCCTTACTTTGGAGTTGCTTCGGATGGTTGAGACGAATCTGCTGCAAAGCGCCAAGGCACCTGCGCTTCGCCCCACGATGACTCCACGGTATCTTTTCAGTAGCGGTTCAAGCCCAATTGTTCTGGCTCTTTCCATTAAGACGCTGGGTTGTCCGCCCGTTAGATAAATCAGGTTTGAAGCAGCAATCCTCTCAGCTAAACTGTCCCCTTCGCTGTACTCTATGAAGTCAACGGTGGAGGCGCCGAGGCTTCGCATGTAATCGACGAAGAGTTTGCGTTTCTGGTAATGCCTATCAAACGATGCTCTTGCCCAAGGAAACACCAGCACCCTCCGTGGTTGAGCGGTGTCTTCGAAGGCTTTCTGGTTAATTTCTTTGGCGCTTCTGCGGTAGACGTTTTCTCCGCCTAAAAGGTAGAGTTTGGGCATAGAAGATTAATGTCGGGGTAAATTAAAAGGGCTGTTATGCCACAACCGCGAGGCATTTTTCGAGGTTAGCCGCTGATGCATCGTTTAATGAGTAGACGATTTTTAACCCATCATTCACTTGTGCAATCAACTGGGTGCTTTTGAGGGTTTTCATCTGCCAAGTCAGCGCCTGCGAAGTAATCGCCACTTCCCCCGCCAACTTCCCATGTGATAAGGCGCCTCTGCAACGCAGCGCCTCCAAAATCCTCCGTGTTGTACGGTGCCGTAGCAGGCAAATCAATGCCATATCCCGCTTACTAAACCGCTTCGTAACGAAAAACCGCTTGTAGCGTCCATCCCGCACAAACGAAACCAACCCTGACCGGATCAGCACACCGAGATGGTATTCCGCCAACCCCACTGGGAGACAAAGGGCACTGGCTAGGGCGCGGAAGCCGACGCCGGGGTTTTGGTTGATGTAGGTGTAGATTTGGCTTCGGGTGGTGTTGACTAGTGTGGTTTGACTGATTGCTGGGGCTTGAACGGTCAAGACGGGGGTGACGCCTAGATACGTGTACTCGTTTATGGTTACAGCCTGGAGTCCCCGTAAGCTGGAGATGTGGACTTGAGTGGTTTGTCCTTCGGTGTAGGTGTAGTGGAAGTTTTGCTGTTCATAGAGTTGGGTAACAAAGCAGCCCACTATAATCGCCGTTAACGCCAAACTGGCTAAGAGTGTTAGTGCCCGTTTAGGTTTCAAAGTTTTCCCTGTTAGGAACTCTGTGTTTAGGTTTTTAACCTTATTTGTAAACGACTGTACTAGTAAAAAAACCTTATGTCCTATAAACCGAGTATACCATCGATGCAAAATGGCGCTAGCCCAAGGCTATGTTGAGTATAAACGCAGAAAATTCTGCACACGCCAAAAATGCGGCGCCACCTGCCTCTACACCACCCTACAGTTCCACCAATGGCTCAATGAAAAAGGCTACTTGATCCTTAAACTAGAAGAAAAATAAGAAGGTTGAAAAATCAACCGTTGTTTTAGACAAAATTTAGGCTTGGGCTGCCGTCACCGCAACATCGAAACTGTAGCTGAATTGCTGGTCTGGCGTGTAGTTGGCGTTGTTAGGTGTTAAGAAAGCTATCAGTGACATGTAGTAGTATTGTCCGGGTTGGATGGGTTGTTGGCTTGTGGCTTGGTCGGCTCCAAAAGCGCCGTTGATGGTGCCAAAGTACCCGCAGGTCAAGGTTAAGTCGACGTTTGAAGGCACGTTTTTGCTAGTTACTGCTGCATTTACTGATATGGGGACTGTGCCGTCATTGTGGACAACTACGCATGTGGGTATCCAACCAGCGTTGTGGCCGCTTAAGGGGTCAACGACGACGGTGTTGAGGGCGCCGTTGGTTATGGTTGTGGGGTAGGCTGTGCCGTTAGGAAAAAAAAGCGAGAATTGAACCGTTGGAGTGTTGCTGCTTGTGGTGGGGGCGGCGGTGGGTCCTGTTGGGGGGAGGTTGTGGGGGTATTTGGCGTTTCCTGATACATGAATCATCTGTGTTTGGTTTACGGCTGCAGCTACTAAGGGGACTGCGATCACTAAAATCAGTCCGATTGCTAAAAAAAGGAACTTTCGATTCATTTGTTCACCTCTAAAAACCGATAATTAAGTATAGGTTTTGTCAGATTTATACTTACAGTTCAACTGAAAAGGTAACTTTGACATACTATAAATATTAATCCGCGAATTGTTTTGAACAAAATAATTCAGGCACCAAAAAAGCGTGCTATAACTGCAAACTATACAGTTAATTGGCGGGAAAGCACTACACAGGAACCTAAACGACTAAGGATAAGTCATTCTAAGTCCATTACTCGAATGCGGTGTGGAGTTCCACGTTTTTGCAGTTAGGACACTGGTAAAAAACGATTGTGCCGTCTTCGGATATTTCTCCTCTGGATTCCATCGCGGTTTTACAGTATGAGCATTTGTACATTATTTCACTTTCAGTAGGTTTAGATGTCTACTGTTTGAGTGGATATAAGGTTGATTGTGAAGTTATCTTAACTTTTCATAAACACCTTGACAAACGTTCCACACGCTAAACGCTCTATCTGCACCCAGCCAAAAGCATAAAGTTATTTAATTCTTCAGCCAACCTCTCTCTCGGAGAAATCACAATGGAGTGGGGCATGCAAAACCGCTTAAGCAGGCTATTCCAGAAAGATGGAAAAGCATTATTTTTACCCATAGACCACGGGTACTTCCAAGGCCCAACACACTGCCTCGAAAAACCCGGAGAAACCATAAAACCAATCATCCAATACGCCGACGGCTTAATGCTCACACGAGGTGTCTTACGGAACTGTGTCAGCCCAGCAATCGACAAACCCGTCATCATGCGGGTCTCCGGCGCAGTCTCAGTAGTTGGAGAAGACTTAGCCAACGAAAGCGTAGTCACCTCGATTGGGGAAATCCTCCGCTTAAACGCCTCAGCCGTATCAATGTCAGTTTTCGTCGGGACAAAATACGAAAACAAAAGCTTAACCAACCTCGCAAAACTCATCGACGAATGCGAAGACTACGGTGTACCAGTCATGGCAGTATGTGCAGTCGGCAAAGAACTAGAAAAACGAGAAGCACGCTACCTTGCCTTAGCAGCCAGAATCGTTGCAGAGATCGGCGCAAGAGTCGTCAAAACCTATTACTGTAAAGAAAAATTCGAGAAAATCGTCGAAGGCTGCCCAGTTCCAGTTGTAATTGCAGGCGGACCCAAAACTGAAACTCAGCGGGAAGTCTTCGACTTCGTCTATGATGGCTTGCAGAAGGGTGCGGCAGGTGTCAACTTGGGACGCAACATCTGGCAGACCCAGTACCCCGTTGCTTCCATCCGTGCTATCCGTGCTATAATCCACGACGGCTACAATGTGCAGGAAGCCGACGACCTCTACAACCAAATAGTGGCGGGCAAAGCCTAACCTTTCCCTTTTTTGGTGATTTTTTGTTAGCTGCTTTTTACTACAACAACCATGATGTTCGTATCCAGGAGATTCCTACCCCTAAAATCGGCGAGGAAGAGGTGTTGCTCAAAGTTATGGCGAGCGGCATCTGCGGCAGCGACGTCATCGAATGGTACCGTGTGCCCAAGGCGCCGCGTGTTTTGGGTCACGAAGCCACAGGCGTCTTGACTCAAGTTGGTGCTAAAGTCAAGGATTACACAGTGGGTGACCGCGTATTCGTTTCACACCACGTCCCCTGCTATGAGTGTCGCCACTGCATACGCGGCAACCAAACCGCCTGCCACACACTCCACACCACCAACTACTACCCCGGTGGCTTCGCACAATACGTCCAAGTTCCAAAAATCAACGTGCAACATGGCATCTACAAACTCCCAGAAGCCATGAGCTTCGAGGAAGGCACCTTCATCGAGCCTCTCGCATGTGTCTCCCGCGGACAACGGTTGGCAGCGCTAAAAAGCGACGACACCGTGCTCGTCATCGGCAGCGGCATCTCGGGCATACTCCATGTGCAGCTTGCCAAATTCAAAGGCGTAGAACGCGTCATAGTAGCTGACATCAACCCCTACCGCCTTGACCTGGCGAAGAAATTCGGTGCTCACTATGCGCTAGACGCAAAAGCCAACCTGCCGGAGAAACTCAAAGAAATCAACGACGGCCACCTAGCTGACCAAGTCATCGTCTGCACAGGCGCAACCTCCGCGGCACTGTCGGCGATGGACTGCGTGGAAAACGGCGGAACCATCCTCTTCTTCGCAGTGCCCGAACCAACGGTGAAGTTGCCTGTGCCCATCAACCAGTTCTGGCGCAACGAAATCACCATGCGCACCAGTTACGGCGCCGCCCCCAACGACATCGAAGACTCACTCCATGTACTCTCAACGGGCGAGTTAAACGTCAAAGACATGATTACACATCGTTTACCCCTTACCGAGGCACAGGAAGGCTTCCGACTGATGGCTGAAGCAGGCAACTCGCTCAAAGTAATTTTGGTTCCCAACAGAGAATAGAAATAAAAAGCAAATCCATCTACCTTTCTTTATGTCAAGTTTGTATGAAGTGATCCGGCAAAGGCGTAGCATCCGCAAATACCAATCCAAAGAAGTGCCTGACTCGAAAGTTCTCGAGGTTTTAGAGGCGACTGGCTGGGCTCCTTCCGCTCATAATTCGCAGCCTTGGCGGTTCATATTTCTGCGTGACTCCAAAGTCAAATATGAATTGGCTGAGCGGATGGCTGAAGCCTGGGCAGCCGACTTGGTCCATAATGGATATGAGATTGATGAAAGAATGCACCAAGAACGTATGAAGCGGTTTGCAAAGTCGCCAGTTATGGTTCTTGCGTGTTTGACTATGGAGGGTCTGAGGAAATTTTCCGATGAGCGACAGGTAATTGAACGCGATTTGGCTGTGGAGAGTTTAGCAGCCGGGATAGAGAACCTGTTGCTGGCGGCGCATGCGGCGGGTTTGGGGGCTTGCTGGTATTGTGCACCCGCATTTTGCAAAGACATTGTCCGTGAAGTGCTCAAGATTCCCAGTGAAGTAGAGCCTTCGGCGTTGATTGTAATGGGGTATCCAGCCGAGAAGACGCCTACGCCGCCCAAAAAAGCCCTAAAAGAATATTGTTACCTTGACGTTTGGGGTCAACCTTTAGATTTTTAAATCCAGTCAGTTTTAATTTCTTTGACAGCCTTAAAATGTGGGTCATCAGAGAGGCAAGTTGCGTTTAGAGACAACGCTGTTGCGGCTATAATACTATCAGCCATAGACATATTGTACTTTGACCTTAACTCAGCTGATGATTTCGCAATATCAGTTGTGACATCGATTACTTCAAAGTCCTGCTCAACCAATGCTGTTCTTAGCTTGGCCGTTTCTTTGCCATTCTTTCGGAGTGTAACTTGATAAACCTCATGTAAAACTATTACAGAGACAAACCGTTCTTTTGTAGACCTTGCTTTTTCAGTCAGTTTCTTACTCTGAACTTCATTTGTCGAATAGTAGCCAGCCATAAAAAACCGTGTATCAAAAACAGCTCTATTCATCTTGAGCCCTGAGTTCATCAAGCAGTTTATTGATTTCTTCTACAGTAGCAGAGCCGGCGCCTGAACCAAAGAGGTCGAATGTGGTTAATTTGCGCCTCAGTAATATTCCATCGCCTGTATCGGTAACTTGAAGCTTTGTGCCTTCTTCTATTTTGTATTTTCTTCTTAGCTTAACAGGTATTGTTGTTTGGCCTTTTCTTGTAACCAGTACCTCGGCTTCAAATTCTGCTTCTAACACTCTACTCGCTCTCCTCTTGATAATAGTGCCATTGCACGAGTAGTACTTATAAGAATTTTCTTTTTTGTACTACATTGAGAAACTTGAGTAAAAAGTCGGCGTTATTACTTTATCATTGTCAACAACATCTTGAACTTAGTCTTCGCCGATAAGGCATGCGGCTGATTTGCAGGCATAATCGTCATTTCACCAGGTCGCAGCATAAAGGGTTTGCCTGTAATTGTAACTTCAACGGTGCCGTCCAATACATAAACCAACGCATCGTAAGGCGTTGTATGCTCGCTTAAACCCTGACCCTCATCAAACGCAAACAACGTCACGGTTCCAGTTTTCTTGTCGATTATAGTTCGGCTTACAACAGCGCCTCCCTGATAACCGAATAGAGCGGAGAGGTTTTGGGCTTGTGCAATCAGATTTTCTTTTTCTGCAGACATAACTATCAATGGTGTTTAGTTTTGTTTCATTTAAAAGGACTTGGTAACTTGAGGCTATTCTGGTTTGTCCGGTATGAAATCCATTGACATCGAGTTAACACAGTGCCGCGTGTTTTTCTCTGTGAACTGTTCGCCTGTGAAGACGTGGCCAAGGTGGGCTCCGCAGTTGGCGCATTCAATCTCTGTCCGCATTCCATCCGGGTCGGGCAATCGTTTCACTGCGCCGGGGATTTGGTCGTCGAAGCTGGGCCAGCCGCAGTTGGCTTCAAACTTGTTTTCGGAGCGGTAGAGTTTGGCGCCGCAGCGTTTGCAGACATAAGTGCCTTTTTCCCAGAACGCATAGTATTTGCCTGTGAAAGGCATCTCAGTGCCTTTGTGAACGATAACCTGTTCTTCCTCGGGTGTGAGCTCCTTTGGTTTAGTTTGTTCTTGAGAAGACGACAAAACAACACAACCAACAACATATTGGAGCCGAACGTAAAAAAGGATTCTAAATAACAGATATAAGAGGGCGCTTGCATCTTTTAGTTGAGGTTACTTATATGGTTGAAATTACTAGATTATTTTGGAAGAAAGTTTTCACCAAAGACAACTATGAACTAGGCGAATTGCACAGTGCAGACGTAGATATGGGCACTTGGCAAATCATAAGCTTATACATCAACTTAAGTGACGAAGCAGCACGTGCACTTGGGTTTAAACAGCCTTTTCTTGGAAAAGTTGTGGTTTGCCTACCAGTTGCCGATGTGAAATCAGTCGCTGACGTTGCAATCCTAAACCACACGCTCGAGGAACTACGCAACTTAAAACAATGTAAAGAATAACTATCGCTTATGAATCAGCTGGACTTCGTCTCTGACGCGGTTTCTGCTCCGCCGTTCAGCGTAAAGCGAAAAGACTGCGCCGAACAATGCGACTGTCGACACGATTGCCGCGGCAATGAGAAACGGCGAGGGCAGACTGGAGGCGGATATGGCGGAAGTAATTATGAGTAAAAGGGCGGATGCAAGCAGGATTAAGAGCAGCAGGATAGGGATGGTTTTCTTCATTTTAGTCACCGCTTTTTTCTGGTAGGTTTTTGTTTAAAAGATTTCTTGTCAAGGTTTCTTGACTCAGAAACCGAGTTTAGTCCAGAACAGTTGACAAACTAAACCCCTTATATAGTAGTGGAGAGGTTTTCGGTTCTGCTTGAGGTTTGCTCCACAACCAGCATGCAACCCAAATCCGTTGCAGAACAAAAAACACATCCGCCCACCAAGCCCATGGGAAGAAGAAGAGTAAGGGGGACACTGCCTTCTTCTAAGACTAGAAAAGCAAAAAGCCCAAACCTGATCCCAATAATGTAAGCGTATAATAGTGGTGGTTTTGCGTCGGCGACCGCTAATTTGCGTTTTCAATACATCCCCATAGGCATGGAAGAATCATCTGCCGTAATGCTCAAACTTTATCTACTTCACACCAGCATTTTTGAGAACAATGCACTTACAGGTGCCATCCGATTAACACAGGTGTATCCTTTATGACTGAGGTAACAACAAATCAAACCCAGCAGGGTAAGGATCAACCGATAAAAGCATCGGAAATTGACCCGAAATTCAAGTATGAGCTCCAGAAAATCCATGGAAGCGAAAACATCCTCAAATGCTTCCAATGTGGCACATGCACCTCTGACTGCCCAGTTGCAAGGTTCAGCGATTCCTACCGCCCACGTACTCTCATTCACATGGCGCAGTTGGGGCTAAAAGACCGCGTTTTAAATAGCGACACTCTTTGGTTGTGTGCCGCGTGCTTTACGTGCACAGACCGCTGCCCCCAAGACGTCGAAGTCGCCAACGTGATCCGCGTCTTCCGTAACCTTGCTGCTGAGAAAGGCTGCATTCCACAGGTCTTCAAAGACCAAGCTCAGAGCCTAGTTGAAACCGGTTACGCTTACAGGATTCCCGAGTTACGCGTTAAGAAGCGGGAGCAGCAGGGTTTGCCGCCTCTGCCCAAAGGCAACCCCGAATCCGTGAAGAAGGTGCTTAAGGGCGTTAAATTCTTTGAGCGAACCCAACCTTCTAAACCTTCAGGAGAGAACCCGAATGTCAAGCAATAAGTGGCTAATTTTTCTGGGCTGCGCTGTCCCCTACCGCGTGTCCTCTTATGAGATTTCTTCGCGTAAAGTTCTCGCCAAGTTGGGGGTTGAATTGGTTGAGATGCCAGAATTCAGCTGTTGCGGTTTACCCTTTGACCCCGTCAGCCACGAAACCATGATGATTTTGGCGGCGAAGAATCTTGCGTTAGCTGAGCAGCAGGGCTTAAACATCCTAACGCTCTGCCCCGGATGCGCAGGCACACTTAAAAAAGTCAATAAAACCCTCAAAGCCGACAAAGCACAACGCGACGAAGTTAACAGTCACCTCAAAGAAGCAGGATTAGAGTACAAGGGCACAGTTGAAACCAAGCATCTGCTCCAGTTCCTCAAAGAAGACATTGGGATAGATAAAATCAAAGCCTCTGTTACCCGACCCCTAACCGATCTCAAAGTAGCCGAACACAACGGCTGCCACATCCTGCGCCCCAAAGAGTACATCGGCTTCGACGACCCTGAAGACCCACAGACGCTTAAGGCACTCATAGAAGCCACGGGCGCAACTTGCCTGGACTACATTGATGAAACCGAATGCTGCGGCGCACCCAGCGTCGGCGTAAGCGACAAAGTCGCGTTGGCGCTTGCCAGAGACAAACTCAACCACATAAAGATGGTTGACGCCCAAGCACTTATCACAATTTGTCCATTCTGCCATATCATGTACGATACAAATGAGCTTCGGATAGAGAAAACTTTTAACGAGGTCTATGGCATTCCAATTCTGCATTATCCACAATTACTTGGATTAGCCATGGGCATGTCCCCCGAGGAATTAGCCTTTGGCGAACTTCGAGTAAACCCACAAAAAATAACCGCGCAATTCACCACTAAGGAGTAAACAAGCCATGAGTAAACCTAAGCTTAAGATAGCCTTTTACTGGGCTGCAAGCTGCGGCGGCTGTGAAGTAGCCGTCTTAGACATAGACGAGAAAATCCTCGACGTAGTACAAATAGCTGACATTGTGTTCTGGCCAGCCGCTATGGACATCAAGTACAAAGACGTCGAGGCGCTTGAAGACAACTACATCGACATAACCTTCTTCAACGGTTCCATCCGCAACAGCGAACAGGAACACATGGCAAAACTGCTCCGCCAAAAAACCAAAACCCTCATCGCCTTCGGTTCATGCGCCCACGAAGGTAGCGTCCCCGGCTTAGCCAACCTAAACGACAAAGCCGAAGTTTTCGACCAAGTCTACATAAAAGACAAATCCAACGTTAACCCCCAATCAACTGTGCCTAAATCAGAAACACAAGTCAAAGAAGGCACCCTTAAACTCCCAGAATTCTACGACACCGTTAGAACCCTTTCACAAGTCGTAGACGTAGACTACTACCTCCCCGGTTGCCCACCCCCAGTCAAACTGACCGCTGCCGCAATCGACGCCATAGCCTCCAACAACCTCCCCCCCAAAGGCTCCGTGTTGGCACCGCCTAAAGCTGTCTGCGACGAATGCCCACGCAAACGCGACAACAAAAAAATAGACAGAATCTACCGCGTTTACGAGAAAGAGCCTGAACCAGAAAAATGCCTTCTTGAGCAAGGTATCCTCTGTATGGGTCCAGCGACCAGAAGCGGTTGTGGCGCTAAATGCTTAGCTGTTGATATGCCCTGTACTGGCTGCGGCGGCAAAGCCCCCAACGTGCCCGAGCAGGGAGCAGCCATGATAACCGCGTTAGCGTCTATTTTGGGTTATGACGGTGTTGAAGGCAAAACCGCCTACACCGAGAAGGAGGTTGAAGATTTAATCAGCCAAATCAAGGACCCCGCTGGCACCTTCTACATGTACAGTTTACCAGCTTCAACCCTTAAACGCAAGGTGATTAAGAAATGAAAGAAATACTAATTGACCCAATAACACGGCTCGAAGGACACGGCAACGTATCTATATTCCTAAACGACAAGGGCGAAGTAGAAAACGCCTACCTCAAAATTCCCGAACTCCGTGGATTTGAGAAATTCTGCATTGGCAGAAGAGCTGAGCTCATGCCGCAACTTACCAGCCGCATCTGCGGTGTCTGCCCAGTTGCGCACCACTTTGCCGGAACCAAAGCCCTCGACGCAGCCTTCAACGTTGAACCGCCCTCAGCAGCCAAGAAGCTCCGTGAACTCATGTACGCCGCATACGTCATTTATGACCACACACTCCACTTCTACTACCTCGGCGGACCAGACTTCATCGTGGGCATCGATGCTCCACCAGAAAAACGCAACATCATAGGAGTCATCGAAAAAGCAGGCTTAGACGTAGCTAAAGATGTCATCAAACACCGTGCGTATGGACAGAAAATTACAGAGATCATCGGCGGCAAAGCCACTCACCCAACATGTGGATTACCCGGTGGAATATCCAAGCCCCTGAGCGAAGAGAACCGTGCTGAAATTGAGCGGATGGCTGCTTCATGCAAAGACTTCGCCCAATTCACCCTAAAACTCTTCCACGACATTGTTTTGGGCAACGCCAAATACGTGGGCTTAATCAAAAGCCAAGCCTACACACTGCCAACCTACTACATGGGCACTGTAGACGGAAATAACAAAGTCAACTTCTACGACGGTAAAGTCCGCGTAGTCGACCCCAAAGGCACAGAATTCGCCAAATTCGACGCTCAAGATTACCTCAGCCACATCGGCGAACACGTTGAAGAATGGACATACAGTAAATTCCCGTACCTCAAAGCAGTCGGCTGGAAAGGACAAATTGCAGGCGCAGGTAGCGGTATCTATCGTGTTGGACCGCTCGGCAGATTAAATGCTTCGGATGGCATGGCAACCCCGTTGGCGCAGGCAGAATACGAGGAAATGTATAGGACCTTGGGTAAACCTGTCCACAGCACACTTGCTTTCCATTGGGCAAGACTCATCGAACTCATGTACGCAACCGAACGCGCCATGGAACTCGTTAAAGACCCAGAAATCACAAGCACAAAAGTCCGCAACAAAGTCGGCGAACCCGGCGAAGGCGTAGGTATAGTCGAAGCAGCACGGGGCACACTTATCCACCACTATGTACTCGACAAAGACGCGATGGTAAAAGACGTTAACCTGATTGTTGCCACAACCAACAATTACCCAGCTATCTGCATGAGTATCCGCGACGCAGCTAAAGGCCTCATACACGGCGGCAAAGTCGATGAAGGCATCCTCAACATGGTTGAAATGGCGTTCCGCGCTTACGATCCATGCTTCGGCTGCGCAACCCACAGTGCATTCGGCAAGATGCCCCTGACAGTCGAGGTCTACAACGCAGACAAAAAAGTAGTCGATTCAGTTAGTCGCTAAATCCTTAACCCATCTTGGGTTCTTTCTCTTTTTGTTGTAAACTTTTAAGTCCTTGTATGCCCTGTTTGTGGTTGACCATTTATGGCTGACAATGTCGAGGAGGATTTGCGTGACTGGATCAAAGACGCCAAACGAGTTGTGTTAGTCGGCGTCGGCAACCCGATTCGCCAAGACGACAACATCGCCCTAAAAATCCTAGAGGGCTTACAGGGCAAACTCCCCAAAAACGTCTGTCTCTTGGAATGCGAGATGGTTCCCGAAGGCTACCTACTCGACATCGAAGAATTCAAGCCCACCCATGTGCTGCTCATTGACTCCGCGGTTTTGGGACGCAAACCCGGCGAAGCCAACTTGGTGCAGTTCGGTGAGGTGGCGGCTTTCTCGGCGATTTCCTCGCATATGCTGCCGCTGCGGCTCTTCTGTGAGTACGTGGCTAAGTCGACTGGCGCAAAAATCCGGTTGTTGCTTATAGAGCCTAAGTGTATGGGGTTCGGCGAAGAATTAACTCCTGAATTACAGGCGGCAGCGCAAAAGTTAACTGGGCTTCTGCTTAATCTGCTGAGTTAGCTTCCTTTCTTTTAAACACGTAATCTATCGAAAGTACCAGTTTGCCATGTATGTAGTGGGTTTCTTTGAGTTCAATTTGGTCCTTAGTTACCCAATTGGCTAAGATATGCTCTTCTTCCTCCTGGTCCTCGTAGGTGCCTCGCCAGTGAAGTTCAAGGGTCGAATCATCCATCCATCTGCCGATGTGGTCATGGGTGTCTCCCTCGGAGGTGATGCTGAAAAGATGCACTTCGCCCGTGGCTGGGTCGAAGCTCCAGAGGTCATTTTCAAAGTAATCCTCGTATCCTTCGATGTGGGTGTCGATTTCACTGTTTATGCCCGGTGCAATTTCTTCCGCGGTCATTTCGCCGCAGCCTGCAACCACTTTGTCCTCGCTGGTTTTGAGTGCGATGCCTACGGTCCATTCGCCTAGGAGTTGCTTGAGTAATTCTTCCCCTTTGATTTGCTGTTGCGTCATAAGAATCAAGCACTCTTTAGCCGAAAACATGTAATAAACCGATGTGACTGGCTTATGCCGACAACTCTTCGGGTTACGTTAATTAGCAAGTTTACGGTTACCTTTTTGCAGTGAGCAGCTTGGTTGGCAAAGCAGTTATCGTTATGGGTTCCGAACGTGACTTGGATTTTAGCCGTGAAATCTGCAAGTACCTCAAACTTCTCGGCGTAACCTATGAGTTCCGCGTGGCTTCAGCACACAAAACCCCCCTAACCGTGCTTGGGATTCTCAAGGAATTCGAAGAGGAAAAAGTCGTGTATATTACCGTAGCTGGGCGCTCCAATGCACTCAGCGCCTTCATAGACGGCAACACCCAAAAACCCGTTATCGCCTGTCCACCCTACAGCGAAAAATACGGCGGCGCAGACATTTACTCGTCGCTGCGGGTGCCAAGCGGCATCGGCTCCGTCGTCACAGTCGAGCCTGAAGGGGCGGCGATTGCAACCGCGAAGATTCTGGGTTTAGAAGACCCTGAAGTGCAGTCTAAAGTCAAGGATTACCAGAGCAGCAAAAAAAGTGCCCTTGACATGGCTAATGAAAACATCCAGAAACTCAAGTAACCATTACTACTGCAGGCAAAATAGTTTTTCTATTGTTAGATGAAGGCAGAGTTGCCCTTGCTCATCATCTTCCTGTGGGCTTGTCTGGCGGCTGCTTTTCTGCCTCAGCATCTAGGCTACATTGCAAGCAAGTTGTGGACAAATCCGCAAGCAAAACACCAAATTCTTGATTAACTTAATAAAATACTGCAACAAAATTTTGCCCGATTTAGTTAGTTTTTGCAAAAACTGTTTTATGTGTGTGCCTCTTTTTCGCTTTCGAATTCTCCGCTGTGTCCCATTAAACCCGTTTTCTTTATCCAAACCCACATCAGCAGGCTGCCGCCGATTGTGGCGCTAGTCATAAGCACTAGGTAAGCGGGCAGGAAATCTGGTCCTATAACCCACACCGAGTTACCCAAAACTGTGGCGATGGTGTTTGGGATCAGTATGGCTGTGCCAATTATGGTTAAGTAGGCGACTATTTTGGATAAGCGGTTGTTGAGTAGGGTCAGTTTGTTGTTGGATATGGTGAGTTGGTTGTTTGCGATTGTTAGTTGGTTGTTGTAAATCGATTGGGTGGCTTCTATGCCTGACGCCAACACTTCAGACATGTGTTCGGATAAGCCGATTTGGCTCTTGACCTGATCCACCATGGCAGCGAACAAGTTCACCAGTTTAGGATTATCCGTCAAAAGCTCGGCGTCGCCATATCGAATCGTCTGCAGCACATCCACGCTTTCCCAAAGCGCATTAAGATAGATTATGAGGGCGTGTTTCATCTCATAAATTTTTGGACCCAAAACGGCTTTGTCAACGTCTCTATCCATAAGGTCCCGGTTGAGGTCGTCGCCGAATTCCTCTATGATCCTTAAATGCCTAAAGTTGCTGTCGTTGTTAGCTTCCAAAATCCGTAAGAGCAGAATAGTCAGCCTGTCCTCGGGTCTAATGTCCATGGGGATTTTTCTTAGAAACGTCTCTGAATACCTGCGGAGCCTAAGAAACCGTTTGTCTATGAGACGAGGGTGGAATGTGAAAATCAAGTTTTTCCTAATCAACACCACAAGCGGATGCGCTTTAACGTCGGTCCCTCTGATTTGGACGGCTGGGAAAGTCAACCACATTTCAGTGTCAAAATCCGAGTAGTTAAGTTGGTCACAGCCTGATAGGTTGTTGATGAAGGCTTCGGTAAAACCCATCTGGGCAGCCACCATCGGCAAGTCTTTGGTTGGGTCATCAGTGATGTAGTCAACCCAAGTGATGCTTGAATGGTTAACTATTTCCAAAAAATTGTTGGGTGCCTCATCTTCCTGCTTGAAAGTTCGACCCGAAGATTCGACGCCCGCGCAGAACCACCGTTTAGGCAGCAACTCCAACGGAGTTGTTGTTGAAGAATTAAACCTTGTCTGTGCAGTCGGTACTGCCTGTTCTTGGACCACCATTTTTTCCGCCGCTCCAAATATGCCTTGAGTATATTAGCCCATTCCGCTTTGTTGGGGATAAATAGCTTTTGCTCTTGCATCGGTTTAGTTCCATTTTTTAACTAGATAAAGTGATATATTTCCCAAAATAGATTATCAAACACCTGAGGCAATTAACATGGGTAGCGTAAAAGACCTGAATGTAATCCAACAACCAACCCCGACCGCCATGGGCACTGGACGATTCCTTTTCAGCGACCGTTACAGCGTGTTTGACTGGGGCGAAATGCCTGACCACATCGGAGGCAAAGGCGCAGCCCTCTGCCTGATGGGAGCATACTGCTTCGAGCAACTCGAGAAGCAAGGCGTGAAAACCCATTACCGCGGCTTAGTAAACAGGGCTGGCAAAGCAGTTAAGGTTGATGCCCTCAGTGAGCCCTCAGCCACTATGGAAGTGGCATTGGTTAACGTTTACCGCCCCCAAACCAGCGTCGCCGACGGCAAAGTGGTCCATGACTACAGCGCCTATACGCCGAGCATCAGAAACTGCCTTATCCCGCTTGAAATCATCTACCGCAATGGTCTCCCCGAAGGCAGCTCCGTCTTTAAGCGGTTGACTCAGGGAAAAGTCACCTTAACAGACCTTGGCTTAGACCATCAGCCACAGCCCGGCGAAACCCTCAAAAAACCCATCTTCGACGTCAGCACCAAACTTGAAGAAACCGACCGCTATGTCACATGGGCTGAGGCGCAGAAAATTGCAGGCTTAACCGACGCCGAACTCTCCGAAGTCAAAGCTGTTCTGCTAAGAGCCGATGAAACAATAACCAAAGCAGCCGCCAACGCAAGCCTAAAAAACGAGGACGGCAAAATCGAGTTAGCCTTCGACGAACAGCGCAGACTCATGTTTGTCGACGTACTGGGCACCCTCGACGAATGCCGCTTCACCTTCGACGGTGTGCACGTCAGCAAAGAAGTTGCTCGGCAATTCTACAAGAAAACCCAGTGGTACAGTGATGTGGAACAAGCCAAAAAGGACGCGGAAGCCAAGGGTGTGCAGGATTGGAAGTCACTGTGCAAGTCGCAGCCCCCTCCGCTTGACCCCAAACTTAAAACAATAATAAGCCAGATGTACATGGCGGTGGCAAACGAGATGACGGAGAAAACCCTGTTTAACTCGCCTAAACTTGCCGATGTCATAGGCGATTACAAAAGGTACATGGAGGAAAAAACATGAATATGCAAGACAAAATCAAGCAGGTCCTAATGGACTACAACCCAGATGAAATCCGCATAGGCGTCTTGGGCAGCCACTCCGCATTGGAAATCGCTTCAGGCGCCAAGCAGGAGGGCTTCGAAACCGTTGTGGTATGCGAAAACGGCCGAGAAAAAACCTACGCCCGATACTACAGCAACATTTTTGACAAATTTATTTTCCTCGACAAATTCTCAGACATCACCAACCCCGAAACCGTCAAGGAACTCCAAGACCTAAACACCGTTTTTGTACCCAACCGATCTTTCAGCGTCTACGCAGGCTACGACGCGATTGAACAAAAATTCACTGTGCCCTTGATGGGTAACCGTTGGCTACTAAAAACCGAGGAACGCAACGCACCCAAAAACCAGTTGTGGCTCCTAAAAGAAGCCGGCATCCAAATTCCCCAAGCTTTCAAGTCACCAAAAGAAATCGACCGCCCAGCCATCGTCAAAGTCCCCGAAAAAGGCAGAACCATCGAACGCGCCTTCTTCTACGCCTCCAGTCCTGAAGAGTATGAGCGGGAAGCGGAGAAACGCATCAAAGCAGGCATCATCACCCGTGAAGCACTCGAAGAATCAGTCATCGAAGAATACGTGTTGGGCGCCAAATTCAACGCCAACTACTTTTACTCCTCCCTAAACGACGACATAGACCTCCTCGGGTTTGACCGCCGAATCCAAACCGACCTCGATGGCGTCCTCGACCTTCCCGCCCGCGAACAACTCGAACTAAACGTTGCGACGCAAAACATTGAGATCGGCCACATGGGCGTTACCATGCGGGAGAGCCAACTTGAAAAAGTCTTTGAAGCTGGCGAACGCTGGGTGCGGGTTTGCAGCAAAGAGTTCCCGCCGGGCATGATAGGATTATTCGCCCTGCAAGGTGCAGTCACCAAGGACCTACAATTCAAGATCTTCGATGTCAGCCCCCGCGTCCCCGGTTGTCCCTGTGTAGAACCCACCTCGCCCTACATGAAGTACAAGTACGGAATAGAAGTCGGCCCTGGCAAAAGGGTCGCCATGGAAATCAAACGTGCCGTGCGCAAACGCAGACTACCCGAAGTGGTAACTTAAACATGATTGACGCACAAGCTGTTGGAAAAATAATCGAAAAATACGACCAAAAAAAGCTTGCAATCGGCACCTTAGGCTCCCACAGTTCACTTAACATTTTCAAGGGCGCAAAAGAAGAAGGATTCCGAACGGTTTGCATCTGCAAAGAAAAAGACGCCATCATGTACCAAAAGTACCCGTTGGTCGACGAGTTAATCATAGTTAAAGACTTCACTGAACTCCTCAGCGAGACACTGCAGGAGAGACTGCGGAAACTCAACGTCATTTTGATTCCACATGGCTCATTCACAGCGTATCTGAGTACTGAACAGTTGACTGATAATTTAGCTGTGCCCATGATGGGAAACCGCAAGCTGCTCCATTGGGAAGCTAACCGCAAATCTCAGGAGGAATGGCTCCGCCAAGCTGGACTACGCTTGCCCGCAACATTCAACTCGCCCGAAGACATCGACCGCTTAATCATCGCCAAACTGCAAGGCGCCAAAGGCGGCAGAGGCTACTTCCTAGCCAACTCACCAGAGAACTTTAACAAACAATTCAATGAAATGGTTAAACGCGGCATGCTAACAAAAGACGACCTGCCAAGCATCCACCTGCAGGAATACGCATTGGGCGTTAACGTGTACCCCAGTTACTTCAGCAGCATCCTAAACGACGAAGTTGAGCTTTTGGCAATGGATCGCCGCTATGAATCCGCCGTGGATAGCATAGGCAAAATTCCCGCCAGCCAACAACTTGAAATCGACATCAACCCCACCTACACTGTCATAGGCAACTTCCCCATAGTGCTCCGAGAGTCACTGCTGCCCGAAGTCATGCGCATGGGCGACAGCGTCCACAAAAAAGCCGCTGAACTCGCACCGCCAGGAATCATCGGCGCTTTCTGTCTTGAAACAGTCATTACTGACGAAGCTAAAATCTACACCTTCGAAATCTCTGCGCGTATCGTCGCTGGCACCAATGTGGGTATCGGCACCTCACCCTACGCTTACCTGCGCTATGGCGAGAACATGTATATGGGCAGACGAATCGCAGTGGAACTCAAAGAAGCAGTAAAACGGAAACGACTAAACGAAGTAGTAGCCTAAGCAAATTATTCGAGGCACCGTTTTAGGGTGTCATCAAAGTTACTGCGGCTCCGCTCCTTCCTATATTTCCTCAAAGCCGCAACCAACTCAACCCTGTTCCTTCCCCCAATTATCGCCGCAATCGCTTTGCATACTTCGCTATTGCCCTGAAACAGAAACTGGCACACCGACGTAACGTTCGAGGCGTTGCGTGTGGTGCTTGCGGTTTCAAAATCAACAATGAACGGCTTATCCGCCTTGTCCATGAGGAGGTGTTTGGGGGCTTTGCTGAGTTCGCCATGGTCTAAGCTGATTGTGTCGAGCCGCCAGCACTGCTCCAAAATGTCACCGATAACCCCTCGAACAACGTCTTTCTCTATGTGTGTTTTTAGCCAATCCTCCAAAACATCGCCATCTATAAGATGCATCAAAAGAAAATGCTGGGTAACCCCCATAAATTTGGGACCAACTGCAACGGCGTTGGCTTTCTGCAACAGTTCCGCCTCGCGCTCTAAACTCGGGCGGTCAGAATCAACCCTCTGCATCTTAAGTGCCAACCACTCCCCTCCTACTTGTGCCGCCACGACGATGCCGACATAGCCTTTGCCCAGTACCCGCAGGGTGAAAGCGGATGATTTGCCGCTGAACTCCAGCGTTTCCACTCCGAGTCTCCGTAGCTCTTGGAGGCGACTCTGCATTTCTTGAGGGCTTGCTCTGGGGTAGCAAACCACTGATGCATAGGGTTCAGCATACAGCTCGTTAATTGACACTTTTATCAGCGGCTTCATTTTTGGTTCTCTTTGTTATAGATTTAATAGGAACATGTTAAGTCAACATAAACCTATCTTGCTGGGTCACTTATGCCACGGTTCAAGCAAATCCCCCAAATCCAAGCTTTAATGGGCAACAAAGAACGCATCCGCAACATAGGCATAATCGCCCACATCGACCACGGCAAAACTACCTTGGCGGATTCACTTTTGGCTGGAGCGGGGCTTTTGTCGCCGCAAATGGCGGGAATGGCGCGTGTGCTCGACTACCTTGAAGAAGAGCAGAAACGCAAAATCACCATAAAAACCGCTAACATAACGCTTCTCTACAGTCATCAATCCACACCCTACATCATCAACTTGGTCGATACTCCGGGGCATGTGGATTTCACGGGCAAAGTCACACGGGCACTGCGCGTTATCGACGGGGCTGTGGTGGTTGTGGATGCGGTGGAGGAGATTATGGCGCAAACCGAAATCCTCACCCGCCAGGCGCTCGAAGAACGAGTTTATCCAGTGCTTTTTATAAACAAAATTGACCGCTTAATTACCGAGTTACAGCTCAGTGAAGAGCAAATCAGGAAAAAACTCAACCGCATAATCGGCAGCTTCAACGACCTAATTGAATTCTATGCCGAAAACCAATTTAAAACCCAATGGAAAACCAGCATCACTCAGGGTAATGTGGCATTCGGCGCTGCACTCTATGGCTGGGGCTTCACCGCAGACATGGCAAAAAAACAATCTGTAAAGTTCACCGATATCATAGCTGCCTGCAAAAATGGCGAATCCTCTAAACTCAAGAAGGCGCTGCCAGTTTATGAGGCAATCTTTGAAATGGCGATCAAAAATGTGCCCAACCCGCGTGTTGCGCAGAGTTACCGTGTTGAGAAGATTTGGGGCGGACCAGTTAAAACTTCCATTGGAGCCGCGTTGGTTGAATGCAATGACGAGGCACCCGCAGTCATGTTTGTTACGAATGTACGTGGTGATGGCAACGGCGATGTTTTTGCAACTGGTCGAGTGTTCTCTGGAAAAATGAAAAAGCAAGATAGGCTGCATCTGGTGGATAGCCTTTCGGAAACCCAAGTGAAAGCTGTCTATGTTGATATGGGTGCGATGCGGGAGGAAGTCGATGAGGTTTCCGCCGGCAACTTAGCCACTGTTGCTCTCACGGGCAATGTGCAGTCGGGAGAAACACTGGTGGATTTAGCGCTCAAGGGTATGGTGCCTTTCGAATGCATCCACTATGTCTCGGAACCCGTGGTTACGTTGGCTGTGGAACCCAAAAACCCCCAAGACATCGAAACCCTCAAAAGAGGATTGGAAAAACTTGCCGCCGAAGACCCCAACCTAAAAGTCGTCCCTGACAAAGAAACCGGCGAATACCTGCTAAGCGGCATGGGCGAGTTGCACCTTGAAGTAGCCATTAACCAACTCAAAAGCGAAACTGGCATCGATGTGGCAACTTCGTCGCCAAGGGTGGTCTACATGGAGTGCGCACAGAAGAGTGGTGCAGTGGCGCTTGCCAAGAGCCCTGATAAGCAAAGTAGCTTCTGGATGCAAGTGGAACCTGAACTTGAACAGGGCGCCGTTGGGGTCGACGAAGACCGTGGAGCGGTGCTTTCGATGGATGAAAACCGCAATGTGCTCTTGGACTGCAACGGCAAAACCAGTCAGTTGCCGGAAGCAACTTTGGAAGCTATCATCGCCGGCTTTGAATACGCTTGCAGGGCTGGTCCGCTTTGCGGCGAACCGATAAGGCACCTAAAAGTTAACCTCATTGACCTCGAACTCTCAGATGACACAGCAGGCAGCTCAGAAGTCATGCGTGCCGTTGGCAAAGCAATCTTTGGCAGTTTCCTAACCGCAAACCCCACACTCCAAGAACCCATCTACAAAATCGCAATTTCAGTCGCCTCGGAACTCTCCGGCGAATCCACCCGCATACTCCAAACAAAACGGGGCAAAGTCACCCTGTTTGAACAGAAAGGGTTCCTATCCCAAAACACCGGTTACATCCCAGTCGCAGAAACCTTCGGTTTTTCCAAAGAACTCCGCAGCGCAACCTCGGGAAGAGCGGTGTGGCAATCCTTCTTTGACCACTGGCAAAAAATGCCCCAAAAACTCGCCTCTGAAGTCATCGCTGAACTTCGCAGGCGCAAAGGCTTAGCGGCAGAGGTGCCTAAACCAGAGAAATTCATGGAGCCTTAGCTATGATTATGAGTTTGGATGTGGCGTTTGACTTGGATTTTTCGCTGTGTTGTGGGCAGGTTTTTCGGTGGAAGAAGCAGGAGGGCTGGTGGTTTGGCGTGGTTGGTGAGCATGTCTTCAAGATTCGGCAATGTGGTAGCGAATTGGAGTTTGAGGGCGTCAGCGAAGCGTTTGTGAGGCACTACTTCGGCTTAAACGACGATTTAGGGCAAATCAGTCGATGCATCAACAAAGACTCCACCATCCAACAAGCGCTACAGCAGTTTGGCGGATTGCGGCTGGTGCGGCAGGAGCCTTGGGGCTGTCTCATCGGATTCATATGTTCTATCCAAAAAAATATCCCCGCTATCGAACAAATGCTACAGAAACTGTCGGCTAAATATGGCGAAAAACGGTGTTTTGGCGGCCAAGACTTCCACCTATTTCCTACAATAGAGCGGCTGGCGAATGCAAGCGAAAACGGCTTACGCGAATGCGGGTTGGGGTATCGCGCTAGATATGTGCAGGGGACCGCCCGAAAAATCCATAATGAACACCTCAACCTCGAAAACCTAAAAACCCTGCCCTATGCGGAAGCTCGGGATGTGCTGCTGGAGTTTTCAGGTGTGGGCTTCAAGGTTGCTGACTGCGTGCTGCTGTTTTCACTGGAGAAAACAGAGGCCTTCCCAGTGGATGTCTGGGTGAAACGGGTTATTTTAAACCACTATGCCGACCAGTTCCCGCCTGAACTGGTGAAGAAGATGCAAAGCCACAACTCTTTGAGCAACGGCGAGTACCTGAAAATCGGCGACTTCGCGCGAGGTTACTTTGGCAAATACGCAGGCTACGCACAGGAATACCTGTTCCACTTTGAGCGGACGCAACGTTAAAATGCCATAGCCAAGCAATACCTGACAGGGTGCATACGGATGAGTGAAGGCAAAATTACCCAGTTAATCAAGCAGAAAAGAGATTTTTTGAAGCAAGCAACAAAAGACTATGCAGCGGGCGGACGTGATATGCTTGACGACGTCGAAGCATTAATGGCGGAGGCTAAGGCGGAGCTCGCACATAACGTGGAGCTTGCCAGCGTTCTGAGGGAAGAGGATGAGGCTGAGTGGCAGAAAGAGTGCCTATCAATGTATCTTGCATGGTATGAGAAATGGTTCGGTAAAGCCTAAACTGTGTTTTCTATTGTTTGTTGTTGCTGGGAACCCCTATACACAACAACAACCAGGGGCGTTTGGGGGCAACTGTGTTTTTACATCAGGCTGCAGGGATGATTGCGGGCTGGTTGTGGCGGTTTCCGCAAGCAGTGCAGAGGAGTTCTCTGGAGGCATCTGAAAGGCTGCTTTGCCTGCGTTCCACTTTGGAACGGCTATGTTCCGTCAGCAGAGCTAATAGCCGCTTCAACCTAATGCTGAATCGGCGAAAAACATGAAAATCGCACCAAAACTAATCCTATGCGCAACACTCTCACTGCTAATTGGAATAGCAGTTACAGCACCACTCCTCGCATCCGAACTAAACATCCGCCCGTGGACAACCCATGTACAGGGACCAACCGCACCCTTTGACCTCGACCTAGTCTACGCCAACTTCACCATACAAAACCCCGACGCACCCATCACCCAAACCAGTGGACCAACCATCAACTACTATGCAGTAGTCAACGTAACCAACCCCTCCGACCATCGCGCCCTACTGCTTGGAACAGACTTCTGGGCAGGACAAAAAATCCTAAACGTCACCGGACAAGCCCCATTTGGCATGGAAGGCAACTGGAGCACCGGTGAAGGCTGGGAAGCCAAAGGCGCCTGGGTCGACGGCGTATGGTACAATGTCACCTACACAAACGACCAGTATCCATTCTTCGACGCAGACGGCATAATGACAGAGTCACCTTTCCCCGCACCTTCATCTGAAGGACACTGGATGGAAGGAGTCCAAGTCTACGAGCGCACGATGCACACTGAAGACGGCACAACTACCACCAGCACCTACCTGAACATGAATGGAACATGGACAGACGTAACCGGCAGAATCACCGTTGACAAAGCAGAAAGCGGTCCAGCCTACAGCATGGCTGGTCCAATCGCTGACCAACACATATCCTACCAAAGCGGCTCAACTACTAGCTTCGGAACAAGTGTCCAGTTTAACGGAACAGACGTTACCAACACTACTGATACGAGAATTAACATAGTGAGCTCTGTAGGCACCGACGGCACCATCGGTTACTCCACAACGAAAGACATCAACACAGGCGCAGACGCATTCGACAACCACTTTGCACCAGGCGAATCACGACTAATCGTGGTTTACGGCAGTTGGGAAGTCCGATCAGACTGGGTGACCATGAATGGAAATGGCTTCATAAACCCGGTTTCGGTCATCCAATCTGGCAGTGTACAAACAAAAACCATGGCACACAGCGTAGTTGACATGAACCCTGTCGCAGGCGACAACACTTTCATCGACCTTTGGTCAGACGCCGTAGAAGTACAGCAGCTCCCACTAACACAGGTAGGCAACAGCTACATCTACAACGCAGTCCTCAGCAGCAACCAAATGTTTAGGCTTGACCAATCCGGCGCAGAAGCCTTCATCGTAAACCAGAGGTAAATGACATGGCTGACTTGGACTGTGGAGAACTCGAAGGAAACACCCTCAACGTGTACGCCTTCGTCGTGAAGGAAGGTAAACCTGTGGGTCCACGCGAAGTTATGCGTGGCGCCAACCTCAGCAGCCCAAGCACAGCGTATCGGCAACTGCAGAAGCTAGAATCCCTCGGCTTAATCAAGAAAAACGTGTATGGCGCATACGTTGCAAAGGAGAAAGCCAGTGTTAGCGGGCATGTGTGGGTCGGCAAAAACCTCGTGCCCCGTCTAATCTGTTACTCCCTCTTTTTCTTTGGCATCTTCAGCGTTGAGGTTGCGATTTTGCTGGTTCAGTTTTTCTTTCAAGGGCAGGCACCTAGTTTAGCTGTCCTTTATCTGGTTCCTATTACGGCTGGTTCAGCAGGGCTCTTTTTGGCAGAGGGTTTGATTCTTTGGAAACGCAGCAAGCCAGATAACACCCCAAAAAGCGAGGGTAGCACCGTATCAAATTGATTGATAACCAATACAAGTAAACTTCATAAGGCTCGGCAAAGCTTGAAGTCAGAAAGTAAGGTTGGGCTGATGAGAAGATCACTTGCATATGTCCTATTTGCTATCATTATTACTGCATCCATAGTAGCGGTATCCCTCACAGTACTCTCAAAAAAAAGGAATTCTATGTTGGGGTAACTTACTGCGGAGACACCGTTGCTGGGGCAAAACAGTTAATTGACAAAGTACAGAACAACACTAACCTCTTTGTGCTCCAATCAGGGTCGCTGCTGCGAAACGTTGACGCCATCAACGAAAAGGGGACTACGCCGTAAACGCTGGGTTGCACTACATTGTCTATTTTGGGACAGATAGCGCTTGGGTGATGAATACGTGGCGAGAAAGTTATAACGGAAGCTGGGGAGACAAGTTTTTGGGGATTTATTTCGGGGATGAGCCAGGCGGAAAAATGTTAGATAGCGATAAATCGTTCTATGATCAGGTGTCTCAGAGTTATATTGGGAAAGACCGCTTTGGCATTCGATGGGAAATCGACAATGAAACGCTTGCAGCATACTTGCCAGATGGAGTCATCACATTAACTATTACTCCACCCTCTAGCGTGAATGGCGCAGACCGTTATGACGTTAACTTTTATCCGAATGGAACAGTAACAAATACAACGTACACACCGCAAAAGGACCCAGAGAACCCAAACCAAACAACCTTTATTCCCACTATCGTAACCGTGAAAGACCACTCAACCTTAAACTACACCTACCAAGAACTCTACAACGCACGCCCATTCCAAACCATTGAAGAAACCGCCCAGAGATTCGTCAACGCAACCAAATCAGCCCTCAACAATTTCGGCCCTGTCAACGGCACTTTTCTTACCTCGGATTACAGCCTCTACTGGTACGATTATTTAGGGGGCTACGATGCGGTGCTTGCGCAACTCGGTTGGAACCACACTTCGGTCAAAGATATTGCGCTTGTTAGGGGCGCCGCAGACTTGCAGGATAAAGATTGGGGCACAATTATAACTTGGAAGTATATGCAGGCGCCGTATTTAGCCAGCGGAGACGAAATCTACGATCAAATGCGGCTTTCGTATGAATGCGGAGCCAAATATGTCGTCGTCTTCAATTATGCGCCAAACATGACCGCACCATATGGGACACTGCAAGATGAGCATTTTGAGGCTCTGCAACGCTTCTGGACAGATATAAAAGCCGGCAACATTAAACAGGGAGAAGTTAAAGCAGACACCGCATTCGTATTGCCCCATAACTATGGTTCAGGCCTAAGAAGCCAAGACGACATCATTTGGGGACTGTGGACGGCAAACGCGACTGACAGCCAAATTTGGCAACGCATGCAAGATGCATTGTCGGTTCATGGAGAAAAACTTGATGTAGTCTACGAAGACTCAGCGTTTCCGGCGGCGGGCGGCAAATATTCGCAGGTTATTTACTGGAACCAAACAGGCAGCTAATCGCTGAAGGCTTAGGAAAACAACTCTGATAACCAAACGCCGACGTGTAACCCCAAAAACGTTTAAATCTATTCAGAAACAGCAATACTAACAGACTCTCGGTGTGGGCCCGTAGCTCAGCTAGGTAGAGCGCCAGACTCATAATCTGTTGATCATTGGTTCAAATCCGATCGGGCCCACCAATCTTCTACCGCATGCTCAAACAGGGGGTGGCATCAACTGTTTTGACGGTGTAATCGCTGGAAAAAGCCCTCCTCAGATGGTTGATATATGTTGTTGTTGTGAGGGCCACCGGTCGGGAATTTTTCTAAGGCTGGCATCGAACTTTGTTACCTGATGGATTTTGGCAATTTGATCCTGCAAAACGAATAATTCTGCGACATCTCTAATCAACGCGGTTCCGTGAAGATCATATTCGCCGCTTGCCGTCATAATACTTGTTACGTTAGGTATCTTTGCGATTGATTCGAGAATGCTGCCCGACAAACTGTTGGACGCTGCAAACGCTATGTTGAAATCTAATATCGAGGAGTATCCAATCACATTTGGGTTTATCTGGATTGAAACCTTGATTGAACCTCTCTCCTTAAGCCTATTGTACCTTTTTATGACTGTTTCTACGGATACTCCTGCTTGTTTGGCTATTTGGCTAAAAGGGGTACGGCCATTCAGGACAAGCTTTGCCGTGATTTGTTTATCAAGTTCATCAACAAAGGCGTCCTGTGCGCAAACATTTGGCTTATTGGTTGGTGCTGTTTGGCTATCTTGCTCAACGTATCGGGGGATGCCGTTAAGGTTGAGGTTTTCAGGTGTGTTTCTGACGCCTGTCCAAAGATATGTCTTCAACACTGTAGTAGGTAATCTCTGCTTTAATATCTGTTTTATCTGGTCCAGTTCATTTAGGTCCCTTAAGGTTGTAACTGCTCTAATATTGTAAACGCTATTGTATTGTCGGCTGGCTCGTACTTCCGATATTTTCTCCAAGAATTCCATAACTTGTTCAATCTGGTCCATGTTGACGCTTATTAGGACTGTGGCAATCGCAACTACCCCAAAATGACTGTAATTAATTTGAGTCGTGGCGCCTTTAACTATTCCTTTTTTCTTCATTACCTCATAACGTTTCCATGCAACATTTTCGGTAACTTTACATGCTTTTGCTAACTCTCCAAAGCCAGTCCGACCGTCTTTTAAAAGGATCTTTAGTATCTGTGCGTCGAGGTCGCTGACTTTGCCTATCGGTTTCACTCGCTTCCGCATGCTAACAGCTATTGATGCATTTATTATTAAGCTTCTTGGTTTGTAGAAATTTCCGCCAATATGTTCTGCTTTTTGGCGACTGATTTAACTTTTTCGGGCTTTTTTGCAAAGTCTTATAAATACCTTCGGTAAATAGCTAATTTTACGCAATAAAGGAGAAAAAACATGTTAAAATGCACTATACAACAAAAGAAAGCGTTAGCTATATTGCTAATACTATCTTTCGCAGCTTCAATGATAATGACAATACCCACAACAACCGCACAAGCAGGCACTCAAGCAACTTATCCATTTATCGAAACAATCCCTAACGTCGCAGGAGTAGGACAACACGTTATCGTACGTTTCGGTATTCTGCAAGCTTTAGCGAACACTTATCTCGGCTGGAAAAACATAACTGTCACAGTCGTTGACCCCGACGGTCAAACATCAACTCTGCACTTCACAACTGACTCAACAGGCGGAACCACAACGATCTACACTCCAACGAAAGTTGGCACATACAAATTTACAACGAACTTCCCAGAACAGACAATGCCCGAAGACATCTTCGACATGGAGCGAGGCGCATTCATACCAGCAGGCACAATCATGAAAGCAAGCACCAGCGTAACAATCGATCTCGTAGTAAACGAGAACATGCCACCAACATATCCAGAGCAACCACTTCCGACAGACTATTGGACACGACCAATAGACGCCCAACTCATAAACTGGGCTACAGTTTCGGGAAACTGGGTTGCCAGACCAAATAATGACATCGCACTCTACAACGACTATGCACCTGAAACACCACACGTACTATGGTCAACACCATTGACATACGGAGGCTTAGCTGGAGGACTATACGGTGATGATTTAATTGCAGCTGGATCCCCGACAGGAGACGCATACGAAGGCAAATTCGTGAATACAGTGGTAATTCACGGAGTAGTCTACTATAACTTAGGGAGTGTAGCGAATCAAAACGGAATCAACGCAGTCGACATACATACAGGCAAAGAACTTTGGACTAAAAACAATACATACCTATCCTTTGGTCAGACTTTCTTCTTCCACGGCTTCAACTACGACGGCACATTCGACTACCTATGGGATACTTCAAGCGTACCCGGCACATGGAATGCATATGATCCCTTCTCAGGTGAATGGTCATATTCAATGACAGACGTACCTTCTGGCACACAAACTTATGGACCAAACGGTGAAATCCTAATCTACGTCATCGACTATACTCACAATTGGATGGCTCTTTGGAACTCAACCGCTTGCGGACAGCAAGACTCTCAAGGCGGCTACGCTCTTGGCGCAAACATGGGCAGTTGGGGCGATCAGGTTTACGGCAAAACTTTCAACGCATCGAATCCATTAAGCTACTCATGGAACGTAACAATTCCCGCAGGATTAACAGCTGGGTCTTCGTTCTTTGTACCAATTCTGAAAATTTTCCCTGACCGAGTAATGTCTATCGACTTCAACCAAACACGCGTAAGAGTTTGGGGAGTAAGCACATTACCAGCATCAAGAGGACAATTGCTATTCGATAAAACATGGCAAGCACCATCTGAATGGTTAGACGGCTTCAACACTATACACTATGCAGGCGCAACCGACCTAGCTCAAAACGGCGTTATTGCAGTATGGGATAAAGAACTACAGAAATTCTATGGCTTTAGCACAGAAGACGGCAGCTATCTATGGACAACCGGCGGCGAATATTGGTCAGATGCTTACGGCTGGGGCAACGTTGAACACACATGGTACTTCGCATATGATCACCTCTACTCAGTAGGCGTTGGCGGCATCGTATACGCATACAACCTCGGTACAGGACAAACTGACTGGACATACAACATGACTGATCCCTATGGAGAACCCGTATCTGGCAATAACTGGTGGGGATGGATACAATTGATCGCTAACGGCATGATCTATGTAGGCACCACAGAGCACTCTGCTAACATGCCTTACCCACGCGGCGGACCATTCATCTGTCTCAACGCTACAGACGGCACTGAAATCTTTAGAGTAAACGGCATGATGCGCGCGACCCGTTGGGGCGGAAACGCAGTAATGGGCGACAGTACAATCGTAGGCATGGATACATACGACCAACAAGTCTGGGCTATAGGCAAAGGACCCTCTGTAACTACAGTGACGGCAGGACCCAAATCCACTATGATGGGCGGCAGTGTAATCATCGAAGGCACCGTTATGGACGTATCTCCTGGCACATCAAGTGACAACTTGGCACTCCGCTTCCCAAGTGGTGTTCCAGCAGTCTCTGATGCAAGCCAAGGCGATTGGATGCTCTATGTCTACAAGCAGTTCGCTAAGCCATCAAACGCTACAGGCGTCGATGTAACCTTCAGTGTAATCGATGCAAACGGAAACTTCCGCGACATTGGCCACACTACAAGCGACGCAAACGGCTACTACAGCTTCAGCTGGATGCCAGACATATCAGGCAAATACACAGTTTACGCTAACTTCGCAGGCTCTAACAGTTACTGGCCATCATATGCAGAAACAAGCTTCGCAATCGACGAATCAGCCTCAACACCTGCACCAACCGATGCACCTTCAAACTATGCGACAACTTCAGACCTCATGATGTACATAGTCGGCGCAACAATCGCTATAATCATAGCAATCGTAGTTGTTGGCTTACTGCTGCTTAGAAAACGAGCATAAAACACAAGAAACAAATCAATTTCCCCTTTCTCTTTTTTTGGGAACTAAAATGCAAAGGTGAATATGAGGGCTGAGAAGGCTCTGGAATAATATTGGCAGTAACGGGTAGTTGAGAATGGTTTAGTTGCATTTTCCATTCTTCTCTCCTTAGACGGGTTCCGGAGCCCCAGCAAACCATACCCAAATTGGCATCTCGATCTATCTGTTTGGGATTAAAGGGCTTGTTTGGGGTTTATCAGTTGTTTTAGGGTGCCACTGGCTGTTCTCTTATTCTATTTCTTTCATTCCTTTAATGGGTGAAATGATGTAATTGTGTTTGCTGGTGTCATAGAGGTTCTGGTCTTCGGTTGCTTCGTTCCAGAGTCGTTCGAAGTAGTCTTGAAGTACAGCGACTAGGCATGGGTTGTCCGAGTACAGTCTGGGCGTCTCTCTAGGTTTAGAAGCTGCTGCAACCCTTATTAAAACCCGTTTCCTATCGTCTATTCTGATTGTGGTTAAGGGTTCTTTAGAAATTATCCTTAATTCAATTTTCCACTTTCTATTTCTTTTTTGGCTGAGGATTTTGGGAAGATCTTGTCCTTCTTTAGGTTTGTTTGTGATTACTCTAAGCTTCACTTTTTTATCCATTAGTGCTTGGATTAATTCAGAGTCTTTTACTATTCTGCGCCTGAATAGATCAAATGAATCTAGAATATCTATACTATTCTCGGTAATCTTCGCGGCAACTTCTAATTTATGAATTAATGATTGTTCATTTTGGATTAGGTTGAATATGTATTCATTGGATGATTTGTTTGCAATTTGCTTGGTTCCAAAATGCGTTAATAGTTTTTTTGCTCTTCCTTTAAGGAGGTCGTACTCTTGAGCTCTTTCTTTTAATAGGGTTGCTAAGCAATCTTGTAGTGGAAGGGCTCTGAATTCGGCAGGTGAAGTTATTAATTTTTCTACTATCCCTTTTCTTTCTAGGTCATATATTGTCCGGTAGATGTCTTGCCTGTTTACTTTTGATGTTTTCCAGATTGCTTGGGCTTTCGATTGTCCTAAGCTTAGCAGGGCTAGGTAGACTTTTGCTTGTGTGCTGTTGAGCCCTAGGGCTATTAGGGCTTCTGTGTCAGGGTCCTTGAGGTCCATTCTTGCCCTAACACCCTGATGCAACGTAGCCAAATCTGCTGTGAGAATCGACTAATGCGATCATCTCTTCTACGGTTTGCATTTTTCTTCCTTTCATTTTTCTATCAGAATCAGATTTAAGCCTGCCTCACCTGACGTGAATGCATGAAGTATTAAAGATCCAATCGCTAGCCTGCTAAACATGATGGTGCTTATTGCGCCAGCAGGGTTAATTACTGCTTGGGTTTTCTTAGCATCTAAACCTCTTTTTTCTCTGTAAAGGCATTCTAAAGTTCAGATTGATTTTGCTTTAACTGTTTTCCCGACACCACACCTACTGCGTTAGCACTGTCTGGAGTCGGAACTACTTTGTATCTGTGGTCATTAAACTTCCGTAGTAGCAATCGATGAAACAATCCCTTTCCCTTTTTATTGGCACCCAAATGCAATAGGTGATATGTGATTTGAGTGGGCTCTGAATGAAAAATAACGGTTGCGGCTGAGGAATGATTATTCTTCGTTTCTGCCTGTTTTCTCGGAAGCAATTCCTTATTTCGATCTCGCCCTTTCCATTTTTCTAACGTCTTCTTCTTGATTTCATTTCCGGATTTTATTATTTTTTACTACTTTCCACTTATTTTTTTCTATTTTTGTAGGCGTATCGATCTACGGCAAGTACTTAAATTTCAAGTGAAGGACATGAGGAGCTACAAAATGGAAAGCCATTTTGCAAAAGAGGTTTATAAATGAAAAGAAATGAGAATACGAAAAAATTAGTAGTACTTTCAACACTCTTGATGCTTTCTATTGCAGCTTCACTGCTATTGGCTCCAAACGCAGCGCAAGTCTATCCACCAGCAGGCACCGAAATTCCGACTTATGCTTATCTTAACATTGCTCCTAACCCTGCAGGCGTTGGCCAAACTGTCACTGTCAACTTCTTCTTAGCAACACCTATGGAAACTAGTGAAAGACCGGTCAATATGACGGTTGTTCAGACGAATCCTGATGGTACAACCAAGACGTTGGGTCCGTTTACAGGCGATACCACCGGTGGCTCATACACTACATTCGTTCCCGACCATGTGGGTAACTGGACGTTCCAGTTCTTCTATGGTGGACAAGTACTCACAGGAACCAGCCGATGGGCAAACTTAACCAATGCACCCAGTCAAAGCGAAAAAGTAACACTCGTTGTCCAAGAAGAAGCTATCTCTCGAAGTTCATACCCAATCACTCCATTGCCAACAGCTTGGTGGGAAACTCCAGTAAACGCTGAAAACGTACAGGAATGGTACAAGATATGCGGTCCATGGCTAGGCTTCGGCAGCATAAACTTTGGTCAAACAGGTTCTTATAATTCTACCAGCTTCTGCAATCCCTACACACCATCTGTACTTTCTGGACACGTTCTCTGGACTAAGGTCTGGGCGAACGGCGGTGTAGTCGGCGGAGATGCGGGAGGAAGTGAAGATACTGGCCACTACTGGTCCACAAGACAATACCAGCCACAATACGCTCCAGTCATAATCAACGGCATTCTGTACTCACAGACCTATGACATTGGTACGGGCACAAACATGGGCCATGGTATACAGGCAGTTAACATCTACACTGGCGAAACCATCTACACTATAAACACAACCAACTCCCTAAGATGCGGCATGACGACAAGATACTACCAAGCTAACCAATATGGCGCTGTCGGTCCGTTCATCTGGACAACCGGTACGTTGCCCGCAAGTGACACAGGTGGCTCTATACCTAGAAACGTAGGCACACAATGGAACATGTATGATGCACTGAACGGCGAGTACGTCCTAAGTATCGTTAACGGCTCAGCTTTGACTCTTAGACCTGACGAGAACGGCAACCTGATCGGCTACTTCCTAAACAGCACTAATGGCGCATGGAGTGAAACTGTTTATCCAGCACCGGGCCAAAGCAAAGTTGTCAACGGTACCGGTCCCCACCTAACCTGTGTGAACATGACCATGGCTATGGGTACAACAGGCGGCTCATTCCAACCAGCACGCAACACAGTCCGAGAGATGAAGACGGGCTACATGTGGACAGTCCCAGTACCAACCGAAATTAACGGCGCAGCAATATCCCCTGATCTAGCAGTTAGGGAAGGAATCACTGGCAATGCACTCATTATGACAGGTGGCTTCATTCACGGCCAGGGTGTCGGTGGTGAATCAGCAGGTTGGCTGCAGTAGCAGCAAGTTTCGATGCAGACTCAGGTACTCAACTTTGGTGTAAGAACTTTACTTACGATGGCGGCTTCAAATCATTCTTGCCCTACACGAGGACTTCACAGGCTTACGGTGAAGGCGTCATATTCAACATGAACGACGTCAACTATGTTATAGATGCTATCGATGCACGCACAGGCGATAAGTTGTGGACGGCAACATTTGCTGGTGATAATGGTGCAGAACCAAACTACTATGACTTGTTCAGTCTCAAACCCTACGTTGCTAACGGCAAACTCGTCACTGTGGGCCTTGGCGGAGATGTCTGGGCTCATGATGCAAAGACAGGCGCATTGGCATGGTACACAAACACAACAAAGATTCTAGGTGACCCGGGCATTGAAACTCCGTATGGTATCTGGCCATTCTGGGTCTTCAGTTGCAACGGCTTCTCAAACGACATAGCATACTTAGCAGTCGGACATGAATATAACCCGCCGCTGTTCCATGGAGCACAAATGATAGCTCTTAACTTGACTGATGGATCAACTGTATGGACTGAACTAGGCACCTACACACGCTCCACATCAATCGCATACGGCATTCTGTTCTCATTGAACATGTATGACAACCAACTCTATGCTTTCGGTAAAGGTCCAAGCCAAACCACAATATCTGTTCCACAAGTCGGCGTTTCAACAGACACCGCAATCACCATCACTGGCAGAGTTACCGACATTGCTGAAGGTTCAAAGCAACATGCAGTTGCAGCTAACTTCCCCAACGGCGTACCATGCGTTTCTGACGAAAGCCAAAGCAAATTCATGGAACATGTCTACCAGCAACAGCCAATCCCAATGGATACCACCGGTGTTTCAGTGACAATCAGCGTAGTCGACTCTAACGGCAACTACCGCCAGATCGGTTCAACAAAGACTGTTGATGGCACTTACGCATTCGTCTGGACTCCTGACATCTCTGGTACTTTCCAGATGATTGCAAGCTTTGACGGTTCCAACTCGTACTATCCATCGTCTGCAACATCGTACTTCTATGCGGGCGAAGCAGCAACACCTCAACCGACTACACAGACACAAACTGGCTTAGCTACAACTGCTGATTTGTTAACCTACATGGCGGCTGGCGTAATAGCTATCATCATCGTGGTAGTCATCGTCGGTTTACTTATCCTTCGGAAGAAATAAGCGGTAAAAAACAAAACCAAAAATCCTTTCCCTTTTTTTGGGAACAATGAATGCATCGGATAAATATGTGGGCTGAGTGGGCTCTGGATAAAAATAACTAGTTGCGGTTGAAGAATGGTTTAGTTGCATTTTCCATTCTACTCTTCCTTTAGTTTGGGTTCCAGAGCCCCAGCAAACCCATTTCTTTTCAGTTGTTGTTACAACGATTTTACCGCACTTCGTCGCCTTTGGGACGAGGAGTGTTTTTTCTGTAAAGCGCAATCCCCTCAACTAGGAACAAGACCATGGCTACGGCAGTCATGCCTGTCAAGAAGAGGAAACTGCTTTGAATCACTAAATCCTTAATAACCAAACTAAGTAAGAGTATACTTACTTCTGCGGCGAAAGCGCCCATAAAAAAGAAGGAGTAAAACATCAACCGTGGCACGAGGTTTTTGCCGACCCACACGTGCCCGTTGATGCTTGCTTTTTCCTTTAGGATATAGTCGCCGTAGCTGTTTTTCTCTATTAATCCCATGTCTTCGAGTTTTTGCAGGTGGCGGTGTGCGACGCTGGTGCTGCTGAGTTGTGCGCCTCTGGTTACGTCTCTGGTTCCCACTGGTTTGGCTTCGTGGACGATGTATGCGTAGACGGTTAATGTGTTGCCTTCTAATGTTTCAGTTGATGCGCCAGCCATGCCTGTAACTCCTTTAAGTCATAATTTTTCCCTAGCAAACAAGGGGTTAATCTGGTCTAGTTCTTGCTGAGGAATAGCGGTGTTGTATAGGTAGCCGTCGCGGTAACGTGTTAACTCGATTTGCATTATTGGCTCCGAATTTTCGTTAGCGTAAATCTGAGTTGATGCAAAATTTACTGAGCGTATTATCGAGTTTTCAAGGTAGATTTTCATTGTAAGTGTCTCTGGCTGTTCTGTCGTAAGGTTCCAGTTGTCATCATAGCCGTTTTTGAAGTTTTGAGCTGTTCCATTGTACGATCCTGTTCTGCCTACGGGGCCTCTGTCACTTTCAAGATTAAAAATGTACCAGTTGTCAAGAAAGAACGTGAAATTGGCGGGTGGCTCATTGCCTGTGGTAGCCACGGCGCTTAGTGTTATATTTCCTATTGATGTTCCATCTGATGATAATTCTGCTCTGTAAGTTTCATAGTAAGCAACTGGGTCATCGGTAAACTCAAAATTCGGTGACGACTCAAAAATAATTGAGAATGCCCATCCATATGTATCGTTTGTCAGTGTATTGTTATCCCACACATTACGTATGTAAGCGTATGACATGTCAAACTTTAATGCGGGTCTATCAACTGATGGTTGCGCTGCGGCTGGGGTCATCAAATATGTTAAAGGCGCTATTGTTGATATTCCGATTGCGACTGCAAGGATGCTGCATAGGATTAGTTTCTTTTCAAACTGCATTTTTGGTTCTTCACCACTCCAGTAAGCAGTAGATTGGCAATATATTTCTCACTATAGAACGAAACTGTTCTCACAGAGAACACACTAAGAGGTAAGTATTCAGCGGGTTTGGCAGGACCTCTTTAGAGTGTTTCAGATCTGGTAGCCGCTCAAAGTGTTCTTCGTTTCCTCAGATTAATAATTAACAGCAAAACCAATGAAAGAATACCCACACCAACTATCGCTAATGAGAACATCAGCAGGTCTTTTTCAAAGCCAGAAAAACTTAAAACCACCTTAATATTGGTAGCCTTATCTTCTGGCAAATGAACCAAAACAGCATAACCGCCCCTGCCCTGAGGTTGCTCACTAAAAACGCCCTCGGCGAGATCCTCATACGACCAAACTGCATTAACCGACTTGTCAGTGTTCCATTGTTTTATAGCCGCCTCATCCAAAATATATACGCTAACAGTATTATTCGCCCTAATGTTAACGCTGAAATCTCGATCAAACATCAAAAAATCAGGATACAAAACCCACCCAATAGTAGCCCCCTCCGCTTCATTACCAAAATTCATAATCTTAGGCACCGAATTAACTCTAACTGCCGTAACAGCCAAAAGAGCCAGACCAACCAAGAAAACAGCCAAACCCAACCTCAAACTCTTTTTCAACATAACATATCCTCCCTAGTCAATCTCCATTTTACGAGTAAAATAAACAAAAGAAAAAACAAGCAACGAAACCGAAACACCCCCAACAACAAAAACGCTAAACAACCCATCAATCAGCGGTGTAAAAGATAAACCGCCATATACATACTGGCGGATAAAAGTGAACCCGTTTGTAAATCGGCCTGTGAAACTAACAAGACTTTCCTGAGCAACGCTTTCAATGCCAAATAGCAGGAGTGCAGAGGCTAAAATGGAGAGTACCTCATTTTTAGTAACCACCGACAAAGCAGTCGATATAGTGCAAACTAAGAGAAGTTGAAGAAGCACAAGCAGTACTGAAGCATAAAACATTGGTTCAAAAGGATTAAGCGCTAAAAGAGGAATCTGTAGCGCAAACACACCAACATAAACAGCAGCGAGCACAGTAAAGAGGGCTATAAATTTCGCCAAAAACAGTTTACTTCGCTGCACAGGATAGGAAAGAACCATTTTTGTCTCGCCTCTAGAAATGCCGCCTGCATAACTATGACAAAACAAAACGCCCGCAATAAATATGAGCAAAAGAAAAATTGACTGGATCCCCACGGTAAGATTATCATAACTGGACGCTGGCGAAAACTCCTTAATAACTGGGGTTAAAACCGTGAAAACGGCAATCACCAGTATAACTTCTAACATTGGAAAAGCAAAAGATTCCTCCAACTCCCAAACTAAGAGCCTACGCAGTTGACCCCCAACCCTTGATCCACCTGCGCTTTTAGTATGAGCACTCGACACAACTTTTTGAGATAACAGCACGGTAGCACTACTGCTATTGTCATCTTTTTTTGGTTCTGCACCAGTAGAGGGCTTTTTTGTTTTGCCTTGAAACAATACCTTAGAAACTACAGTAATAAATAGACCTGCAGCAATTGTCGTTGCTGAAATCCACAGCAAATCACTCTCATACCCATACAATTTTGGGAACATCTGCCCGTTTAGGCTTTCATTGTCAGGACTAATCACTAGTAAGAAATAGTCCTCTCTATGGGGGATTTCCATAGTTAAGTTACCTGTAGATGAGACGCCTTTAGCAGACCAAACAGGATCAATAGCTTTTTGTGAGTTCCAAAGCTCGCTGCCTTTAGAGTCAAGGAGGTAAAAGTCCAAAGATGAAATGGGCTTCAGGTGAAGATATTCATCAAGATAAGTAAAGTTTAATGATATAGCGTAGTTACGTGGTGACAGGGAATAAGGACCCGAGAAAAAAGTACTCGCAGTCCCTCCGAAGCAACCTGTCTGGCCAGGTAGAAGTCCAGGTGCTTCGGTAAATGGTTCCTGCTAAAAAAGAGGAGCCAATGACTAGGAGCATTAGGCCAATTGTTGTGAGCAGTTTGGATTTGTTTCTCAATATTAGTCGACCTCCATTTTACGGGTAAAATAGACAAAAACGAATAGTAACGCAAGTATTGCAGTTATAAGCGGAAACAATATTGAACCCGTGAACTGCTCAAACGTAGGGGGTATAAGTGAGAGACTATGAGGGCCAGGGTGGGTTATTTGTTCAAAATACCCAAAAATATTGGTGAACCTTCCAATTGACGAGAAAATGCTGGAATAAAATGAGTTATCAAGTCCAAAAATCAACAGAAAAGAAACAACAATGGAAACCAATTCACTTTTAGCTATCATAGAAACACCCACTGAAACAGCACTCACAAATAGTAACTGTAGAAAAATCGTAAACAAAGACACATAAAACATGGGCTCTAGCACACTTATCGCGTTAATGTAAAGATTCATTGCGTATGCAGATGCATATATGCCAAAAATTATTAGATTAAGGGCAAGCACTTTTGATACGAAAATTTGCCAGCGCTTAACCGGATAAGACAACATTCTCTTTAGGTCGCCTCTTCCGAAGCTACCTGCAAAACTATGCGAAAACAAAGTACATGTAACAAGAGTTAAAATAAGGAAAATAGTGGTTACACCATTAGATAAATCGCTGTAACTATGGCTGAATCCGTTAATGGTTGTTGATTGAACTAAAACTGCAAGTATTGCTGAGGCAACAATTAAAGACAGGACAGGCAAGCTTAGGTGGTTTTCAATTTCCCAAATGAATAATCGGGAAAACGTCTTTGGTTTGGGGTTATTCATCGTTTTTCCCCAACGGTTTGAGTATAAATTTCTTCAAGTGACCCTAAGGTTTTCTGGAAACTTTTCAGTTGCAGTTTTAGTTCTGAAGCCATTTTGGGGATTTCTGTATAAAACGCGTCTGGATTATTGACCTTACAGAATATTTTGCCGTTTTCAATCCAAACCCTGTCGATTGAGCTTAATTTTTGGAGCGCTGTCGTGAATTGTTGAGGGTCTGATACTTCAATTTTATAGATGCTGGCCGAATACCTTTCTGTTAGGTTATTTATGTAGCCTTGGTCGACTGTTTTTCCTTGGTCAATTATGACGAGGTAATTGCAGATCTTTTCTAGGTCACTTAGTATATGGGTAGATATGAGAAAGCTTGTGGCACGTTTTTCATGCATTTCTTTAATTTTCCCTAAAAGAGTGATTCGCCCCAGAGGATCGATGTTTGCGGTGGGTTCGTCAAGTATTGCTAATTCCGGATTGCCTATTAGTGCCTGAGCTAAGCCTAGTCGTTTGAACATACCTGCCGAGTAAGTTTTTATGGGTTTATCCTGCGCTTGAGTTAAGTCTACGTCGTTAAGTAGTTCGTCTATAGTTTGGTCGATTTGTGTTATGCCGTAGAGTTTTGCGACGTGTGTTAGGAAACGTCTTGCGCTAAAGTTGCCAGGGTAGGCGTTGGTTTCATGCATAACGCCCAATTTTTGCCGTATTTCAAAAGAGTTTTTCCAACAATCCAAACCAAACACGGAGGCTTGACCTTTGTTAGCCTTAATTAATCCTAAGAGTACACCGATGGTTGTGGTTTTGCCTGAGCCATTTTTTCCTACAAACCCCGAGATACCCTTCGGAATCTGCATAGTTAAATCATTTAACGCAGGTGCTTTTTTAAAAGTCTTCACAAGATTAGACGTTTCTACAACAAATTCTTCCATCAAAACCACCTTAGTTTTTCTTTCTCCTACGTTTAATTAATAAAGTCACGACCAGCAAAATGATCGCTATTGGTATTATGGAGTAGTACAGGATTTGGTTCCAGTTTATTGTTGAACGCTCAGGCACCAGGTTGATGTTTGTCTCAGAAACCGTCCCGGGACCATTGGCAATGCCGACTACTGCGAAGACGGGATCCCAGAAGATGATGCCTAAACTAAGGCCTGTATCCAAATCACAACCAAAATTTAGCGTCAAATACGGGTTATTGTTAATAGTAATGCGTGGACTTGTTACGAATATGTCTTGGTTTCCCTGAACTGTGGTAGTCCACGAATCAGAAGTCGTCGTTACTGGTGATGTGACTGTTTTTGAATTTTCTTCCCACATAGTTATTTCTTGGCCATTGACTGGGTTTGCAGGCAACCACAAATGCGTAGTACCCAAGAACGTCCCATTAACATTACACACGCTCCTAGTGTAGAGATCGACGTAAACCTCAGCGGTACGTTGTATAGGCACCTTTTCGGAAGAATTATCAACATAATTTACTTTTTCTCCAACGTAGTCAAGTGTAACCTGCAACTTTGCCATAGTGGCATTAACACTTTCACACCGCCACATTAGACTAGAACTATTAGTTTCAAGAACAGTGTCTAGCTTTTGAGCTGGTAGCGTGTAATTGGTTCCAGCAAACTTGGGATTAGATAAATTGAAAAAAGCAAAAGAGCATAAATTAGAAGCGCCGGGGATGGAGGGTTCGTATTTTACGTATGTGCCTTCTTTTAGCCATGAAGGAGCAAAAGCATCCCTTGCAGTGGCAACTGGAATAAAAGTGCATACACACAAACACAGCATCAACATTGAAACTATAAGTTTACGTGAATCTGTCACCATTTATACACACCAACTATCGCTTGGTCCAACCAATCAGGCAGGCAGTGATATAACGCTCACTACAGAACAAAACTGTTCTCACAGAGAACACATCAACCGCTAACCCCCAAGTACCTTTAAACGGTGGCATAACCTCTATGTTGTAGGTGCATTTTGTGGGTAATCGTTGGGTAGCAGTGCTCATCGCAGCTGTCTTCTTTACAGCTGCATTTCTGATTCTTTTCCAGCAGAAAGTGACGTTTGGGCTTTGGTTTCAATTTGGCGATTTGCACCATGAAACTTTCGCCATTGCGGCGGTAACGCTGGGTTTAGGTGTGCTGATAGGTTCAGCAGTTACTGAAAATAACAAAAAATGAGTAAACGCTACTTCACTATTTCCCTGATAATGTCGTTGACCGCCATTACTCTCGCGTTGTAGACGTATTCTAAGTACTTCAGTCCCTCAACATGGTCTTTCTCAGTGAACGCTTCCACCCCATCCTCCGCAATGACGATGTGGTAGCCCCGAAAGAAGGCATCCGCAGAAGTATGCCGCACACACATGTTCGTATGCAACCCCCCCAAAATAACGGTTTTTACGCCGTCGCCGTCATAGAGACTCCGCAGCAACGGATCCAGTCCTGTTTCGTAGAAACCGCTGTAGGTACGTTTCTCAACGATGTAGTCTTTGGTTTTGTCAGGTTCCAACTCGGGGATAACTTGTGCTCCGGGTGTGCCTTTTATGGCGTGAGTGCCCCATTTCCGTATGACTTCGATGTCTTGGGGGTAGTGGGCGTCGATGCTGTAGAGGACGGGTACATTGTTGAGGTGGGCTGCTACTACTATGCGTTTTAGGGGTTCGACTACTTTGTGGGCTCTTTTGGTTTTAAGTGGACCTGTGAAGAAATCGTTTTGTACATCGATAAGTATGACTGCAGGGTTTTTCATAAAAACTCCCTAATAGAAAAACGATGGAGAACTACTTTAGTTTTATCTTAGGGCTCGTAGGGTGCTTGGGTTAATTTTTCAGCGCCGTCTGGGGTGACGAGGACGGTGTCTTCGATTCTGACGCCGCCAAACCCGGGCAGATAAATTCCCGGCTCATCCGTAACCACATTACCCGCTTGCAGCAAATCCCTGCTGTCGGGGCTCAAAATGGGGGTTTCATGCACTTCCAAACCCACTCCATGCCCCAGATTATGCACAAAATAATCGCCGAAACCAGCGTCCGCAATCGTATGGCGGGCTACAGAGTCGATTTCTCTGGCTAAAACATGGGGTTTAATGGCTTCAAACGCCTTCTGCTGCGCCAACCTCACTGCCTCATAGATTCTGGTTTGTTTCTCTGTGGGTTTTCCGCTGATGAAGGTTCGCGTGATGTCCGAACGGTAAAACCGGTAGGTCGCCCCCAAATCGACGATGACGAAATCGCCTTCCCCAATGATTCTCTCCATAGCGGAGCCGTGGGGGTATGCACAGCATTCTCCACATGATAAGATGGTTTCGAATGCTACTCCGTCTGAACCAGCTTTGCGCATGGCGTACTCGGCTTCGGCTGCCACTTGCTTCTCCGACACACCTACATGGATGGTTTCAGCGGCGGCTTTTAAGCCGGCGTCTGCGATTCTGCAGGCTTCATGTATAAATTTGATTTCTTCTGTATCCTTGACTTCGCGCAGGCTTCGGATTAGTTGGTTGGAAGGTTCCAGTTTTTCTTCGCCGCCCACTGCTTTAGCCAGCGCACGCCAACTCTCTATGGGCAACGTGTCCACTTTGAGTTTCGGCGTTTGAGTTTGCTCTGCGATTTTTTGCATGATGCTTTCGCCTCTTCTAAGAAGTTGAACCGTGAAGTCTTTAACTTCGGCTTTTGCCTGTTCATAGTTAACGCCTGACACAAACAGCACCCCTTCATCGTCTGGAGGAATGAATAGTGCGGTGGCGCCTTGGAAACCTGTAAAGTAGGCGATGTTGTAGGGGTTGAAGACTGCAAAAGCGGCTGGTTTTTCATGTTCTGAGATGGCTTTTCTTAGTTTGTCGATTCGCATCTGGTTTACCACAGGATGGGATGGGGAGGGTTTGGTTTAAGTTTTCGCTTCCTCTGCTTCTGTGGCTAACAAACAGTTACCCATAACCCTCCAATAACCTGCAGACAGTTGCACAAAAAACATGAAATTCTACCTGAACAGCCCATTAGATTAATATAGGGTTCATATTGTTCCATACTCTTTTAACACTCACCTCTTGGAGAAGACTCGTTTGTTCGGCTACGCAGGAAAAATCTTGTATGTTGATTTAACAACAGGAAAAACACGCACCGAAAAACTTCCACAAGAAACCGCAAAGAAATACGTTGGCGGCATAGGTTTAGGCATGTATTTGTGGTTGTCTAACTCAAAAGCGGCTGTAGAACCCCTAAGCCCCAGCAACCCGCTTGTTCTCGCGATTGGACCCTTATCTGGAACGATGTTTCCCACAGGAGGCAACGGACACGTTTTCGTTGCCAAGTCTCCCGTAACCAACGGAGTAGGCACAGCAGTAAGCCACGGCACCTTCGGAACCGAACTCAAACGAGCCGGATACGACGCTGTAATAATCACTGGTAAAGCCAAAGAACCTGTTTACCTCTGGATCGACGATAACCGCATCCAACTTAAAGATGCCAACCACCTGTGGGGCAGATCCACGGGGGAAACCGAAGAGGCTGTCATAGACGAGATCGGCGACTACTACGTCCGTGTAGCCTCCATCGGTTTAGCAGGTGAAAAACAGTCAAAAATCGCCAACATAATCAATGACGTAACCCGTGCCGCCGGCAGAACCGGTTTAGGCGCTGTTATGGGCAGCAAAAACCTCAAAGCCATAGCTGTAAGGGGAACCCACGACGTCGCCATAGCGAAACCTGAAGAATTCTTCGATATAGTTCAAGATTTCCATGAACGCATGAAGGGTCCAGCGGCACAGAAACACCGCACAGTAGGCACAATCCAGAACCTCACCGTAAACAACGACTTAACATGTTTGCCGACAAACAACTTTAACGGTTCACACTTTCTCAACGCAGAAAAAATCAGCGCCGAAGTCCTAAATGAACACTATATCAGAAAAATCATCGCCTGTAACTCATGCGCCATGCGGTGTGAACACGAAGCCTCCATTAGAGAAGGCACCTTCACAGGCACAATGGCACGTATGGAATATGACAACCTCTGGGCATTTGGCCCCAACTGTGGAGTCGACAACATAAACTACATAGTAAAAGCCTCTGAACTCTGCACTTCCTACGGTCTTGATGCGACAAGCACCGGCTCCGCCATTAGCTTCCTGATGGATTGCCATGAAAAGGGTTTATTGAGCCACGAAGAACTCGACGGCATCGACCCCCACTTCGGCAATCAAAACGCTGTTTTCAACTTGGTGCACAAAATTGGTAAACGCGAGGGTATCGGCGAAAAACTTGCAGATGGCGTTAAGGTTGCTGCAGAGAAAATCGGCAAGAACTCCACCGAACTTGCCCTGCACATTAAGGGCTTAGAATTAACTGGTTATGACTTAAGGTGCCTTAAAACAACTGCTTTAGCTGAAGCTGTGTCTTTCCGGGGCGCTGATCACACCCGAAGCGGCGTGTACATCTTTGACGTGAAGGGCAGAGTTGACCGCTTGAAAGCTGAGAAGGGTCGAGGTAAACTTGTCAGAGACCACGAAAACATCTGTAACCTCTTAGATTCACTTATTGTTTGCAAGAACGCCAAAGGCACCTTTGACGAAGAATTTGCTGACATGGCAAAACTCTACACTGCAGTTACAGGTTTTGAGGTTACTCCTCAAGATATGCGCCAAGCAGGCGACAGAATCCAAACCCTTGCTAAACTGATCAACCTCCGAGAAGGCTTAACCCGCAAAGATGACAGTTTGCCATGGAAAATCCATAACCAACCAGTCATTGACGACGGCGCCGCCAAAGGTTCTGTTGTAACTAAAGAAGAGCTTGACTTGATGCTTGACGATTACTATGAAGTCCGCGGCTGGAATAAAGAGGGTGCTCCAACAAAAGACACACTCAAAGAGTTAGATCTTGAGCAATTGGGAAGGGAGAACTAGGAATATGGTATCGATTCATAATAGGAAATTCATCACCGTTGACGCAGACAAATGTGTCGGCTGCCAAACCTGTGAATACGCCTGCTCCTATAGCCACGAAAAAGTGTTCAACGCAGTCAAATCCCGCATTCGCGTCGTCCGATCGAAGCAGACTAAAAACATAGCTCTCACCTGCAGAAAATGCATGGATCCCGCATGCGTTGCTGCTTGCCCCCGAGATGCTCTTTCGCAGTCACTTGATACTGGCAACATAATAATCGATAAAGACCAATGCAACGGCTGTGGCTGGTGTATTGAAGCCTGTAGCTATGGTGCTGTGATGATTCATCCGGAAACGAAAACTGTCTATGTGTGTGATTTATGCCAGTTTAAACCTGAGGGTCCTCAATGTGTGATGTGGTGCCCTGAAGAAGCATTGACAGTTGTGACAAGTGACGTGCAAGCGCAGAAGGCACGGCTTAACGCTATCAAGAAACTCTTCCAAACCCACGAAGACGATGAAAAGTAGGGGAAACATCGGTTAACTGCAGAGTCATCTTTCTAATTTTTGTTTTACGCCCCTTTTCGAACTTACTGAATGGTACATTCGGATGAAGGTATGTTATTCCCGTAAATTTTTAGTCGAAGAACCCACTAGATTAATATAGCTTTTAACTGAAATTAGTACTCTAACCTCTCGGAGGGAAAAGGTTGCTCGGCTACGCAGGAACAATATTATATGTGGATCTTAGTACAGGCAAAACCCGCAAGGAAAAATTAACCGAAGAAACCGCCAAAAAATACGTTGGCGGAATCGGCTTAGGCATGAAACTCTACTTATCCAATTCAAAAGCAGGCGTAGACCCGCTTAGCGCGGAAAACCCGCTTGTTTTAGCTCTATGGCCCAATTTCAGGAACAATGTTCCCAACAGGCGGAAACGGACACGCCTTCATATCCAAATCCCCCGCAACCGGCGGCGTCGGCGAAGCAGTAAGCCACGGCACCTTCGGCGCAGAACTAAAACGCGCAGGATACGACGCGGTTGTCTTAACTGGCAAAGCAGAGAAACCCGTTTACCTCTGGATAGACGATGATTCCATCCAAATCCTCGACGCAGCCAACATCTGGGGTAAATCACCCTGGGAAACCGAAGACGCCATTAAAGACGAGATCGGCGACTATTACGTCCGTGTAGCCTCCATCGGTTTAGCAGGTGAAAAACAAAGCAAAATAGCCTCCATCATAAACGATAAAACCCGTGCTGCCGGCAGAACTGGTTTAGGCGCTGTTATGGGCAGCAAAAACCTTAAAGCCATAGCTGTAAGGGGAACCCACGATGTTTCAGTTGCGAAACCCGAAGAATTTATGGATATGGTTAGAGATTTCCATGAACGCATGAAGGGTCCAGCGGCACAGAAATACCGCACTGTAGGCACTGTTGAAAACATCCAAGTAGCCAACGACCTCTACTGTATGCCAACCCGCAACTACAACTCTTCACACTTCGACGACATAACCAACATAAGCCCCGAAGAAATAAACGAACGCTTCATCGCAAAAATCATCGCTTGCAACTCATGTGCCATGCGATGTGAGCACGAAGCACTCGTCAGGGAGGGTCCCTACAAAGGCACCATAGCCCGATTGGAATACGATAACCTCTGGGCATTGGGACCAAACGTAGGCGTAGATCGGCTTGACGCAATCATCAAAGCTGCTGAACTCTGTAACTACTACGGATTAGACGCACAGAGCACAGGTGTAACAATTGCTTTCCTGATGGATTGCCATGAAAAAGGCATAATAAGCCACGAAGACCTTGGCGGAATCGACGCCCACTTCGGCAACGCAGATGCAGTTGTCCAACTTGTCGAAAAAATCGGCAAACGCGAAGGCATAGGCGACCTGCTTGCAGACGGCGTAAAGGTTGCAGCTCAAAAAATCGGCAAAAACAGTGAGCACCTTGCCCAGCAAATCAAGGGTTTAGAAGTCACAGGTTACGACCTCAGATGCCTAAAAACCACCGCGTTAGGCGCAGCTGTTTCCTTCCGCGGAGCAGACCATAACCGCAGCGGCGTCTACGCATTAGACATGAAGGGTAAGGTTGACCGCACCAAAGCTGAGAGAGGCCGCGGTAAACTCGTTAAAGAAAACGAGGACATCTTGGCAGTTATCGATTCACTTATTGTATGCAAAAACTCCAAAGCCACCTTCTACAAGGAACTTGCTGAAATGGCAAAACTCTACAGTGCAGTTACTGGTCTAGAGATGTCTGCAGACGAAATCGGTGTTGCAGGCGAACGTATAATTACCCTCGCCAAACTCATCAACGCCCGCGAAGGCTTAACCCGAAGCGACGACACATTACCTTGGAAAGTGCTAAATCAACCCGTAACTGACGATGGACCCGCCAAAGGAGCTGTTGTAACCCAAGAGGAACTTGACCTCTTACTGGACGATTACTATCATGCCCGCGGCTGGACTGTTGAAGGCTTCCCCACTAAAGCCAAACTCCAAGAGTTAGGCTTGCAGGAATACGCAAATCTAGTTGAAGGAAAAGAGGCGTAAAAAAAATGGTTAAAATTCACAACAGAAAATTCATTTCTGCTGATCCAGAAAAATGCGTCGGCTGTCAAGTCTGTGAATACGCTTGCTCCATGAACAAAGAAAAAGCTTTCAATCCACTTAAATCACGCATCCGCCTAGTTCGCGTTAACCAACTTGCCAACATGGCTGTCACCTGCAGACTCTGCGAAGACCCTGCATGCGTCGCAGCTTGCCCCAGAGGTGCACTCTCACAAGCAGAAGACACAGGTAACATCGTTTTAGACAAAGACAAATGCAACGGCTGCGGCTGGTGCATTGAAGCATGCGACTACGGCGCCATGATGCTGCACCCCGAAACCAAAGTCGTCTACGTATGCGACCTCTGCAAAGACAAAGCTGACGGGCCACAATGCGTGAAGTGGTGCCCCGAAGAAGCCTTAACCGTGGTCACAAGCGATACTTTGGCGCAGAAAGCAAGAATCAGCGCGATCAAGAAGCTCTTCCAAGAAAAAGAAGAGAAACAGTAAATTCGGGCTTTTTGCCCGCCACCCAATTTTGTTCTCTACATTCCGCCCATATGCTCCTCTTTGCAATGGCCTTTCATAATCCTCACGGGTGTCGAATTCTTTGTTGTCTGTTTTGCATTTGTATTTGCCTTTTGAAGTTATTTCGGGGGCTGGCATATTCTCTTTATTCTCCAAAACATTCACCTCCCAAACAACAGGAAAACTACGCGTAATACTCAGAAACCTTGATTCATAAAGCTGTGTGACTGCAATAAACCAACAATAAATCCTGATTCTCAGGCTATATAGGGCAATTATATAGCGCTTCGAATCCGAACAGGAAATTAAACGATTTTTTCAAGGTCACAGAGGAACCGTTCAAACACTTTTATGCCGCCCCTCCAGAAATCAGGCGCCGACAAATCCAACCCGACAACCGTGCCCAATTCCCTGGGTGATTTGCTGCTGCCTGCTGAGAGTAAAGCCATCAGTTTGGGCACAAATGCCTTGCCTTCCTCTAGATACCTCTCGTAGAGCGAGTACACGAACATCTGGGCGTAAACGTAGGGGTAGTTGTAGAATCGGTAGTTTGCCATGTAATAATGCGGTTTCATAGTCCATTCTGCTTCCATCTCTGGGAACCATGTGACGGCGTCGCCGTAGATGCGGTTGCGAGCGTCTGTCCAGTGACGGCAGACGGTGGGGTAATCGAGAAATTCGCCTTTCTCGATGGAGGCGTAGAGCGCCTGCTCAAACCACACTCGAGCCGTAACCTGAAATGCAGTCATGCCTGCCTCATCTAAAACCAGACAAAGCAGCGCCTTGCGCTGAGCATCAGACTTGGCACCGTCAAACATCAAATCCGTTAGCAAGAGTTCACCGAAAATCGATGCAGTCTCAGCTACGACAGAGGGCACATTGGTATTCAGTAGCGTCTGCGCTCTTGACATGTACCAGTCATGTGTGGCATGCCCCAACTCATGCGCCAAAGTAAAGACGTCGCTTAGTGTGCCGTTGAAACTCTGTAGGATATATGCGGTTTTGCCCTTGTAGTAGCTTGCACAAAATGCGCCGTTGCGTTTTCCGAACCTTGGGCTTGCATCGATGTGCTGTTTTTGGAACATTTCCTGTACTGCAGAGGCGTAGTTTGGCTCGAAGCGACTGTAGGCTTGAGTGATTCTTTCCTCTGCCTGCATATAAGTAAATTTCTGTTCAGGCGTATCAGGGAGCGGCGCAACGATGTCGTGGTTGCCCAGCACTGACAAACCCATCAGTTTCGCCTTCAATTTGAGGTAGCGGCGATAGACTACGGAGCCCTCCTCCATGGTGAAGAGTAGGCGCTCGATTATGGCTTGTTCAGTGTCGTTGCTGATGAGGCTTGACTCCATGGGTGAGGTGTATTTTCGGCGTTTGGAAACGGTTACCCAGTCGTTGCAGATTGCTCTTAGCGCGGCTGAGAAGATTTCGCCGTCTTTGCCCAGTAATCCATAGATGGAGCGGTTGACTGATTCGCGGGTGGCACGGTCAGGATTTGGCAGAAGCCCATTAGCTTCACCGTAGCTTAGCTGTTTCTTTTCACCTAAAACCACCACGTCGAACATGCGGGTATTGAGCCATTTACTCTGCAGCTCCTCCCAAGCATTCACGCCGAACTGATCCTTCTCAATGATAAGCTGCTCTTCCACCTCGCTGAGTTGATGCTCCACTCGACGTTGCACACGTTGCAGCATATGCCTATAATTCGCCAAAACCGGGTTCTCAATCAACTCTGGCTTAGCCTTCACCAATTTGCCCAGCTCCAAAGAGTAAAACGCCAGTTGCTTGCTGATTTTAGCATCCAACTTGTCCACGCGGTCATGCAGCGTCTGGGTGGAGGGATGGGTCATGTCGGCGGAGAACGAGAGGCTTGAGAAAAGGGTTAGGTCTCTAAATTTGGCTTCAAACGCCTCGACTTCTTGGAGGCACTCCAGTAATGCCTCGGGTGATAGGGTGGCTATTTTTCCACGGTAGTTTTTTTCGAAGGTGTCTGTGTGGGCGGTGGTTTCATGGATGGCTTGTTCGATTTTTGGGTCGGAGGGATCTGTGAAGAGGGAGGTTAGGTTCCATGTGATTTGGGCTGCCAATGTTTTTTTCCTCTTCCTATGTATATGTGCGGGGTTATTTTGCGTTTTGTTAGCTGCAGTTGTTTGCGTTTGTTAAGCGTTTTCTTGGTTACTCGTGTTTTTGTATGTTTAAACTTGACTTTTAAGCTATTGTATCTATTTATTATGTTGTTTTATGAACAAGTGTGAAGAGTTCTCAACTACCCTTTTAAAAGCAGTTTCCCATCCCATACATTAAAGGAGTAAAAAACCATGGAACAACTCGCAATATGTACAGAAGCCGAAGAGCCAAGCACCTCCCTGCTTAGCTACACCAAAGCTCAAGCGCAAAAAAAGAGTTGCGCCAGCATGCTAGAGGAGCATCCACGCCTCGACGTTGGACGCTTCAAATTCAGCAAGCTCAAATTGGTAGTAACATCCCCCAGCAACGTCGGCAACAACTATTGCGACCCCAAAAACACCAAACCAAAGGTGACATCAGCAAAAGAAAGCATCGCACAAATCCGCTCCGCCGCCAAAAACGACCCCCGCCTCCGCGTAATCGAAGTTTCTGGTTCAGGCGACGCATTAACAAGCAACGTAACCTTCGAAATCCTCCGCATGGTCCGCAAAGAATTTCCCTATTTCACCACCTGCGTAGTCACCAACGGGTTGTTGCTGCCCAGAAAACTTGCTCTCCTACAAGACTTAGGCATCCACGCCATAAAAGTGACAGTGAACGCCGTTGACTCCTACGTTGGCCAGCAGATTTACAGTTACATCCGCTTAAACGGCAAAACCCTGCGTGGCAGAGAAGCCTTTGAAGTGTTAAGCATAAACCAGCTTGAAGGCTTACGCAATGCCGCCGACGCCGGTTTGATGGTGGAAGTTGACGCTGCCTACATTCCAGGCGTGAACTCGGAGCATCTGGTTGAAGTGGCAAGAATCGTGCGGAGCCTAGGCGCATATGTGATGGATATTATGCCTCTTGACCAGTCGGTGGGATTTGCTGGTTTGGATGCGCCCTATTTGGAGGAGATGGTGAAGATTCGCCGTGACTGCGAGGATGTGGTCGCTTCCGAGGTGCTTCTGCATTCTTGGCCTGATGCATCATGCTATATCGCCTAAAACCTATAGTGGCAATCGCCCTGGAGTATGATTTCTCCCTTTTTTCACTGTGGACCAAAAAGGGATGAAGCGGTTCTGCTTGTGGTTTGCTCCTCAACCAGCCAGTAATCCATTGGCGTCGCAGAACTCCAAACAGAATCATCTGCTAAGCCCATAAGAAGATGATGAGCAAGGGCGACACTCTCTTCTTCTTAAACTAGAAAACACAAAATAAATAAAAGCTGAAGCCTGTGGCAATAACAAACTATAGAAAACAGATTCTAATTTAATCCACAACTCTTTCTTAGGTAATCCTGCTGGTGGCTTTGCAAAAGCTATTAATAATGACGGCTCGACTGTAACTTAAAACCGGCGTAGGGTGGCAGCATTGCTTGATCAACTATCAATTACCATTATTCTTGGGTTGATTCAGGGTTTCTCAGAATGGCTGCCCATATCTAGCACTGCGCATCTGCGAATTGCTGAGCACTTCATCGGTTTCCAAGCTACACCCTTGTTTAACGTTGTTTTGCATGCTGGAACTTTGGGAGTGGTGATTTTCTACTTTAGACACGAGATAAAAGCGGTGCTTTCCGCGTTGGTGCACCTTGATTTTCACTCTGAATACGGTAGGTTCATCCCCCTACTCGTCGTCGCAACTATTCCCGGCGGCATAATCGGCGTCTTATACAACATTTTTCTCTCTGACAACTACCAAACCCTCCTAATAATGGGTGTAACATTCCTCGTAGGCGCCGCTATAGTTTACTGCTCCAAATTCGCCAAGGAAAAAACGCCTCAAATTTCCTACAAAACTGCTCTTTTTATGGGAGTCGCGGAGGGTGCTGCAAGTTTTCCAGGGCTCTCCCGCAGCGGAGCCACCATAGCCACGGGGTTGCTTAGCGGCATAACGAGGGAGAGGGTTTTCACGTTTTCCTTTTTAGCTTCTATCCCCGCGATAATTGGCAACATAGGCGTAGACGCTTACTTGCAGAGGGGCAACTTTGTGGCGGAGAGCGCCCTGTTTAACCCTCTTTATCTTGCCGTGGGGCTAGCGGTTACTGCGGTTGCGGGGTACATTGCGATTGTTTTGGTGCGTAAACTGGTGCTTAGTAAAAAATTCTATTACTTCGCTATCTACACGTTTGCGCTTGGTGTTATTCTGATTGTTCTGTCATTCCTAGGCTATTAATAACGTAAAATTTAGTGGATAAAAATTGAAAAATAAAGGGTTAAGCTCCTTCTAAGTTAAACTTAGAATTGCTTTTTTCTTAACATAATGCTTGCTCTATGGCTTGAAGCATTAATTTGCCGCCTACTTTGACGGTTAAGAGTTCTGTTCCGCAGACTGGGCAGGGAACAAACTCGTTTTGTCCTATAGCGTCGAATTCGAAGTTCTCACTGCATTGTGGGCAAGTGAACAGTATCGATGCTTGTAGTGTTTGGTTTTTCATAGTTTTTCCTCCTGAAATGGTTTAATGTTTAGGTATGCAATTAAGCCTCTGAATGTAGTTGTCAGCAACTATATAGAAATAGCTTACTTGTATCTCTCCACATACAACACATAACTATGCTATTAACGTTTTTGTGAAACATTAAGCAAATAACATAACATTTTTACCTATGCATCGGCGACCCACGGGAAACGCTTATGGCTCCAGATATGCAAAGAAATGAGCAGTGACAGAAATGCGGGATAAACGCTTTGTCGCCGAACACAGAGGCGGACCCCTAACAAAAACCCAGCATCGGCAACTAATGCAGTGGGCAATCCAATGCGCCAAGCATGTACGCCCACTTTTTGGGGAAAAAGTTGACCCACGCCTGGAAAACGCGCTGAAGGTAGCCGCGGCTTGGGAACACGAGGAAGCTTCGGTTGGCGATGCAAGAAACGCCGCTATTGCCGCACATGCTGTCGGGCGTGAATCATCCAATCCAGCGTCGGTAGCGGTTGCCCGTGCCGTGGGGCATGCTGTTGCAGTCGCTCACATGGCTGACCACTCGCTTGGAGCGGCACTGTATGCACTGAAAGCTGTGAAGGCTGCGGGTGGTTCGGTTGAGGCGGAGCAAAATTGGCAGCTTGAGCATTTGCCGGTTGATGTAAGGTACCTTGTTTTGTCAGCTCTGGAAGCGCCGAAGTTCAAGAAATTCAAAATCTAATCGCCCTTGCAAGGGGCTTAGTGCCGAAATTCTTTTTCAGCTGCGTCTGCCCGTTTTTGCAGCGTTAACTGGTAGTTATCAACCTGTTTTTCCGTCAAATCCCCTTTTTCGCTATCCTCACTGAATAACTTAAAAAACTGTTTGTCGCCGAGTTTCGATAGGGCTTCGGTGAGTTGGTCGAGTTGCCTGCGGATGTTAGCGAGCTCCAAAGCTAAGGCCACGATGCACCTTTTTTCTTCCTCTGTCAAGACTGCTTTAGTCAACCATGTCACCGAGCAAAGATTACCACATACAAGGATTAGGCTCTATTAAAAATTCACTGTAAAATTGGAGAGTGTAAATTATGCTGTGGGGCGGGATTTGAACCTGCAAACCCCTGCGGGAAAGGTTCACGTTTTATTTGTCATAAACTTTTTTGCGGTGCCCAATAGTTCGGATAATGATTTTATGCTCAGACACTTGGTAGATTACCCTATAATCGCCCGTTCGAAAAGACTTAAGCTCACTTAAACGTCCCACCAATTGTTTGCTAGCAAATGGCTTGTCTTCTAAAATTTCCAGTTCTCTTAGGATTCTGATTTGGGTTTGCCTATCGAGGCGCTTGAGCTTTTTTTAGGAATTCTTTGGTAAAGGTGAACTCAAAGCTCTTTTTCATCGATGCTCAACTCTCGGAGCAATTCTTTGTAGCTAAGCACTCTATTTTCTTCAACATTTTTTTGGCTGGCTTGAATGCTCTTCATCAGTTTCTCATCACTTAAAATTTCCAGTGTCTCCTTGAGTTCCTCAACAACTATGCGTAGTTTAGGTAGTTCTTCCGCTATGACTTTGAGATTCCTTTTGTCTTCGTCTGTAAAAACCGCTTCAACCATCCTGACATCACCAGTTGCATCCCACTATTCTATTGTCTTTGGTATTAAAAATTTCTCTAATAAACAAGGTTTTGTGGTGCTACGGGCAGGATGCCCGACACCAGAAGCATTTTCGTACTGCCTCCTCCCCCTCTTTTTCTACGCAAACGGTTTCTTCACTTTCAAATTCTCTCTCGAAACAAGTATTCTACTGTATGGACTGCCTCTTTTGGTGTGGGCGCTGTATCGAGCCAATCCTAAAAGGGACTAGAGCAGTCATTAATCGTATCGCTATTTCTGAAGCATGTGGGCGGTTCTTGAAAGCGAAGAGAGATTGATTTTTTTGGGCCCCACGTCTGGAGATAGAAGTCAAAATATTTCGCGTTTAAAGTCAAAAGTCAAATTTGACTTCAATACCGTCCGCTCCCGCGTCATACCCATACTCAAAGGCATCGAAGTCAAAATGTACCCTGCCAAGATAGGACGAGTACGCGGATGGAAGCGCCAGCATGTAGCTTACTATGTTAAGAAGCTTGAAAAGGCAGGTCTAATCCGTCGCTTGAAACGCAGTAACATCATTGATTACGAGTTAACTGAGCGAGGTCAAAATTTTCTCATATCCTGTGAGGGAGTCCTCTTTAGCAGCGGGGTGTTTCGGTTGCATCGATGTTTCTTCAAGTATCCGGTGTTGCGTGAAGGAGTTTATCCATCGGGGGATTTTAAGCGGATTGAGATGCAGAATTGGACCGCTCTTTTGGGTTTAGAGCAAGGCGTCAAGGTGAGGCATACGACGACGTCTTGGATTGTTCATGTTGAGACTTTCTATGGTCGCAGTCCCGGAGAGCTGGTGACTTTAGCTAAGAATTTGGCTGACCGTGTCGCTCAGGGTTTAATGAGTAAGTATGGTTGTGTTTTGGGGCAGGGAACAATTAACAATCGTCATGAGTTAGGCATCGATGACCCAGTAGCCAATCTGTTAAACCGGTATTTTGAGGTGAGCACGCCTAAGCGGTTGATTGATGATAGCCCAGGAGAAGACGAGGGAGAACTGGATCATCTGGGTCGTGATGCTGCAGTCGAGTATTTGCTGATGCCTGAGCGGGTTAAGAAACTGGAAGGACAAGTAGAAACTGCGCTTGGCGATTTAGAGCGGATTTCAGGCAGTCTTGCAAAACTGGAGAAGATGGGTTGCGACTTGGCTAAGGTCGCGGACGCTTTAGGGCGACTTGTAGGCAATTTAGAGGGAGCTACCCAAGAGGCACCTCAAACTGGTGGAGAGGGAGGAAAAAGCTATGTGTCTTAGCGTTAGTTTCAGTTTTTTGGCTGTTGAAACCTGTTCAAAAGCCATTTTAGTACATAGGCGAGGGTATGGGAAAAGTCCATGCTTTTTGGAAGTTGCTTTTCTACGGTTGCTTGGTGTATAGATGCCAGACTGTTAAAACTTGCCTGTCTGAATGGAGCGAAAACCTTGGAGTGTGCATTTTGACATGGAAGCAAGCGATGAACCTGTTCAAAACACGGCATTTTCAACCCAAAAAGCAGAGAAAAAGAAGCGCAGCCAAGACGACAAGGTCGGGAAACTCAAATACCTACTTGCCAAGGACAAGAAACTCGACCGCGACGTCGCTGAGATAAAGCTGTTGCTCAGAGTTATCTTTGCTGGCTTGAAGGATACTTTGCATTTTGAGAAATCGCTTATCGAAGAAGCGGCCTGCTGCGATGAGGTCGACAAGGCAATTCTTCAGTTGCTGTTTGAAGCAGGCGCTTCTGGGCTGTTGCCTAAAGACATAGCCGCCAAATTGGTTGAGTTCAACATTACCCGACATCAAGTGACTCGACGGATTGTACGCATGAATAAGCGGCTGGCTAAAGAGTTGGATTCAGTGGTTGTTGAGCGGCGGGGTTGGTGCTGGGCTATGACAAACTTTGGCGTAGACGCTTACAACGCTTCAGAGAAAGACGTGCTAGCCGAAGGCGTAAACATACATAGTGCTTCTGAAGAGGAGACATAGCTTATGGCGTTGACTGAGCGTGAGAAAGCGATTTTGCGTTTGAAGGCAGAGGGGGTATCCGATTATAAAATTGCTAAGAAATTAAAGATAGAATCACCTAATGTATCTCGTTCTCGAAAGAAAGCTCTTAAAAAAATTAAGCGGGCTAAAGCTGACTTAGAATTTATAGACACTCTAAAAACCAAATGTCCAACTGTTCTTCGGGATTATAATTTATAAGGAACTCGTGCATTTTGTCGGATTATTCTTGGGTTCATAATTAGTTGTTTATTTTGTCATTTGATTGCTCGTTCCTATTGTGGTATTGTGTGAAAATGAGGATTCCTCCAAGAATTTTAGCAGTTGTTTATCTCATATGGTTTCAAGCATTTGCTTCCTTCTGTTGTATTAAGCCTCGTTTTAAAGCCAGAAAAACAAAAAACTGAGATAATGCTGCCACAGAAGCCGCTTCTATCGCATTTAGTGTATTAATTCCAGTTATTGCACCACCGCCTAATGCGCTAAAAAAAGTTACACCGCTAATTATGATAGCGTCTATCAATGCATTCTCCCAATCAAACTTTTTTTCCATCTCATTTATTTTGTTCGTGCAATAAATTATGAAGCCCTTTATTGTCAACGTTGCAGTTATTTTCTTTTTTGTCACTTCACCATTTAGAGTGCATTTGGTCATGTGTTTCCCCCAATTAAACTACGGTATCTAGGTTAATGAGGAAACGGTATATTTGCCAAACCACTTCGAGAAGTAATTTTTCAGAGGCTATTTACGAAAACCACCGTTTGATTGATTTCTATTCAGCAAATTCCTAAAGTGGAAAAATGGCTAGTCATACAAACGGCAAATTGAACTGCCAACGATAAGGCGATTATGGTCAGAGAGTAAATCGGTAAAAATTTAGATTCATAATACCTGGCAAAAACTCCAATCAAGCGCTACTCCCGTAAAATTCAAGAAATGATTAATTATTTTTCCGCCAAAACTGGAGGTGAAACAATCAAGCCCAGAGAACTCATCTGCCCAGGATGTGGAACCCCTATTGCTCAAAGTAACTGTGAGAGCTGTAGAAAGAAGCGCATTCGTAGCTATAAATGCCTAAAATGTGGCTCCGAGGTCCCTAACCCAGAATATGGAACGATGAGGGCAAATAATTTTTAAGGTAAAATCTCCTTTTTTCTCAGTATCATATTTTTTAAGGTGTCAGCGTTTACGCCGCTTTCCTAAAATTATGCCTGTCAATACAAAAAGTAGTGCTATGATGATCGTGGTGATGACAACAAAGCTGTCAATATGAAAGTTATCGGTAGCAGTCTTTGGATCTGTAGATCCTAAATTTATTGCATAAATGTTAATCTTGCTAATTAGCGGATAATGGTCAATGTTGTTTTCATTTATAGTGTAAGATGCGCTGCCTATTCCAGAGGTACTTGCTACTTGCGATTGTGGAGTGTAATCGCTCCAATAGTTACCAAAATAGCCATTATCCCAAGAAACAACATTGGTGCCGTTCCCAATTACTTGACCGTTGTAACTCTGGTTAACCATAAGCAGCAAATTTGGGGGATATGCACTCTCTACAACTGCGTTTGCTGTATTATTGATTAAATTGTTATTGAATACACTATTTCCATTTCCGACCTCAGGCGCAAAGGGCCATAGAAGGAAATTGCTTACTTTTACTCCAACACCATTATCCGTAATATTATTAGAGTATACATTGGAATCTCGGCAAAAATCGTTAAAGTTAATACCAAAATCTCTATTTTTCTGGATTCGGTTTTCGAAAATCTTGAGATCACTAGCATTCGGTCCAATTAGTAGGCCGCCAAACTCACCTGCGTTTGTGCTAAATCCATTGTTTGAAATCATATTCGCCTGAAGAATAATATCGTGGCAGCTTGAAAATTGAACACCAATATCACAATCTGTAATGGTATTACCTATAATTGAAGTATCAGACGAGCTAACAATTATTCCAAAAGAAGCTTGTCTAATCAAGTTACGTGCAATCGTATTGTTTGTTCCTTCATTAGTAGAAATGCCGGCTGACTTATTGGCTATAATAATATTATCCGTTATTTCTACTCCTGATGGGTTTACACCGTTATATTCACCATAATCCCAAAGCCCTATCTCCGTTCCAGCGTAACCCGTAACTGTGAAGCCTGAGATAGTGACGTTATCGGAGACAACCCCAATTACCGCTTGGGCATCCCTGGCGTCTGCTCCGTGAATAATGGTGTTTTTGTTGTTTTCACCGATCAGAGAGATAGGCTTGTTTATCAGAATAGCCACATCGCCTCCTGTTATGTAATCGACATTGTAAGTGCCAGAACGTACAAAGATCATATCGCATGGTTTAGCGCTATCTATGGCGGATTGTATAGTTTTATACTGGTCAGGAACAATTAAAGCCCCGTCCGAAGGGCTGAACTCTCCATCTTCAGGGTTTGCAAAACATAATTTAACCTGTAAAAACAAAGATGACCCCAACAGACCAATAACGGTTAATATTAGAATATATTTACGCTTGTTCAGGTTGCGCTCACTTGTCATCTGTATGGTCTGGTAAAATAAAAAGTTTTACAAATTGGCAGGTCTGCAGGGAATTGTACGACTTACTGATTTTATATGTTAATATGGTCTCCCGCTTGTTAGACAAACATATCGTCCTGTTTTAACCTTGCCTAATAGTATTCACCTTCACCTAAAAGGTGTAAAACATGAAGAAATTCAATAATTTGAAAGAAACAAATAGGCTCCAGCGAAGTTTAGACTTTAGACTTGGGGAGGACGTAACTTATGTGTCCATATGATCATGCTGATACTTCTACGCATATCGATCAAATTCCGAATTATCCTCCAGCAAAAACTTGGGACACAAACTTCCAATGCGATCCTCACAACACTGATGCCCAATCTATGGGGAATGTTGGAGTAACTTATTGGCGAAACCCACAATCCCTAGGACATGGAGTTAACATTACTGTACCGAAAGGAACAGGTGGAAATCCTGGTAGTTGCACAATAAGCTTTACTTGCACACAACCAAGAGGATACTCGAATAAAGACGCCTGCCTGCTGTATTATGCTCCCATCGCAATCTCACCCGGCGACACCAACGATATTCGACTTAGCTTTCAATTAAACCTAGGAGTACAAAAAGATCTATGCTATATCAATGGGGCTGTTGGTCAAGGGGCGCAGCAATGCTATGACCTTGTCAATAACAATTATGACTATAATGATACAGGACTAAACTGCATCGTCATTTACAACTATAGCCAACAGTGTGATGTTAGACTCATAGACTTTCAAGTTGTTAGAACTTATACAATGCAGAGACTTGCAGATAACCCATGCTCAGAAGTTCCTCAGACGCCCGCTACCGGAACTCTAGATCAGTACCGTATTGATTATCCCTGCAACATAAATCAATGTGGAGGAAGAAGCTATACATTCCATTTCGATGGTTACCATGAAGGCGAATACTTAGCAAGCGGAAATTACTTTGAATGGTCATTCAACTGGGCTAAAGATTGGACCACACCACTTGGCGATGATCACAACTATATTGCTAAAGAAATATGCATGTTTAACTTCAATCAAATTAAAGCTACCAATGGCTCTACGGATGTTCACTTAAGGGCGTACCTTAATGGCGTCTCGGTCGGTGACTATTATATAAGCAAGCAGTATAACAACTGTTCATTCCCGAGCATTGATTTAGCAGATTTTGACGCCTATAATGACACTGGTTCAAACACTGTCAGACTCACAAACTTAGGCGACCGCCAAATTCAGATGTGCGACGGAGCTGGCATAAATATCTATCGAATCTATAGGACTGAGTGCATTTCAATGCATTTGATTTCTCCAACAGCAGGTATGGGCGGTTCAATAGTTGCAACGCCTCAAAACATTTACAGGCAATATATCCCAGTGGCTTCAGGCGATAATCAACAATTCCAGATAACAGCGAACTCAAACTATTTGATTTCAGATGTTGTGATTAATAGTAGTCAGCATTTAGGGGCTCAAAGCAGCCCTTACACGTACACATTCAACAACGTCACTGGAGACGGTTCAATTTCGGCAGAATTCGCTGCAAATCAGCCAACCCATAACTTAACTATCAATGCATTCCTTGACCCAATATCAGATTACGTCAATGTAGGTGTCAGCGTTAACGGCCAGTATGTAGGAACAACTCCTGTAACAGTTTCAGTGCCCGAAGGGACTTCAACAGTTTACGTAGACTTCAACTATGGTTACTGGTGTTTCATACTCTTCAACAACAGCTATGCAATGGGTGATCCTATACCTGTCTACTCAGACGTAACATTAACAGCCCGATACGCATAATCAACAAAAAGGTGAATAATATGTCTGAAATAAGCGAATTAACACAGAAGTTGCAGCCAGCACAACAAATCAAAACAAAGTTAATCGTCAACGAAATGATAGTTCAAGTGGATTCCGTCGTAAAAAAACTGATCTCGCAGAATGCGGCCCTAAGAAAGGAAAACGCTGATCTAAAGGCTCAACAAGCAACAACGATATAAACGAAAAAACCTCTTTCTTTCCCTATTTTTTTACTTATATTAAATCAAACATTTACTCCAAATAGCAAATAGTGTTTCGGAAACCTATCGTTTGGCTTAATGCCCCAAACAAGCGTCTTTAGAACATGGAGGAATAAAAATAACTACATTGATTCTACCAAGTATCGCGTGCAACCTAAGATGTAGCTATTGTTTCGGTCATAATCATTATTGGAACACCGCACAAAAATATGATCTTCAATCCATCTTAGATTCCATGGAACAGCTAAAACAACAATCAAGTGATGAAACTTTTTCATTGCATGGCGGTGAATGCACTTTGGTACCTCGAGAAGACTTTGAAGTTTTACTTAGGAAAATGGTTGATCTTCAGGGATATTCCTCTTTGCAAACGAATTGTTATCAGTTGGATGAGGACTTAATTAGGATGTTTATAAAGTACCGCACTTCAGTGGGTATAAGCATCGATGGAAATGGACCTTTAAATTCATTGAGAGGCTTCCCTCGAAATCGAAAAGTAAACAGAAATTACACTAATCAAGTGATTAATAACATAAGCAGGCTTCGTCAGGCAGGCATATCAGTAGGTATACTTACAATATTGAGTAAAGTCAATGCTGGTTCTAATTGCAAACTCATGGCGCTTCTTCGTTTTATTCTTATGTTGAGAAACCACGGCGTCAAAGATGGCCGGCTAAATTTTATGTGGAGCAACCTGCCCGACGTAAGAAAGATTGAATTAACACCCGAAGAGGCGTCACAAGCTTGGATATACCTTTACCAACATATGAAAGAATACGATGATCTTCACTGGCAACCTTTCAGAGAGTTTAGCGACAGCTTGCTTGGATTTGGGAATTCAAGTTGTTCCTATGGACAATGTGACTATTTTTGCACTCAAACCAAACTTATCTTGCCTGATGGTATAGTCGCTAACTGTGATCGAACGCACCAAGAGGACTCTTTCTATACAAGGGCACAACTGTCCTATGAAAGATATGACATTCTAAAACAGACCGACTGTTACCATTGCAGATTTTGGGATGTTTGCTATGGAGGATGCCCTGCTGAAGGAGCAGAAGGGGATTGGCGGAATAAAACAAGATGGTGTAAGCCCATTTATGATTTATACTTACAAATTGAAAATCAACTGAAAAGCACTTTTCCCAATGTTAAACTCATGTCTCATTATGCTGGTTCAGAAGATTATTTCCACACCTTCAGCCAAGGGATAAAAAACGATCCTTTTAGGTGTATGTCATGGAAAACCGCTAAAAACCCGTCTTCTTGGAAGGCGGTTCAGTTATATGACCAACAAGAAAGACAAAACCAAACAAGTATAGTCCCTTTACCAAGCGATCATAATAAAATAACCAATTAAAAGAGGAATCAATGTGAAAGAAATCAACCCCTTCATAAAAATTTCTTGGAGCTCAGAGGAAACTAGAAGAAAATGGGCTTCGTATTTGCCTTCTATTGCTAAAATAACCGCTAATTCAGAATACGCGCTGGTGAAAAAGGGAATAAGAGCCGCTAACATATTTTGTATGCATCCACAAAGTTTTGACAGAGAAATCGAAAAGATAACAATGGATGGCCTTGTCTTTCTGCCCATGCTTAGAAGTAAGTCATACGTAGGATTCAGTCATAAGCACAATCCTGTTAAGGCGATAGATTCCAACGCTCTAATATACGGTGTCATTGCAAGAAAGCTTGAAACAGCACAAAATTTCGTAAATCTTTCAAATGAAAATAACCATATAGCAATTGGTCAACTGCTAGGTTATCCTAATTGCTGCTCAGAAGCCTTTCAGCAATACTGGGGAAATAGAGAAATATTCGACCCATGCTACGAAATAGCTCAATGCACTCCTGGCGCTATTACTAGCGGCACATGTGTGCACGTGGGTGTCAATCCGTTAATTAATCCGCTTTTAAGGTATTTTGGAATTAAGGTTATTCCATTCTTTCCATGCAGCTATGAATGCCCTCAGGCTGTAAAGATCGCTGAAGTTTGGTTTAATGAGCTGAAATCCCTTGATGTCGAAATTGCCAGTGTAATAAAAAAATTCATGGAACAATCGATGACTTGGAGTCTGAACAAAGGGATTATTTTCGTAAAAAATCCTATTTTCAGAGGTGTGGTAAATGGTTATGAGTGTAAAATTAAAAAGGAAATCTTTGCAAACTGTTAGAATTTCCCAAAAAAACAAAAGCAGTTATGCGTCTGGCTATCAAAAAATAACCCTGATAATCTCCCAAAGCTATTTCTCGTAAGTATGCTGAAAGATTGTATGAACTTGATCCAATTTGACAATTTAATAACAAAAAAGCCGTTTTAATTGGGGAGTTAGTTATATGGGGGGTCAAATTGGTAAAGTTCCAAGAGTTCTGGATTAAGAAATCCTATAAGAAATGGAAACAGAAATACCGTTATCGCGGGGTTCTGATTAAAATCCCTAAAAAATTTCACAAGACGATTGAGCCCTTCATAGGATTAGATCTAGAAATTGTTGAGATTACAACAGCTAATCACAACCTTAACGATGTGTCAATCAGAATAGTTTTAGTTAGAAAGGCGCTTAATGCATAGGGCTATCTTGCGCCGCAAACAAGTCTTTTCCAGTTTTATTCTTGTTTATGCCTTGCGTTAACTTTTTCTAGGTCTAGAAATATACCGTTATAGAAACCGTCTTTTATACTCAATCCATCCCGTTTTTTTATCAAAGCTAGCAAACTTGATATATAAAAGCCGATGAACAAGAAATTCCCTTGATTTTTGCAGTCCTAGAAATTTTTTGCCCCTAACGGTCTTGTCGAATTGACAGGCGTTAAGGTTAGATAGCTTTGTTGTTTTACCCCCTTCAGAGCTAATATCGGGGGGAAAGAATGTTTACGGTTAATAACGGTACTCGGCTTCTAGTTTTCAGTGGACGAGAAGCCCGTTTAAACCGTGCTATTTTTCAGATAATGCGAAAGAAAGACTACTCTTGCTATGACATTTACAAAGAACTTCGCCACTTGAAAGAGTTTAGGCATGTGGATTATCGTACAGTTACAAGACGTATACAGGCGTTATTGAGGGAGAAATGGATTGACGAGAGAGGAAGTAAACTAACTCAGCCAGGCTGGGATTCGATTATATATGGTTTAACGGTCAGAGCTGAGGCGGCTTTAGCTTTAGACAAAATAAATTTAGATAGCTTCCTTGAAACAGTGTCTGACGATCAAATTCAAAGACTCATTGATTCTTTAAGATAAGTCTGTTTTAGATACATGGCTTTTTGGTCTACGATAAGCCATGATGGCTTTGTGGAGATGGATGCTCTTTATGCTTAGTTACCAATCATCTCCCTGATGATCTGCATGATTTCAGTACTTACCGAGTGCTGTTATTCAGTTTGCTCTAAGGGGGATTGCTAGCTGGAACTCAATAAAATTCTTGCTTCCTCTTTGAGACAAAAAATTATCGAGGAACTCTCATCAACAAGGGAAATTCGGGTGATGAAATTAGCACAAAGGGTTAATAGTACTTACAATGATTTGAACAGGAACCTTGTCACATTAGAAAAAGAGGGTATAATAATTAATGAGTATAGAGAAGTGGTAAGGCACGGAAGAATTAGAATATTACGTCTTAATATGGATAATGAAAAAACAAAAGTTCTTCTAATTGTGTTGAAAGCCATTAAACCAAACGGCAGTAGTTAGAGTAGCTACGCCCCAAACCCATTTTTAGTTAGGTTCAGCGTTTCCTAAAATCTCTAGTTATCCTGTTTATGGTAGTATCCTGTTTTGGCTCTCAAGCCATTAATGCTTAATCGCAGAATTGTTTTCTTGGCGATTTAGCTATGTCTCAGGATGGCTCTGGCTGTAAGGATTGTAAGCATGTTCGGGAGCACGTATCTTCGGTTCTTCCCTTCAAAGTCCTTGAAGCAGTAGCAGAGAAGCCCTTACGAATCGGCGGAGTTGCATTGGCCGCTGGAATGTCTAGGAACTTTAACGTTTATACGCCTGAAGAACTCCGAGCTTTTGCTGACAAGTTGGTTGATGCCCCTGTCTATATTGAGCATGTGGCTGTTGATTCGGCTGTTGGAAAAGTAACCAAGTGCAACTACGATGCCGCTGCTCGATGTCTAAATTATGAGGCTGAGATTTATGACGCTGCCACCGCTGATAAAATTAGAAATGGACTCGTTCAGCACGTTAGTGTCGGCGCTGACTACAACACGCTTGACGTAGTGGACGCCAAAGTTCCGCACGGCCTATTCAATCCCGAGTTATCGCTTGTTGCCGTTCCAGGTGTGCCTGAAACTAACGTTCAGGTACTAGAGCATCTTGCAACGGGTAAGAATCCTGTACAATTGGCAGAGAAAGACTTGAATTTAATCGCTGAAAAGGTCGCTGCAAAAGTAAACGGACAGAACACGGAAACAATCGAGAACCTCAAATTACAGATTTCAGAAGCTAACACAAAGTTATCTGACACAGAGAGCAAATGCAAGACCGCTGAGAATACCTGCGATGAGGCAAAAAACCAGCTGTCTACTGCTAACAAAACCATCGAGGAACTGCGAAAGAAGTTGCCCGGTGGAGGATTGCTAAAAAAGCCGTCAATTATGATTCCTCTCTCTGAGCATATTGCTTGCCTTGAGCGTTTGTTGCCTTCTCAAATGGTGCAACGTTCAAGCTTGGGCATGCAACGTATCTGTCAATCTATCCGCTCAGAAGTTTTTAAGGCAAAAGAACGCTTGGGGCGTGGACCTTAGTTTATGCTCACTTTTGTGGGGCTAGCTGGCCAAGAACGACCTTGGCTGAACGTTAAAACTTTTGGAGATTATTTTGGATGGCTGATAAAACAGGTAAGCCTTGGATGGCTGCTGGCGAAACTGACGATCCAAATGCAGTCATTGAAAGTTATGCGGCCAATGGCGCAGTTATAAAGGGGTCACCTGTCGAATTAACAAATGATGGCAAAGTGACGGCTACTCCTACCACTTGGTATGGCTTTGGCATTGCTGTTAAAGCCGCTGCGGATGGCGAGCAGGTTCTATCAAACATTCTAGAACCAATTTAACCGCTCTATAAAGCGGAAAAGGCGATTATACAGTCTTCCAACTTACGCCCATTTTCCTCTACATGAAAGGAGCAGGCGTGCCTCTGCATGGCATGCCAAAGCACCCAGCTTTTGCTCTTCTGCCCGTCGGGGGAGTAGACATCTGTGACTCGGAAGAGATGCAAGGGCACAGAACTGAAAGTGTTTAGCGGCAGAGAGGCTGCCCTAAACTTTGTCATCTTTCTGGTTCTCTACCCAGAGGGCAAACTTTTGGCAAGTTATGACGTATTCAGAGAGGTTAGAGCCGTCAAAGGCTTCAGACGCAAAGGAAGACAAAACATTGACCGGCGACTGAAGGCTCTTTTCAAGCAGCACTGGCTAGAATTAGAAGGCACAAGGACTATACGTGCACATTTTTCCGTTACACCCCTCTACAAGTTGAGCCTAAGAGGCAGGGCAGCCTTAGAGCTAAGTAAAAAAGACCTCAACGTTTTTCTTCAAATAGCGCCCGAAGACCAACTCCAAAAGCTAATAGATGCACTAAAGATGTATCCGTAACAGAATAGTCTCGTTGCTAACCCCTACAACGAGATGATCTCGTTGTGTCGATAGATAGTTTTTACGTTTAGCCTGAGAGTTGGTCAAGGTGAAAAAGGCTTGGTTAAACCCCAAAAAGTAACTGTACAAGAAATCATCAGAGACATCGGCGCTATCCTAAACAAGATCAACCGTGTACTAAACGACCACGAGCAAAGACTGCAGCTTATCGAAGAGTTAGCCCTCAAGTCTGAGCTTGAACTACTCAAAAACCGAATTCTATCTATTTCTGACCAGAACAAGCAGAAGGAAGCTTTGCAGGCGTTCAAGAATCTGTGCGATACGCTTGGAATCTCGGATTTAGACGTTGTCAAATCATAGGCTGTTGGGTGGGAGGGAATGGCTGAACTTACATCAAACGTGACACAACCCCCAGGCAGCATTGGAGGCACAAACTGTAAGTCATCCCTGAAAGGGGATGCAGGCACCAGCTCCCCAAACCCATCTCAGCAACTGATTTTTGTCCGCTACCTAGACCATGTCCTCTACAACCGCAATTATGCTGTTTTGATGAAACCGCAGACAAGAGAAGCCGTCGGCTGGCTAGTCTACGATTGCGAGTTGTACCTCGTTTTATCTTGGGATAGAGACGCTGAGCCGCCTACGCTTCATGGCGGCGACCCTAAAGCTTCTGGTTTGGTGCTTCTGAAAAGCGATATTTTGGACTTGCAACTGTTTACGGTGGGTTTGCAGTCTCTACCAGAAAATTATGAATTGAATTTAAAAAGCAAACAAGCCATACAAGAGGTTGAGTATGCGTTCCGACCATCGGAGCGAAAAACTCTAAGAGAAGGAGTCAAGAAAAAATGAGCAACATCAGACTAGCACCGCCTATCATCCGCAAACAGCAACTAACCATCGAAGACATAAAAGACCTCAAGCTGCCAATCGAAATCTTAAGCGACAAAATCATCATCACACGCAGCCTAAGAAACTGGAAACTCCAACAACCAATCACACTGGAACTAAGCAAAGTCTTAGACGCCAAAGAAAAAGGACTCGTAAACTACATCATAACCAGCTTCATCAGCGACCGACCCGCCCTTCTACCATTCGTTTTCGACAATCAAAGCCTAATCAAACTCGCCAGACACCTACTGCGTCACTACAGTGGAAGCTACAAAAGCTGCCTCGTCTACACAGTCAACTTCTATAGATACTCCACATGGCTCGGCTACTCCCCTGACCTAATCATAGCAGACCTAAAACCAGTAGGAAACATTCCTGACCCCCAACGCGTACAAAACCACACCGGATACCTCAACGACTACTTAGCACAGCTGCAAGACGACGGACTTAAACCCGGAGGCGTAGAGAACCGCATCAAAGCCGTAAAAACCTTCTACCGCGTCAACGGCGTAAAAATTGAGCTCACCGAACCCCTAAGCCGACGAGTCGTCTACAAAGACCGAGCACCAAAACCTGAAGAACTCGCAACCATGCTGGACTTAACCGATCTACGCGGCAAAGTCATCGTTTCATGCCTCGCACTAGGCGGTTTCCGAGAAGAAACCTTTTCCAAACTGCTCTACCGACATGTCAAAGACGACTTAGAAGCAGGGACCATACCCATCCACGTACACGTCGAAATCGAAATAACCAAAGGCAAATACCACGACTACGACACGTTCCTAGGCGCCGAAGCCGCATACTACCTAAAACTCTACCTCGACCAACGCAGAAAAGGCACAAAAAAAGTCCCACCCGAAAACATAACCTACGACTCACCTTTAATCCGCGATGAAACCCGCCGAACCCCAAAAAGCATAAGCACCAAACAACTCCGAAAAATCGTACACGAACTCTACTTCAAAGCAGGCTTTATCAAACCCAACAAAACAGGCGCAATGTACGACCTCCGCGTTCATAGCATACGCAAATACTTCAAAACCCAACTAATCGCACTTGGCGTTCAAGAAGACTACGCTGATTACTTTATGGGCCACACAGTAGACACCTACCACGACATTCAAAGCCTCGGCATCGACAAACTACGCACCATCTACGCCGCAGCAGGCTTAGCCATACGCAAAAAAACAGCAATCAGCAAAATCGACACCATAAAAGAAATGATACGGGCATTAGGCGAAAACCCAGAGCAGCTACTGACACGAGAAGCGCTGTCCAGAGGCAACCACACAGAGCTAAACATCGAAGATCATCAGGTTGGCGTGCTTACTGAGGAGTTAGTGAAGTTGATCCGCCAAACAGCGGACAGTACAAATGCTCATCGGGAATGGTGCTACGGGCAGGATTCGAACCTGCGAACCCCTGCGGGAAAGGATATCCCATCCGTGGGGCCAGACCTGCCGGCCAAACGTTGATCTTGAGTCCTTCACCTTTGACCTGGCTTGGTTACCGTAGCCCAATGCAGTACCAACATGGTTGGGTTCTGACTTATTAATCATTTCCCACTGTCTTAGTTGGATGTTCAGTCAAGGAATAGGGCATATTTGACTTCTAATATCCAACCTATGCACTGCACCTATAGAGGGGAGAGTCCACGGCATCATATCTGGAGCCTATTAGAAACTATATGCAGAAACCTATAGAGGGTAGAGCCTATTGACCAAAAAAGCAGCCAAAAAACGGTCTGACTACCACAAAAGTAAAAACATTACACCACCATACATATGGCTGCATGCCCACCCAGCACCGAATCGTCCTCGGCAACAGCCAACAAATGCCTGAACTCGCCGACGGCTGTGTCCACTTGATGGTTACTTCTCCGCCGTACCCTATGATTGCGATGTGGGATGAACTCTTCTGCCAAGACCCCGCAGTCAAGAAGCTATGGTGTAAACTCGACGGGGACAAAGACGACGAAGCGGTGCGGCAAATCTACGACGCCATGCACCAAAGCCTCGCAGAAGTCTGGGCGGAAGCTTACCGTGTCCTAACCGACGGCGGCATAGCAGCCATAAACATCGGCGACGCCACCCGCCGTGTAAACGGCAGATTCCAGCTTTTCCCCAACCATAGCCGCGTCATCGAAGCCTGCGAAAAAACTGGCTTCACCACCTTACCCTACATTCTATGGAAGAAACCAACGAACCGCCCAAAGTACAAGGGCAAAGGCGCCTTCCTCGGCTCAGGCTTTCTTCCCCCAAACGCCTATGTCACCTTGGACTGCGAGTTTATTCTGCTTTTCCGCAAGGGGAAACTGCGTAAATTCGAGCCCCACCACGCCGAGCGTTATGAAAGTAAGTTTACGAAGGCGCAGCGGGATGAGTGGTTTAGCCAAATCTGGGAGTTCAAAGGCACTAGGCAGACGGTGGATGAGTTAGAGCGCCGAACGGCAGCTTACCCCGACGAGGTTGCAGAGCGGCTTATCCGCATGTTCAGCGTCAGAGGCGAATTGGTACTGGACCCGTTTTTGGGTTCAGGTACGACAACGAAGGTTGCTATACAAAACGACCGTAATAGTATCGGGTATGAAATGGATTCACAGCTACAGCCCACTATAGAAGAGCAAATTGGGAAGGCAAAAATAGCCAAAGCCGCATACGTAAACATAACCAAACGCCCATAGTGGAATGCCGTGAACGCAATCGTTGTTTATTCGACCCATCGTGGCAACACCGAAAAAGTAGCCCAAGCAGTAGCCGCCCAAGCAAACTGCAAAGCGGTAAAATTAACCGAAAACTTTGACGCTTCAACCCTGCCCTTGGATGGCTACGACTTGGTTTTCTTCGGCACAGGCATCAGAGGCGGCGAACCCTACACGGAGCTACTGAACTATCTAAAAGCGGTCGAACTCAAAGAGGGCAGCAAACGGTTTTTGCTGTTTATGACGTGGGCAGGCGGCGGCGCAAGCAACAAACTGGTTTATGAGAGTGTTAAGAAGGCTGTTGAAGCAAGGGGGCAGCGGTTGGAGGCGGATTATTTTATTTGTTTAGGGCAGACGTTTGGTTTTACTCATCGGGGCAGACCAAACGCCGGCGACTTAGCAGAAGCCAAAAAGTGGGCGACACAACAGATAGGCAATCCCTAATCCATAGAAAAGTCGGCTCTCAACAATCTGCACTGTTTAAGCCAGGCTTTTTAAGTTAAATCACCCTCAACACCGCTTTTTCCATGGAAAGCGGCACTTTTTAATAGAGCTTCAATGAATAGCAACCCAAAGGTTACCTTGGTGCCTAAAAAAACCTCAACCGACAAACCCTACGGCTTCGGCAACACCAACCGCCGTTTTCCCCATGCGAAACGCCAAAAAGGCAGCATCGCCAAAGACCGCTTTGCCTACGATCAAGCTATGCAGGGTAATGACTGCAAAAAGCTGGGGCGGGGCGGCGATTTTGTGGTGCAGCGGCGTGATTTCTTCGGTGGGGCAGAGGGTGAAGCCACGGTGGTTGATGTTAAGGCGGGTGATTCGAGGGTGACTGAGGCGCAGATGCAGCGTAGGCGGCGGTTGGGACGCAATCGGTATAGAACTGTGCGTTACTAGAAATGGAGAAAAATTGGTGTTTTGCTTGCGGATTTGTCCACAACTTGCTTGCAATGTGGCCTAGATGCTGAGGCAGAAAAGCAGTCGCCAGACAAACCCACAGGAAGAAGAAGAGCAAGGGCGACTCTGCCTTCATCTAACACTAGAAAAAAACAAAAAATAACCATAACGAGGTCAATTAGTTTCGCCTCTCAAAGACAGATACTTTTTGCGTCAACGAGCCGCTTTTTTGTTTTGATTCCTGTTTTTCGCCTTATGCAACCTTAAGACTGCTGGTTTTTAAGCACCGGGCTGCATTAAAGTGTAGAAGTCTTTGTCTTCTCGCGCATTGTCCATAAAAAAGTTTATTAGAAAGGTATGAAGCATGTGTTTGTGCTCTTAGAAAAGTTCGCGTTCGGAGATTCCTTTTTCGAAGTTGGCCAACCAGCATCGGAGGAAATGTAAGCTTGAAAAACACCCCACTACCCAAAAATCACGGTAACCATTATACTTTTATGTTAAATTTATGGGAGAATTAAAAATTTGACAACTATACAAAAAGTCCAAAAAGAAGACATTCACTATCTCCTCAAAACATTCTTCAACGATAAAGGCCTAGTCCGCCAGCACCTCGACAGCTACAACGAATTCATCGACCATGGACTCCAAGAAGTCGTGGACGAAGTCGCCGAAATCCCCATCGAAGTGCCAGAGAGCCCATACAAAGTTAAGCTAGGCCAAATCTGGGTCATAGACCCGCAGAGCCGCATCACCGGTCCCTACGCAACCGAAGTAGACGGCACCAAACATGAAATTTACCCCATGGAAGCAAGACTTAGAAACTTGGCGTATTCCGCGCCTATAGCGTTGGAAATGACTCCGGTCATCGACGGCAGAGAACAAGACACGGAGTTAGTCTACATCGGCAACATCCCCGTCATGTTAAAAAGCAAACTTTGCTTCCTAAGCCAGCTGAGCCGCGAAGAACTTATCGCAGCAGGCGAAGACCCAGACGATCCTGGAGGATACTTTGTCGTTAACGGTTCTGAGCGCGTCATCGTCGCCATGGAGGACTTGGCGCCCAACCGCGTCATAGTTGACATCGACGAAAAAGGAACCAGTCCCATTTTCCAAGCAAAAATCTTCTCAACCACTGTAGGCTTCCGCGCACGCATAGAGCTCAAGCTCAAAAGCGACGACGCAATCTACGTCACCATGCCCGGTGTCCCCACAGAAATCCCCTTCGTCGTCATCATGCGCGCCCTAACACTCGAAAAAGACAAAGACATCGCCGAAGCAGTCAGCCTAGACCCCGACACCCAAACCCAACTGGGCGCTTCATTCGAAAAAGCCATCGGCGTAGACACACCCCAAGACGCCATCCTCTTCATCGGCAACCGCGTCGCCCATGGACAAGTCGAAGAATACAGGCTTCAGAAAGCCGAAACCGCCCTCGACAAAAACTTCCTGCCGCACTTGGGCAGAAGCGATAAAAACCGCCGCGATAAAGCCATATTTTTAGGCGAAATGGCATACCGCGTTATCCAACTCAAGACGGGCAGGCGCCAACCAGACGACAAAGACCACTTCAAAAACAAACGTCTACGACTCGGCGGTCCACTCTTAGCAGACCTCTTCCGAGTCTCCTTCCGCAATCTTACACGTGACATCAAGTATCAGCTTGAACGCATAGGCGTTAAGGGCCCAATAATCACTGTCTCAGCCGCAGTCCGCCCCGGCATCATCACCGAACGGTTCCAGCATGCATTGGCAACTGGCAACTGGGGCAGAGGCAGAGTCGGCATCACCCAACTACTCGACCGAACAAACTACATCTCAACCCTTAGCCACCTACGAAGGCTCCAGTCGCCATTGAGCAGAAGCCAACCTAACTTCGAAGCCAGAGACTTACACCCCACCCACTGGGGCAGACTCTGTCCAAACGAGACGCCTGAAGGCTCAAACTGCGGTCTCGTAAAAAACCTCGCGTTATCCGCTTCCATCGCCGTCGGCGTAAACCCCGACCGCATCCGCCAACTACTCTTCGAAATGGGCACGGTCCCAGCATACGAAGCCACCAACGAACTGCGCATAAACGGCGCCAAAGTCTTCGTTGACGGAAACATAATCGGCTACTGCAACAACCCCCAAGATATGGTGCAGAATTTCCGCCAAAGACGACGTGCAGGCGAAATCTCCACAGAAGTCAACGTAACCTACTTCTCCAAGCAGCAAACCGAAACCGAAGAACTCCACGCTAACTGCGACGAAGGCAGAGTCCGCCGCCCACTCATCATTGTGGAAAACGGCATTGCGAAATTGCAGGGTAAGCACTTCGAGAAAATCGGGTTAGGCGAATGGACTTGGGAAGACCTTGTCAAAAACGGCTTAGTCGAATACCTTGACGCTGAGGAAGAGGAAAACGCTTACATCGCTCTTAGCTACGAAACCATAGCGCCCGATTCAACTCATGTTGAAATCGCCACCTACACCATACTTGGTATCTGCGCATCCACTATCCCCTATCCAGAGCACAACCAGTCACCACGCAACTCCTACCAAGCAGCCATGGCAAAACAAGCTTTAGGCGTCTACGGCACAAACTTCCATCACCGCGTCGACAGTCGCAGCCACATTCTCCACTACCCTCAGGTGCCACTGGTCCAAACCGAAAACATGGAAGTCATGGGCTACAAGCAACGTCCCACAGGGCAAAACTGCGTTGTCGCCGTGTTATCGTTTGAAGGATACAACATGGAAGACGCCATCATATTCAATAAAGCCTCAATAGAAAGGGGCTTAGCACGCAGCACCTTCTACCGCATCTACGAAGCTGAGTGCCGCCAGTACCTCGGTGGACTCAAAGACCAATTCAGAATACCCGAGGCAGGCACACGTGGTTACAGAGGCGAACAATACTACCGCTTACTAGAACCCGACGGAATCATTGGTCTCGAATCAACGGTTGTCGGCGGAGACGTGCTTATCGGCAGAATCAGCCCCCCAAGATTCCTCGAAGAATACAAGGAATTCGAAGTCAAGGGACCCAGCATGCGTGACACCTCTGTTGACATGCGCCCGTCTGAAACAGGCATCGTGGATGGCATATTCATCACTGAAAGCGGCGAAGGCAGCCAACTCGTCAAAGTCCGCGTCAGAGACCAACGTGTCCCTGAACTCGGAGACAAATTCGCCAGCCGCCATGGACAGAAAGGAGTCATCGGCTTAATCGTGCCCCAAGAAGACTTACCCTTCACAGACGACGGCATCGTCCCCGACTTAATCATCAACCCGCACGCTATCCCCAGCCGTATGACCATCGGACAATTCATCGAGTCACTCTCAGGCAAAGTCGCAGCGGCAAGTGGCAAACCAGGCGACGGCACGCCCTTCACCAATGAAGGACCCGACGAAGTACGCAAAAACCTCACAAAACACGGATTCAGCCACACAGGCAGCGAAGTCTTCTATAACGGCAAATCAGGAGAAAAATTCGTCGCCGATGTTTTCGTAGGCTTAGTTTACTACCAGAAACTCCACCACATGGTCGCTGACAAAATCCACGCTCGCGCTCGTGGCCAAGTGCAGATGCTCACTCGCCAGCCAACTGAAGGCCGTGCGAGGGGTGGTGGTCTGCGTTTCGGAGAAATGGAGCGGGACTGCCTAATCGGACACGGCGCCGCTATGCTACTGCGTGACAGATTGCTGGAGGAGTCAGACAAGTACACGCTCTACATCTGCGAGAACTGTGGGCAAATCGCTTACTTCGATATGAAACAGAGGCGTTATGTCTGCAAAATCTGTGACGAAAAAGCCAAGATCGCCCCAGTAATCGTATCATACGCTTTCAAGCTTCTCTTACAGGAGCTGCAGAGCCTATGCATCACACCCAAACTCAAACTTAAGGAGAAGGCATAAGATGGCACAACAGGAAGAATTAATCCACAAAATAGTAGACGAAATATCATTCGGACTAATCTCACCAAAAGACCTCAGAAAACAATCCGTCGTAGAAATACAAACCCCAGACACCTACGACGAAGACGGTGCACCCATCACCGCAGGCCTCATGGACGGACGCCTCGGCACCCTCGAACCACGTCAACGCTGCAAAACCTGCGGCAACACAGCCATCCGCTGCCCCGGACACTTCGGACACATCGAACTCGCAGTACCCATAGTTCACATTGAATTCACCAAAATCATCTTCGACCTCTTAAAAGCAACTTGCCGCACATGCGGACGCATCCTACTCTCCGAAGAAGCATCCAAAAAAGCCCGCCAACGCATCGAACGCTTCAACGAACTCCTAGGCACCATCCCAGACGAAGTCTACAAAGAAATCATGACCGACATCAAAGCCAAACAATGCCCCTACTGCGCTGCTCCACAATTCAAAATCACCTTTGAGAAACCAACCAAATTCATTGAGCAAACTGAAGCAGGCTCTGAACCGCTCACACCCAGCATGATCCGCGAACGCCTTGAACGCGTCAGCGACGAAGACCTCGAAATCTTGGGTTTCAACCCCAAAGTTGCACGCCCAGAATGGATGGTTCTACAAGTATTGCCCGTTCCCCCAGTGTATGTGCGCCCATCAATCACACTTGAATCAGGTATCCGCAGTGAAGACGACTTAACCCATAAACTCGTCGACATTATCCGCATTAACCAGCGCCTCAAAGAAAACATGGAGGCAGGTGCGCCAACACTTATCATCCAAGACCTCAGCGAATTGTTGCAGTACCACGTTACTACTTACTTTAACAACGAAGCCTCAGGTATCCCGCCTGCACGCCACCGCAGCGGCAGAGCACTCAAAACATTGAGCCAACGGTTGAAAGGCAAAGAAGGCCGATTCCGAAGCAACCTCTCAGGCAAACGTGTCGACTTCTCTGCACGTACCGTCATCTCACCTGACCCTAACCTTGACATAAACGAAGTCGGTGTCCCAAAAGACGTCGCTATGCGCCTCAGTGTCCCCGAAAAAGTTACCACTTGGAACATCGAGGAAATGAGGAAACTCGTCATCAACGGACCCGAAACCTACCCTGGCGCACTATACATTATTCGCCCAGACGGCAAACGCATCCGCCTCGAGTTCGTCGTGGACCGCACCAAAATCGCCGAGGCAGTCGAATTAGGCTTCGTTGTCGAACGCCACCTCAAAAACGGCGACATCGCAATCTTTAACCGACAGCCCTCACTCCACCGCATGTCCATCATGGCACACTACGTCCGCGTATTGCCCTACAAGACTTTCCGTATGCACCTCTGTGTCTGTCCACCCTACAACGCAGACTTTGACGGCGACGAAATGAACCTCCACGTTCCACAGAGCGAGGAAGCCCGAACCGAATCGCTGCTGCTCATGCAGGTGCAAGACCAAATCCTCTCACCTAGATTCGGCGGACCCATCATCGGTGCCATCAGAGACTTCATCACAAGCGCCTACTATTTTACCAAGAGAGGCAGTTACCTTACCCGCGGCGAAGTCGACCGACTTTTAACAAGCACCACCTACCAAGGTGACTTGCCCGAACCTGAAATCAAGGAACCCGAACCTAAATGGTCAGGCAAACAAATCTTCAGTTTATTCCTACCCAAAACACTCAACTACATCCTAAAAGCCAACATCTGCCAAGGCTGCAACAAATGTGAAGAAGAAGAATGCAAACACGACGCCTACGTAGTCGTCCGCAACGGACAATTAGTTTCAGGCATCATTGACCGCCGCAGCATCGGCTCTGAACAATCCGAAAGCTTACTTCACAGAATCATCAAAGACTACGGCACACAAGCCGGACGTGAGTTCCTCAACAACGTCACTCACCTGCTTAAACTCTACATCTCCCTGCGTGGCTTCAGCTACACCTATGACCAATTGGTCTTGTCGCCGAGAGCACGCAATCGCATGGCAAAAACCATGGATCGCACACAGAAGAAAATCGAAGAACACATCGTCAATTTCAACAACGGCACACTCCCGCGACTCCCAGGTCAAACACTCGAGGAATCATTCGAAATCTATGTTATGCATGAACTTTCAATAGCCAGAGACGAATCAGGCAAGATAGCAGACGACGACTTCACTCTCGAAAACGCGGGCATCGTTATGACCCGTACAGGCGCAAGGGGCTCAAGCCTCAACATCGGCCAAATGGCAGCTTGCGTTGGTCAACAGTCAGTTCGAGGCAAACGTATCCTTAGAGGCTATGCAGGGCGTGCATTACCCCATTTCAAACCCAATGATCCACTGCCAAAGGCAAGAGGCTTCGTTTACAACAGCTACCAAACAGGCTTAGACGCAATTGAGTTCTTCTTCCACGCTATGGGTGGCAGAGAAGGATTAGTCGACACAGCCGTCCGCACCCAGCAAAGCGGTTACATGCAGCGCAGACTCATCAACGCATTAGAACACATTCGCCTAGAATACGACAGCACAGTCCGCGACAGCGCAGGCGACATCATCCAGTTCCGCTATGGCGAAGACGGCGTGGACCCAGCAAAAAGCGACCACGGCAAAGCCGTAAACGTCAGCCGACTCATCGACCAAGTTAGACTTGGCGAAGAAAAAGGCGAAACCGCCTCAACCGAATACATAAAGAAGCAACTTAAAAAAGTCGAAGACCAAATTACCCCAATACTGCTAAATCAGCTTAAACAGAACTTCACCAAACACAAGCTTACAGAAAAAGGCGTTGAAAAAGCCGTATCCGTCACAGCCCAGCAGTACAAACGTGCTTTAATGGAGCCAGGCGAAGCAGTCGGCATCGTCGCAGCTCAATCAATCGGTGAACCCGGCACACAGATGACTCTTAGAACCTTCCACTATGCAGGTGTCAAAGAGCAAAACGTCACCTTAGGGTTGCCTCGACTCATCGAAATTGTGGATGCACGCAGAATCCCCTCGACCCCAATCATGACAATCTTCTTAATGGGCGACCATGCAAAAAGCAGAGAAGGCGCCGTAGAAGTCGCACGTAATATCATCTACACCTCAGTCTTGGACTTAGCATCATCAATCTATGAGGATCCAGTGCGCGAAGAAATAATCATCGAACTCAACAAGCAGATGATGGACGACCGCAACATCACCATGGACGAGATTAAAGCGAAAATGGAACTCCAAAACGCCACTGTAACAGTCACCGACACAACAGTCGAAATCAAACCCAAGAAAGCTGAACAAATAAAACGCATGCTCACCAAAGTGCCTGGATACCAAGTTAAAGGTGTCCCAGACATCAAACGTGTACTGGTTACAGAGGAAAGCGGCGAATGGGTTATCCGCACCGACGGCTCAAACCTCAGTAAAGTCCTCGAAGTTGAAGGCGTAGACACTTCACGCACAACCACCAACAACATCCACGAAATCGCCAAAACCCTCGGTGTCGAAGCAAGTCGCAACGCACTCGTCCACGAAGCAAAGGGCGTCCTCGAAGACCAAGGACTCGACGTTGATGTCCGCCACGTTATGCTCGTAGCAGACATGATGACCACCACAGGCGATGTCCAACAGATCGGTCGGCACGGTATCAGTGGCAAGAAAGCCAGTGTGCTGGCGCGCGCCGCATTCGAAATCACCGTTCCCAACATTGTTGAAGCAGCCGTGAAAGGTGAAAGTGATCCTCTGGCTGGAGTGACAGAAAACGTTATAGTTGGGCAATCTATACCAATCGGCACAGGCTTAGTTGAATTGTACATGTCAACTTTCGAACGTCAAAGTAAAGATGGAGGTAAAACCGAAGCATGATAGACATAGATAAAGCGTTAGCGTCAGTAGTGAAAACCGGTAAGGTATCCTTTGGATCCAATACTGCATTGCAGAACGCCAAAACAGGGAAGGCTAAAATGATTGTTTTAGCCGCAAACTGTCCACAAGACATAAAAGAACAAATTGAATACTATGGAGAACTCTCTAAAGTTCCCGTTATAACCTACAAAGGTGGCTCGATGGATCTCGCCGAAGTCTGCAGCAAACTCTTCATTATCTCTGCAATGAGCATCCGCGAAACTGGGGACTCCGATATTCTCAAATTAGTTGAATCATAAAAAAAATAAATGGAGGAAAAAAAGAAACTGACCACTGGCATAAAAATTACCTGCGACGAAATGCGATACATAGCTCTATTTGAAAGCATCAGCGGCGCCAGCGTAAAAGACTGCATCGTAGACGAGGTTGAGCAACGAGCAATATTCATCGTCAACCAAGGCCAAGTCGGCGTAGCAATCGGCAAAGGCGGACGCAACATCCACACCCTTGAACGCATGACCGGCAAGAAACACGAAATCATCGAGTACAGCGAAGACCCAGTCACTTTCATGAAAAACGCCTTGAAACCCGCAGCAGTTAGAGAAATCCGTGTCACCGAACGCACCGACGGCAAAAAGATGGCAGTCATCACAATTAACCCTAAAGATAAGGGCGTCGCAATAGGTAAGAACGGCAAGAACGCCGAACGTTTGCGCTTTTTGGCAAAACGGTACTTTGACATTCAGAACGTAAGCATCACCTAAGCTCAGTTCGCAGCGTCGGCTGGCTAGGTGACGAATCGTTGCTGATTCATGTTATTGTTAAATAAGCAGATTCCCACCCTAGAGTTCTTCCTAAACAGTTTAGTCCAGAAACCTTGACTAAGCTTTGTCAAGGAATCTGAACAAATAATCTTTTATTGCAAATTAAAAAGGAAGTGCTAGTGGTGAAAGCACATGAAAAAAATTGGTGTCTTTACAGTTCTAGCGTTGCTGACTTTGCTCTTGTTGTGTTTTTTTACTTCCTCGGTTAGTTCAGGTTCAAACGAAAACTCTGCCGCATCCAGAGATAATTGGTCAACCTACCGCCATGACCCTTCAGGCTCCGGATTCTCCACCTCACCTGCCGCCAACTGCAGCCTACTTTGGCGATTCTTCACCGGCGCATCCCTCACAGTGCCTTCCCTGACTGACCGTTTACGTGCAACCCCCACCGTCGCCGACGGCGTCCTCTACATGGGCACCAACAACAGCTGCTTCTATGCTCTCAACGCATCCACTGGACTCCCTCTCTGGCAAGTCAACACGGATAGCGTTATCATATCTTCAGCTGCAGTTTCAAAAGGAGTGGTGTATATTGGATTTTTATGGGATGGGCATAAGGGCTACATTGATGCCTATAACACTACTGATGGCTTCTTAGTTTGGCGGTTCGCTGTTAGTGGTGGCGTCGAATCTTCGCCTACTGTAGTTGACGGCGTTGTTTACGTTGGGTCAGAATGCGGCGTCTACGCGTTAAACGCCACTAACGGCGCTTTACTGTGGACTTGTCCTACGGCTCAATCGGCACTTTCTTCTCCAGCCGTTGCCAACGGCACCGTTTACATCGGTTCAATGACAGGTAACGTCTACGCCTTAAACGCAGCCAACGGCAAAATTATTTGGGTGTTTCAAGCCCCAACTTCTGTCTACGCTTCCCCCGCAGTCGTCAATGGCACAGTCTACATTAACTCCGATGACGGCATACTCTATGCTCTGCGGGCAAGTGATGGCTCAAAAATTTGGCAAGCCCCCTTCGGCTCAGGCACAGACCACGCTGACGATTCCCCCGCAGTCGCATACGGCATCGTCTATGTGGGTACACGCAACGGCTACTACGCTTTCAACGCCACCGACGGCCGCCAAATCTGGTTCTTCACTTCACCCTACTCCAATCGGTACCTCACTGGCTTCATGTATTCTTCACCGGCAGTCGCAGGCAACCTCGTATACTTTGGGTTCATCGACAGCTATGTGTTCGCTTTAGACGCGTTTAACGGCTCTGTAGTGTGGGCTTACCGCACAGGCGGATTTCTGTTTTCTTCACCCACAATAGTTGACGGCACCCTCTACATTGGATCCTACGACGGCTACATCTACGCTTTAGGCGGTTCCACCGCTTCTTACCCGCCAATGCCATCGCCTACGCCTCAACCCACAGCAACTCCAACACCTACACCAACTCCTATACCCGAGCCTACCTCGGCGTCTTCCACGGCGGTCGCAGCCACGCCCACATCAACACCCCAACCCTCGGCGACGCCTTACCCCAACCCTGACCCCACAGTGGACCAAGTCGCATCTGATAACTCGATAGTTTACCCCCCAATAAACCCACAAACCACTAAGCCAACTGAAGATGAATCCATAAACTGGGTAATATTAGCAGCCATAGCTATCGTGGCAGCCATAACGATTGTGACAATGTTTCGTGTTTTTAAGATTCAGCCTTAAGGCTTCCATTTTCCTTTTTTTAAGGTATTCAATTCAGTAAAGGCAACTAGACTTTCTTTTTTGGGCTCTCATGCACCGTCTCGATGTGTAGGGTTAATTCTTCTTTGGAGTTGAAGACTTTGCCGCAGACTTGGCAGGTAAACTTAGTCGGGATTGGGTTGCTAATGGGCGGCGGAGAGGGAGGCGTTGGGGGTTCAGGAGGCGGCATAGGAGGAGGAGCAACCGGGGCTTCTGCGGGGTTAGGCTGTTTAGGGTAGGGGTAATCTGGTTCAGTCAATTAGTTTCACTATTGAAATGGGTGGTTTTCTGGTTTTGATAAGCATTTGTGGGTGCACCATGGCTGTAACAGATGCCTTTTCGGTACTCCTGCGCTTTACAGAAGGGAGAGCGTACTGCTTGTAGAAAAAGCCTCAACCAGCCTGCAATCCATAGCTGATGCAGATGCCAAAAAGAGCAATTCTGCCAGGCCCGCAAGAAGATGATGAGTATGGGCAACTCTCTCTTCTTCTTAAACTAGAAAAAATTTGACTTGCCTTGATTCTACATTAATGGTGTTTAAAAGGTGCGCCTCTGCATCGGCAACAAAACGACCCCTTGTAAATCAGGTTTGTCTGGATTCATAAACTATAATCGAGTCAACTTTAATCTGCATCATCAAGTCGTGGCCTTCAACGATTTTCCGTATTCCACCGATGTCTTCTTTGGAAAAGTTTGCTTTTATGTTTATATGGTATCCTTCGTAGTGGGGGAAGATTGCTTTTTTGGGGTTCAAAGTTATTGTAGTGCCTTCTAAACCGGGGCATTTATCTGCGATTTCACGGATTAGGATGGCTGCTTCAGCGAATTTCATAGCGTAAACACATAGCTTTGCCAATAAAAAACGTTTTAGTGAAAAAACCTATTTCGCTCCAAGAAGAAGCCTGTTTATTTGCTGCTTCTGCCCCTGTTTAAAATGATTCAATCCTCACTTGGCGCTGGTAAAAAAGACACAAAACTGTCAAATCCTTTTAATAAGACTCTTTCCCCATAGTTTGACTCTCCAAAAAGAGAAGAAACCCAATGCTGATTCAGGAACTTATCGTTGAAAACTTTATGAGTTACGAGTACGCCCGCATACCCTTCAAAGGCGGCGTTAACGTAATCGGGGGTCCAAACGGTGCCGGCAAATCCTCGTTGCTGCTGGCCATCAGCGTGGGGCTGGGGCAAACCAGCACAGAACGCAGTCGAAAACTCAGCGATTTGATCCGCTGGGGACAAAACCAAGCCCGCGTCACACTTATCCTCGACAACAGCCGACAAGGCAACAGGCGCCCCGAACCAAAATACCAAAAAGACCAGCTTTTCCTAACCCGCGTCTTGCGCCGAGACGGCAAATACTTTTTTGAACTTGAAAACCGAGTCGCCAGCAAACAGGATGTGGAGCGACTGCTGGGCAAATTCGGCGTTGACCCCGACAACATGCTCATCATTATGCACCAGAACATGGTGGAGCAATTCAGCGTCTTAAGCAACCTCGATAAGCTCCGTATGGTAGAGGAAGCCGTGGGGCTCGAACCGTTCCGCAACAATGTTGTGCAAGCCAAAACCAAACTCACCCGCATCCTTACCCAAGAAGAATCCGTGGGCAAACTCCTCGAACAAGCCCAGCAGACCCTTAACTATTGGCGGGAACAATACGAAAAGTTCCAAGAGAAAAAGCAGCTGCAGCTCAAACGTCAATTCTTAAACCGTGAGTTGGCTTGGGCGGAAGTTGAACGTCGAGAAGGCATCGTCAAAGCGTTGCAAGGCAACTTTAACCGCAACCAGCAGGCAATCGGCAAAATTGAAGACGAACGCCAAGCCATACTGGGCGAGTTGGATGGGCAACAAACCAAGCAGCAGACGCTTAAGCGCGAAGTTAAAGCCGTCTACGACGAACGCATCGAACTGGAGCGGAAAATCGCCCAAAACCAAGCCACCCTCACACTTATAGAGCAACTGCTGGCTGAAGCAGAAATCCTCGAATCCCTCCCAACCAAAAAACAGTTCCGGCTACTACGTGCCGAGAGCCTCAAAGAAATGCTCGATGTTTCGCAGCAGCAATTAAAGAAAGCGACCGGGCAAATCGGCGCCACCCAAAACAAACTGGGCAAGCTAGAAGAATCAACCGACAAAATCTCCACGCAGGCACTGGATAGGCGGGTTGCGCTTGCGCTGTTGGATTTTAAACGTGACCGCGCCGCTAAAGAGCAGGAATCCATCGAGAAACAGCTCAAAGAAGCCCAAGCGAGCCTAAACGCAGCCGCCGCCAAAGCAGCGGAGTCAGGTGAACGCATTGCGGTCCTTAAATCAGCAGGCGAAATCCAAGAAGAGATGGGTTTAACTGATGGTCACTTAGCCGCGTTGGCAAGCGTTTCTGAGGAGATTGAGCGGCAATACGAATCCTACTCAAAACTCTACCTTGAACTCAAAGAAAAAGCCCAGTTGGTCGCTGAGAACCGCGAGAAAACTCTCGAGGAAGTCAAAACTCGCCTGCAGGCTTGGCGCACTGTCATGGAGCAACTGCTGGGCCGCGTTAACACCGAGTACCAGCGCATTATGGGGCAGACCTTGGCGACTGGCGAGGTGTTGCTTTCTAACCCGCAGGACATTGAGACGGCGGGGCTGGAAATCTATGTGGGTTTCAAAGGCAGTAAACCAGTCGCGTTGGATGCTTACACGCAGAGCGGGGGCGAAAGAACCACCGCAACCATGGGCTTCCTGTTGGCACTGCAGCAGCATGTGCGTTCACCGTTCCGTGCAGTCGACGAATACGACATTCACATGGACCCCAAAAACCGTGAAATGATCGCCAAAGTCCTCTTATCCCTGATTAAAGACGCCACCGCCCAATACGTCGTCATCACGCCTAGCCAAATTACTTTTGCACAAAAAGACGCCAACGTTATAACCGTCCAGAACCTTGAAGGCAAATCAGTGGCACGTGAGGTAGCCTAATGCCAACAGAACAGCATGAGAAGAAACTGGGCAAAGAACGCCTCGAACGCATCATCGAAATGTGCGTCGCCATCGAAAACCACAGAGTGGACCCCTTCACCTTCAATGTGGACGAAATCATCGCTGTGGTGAAAGAGTATTTTCCCCATTGGGAACACCCTGACGAACTTAAACTCGACGCTGAAACCCTTCATCATCTCGCCACAGTCATTAAAATTCAGAGTGAATGGGTAAAACACCGCTCAACCAGCCTCTACACTGACCCGTTTCTGCTGGAGGAGAAGATTCGGCAAACAGGCAAACAGGGCATGGTTGAAGTGTTCGCCTCAGCGTGGACGCCTCTTGTGGAGTTTGAGCAGTTGAGCCTGCAGAGTTTGGCGCAGGGGATGCTGTATTGGGAAGCACTGGCTCCATTGGGGGAGCGTTGGAAAGACATCGATGTATCTGCTGTTGAGATGGGGCAGGTGAGCCGCGACGAACTCGTTAAGCAGCGAGTGCTAGGCGACAAAGAATTCAGCGAAGAACTCGAAGCTTACTGGCAGGAACTCAAAGCCAGAGTCGCCGAAAAAAGCACCGAATGTAAAATAGCCTACTGGGACTTCATCGGCGCAGGCACCTACGAAGAAACCGTGCAACGCGCATACTTAACCAGTTTCTTGGTCACCTATGGCTACGCCACCCTTGAAATCGACCGTTTAGAAGAAACCATCGTCATTATTCCCTACGACAAACCGCGGGAGCAACCATTGTCGGTGCAATCCACTTCGGTGCCTATCGCGGTTTCGGCGGAGGATTGGCAGAAATGGAAGGAAGGCAAACAACCATGAGCACAAGAAAGAAAGGCGTCTACGCAGGCAAAGTCAAGAAAGCCACCCAGATGCTCTTCTACAAACGCCATGCTAAACCGGGTGTGAAAGGCTGGGAACTCCACAAAGCCTTGGGCGCGGATTACCCCAAAGTGCTCGGTGTCTTGGACGATTACCTCAAACCCATGGATCTGCAAGTCAAGACGGTTTTTGAGGAAGAAAAAACCCCCGAGAAACCAACCGTTGAAGAACTCGACAAAGCACGCTTCTTCATAGCCCTCCAAGACGTTGACACCAAAGACAAGTTGATGGGTTGGCGCATAGACGACTTAGCCGGCTTAGCCATAACTATCAGCTACATCATAAGTAAAAGAGGTCAAGCTGCAAGAAAAGACGTCGAGAAACTGCTCGGCGAAAAAATGCCCAACTGGAAAGTCGGTTTAAACCTCGACCGCTACATCCGCCACGGCTACCTCACACAAGACGAAGCGGGGCAACTGTTTCTGGACTGGCGCACACGCGCAGAAGTAGACCAGAAAAAACTCATCGACATGCTACTGAGCGCGGAAAAGCAGAAAGCAGAATCAGAGGAGCCAGTGGAGGAAGCGGTGGCTAAAGACGAGTCTTGGACAGAAGATGACCAAGAATAATCCCGTATTCTCATGTCACTACATAAAGAGAAAAAACCGAGATTGCATTTGTCAGGAGAAGGACGGCAAAGCAACAGAATTCGGCAAATTCTTATACCATAAAACCGCCATATCATCTTGCGGTCGGGTTAGGGTTTGGGTGGCAACGAAGAAGAAATTTACTCAATCATGTTTACGTCGCTTAAGCATCCAGTACGCCGCAGAATCCTGCGTATGCTAAACGATAAGCCTATGGCTTTTATGGAGATGGTAGAGTTGATCGGCGTCTCCAGTTCACATTTAACTTACCATCTGGAAAGCCTCGGCGAACTGGTCTACAAGATGGATGACGGCAGGTACAGGCTGTCAAGTTTCGGCAAAGCAACGGTGAGCGCCATGAAGGGCGTGGAAGAAGCGCCTGAACTTGAAACTCGACGCCCCAAAAAGATGGCGTTCAAATGGAAAGCCACCATCGCCGCGTTGTTGGTGGCGGTTCTGGTTCTCTCCGTTTTTGCAGGCCTCCAATACGGCAACCTTACCCAGCTTGCAGCCAGCCACGACAGCCTCTCCGCAGAAAACCAGCAGTTGCTCTCCTGGGGGTTTGGCACAAACAAAGTCGCCGATATCCTTCGAGACATAGTCCAACTTGACACTAACTATTACAAGATAACTTTGTTGAGCAACACGTTGGAGTACCGCACCGACATCGGCGTCACTGAAGAAGTCATCAAATACACTTTAACCGACCCAGACGGCAGCGATGTACAAGTTTTGGCGCCGCTAGACGTTAACTTCCGCTTCAGAGAAAACCACCTCTCCCGCTACCAACTCATCATGGACGAAAACACCATCCCCCTACTCAAACAGTACCCCTCCAGCAGTGTACTTGAAGCTGCAAAAGACACCTTAAACCGCTACAAAACCTACAGTGGCGATTACTACCTCGACGACATGGCAACTATGTTGGAGTCAGTGAACCAAACCGAAGACACCACAGTTGTGGCGGATAACATGAAACTCCAAATCACGCTGACAGGGAACAACGCGGAGTTCCTCTGGATGTACACTGAGAGGGGCATAGATTTCTCGGCGAAAAGCCTTCGCTTGGATTTCCAAAACCGCGTCTTAACAGACTTAATCGACGGTTACTTCCTCTTCACAGTGGGCAACGCAGACCTCAACCTAAACCAAGACCAAGCCATAACAGCCGCCAAAAACTACGTCAAAACACTGGTCTGGACCATCGACGGCAAACAAACCAGCGGCTTCAACCCCCAAGACGTCATATCAGTCCAACTGATGCCTCATCCACACCCCAAATCCGCGGCGCTGGTGCCATACTGGTACATTGTGCTGCAACTAGACAAAACCTACGCTGGTGGCATAAACGAGGCAACCGTAGGCATTTACGGTGACACAGGCGAAATTGCTGACATCCAGATGTTAAGCGGTTAGTACTGCAATGTAACAGTTTACGGCCTCGTCGTCCACGAACGCTTCAACTTGTAAGTCGCTGTTTTCCAGCAAATCCATGAACTCTTCAAGCTTAAACGCTTTTTTTAGCCCCGTCACCACAACTTTTCCTCCTGCCCCAACCGCCCTTGATAGTTCAGCTAAAGTCAAAACTGGGTTAGGCATGTTCTGCAGCATCGTCAACGCAAACACCGCATCAAACAAGCCGTCCACAAAAGGCAAATGGTCAGCGTCCGCCTGCACCACAAAAACCCCGCCTCCTCCCCTCACACGCGCATTAGCTATAAGCAGCAATCCATGAGACAAGTCGACGCCCACAACCATCTTAGCTTCACTGGCTAAGTGGCTAAACAGCAAGCCCGAACCGCACCCCACATCCAAAACCACCCTGCCAGAAACCCCCACTTTATCAAGTGCTACTTGGTACTTGCGGTTCTGCTCTTCCCCATAGCGCTCATCGTAAATGTCTGCAGTGGCATCGTAGGCATGCTTTACTCTGCGTTTCTCACTCCAAGCCATTGCGTGTCTGTCCTTCAAGAAATCTTATGTACCCAAGCAGCTCCCTAAATACATGGCGCATAAAAATGGCGGCGGCAACCAACAAACTCAGCGTACTCAAAGAACCCACATTAGCGGAAGCTGCCATAGTCATCGAAAAAGCCTTCTCCGCTCGGCGAACACTCGTAGTCGCAGGCAAATGCCATGTACACTACGTGGGCAGGGCAAATTCGACGCTGGAAAACGGCGAACGCCTACTCATCATCAAATCCGACGGCAGCCTCCTTGTGCATCGCCCAACAGGCTACGAACCCGTCAACTGGCAACCCTCAGGAGCAGTATTCCATGTGGAGGTCAAAGATAACAAGTTAGAAGTGCATGGCATCCGGCAGAAGCCGCATGAAACCGTCAGGGTGACTTTTGTGGATGTACTGATGGTTTCAGCATTGAACCTCTCTGATGCGGGTGAGTTTATTCTGCATGCCAGCGAAGATGACATGCACCGCGCAATACTGCTTAAACCTGAACTGTTTGAAACGGGGTTTAAACCGATAAGTTGGGAGAAGCATGTGGAACCCGGATTTGTCGACATCTACGGAGAAGACCGCGACGGCAAACTCGTCATCATCGAAGTTAAACGCAAAACCGCCACCAAAGACAACGCACTGCAACTATCTAAATACATTGAACCCATCAAAGCCAAAGTAAACCGTCCCATACGCGCTGTCTTGGTTGCGCCGAGCCTTGCCAAAGATGTGCAGCGGCTGCTGGTATCTATGGGGCTGGAGTTTAAAGCGTTAGACCCCAAAGATTGCGCAGTTGTCCTCAAAAAAGCCAGCGCATCCAAGTTGGAATCGTTCTTTGAGAATTAATGCCTCCATATACGCTTAAATCACCGCATAGCTTCTGCTTTTTTGGTGGTAGCAATGAATTTTTGGAGGCAAATCCCCGCAGGCGCTAATCCGCCGCTGGAACTCAATATGGTTATAGAAGTTAATAGTGGTTCCCGGAGCAAGTTTGAGTACAAGTCTGAGTGGGAAGCCTTTGTACTAAATCGCATCGTGCCCTCGTCGGTGGTGTTTCCAGTCGAATATGGGTTTGTCCCCCAGTCCCTCTGCGTAGACGGTGATCCACTTGACATTATGGCGCTCTCTTTTGCGCCTCTGGTGGTGGGAACGGTTGCGCCGGTCCGCGTGATGGGGGTGTTGGTTATGGAGGATGAGGCGGGCTTGGATTCAAAAATTCTCTCTGTACTCGCCAACGATAGGCGTTTTGAAGGTTATAACGACTTAGCTGACGTGCAGGAGCATCAGTTGACTGAGATATTAGAGTTCTTTGAGACGTACAAGCGCCTGCAACCATGTAGTTGGGTTAAAGTTAGAGGCTGGCAGAACAAGGCAGCAGCGATAGAAGTAGTTTTAGAAGCTATAAAAAGCTACCAAACGAACTTAGCTACTAATGAACTCAATTAACCGGCAAGTTGCTGCTCTTAGGGGTTTCTTAATCGCTTAAAAGGTCTCAGGTACTTTTTGCTTGGGTAATCATTTAATGAGCTTGTATTCTTCAAGCAACCAAGGTTAATTTGGGTGTGGTTTTTAGTGATGACTTCATTTTCCGAGGAGTTAGTGTATTTCTGGTGTACATGTTTGCACTAAACATATCTCACCAATAATGTTTATTAAGTCTCACTATAAACTATGCAGAGGAAGGGCAAAATATGGTAAACCCGATCAAGACCTCAAAATTCGTAGTAATAGCACTAACTATAACGGCAATTGTCCTAACTTCAACAACGGTCGCAGTTCTTACAGTCAACCAAAACGTGTCCTCATCAGGAACCGTTAGTACCTCCCCAAACATAGGCGTCTACTCAGACAGCGGCTGCACCCAAAATAAGACAGCAATAAACTGGGGTACGATAGCACTGGAGCTAGTACAACACAAACAATATATGTTAAAAATACTGGGACTGCAACAATGACGTTAGGACTGTCCGTGACTAACTGGTCACCAGCCTCAGCAAGCACACACATAAGTGTTGCGTGGAACAAACAAAATACACCGCTCTCACCCGGGCAATCGACCGCTGCAATACTCACATTAACGATAGATTCCGGCATTACAGACGTAACAGATTTCAGTAACAGTATAACAATTTCAGGAACCGGTTAAATACAATTGACCTGTTTTGCTGACAAGAATTAGACTTGGTCAAGATGTAGGTAGACAAGTTCACCTTTTGCTTGTGCTGGGTTTTTTCTTTTATTTTTTTAGACTTAAGTATCATATATATCAATTCAGAGGAAAAATGTTTTTTTTAGATAGTTTAAGGGCGCAGACAAAATAAGTACTAATTTCCTTGTAGAATCAGGTTCAAAAATTATGGAGTTAGTCAAATATAGCAATGTAGGGCTTCTTGTTTTACTAGCAAGTTTGTTGTTATTGGTGGTAATTTACGCTATTTTCCGTTTGAAACTTATAAAAATTTTTTACTTTACTCCGAGCTTTTTAATTCAACGCTAGCCAATGACTTCCTTTTTTTAATTCGTTTTAAACCGCCTTTTTGTAACGGTCAATTGCTTTTTTACCTCATAATTAGCAAGTCCATTGTATTTGAGTATCTGACTGCTTTGATTTAGTATATGTATTGCGAAATTATCGATAAATCTTTGGTTCAACTGTTCATGTACAGTTAACTTCTCTTGACAAGATTTATGCTGTTGCTCTGCCCATAGGCCGGTATTCAGAAAAGTATGACTTGTACCGTCAATAGTTATATCTATCAGACAGTTTCGATTTGTTTCTAACTCAACTGTTTTAACGATGCCTGGACCTTTGATTTCAAGAACTATTTTCCCCTTGTCAGGATTTATTTCCTGCTCAAATTTTGATATTTCCGGAATCAGCTTAATGGTGACTTTGCGGAAAAGCAGATAAGTAATAATTATAATTAATACAAAAAGAAGCGCTGTAATAATCGTCCAATCTTCGATTTGAATCATGCTAACATTGTTGTATGGGCTTAGGAGATAAATATTTTCTTAACCGCTTTAGTCTACTTATCACGTCTAGCGTGGTTCTACTCAGGTGAAGAATTTAGAGTGGATGTATTATTCAAGCCAAACAACAATTGCGGTTTAACTTTCGTTCGCTAAGTGCTTTAGATACATGGCAACTTTGCAATAAATAGGTTAGACTCCTGATTTGCGTTACAAAAATTTTTATTAGGCTATCGAGTTAGCTATAATACGAGTGGGGAGCAAAAAATGGTGAGACGGTCTGTACTTGAAAGTATATTAAAAGAAATGATTACTATTCGTCAACGGCTTGACGAAATCGAGAGAAATTACTCAAAATTGCAGTCCAAGCCTATTGACCTTCAGGAACCGGAACTTATTGCTCTACCTGATCATCTTAGAAAAAGCTTCATTATAGTTGCCTCTAAGGGGGAGTGCGATGCCTCTATAGTTTCTAATCTATCAGGTCGTTGCCGTGCTATTGAGAGCAATTATCTCAATCAGTTGGAACGAATGGGTTGGGTTAGTAAGCGCCGAGTATCAAAAGTGGTTTATTTTAGACCTTGCGTAGAGAATTTTTGATTCATTTTCAGCCCTTTTAGGCTGTGAGAGAGATCTCAACTTGTGGGTCTGCTTCTCAATTTTACATATTTTAAGACTAACAATCTTGATGATATTAATCTGAATCATATATTGCGAATTATACAACAATCAATTGCCCCTTTCTTAACAATGTGCTCTTCCAGCGAAATGCTTATCTTAACTGCGTTTACTTATTATATGACCTTTTTCAATGCAATATATCGATGAATGTCGAATTGATAAGTTACCTCAAACAGACATTAAAGCCCCCTCAGCATAAAGAGGCATGTGATAATGGCAAATCTTAGCATGAAACTCTCCACTCTTTTGCTTATAATAGTGGGTCTTCTGACGATTCTGCTATCTTTGCCGTTTAATGCGATTTACGTGACATATACTGGGTTAGGCATTCTGTTTTGGGGAATAATTCTCGTTTCCATAATGAAGACTAATCCTTCGACAATGCAAAATGAAATAGAAAGAGAAATCGAGAATATGCCGAAAAGATATAACTCGGCTGATACTAATAAAAACGGTCGGAAAATCGAGTATGAGAATCTGATCTGTGAGAACGGAAGAACTCCCAATTCAACGAAAATAAGATTAAACGACTTCCGACTTAATGAAAATTTAAGCTTTACTGAAGAAATGCTAAACAATAACGAATATCAATCAGTTGATAAACCTTTCAACATAATTGATAACGGATTTAGAAAAAGAGATGCTCTAACGCAGGAAGAACGAAAAAATTCCGTTTATCAAGCAGTAAATCATTTTCCTGAAAAAAATGTTATACACGCTTCGCTTCAGACTCCAATTCCGCCAACAAGACTTCTGACTATGATGAAAGAAAGATGATAGAGAGGCAGGACCGTGACCGACGAATTCAAGATAAAAACAAGCGAATTGAAGAACTCTTTGAAGAGCTTGAACATTCTAAAGAGGATACAAAGAAGCTCTTTGAAAAATACAAAAACAATCCCGTTGAACTGATCGACCCAAAATTAGGAAAGTATGCCTTAGAGATTACCGAGTGCCCTCTCCGTATACGTGATTTACAAGATTGTACCTTTTGTGAAGCAAAAAATTGTAAAGATAGAATATCGTTAGGGTCCAATTAGCGACTGAAGAAGGCAGAATCAAAGCCAAGAAGAATATTAGTAATAGTGCTTTTCGGGCCTTTTCGGATATTTTTATCGGTGAAATGAAAAAAAGGGTGGAAGCTTTTTAGGAGTATAGGGCGGAGTAGGCTGTGGCGTATGTGGAGGCTAAAACCATGTTATCGACGTATACTGTCATCGGTAGAGTGTTGGGAGTGCCTGAACCGACATATGTGCCTGCGTCGACAAATCCGTTTGCATATTGATCAGAGGGGGCGTAGTTAGAGTAGTTAGTCACCTTCAAGTTGCCATTTATCCAAAGTTCCAATACACCATTTGAAACTGAATGTATGTGCATTATTGCGGTGAACCATTTGCCTAGGTAGTTGGTGACGTCTATTGTGTCTCGCCATATCATTCTCCATGAGCCGCCGTTTATCATGCTCCATAGGGTGAATTTGACTGTTCCGTCTGAGAGTTTGTTGGCCATTAATGCTGCGGGTACGTCGTTTCCGGTCATGCCGTGAATCTGCATTACGTTAACCCAGCCTGAGTTGCCTATTTTTGACACAAAATCAGAAGGCAAATATATTGCAGCACCGAAGTAGAAGTCCGCTATGTTTCTTGCTGGTGTCCAGCTTATTGCTTTGGCGTGGTTTATTCCTGAGGAGTATGTTACTGTGGCTTGGGCTGCGTAGTGTCCGGCGAAGACGTTGCTTGTTTCTACGTTTAGGGTGGCGCCGGGGGTTACTTGTGCTTCGCCGTTGGATGTTTTTGCTGTGCCTGTTAGGTCTTGGAAGTTGCCTTCTTCGAAGTCGGCTTTCCAGTATAGTGTTCCGCTGTCTGGTTTAGTGGTGGGTGAGGGAGTAGGTGATGGTGTTGGAGTAGGTCGTGTTGTTGGGGTGGGTGTTGAAGTTGGAGAAGGAGTAGCCCTTGGCGAAGAAGTAGGCGTCGGTAACGAAGTTGGTGTTATACTACGCCATGCCGAATATCCGTACCAAAATTCACTTTGGTGTGCGTATTGCCCATATCTGAAAGACGGCGTCGCAGCATTGACTGTGTAGTTTGCAGCAGTACTCACCAAAGAAATGACACTGATAGCCAATAGTACTCCGACAATTGTTTTTACTACTATTCCTTTTTTGTTCATTTTTTGCTCTCTTCCTTAGTTAGGGAGCCCTTGGCTAGATCTTTTATAGCCTTTTTTGAAAATTTTTCTTTGCTATGCTTGCGAATAGCTGTGCATTTTTGAAAATTTTTTTTCGCATTTTTGCCAATTCTATTTGACAAGTTCTTTCAGGGGAGGTATTGGCTAAATTGGTTGTTCATCGCATGCTGAGAGACAGCAAAATGTTGTTATTACTCATAAAACATAAAATCTGTCCATCGGATTGCTTGTTTGGCTACCTAGGTTATTGAAAGAAAAAACATGCTGTGAGTCAACTAATTATTTGAAAAAAATTACGTAACTTCCTTTATGTGCCTTTAAATTCGGTCGCCCTTCTCCTTGTAAGGGAAAATACTCTGCCCGAATACAGGCCTAGACGTAGTATGCTTCCAAGGAATAGACCTAAAGGATGGTTTATGAATTTAAGTATCGAATGCGGAACACATCACTAAAAGTAAGTTCTGTACATTCATGTACAATCGATTATGTTAAAACATATTCTACTTTTTCTCCATTCTGGCGTTGTACGCGTACAACCTTTGCCAAAACAGGTAGATAAAGTGAATAGACTTTAATAATATAAAGAAATGTTTGTAACAACAAGAGAACACAGTCTCATAGTAGAAATTGTTGCCGTCAGGCCCTATCGGCAGGGCGAAGAGGTCGCCTGTAAGTTCCTGCTTTAAGATTGTGTAATTTTTAGGTATATCATAAGACAAAAAATGATCCAAATTAATATATTGACTATCTTCAGTCTTTTCTTGCTTACACACCTAGATAATTCTGGAAAATCGTCAATTATAATTGTTATAATTGTCAAGAAAACTGATGATATTCCAAATAACATAATTATTTCTAAAGGTAAATCGTACAGCTATTGGGTCCCTTCTTATTCCGTCATGCCAAATATTCTGTTATCTAATATCTCGCTTGCTTTTTTCTTTATAAAATTTTTTATCAAGCAAGCATTATTTTGATTCAAGGTTAGAAAATTATTCCCATATTTGACAGATAGTACAATTCTGCAAGGGAAGCACCAATCCGACTCTTATGTAATTGGTTAATCACAGCATAGTATGACAAAAAGGTAACATATACCACGTTAAATCTAAGAAGGCAAGTACTGATTGTCAGTGACTCTATGAAGAGAACACCTGAGCGTTCCCCCGAACTGAACTTATAGTTGTCTGTTCGATGATTGCATAAAGACTTAAGAGCTATCACCGTAATGAGAATAGCAAGTTTGGTGAAAAGATATAGCCGACCATTCTTATCTGCTTCCATCAGGAAGGGATTTTATCACGGTGGAGTTTCAAGATAGTATCTTTTTTGAAGTAAAATAATAACTAAGTATACTCTTCTTGGCGGCGAAATATTCAAAGAAGAGTATTTGGAGTTAGCATTCAAAATTGATTATTCGTGCCTGAAGAGTAAAATATTTGATACATTCCTTTTATGACGCATATTAAGAAGGGAATAGTTTGAATAGCTGGTTTTGAGGGTTCAAAGCTTTTTCGGGAGGATGGAGTGTGCAAGGAAAAGTCTTAATTGTTTGTATTCTTTTTATACCCTTGTTTGTAAGTCTTTATCTTTATCCTACTGCTGTTGCTCAAGAAGAGAATACTTCAGCGATTTCAGTCGTTCACATGAGACTTTTAACTTGTTTTGAGTTGGCAAGTCAAGCAGAATCTGAAGGGGCTAACATTACAAGTTTGAGCTCAAGGCTTAATGCAGCAAGTGATCTTCTGTCTAGAGCTGAAGAGGCGTATGCATCTGGAGATTTTTCTAGTTCGGCAGACTTGGCCGATCAAAGTCAGGTGGTGCTTGCAAATTTCGAGAGTTCAGCTATTTCTCTCAAAAATTCAGCTATGGAGAGAAATAATAATAGTTTTTGGCTAAATACGGTAGTCCCCATTGTTGGATCTATGACAGTTGCAATAATAAGTTTCTTGGTATGGCGGCTGGTAAAAAAACAATATGCTGTTAATACAGCTAAACGATCGAATTTTCATAAGCTTAAGCTTTCATTTGTTATAATTTCTGCCATAATTGTTCTTTTTATTGCTTCACCCCTATTGCAGCGTGCTTTTACATACCCGCAGACAGAATTTACTGAGCTGTCCCTTCTAGGTCCTCAGCATTTAATTCAGGATTATCCATATAATATAATTCGAGCAAATGATTATCAAGTATATTTGAATATTACCAATCATTTGGGGGCATGTGCTTTTTATCAAATACAGGTAAAATTCATAAATGAATCCCAGTCTTCACCAAATATCCTTTCAGGAACCCCTAGCTCTTTAACCTCTCTATATAGCGTTGAAGCATTTGTTCCAGATAAAACAAGTTGGGAATTACCGGTAAAATTAAGTCTAAACTACTCGATTGTAGATAATAAGGTCCTCTTCAATGAACTAAGCCTGAATAGTAAATCTATAACTTTGGGAGGTCTCTCTTCAGAGCGAAATTCAATAGATAATTCTCTTTATGGAAATTTAATTTTTGAACTTTGGATTTACAACGCAACTATTGGCAATTTTCAGTATAATCAACGATTTGTTGATTTGAAACTTAACATGACTTAGCGGGAAGAACAAATGGCGTTAGATTTTATATGAATCCGTACACTCGCATTCATACGCGCGGGTATGCCACAGGCATGAGTATTGACAGTAACGGATAATATAGTACACTAATGATAGTGCTGAGGTAAACGACAATCGATGATATCTTTATGTGGAAAATTTGAGGATTTCTTTTGTTTATTTTGAGGTTATGTTATACGATAATCTGACGGTAAATTCTCGTAAAAAAGCGCTACAAAGCATTGACTTTGTTCCTGATGAGCAAGCTCTGCATGAAGATACTGGCCAGATAGAAAATTAATATCGCTAACTTAATAGGTGACTAATATCCTAGCTATCCACCAATCGCCAAAGTTCATGTAAATTGGAAAAATCTTGAGATTTGTGTATGGCATCACTTTCAACTAATAAATAATGAGGAAACAATATCCGACTAAAAGTAACGATGAAAAAACAGTATGGAATATCGACTCTATTAGATGAGGGTTTCCTATGACTTCTACCTATAACGTGAACTTGATAACTTTGAGATTCCCAGTTCCGGCAAGATACGGAAAAATGTACAAAAGCATTAGTAAGATTTTCCGCACAAACCTAATCACTGGAACGGCAGTTGACACAATACATCTGAGGATGAATCTGGGAACAATCTATTCCTATGTAAATCTTACTGCAAAATGCACCCTAAATAACAAGCCTTCAGTCCTTGATGTCAATGCCTTATCAACATCAATGCTGCATTTGAGAAAAGACTTAGTTGTAGATTTCAGAACCCCTTTTTCATATGAACTGATGTGGCTTGGCCATAGTTATCTATCTCATATTGCTTCAAATATCGAAAAGCGTCTAAGTAAAATCGGTCTGATTACAGCAGCTAACGAACATATGGCCAAATATTGTAAGGATATTGGTGCTGAAACCGTTCAAGTTATCCCTAATTATCCCTCTAAAGATTTTATCGCAACGGTGGATCCAATAAACTGGAAAAAGAGGCATCACTTAAAAATAGATGACGATATAGTACTGTTTACGGGGGGTGTCCGTTTGCGTGAAATTTATGGACTTGATATGCTTCTGAAAAGTTGGAAAATTGTTGAGAATTCTACTGAATCGGGGAAACTTGTAATTATAGGCGACGATTCGATTGAAATTATCAAGCAAATTTCCCATAAATTAGGAATAAGAAGGTTAATATTAACTGGCAGAAGAGGACCTAAGGATGTTGCAAATTGGATAAATTCTGCTAAGTTATGTCTAGCACCTAAAACGCCTGGTTTTTCAAATGCTTTCTATAATGACAAAGACTCAACAAAAATATCGGAATATGCGGCATTAGAGAAACCTATATTGGCTACAGAGTATGCGCCATCCAGTCAATACCTTCAAGTCTATCCTGACCCTGAGAACTTTGCTGAAGGAGTACTAAAGGGACTTGATGGCAAGATACAAAACTCAAAAGCCCATTTTTGGGAAGAAAATGAATCTTTATTATTGCGTTCTCTCTCAGAATTCTGGCCTCAAAAGAGTGCTGATCTGACGGGTATGTAAACTTTAATATGGAGGAAAGAGCCAAATGTCAAGCTATAAAGAACTACTTAATAGAATACAAACCAAGAAAGCTAAAATTGCTGTGATCGGTCTTGGGTACATAGGACTTCCAACGGCTGCTATTTTCGCTAATCTCGGCTTTAATGTAAAAGGTATCGATAAAAACCGTAACATCATAAATAGTATTAATCATTCTATATTGCACGTTGAAGAACCAGGCTTGAAAGATATTATTGCGAATGCCGTTCAGAACCATCTTTTCTCTGCAACTGATGACGCTTCAGATGCCTTGTTTGATGCTGAAGTAATAATAATCTGCGTTCAAACCCCATTAAACCGTGCAGGAACCGCTGATACTTCTTTCCTTGAGAATGCTTGTCGAGAGATTGCTAGCATTCCAAAAAAAGGTCGACTTCTTATTATACAGAGTACTGTTCCCCCAAACACTATCTCTAACATTGTGATTCCAACTTTGGAAAAACCAAACATGAGATGTGGTCGAGACTTTTTTGTAGCATATTGTCCTGAACGAATGGCGCCTGGAACAGGGTTACATGATTTATCAGAAAATATGCGCTTGATCGGTGGATATGACCAAGAGAGTACGACTCTTGCAAGTAGCTTATTCAAATTTGCGACTAAGGGGCCACTTCAATTAACTAGTGTTCCTGCAGCGGAACTTTCAAAGCTAGCGGAAAACGCATACAGATATGTTAACATAGCATTTGCCAATGAATTAGCTCTAATATGCAAACAACTAAATGTTGACGTTAAGGAAGTCATTCAGCTTGCCAACACTCATCCGCGAGTAAATATACATAGTCCTGGATGCGGCGCTGGAGGACCTTGTTTGTCCAAGGATACCAATTTACTTATTAATTCAGCAAAATCAGCAGTCTTTAAACCAAAAGTGCTCAAAGCTGCAAAGGAAGTAAACACTAATATGCCCATTTATGTTGCTCAACTAGCTCTGAACGCTCTAAAAAGTCAAGGGAAGAGCTTCAATACATCGAGAATTGCGATTTTAGGAACGGCGTATAAAGGATGTGTTAATGATTCTCGTGATAGCCCATCCGAAGGGATAATCAAAGAACTTGAGCGAAATAACGTAATGCAGGTAGTTTTCGATCCATATTGTAATGAATCTTTTGGTCAAAAAAAGGTTTCAGATTTAAAAGAAGCCGTAACAGGTGCTGACTGTATAATCATTGCAACTGACCATAAAGAATTTTTTCACTTAAATTTAGGTGAAATAAGACAGTTAATGAAATCAGACCCGATAATATTGGACGGAAGAAGAACAATAAAAGCCGACGAAGCGGTAAGTTTAGGGTTCGATTATATAACTATATCTCAAAACTGCCGGCTAGAAAACAATATTAAATAATACTACAAACGCATGCCATCTGGTAAACGAAACGGCGATTTGAAATTGGTAAAGAAAAATACAGTAGATCAGGTAGCGCTTCTTACCCTAGAAGGCGGCGGTATATCAACTGTATGTTACGGATTAGCTAAAAGACTGGAACAACAAAGAGTGCATGCGACTGTATTCACGGAAACCAAAAGAAAGCAAGAAATCAACGTGTTATCTGACCACTTGGAGATTGATAGACTTCATAGAGTAGAATTGCCCCCACGTTTTTTTTGGTTCCAAATGCAGAATTACCGTTTCCTTCTCAACAAACTCGTGGGTTTTGATATTATTCATGGTGTATATTCAGACGCCTCAACGATGGTTACTCGATATAAGGAAACAATCAAAAAGCCGTTAGTCGTATCTTTCCACGCAGAACCCTTTTCTAATCTCCTCGATTTTATCAAAATGCCTGTTACTTCTTGGACACCTCAAGAAATTTTTTTCCACATCTTAGAATATCCTTTATTTAAGCATAATTATAGAACTTTCTTGCAAAAATCCGATCATATAATTATCTGTAGCAAATCAACGTTAGAAGAATTTGAAGCAGTTTACAATAGAGAGATTGATTTGTCTAAGATGACTATAATATATAATGCTATTGACTTAGATGAGCTAAATTCTATTTTTGCCAGCAACGCGCGATCCCTTGAAAAAAGAGTTTCGATAATTTATGCTGGTCGTTTATTTTGGTTAAAAGGTCTTCAGTACTTACTACGGGCTTTTAAAATAGTTGTTAGAGACTTTCCGTTCGTATTTTTGGATATCTATGGAGAAGGCCCGGAAGAAATGAAATTTAAGAAACTTGTAAGAACGTTAAAGTTAGAACATAGAGTTTTTTTTCATGGCCGCTTACAAAAGAATGAATTGTTGCAAAAAATGAAAAATTCTGACATTCTTGTAGCGCCTAGTATGCATGAAGCGCAATCTATGGTTGTGCTCGAAGGAATGGCTTGCCAAAAACCAGTTATCGCGTTCGATATTCCCTCTATGAAAGAAATAATCTCAGACGGGTATAATGGTCTTCTTGCTCGGTCATTTGATATTGAAGATTTGGCTGAGAAGATTGAATCTCTTCTCTCTAACGAAAAACTGAGGTTGGAAATAGGAGAAAAGGCCTATATCTATATAAAGAAAAAACATAATTGGCAAAATCAAGTTCAAGAATACTTGCATATATATAAATCTCTAACAAATTAAGTCCCCAAGTTACCGGTGCAATCTTGCCATGAATTTCGAACTCTTGGATTCCGCAAAAAAGCTTCACAACTTTATCTATCTCAACTTTTGGGATGGTTTAAAGATTATTGGTCCTGACCCTGGCCTAAAGTTCGACTTACGCTTGTTCCGATTTGTTAAGAGTTATTTTCCTTTCTTGAGTCAGAATAGTAGATATTTTTTTCTACAAGCCCAAGGTTACTGGATAAGGGCGAACTGGGACTTATTCAAATTAACTTCCGAGTCCTTATATAAGGACATAGCAATCGCTTGCTCAAACACCGTAATAGAATACCAAAGACCTGATGGTTCCTGGGAATATCCACTTAAGGAGTGGAAGGACTATGTTTCGACCGTGGAAGGATGTTGGGCAGCACTAGGACTGTTGAGAAGTTATAGAGAAAGTGGTGATAAAAAATATCTTGACGCAGCAATCCACTGGTATTCCTTTGTATTTGAGCAAATTGGTTTTGAACCCTATCTTGATTCGTTGGCTGTTAATTATTTTGCGTTCTCTCCAGAAAAGCGGAAAGTGCCGAACAACGCTACACTGGCCTTGTGGCTTTTCTCAGAATTGTATGATATTACTGGGGATAAAAAGTTTAACACTTATATCGATAAGTTGGTTAGGTTCCTTGAAATTACTCAAAAAACAGACGGTGAGTTAGTTTATGAGGTTGGGAAAGAGCATTATCTTTGTTATCAATATAATTCTTTTGAATTTGTTGACCTATTAAATGCTTATAATCTTAACAAAAATGTTACACTTAGGCAGATATTAGTGCGTTTAGCAGAGTTTATCAGTTCAGGCGTAACTAAAAAAGGATCGGTAAAGTACTCGTGCAATCAAGAGTTGCCTGAATTTATTTTGTTTTCCAGTGCCGCTGGATCTGCTTTGTTCAGTGCTTCAAAACAAGGTTTGGGAGACTACTGCAAGGAAAGTTGCTTAGTATACGGTTACATACTTAAGAATCAGAGAACTGATGGGTCCTTCTATTTTAGTCGACGAGATATGATGTACTACAAGACGCCAGTAAGTTGGGGTTTTTTAACGGATAAAACTAGATACCCTCGTCAGTTATGTTATTTATTGCAACATATTCTAACCCCGCTGGGTTACAATAGTTCTACTGTTTCCAAAGAAATCGGATTTGGTATTCATGAATAATCCCGTGTACTATCTATTCTTAACTGAACACTCGATGTATAAAAAGAGAATACCTATACTGCCTACGGTGATTCAGGGAATAATCAGATGTTTTTTTTATGCCGTTATTCCGCCACAGATAGAAATTGGAAAAAATGTGCATTTCGGGTATAATGGTCTAGGTATTATTTTGCATCCGCGAAGCAGAATTGGGGAGAATGTTAGCATTGGCCCTCATGTTACCGTAGGCGGTAGGGGGCAATATGGTGTTCCGGTTATAGGAAACAATGTTGAAATAGGCTCTGGCGCAAGGATACTAGGTCCAATTCGTATTGGAAACAATGTCAAAATTGGTGCAAATGCGGTTGTTCTAGTAGATATCCCCGATAACTCAACAGCGGTCGGCATTCCAGCAAGGGTTATTAAAAAAACATGTGGCTAAACAGGTTTGGGTATCTCATTGAAGATTTTTAATTTTAACGTTCATGTACCCTTGTTCATTATCGCTACGTGGATTATAGTTCTATCAGACATTCCTCTTTTACGACAATTATTTGGTTTTATTTTTCTCTACTACCTTACGGGTATGCTGTCAATAAAAGCATTAGGCATTAGAAAAAATTTTTTGATTTCAACGATATTGTCAATTGCGATAAGTATTGTAATTTCAATGATAATTGGTTTATTGTTAAATTGGTCCCTCCCTCTGATGGGTGATTCGACACCGCTTGAAACATCAAATATAATGGTTGCTTTGACTTTTCTTGATTTAGTATTATATGCAAAAATTTTTCTTTCGAGGCAAGATTTCTCCTCTTTTGATTTAAAAGAAAATCTTGGCAAATCCTTTGTGCTATTAGCCCTTATACCTATTGTGGGCATTATTGGAGCAATATTGGTTGCTTATGGTAATAATGTATTATCGTTGTTTAATTTTGTCATCATTGCTATTGCTGTAATTTTGGCTTCGGCAAGAAAGATTTCTCTACGAGCTTTTCCTCTTCTAATTTTCGTAATTTCTTTTTCGTTACTACTTCAAACCACATTAACAAACAACTACCTTAACGGTTGGGATATACAAGTTGAATACTATGTTGCCCAGATTACACAGAGTAAGCAATTCTGGGATTTTTCTTTAATGTCTTCACTTACCACTAGCGTGAACAATTACAATACAATGCTGAGCATAACTATTCTACCTACAATCAGTTCAAATATATTGAATATCGATATTCCGTTAGTTTACAAAATTATCTATCCTTTAGTTTTTTCTTTGGTTCCTGTTACGTTGTATCTTTTATTTGAAAAACATGTTGGATCTCGCTTTGCATTTATCTCATCGTTCCTTCTACTCTCAATAACAGCTTTTTATCAAATGGCATTTCTAGCAAGACAAATGATTGCTGAATTCTTCTTTGTTTTAATTTTCTATTTGCTGATAGAATATGAGTACAAAAAATTATCAAAACCTTTGGCTGTTCTGTTGATTTTATTCGCTTTTGGACTAGTGGTATCCCATTATTCAACGGCCTTTATGTGCATTTATTATCTTTTATTTTTAACAATAGCTTTTTACAAAAGAATAAATCGATCTCTGATGCTGTCTTTTTTCTTTCTTTTTATTGATGTAACTTTAATTTGGTATATGACGGTCTCAAATGCCACTCCGCTAGATTCCTTAGGTATGATTGCGAACATGAGCTTTCAGGAGCTGTTTACAGGTGCCTCTGGATCATCTCAACTGCTAGCTATGACTAGTAACGAATATTTGGTTAACATATTCAGTAAAGTAGTTTTTATTTTAATAAATGCAATTATCGCCTTAGGAATTATTCGATTAATTACAAACAGGAAAAAATTTCCTCCCAGCTACTTTGCTATTTGTTTAGGTGGTGCCATCTTATTATTGGCAGCAGCCTTAGTCCCCAACTTAATTCTTGGACTTGAATTTGCTAGAACTTATCAGTTCGGTCTTATTTTCTCTGCTACTTTGATTGTCTTCGGTTCTGATTTAGTCTTAGTAAGCATAGAAAAAATAAGAAAAGTACATATTTCTACTAAGAAATTGATCAATAGAATTGCGCCACCATTACTATCGTTTATGATAGTAATTTTCTTCTTATTTCAATACGGTGTAATCACTAATATAGCTGAGGGCGTTCCATCCAATCTTTCGCTTTCTACTGACAAACAACAATTTGTCGATACACTTAACCTCTCGCCTCTTAATGCATATATCTATCCACAGGATGTTTACGGTGCAAGATGGCTATCAAATAATTTGGCGAAGGGTTCAGATACGCCAGTATATTGCGATTCAACATCTGCTTCTCAAGTTCTGCTAAGTTACGGCCTAATAAACCCCTTGCTCATCGCAGTCCCCTCAAACACAACACTCTTACTAAACCAATCAACAGTCTTTTTACGGCAAGTTAACTTAGAATATCATCTATTCCAAGATTTTAAATTCGTGAATAATGTGACAGAATATGGGAATTTATTGAAAAATACCGATAACATTTATTCTAATGGTGGCTCTCAAATATTATTTTCACCGACCTACCACAAATAGGGAAAGACAATTCCCTGTCTAAAGTATTTTAGGCACACCTCTAAATAATATTAAAAAGGAAAAAATAATATGAATGTACTCTTGGTTGGTCATTCAGGGACTGGTGGCGGAAAGGAGCAAATAAAAGCATACAGCGCCTTTCTTCAAGCAAAAGGTTATGACGCTACAGCCTTATTATTTCCCTCAGACAGTTACTCTTCAAAACTGTGGTATTTATTTCAAAATGCACGGGCTAGAATAAACAAGCGAGAAAAAGATGTTATTGAAAAAATATCGCAGCAAATTAAAAAAGAAATAGACAAGAATCGATTTGATGCAATAATCTGCGTGGGAACTCCTTTCGCTCATATTTTGTCGAAAGATTTAGATTGTCTTAAGATATTTAGCCCGCAAACATCCGGAAATGATGAGTTGTATTTTTCTAAACGGTTGGCTATCGAGAGGATTAAGGAATACAAGGATCTTGAAATAGAAATAATGGAAAAATCAGATTTTGTAATTTTTCCTTGTGAGTCACTCCAAAATTATGTAAAAAAACATGTTATTGATGGTAAGAATTTTGTAATCGTGAATTATGGGTGTTATCCTCAATCACGTCACGTATCATACTCTTTTCCACCAGCAATAATTTCCATGGGTAATCTAAGTCACTATTGGTCTAACAAAGAGCTTTTATCCACTCTTACTCAGACAAGTCCGTACATAGTAGATGCATACGGTCAATATAGACCGGAAAAAAAATATGCAATACGTTATAAAGGGTATGCTTTATCCCTCGATATTTTATACAATTATCAGTTCGGGCTTAATACGGTCTCTAAAGATCCTCTCAGGAGAAGCGATCATTCTTCTAGAGTGCTTACTTACCTTGCTTATGGTTTGCCTGTTTTATCTCCCGATTGGATGGAATTCTCTAATAGCTTAAGGGGTTGCTTACCTTTTAACGAAGATAACTTCACTACTCTTATTGAAAGAAACAGTGAAAGAGAGGACTGGGAAAGATTAAGCCGTGAAGCTTATAACCAAGCGTTGGAATTAGACTGGAATAAGACGCTTAAGGATCTAGACAGACTATTGACTAGCAATATCAAGACATAAATTAAATACTTAAGGGATTGAAGTTTGGATGTCTAAAAAAACAAAAAAGGCATTAATAACTGGCGTTACAGGCCAGGATGGGTCTTACTTGGCAGAATTTTTGCTTGGTAAGGGTTATGAAGTACATGGAATTGTGAGAAGGGCATCGACGTTTAACACAAAGAGAATTGATCACCTGATTTTAGATCACCATGACCCTAAGGCGCGATTTTTCTTCTACTATGGTGATCTATCCGATTCTGAACAAATGTCAAATATTATTAGTGAAATAGTGCCTGATGAAATTTATCACTTAGGAGCTCAAAGCCAAGTTAGAACAAGCTTCGATATTCCTGAGTATACCGGAAATGTTACTGCGTTGAGTGCAACGAGATTACTTGAGGCTGTTAGAAGAAGCAAATTACCGATTAAATTGTATCAAGCCTCAAGCAGTGAAATGTTTGGGAGTTCCCCTCCTCCTCAGAATGAGCAAACACCTCTAAAACCACGTAGTCCATACGCGTGTGCAAAGGTATATGCACATTTAATGACGAATAATTATAGGGAAGGTTACAACATTTTCGTTTGTAATGGCATATTATTCAATCACGAATCACCGAGGCGGGGCGAGACCTTTGTTACCCGAAAAATTACAAGGGCTATTGCAAGTATACTGAATAAAAAACAAACTGTATTATACCTAGGAAATCTCGATAATCGACGTGATTGGGGTTTTGCTCCAGAGTATGTAGAAATGATGTGGAAAATGTTACAGATCAAATGTCCAGAAGACTTTGCAATTGGAACTGGAGAGGCCCATTCAATAAATGAATTTCTAGAAGAAGCTTTCTCGTATGCAGGTTTGGATTGGCATAAATATGTCAAAATTGACCCGATGTATTTTAGGCCGACTGAACCAGAAACACTAATCGCAGACGCAGCCAAAGCTAAAGAAAAACTGGACTGGAAACCCAAGGTCAAATTTATTGACTTAGTTAAAATTATGGTTGATTCCGATGTACGTTCTGTAGGACTGAACCCTCCTGGCGAAGGAGATGAAATACTCAAAAGACTCTTTCCAGATCGCTGGTGGAAAATAGATTAAGGGGACCAGCAATTTGGATAAGAAAATATTTGTGCCTGGCGGAAACGGGTTCTTGGGGAGAAGAATTACAAAGAAATTACAAGAAAGGAAAGTTCCTTTTGTTTCTCTTTCTCTTCGTGACGGATATGATTTCCGTAATTTTGAGCAAACCTTGGGTTTATTTGAGGAGAACAATTTTGATGCAGTAATAAATTGTGCAGCTTTTGTTGGAGGCATACAATTTGGCTATGAGAAACCTGCTGAATTATATTACAACAATATTGTTATGGCAACTAACCTGATGGAAGCCGCAAGACGAACAGGTGTAAAAAAGTTTGTCAATCCAATTTCTAACTGTTCTTACCCGGCGAAAGTGACCACCGATTTCAAAGAGGATGAATGGTGGGAAGGTGAGCTTCACGAATCGGTTCTGGTTTACGGCTTTGTACGAAAAGCTAGTTGGGTGCAGAGCTGGGCGTATGAAAAGCAGTATGGGTTCCAAACAGTAAATCTCATATTGCCCAATATGTATGGCCGTGGGGATCACTTTGAAGAAAAGCGATCTCACGCTTTAGGTGCCTTAATTATGAAAATGGTACAGGCAAAAAGGAATGGCGTCTCTCAAGTTACTATTTGGGGAACTGGAGCACCAGTAAGAGAATGGCTTTACGTTGATGATGGCGCAGAAGCGTTGATTAGAAGCTTAGACATAGAAAACGTACCTTTTCCAATTAATATTGGTGTGGGGAAAGGTATCTCCATTGGAAATCTCGCTAATTTAATTAAAGAAATAGTAGATTTTAGCGGCAATTTGGTTTTTGACCCATCTAAGCCGGATGGGGCAATGCATAAAACCATGAATAATGAACGGATGCAACAAATTTTAAAGTGGGCGCCATCAATGAGCCTGAAGGAAGGAATAGCGACTACAGTGGAATGGTATACAGAAAACGTTGTTGAATGACCATGGCCACAGAGAAAATAATGCACAGTCAAGAAATTTTAGCCTTGATCCTCCGAGATTCAGATTGGCAGGAAGGATTAAACTTCCTATCCCAAAGCAGCGACTACCAGCAAGTGGGTACTTGGTGGTATAATGCTGGCAAAAAACTCAATGCACACATTCACCTCCCCGAGCAACGTGTCGTATTGTATACCCAGGAAGTCCTATTTATCAAAAAAGGTGCGGTGCGTGCCTATATCTACTCGCAAGATGAAACTTTAGTTCATACTGCTGATTTGTTTGAAGGTGATGTCATAGTTCTTTTGAGAGGGGGCCATGGCTATAGAATTTTACAGGACGGGACAAAAGTCTTAGAAGTAAAAAATGGCCCTTACGTTGGCGCCGACAAAGATCGAAGAGTTATCGAAAAACCAAAAATTGAGGATTGATGCATGACGTTCATAAATCAAATGGAACCGTGGATAGGTGAAGAGGAAAAGAGAGCAGTCATAGCTTATTTAGAAGGTGGTGGTTGGCTTACCGAATTTAAGAAGACCCGCGAGTTTGAACAAATGATTGCTAGTTATGTTAATTCTAAATATGTCTCGGTAGTTAATAACGGAACCACTAGTTTAATCGTTGCTTTAATGAGTCTAGGTATAGGTCTCGATGACGAAGTCATTGTTCCAGATTATACGATGATCGCGTCGTCTAATGCTGTAATCTTCGCAGGAGCTAAGCCAATTTTAGTCGATATTGAGAAGGAAAACCTATGCTTAGATCTTCAAAAGACTGAAGAATCAATAACAGAAAGAACAAAAGCGATAATGCATGTCAGCATTAACGGCAGAAGCAACAATATGGAAAAAGTTATGTCTCTAGCTAGAAAGCATAACTTGTATGTGGTTGAAGATGCCGCCCAGTCCCTTGGGTCCAAGTTTAATGGTAAGCATCTAGGTACATTTGGCGATATTGGGAGTATTTCTTTTAGCGCTCCGAAAATTATTACAACAGGTCAGGGTGGAGCTTTACTGACTGATAATGAAGAAATATTTAAAAGAATTCTGATGGTTCGGGACTTTGGCCGTACAAAAGCGGGGGTAGACTATCACCAAGTATTGGGTTTAAACGCCAAATTTACCGATATCCAAGCTGTAATTGGTATAGAGCAAATGAAAAAGCTAGATTGGAGGGTAAAACGAAAGAAAGAAATTTATAAGCTCTATTGTGAACAATTAGCTAAGCTCGACCAGATTGAATTAATAGAAACGAATCTTGAGGAAACGTCCCCTTGGTTTATGGATATTTTCGTTAGGGCACATAGAACACAGCTGATGTCCTTTCTTAAGGAAAAAGGAATAGGCACCCGACTATTCTATCCACCTATTCATACCCAACCCCCTTATCTATGGGTAAAAGGGCAGTTCGAAAAGTCAACTTTTGTATCTGATCATGGATTGTGGCTTCCATCTTCTTCTTTTCTCACTGACGACCAAATTGAGTTCATCTGTAAAAATATTAAGGCATTCTTTGACGGCAATTAGGTGTTATTTGGAAAGTTGAAGTTATCCCTGTGGAGTAGCTAGAGAAAGTGTCGAGGCAACTATCATGCTGTCGCTTAGAATATAGTTCCGTGGGCTTCGGTAGTCTTGGTAAATGCCCGTATCAATGAACGCGCCATCGCATGTTGGGTCGCCTGTTCTTAGATCGTGGATGCCGGTGTGAACTTTATTAGCGTCAGTTAATGCGCCAGTTGTTGATGTTGATAACCACATTGTTAGATTGCCATTTTGTTTAAATTCGGCATAAATTACTACTCGGAACCATTGATTTAGTGGTGCGTTGTCAATCCAATATTGATTTTCACCTCCTGTGGAGTCTTTTTGGTAAAGATACATTTTGAGCATGCCGCTTTGATTGCAAAGAATTATGCAGGCCGGCAATCCTGATGCATCGTCGCTCTTGCAGTGCATTTGCATAATATTGCACCAGTTGGCTGAAGGTGATATAGAGAATGTGCTTGGGATATACAATGCCGCACCAAAATAGAATTGTGGCGTGTCTTGCATCACATTCCAACGAATAAGTTTTGAACGCACAACACCGCTTGCAGGCGGGTTATTAATGCTCGAATTTGCGCTGTATGCGCCATTAAAAACGTTTGTTGACTCTAAAACCGAGCCTGAATTGCTGCTGCTCGGATAGGTTTGCACTTCACCACCGTTTACTATTTCGTTGAAATTGCCGTTATCGAAAAAGGCGCTCCAATAGACTTGTCCACTTGATACCTGTCCTTGGGCGGTGACTGATTTTGAAACCGTTGTGCTTGAATTGCCTGTTTGAATACCTATAGATAGGAGTAAACTTAGGGATAAAATTAGGATGATGGCTTTCTTAACTTCTTCCATTTCACACCCATCTATTGTGTTAAGACTTAATATAAGTGAGATATTTATGCCTTACTAATTGACAAACATTAGAATCATATTCTTTAATCTTTCACACATTTTACCACTGATATGAATTTATTTTACCGTGAACCTTTTTGAGAAAATATGACTGACGTTCTCTTGTCTTCACTCAATCCAAAAGAAAAACAATGTGAATTATTACAACACTATCCTTAAATAAAACATAAATATACGGTGAACTAACCCCTGATTTACAACAAACTGGGAAGGGCTATAATATAGTGACCGATAACATAGTTGGGCAGAAAAAAATTTATGTTGTTACCAATGGTTGCCCAGAAAATCGACTAGACGTATCCAGTGAACAAGAGCTTCTTAGGTAAAAAATGGGTTTATAGTCACAAAGAACTGGCATGAGGCAGATTTTATCTTTTTTAATGCGTGTGGCCGGTCTGATGAATCAGCTCAATATTCACTGCAAATAATTAATTATATTCAAGAAACAAAAGGTAAGGATCAGATTCTGATTGTCTGGGGGTGTTTACCCAAGATAGATTTAGATTTATTGAAGCAAAACTTCGATGGAACTATTATCCCCGCCTCAGATCTTAAAGAGTTCATAAAATCGCTAGGTGTTGTTGGAGAAATCGAACCGGTTGCAAGCAACAAGCTAGGCGAATCATGGCGATTAAGTAAGGACATAGCCTCTAACTATAGGCGTTATGAGGGCTCTCTGCTAAGTAGAGCATATAAAAAGGCTGGACTTAAATGGGAATCATATCTTAATTCTAACTTCAATCTTGTGAAGGATAAAGACCCGTCTATTTTCTACATTAAGGTATCTACCGGTTGTCATAGCAATTGCGCTTACTGCGCTATTAAGAAATCTAGGGGAATGACTAAAAGCAAACCAATACCCAAAGTCGTAGCAGAGTTTAGAACTGGTTTGCAACAGGGATTTAAAAAATTTAGTCTACTTGGTACTGATCTTAGCTCATATGGCATGGATATTGGATGTACTCTCAATGATCTACTTAAGGAGCTTATACGAGAAAAGGGCGATTTCAAAATCAGTTTAAGAAACATAAATCCCGGCAATTTTAAGCGACTGATCGATGACTTCCTGCCTTTACTTAGTAGCAATAAAATAGAATATCTTGAAATGGCTGCCGAATCAGGAAGCGATAGAATAATCAAGCTTATGAATCGTACCTATACTATAGCTGAATTCAAAGAAATGGTCTCTAAAATCCGTAAAGCTTATCCCCAGTTCATTTTAAGAACTCAATTGATTGCGGGTTTTCCAACCGAAACAGAGGAAGAATTCCAAGAGACCATGAATTTAGTAGACGATGTGGTTTTCGATTTTGTGGAAGTATATGAATTCTCAGAACGCAAAGGAACTATTGCAGAGAAGTTGGAACCCAAAGTACCTGATAATATAAAAAAAAGACGGTATATGAAGTTATACAGAAAGGCGATTTTAAATAGAACCCCGCGGAAGATTAAACATATCATTCTGAATAAGTGAGAGCGGCCAGAAAATACTTTTTAAAGATCCAGTCCTAAAGAGAATATATTTCGTTGCTATCTTAAAAGTATGAAATTTGTTCTATGTTTTTACCCCTAACGTACTTTTCTTGGGTGACTACATTATAATTAATCAGTTGCCCATTTCTATTGTATTTCTGATCAACAGAAACACGTGTAGATTAATACTGTAGTGCTTCGATATTACTTGCCGAGGAATGGATGGCGTCTACTGAAAGTGAAATTTCACTTGAACGATTAATAAACTTATTAAGGCGAGTGAAGAATGCTGTCTTTAAGTTTGCTTTAGTATTTCTTACTACTTTTCAAGTATTCAATGATAGGGCAATTAAATCCAGTTTATTACTTACTAAGCATGTTTTGAGAACATTATCCGTTCAATTGATTACTAAAGGAAAAGGCATATCGAAAGAAAAATTGGCAAGTGCTTTTACTATTACTTTATTGATATTTGCATTTGTTGGATTTTTCACTTCGATTGGATTCTTCGGTTCAGCCGCCTCTCCTCCCTCTTTTTCCTCTTATCAACAATATTCACAATGGATGAGAACTTCTCCCTTTTCTGCTGCTACTTCACTAAATCCGACTGCTAATTTGGATCCTTTTCCGGTTCCTAGGTATGATCATCCGCTTGTTACTCAAACTCCAGCACCAACTACCTCAAAAATAACTACTCCCACAGAAACGCCCTCGGTCACTGTTTCTCCTGCTCTCACCAGTAACTCATCCGCTTCCACAGCCCCTGCGCCTACTCTTTCTCCAACATCCACTCCAACACCTGCTCCCTTACCGACGACTACTCCTTCTCCAACATCCACTCCAACACCTGCTCCCTTACCGACGACTACTCCTTCTCCAACATCCACTCCAACACCTGCTCCCTTACCGACGACTACTCCTTCTCCAACATCCACTCCAACACCTGCTCCCTTACCGACGACTACTCCTTCTCCAACTTCAACACCCACCCCAACAACACGACCTACTCCAACACCATCACCTACTCCCTCACCCACCACTAAACCAGACAGCGGAACACTATACTGGAAAGCCGACTTCGAAGAAGGCAACTTCCAAGACCTAACAGGCACAGCAAAAACATCCAACGGCGAAGCACAAGTAACCCCCGGCGCCACCCTAAACGTAGAAACAAGCAACGTCTTCGCCGGACACTACGCAGCCCAAGCCACAGTAACATACTCCTCAGGAATAAACCACGCCAAAGCAATAAGCTGGACACCAGCAAGAAACATAGCGGACTTCTACTTCGGTGCTGCAATATATTTGCCTTCTGATTTTGTGTCAAAAATAGGTAGTTCTGGTTGGGTTAATGTAATGCAGGTTCATGGTATGACTAGTAATGATGTTCCTGCTGCTTTGATTGCGAATAAGCTGTCTGATGGTTCGGTAAAGTTTACGTTGTGGAGTATGGTGGACGGCGGAGCGTGGAGAACTGTGTGGCAGGACACAGTGGATGTTTCGAATTATTTGGGTAAGTGGTTTACGGTGGTTATGCATATTCATTCGGTTTCTAATGGTGTGTTGGAGCTTTGGATAAATGGTGATTGGAAGGTGACTAGTTATTCAAATTATGCTCCCTCTGATGAATATGCGAACGGTTTTGTTGACGCCGGCATATATCTTGGTTCGGGTACGCCTAATACTTTGCCTATGACAGTATACATTGACAATATGGTTCTAGCCTCCACATACGCCACAACCTACTCCGCCCTATACTCCTAAAACTCGTTTTGATTGATCTCGTCTGCTTCTCCAGCCCTATCAACGCTTAGATTATAGTGAGCAGTTTCTCCCATTTCTGTTTGCACTATCTTCCGTAAAACGGAAGCGTCATTAAAGGCACCCTACGCTTTCTGTTGATTTCTCCGCTCTTCACTCAAACCCTTTTTTGGCATCTTCTCTCTGATGGTTAGCGGTGACTTTAATTTTTTAGCTTTTAATTATGCTTAAAAAGCGGTTTGACGCCAAAAAGGATGAAGGTAGTTTTTTTGGCATTGGTATCCTCAAGCAAATAATTGTTTTTTCAATTGCTGCTTATTAACTATTTGAAATGGCAACGCATTAAGAACAGGTGATATCATTTAACGTTTATACTTCCATTTTCGGCATGCCTAACTTCACGTGCAATCTCTGCGCATATATATGCAATCACAAAACAGTAAATGTCCATTTTTTGGGTTTCTCAAAAATGACTCGCTTCCTTTAAAAACAAAACCTAATGATTTAAGCATTGAGTGTATGTCGTCAAAGTATAATGCGTGTTGATAACATGGTTCAAGGCTCGTTTCTACGATAAGCCATCTAGATCGTTGTATTGTTTTTTTTCCTCCCTCTATTACCTTATCTTCAAAACCTTGAACATCAATTTTGATGAGAATGTTGTCCTCCACTTGGATTGAGTCCGCAATATCATCAAGCTTTCGAACATCTATCTTCTCTTCTTTAGTCTTTTCTGCAAAAGGGAAGGCTTCTTTATGAATCTGCCCCATCTGAAGCAGAGAAGAGCTGTCAGAAAATTCATTATGATAAATTATACCCTTTCCATTATAATTTCCAAGAGCAACATTGAAACAACGAGAGCCAGCCATCTTCCTTATCTTGTCTTGCAGTTTGTCATAGCAATGTGCAAGCGGTTCGAAGGAATAAATCTTAGCGTCTGGTAAGAGCTGGTGAAAAAAAACTGCGGAGCTACCAATATCTGCGCCTATGTCAAGGATTGTTTTAATCCGCTCGCTCAATAGCCATCCATACGCTGGCCATTTGTCTTTCTTTGTAATCTCCAATCCGACGGTATTGAAAGTCTTCTTAACCATTCGTTCTAAAGCATTTTCAGGCATTATGCATCAACTAACTTTTTTTGCTGTGGGTCTGATCTCAATTGCCTAAACTCTTGATACATAACTACGACAATTAAACACTAAGCAGAGTACTCCTTTTTTAACAATTCGCTCTCTTGGCGAAATGACTAAATTTGTTAATAATTCTTGCATTTATTATCAAGATAATTGGCGCGCTCCTGTTTCATACACAAGGGGAGCTCCAAGACGGAATATGTCTAATTGATTTCTTTTGAAATAAAAGAAAAGTGTTAAGCAGTCGAGTAGCTAGAGGAAAGACAGACAGGCAAAATAGGGATAATTTTATTTGTACATCTGAGGGATAGTATGTCTGAGGAAGGCAATTGAATCCATTCACTAAGAGAGAAAAAATGTTGATAGCTATATTTACTACTGTTTTACTTCTATTTTCTTTTGTAATAGCAAGTTACGCTTATGCTGAAAACATGCGTACTGCTGCATCAGATAATGTAGTTTCGCTTGATAGCAATGGCGGCATTACTGTAGGTGGTAACATTACTGGTGCTTCTATTATTGGCGGTCATTTCTATTGGAGTAATGGTGTTGAACTGAGCGACGGTGTGGGTGGTGAATCTGTCTGGTATAACGGGACAGGCGTACCCGCAAATAGCTTGGGTAGCGACGGCGATTACTACCTGAGGCTAGATAATGGCTACGTTTATAACAAGGATTCTGGCTCTTGGGTGCAAGTTGCCGACTTAACTGGGCCTCAAGGTATTCAAGGTTTGAAGGGCGATAAAGGTGATACTGGTTCTGTTGGTCCTGCTGGGCCTTCAAGGTATTCAAGGTTTGAAGGGTGATACTGGCGCTTCGGGTGCTGTTGGTCCTGCTGGAGCCGATGGCAAAGATGGTTTGAAGGGCGATAAAGGTGATACTGGTTCTGTTGGTCCTGCTGGGCATCAAGGTATTCAAGGTTTGAAGGGTGATACTGGCGCTTCGGGTGCTGTTGGTCCTGCTGGAGCCGATGGCAAAGATGCGACCCAAATCATAGGATCATATAACTTCTTTATTGGCAAGTGGCCTAACGCAACCTACTATGCTCAGAATGGCACAGATGGCTGCATCACTTTTACTTCAAATGATTGTACGCAAGTTTTGCAACCATTAGTTAATGATATGCATAGCGGTGGGAAATTTCTATTCGGACAAGGTATATTCTATTTCAATTCAACGGTCTATTTGCCATACGGCGTTAACTTCGACATTGAAGGAATGGCTACACCAACATGGGTTTATCCGTTAGCCGTAATATCAAACTCTACACCAACAGACGGAACACAACTTAGAATAGGAGCTAATTTCTTGACAAATGGAAGCACAACCTATCTTTTCTACCGCAATACGGGAAGCGCATCTCAAGGAGCATTAACAATCAAAAATTTAGCAATCATGCCGCCTTGGGGAGAAACCGTTGGCAACACCCTAATATATGGAATATACGATAGAAACGATGGTGTGATCACAGAGGATAACCTGTTGTTTGTTCCCTATGGCTGGGCAGAAGCTGGACAACTCAAACCAAATTTATCTGTACTCAACAATTTAGCCAGTCAAGTTCTAATAGGTGATGGCGGGGCAAGCGAACTAAGAATTGGCTATATTAGCGAATTTGGCTTAAACGCTCCTACATCATGTGGTGGCTTTGATAATATATATGTTCAGAGAATCACAACTGACAGATGCATTGCGCCTTTACAATTTCAAGCGATTTGGCAAAACAACATAAATGAAATTGATTGCTACAACCCATATAATGAAATCGCTGATATTCATGTAGCCAATATAGTTGCAAGCACTAGGGGCCTTAATGCAGCAACAAGCGTCATTAATACCTTAAATGTCGAAAGTTTTGATTTTGCCCCAAACAATGGTACTTACCTAATAAAATTACTGAACACGACAACGGATTACATAACAATTAACCATGCGATGATTTGGGACGGTCCATGGGGAAGCTCATACAAAAGTCTTACGAACAACAATATGCTATTATTAGGCTCGAATAGCGTATTCAACTTAGCCGGCAACCAAAAATGGATAACATATACAAGCGGAGTAGAAACCTTTGTATGGGGTAATCATCAAGTCGGGACAAATACTCAAACAGGAGTAATAAACCAAGCATACTGCCAATATTATCAAGTAACAACACCCCAGAGAATCAACCAGATCAACTGTCCATTGCAGACTGTTAGCGGCACAGGCAATCTTATGCTCTTAATATATGCAGACCATGGAAATACGCCAACAGGTGGCTCTCTACTTTACTCAGCTTCCGTTTCAACAGCCGCAAGTCCAGTAGTATTCAATAACATCAATCTAATGATAAATGATACAACTTCTATTTGGATATGCTTTATGACTTCTGATACAACAATGACCTTATATCGTCAAAGCGCGATGAGTGTTTTTAGCGATATGCGTGATGGTTGCTACTTCACATCTCCAACATTTGCAGCACCAACGACTTGTCCAATAACGACTTTAGACGCTAGCAAAGATATTACTTGCTTAATAGGGTACACGCCATTTTAGAATGCCTTTTTTTGGCTTAGAGGTAGGTTTCGGATAGCTTGGAACCAACCAAGCTCATCTTTTCTTCAATTATCAGAAAATTAACAATTCGTAAATATTAACAGTTTTGCTAGCAATATTTTGGAATTGTTCACAAGCTTGTTTATATCTGAGAATATGTGACTTTTCTATTATATTCTTGTTTTGGGAATACTTCTTATATGCTTTTTTTGCCTAGCTACCGGTAAGCAAAACATCGAGCATATGCGTTCACTGATAAGCAGTTTTCCCCTCGATAGCTGCAAAATACTTAAAAGTCCAAGTGTCGAATGGTAATTGAAATGTCAGCTAGTGAGCACTCCCTTTAGAGAGGGATTTACCAGATATATCTATGCAGGTAACTAGAAGAGAATGCTAAACCGTAAACTGGAACTGAAAGGTGAAACACGTTTGGAAAAAATTGTGGCCGAGGGAGCACAATTGCTTGGGATGGTGGAATATGATGGTGTTAAGTACGCAATTCAGCATAGACTATAGAAACCTCAAGGTCACTAGCTCATTTAGCGAATCAACAGCTAAGGCGATGAATTTGATTAGGTCAACGCAGGTTATTATAGCGGCTCTAAATGAACAAGACGGTTTGTGTTTAACAATCAAAGAGATTAAAGCCGCCCTGGGTAACCCTCGTATTTTAGTTATCGATGGAAATAGTACCGATAAAACTGTAGAAGTTGGTAAAAAACTCGGAGCAAGAGTTGTTTATCAAGACGGACAAGGAAAGGGGGATGCGTTAGCCAAAGGCATAGAGTGCATGGACCGGGTCAAATATGTGGTCTTCATAGATGCTGACTTTACCTATCCTGCAGGTCATATCAACGAAATGATTCATATCTTGGAAGAACACCCAGAAGTTGGAATGGTATGTGGTGATAGATTCAAAACCAGAGATGGTCATAAAGCACAAAATAGGATCTTTTACATTGGCAATCTCCTGATAGCCTTCGCGTACAACGTTTTAAATAGCGTCCAATTAAAGGATCCGCTTACAGGTCTTCGAGTTGTTCGCGCTGAACTTCTTAAAGGATGGAAAATACAATCTAAAGGTTTCGATATAGAGGTTGAATTAAACCATTACGTTGAGCGCAGGGGATTTGGTATAATCGAGATCCCAATCGATTATAGACCACGCATAGGAGAAAAAAAATTGAGAGTTAGACACGGCGTAGCGATTCTAAAACGGATAGTTATCGAAACCATTAACCAATAAGAGGAAAATGAGAGATGTTGCAGTGCGATGTTGTAAGCCAGCAACGTCTGCGGATTATCCCTTTAGATATGCCCTAAAAATTGAAAACAATATTTTGCTGCCATCCACCAAGGGGTCCACGCCTGAACGCCCGTAGGTGCGCTGCTCAAAAGTTATGGGCACCTCAGCCACTCGAAAGCCGGCTTTAGCGGTTTTTACCAGCATTTCAGATTCTATTTCATATTCGCTTGACTTTAACGTTTGGTAACTGAGTACTTCCCGTTTCATCACGCGGTAACCTGACTGGCTATCCGTTATGGCGATGCCGGTTAAGAGCTTGATAAGGTAGTTGAAGATTTTGACGCCGAACTTGTTGAGTTTGCGTGCCGCGACCCGTTTGTGGTTCATATAACGGCTGCCAATAACCATATCCGCCTGATCGGTCAGTACTGGCGATAGAACCTCGGGAAGTTCTTCGGGCAAATGTGAACCGTCGGAGTCCATTGTGACGATTAAGTCACCGTGGGCTTTGGCAAAACCCGCGCGCAACGCATAGCCTTTGCCCAGATGCTCCCTAAGAGAATACACTCTCACCCTTCGATGAAGCGCCACTTCAAGAGACCGGTCAAAAGAAAGGTCGTTTACAACGATTATCTCGTAGGGGCAACCGATTTGTCCTGCTGCGTCTTTGGCGCGGTCAATGATGTTGCCTACGGTTAATTCCTCGTTGTAGACGGGAATTATGATGGAAAGCAGCATTTGACGTTTGCCCATTTTATCTTAACCTCCAATGGAAGACCTTATAAAGTTTGGCTACCCCAACCTTGTAAGCAATCAAATGGGACAACTGGGATAAAATGCAGACCGCAACCGCCGCCAAAGCTTATTCTGACCGAAAAGTATGGTTTTCTATAGGTTATCTAACAATTTTATGGCAAAATTGTTTGAGTTAGCGATTTTATAGCAAGAACTAGAGAGTATGTTCTTGAGTGTTTTGTTCCTTCAGAACTAAAGCATAGTTAATTCTGACGGAGAAGCCATATTTAGTAGTTAGGGTTTGATTTCCAAACTACTTTTCTTTTTGTTTCTCTAATTTGTCATGGAGGCAAGGGGGTTTTTACTTATGCTATTTGCAGCGACAGGACGGAAATGTACGGTTTTTGCGATTCGGCGTTTATTTAGCCAACCCATTCTGGAAAGTTGATTTAGGTAGTTGCTTTCGATTGATCGGCATCGTCCGGTATAGGTTGACACTGAAACGGCGTCGCATTCACCTTTAGATGCAACCGCCAAGTATGTCTTCCTCAGGTGGTCGGGTAAGATGATAAGTTCTGACTCTGCCAATTGTAATGGCTGAGGATTTAAGTTGGCGAAGCTAATTTCGATATCATCTAAGCGTTTTCTCATGTTCATGATTTCTTTGAATATTTGTTCGAGCACAGATCTTCTAACCATATGTTTCCCTCTTTTCTTTTTCAATCTGATAATCGCTAACTGCAAGTTGGCAATTTAATTGTTTTTGAGAAGCGGATTTAGCGTTTACTCCACTGTATTTCGCACTATGCGAAGTGGACTTCGCAAAATTTGTGAAGTCAAGTATTTACTTGCTTACTGCAAAATAAGGTTGCATAATCTAAAAAGCGCTTGTTACTTGCAGTGATGCAATTAAACTGTTGCACAAAGAACTATTTGAACTATATGCCATAAAGTGCTAGATTGCTGTCATGGCGAGCGCCGTTTCTTCAATAGCCAAATTTTTACGATTTATTTTAAATGAAGAAGCAATGATATGCTCGATATTTTGAGGGTGATTTTAAGTTATTTCCTATCTGATCAGCCAAATTAGACCAAAGCTGTTAAATGTTAAAACAATTAATTACTAAAACGAGATTAAATGAAAATCAAGAAAAAATATCAAATGCTGCTGCTTAGCTTTATTATAGCAATAGTGATCTGGGTAACTTCGATTTTATCTATGTTTTCAGTACAAATGTTCCTCATATCTCAAGATGCCACTCACGTCGTCTGGAGTTTCTTGATAAATGTGATGACTATCTTAGTAATGATGGTCCTCATATGGTTCGGTATAGAGAAAATACCCATTTTTAGGAGGGCTGTAGCACAAGTATTTAGTTTAGAGGAGGAAAATAAACCTAATAAGAAAACCCCGGCTAAAAAGCCAGCGCAGTACCCTCAGAAATCAGATTAATAGCCTATTAAATTTTTAATGTTCACGTAATTCTAATAATTCTCGTGCATAATAGAAAGATTTAGAATGAATAAAACACAAAACAGCGCCCTTTATCAAGCAGGTTTGTATTTGATTGGTTTACTAAAGAGCGTTGATTTGCTTTTTTAAGGTTCCAACCGCTGAGGTCGACTTCAGAATCTTTCTTCTTTTCTTTTTCTTTACACGGACCTTTTTTTCTGAGCACTAATACTGCAACTACTAACCCTATGATTACAGCTATGATGATGCCTCCAATTATGCCAATAGGCAGGTTAGGGTCCGTTTCAGTTGTATATTGGGGTGGCTCCGTACCGTGTGCACGCCACTCGACATAGGATTCGGTTTTATAGTAGAGCCAGTAGAGGACGACAGCGTTGGAATTGGATTATTCGTTTCCGTGGAAGTAGTGCCACTTGTTGGACTAGATGCAGTAGTGGTTGGGGCCGATGACGTCCATGTGTTTACATTGGTGCTTCGTGATTGTTTCAGTGAAGGTTCGGTTTCTGAACCGATTGTGTCGATGCTTAAGTAATATGATGAGACAGCCATGCCTCTAGCTTTGTCAAAGTAAACGTCTGTTTTATCATAATGACCTTCTGGTGGGCTCCTTATAGGAAATTGGAAGCTAGAGTTCCGCACCATAAACGATCGCTTTGGATATCAAACAGCACTGCTAATGCTTTCTAATATCGTAATCGCTATGTAGGTTTACATGTTAATATGGCGGAATCGTAATAGTATAATTCGTTTATTAGAAGGAGAGGGCTTGCAAATGGGTAAAGATAGCTTTACTTTTAAGAAAGGCTTTCGCCAAACAATAGGTCTTATTATAGTACTGTTTATTGCTTCATGTGTCGCCAATGCAGGAGTTGTCTGTGACGACACAAATTATAACAGTATAGAACCATTAGCCGAGTCATTGCCTGGCTTTAATATTATTTTAGAGAACGCTACCCAAATTGTTGCTGGTGAGCCTTTTAACATTCAAGTGGAGGCCCTTGATGAGCTTGGCAGTACTGAAGCAGATTATGTGGGCACAGTGAGTTTTACGTCTTCAGATATTAAAACGGATGGTTTACCTAATGATTATACTTTTCAACCAGAAGATTTAGGCTTAAAATCATTTGAGATTCTATTAAAAACAGCTGGTATTCAGACAATTACAGTGACTGACGGTTCTATGGAAGAGGAAAGCCCCTTCTAACAGTATTTGCTGCACCTTTGGATTATATTACTTGCTCAATCTCCCCCATCACGGTAACCGCTGGGGCGCAAACGACTGCCACCGCTATAGGATATGATGTCTATGACAATAGTCTCGGCGCAGTAAGCGCCGTTTGGAGTGTTGAAAGTGGTGCGGGTGGAAGTTGGTCAAGCAATGTTTACACATGTCAAACATCGGGCATTTGGACTATAACCGCAATATACTCAGAAAAAAGCTCGACATGCCCGCTAACTGTGAATACCGCTCCCTTATCTTCTCTATCCGTATCTTTATCTTCATCCAACATTGTCGCTGGTGATCCTGTGTCTGGGATTGCAATAGGATATGACAATCAAGGTAATAGTTTAGGTCCTCAAACTTCATTTTGGTCTATTCAAAGCGGGGCGGGCGGTTCATGGATTGGAAACGTTTATGCCTCAAAATACTCTGGCGGTTGGACAGTAACAGCCGCATATAACGGTAAAACCGATACTACAACCTTGACAGTTGACCCCGCGCCAACTCCAACTGCGACTCCAACATCTAATCCGACGACATCTCCAACTCAGACCCCAACATCTACACAAACACCTATCGCAACTGCTACACCCGCACCGACCACTTCCCAGACTCCTGCCCCCACTGTTCCGCCATCAATTAGTCCAACCTCGACAACTGTACATGTAACTACAAGCACTGGACAAGGTGTTGATTTAGTAATCAGCGGAAACATCACCGCCACACAAATATCCAGCCTAATCATCAAAAACGAAGTCGACACTAAAACAACACTCTCATTCATATTAACCGGAGAAAGCGGGACCACTGGCTTTGCAAATTTTGTCATCCCCAAAACCGCAATTCCCTACGGCGTTGAGCCTACCGTTCTCGTTAGTGGTGAGCCTGCTCAGAATCAAGGCTACACTCAAGATGGCCAAAACTTCTACGTCTGGTTTACTACCCATTTTAGCACGCATCAAGTTGAAATATCGTTTACTAGCGAAAAAGCTGGTTTAGAGGTGTATTCTCTTTGGATTGTGCTCGCATTTGTAGCCATTTTAGCTGTTGTTTTACTTAGTTTGTTCTTTATTAATTCGAAGGGCAAATCCGACCACAAGGTCGATTTTTAGATAATTTTTAGCGCGCGATAACTTAAGGTCACCTATTGGATGTGAGCGAATACTGGAAGCCCAGCAATACGATGAAACAATAATATAAGCGCTAACACCTGTGCCATTATCCTCGTCCACTGTAGCTTTTCGCGTCCCGTTTAACATATTACTCTCTTATTGATACTCTCCATAGATAAAGAGGCGCTAAAATTCTTAATACTTTAATAGTACAAACGAAAATATATTGAAATTGTATAAGTAAGCGATAAGATGGTTGATTAACGTGAGAAAGAAAATAGTATCTTTTTTGGCAATACTAGTGTTAATTAGTTTGTGCACTGTATTTTTCTACGAAAGCCACCCTGCTGATGCCAGAATATATTGGGGAAGATATCCGGTATCTACTCCTCATCCAACAGCTACTCCAACACCTAAGCCCACAGCAATACCGACTCCTACACCAACACCTAGTCCTACTCCAACCCCTACGGCAAGTCCAAATCCGAATTCAATATTTAGTAATGGATTTGAAACAGACTTTAGCGGGTGGTCGGGATCACATGTTTCTCCAACTATAACAACATCGCATGTTTATCAAGGCGCAAAAGCAGCCCAGTTCGACGCTTTCGGTGAATACATATACAAGACAATCTCGGCCTTCAGAAATTTATGTTAAGCAGTATGTTCAATGGAATAATCTACCTAATAATGCCTATTTTATATTTACAAAAATAGATAACTTTAAGGATCCGAGAATTATCGCTGGAGCATACATCTATCAACACGACGGAATATTAAGCTGGGGAATGGAACAGAATAACGGTGCCAACTACGTTAACAGTGCCTTGGCAACAGGAGCAAAACCTAACACTTGGTACTGTATAGAACTGTACGTCAAATGCAGCACAGGTGCAGGACACTACGATGGAGCCACGAAAATGTGGATTACAGATTTATCCACAGGAGTTACAACCGAACTCAAAGACATAGCACAATCTAACCTCAATACTGGTTCTACTACAGTAGTAGACACAATAGTTGAAGGACAGATGGAACCGTCGTATACCGTTATAAACTACATCGACAACGTTGTTATCAGTCGCAGCTATATTGGTGCATAAGCAAATGTGAATGGTGGGGGATTTAACCTTACCATTAGCACTTGTTATCCCCCCCCTTTATAACTGGATATTGCTCATTCAAGGCAAGTCTAGATCTTTCTGGGGTACAAAACAGCTTTGCCGCAATATTGGCAGGTTATCTGACCAGATTTTTCTTAGCGTTCCACAATATTCTGCTTAGAGTGACGGTTAGGTTGTGTGGAGCCAGCCTCGTCCGCTTTTCTTTGGTTGCTGCTTTTTCCTTTCTAACTCCGCCTCTCTTTGAAGCTTAGCTGCAAGATGTTGGCTTCTTGGCGTATATGGGATTATTTCTTTGTTAGCGACCGGGACTGAGAAGCTTTGATTTGCGGATGCCTGAGGAACATAATCGCCGTCTAACTGACCATATCTCAAATTACCTTTTCGCACCTACAACACGTTCAATTTCTATTTTACGAAAAGAAAAAGTTTGGGTAAAAATTTACCTTACAGGTAACACATCTAAGGCGCTGTAAAAGACCATATGCCCATAGCTGAAAAGAAATCAAAATTATGGAACAAATTCCCTCAAGACCTTTGCGTTGGCACCGCTCATCGTGCAGAGAATGTAATAATTTTATGTCTGAATTCTTTTATGGATGTTTTCTAGAATTCGTCGTTCCCCATCGTTTACCCCATGCATCCACGGACAAGGAAGCGACTGCAAGAAAACAGCATGCTGGCCAAAATGGAAGCGCTAAAGAATTTGCTGATCCTGCCACCACTGGGATACCTCGACTTTTTGATGCTGGGGCGGAACTGCAAGCTGATACTCACTGATTCAGGTGGCATTCAAGAAGAAGCCACTGCACCGACCATTTGCAAACGTGCACTAGTAATTCATCTCTCAACTGAGCGGCAGGAAGCAGTAGAAACTGGTTTCGCTACAGTCGTTGGTACAGACAAAAATCAAATTCTATTTGCATTAAAGGAAGTTCTCGAGGAAAAAATGTTTTTACCTTCAATTTCACCATTTTGTAATGGCGCGGCAGCCGAAAAAACGGTTTTGATAATAAAGAAAGAGTTAGCTTAAGAAATGGTAGTTTTCCCGTCTGATACTGTCTTTATAGCATCCGTCACGACATATCAAATAATGGTACATCGCTAAATGTGGTTCTTGAGTATTCTTTGGGATCACTTGCGACCTTGGCTGTTTGTTTTGCAAGGTCTGCCATACCAAAAAACCTGGGCTCTCCTCGTGGAGTTTCTTTCATTTTAGCGACGCCTTATGCTTACTCCTTTATTTTTTTATGGGCGGAACATTTTGTTTATCATATGATAAGCGCCATTTTAGCCAGATGATTATTGAGTAAGCAAATATTGCTATGTAAAATAGGCTTGGGATTGCGAGGAGTATTGGTAGTGCTGATTCCTGGCCTCGTCCAAGCGATAGTAATGGTACTAGGGTTGCTCCTAGGGGTATTATGAGTGCCCAGTTTCTGTTGTTGGGTTTTAAAAGAGTTTGTAAGTCGCCTAGCTTGTACATGATTGGTGTTGTTATTAGGAATAGTGTGAGTTCTGTTAGTGCAATGGGTAGGCTGGTTACTAGAACGTTAATTAATCCATACCAGTTCTGTGTCAGCGGCCAGAAAAGTTCGATTCCGCCAGCGAACAAGTCACCTATGAGTATGTGGGAGAGGAGGGCAGCATAGTAAGGGAGGGATTGTTTGCGGTAGACGATAAAGAAAGGCGCCATCAACGCTGTTATTACTATCAATGAGTGCGTGGGTCCCCGATGCATTAAAAAGCGCAGTAGTAAGTCGATATCGGGGAGTACCGAGGCCATAAGCAGTAGGGGCAGATTTATTTTTACGTGGGCAAGCTTTGCTGTGCTTTTTCCAAATATGTAACCTAGGGCAAAGTCGCCAATCGCAAACGTATAGTAAGCCTCATATTTGCCATAGATAGCGAAGAATGCCTATTAAAACAAACCTTTTTGGCTTCTGTTACCTCTTCGTTTGCTCCTATACAGTTCTGTATTTGGAAAAGTAATTATGGAACAGTTATACTTTGATTATAGCGGTTAGGGGCTACACCTATTCATCCTCATGTTGGTCACCACTTATCCTTCAAACATAGAGGAAAAGCCCCTAACCCTTAAAGTCGAAAAGCCAGCCCCCCTGCAATCATCGCGGTTCCATTAACTCTTCGGTAGGTATCACCCGATCTATCGCATGGAGAAAAATTTTCTTCTGAGCCTATAATTTTATATTTTAAAAGTTAGCTTGAAACAAATATGAATAACAAAGCCTTCTTACTCTTTGATAAGTTGCATCTAAGGGAATGGTATAAATTTTTACTTTATGTCGGAGTGATTTTGCTGGTTCTTGGAATAGTTTTTGGGACAAGATTAACTGATGCTGATATAATCGGTTTTTCGCTATGGACAATTCCGTTAATGATAGTTTTGTGGATTTATGATGATGTAACGTATTCATTTGTAAAGGTTCGCAACCGCCCGATTTTTATTAAATCACGTCGCGTTCTTCACTTGATTTTCTTGTTAATCTGGATCTTTGCAACTCTACTTACTCTGTTATAAGCAGAAAGTAAGTTGCCGCTTAGAAATTAGCATAAACTGCCTAAAAAATCCCGTATCGGCAAAACTGATTAAAAATTCTCCATTAACTCTCTTACTCAATCTCAAGACTAACCCCTCGGGCATAGAGTCAAAAGCATTCTTAATCAAGTTTGTAAATACTCTCTGCATTCTATTATGATCTAAAAGGGCGCTATCGGAATTTTTTACTTGCTCCTTTGCCCTTACCTTCTTGGGCATTTTCAGCGTCAACAAGATATAGTCGATGATCGCCTTCGGAGAAACGTATTCCTTCTGCAAACGTATATTACCACTAAAATCGAGTAAATCAGCAATAATCCTATCAGCATACTGAATGGATTCTATCGATCACACCTAACATGTGTTTAAGCTATCATCATGCGGCGGCACACTTAATTTGCATTATCGTCAATAGAAAGGTGAGACGCCTTTAATTATCTAATAATTTGGTATTACTTGATTCCTTCTTCTAAACAAATCGCAAAAAATGAGAATTTGTACTTGAAAATAAATGATTTTCAAAAGGCTAAAATACTTGAGTTACCCTTCTCAAAGCAGGAGAGCGGGGTTTTAGATCGTGAAAAAGATATCAAAAAAGTGGCGCTTGCTTATTTTGCCACTTATTGTGGTTATTTGGATTTTGGGAGTGTTCTTCAACTTCGGTCAGTAGCTTAAATGAAAAGCTACTAATACGAAGCGAAGTAGAATATAGTGGTAATAAGGCAATTCTAAACGCCTACAACAGTTAGCCCAAAAGGATACTATTGCCTGTTGAGGCTTTCTTGCTCTCTTCTGGTTTTTTTGTTCCTTACTCAAGATTTCTCCTTATCTATGGAGGAAAATCAACCGTGTAACATATTTCACGTAGCTTAGAAGAAAGGTGTTCTTGACATATACCTTGGATTCTCTTTTTTAAAACCATATCTTCACAATTATCTATCAAGTAAAGATAGCATTCATAAATTTTACACATTCTTTCTATTGAATTCTTAATTTCCTTCTCTGTTGGCGACTTCATCATTTTTCCCTTTATTCAGGAGCGATTTAAATAGCAAGCGCTGTTTTGCGCTATATTCATTTTATGCCTTTCTATAAGGGCCTTGATTTTATTTGGCAACAAGTTCCTTACCGCAGAGCTGGCATTCTATTTTGCGGTGATTAGGGGTGGAACTTGGAATTTCATGGTGATTTCTGGATTTATTCTCTGGCAGATCAATAGTAGCGAGTTTTGGGTTGCATTTAGGAGTTCTTTTCCTTGTTTTGTGAGTTGGTAGATTTTGCGTGGTCTCTCTGAAGTCATGTTCCAGGCGCTTTGGACTACTCCTTTCTTCTCTAATAGTCCAAGCAGGGGATAGATGGTGCTGGGTCCGAAGTAGACGCCGAAGTCTTTGCGGATGCTTGTGATTAATTGGTAGCCGTGCATGCCTTGCTTTTCTAGGTGTTGGAGTATTATCATGTCTAGGAGGCCTTTGGCGAGTTTTGTTTGTGCTTCTTTTTGGTTTTTTGCGTTCATTTCCCATCACGTCTTATGTCTTATCTATCAATATTAGTGTAGATAAAGGCTTGCACATAACCTAAGCATATCGAAACAAGATTTGTCCAACATAAACACACAAAAGACCATGTAAAATTAGGCAAAATCAATATTTTTAATCAAGAAAAATGTAAAAACCAAACTGTACAGCACATAGACAACAAAAATGGACCACATTTATTGATAATCAAAGAATCACCTACTGCATCGTTGGCATGGCTTATCATCGAAAACATTCAAAAGAATATCAGTAAAATGCAAAGTCCTCTGATCAGATTCTATAGAAATATTACCGTTTTAGGAATGTCTCTTAATTAGCTTACAAGATAAGGAATGCTGCAAAAGGAAGCAATAGTAGAAGGTGCCCATTGGTGATATGTGATTGGTGTGGAAAAAAGATTGTTATAGAGCCAAGACGTAGGACATTTTATCAGTTACAGAATTATGTTAATAAACCGATAGTCTGCAAGGATTGTCATAAACAGTTTTAGAGAGAACAAAGTAGTTGTATGTACCTTTAGGCTGTCATAAAAATAGTTTGGTTATTGGTTAAGTAACCCTTGAAAATGGCAATCATGTAGAAAAAAATACCTTGTCGCCGCCAGTTAATGGATGATTTCTGGTTGTTACCCTCCCATGAGGGATGCATGCAATATTTTGGTGTTCGAGATTTTAATAAATCGCTTGATTGGCTCTTAACCAAAAGCAGCCATAATAGCTGCCTTTTTTTACCGTCAATCAGTATATTCATATAGAAAGTGTAAACTATTTTTTCAGCATAAAGTTCTTCCAACCAGTGTAGTATCGGTCCATCTCTTCGGTGCTGGGAATATTTCATCTTTCGGAATATCCTTCTTAAATAGATAGAACTTTATATTATGTTTGGAGAAAGGAGAACTTCTCACAAGGGGATAATCTTGATTAGTGAACGCATCTTCAATTTGATTTTAAGAAGTAAAGATGGCGATTATGCTTTTCAGGCTCAAATACTAGCCCTCATGAAACCTAACGGCTGGTAGGCGCACACTCGGTAGCTTATATAGAAGATATAAGAACCCTTGAATTTAGTGAACTTTAGCACAGACTCTTGCTTACCCTTAAAGTCTTTTGATGTGGCTTTAATAGCGATAAGTACGGAATAGGAGATTTCCTAGGACACAGTTGTTAGGTGGTTTTGCACCTAAAACTGAAACTGCGTTCTTCTTAGGAGTTTACATGGAAAGGTAAGCTGAATATGAATTTAGAAGTCGCAAAGGAATTATATACTGGCGTCTAATCAACAGTAATCCCCCCTAAGTGAAAGTTATGAAACAAAACAGAAAGATTGTAAAAGAAAAAATGTCTCAAGCTCTCTGCCAAGAAATTAAGGGGCTTCCAAGGTATGTACAGGAAATTTTAATCGATGATCTAGTTACAGCATTTGAAAATAGGTGAGTATAAGATTTAGCACGTGCATTTGTGAGTTAGAGAAAGATTCCCTCGTTATAAAAGATGGAAAGCTTAGCATCAAGCAATATAGAGAGGATGGTGTCGAAGCTAAAAGTAATGAAGTTGTAGCCTGCATTTTAGAAGGGCCAATGTCTGGCGGGCAGATTGATAAACTTGCAGACTACAACTTCTGCCTGCTACTACTCTGTTTATCCAACCGATAATAAGATACTATGAAGTTATAACATGAGTTATGAAACCAGCGCCCGATAATGGAAAAATGACAGATTGAAGAGCTGCCAAATTGTGAAGTAAGAGCAGAAATCAGCAACTCCTCACCGATTATAAACTAAACAAGGTAACCTAAAAACTTGCCCCAAATCCTCTTTGAACAGGCTCCCCCAGCTTTAACCACCATTGATCCACTTCCATCGGTGATTTATCCCTCGTTCAGATGATGAAAAGTCAAGCCCACAAAAATCAAACGATTTTAGATGGCTGATAAAACAGGTAAGACTTAGATGGCTGTTGCCTAAACTGGTGATCCTAACACATTCATTGAATCCTTTGAGGCGACAATATTATCTGTTCATTTAATTGGCTTTCTATAATATCCGTATCGAACGGGGTAGGGTCTGCTTTCTCACAAATAAATTTTATATCAATGGATAGGCCGGTTACACTGTAACTTTCTAAAATGTTTTTGATGTCAGATATTGTTTCACCCACTCTATCTGCTTCGCATAAAGCAATTGCAACAACATTATGTTCTCCGAATGACCTAAAAACATACTTTACTCTGCTGTATTCCTTGAGCTTTTCTACAAGTTCATCTTGGAATTTCTGCCCAACATTTAGGGCAATACCGATGTTTTTTAGATGGAGCTTCTGATAGTTTATCGTTCCACGAGTTATGCCTATTATTACTCCGCTTTCTTCTAATAACTTGAATCTACGGTATATTGTGTTTCGTGAAGTATTGCATTCTCTGGCGAGTTCTTGATAAGATGTTATTCCCTGACTAAGCCGATTGAGTATCTGCTTATCGAGTTGGTCCAAATTGACCATGGATTTAAATCGTCGATGATTGTATATAAAATCTTCCTGATTCAGATTTAGCATATTAACAATATTTTATTATCTTACGTTATGTTAAATGTGTGGAAATAAAATATTTAATTCGAATTGTCGTCGTTTTTCAGCGAAGGCGCGCACATTATTTTTAAAAAAAAGAGTTGACAGTGGGAGAGAACATGTGTATAAAGCTGCGTTCGAGGACAGCGTCTTCAAACTATCAAGCTATACTTGTGTCAGTTGTGGAGCACATTTCCAAACAACTGCTTAAAGGACAGATTAGGAATCCAGAAATCAGATGCTTGGTTCCGTCATCCCATGGAAGTTAACATTGGAGAAAACGTATCCCGCTATAGTTAACAGACAAAACCCATCTCACATAAAGTTAACAGACCCCAACCTCAAAGTCGACTTATAGCTTTTTGACGTGTAAACTGCTACTTGTTTCTGGATAAAGTTATCGTTAGTTAATTCGAGAAAAAAGTGATAATGTAAATTTTTTTAACCTTTAAATTTAATAAACATTTAAAATATTATCTAAAATTCATAATATTTATATATTTTTTAAACAGTATCAAGTTAGCGTTGAGTGGAAGAGGTTAAGGGGCGAAAAAGTGGTCGGAACCAGTAACGTTACACTAATTTTTAAATTAAAGCGCTCAATCAGAGCAATTTCACCAGTAATCGCAACACTACTAATGATAGCCATAGCCGTCGTAGCCTCACTCGTAGTATACGCATGGGTAAGCGGCTACATAGGCTTCCAAACCAACAAAGCAGGAGAATCCATATCACTGCCCAGCCTTGCAGGCGTAGTCCACACTGGAACAAACATTGGCGACTTGGTTGTTTACGTGCAAAACGTAGGACAGGGAACTGTTGAAGTCAGCGCGGTATACGTAGACGACACACTCATAGATGAAACTGATTTATCATACATCCCCGATCCTCCAGGCAACGTGATATCTGAAGGAAGCACCGTCGAAATAACAATAGATGGAAACTTCAACTTAGACGAACGCCACGACATCAAAGTAACCACCACCAGCGGCACATCCATGACATACACAGGCAAACCAGGCACAGGCGGCTCAGTTACTCCTGACGCATTGACCGCAAGCATCACTCCTGCAGATTCATTAACTATGACTGCAGGTGAGACCCAGACTTTTACAGCTTCATCATCAGGTGGGACAGGCTCAAAATCATACCAGTGGTATTTGGACAACTCAGTTGTTTCCGGAGAAACCTCACTAACCTATACCTACACTGCCGCAACTGGTTCACATGATGTCTACGTGAAAGTAACCGACAGCGCATCTACTCCAGTGCAAAGGGATTCAAATACGGTTACAATTACTGTAAACTCTGCTTTGGTAGCTCCAACTATAAGTACTGACGATATTTTGCTTACCTCAGGGCAGATAGCGACTCTTACATCTACTACTGTCAATACTGGCACATCACCTTATACGTATCAATGGCTGCGGATTGCCCCCGGAGAAACATCATATTCAGAAATCAGCGGTGCAACATCAACCAGCTATTCCTTCGAGCACAGAAATAGCGCTCCTTTCACGGCCCACGGCTCATGGTACTTTATGCTTAAAGTAACCGATAGTAAAGGTGCTGTTGTAACTTCAAACACGGTTGCAATAGGGGTTGGCTAGTAAACTGTGAAACCAGTGTAGGTAAAGATAAGAGTCTTTACTGAGGATGCATCTCCTACTATCCCTACTTTTCACTCAAAAATCGAGCTCTTTTTTATTCCAAACTCCTTAACGCAAGAAAATGGAATTTAAAGGATACATGATTCGGCCATTTACTTTTCCCTTTAAGCGTTCCTTTATCGCTAACTTTTTATCTAAACTTAGGCTATTATAAAAATATGTCAACCAAACGAAGACAGTTATCAAGCGTATTTTTGGTAATATTATTCTTAACTTCCATTTGTCCCGTTCTACTGGTTCAGCCAGCAGATGCCGCCGTCACAGGCACCTTGGCTGATAACCTCAACAATATTATTAGTAACATAAATTGGAATGCTGGCAACTCATGGACCACAAATTGGGCTATCATCCTTGCTAATAAAGAAACCACAGCATTTGATAATGCCATGACTCAGGATATTAGTCGTGGAGATTATATCGATGCTTTATACGTTGCAAGGTTAGCTCAGCTAAGCGGTTATTCATCAGACATAATCACTCAAGGCACTCAAGTAGCCCTACAACAAATTAACATGTGTGGAACTCTACCTATAACCGTCAACGCCCACAGTTACGGAGACCCCGATATCCTAAACACCGGATGTTTTCTGGTCTACCACCGGTCTATCCTTTGGGGATACGACTACGCCAAGAACTACGGGTTAGACGGTAAATGGAATGCACAACAAGCATTCAATAGTTTTGCAAACGCTTACAGCAAAAAACCAAGTGGAAGCGTCTCAGGCGAAATGCTCTGGATCGACCCACAAGAAAATTGGGCAAGATCATACAGCAGCCGCTATTACGATGAGCACGCAGAAACCTTGAGTACTTTTCTGAAGTTTGCAGAACAAGGCGTGCCAAACGCAATGACTTATGCTAGCAGTTCATGGACAGGCGTTCAGGCCCATTGGAACGGACAATACTACGGCTACACCGGAACAACTACTGTCGAATGCGAAATGGGAAACTTTGCACAAGTAATTGCAGAATACAAGGACCAAAACGGAGGAACAATACCCTACTGGGATAGGGTAATTTCAGACTTAAACTACAAGCTGCTTGCAAACAGCTGGAGCTCACCCGGCTGGGCAAGTCCAGGAGTCATTATTCACGCTAAAGGAGTAAACAATGAACTCAGACTATGGGAAACCATGGGCGCAACCATTGCACTTCAAACACAATACCCCTACTTCACCACAATCATGAAAAGCAACTGGCAAAACATGTTAAGCGGGTCTTCTCCTGCTTGGCAAGGATTAATGAATAGCGCCCTATACAGTGGAGGCTACTTTAGAGGAACCAGCTCAATCGCTGTATCAAATGAAGCCACCGTATGTGGTGCGGCAACATTATTCCTCGATGGCATTGTTCCAGTAACTGGAAACGTTAACATCCCTAACCGAGAAGAATTCTACAACGACCTAAGAACACCCTTTAGCGCCACCGACTTCAAATTTGACTACGCGAACCGCCAAATAACAATCCCCGTTAACGCAGGACAAATAACCTTCATTTACGGAACAACCCCTGTCAGCTACAACTTCCCAACCAACGCAGTCTACAACATCCAATTCTCAAGCGACTGGAATACCATCACAGCAGTAAACGGAGCCGCAGTCACTCCAAATCCCCCCTCAGCACCACTCAACCTACAAGCAACCGCAGGCAACGCCCAAGTAACCCTCACCTGGTCAGCTCCGGCTTCAAATGGAGGCGCCCCAATAACAAGTTACCAACTATACAAGAGCACACAATCAGGACAAGAAATACCCTTCATGACATTAGGAGTCACAACAACCTACACTGACACACAAGTAGCCAACGGTCAAACATACTACTACTATATCAAAGCAGTCAACTCAGCAGGCGAATCAACACCATCAAATGAAGCAAGTGCAACACCGACCGCTCCAAAAACCATGACTGCAACAGTAACAACAGCCAAAACAACCTACGCCAGAGGTTCAACAGTCACAGGCTCAACAACCGTAAAAGACGCCACCCTAGCTATACCAATAGCGGGAGCCACCTCGACAGTTAGTGTAATCAACCCTAATGGAAAAGTAGCGTGGACAGGCAAAAGCACAACCGGCTTAGACGGAATCGCCGCTTTCTCCTACAAATTACCTGCGAATGCACAAAGAGGCGTGTATACGGTAAAAGCAACAGTCTCATATACGGGCTACCCTACCGTCACAGCACAAACAACTTTTAAAGTGTAGCCCTAATTTCCTAACGTTTTTTCCTTTTTCCTGAATTTTAGGATCCTTTATGCCTAAATCCATGATCTAATTTTGAGCATCAATCAAGAAAACACAACTTAACTTCTATCATCATCTATTGGCTTTTTTAAAATTTGTTTGCCCTCTCGATTTAATAATAAATAAACAAATAGAAATGACAATCAAAATTACCACAAGAACCAGCACAATCCAAAGAGAATACACCTCTAAACCAGCTTTGTCACTAGTAAACGATATTTCAACTTGATGCGTGCTAAAATGGGTAGTAAACCAGACGTAGAAGTTTTGGCCATCTTGAGTGTAGCCTTGATTCTGAGCAGGCTCACCACTAACGAGAACGGTAGGCTCAACGCCGTAGGGAATTGCGGTTTTGGGGATGACAAAATTTGCAAAGCCAGTGGTTCCGCTTTCTCCGGTTAATGTGAATGAGACCGTTGTTTTTGTATCGACGCTATTGATGGTAAGATTGGTGATTTGTGAGGCGGTGATGTTTCCGCTGATTACTAAATCAACACCTTGTCCAGTGCTTGTAGTTACATGTACTGTTGCAGAGGTTGGACCAATTGATGGTGAAGCAGTCGGGATAGGAGTCTGTGAAGTGGTCGGTGTAGGTGTATCAGTTGAGCTTGGTGTTTGTGTAGATGTTGGGGGCTGGGTTGGAGACGCTGTGGGAGTAGGTGTTGGGGTAGCAGTGGGAGTTGGGGTTGGCGCGGGGTTAACTGTCAAGGTTGTAGTATCGGTTTTACCGTTATATGCGGCTGTTACTGTCCACACGCCAGAGTTTTGGCTTATGTAAATGTTTGAATCCCAAGATCCGCCTGCACCGTTTTGTATTGACCATGTGCCTGTTACTGCACCTATGCTATTGCCTTGACTATCCCACGCGGTTGCAGTTCCCGTTACAGCCTCTCCCAGATTTATGGTAGATGGATTTATTGAGCAAGTAATACGATCTAGTGGACCAGTATTTACCGTTAAAGCTATGGTTCCCTCAATGCCAGAAACGGAGGCTTTTACAGTCCAGGTTCCCGCAAACTTTGAGGTATAGATATTTGTGGACCAACTGCCACTCGCCCCACTTTGAATTGACCAAGTAACGCTTTGAGGTCCCAAATTGTTACCTTTTGCATCATACCCTATCGCTGTACCCGTTGTGGTTGCTCCAGCAACTATTGTAGACGAAGAGAGAGACACTGAAAGACGGTACAGATCGGCTGCATTCACAGTTAGGGTTGTCGTGCCTTGGATGTCTGAGTTTTCAGCTTTGGCGAAAACTTGCCATGTTCCAGCGTTTTGAGAAGTGTATAAGTTTTGAGCCCAACTGCCCGCCGCTCCGCCCTCAATGGACCAAGTTGAAACTTGAGCGTCTAAGTTGTTTCCTTGATCATCGTAACCTATTGCGGTACCTGTAGAGGTAGCGCCGGCAACGATTGAGGAAGGAGACATTGAAATGGAAAGTCTGTATAGAGGTCCAGCGGTGACTTCTAAAGCGGCTGTGTCTTGAATCCCTGACACTGAAGCTGTTACCGTCCATGAACCTGCATACTTTGAGGTGTACACATTATTTAGCCAGATTCCACTAGCTTCAGGGTTAATACTCCAAACAGCAGTTTGGCTGCCTAAATTGTTTCCCTGATTATCATAGCCCACCGCAGTACCGGTTATGGTTCCACCTGCGGTAATTGTGTTATCCGATAAAGAGACAGAAATTCTGTTTAAGGGTCCCGAGTTTACCTCTAAGAGTTTAGTACTTTTAATAGCTGACACGGTTGCACTAACTTCCCAGGTGCCAGCGTATTTTGAGGTGTAGATGTTGTTTGACCAACTGCCTCCTGCTGCGCTCTCAATAGACCAAGAAGCCGTTTGTACGCCTAAATTATTTTCTTGGGAGTCGTATCCTGTTGCAGTACAAGTAACGGTGCTTCCAGCAGTAACTGAATAGGATGACAAAGAAACTAAAATAGAAGCAAGAGGTCCATTATTTACAATCAACGGTGCTGTTCCATGAATACTGCCAACAGCAGCTGTTACTGTCCAACCGCCAGAGTATTTTGAGGCATAAACGTTTCCAATCCATGAACCGCCCGCCCCGCTTTGAATAGACCAAAATGAAGTTTGAGGACCTAAACTATTACCTTGATTGTCATATCCTATTGCAATCCCAGACACAGGATCACCAGCGACAATATCGGATGAAGATAAAGATACCGATAAGGAAGCTAAAGAAGCGGTATTCACAGTTAACTGGCAGGTCGAACTCTTTTCTGCGTAAATTGCAGTTATAGTCCAAATACCCGAAGTATGACTTGTGTAGACATTGCTTGACCAACTTCCACCCGCACCACTTTCAACACTCCAAACGGCACTTACTACGACAAGATTATTGTCATAGACGTCATATCCTATTGCGGTGCCAGTCGTTTGTGCCCCAGCGGTTACTGTAGTAGGGGAGACTGAGCAGGTTATATGGTCCAATTTTGCAGCAAATACTGTTAGAGGCGAGCTTTCCTTCTCCATAGTACCATCAGTGACGGTGATTGTCTGACTACCAGCCATTTTTAATATAATGTCAAATGATTTTAGTCCTAAATCTTCTGGTTGAAAGGTGTAGTCATTGGGTAAACCATCTGTTTTGGTATCTGTTGATGAAAAACTCACTGTGCCGGCATAATCTGTATCAGGACTGCCAAGCTCATCAAGGGCTTCTACTTGGATTTTGAAATGCTCACCAGCAACAATTTGGGTAACGTTATTTACAATAATATTAAAGCCGGGCAGTGTATCAGCCAATGGTTCAATACCGCTATAATTTGCAGTGGCAGAGACACTTATTGCATTGGCTACGGATGAAGCAATAAACAATATTATAATAAGACCTATTGTTTGCTGAAAGCCTTTTTTAAAAGTAAAGCTATCTTTACCCATCTCTCAAGCCCTATCCTTCTACTGTACCAATTATAATGTTGCGTTTCGCTCATATTAACATGTAAACCTACTTGGCGATTATATTATTGGAAAGATTTGGTAGTGCTGTTGGTCAGCTGTAACTTCCTAACTAAGGGAGTCTACGACATCCAGCGACTCTACCGTGATTACTTAGTAAAGTAACCCATAGAAATGAGCCCCATCAAACGCTAAGATTTTATAAAGTACACAAAAGCGATAGCCCCACCAAGGATTAGTGGATTAATACATAATTTTGACTTTCACTATATTATAAAATACCTGATGAATTCTAGATAGTTCTGATTTTATGGATGCCAGTGCTAAGAGAACACTATGAAGGGGTATAGCTTGTTTGCATTAATCTTTGGCTTTACAGCCTTTGCGCAGGTAGCAGGCGGCGCAGTTTTTTTCTTCGCCTGTATTCCAACAAATCCTTACAATTTTAGGCGCAGGGGGCTCTGTGTCAAAGTTAGAGTCGATGGTAAAGATTTCATCGTATTGTTGGACTTCTTGTGTTCGTTTTTTTATCTGCGACATATGTTACTATTTCTATGTATTGCGATATAAGTCTTCTGTTTTACGAGATAATATTGTTGAGTTAGAACCTCAACCATAAACACCCGCATCTTTTAAGGGAACTAACAAACCAACCAAAAAAAAGACGGTTGGCAAGAGAAAGGATAAGCCAAATTCACTTTTGCCCGCCATAACTCTCGTGCACGTAAACTTAACTTTTGCGAAAATAGTGGCGTTATCCCTACACATAATCGCCAAAATGCTCCGACCTACAAATCTAGCAGCCTACTGATGCAACAATCAGCCTGTTTCTCTTAACAATATCTTGGCTAAACAGCGAGACCTTCAAAGGACTTTTGTAGCTTTGCTCACTAAACATACCGATTATTTCCTGCTGCTTCTCTACGAATTCCAACCCTTTTTCCGTGGCTCTGTATACGGCTTTTTTGCCGACAAAGATTCTTTTTAGTAAGCCATGCTTTTGCAAGAAGTCCATGTATTCATTGAGTTGACTGAAGCTGAGGTTGGCCCTAAGCATTATATTGGTTTTTGAGGAGTCAGTTTTGGCGATTGAGATAATCTCCATCATAATGATTAGCTTATCGCGCCTTTTTGCTTGATACTCAATTATCTCAATCGTCATTTCTATTTCCTATATATATTCAAGATTTAAGAATCGCATTATAAGGGAGTTTTCCACAGTCTTATTATATCAGATTTCGGAATATACACCTTTAAATAACCTTTATCTTAACATACAAACATAGTCTAAACAAAGCGCTAACCAATAAAAATTGGGAGAAGAGAAAATGAGAGAAATAACCAAACTAAAACGCTCAGTAAAAGCAGTCTCACCAGTAATTTCAGTACTATTATTGATATCAATAGCTGTCGTAGCATCGCTTATCGCCTACGCCTGGGTCACAGGCTATATAGGCTTCCAAACAGACAAAGCAGGCAAACAAATACAAATACAAAGTTATGAACTTGGCAGCTCTATTATTTATGTCCAGAATACCGGCCAAGGCACTGTTCATCTAAAGCAAGATGGAAGCGTATACATTAACGACATACTAAAAACAATAAGTGAAGTGGATGGAGAGCCTCAGAAAAGTGGCATAACTATCCCTATTGCTCCAGGGCAAACTGTAAAAGTATTAGTTAACTGTGATCCCTTAAAACCGGGCGACCGAATCAAAGTCGTAACAGTAGAAGGCACATCTATGGAAACCTCAGGCCACAACACTAGCAACGTATCCAATGGAAACGGAAACACCGGCGATTCAACTGCGCCAATAGTAAGCTTCAGTTTTACACCGACAACACCTTCAATTGGAGAGACAGTTCAATTCACAGACACATCTACAGCTGGCAGTGGAAGCATCACCCATAGAACATGGAGCTTTGGCGATGGCTCAGTAACTAACGATAATCCAACCCCAACCCACGCCTATGATACAACTGGCACAAAAACAGTATCTCTAGCAGTCACCAATTCAAACGGCAAAGTAAGCACTACTCAACAGACAATCACAATCTACGACTACGAGACGCCATCTGCAAGCTTTACCTTCACAGTAACTGGCACAAACGTTGAATTCCAAGATGCCTCAACGGCCGGCAGTGGAACCATAACACAATGGTCCTGGAGCTTTGGCACCGGTGCATCACCATCAACTAGCAACATTGCGAACCCAACGGTTTCTTACTCTAGCAATGGACAAAAAACTGTTACTTTAACAGTGACCAACTCACATGATAAGGCAGCCACAACCTCAAGAACCGTAAACATCGGCACAACAGCCGGAGGCGCTCCAACAGCTGAATTTACAATATCAAACACTAACCCCTACCCAGGAGAAACAGTAACCTTCACCGATACATCTACAGCGGGAACCTCAGGCTCGATCAGCAGTCGATCATGGAACTTTGGTGATGGCGGAACATCCACTGCACGAAACCCAACCCATGCATACACAACGCCAGGAGCAAAAACCGTAACCCTAACCGTTAGAGATACCGATGGCCAAACAAGCACTGCAACACACACATTAACCGTGACTGACTATGTATCACCGATTGCAAACTTCATGTTTGACCCAGCATCCCCGATAATCAACCAAGCAATAGCCTTCACAGATACTTCAACCGCTGGTTCGGGAACGATAAACCAGTATGCATGGACATTTGGCTCAGATGCATCACAACCAACAAGTACCGCTCGAAATCCAAACGGAATATCATACTCAACAAGCGGCGCAAAAACAGTAACATTAACCGTAACTGACTCCAACGGCAAGACAGGCACCATAACCCAAACAATTCAAATTGGCACTTCAACAGTGGGACCAGAACCCGAGCTACTTAGCTCAAGCTTTGATGGCACAGACTGGGCAAGCGGATGGAACGATTCGCCAAACCCCCCATGGTACCCAACAGCAACTGAAGGAAAAGACGGAACTCCAACTACAGCGGCAAAGTCCGACCCGCTCCAAAACAACGAAGGCGCATTCACCTGTAACGCCTTAGTCATTCCAGCAGGTACAAACGTCATTCACGTGAGCTTCGACTACAAGGTTCACTTCATAACAAACGGATACCTCAGACTATACTATTCGGGACTACCTAACGAAGATCAATACGACCCAACATTTACCTACACCGGTCTAAGTCTTACCGCGGCTAACACCGACAACGATGACTGGGGACACTATACCTTCGATATAACCGACCACAATGCCTTCACCAACACATTCAGATTCCGCTTCACCAGCAGTCTTTCATCAATTGACGGCGAACTTGAAACCGTAATCGTAGACAACGTCGTCATAACATACGATTGATAAACAGCAACAAACACTAAACCCAACCTTTCCTTTTTTATTTTAATTTAAAAAAACTTATAAAGCGACAGAGAAATGATAAAATATGAAGAACAAGCTATTCCTCAAAATATTTCTGGTTTTACTAATAGCCTCCCCCTTACTCATAGGATTCGGGCAAGCCCAAACTGCGGTAATAGGGGTCGCAAAGGACGAAACATTTGATTACAACTATAACCTCAGTTGGGTCTCTTCAGACTCTCAAGCTACACCTCCCGCAATTTATCAAAAAATAAATCAGACACAATCGATTGAACTCAAGATAACCGATGTATCTGGATCGATTGTATACATAGAAACTGTTAAGCACTACAAAAACGGAACTAGCACTTCTCAAAGTGGATATGTAAATGTTGATAATGGCGAAATTACTGTCCCATTTGGAAACCTCGTAATTAGCGCTAATCTTAATCCCAACGAACAATTGTATCCCTCTGGTGGCCATGCAATAATAGCTGATAGCTCGACTAGGACATATCCAAGCGGTCAAAGAGTGACTAACCACTATTTCTCTCAAACCAATAGCCAGGATGAATATGAGAAAGTTGAGGTTTATTTCGATAAAGCAAAGGGTATAGCGGTTGATTATTCAAGCGAAACACGGGAAACCTCCGAAGCTATCACTACAAAATGGACTGAAACGCTGACAAATACGAATTCTGATGATTGGACCCGTTCACCCGAGGTTACTAGCACTTATACACCATCAGAAATTACATCCGCTACTACTTCTGCTACTACCTCCGCAACAAGCTATCCAGTCAACACACAAGATTCATCTTGGGGAACCCAAACCGAAGATTCACCGCAATCATCTAACATCATATTGGTTATTGCAATTGTCTTGATTGTTATAGTTGCTGTATCGGTTCTTGCTTTGCGCGGCAGAAAGAACAAGCATACATCAAGTGTTGACAAAGATTTCGAAAAGTATCTAAAACCAAAAGCCTCCTAAAGCTCTCTTTTTATTTTTTCTATTTTTTAGTTTAGGGGCTTGATAGTCTTTTTTTACGGGGGTTCACAAAATAGATACTGCCAAAACCAAAATATCACTCCCCGAAAGTCACATTAAACAACCGATATTCCGGAATTTTTTTTCTGAATTTAAGCTTGACTCTGTTTTGACTACTTATCGTTCAGCCAAAAATATGAAAGGTTAGATAGGCACCTAAGTAATCACTAACTAAAAAAACGCTTGTGTTTTTTCCACGTATCCTCTGTTAGCGCATACAAACCTATTCGTCTGCCCTCAGCTATATACCAATAGTTCACCCCTAGGCAGCAGAGCCACACAAGTAATTGATGGTACAAACAGCACTGTCAAGGTGGCAGTGGTTCGGTTTAGCCCTAGGACTGAATCCGATGGTGATGTTGTGAATAATGCGGCTCCAACTACACCAACCACTAAAGCGGTAGCCCCCACTATTACAAAACAGAAAATGGCAAGACGATAATCCTTACTATATCTTATGTATCTTCTCAATATACTCTACCCTCCTGCCCATAATTTGTTCGTTATCAATTAGAATTCACGATCAGATTAATAACTGTTATCTTAAGTCTCTTGTTACAATAATTAGGTAGAACATATCTACGACTTACCTAAGAAAACAGAGGCACAAAATTTTTATTCTAACTCGGTTGCTATATGCTGCTGTTGAGAAGGGAAATGCAAGTGAAAACTATTGGGTATATTATTCTCTTTGGAGCAGTAAACGAAATCATAGTAAAAGACGACACTGTAACCGTAAAAGAGATCGCGAAAAACCCCGACTAAACAGACATTGGCAACCCACATGTAAAAGTTATGCTTTAGCATACGCTTTTCTATCGTCCTATCATTTTAAATGCCAAGCTAAGAAAAAAGAAAAATTCTTTAATTTATGGATGCTTACTAGGAGAGCAATACTGCTAGTTGCTTGTCCTCTTCAATTTGCAGTACCTGCTTCAATTCGCTAAAAACTTTTAGGGCGCTCAACCCTTTCTCAGATAGAGCATACACGACTCGCACTTTTTTAATAACCCGCTCCTCTACGAGCCTATTCTTAATAAGAAAGTCAAGACTCACTTTTAGGATGTTACAATTAATGTTAGATTTATACATTATATGAGTTATCTTGAGGGGACCACTGGATAAAACATTAAGAATGTCTAAATAGATTTCTAATTTAGAGCGTCTCACTGAGATACTTCCACTAAAGGTATCATCTCAAAAATAAAGCTGGGTTGCTTTCTGGTATAAACAACAAGCCTATTTTCAAACGCCGTAACTAGATCATCGATTAAAATTTCCTGTACATACCTTGGAAGCCCCTTAATTTCTTGGCAGAGCGCTTGAGATATTTTTTCTTTTACAATCTTTCTGTTTTGTTTCATAAACTTTCACTTAGGGAGGATTACTGTTGAATAGACGCCAGTACATAATTCCTTTACGACTTCTAAATTCATATTGAGAAAACTTGTTAATTCTTGAATTCTGCATTCTTATTCCTGCTTCATAATTGATTAATAATCTAAACTTGACTAGTCTAAAGAGGATAACCTTTTGAAAGATAGAGGCTCAAACCAAAAGACTCTCAAAGCGGACTGGCGGTAGCCCTGAGCGATGAGCTGAAAACTCTATCTGTTGATATGAGAAACATCCTCTTAGATGACCTAGTTTGCGCATTTGAAAACAGACTAAAGATTCTCCAAGGCAGAATCTAGCGAAAATTCTTAGCGCGCCTAGAGGAAATTGAGGTTATCAATGCCACGTTCTAATTTAGAAATTTATGTAAACATACTATAAGCCTTGGCGTCTAAGCATCTAATCAACACATCAGGAATAATGCGTAAATCAAACCTTAACAGCAGCACAGCAGTAAAAGAACACCTTTAGTTTCTCCTAACCAACAACCTGATTGATAAGATTAATCTCAAAAAGAAGGTTGCCTATTCAATAACTCCAAAAGCTTCAAACATTTGTTAAAATAAACGAACCATTCCAATTAGGTAAGGAAGACCTTCACCTTTCTTGTTCTAACATGGGGGGAAGTTTCGACTTTCCTTTAATCCAAATTTCGAGCTTTTCAGTTTGTTCAGCATAATTGCAACAAGAAATAGCGGAAAAAAAATTTTTTTCATAAAAAAGAATTAGATAATGATACGAAAATAGGAAAAAGCTTAAATTAATGCTTTTAAATTATCTAATGAACAGGTATGGTAACTAGCAAACTCGAACAATATCTCACAATTGCTAAGACAATAATGGAATCAGGACCCCTAACCTTTGAACAGTTAACCCGCCTTTTAAGAGTCAACACATTTTCCTTGAAAAAAGCATTAGGTTTTTTGGTTGACCAAGGATTGGTTAAAGCAAATAACACAGATAAAAAAGTCACTTATACATTAGCGCCGGGTGGATTCAACATTCTGTCCTTCTTCAAACTCCTTCCCTTGGAAGAGCCCCGAGAAATCCATGTTTAGATGACTTAACCCCCTTACTGCTTGCTTTTATGCGAATTTGCTTTTGAAAGAAGAAGACTTTGTTTTTGTGAGTATTTGTGTGCAGCTTGTTTCAGGTTCTTTTTTGTGTGCAAAGCTTTAATTGTTTGCTGGTTGTGTCATTGGACGTCAAGCAGCGTCTTGAAAAGTCAGAGGTTGGTTACTGTGCCTTTAACTGAGAGAGTTAAGTTCAAAACCCGGTTGCAGCGTGGAAACAGAGTTCAGATCCCGAAATTAGTTCGTTGGCAATTTAGGCTTGAAACGGATCAAATTCTTAAAGTGAGCGTAAGCGTGGTTGGGTTTTGCAGGAGAGCTTTTTGACTAAAATGGGGAAAGATGGGCGTATTGTTGTTCCTTCGCTGATTTTATTTTTGTTGAAGAAGGATACGCCGGGTCTTGAGGGCTATGTAATGGATGTCACGCTTGAGCCTTGCTGAGGGGAAGTGGGGTTTCAAGTTTGTTATTTATTTGAGGCAGCTATTTTGGGTTTGCAAACTATTCGAATGTTGACAAGTTGGTTTAGGTAGACGCGCGCTTGCCCAAGAGAAGCTAAGTGCAAGTTGGGAACAAATACCATAGTCACGATCAGACTGTAAGCCATATCCGTTAGGTCTCGCAGGCATATAGGAGGGGGTTATTGGTATAATTCCACCGCAAGCTAAAGGAGGAAAAATAATCCTCCAATGGAAGAAAAAAATGTTTTTTCGGCTACATTTCATGAGGGCCTAATTTAAGTTGCCTTTCTATTATCAGGTTTGCAGCTCTTGCTGTTTGCGCATCAAAAGTCTATATAAGTCGATGAAAGGTTGGATTCAGCTTATGCTACTAAACAGAAAAAACAACCTCCTAAACGCACCTGTAACGGGGCAGTCGCTTTTCAAAGTCCTAAACTAATCCCCGGCACCGCAAACTAACGATAAACCGAACCTTAACCTGTTGTATCTCCCGCGATCTTTTTTTGAAAATCCCAAAGTGGGATTACCCGAGAATGAATGTTAAAGCCATAAACAGCTATACGGAGTAGCAGCTATCTGCAAACAGAACGCAAGCATGACTGCGAGCTTTAGCAAAAACACAGTACCAGCAGGCTCAAACGCCAAAGTAACCTTCACAGTAGCTAGAACAACAGGACAAGGAATTTACACCATAACAATTGCGGGCATAGATAACGCAGGATTGTCGCATAAAACTCAGATTAGTGTAACGGTCAGGAGATAAAAAAAATCTCCATCTACTTCTTTTTTATAGTTATCAGTTATAAAACTCTAGCGAAAAAGCGTTGAAAGAGCAGTTAACTAAACATTCCCTATAATAACCGCAGGCATTACAGAATTAATGAAACACTAAAAAACCAGCGCATTGCCAAGTCTTGACTCAATACGAGTTAGAAAACTGTTTAGCATGAGATGGATAGGATACAACTGCCGGTACCGGACTGTAGATTTCCGTTAGGTCTTGTCTCGCAGGTAAATAAATAAGAGGCTTATTAGTGATTGAAGATTCAACATAAGTTAACAGAGGAAAATGGTCTCTGGTTGAAGAAAAAATGCATATATAGAGGCAAATTTTGAGGCTTAATTTGTTGCGGTTATGGTACATGATTGCAATTTTTTCTGTTTCCGTCGCTAAAACTCTCATTGCTCGATCAAAGGCTAAGATCCGATTCATGGGAAGCTTACCAGAAACAGGTTGAGCAATAAAATCGCTGACTGCAACAATGAAAATTGGTGAAATATTATTTGAACAAAAGAAGAACAAATCGTCTTTTTCCAGAAAAAGGCTGTTTTTTCTTCTCTCAAAACCTTGAGCTTAGGCCAAGCTTTCTTTTGGGTTCTACCAACTGATGCTCGTCATTTATATCCTATGGTTCGCCTTTTACCCAACCAACGGGCCCAAATCCAACAAAAAGACGAATTTTGCCGTTTGCCGTTCCTTGCGACCTATTTGCATGCTGAGATGATTTAGGTAGATGAGCGCTTGCTATAGAGGGTACGACTAAGACTAACTGTTAAAGCCATAAACAGCTACCATGGGTAGCATCTGTCTGCAAACGAAATTCCAGCAAAGTAACCGCAAGCTTTAGCAAAAAACCCTTTTCCAGCAGGCTCTAATGCCAAAGTAACCTTAACAGTTGCAAGAACACCAGCACGGGGAACCTTCAACTTAACGGAACCCTACCTACATACAAATCAACTTAAAGAATAATAAAACTATAAGTTAAAGATCATTGCGCAGAAAAAGTAAAATATCTCAAAATTTTGAAAATAAGAAAATACCGTAGTCATCAGATCTACACAAGTATATTTAAATAAAGTAGTTTTCTGGCTTTCCTGAAATTAGGGCCAGTTTTGAAGATGGAGACATAAAGTTTTCAGAATGCCCATTACATTCACCCTGCGGTACATTAAAGAACAAGAAAGCACTGCTAAAGCACTGCTATTACCACACTAAGTCACACTACACTGAGTAATGCAAGATACCAAATAATCACGAGAGTTATAGAATTAAAAAAAAGAAAAGGATGGGGATCTAGTTTTTCTGCAGGCTGCCTATGTGAGACCTGGAACGTAGGTCACTTCAACCCACACTTGAGTACACTCCGCATAGGACCAATATCCACCGTAACTACTAGTATATTGAGACCTGAGTTCAACGCCGATCTGCAAAGCATTAATGTTTCCCCAAGTCCATTCTCCGCTTCCGAGGTTACCTGATTTAGTCGTGTAGTCAGTGTGGTAGTTTTGCCAACTGGTGGTCAGACTGATCGAACTACTGTCTTCTACGCTTCCTGTGCCAATTCTTAGTGCTGTTCTCGCTGAGACACTACTTTGATAATTGTTGTCTTCTTGACATCTGATGTAGATACCAACATTGGTGATCTTGCCAGTAAGTATCTGATCTGCAATGTTGTATGTGTCAGTCTGATAATTGTTGTCGCTATTGCCTCTAACGTATGTTGTTGTGCCATCTGCTGTTTCCTCATCGACACGGTCCCAGTTTGCTGTGCCGGTTCCGCGCGGGTCCAAGTGGGTATCAGTTCCAACTGCATTTGGTCGAAGTGTTACTTTTGTAGCGAAGTTTGCTGTAACAGTGATTGATCCACTTGCGGCGTCGTCGATGTTCATTGTTGTTGATGCTGAAGTTGAACTGCCAAATGTTACTGCGCCTGCCGGGCTACAGGTCCACGAATAGAATGTATTGCTGCCTGAGGGTGAAGCGACTATAGATATGCCTGTTTGACCAGCGTCGTATGATTGCGGACTTGAGTTAGGGGTCGTTATTCCTCCTAGACTAACTTGGTTCACAGCGAAAGCCACTTGAACTGGAGTGGTAGCAGGTGTCACTTCTAGAGATGCATAACCAACAATTGAAGAAACCGTAGCGGTTATGGTGTATCCGGTTCCAACGTCGCCTGCAGTCAGAGTGTTGCCTGAGAAACTTCCTCCATTACCAGAAACTGCCCAAGTAGTTGAAGAAGTAACATCCCAGTTTACAGAGCCATCAGTAGCAGTAGCGGTATAAGCTTGAGTTGTACCCGCCATAAGAGTAACAGAATCTGGGGTAATAGTGATGCTTGTGGCGTCACCGTGAGCGGGGATTATAACAGTGCCGCCTGAGCCGGGTTTGCCTGTTGCACTCATAGATGTGCCGTCGGTTGTGGTAACTTTGATGTCATATCTTGTGTTAGGATCGTAAGCCTTGTCGTCTATTAGCAAGTCTACAGTGTTGCCTTCAGCAATTTGTTTGGATGTATCAGTTGAGAAATCAGCTACCTGTTCACCATCTACATAAACAGCGCCAATCTGCACGGTTCCTTGCCCAACGTTCTGGACATAGACCACCATGTCATCGTCGTCGTTAACGGTAAAGCTAGGTAGAGCTATGGCGTTTCCGGTTTTGTCAGTTTGGAATCCGATGTAGCCGCTGACCCACGCGTAAACCACAAGGGACGCAACAACTGCAATAGCAATCATAAGAAGCGTCGCTACAACAGGTGAAATTGCTCTAGTAGATCGTCGAAATTTAGTTACCACTCGAACATTACATTGTCTAACCAATACTTTCACATCTCACTAAATTACAAATAGATATTCTACGTAGCGATAAGTTGATTTCATGTTATATAAAATTTCATAGAAGAATACTCTATAGAGCAAAATTAGATAAAACAAGTCTAAAGGATAACTTTTTCACCCAAATATTCCTAAAGGAGGCACCATCTCTCAGCGACCGCCCCTCCCCCACGCCTACGCTCTTTATGTGGGTGTGGCATTTTACGGCACACCACAAGAATGCAAAAGCGGCACGTTGCTTTTTGGGTTCGGGCTGTTTTTCTCTGTTTGTTTCGGTGTGGGCTGCGTGATTTCCTCCACAAGAATAACATACCTCTATGTTGGATTTGTCTGGGTGTGTATGTGGTGGCATGTTGAATCCGCTTAAGAATCCACCGCATATCAATGAAACGCAATGTAATCAGGCACTAACATAGCCACCCGACGTAGTCAAAAAATTCCAAACAAAACAGCAATTATCCGTCGCTGAATTCGCATCTGTCCCATTTGTCCCAGAAGAGCGCTTGACACGCAGCCACCAGCGCGGGGTGCTTTGTCCACAGTTCGGGTCCTTTGGCCAGTGGACTGTTGGGGGTGAAAGCCACTACCGCTTGCGTCCTATCGAAGACGGTCATTGCGGCAGTGGGCGGCTCCGGCGTGGTTTTGAGTTTGAAATTTGGGTGCTTGACCAAGGCAGTTTTGACCCATTCGGGCAGGCAATGCACAGGCGGCTTCTCCGCAAGCAACTCCACCATCACACCCCTTTTGACTGCCTCCAGCAACTCCGCCTCAAAAAGAAAACAAAACTGCCGAAACTGAACCCAACTCAACACTGCTTGCACCCGATGCTGGGCACTCCCAATCGCAGTCTGAAAGTTATTTTCGCCAGCCGTCTCCGAGACAACGCCAAAAGACGGTGCGCCTTCTATGGGGTTTGGTATGATTTGCCTGAACTTTTTCGACAGCGCCATAGCCTGCTTGGTCATGAGGTTGAGTTCGGCTAGTTTGCGTTCAATGAGCAGCCCTGTTCCTTGAGCAATGGGCACAGCCGAGAAGCGCGTCGGGACAGTAAGGCAACGCTTTACCAGCCCCAACTGCTCCAGTTCCCCAAGAAGCCGATAAACCTCTTGACGTTCAATAGAAGCAAAACACGAAATCGCCTTAGCTTTGGTATCGCCAATTTTTAGCAATGCTAAATAAATCCTCGCCTGCTTAGTTGAAAGCCCCAAGCTAGCCAAAACATCCACTCCCTCCACGCTTGACACGCTTCGGTTAAGTATTTGTGGGGGTTTTGTCAGGGGTGTTTGCATTTTTTTCGTTCTTTTTGTTTAATGCTTTCCATGCTAATTACGCTGTCAAACAATATAACATTTACTTAATTTTACTTAAAAGTACAGAATAACACAGAAAAATACAGATAACCCCTAAACGTGGCGACAATCATACTAAATCGGATGTAAATGGTAAAAGTTAAGCTTACAGTCAGTATCCAGCCGGACATAGTTCACTGGATAGATGAACAAGTAGCACAAGGCCACTTCGCAGACAGAAGCCACGCAGTCCAATACTCCATGCTAAAAGTCAAAGAACTGATAGAAAAAGGACAAATAAAATTCTAAACAAATCAGTCTGTGTTGAGAACCCAGTCACCCTCAAAGCGGCCCTCCTTTTAAAAATCAACCAAAACCAACCTACCCAAATCAACAATGATCAAGCCCTCGGTGGGACTTCGCCACCCTTTTCCATGAAAAAAGGAAAATACGCTAATTAAAAACCAGTACGTACAAGTGTTTTTAAAAAGGTTTAAAAAGAAAGAAAAGAGGTTTTTGAATAACCATAGCACCTAAGGAATATAGGTGACTTCTATGGGTATCCAATCGAGATTTATGGTATCAGCGCCGCCGCTTAGAACGTGTGTTACTTTGGCCTGGATCATGTTGCTATTTATGTTGCTGGTTGTCCAAGTTGTCCATTCTGTTACATCGACATAGAAATTGTTTGCATCGGAGTTTGGCAAATTATAGGTATATGTGCTTGATAACCAAGTTGAACCGCCGTCTGCACTAACTTCTAGCAGTAGGTCATCGTTTCCCGGGGAGGATACGTAGGCGTCTAATCTTACACGTACTTGGGCAATGCTGGCACTTGAAGCAATTGTAAAGCCGTAACCGCTGTATGTGCAAGTATCCCCACCTGAACCAGATGTAGCACGACCAGAACCATCTGAGTATGCTCTATATTCGTCAGTCCAAGCGCCTCCACTATCGGCTGTAGGTGATTTTGGATCAACGGTTGGGCTACGTACCTGAACGGTAGTGGTTGCTTCTGTTAAGCCTGTGGAAGTAGCGGTGAATGTCAAAGTTGCAGGAAGAGGATTTCCAGTCCAATAACCATAGTAGACATTGACAGAGCTAGAATCGGCAGGCAGAGTGATACTAAATATTGCAGTGGTATCGCCTTTATGCGCATAGAAGTTGGCAAAGTTGACTCCGCCATCATCCAGATTTATCGTGATAGCGCCACCATTTGTTGTGGGATTGCCAGATGCGGTTTGTCTTTCAATAGTGAACAGTGTATTAACTCCAGCGGCTATCGGTGAAGGATGCACAGTAAAGGCCAATTTTTCTGCAACTCCACTTGTCACTGTGAATGTTTCTGAGTCTGTACCTGAACTTGCATCAGTGGCTGAGACTACGTAGTCTTCGTTGGCGATAGTTGGGACGTTGAAAGTGCAGCTGAAAGCACCTGCCGCGCTTGTGGTGACAGATGATGGTGTAGTCGTCACGATTTCACTATTAAATCTAATAGTTATGGCTGAGGTAGCGGCGAAATTAGTGCCAGAGACAGTAACTGTTGTTCCTGATGAACCGGTTGCTGGGTTTAGAGTTATAGCTGGAGCTGCTGATACTGTGAATGTTTCTGAGTCTGTACCTGAACTTGAATCAGTGGCTGAGACTGCGTAAGCGCCATTAGCAGATGTTGGAACGTTGAAAGTACAACTGAATGCACCGCTTGCACTGGTTGTAACGCTTGTTGGAGCGGTTGTAACAACTGCACCGTTAAATCTGATTGTAATTGCCGAAGTAGCAGCAAAATTGGTGCCTGAAACTGTTACCGTTGTTCCAGAAAGACCGCTGGGGGGATTCAATGTAATGGCAGGAATAACCGTTACTGTTCCGCCTGAGCCTGGTTTCCCTGTTGCTGTCATGGATGTGCCATCGGTTGTGGTTACTTTAAGGTCGTATCTTGTGTCTTTATTGTATTGGCCTTCAACAGTTAATTCAGTAGTATCTCCTTCTCCAAGGACAGGATTACTGGTTGTAAAGGTTTTTTGTTCACCGTTTATGTACACTGCGCCGACTTCGGTTGTTCCCTGTCCAACGTTTTGAACATAGACAACCATTCTGCCGTCATCAGCCACTGCAAAGCTGGGGATGGCTATGGCTTTTCCTGCGTTGCCTGTTTGGAAGCCTATGTAGCCGGCTACCCATGCGTATACTACGAGTGAGGCGACTACGGCTATGGCTATCATTAGTAGGGTTGCGATTACTGGTGAGATTGCTTTTGCTGATCGTTTGAATTTTGTTGATAATCTTACGTTATGTATTCTTGTCAATTGTTTTTTCCCTTCTTTTCCCTAATTTTTATAACTAGTTTTTTACTTAGCGCTAGTTACATAGTCAGTGCTATATAAGAATTCATAGAATAATGCTCTATTCTAAATCAAGCAGTCACCTTACAGAGTTTAGAAAAGAAAGAAAACAATACTCTTTACTCGCTTCCATTCGGTTGTCATCCAATATTTTGTCTTTCGGTGTTCCAAAAACTTTGAAACATTTGGTAGTAGCTGTATTTGTTTTAAAAGAAATCCAACATAATCCAAAAACAAGCTTTGAAAATAAAAGCGCTAACTATAGTTAATAGAGCTAAGCTTATTTAAGGTAATTTTTTAAAAAAAAGAAGGGATTAGGAATATGATACCACTATAGCAAACAAATCATTGTAATGGAAATATTCATTGTCTAGATCTGGAGCGTTCACTCTTATGCGAATGTTTCCGGTGTTGTCGATGTAGTTACCGATGTTTGATACGATACTGAAAGAAAGTGATGTATCTGTGGTGCCGCTGATGCTTGTAGAATCTTTCTGCTCCCATTGGTGACTGTTAAAGTTATAGATATATAATGTCTGAGTTGCGGTTATGCTTCCACCTGTAGCGGTTTGATAATGACCTTCCAGCGTTATGTCTAGTTTGGTCACTTGAGATTCTGTTATTTGGATGTCATCAATATCAAAAGTGCAGTAGTATTCGAGATTATTGTAAGTATAGTAACCGCCGCCAAACCAATTGCTATGCCAATCACGGTCACATCTAGATATGTAGTATACATTATTACTACTTTGCATATCAGTTCTTGAGCCACCAGTATTAGAACCAGCTGTATAGGCTGCATCTGCTTCCGGATATAGGGTTCCTTGCTGTGAGGCTGGTTTTACTGTTAGTTGTGCGGTATCAGATTTGCCAGAGTATGTTCCAGTTATAGTCCAGGTTCCATCATTATCTGAAGTATAGACGTTAGCTGCCCAAGAACCGCCAGCAGCGACATCCGCTTCCCAGTTTGCTGATGTGCTGACGTCCCAACTGTTTCCAACAGTATCATAGGCCATCATTGAATATGTTTGTGGGTCGCCTGAATCAATTTCGGCCGAGTCTGGAGATACGACGACGTGATCAAGGGTCCCGGTAGCAATGTGTAAAGCGGCAGTATCGGTTAAACCAGAGTAATCGCCTGTAACTGTCCAGTCGCCTGTGTTTGCAGAAGTGTAGACGTTTGCTGCCCATGAACCTCCAGCACCAGCAGTTATGCTCCAAGCTGTGAGCGAACTGACATCCCAATTGACTGATCCGTCAGATGCGGTTGCTGTAAAAGTAACGGTATCGCCAGATAGAACTGAGGTCGTCTCGGGAGTGATTGATATACTTGTGGCATCACCATGAGCAGGGGTTCCATCGGAGCCGCCAGACCCTGGTTTGCCTGTTGCTGTTATGAATGTTCCGTCAGTTGTGGTAACTTTGATGTCATGTTTTTGGGTTAAATCGAAACTTCCAGCTATTGTTACTTCAACGGTATTTCCTTCCGGTATTACTTTACTTGGATCGTAAGCCAAATCATCATCAGCTATGAGTATATTGTCTACGTATACGGCGCTGACTTCTACAGATCCTTGCCCAACATTTTGCACATAAACAACAAGACTACCAACATTCGGATTTTCTTCGCTAGCAACACTGGTGAGGCTTGGGATGTCTACGGCCGTTCCGGTTCTGCTGGTTTGAAAACCCATGTAGCCACTAATCCAGGCATAAGTTACAAGGGAGGCAACGACGACGATGGCAATCATCAGAAGCGTTGCAATTACGGGTGATATCGCTCTAAAAGATCGCGGGAAATTTTTTGTTTTACTTTTTAAATTCAGGGTCTTTACAACTTTTAATTTTATCCCCTCGTTTTTTTCATATTCTTTTCCAAGCGTTAACTAACTTTATGACTTATAAAATTTCATAGAACAATACTCTATCGCATAAGGAACGGCAACCTGAATTACTAGTACAATAAATTTTAATGCTATTGTAACCAATAAGATGCCACGTTAGAGGTTACTTTAATGGACCTTTCAAGCATTCGTATAAGAGAACATTTTGGATTACTCTCAAATGATAGTCACATTTCACAATTTACTTTTCTTGTCAGCCCCCCAAAAAACCGCTCAGGGATAGAAAAAAACGACTATGTACTGGTTGATCACCCTCTTTTGGGCGAAGCATGTCAGATCTTAGCGATAATCGCAGACATAGCCAGCTATGAAGAAATCGCAGGTTCCACTATAAACGAACGAAAGGGAAAGATGCTAGCCACCGCCCAAGTAATCGGCAGCATAGACCTAAAAAAAGACAACAAACCATTAAAGGAAGTTTTAGTTCCGCCAAACCCAGGTTCCCGCGTCTATATACCCCTAAAAAGCTTCCTGCAAGATATCCTCAACCGCAACCTCAAAGGTGAAGCCTACAAAAAACCCATAGAGGTCGGCACTTTAGAGGGCTCCTCAGTAGAAGAGCAGAACAGCAGCGGCGCCATCCCCTGCTTCCTCGATGCAGAAGACCTCCTAAATAAGCATACAATAATTACTGGCGTAGGCGGCATAGGGAAGACGCACATCAGCAGATGGCTGGCAAAAGCAATGGCCAAAAAAACATCGGCTAAAATAGTTGTTTTTGATTCTTACCGCGAATACGTCAATACCTTGAACGAAGATGCCTCAACGACTGCTCTGACGTCTAAAATAGATAAGGACTCAATTGCTAAAGCAATCAAAAATCAACTCACAATTCTAGATGCGTCTAAGCTTTCAGCTGAAGAGAGACCTTCCTGCTACATGGACTGGCTGCAGCAATTGCTGAAGTACAAATCCGATGCAAAAATTGGGCCGGTTATTGTGATCGTGGAAGAAGCGGAAAGTCTAGATAGAGACAAATTAAATCAAGTAGTTGCCGAAGGAAGAAAGAGAGGCGTTTTTCTTATCCTCACAGCATCGCATCCTAGCGATTTGGGGGGGAAAATCCTGTCGCAGATGGGCAATCAGATTATAGGCAGAACAACAGATCCTACAGACATTGAGTGCCTAGTCAACATGTCAGGAACCGAGAAAACATCACTTTCTAATTTAGTTCTTGGCGAGTGGATAATTAACGGAATAAATGCTAGCAGACCAATGAAAATGCATATCGGCTAATCGATTCAGCCTTAAAAAGCGATTCTCAATATGAAGTTGACAATAGCAAAATACTTATGTACTATTGGACAACAATACCAAAAACGAGGCCCCTTTATGGCTAAACCAACTAAACGCTCTAAACGTAGTAAAATCATAATTGCTGGTATTGTCTGTGCAGCAATCCTAATCGGGGTAACTATAGGCTTCGCCGCTTATTATGCCAGCCAAATAATGCGGCCACACAAGATACTGTTGTGCCTAAACTGGTAGGTGTCGACTTGCAACTTAACGATGACAGAACAGATGCTCATGCACCATTCTTACATATAACTGGAACAGTTCATAACGAAGGCAACGGCACCGCAAACAATGTAACAATCACTGTTTATGCGATTCAAGGTGAGAATACAACCGCTATCGATGTAACTCAAAACATAGCCGATTCAATCGAAGCCGGAGCAGATTTTCCCCTCAACTTATCACTAAGCTATACTGGAGAAGCACTATCAGCATTTAACGAACCCCAATTTGCATGGACAAATTAACCCTCTTTTTTGGGTTAGCTAATTTTTTTTTTGGGTAAAATAGAGTATTATTTTTTAGTAATCTTATCACGATTTTTTTGAAGAGAAATGGTTCAGGGGCATAAACTTTTTTTGCAAGATTAACAAGCGATAGGTTTGTAAGTATAACATACCTGGGCAAACTGAAACCATTTTCTATTTTTCGCGAGCTAACTCAATTAGATCTACAAATGTGTTTTAAGATGGGCAATAAGTACTAACAGTAACTCCTAAGGTATTTAAGACAGTACAAGTGAGCGCTCCTTCTATCTTATAGTGAACATTCAGTGAATCTGCCGTAACGTAGTCAATACCGTCATCGTCAACTTCTATACTTGTACTTGTACTAGAAAATCTTATGATGACCGATCTACCAGCTTGTACATGTACTCCAGTTCCGTCGGGATTGACCAAGTTAGCATATAGATGACGCTGCTGATTAGTTTTCTCAACAATCCATATTCTCGACAAATCAATATCCATTTTAGTAGCGGTTAGTGTTATAGTACCCGAATCGTAGCTTATGTCCATTTGGGCATTAACTTTTTTTGTATATAATTCGTTCATTTCTTTTGTTGCAGCGTCATGCCAAAGGTAAACGTTAGTGAAGAAAAACATCAAAATAATTATGAACATTACTGAGCCTACTACTTCTGCTGTGCCCTTTTTATTTTTTAACAGTTTTTTCAACATGTTTTTTCCTCACTATGGTGTTGCTTCAAAACTTGAACCCATTTTAGTTGCAATGGTGAAAGTTGGAGTTGAACCTATTGAATTCGCCCCCATATTCCAGAAAATAGTAAAGCTTTTGTGCTCTCCAACTGGTATTTTTATATCTAAATTAAAGTCATTACTAACTGGAGAGCTTGTTAATTTCAAACTCAAACCATTTAAATAGACAGAGGTTATTTCGGAATCAACTTTACCAGAATTATAGACAGATATTTGCACTGGTATTGGACCATTAGTTGTGCCAGTCGGATTTATCCAAATATCTTCAACAGTTAACACCTCTCTGACTGAACCACCTACGCCTGCCTTATAAGCATCAGAATAGGCTGTTACGAATGCAAAGAGCAGTGTCATACCTATCATCGTAACTAAGATCATGAGCACGGTTGCTATCACAGGGGAAACTGCACGTCTATTTTGTCGTAGTCGCCTCATCTTTTCACATCCATCCTGGCGGTATCGCCGCGAAGAAAACAGCGTACCCTGCCACTAGTAGTAAGATTGAATGTTTCATGCCGCTTGCAACTCGGCGTTCACCGATTTTTCCAGCCATCAAGCCACCTGTTAATGCTGAAACAATCATGAATTGGTAAAAGAATTCCTTAAAGTTGCTGGTACCGCCTCCAGGGGCTAGAGTGCTAATAACGTCCTGTGAACCTTGAAGAGGCGCAAAGAATGAGCTAACAAGTAAAATAGCTGTAACTATGAATACTGCGAATGAAGCGTATATTACAACGATGTAGGGTTTCATTTGGGCGTTGGTGTCTCGGTCTATTTCTTTCATTTCTTCCATGAACCCGGATGTTGCTGTGAAGACTTTTTTGATTGTTCCTCCTGAGTGGCTGGCTTCTAAGACGAGAACGCAGAAGCGGTTTACGATTGGCGAGTTTATGTTGTTTTTAAAGTTGGTTAATGCATTCTCAAATGAGGTGCCCCAGGACATTTGGACGACCATTTGTTTAACTTCCTTAGCAAGGGGTCCACTGACCATTTTGTTATCGACAACTTTCTCTAAGGCTTTTGTTAGAGTCATGCCAGTTTCTTGTGATTCAGCGACTCCTCTAACTAGAAGGGGCATTTGATCTTCTATTGCAGATAGCCATCTTTGGTGCTTAAAATCTAAAATGGTAGATGGCACCAGGATAATGAGTATACTAGCAAAGAAGATTTCGTTTATGTAAGTAGCCAAAGCTGAAGGGGATGCTATTGCGACCACTATTATCATTACTAGAACTGCTGCAAAGGATGCGCCGAGTGTTAGTTTCTTGGTTTTTGTTAAGATTTTGCCCATGCTTTTTACCTCGGAGGAGTCATTGAATCAACAAGGAGTAACATAATCATTACTCCAGCAGGAGTAACAATAAATGTCATCAGTAACATGACAGTTTCAGGGTCTAAGCCACCGAAAACTCCCAGTCCTCCGCCCAAAAAAGACATAACCGAAAGCATGACTACGAGCACCAGTGGCAGGGCAATCATGAAGCTGACATACATTTCAGCCATGCCCGCTAAACTATCTAGGAAGCTCTTCATCGAGGTGACACGAGCTTTCTTGAATTTATCGGCTTCGTCCCGGAGATAGGCTGCCAAGTCGCCGCCCATATGTGAAGTTGTCACGATACCCTCTAGTAATGCACCGAATTTTCTTGAAGCAGACCTGTTTGCAGCTCGTTTTAATGAGTCGTTTAAATCCAAGCCCATAATTTCAGTGTCAGCAATTGCTCGCCGCACTTCTTCTCCCACGCCGAATTCATCGCCGACATTTGCCAAAGACCTAAATATTCGTTCAGGAGGCATACCTGAGCTTGCTAGTACTGACAAAAAGTTAGCCGTTAGGGGGAGGTTAGCATCTATTTTTCGAACCTTAGAAGAGATTGTGAGAGAGGGGTATAGATAAAAAACGCCAAAAGAGGAAATGCCAGCAACTAAACCGGCAACTATGGAGAAAATAATCGCAGCTGCGATTGACGAAGTATTTGACATAATTAAAAAAAAGATTGCAAAACCTACGCCTGTAACTAGGATGGTGGCAAGCGCCATCAAACCCAAATACGCTTCAAAAGTGATTTTAATGGCAGCTTTAGAAATATTATCCTGCAGACTTTTCAGTTCTTTGACAAGAGAAGCGGGAACAAGCTTTGAGGCTCTAAGACAGAGGGAAAGCAGCCGCTTATTCGTCTTTTGAAGCCTCCGAAAGTATGCGGGAGGGATTCTCCGTATATGAACGAATTATAGAGGAAACGTCTCTGTAGTTCCGAATATTTTTCCTAGCCAACCAATTGAGAACCTTTGTTCGGTTCTTTAACTCTTCCTCTGCCTGCTCGAGGCTTAGGCCTGTTTTTTCAGCGATTCTCTCCAAGATGTAGCTTCTACCTGTATAGTCAAAGGTGCCTTCAAGTGCGTTCCAACGGTAGACTTCGTTAGTCAAGATTTCACCCGAGCGTGGATCCAAACCGACAATTTCTGAGGCTGCTACTGTCTTTCTGGCGGGTTTGCCCTTAATTTCAACACGTTTCTGTACAAGAATAATGTCTATTCCAGCGATTAGTGTCCTTGGGATATTCATCGGAGCTGATTCCAAGCGGTAAACTGCAGATTCAACTGACTCAGCATGCAATGTTGACATGCCAAGATGGCCTGTGCTGACAGCCTGGAACAACGTGTAAGCTTCGGTGCCCCTGATTTCACCTACGATAATGTAATCAGGTCTTTGTCTCAATGATGCCTTGAGCAAATCGAACAAAGTAACATCAGCTGAGTCTGTGGCAATGCCAAAGTGAGTTCTGGTCGTGGCTGGAATCCAGTTCTCATGCGGCAGATTAATTTCAGGCGTATCCTCGATTGAAACAACTTTCAAATCTGGTTTGATAAACATGCTTAGGCAGTTTAAGAGAGTGGTTTTTCCTGCTGCAATGCCGCCTGCTACGAGAATTGACACCCGGTTTTCTACAGCATACCATAAGAAAGCTGCCATATCGGCAGATATACTGCCAAAAGTAAGGAGGTCAGTGACTGTAAAGGGGTCAAGTTTGAATTTTCTTATTGTGAAGGTTGAACCTTTTCGAGTGACTTCAGTGCCAAAAGTAAGGTTAATTCTGCTACCATCCGGCAGACTTGCATCGAGCAGTGGCTGAGCTATGGACACGTGAGCTCCACACATGTAGGCAAGCCTAAGCGCAAACGAGTCAAGTTCTTCAGCAGTCTCGAATTTAACGTTGGTTGGGATGGACTCGAATTTGCGGTGCCAAATAAACAGTGGAACATTAACGCCATCGCAGGAAAGGTCCTCGATTAATTGGTCATGCATTAGAGCATCGATTTTTCCAAAACCCAAGTTGTCTCTGACAACACAATATATAAGCTTACTTTGGGTCTCTCCGTCGATTTTAAACTCGTAATCATTAAAAATCTCTCGACTCTTTGCAATCAGGTATTTTGTCGCTGTTTCCTTTGATTGCAGGTCAGCTGGCTTCATGGTGATTACTTGGTTGAGTATTTCTTTGAGTCGCTTAAGATGAATCTCATCTGACTTGGTTAATTTGGGCTCTTGGATGTTATATTGGATGGTTCCTCTTTCGAGGTCTTTTACTATGTTTGCATATGCGAAGGTTTCGATAAGCGGATAAGTTTCCAAAGTTTCCATATTAGAGGGTTCGGTAACTTGAGTTTCCTCTGGTTCAGGGGTGACCAAAGGAACTGCTTCCTTGGATTTTCTTCGAAAGGAAAACTTTGGCGTTTTTTTCTTTTCTTTTTCAGAAACCACTATTTCAGGTTCGGCCATTTCTTGCTCCAAAGCCTCTGCTGGTTTTTTCCGAGAAAATACTTTTTTGAATTCCACCTTACGGGATGTCAACTCAACGTTTCCCCCTCATACATTCATGCTCTTCCTTAATAAATCATAAATAAAAAAAGGATTTACCAAAACAATTCATCTTTACTGTTTACTGTATTGTGAATTGCTTGGTGACTTCTGCGAAGGTTCCGCTTTGAGCAACAACTTTGATTGTGACTTGTTGTACGCCGTCACTTAGTTGTGCTGTTGAACCTGGTGTTTGGGCAGTCAAAGTTGCTGTCTCTTGCTTGAGTATATTGCCGCTATTTGGTAGGGTAGCAGTCGCTAATACACCGTTGATGTAAATGCTGGTAATTTTTACGTCAGAGTCACCAACATTTTGGACATAAACAGTAAAATTATCTGTAGCGTCATTAGCTATGGTAGCGTTTCCATTGTAAACTATGCTTTGCACTTGTATACCTTGACCTGTTTTTTCTGTTTGGAAGCTCATATATCCCATGACCCAAGCGTAGGTCACTAGAGATGCAACGACTGCAATGGCGATCATAAGTAAGGTAGCGATAACTGGTGAAATTGCACCCATATTTCTACGGAACTTTCGAATGTTTTTTCCTATATTCATTTTATTTTTTTCTCCCTTTGTTATTGTTTGCTTGTTATTCCAGTTACTATTCCCTTGCTTAATAAGTATGATGTAATATTCATCAATAATTTTTCGGAACATATCGAGAGCTAAAATATTGCTCAGTATGCATTTTCAGTGAAGCAATCGTTCATGAACATCAGATAATTATTGGTAGGCTAGAAAAGTTATTACCGAGCGCAGTCTATTCCTTAGCAGCATAAAGGTTTGACTCATTGATGATACCTATAAAGACTGGAATAGCTGGCCTTGACGAGTTTTTGATGGGCGGTTTACCCCCTAAAATCATTCTTTTGACGGGTTCACCAGGATCGGGAAACGAAATCTTCGCACGGCAAGTCCTATTCTACAGGGTAAAGTCATGTCCAGTCACCTACTTTACAGTCAACGCAACCCCTGAAAGTGTCAGAGAAGACATGGCTGCTTACGGCTGGGACACAACACCCTATGAAGAAACCGACGCTTGGAAATTTAAAAGCCTAAAAAATGCCTCAGCCAATGAACTATTAAACACAGTACTGGACGAAATGAAACAATCAAGGACCATCGCAATCGACTCAGCATCTGAGTTGCTGCTTACTCACAAAATCAAAGAAATCGCAAACCTGCTAACAACTTTAACACATGAAAACCGAAAAAGCAAAAACTTCAATCTACTGCTGGTCACCGAAGGCATGCAGGAGCCTCAAGCCGAAATAACCATGAATCATTTTGCAGAAGGCGTCATCAACTTTGAGATTAACTGGGCTGTCGACTCAACCATGAGACATTTAGTCATAAGGAAGATGTCTGGCACCATTATTCCAACACGTAGGCTAACTTATAATCTTGGAAGAAAAGGCTTCATCATAGAAACAGCAACCAGAATAACATAAAACCACCGCTTCTTCAGGCAGTAATCATAGAACACTAAGACTAATTATGAATTCATAACTCTCTTATTACAAAAACCGATACATTACAAACGATGACATATGAAACCAATCCATACCAATTGGAATCAGTTAATGCATGATTGTCTTCTTATAATCTTTATTTGCGGAACTATTGGTATAGCGATAAAATTCGTAAGCTTCTTCAACCAATGGGTCTACTTTCCTTCATTCCCAAACGTGTTCGATGCTTATTTCTTGATTTCAGCCGTAATTTACCTGGGTTGGAAGTCAAGGAAACGTTGATCTAAAAAATAATTGCCCTATCATGGAGAATGAACTAGAGATCTTTTTCTTCTACCCTTCATTTTACATTCATTTAAATTAGCGCCGGCCAAATAAACGAGCCTAATATATCCCATTTTGGAAAGTGCAAGATTGATTTTTCTCCTGTTGCCTTACGGTTAAGTTTATATTTCTTACCTCACCAAGCATCTAACTGGGGGAAGATATGGAAAATAGAGAGAGGAAGGGACTACCGCATTTCTTAGATATTGCAGATTCCCTAAGTTCACAGGCGTGGCTTAAATGGGCTGAAAAACAACAAAAATAAGAAAGGCCGACCGTACCCAGTAGGGTCTCCTCTTGGCAGTAACAATTTCGGTTTGCTCAAGGCAAACTAAGAAAGCATCGTTTGTCTGGACTTGCGATAGAACGGCTAGCCTATTATCAAATCTTCAGTTAAGTCATCGATGAAAAAGCCTCGCATCTTCGAAAAAGTTTTCAACTCGTCTCTCAAAGCCCTATCTATTTTAGTTTGAGCTGTTTTACAGAGTTAATCTCTTTCATACACACATCCCGCATGTCAGATTAGTTGTAATTTATTAATTAATTGAATTGCGCGCGCTCGGTTACTGCTTTATGAAAAAATGTATGTTTAGAGTAAATTCATTTCCCAAAAAGTAGTATATATTATATATTTATATATAAGATACGACTTTAAATAAGAACATGTCGAGTTTGAAGACAAAAAAAGGTAAACAACTGTGGAGTTGACCTGTGTTTGAGCAAAAAAACTGCTATCTTGATCGTAGATGATGACAAAAACATTCGGGAAACCATCAAAGCAATACTTGAAGACGAAAACTATAGTGTTGAAACAGCAACCAATGGAAAGGAAGCAATACAAATGTCTAACAATAAAATGTACAATGTGGCACTCTTAGACATCCGTCTACCCGATATGGAAGGCGTTGAACTCCTAAAACTAATGAAAGAATACCTTCCAAGGACTAGAAAAATAATGGTCACTGGATTTCCTACAATTCAAAATGCAGTGACCGCAGTTAATGAAAGAGCTGATGCTTATCTGTTAAAACCCTTTGATGTCGAAAAACTCCTCGAGATCATAAAAGAACAACTACGATTCCAAAGGGAAGAAAAAGAATTTACTGAAATAAAGGTAGCTGAATTCATTGATGCCCGAATAAAAGATTTAACGCGGCGTCAAAGTTAGAATCATTTTTTGCTATTCCTATTATAGCAGAACGTTTTTGGAGTTCAATGGTTAATTCATCATATAATCGAACCTGATACCTTGGAAATCCTCTTTCAAATAAAAGCCGTAAAAGATGGCTCAAAATAAATTAAGGAACCTAGTCAATCAAAATTTCTAAAAATGAATTTCGCATTCATAAGCGATATATCAATCAAAACAAAATATTAACAATTATCGGATGAGAAACATGACTAAATGCCCGAAATGTGGAAAACAGGTGCCTGAAAAAGGTTGGACAATGCATAATGAATCTACAGAAACGGGGAAAAAAACCGATATCACCTTTGGTATGTGTGAAGACTGTGCTTTAATAGTGATCTTAAAGATGGAAAAATAGAGCTCGTTGACAATTAATTTCGATTTTAATTGATGGTTATTTTGCTAAAAGGAAATTGTTTTTTGTTTTTGACATATTGAAAATTAATAGTTATAGGCTTACTAAACTTACCAAAATTCTTTGGCCAAAATCTGACCTCGGGGAAACCATAAACTAACTTATCAACATCTAAACTTACGTAAATTTGGTGCCGGTAATAATCTCTCATTTTTAGCGCTTTGCTGTATTGAGTGGCTTTCTGTTCTAAGGTTTTTAGTTGCTGAAACACCGTTTTTCCCGCTAACTCCGCTCCAAGCTTCTCACCCCACTCCCTGTTCCATAACTTCAACTGATGCCGAAATTTACTTTCCTGATAAGATCGAAGTTTAGCAATATCTCGCCTAACGGTGCGCTCGCTAACACCTAAGCGTTCTGCTAATTGACGCTGTGTTAGTTGCTCCTTCTCTAACAGACATAAGACACCCAGACGTTGCTTGCGCTCCTTCCAATACTGCCCCGTAGTCTTATAGTACTTCTCAACCCTCCTATACGATGCCTTTTTACGTACCAAACCAATCACCGAACAGAGAAATATGCCACCGAAAACACAAAAATCTTTCACACGAAAAACAATATCCAAGCCCTAGAACAAAAAAATACCAAGAAAAAAAGCCAATTGCAAAACAAAAAAACAGCAAAACCCATCAAATCTGAAAAAACCGGACAAATTTCAACATTGCACTACCAAAGTTTTACATCGGTTTCTACACTTTTTGGCAAACACACAAAAAACAAATCAGCAATCTATTTCAGAAAATAACCGGGTAAGTCCATACATCAATAGTTACAACTCAAAGCATAGACCATTCATTCGCCAAATATACTAAAAAAATATACGGGTAGACAGGTTTTTCAAAGAGAAAAGGAGCCAAATTGAAAAAGCATAACATTTGTTGAGAAAGGGGTATAAACCGTCTTGCCCCACTACCATAATGCGGTTTTAACATGAAACGTGACGAGCGGACTCTTGAACGCATCTACGAGAAAGACAAAGCCACCGACGCATTCATCATCAGCATAGCCCTAGACCGCTATGTAGATGTTTTCAACGAGTTAGATTCTGCACCTTGGCGGCGAAGAGACCTCGACCACGACCTACGCCTATTCCTCGAAGACTGCTCCTCCGACATACCCCTCAAATACGACATCATCATACAGTTCAACGTAGAACAGGAAAAACAGGACCCTATCAAAGAGGAACGATTAAAAGTCGGGTTAAAAACTTACTTCACTTTTGTCCGAAGTGGTTTACAGAGGAAAATTCGGCGCAGCTACGAACGCAGCCTCATCTATGGCGTCGTTGCTTTCTTTTTGATTTTTGCCTCCTACACCTTAGCCGCTCTCTCCACTACCCCGCTACTGGTTTCCCTCTTCGATGTAGTTGCCATCGGCGGCTGGGTTTTCCTCTGGGAAGCCATTTCAACACTTGCATTTCTAGGACGTGACGCACGGGAACGGCTTAGGACTTATCAACGGTTTAGCATCTCTGAGGTCCGCTTCACCTATACACAGCCCACTTAACCCTCTTTTGCTTGTCCCCAAGTTTTCCTGTGACCGTTGAAACAAGAATTCTCTCAGTAGTATGTGACATAACAAGCATAGACACAAACTATCGAATGTACTCGAAAAGATTTGCTACTGGTTTAGTTAAGTGGCATCTCATGCTGTCGAAATTAACCCTACCCAATCTCGGGTGTTACCCAAAGATTAGCTTAGTTTAGTGAGTGTGAATTTTAACTTCAGTTAAAAATTCGAGTAAAAAAAATGTATGTGTGTGATTGAAGCATCAAGACACCATGTACAGTCGTAAAACACCGATAAAAAAATACAAGAGTGCCCACCAAAATCCGAATATTTAGTATACGGTAAAAAAGGTTAATTCCTGATGGTCGCGATGCACACAGCAAACACTAAAAGGCTAATACTCCTCTAACTGGCAGAATATAGACTGAACCATGATGCACTCGAAAAACTACCGGTGTCGTACCAATCAACCCCTTTCTGGGAGGAAAACCACTCGCTTCGTCCATAGCGAACATTTTGCCTATGGCTCAAGAGAAGGAACTAAAAACGAAATATATGAAAAAATCCGATAGCTACAGCTATATTTTCCATGTGCGTAAACTAATTATGTAATATAGCCGAATTAATATAAAAGTTTCTCACTATTTCATTTGAAGATGCAATAAAACTGAAAAAAGATCTAACTTTTCTGATATGCTTTAAAGCTTAGCTGGTTGAAAATCTATCGCAAAGATTTCTACAAGCTTTATGCATCCCAAATCTCTTTCCTTAATTACTTTCTTCGGATTCTTAATGTCTCCAATAGTATACCTCCTTGTTTACTCAATATCGCGCCAAAAAACCTGTTCCGCAGGACTTTTAGACTATGAACAGCACTTATATTTATGGCGCTACCAAAAAATGCTGAAAAACCCTTGAGAACCCTCTTGCAGTAACAAAATAATATGTGTGTTATGGATAAATCGATGAAGAAATTACCTTTTTCTATTAAAGGGAAAAAGCCTTTTTAACTGCTTTTTTGTTTCAGTGACTCATCGTTTTCTGGGAATTCTCACAAATTAGTTTTGGTAAGATAATTTGGTGAGAAAAAGGGGTTCGAAAAAAAGGGCTGTCAAATATACTCTGAGGCGTTTGGCGCAAAAACTTAGATTGTTGAAGCGCTGGTGGGACATCTGCTGGTCTTCTGAACTACTTGCGTAGGTGCGCCTTTCTCTTTTTCTCCAGCCAAACTCTAAAGCTTCTTTTTCGGTCATTGGCTTAATGATCAGTTGGTTTTTCTTCTCGTCAATTTCAACGGAGCAGGGGGCGCCTATTTTAAAAGGGAATGCTGTGTCTTCGGTGACTTTAGTCGGAATGTATACCCAAATTCTTGCGTATTCTTTTCCTTTGCTTGCGGTTTTTCTGCCCATGATTGTTCCTACGCCTGAGCGCACAAAATCGCAAAAGTTATTTTATGGCTTGTAGGTGCTCTAACAGTTTTTATCCTTTTTCTGGGGGTTGATAGACCGTTCTAGCCGGTCTTGAGTCAATTATGGGCCGCTTGATTGAGCCTAAAGCTGTAAGTTACAGATTTGAAGTAGTAGTTGTTCTATTGTGTTGAAGATTTGCCTTTTTAAAATTTGATTTCGCCTTTTTCTATGAGTTCTTTCGCTTTACGTATTGAGAATTGAACTGCGTGGCTTCTGTCGGCAAAGTGGCCTTTTGTTATCTCTTCGTCCATCCATTTAATCAATTCGGGTGGAACGCTTACGGTTAATCTAACTTTTACCATTTTGTTACCTAAATGGGTATTGTTGCAGTGTTTTTTAGAGCTTGTCCACACTTGTACACGTTACTGTTGCATTCGTAAGCAAACGTTATATTTGGAAAGCGTGTTATAAGAGCTTGAATTGCGGATAAACGAGGGAAAGATTGTGCAAACACCTCTGACAGAACCACCATCTCAAGCGTTTAATCACTTCGGTTTGGGTGGGGTTGGTTTGGAGGGGGTGGAGGTTTTGGCGGGTTTGGGTTTAACGGGGCGGCAGGCACGCGTGTATCTGGCGCTGCTCAAAGTTGGGGTTGTTAGGGCCCGGGTGGTTGCTTCTATGGCGGGTGTTCCTCGTCAGGAGGTTTATGGTTTGCTTTTTGAGTTGCAGCAGATGGGTTTGGTTAGGCAGAATTTGACTGTACCAGTAAGTTATGTTGCTTTGCCTATTGCTGAGGCTGTAGCGCTGCTGCTTGAACAGAAAACCAATGAGTTGGTGTTGGTGACTCAGAGGGCTAAACGTTTAACAACTAGACTTAGCCAAGCACGGCTAGTCTCTCTTGTTGAGGCATCTAAGCCCTGTTTTGGAGAGGTCTGTGAAGGCGAAAGGGGCAAACGGTATCAAACCGCCATTGAACAGGCGCAGCATTCGATCGACGCTTTACTTAGCTGGGCACGGTTTAAACAGCTATGCTTCCACTTCGAAAATCAACTGATAGACGCACTCAAAAAAGGCGTCGAAATACGCCTAATCGCTGAGAAGCCGGCAAATCATAACTTGCCAAGGTGGGTTAATCCAACAGGAAAAAAATACGCTAATTTCCAACTAAAACTCCTCTCCACTCCACCCGAGGCAGCGGTCATGATATTTGACGGTGCCAAGCTAGCGTTGGCTTTTAACCCATACCTCAGACTTACCAAAGGGCCTGACCTTTGGACCCGCCACCCGGCGCTGCTTGCTTCCTATCCGGCATTTTTTGAGTCGGTGTGGGCAAAAACAGAAAATCATCCATTGCCCTAACGAAAACAGCTCTTCTCTGCATATCACTTCACGGCTGTGCTTTTTGCAGTTGCGGTTTGTCAGTCGACCGCTGCATTTCACCCTAATAAGTAGCATGAACAGCGTTCCCTATTCTCTATAAAAAACAGGAGAAAAACAGAAAAATGGAATCGATAAATTTGTTTAATGGAAACATAACCAAGACGACAATTACAGTGCTTTTGATGTTAACTATTGCTGTCTCAATGGTCGCTCTACAACCAATCGACACTGCACAAGCCGCAGAATACCTTAACCCTGCCGACATAGCAGTCGAACCAAACCCAGTAGGCATAGGACAAAGCGTACTAGTAACCTTCTTTTTAGTCAACCCCACACCAAACGCAGTCGCCGGCTTTAATCCCGACAAAAACTGGAACAACTTCAAACTAACAATAACCACCCCAAGCGGAAAGACCCAAACCTATGGACCATACACATCCGATGCAAGCGGCGGCAACTACATGTCATACATACCAGAAGAAGTTGGCAACTACACATTCTTCTTCTCATTCCCCGGACAGACAATAGGTAGCGACTACTACAAACCTGCAAACGCAACCACCACCCTAACCGTACAAGAAGAACCAATCAAAGAATACCAAACACCCGCAATACCAACCGAATACTGGACACGCCCCATCTACGGCGAAAACAGAGGATGGTACACAATAGGCGGAAACTGGCTCAGAGGCTTCTACAACAACACAGTGAAATTCAACCCATACACCACCGCCCCAAACACCGCTCACATCGTATGGACAAAACAACAATACATGGCAGGCATCGTTGGAGGAGCCAACTTTGATGAATCAGGCAACGCATTAACCTACTACCAAGGACCAATCTACCAAAACTACTTCGTCCCACCCCTAATAATCAGCGGAAGACTCTACTACATGGAAAGAGACGTCGCCGGCAACGGCTTCACCGGATTACACTGTGTCGACATACGAACGGGTAAACAACTATGGTTCCAAGATGTTTCGGTAATAGGAGCCACAACCAGTCTCTACGGCCAAATATTCAACGCTAACGGAGCAAACGGCGCAGGCACAGAGGCTTTCATATGGAGCATAACTGGCGTAAACTGGACAGTCTTCGACGCAAACACAGGACGACAATTATATACAGTAACTAACGTTACACAAGGAACTGGGACAGTTTCAGGACCACAATTACTCAATTGTGAAGTAGACTCAATGGGTTCGATAATCGCTTACTATATAGATGGAACAAACAACTGGCTATTAAAATGGAATTCAACCCTAATGCTAAGCGCATATGCAGGCAATCTTGCAATGAACATATACTCGCCGCCAGTGGGACAGACAATCGATTGGAAAAAAGGCATAGAATGGAACGTAACAATAACCCCAAGAGACGGCATACTAAGCTTCGGGCTCACTGGATCACCTGGTAGCAACAACGGAATCACATACACCGATGGAAATGTCCTCTTCGCAGCAACAGCAAGCATAAACACCCCTGTAAACAACTTTACAATGGTAGCCTACAGCTGTGAAACTGGACGTGAATTGTGGTACAGCAACTTCACCGACGTATTCACACCTGGATCAACCAACTTTGAATTCTTGGCCCACTCTATGATGGCGTAGTAACCATATACAATCGAAACATGAAACAATGGTACGGCTATAACGAGTACACGGGGGCACAATTATGGGGACCAACAGAAGCCTACGATTATGCATGGGACGCATTCACATCTAGCACCTGTGGCTATGGCAAACTCTTCGTCGGAACCTATGCAGGCAACATCTACTGCCACGACTTAAAGAACGGTTCTTTGCTATGGACATATAATCTCCCATCCAGCGGGTATGCCACTCCCTACGGTGGATATCCCCTTATGGGCGGTATTACTGTCGCTGACGGAAAAATCTATGCAGCCACAGGTGAACACACACCCAATTCGCCCTATTGGCTTGGCGCCGCAATGTACTGCATAAACGCATCTACCGGCGAGTTAATATACAAAATGCCCGGCTGGTGGAGCAGCAGCCCATTCATCGCAGATGGCTACGCACTTGACGAAAACTGTTATGATGGAACCATCTACTCTTTTGGCAAAGGACAGACCGCTGTCACAGTCTCAGCACCCGACACCGCAATAACTCTTGGACAGAACATCGTAATCAAGGGCACAGTTATGGACAAATCCCCAGGCGCAACGGATTACGCCGGCAATCAGCTCAATACAGAAGACTCACCAGCGATAGCTGATGAATTCATGACACAGTGGATGGAGTACCTCTATCAGCAGAAGCCCCTGCCAACCAACGCTACAGGCGTGCCCGTCTCTATTGACGTCATTGACGGCAATGGCAACTTCCGCAACATTGGCAGCACCACAAGCGACGCCACAGGCGCCTACAGCTACGTATGGCAACCTGACATCCCCGGCAAATACACCCTCACCGCATCTTTCGCTGGCTCAGAATCCTACTACAGTTCAGTTGCTGAAACCGCTTTCGCCGTCACTGAAGCTCCTTCAAAACCCCAACCGACCGAGTTGCCGCAATCTACAGCTGACCTCTACTTTGTGCCTGCAGTCGTTGGCATTATCATCGCTATTGTCATCGTCGGCGCTTTGCTGGCATTGCTGCTGCTAAGAAAACACCCATAAAACGCCAAAAACCAAGTTCCTTCCCCTTTTTTTGGGCAGACAAATGCATTGAAAAACATGGGCTGAGTGGGCTCTGGATGGAAAATTGAAATGATCGCGGTTGAAGAATGGTTTGTTGCATTTTCCATTCTTTTCTCCTTTAGTTGGGTCCAGAGCCCCAGCAAACCCCGTATGTGAACAACCGTTAATCCCATAATTTTTCCCTTGTTTACCATAGCTCTAAACCGATTCGGGCTCAAATCTCTATGAGTTCAACCACCGTCAAATCAACAACTTCTCCCAAAGGCAGATCAAGGAAAAATACACTACAGAACGCACAATAAAAAACGGCGTCCAAGTTACTCTTCGACCCATTGAATGCACCGATCAAGCGCTCTTAAAGACGTTTTTAGGTCGCTATCTCCAGCCAGACAGGAAGGGGTTGAAAGTGAAGTCAACCGACGGCGGAATAATAGAGACGACTCTATCCCTCACATAGGCAGAGCCATTAACCCAGCCGCTAAAGCCCTTTTTCTTGTTTGCTTAGCCACTGATCAAGTGCCTCGAGTTGCTGGTCCCGCTGCTCCTGAGTTTCCTGGCGGTTCATGGCTTCTTCGAGGTGATGCTGTCCCAATTCTTGGCGGCGAAGTTCCTCTTGGTATTTATCTTTCAAAATTCCAAGCCTCCATTTGATGATGGGCAGAACGGGTGATTTATGAGTTTTTAGGAGATGCCGCATTATGCCAGTAGCATCCTGTCCCAAGGCAAACCAGTACTTGCCCGATCAATCTGCCTGCGTGGGTGATGCTTTGTTTTCCGGCAGCCAATTCCGAGACTCCGCCAATGTCTTACCAGCAAACGTCAACTTCAACGCGCCCTCATAGGGGCATATTTCCACGCATCGAGCACAAAGCATACAGCGGGATTCAGTTACGTCGCCGCCTTTTTTCTCATACATCGCCGTTGCCTGTGTGGGGCAGACCCGTTTGCAGACACCGCATTTTGTGCATTTTTCCTCGTTTTTTATCAGCTTTGTTAGTGCAATCTGTTTAAACGGTGTGAAAGAGCTACATAGTGCCGTTAAAGCGCCAAGGGGGCAGATGCGGCACCAGAACCGCCGATACGCCAACGCCACAATCGTCACTGCGATGAGAACTGCAACGTTGATGGAAGTCAAGTAGAATCCGCCGATCCATAAGGGTCCATACGCTATTTGAGAAACATAACTGTACTTCATGGCGCCGACGGCGCACTCCGCTAAAATGCACAGGGGACGAGCAGGACAGATGAGGCAGAAGGGTTCGTTGACATAGCTTACGATGCCTGCTTCGGTGCCTTCGGGACCGCCAGGTATGGTGCCGGGGATGAGTTCGGTGCCGAAAATCGCGTAGGAAGCGAAAACTACGCTTAGAATCAGAAATACGGCAATTATGATGTAGCGGGATTGTCCTAACTTAGCGCTGGTTTTATCAGAGAAACTTAAGTGTTTAAGACGTGTGGCTTTTCGGATACGGGTTAACAGGTCTTGGTATAACCCGAATGGGCAGAGCCAACCGCAGAATGCGCGGCCCAAAATAATCGCCGACGCAGCCAACAACCCTATCACGATGCCGATCTTCTCTAACCCTGAAGTTGAATAGAACACTTCGTAGCCTCGGGGGTAATTCCAGAACGGGAAAATGTATGCCTGTAACTGCCAAATGGGGCAAGTCACGGTGCGACCGTTTGGGTAATAGCATGCTAGGATGGGAATAGATATGCCGTCGGGAAACTGGTTGCCTAAGACGTCGGCGCCTATGAGGTGGTCACGTGGAGATGGTCCAAGCGGCGCAAACAGCGGCGTGTTGAATGGACCAAGGAGTAATCCCATGAATACGGCGAAGACGGCGGCGACTTGGATGAAGAGGCGTAGGGTGCTGATTTTGCGGGTTTTATCTTTGGATAGTTTGAGGATGAGGATGACGCCGATGACGACGATTGCTATGTAGATGGGGACGACGAGTAGCGGTGAGTTTTCGGTTACGACGGACAATCTTTTTTACCTCCGAGCTTTAAGGGCGATCAGAATTGCTGCTGCCAATACAGCGGCAACCACTCCCACAGTTATAAGGGCAACTGAATGCTGTAGATAAAACGGCAACCCACTCTCATCGGGTATATCGAGTACAAAATGAAAAACCGTAACATTACCTGTCAAACCGTTCAAAACCACGGTATTATCCGGTTGAATGGTCCAGCCGTTTCCTTCGCTGAGGAAAATGGCTGGGGAAAGAATCACCATCCACTCGCTGCCTTGAGTGGATTTTGTCTGGTTGAGATTCAGGTTTACTCTTTGGACACCTTGACCCTGGGTGTCGTATCCGAGCACTTGGCTTCGACCTATAATGCCCGAAGGACGGTAATCGGTGATGGTTATGTTAGAGTTTTCGGTAGAAACGGTAAGGGCACCCCTGTATTGAGAGTCGTTGAGGGATAAGCCAGTGAAGGTCCATGAATTGTCTTGTAGGGTTGCGGTGTTGTAGGAGCCGTTGACTGCGAAGTTGATGGAGCCGTTGAGTGCTGGGATGCCGAATTCGTCGGTGGGAGTGAAGGTTGTGGCGGTTTGGGCTTTGGCGTTTTCTGTAAATGGGGCAAAAGCTAAGGATAGGAAAACAATCGTTACCAGCCCGATCTGGACTGGTTTATGTTTGATAGATGTCAAAGCCTGCCCCTTTAAAGAGGATGTTATGGTAGTTCAGGCTATAAGGCTTTTCAAAAACCGCTTTTGCTGAGCCAAAGTGGTTTTTAGGTTAGATGTTGAAGTCTTTTCCTGAATCTGGTTGTTCCTCTGGCTGTGGCGTCTCAGATTTTTGGGTTGGTTGCACTGTTTGCTTTGGCGCAGACCGCTTTCTACGCATCATCAACACAACTATCAACAGGATAACAAGGACAACGACTGCAGCGCTGACTACCCCATAGAGCAGCCAATTGGAGCCTGCTGGGGTTTGTGTGTCGCCGCCACTGGGATTCACTGTTGGGGTGGCTGTGTTTGAACCGGGCGGTAAAAACGTTATTGTAGCTTGGTCCGACGTCCATATAACTTCTGCGCCAGTTGAATCTACACCATTGACGCCGACGAAGTATGTGTGTGTGCCTATATCCCCTGTGATTGGGATTTGGATGTCACCGGTCATGTATGATCCTGAACTAGGAACAGTAACTGGGTTCTCGGGCGAGAAACTTGGACCGTAATAGCGGTCTGTTGGCATCCAATCTCCGTGGACGCCGATATTGGTGATTTGAATTTGGTTTTGGCTGCTGCTTTGGAAGTTGATTTTAACAGTGACTAGATCACCTACGCTTGGCGTGTGGTTTGACCAGAAAACATCAGCTGTTGCCTCGTTTTGTTCTAGGGCAGATACGAGGGTTATGGAAACAGAAATTAAAGCGATAACTGCGATAGCAGTTGCGATTTTTAGTGCCTTCACACTTGGTTCCTCAGGGTTATGGATTCATCTTGCTCTTAGTATATATTATTTTTCCAAGATTTCGCCTCAATACGGTTAAGCGTCCATGGAGCAGAAGCCTAAACAGGCTTAATCCATGCAGAAAGCAAAAATTCTGTTGCTCTAGCCACCTTCCCCTCCCGATTTGAAGTGTTAAATCGGTTTCTATTTTTGTGTGGGTGTGGCGGTTTGTGGGGTGCCACAAGAAGGTTTGAGGGGGGGTTGCCTGCATGGCTCCATGTTGAAGCCGCCAGGGTGTGGGTGTGAAAGCATGTTGAATAAACATGCCCTGCACCAAGAAACACTCAGAAAAAAAGAGGCATACCTGCCAAGTTTTAGCCTCTAAAATCAGTAACCAGCTTCGGCTTGCGAAACAACCCTGCCCTCCTTAAGAAAAAGGGTACGATCTGCCTGATGATACGGAAACACTCCGTGGCTGACAACAACCACCGCAACTTTGGATTTACGGTTAAGCTCCACCAGTTTAGCCGTGATTTCCTTACCCGCCATCGGATCCATCTCGCCAGTGGGTTCATCCGCCAAAATCAAAACAGGATCCCTCACAAGCGCCCTTGCAATGGCTACTTTTTGCTGTTGCCCCACGCTGAGTTCAAGCGGCAACATATTGGCTTTTTCTGCAAGCCCAAAAGACTCCAGCAGCGCCAAAGCTTTCTCAGCCATTTCTTTTTTGGAAAGCGATGAGTGAATCAGTGCTGACTCCACATTTTCAACAACTGTAAGCGAAGGCAGGAGGTTGAAGGTTTGGAAGATAAAACCGATTTTTTCTCGCCGCAAATCAGCTAATTCGCTGTTGGAGTAGTTTTTGAGGCTTTTTCCGTTGAAAAGAACTTCGCCGCAGGTGGGATGGTCTAAAGCGCCGATGAGGTTGAGCAACGTGGTTTTTCCACTGCCCGAAGACCCCACGACCGCCAAAAATTCGCCTGAGCCAACTTCAAGGGTGACTGCGTTAAGAGCTTTTACTGAGGACCCGTTTTTTCTGGGGAAGGTTTTGGTTAGGTCAAGTGTTTGGATAAGCGGCGAGGACATTTTAGAACCTCCTAAGTGCTTCGGCAGGCTGTAGTTTAGCTGCGCGCCAAGCGGGAAACACCCCTGCAACTACTCCAGCACAGATTGAAGCTGCAAATCCGAGAAGTAGCACCCAAGGAGAAATCGCGAGCACCAAATTCGTCAAAGGCAGCAGACCCAACAGGGGAATCAACAGAATAATTACTAGTCCAGCGACTATGCCTATGGCTCCTCCTACAGTACCCTGTAGCAAGGATTCGACGAAGACTTGTTTGGTGACGTCGGAGTCTTTCCAGCCTATGGCTTTGAGGACGCCGATTTCTTTGGTGCGCTCAACCACGGAGCCAAACTGGGACCTCAAAGAGAACAATGTAATGCAGACAATCAAAATGATCGATATTGCCCATGCACTCTGCTCGTTAATCGCGACGACGCCTCGGGCGATGAAGCCGCATTGGTAACCGACCAAAGCGCCTGTTTGCCCAGCAAACGATTGCAAAGCATCCAAAGCTGAATTCTGAACAGTGGCGATGTATTGGGCGTCTCCTGTGGCGGCGATTTCCACGAGCACAACGTTGATGTCGCGGACGGCGAAGTTGTAGAGTTGCCCATAGTGACGTGCAATATCCTGCACAGTTGGCAGCGGAGCGTAGATGTTGGCTGTGCCCGCGGGTCTGCTGTGTAGCGCTGGGTTTACGATGCCGATTACAGTGAAGTCGTGGTTGAAGGCTGATAAGTGGTCTTCGACTTTAATGTCAGCTATTTGCGCGTAAATTGAGTCGACCATAACTGAGTCCGAATCATTTTCTGTTAGGTAACGGCCTTCTACCACCTCATTGGGTGCGACGACGTTGGTGCGGGTGGCTTGGGCGGTGGCGTTTATTCCGCAGATAGTTAGGTTTTCGAGCCTAAACATGAGGCATGGAGCAGCATCTGCAACGCCGGGCAACCCGCGGATTGTTTCCACGATGGTGGTGTTGTAGGTGGGTGTGTAGGTGTTTTTGAAGACGGGTCCGACTTCGCCGAATTGGCAGGGGCAAGTCTGTGAAACGGGAATGTATACTGCGAAGTGTGTGCCTATGCCGTTTAGGGTGCCTTCTGCTACCCAGTTGTAGGCGCCTGCAAGCGTGACCGCCACCACCAGAAAAGCTATCGCTATACTGTAGCCAACTATGTTGGCTGCACTGCGCAGTTTTCGGCGTCTAATCTCTTTTAGAGCGTACTGCCTAATCATCGGTCACCCATCCCCTCATGCATGCAAATTATCGCCGTTTTCTCAGCAGCAAAACCGCAGCCGCCACCGCAACCACCGCTACAGCCCCCGTGCCAGCAGCCACCAACGGCAAAAACCCAAACGCCCCCGCAGTTGACGGCAAATTCCAAAGTCTTAGGTCAGGGTCGCATAAGGTGCCGTTTTCTATGCAGCCAATCGTAACTATGTCCATGGTTCCGTCTTCGTTGAGGTCACTTGTGCCAACTACCCAAGCCATCGCCGCGTCGCCGAAAATCCAATCTTTCGACTGCAAAAGCGTTATCGTGTTTCCCTCGTAGCCGAAGACTTTGAGTTCTGCCCTCGATTTTCCAGGGGCGTTTGGAGCCCAGCTGCCATAGCCGGAGGTGCCTCCGCCCACAATGATTTCCTGTTTACCGTCGCCGTTAACGTCGCCGATGGCTATGGACGTGGGCTGTGTGATGTCTAGATTAGTCCACTCTTGGCTAGCCTCCAAGTTTAGCGCGTCAGAGGTCCAATTGTAGATTCTTAGTTGCCCCTGCGCTTGGTTGCCGTTGTAGGTGAATCCGCTGGTTACGATTTCGGGGGTTCCGTCGCCGTCTACGTCAGCGACTTTCACGTTGTTGGCTAAAGTGTTGCCCATTACGTTGCCGGCAACATCGGGCGAGTAGGCGCCGTCCACAGTGTACCATTCAGTGTTAGACTTCAGGTTGATGGTGGCACCGTCGAATTGCCAGACCCTCAGTTGTCCATGGCTGTTGTTGAGGAAATTCGTGTACCCAGCCGATATGATCTCGGCTTTACCATCGTTGTTCAAGTCATAAGCATACACTGCGTTTGCACGGGCATAATCGCCTGAATCCCAGTTCACAGTTGCGATTTTAGTTAAGCTGCCCTCAGTCATTCGGAATATTGAAAGCTGCGCAACCGCATTCTGATTGTTGAATAAGGAGGAGCTTGTTGCAACTATTTCGGGTTTTCCATCGCCATCCACATCCCCAACCGACACGGTCCCCATGTAGGTGCCTTCATAGCTTGCTTTAAGCGTCAAATCATGTCCATCCCAACTCCAAACCCTGAGAGAATAAAACGTGCCTGAATCGTTTCTGACGGGACCCGTGGTGAGGATTTCGGTTTTGCCGTCTCCATCAGCATCCGCCGCGTAGGTGCAGCTGATACTTCCTGTCCAAGTGAGGTTTGCTTCAAGGTTAAGGTTGGTTCCATCCCAATTCCAAATTTTAAAAGGCGCCCAAAAGGAATTTTGGTTGTATTCAGTGTATGCAAAGCCGCCCGTCGCTATCTCTGGGACATCGTCGCCGTCGAAATCGGCTATGGCCATATTGTTGCCTCCGGGGATGCAGGTGCCGCCGACACCATAGGTGTCCCAATGCGTTTCACTTTTTAGGATGAAATCGTCGGATTGAGCGTTAACTGGGTTGAGGATTAAAGTGAGTGATAAACAGAGTAGAAAAGCCGCTAAACTGGCTATAGGGTACTTATTTTTCAACGTTATTTCCCTATACTAGTATTTGCGGGGCGCATGGACTTATAAGCTTTTTTAAAATCTAGAAAACCCTATATTTTTTAGTGAAAAGAAAAAAATGTGGGCGTTTAAGTGATTATCAGCTTCTTTGTTTCCTTAGGCGTCTTCTTGGGTAAAGTAACCTCAAGCAGCCCGTCTTTCAACGCTGCATTCGCCTCGTCGGAACGCACCATCTCAGGCAACTGGATCTTGCGGAAATAGGTCTGTGCTGCCCGTTCATGTCGTACATAGTTTTTGCGCTGTTCATCTTCTGCTTGGGAACGCTTCGCATTTATGGTAACAGCGTCATCGGTTACTTCTACTTGGACATCCTCTTTTTTGAATCCGGGCAAATCAACGGTTAAGCGGTAGTTTTTGCCTTGGTCTTCAATGTCAACTGAGGGCATTCCCGTAAACGGAGCCATGGATGCCCGTGCCCGGGAAGACATGTCTTTGCCGAATCTACTTGATATTCCCCAGAAATCCTCAAAGTCACGTTGGAAACGATTAAGCAACTTATCAAAGTCACTCATGTCTCTTGAGGCGTAGGGAATGACTTCTTCGGAGCCGCCTTTTTTGACTTCTTCAGCGGATTTTTCTTTGCCGCCATAATAATAATTCATTTTCTTTTTTTCTTCTGACAAAACAAGTCACCTATGTTTTATGGCGAGTCTACCCTTCGTTAATTAATCTATGTGGCTGTCGCGTGCTAGCTACTTTTATGGCAACGTGTATCCGCCGTCGGATACGATGGTTTGTCCCGTGATAAAATTGGATTCGTCGCTGACCAAAAAAACCACGAGGTTTGCTACATCGGCTGGTTTACCCATACCGCCCAGTGGAATAACTCTAATCATCTGTGCCATCATGGCTTCGTCCGTTTGCATACCACTAACATCGATGGGGCCCGGTGCAACCGCGTTGATGTTGATGCCGAATTGTGCCATGTCCAGCGCCACCGCTTTAGTGAAGCCTGCTATGGCTGCTTTGCTTGCGGAATAATGAACTAAGTTGGGAAAGGCAACTACTGGACCAGAAATTGACGATAAACTCACGATTTTACCGTATTTGCGCTCTATCATGCCGGGCAGAAACGTTTTGGTGCAGTGAAAGACGCCATATTGGTTGATGCGAATTACTTTATCCCAGTCGGCTTCGGTCATTTCCAAAAAAGGCTTCTGGGGATAGATGCCTGCGTTGTTTACGAGTATGTCGATTTTTCCAAACTTTTCCAGCGCTTGCTTTTTGGCGTCTTCGACCTGCTGCAAGTTAGATACATCGCATTTAACTGCTAAAGACTTCACTTTGAACGCTTCTATTTCCCTAGCTACATCAGAAACTGCGTCCACAACATCGCTGACAACCACATCTGCGCCTGCACGGGCAAGCGTTGTGGCAATTTCTTTTCCGATGCCATGAGCGGCACCGGTAACAAAAGCAGTTTTACCTTTCAAATCAAACATAAAAACCCTCAGATAATTTAACAGATAAGTGAATATTTGAATTTTTCCCAACAACAAACCGCTGCTAAGTTAGGGTGCCGACTACTTTCATGCGTTCCATAACTTCTTCGCCGTGAGGCGCAAGCTCCATCTGGTCGGTTAAGTCTTTACCCGCCAAATGCCCCAAGTGTTCGCCATCGCCCCACTGATAGGACTCGGTTACCTCATAGACTTTGCCTTTGTAGCCGACGTATGCGGGTTTGCCGTTTTTTCCGTTGAATTCAGAAAGTTCGGCTGCTGTGAAGGTTTTTTCAGTCATTTACTTTTCACCTGATTCTTTAAGTTAAGAGTCGTTTTTTAACCTTCTGTTACTGCCCAAAAGCTATCACAAACCAATTTAGAGCTTGCACCATCCAAAAATAGTTGCGAAGTGAAAACTCTTTTGTAGTTCATTAATGGATTGTTTATTGTGGAAGGTCAGGTTTTTTGACGGACAATAACCAAGCGGCATCGATTAGGGTTACCAAAAACGGTCCCTACCTCGTCATGGGAGGGGTGCCTCTTTTTGAGATGATAATTAAATGCGACGGCAAAGGGAACACGCCCTCAGAATGGTTAGTTGGCAAACGGTTTCCGCTCCTGCCAAACTATTTGCTCTGCCGATGCGGACACACAAAAAACAAACCATACTGCGACAGTTCGCACCTCGAAATACACTTCGACGGCACAGAAACCTACGGCAACCTACTCTTTGAGCAGATGGCAAAAGTAATTGACGGACCACAACTCACCCTAAAAGACGCAGAGATCATCTGTGCTTCCGCCCGGTTCTGTCATCGGGGAGGCGACATCTGGGATGAAATCCCCAAATCATATAACCCCAAAACCAAACAAAACAGTATCCGAAACACCTGCGACTGCCCCTCAGGCAGACTCGTAGTCACCGATAAGGATACGGGCGAAGTGGTTGAGCCATCGCTTGAGAAATCCATCGGTGTAGTGTTGGATCCCGCCATTGGCGTCGATGGTCCGCTTTGGATACGCGGCGGCGTCCCCGTTTTTTCCGTAGAGGGCAAACCGTATGAAGTGCGCAACCGCATGACGCTGTGCCGATGCGGGAAATCCGTGATTAAGCCTTTTTGTGATAGTAGTCATTATCCTGAAGAGTATCAAGAGGTGAAACATTGAAAACAGACCAAGACGTTGAAAGCACCCTACAATCTAAAGAAAAAGCCTACGTGCTATTCTACGCTTCATGGTGCCCTTTCTCACAGCGTTTCCTACCAGTCTTTGAGGAATACGCCAAAACCAACCCCGACCAGTGCATGAGTATAATGATTGATTTTAAACAGGACTTATGCGACAAATACGAAATCGAATACTATCCAACCGTTTTGTTGTTCAAAAAAGGGAAAGTACAAAAAAGATTAGATGCCGCGCCAGGGAAGGGATTAACTAAAGAACAGCTGGGCGAACTCACGACAACCCCTTAAGTCTGGATGGTTTCTTGCATCAGTTCCTCTTCCGATGCTCTGGTGTCAGTTTGATGACTGCTTAAAGCTGTGAGGTTTTTGTTTTCAGGCGTCGGCTCTTTACTGTAGGTGACGTTGCTTATTGCGACCGCTTGCTCTGAGTGCGTATAGCATGTGCAGGATTCGGGGTTTTCCTGTTCCTTCTTTAGGCGGCAAGCAAGAAGCAAATTAAACGTCATCAGTTTAATGTCGCCGCTTGAACGGAACCAGATGGTGTAATGCCCCGATTTCTCTTTCACCACCGCTACTATGTCGGACTCGAAATTGCCAGTTTGATGCATATACTCCTTAATGGTGCGGTTATGGGGAACCAAGACTTTGATTTTTAGGATGTTGTTCTTGCATTCCAAACATGAATTCAGCATTGTGTTCCTAACCCTCTGGCAACCGATTAAGAGTCAGGTTAAAATAACGTTTTTTGAGAATACAGGTTAACCGTTCTTGTCAAAATGCCTAAGCAAACGGCGCTGACTTGTCAAGTTTGCTTCGCAAAAACCCGTGCCTAACTTGACAAACCACCCGATCACTGTTTAGGCAAAAGTTCCTGGTACTCCGGGTTGACTGACTCATGTTTGCTTAGCAGTATATTGTTGATTTTCTTCCATTCATCGCTAACCGACGACCAGTTGGGGCCTCCAACAATGCTTTTCTCAACGTACTCGTGGAGAGCTACTTCTCGCTTTATGGTTCTTCGTCTCCAATCTACTGAGATTAAGTTGGAGCGGCGTAGGTATTGGAGGTTGCGTGCCATCTGGTTGGAGTTTATGGGGTAGGATAAGGCGCTGTTTAAGTCGGCGGTTAAGGATTCTATTGGGAATTCGTCTTCGAAGCGCAGGCAAATACCTGCTATCATATCCTGCATGAGCTTGGCTGTGCGTGTTACGTAGAATGTGCGTTTGGGCACAAGTACCTGTTCGATGCGGTAGGCGTTGCGTTTGTAGAACCAAACTTTTACCAACTCAGCCATCAACAGGTATGAAGTCAGCAGTATGGCTAAGGCGACAAAGAATAGTGGCGGAGGCGGAACAAAGAGGAACAACTCTCCAAGCGGTGTAAAGGGTACTATCAAAGCGAAGGCTATGATGGCTATGCTGCTAATGACAAGGTATTTGCTTGGTTTGCTCTTCCAGAAAGGTGTGCGTCTGGTTCTAATCACAAACACTACGAGTATCTGGGAGCAGAGGGATTCTATGAACCAAGCCGTCTGGAATAGATGCTGCTGGGCAGGCGATATCAAAGCCAAAGGCACAATCGGGATGAACACAAACAGCATCATAAAGAACGTCAAGAAGTCAAACAGTGAACTAACTGGCCCCAAAGAAACCATGAATCGCCGAATAAAAGCGATATCCCACCGCTTCGGTCTCTCAACGTATTCATCATCCACTCTATCAGTAGTTATGGTTGACTGGGAGACGTCATAGAGCAGGTTGTTGAGTAAGATTTGGACGGGTAACATAGGCAAGAAACCTGGAGGCAGAAACACTGAGGCTCCGGCGACGCTGAACATGTTGCCGAAGTTTGAGCTAACGCCAAGCATAATGTACTTCATGGTGTTGCCAAATGTTTTGCGTCCCTCCAAGATACCTTCCGCGAGCACGGTGAGGTCGTTTCTGAGGAGGATAATGTCGGCGGATTCTTTGGCGACATCCACGGCGTTGTCAACTGAGACTCCAACATCGCTGGTTTTAAGTGAGGGTGCATCGTTGATGCCGTCGCCCATGTAGCCGACTACGTGGCCGTTGCGTTTGAGCAGGGCGATTATGCGGTCTTTCTGCACGGGGTTAACGCGGCAGAAAATGTTGGCTTCTTCAACTATTGCGGTGAGGGCTTCATCGGACATGTTAGCTATGTCGCTGCCAAGCGCTATGCCCTTGATTTCGAAGCCGAGGGTTTCGCAGACTTTGCGGGTGACGAGTTCGTTGTCGCCTGTGAGGATTTTAAGTTCGATTCCGGCTTTGGTTAGCAGTTGCAGGGATTGCTTTGCAGTTTCTTTCGGCGGGTCAAGAAAAGCAACAAAGCCCAAGAAAACCATGTCGTTTTCGTCGTTAATCGAGTAGACGGCTTTCTGTTCTTTGAGCCGTTTGTAAGCGATACCTAAAACGCGCAGACCCTCAGCACTGTAATCCTGGTATTTCTGCTCGATTTTCTTGCGCGCCTCCTCGGTTAAGTCAGCTACGGTTCGGCGGAGTTCATAGTAAGAACAGGCTTTGAGGATTTCTTCAGGTGCCCCTTTAGCTATGAAAAATCTTTGGTGCCCCCTCTCCACCACCACGGAGACCCGTCGGCGAATAAAGTCGAAGGGCACCTCGTCGATTTTGAGCCATTTGGAGGTATCGACGTCTTTGTGTTTGAGTATGGCTTCGTCAAGTGGGCTTTTGAGTCCAGTTTGGAAGTTGCTGTTTAGGAAAGAGTACATGAAGACTTTCTCGTCTTCTTCGCCCTCCAAATCGACGTTAAGGATAAGTTTGATCTTGTTCTCAGTTAAAGTACCAGTTTTATCGGTGCATAACACGTTCATGCTGCCGAAATTTTCTATGGCGGAGAGCCGCTTGACTATAACACCTTTCTTAGACATCGCCATGGCTCCACGGGAAAGGTTGATGGTTATAATCATGGGCAACAGTTCAGGCGTCAACCCCACCGCCAAAGCCACCGCAAAAAGCAGCGCCGTCACTACGCCGTCAGTTGTGGGGTTACGAAGAGAAATGATGAGGAAAACAAACATGACCAACAGGAAAGTCACTTGCATTATGAGAAAACCGAAGTTGCGAATACCCCGTTCGAACTCGGTTTCAGGAGCTTTTTCTATGAGTTTCTTGGCGATTTTGCCGTACTCAGTGGCGCCGCCCGTCTTCACTACCACAGCAGTCGCGGAGCCGCTGACAACAGAGGTGCCCATGAAGCAGAAGTTGGTCCAGTCAACGATGCTGCTGACTTTTCCTTTAAGAGGTGCAATGGTTTTTTCAACTGGAAAAGACTCGCCGGTCAACGCCGACTGGTTGACGAAGAGGTCTTTGGCGTTGATTACCCGTGCATCAGCGGGAGTAATGTCTCCAGCAGAAAGAAAAACAATGTCACCGGGGACGATTTGTGATAACTTGATTTCTTGTTTAACATTATCCCGGATAACGGTCGCTGTGGTGGTGACTGCTTGTTTGAGCAGTTGAGCGGATTTCTCTGCTTTGTTTTCTTGGTAATAGTCCAAGATGACGCTGACAAAAATGATCGTTAAGATTATGCCTGTGTTGGCGACTTCACCGAAGATGCCGGAAATTATGCCGGCAATTAGAAGTATGATGACAAGGGGGCTTTTGAAGTGTGCCAGAAACTCTTTAATTGCGGAGTGCTTGTGTTCTTTGGCTAATTCGTTTGTGCCATAAATTTCTATGCGTTCCGTTGCTTGGTCAGAGCTGAGTCCCTGAGGGGTAGAATTGAAGCGATTTATTACTTCTTCAACAGGCAGGGTTGCGAGTTCTTCATTTGTTAAAAGGGGCTTCATGTTGGCAACTGGGGAAGCGTTTGAATAGGTGTTGCCGTTCTGAACTGTGTTGGCCATAAAGCCCACATCCTTGCGTACTGTTGTACGCGTTGTTTTTAGAGGGTTTTCCAAACATTGAGGCTCAGTAGTCCCTGAAACAAAAAAAGAAGCCGACACTGTGCGGTTTATTTGTTTCGGTAACAATCCATGCAGATAGCCACGACCTTGACTTTTTTAAGTTGCTTGCATATTCGTTAAGCCATCCCTAAGAACGATTATGTAGCCGGCGGGTTTTCCCCGCTCATAGCATGAAACTCATTGCAAACCTGTTGAGGATAGGTAAGCGTTGGCGGAAGTCACTATAGACTGCTATTCAAGGGCTAAAAAAACAGTCGATACATGCGTTCACACACACATCCCGACCGCCCCTGCATAGAGCCATGTTGGGCGTGTGGAGAAAAAAGCCTCTGCCACACCGAAACAAGCGCCAAAAAACGTTTCAACCCCAAAAAGCAATTGCCATCCTTTGCAGTCTTGTGGCACCCCGCAAACCGCCACACCCACATAAAGACAAAAAAATATTTTACCCTAAAAAAGGTGGTATATTTGAAGCTATTTCCATTTTGTGAGGATTTCTTCGCGTTGAAAGACAGCTTTGCTCAAATAGAACAAACCTATGTCTGCTACTGCTAAGGCACCTGTCATAGCCAATGCTATCCAAAGCGACACCGCCGAGAACGTGGACCCAAGAATCACCACAAAAATCAGCGGCAACACCACTATTCCACCGAGTTGCTGAGCCGCCCGTATGTCGGTGACCTTGGAAGAGACAATTACATTGGCTAATACGCTCATAATACAGCCTAACGGAGTTATGGCGAAAGTCAACAATGCCCAATACGGGTTGGGAATCAATGCGACGCCGATGAGGCTGGTGGACCAGATGTCGATTATGGGTACGTAGATAGCGGCGGCTATGTAGGTGACGACCATGCAGGGCAGAAATGAAGCTAGGCTTTTTCCTAGCAGTAATTCGCCGTCGGTGGTGGGAGTTGCGAGGAGTGGTTCGAGGCTTTTTTCGATTTTTTCGCCAACTATGCTATACGATGCGATTATGGAGGGCAGGACAGCGGGTATCAGCACAAAGTACATGGCGCCCAAGTTTGCAATTTGCACAACGATTTGATATAGTTCTTCTTGTGTCATTTGGTTGGCGCCTGCTGAGATGCCGAAAGTTAAGCCTAACGGAATAACTACGCCCAGTAAAACGGGCATGGCAATCAGCGAGTAGAACACATATTTGTTGCGTCTGATGATGCTTAGGTCTTTTTTAGTTACTATCCAAGCCTTTGAAAATCTCATTGTGTTGGAACCTCCCGAATCAGTTTTAAGTAGACATCTTCAAGCGTTGACCGCAACTCCGTCACGTACTGCACGTTGCCGCCTGCCAAAACAATCGCCCGAACCACCACAGGGTTATCAACCTCAGGATCATCCATGTCCAAAATCAACTTGTTGTCTTGGGTGCGGACAGCTTTAACAGAGCCAATATTTTTCACGGCCTCCAAAACCGGGTCTGAAACCTCCTTTAGATGCACGATGGTTTTGCGGCTGTAGAGGCTGCGTTCCAGATTCTTAGGTGAATCAACCGCGATGAGTTTGCCTTTGAGGATGGCGATGCGGTCGCAGAGCCGTTCAGCCTCGTTTAAGTTGTGGGTGTTTAGGAATATGGTGCGTTTCTCTTTTTTGAGCTGTATAATGAAGTCTCGAACGGTTTTAGAGGCTTCAGGATCAAGGTTCGCCGTGGGTTCGTCGAGGAATACCACTTGGGGGTCATGGATGAGTGCGCGTGCTATGGCGATTTTCTGTTTCATGCCTTTGCTGAACCCTGCGACTGCATCTTCTCGGCGATCCCAAATCCCCAGAGCCTTAAGCAGACGCTCGATGTTCTCCCTGCGGGTGGCTTCTGGGACGTCATAGAGTTGACCATAGAAATCGAGGTTGCGATATGCACTTAAGCTTTCGTATAAGCCTACGTTTTCTGGGAGGAAACCAATGATTTTTCTGATTTTGAGGCAGTCGTCGGGGTTGCTTATGCTGTAGCCGCCAATGGATGCGTCTCCGCTGGTTTTGCCTATGAGGCAGCAGAGCATGCGTATGGTTGTGGTTTTGCCTGCGCCGTTTGGACCCAGGAAACCGAAGACTTCTCCTTTTTCAACGTGGAAGGATACGTTGTCTACGGCTGTTAGGTTGCCGAAGGTTCTGGTGAGGTTGTTTGTGTCTATCATGGTTTAGCCTCCTGTGTGAGTGATGGATTATTGGAATCTGCAAATAACTATTTAAGCTAGGCGAAACCGTTTTCAATTTATGAAATTGGTAAAATTGTTAGATAAAGAAAGCGAAAAACTCGTCGCCGACCCCACCAACCAAATCATCCTAAAAGAACTCGTAACCGCCCAACACTCCATCTCCGAACTCTCAGCCCAAATAAACATCCCCACCCTCAAACTCTGGCGCAGAATACAAAAGCTCCAAAAAGCCAACCTCGTCGAAGTCACCTCAACCCAAAAAGTCGGCAACCTCGAGAAAAAATTCTACCGCTCAACCGCCACATGGTATGCACCCCAACAATACTTCAACTTCAAACCCAAAAACCCCAACCTAAAAGAAGCCTACGAAATCTACACAAACATACAAAACAACATGATGGCACGGCTATCCACCTTCAACGATGTACCCAAAGACGCTGACCCAGTCGATTTTTCACTGTTCGCCAACATGCTTGTATTCGCCGAAGTCTGCAGTAAACCTGAAGTGCAAGAAAAAATCGTTAACCTAAAAGAAATACTGGCAAAATTCAATCTGGAACGGGCTAAGCAAGTTTTTTAGGTTTTCTCGTACTTTGAGTCTTCAATCCGCTTCTGCTCCAGCTCTGCCTCCGCCATTTGGGGCTCGGGCGGTTTCTGCGGTTGTTCTTGGAGCGGCGAGTTGAGGGGCGCTTTTGAGTAGGCGTTCATGAAGCTTGTTTTACCACATGCGGGGCACGTTAGTTGCTTGTAGGGGCCGATGTGGATGCCGCTGAACATGCGGGAGGCGTCAAAGACTGCGCTGCATTTTGGGCATTTGGCACGCATAAACCCGGGGTTTCGTATTGTGTAAATGCGGAAAATAACTACGATAACAACTACTATAGCGACTATGACTAACCCAACATAGGGGTTGTTGAGTGCATCACTGAGGGGGTGAGCAGCCATCTTGATCTCAGGGCTTCTCGTACTTTGATTCTTCGATGCGTTTGGCTTCGAGTTCTTCCTCAGTTAACTGCGTCGGCTCAGCCTGCTGCTTTGCTTCTTCGGGAGGCCACGTGATGGGGTCTTTGACTGAACTGTAAATGTTTAGCCAGCTTCTTTTTCCGCAGGCGGGGCATTTAACGTAATGTAGCGGTCCCACATGGGGCGCTATTGCTGCCGAGCCCAGTCCCTGTTCGAAGACGGCTCCGCATTTTTTGCATTTTACCCTTGTCATTTTGAATCGCTATGTACCTTCAATCCTTAACTTTTAAACTCTTCCAAAACAAAACTGAAAAACAGAGGCGGCGTTGCAGTACAGTTTTTTTAGCTGCACACACATTGGTTGGTTATGTCGCCCAATCTAGTTTGGCAACGCCAACTACTCCCAAACGGCTTAACAGTAATAGTTTACCCACGTCCATCAGCGAACACCACTCAGATGTCTCTTAGCGTCCGGTATGGGTCGAATCAGGAGCCCAAAGAAGCCGCTGGAACCGCACATTTCCTTGAACACATGCTTGCAGGCGGCTCAACACATCGAATATACCTGTCAAGAGGCATAGAAGATTGGGGCGGCATACTGGACTTCTACACTGACCGCGAACAAGTAACTGCTTCACTCGATGTGTTGCCAGACAAAGCAGCCGACGCAGCAGAGGTAATTGCAGAGTTGTTCTTCGGCGAAAGCTTTGAAGAGGACAAATTTGAGTTGGAACGCAAAATCATCCAAAACGAGCTGGCAGAAGTAGCTGATGACCCAGCGGTTAAAGTTGAAGAGTTGCTGCTTGAGAACCTCTTTAGGCATCACCCGATTCGGCGTCCAGTCGGCGGCTACAGCAGAACCGTTAAAAAACTATCCCTAACCCAGTTGACAGCCGAGTACAAGGGCAATTATGTCCCAGAAAACATGGCGCTGGTACTGTCAGGCAACATAAGCCAAGAGAACCAAAAAAAGGTTTTAGCCCACTTCGAAAAAGTAGCGGATACAGATTTTGCACCTAAAAAACTGATGTCGATTGAAGGGGGCAAGCCCAAATCAGTTGCGGTGGAAGAAAAATCAGGCATAACCCAAACCTACCTGAGCATCGGCGCAAAAACCGTGCCCTCAACGCATAAAGATGCTCCAGCATTGGATTTGATCAGTAACTTGCTAGGCGGAGGCACCAGTTCCAGACTCTTCATTGAGTTGCGGGAGAAAAACGCGGTTACATACGATGTTTCAGCTGCGCATTGCAAGGGTTCCGACTTCGGCTATTTGAGTGTGAGTTGTGCGGTTGGCAGGGGTAAAGCTGAGAAGGCGAGGGCGCTCATACACAAAGAATTCGTCGGTTTGGGGGCGATTTTGGTTTCTGCGGTGGAGTTGGAGAAGGCTAAGCAGATTATGTTGGGCGGCGTACTCAGGGGTATGGATAACCCGCATGACGCCACAGAAATCATCGAGTACATGGAGATGCAGTTCCAAAATGAGCATGCCCTCAAAAGCTACCTCGAAAAGGTCAGAGCGGTCACCGCTTCGGACATAAAAAACGCTGCAAACCAATACTTGAGCCAAGAATGCCTCTGTACAGCCATATTAAACCCCATAAAGCAGACAGGCTAAAGTCGCCATAAAAAAGGGGAGAGACGCCAAGCCGTTTTTTTATATGCAAAATTAGTGTTTCTTCATGAGGGTAAATATTGCAACGATCATGGCGACTATGCTTATCCCAAGTGCAAGGACTACCGTTGTGTTATCTGCTGGTTCACCGTCTGCTCCGACTGCACCGGTTGCTCCGGTTGCGCCTGTTATTCCTGTGGGGCCAGTGAAGTCTGGGACGGCGATTGTTGCGTTGGCTGTTGTGGTGGAGGTTGAAGCGACAAGAGTATAGGAACCGCTTATGCTTGTGGGGATGATGACTGTGCTGGTAAAGTTGCCTTCCGAGTCAGTTGTGATGTTGTCTAGGAACGTGTAGGCAGTGGTTGTGGAGGTGTCGTTTAATTGTAAGGTTAGGGTTTGGTTGGCGTTGAATCCGCTTCCGCTGACTGCCATGATGTTGCTGTCGTCTGGAGTGGCTGATAACGTTGCTGCGCCTGAGATGGTGTATTCGGTGAATGCATCGACGTTTGTTGTCTGCGCGGTTACGTTGTAGGTTCCGTAGAATCCTGATGGCAAAGTAACGTTGGCTGTGAATGCGCCTGCATCATCGGTGGTTATGGTCTCGGTGAAGTTGTACAGGTTTGAGTTGTCGGTTTCATTTAGCATAAAGAGGGTCAGGTTTTCTGTGGGGTCAAATCCGCTGCCGCTTAAGGTGATGGCGTTGCTGGTGGAGGTTGCGGTTGCCGTCAGGGTTCCTGTTGTGGCTGCGTTGGCGACTGAGAGGTATGCGATTACTAATACACTGCATAGCATCAGTACGGTGAATGCTGTTTTGTTTTGGTGGATCATTGGGTTTGCTCCTTGATTTTAAGGGTGCCCAAAGAACGGTAATAAGAATTTTTCAAAATATCCTCCCAATAACGACTAAATGCTGCCCAAATTCAGCCCTAATTCCATAGGAGGATTTAGTCTAGAAATAGTTGATGAATGATAAACAGGTTAAGTTGAGGTGCCGTTTGGCAAACTGCCCAGCAAACATGAAAGGATGCCCAAAAACGCACATTTGGGAGCCTAAGCCCCATAGTGCAATAGTCGGAACAGAGCCTTAGCACATCAGCAGGCCCATCTGCCAAACGACTCGTTTCTTTCGGCAAATACTCTACTTGTTTTTTAGAAAATAAGAATATGTGATTGCAACACAACAATCACACAAGCAGAGGGCAAGGTCACGTATGGTTTTCTCTATTTCCCTTATTTATGGGCGAACAACATTTTTTTTATTGTTAGATGAAAATCGAGTGCTCTCTGCTCATCTTCTTCTTGCGGGCTTGGTTGGCGGCTGCTTTTTTTGTTCTGCAACGGGTTTGTGTTGCTTGCTGGTTGTGTAGCAAACCTCGGCAGGACCTTTGGTTCTACTGGTTAGGCTCAATGGATGCAGACGCGAAACAGGCAGAGCAGGCGTTTGCTGGCGCCCAAACAAACAGGCGCACCGCCACCAACCCCAACAAGCAACCTTCACCTACAAAGAAACGTCACAAACAAAAAGGACAAACAACCAACTTTCTATAGTTAACGCCTTTATTTGGTGGTGCTGCATTTGTGGCAAATTCCATATATATCCATGCGTTGCCCAGTGGGCTTGAATTTTGTGGATGCAGTAACTTTTCTTGTTATTTCTTTTATCGTCATATCGTCTAAGTCTGTGATGCTGCCGCAGTTCAGGCAAACCAAATTTATGTGGGGACTCATGTATGAATCAAACCTTGCCTGTCCTTTGGGAAAATTTATTTCCTGAACCAAATCTAAATCCCTAAGGACTTCCAAAGTCTTGTAGACAGTGGCCAAGCTTACAGTAGGATGGATTTTCTTGACTTTGTCGTAGACTTGTTGGGCTGAGGGGTGGGCTCGGCTGTTGAGTGCAATTCGGCAGATGGCTATTCTCTGTGGAGTTGCCTTGTACCCTTTACTTCGTAGGGCTTCAATCGCGGAGGCGTCTGATTTAAGAGAGTCAGTCATACAAATTATTAGTTAATAAAAATTCTTAAATAAACCTTTTGCGTCATCCTATTGCAGATTAAGAGGAGCTTTTCGAAGATGATAGAAAACCCTTTTTTCACAATAATCAAGGAGTTGCACTATCTTGAATGACAAAAATGAACTTACTAGCCGCATGCTTAGGTCAAACCGAGATTGGTGGCCGAACCAGTTAAACTTGAAGATTTTACATCAAAATTCTAACCTACCTAATCCAATGGACAAAGACTTTAACTACGCAAAAGAATTCAAAAAACTCGACTATAACGCCTTAAAGAAGGACCTCGCTGCGCTGATGACCGACTCAAAGGATTGGTGGCCAGCCGATTTTGGTCACTATGGAGGTCTCATTATACGAATGGCATGGCATAGCGCCGGCACATATCGCAAGGGCGACGGCCGTGGGGGGGTAGCCGGAGGGTCACAGCGTTTCCCGCCTCTCAACAGTTGGCCGGACAACGTAAACCTTGACAAGGCCCGCCGTTTACTTTGGCCAATCAAGCAAAAATATGGCAAAAGAATCTCTTGGGCCGACTTGATGATTCTCGCCGGTAACGTTGCGCTTGAGTCGATGGGCTTTAAGACGTTTGGTTTCGGGGGCGGACGGGAGGACGTCTGGGAGCCGCAAGAGGACGTTTATTGGGGTTCTGAAACCACCTGGCTAGGCGGTGATAAACGTTACACAGGCGAGAGGGACCTTGAAAATCCGCTTGCCGCCGTTCAGATGGGGTTAATCTACGTTAATCCGGAAGGCCCAATCGGGAACCCAGACCCTGTTGCTGCTGCCAAAGATATCCGTGAAGTCTTCGCGCGCATGTCAATGAACGACGAAGAGACAGTGGCTCTCATCGCTGGCGGCCATGCCTTCGGTAAAACCCATGGCGCTGGTGATGCAAAACTAATTGGTCCCGAACCTGAAGCTGCCCCCATCGAGGAACAGGGTCTTGGATGGAAGAGCAAATTTGGCACAGGCAAAGGCGATGACACAATTACCAGCGGCATAGAAGTCACCTGGACTCAGACGCCAACTAGGTGGAGCAACAACTTTTTACGAAACCTGTTCCGCTACGATTGGGAACTGACCAAGAGCCCGGCGGGTGCGTACCAATGGAAGCCGAAGGGTGACGCAGGCGCTGGAACCGTGCCAGATGCGCACGACCCGTCAAAGCGTCACGCGCCATCTATGCTGACCACTGACATCGCCCTGCGGTTTGACCCTGTTTACGAGAAGATTGCAAGGCGTTTCCTCGAAAATCCAGAGCAGCTAGCAGATGCCTTCGCCCGAGCATGGTTCAAGCTTACCCACCGCGATATGGGTCCCCGCTCACGCTACCTCGGTCCAGAGGTGCCAGCGGAGGAATTGATCTGGCAAGACCCAATACCGGCAGTCGATTATGAGTTAATCGATGAAAGGGACATCGCAGACCTCAAAGGCAAAATCCTCGCCTCTGGACTGTCAATCTCAGAACTGGTTTCAACCGCTTGGGCTTCTGCTTCCACTTTCCGTGGTTCCGACAAGCGTGGAGGTGCAAACGGAGCGCGTATTCGTCTTGCGCCGCAGAAGGATTGGGAGGTCAACCAGCCACCGCAACTAAAGAAGGTGCTACAGGTCCTTGAGGGAATCCAAAAGGAGTTTAACGGCTCACAGTCGGCTGGCAAGAAGGTTTCGCTCGCAGACTTGATTGTTCTGGGTGGATGTGTAGGTGTCGAGCAAGCTGCAAAGAACGCGGGTCACGACATAACAGTTCCCTTCTCGCCGGGACGCACCGACGCAGGGAAGGAGCAAACCGATGTGGAGTCATTTGCCGTTCTTGAACCGGTTGCGGATGGGTTCCGTAACTACCAAAAAACCAAATACGCTGTGCCAGCTGAGGAGATGTTGGTTGATCGTGCGCAACTGTTGACGTTGACTGCTCCTGAGATGACGGTGCTTGTTGGCGGTTTACGCGTTTTGAACGCTAACTTTGAGGGGTCAGAGCACGGTGTCTTCACCAAACAGCCGGAAAAGCTTACCAACGACTTCTTCGTGAATCTACTCGACAATAACACTTCGTGGATGGCGACTTCTGACGACAAAGACCTCTTCGAAGGGCATGATCGCGCAACAGGCAATCTCAAGTGGACCGGCACCCGCGTTGACCTCGTTTTTGGCTCAAACGCTCAACTCCGCGCCATATCGGAAGTCTACGCGTGTTTGGACTCTAAGGAAAAGTTCCTGCATGACTTCGTGGCGGCGTGGAACAAGGTTATGAACCTTGACCGATTTGACCTCGCCTGGAGATAGCAACCTCCCTTCTCACCTCTTTTTTCTTTTAGAGGTATGTCCGAAAATCATGCAGGGCTGATTTGAGGGACACGGAATAGCGCCCTTTTGCAGCAAGCTCTTGCCGCTGCTTCCTTTTTTTGGCAGCGCTGTGTTTTTCAATTCCTTTTTTTGAACGGTTAATCGGTTTTTTCTCTTTATGTGGGTGTGGCGTTTTGCGGGGTGCCACAGGACTGTTGTGGGCTGCGTTGTGTTTGGGGGGTGCAACAGTTTTTAGCGTCTGTTTCGGTGTGGCGAGATTGTTTTTCTCCACACCCAGTGCATGCTTCCATGCAGGGGCGGTCGGGATGTGTGTGTGAATGCATGTATTGTTTGTCTTTTAGGCGTGGCAGTGAACGGCAATGAACAGCGCAATGCAAACGACACCAGCATAGCCCATCCAACAGCAACTTAGCCACCTCTCACATCCAAAAAACCAGCCCACGCCCTAGACACTTGCATGTCAAATATTTCAAAGCCAAAAAACAACACTAAAAAAAGGATTAGGGCGTAAGCGCTTCATTCACCGCAAAGCTTCCCACAAAAACGTTGCTTCCTTCACCAAAGCCTCGCCCTCCAGACACATCCTGACCGCCAACAATCAGAAGCGTCAGTGAATTCGCCACACCAGACACCTTCCTAATACCCAACTGCGTAATATCTCTAATATCATTGATTGAGTCGCCCCTAACTCTTACCAAAATATCATACGCACCATACAAGGGATGCACTTCTTCAACGCCGTCAAGCTGTTTTAGGCCTTGAAGAACAGTTTTGGGGGTTTGAACATCTGTGTTTACTAAAACTATTGCTGAGACCATATTCAAATTCTCCTTTTCCGCATCTATCCCCCTCCGTATAGTTAAGCCTGTGTTGTTACACACCTGTGCCTACAACCACAAGCACTTGGTAAACGGGTTTTCTATAGGAAGACGATTTGGTTTAGCATTTCCTGTGTTGACTTGGTTTCAGCGATAAGTTTTAGTTTCCTTATACATTCGCTGACTGTGTACTTGGCGATGGACAAAAACAATGCCGCAATGTCTTCGGTTTAGGGCTAATTTGAGAAAATCAGAATCATGCGTAAAAATAACCGCGCCCTTCTCTGCAGCTACTTCAAGCTGCTCATCATCAGTCATACCCAACCTGTGGAGGTCTCTAGCCGAAAAAGCATCCACCCCACGCCTCTTCAACCCCTCAACGATTGCAACGTTAACGCTTTCATCAGCGTATATCTTGAGCGATTTGATACAGAATCATCTGCCTTTCGGGGGTTCGACGAGTTTTTCGATGAACTCTTTATCTTCCTTGATTTTCTTATCCAACTCAGCTCTGTTCTCGTAGTAGTAGGAAAGTGCATCGTGGACTTGCTCCAACTTCAAATGGGGAAACATAGAGATTATTTCATCTGGAGAGCGATTAAGATACTCATACTCAATAACTATGTCTACGATCCTTATTCGAGTTCCAGCTACCACTGGACTACCATTACATATTTTGGGGTTAACTGAAACATAAGGATGCACTATCTTGCTTTGCAAATTATGACACTTACAATTAGAGATGACTCTAGAAACTCTTAACTTTTGTTATAAATAGCAAGTTGCCGTCACACCTCTCATTTCCAACCAATGCCACCTATCCCTCTATAGGTTATGCAACGAAATTCTTATATGCTCCAAATATGTTGGCGGCAGCCTCATCCCTCTATAAGAAACAACATAGAACCACTAATAGAACCAAATATGTTGGTATATTCTTTATTTGAGCAGCTATCGACGCAACTTGAACAACCTATAATAGAAAAAATAAATTTTGCAAAAAATATTATGCGCTTGGTTGTATAATTAACAAGCATGGATATCTCACCTATAGTTATTGTAATCCTGCTTTGCCCTCTATTTTGGGTTGTCTTAGTATACATAATCTCAAAATTGTTTGGGCAAAAATCGCGCGCTCCTTCTCCCTCCTATGGTATTCAATCCCTCACAGAAAAAGGTGAGGTAGTTAGAAGCTTTTCAGAGAAAAAATAGCCGACTATTTCAGAGCAAACAACATCAGGTACTGGTACGAACAATCTGACGACCCCTCCATTTACCGTCCTGATTTTTACTTGCCCGATTATGATGTTTACGTTGAATTCTGGGGACTGCTAGATGCCGACGATCCGTGGACGAGGCAAAACTATGAGCGGAATATGAGGAGAAAAATGGCTATCTACCATAAAAAACACAAGCGACTGGTGTCCATTTACCCAAGCAATTTAGAGAATCTCGACTGGATTTTCCGTACTAAGTTTAGGTCTTCAACCGGCTTTGATTTGCCAAACCAAGGCTTCTTTAGTGGCTAACGCTAGAGAAATTCATATTTCTTGCTTACAAACCACATAAAGCCATCAACGGTTGTAAGGTCGCTCTTTGTTTCTTTGACTATATCCTGAAATGTTTGATTGACTCGCTTGTAACTTTCTCCGAAGTTATCACTTGGAAAAGTTGCCCTGTGTAATTTTTTGAGCGTATCGACTGTTCTGCTATTCCAAACGCCATACTTTTCATTATTGAACGTATGGAGCAACGCTGTAACTATTCCTTCGCCAATTCCCGCAACTTTAGCACAACCCTGTAGTGCACTTCTAACCCTAACACCAATTTCGATGTTTTCATTCTGCAGAGTAGCAAGCAATTTAGCTATATTTTGAGGGTGTTCTATTGCATTTGTTGCCGTCCGTTCTAGCATCGTCCAAGAGAAGTTATTCCTGAAGTGAAGCCAGCTTTCAAAATTGCGTTGAAGCGTCTTAAGGTCATTTAATCGTTCGGGCGCAAATTTATAGCGATATTCTATGTAGACTTCCTTGCGTTTTTTAACCCATAGATCGACATTTGAAAAAGTTCTTCCAGCACTAATCTCTATTGGGCTAGAAATGTAAATTGGCCAAAGTTTTCCAATGAAGGCGTCTGCGGGGGATATTAGCTCCCGAGTACCCTCTTCATCGACCTCTAGGGTATCAATATAGACTTTTTCTAAAAAGCCTCCGCAGTTGGGGTCAGAGCAGAACATCAACGGTTTAATAACTGTTAACGGGAATTCTTGTGAACATTTAGAGCATCTATACTTTATCATACGAGACTACTGTTGTTTACTTTATATTAGCTCGGATTCTAACTGCTTCACTTGTTTCTTTAGTCCTTCATTTTCTAATTCTAACTCCTTAATCCGAGTGTTCAATCGGTAAATCTCGTCATTGCAAGCATTTACCTGTGCTTGCATTCGATTTTTAACCACCCAAGACGGGGCTCCACCGTATCCCATAACTTAGCCTCGCCTGTACCTTTAAAATAAGTTGGTTAAGAGTTTTTGGTTCGTTTCCTTTAAATATTAGAACTTTGACTATGCATGTGCAAAAAGAAGGAATATCTTAGATATGGGTTCCAAGTCTCCAAGGGGCGAATTCGCCGCAAGGCAGTTAGCTAAGAAACGGAAGAATTTCCGTTGGCACGATCGTTACTTTAACCGACGCATGTTAATGCTTGACGAAAAAGTTGACCCTATGCAGGGTGCACCCCAAGCCCGGGGCATTGTCCTCGAAAAGGTGGGTGTGGAGTCTAAGCAGCCTAACAGCGCCATCCGCAAATGCGTCAGAACACAACTCATCAAGAACGGCAGAACCATCAGCGCTTTCCTCCCAGGCGACGGCGCCCTAAACGTCGTTGACGAACACGACGAAGTCGTGGTTGAGGGCATCGGTGGAACCCGAGGCGGCGCCATGGGCGACATTCCCGGTGTCAGATGGAAAGTCGTCATGGTCAACGGCGTCAGCTTAAACGAACTCGTTTACGGACGAAAACAGAAACCGGCAAGGTAAATGGTTATGTCACAAACAACAACTTCACCCAGTCCAGCTGAACCACAGGAAATTAAGCTCTTCCAAAAATGGACTTTCAAAGACATCTCAGTCAAAGACATCGGACTCCAGCGCTACCTCAGCCTCACACCGATGGTGGCTCCACACAGCATGGGCCGCCATGAGCACCAGAGGTTCCGCAAAGCCAAAGTCAACATCGTCGAACGCTTAATCAACGGCTTGATGCGCGGCGGCAAAAACGCAGGCAAAAAAGCCAAAGCAACCAACATCGTCAAAGAAGCCTTCGAAATCGTCTATTTACGCACAAACAAAAACCCCATCGATGTTTTGGTGCAGGCAGTTGAAAACGCAGCGCCCTGCGAAGACACCACACGTGTCAGTTACGGTGGAGTCGTCTATCACCTCTCCGTCGACGTAGCGCCACAACGCAGAATCGACTTAGCCATCCGCCACATCACTGAAGGCGCACGGGCATCAAGCATCAACAACCCACGCAGCATCCAAGAAACCCTCGCAGACGAACTTGTACTCGCAGCAGCCAAAGACATCAAATCCGCAGGCATCGCCAAACGCAACGAAATCGAACGCGTCGCACAAAGCAGCAGATAAACCAACCATTTTTTCTTTTTCAATTTTATTTTGCTAACACAGTTTCCTATGCGATGTCTTTTTGGGCACCGGCTGTTTTGATGTTTTATTCCAAATTTTGCCCTTTAATGCAGGGTTAGGTTCGGGCATGAATCTCAATGATATCTCCATCGTCTAAAATAAAATTCAACCCCACCTTCTTGGGGCTAAACGGCAGCCGCTTTGCCCAAACCATCGCAAACATGAAGTTCGACAGCAACTCTTTATGGATGTTTTTGGCTAACTCGTTAACTGTGGCGCCCTTTCGCAGTGCAAAGGGGTGGTCGCTGTGCACTTTGTTCCCTGGTTCTTTGGTGTAAATCCGAATCATCCCCAAGGACTCGAAAATCGCTTTTCCCAGTTCCGGTATGCCCAGTTTGCGTTCACAGGACATGGGCACGATGGGTAATTTGTCGGCTACATACGTCTTGAGCCGCCGCAGATTAGCAGCGGTGCCAGGCAAATCCAGCTTGTTAGCCACAATCACCGCGGGCTTGTAGATGGTGTTTTCGTAGATGGCGTCCTCCACGTCTCCGAGTGATACTTCGCCGCTTATGCGGACGATGGCATCGTTGATTCGGTAGTTCCGCAGCAGATCCTCAACATCATGCAAACTGCAGTTTAGCAGTCTACCCACCACAATAACACGGAGCCTAGACCCAGCGGGGCGCCTATCAATCTCTACGCGTCCACCAGTGGGTTTACTAACCAAAACACGGCTCTTCTCCAACTCCGCCAAAATCAACTTCAACTGCTCCACGGGGTCACGGCTTAAATCAAGCATCAGAATTAAGCCGTCAGCGTTACGCGCCAACCCCAACGTGACGTTGCCGCCAGCTTTACCCTCCGCCGCTCCCTCCATAACAGCGGGCGCCTCCACAATTTGGAACTGCACATCCATAAAATTCATGATACCCGGCACCGGTTCATGGGTGCTAAACGGCGTAGGAGTGACAACCACTTTGGAGTTTGTTGTCGTAGACATCAAGCAGCTTTTACCCACATTAGTCATACCAACCAACGCGACCTGCGCCGCCGCAGCTTTCTCAATGAAAAGTTTCGGTCCGCCGCTGCTTTTGCCGGTGCCCATCCGCTTCTTTTTGTCCAAGTCGTCGCGGATCAACGCGATTTTGCGGTTCATTTCGCCCCGAAGCTTCATGGTGCCTTTATGATGCGGAACATACTTCAGGAACTCTATCATGGCATCCATTTTTTCTTTAGGAGTACGGGCAGCTTCTACTAGCTCCCACTTATCCATCGCTTCAGGCGGCAGATTCGTCGGCATATAAACTTCGCTGATACATACGCATTTTCGAGTTTAAGTCTATTTCTAAATCACACACCTTAAAACGTGGGGAAATATGAACCGACCGCTAGGACTAAGTGTTAGGGGTTGAAGCAAACGCATAAAAGCTACGCTAACTAGACTGGAACATGGCTTTCTACCCAATCTAGCGGCGTGTGAATTGTATGAAGGTTTTTTCGAAAATCGCTTTAGGGTTAATCGTGAGTCTGCTTTGTTCATGTTTCCTTGTACTTTTTGAACCGACAGACGCAGCAACCTCAGCCCTGCATGTTTCAGGAAACAGAATCTTGGATTACCGTAACAATCAAGTGGTGTTCAGAGGCATCGGCCGCACAGGCGATATGGAATCCGCTTCTGGCATGTGGTCAGGCGCCGGCGATGTCAACGTGGTTGCATGGGGACAGAAATGGTTTCCCATATCTGCCAACATAGCCGATATGGATGCCACTTTTAGATGTTACCAGCAGGTCTGGCACGTTAACATGATACGTATGTTTGTCTTGCCCAGTTGGTACTGGCAAAACAATATTGTCCCAGCCCAGCAGGACCCCCAGAACTACCCCACCTGGACAACACCGATTAGCTACAGAACATACGTCAAAACCGTGGTGGCGGAAGCCCAAAAATACGGAATATACGTTGACCTCGTACCCTTCCAGTTGCTAAGCGGCTACCAAGATGGCAACCAAGGCGGCGCACAGGGACTGCCCCTCTCCGGTTGGGACTCCACCTGTCAAAGCTTCCTTAAAAGCACGCATTTAAGCGAGAGTAGTTTTTGGCAGCAGTTCTGGAAGCTAATGGCAAGCAACCTGCGGGGCTACTCAAACGTTATCTTCGAGGCTTGGAATGAACCTGAACACTATGGTAACGACCCAATCACACCAAGCTACCTGAACTATCTCAAAACAATGTATAATGCAGTCCGGGGTGCAGGTGCCTCTAACCTGATTTTTATGCAGTGGAACACTGGCCACGTCCCAACTTGGAATGACTTAAGCTGGTGTGCACAGATAAAGAACGCGATACCTCGGGCGACGAATCTGGCGTTCACAACTCACGTCTACCGGCATGCTCCATACTTCAATACTCAGTGGGGAACAACTTACTCAGTGGTTCTGTCGCAGATGCAGACTGCAGTAAAAAGCATGGGCGTAACAGCGCCGCTTGTGATTAACGAAGCGGGCTCCTGCATGTCATACGTAGCACCTGACGATGTCCAAAATGAACTTGGCTGGTGGGACGCCATCAACCACGCAGCATACACTCTCAAAACAGGCTTAACCGCCTATTATTGGATGTCAGACACAGACCTTGGACCCGTTTATAGTGGTGAAGCGTTGTTGTCGGGGCCTGGCCAGCCGGAGCAACTTCGCCTCCAGCGAACAGTTTGGGGCAAATCTTTCTAAGCTATACAAATGGTGTGCCAACCTCTATTCACAGGTTTGTGGCAACTCTACCATCCCCACCGCCAACTTCACCCCGTATGCCGTTTTTCCCATTCAATCCATGGCCGATAGAAGATGCCCCTAAACAATCAGGGCATTTTCCACTGTTATTGTGCTTGTGCCCTTGCAGTCACAAGTGTTTAAACAGGTTCTTGAGTGTTTGTCTGTATGTTATTTTGGAGGTGAAACAGGTGGTTGAAATAGACGTCCGCAAAGCAGAGCCAGGAACCGACGAAACAACTAACACCAACCTTGACATCAACGAAATCATCGGCAAAGTCCGCAACTTTGTCGACGGCATCCGAGACATGTCAAGCGGCAACGAACCTATGTCGGTTAGCGTGGAAGGCTTCAACGTAGCGGTGAGCAAGGAACACGGCGAATACGAGTTTGCCTTAAAATTGAATTTAGTGCTTAAGCCCAAAACAATCGTGGCAGAACCAGAATCTGAAGCCTCTTGTTCCTGTTCTCCTTAGGGTTTAGAAAACTTTTTAGAGGGTGCCCTCTGCATAGTTGGGTAGGAGAGCTAAGTTTGGATAAGAAATGTCCAGTATGCAAAAAAACCTACACTACCTTTAACGCTAAATCCAAGTATTGCAGTGACGCCTGCGCCAGAAAAGCCGGACGCCCATAACTCTGTGGCAATAGAGCTTAGGCTACAATTTGGGTACTCGCAACTTGGTATTCCAAGGGAAAACTAGGCTGGGACCTTGGCTTTGCGAAGCGAGGCTTGTTCTATGTCTAAGCATTCGTCGCAGAGGTCAGAGGTCGGTCGATTAGTGCGTTTGGCTTTAACAACAGCGGGGTACTGTTTGCAGCTTTTCTGCCAATGCCACCTGTCAGGTTCAGCTCCCTTGACATATTCGTCCATTCCATCCTCCAAGATGCCTTATGAAACAAGATGTATTTAAGATGCTACCCTCTTTGTGGGCAACTCCACTTTTACGGTTGTTCCCTTTTCAAGCACACTTTCTATGGATATTGTTCCATCATGTGCTTCGACGTGACGCTTGCAAATCGCTAAGCCAAAACCCATACCCTTCGCTTTGGTGGTATAGAGTGGCGTCCAAAGCTTCCCAATAGTTTCCTCGGTCATGCCCATTCCGCTGTCCCGGAATGTAAACAACAGCTTATCGTCGGCTGTCTGGCATTTGATTTGCAGTTCACCTCCGTTGGGCATGGCGTCAAAAGCGTTTTTGATTATGTTGACGAAGACTCGGCAAACTTTGATTTCGTCCGCTTCAAAAGCCGGATTATCCGGGGTTTCATCAACCACTTTGATGTTTGGCGCCGGCTGGATGAGTGCCAAGGAATCCCTGATTAATCCTTTGGGGGTAACTGAGGCTAGTTGGAGTCGGATTTCGGTTGAGTAATCCAGTAAGTCGTTAACTATTTTGTTGGAGTAATCGATGCTTTTGTCCATGCTGTCAAAAATCGCTGCGTCTTCGGCGTCGAGTTTTTTGGCAAACTTTTTCCTTAGATAGTAAGTGCCGCCTCGGATGCCTGAAAGCGGGTTACGTAAATCATGCCCCAACATGCCCGCTAATTCGCCGATGGATGCGAACCGCTCGGCTCGTAGAAGCTTCTGCTCCATTAGCTTACGCTCCGTTATGTCATGGAATACAAACGCGTCGCCTACATCTTGCCCTCTATTATCACTAACTACGGAACAGGATAGAAGACAATTCTTTGTTTGCCCAGCCTTCGTATAGAAAGCGAATTCGTAATCCCTGATTTCCCGCAGGGTTCGCAGTTGGCTTATGACTCGGGGGGTTTGGCTATTTTTATCGGTGACATTGGCTTTATCCAGCATTTCCTTGATTGATTTCCCAATAATCTCTTGCTCCCTGTAACCGCTGAGGTCAAGCAAGGATTTGTTTACCTTTAGGATTTTGCCTTCAAGGTCAGCGATGACTAAGGAATCAGGCATAGTTGAAAAGACGTTTTCTGCAGCAACTTCAAGTCTGAAACTGAACAACTCATATCTGAACATAGCGTAAACCGTGAGAATGCTTGTTACTGTGCCTGAAATGTTGCCTATCACTGGGATTCTTGTGCCCGAAACAAAAAAGATGGTGTCGGAGGTTAATGTGAGGATGACGGGGATGCCTAAGCCTAACACGATGAATTTGGTTTGCTGTTTGCGTTTTTTATCGATGACTTTGCTATGGTAACTTAATAGCACTAATATTGCGAGCAACGAAACAACTGCCAACCAGATGCCGTCGAGCCTCGAAATAACTGAATTCGGCGGAAATGCAGGCGCGTAACCCCACGGCATCAAAACTGGGGTTGTGGAAATCAAATCTGTTGTTAAATCTATGAGGCCTAAAAGCAGGGCTGGAAAATACAGGGCTACATAAACGAGTTTGTTTTTTAATAATTCGCTTTCGGCGAATGCGAGCGAAAAATGTAGCATAAGCGCAATCAATACTGGCCAAAGAAAAAGGGCTTTATTCCAGAAAACTGCACCGACCAGCGTCGGTGAGGAGGACAACATGTAAGTGCAGAATGCCCAGTAAGAGTTTAAAAACATCATAAACATGAAAAGTTTATTGACTGTGGCTTTTCTGTTAATGGTGTAAACAATTAACCCCAGTATTAGGGAGAGCGCGGTTGCGCAGAGTGAGATAAATTCATAGGGATTCATCTGTTTTCTCTTTCCGTTGGCGTATACTAGGGCTAAATGCTGTTTGACAAAATCAACAACAGTTTTTGGATAAATTGGTGTGTGCGATTGGCTTGGAATGACAACTGCTCAGTTTCTGAATGCCTTCAGAGAAAAAAACACTCCATGCAATGACTTCTCTGTTAATTGAGAGCGCTTTCTCTATCAGCATACTTTTATCTGTGGCAAAAGAACTACTCTACACGAAAACACGCTTTACCAAACAAGGCGGCAAAGGTATGGTTGAACTCAGAGCACAAGAACAACAACTCCTCTGTGCCATCGACAAACAAGGCGGAGACGCCTCAGTGGAGAAACTGGTTGAATGCTGCGGATTCACCGACGCCGCCGTCATGCGCTCCGCATTAACCCTGCAGGAAATGGGTCTCTTAACCATACAGGCAGCCACAAAAAACATCATTAAACTCACCTCCGAAGGCAAAGGCTACTCCCAAAACGGCTTGCCCGAACGCAACCTAATCCGCGCCGTCGCCGAAATGGGAGGCAAAGCCAACCTCGCCGAAGCAGCCAAAAAAGCAGAGCTTATGCAGCAGTTTGTTCAAATCGCACAGGGCTGGGTAATCCGCAAGAAATGGGCAACCTACTCCTCAGCAGACAACAGCTTACGAATCAACGAAACCCTGCTCCACAACATGAATATCCCTGAAGGCTGCGATGAAACCCTCCTCAAGTACTTGGGCGAAAAAGGCCAAGAGGCGCTTGACGACTTAAGCGGTGACCTCAAAGACGCGGCAGAACAACTCAAAAAACGCAAACTAGTAACTATTGAACCCAAAACCACCCGCATCCTCAAAATTACCAGGGCGGGCAAAGAAGCCGCAGGTCAAGCCGCAACCGCAGTGCCCGAAGTCACCAAACTCACTCCTGAACTCATAATCACGGGCAAATGGCGAGAAATCAAACTTCAAAAATACAACATCGAAGCCCCCGTCGCCAAAACTTGGCCAGGCAAAAAACATCCCTACCTAAGCTTCCTCGACGAAGTCCGCGCTAAACTGGTGCAGTTGGGCTTCCAAGAAATGACTGGCACCGCTGTGGAAACCAGCTTCTTTAACTTCGATTCTCTCTACGTGCCACAGGATCACCCCGCACGTGAACCCTCAGACATTTACTACATCCAAGAACCCAAGTACGGCGACGTAGAAAGCCACAGATGCGCAGTTGAGCGGGTGAAGGAGACGCATGAGGACGGCGACGAAACAGGCAGCACCGGCTGGGGTTACCGCTACTCTTTCGACGCTGCGAGGCGGTTGCTTCTGCGTGGACACGGCACATGCCTCAGCGCCCGAACCCTAGAAGCAGGCAAATATGTGGTGCCCAGTCGCCACTTCAGCATCGCCCGAGTGTACCGCCCTGAAATAACCGACCGCACGCATCTGAGCGAATTCAACCAGGTGGAAGGCATCATACTCGACGAAAAACTAACCTTAAAAGACCTCTTAGGCGTCTTGGGCAAGTTTGCGCTCGAGATTGCGGGCGCCGACAAAGTCCGCTTCAAACCCGATTATTTCCCCTTCACCGAACCCAGCGTCGAACTCAGCGCCTACAAGGAGGGCTATGGCTGGATTGAATTCGGCGGTTCAGGCATATTCCGCCCTGAAGTCACCGTGCCACTCGGCGTCAAAGCGCCCGTCATCGCATGGGGCTTGGGTGTGGATCGGTTGTTTATGATGCGCTCGGGAATTAGTGATATCCGCATGATTTTTAGTCAGGACCTTGATTGGCTGCGCAAAAAACAGGTGACCTAAGATGCCGACGATAGATGTTGACTACGCTGAACTGGAACGTTTACTCCATGTGTGCTTGAATGGTGACATGGAGAAACTCGACGATATTTTGGCTTATGTTAAAGCTGAAGTGAAAGGCTACGACCAAAAAGAAGGCTCCCTTAGCATTGAGATGAAGGATACTGCGCGCTCTGACCTCTGGAGTGTGGAGGGCTTAGCAAGGGCGTTGCAAGGCTACCTCGGAGGGGAAATGGGCCTCAAAGCCTACTCCGCCGGCGAATCCGCGGTCGACGTCTACGTGGACGCCAACCTCTGCCCTATCCGACCCTACATCTGCTGCAGCGTCGTCAAAGACATCCGCCTCTGTGACGAAGTCATCAAAGGCATCATGCACCTACAAGACAAACTTGACCAGACACAGGGCAGGAGCCGCCAGAAAACCAGCATCGGCATCTACAGCCTCGACTTAATCAAGCCGCCCATCCAGTACAAAGCCGTCAAACCCCAAGATGTCGCCTTTGTGCCGTTGGGCTTCACAGAAAACATGGCGCTCGACGAAATCCTCGAAAAACACCCCAAAGGCCAAGAATACGGCCACATAGTCAAACGCAACACACTCTACCCGATGCTGTTTGACAGCGAAGGCAAAGTGCTCTCGTTCCCCCCCATCATCAACAGCAGCGACTTGGGCAAAATCACCGAGGACAGCCGCAACCTTCTCGTCGAAGTCACAGGTACACTGCACAAAACCGTGCTCAACACCTTGAACTTGGTAACTTTGGCGTTGATTGACCGTGGAGGCAAAGCCTACAGCGCAACCATTCATTATCCCAAAGGCGCCGAATACACAGAGGACATGGTGGTGACGCCTGATTTTAGTAATCGCCGCTGGGAACTCAGTGTGGAAGAGACTAATCGCCTGTTGGGCTTAAAGTTGACTGCGGAAGAGATCGCCGATTTACTGGGCGTCGCGGGGTTAGGCGTGGAGAAAGTCGCCGCTGACAAACTTACCGTGCTGGTGCCCTGCTACCGCATAGACGTCATGCACCAAGTGGACATCATCGAGGACGTCGCCATCGCTTACGGTTACAACAACATAACGCCGCTGTGGCGTGAGCTGCCCACCACTGGTAAAGCCAAAGCCGACGAGCATCTTATAGGCATCGCAAGGGACCTAATGGTCGGGTTAGGCTACCAAGAAGTCCTCAACACCACCCTAACCAACCCCGAAACGCTCTTCAAAAAAATGAACATTCCATCGAACCCCGTTATCGAGTTATCCAACCCCAAAGTCAACACCATGACATGCCTGCGCAACTGGCTCCTGCCCGGACTCATTGAGTTCCTTAGCATCAACCAATCGGTGGAGTTTCCCCAGAGAATCTTTGAACTCGGCAAAGTTACCTTACCCGACGACACAGCGGAGACCAAGACACGGGACGAAAACTGGCTCTCAGCCGTAACTGCGCACCCAAACGCCAACTTTAGCGAAATCAAATCTGCCCTGGACTCGTTTATGGCGAATTTCGGCGTCGAGTTCCAAATCCAAGAGGCGGCGCATCCGAGTTTTATCGAGGGCAGAGTGGGCAAAATCATAGTTGACGGCAAAGAAGTCGGCGTGGTCGGTGAAATCACTCCATTGGTGCTTGAAGCGTGGAAGCTTGAGAATCCAGCGGCGGCGTTTGAACTTAACTTTCAAACCTTAGCCAACCAAAAAACCTGTCCACAGTAAACCATAGGAATCAGTTTTTTTCTATAGTTGTTGTTGACGAAAACCGCCTATACACAACAACAACCAGCGGGCTTTGCAGCAAATTATGTTTTAGCATCAGCGTTAAATTTAAGCTCCAATCCAGTTGTGCAATTAGCCACATCAAAACAACAAAACCTGAGGAAGTTAAAACCATGACAGTGTCCCGTTTTTCCTCGCTTTTCTTAGGCACCAAGCGTACACGCCATACCCAAACGGCACAATAATGGCGCACATCAACGCCAAAATCAGTATGTAGGGCAGCACCATCTGTATGGTCCAACCTGTTAGCATCAAGCGTATGCTGGTGAAGAAGTAGTATTGGGGCAGCACGTAGCTTATGGCTTGAAGTATCGGCGGCATAACCGTTGGCGGAAACAAAACGTTGCCAAACAGTGTGGTGGCTATGGTTATTAGTGCGGTGACGGGGTCGCCCTGTTTGGTTAAGATGAGGATGCCTGCGCCGATCATGCTAAAACCCAAAAAGGTGCCGATGCCCAGCGCCAAAACAATCAGGGTGCCCAAGACGTTGATGCTTAAGTCTACGCCGAAAAATATCACGCCAATAAGCAAATACACCACGACGACGGCGGTGCTCCAGATGAACCCCCAAAGCGAACTGCCCACAATAAAGGTGCGTAGCCCAGTCGGCGAAACCAGCACTTCTTCTAGCGCCCAGGGGTTGATTGTTTTCTGCACCAGCGTCAACGCCTGCGTGAGGTAACTGTTGAACGCTAAGCCGATAATGAGGTAGGTGGTAAAGTTCATGTTATACATTTCTTGGACGCTTTGGCTAACAGCACTGTTACCTAAGAACGCGAAGGAGAGAGCGCCGAAAAGGGCGGTGGCGACCAAGATGACGATGTTGGTTTTGTAGGTGCTGAAGCTGATGATGTCGCGTTTCATGAAGTAAAAAATTTTTTCCAGTTCATCCCACGCCGTCACGCCTCAGTCCTCCCAGTCAACTCGATAAACGCATCTTCTAAGGTGGGTTCTTCTCGGCGGTAATTCACCAGTTTAATGCCTTCCAAATAGAGGAAACTGAAGACAGAGGGCACCGCGTCTACGCCTTTGAGTTCCACACAGAACCCCCTCTGCCCCACGCCCGTGTTGTACTGGTCGTTTTCTGAGGCGTTGACGACCGCTGGCAAACCGTAGAGTTTTTCGATCTGCGCTGGACTGATGGATTCGACGACTATGTAGATGCGTTCTTTCTCTTTAATCATGGCTCGGATCGCGTCGGGGGTGTCACAGGCGATAAGGCGGCACTTTCTTAAGATGCCGATTTGGTCGCATATCTGCGCTGCCTCCTCAATGTAGTGGGTGGTGTATAACACGGTTTTGCCTGTTTCCCGCACGGTTTGCTGCACGAAATCCCGGATGTTACGCGACGAGATCACGTCTAACCCAACCGTGGGTTCGTCTAAGAGCAGGATAGGCGGATCAGGAAGCAGCGTTCGCGCCAACGCTAACTTTCGTTTCATGCCGCCCGAGTAGCGTTGGTACAAGTCGTAGACGCTGTTTTCTAATCCGACGAGCCGCAGCACCTCTAAGATGCGTTCTGGGCGTTTCTGGCGGGGAACGTTGTAGATGGAGGCGTAGAATTCGAGGTTGCGGTAGCCGTTTAGCCTCCAAAAAAACCCGCGTTCCCCAACACTAAAAAGCGTGCCCAAGGACCGTTTAACCTGCATCGGCTCTTTGAGGATGTCATAGCCGTTGATTAATGCGGTGCCGCTGTCGGGGGGCAGCAGGGTGCAGAGCATCTTGACGAGGGTGGTTTTGCCTGCTCCGTTGGGTCCTAGGAGCCCAAAAAGCTGCCCTTTTTTGATGGTTAAGGTGAGGTTGTTTACGGCGTTGAGGGTGACAGTTTTTCGGCGGCTAAGCAGTTTGCTGTGTTCGGCGGGCATTTTGGTTTTGAATGTTTTTGTTAGGTTGATTGTTTTGATGGCATGTTCGTTCTGCAACCGCTAAACCTCTGATTTTTAAGGGAAAGAATGCACAACAACCATATTTTGCTGTGCTGAATGAGCATTTTAGGCGTTTTTTTGCAAAAAAAGCCTCAAATACGCAGCCGTACAACCACAGGGTATGCTGCCAAAAGTGGTCGTGTATAATTCAGTTAGCGTTGACGGCGCAATTAAGGATTTCGACGTAGACATCGCATTGCACTACGAGGTGTTAGGCAGGTTAGGCGCTGACGCGTTGCTTGTGGGTTCCCAAACCGCCAAATCCGGCATCGAGTTGTTCCTCAAGGAGGTGCCGCCTGAAGAAGAAAGCGACTATCAAAAACCCTCAACCAGAGCCGGTGACGGACGACCAATATGGGTTATTCCCGACAGTCGAGGCATCCTCCAAGGTCTGCTGCATGTTCACCGCAAATCAGGCTACGCCAAAGACATAGTTGTTTTAGTTTCCAAGTCCACATCCAAACAGTATCTCGATTACCTAGCTAAGAGGCACTATGATTACATAGTTGCTGGAAACGACCACGTCGATTACCGAGTGGCGCTTGAAGAACTACATAGGCGCTTCGGCATAGAAAAAGTGGTAACCGACAGCGGCGGCGTCTTGGTCGGCGTGTTGCTTGAGCAGGGTTTGGTGGATGAGTTGCAGCTGCTTGTTGCCCCTGAATTGGTAGGCAAAAAAGCGGAGAACCTATTTCGAGGCTTAGGGCGCAGTGTGAAGCTGGAGTTTGTCAGTTGTGACGTCATCAAGGGGCATGTGCTGTTGAGCTATCGCGTTTCTAAGCGGATGTAGCTAAGAGTAATGGTATGTGCTGATTGGTCTCTGCGTTATTGAACTGGGAGCTTGGCGGAGTCTATTTCTGTCATGATTGAGGCGCCATTCCTCCTGACAAGTCGCATCGAAGCAAACACGTTTATGCCTAAAGACACCCAAACCGCCAACAACGTAGGCATTATGACATCAGTAATTTGTATACCATAAACAATGCGGTAGGGTGAACTAAAAAGCACACTGAACAGTATCAGCGTAAGCAACATGGTGACTACAAAATGTGCAAGCACAACAACACGGTACTTCTTCATAACGCTCACGAGACTAAGCAAAGCGTGGTGGGTTTGGCTGTCGCCGACTGGTTGGCGCTGGAGTTTCTTGTAGAATCCATGAGAGTAGCCCATATAACTCCAAAGTGAGGTTGTGTCTTTTGAGGCGACCGCCTGCATAAAATAGCGGAATTGGTCGTCTGAGCTGGGGTTTGGCTGCACCCAATACTTGTAGCCGTAAACAAACCCATAAACCAACACCTCATTTGCCCTCTCGTACCTGCTGAAACAGATACCGCTTACCGCCAAATCAGCAATCATAAACGGAAAGAACATGAATAACCCAAACGGCGCATACTCTGCAGAACCCAAAAACGCCAAAACCAAAAGAAACGGCACCATAAACAAAGCCAAACCCGCCAAAGGCACCTCCCAAACAAACGCTTCAGACTGCTTGGAAAGTTTTGAGAGAACCACTCTGAGTTCTAACACCGCCAACAAGGCTCCTGCGGCGACTCCGAAAAGTAAGTAGCCAAAGCGGGTTAGGTTTAGCCAGTCCAAGTTGACAGTTGCTAAGTACATGAAAACTGCAATGGGAATGGACACTATGATGGCGTAGACTAGGCGGGTTTGCCCTATGGGAACGCCTAACTTACCAAGCGACAATTACTCTTTCAACCAACCAATTACAACGTTGGTTTAAATTAAAAAAAGTTATGTATGTTAGGCGATTACGATTTTCTTGTCTAAAGCAGCGGCGATGTTGCGTTCGATGGTGTGTTTGAGGTTGCCTATTTTATCCACGGTTTCTTTGTAGCTGTTGGCCTTGACGGTTTCGTGGGTTTCCACGCTGGTCTTACGAATCTTTAACTGGTCAAGCTGCTCTTGGTGCTGGGTCAAATTCTGCTTTATCTCATCCATCTTCGAGGAAGCCAGCAACTGATTGCGGTTAGTAGCCATCTCGGTGCACCGGATCTGCAGGTTAGCAAGCGAATTGTTACGTAGTATTTCGTTCACTGTCTGTTCAGCTTTGCGTTGCTTATCGGGCTTGAGTTTAAGCGTGTCCTTAGCCATCATGCCCTCGAGCTTCTCCAAAATCCCCCTCAGTTCAGGGTAACCCGGCTGCTCAGACACCAACGCGTCAAAGGGCTGGTCTAGGTACTGGTTGATTTTTTTGAGTTCGTCGGGTGTGATGCCGCCTCCGCCGCCTGAAGTGGCAAGTGCCTGCATCTTGATGAAGGGTTTCTGGAGGTGCCGCAATGTGTTTTTGAGTTCGTTGCTTAGGTTTTCTATTTCGGCGTTGATGAGGTTGAGTTTGTCTATGGGTCCTTTGCTTTTTAAGTCGCTGATTTTCTGTTCTAAATCAGAGATTTCCTGCTCAAGCGGTATGCGCTCGTTTTGTATGTTGGTTTTATCCTGTTCGATGATGGAGAGTTGCTGCTCTATACCTTGCAACTCATTTAGTTGCAAAAGCGCTTCTTCAAGCGTTTTTGTTTTAACATACTCTTTTGTGACGTAATCGTTTAGGGCGTTGTAGGCTTGTCTGGCTTTTTCGTAGGTCTGCAAGAATCTTCGCCGGTCCATAATGAAGAAGGGGGAGATGCGGGGGAACCAGTTTTTGATGTCTATGTCGGTTACGTAGAGGACTTTTTGGATTTCTTGCACATAACGGTTCATGCTGTCATATGAGACTTGTTCGGGCGAAGTAAGTTTTCTGAATCGGTCGAGGAATAACCGAGTGAGTTTGTTGAGGGCTCGGGCGCGGTTGTAGAGTTTCATGTTTCTTTTTTCGATTTCTTTGCCGCTTAAATCGAAGAGTTGTTTGCTGATGTCTGTTAGGGCTTGGATTTGGAGGTTCATGTTGTCGCGGAGTGTTTTGGCTTGGGCATGGACTGGGGTGAGGACTGTGCTGGTTTGTGTTTCTAGCCAATGTTTTGCTTCTTCTGAGGATGAGAATTGGGTGGTTGCTTCAGTCAACAAGGTTCACGCATCTTAATGTTAGTGTTTGGTTGTTTATCAATTTTAGCCATAATTCAATCCAAATTGGCACTCTTTTTTAGGTAGCTACTCTTAAATAGCTAACCGTGCCCATAGAAAACAAGCAGGCAACAGAAATGAACACAAAAACAAGCACACGAACACTCGCCCTTATCATAATCTTCGTCGCACTAGCAGTCGCGCTAAACGTCTATGGACCGAAAATTCCTTTCCCGCTCGCCCCCTTCCTCTTCTTTCAGCTGTGGGAAATTCCCATAGTCATAGCATTCCTCGCCATAGGCGTAAAACCTGGTGTCGCCGTAGCAGTCATTAACTCAATAGTTCTAGTGTTTGTTTTCCAGGGGGAACTGCCAACTGGTCCCTTTTATAATCTCATAGCAGTCCTATCGATGTTCTTAGGCATATACATCCCATATAAAATAGCAACCCTACGCTGTAGAACTGAAAGTCTAACCGAATATCTTAGACACCACAAAGTAATAATCACTATAGCAGCAACAGCCTCAGGCATGGCTACACGCATACTCATAACAACGGTCGTTAACTACTTCGCCCTACAGCAGCCCTATCCAATCGGCTTTGGGCTACCCCAAATCGATGCGTTACTCTTCCTACCCGCAGGCGCAGTCTTTAATGCCATAGTTGCACTATACACTATTCCCTTAGCATTCGCTATAACGGTCGCTGTCACTTCAAGAGTAAAAATACAGTAACAAGAAATACTCAGCTACTATATGCCCATCACATGCGTGTTCAACGCTACACTTGCGCTTTACACTATTCCTCTGGGTTACATTATTGCTGTGGTGATAAAGCGGAACCTAAGACACGCCAACATGGTATAACGGCAGATCAATTTTCTGTTGACCGCAATCTTTGTTGGAGCATATGGAATATTTCCAATTCATGCATGCATTCACACGCACATCGCGCCTGCCTCTGCATGGAAGCATGCACTGGGTGTGGAGAAAAACAATCTCGCCACACCGAAACAGACGCTAAAACTGTTGCACCCCCAAAACACAACGCAGCCCACAACAGTCCTGTGGCACCCCGCAAACCGCCACACCCACATAAAGAGACAAAAATCTTTCAACACAAATTGAACTCAAAATAAAAAAAGAAAAAATTAGAAGCCCAAGGCTTGCGCAAGCACCTTAGGATTAATCTGCCCTGCCTTGAAGGTTCTGCCCGTCTTAGCATTGTTAATCATGAGCAGCGCTGGAGCAAATAGGCCACCGTCTATCTTGTAGAAGTCTTTGCCTGCGTCGAGGAAGATTTGCAAAAACGGTTTGCCGTAGTCTTTCGAGTTAACCGAAGGAGCATCCTTGACTAATTGTTGCAGTTTAGCTTCATCATCGTAGTCAACAGTCAGATACACGGTTCCACCGTAGAGGATAACGTCGTTGGTTCTTGCCATCGCCACCTCGAAATCTGGACCCACAGGCGGAATCGGCGCATAACCCATCGCGTAACGGATAACTTTAGGGTCCAATCCCAAAGTGTGCAGTTTGTGAATGCCGACTTCGACAACGCGGCCTGCAACCTGCGTTAACCCTGCAACACTGGCGGTTGGAGCCACAACCACAATCAAGTTTGAAGCGGCGACGTTGCTGTTTTTGCAGACTTTCTCAACTAAGACGTCCGTGGGCAGCACGTTGCTCTCAAGAGTGATTACGGCTTTGTCAGATTGGTCGGTGTAACCGATTTCCTCGTAGATTTCTTTGGGTTTTAACGCGATTGCTCGCACTGGGCCTGAGCCGATGGCGATGTTGTCGCCGTCTTTTATGCGCCAACCCGCAAACTGGCTGCCCAGCATTGCGATGGCGGGGTAATCGGATGTGATGGTTACTGAGGGGAAAGTGAGGTCGCCGTAGTTTTTGAAGCCTAATTCTGCTTTGCCTGCGCCGCCTAAACAGAGTTCAGTTAAGATTTTGCCTGCTTCAAAGCCGCCTGATGCCTTGACGCCTGCATCGATGATGGTGGCTCCAGCAGACGATTTAGTGACCACTACACCGTAAGATTTAGGGTTCTCAAGTAATTTCTGAGCTTTTTCCCAAGCCAATTGGTTTACGCTTATGTTACCCATATGTTTTCACCTAAACAAGCATCCATAGTGGATGAGGCTTAAAATATTAAAGTTAACGCTACAGCAAAAGCTTATGGTACTTGCGAGATGCCTGAACCGCCCGTGGTATCTATGCTTCCCAAGGTGGGGTTGCCTTTGTAGTAGAGGTGGGCACCTCCGCTTAAGTCCCCACTTATGGTGCCACTGGCGTTAACGGTGCATTGGCTTCCCCCACTCAAATCCACATGGGCATTGTTAACTTGGAAGTCTGCGAGGTTAAAGTTAGCTCCACCCGAACCCACCAATGTAACGTCCACGCCTTGCCCAGTCATGGTGAGGCGACTTCCCCCTGAGAGGTCAGCGCCAAAATTGGTTACCAAATTGAGGTTCTGCGCATTGACAACTGACCCGCCAGACGCCTGCACCTGCTCCAGGTTTGGCATGGTGACTTCAGCTTTTAACGCTGTAGGCTGGTAGCCTATGCCTGGTTTCATATGAATTTCTAAGGTGCTTCCCGACTTGTGAATATCAACGTACTGTTGGAGGTTGTCGTCAGTTGTAACTTTAATGCTGTAGATGCTTCCCTGCGTAACCTCGACGTTAAAGCCGCCGCTTGGAGAAACAGCGGTGAAACCGTCGATGTCGATCTGCTGGGTTGACAGTTGACCTGAGCCGACATGACCAAACAGTCCGCCGCCCCAAACGGATACCAAGACGATTGCGACTGCTGCAACCGCCAAAATAACAATGCCCACAATCACCAAAGGGTTTAGTGATCTGTTCTCGTTTCTACGCCTGTTTTCGTAAGGCTGCTGTTGGACGGCGACGGGGGTGCCGCATTTGGGGCAGTACGTCATATCTGGCTCAAGTTTGGCTCCGCATTTTCGACAATAACTCAACTACATCTCCATTTTGTACTTGTATGCCTATGCAAATAAGATTTTCCATCCGCAGGTGACCCCTTTGTTTCTCACGGAAGCCCTTGTTGTAGGCACAAAGCAGTCACAACTTCTAAAGAACCGCATCATAAACTCACTAACTTGAGGCGAAGACCTTGAAAATTGCGATAATCGGAAAAGGCAACGTTGGAACTGCCCTCTCAAAAGGTTTAAGCAGAGTTGGCTACGAAATCAAATTCGGACACCGCGACCCCAAAGAGCCCGTGGCAGAAGCTGCAAAATGGGGAGAAGTCATCATTCTCGCCGTTCCACACAGCAACGCGAATGACGCCAGGGCAGCCGTCAAACCCTACGCCGACGGAAAAACCATCATAGACGTCATGAACGCGATACCACCAAACATGGAATTGGGCATAAGCTGCGAAACCTCCTCTGCAGAGGAAACCCAGAAAAAACTTCCCCAAGCGCACGTCGTTAAAGCTTTCAACACCGTTTTCGCCCCTAACCAAAGCAGCGGCAGAATCGGCGACCAACAGTTAACAGCATTTATCGCCGGCGACGATGCAGAAGCCAAGCAAACGGTGATGCAGATGACCCGTGACATCGGCTTTGATCCCGTTGACTGTGGTCCGTTGAAGTCTGCTCGGTACTTAGAGGCGATGGGTATTTTGATAATTAATTTAGCGTTTACCTATGGCAGGGGGACGAAAACTGGTTACAGGCTAATCAGAGGCTAAGTCAGGCAGTTCTATGAGGAATCCATGGACATTATTGAATTGTAGACTTGTGACGCTATGATGTCTGCGCCTTCGTCGGTTGGGTGTACTCCGTCCGCTGTGTATTCGCTGTGGTTGCCGAAGGCATTATAAACATCCACAGTGGACAAGTTGAGGTTGCTTGCCACATTATCTATGTGTGGAATCACTGAATTAGAGAAAGTTGTTTCATTCAAACTTAAACTGTTGTTGAAAATCGGCGGAGACCTCACCAATACGATTTCGGGTGTACTGTAGAGCTTTTGGAATGAGGAAATTAACACGCTGTATTCTTGCTCAAAACAAGTCTGGTACTTGGTGTAGTCGTTTCTGGCATCATTTGTTCCCAGCATTATCACGACAATTTCTGGCTGGAAAGATTCGGCGACATAAAACTTCGACTCCATCATGTACGGTGTTTCCGACTCAAGCGTAACCGTAGTTCCGCTTACACCAAAGTTCCCAACCGAATAGTTGGCGCCTAGCATAGTGGCAAGCTTCGCGGTGTACCCGCTTTTTTCTGTGATGCTGTCGCCGACGCAGGCTACGCGGATGGGGTATGTGATGTGTTGTTCTTGAGTGGAACCGACAATACAAAATAATCCTGTTGATACCGTCATGACCGCAATTGCCAAGGCAAGCAGCTTTAGTTTCGGATTCATCTCTGAGTCTAAACCTATACCTTGGACAATACTGTGTGTATTAAACTTGTTGACAAGCAAGTTCTATTCTTCAACAATGATACCGCTTATTGGTTTGATAGGTATAGGCGGAATCGTTCAGCGAATGTGCCATCAGGGATTTTATCCGAGTAGCTTCTTGAAGCCCGGTATCTGTTTCAGAGCCAAGATAACACCCAATGTAAGGAACAGTACAATCACCGTCATTATGGGCACACCGATAACCGAGTTTATGACATTGCCGTTAATCGCTAATCCCAAATACCCGTTTTGAACCGACTCCAAAACAATCACGTGAAACAGGAATATCGGCAGCGAGTTTTGGCTTATTGATGCGATTAACTTTCTGGTCTTCGACGGCTTCTGTTTTTCCACAGTAGTCGTCGCTTGGGGGTTTTGTAGGGTGATTAGAAGCAGAAACAGGGGGGCTGCTGCGAGGATTAATGTTGGGCTTAGGTATTGCTGGAAAAAGAACATTTCTTTTCCACCCACTGTGGCGGCGATGGCGTAGGTGTTGATTGCAGTTAAAGCCACGCCCAAACCGATTAAAAGCCACAGCAACCGCCGACGAGTAGTCTTTACCGTTAGCAAAAATGCCCCTAAAATAAAGTAGCCTGCATAACCCGTGAAGGTTAAGACGTTGTCATCTAAATAAAATGGGGTTACAAGATGGATAAGTGGCATTATGGAAGCGCTAGCAAACCACAGTATAAGCGCGTATTTTACGATGTTGAGGCTAGCATGCGCCATCAACACACGAATCAGGGGTGTTAGCAAGTACAGGCCGATGAGCAGGTAAATGTACCAGAACTGGTAGTATGGCCCTGTTAAGACACCCTGCACAACAGCGCCCGCTGTTAAGGGTTGTTGTTGTACGCCAAAAAACCAAACAAAATAGACAAGACCCGCGAAAATAACTGGCAAGCCTATGCGGTCCCAACGTTTCTTAAAGAAAACCTTCAGCGACTCATTGAATTGACTGGGCTGCAAAAGCAAGACGCCTGTGAGCATTAGAAACAGTGGAACGCCGATTCTTCCGATGCTCTGGTAAAAGTCTACGGTGACCCAGCGGATCTGTTCAAAAGAAGTCATCTGCTGAATGGTTAAGTCATTTTGGGAATGGAGAAGAATAACCAGTGTTATAGCTACGGCTCGAATGATGTCTACGCGGTAGGAGAACCCACTATTCTGCCCCAACCATGCTCCCCCTGCCCCGCTATTCTTTTGATGCGTTTAGAATATAAATTTTAACCCAATCAAAGAATTTTAGTTTACTTTTTTACCTGCCAACATAGTTCAAAGCAGAATAAACTGTGTCAGCAATGATTTGGGCGCCCTCGTTAGTTGGGTGAACGCCATCAATGAACAACTCTTCGTGACCCGCCAGAGGCGTGTTTGCATCTATCAACCTGCAGCCAGTCTGGTTTGCTATAATTTTTATGTCTGGAATAATCTTTTGGAATAACAGTAATCCGCTCAGGTCTACGGTGTTTTGGTAGATGGGCGGCGGCTCAACAAGCCACACCTCTGGTTTGCTTGGAAGCGACTGGAACTGGGCAATCAACGCGGTGTAGTCGGAGATGAATTTGACGCTGGATTCGTTGAGGTTTGCGTCGGCATCGTTGGTTCCCAGCATGATAATAACGATGTTGGGCTGGAAGTCTTTTGCGACGGTACAGGCGGTTTCGTTGATGAATGCTTTGCATGATTCTATGTAGACTGCGACTCCGTCTACTCCGAAGTCGCCGACGATGTAGCTGGAGCCCAGCAAATGCCACAAATCAAGCGTGTACTGGGTTCCTCTGGTTAAGCTATCGCCGACACAGGCTACGCGTATGGGTTCGGTTTGGATTTCACCTTTTGAGTTGACGGTTATCATGTAGGCTTCTGCACCTGCTGAAACGAGTAAAATCGCAACCGCAATCGCCAGCAGTTTCACGGTATGATTCATAGCTCTGTGTTGTTTGGGTTTACTTTTAAGTTTTAAACAATTGCGTGGAAAATTATGTGCTTTGAAATGGGTATATATGCAGTTTGCATGAACCGAGTTTAAATAAATAATCAATAAGTTAATATCCGCCGCCAAAGCTTTTGCGGTAAAACATAGGGCGCACCAAAAAATAAGCCCGCCTAAATTGGAGTTTAACCCCCAATTCTTGGAAAATTAAAATGAAAATAACTGGAGTTACAAATATTGAAAATTGAAGTTTTGGGAGGAGCCAGAGAAGTCGGCGGCTCATGCATCTCCGTCGTAACAGACTCAGCTAAAATAGCGCTGGATTATGGCGCAAAAATCGACGATGTTATACCTAAAAAGTTGCCGAAGGATTTCGACGCCGTATTTATCAGTCACGCCCACCTGGACCACACTGGTAGCCTTCTGAGCTTATGCAAAAACAACAGCCCAACTATAGTTGGCTCAGAAATAACCCGTGATGTAACTGTTGACCTTCTCCACGACATGGTCAGTATTCAACAGGAAAAAGGCAACCTAGAATTCGACGACAGTCACGCAGAAAAAGTGAATAACTGTTGGTGGAGCCGGGACTCCGTTGCGTTGCCCGGTGTCAAGGTTATGCTTCAATCTGCCGGTCACGTTGCAGGCGCAAAAATGACCAGTTTCGAAGCAGAAAAGAAACGGGTCATTTACACAGGAGATTTCTGTCTTCACGACTCGGAGATACTTCATGGCGCTAAACTCGAAACGCTTCCTAAAAGCCCCGATCTGCTGATTATGGAATCGACTTATGGCGGAAAAGTTACGCCAGCCCCGTCATGAATTAGTTGACACGTTTATGCAGCAGATGCAGACGGTTATGGATCGCAGAGGCAACATTTTGATTCCCACCTTCGCGTTCCACCGCAGCCAAGAAATGGCAAAGCGGATTGACACAGCCATAGAACGTGGAATATTGCCCCGCTACAACGTTTACACGATCTCTAACCTTGCCCACCGCATAAACAGTTACTTCAACCAAAACAAGCAGCTATTCACCAAAGAAATAAAGCAGCAGAAACAGCCCTTCAACTACCGCCATGTCAAGCACCTGTACAGGACTAACCAGATTAAGGAACCAGCCATCGTTGTATGCACGTCAGGGTTTGGCCATGCAGGCGCAAGCCTACGTTTACTATCTGATTGGTCACAGGACAAAGACAACTGCGTCATCTTAACATCTGGGTATCTGCCTCCTGACAGCCCGCTTAAGCAGGCTAAGGAAGAGGGTTTCTTCAAAACTGAAGAGGAAGTGGTGACTATGCGTTCGGAGATATGCCAGATTGAACTTTCAGGCCACGCAGACCAAGTGGAGCTTGTAAAGTTCATCAGCAAGTTGAAGCCCAAACAGACCCTTCTTGTCCACGGCGACCTAGAACAGGCAGAGTTGCTGTCTGAACAAGTTTCAAGTTTGACCGATGTGGTTATTCCCAAGCAGAACGAGGTCTTCGACGTCTAACTCTGCTGGGTTGACCTAAACCTCAACAACGCCGCTAAGCCTCCCAAAGCGTTAAGTGACTTTTTCTCTTCTGAAGACGAAGAAATCACTTCAACACTCGCATTGCTCTGCACAGCCAAATCCTCCAACACATCCACTATGTCTTTTTCCCGCAACTCGTATGAGGTTGCCCCGCATTTCTGGCAGGGAATCGCTATCATTTCTTGTGCAGCTTGAGTTTTATTTGCGGACAACTCCTTTTTGGGTGTCCCACATTTCTTGCATACTGCATCGATTTCAGCTATGTCGGTGTTGTCGGCGACTATTGCCACTTGCACTTCAGCCTTGTTTAGGGCGTTTATCACTTGGTCCAATCCGTAGGTGGCTAAGCCGTCTGGTTTGCGTAGTTCCGAGAACAGGCGCTGCATGATTTTTTGCTCTTCGGGTCCACACATGTTCTTGAGGAGTTCTTCGGATTTGCAGATGACTTCTTTGATGCCTGCTTTATCGACGGATTGGGTGTCCACAGTGTCCAGCAGCATGTTGGAGAGTTCATAGTGCAAAAAGTCGCCTTTCAAGAAATCGTTTTTTGTTTGCCCCGGTCCGCCCGCCAATAAGACGTTGACTTGTTTTTTCAGGAAGTTCTTGACTGCGTGTTCTGCGACGCGGTGGAAGAACGCTGTCAACTCCATGTCGCGTTCTCTTTCGTATCGTCTCTGGCTCTGCCCGCCTTTCCTGGTTTTGCCCGGAACACCCGAGGAGATATTATCCACTACTTCGAGGTGTTCACCGGTGAGTATGCCGAAACTGGCGTCTTTCGCGTCTAGGGTGAGGATTCCAACGATTTTTGGGTCTCTTAGCATTTCCCGTAGAGGCTCTAAATGGAAGTAGTCGTCAACATTGAATTGGTAGGTTGTCAGTGGTTCTGGGGGAATTATGGTTTCAACGGTTAAGGCTTCTTTCTCTCCCCCTGATACGTGTGTTCCAGCGAAAACCGCCAGCCCATTCTCAGAAGTCTCTTTCAGCTGCCTCAGATGTTGCATAGTGCCTTTAAGAGTGGCTTGAAACCTGTCGTTTAGCCGCTCCGACCCTAAGTTAATTGATTCCAATTCCTTCTTTAGAAAAGCAACCGACTGGTCCAGAGAGGCTACAAAAGGAACATAGAATGAGACGAATTCTCGCCCTTTCCCCTGCAAGTCGGATAGGCGTGCGATTTGTTTTCTGAGTTTATGCTGTTTCACTGAGTTAGTTGATGCCAACTGGCAAGAGTAGAAATGGGTGTTTCTGTTGACGGACAAATCTGAAACCTTAACTATACTATGGCACCGCAAAATTCAAACCTATCGCATCAGAGCTTAATGTCTTAGCAGCTTGGGCAACAGGCAGAAACCGGCGAAAGTCCAAAGCAGCACCCAGCAGCCAAAGGTGAACGCGAAGTAGTCCAGTGTCCAGTCGCTGCATACAAACGCCAAGTAAAACCATGTTACAAACGCCAAAATGACCCCTAAAAGGAGCGCCCTTGGAAAAAAGAATTTGAAACCAGCGAATAACGCGTTGATTTTTTGGTTCATGCTTGCATGTTTCGGGGCTTGTTTTTTAAAGACTTCGGCGTTTTGCCCATAAATGGGTTCGACCGCTGAGTCGTAAAAGATGTGTAAAATTGGTGAGGGCGGGGGCCCCCAAACGAACAACTATTGAAACCCATTACGCAAGGCAGCTTAAAAGAGGATACTCCGACTCTCGATATATCCAGAGACTGTTGAGCAATCAAACGACATTTTATGGGAGACTTTAAAGCGCACCCTTTCGGGAAATAGTAACGTAACGGTGCCCAAAAAAATGAGGACGCTCACCAAGTTGATCATAACTGTGTTGGCAGTAGTCCTTATAGTCAGCAGTACTTTGTTAGTGCTCGCCAACTACCACGTTGCAAGCGATGTTTTAACCCCGACTAAACAATATCCACAGGTTTATATCCGCTCCAACGGTGAAATCGAAACAAACGGCGCCAATTCCTCAGCGGTGCCAATCAGTCGCAACGGCAACATTTGCACATTAAATGCAGCCATGGAATTAGAAAACATGACTATTGAAAAAAGCAAAATAGTGTTTGACGGCAACTATTTCCCAATTCAAATAGTGGGACCCGGCGGTTACAAACATGGACCGACTTTAGCGTATCTGAATGTCATACGCGCAGAAAACGTAACGGTTCGCAATCTAAATGTTCCCCTCTTTCAGTTGCTTTTCCATGATTGTTGGTCCTGCCAAGCGTTGAACAGCAAACTTTGTTTCAGTCATAATGAATAACAGTAGAGCCATCTCCGTTTCTGAGATCAGCATTGAGTATGGCGCAACCGTGGACTTGACGAATTCAAGCGATTGCACCGTATCCAACAGCACGGTAGCGAACTTCGGACTAAGGAACGCTTATCATAACAAACTGCTCAACAACAACATGAGTGTTGTGAAAGAACTTGCCCTAAGCATAGTTGATTCAAGCAGCAACCTGTTTTACGGAAACAGGATCGAGCGGTCAATCAGATTGCTCGAAATCTCGGGCTCTTCAGGCAATAACCTGTTTGTAGGCCACTATGTTCAGGGCTCCTTCAACTACGACCCCACCATCAAAAGCTCGGGAACTAATACGTTTTACCATAACAACTTTGTTTACGTCTACTGGAACCAAACTTTAACCTCAACGCCTAACATGTGGGATGGCAATTACTGGAATGACTATCACGGGGTAGATGCTAACGGTGATGGCATAGGCGATTCTCCGCATCTTATTGACGCCAACAATCAGGATAGGCACCCATTGATGAACCCAGTGGATTTAAGCTTAGAACCCCAACCACAAACATTACCTTGACAACCCTTTAATCTTGAACTTTTCGAAGCAGATTCCAACAATAAAGACTCTTTTGTCAATGATTTCTCGTATGGTTTGCAGGGGGTGGGATTCGAGCTCGCAACTCAGTGGGTATATCGCCCGCCTTACCCCCTTTTTAACAGTAAATCACGTTTTTGTTCTCTCTCTTTGAGTGGATTTGCCAGTATATACCGAAGCTGTCTTCAAAATAATTCAGGAGAGTTCGGTTTTTCACAAAAAGTTTCAATTCTTATGCCAGTCAGAACCAAGCTAAGCCCCATAATCATGCTTTCGTTTGCTAAATTAGCCGTAACTTGTTACCATTAATGCTCAATTTTGCATTGTAATTCTATGTTTTACAAAGATTGATTTGAAACCTGTGACATATTCTTATCGTTGAAATATAGGTTAAAACACTGGTTGACAGTGGAACTTCAAAGAGTGAAACAGTATGTCAAACGATTCTGCTCCAGAAGATTGGTCCAACCGCCGAACTGCAACACTAGACTTTATAATTAAAAGTTTAAAGGAACACGAGCAAAATCTAGATAAGCTGATCGGTAAACTGATGGAACTCAAGCAACAGATAGATGATACAAAAGAGGTCTATAGTCGCTTCGAAGAAATAGAAGTCAGCATCGGCAATTTGGAAAGCGAAATTAAACGCTTAAGCGGCTACATCTCGGCTTCAAAAAAATAGCGCATTGTGGTGCACGCCTCTTAAGATGCATTTTTTGAGTGTGTTTGTTCTTGGGATATATTCATGCATATTACATATTTTTATAAATATGTTAGAGTATTTTGCTTTGTGAAATAACAGTTAAGATAAAAGAAAGGAAGTGGGATATCACGATAGACCTCAAAGAGAATAAGAAAATCAGTCAACTGTATGAACGGACAGGGTCTAGGCATCCACAGAAAAACGGGTTTGCAATTTGCCCAGAATGTGGACAAGAACTTCTTATCACACCGACACTCTTAGAAATGAGTCAAGTGATCGAAAACCACGTTGACTTACATAAGACTGTTTACCAATCCGACTCTTCCCTCGAGGTCACTAAACATCTACGGATTCGGCTCTCTTTGATGTGGCAGGTTTTAGATCAAAAAGGAATATAGTGATTGACCAGTTCTCGCGGGCCAAACGGTACTTTTCTGTTCTCTCTCTTTGTGTGGGTATGGCCGTTTACGGGGCACCACAAGAAAGGTTGTGTGAGTGATTGTTTTTTTGGGGAAGCATTGTTTTTTGGCGTCTGTTTTGGTGTGGGAAGTGCGTTTTCCACCACACAACCAACATCCCATGCAGAAACCACTCCCGTGTGAATGTGAAACCACGTATCGTTTGCTTTCTTAGCGACCGACAGAGAACAGCAAAAAACAGCACAACACAGATCAGGCACCAACAACCCCCACACAAACCCAGCCCCACCCACAAAACACAACCCCCATCCAGAAAACCCCACAAAACAAACACAAATGTAATTCTGATAAAAGTCAAAAAACAAAAAATCATGTGTTAAATGTATGCTTCATCGTGGTGGGCATACTTTATTATTTGTACAGTTGAGGGGTTTTCTGTCACTCGGTATATGAGTACAAATGATCCTGTGTGGACTCTGCGGAGGCTTTCTATGGGGTGTTTTAGGGTTTTGAATTGGTAGGGGTCGGTTAGGACCTGGTTGATTTTCTTGTTTATAGCCTCTAGTTGTACTCGGTCTTTTTTGAGGAGTTTGTGGAAGGTTTTTGAGACTTCTGCTTCGATTTCAAGGCTGTACACGCAATCACTTTAGCCCGTACTCTTCCGCGAAATCCTTAACTTTTATGAATTTGCCGTTTTTGGCGGTAGCTTCTATTTCCGCTGCAAACTCTGGTCGTAGTTGGGGTTCCAGTTCGCATTCTTCATAGCGTTTGATGATTATGCTTAGGGCTTGGCTTTTGTCTTTGAGTCCGTATTTTGCTTTGACTATGTTGATTACTCGGTTCTCCCGATCATCTATGTCTATGACGTTTTTTACCATTTGAACCGCCTTCAATTACGCCATGTAATTGCGTGTAACTAGAGATTATTTAATTATTGTCGATGTGCCCAAATTAAACGGGAAAAAGATAAGGTGGGCTTAGGTGTGTGGGATTGCTCTTTGTTGTTTTGTTGTAAGTGGGTTTGGTGTTAGAGGGTTTGGGCTTGTTTTGTTCTGGTGTTTTTCGCGGGTTTTTGGGTGTGTTTCTGGGAAAGTTTAATATGGTTTATAGTCGATTGGGGTTGTATTAGCAGGTTCAACTTGTAGTAAGTAAATACTTAACAAGTCTGCATGGAGAAGGTGGGGTAAATGAACTTAAAACTATACGCTGTCAAGAACAGCAACCAAAAAACCGAGCGCGTCCAACTAGTCGTCGTCGACCTCGACCGCAGCCATCGCTACCCACTCAACTTCGTCTGTGTCCTGCCACGTTACTTCCGCATCCTAGAGAAACGCAGTAGCAAGTTTGCAAAGCTCTTCGGAGACAGAAGCCTCCCAACCGCCAAGAAACTCTTAGAGGAAGCCAAGCACCGTGAAGGCGACCCCGAAATCCAAACTGTCATATCGCGGCGCATCAAAGACATCGACGCTAAAGACCTAAGTCCGCAGCAACTCTAACTTCTCAGCTTTTTTAATTACTTTTGGGCGAGAAGCAGCGTAAGCAAAAACTCGTTCTCCAACAAACCAAAACCGCCCCCCCTCGCGGAGACCTCGTCGAATTTTTCCACGCCGTCAGGCATCAGCGAAGGCGCAGCTATGGCGAAGGGCACGGGGTCGCGTGTGTGGGTGCGAACGTTGACGGGGGTGGGGTGGTCGGGTAAGACGGCGATGGCGTAGGGTTCGTCGAGGGCGTCCATGATTCTGCCTATGCAGCGTCTGTCGAGGTCTTCGATGCACTTGACTTTAAGCCTCCAGTCGCCTATGTGCCCCGCTTCGTCGGGCGCTTCCACATGCACAAAGACCAAGTCGTTGGTCTCCAGCGCTTTGATGGCGGCGTCGGCTTTACCCTCATAGTTGGTATCTGCCAAGCCAGTTGCGCCCGGCACAGAAATGATCTCCATCCCCGCGTAAGTGCCCAAACCCTTCACCAAGTCCACGGCGGAAATGACTGCAGAATGTACACCAAACTTCTCTTTAAGCGTGGGCATCGACGGTTTTTTGCCGCCGCCCCAAGGCCAAATCAAATTCCCCGGACGCTTACCCGCCGCCACTCTGGCGAGGTTAACCGGATGCACCCGCAAAATTTCCCGCGACCCCAAAATCATGCCCCGCAGCAACCCCGCATCCGCCTCGGCTTCTGGCACCAGCGCTTTTGGCAACACGGCGGCGGTGGGAGCTCCGGCGACGTCGTGGGGTGGACTGCATTTTACCTGTTCAGGGTGGAGGAAGTTGCGTAGGATCAAGAAGTGGCGGTAGTCGAGTCCGGGGTAAAATTCGATTTGTCCTGGTTTGCCGAAGGCTTGCTGGACTGCGGCTATGAGTTGCGTGGCTTCGGGGGTGGTTATGTGTCCTGCGGAGTAATCGGCGATTTTGCCCTCTGCCTCGGTTATGATGTTGCAGCGGTAGGCGGTGTCCTCGGCGCTCAATGTGATGTTGCGTGACGGCGCTTCGAGGGGTCCTCTGCCGGTGCAGTAGACGCGGGGGTCGTAGCTTAGGATGGAGCAGATGGCTACTTCTGAGCCGGGGGTGCATTGGTCGGGGACGTTTTTGATGAGTCCGCTTCTGCCCTTTGCCGCTATCGCATCCATATATGGTTTGACTGCGGCTTGAAGGGGAGTTCTGTTATCCAATTCTGCAATGGGGTAATCTGCCATGCCGTCTCCGATGACAAGGACATACTTCATGCTCTATCCAACCAGGTTTGGCTCCTATATGCAGCCGCGTATTTAATTACTTACTGCTAAGTGCGCTTTTTAATGGAGGGCACCGAATTCACTTTCACCCACCCCTCCCCACCGCAAAAACACCCTACACTCAATCGTTTTAAATACCGCCAAAGACAATTCAACCTAAAGCTGTGAAACCCATGTCAGAAGACACCGACACCCAACCAGAAGAAAATATCGAAATTGAAAACACTGAACCTGTAGAAGAAAAAAGCGAACTGATGCAACGAATGGAAGAAAACAAGAAAAAATACGAGTTCATAGAAGACCTCCCGGGAGTCGGCCCCGCAACCGCCGCAAAACTCCGTGAACTAGGCTACCACACCGTCGAATCCTTAGCGATGGCTACAAGCCGCGAACTTGAACCAGTCGGTGTCAGCGAAAAAAAAGCCTTCCAAATCATCGAAGCCGCCCGATCATCCATCGGCATAGCCTTTATCCGCGCCGACGAACTCTTCAAAATGCGCAAAACCGTCGCCCGCATAACCACAGGCAGCAAAGCACTCGACAAAATCCTCGACGGCGGATTAGAAACCCAAACCATAACCGAATTCTACGGCGAATACGGCAGCGGCAAAAGCCAAATGTGCCATCAACTCTGCATCAACGTCCAGTTGCCCCGAGAGAGAGGCGGATTAAACGGCGGCGTCCTCTACGTGGACACAGAAAACACGTTCCGCTTAGAACGTATTGTGCAGATGGCAAAATTCGCCGGGTTAGATCCAGAGCAAGCCGTCAAAAACATCATTTACGCCGAAGCCTACACAAGCGACCACCAAATGTTTCTGCTTGAGAACGCCGATGAAATCATCAAAGCCAACAACATCAAACTCATCATCGTTGACTCCCTCACGGCGCACTTCCGCAGCGAATACATTGGCAGAGAAATGCTTGCGTCACGCCAGCAGAAACTTAACAAGCACATGCACAAACTCGTCGCCCTCGCACGTGCATTCAACGCTGTGGCAGTGGTCACCAACCAAGTTATGGCGAAGCCGGACCAGTTCTTCGGCGACGCAATCCACCCCATTGGCGGCAACATAGTGGGACACACAAGCCACACTCGCCTGTACCTACGCCGGGCCTCGCATGGTCCAATCCGCATCGCAAGGCTGGTTTCAAGTCCATATTTGCCTGAGGGAGAGGAAATCCTTAAAGTCACCGAGAACGGAATAGAAGATGTCTCCGAAGAGGAGAAAGCAACTAAACCCCGTGGACGCTAAATATGCCGATAGCCCAAGCCTTAGTTACCCGGTACTTTCAGCTCATAGTGAGCAGGCAGTTCGCTGAAGCTGAACGTGAATTAGAACGTGTTAAACAGAAGATGCAGAAAACCGAGTGGAACAGAGGGTACTTCCGTGCGCTCTACGGCATGTATCTCTCGCGTAAAAACGCCGCCGACGACTACGCTTTCTTTTCTAAACTGGATTTAACCGATAAAGTTGCACTAAACACTTACCGCAAAGAATTCCTCGCACATATGGGTAACGGGTTGCATGGGGACTTTGACCGCGGCTACTTTTCAGCTTGGGCAGACTGCATGCGCATCCTTAGCCGCATGGAGTTACCCGCAGGTCAACCGGCGAAGGCGTCTAATGAAGAAGAAAAAATTGAGACCCTTCGAAGCGACAAAAGCCAAGCCACAATCGCTAATTTCTTAAAAGAAGCAAACGAAAACAAGGAATAAAAGGTCTATACCGCTCCGGTGAAGACCAAGATTATTGTGTAGAAGAGTACGAAGAAGGCCAGCCAAGAAAAGAAGTACATGCCTATGCCTGTGCTTAGTATCTTGGATTGTTTTTCGATTTTGGTTTTGTAGACTGATCGGAAGATGTAGTAGGTGACGAAGTAAACCAGCAACGCTACGGTTATGCTGTTTATGAGTGTTGTGTAGTCCATCATGGGCTGGAGTGTTGCGAAGATGGCTGTTATTACTGCTGCAACAATGCCCATAGCTACTCTTGTCCAGTAAAGTTGTTTGATGGGAGTCATGTGAACCTAATCCTTGGGGTTTAATATTTTGTTCTTACTTAAAAAAGATGCTCATATTAATCGTTATTGCCCCCCATAGAGTGGGTGTCTGGGCGGTTTTGAGTGAAAACGGTTATTTTATAGGCAAACAACTATAGAAGCCACTGGTGCCTGTATGCCAAAAAAAGACTTCACTAGCTTCGACCTCGCCGCCGCAATCAAAGAACTCCAGCCTACAGTGGCTGATAGCCGAGTGAACAACATCTACCAATTCGGCGAAAAAACCCTCATATTCAAACTCCACAGAACCGACATGCCGCCCATACGCCTTGTTGTTGAAGCAGGCAGAAGACTCCACTTAACCAGTTACGCCGAGGAAAGCCCCGCTGAACCACCACCGTTCTGCATGACCCTGCGCAAGTACCTCCGCGACTCATGGCTAAGAACAGTCGTCCAATATGAGTTTGAACGCATAGTCACCCTAACCTTCGAAACCAAAACAGGCTTGCTCCACTTGGTTGTGGAGTTGTTCGGCGACGGCAACATGATATTAACTAACGAAAAAGGCACTATCATCCAAGCTATGTACTTCAAGCACATGCGTGACCGAGACATCCAACGCAACCAACCCCTGGTTTATCCGCCGGCAAGCGGCAGAAACCCCTTCAAAGTAACCGAGCAAGAACTCGAAGAAGGATTGCGCAAGGCGGATGATGCGGAGGTTGTGCGTGTGTTGGCGCGGTTTCTGGGTTTAGGCGGCGTTTACGCTGAAGAATTGCTGCTTCGGGCAACCGTTGAGAAAATAAAAAAATGTAACGCCCTAACGACTGAGGATGTTTCAGCGCTCTTTGGTGCCTTGCAAGGATTGCTTTTAGCTGTAGCTGAGACAAAGTTTGAGCCAAGCATCATCCTCGACAACGAAGATGGTTTCGTTGATGCGGTGCCCTTCAAACTTAGGCGCTATGAAGGCTGCAAAACCCAGCCGTACCCGACCTTCAACGCCGCACTTGACGAGTTCTATCTGCGGGTAACTGCGGTGGAGAGGGCAGCGGGCACCGTAGAAGTTGACAAGTTAAAACAGGAAGCAGCGCGGCTCAAACGCATGGTCGCCGACCAAGAGAAATCGATCGCTGAAGAAGAAAAGAAAACGGCGCGGGACAAGCAAATCGGCGACACCATCTACGCCCATTTCAATGAACTCCAAACTTTTCTGGAGCAACTTCTCAAAGCCAACACTCAGGGCTACGATTGGAAGGCGATTGTGGCGCAGGTTATGGCTGCTAAAAAAGCAGGCAAATCCCCCATGTGTTATGTGGAGTCGTTTGATAGTAAAAACCTCGCTTTGAACCTAGGTGTGGACGGCTACAATTTCAGTTTGACTCTGCGCAAATCCCTCTTCGACAACGCTAACGAGTACTATGAGAGGGGGAAGCGGGCGAAAGAGAAATCCCAAGGGGCTTTGGTGGCTTTGGAGGATTCAAAGACGAAACTGGCGCGTGCAGAACGCGAACTCCGCGGGGCGGAAGAGCTCAAAAGCCTCAAGCCCGCCCAAATCATGGAAGCCCTCTCTAAACGCAAAGAAGAAATGGCCAACCGCGAGTGGTATGAGAAATATCGTTGGTTCACCACCTCCGACGGTTTCTTGGTGGTGGCGGGCAAGGACACGGTAAGCAACGAAGTGCTCATCAAAAAAAACACTGCCCAAGAGGACATGGTATTCCACGCTGAAATTACGGGGTCGCCCTTCGTTGTGATAAAAGCTGAAGGCAGACCCATAAGCGAACAAGCCCTCAAAGAGGCGGCTGAGTACGCGGCGTCTTTTTCGCGTGCTTGGCGGGAGAACGCGGGTTCAGCGGACGTTTACTGGGTTAAGGTTGACCAACTTAGCAAGAGCGGCCCCAGCGGTGAATCCGTCCCGCACGGCGCCTTTTTTGTGGTGGGCAAACGTAACTGGTACCAGAATACGCCTTTGCGGGTTGCAATTGGCGTATGTGTGGGGGAGGAAACAGGGTTTGTCGGCGGCCCAATCGACGCAGTGAAAGCAAAAACCAAAACTTATGTTGTCCTTCAGCCAGGCGACTATCAGGGCAAAGAGTTGCTGCAGATGATTATGCGTACATTAACCGCGAAACTATCTAAGGAGCAGAGGGAGAAAGCAGGCAAAACCAGCATTGAACAGGTGCGGGAGTACGTGCCCTACACCAAAGGTGCCATAAGCCCCAAAACCTAGTTTAAAAGTGCTTCTAGTTAGTTGTGAGGTTTAGCGTCTACTCGTTTCTGATGTATTACTATCAGGGCAATTACTATTAATGCGCTGACACCAACGCCTGTTAAAACCGCTGGCAACTCAATTTTTTGAGCCTCTTGCTGTGATGTAGAGGGTGTAGCTACTGTGAAGTTTATGGTCTGTGCAGCGCCAATGTTTCCTACTTCATCAACCGCATAAACAATGATGCTGTGCGCTCCGTTCGATAAACCTGTCAGTGTTTGATTCTCTGTGGCAGATACGTTTGCTTGCCCGTCAAGACTGTAGGAAAACGTGCATCGCGGCTTGTTAGCTGAAAAGTTGAGGTTTTCGTCGGAGGTGTTGTATGTTGCCGTTGAGGGAGAAGATACTGTGATTGTAGGCGGTATAGAATCGATTTTGAAGTTGACCGTGGAGAAGGTGGCGCCTACGAAATTACCGTATGAAATGTAATTTTGTTCTTCCTGTATCCAAACCATGATGTAATGTAACCCTTGGGTTTAGATTAGCGATTGATGCGCTACATACCCAGACACAATCCGCTTTCTGCGTTATAGTGATGTTTACGTTACTGCTTGCGATGAAGCCTGCCCTATTTGGGTTCCAATGTTCTAAATCAATATCTCTGCTAGACATTATGTCATAGTCTAGGTAGCAGCCGTACCTGAAGAAGGGCTGAAAAAGTGCTACAGGGGCAGCTTCAAGCGGCGGCACAGTACTGTTGATTTCAATTGTTACTTTGATGTCGTCAGCGTTGTAGACCTTGTTTTGAGGCGATATTATCGTGACTGTTTGTGAGGGTTTCCCTTCAACGGTTGTCTTGGCACCTGTGTTTTGGGCTTGAACTGCTAGGTTTTGTTCGTTTTGGGCAAGCAGAATCCAAAGGGAGAGTAGTAGCGCTACTGTTAAGGTGAGATGTTTGACCGTTTTGTGCATGGTTACTTTGGGTTTGTTTTTGCAATTTAATGCTTCTCGTCAAGGTTTCTTGACTAAACAACTTTTTGATAGTAAGTGTTCTTGGCGCTTTGCTTTGCCGTAGCCTCCCAATCCCCCTATTTACTAGTCGATTAAATTTTGGGTTTTTCGTTTTTCTATTGTTAGAAGAAGAGCGCTTCGCCCTTGCTCATCATCTTCTTGGGGGCTTGGCAGGCGGCTGTGTTTTGTGTTCTACAGTGGATATGGGTTGCTGGCTGGTTGTGGAATAAACCTCAAGCAGAACAGAAGAACCCTTTGCTCTATTAAAGTGGCAAACTGTGCAAATTTATGGCATATGTACTGAAATAGAAATATTTCCGTGGGGGAACAAGCCATTAAATAACTTCCACAGTATAGGTTGACTTGAGAAAGGATAGGAAAGGAGAAGGCTAGCCGTGCAACCTGCAATCGAGTACATAGAGGAACAAATCCGACAGTACGCTCAGGACTTTCTGCGAAGCGAATATGGAGAACAGGCTATAGAAAAAATCGCTCCAATCCGAATATGTGCCGTCGACGCCTATGACACCGGCGGAGTATCCGAAGCATCGGAAACAGATGTTAAAGTCGCTGTAAAACGAGATGTCAACGCAGGCAAACTAACCCCTACTACAAAGCTGATTCTCCGCCATGAATTGGGGCACATCCTAGAAAATTCGATGTCTTATGGCGAGTTCGACGAAGAAATCGAACATGAAAAGCAAGCGTGGGATAAAGCTAAACCGAAAAACGCCGCCGAAAAATGGTACAGAAACATCTCTATTAGAACGCATCTTGACCCTTTGAAGATGAAGGCAATAGGGTTCCCTACACCTGAGACGAAACTGTCGCCTCAGCAGCTTCGGATGGGCACGGTTTTGGAGGTTGAGCGGATGAAGAAGGGCAGCGTCTGGGTGGATGAATTGTTGGCGATGCGGTATGCGATGGCAAACCTCGTCGAAAACCCCCATTACTACGACGGCACCCCCTAATCAGGCGTTTTATGCTGGTTTTTGGCTAAAGGGTTAAAGCATCCCTGCATCGGATAAATAGAGCAGATGCAAACTCCATCTGTTTCCTGCTTCAACTTACTCGCCCAACCCGTCCAAAAAGCCTTGGCTGAACTGGGTTTTGTAGAGCCTACGCTGCCCCAAACCAGAGCCCTCCAGCCGATTCTAGCTGGTGAAAACGTGCTTTTGATTGCGCCGACTGGCAGCGGCAAAACCGAAGCCGTCCTCCTCCCCATCCTCTCCAAACTGGTCGAAGAAAAAACACAGACCCTCAATCAGAATGGCATCAAAGTCATCTACATCACGCCCCTGCGAGCCCTCAACCGCGACATGCTCAAGCGACTCATGCACTGGGGCCAACGCTTAGGCATCAGCGTGGAGGTGCGGCATGGCGACACCGAACAAAAAACCCGGCGTATGCAAGCCAAAAAACCACCCCAAATCCTCGTCACCACCCCTGAAACCCTGCAGGCGATTCTCCCCGGTTCACAGATGCGGCGGCACCTCCGAAACGTCAAGTACGTGGTGGTGGATGAAGTGCACGATTTAGCCGGCAGCAAAAGGGGGGCACAGCTTTCGGTTGCACTGGAGCGGCTGCGGCTGGTTACAACGGGAGAGTTCCAAAGAATCGGGTTATCAGCCACCGTCGGCAACCCAGAGGAAATCTCACACTACCTAGCGGGAACCAGAAGAAAAATCAGCGTCATCACGGCATCGCCGCAGAAGAGCTACCGCTACAGCGTCGAAAATCCCTCGCCCACCGAAGCGGACTATGAGTTGGCGGGGAAACTGGAGACTTCTCCTGAGGCAGCATCGCGGATTAGGCGTATCTTGGAGTTAGTGGATAGCCACCAGTCCACGCTCATCTTTGTTAACAGCCGCACCGTCGCCGAGGTTTTGGGGCATAAGCTGGCGCAGTTGGGCAGAGAAGACGTCGCCGTCCACCATGGTTCCATCAGTAAAGAGGAACGCATCGCAATCGAGGATGCCTTCAAAATGGGGCAGCTCAGAGCCATTATCTGCACCAGCACCTTGGAGTTGGGGATTGATGTGGGGCAGGTGGATTTGGTTGTGCAGTACATGTCGCCAAGGCAAGTCAACAGCCTCATCCAGAGGGTGGGCAGAAGCGGCCACAGTCTGGGCAGGGAATCCGAGGGCACCATAATCACTGTTTACCCCGACGACATGTTGGAGGCTTTGGCGTCGATTAAAAACGCAAAGGCGCACCTTCTTGAACCCGTGGTAATGCATGTGGTAGCGCTGGATGTTTTGGCGCATCAAGTCGCGGGGGTACTCATGGATACCCAGCAGCCAGTCGCCACCGTCGACCTATCACGGCTAATCCATCGAAGTTACCTGTATCGAAACCTCCAGAAAACCGAACTTGCGGACCTGCTACGCTTTTTAGACAGCCTCAACCAAATAAGACTAAACCAAGACGAAACCACCTTGACCAAAACCAGAAAAACCCGCCCCTACTACTACGAAAACCTATCCATGATACCCGACGAACGCCGCTACCCCGTCGTCAACATCATCAGCGACCGCAAAATCGGCACCTTAGGCGACGAATTCATGGCTCTCCACGCAAGGGTCGGCTTAAACTTCATCATGAAAGGCAAAGTCTGGCGTATCGTGCAGATAGAGGAGGAAGCGGGCACGGTGCATGTTGTGCCTTCCGAGGATCCGATGGCGTCGGTTCCGGGTTGGGACGGAGAGATTTTGCCTGTGCCCTACGAGTTGGCGCAGCAGACAGGGCAGAACCGCACGCGAATCGCCCAAGTGCTCAAAGAAACAGGCGACCCCACGGTGGCTGCGGAAGTGCTGGCGAAGGAGTTGGGCTCCGACAAAGCCAGCATGACACAGGCAATCAGCGAAATCTATGAGCACTTACAAGTTGGGGCGCCATTGCCCACGCAGAACCACGTCGTCTTAGAGGTGTATGACCGCTATATTGTGGTACATGCGTGCTTCGGCGAACTCGTTAACAAGACGTTGGGCGGCATCTTTGACAGTGTCCTCTCCGAGCGAGAGGTCATTAGCGGCTGGTGGACAGACGGTTACCGCATCCTGATCGAGGCGCCACGGAAGCTAAACAAGTTGGAGCTCGCGGAGTTGCCGCAGACCCTATTCGGTTTAAGCGACGAAGCTGTGGATTATGCGTTTAAGAAGTATTTGGACGCCAAATTCCCCTTCGGCTACAAAATGAAGTCCGTCGCCGAACGCTTCGGCGTGTTGCCACGCGGCAAAACCATGAGTTACCAGCGTCAAGCTGAACTTAAAGCCCACTTCGACAACACCCCCATCTACCGCGAAACCATCCGCGAAGCCATGATGGAAAAAGTCGATTTAGACCGCTCCAAACAAATCATGCATGAAGTCAAAGATGGCAAAATCAAAGTCACCACTTATCAGAGCTACGAGAAACCTACGCCGCTCGCCTACCATATCCTCTCCAAATACGGCGACGTCACAGAGTTGATGGCACCCGAAAAAGTCTTAGTCAACAACATTGACAAGCTAAAGATGGCTATCGACGCCCGCGAAACAACACTGTTGTGCATGAAATGCGGACAGTGGACCACTCACCAGAAAATCAAGGATTTGCCAGAGGAGCCCCAATGCGGCAACTGCGGCTCTGGCTTGCTGGCGCCTTTGTACCGCAGCCAAGACGTAAATCACTTGCAGGATGCGTTGAGACGGCGGCGGGAGGGCAAAGAGTTGCCGCCTGAGGAACTAAAAGAACTCAGCCAAGCCAGACGCAAAGCCGACTTGATCTTGAGCTATGGCAAAGAAGCCGTCCGAGCCTTGCAGGTGAAGGGTGTGGGTCCCGAGACGGCATCGCGAATCTTGGGCAAGATGCATCCCCAAAAAGACGATTTCTACATGGATTTGCTTAAGGCGAAGATTCAATTCTTGCGGACAAGAGAATACTGGGACAAATAGATGGTTAAATGTGGCTTCTGCGATGACTTAACCAAGTGGAACACGGGTTACTTCTTTTACCTTATCAAAATCTTTGTCGTCACTGATAATGGTCTTCAATCTACGGTTAATCGCTGAAGCAATATGGATTGAGTCTCGTGGTTTTAAGTTGTAATTGTTCATCAATCCTTGCGCTTGACTGAGAATATTTTCATCGACCTCTATGAACTGCAAATTAATGAATCCGAGCAGCTTTTGCCCTTGATTTAGCGCCTCGTCCTTACCCATAAATTTTCTTACCGCCCAGACAATCTCATCCCATGTTAAAGTTGAGGTGAAAGCTAACAACTCGCCTTTCGCTATACTTATTAGAATTTCGTTAGCCTTCTTTACCCGTGGGTTTATCTCTTGGGAGTACAATATTGGGTAAACAAAAACATTAGAGTCAACGTATGCCAACTCTTTCCTCAACTTCCTCTTCTAATAGCTCCTTAATGTTAACCCATTTTTTTAGTTTCGGAGCAGCAGTAGTCACAAAATATTCAGCGTAGCTGCCGCTAACTTCAGGTTTTTTTATAACTATTTCCTTCTCTCGCAATTCAAGGACTACCTCCACTCCAGGTTTTAATCCTAGAGCGTCCCGCATTGGTTTTGGAATTACTACTTGTCCCTTAGGTCCAACATTTCTTGTAGGCATTCTCTTGACCAAATAGCCAATGGTTCAACCGAATATTTATACTTTCCAACAAATCGGTATAACTTTTCGAACCGACTATGACCCCCAAAAAACGACATTCGAGTGAATGCGGAAAGCTAATTGGGTAGCAAAGAGTTTTAGCTAAGAACACCAATTCTTCCTCAACAAATCACCGTAGGTTTAGTTGATGCCTCTAAAAGCTGTTCTCTTCGACATGTTCGATACTTTGATGCTTATTGAGAAAGACCATGAATTCTATGCGCCGTCTCTGCAGCGGATGTATCGGTATCTAAAGGGGCAAGGCGTCGATGTGCCGTTTGAAAAGTTCGAGGAAACCTACATTCGCGAACGGGACCGATTATACGCCGAAGCAGACCTAAACTTGGAGGAACCCCACTTCAACGTCCGCGTCTCTGAAACACTCAAAAGCTTAGGCTACAATTACCCCACAACAGACCCCATCGTGGCGGCTGCGACCGACGAGTTCTGCGAAGAATTCATGAAATATGTCCGCATCGACTCCGACGCAGAAGAAGCACTCAAGGGGCTGTATGGAAAATATAAGCTGGGTGTTGTCTCAAACTTTGCCATCCCTGAATGTGTGCTTAAACTGCTCAAATCAGGGGGCATTGACCGATTTTTTGACTTGGTGGTGGTTTCCGGTGCCATCAACAAACGCAAGCCCGCAGCAGAAATCTTTGAAAGAGCCCTCGCTATGCTTGGGGTTTCAGCGGCTGAGACAGTTTTTGTCGGCGACACTTTGGACGCTGATATTGAGGGGGCAAAAGCGGTTGGAATACACGCCGTCTACATTGAGCGTCGGCTTCAACACTCAGTAAAAGTTTGTCCCGATCAAACAATTAAAAGCCTAAAAGAATTGCCCTCTGCACTACAACGCTGTAATCTTTAGGTTAACTGTGGGTTTTTTCGTATGGGGTCGTTTGCGTCCAGCATCTTGGTTAATTCATTATGGCGTTTGAGGAAACCTAATCCTTTGCTTGTTATTACGTATCCTTCTTTGCCATCCACGTACGATTGGATGATTAACCCGTTATCAAGTAGAAAAGCAAGGTAATCGTTTAGTTGTGTGAAACTCAGGTTTGCTTTATACATTATTTTGGTTTTAAGGCTGCCTTTACGCGCAATGTCAAGCATGTTAGCCACTATGCTTAGCTGGTCACGTCTTCTCTGTTTTGCTTCAAGCAAAGCGTTGAACACCAATACCTGTCTCTCTTCGTTTGTATGTTGCTTATAACGCTTTGTTATAGGCACAAGCCTACCACAAGTAACAACAAAGAAGAGTAAACATACAAGAATATGGAAACCATACGCCAACCAAAACTAAAGAAAACCTTTACTGCAACCGCGAGACACATCAACTGGGAAAAAACCATGCTTATAGGCGCAATTTCAGACTCACATGACAACCTCCCTCTTATAGAAAAAGCCGTAAAAATCCTCAACGAACAAAAAGTAGAGTTAGTTTTGCATGCAGGCGACTACGTGGCAGGCTTTACGCTGGCTAAACTAAAAAAACTCAACTGCCCTCTCATCGGCGTCTTTGGCAACAACGACGGCGACCATGAACTGCTCAAAAAACGCTTCAGCGAAACAGAAAACTGCACCATCCACGACCGCTTTGCAGCCATAACCGTGGAAGGCTACAAAATCGCATTGTTGCATGGCGATGAGTTGGAACTGCTCTGCGCCATCATAGACAGCGGCTACTTCAACGCAGTCATCCACGGCCACAGCCACAACCGCAGCATCGAACAAAAAGGCAAAACTCTATCAGTGAACCCCGGCGAACTCTGCGGTTACCTCACAGGCAAACCCAGCATCGCCCTACTGGACACAGCCAAAAACGAAGCAACATTCGTTGATTTGTAGACGCCTATCACCAATCACATAACTTTATTCTCTGCAGTTGGGCGCTAGAGCAGTGATTACTCTGCGTTGGAGGTGAACTGGTTTTGAGTAAAAATCGTGCAAACAAAAAGGACCTCACCGTTGAAGAAGCAGGCAAAATGGGCGGACAGAAAGTCAAGAAACTAGTTGCGGAAGGCAAAGAACACGAAGAAGAAAACTGGTAAACGCAGCCTTTGCGAAGGAAAAAAAATAAAAGGGCAAGTTTTTTGGGACTTGCTAATTTTCCTGTTTAGCTTTCAGATCAGCGTTTTCTTTTTTCAGCGTAAAAAGGTATTCAAAAAAGAGCTTTTAACTTATAGCAAACTGTGAGATCACAAGAAGTTAATGTTTCAACCAAAAGAGTAAGCGATTTACCGTAAGCCTTTTATCAAAATCGTGCTCCAATTTTAATTATGGTAAAGTTGGGAAATTTAGCCGCATTTTTTGTTATTACCTTAACCATCTTAAGCATAGTTCTAGTGAACCCTGGGTGCGCACAGGTAGGCGTAACCAACCCATCAACACCCAGCTTCGGGGTCAACTATGAAATAGTTCCCATTGATATTCCCCCTGTTTATGGCGTGGACCAATCAACTGGAAAAGCGGTGGTTACTAAGGCAGGCTACACTGCATACGACGAAACGGTCTTTATTACAATCCTTAATCAACCTTTTGTTCCTTATAAAGACTCAGACGACAACAATATACAATTGTTCTATAGCATGAGATGGAAGGCGCCAAGAAATAATTCTTGGGTAGAACCGGTGAATACAACTCAATCAAATGAAGAGCGAACCATTTGCACTTTTGATTTTATGGGAAATTACCACAAGGAGTTAGAAGGATTGGATATTCCACTTGGCAGCGAAACTGATTTTCAAGTTGAAGCATCCATAGGATATTACACAACTGATAATGTTTTCGTAGGTAAATCAAGCGGCTGGACTAATCCACAGGCAATACAGCATGCGGCCAATTACTCTGCGTCGCCATCTGGCTCGTCTGCAATTCCAAATTCATCTGTGTTGTTTGGTCTTGATTGGGTAGGTGTCGTTGTTATTGCGTTGTTGGCTGTGGTGGTGGCGTTGTTGTTGGTTGTTGTGGTTGTGTACCTGCGTAGAAAAAGCGTTTGGTAACCAGCTAGGAATTAGCGGCATTCCAAGCTCAGCGGCTATTTTTCCGATTTATTTCCGCTTCCCTTATGCAGTGCCTCTGACATCAAACTCAACTCTTTAACGTAATCCATAAGTGTCATCTGCATTGTTTCGCTTTCGCTTGTGCCCAGCCGTGTCGATAGCACTGTTAGTATTTCCTTTTGCTCTTTGCTGAGCACCACTTTTACTATAAGCTTTCTAGCCAAACCTTCACGCTTCCCCCTTTTTCTTTCTAGCCGACCCCATCGCCCCCATCTCAGGCGACCCATAGGTGAACTGTACATTCTGCTTCTTCGGTTTGGATACTTATTAACGTAGTATTAGGGGTATGAAACGTAGTAGAAGTACTATGAGCGCACCATCTAAGCGAAACTCCGCCTGTGTGGTTGTGTTTTTGTGTAGGAGAAGCAGGGCGGCGGCGTTTTAGCGTGCTTGTTTCTGCTTGTTGCTTGCGCCACAACCAGCCAGCAACCCAAAGCAGACGCAGACACAAAAAAGCAGCCGCCGATACAGTCCGTTGGTAGTTGTTGTGTATAGGCGGTTTTCACCAACAACAACTAAAGAAAACACTGAAAAACAACAGCACACACCTAAGTCCCGTTTTCAAAGTCACGGTTTCTCGTAGGCTTCAATTAAGGCGGCTGCGGCTTTGGCTTTATCTGAAGCTTCGTTGAAACGGTACATGTGCACCCGCCCATACACATACTCCACGATGAGACCGTCTGACATGAGAATTTTGAGGTGCTCAACAGTCGAGGAGTAGTTCATGTTTATCCTTCGCGCTATTTCTGAGGCGTTTAACGAACGCAAATTATAGATTAATTTCAGGATTTTCATGCGGGGCTTAGACGAGAAAACCTCTTCAAACTCCACTAAACCCCCCTCCCTTCCACGGCTAAACTGCCACGCAACTGCTTCTCCAACTCCACCGCAGGAATCGTTGGCAGCGAAATCTGGGTGGTTCTACCCCGAATCGATGCCTGAGCAACCTGCGTTTTTAAAATCCCCAGTTGGGCGAAGCGTTGAGTGTAACTGTAGATTTGGGTATGGCTGTTTGGGGTTTCGCCATATTCTTCGCAGATGACCTGATAGGTTTGCTCTATCTCTGTGAGTGAGGTGTAGGCTTCTTTGTTTTCGATGAACGTGCGTGCGACGGCAAGCAAAAAGAGGCGTTCATGCAACCCCAAAGATTCCAGTTCACTGCGCCGCAAACTCGGCACAATACTCGAAACTGCTTGGCGCACATACTCTGGCTCCAACCTCTCTGCGTCCTGTGCATCAGCGTACTTGCCGGCGCGCCACAACAATTCAATGCCGAACCGTGCGTTCCCCGTCTCGGAATGCGCCAACTCCGCAACCAAATCCACCACATCCCCGCCTACCACGCCGGATTCAAATGCCAAGTCCACGCGGTCGCCTAAGATGTCGATGAGTTCTGCTTTGCCGTAGCGTTCCAGTCGAATGATGCTGCGTTGCAGGGTGCTTTTTGCGCTTTCATCGAGTTGTGTGGTGGCGTCGAGGTTGCGCATTATGAAAATGAAGGATAGCCGCTGCGGTTTGTCATGCCGCATTTCTTGGAAGCGGGTAAGTTTGTACACGGCGTCGCTGCCTTCTTTTTCTATTAGGCTGTCAAATTCGTCCAGCGCAAGTATCATGGTGGCGTCTTCTTCGTCAAGCACTTGCATCAAGGCAGAGAGGATTTCTTCTGCACCGTAGCCGCGGCTGGGATAGTTGGGTTGAAAAGCAATGATGGCTTGGTACAGAATCGGCTGGAGGCTACCCCGGTATTCGCGACAGTTAACGTGGACATAGCGGAATTTTATGCCTCGGCGGTTCGCCTGTGAAGTGAGGTTTGCGCCGAAGTTCTGTGCCAACACGGTTTTACCCGTGCCCACATCGCCAGTTAAGATTACTCGTTGCGCCATTTTGCCGGGGCATTGGAGGATAAAATTGAAGAATTCGCCCAGTATCCGTTGCTGGGTTTCTCGGTGGCGGAGCTGCGGGGGGATGTAGTTTATGTCCAGTTTGGATTCATCTTTGAAGATGCTTTGTCGCGGCACATCTGTTTCCTCAGGAGTTAACGTGGAGTAAAGGTAATACTACAAATTCAAACAAAACACTAATAAATGCATTCTGCAATCCATATTTTCCGACAAACAATGATTCCGAAATATTTCTTTCTCACAAAAGGCGTGGGCAAACATAAAGAACAACTCCAATCCTTCGAATTAGCCCTCCGAGATGCAGGCATCCAAATGTGCAACCTTGTCAGCGTCTCCAGCATCGTCCCACCAGGCTGCGAACTTATCACCCGAGAAAAGGGACTCAAAATGATTTCCCCCGGAGAAATCACCTTTGTCGTCATCGCCCGCAACGCAACCAACGAACCCCACCGCCTCGTCGCCTCATCAGTCGGCGTCGCCATCCCCAGCGGCAAAAACCAGTACGGCTACCTTAGCGAACACCACAGTTTCGGACAAACAGACGAAACCGCAGGCGACTACGCAGAAGACCTCGCCGCAACCATGCTTGCAACCACCATGGGTATACAGTTTGACCCAGAAACCGCCTGGGACGAACGCAAAAAAATCTTCAAAACAACCGGTCTCATCATCAAAACCGCCAACACCACCCAAAGCGCAGCAGGCGACAAAAACGGACTCTGGACCACCACTGTGGCAGCAGCAGTCTTGGTGCCAGCGGAAAACGGCGAACTAGTGAAAGAAAAGAAAAGCAAGTAAGTTACTTGCCTGATTTTTCGCGTAAGTTTCGTCTTTTCTTTTTTCAGTTTTTCTCTGCAACTATTTGCCGATTATTTCATACCTGAGCGACTATAGTGATTCTTACAGTTATATCCTTTTTTTGCCCTTCTTCGCAGGATTCCTTTTTTACTTAAAAAAAGACCTTGTTAATGCCTCAGTATCGGTAAACCAAACACAAAAAAGACAACTGCCGCAGTATTTTGACAAGCTTCTAGGAGTCATCCTGATTTTAACCGCAGTTATTTTCTACTGGTATGGCTCAAACACTTTTTACCCACTTGAGTACCACCTAAGCTAGCTTCCAATCTTCTTAGCAGGTGTTGTTCTGCTTCTCCTAAATCGCTATGCCCTTCGTGCTCTGATTTTTCCGATTCTGTTCCTGTTCTTTTTGGTTCCCATACCCTCCACTGTTCTCTATGCTGCCGGAGGAGCCATGGCTAATTTTAACACGCAAGTGGCTTTCGGCGTTTTAAGCGGTGTACATGTGCCTGTTACTTTATCGACTTCTAATGGACCCCCACTTTGGTTCTAACAACTGCTGCGGGTACTCCCACTTCGTTCTCTGTTGACCTGCCCTGTTCCGGAATTTATTCGTTAATAGCGTTTGTCATGTTTGGGGCTTTCTTTGCGTTTGTCGCTCAGAATTCAGTATTTAAGAAGCTGCTGCTGTTTGCTTCCGGCTTCTTCGTGTTTGCTTTGCTTAATCTTCTACGTATTATAGGTATAATTTCAGTAGGTTACTGGCTGGGGGAAGAAGCAGCAATGTTTCTCCACTCCATAGCCGGATTAATCTTGATAGTTTTCGGCGCATTCTTGGTTTTAATAATATCTGATAAGCTTTTGAAAATGAAGATTCAGACAAGACCTCAAGAAATTCTGCCCTGCCCAAAATGCTCATCGAAGCCGATTAAGTTGAAGGCGTTCTGTGAGGGCTGCGGCAGATTTTTAGGGAGGAGAAACTGGGCGTTTTCTAAAAAGACTTATGTGACGATGTTGCTTCTGCTCTTGGCCTGTTTAATCGTTGTTCAAACGATTCAGGCGCCGACTTTTGTAACTGCTAAGGGCGAGATTGAGTATTCATCAAGCAATGTGAACCAGGAACCAGTGAATCTTTTTCCCCCAATAACTGATTACCAACTCAGTTACCTCTACAGGGACACTGCTTATGAGCAGCTTACGGGTCAGGATTTGTCTGCAATGTACTATTACGGCGCTAAAAACAATTCAAAATTCAGCATCTACGCAGACATCGGCGTCGCGGGCAGTCTTACTGCCCTTCACAACTGGGAATCCTGCTTAATATCCTACCAGACGGCTCAGGGACACAATCCTTTGGTCACAACTTTAGATCAAAGAGCAGTTGAGCTTCTCTCAGGCTCCAATTTGGTTGCGCAGTTTCTCGCGTTCGACAACACGGATGGCACCCGACAGATAACGCTGTACTGGTTTGAGAAAGCAACCGTTAAAACAGGCGTAAGCGTGGAACAGAAGTACGTGCGTATTAGCTTGATTGTTCTTACCAACCAAACCACTGGCATCGCTGAACCGGAAAAAGAACTCTTCGACGCCGGGCAAGTTATAGCTGCTAAGTGGGAACCGCTTAAGAGTCAAGCGTTAATCAGCTTGGGTATTCCGGCTCAACAGGGGTTGCTGGCAGCGTTGAGCATCTTATTCGTCGGCGCATTCGCGGTGCAGTATTTTGCTGAGCAAAGAAAAATCGGCATCGACACAAAAATCTTTAGCAGCTACGGATCGGCAAAAGAGCGAATTGTTTTGGAGGCTATGAAGAACTTGTCTGGGAAAAACAAGAACCTGACAGGCGCAGAGATCACAGAGGCAGTTGCGGAGGCAAGGGGCAAAAAAGTGAGCGCTAAAGTGGTTCAGGCGGTTTTGCTTCGACTGGAACAGCATGGCTTTGTTAAGCGCAAGCTCGTTTCCATCGGCAACTCACCTAAGATCGTGTGGACGTATAGAAGCACAGAATAAAGCTGCTTCCACCTCTGAGGGCAAGAATGCGTTTTTTCTCTTTATGTGGGTGTGGCGTTTTGCGGGGTGCCACAGGACTGGTTGTGGGCTGCGTTGTGTTTGGGGGGTGCAACAGTTTTTAGCGTCTGTTTCGGTGTGGATCTGCGTTTTCTTCCACACGCCTTGCATGGCGGCATGTTGAGTTGGGCCCATTTGGATGTGGAAGCATGTACCGTCGCTTTTTACTGTGCGCGAAATCAATGAGGAGCAAGGAACAGCACAGTACAATCGAGCACTAGCATAACCCAAACAAAAGCACACCGCTATCACACTCCGAACGCAATCCCCAATAAACATCCCCACAATCCAAAAAAAGCATTAACAGAATCAGCTAACCAAACGAACTAATTCTAATTGCTATTTTAACCTATTTCATCAGTGGGCTCGAACCTTTTTCTCTTTTTAAAAATCAAGGTTAACCCAACGGCAATAGCGGCTATGGGGGGTAATGCCAAGCCAGTAACGTATTTACCGTTAGAGCTTGGAGTGGGGTCGGCTGTTGAGGTTGTAGTGGGTAAGGGCGTAGGAGTTGATGTAGAGGGAGATGTTGTGGTAGACCAAGGTGTCGGTGTTGGTGTCGGCGAAGTCGGCGTGGCTGTCGGGGTTGCTGTTGGATTTGGCGAAGAGGTTAGTTTTGGAGTAGTTGATGTCATCGGCGCCGGTATGGGGTTTGGCGTTGGCGAGACTGATGGATTAGGAGTTGATGAAGGGGTTAGAGTTGGACTTGGCGTTGGAGTTACCGACATGGTTGGTATAGGTGTAGGCGAGGGGGCAGGCGTTGTTATTTGGAGCCATTTTTGGTAAATCAAGCCTTGAGTATTGGGGCCCCCTGTTGAGTCAACAAACGCAAAGATATTGATATCTCTAAACCACCAGACGCCCCAGCTCCATTTGTGATCAGAGAAAATATGCAAGATATTATCATACTGGGTCAGTTCAGACGGAGAACCCACCGTTATTCCCATTTCACCGAAGTAAATGGGATAAAGCTTGGAAGCATCTAACACTCCGCTGGCAGTGAAAGCATTCATTAAACCAGTGTAATCTGTCGGGTTCCCCCAAGCGCCAAGATGTCCAAAGTGGGTGTACAGATGGAATGAGAGCACAAAGTTGTTGTCAGGGATGCTTTGAACGTATGGCAAGTAATCACTTACATTGATTCCTCCCCAGTTGCCGTCAATGACAAATGGTTGTTGGGCCCCAGAGTTTCGGGAATTAGCAATTATTGGGTTCACCACATTGGCAAAAAAGTCCGCTCTGGCTGCTTCACCCGCGTAAATGTCAGCGTGAGGTTCATTCCATACTTCGAAAAGTACGTTGGGGTAACCTTTGAGGTCATTAACCAGTTGCCCATAGAAATCGATGAATGCTTGCTTACTTGGTATCACTGTTTCGGTGGCGGTTAATGTTTGGTATGATTGGTCTCCTTGATAGGGGGGATAGGGCAAAGCATTTGATTGCCACTCACCCGATGGGTCACCACTATATAGAACGGACCATGGCGCGACTGTAACATAGATCCCGCGTTGTTGAGCTTGAGCGATAACGTAGCGTAAGTTGGCTCGGTTGTCATCCATATTTTTTAGCCATAGCTCCACTGACATCGTTATTCTAAGACTGTTAAATCCCCAATTCTGCATCAAATCAAGCTGCTCGGCTGCGGCTGAAATATCAAATGTGAAACCGCTTTTTGTCATCCAGCCGCCCTGCCCGTTATTTACGAAGTCACCTGTTGTTCCCCTCAGGACAACTGGGTTTCCAAGACTGTTAACAAGCTGGGTTCCCTGCCTATGAAGGGTGTCAGTTGATGCGAGAGGTGTTGGTGTCGATGCATCCACACTATACATTAGAAAACTAACCACTAAAAGGGCTATCAAAAGTAGGGCTGTTGTGCATTGCTTACTTTTTAGCATTGGGATGCCAACTTTTTGCAGGCACTACGCTTCGATCAAATTTAAGCCTTTACGGTTTAAGGGCAATCGGGTGTATAACAGTCGATGTAGCAGTTTATTATACCGTTTCTGCAATAGGCAATCAACTTAGCTGGTGCCCTGACTTGAAAAGAACTGCTTTATACTGGTGCTCTATACTTTCAAGGGTTCAAGGAGAGCAGTGATAGTTGCAGTTGGAAGAGATGAAAAAAGAAATCGAAGCCTTAGTCATCGCTAAAGGATTCTACAATAAACCTGAGGACATCCCCAAAAAGTTGCTTTTCGCGTTTATCGAGCTAGGCGAAGCCAGCGACGCATGGAAGAAGGGGCTGGGTGAAGAAAAGCTCGCTGAGGAACTCATCGACGTAATCTTCTACATCCTCGACGCCAGCCGCTTAGCGTGCCCCCGCATGAACATGGATGAAGTTTTCGCCAAGAAACTCGCCAAGAACTTGGGCAGACCCTACCAGTACGGCGAGGGACACCGCAGCAATCAGAGCGGGGAAACCCAAAAGTAACGCCAAGTTTTTATCCGCAAGCCGCGGATATGGTGTTGATTCACCGTGGACTTCACCTATCCCCCCAACGTCTCTTTCGCCTGCAATGGCTGCGGCTTGTGCTGTGGCGATACAGACCACAAACGGCGGCATATACTGCTGCTGGAAAGCGAAGCCGAAGAGATATCTGCGCAAACCGGGTTGCCCATCGAGGACTTTGCAGTTGAATCAAACGGTACCCAACCATACATCTATGAAATGAAGAAGGTTGAGGGCGACTGTATCTTCCTAAAAAAAAACCGATGCAACATCTATGAGCATAGGGCGCTGATTTGCAGGTTCTACCCCTTTGAACTAAAGTTTGACGTGAACAGAAACATGCATGTTTTCACTTTTACCCTTGAGTGCCCAACCATTAATACGGGCAGGGCGCTTTCCAAAAAGGATTTTGAGGAACTTTTCGAGTTGGCTAAGCAGCGTTTGCTTTAAGCTGCCCCAGCACATCAGCCTGCTCGAGGGTGACGCCGCAGTAGTGGCATTTCAGCACAAGCGGCTCCTCATGTTTGACCTCGAATCGGGTGTGGATGGGTTCTTCGCTGTTGCTTACGCATTGGGGATTGGCGCATTTGAGGATGCCCTCTATGGTGTGGGGGAGCTTAACTTCCAGTTTTTTGATGACCTCATAGTTCTGAATAATGTTAATCGAGGCGTGTGGTGCGACAAGGGCGATGCGGTTTACTTCTTGGGGGCTAAGTGCTTTGCCTTCGATTTTTATGATGTCTTTGGCGCCGAAGCTTTTACTGGGTACATTAATCGCAATGGTCATCACACGTCCTTCTTTGCCTGTTATCCCCAAAATTTTAATCACGTCAAGTGCGAAGCCGCCGCGGATGTGATCGATGACTGTGCCGTCTTTGATTTTTGAAACCCGAAGTTCCCTCTCACTCATAGCAGTCCCAAAAGAAGGCATTGCATACGCCAAGATAAGAGTTTACCGAAAAAAGGGCGGTTAAGAACGGAGGTTGATGACGGTTGTTCCCGAGAACTTGTCAAAGTACCGCATGAACGCGTCGTTTTTGATGCGCCAACCAAACAGCAAATCAAACGGCAAAAGCGGCAGGACTTTGCCGAAGTTGCGGACGGCTGCGTGGTCGTAACTCATTTTTTTGCCGTCTGTGCGCACGACTTTGATGCCGATGATGCGTTTGCCTATGCTTTGGCCGTTGAAGCCTTCCAGAAGGGTGGAGTAGAGCCAGAGCAAGCCGATTGTGATGAAAAGTGCGGTGCCAACGGTGTTGGATAAGAACAGGGAGATGTCTGGTGAAATTAAGCCGGGGACAACGATGATGGTCATGGTTATTGCAAGGATTAATCCGAAGTCTATGAGGAAAGCGAACATGCGATTCCTGAAAGACGCCAGGGGAAGTGAACTCGCTCTGCCCTGTACGTCGGCGGCTTCTGCCCAGCCTTCGACATCGTGGATGATACGGACTGCGCTTTCTCCTGCTCGGCTAAGCTTGTATTTGCCATTTGGGGTTTGCTCTATGAAAGGTGCGAGGGCGCGGAGGTGGAAGCTGAGTTTGCCTGTGTCGACTTTAAGCATGTTCAGCAAATCTGTGAAGGAGGACTCACCGTTGTTACTAAGATCAAGTAGTATGTCCCTTCGCAATGGATGGGATAGGACTGAAAGTACCTTGGAAACATTTTCTTGGTTTACTGCCATTTTATAGACCAGGGAGTTTTACTAATCAATGATATCTATTTGGTGCACACGTTTGGCATATAGCCCATTTAATTCCGTTTCTCCCATATAAGCAACACCTAAAAAAAGGCAAAATACACCGTCGACTAGTTTAATAGTGAAAAACAACCTATTAAACGATTAGTTATGTCAAGCGCCGACACAGCAGTCAAAATATTTCGGGAACTGGAAAGCGAAGACTTCAGAATACTCCACATCATCGAAGCAGCCATGGCAAAAAGGGAATTCGTCCCCATAGAACAAATAGAAAAATACAGCAAAGTCCCCCTCGACCGCATCACCTACACCCTTGGCAAACTAGACAAACTAAACCTAATCTACCGAACCCGCACCGCCTACACAGGATACACCCTAAACTACGCCGGATACGACTGCCTCGCCATAAACGCCCTTGTAAAAGCAGACATCATCAGCTCTTTTGGGCAAACCCTAGGAGTCGGCAAAGAAGCAGACGTTTACGACGCACTCAGCCAAAGCGGCAAGCGCATAGCAGTCAAGTTCCACCGGTTAGGCAGAATCAGTTTTAGGCAAACCCGACGCAAACGCGGCTACATCCGGGAGCATTCAACATGGCTTTTCCAGTCGCATATAGCGGCGGAGAAAGAGTTTCAAGCCATGAAATTAGCCTACCAAAACGGAGTGGCAGTTCCAGAACCCCTCAGCCAAAACCGCCACGTCATCGCCATGGGCATGATTGAAGGTGGCGAATTAGGCAAATACAAAGACATAGGCAAACCCGAAAAAGTGCTGCGGGAAATCCTGCGCAACGTCAAAAAAGCCTACACAAAAGCCCACCTTATACATGCAGACCTAAGTGAATACAACATTATTTTGCAGCCTGACGGGCACATTTTGATTATTGATTGGCCCCAAGCAGTAAAAACTGACCATGCCAACGCGGCGGAGTTGCTTGAGAGGGATTTGAGAAATGTGCTGACGTTTTTTTACCGTAAATTCAGCTTGGAATTGGCTGTGGAAGAAGCTTGCCAATACGTGGTGGGGGAAGCAGGTCGCTTGCCCGTTTAGTGTATGTTGGCGTTTAGAACAATGTAGAGGACGTTGTTTCCGCGGAGAAGCACGTTGCCGTAGTTGGTCATTAACTGGTCTTCTTTGACTTCGGTGGCGCCTTCCAAGAGAATGTTCATGTGGCCGTTGACCTTGATCATTTTTCCCTTGTATTCATAGCCGTTTTTGAGAACAACCTCGATATTGCCATGTAACTGTTTAATGAGCACGTTTAATGGTTTTTTACTTGGTTCCATCATCGACATTACTGGTCACTGTCCAATGCTGTTTAATATGCAAGAACCTCCTACCAAATATAAAAGCCTTATGAATACGGGTACTGTCAACTCTACGTCTGTTGCCTTTCCATGTAAACTTTCGTCTGTTTATGGGTTAAATAAAAGAAAGAATTGCGGGGCTAACCTTGTGATTTCTGTCGAGCCGAGCATTTGAGTTCTGAGCGATAAGCGGGTTGGCTGTCTGAGTGCTGAGCAAATACGGCTAGGAAAACGGATAAAAAATAGTAGAGGGATAGCGGAGAACTCACGCCTTTAATCATGCCCTGCTTGCACCGAGACAAGTCGCAATATTGTCCGTGAGTCTTATCCGCTACCCTTTCTCTCTTTGCTAGCGTTTTGAATCAGAGTTAACCACTTATTTTTGCCTTCAACTTTAATTCCACATGCTTCGGCTGGGGTTCTGCCTTCAAGTGCCATGTGAGGGCGAACATAGTTATGGAAAATCTGGTAGCCTTGAAGAATAGGGGTTTCGTTGATTTTTAAGCCCCGCATTGTCTTTTCTCGGTCACGGATTTCACCATTCAACCGTTCCATTTTGTTGTTGTTCTTGTCGCCTCGGATAGTGATGTGCGCCGAATATGCTGAGTTTGGGTTCTTTTTACTGTAAAACGCTTTTAAAAAATTCAGTTGCGTAATTTTACTCCAGAAAAGAGGGGAAGGTTGGGAGACTACAGTTTCGCTATGATCGAGAGCGCCGCAACCACCAGGAATGCTATGCCTGTCCAGAACAAGTCGCCGCCAGTTAGGAAATACACTATCAACGCAACGATAATCGCGGGGATAAGCACTATGAAGAGTTTGACGAGAACAATGATGACTAAACCGATGATTACCAATACGATAAGAAGAGTCAAATCCAACCCGCTGATTCCCAAACTGTCCAGTACTGAGTGAACAATCGCCATCATAAGAGGCACAAAATACATTGCTTTCTCCTCAAAAGAGGTTATAGCAAGCAAGTAATATGCTTTTTGGGAAATTAAGCGCTAACCCTTAAGCCATTTTGCCCCGAAGCTTACTTAGCACCTCGTCCTCTACCCACTTCTCACCCTGCAATGTCAACTTGAAATCAGGCTTGTTAGGATCAGGCTTGAACACTTGGCCACGCTTGGTCATTTCGTTTAGGCGGGCGGGCACCATAACTTTGATTCCGCTGGACTCCAAAAGCTTCTGCACCCCCGCGGCAGTGTTACGCCGATCGTCCGAGGCATAAAGGATCAAGCCCACGGATTCATAGTGAGTCAAGTTTTCCCTTGTAACGATTACTGGTCCTTCGGTGGTGGTTTCGACGATGCCTTTTAGCTGCGCTCCAGAGGGGGTCAGGCGGTTGGTGACGAAATCAGAGAGTTTTTCGGTAAAGTCTTCAGGTATGCTGCCCAGCATGTCGAGGATTTCCTGGGGGGTTTCGCCTTCGATTATGACTTCGCCGAAAGGGGTTTTGATGCGGGCTTCAATGTGTTTCAACGGTTGTGCCTCATAGGGCTATATGGTGTACTATGCTTTTTAGGATTTGCGACAGGTTTACAGCAAAGCGCCTAAACAAATGCTTATCAAGCTATCACCCACACAACCAAAAAAGGAATCAAATGCAGGTTGGTTTCCAAGCCAGACTTGAACCGGCGACCCTTGGTGCATAAAGCCAAACGTCCTAATGGCTCAGGTGGTTGTGTTTTTGCTTAAGGGGTTGAGTGTTTTAGGGGTTAAGTTCGGGTTGCTTTGGCGGATCTTAGAGAAGATTGGTGTTGATTGCACAACCAGCCAGCAACGTGGATTAAACGCCAAAACAGAAGCAGCGTCTCTTAAACAAGCCGTTGGTTGTTGTTGTGCATAGCAGGTTTCTGCCAACAACAACTATAATAAAACAACCAAAACACAAAATGAACCCCTAAAAAAGGGCTATTTGAGACGTTCCCGCAAGAGTTTGCCAACAAGCTCAGGGTTTGCTTTTCCACGGACTTCTTTCATGGCGGCGCCCATCAGCATGCCAAACGCGTTCTTGCCCAACTTTTCGATTTGGGCTTTGTTGGCGGCGACGATGCGGTCGATGATTGGGCCAATTCTCCTTCTGTGAACATTTTCAGCCCCAAAGCAGCGGTTGCGTCCTGCAATGTTTTGTCTTCGTTTTGGGCTAGCCAGCTAAACACATCTGCGATGGCTTCTTTGGCAAGTTCGCCGGAGCCGACGGCTTTGAAGATGACGCTGATTTGTTCGTCTGAGACATGTTCGGTGTGGATGCCCTCCCTTTGCAGCGCCTTTACGGTTTCGGTAAGGAAAGCTGCGATTGTAGAGGCTGGAACACCGCTGGTTTTGGCTGTTTCCTCAAAGAGGGTGATGTATTCGGAGTCGATGAGTTGTTTGGCGAGTTTTTCGTTGAGGCTGTACTGTTTGGTGAGGCGGGCGAGTTTTTTGTCAGCTGGCTCAGGCAGATGCGAGCGCACATCCGTCACTAATTCGGCTGTGATTGGTTGCGGGGGGATGTCGGTTTCAGGGTACATGCGTGCGGCGCCTGGGCGGGGTCGCATGTAACGGGTTGTGCCGTCGTCTTTGGCTGTTCTGGTCTCCTGCGGAATACAGGCGAGGGCTTCTCTGCAGCGTTCAACGACTGCTTTGAGGGCGTCATGGGTGTTTTCGGCTGTGTCGGCTACGAACACCACGGCGTCGCCTTCAGAGGCGCTAACTGCTTTTCTAAGTTCTGTGACTTCTTCGGGTGTGATGCCATAGTTGGCGAGCACCTCGTCGGTGTGGAATATGCCGCCGACTCTGCCCCAGAATTTAGCGTAATCAGATAATTCGCTGCCTAAGCGGAAGTTTGGCATTAATTCGCGCCCGGTTAAACCGTTGAATCCAGGTAGTTTTACGGCGAGGACTTTTTGGTTCTTGTCTACTGCTTTGCGGATGACTTTGCTTTTGGTGGCTTGGAAGAGTCCAGTGACGTCGATAAACTCTGCCTTTAACAAGGTTGATGTTATGCCCCTTTTAGCGAGTTCTCCTTTGATGGCGATTAAGTTTAGTTGGCGCTGGACCTCATAATCGACGACGGTCGAGATTAATTCGAGTTCCTGAACACCTTTAATCTCAATTAAAGCCCCGTTTGGCAGTGAAACGTTTAGGTCCTGACGAATCGTGCCCAAGCCACGCATGACTTTGCCTGTGTCTCGCAGTATTCTGCCGATGGCAAACGCGACTTCCTGCGCTTCCTGCGGCGAATAGATGACGGGTGCCGTTGCAACTTCGATAAGTGGGATGCCTAATCGGTCGATGCGGTAACGGATGGTTTTGCCCTCGTCCATAGTGCCTGTTTTGCGGGCGGCGTCTTCTTCGAGGCTGGAGGCTTGCATGGGGATGACTTTGTCGCCGACTTTTATCCAGCCGTCCAACGCGATGATGGCGGTGCGCTGGAAACCCGTGGTGTTGCTGCCGTCGATGACGGTTTTGCGCATGACGTGGACTTCGTCGACGGGCTGCATATTCATCATAAGCGAAGCCATCAACACGACTTCCACCGCGTCTATGTTTATGGGGTGCGGGGGCTCCTCATCCATTTCGACCAGGCAACTGCTTTTGCGATTGGCTTCATAGAGGATTTTAACGCCCTTCTGGAACTCAAAGTAGGCTGCAGGGTCAACTTGCCCCAGTTCACTCTGGGTGGGGCGCAATCGGCGCAAAAATGTGATTTCGGGGTCTTCCTTGAAGAGGAGGGGTGGGCAACTGCAGAACAGTTTGCTGTTGACGTTTAGTTGCTGGTGGATTTCTAAGCCGACTTTTAAACCGACTTTCGCGTAGTCAATGGTTGTTTTGGACATTATTGTTGACCTCCTTCATAGTGCAGCGTGCCTTCCTGTGGCAACGTGCGCGACGAGTATTCGCCTGCAATGTTGGTTTTAAGCAGTTTTATGGCTTCTTGCGGGTCATCGGTTTGCCCCAGAGCCCACATGAGCTTCACTAAGCCTGTTTCGGGGAACAAGTCCTCCAAGGGCACGACGCCAAAACTCTGCAAGTCGCGCCCAGTATCGTAAACGTTCATGTCTACGCGTCCCCAGATGCACTGCGAAGCCAACGCAACCACCACGCCCTTGGCGGTTGCATGTTTGATTGCTTCGAAGCAGAATTTGCTCACATGACCCAAGCCTGAGCCTTCGAGTAAGATGCCTTTGAAGCCTTTTTCGACATAAAAGTCGATTACCGAGGGGTCAAGTCCAGGGTAGAATTTGACCAATGCCACTTTGTCGCTGAAGTCTGGTTTGAGGATCAGTTTGCGTTTGGGGTCACGTTTCTGGTAGGTGTCACCGGTCATGGTGACTTTGAGGTCTTGGATTCTGGCGATGGGGAAGCCGTTGACGGATTTGAAAGTGTCCCTTCTGCTGGTGTGGCACTTGCGTACTTTGACGCCTCGGTGTACAACGATTGAGGTGTCCGAGACGGTTTCATGCATCGCTAACCCAACCTCTGCGAACGGACCCTCACCCGCGGCTTTGACTGCGCCTATGAGGTTGGTTGCGGCGTCGCTGCTGGGTCGGTCAGAAGACCGTTGGGCGCCAACTAAGATAACTGGGACTGGGAGGTTCTGCAACGCGAAGCTCAGTGCCGCTGAAGTGTAAGCCATGGTGTCTGTGCCATGGGCGATTACAACTCCGTCCACTCCCTCCTTAATGCGTTGGGCAATTTTTTTAGCGAGTTCCGTCCAGTCCTGCTGCCGAAGGTTCTCGCTGTAAATGCTAAACACAATTTCGGTGTCCACACGGGCTAAATCAGCAAGTTCAGGGACGACGCCGTAGAGGTCGCTTGCGGACATGGCTGAGCGGACGGCGCCTGTTCGGTAGTCCACGCGGCTGGCGATGGTGCCGCCTGTACTCATGATGACCACGTGTGGAAGTGCAGGGTTCTGTTTGGGCAGCGGCGGCGCCTCGAATTTGGGCGGGGACCCTTTACCGATTTTCTCCACTTGCACGTCCGCTGCGGCGTCTATGCCGATGTTGTAGCCGCTTTTCATTTTGATGATGATGGCGGAGCCTTCGCCGAAACGTGGGATCAAGATGCCCTCGTAGGTTTTGCTTTTGCTGGTGATTTTTAGGATGTCGCCGATGTTGCAGTCGGCTGCTTTGAGGAGGCGCAGTGCCATGCCCCGGTAACCTGAATCGTCAGCTTTGTCGCTCATCTAAAAGCCTCTGTTTCTGTGGAAAGATATGGGTCTTAGTCTTTAACCTTATCGTGAACAAACGTTAACTAAGTATCTTAGGTCAAATTTTTATTTGATGTTGTTGCTGAGAAGCCCCTATACACAACAACAACCTGTGGCGTTTGTGGTGCAATGCTTTTTGGGGGCAGCGTTTGGTTTAGTTTGCTGATTGGTTGTGAAGCAAAACGCAAGCAGAACAGATTTTTGATCTACTGGTAAAACCAAATAAGAGAATACCCCGTTGTAAATAGTTCGATGCACATGAAGACTGCTATGGGGTTAGTTGTACTGTTGGTCGCTTTGCTGCTGGCTGCTCCATTCTTTGCCTCAGCGGCTCAATCCACACAGTTGGATTGGAGCAGAACTTACCCCCGAGCGTCCGAAACAACAAGCGACAACATACCAATCACCCACACTGACGGAGGAGCAGCCTTTACCCAAACAGGCGACGGCGGATACCTAATCGTTGCAAGCCTCAGAGACTACTTTTACCGTGGGGAACATACAGGCGGCGACGAATCATACAAAGGGAGTATGATAAAAACTAACTCATCTGGAGCGGTGGAGTGGCAAAGGGAGGTATCGCCCTCGATTTCGCTGAATGCACAGGAAGTTTATTGGGTTGCGGATACGGGTTATGTGGTTGTTGCCGGCTACTACATTTACCTATTTAATGAGCGAGGGCAACTGGAGTCGAACGTAACGTTCGGCTGCCAAATCTTCGGAGTTCAGCAAACAAGCGACGGCTATGTGTTTGTCTGTAAAAGCCAAGATTTCAGCTTCATAGGAACCGACAGGGAATTCAATGTCCAATGGAACAAGTCACTCAGTTTTGTCCCACACGATGGCGACATGGCACTTGCAGAGGCCAGTGGCAGCGGTTACATCTTAGTTGGTTACACATACAACTTCCCCACCACAGCTGGCGTCAACTCACCCAACATTTGGATTATCAAAACCGATGCAAACGGTGATATACGGTTCACTAAAAGCTACAATTTCTACGACCAATTAGGCATAAAACAGACAAACCCCATCCTACTCGACAATGCATTTGTCGTTTCCACAGGCGACGGGTATTTCCTCGCTGGAACAGCCGAGTTCAGGGACAGCAACTTTAACTCGCCCTTCTTGGTCAAGTTGGCTTCGGACTGCAACTGGTTGTGGAGCCGAACCTACGCTTCGAGCCCCCGCGACAACAGCTTCGTCTATACAGCCGTCAAAACGCCCGACGATGGATTATTCATTGTTGGGTCTTATGCTTCTCAGCCCATCGGATGGCACTCTAACACCTACGACGTGTCACTGCTGTTCAAGATTAACGCCTTAGGCGACGTTACACTGAACCAAACGTTTAGCAGCGTGGAGGACTATCATCCAGGTGCTGCATCTGATGTGCTCGTTATGGGCGATGGGGCTTACGCAGTTTTGGGTTCACTAGACAATTCAATTTGGCTTGCCAAGTTTACACCAGACACCGCAAAAGCCTCGGGTTCTCCAGAGATAAACCCTTCTCAGTCGTCAATAATCTGGTCTGCAGCAGCCATTGTTGCGGCTGTAGTTGCCGCTGTTGTGGTAGCCCTGTTTTACGTCAAGAAACACAAGAAGACACCGAATCAACCATACAGCAGAGTTTGATTACTGCAGGTTCTTCGAAACGTAAACGCCGTCCCGTAGGTAACCCAAACGCATATAGTACCGCCTCGTCCCCAACGCGCTAATAACCAAAAGTTTTTTGACGCCAAACTCCTTCCACGCAATCCGTTCGGCTTCCGCCAGCAACTCTTTGCCGTAGCCGCGGTGCTGCCAAGCGCCGTCACTTCGTTTGCCCACTGGCACAAGAGGACCGTAAACATGGAGTTCGCGGACGATGGCGGATGGGACCTCGGTGATTTCTTGTCGGTGAGCTTTTGCTGAGGGAATGCGGAGTCGCAGGTAGCCCAGAAGCACGTTGTTTTGGGGGTCTTCGGCTGAGATGAAGAGTTCGGTGCCGCCGGATGCTTCATAGCGGGTGGTTAGGACCTTGACTTTTTCGAGGTCAGGTTTAACACCGTCAACCTGCAGACGGTGGCCTACTTCACGGCAACGGATACATTGGCAATGCAGACCGCTCTCCGCCAACTTCTGCTGGGCAAGCTCACGCAGGTTGCTCTTTTTTACTCCCGCCAAAATCAGCTGCGCTGGAATGTCCCGTTGTACACGCATTACACGGATCCATTTTGGGATGAACTGCTTGATTTGGGCGATAACTTCAGCCGCCTCCTCCGTAGTGTACGGTGTGTAGGTACCCTGCTGGTACCATTGATAGGCTTTGGTGCCTGCGATGGCAAGGCACGGATAAATCTTAATCATATCAGGCATAAACGCTGGGTCGGTGAAGATGCGCCTGAAGGCTTCAACGTCTTTTTCTGGGTTGCTCCCAGGCATGCCAGGCATCATGTGGTAAACAATTTTTAGCCCCGCATCCTTGGCAACCTGCGTCGCCTCAGCCACATCTGCAACAGTGTGTGTTCTACCGACAAGCTGATAGATTGCATCGTCGGGGTTCTGCACGCCCAACTCGATGCGGGTTACGCCCATGGAGAGCATGGCGTCGATGTGAGGTTGCTTAGCCCAGTCGGGACGGGTTTCCACGGTTATGCCTACGTTGCGGGTTGCGCTGACTTCAGCATTTACCTTTGCCTCTTCAAGGCTACCCGAAGTTTTGCCTGTGATGGCGTCGAGGCAACGCTGAATAAACCACGTCTGGTACTCCGTTGGGGTGGCTGGGAAGGTGCCGCCCATGACGATTAGCTCGATTTTATCGACTTTGTGCCCGATTTGGGTCAACTGCTCGATGCGGCTTATGACCTGACTGTAGGGGTCAAAATTGTTTTGTGCACCACGCATGGCGGCTGGCTCGTGTCCTGTGTAGCTCTGCGGCGACCCAGTTGAGGGGCCTTCCGGGGCAGTATGCGCAGGGTTCTGGCTGCGGGCAGAGGTAGGGTTTGGTCATGGTGGCAACGACTGTGACGCCGCTGATGGTGCGTGTGGTTTTGCGTTTGAGAAGCGGAAGAAGCACCTTGGATTCTTCTGGGGTTAGTTGGGCAATGATGTCTGCGCTGGAGGGGACTTTGGGCAGGTGGTATTTGCCTGCAGTCTTGATTTTGAGTTTGTTTACATCGTTACGTGTAGGTGATTGTGTAGAGAGAAGGGTTTCGATGATTTCACGAAGCGCAGTATCTGTCAAGAGTGAAAGCCGAATTAGAGTTTAATTTACAAATAGATAAAGTACACTAGCTAAAAAACGCTGAATAAAAGAAAATAATTCCACTTATTGCATCCAGTTTTGCCCGGCTTTCCGTTGCAGAATCGTACGTTTTTCGTAGTTGCGTCTGTTCCGGTTTTTGGGGCTTGGAGCTGTCCTTTCTTGAGCTGTGACTTTTGGGGTTTGAGACCTTACTTTTCCAGCTTTTGAGAGTGAACCGTGAGTTGGCATATTTTACACCTTTTGCACAATAAGCAGAAACGGTACACTTAAACCTTTACCCATCAAAAGAGAAGACAGCCGCGCCAAAAAAAGTGGAATGTTGACGGCTAAACGCCGTATGTTTCCACCCTTGAAATTTTGTATAGGCCAGGTCTAAGCCTTACTGTTGACGCAGCCCACCAAACTATGTCTTGGCCGCAACAGATTCTTTGTGCTGCTTGGAATCTGCTGCTCATAGCAGGATGCTTCAACACTTAGCAATGTTCAGCCCAAAAAGGCAATGTTTTGGTCGCGTGCCAATCTTTCGCTGTTTGAATCAGCACGCATCAATGCCTTAATGCACTGCTTCTAAAGCATGCTCCCTGACCTACACAAACGTTAGAGCCTGACTAAGTAATAAGTTTTGCGACAAATCTACACCAAAAAATAGCAATTATGTATAATATGATACATTTAAGACTTCAAACACAATTTCGCCGTCACCACTTACAGAAGACATTGACCGTTTACTGAGTTACAATCAAATGTTGGCGACGCAAGTCTTCCCGCTGCTTCTGTTCCCCTCGAACGCGTCGATCACGCTTATCAACCTCAGCGTTAAACCGCAAATCCTCATCCAAATGCCAACTAGCACGACGTTCCCGACGATGTATCTCTTTCGCGTCATAACGATTTTCAGCCATCCTCCAAACGCCCCTAAAGAAAAAGTCGCAAACAGAAATTTATCACTTTTTAGAACCACTTTCTGCTCAGTCAACCTTCTGCTTTTTTATAAAGTATAAGCGTTCATACATGGAAGAGGAAGTAACCGGATGGAAACCGAATATGAGGGGGTCCCCAGAAACAAGATTTCATGGCACCCCATTATAGACTATCAGAAATGCGTCAGTTGCGGCAAATGCGTCGACTTTTGCCACTCGAATGCCTTCGGAGTCAAAGAGGAGAAGGGTAAAAAGAGAGCTATTATTAGAGACATAGATGCATGTGTGGTTTTCTGTAGAGGTTGCGAAGACATTTGCCCCGCTGGAGCCATCAGTCATCCCTCAGTAGAGAAAACTCAAGAAAGCATTGACAAGTTTAAGGTAGAGTCAAAGGCTGATTAGCGGAAAAAAGTTTTTTCCTTAAGTAAGAAGGAGTCAACTGGCCGCTAAAGCGCTTGAATCGAATTCAAACTTTCAACCGATCTAAAGATTAAGTATAAAAGTTGCCGCCATCATATTTTAATGTAGAGTGGTTTCATAGCTTATAATTTAGCGATTGATTCCGTTTTAAAGGTGGAAAAATGGACTCTCAGATTTGTTCTAAATGTGTTTTAACTAGCGCTTTTCCTAGAATAAACTTTGACAGCAAAGGCGTATGCTCCGTCTGCCATGCATACGATAAATGGTGGGGAAACTGGAACGCCGAGAAACAGAAAAAAAGCCTCATCCTACAGAAAATCTGCAAAACAGCCAAAAACAAGCACCGAGAGTTCGACGCCTTGGTTCCCCTATCCGGCGGCAAAGACAGCACTTACGTCTTGTATGTTGCACAGAAGAAGCTGGGGCTGAAATGTTTAGCTTACACATTAGACATAGGTTACCTCTCAGACCACGCCAAAAGAAATGTCGAGCAGACCTGCAGGGCGCTGGGAGTGGAACACTTGTATTATCGCTTGGACCAAGAGCTCACTAACCAGTTGTTTAACGTTTTTATGAAAAAGACTGGTTGGTTCTGCTCGGTGTGCATGCGTGCCATCCAAATGTCCACTTTCCGGATAGCTGAGATGTTTCAGGTTCCTCTGATAATAAAGGGCAGTTCAATGAGGACGGAGTTGCCGCTTGCCCGTGAAATGTTCCAAGGTGGCGACCCAGCACACGTTCAGAGGGTCCTAAAAGATGAACCTATCGCCCATGAATGCCGACGTTTACTTGATAGGGGAGCGAGCTTTCAGAGAAGAATGGGTTACATGATGTTTTTGATGTCTGGACAGAAAAAGCTGCGCTCCTATGCATACTTTAACTTGGCAGACTATGCTGAATGGGATTACGACTTAATCCAAAAGACCATTCGCAGCGAATTATCTTGGACATCCCCCCAAGAAAGCGAACACATGGACTGCATCATTCACCCCATCCAAAAATACATTCACAACCGGCGATTCCCCAACCTGGAAATGCAAAGATTAACCTACGCCCGACTCGTCATGGCGGGGTTCATGAGCCGTGAAGAAGCCTTGCGTAGACTGGAACAGGAGCCAAGCTATAAGGTCCCAGAAGATACCATGAGCCTTTTTCTCAAAAACATCGGTATGAACCGTGAAGAATTCGACCGCTATGTGGATATGGGTCCACGACACCTCCAGTACCACCCCAACCCCGGTGTAGCGTTGAGGTGGGCAAAGAAAATTTTTCCGATACCAGACGCAGGCACATACTAGTCGCGGCACTACGGTTTTCGGGTTGACTCTACAGGTGTATTTATCAGTAAGGGTTAATTTGAACATCTGCAACTATCGTAGATTACGCGCAGGGGTCGCCGAGCCAGGTCAAAGGCGTAGGCTTCAGGAGCCTATCCTGCAGAGGTTCGTGGGTTCGAATCCCACCCCCTGCACTTCAACGTGAACCCCTGTTGTGGATTGATATGTTTCTGTTCTGTGTTCTGGTTCATAATTCTTAACCTTCTCAAACAACCGCTTTCTATGTCTGATTTCCTTTAAGATTTCTTCTAACAGGTTTATTCAAAAAAAGGTTTTTTCCTGCTTGAAATTGTCAGTTCTCAATAAACGCTCGAAATTCAGCTCTTTAAAGAGGTTTGAAATCATCAAAATGAATCAAGAGTTCATTAATCATATCCACATATTTAGTAGCCATGCCTGTTTCGTTAGAAGAAACAAAACATAGATTGCCTTTGTCGCCACTATGGAAAGTGATAATTTCAGTTTGAAAACTACGCTTAATAACAAGTTGTGTTAGATCAGAATACCCTTGTGATTGAGGGTAAACTTCTAAAATATCGCTCAAGTGTATTTCTCGCTCAATCGTCTTTTTGTGGAGAAAAAGTAACCGCTTATTGGTTATGCAAAGGTTTCTATGCCTACCAATCACTCCTCCGTCAAAAATCACTTTCTCTTCAGACTTAATATAATCCATAGCAAACCCCGATTTCCTTGTTGCCGATGAAACATTTAGATTTATACGCGTATTATTCAGCACAGACAGAGTGAGTTTTCGCTAAAGTAGGGGTTTTATTACTATGACAAGGTAGCAGCGCGCTAAATCGCTAAACCGATTGGAGAAATTAGCTGTCTATTAGATGTGCAGTGCCGTCTGGGCAGTAGACTTTGTCCCAAACTTGGGCTTTTTTAAAGCGCTCCTTACATTGGGCTAATTGAAGTGCGCATCCTTCACAATTTTTACTTAACAGACAAAACACCTCTTTTAATTTAATTAGATAAATACTGGATGGTTCAAAGAAATAAATATTGTCTTATAAAGATACATTTTCTAAAGTAAGATTTCGTCCAAATTCGTAATCCCCTCCACCACTTTTGGAAAAATGTGTTTGGTATGCACCGGCACACCCACATGCCGACCATTCCAACATGGACCCATGCAGAGCATGTGGAGAAAAACACACTTCCCACACCAAAACAGACGCCAAAAAACAATGCTTCCCCAAAAAAACAATCACTCACACAACCTTTCTTGTGGTGCCCCGTAAACTGCCACACCCACATAAAGAGAGAGAACACAAACTGTTAAAAAAGGGGATGAGGCGGGCGATATCTCACTGAGTTGCGGGTTCGAATCCCTTTTTGACCCTTCGTGTTAGATTAATATGAATAAAAATAGCAAAATAAGATGAAAAAAGAGTCTTTTCGGTGGTTCGCCGAGTCTTTGTTACTTGAGCAGAAACGTTGCGTAAACTATACTTCGTTGTAGAGGTTGCATTTTGGGCACTTTAACACGACATTCTTGAATTTTCCTTCGATGATAGTCTCGCCTATCTTTGCTCCGCAATTGCCACATAGATAAGTAGTGTTACCGCCCTTGTTTTTTATTACTGGCAACGTTTTAGATGCATAAACGGTTGTTCCCTTTTTTGATTCGGGTATAACATTTAATTTTCTGTCCATTTTATCCACTTACTCGGGTTTAGTTGGTTTGACTCAGATTAAAACTTTATTGCTTATCGATCCTTCAACGGGAAGGCCCCAAAACATTGAGGAAAACAAAATGTTGACGATATAATAGGTTCGAATCCCACCCCCTGCACCTTGTTTTTGAAAATGCGTTCGGCATGCAACGCCACATCCACACGTCAACCAATCCAACATGAACCCATGCTGGGCATGTGGAGAAAATCACTCTTCCCACACTGAAATAACAATAGGAATTCAGCCCAAACCCAAAAAGCAATCCAATTCTCAAGCAATCTCGTGGTGCTCCGTAAACCGCCACCCACATAAAGTGAGAAAAAGAGGGTTAGGTGATGTAGGGGGTCTTTTTTTGTTTTTTTGGTTCTCTGGGGGAGTCACCCCAGGTTAGGAGCCACTGGTTAGGGTCCGAAGAGAGGGGGTTACGGGAACATGGTGACTTCGGTGAACTGCGCGCCCTTAGCATCCTTACAGGCGGCAAGCAAATTCTTAAGTAAGTCATCGCTCCAATCACACATAATCCAAGCCTCCTCCCCCAAAGAATCAGTAGCTACCCAACGCAAAAATAATCCCCAACCGCCAACCCCATCACCGGACAACTCTCATCAACCTCCGCATAACCCCAACCATATGCACCCTAAAAACACCCGCCCCCCAAATCACCAAAACGAACCCCATCCACAAACACCCACAAAAACCCTCCAACAAAGCTGCTTCCCAAACCAAACACCAACAAAAAAACCACATCACCAAAACAAAAACTGTACACCCGTACAACAACCCTGCAACATAAGACAGCACCACACAATACTTATATTTAAGTCTTAAGACTTAAGATGTATATATCTAAGCGGGGGATTAATATCTTAAACGAACAGCAAGAAAATGTGTATCAAGAAACTCCATTTGTTGAGACTCAAGAGGAAAAGATTGAGAAATATGCCAGGATGGCGGTGCCGACTGTTGCTGCCGTTGGTTTAGGTGGCGGTGGTTGTAACGTTATTAGCTGGTGTAAGGAAAAAGGGATTTCTGGTGGTAAGTTGGTTGCGGTGAATACTGATGCTACGCATCTTCGGATTGTTAAGGCGGACAAGAGGATTCTGATCGGCGAGAAGATTACTCGCGGGTTGGGTGCTGGTGGTTACCCTGAGGTGGGTGAGCGTGCTCTGTATGAATCAGCGAACGAGGTTATTCATGAGTTGACTAAGTCGAACATTATATTCTTGGTTGCTGGACTCGGCGGAGGCACAGGCACTGGTTCAATCGTTGGTTTAGCTGATGTTTTGCGTAAGAGATTCGCAGACGCTCCAATGGCGCCTTTGATCGTCGGCGTCGTCACCTTGCCGTTTGAAGTTGAAACTGCAAGAATGGCCGCAGCTAAAAAAGGGTTGAGCCGCCTCAAATCAGTATGCGACTCAGTTGTGGTCATCGACAACAACCGACTGGTCAAAGTAGCAGGCAACCTGCCCTTCAGAGAAGCCTTAGGCGTCGCCAACACAACTGTGGGCAAATTCGTTAAAGGCGTAACAGAAACCATCACCACAGCGAGCTTAATCAACCTCGACTATGCAGACCTCAAAGCAATCATGAGCGGCTCCGGCTTGGCATCCATCGGCATCGGCGAAGGCAGCGGCGAAAGCCGCGTTGAAGGCGCAGTTGACAAAGCCCTAAACGGACGACTCTTAGACATCGAAGACGTAACCAAAGCCAAAGGACTCCTAATCCACGTCTCAGGCGGCGAAGACCTAACACTGAGCGAAGTCAACCGAGCAGCAGAAATCATGAAACGCAGCCTGCCACCAAACGTAAAAATCATTTGGGGCGCACGCGTTGACCCAGAACTCAAAGGCGCAGTCTCAGTCATGGCAGTCGTCACCGGCGTCGAAAGCGCATTCCTCAAAAAGAGCGAAAAACACATCGGCAGACTAAAATTCAACCTCTAAACCCAAGTTTAGAGCTCAACAACTTTTTCTTTTCTTTTTTGTCTATAATTCTATCACCAGTTCTCAAACCAACATATCACAGAACACAACCTGTTCTTTCTCTTTATGTGGGTGTGGTGGCTTATGGGATGCCACAAGAAGGCAGCAGAGAGCGGTTGCTTTTTGCGGAAGCATTGTGTTTCGGCTTCTGTTTCGGTGTGGGATAATCGATTTCTTGCACACATGGTGCATGGTTCTATGTTGAAGCGGTCGGGATGTGTGTGAATGCATGTATCTTTTGTCTTTTTAGCGTGGCAGTGAATGGTAATGGTCAGCGCATTGCAAGCGGACACTAGCATAGCCCAAGTCATGGCAACTTCTGCCAGCTCTCACTTCCAACCCAACCGAACCAAAAAACCTCAGGATATCCCTCTTCTATGGGTCACTTAAACAAAAAAAGCGTATGAAAGAATACTTAGGCTATTCTTCCTTGTTTGGGTACTTATGCTAGGCTTGCTTCGTCAACCAGGTGCGCTGTGCCGTCTGGGCAATAAACTTTTTCGCCCAAGTTGACTCTGCGGTATCTTTGCATGCAGACCCGTATTAGTCCGCATCCGTCGCAATCTCGCGAAATCACTTATGTTTCACTCCTCTCCCTTCGCGGATTGGATAGACAGGGTCATGAATGGATTTAAGTTATTTTACATCTTAGTGCTGGGTGCTGCGGTAACCTTAAGTGGGGGCAAACTGTTTTGGCTCTTGGAAATCGGTTGAAATGGATACCCTAGCCTTTGCAAACCTGGTCTTAGACGTAGCCAGCATAGTAAACTTTATTGCTCTTCTTTGGATGCTGCGGGCAATACTTAAAAACCGAAATTACCTAAGAGGCTTCAGCGCGATAGGGTCTTTTTTAACTTTCATATCATTGGTGGGGTTTGAATTGGCTTATCACCTGTTGGGAAACGTGGTGGGTTTCGCTTTTGGCTTAGGAACCGTGTCTTTCTGGTTCATCGTATTTGTTTACACTCTCAGACAGGAACTAAGAGATCGAAAAAAAACCAGTCACAGGCGCTCAACTGATTGGAAACTGAATCTTGAATTGTGTACCTTTGCCTTCGGTGCTTTCAAAACCTATGGAGCCGCCATGCGCCTCGATGACGCGTTTGCACACGGCCAGACCGAACCCTTGTCCCCGTGGTTTAGTCGTGAACAATGGGGTAAAAATCTGGTTTCTTATTTTTTCAGCTATGCCGACACCGGTGTCTTGTACAGTGACTGATATTTGACCTTGGGGTTTTACTTGTGCGGTGATGTTTAGGTTGCCGCCGTTTGGCATCGCCTGCACAGCGTTAGTGACCAGGTTGATTAGGACACGTTTTAGGAGTTGGGGGTCCGCTTTTATCTGGGGAAAATGACCCATAACTTGGGTTTCTACCATTATGTTGCTGGGTACGGCGACGGTTTCTAAAACGTTGGTTATGAGGTCTTTTAGGTTGACGGGTTCTTTGTCTATTTTTACAGGCACCACAAACGCTTGCAGGTCTGAAACGATCTTGTCCATGTAGCCGATTTGTTCTTCAATAACGCGTATGCTTTCCTGCAGGTTGCTCTTTGCTTCGCCCGATGCCAGAGAATCCACGTCGCCCTTCGCCAGGTACAGTTCGCCGGTTAAGGTTTGAAGGGGGTTGCGTAGGTCATGTCCAACCATGCCTGCGGTTTGTCCAATAGCGACTAAACGTTCCGTATCTTTAAGCTGCTTTGTGCGGTCTTGAATAATTTGTTCCAGTACCCCTGCTTGCCTCTCCAAGCTTTTCTGAAGTGCTTTTTGCTCGCTGATATCTCGGACAATGGACCATATGCCTATGACTTTTCCTTTTCCATCAGTTAACCGCCAGGTTCTAACTGAAGCAGGAAAAACTGAACCATCCTCTCGTATGTATTCTCGCTCAAAAACAAATGATCTGCCAGTCTGGATTACTTTGCTCGTAATTTTTTCCCTTTGCTCATGCCACTTTTCAGGCAGCAACTGCTTAACCGTTAACTGTTTTAGCTCTTTCTTGGTGTACCCCAACATTTTAGCGTAGGCTTGGTTGCAGTCAATCATTTTTCCCTCGAGGTCACGAGCCATAATTCCATCACGGGTTGTCTCATACAACCGCCTGTACCTTTTCTCCGCGGAAATCAGCGCCTGTTCTGCTTTTTTGCTTTCGGTTACATTGTGAGCAACTACTAGTGCGCCCCGTGGTTTTCCGTTCGCCCACATTAGCCTGACCTCAAAAACCCCCCAAAGGTCGCTTCCATCTTTAGTTTTTATGCGGTACTCAACCGTGGGGTTTACTTTTTTTCCCTCGGAGAGTCTTTGGAGTCGTTGTTCGAAGAGTCGCCTGCTTTCGGGATATAGCAGGTCCAAGGGGTTCATGTTTAATAGTTCTTGTTCGCTGTACCCCAAAAAATGGCATACGGCATCGTTTACGTTTTTGAATTTTGAAGCCTGATAATCTATCTCGTAGATTCCTGTGGGCGCATGTTTTAGGAGGTAACGATATTTCTGTAGGCTCTCTTTTAAGTCCGCTTCAATTTGCCTACGTTCAGAGAGCTTCCGTTGATTTGCAAGTTTCTGATCAGTAATATCCATCAACGATGATATGCAATAACCCTTTTTTGGGCAATGAACGGTGGAGAAGTAGTAGCTCTTGCTGTTAGGATAGTGGACCTCAAATCCTTGAGGTATTCCCGTCGTCGCCACCCTGCCACAAACAGAGACCCAGTTTACTGGACCATTTTCAATTCGCGGGTAAGCTTCGGCGAAGGTTCTATTGATCAATTGTTCTCTTTTTATTCCAAGGGCTTTTGAGAATTCAGGGTTAACGTCAAGCGTTATGAAATCTACTGGAACGCCGTTTCTATCGTAAATAATTTTCTTTAACGCTATTCCCACAGATAAATTGTTAAAGAAAAACTCGAAGTGCCTGCGATTAACTGCTAACTCTTCAAAATAATCCTCTGCTGCTTTATCCTGGTCTATGATTTTTCTGGATACCTTTACGGTAGGAATCTGTTTTTTCGCTGTTTTCTGGGAAGTTTCGATAGTTGGCGACTTCACCTATCAGAGAACCCCATTCATAGTTGGGGGTTGTTTGAATAAAAAACTTTCCAATATTTCCTTTTTCAACAGTCATTTTATAACTATATTTAATGAAAATTAGACAAATCATTCTCTGTTGCCATTTAAAACGATTGAATATCTAAAGACACCGTTAGTCGGCGCCAACGAATAACTTAAACCAGCCCAAGAAAACCGCCGCATAGTACGCTCCCAACCCCGAAAAAGCCGCGCATCCACCCTTTTTTTTAGTGTAAAAGAAAGCAATCCATTACTGGTCTGCAGAGACGCCGCAGAAGCAGACACAGGGTCCCATGCGCCAATCTGTTTGCCTACCAAAGCGTTGCCGCTGCTGTCAACGTATTTTTGGAAGATACCCGAACCCTGCTCATTTAAAACTAGGATTTCTTGGCAATTGTTGAGGGTAACCTTGGAAAAGTCTGCTTCAACCTCGATGCCGAAAGGTTGACAGTGGTACCGCACCGTGATTGTTCCCCTCGGCTTAACGGTTTGGAACTCGGTTTTTATTTTGAATAATTGGCGGGTTTCCATTATTTTGTTGAAGAGAAAGTTAAGGTTTTTGTGTTTTAAATATAGACGCTGAAAGATTTTTCTAAGCGTTGAGTAAACATTATCGTTGATAGGGGTTGATTCACCCAAAGTCTTGACTGACACAGTATTGAGGTTAAAGACTTTGGTGAGGATACAACCGCCGGATTCGCTCTCCTCAAAACTGACTTCCGCAGCATTGGAAAAAAAGGTTTTATCAGCGTACTTCACTATCGGAAGACCCAACCCTACGCCTTCCTCAATCAACTCTCTGTCCCCCCACAGCAGCACCAGCCCTTTTTGCAGCGACGCTGTTTCAAGGCAGCTGGGACGGCAATCCCTGTAGAGACGCACAGACAACCGACTCGAGAAGGGCACGGTGTATTGTTCTAGAAGACTGGTTGAAGCAAGGTTTGTTGGCAAAACAGCACCAAAAAACAATTTGGCTATCCATCAACACATATAGGTGCATTGGCAATTAAGACTGTTTCCTTTTAGCCGCGGCAGGCTGGTTCGAACCAACCTTAAAAAGTATGCCTAACGCGACGATGTACCAGACCACAGTGATTGCGAACCGAACCGCAAGCCGAACCGTGCCAAAATCAACGTCAAAAGCCTCCTTAAGCGGTATAACAGGCGGATACACCAGAAAAAACAGTTGCGGCAAAGAGGCATTGAGAACAAGAAAGGCCAGTGGAACAATCCATGCCCAGTGGAACCTTCTCACGCTCAGTATGCCCGCGCCTACCAGCATCAGCAGGAACGGAAACAGCAAATTGATGTTTTGCTCAGAAAGCCACGACCGGGACAGGAAGAAAATCAAAAGCAAAACCACAGCGCACTCCGCCAAATCCACCATTGAACGGGGTTTTCTGCGGTAAACCCAAATGAAACCAACTGCCAACAGGGGAATCCAGAGGTAACCCAGAAACCACAAACCCGAGGACGTATCCGATTTACTAGCAAAAACGTCGCCAAGGTTAAAAATTGTCATGCCGCCGGCCAATCGAAAATACGAACCCACTTCATTCGACGACGCGGGAGCAGCCCAATCAAGTAGGTAAAACGGCAAAAACCACAGTGCCAACACCACTGCCACGGTGACTGTGGCTGCAACTGCCTTTTTTAGGGTGGCTTTGGAGGCGTAGAGCAGCGGCAGCCCAAGCAGGGGAAAAGATATGGGTTTTAAAACTAAACTCAGAGAAAGCAGCAGAGCAGACTCCGCGATTTTGCCTTGGCTTAAAAAGTAGACTCCGACGACACAGAGTAGCGCAACCAGTGTGTCGAATTGACCCCAAGCCACCGTAGTCAGCAAAGTGAAGGGGTTAAACAGCATAAAAAGCCATGCGAACCGCACGGTTTTTTGGGGCATATGCTGCTTCTGCATCAGGGTTTTGGTGGCGTAAGCGAGGGCGATGTTGGCGGCGATGATGGGGATTTTTGTGGCAAAATTGTAGAGAAAAATGTTACCCGTCAAATTGTAGGTTAAGCGGTAGATGAAGCCCAAGAGCAGCGTCCATAGAGGCGGATAACCAATGACGGGGTTTACTCCGTTGAGGTAGCTGCTGGAAGAAAAAACCGCTACAGTATATTGCTGGTAAGGGTTTAAGCCTACGCTTGCCAAGTAGCCAGCATCGAGGAAAACCCGCTGGTCAAAGTAGTGCCCCAGAAAAACCGCTAAAGGAACCTGTAAGCAGACACTTGCAAAAACAAGCCAAACGTCTCGGCTTAACAAAAAAACACCAATTTAGTTGACACTAAAAAACGTGGAGATAAGAAGAAAAAAGGATGATTTATTTAGCAATGACTGCGACTGGTCTTTTGAAAAGCTTAAGTTTACCCAGCAAAGCCGCGATCAACACTATGCCCAGCAAAACTGGGATTGCAAGTATAGGTAGTTCAGGGACCCAGTTGGTTCCGTTGAACGCTAAGATTTTGCCGCTGTCGCCTACTGTCCACGCCTGAGTTGAACCGCCGTCGTTGTGAACTATGGACACGCCGTTGAGGTCAACATCTGCAACCTGTGAATCGCATTCCCAAACGTTGCCGCTCCAGTACATGACCATGCCGTTACTGCCGACTGCCCATCCTGCTGATTCATTAGTGAAAGCCATTGAATAAATGATTGAGTTAAGGCTACTTGTTGTGTTGCCAGTTCCGAATTGGAAGTTAGTGAACTGTGACCATGTTGTACCATTTAACATTAGGACTGTTCCTTGATCGCCTGTTCCGCCGGCTGCAAACGCTGATCCATCTGCAAATGCTTGAATCGCATAGAGGGGTGCAATTGTGTTACTTGTCATAGGTGACCAACTCTGTCCATCATAGTGTATTATGGTTCCGCCGTCGCCTACTGCCCAAGCGTCCATTGAAGCATCAACCACCGATACTGCTCGAAGTGTATTTTGGGAAACATCCGTCATTCCGTACCATGTGCCATCTCCCCAGACCAGTGCGATGCCATTAGCACCAACTATCCAACCAGTTGTGCCATCATGTGTCATCGTTACTGCGTAGAGGGTTGCGTTGATTGCATCACTACCGCTGCCGGCGGTGCTGAAGCTAACTACATTCCATTCACTCCATGTTCCGTTGTAGTGGAGTATGACACCAGTGTTTCCGCTGCCACCGACTGCCCAGCCGTTAGTGGGGTTGGTGAAGGCTACGGAGTAAAGGTTCGCTGAAGTTGGACTCGTAACGGTAGTCCATGACATCCCATCCCAAAAGACGATGGTTCCGCCGTCGCCTACTGCCCAAGCGTTAAGTAGGGTCAAATCGTTGGTGCCATCACTGCCGGTTGCGTTGTTGACTATACATACTGCATTTAGGTTGGTTGATGTGGGGCTAGTGACGCTGGTAAGATTATTGTTCTGTGCTGCTGCTAAGCCGATTGAACCGCATAGAAGAACAGCTACAAGTGATATTGCTATTGTATTTGATAATTTCATTTCTCTATTTCACCTACCTAAAAATCTAGAAGTTAATGGGCTCCTCCGCGGTAATATAAGTTTGTGACTGTACCTCAATAGCTACTTACAGACACCGAAGCATCGCTGTGACTGCGAAGGCACATCAACCATTGTTTTTGTAATAAAGTAGGTTACGGGTATTCTGGTGTAGGTTTTGGTTAAAGTTAAACAAGTAGGGGTTGACAGCGGCGCATTTGAACTCGGTTATAGTTTAATGTCTGAGGAACATCGACCGCTAGAGCTGGTACGCTACGCGCAGTTAGCGGAGGATGCGGGTTTCACGTTTGCGACAATTTCAGATCATTTCCACCCTTGGACCGATGCAACAGCTAACAGCCCCTTTGTCTGGGCAACAATCGGCGGAATCGTGGTTTCAACCAAGACACTGCGGCTCGGCACCGCAGTTACCTGTCCCACCATCCGTATCCACCCCGCGATTATTGCACAGGCGGCGACGGCGGCTTCTATGATGCCTAACCGCTTCTTTTTAGGCGTAGGAACAGGCGAGAACCTCAACGAACACATTTTGGGTTCAGTTTGGCCGCCGCATGAAGTCCGTAGCGACATGCTTGAAGAAGCCGTCGAAGTCATCCGGCAATTGTGGAGTGGAAAAAACATCAGTTACTACGGAAACTACTACGTTATTGAGAACGCAGAGATTTACACGCTTCCCAAAAGCCCCGTCCCCGTCATCGTAGCTGCGGAGGGACCAAAAATGGCTCATACCGCGGGGAAGATCGGCGACGGCTTGATGAGCACCACACCTGACAAATCTTTTATAGCGGCGTTTAAAGAGGAATCGGCGGATGAGGATTTGCCGCTTTACTGCCAAGCCACCGCCTGCTACGCAAAAGATGAGGCGGAAGCCAGGAAAATCGCCCATAAACAGTGGCCTATCACGGGGCTTCCCGGAGAATTAACCCGCGAGTTGCCCACGCCCACATTTTTTGAACACGCCGCATCGTTAGTCACAGAAGAAACGGCGACCAAAACGGTAGCTTTCCTCGACGCGGGCTTCAAAAAGTGTCCATCCACAACATTGGAGACCTAACCAAGAAGAATTCTTCAAGTTCTACAAAGAAAAAATAATACCTCAACTAAAAAACCTCTAAGCGGTCCCGAGGGCTCTTTCGTACCAATCACGGACCTACGCTTTAACAAGTTCTATAGAGCCCAAAAAGAACAGCTATACCGACTTAGGCTTTTCTGAGTTGGCTTTCTTTTGGAAAAACTGTTTTTTGTAGCCGAATAACCCAGCCAAAGTGAGAAGCACAGCTATGCTGAAGAGAACAAGGTAGAACAGGTGCGCCAGCCCCAACGCCACCGTCAACGAAGATAGAAGCAACGATTCAGTGAAGGGATAGCCGATGGTGCTGGGCAACAACACTGTAGCTATGGGGATAATGAGCACCAAATTGGTTTTTTTGTAAGTGAAGAAAACCCGCCAGTCATTGGTTTTAAATAAGACCACCGTTGCAAAGAGGAACAGGAGTACCTCTAAGGTTATGTTGATAGGACTAAAGATGTCAAAGTAGGGACCGCCTAATTCGTGTAGTCCAAACTGTTGGTTGGTTAGGGGCCAGAACAGTTGAAGTTTGCCTCCGACGATGAAGTCGCCGATTAAGGGATGCGAGATTAGGGCGAGGAAGTAGGGGATGGCTGTTTTGCGGTACTTGATAAAGATCGGGATGAAGACAAGCGCCGCTACAACAACGGAGTGGAAGGGTCCCCTGTGAATGTGGGCACCGGTTAAGAAGTCAAATACTATGTCCGCGTCGGGCAGTATGGCAAGAACGAGAATTAACGGTATGATGATTTTTGTCTTTAGCGCCTTTGACGAGCCTTTGCCTATAAGGTAGGCTAGAGCCATGTGTCCGACAGCAAACAAACCGCTTCTTCTCCGACTTTAACTCTCACATTTCAGGTTTGGTTGGCTTTAAGGGTTTAGGGTCAAGTTTAGGTGAACGTTAGCTGCAACCAGAGGGTTGACAGAAAAACTAACGGACACAAATGGAAATCAAAAAGGCACTAATGGAACAAGAATTTGCCTGTTCTGCTTGCGGAAAGCTCCACAACCAGCCTGCAACCCTTTGGCGTTGCAGAATAAAAAAACACAGTTGCCCCTTTGCCCACTGGAAGATGATGAGTAAGGGCGGCTCTGCCTTCATCTAACAATAGAAAAAAAAATCAGGCACACAAAAAGGGTCTATGGGAAACCGACGACACGCATAAGAACCGTTGCCAAAAAAGCCAGTCCACATCCAACCCCCGTGTACCTGAGCAACTGCTTATCAAGCACGATTCTCGAGGAGTAATAAGACGAAGAATACAGCAGTTCCGAAGTGGTAAGCAAAATAATCGCTGCCACTGCAAGCCAAAGACCAATATCGGGGATTGATAGAGGAAAAATCATAGTTTTCACCTAAACAAAAGTATACGTTACTAAAACACTGTTTCCGCCTGAAGGTATTTGTTCTTGGATAATCACGGTTTTGCCCGAGGTCTTAGCCAGTGCACTTGCTACTGCACTTACAACTGGGCAGCCTAGCAGGTCAACGCTTCTGGGTTTACTCTCAGGATCATAGAGGCTGTCATAGATGATGCCTGAAGCTTTGAACTGGGCACCATTATGTGTCAGCGTCATGTCGGCGCTTCGGGCAAGATTAAGATTCTCAGTTAAACACTTGGGCAATATTGCTGAGAGGTCAGTTAGACCAATTTTGCTTAAATCCAATCGCAGTTGCCGCTCAACCTGAGCCATTATACCTGAACCCGGCGAAGTCACAAATACCCCGCGGCTTTGCGCAGAGATAAATTTGCCCTGCGCCAACTCGTCAACAGAGGGTTTCCCATCGAAGCTTTCTGAAATGAAAACCACGGGTTCACGTAGGTTCTTTAAGTAATCAGGCAAAGCCACGTCTCTTGGGTACGCGGGAATGTAGTAGCCTCGTCCACTGTATTTTAAATCGTTAATCATGCGGTCAATGGTGGAATAGCTCGAGCGTGCACTGCTGTCGAGTATGCTGCCTTCAACGTATTTCCCTGTTCGGGTTAACGCGAATACAGCACCCCAGAAAGTTAAGCCTAACCCGATGAAAGCGGCGATTTGCTGGTTGAAAAGCATGGAGAAGGCAAGCAATAAAAACCCAAGGGCTAAAAATCCGCCTGCAATACCCATTGCAGAGGTACTTTTCTTTTGAACTGGCTTCAAATTAAAAATCAACTCCAAAAATTATTACTAAAAAAACAGCTATGACGCTTCTAATATAACTACACAACCGTTATGTTTAAATTTTATCTATTTATTTCTGCGGGTTCAGCCGGAAGTTTCTTATCAAATTTGCTTCGGCACAACTTCTGCATGTAGGAAAGAGGCAGATGGAGGAATTTGGAGACTAATCCTGAACCTGAAAACATCGCGCGGAAATTCTCGATATCCATACTGTTGATTGCACCCAACAGAGGCGCCGTAGCCAAATAAACCAGCAAAAACACGCTCAGACCAGCAAAAAGGGTCACAATGTAGGGCCAACGTACCACGCTGATAAGCAAATACGCGACGCCCGAAGCAATGAGGGATGCGCCCAAAATTTTAGCTGAAATCACAAAATCAGCTTTTACCTTGTAGTGTTTCCAACTCCAGACTAAACCCCAAATCATGCCTGGCAGGCTTGCGACGAGGGCCCCCAATAACCCGGCGATTATCGCATAGGTCGCTGCTACTTGACCGTTACCACCCAAGTTATAGGCGAACGCCACCAGAAAATACGCAAGCGGCAACCCCACAGCTAAAGACAGGGCACTTTGCTTCATAATTTGTTTTGTTCTGGCCAATTCCTGTTTGGAAGGTGCCTATGCTGATGTTTCCCAATAGGACAAAGAGGTTTACGGTTGCGGAGAGCGCCAGAAATATGGGTGCCAAAGGAAACTTGGGGGTGGCGTCGGGGGTAAACAGGGAGTGGATTATGCCGTCCTGTGGAAACAAGGTGTTAACTAAAGGCGTCGCCAGGGTGATTAGCATCATTGTTGCGGGAACCAGCAGCAGAGCCGTGTACTTAACTGAGGACGAAAAAACGGTTCTTATGAGTTCAGGTTCTTTTTCAGGGTTAATTTTTGAGAAAACGGGGAACAGGGCGGTGGCAACTGGAAAAGAAACGAAGGTCAAGATGACGGTGAAGTTGGTGGCAGTAAAATAGTTGCCCATTGTCCAGCCATAGGGGTTGCCTGCGGCGACGTCGCCTGCGCCAGCGTAGATGCCCATGGTGAGCGCGAAAACCAGCGGCAACACTCCGATGACGATGGTGGATACGGTGAGGGGTAAACCGAATTTTAACATGGGTTTTAGGGTTTGTTTGACGTCGCATCTGCCCACTCTGCATTTCCGCAGGGGTCTGTAGAGGGCGTAGTAAACTATGACTATGCTGATGATGCCGCCAGCGAGAATTGAAACCATCGCTGCGTAGACCGCGCCCAATACGCCAAAACCAAGCACGATCAAGAGGGGACCCAGAGCGGTTTTGATGACAGCGGCGAAGATTTGGGTGAAACTGTTAAGTTTCATGCGTTCATAACCGACGAATATGCCGCCTGCAGCAGCGGCGATGGCGCCTGCGAACACGGAGAGAGACATAACGGAGATGTAGAGGGATAACTGTGAGGCATCCTGTGGACTCATTATCCACGCGATGGGTTGAGCTACTGCGAAGCAGACCACTGACAGGAGGATTCCGCTGACGAGTTCGAAGATGACGCCTGAAACGATAACGTCATGGATTTCCGAGTCTTTACCCGCAACTCGTAAGCCAGCAATCTGCTTGGTCATCGCCGAGTTGATGCCCCAGTCCCGGAAGAAATTGATGATTGAGGAGGGAATCAAAGCCATGCCGTAGAGTCCGACGCCTTCGGCGGGCAGAAGCATCCCTAAAAGTATGGTGCCGACAGCCATGATGATGGTGGAGCCGGCGACGCCGAGTAGCAGGTGGAAGCTGCCGGTGGCGGAGGATTTGCCCATCTCTAAAGCTTTATCCATTCCAGCACCCCAAAACAAGATAAAAAATTAATTTTAGAAAATAATTTTATAGTCTTTCAAAAATAACTCAAAGCCCGGAGCCCATCCAACCCCTTGATAAGGACGCTTGGCAGTTCCGGATACAGTTTATGGAATATTGCAGCCCATCGAAACGCGGCTGGTCGAACGTGTCTATTCTGTTTTGTTAGCATTCGGTAGCTTTAGCCGTGGTGAGGGGTTGTGTTGTGGAGGGAAACGCTTCTGACATTTTTCTGCTGTCGTCCAAGGGGTCAATCTAGTGACAAGCGGCGTTCTCTAAGCTTGTTAAGTCCACTTTGCAATCCAACCGCTCGATTTGGCAAGATAGCGCATTGGACTTTTCAAAAAGGAATAAAATTGATTCAATCGTAGAGAGGTCAAATTCAGGAAGAGAGAAAATGAATAAAGAGACTTTCGGAAAAAAACTTCATTCGCGGCCCATAAAAAAAATCTCTAAACCCCTTGCAATAGCCATCAGCGTACTATTCATCGTTGGCATGGTGTCAGTTTTTGCAACACAATCAGCAGACGCTGCAACTTCTGTTCTCAACATCTCAAGTGGCCAATGGATATGTCAAGCGCATACAAATGTTGAACCAATTACAACGTATAATATTCCTCACACAGAAGGCACTCGCAGTGCAAGCGGCGTGTCCAATGTAGAAAACTGCTACCTTCCACAGGCAATCTTTAGAGGTTATTGCCGCTGGGATGCAAACGGCGGATCCTTCAACCTGCAAAGCTACCCAATGCTAAGCTTCGATATATGGTGTGATAGAGTAATGGAAATCAACGTCGGCGTGGTAGATACCACAAACGGTGGATGGAACGCAGCCGGTGTTAATATTGCAGACACCTATCATAACGGACAAGCCAACACTCCACCATACAACAATTTGTATGGTTCAGGAACAGTAAAGTCCTCAGACGGTTATTGGCTATTAATGGTAGGTCCAAGCGACGGAAGCACCCAACACTACACACTCGACTTAAGAACCATGGGCGTCAGTCTTTCGCATATTGGGCAAATCGTCTTTGACGTAACCTGCAATCACCAAGCCAACATCAACTGGAAAATCGAGAACATAGTGGTTTCCACCGACGGAGTCGTTCCAGCAAACCCGCAACCCACAGCTTCACCAACAGCAGCCCCAACCGCAGCACCTACACCGACTGCAACGCCCTCACCAACTCCAGCGCCCACAACAGAACCCACAACGACCCCCTCACCAACTACCGCGCCTACAACAACCCCAACACAGACTCCAGAACCAGCAACGCCTTCACATCCAACTCACGTCACCCCATCACCGACCCCAGTAGCAACACCTTCACCGGAGCCAACTATTGCACCAACACCCACATCACTGACAAACCCAACAGTTACGCCAAACCAGCCTTTTACTATTCATCATAGCTGGTGGTGGAACTGGTTCAGTTGGTTCCGCGGTTGCATGTGGTTCCACTTCTAAACCCCTTCCTTTTTTATTGTTTTTGTTGGGTCTGTTTTTGCCTTCGAGTTACATCCATTTTGACTTGTTAAAATAACCCAGTTTGCTGGCAACCGTATAGACTAGAAACTTGTCGAGCGGATAATATTTTTTGCAGTAGTGACATAACTCAAGACTAGACTGCCTATCGCGGAACCGCTTAACCACCGTGGCATAATTATCCTCCAACAAGTTCCCTATCGTATGTTCTAGCTTAAAGTCCATGTCACAGGTTTGTACTCTGCCATCTGGCATCACGACAAGTTGAGGTGTTGCAGTTTTTCGGCAGAAACCGACCTTCCGTGGTTTCGGTAGAATGCCCCTGCACAGGTTCTCTCTTTCGTTGCTAATGAACAGGTCATTCATGGTGATGTACTGCACGTTGGGGATTCCCTGCATGATGCAGAAAATGTTTTCCTTATACTCGCTGGTTAACTGGAAGTTTGTGTTTTTGCCATCGGGTAAATGCAGCACAAACCCTTCGTACCTTAAATCAAGCAGGTCCTTGACGGTTTTGTTGGATGCACCCTGCAGTGTCGTTGCAACATGAATTCGGTAGCCTTCCTGCTGAGCATATTTCGCCATCTCAGTAAAAGATGGATTAACACAGGGTTCGCAGAAACCTGAGAAATCAATCATTACACTCTTTGGAATATGGCTCAGCATCATTTTGAAGTTATGTAGACTCATCAGGCGCTCGTTTCTGCCGTAGTTTCTAAGTAACACTTCTTGGGGACAATACTTTTGGCAGTTTACCGGGCACCCTATAGCCAATGTGAACTCCACATATTCGTTTGAATAAAAATTAGTCGCGCGGTCAACAGCGCTTAATTGTTTAATACCCATAAAATCGCCTCTTTGTTTGCTATACTAAAAAGCCGCCAATTAACAGAATCCAGCGGCAGCTTATAAATTTTTAGCTAGACATAGCAAACAATTCTTCGGAGAGCGATTCTTCGATAACCGGTTTATGCTCCAGATTCTAAAAATGATGAAGGGGACACTGCCTTTTCCGTAAAGGCGACGCTTTGAGACGCCTATTCTGACGCAACAAGAAATTAAAGATTGATTTTGTTTTTATAGGCTTCTGAAATAGCCTCCAAATCCCTCAGCCCATCTAAACCAGTGGGTTGGGGGGGTTGGTCATTTTGCAGGCAATCCACGAAGTACTGCAACTCGTCAAAATGTGGCTGGTTGAAAGTGTTTATGCCTCTGGTCAACATCTGATAGGCATTGGCGACTGTAGGCGGGGTTGCATGCTGCACAGAAACATTTCGAACACTGCCCAAAACGTTGAGCCGCAGCAAGTATTCTTGGGAGTACCAGCCCACGTTGACAACTGCTAAGGTTCCTGAGTTGAAGCGGGCCAGCACCATGGCTGAATCCTCGAAATCCATGTTGTATCGGTAGCCGAATTGCCCCTTGATGGCGGTGATTTCGCCGAAGAGCATGCGTAACAAGTTGATTATGTGGCAGCCTAAGTCAACTAGTACTCCGCCGCCGGATCTGGCTGGGTCAAACCACCAGTCAGGCACAGGAGCAGGCGAGTGGCCGTCGGCTCGGTGCACAAAAGGCCCTGCACATACATAGGTTGCGAGGGCGTTTTCGACGTCTCCGACTAAGCCGTCTGCCATGTCCTGCTTGATCTTTTGGAAATGCCGATTAAACCTCATTGGATAACCCAGCATAAGCTTAACTTGGTTGCGCTGGGCAGAGGCGATTACTTTTCTTGCGTCTTCAACGGTGACGGCGATGGGTTTTTCGAGGAAAATGTCTTTATGGGCTTCAGCGGCCTGCTGGGCGCAGTCGAGGTGCAGATGAGTCGGCAGTGCAATTAGAACCGCGTCGATTTGGGGGTCCTTGAGCATTTCGCTGTAATTGGTGAAAGTTTTCTTTACCCCCCGTGCCTTGGCGCTCTCCAATGCCGACTTAGATGTGTCTGCAACAGCCGCAACTTCAGCGTTCTTAAGCATTAAGGCGTGTTTGAGGTGAAGTTGGCCGATGCCGCCGATTCCGACTATACCTAACTTTTCAGTATGCACAAATAATCCTCCCTTACTCCAGTCCCATTCGCCTGCCAAGCCCAACGGTCCGCAGGGTCTTCTTAAGTCTGGCCTTTGGCTTTCATTTTGGAGGTTACTTTGGGGTATATTGCCCTGAAAGCTTCGAGTGGCTCACCCTTTGCTACATAAGCGCGTTTGCCTACGCCTTCGCGTTCAGCAACTTCAAAATAGGGGATTTTAGCGGGGTTCAACCAGGCGATTTTTGCGGCGGCAACATCTACGGCGACAGGGTCAGTGGACGCCATTACTAAACCCATTTTTCGGGGTTGCACGCCTGCGCCGATGTTGTTGTCGATTAAGCAGAGGTCAAAAGGCATGGCTTTGTTCAATGCGACGATAACGTTGCCTAGGTCGCTATGGTACACGAATTTTTTTTGGATTGGGTTGCAGCCAAAGATGTTTTTAAGTGCACAAGTAAGTTTGACGGGGTCTACAGTGTATTTTATGTGGGCTATGTTGATTTTTAAGTCGGCGTCGCCGATAGTGTTTGGCACATTAAAATCGTAGTTTTTGCCGTTGCATGTAACGCATACGTTGCGTGCTGGATCTTCGGTGAGGTTTATTAGTCGCACGTTTTTTTCTTGCGCGAGCTTCTCGTAACCTAACATTCTAAAAGCGTATTTGCATCGCATAGCCGAAGCATCCGACTCCACAACCGCAATGTCGATGTCAGGCGAGATTTCCATCCGCAGCAAATCAATCAGCGCCGCCACAAACTGGGGCTCAGTGGTTTGCCCAGTGGTGCAGTCCCAGTAATAGCACAGGTTAGGTTTAATCACAACCCTCTGTGCATCTGCGGGGAAGCTATAGCCGATTAGGTTTAGCGATTGCGTAATCGCATCCTTAAACGGGGAATCGGTTAGGCTGGATATTTTAACTAAGCTTACAAGACTCATAACCCAAACTTTCCTGGTTTGATAGAAGCAACTGAAATTAACTGAAGGCAGAAGCAACGGATTCTTTGAAGTTACCTATAAACTGCCTGCCTCTTCTAAGACTATCTATTTTCGTGAAGGCAGACATAAGGTTTTTGGCTTGAGCTCCAATCGCCTCAGTCCTAGGCAGGTACTTGCCATAAACGCGGATTAAACGCGCAAGAGTATACTCTGGCAACTCGTTTGACAGCATCTGGGAACTAAGGTATTCCCAGTAAACATCAGTGTAATCGGTTTGCTCCAAAGGAATCATGGGCGAATGCAGTGCATGCTGAGAAGGCAAAGACTGCAACACTGCGTTAAGGTAAGTGTTCCAGCCTGGTGGGCAATGCTCATGTTCAATGTTTTCCCTGACTAAACCCGCTATGGCTCTCTCCCGTTCCAAGTGACTGTAGTCGGCTGCCCACTCAAGAGTTTCAGTGAAGCCCTCAAGCGAAGACTTATGCACCTTAAAATTCGCAAATCCAACGTCGTCTTCGAGGCTTAGATGCGGCAACTCTTTGAGGTGCAATCCCACGATGGGTAAATTATGCATTGCAGCTTCCAACATCGAGGTTCCGCTGCCACAGGGAAAACTCACCACATACACATCTGCTGCGGCATAAAAGTTCTCCAGCATATCCCGGTCCACAACACCCAACGCTTGGATTCTGCCCTCTACCTGCTGGGAAGCCTCTTGCCAGCGGCCTTCAGACGAGGGTCCAGCCGCCACTAACCGCACGTTAGAATGTGACTTAAGAAAATCAACCATAACATTAAGGAAATCGTAATTGCCAAAAGGGTAAAACTTCTCTGCCCGCCCCACTGTCAGCATAATTACGTCTTTGTCGCCGAAACCCAGTTGTTGGCGAACGCTGGACCTTATGGGGGCAGAGTCGTTTCTTATTAAGGGAATGGGTAGCAGCCGTGAGTCGATGATGCCTCTGCGTTTGGCGTTTAGTAATCCTGCGCTGGAGTGGTAATCCACGGTGATGTCGGCGACGCTGCTGCCCAGCCAAAAAGCATGGTCAGCGTGGTTGCAGAAGATGACGGGTGGTCCCCCGTCTACTCCGAAAGCCACAGAGGGCACGGGGTCAAAGGGGTGAACCAGCAAGACAATTATGTCTGCCCAGTTCTGGGCAAGCAAACGCAGCAGAAGAGACTGCTCCACTAGACTGTCTGAGAGTTCACTTAGGGAGCATGTCCAGCCACCGCATGAACCGACGGCATCCCAAAGCAGAGGCGGAAGCTCACCGTTTTGGGCAGTGGTTATTATGCTGTGAACCGAGTTTTCCAAGGTGTTACTTATCCATCTAGCCACGAAGGGAGTGTGGCCGCCTGACCCGTAGCTTTCAGTTAAAACATGCAGTAAACGCATTTTGCCAAAGTTTTTAGGTTTGGTTTTAAGGAAAAAAGCACCTGTGACTTCAGGCGGATCCGCTTCTACCCGCTGTGCCACTTCAAGGAGGAGGCTCTCCAGTTTCGGACTCATGTAAACGCCTGGATGCCGAACAAAGGCGAAGTGCGCTGCGATCTTGGACCAAGCCATAACCGCTTCTAAATGGTTTTTTGTAAGGGCTTCGCTTGCTTTTTCCACTGTCTTCTGGAATATCCTTCGATTTTCCTGTATTTGCGGATTTAGAAGTTGCTGAGACAAAAAGACACTTCGCTACAGACACAATGATTGTGTTATTCGGAGCTAAAACGCATAAGGACAGAGGACATTTTCTGGTAGCAGTCTCCTAGAAACGCTCCAAAACAGCCGTCTCCGCCCGTTAACGCCAACGACAAGAAAAGGAAGCTGTTTGCTCGGGGAGGGTTTATGCGGAGGGCTTTTAGGTAGTAGTGTTTAGCCAACGATTTTTGATGGAGACCCGCATAGGCGTGGCCAATCTTGTAGTGTATGTCAGCTAGAGAGCGCTGACTGATTTGTCCCCCATATTCTTCAAGGAAGTGGTTTCTTAGCAGAATCCTTTCTTTAAACCATACCTGCTCATTTTTGGAGGTGATGTTCTGTCCGTGAACGCGGTAATAGGCTAAGGGTGCATTCAAAAAAACAAATTCGTGTTCTTTAGCTAAATCGACAAAGAACTGGTGGTCAGCGACCAACTGTAGATTCTCATTAAAAGCCACTTCCCTAGCAAACTCTGTTTTAAGCAGTGCGCTCTGTCCAAACACGAAATCTTCCCGCAAAAGCTCCTGAAAAAGGTTTCCGCTTTTTCTTTTGGGGCTTAACTGATGCTCCGTAACATTTTGCTCCATGAAAACGCCTTGGCTGTCGATTATTTTTCCTTCAGACCAAACAATGCAGTCTTCATAGCGTTCGATTACGCCAAGTTGCTTCTCGAGTTTATCTGGGAACCAGCCGTCGTCTGACCCCACGAAAGAAACGTATTTGCCATGTGCTTGCCTTAAACAGTCGTTTAGGGTTTTTGAGATGCCCATGTTTTTTTTATGAAAAAACGCTTTGACACGCGGGTCTTTGGCTTGGTATGTTTCAATTATTGTTTTTGAGTTATCGGTTGAGGCATCATCAACTACGATTAATTCGAGGTCGCTAAATGTTTGGTCAAGGACGCTTTGCATGGCTTGTGCAAGGTATTTTTCGTGGTTGTAGGAGCCCATTAACACGCTCACTAAAACCAGTCTAATTCACCAGTTAACATAGAATCGATTCAATATATGAATGGTTATGGAAGACAGATACGGTGCGCCTCTAATCGTGAATCAAGTTTTGGTCGGTTCGCTTTTTTCTTTAGTTGTTGTTGCCGAGAACCGCTTATACACAACAACAACCAGCCGGCTGTGTAGGGCGTTGTATTTTGGTACAGGCTTCCACTTCAGGTTGCAGGCTGATTGTGCCGACTTCTGCAAGCAGAACAGCAATTTTGATCTATGTAGAGTTTAGAGGGTAATCTTGTAGGCATCGTACATGACTGCGCTTGCCCCAAAATTCTCTTTACGCTTAATCAACCCCACATTAAGCACTGCGCCCTGCTGCTCGGTTGAAATGCCGAAGTCAAAGTATTTTTTGCCTTGGTAGTGCTGGTTGATTAGGTAGTCTTCGATGAGGTCCTGTGCGCCGATGCTCCAGCCTTCTTTTGAGTTGGCGCCGTACTGCATGTGAACCACGTTTTGACTTTCATACATGATAACGCCGGCAAGCATAGTGTCGTCTTTGAAGGAACCGAACAGCTTTATGTTGTCTGGAAACCTGTCCGCTAAAAGCTTAATCTCCTCGGCAGAGTGCACTGGTTTAACTCCATGCCGCTCAACCAGCACCTCCTCCTCAATCCGCATGAAAGTATCAAAATCCCTCGATTCCTTCACGGTTAAGCCGTGTTTTTTGGCTTTTCTTAGGTTGTCCTTTCGGTTGTTGTCAAAGCCTCTTGCGTTGGGCAAATAGATTGCTGAGGATACGTTTCTTGCTTTGAGTTTGGCATTGAGTTTGAAGAGGGCGTAGAGGTCTTCGTCGGCGGGGCTTGAATGGTAGATGTGGGGGATTGGTTTGTAGGTTACAGTGGCGATGCCTATCTTGCGGCAATGTCCTGCGAGGGCGTCGAAGACACTTAGCATAAGCGGAGTCTTCATTTTGAAATCAGAGATTACGCCACCAAAAGTTAAGCCGCCATGGCAAAACAGCGCATCGCCATCCAAATTCGCAGGTAGTAGCGCAACGAGTTTGTCGCCATCATAAAATATTAGGGAATGGTCCTTGAAACGGTCGGCATGATATTCCATGTAATCCCGATAAAAGAGGAAAACACCGTTTTTAGAGCCGGAAACAAACTTGTCCCACATTGCCTTGTGCTGAGGCTCATATAGTGAAACATGCAAGGCGCAGCTGTCTGGGCTGGTCAAATGGTTTCTTCCCCCGAAATGAACCGCTCCATAGTTTTGCCCGGTAACGGCTTAGCAGGGTTCCCAACATAAACTTGGCCGCCGACCACATCCCCGAGTACCACCGCGCCTGCGCCGACAACGCAGTCCCTTCCGACGTGGACTTGGTCTCTGAGGCAACTGTTAACGCCCAGAAAAGAGCATTCTCCAATTTCGCAGAACCCTGAAACTGCCACATGAGATGCCAAAAAACAGTTGTCCCCGACGGTTGAGCGGTGGCAGATTGAGCTGCCGCTCCAGACGGTGACGTTGTTACCGATTTTTGCGCCATGCTGCACGGTGACGTTTTCGAGGATGAAGCAGTTGTCGCCGATTTCCACATTGTGTGCGATGGCGGCATGAGGGCTTATGTATGAGTGGAGGGTGTAGCCTTTGGCTTTGGCTAATCCGTAGAGTTTGCTTCGGAGCCTGTTTAGCTGGGTGTAGGAGACTGCGATGAAGGCGCGGCAGTCTTTGGGGTCAAAGTGCCGTTGGATGTCTTCGAAAGCCACAACTGGCAAACCAAACAGGGACTCGTTTTTGAGGAACGCTTTTTCGACGCTAAAACCAACCACGTTGTAGCTTGATTGTTCAGTGAAGTAGGCGTAGGCTAACGCTGCTGTTTCGCCGTCGCCAACGATAACCAATTTCTCTTTATTTCCAACCGTTTTGAACCCACCCTTTGAAGACGTCATAGTCACGCAGGTAATCAGATTCATCGTAGATTTGGCTGACCAAGGAGAGCGCAACCGAATTTGAGGAAAAGTTTTCGAGTTCCCGCCAAATCCTCGGAGGAATGTAGAGGCCATAGTGGGGGCGGTTGAGGAAAAACTTGGTTCGGCTAAAACCGTCGTCGAGGAGCACGTCGAAGCTGCCGCTTAATGCGATGACCATTTGGTGGAGTTCTTTGTGGGCATGTCCGCCGCGGGTGGCGCCGCTTGGCACATCATAGAGGTAGTAGACGCGTTTGATTGGGAAAGGGATTTGCCTGTTTTCCTCTATGAAGGAGAGGTTGCCCCTGTAATCGGTGACCTTGGGGAAATTGACGATTTTGCAGTCTTTTAGGTTGCCGCATTGTTCAACCTGCAAACTTTAACCTCCATTTTCAGTCGCTTTCCTATCAGCCGAAACTGCCTTCTCATAGTCGCCTACCGCAAACAGAAACGAGTTATCGCTTAGCTTGGACGGAAACAGGTAGAGAGCGGTGGGCAAGTGGATTCGGACGAATTTTTCTTTGAGTGCATCTGGCGAAACCTTGGTTTTGCTCCAGTGGGCGACCCTGTTCCGCCACAGAAAACCCATGTTTCGCAGCGTCCAGGTGAAGCTGTGGATGTTGGCGCGGATTACACCTAAATTCCGTTTTCTAAGCGCGTAGACGGTGTGGATCAGCGAATAGATAAAGTTGACGAAGGAGGCTTTGGCTAATTCTCCTAAGTGGTAGTACACGTCGAATAAGAGGCAGGTTTTGGCTCTCTGCAAATTAAACGTGGTGTTCTCAACGTTCCAGGCGGCGGATGCACCCAGAATATGGCGTATCTTTGAGTTCTCCACGGTTACGACGCGGCGGTTTGCCAGCCACACCTTAAACGAGAGCAATGTGTCGTCGTAGAAGAAGGGGATTCGCTCATCGAACAAACCAATCTCATCGATTAATGCTCGGGGTGCGATCATGCTGGCGCCTGAAGCCACCGAAACTTCAAAGACCGATTGGAATTTGAGGCTGCTGGTCTTGTTTTGCCCCAGCGGATGCTTACGGACCAAGTAGTTGCTAAAAACCCAGCCGCCGATCTGGATTTTCTCGGTGTCCATATTTAAAATTTTGCTCTGCGCCAAACCGATGGTGGGGTCGTTCTGCAGGGCGTTGACCAGCTCCAAGAGCCAGTTCTCGTCGACCACGGTGTCGTTGTTTAGGAAAACCAGGTATTCGCCCTTGGATTGCTGGTAACCTATGTTGTTGCCGCCGCTAAAACCCAAGTTCAGGGCGTTTCGGATTACTCTTAGGTGGGGGTCGCCGCCGAAAACACGTTCTGCCTCAGCCATGCTGGCGTCGGTTGAGGCGTTGTCGACTAAGACTACTTCATAGTTCGTGTACCTGTTCTTTAAAACTGAGTTTAAGCAGTTGGAGAGGTATTTTTCGCCGTTGTAGTTGAGGATGATTACTGAAACAAATGGTGTATCGGTCAAAAAGACAGACTCTACCTCCAAAAGTCGGGTTTCTCCGTGGGGGACTGCGGCTTGTTTTTCTTGAGTTTAGCGAGGTCAGTTAGCGGCGAATAGGGGGCGCCCATCTTTTTGTAGAGCATCCATTTCGCGCCGATTACGTTGCCAAGCAGTATCCCCTCCACTTTACGCAGACTATAGGGCAAGTCCGAACGCAAATTCTTCAAACTGAGAATAATACGAAGCAAGTCGGATTCGATTTTGCTGACTAAGGAGAGTTTGGGTTCGTCGCCGTATAAACGGTAGAAAAGCAGTTCCGCTTCAACAGCCCACAACAGATCAGTGCGGGGTTTTAGGTAGTCTCGGCTCGACGTTCTTCCATGGACGATATGGTAAACTTTCACGTTGGGACTATAAATCAGACGTAGACCCTGCCGCCACAACTGCCACCCCAAAACCATCTCCCAAGCGCAACCCAAAATCCACTCGCCCGGCAAATCAATGGCTCGTAACACGTCGCCTTCAATGGCCATTGAAGGTCCACGTAGCAAGGCTTTGGTTGCGCCGTGTTTGCGCCAGTATGCGTTGTTGCCGCGTTCATAGACAAAGCCTGAGTCGGCAATGCTGTTCTTGTAGTCTTCTAATCCTTGCAATGGGCGTCCGAAGAGCGCAAATTCGCGGTTGGAGTAGGCGGTGGGAGCTTCGGTTTCCTCTACGATTTGCATTCCATCATTTTTGAGGAGCACAGGGTACGAGTCGCCGGTGACTGCGGAGACGTTGGATACGCGGAAGGTTTTGACGGTTTCTTCTAGCCAGTTGTCGGCGGGGATGGCGTCGTCGTCGAGGAACGCTACGATGTCGCCGGTGGTGTGTTTGACTCCTAAAAAGTATGCATCGACGATGTGGCCTGTGGTTTGATTGACCACGGTGAGTTTGAGGCGGCTCGACGCTTCTCTGAGTAGGTCGTCGGTGCCGTCGCCTGAAGGTTTAACAACGAATACAACGTCGAAGTCCCGGTAGGTTTGGCGGTTCAGCGCTGCAATCATGTGTGGAAGGAGGTCAGCCCTCTTGTGGGTGGGAATAACCACAGTCACCCAGATTTTTCGAGAGGAGACAGCTCCATTCATTCGTTTTACCTGTTGGGATGTTTCAAAAACACTTCTTCCTTGTTGAGCCACTTGACTAAGTCAAGGTACTTCTCGTATCTGCGGTTACGCGTCGAATCGTAAACGTGGACTTCTTTAGCGTAGTCTTCGACGTAAACGTTGCCTGAGACTTCATTGTAGGGTTTACAGGAAAAGAAAATTTTGTGGAAGTAGGGCAATTTTTGGTATCTCTCCAGCAGTTCTTCGCTGAATTCTTCGCCGTCAGAGAACACAACAAACAAGTTGTCTCTGTTAAGCCGTTTTAGTCGTCTGTTCCATTTTTCAGCTGCTTCCGCTTCGGTTTTGTAATGCATAAAGTGGATTTCAACGTCGCTGCCTAAGACTCCGATGGGGTAGCGGCGATGGGTCATCTGAAAATGCTTCTTTGCCATGGTATGGTTGGTTTCAGTTTTAAACGTCAACGGCTGTTTTAGGTAGTAGTCGAGGTTTTCGAGCAGTCTGAGGTAGTCTTCGGGGTAAATGTAGGTCCAAATCGTCGGTGTATTGTAGGGTAAACCGAATTTGTGGTACATGCCGCCGGCGAAGCAGTTGTTGCCTATGATTGAGAAATCTTTGCTTTTGAGTTTTGACCGGGGAATCGCCGAAAAAAACTTGTCGACAATACGCCATTTGATGGTGGATTCGATTGTGTCTCGGTTTAATGCCGCTTTTAAGAAGCCTTTGATAGTCAATAAGTTCACCCCAAGCGGTGATTTAAACGTTTTTAGGGGTAGGGTATGTAGTAGGCTTCGCTGTCGCCGTTCGAGTACACGACGTCGGTTTGGTTGAGTAGGCGCGGGAGGGTTCCGTTGGATGTTAGGGGTTCATAGTTTATGCTGATGTAGCTTAGAAACGCGAATTCGCCGCCCCTAAAAACAGTGGTATTGGTCAACTCTGCTACGTAGCCGCGGTAGACTAGACCATAGGCTGTTAGTGACGTATAAAGCGCGTTGTCGGCTAACAAGTTGTATTCATAGGGAGTGTAAGCGGATATCCAGTCCGCGGCTTTGACACTGTAACCGTCGATGAAACCGTAGTACCCATATAGTTGTATGGGATCCATTCGGTAACCAGACAGCGGTACAGACCAACTCTGTGACCCTGTTACTTCATAGGCGAAGTTTGTTTGAAACAGGAAATAGGGAACCAGCACCAACACAATGATTGCTGAAGCCACCACTGCTGTCCTGTGTTTCGAGAGGGTTTTTGCAAGCAGCCATATGCCTACTATGCAGAAGGGCGCCAGAAGCATAAGCAGTATGTGGTAGAAACGGGTCATCGACAAGGCATTCGCCAAGCCGGGGATTAGAGTTAGAAGCACCAGAAAAGCAAAAGCTAAGACACTAAAGACTATGTAGTCGCGTTCAAATTTGAAGGGTATCTTTTTGAGAAGCAATGCGAAGACGCCGATGAGAATGAAGATTTCGGTGAGGTAAGCGAATCCTCGGCTAACCGTGTTTATGAGGGCGGGTGAAGCTGTTAAGCCTAAACCGGTCAGCACTGCTTGGCCTCGTGAGGCGGGGTTGAAGAAGTCGCCTAATTGAGCGGCGATGCTACCTGTGAAATACATGAAACTGTTGAAGACTACGGCGCCTGAGGTATAGATGTACCAGAGGAACATGGCTACAAAGAAGAAAATGATGAGGGTCAATTGCAAATTGAAGCTGGGGCGTCTGAGATAGAAAACGGAAACAGCCCAAGCAGCAAAAATAAGAAACAGAAAGATTTCCGCTAAAGCGTAGTGGGAGAAGATTAAGCCGAAACTTAGAATTGCAAACCCAACAAATTTGCCTCCGGTAGGAACCTTCTTGTTTAACAGCAATAGTAGCAGAAGAACGAAGAAGAGTTCGCCTATCATCTGCCGGTTTAGTGCAAGCATTTCAGTGAAGAAAGTTGATTGCGCTATGAAGAGAAAGGCAGCGGCGAAGGCGAATTTTTTGCCTATGTAGGGTTGCCAAAGCAAGTATAAGCCTACGGGGACTAAAGCGAAAATTAAGGGGTAAATGATTTTGAATACCCATGTGGGGTCTAGGTTTAGCATGTTTGAGTAAACGGTTGGGAGAACGGTGATGCTTAGCATCGCGTTATATCTGCCGTAGCCTTCGTCGGTGGGAACCATGAAAGTGGGGTTCCAGTGCCCGCTTAGCTGAGTGGTCTGGAAAACATAGAGTTCAACTGGGGAGTCGCCGCCGTATGGGAGGATGTAGTTGGATGCGAGTGAAACATGCATCAGCAGCGCCAAAGCAATCATGGCTATGGCGAAAGTGTAGAAGGAGCCTGATCTGGGGGCTTTTTCTGCAAAGACACTGACGGCGAAGACGCCTGCGATGGCAAGAATCATCACCAGCAGAATGTAATTGTTGCCTGTGGCATCAACAAAGAATGCACCGACTATACCCAGAAGTGGGATTAAAGTCAAAAGCAGCATGGAAGCTCTGAAGCCGCTTTTAGGAGCATTGATTGTGGTTTGGGGTTTGTTTTGCCGCAAGTAGGCAGCGGCTGCTCCGATGAGGACGGCGGTGTTTATGAAAAGCGAGAGAGGCAGTGTAGCGAGGGGGAAGTTTAAGCCGAAGAGGTATCCGAACTGGTTTATGGCTAACCCTGCAACCATCAAAAAAGCGATGCTAAAGCCTATCGAGTAAAGAATTGACTCGGCAGTGCCCAAGTTGTCGAGTTTTAAGAGTTTAAGCACAACAAAGCCTGGGATGAAACTGAGGTAAGCGATGCCGATGACTATTCTGGCAAGTGAGAAATCGAGAAAAAGCGTAAGGTACATTGCCACTTGCAATGCTACAACTATGACTAAGAAGTATTGAGAAGAAAGTTGCCTGTTAAAAGTCATGTTTTCGCCAACAAAACTAGTGTTTGATTACTGACTGATAGATTTGCGACATCTGAGGTGCCACAGCACGAATATCGTAATTTTGCACTGTTTGGGCACCGCTTAACGCAAGGCTATCCCGCAATTGTTTATCTTTTATCAGCCTTATTAGGGCAGCGGCAAGGTCGTCGATGTTGTCGGGTTCAAAGAGCAAACCATTCTGTTCATGGCTAACGGTTTCTTTTAGGATGCCGAATTTGGGGGCAACCACCGCCAAACCTGCAGACCACGCCTCCAAAGTGGCAATGTAGCCAAAGTTCGTCGCCACAAACACATCGCTGTCCCAGAGGAACTTGCGGACATCGGTCTGTTTCCCCGCCATATTCACGGAGTCTTCAAGTTTAAGGTCCCTCACCAACTGCTTGAGAGGCTCAAAAAGTCGCCCATACCCCACGATAACTAATTTTGCGTTGGACAATTCAGTGCTGACTTTTTTGAAGGCTTTAATGACCAACTCGGGGGTCTGCACGGGCTCGAGTCTGCCAACGTAGATTACGGTGATTTCATGCGGCGACGCCGTGCTTGGGTTCTTGAAGTGCGGGGGGTCAACGAAGTTGGTGACGAAGTAGCTTTTCTCCCCTAAACCCATGTCTTGGAGGGTTCCCAGGATTTCTTTGGAGTAAGTGGTTATCGCTGCCACATCGTTTTCCAATATGTTCCGCACGGTTGGGGATTTGAGGGGCATACCGCCGTGTTGGGGGTCGCCGACAAAGCCACCGTGCAACGTAACCACCAGCGGCTTGGCATAGTGTCTGCTGAGGTAGATGCCCAAGTTGATGTATTCGAGGTCTTTCCAGATGCCGTGAATGTGGAAGACATCGGCTGAGCGTGCGCCACTCGATTTGATGGCTTCTTGGTAGAGCCCTGCAAACCTCATTTTTTCAACGATTCTCGGGGTAGAGCCGAAAGTGTACATGAAGGCGCCGTTTAAGAGGTCTACTGGGCTGGGGCGAAGCCGATAGACTTTGAGGAACCCTGCATCCTCGTATTTTTTGATGTTCTTTGTAACCAAAAGAATCTTTGTACGCCCAGTTATGAGAGAGAAATCTATTTCGTGTTTTCTCCCCAAATAACTTGATAGCCACAGGATATAGCGTTCTAAGCCGCCTATGTCTATTGGCCAGAAGCGGTCCCAAACATGACAAACATGCATAAAAACAGATCCTATAACAGTAAATCGTTGGTTCTGCTTGAGGATTTGCCCTCAACCAGCCAGCAACCCAACTCCATTGCAGAACACAAAATACAGCTATCTGCCAAGCCCCCAGAAGAAGATGAGTAAGGGGCGCTCTGCCATCACCTTAAACTAGAAAAACAAAAAAACGAATCAGCATTTTTGGCCGCAGCAAAATCAGATGCTAATATTCCCAGTTAACGTCCTTTTTTATCACGTGCGCCGGCACTCCAGCGGCTAAACATTTTTCAGGAATGTCTTTGGTGACAACTGCGCCCGCACCAATAACTGAGCCATCCCCAATTTTAACGCCTTTTAGTACCAGCACCCGGCGACCTATGAATACGTGTCGTCCTATTTCTATTGGCGCTGCCACAACTGCCCCCTCTCTTGCTATCCCATGAAAGTCTGTATCAAGGAGTTCGACATCCCAGGAAATAAGGCTGTTCGACCCGACCTTGATACTCTTTGATGCGATAATAACCGTGTTCGAGTTAACGACAACATTATCTCCCAGTTCAATACATGCGTTTTTCTGTGCGCCAATAACTACCCCTTTGCCTATTCGAGCGCTCCCGTTAATTACTAGTTTGCTGCCCTCATCCATCCTCAGTTGGCAGGGTGCAGTCGACGGAAAAAAGTCAGTGTATCCTATTCCCAGTGTAAAGTAGCCGTTGTTTATGATTTGAGCCTTTTTATGTATGGCTAACAATGTTTTTCCATCAATCAGAAATGAATCAAACAAAGACTTGTCTGAGGCGGTCACTCCGTTCTTGGAGACTTGATAGCTCTTATAGATGGTTCTGGGACCTATGCCGTTTTTCCTTATCATAGCCCAATTAACCATTTTTCAAGCGCTCCCATAAAAGGAGTCAAAAAGGGTGAGGAATCGCTCTGAGAATTTTTGGGTTGAAAACTTGGATGCAATTCCCTTCATGGCTTCAGCATCATCTTGTGACCAGTTGGAAAGCTCATGGGTTATTCTTTCAGCAGCTTGCTCGATGCTTTCATAGCGGTACTTGGCAGGAACAAACTCTGTCATGCCGCCCGAGTTATGCACAATCGGCACGCAGCCCAACGCCATGGCTTCCACGATGGAGATACCGAAGTGCTCCCCAACCATAGTGTGCAAGTAAATCTTGGCTTTCTTTAACAAACTAATTTTCTGTTCAGCGGAGGCGTTGGGGTAGAATTTGACGCGGTCAGCCACTCCAATCTTTTTGACTAATGCGTTGAGTTGGTCGAGGATGGTTTGGCTGCATAAACGCCCAACTACCGCAAACTGTGTGTCCCCGTCTGTTTGCGCAGCAATGTAGGGTATTCTTTCCAAAAGTTTGTTTGAGTCTAGGCGTGAAACAGTCACGACCAAGTTGTCCAGTGCGTTTTTGGTGGTGGTTTTGCCGATTTCTTGGATGCACGAGGAGAAGGGGGGATAGAGGACTTCGGCGGTTTTAGCGGAGTACTTCTTGATTTCCCCTGCGGTGTATTGGCTGTTGGCTAATACAAGGTGTTTGTTGTAGTCAACGAGGTTCTTCTCTAAGATGACGTGGGGAAGGGTTCCGGCTTGGTTTAAGCGTGGACTGTTGAGGTAGGGGAAGGTTTTGCTAAACACGTACTGGTTGAGGTAGGGAAAATGTATGTAGCTAACTTGTGTCCAGGGAAAAACACAGTTGGAAAACGCGTCAATGAAGCGGGAGCATTTGGATTTTGCTATGTAAGAGTGGAGGATGGTTTGGTAGAAGTCGATGAGTCCCCGTGGAGTGAAGTTGGTGGGTTGTCTTAGTGTCTGGATTTTGGGGTGGAGTGTTTCTCCGAAGTAGTTTTTGATGGCTTGGGGGTTGATTTTGTCACTTGAGAACAGGACGACTTCGCGGTTGTTTGTGGCGAGGGTGTTGGCTATGGCGATTGCGACGTATTCTCCGCCGCCGTAGACGTTTAGGGTGGGGCAGAAGACGCCGATTTTGCCGTTCACGCTTACTCGCCTGCAGAGGTGAAAAATAATCGCTTTTATGTTGAAAAAGACTTTTTTGCCTGAATTTGTATTGTTTTTCTTTGCGAAGTATACTTGACAATACGGTCTAATTTGTTTTTCAAAATAATATTTAAATGATCTAGCCTAAAGAGGGTTCTAAATTCAGGAAGAGAGAGAATATAATGAATACAAAACTATTAGCGAACACAGCACACGCCCTAAACCACCGAAAACTCGCAAAGCCACTCGCCCTCTGTATCGCCGCACTCTTTGTCATCAGCGCAGTTTCAATACTCGCAATGTATCCAGTAAAGGCACAGACAACCACTACCCCTGCACTCCAAACCTCAGGCTCATCCATCGTGGATGCCAACGGAAACGTTGTGTACCTCCGCGGCATTGGACTCGCAGGAATGGCACCAGACATTATCCTCTGGGGTCAAGGAGCAACAGACAACTGGGGCACACAGTGGAGCACAGACCCCGCTGTAATGGACCAGACATTCTCAACCATGCAAAGCCAATGGCACATAAACATGATACGCGTCTTCGTGTACCCAAGCTGGTACTACCGAGACAACATTGTTCCTGCACAAGAAGACCCCGCAGGCCAAGCAGCAAAAACAACTCCAATCAGCACCAAAGCCTACCTCCAAACCATATGCAACGAAGCAGCCAAATACGGAATCTACGTCGACATAGTCCCCTACATGCTAACTCCATCCACAAGCTCCTTTGGCTCAGACCCATACGCCACACCCAACTTCGGTTGGCAAGGTCTACCAATGAGCGGCTGGGATGATGCAGGAAACAGATTCCTTCAAGCCGCAGGATACGGCAACAACGAATTGGGCTTCTGGAACTGGTTCTGGACAGACATGGCAAACAACCTAAAGAACTGTCCAAACGCAATCTTTGAAGCGTGGAACGAACCCAACTTGGGCTCTGACACCGATGCTATTCCAGCAGGCTACATGACTTACCTAACAACTATGTACAGTGCAATTAGAGCAACAGGCGCAACCAACCTAGTCATGATGCAGTGGCACATGGGCTGGTTCCCCAACGGCTACGGCAACGACCTCAGCTGGTGCAAACAAATCGCAACAGCCATACCAAGCGCAACCAACCTAGTCTACACCACACACCTCTACTACTATGCACCCACCGACTTGACTTCATACTGGGCAAATGACTACAACGGATTGAAAACTCAACTGCAAACAGGCATCAACAGCATGGGCGTCACAGCACCATTGGTCATCAACGAAGAAGGCTCATGCCTCGCATACACATCGAACAGACAAAACGACTGCACCTGGTGGAGCAACCTTCTGTTGGCACAACGTGACTTAGGCATAGGCGCAGGTGCATACTACTGGCTAAGCGAATCTGGTTTAGGCCCAATCTACGCGGGCGAAACAATGCTAAGCAATGGCTATGCAGCAAACGATATGGGACAAGCATTCATCAACGCCTACCAAGCATCAAAGGCAACAGTGGCATCAACAGCAACAGCAACACCCGAACCGACAGCTACTCCAACATCAACCCCGACTGCAACACCCGAGCCAACTCAGACCCCGCAACCAACTGAGGATCCAACACTGGCACCAACAACCCAACCAGCAGAACCCACCCAACCATCAGCAGCATCGCACAACATTCAAGTCGTACACGGATTCTTCTATCATCACTGGTTCATCTTCTACTGGCCACAGTACAACTCGTGGTTCGCGTTCCACCTCTGGTAATTAGAAAAAACAATCTTCCCCTTCCTTTTTGTCTTCAAGTTTCTATTTGAGCTTTCATGAAACCCAAAGTCCACGCCGCATGTTTAAACCCATAATGCAGTGGCAGAAGAAACACTTGTTTTTGACGCAGAAACCTATACGCTGGAAACGAAAAAAGAATCCCTGTTACCAAACCTGCAAGCGGAGTCATACGAGGCAATGAGAAGGCGCCTCGGGTTTTCTGGAAGCTTTTTTGGCAGCCGTAGCCATACCAGTAATATTTCATCCACAGATCCTTGGGTTTTGATAAACCGCTGTGCAGTTCGTAGAGTTCCCCGTCGTTTGGTTTTAGCAACCAACCTGCACTTTTGATTCTCAAGACTAAGTCGGAGTCTTCGCCTGCGCCCTTAATGGTTTCGTCGAAGCCATTAGCCTGCCGCACAGCCGAGGTTCGGAAGGTGGTTCCGCCTGTGCCGATTAGTTTTTCGGTTTTCCAAATAAAATTTTTGGGTTTGCCAAAGCGCTCATGGATTACAATGTAGGGGGTAACTTCTAAACTCAAGATGACGTTGCCTGGGACAGTTCTAAAGACCCCTGCAGTTATGCCTACTTTGGGGTTCTTCTCTAAGGCTTCAACTTGGGCTGCCACGTATCCGGGGGTGAGGATTTCGTCGGCGTCCACAAAGAGGAGGTATTCGCCGTCAGCCATATCCACAACTTTGTTGCGGGCGTGCCCCAGTCCCATCCATTGGGACTTGAATGTTTTTACGCGGTCGCCAAGTAGCTGAGTGTAATGGCTGATTATTTGGGGCGTGTGGTCTTGGCTGCCGTCGTCTACAAAGATGATTTGGATTCGGTCTTGGGGGTAGTTTTGGTGTAGGATGCTGTCAACGGCGTCCGCAAGTAGGGCTTCGCCGTTTCTGACGCAGATGCCGACGGTAACAAGCGGCTTCACAACTCATCCCCTCTGCAATTTTTTGTGCCCATAGCCATTGCGGTGAGCACCATAGAACCCAAAAAGCCACGCAAAACGCTTGTAAGTGTAATGTATAGGCAACAGAAAAGTTGCTGCGCGGTGGGTTAACAGGTAGGCATCGGGTGTACGTAGAACGCCTGCTATAAAGCCTCCGAGTGGAGTCAATTTCCAGATGTTAATTGAATCAGGGTCCTTGTGATGTATGTAGTGTGCGCCGCGTCCATACCAGATGTATTGGCGCCAAAGTGACAGCCAAGATGCCCGCGTGGATTCCGTGAATCTCTCTTTCGTTGTTTTTAATTCCCAACCCTTTACCTTGACACGGTAAGCCATCTCGGTGTCTTCTGCAGCGCCGTTAATGCTGGTGTCAAAGCCTCCGACTTCGCGAACTGCCTCCACACGGTAGATTGCGCCTTCAGCCCCGGGAAGCCACCCGAATTTAGATGCTTTCGCACGCTGCTCAAAAACTGAGTCAACCGCGTAAACGACGTTTTCTAAATCCGCGGCTAAACCATGTCCATAGTGTACGTTGTATTTTCCAGCGGCAATCCCCACTTCGGGATGCTGCTCCATAAACGCCACTTGATTCTGCAGGTAATCGCCGGCGAGAGTCATGTCTGCGTCCAGCCAAACGATGTATTTGCCACTGGCTTTCTGCACAACCATCTGCCGAGCAATGCCCAAGCCGCTGCCTTCCTGAAAAATCTGGAGTTTGCCGAAGTCTGCTGTTAGGTTGCTTTTGATTATCTGTAGTGTGCCGTCTCTGCTGTTGCCGTCAACCACTATTAACTCGGTTTTTTCGGCTGGGAATGTTTGGTAGCATAGGCTATCGACGGCTTTTTTGATTGTTTCTGCGCCATTTTTTACACATAAACCAACTGTAACTATGAGTGATTGGGAAGTCAAATTTTTCAACTCAATCGCCCGCTAACGGTAGGTCAAAATTTTTATTTTTCTAGTTTAAGACGAAGAGAGAGTCTGCCTTGCTCATCATCTTCTTAGGGGCTTTGCAGACGGTTCTGTTTTGGCATGTGCAACGCCAATGGGTTGCAGGCGGGTTGAGGGCAAATCCTCAAGCAGAACAGCGGATTTTTGATTAACTGATAAAGAGCTGCTGCGTTTAGATGAGTTGTTTTTCCCTCAGCACTTTCTCGCTTAGCACCATACGTGACTCCTGAATGGGTTTCCAAAGCTTGAACTTTCGGTTAGTCAAAAAATCCGACAATGCTGTCAACAGAATCAGGTTGTTCTGTATCAACTCAAGCGCCATCATACGTGTCCTCTTAACAGCGAAAACCCCGCAAAGCATCAGTACCAAAACTAATCCCAACAATGGATACTCAACCACAACAGCCACCGACAAAACAGCCAACACAACCAGCAGCAAGGGATTGAAAAGATGCAGAAAAATCTCAGGAAGCGCAATCCGCTTGGGGATAGCTAACTTGCCCCTGACTAAAAGGTTGAGGCAGCGTGCCCAAAGATGCTGCAACTGGCTTGCCCGCCGAATTTTCACGGAGACCTTGTTGCGCCAAACCGTTGGGCTGACGGTGAAGAAACCGATTTCGGGAATCAACAGGGCTCTTTTCTTGTTTTGTATGATGTCAAGGGCGGTTCCTGAGTCGTCGGTTGCATGGTTAAACTCCATAATGGCACTGCGTTTGTAGGCTGCAAAGCCGCCTTGGAAAAAAATGGTTGAATGCAGCTTTGATTCGCCGATGCGTATTGATTGGATGGTGCTGTCGTAGAATTGCTCCCCCATCGTCACCCACGTGTCTGAGGGGTTAAGCAGTAATTCTCTGGCGGTTATGGCGCCCACGGTTGGGTCAGAGAGGTAGGACAGAGCTTTTGCGAGGATGTCGCTGGGCCAGAAGCAGTCTGCATCCGAGATTATGACGACGTCAGCTTGGATGTTTTTGAGGGCGTTGTTTAGGCAGCCTGTTTTGCCGAGGTGTTCTTTGCTGTCAAACACGCTGATTTTAGGCATCGGATGGGACGCAATGTATTGGTTGACGATTGAGAGCGTGTTGTCTGTGGAGCAATCATTAACCAAAACAACCTCCATCTTGTCAAGCGGATAAACCACTTTAGAGAGGTTCTCAAGTTTCAACCGAATAACTTTCTCTTCATTATACACAGGGATCAATATGGCTGCTGAGGGAGAATAGCCACTATCAATATCTAGCCCCCATTTCCCCGACGAACGACGCTTCATATACAAGAAATAAAAGCCGGGAACGCAGAAAAATAAGCCTCCGACAGCAACCCAAGCCACCAAAAGGTAATCAATCAAAAAATAACCCCGAAAACGGTATCTAAGAAGAGAGTTTAGCGGTAACAATACCCCGTTCAAAAACACGAAAAGTCTCCAGTGCCTGCCGCTCTTTAGAGACGCCGATAACCAATCCACTTACGCCCTCAAGATTCGCCAAGTAGCCTATGGCATCCTCAGGTTTTAGGTACCCTGCGGCTAGGACACTCATAGCTATGACCTCTGCGTCTTTGGCTTGTTCGAGGGCTTCTTCGCAGTCCTGTTTAGTGGGGCACATTTGGAAACCCACCTTGTTAAAAGATGACACTAAAGTGAGCTTGCTAAAGTCGATTTGCCATTCATTGAACTTCGTTACTAAATGGGGAAAGTTACGTGTTTCCAGTCCTGGCCGAACATGGTAGCCTTCGACGAATTTTATGTAGGATTTGAAGAGGCCCTCCATATTCAACGCCAAAGCCATATCAGTGACTATTTCATGGAGCATAAACGATTTCAACGGCATCTTTCCGCCGCTGGCTGACTTAATCCTTGAGAGCTCATAAGCCACATAGGTTTTGAGAAGCGCTGAGAGATTAAACCGCAAGAGGCCTCCCAAGTTTGATGCCAACACTTTGGCGTTTGAGGAAAACACCATTTCCTTCGCTAAACTTTTAGCCAGCCCCCCGACGCCGCCGGTCTGCGTGGATTTCCGCACGTATTCATAAGCGTAAGGTGCAATCGCGTAGAGGCTAGCGTTTCCTATTGCCGGGTTGTGGTTGAGGTTTCTAATTATCGAAAGTGTAACGTCGTCGACGCTGAATAAGAAGCCGTCTGCGCCATTCTGCAGGCTTAACTCGACGAGGCGTGTGGCTTGTTGGGTGCAGTCGGTGTTTTCTTCGCTGGAGCGTACACGTGCCCTTTGCTGCGAAAGGTGGCTGATACCGTGAAAGGGATTATCCCCCACCAATAAATGCAATGCTCGTTTGGTCATTTGATTTGTTCCCTCACTTGCTCCAGAAGAAAGTCGACGCTAAGAGTGCCTTTGAAATTAGATAGGGCCTTTTGCTCTGCAACTATTGAATCGACGAAGTGTTTGTCTTCACGCCAGTATTCTGAGCCACCCAAAAAATAGCCGACGTTATCGTTCATGTCATGGCGGTACCAACGGATTGATTGCCCGTCGTTTAGTTTCAGATGGACTTCGTCGTCGTTGGCGGTTAAGGTGCCTTTCTCTCCGCGGATGGTTAAGCCGAATTCGGGCATTCGGTAGCCCATTTTTCGCCAAGAAACCTCAAATTGTCCCTGCAAACCGTCTGCGCCGGAAACGCCGAAGGTGACGTCATCTAAAGAGTCCACAGTGATTCTTGAGTTAACTTTGGCGTATGTAACCTTCAAATCGCTAAAAAGCCAAAAAGCCAAATCAACTACATGTGAACCGAGGTCTTCGATGACTCCCCCTCTGGCTTTCGATATCGTTGAGCCCTCGGGAGCATAGGCAAAGTCAGAGGAGAAAGCGTATGCATCAAAGCTGTCAATTTCGCCTATACTCTGCTGTTCGAGGAGAGCCTTTACTTTGATGAAGGTTACTCCGAAGCGTTTCATGTAGCCGACCATGTTTACTCCGTCGCCTTCTTCAGATAACTTGGCAAGTTCTTCGGAGTGACTGTATTTTGAGGTGAGTGTTTTTTCCACAAAGACGTGTCTGGCAAGGTTTTTGCTATAGATTTCTTTGATGATTGGGTAATGTGAGGGTATAGGTGTTAAAACGTAGACGGCGTCAAGGTTTAAACGGGAAAACTTATCTATGCTATCAGTGACTGTAGCGCCTCTAAACGCATGTTTAGCAAGGGTCCTCATCAGGCGGCTTTTATCACAGAGCGCTGCCACCTCCACATTTGGAAGAACCTTTAGGAGGCAAGCGTGCATTATGCCCATTTTGCCTAAGCCTACAACGCCTATCCTGATTTTGGAATTACTATTTGCCATGGAATACCTGCGCTCCGAAAAACTGTTATTCTGTAATGCTTCCGCTATTGCAAGGGACTTGTAGGAAAAAACGCTAACTCAATAATTCAGGGAAAGCACCGTTTGGAAGAAAAAAGGGTTCAGAAGTCAAATGAGAAGCTCTCGGCCATAATCCGCTTCATAATCCCTAAGCCATGCCGTAGCTTAAGTTTCTTGACGCCCATTCTGGTCCGGTAATCGATAGGGACCTCCATAATTCGGTAACCCCGTCGTTCCACAAGAGAGTTCATTTCCGCTTCAACATCAAAACCTTTGCTTTTGGGTTTCCAACCGTTTAAAATATCGCTGCGCACCACACGTAACCCTGAAAGTGGATCATCAAGTTTGACCCCATTCATGAATAGTTGTGCTAACGCCAAGAGCTTGTTGCCAAGGTAGAACGGGTTAGTTAACGATTTTGAAATGTTGTGTTTACCCTTGAAACGGTTTCCGATAACCATACCGACTTTGGGGTTTTGCTCTAAGATTTCAACCATCTGGGGGACGTATTCAGCTGGGTAAGTGTAGTCGGCGTCGGTGAAGACGATATAGGGCACCTTAGAGGCAAGCCCCCGCAACCCCTGAAACATAGCGTCTCCTTTGCCTTTACCTTCCTGCAACAAGACGTCTGCGCCCATGTTTTTGGCTATCTCTATGGTTCGGTCGACACTATTGCCGTCAACCACAACCATGTAGGGATTATTTAGAACCCGCTGCATTTCGCCGAGTGTGGGTCCAATCCCTTCTTCTTCGTTCAGGGTAGCAATAACTACGGATATACTTGAGTTTAGTTCGATCACAGAAAAAAGTCCTCCCAAAAAAGGGAAAACGGCTTCCATTGTTAGTCGGGGAAACAAACCTTTAAAGCCGTAAGGAAGAAACATACTGAACAAACGCCGGATTGTTCTAGACAATCAAAAAAAGGTTAACGTGAAAAAGTAGCAATTCAGCTTAGTCTATGTGTTAAGACTTCGATTTTGTCAACAACGAAAGCTACGTCTTCATCAGACAACTCCATGTGCACAGGCAAAGCTATGGTTCTAGACAAAACCTCCTCAGCCACCGACAAGTCTCCATACGAGAAACCGCCTAGCGTCCTGTAGGCTTCTTGCATGTGACAGGGCGGATAGAAAATGTTACCTGTCTCCACACCATACTCTTCCATGAGCACTTTGGTGAATTGTTGCCTATCAATGCCGCCGCCTAAAATCAAGGGGTACTTATAGTAGGCGCTACGGTATCCGTCTGGGCAACCTACCGTTTTTAAACACTCATTTTCTTTGAAGGCTTCGTCGTATGCTTTGCAGATTTCGTTGCGTCTGGCGACGAATTCATCGAGCCGTTTCAACTGGTAAATCCCCAGAAGCGCCGAAATCTCCGCCATCACCATGTGGCGGCCCACATTGACGAAGTTTGTTTTCCCCGCGCCCGAACCATAGAAGCTGTAGAGCTTAGCGAACTCGCAAAGCTCGGCGTTGCTGGATGCCATCATGCCGCCTTCCCCTGTGGTGATGACTTTTGTTGGAGTGAAAGAGAAAACAGCGGCGTCGCCGAAACTGCCGGCTTTTTTGCCATAAACGCTGGCGCCGATGGCATGTGTTGCATCCTCGATAAGGAACAAGTTACGGTTTCTGCAGATTTCTTGTATGCGTTGCAAATCAGGGTTAGGGAAACCTGCGATGTGGGTAACAATGACTCCACGGGTGTCCGATGAGAGGTTTCTCTCTAAACTATCGGGGTCCATGGAGAGGGTGTCTGCTTTAATGTCGGCGAAAACCACTTTGCCGCCTGCAAACATCACGCTGTTAGGAACAGAAATGAAACTGTTAGTGCAAACCACAACTTCTTTGCCTTCGACGCCGAAGTAGCGAAGAGCCGTTTCGTAGGCGCTGGAGTCAGAGTCAAAAGCCACGGCACCGTCAACACCGAGGTAGGTGGCTGTTTGATCTTCGAAGATTTTCACGTTTTTTCCAAAACGGAATTGGCCGTCCTCAAGGACTTTGCCGATGTCACCTAGGAGGGGGTTGATGTCTTCTTTGGGGAAGAAGGGTTTGGATGAACGGATAAGTTTGGGCAAATGTGTTCCTCTTAGAAGTCGTAGGTTACGGTGAAAAGGTGGAATTTTTCGTCTAGGATTGCATGTATGATTTGCCAGACTGAGTGTTTGTAGAGGCGGTGGAAAATGAAGCCGAACCGTATGGGCGGTAACGCGCCGTTTCTAAGTGATTTTATGTAGAGTCGGTTGTTGTTTTTGTATATGATCCAGGAATGCACTTTTTCGCCGTACAACAACTCGTTTAGCCATGAGGGCCCTTGGATGTAGCCGTGCTTTGAGACGCGTTTTAACTCCTTAAGCAGCGTCCAGGGGTCGCTGAGGTGCTCGATTAAGTAGTAGCTGGTTACAAAATCGAACGCTTTATCCCTAAACGGCAAAGAATAGCAACTACACATAACAAAGGGCTTATCGTCGGTGACCAGTTTCTTCATGCTGCGGTCAGGCACAGGCTTCACGTTGAGGTCACAGAGCACGTTGGCTTCTGGGAACGGTTTAGCGCCACAGGCAATGTCTAGACAGAGTGCAGAGCCATCCACGTTTAAACCTACGGCTTGGTAAAATTTTTGTTTGCCAAATTTGAAGCGATCAAGCTCAGATTGGCGAATGGGAACCCGCTGTAGCACACCGTTTTTCTGGACTTCTGTTGGCATGCCAAGCACTGCTGAGTTACTGTTTTGCTGATTCAGCGATGGCTGCTACGAGGCTACTGCGGATGTAGTCAACGTTTTCTTTTGTTACGCCAACATGCATTGGTAAGCAGAGAACTTGTTTGAGTACGCGTTCAGCGGCGGGGAAATCGCCCATCCGTGTCCCATATGTCTGCATGTAGTAGGGGTGGAGGTGGCAGGGTGGATAGTAAACGTGTCCGGGTTCAATCTGGTATTTCTCTTTGAGCAACGCCGCAACTTTTAAGCGGTCAAAGCCGTCGGCGAGCACTAGGGGGTATTTGTAGTAGCTGTGCCTAAACCTCGACGACAACTTGAACAACGCCACGCCTTCAACGTCGCCTAAGGTTTCTTCGTACCAGCGGGCGACTTGGTTACGTTTAGTTATGAATTCGTCGAGGTGTTCTAGCTGGTTTCGTCCCACAATCGCCGACAACTCACTCATACGCCAGTTATGACCCAAAACAACCATAAGTCGATCTGCGTTTTGTCCGCATGTTCGTACACATCGGGCTTGATCTATGAAGTCGTCTTTGTTTGTTGTGATCATGCCGCCTTCACAGGCGGTCATAACTTTTGTGGGGTAAAAAGAGAAGCAGCCTATGTCGCCGAAGGTCCCCGCTTTTTGCCCATCCAACATGGCGCCATGTGCATGTGCGCTGTCCTCTATGAGAAAGAGACCCTTGTTTTCGCAGAAGGCTTTGAGTTCACGAATCTGCGGACAAACCAACCCGGCGATGTGTACCACAATTACGCCGGCGGTTTTGTCGGTTACTTTGCGTTTGACATCGTCTACGTCGAGGCCTAAGGTTTCAGGGTTCATTTCGGCGAATACGGGTTTGCCGCCTGCAAAAACAACGCCGTTGGGTGTAGAGATGAAAGTGTTGGTGGGAACTATGACTTCGCGGCCCTGCAAGTTATAGTGGCGCAGAGCCACATCCAACGAGGCTGAGCCTGAACTTACACCCACCGCATACTTCACCTGCATATAATCTGCGAATTTTTTTTCGAAGTCCTGCAGATATGGCCCATCAGTCAATCTGCCGCTTTTAAGCATTGATTTTACTTCTTCGCTTATGGTGTTTAGGCTCTCTTCAGAAAAATAGGGAAACGATCCAAAAATCATGTTTTTATTCCTCATTTTACCAGGGTTTTCCGCCCATGCAGAAAAGGTAGTCTATGACTGAGAGGTTGGAGATGAATCCGCCGTTGCATTGGGCGTAGACGGGTTGGCGGAAATCTTGAAAGATCAGTTTAATGCCTTCTTTTTCGAATAGTGATCGGTCAATATAGTTGCGGCAGCCTTCGCCTGCAAGCTGGACGTCTGCGCCGACTTTTTTGCATTGAGCCACGATTAACTCGTTTTTTTTGCCGTCCACCCCCAACGTGGAACTCAAAACTATGGGGCGGTCGATTTTTAGGAAGCCCATGATGCCGCGTATCAGATGCATGTTTAGGTCAATGAGTTTATCCCATTCATGCTGGTAGGTCTCCTCGAAGAATTCTGCGTATTCGTTCCAATAGGGAGCTTTACAGTAGCCGTGTTTTATGGTTAACCAGTGTTTGCGTCCCCAGCTGGGTTCGCCTTTGTTGGCGATTTTTACTTCGTTGATGAGTAAAGGTTTGTTTGCGTGTTCAATTGGGACACTGAGCCATCTGACGCCGTCGGAGGTTAAGACTCGGTTGCGGCTAGTGAAGCCTTGCCGTTCAAACTGGACGTTGTCTTCAATGATGAATATGTCGGCGCGTCGCATTTTGTCGAAGAAGCCAAGCCAGGGCAGGTAATTAGGTTGGTGTCCAGCAACAATCATAGGGTAATCGCCGGTTTAGGGTGAGCTTAAACGTTCAACGTAACGCACGACTTCGAAGGCTTCGGCGGCTGTAAGACTAACTTGGCTGCCCCTAAAAGACGCGAGGTTAACCATCGATTCGTAGGTGATATACCGCTTAGTTTTCTGTGAGAAATGACATTTCAAAGCGGTCCACTTGTCGTTTACGCTGTTAGTGATGTCTACGAAGTAGGTTGGCGAGAAGTTGTGGGTTACACGTGGGGTCTCGTATGCGAGAACCTGGGAGCATTCCTAAAAGCTGACATCGAAGCCCAGCCGACTTGGCGGTGGTCTTGGTGAATGTCGTTGACGGTATGTGTCAGTATGGTTTCTGGTCTATTAGCGACGTAGAAGGCTTCGAGGAAGTCGATGGCTTGTCTAGAGCAGGGGATTTCTGTGTCGGGGAAATCGCCGAAGTAAACTTCGTTAACACCCAAGTAGGAGAGTGCTTCAATGCTTTCTTTTGGGCGAACTTCAGGGTTGCCGCTGTGTTCACCTTTGGACATAAAGACAGCTATGACTTTTTTGCCGAGTCTTGAGGCAGCCCGGATCGTGCCTCCGCAGCCCAGTTCAATATCATCAGGGTGGGCACCAACTGCCAAGATAACGTTGGATCTTAGAACCAAGCTTTTCACCCAAAAATTTTAGGTTGTGTCCATTTTTAACCATAAACTGTTGTAACGTTCATTATACTGGAAGGAGTTGCTTGTTTGGTTGTAGAGGTATAGTTCAAAGAACAAGTTGCCGTAGAAAGCGCCTTTATCTTTGTCGTAGGTTATCTTTGTAGAGTCAGGATGCAATGCCACACCGTTGATGGTTATGTCCTGTATGTCCAGCCTGGTTGAAGTGCCATTGTTAACTTGGTAGTTGAAGGTGATGTCTAGGGGCAACTCGGTGGTTTGGTCGTTGGCTGCAAACAAAGTGAGGCTGCCTATGGAGGGTAAATCACTGTTTGTATGGTTGAAGCTGTTGGGTCCTGATTGGCTTTCATTGCGGAATTTAATCTCCACAACGTAGTAAGCGCAGGAGCCCAAATGGTTGCTGACGTCTAGGTAAAGGCGGCAGTTTTCGCCGGAAGTCACGTTTGAGGGGTAAGCGGCTGTGTGGTCTGGACCCAGAAGCCACATTTCAGTAAGCTGGTCTGTTTGGGGTTCCACGATGAACTGCTGTAGCGCTGGTGACGCAAGTATTAACGCCGTAATGGCAGTGACTGCTAGAAGAAGGGTTTTATATTTTTCCAGCCCCATGAATGTTCCTCCTTTCACGTCTGCTCAAAACAACCCAAGCACCCAATCCAGCGCCAAGAACCGCCAACGAAAGCAACGCCAAAAACACGATAAAAACAAAGTTTTGAGTGGACGCTCCCTGGGCGCTTGCGGCAAGCGCGTTTGCTTGGGGAATAAAGTCGTTGAGTTTACTTTGGCATTGGCTTGCTGCGTTGTATGCTGTGTCGTAGTCGCCGCCTGCATTGGCTAATAGCGCTGTGGACAACGAGGAAGCGGCGTCGTTGAGTGTCGCCATTAAGGCATCTACGTTTGCGCCTGCAGCCTCCGCCTCCGAGACAGCGCTGTAACAGTTTTTTAATGTGTCCTTCGCCGAGTCAATGGCGCCTTGTGCGCTTCCTTGAGCGTAAACTGAAGAAGTAAACAGTGCACTGCATAGCAAGAGGGCAAGCGCAAAGATAGAGAATTGTCTTTTCATGGTTAACATCCTTTAGAATTGGTTATTACTTTATGAGTGGTTCGGGGTAGGGATTTTTTTGGGGGCAGAGTTCCTCGAGAGTTTTCCGTTTAATGGAGAAATCGTTGAATCGTTTCTCCATGTTTTTGCTGCTTCGAGTGTACTCCTTGTATGCATCAAGGTAATCTCGGCCTTTGCCAGTTAAAAGGTAGAGTTGATTTTGATGTTCAAAGCGGATTAGAGAAGCCCCGGCGACTTCGTTGAGGTAACGTTGCAGAACTTTGTAACTGAGGTTTGCTTGGTACATGATCTGTGTTTTCTTTGCTTCTCTGCTGACAACAGTTAAAATGTCGGCTATTATATCTAATCGGTCTCGATAGGTAACCAATTAAAACGCCTCGATAACTTTAACGGTTAAAGATGCAGCCATCCTCGGCGGCTTTTCTTCTGCTGCTTCTGTTTGTTTTCGGGTGCGCTGTAGTATTCAATGTACTTTTCTGCTTTTGCTTTGCTGGTGATGTTGTCTTTAACGAATTTGTTCCAGCCGCCGGCGTTGGGATTAGGAGGGATGTATCGGTCAGGGTTTATTACCTCATGCTGTTGCAGGATGTCTTTGAAGTTTAACGCTTTGAAGTCCCGGGTTGCGTGAATTATGGTGCCTTTATCAATGAAAAGTGAACTGTAATCGTCAACGGCTATGCCTTCTGCACGTACTTTATCGTCAACTCTTTCTTGCCAGAGCCGTTTCCATTCAATTTTTAACTCCTCTACGAGTTCTTTCTGTTTTAGCACCATATGTAACAGGTCCCTTCATGATAGAAGTGGATAAGGAAAAAATTCTGATTCTAAAAAATCTCACTAAAATCAGTTTGAGGGCTAAACCTCAACTATTAAGTGTTTGGAGCGCGGTTATTTAAACCGTAAGGATAGATTGTTCTAGTTTTATCTAGCTTAGCAAGGGTTTTTCTGTATTTTTTGTGATGTTCTGTCGGATTAATTTGTTGTTTGACATAGAACACGATGCTGTTTTTTCATACAAAGCCTGTGTCAGCGGTGATTTACGGCTGCCTCAGAAACTGATTTACACAGTAATTGTTATGTCTGGGCAAATAATTAAGGCTTTATCTCTTGCCTTTTTGGAGAGCTTGGGTTTACAACGTTTAAATTCAACTTGTAACATTAAATTCGCAGGGATATTCTAAATGGCAATGTCAACTACAGTTAAAGATGTCTATTCTCAGCAATTCAACACCGTTTTAGAAAACGATAGCGCCTCAAAATGCTTGGAGGCCTTCAAGAAGGGAATGCCGCCGGTGTTGGCTGTTCTCGACGACCGAGAAAACTATGTGGGGATGGTAAGTCGACGATCGGTTATTAGGACACGCTTGGACTTAAGTCGGCTTAAAGTTAAGAGTCTAATGATGGCTGCGCCCGAGGTTGCCTTAGGCGAATCGCTTAGCCGCGTAGCTAAACTAATGATCGGCAGCGGTGTGCGGCAGCTTCCTGTTTTCGAGAAGAACAAGATTGTAGGATTCATAACTGACGAAGCAGTCATCCACTCAGTTGTCGATGCACAATGGGGCAAAAGCTCCGTTGACACAATTATGACCCGTGCCCCACACACAATGGAAGCTAACCGCAGCGTAGGCGCAGTGTTGGGTGTAATGCGGGAATACGGCGTATCCCATGTGCCAATAATGGAGAGGGGACGCCTTGCAGGGGTAATAAGTGTTCAGGACATTTTGCAGAGCCTCTATTTTCCGCCTAAACGCATGGGCAACAACGACTTGGCAGGTGACCGCATCGACACGTTGGGCGTCGCCGCTAAAGGCATCATGAGCAGCCCAGTAATCACTGTTGACCCCAAAAAGAACCTGCGGGACTGCGAAGCACTGATGCATAAACATGACATCTCCTGCCTCTGCGTAGTCAACGACGAACGCTTAGTAGGCATTGCCACTAAACTAGACTTTCTCGAGCCCATCAGCCAACTGGAAACAGCCGAGCGACGCTTAACCATACAGTTCGGCGTCAAAGAAGTCGACGTTAGCCCCGACCAACAACAGTACATACTATCAGAATTCGATTCGTTCGCACGCCGCTTCCAAGAAGCTTTCCAGCTGGGGTCACTGTTCGTTTACATGAAAACCCACCGGGGAACCAACATGCGTGAAACCCCAATGGTCCATTGCCGACTACAATTCAGAACGACACGTGGAAGCTTTTTTGCTGCCAGCGAAGGCTGGGGCGTGGAACCTACCTTCAAAGTGGCGTTGGACCGTCTTGAACGGCGGCTGCTGCGCAGTAAAGAGTTGCTTGCTTACAACCCGCGGTACGCAAGGGATTATCTGCGTGTAATCGGGTTGCCATCTGAGGAAGAATGAGCCTCTTCCACCCATTTTTTGGGAATCATTCCTTGTTTGTGGCTGTTATTGTTTTTTGTTTTTCTAGTTTAAGAAGAAGAGAGTGTCGCCCTTGCTCATCATCTTCTTGCGGGTTATTCAGGCGGTTGCGTTTTAGGTTCTGCAAAGCCAGTGGGATGCAAATTTGTTGCGGAAGTGGTGGAGAGGGATAAGGGTTTTTTCGTCAAGAAATCTTGACTTAACACAAAAGAGCGGATAGCAAATTTAGAGGCGAAATAACTTGGGGTTGACAGCCGAGTAGCGCTACAGTTGCTTTACTTTTCATGAAGCATCGATTAGTTCTAAGGCATGCTTGCTTAGAGGGGCCTTCGCAAAAGAACCCCTAACTAACCACTGATTGGGAATTCTCGGTTTCTTAGTAGAACGATTACTGATGGCATTTTTCATGTGTAATCACCAACTTTTTCCTTTAATTACACTCGACCTATTTTTGACAGACCAAAATGTTGCATGAAAGAAAGGATTTAGCCCAACCATGGTGCGGGTCCTGGCTTTTAGTAGAACGAGCGTTGGTAGCATTCCTCGTGGCGGAGAGCGGTGCATTTTCGGGTTGCTACACGTTGCCCCTCAAGGATGGGTTTGTGGCATATGAGGCAGTTTAGGTTTCCTTTCTTCTGGATTCGGATTATGTGACGGTGAGTCAAGACGTAATGGTTTGTGGTCATATCACTCACTATGAAAAAACGTGCCCTCTAATCCAGTAAAAGCGTTTTTGTCAAGGTTTCTGGACTAAGAGTTAGTCCATTTTTCTTGACTAAACTTTCTCCATGGAGGCGAAGCTTTTTGTCTTCATACACAGCATAATAAACGTAGTGTTTGACGGTGCCGTTGATTTCAAGCTTTGACCCTTGGCGTTCAGGCCTCTGCACATGCCCCCAAAAGCTGACTTTTAACCCCTACACTGGCTGCGACCACCAATGCATCTACTGCTATGCCACAAGCTACATCCCCAACCACAGAGACATCCACCCCAAAAAAGACTTGCTAACCCAACTCAAGCGGGAAGCAGCTAAACTCAAAGGCGAAACCATCTCACTCTGCAACTCATCTGACCCCTACCCCCGCATGGAAGCATCTGAGGGTTTGACGCGGCGTTGCCTCGAAATCCTCTCGGAAGCTAACTGCCGAATCCAAATCATAACCAAAAGCAACCTTGTCACCCGCGACGACGACATCCTCAGCAAGGTGCCCGCGACGGTTGCGTTGACCATAACCACAAACGACGAGGGTCTCGCCAAGAAACTGGAGCCCCACGCACCCACGCCGAACCAGCGCATCCGAGCCGCACAGGACCTAATCAAAGCAGGCATCCCCGTCACCGTGCGCATTGACCCCATCATCCCCAACATAAACGACCAGCCCCAAACACTCATCGCCGAATTAGCTGCCATAGGCGTCAAACACATAACCGCCTCCACCTACAAAGCCAAACCAGACAATTGGGCACGACTGTCAGCAGCGTTTCCCCATCAAGCGGGAATCCTTAAGCCCCTCTACTTCCAGTTGGGCGAACGCGTGGGCGGCAGCGTCCTTTTGCCCAGAGAAACCCGTTTTAAACTGCTCAAGAGCACCCGCGACTCAGCCGAGGCTTATGGCATGAAATTTGGGGTTTGCCGCGAAGGACTGCAGCAACTTAACACTGCCGCCTGCGACGGCTCATGGCTCATGCCCAAACCTAAGGAGGACAAGCAATGCAGAATCGCGTGATCTTCCTCGCTGATTTCGACTATTTCTTTGCCCAATGCGAGGAACTGCGCAACCCAGCCATCAAAGACAAACCCATCGTCGTCGGCGTCTACTCAGGGCGTACCGAAGAAAGTGGCGCTGTGAGCACAAGCAACTATGTCGCCCGCGAATACGGCGTCAAATCCGGCTTGCCCTTGTTCCTGGCGAAGCGCAAGCTGGAAGGCACAGATGCAGTGTTCTTCAAAGTGGACCACGAATACTACGACGACATCAGCAACCGCATCATGGACATTTTCCGTGGGTACGCGTCGGTTTTGGAGCAGGTCAGCGTGGACGAAGCGTATCTGGATGTGACTGAGCAGGTGGCGGGTAGCTTCGAGAAAGCCCGCGACTACGCCCAGAAGATTAAAGCGGACGTTAAGGCGCAAGTGGGCATCTCATTCACCATCGGAGTCGGCCCCAACAAACTTGTCGCCAAAATCGCCTGCGACAGCCAAAAACCCGACGGCTTAACCATCGTCCGCCCCGAAGAGGCACAGGCTTTCTTGTCGCCGCTCCCCGTTGACAGTCTCTTAGGCGTAGGCAAGAAGACTACGGTGCGGATGGAGCAGATGGGCATAAAAACCATCGCTGATCTCGCCGAATACGATTGCCAACGCTTAGTCGAAGTCTTCGGCAAAATCTTGGGCGTATACTTTCACAACGCTGCCAACGCCGTCGATAACGAACCCGTGGTAGAGCAGGGGGAAGCGGAATCCATCAGCAAGATCGGCACCCTAAAGCAGGATACGCATGACTTGGAGTTCATCATGCAGAAATGCGAAGAGTTAACAGAGTATGTCTACAAGGAAGTCCAAGCTAAAGTCTACAGTTTCAAAACAGTCTCAATTTACGTGGTGAACGTTGATTTAAGCAGCAAAAGCCGCAGCATCACCCTCGAACAACCCGCCAAAGACAAAGAGTCCATCACACGCAACGTTCGCATGCTCTTCGAGAAATACCTTGACGAGTCGCCGATGGAAATCCGGCGCGTCGGCGTCCGTGTCTCAGGCTTCGGCAAAGAGGAGCCTAAACAAAAGCAGCTTACCAGCTTTTTCTATTCTTGACTTAAAATGCCTCCTAAAAAACAAGGCGAATGCTGCTAAAAGGACGGCTATAATGATTGATACTGCACCTATTACTACGATAGTATTCGCTGGGATGTCGATTGGAAATACTGGCGAGTTGGTTACATTTGGCGATGGTGGAGGAGGGAGAAGCGAAGGGCTTGCAAGGGGCGTAGGCAGAGATGCCTGCACTTCCATCAAATACCAATAGGACGGATAACCGATGTCCCAGCCGCCCCAGTAGCCGCCTACCACCAGATCACCGTTTCGGGTTTCAATCACGTTGGGGGTGAAGTAGCCATCTGATTGAGACCCGTACGTCTGAGACCACTGCACGTTTCCTGAAGAATCCGTTTCGATAAGGCAAACAAGTGGACCCCAATTCTCAGTCCTACCTTGTTCACCGCCAAAAACAAAGTGACCATTGCCTAACTCGATAATTGACGTTACCGCTGTGTCAAACTCCTTTGCCCACTGCACACTCCCGTTTTGATCGATTTTGGTAACAATTGGTGTTCCACCCGAGCCAAATGAATCCGCCAGGATGTAGCCTCCGTCACTGGTCTGGATTAAAACCGGCGAGACGCCGTATTGACCAGTAAAATTCACGTTCCAGAATACTTTCCCTGATAAATCAATTTTTGAAAGGACCATGCTTCCGGAGTACGCATACTGTTGGGTTAGGTTTTTGGGGTATACAGTTCCGGCTGCAATGTAATCCCCGTCAGAGGTTGGTATGAGTTTCGCTAAGCCTCCTGACCAGGGCATCTGGCAAGTTCTATTCCATTGTAGGTTACCTTCCGCGTCGGTCTTAACAAACCAAAGATTCTGCTCAGCGGACCCAGCTAAAACATAACCGTCATCGCTTGTATGCGTAACCGATTCCATGTAACCGTAAGTTTGAAACGCATGGCTCCATTGGACGTTGCCGTTTGAATCTAATTTTATAAGGGAAGAGGTTTCAAGCATGTACCCGTCGTCGGCTGTCTCGAATAAACCGTAAACTTCGTCAGTGTTGAAAGCCCTTTGCCACTCAACCTGTCCAGTACTATTGGTTTTGAATAAATCGCACGATGGACTGGCCGTATGAAAATATGCATAATTGCGTGTTGCGTTTATGACTACAAAAGCATATCCGCCGTCGCTTGTCTGTATGAGCTCCTTAACTGAGCTGCTTACGCCGCCGGTTGATCCATAAAGCTCAGCCCATAAAGTTGGATGAGCACCTGCACCTTGAACTAGACCGTAATTTACTGTTGGGGCTAGCAGTAAAAATATTGCCAAGATGACTAAAAAACAACTTTTCCTGTTTGTCATTGAATACAGTTAGCAACCCCCAGCTTAAATCGTTAACTTAGCCCAAAGGCGATGAAACAAAACTTTTTTCTTTTCGAAACCGCATTGATAGGCAGGGATAATTTTGGCGTATGATTTAAAGAAGCGGCTTCCGCCTGACCAGGAACCCACCGATCACCTTCTGCGCTGGGGCACCGAGCACCCCGGCATAACCAGCACAAACCCCCAAATCAAACTCGAAACCTACACTTTGACCGTTGAGGGCGAAGTCGACAACCCAGTCACGCTTAGCTGGAAAGACTTTCTTGCGCTGCCCCAAACCGTCTCAGTCAGCGATTTCCATTGCGTAGAGGGCTGGAGCGTTTTGGATTGCAAATGGGAAGGCGTCCGCATCAGCAACATCGAGCGATTGGTGAAGCCAAGGGCGGTGGCGCGGGCGGTGACTTTTGAATGCGCCGACAACTACATCACTTCGTTGTTCCGTGAGGAGTTGGCTGGGGATGATGTGTTGTTGGTGCATAGGCTTAACGGTGAGCCTTTGGAGGAGGGGTTGGGGTTTCCGGTGCGGTTGATTGTGCCCCAAAAGTATGCTTACAAGAGTGCGTTGTGGGTTGTGAAGTTGCGGTTTACCCGTGGTAAGGAGCTTGGGTTTTGGGAGCGGCGGGGTTACAGTGACAGCGCCGATGTGTGGAAGAATGACCGGTTCAGGCGTTGAGTGGGGCTGTTTTGTTTAAGTCACCGCGGGTGAAGTGGATGGGTGTTTTGCAACGGTTTTTGGGGTGATAAGACTGTTTTTTAAGCAACAGCATAACGTTTATAAGCAGACAGCGCTACATGGTTTGATTCTTGTGAGGTTGAAGAATATGTCTCAGAAAAAAGCAGCGCAACTAAACAGCCACGTCACACCCGTAGCAGTGATTGCGTCAGTAGCTGTGCCTGCAGTAAAACGAAAAGAACAAGCAAAAGAAGCTCTATACATAACCAGAATCTAAACATCGACTACCCTAAATTGCGGATAGCCTACTTTTAGACAACATATCTTAATGTACTGGTAGATTTCCATTTTTAAGAGTGTACCACACTGGAAATTGGGTCTGTATCGAAGAAAACACCACCGTCATATGTGTTAAACAGGTGCTCCAAAGAGTCGTTGCATTGAATTCTTTTTATAGGCGATACTTATCGTTAACCTAAGAGGCAAAGCGCCAATGGACTATACAGAAGCTAATATAGGAAGAATCTTCATCCTAAGACTCCAACAAGACGAAGTCCTACATGAAGAAATAGAGAAATTCGCAGCTCAAAAACAAATCAAAAGCGGCTTATGCTTTTTCCTAGGCGGCGCAGACGACCTAAGCAAAGTGGTTGTTGGACCCAGAGACGGTAAAGTCATGCCGCCCGAACCCATGGCAACCATCCTCCAAGGAGCGCACGAAGGTGTTGGTGTAGGCACCATCTTTGTTAACGAATCTGGGAAACCCAAGTTGCATATGCATGCCAGTTTTGGCAGGGAAGATTGTGCAGTGACGGGTTGTGTGCGTATGGGTGTGGAGGTTTGGCAGGTCGGTGAAGTCGTCATTTTAGAGTTAGCTGATTGCGCAGCGCGGCGGGCTAAGGATAGGCAGACTGGTTTTGAGTTGCTGCAAACGCGGGCGTTATCCTAGGAAGCGGACGAGGAAGATTCTGTAGCCGTACCAACCGTAGTAGTCACCCCAAAACGGCCTATCATGAGGGTCGTCGAAGCGTGAAGTATTGTAAATCATAGTTTGAACTTGCGTATAATCAAGTGTTGAATTGAAAAATGTGTTATGCAATCCGAAGTCATAGAGTATTATGTATTTGACGTTTCTCTGGACGCAGAGGTCAGTGAATTCGGTTATGTTGAAGTTGGGCGTAAATGAGTCGACTGCTAAGGCGGGGTACTGCCAGATTTGGTCGCTGGACATGTTTGCGGGCAAATAGAAGCGGAACATGTCTTGGCTGAGCAGGTTAAAGCTGCAGACAAGCACAGCCGACTGGTTAGCGTCTAAGTGGTTTACAAGGTATTGGGTGGCTTGTTTTATGGGTATTTGGATTTGGTCCCGAACAGTCATCTGGTAAGCTTCATACCCGCTGTACGCCACTGCCCCAACGATGATGGCGATGAAAGCGATTGAAGCAAACTTCTTGAGCCGTGCCCCAGTAACTCCGATTTGCGGCGGCTTCCACGCGTGGACTTTACCATAGAGGAACATGATGAAGCAGGCGGCTGCAACAGCCAAAATGGGGAACAGCGGCGTCACGTAGCGCCATTGCCGATTAGGAATCAACGTGAAAAACACGTAAATCACCAGAAACCAGGTTAAAAAGAAAATGTCCTGTTTGCTTCGGCGGTAGGCAAACAAGCCCAGTCCACACAACCCCAGAATGAAGATAGGTAAAGCGATGGGGTGCACGGGTATGTCGTTGAAGGGCCACGCCATCTCGACTAGGTAGTAGATGGGCAAGGGTTGGAAGCGGTTGCTGTAGGCTGGTCGGTCCTGTCCGCCTTCGGTCATGACGTACTGGAGGGTTTGGAATTTGGTTATGCCGTCGTAGTGGTAGATCATCAGAAACCAAGGCGACACAACCAACACCACGATGACGACTATGAGTAGGAATTTGGCTAAGTTGATTTTAAGCCGTTTTCGGCACAGAAATAGGATACTGAGCAGCATCGCTATTGCGGCAACAATGAGTTGATATTTTGCCAAAACGCCGATGCCCAAAGCTAAACCCGCAAAGACAAGTGCCTTGTAGCTGGTGTCTTTGTTTAGCCAAGTGTAGAAGGCAAACATGGATAGTGTGAAGAAGAAAATAAGCATGGTTTCCAGCATGGTTACGCGGCTAAGCCAGAAGAACCCCGGCATTGTACCCAACAGGACGCTGGCGATTAACGCGTTTCTTTTTCCGTAGGTGCGTTTGGTGAATTCAAACAGCAGTGCGATTGAGAGCACCGCGAAGGTTACGGCGACGAGGCGACCAGCAACTTCATTGACGCCGAGTACGCTGAAGAAAGCAGTGGTTACCAGGTCGAAGACGGGGGGGTAGTAGCCGTAGGTGGTCATGTAATCCCATGTTTGCCCACGCAGCAAAAGGGTGCCGCCGAAGAGGTGGGGCATTTCATCCCACTGCACCGACATGTAGCCGATGCCATAGGTTGCTGCCACAACAAAAACAACGATGAACGCCAGCAGTAACAAGCGGTATTTATGCTTCTCCGCAAACCCTTTTTTCCCTGTAAGTTGACCGCTACTGCTGGAATGTTGGCTTATGGTTTGCGCCCTCCCCACTTTAGGTTCAATGTTAGGGTCTGCTTCTAAAAAGAGTTTGCGATAAACCAACAATAGTAGAGCCCTATATAGTTAAGTGATATACGGAAGTCATTTATGGGTAAGAAACATTTGTTCTTCAAGCTCTCCAGACGGTTGAATATCCCTTGAAAAACCTCCAGCCCACCAAAGAACTCTCCATTCTGCTGCCCGCCTTCAACGAAGCACAGCAGATTGAACGGTGCGTGCGGGAGGTGGAGACGGCTGTTAGGGGTTTTTTGGATTCCTACGAGATCCTCGTTTCTGAGGATGGCAGCACCGACGGAACCGACGCCATCGTCTCGAAAATGGCGCAGTTCAACCCAAACCTGCACCTGCTCCACTCCAAAGACCGCTTAGGCAAAGGCAGAGCAATCAAAAACGCGCTGGCCCAATCACGCGGCAGAGTCATCGTTTTCATGGACGTGGACTTAGCCACCGATCTCAAATGCCTCCCTGACCTCCTGCAGGCGGTTAAGCGTAATGGCGGCATGGCTATTGGGTCACGGCATGTCCATGGCGCCTCCGTGCAGCGTCGAACCAGCCGAACCATATTCAGCTTAACCTACAACGCCTTCGTCGGATTACTCTTCATGGACGGCATACGTGACCACCAATGCGGCTTCAAAATGATGACTCGCCAGGTCGCCGAAACCGTGTTGGGCTTCTCTAAATCCGACGGTTACTTCTTCGACACCGAAATGATTGTGCGGTGTAAACAGTTGGGGTATCCGGTGGAGGAAGTGGCGGTGCAGTGGATGGAGAAGGGCAAAGGCGCCAACTCAAAAGTAAACCCCATGCGTGACGGCAGAAAAATCGGGTTGGAAATGCTGTCGTTTAGGCTCAACCGCTCCAAATAGGCGGGTAGGGTTTAATGGCTGAGTTTTTTGATTAACCGTTTGAGACGATAAACCGTCAGCCCCGCATTCAAAGAAGCGGGCACTGGTCCCCCGTGGGGTGCACAGTTGCCTTTAACGATTGCTTTGGCGACTGCGTCAACCGTGGCTTCCTCCGCCTCGATTTCGGTATAGCCGTAGCCGATTTGGGGACCATAATGCGCGTCTGTTCCCGCAACCCGCGACAGGTTGTAGCGTTCGGCGGCTTCTTGAGCTTTTTTCATGCTGCTTTTGAAGGGGAATGCTCTGGCGTTGATGACTTCGATGGCGTCAAAAGCCCCGCATACGTTGTTGCGGAGGCATCCTTTGAAGTAGACATAGGGGTGACAAGCGATGGCGACTCCGCCGGCTTTGTGGATGCGTTCGACTGTTTCGACGGCGCTGTAACCTTTGGGGATAAGTTCTTTGACGTTTAATGCGACGATGTGACCGTCGGCGCTGGAAACCTCCATGCCGGGGATTATGAGAAAATCAGGGTTTTCTTTTGCGATTTTGTAGGCGCCGTCTAAGGTGTTGTGGTCGGTGACCGCCACAGCGTTTAACCCACGCTTCTTCGCGTAGTAAACGAGGTCTTTTGGGGTTATGAGTGAGTCACTGGAGTAGGTTGTGTGGACGTGAAGATCAGCGCTTATCTTCATTTGCCCGCCTCACTTCGAAGCCATTTTTGCCCGCACCTGCGCCAACTGTTCATCAAAAACGTCCTCGTTTGCGTCGACCTTATGGAAAAGCGGGGTAGGCTTGTTGATTTTGTGCCCTGCCTCAAGCGGCACCAAAGCATCTGCCCATTTAATTTGCTCAACGGCGCCCGCCAAATTCATAGTTTGCCACAATTGCTGGGCGGTTTGGGGCATAAACGGCTCCGACACCACCGCAATGGCTTTGACAACCTGCGCTGAAACGTAGAAGATGGTGCCTGCCTTCTCCTTGTCAGTCTTCATGAGGTTCCATGGCTCCTTAGTGTTTAGGTACTGGTTCCCCATGCGGCTGATTGTGACCAGCGTGTTGGCGGCGGATTGAAGCCACCCATCCTCGATTTCCTGGGCTGCCTGCGCAACTTTTTCTTTTAAGCAGTCGAGTACGGCTTGATCGGCATCGTCCAGTTTGGTCGGCGCTGGGATGGTGGCGTCGAATTTACTATTGATAAACGAGAGGGTGCGGTGCATGAAGTTGCCAAACGTGTCGTTTAAGTCGGCGTTGATTTTGTCGGCGAAAGCTGCCCATGTGAAGTTGGTGTCTTTGCTTTCTGGGCGGGTGGCTATTAGGAAGAAGCGCCAGTAATCGACGGGGAACATTTCCAGTGCCTCATCTATCCAGATGCCTATTCGCTGGCTTTTGGAAGCTTTCTGTCCGCGGAACTGCAGGAACTCGGTGGCAGATACATTCCAGGGCAGGTTGTAGCCCTGTCCCGAAGCCAACAGCAACGCTGGCAATATGATGGTGTGGAAGGGAATGTTGTCTTTGCCCACAAAATACAGCGTTTTAGCAGTCTTGTCAAGCCAGAACTCCCGCCACTTCTCCGGTTGCCCAAGACGCTGGCATAACTCAATCGTTGCCGAAACATAACCCAATACTGCCTCCACCCAGACGTAGACGGTTTTCCCTTCAGCGCCTTTAAAGGGTGCGGGGATACCCCATTCGACGTCGCGGGTGACCGCTCGGGGTTTTAAGCCCTCTTTTATCCAGTTTAAGCTAAAGTTTTTGGCGTTTTGGGGCAGTTGACAGTTGTTTTCTATGTACTGTATTAGGGGTTGCTCTAGTTTGGTGAGGTCGATGAACCAGTGCCGCGTGGTCTTCACGACGGGCTTGCTTTTGCAGATGATACAGTAAGGCTCAATCAGCAGCGTGGGCTCGAGTAGTTTGCCGCAGCTGTCACATTGGTCGCCCCGCGCTTTCTCGCAGCCGCAGTAGGGGCATTTGCCCTCGACGAAGCGGTCGGGGAGGAAACGCTGGTCATGCTCGCAGTAGAGCATCTGCGTGTCTTTAGCGAAAATGTAGCCGTTTGCCTCGATTTCAAGCAGCGTTTTCTGTACGAACTCTTTGTGTGTGGGGCTCTCGGTGCTGGTGTAGTTGTCAAAGGAGGCGCCCCAGCGGCGGAACAGTTCGGAGACGCGGGCGTGGTTGCGCTCGGTTAAAGCCCTGGGGGTTATGCCTTCTTTTAAGGCGGCTACCTCCATGGGTGTGCCATGCGTGTCGCTGCCGCTAACCATCAACGTGTCGGCGCCTTTGAGGCGGTAATAGCGGGCTGTTACATCGGCGGATAAGACGGAGCCGACGAGGTTGCCCAAGTGCGGGATGGCGTTGATGTAGGGCCAAGCGGACGTGACAAGAACTTTCTCAGGCAAAGTTATCATCAACAAAACGTTAAGTAAAGACCTTATAAAAATTGCTATGACAACACAAATAACGGATCCTTTGACACACGGAACGGTTTGCAATCACGTAATTATTCGCCTATTTAGGGCTTGAATTTGGCGTTTTCTTTCGGGTGTGGGGTTGGCAATTGATTTCTGAGAGTCGAGGGATAATTAGGAGAAGAAAATTCTCGAAGGGAAATGCAAAAACCTTCAAGCAGAAATACTGTAACCTTGGCGCGATAAAGGAACTAGTGCATTGCTTTTGATACGCACTATAAATGTCTGGTTGTGGGTTGCCTGATTGATTGGGCTTACTTTGCGAAGTTGTCTTTGCAACTTTGCGAATTGGAATTGGCTAAATCGTTAAGCTGGTTTCTCAAGAAGTACTATATTTGCATCCTTAGTAAGAGAGAATACATGCAAAGGCTACTGAGTCAGAAAATCAGGTTTTTTTTCCTACCATTGGCCTTGCCTCTTTTGATTATCGGTTGGTTCTTATTAAACCGACCGAAAAACACTCAGAAGTATACTCCAAAAACGAAAGCCAAGCCCACATCGCTTAATGTCACAGAGGCTAAAGCGGCTATAGAGCTTTGGGGTGAGCCTGTTCCTACTCAAACACTCAATCCAACGCAATAAGGAGAAAAAACCGAATAAATGCATAAACATGCAAAAATCTGGTTTTCATGAATCAAGCGAATCACAGGCACTCCTCACCCCAGTAACCGACTCAACTCCGAGCTTATAATGTTTTTTCCCCAATTCTTAACCCAAAAATTCATTCGCCCAGGCAAAATAATTTGCCGAAATGGGCTGATGCGGACTGCGCCGTTTTATGAGGGATATGTGATTCTCTGAGAGCAACATAAAAGGTGCGTAGGCTCAACTGTGCCTGGAAGCCTTGGATGTTTGGTTTTTCGGCGGCAAGGCTTAAATTTTGATGCAACAATACCCCGTATCGAGGAGAAAAGCGTGCCATACTGTCGAAGATGCGGAGCTAAACTTGAAGAGGATTGGCGTTTCTGCCAAAACTGCGGAACCCAAGTAATCAACAACTTCACTCCACCCCCCGCCCCAGATACCCCCGCTGCGCCGTTGAGGCCTATGCGCAAAGATCCCATCCTGTGGACTGGCGTGGCTTTAGCAGCAATTTTGGTTGCCGCCGCAGTCATCGCCGCCATCTTGGCTGCACCAGTAGGGACATGGAGTTTAGCCGTGCCTTACGGGGACTCCAGCCCAAACGTGCACACTCTTAACTTGAACTTTCAAGCCGACATCGCAAAAATAAACATCCTAACAGAGAAAAATGGCAACGACAACATCTTGGTCTATGTGTCGGGGAACGGGTCAAGAGGTCTAACAGGCGGTTCGGCTGCTCCCCTCAACGTCACGTTTGTAAACCAGACTATGGGCGACGTTTTAACCGTGGACATGGAGGTTACAGTTGAGCAGCCTGTGCCCTTAGCAAACGTTGTCTGCGACATCTATGTTGACCCCAACCTCAAACTTAACCTCAACGTCACCACAACAACGGGGCAAATCACTTTTGGCGCTGAGCAACCCACAACCATAGAAACCCTTCGTCTGCAAGCCACCACCGGCCAAGTGGAAGCTAATCTCCACAGCGACACCACAGTCGCGGGCAACCTCACCTTAAAAACCACTACCGGAGCAGTTTATTTTTCGATGAGTGAAACCAAAGTGGTCGGCAACTGCACACTTGATTTGCATTCAACCACTGGCGCCGTTAATATGGATATTTCTGAGACAAAAACTTTGCAGGGCAACCTCGCAGTTGAGGCTGACACGAACACCGGAGCCATAAACGTCAACTTAATCGTGGACAGCGGAGTCGGAGCAAAAATCAACTCCCAAGTCAACGGTTTCGGCAACATACACGCCGATCTTACACACTTCAACGGCGACAAATCACCCCTGCAATCAGACAATTACCCCGCAGCAAGCAACATAGAAATAACCAACCATGTCAACGGGTTCGGCGACGTAAACATAGACGCCGTCTACCAAACTCAACTTGCCACAAGTTAGCCCTAAACCTTTAAAACCCGCCACTTACCACATAGAATATAGCAATGGTGATTTTTTTGGCACAGAAAAAAGTAACCAGACAAGAACTAGAAGAAAACAACGGACAAAACGGCAAACCAGCCTACATACTCTACAAGGGCAAAGTCTACGATGTAACGGAAAGCAGTTTCTGGATGGAGGGCGAACACATGGGCATGCACAACGCCGGCAAAGACCTCACCGAAGATTTAGAGATGGCGCCGCATAAAGAAGAGAACTTTAGCCGCGTAAAATACGTCGGCGACTTAGAGTAGGCATTGTAGCACAGAGTCAATCTGCACTATATCCGCTAACACATTTTTTACTTCCACCTCAGCTAGGGTGGTGCGGTTCTGGTGGATTTCGGTTACTGTTTGGGTTAAGCTGTCAAAAGCTCCTTTAACGTCCAAGTCGTTGTTCATGTGCGCTTCAAACTCGCTTCGCAGTCTGCCGACATATGAATCGCCCTGACACTTCTCAGATGCACTCATACCCTGCAGGTCCGCAATCATGCGCCTCAAAGAATCCATTTGCTCACTTGCTTGCCCAAGCTTTTCAAAGGTGAAATTGAGCACTTCTCGGTATGGACCATAAATTAGGAAAAACCGCAGTTGAGATCCGCTAAAACCCTTGGCTGCAACATCGCTTGTGTAGTACACGTTACCTTTGCTCTTGGACATTTTTTCTCCGTCAACATAGAGGTGTCCGCCGTGTAGCCAGTAACGCGAAAACTGTTCGCCGGAAACTGACTCGGCGATTGCGAGCGTGTAGTCATGGTGCCGCACCAAGTTGTCGATGCCACCACAGGCGATGTCTATGCTGTAGCCTAAGGTTTTTGTTACGATTGCGGCGTCTTGGATGTTCCATGCTGGGCGACCACTACCGACTGGCGTATCATAGCAGACGTCTTCTAGGCCGCAGCCATGCCAAATGATGAAGTCACCCATGTTCCATGGCGTGCCAGGATAGGTGTCTTTATGGTAACGCCGATGCCGCTTGGGCCATTTACTCATGTCGAGGTGTGCCAGTTTTCCGAAGCCCCGAAATTTAAGGGGGTCAAAATAGGCGTTTTTGACGCCTCGATAGATGTACCAGTAAGCGTAGCCGCAATCAAGAAGCTTAGCAACCAAATCAGTAGCTTGGTCAACCGCCCGCGACGCCCTCACTGGATAATCGGGTTTTTTTATGTGCAGTAACTTAAAGTCTTCAAAGAAGACCGCTTCATTCTTCTGGGTTAACGCCTCCACGGTTAACCCCTCTTTTTTAGCTTGGATAATGGCTTTGTCCTCCACGTCAGTTAACGCCATAGCCCGGGTAACTTTGTAACCGAGGTATTCGAGGTAGCGTTGGAGTATGTCTTCGAAGAGGAAAGTGCGGTAGTTGCCGATGTGCGCCCGCTGATACGTCGAGGGTCCGCACGTGAACATTTTGACTTTGCCCGGTTCGGCGGATTGGAAGGGCTCGATTTTACGTGTGAGGGTGTTGTAGATGTTAAGCACTGGTTTTTTCCTCTTGCTCTAGCATTTGGAGGGTTTCTTTTGCTTCCTCCACATGCCGTTGCGCTTGAGTCTGCGAATTAAAAATGTGTCGGACCACGCCCTTCTTGTCTATAATGTAGGTGACTCTGCCAGGCAGAATCCCCATACTATGCGGCACCCCGTAGAACTCCCGCACTTTGTTGCCCACATCAGCCAACAGTATAAACGGCAGCCCATAATGCGTTGCAAATGCCACATGTGATTCGACGCTTTGGCCGCTTACGCCCAACACTTCGGCGCCTAAATCTGCCAGTTGCTGGTAGCTGTCGCGGAAACTGCAGGCTTCTTTTATGCATCCGGGCGTTTCATCTTTGGGGTAGAAGTAGAGAACTATGTTTTTTTTGCCTAGGTACTCTGATAGGGTTACGTTGTCGCCCATTTGGCTGGGTAATGTAAAATCTGGGGCTTTATCGCCAACTTTAACCGTCAAAAATTTTCACCACAAAATAGTGGCTTCTTAGTGCTATTATGTTTTTTCTTATTTCCCGCTAATGCTATGAACAGCGGTTTTTAGCACCCACATTAAACTGAACAACAAATTTTAAGCACTTACACGTCTTGACTTTAGAGAACGCCCATATATTCTGATTTTAAAAGATTCTTGACTAATTCACTTTTTTCTTCTGTAAATGACACCCACCGCTACCGATATTGCAGCTATTACTATCACAGCAGTTGAAGCGATTATTGCGTTTTGCGTCTCATTCGCAATTGGGACTCTAGGGTTCGGTTCTTGGGTGGGAGTGGGTGTTTGGGCTAACAATGGGTCAGGCCCTGTACCATAGCCGAGGGGCGAGTACCGCTCGTTTAACGCGAAATGTTCGACAGTGTAACTGTCTGGTAGAGAATCAAAGTAATCTGGATAATGGTAGGTTGTATGAATGCCTCCTATGGCATAGATAAGATCGTTTGCCGTGGCAACGCCGAAACCAGAGCGATCTGTGGGCTTAGCGATGTCAACACTCCAGCTGTTATCGAATGGGTTATACACTTGTGCAGATTGATAATGCAGAAGAGCAGCATCAAACAAATAGATTCGTAGTGACGCATTTTTGCCGTTAGTTATGGCAGCTACAGAGTAAGCGGCGTATAGCGGTGAATGCGCACCCGAACTCCATTGATCTGTTTTTGGGTCGTAAATCTGGGTTGAATTCTGAACTACTATATTTTTTAGTTGGAGTCCACCAAAGACGTATACCTTATTAGCGAAGGTAGTTGAGGCATACCATCGGGTACCGACTGGGATTGACGCCTTTGTAGTCCATGTGTCTGTGGTTGGATCATATTCTTCATTTACTGAGAGACTGGCGTCGGTATAGGTGTCATAGGTTCCGGGTGTCTGTCCGCCGATTAGGTAGATTTTGCCGTTTACTGTATTGGCTTGCAAGTAAACTCTGGCTGTTGGCATGGCTGCTTTGGTTTCCCATGTGTCGGTTGTTGTATCGTATACTTCGTTTACGGCTGCGTATATTGGTGCGTGGTCTTCGGGTTCTTGGTGGTAGCCTGTGATTCCGCCGATACAGTATATCTTATTTTGGACGACAGCTATAGCGAAATTGTATCTAGCAGTTGGCATTGGTGCCTTGTATTCCCAACTGTTTGTTGCAGGATCATATACCTCGTTTGTTGATAATGCTTCACCATCATCGCCTCCTATCGCATAAATCTTATCGTTGACGGACACTACGCCTAAACCTGCTCTTGCTTGTTGCATCGGCGCCATTTGAGTCCAAACGTTGTTTGATGCCCCAACGTTACTACAAAGACTTGGTTGAAGGACTATCAAAATGAGTAAGATGGATAGCACCGAGAGAACCGTTATTTTTCTCAAGCGCATATACATAACTAAGTGATTGGTGTTATATGAGGTTTTGTATCCAATCAATTAGGGCAACAATTTAGTTACTAACCATAACTACTAATAGCGAAAAATTTAAAAGGAAACTCTTTCACATCAATATTATTAGCATTCAACCGCCAAAAGGTTATGCCTATGAAATCGTTTCTCATTACAACAATCATCCTAATTATTCTTATCACAAGCGTCTTTACAGTTACTTTACCCAAAACACAGGCAACTGAACTTAACTTAACTCAAAAAGGGGAAATATTTCTTGGCAATGTTTTAAATTTGGACTTAACTAAATACTATATAGAAACAAAAACATACCCTTTAGATAGCTCGTCTTTATACTTAGGCATAGTTCCGCAAGACAGCATCGGCTACAAACTTACTTCGGAACATAACAAAATAGAGCTTGTGTGTACTTTTATCGACGGAAATTTACATATGCTTTTTGTAACCAACAATGAAGGCACAGCACAACTTCTCGAAACTGACAATAATAGCCCCATTGAGGTAGCAAGGAGTTTTCTAGCGAGCTATCAGAACTTCGCTGATAATGCACTATTTGGCGGATTGGTTTCAACTCTAGAGAAAGCGCAGCAGGGTGAAAATTTTACTACAACGCTTGGAAACATTGCGCTAGAGGCTACATATGCAGCAGATTCTGCCACATTCAGGTGGCATTATGCAGCTAACGGGGCTGAAGCGTCATATTCAAAGTTCATTTCGCTTGTCGTAAAAAATGGTTTAGTGACTGGATTTATTGACAACTGGCAACTGTACACTGTAGGAAACAATGCAGTAAATCTTACTGAAAAAGAAGCCTCAGAGATTGCCTTACAAGCAACAAAAGCTCATGTAGCAGGATTTGAAAAATATGGTCTAAATCAAAATAATATTAATGGCTCAAATGTACGCTGGGCAAGGCTTATTTTTGATAACTCTTTAAACGTAAGTGTTCCACGTAGTAAAGACCTTCTAGAATTATTTCCAGTTTGGCGAGTCGGTATTGCATTAGATAAATGGTATGGCTCAATGTATGGGGTAGAAGTTGACATTTGGGCGGATACCAAAGAAATCCGGTCTATCGAAGAAGCCTGGGGCGACTTACCTCTATCAGATCAACAGGAAATTGTTAACACCACTTCAATTCAACAGAATATCGCTAACCCCATTGCTACCCAGCAGGTCGGCGCTTCTATTCCAACTAAGGAGTCAGAACTAAACATTCAGCCGATATTAATAGTAACAGGCGGTTTTCTTTTTGGCACAGGACTTACAATTACTTATTTGAGTTGCAAAAGAGGTAAATTGCCCAAATATTTACTTAGGTCTAAGCCGATGGCTCTAGTTACGTTATCATTAATAGTATTACTTCTCGTTCCAATTGGCTTAGTTAGTGCAAACACCAAAACGGCTGTCGTTTGGGGAGCAGAAAGTACTGGTGCAACCGGTTATCAAGGACCTGATGGACCAAGTTGGCGTAAGCAAGCATGCGAGGTCACACAGCAACAATCAACAGCCATTACTATCAGGAACTACTTCGCGAATTACGGAGGATATACGGCGTATAATCATCAAGGAACTGTTGGGCCATCTACACATTTAGCTATATTAAGTGATATTAATTCCTACAATTCTGTTAACAGTCGAGCTGTCTATATCGATTTTGATCATGGTAACTGGTATGACAAGTCATTAACAGATCGGAATCACTTTATTTTTGAAGATCAGGTTGGAACATTAATCGGCACTTTTGATGATTATCTAAATCATCGAGTAGTTTCTAACCCAACTGGGCTTGTCTATGATGATGAGATAAATGCCAGAACAAATAGCAGCACAACGTTATTTGTTTTGATAAACGCTTGTAATTCAGGCGCCCTATTTAATTTACTAGATGGCACGAGATGGCAGGGTACTAGCAACAAAATAGGTTTGCCTTATGGTTTTACGCACCGGACAGTCGAAAACAAAGAAGACCCTATACCGGGTATTTCGTTCGATATTAAAAGTCATATGAGCGACGATGCATATTTTTATCCAGATGATGGCTGCCAAGTTTTCATGGGTTTCGTAGGAGGATCAATTTCTCTAAGCCAAAAAATGCCCTACCCTGACGGCACAAACTATTATTCAACATTTATAGAGAGATTCTTCTACGACGCACTATATTATGACGATACATCGGTAAATTGTGCTCTTGATATGTCTTCTTTTGAGACCCTTGGTGGCAGATATTACTCAGACACATTGTGCCCTCTTAGAAGTTTTACAGCTTATTGGTGGATGCCGCCAGAAACACATTTAAACCCCCTTGGGCCAGGTCATTTAGTTGTCTACGGTAACGGCAGAATTCAGCTCAAAAGTTTCAGCGATGACTTTAATGATGGTAATTACAATGGCTGGACAGTAATTCCTCCAGGTTCATGGACAGTAACGGGCGGCAAATTAAAAGCCCAACAGGGGAACTCATTAATCCGAACCAACGAGCAATTCTCAAACGACCGATTCCTTCGAGCAAAAGTACAGACGCTCACAACTGGTACAAACTCATGGGATGTCGCTTGGGTTATGGCTAAATATGTAGACAATAACAACAAAGTTTACGGGTTGATACACAAAGACGGTAAAGTAGAACTTTCTCTTTTTCGAAATGGGCAGCAATATCCATGGCAAAGTGCAGCCAACAGCACACTTCATCCTACTGATTGGCATACTATTGAAGTAAATATCGTGGGAAACAAGGGTTGGGTATTTGTTGACGGCGTATTCAAAATTAGTGGAACCAGCGATTACTTCGATGATTTTAGTGGCTATGCGGCACTACATACCCATACCTCGGCAACAGCTTACTTTGACGATATCACCGTTGTGGAACAACAACCCTGGTCTACTTATCACAAACTAACAGTCAATTCCTCTACAGGGGGTACCACAAGTATTGCCCCTGGCGTATACAATTATACTGCTGGTACACCGGTTACCGTAACTGCTTATCCTTCTACTGGATATCATTTTAGCCATTGGCATGACTATGGCGTTGATGCCTGTACTCAAAACCCAATAACAGTGACAATGAATGCGCCGCACAAGTTACAACCTCAGTTTACAGCCGACTATTACGTTACATTCCAAGTTGCGTCTGGTTCTGGAACCACTGACCCTAGTGTTGGAGTACATAGCTATAATCAGGGACAAGTGGTGCCAATACATGCTATTGCATCACCCGGACAAGTTTTCGACCACTGGGATAGCTTAGGCCTTATGAATATAGCAAATAGCCACTCAGCGGATACGACAGCGACTATATGGAGTAACGGGACAATTATGGCATATTTCCATCAATCGCAATGCTCCGTGACCGTAACAAGCGATGGCCACCTCACTACGAATCCAAGCGGAACCAGCGTCTATACATACGGAGCAGCAATTCCGATTTCTGCGACAAATACACCCGGGTACGAGTTTGATCATTGGGTTTCCCCTGGTAATACTATAGATAATCTCTACTCAGCCTCAACCACTGCCCACTTAACTAACGATGGAACCATAACTGCCATATCGCATCCTGCGGGAGTCACCTCTTGGACCGTTCATACTTGCTATTATGTTTATGATGGGTATGTGGGGACCGCGCAGGTTGGAGAAGATTGGCAGACGGTTGATGCGGGCTGGCATGATTTCTATTATCCAAATCAGTGGGAGGATCCTTGGTTCCCGGGGTATATGTCTGACTTCTGGTATGCAATTACTGACGACGGCTTGCAATCTTGCAATTATATTCCGTTCCATGTTCAAATAACACGCGATACTACGATTAATGTCTATTATATCACCAATTTCTCGGGAATGAGGGATTTTCCGCCTACGGAAGAAACAGGTTGAACAACTAAATCCCTTCTTTTTGCACTAGCTCAAAAATTTTAGTCATCTGCTTGTGGAAATCGCTACAACCAGCCTGCAACGGCCCTTTTAGCCTGACGCCAAAAAGCAACCTGCAGCCCAATCGGCTGGTTGTTGTTGTGTATAGGGGATTTTCTGCAACAACTACTATAGAAAAAAATTAACCGACAAAATTTTGATCTATTGTTTTTACTTAGAGGAACTCAAGACCATAGGCTATTCAGCCTGAACCAAAAAGAAGCCTCGACGCCAAGCACTTCGGCCTTTATGCTTTTCGAGTCGCAACAAATTAATGGACGCCCTCCTATAGCTTGGGAGGTGACTTTGATGGAAGAGAAAACACTCGATGTCGCAGGCTGCAAATGCCAAGCTCTTATCCACGAAGCTGAGGGCACTCCCATCGTGTTCCTGCACGGCTTATCCTACACTATAGAGGTTTGGCAACGCATAGGTGTCCTCGACCTTTTGGTTGAAAAGAAGGTGCCCTTTATTGCGTTGGACATGCCGTATGGGTTGAAAAGTCAATGTGAACCCAAAAACCGTGATCCCCAAGTCAACGTTACCTTTGCGGCAGAAGCAGTTAAATCCGTCTTCGGCGAAACGTCTCCAGTGGTGGTGGGCGCCAGTTTAGGCGGGTACATAGCCCTCAACTACGCCGCCAAGCACCCTGTCCAAGGTCTTTTTCTGATATCCCCTGCATATGCGTTTGAAAACATGGATCTCGTGTGGAAATATGCAAACTTTCATTTTCCAGTTCGAATCGTCTGGGGCTCAAACGACAGCATCATCTCAAGCGAAGAATTACGCACCCTAGCCGACAAGCTGCCCAACGCAAAAATGCTCGTTTACAATGGAGCGGCGCATTCGGCGTATCAGGATCGGCCTGAGTGGTTCAAGACTGACCTGCTCAAACTGTACGCTTCCGCCACGACTTAGCTGGAATTTGCCGGCTTAGCCGTTACGAGGTAATGATAGGGTCCCACTTCACCGACGGATTCCACCTTGAAACCCGCGGCAGAAAGCAGTTCTTCCACCTTCTCTATGCTAAACCGTATTTGCTCCGGCGGACCAACCTGTGCACCCTGCTGCTCCCAACCCATCTTTTTCCAGTCTAAATCCACCAGTTGCCCAGTGGGCTTAAGCATAGCTTTAGCGTTTTGAAGCACCTTGGCTTGGTCTTCGAAGTCGTGGAGGTCCATGCTGAAAAACACCATGTCTGCGCAGCCTCTGCAGAAAACCGTGTCTTCCGCCCTGCCCACGGCAGCGACTATGTTGATTAAGCCCTCGACATCGGCTTTTTTCTGGAGCTTCTCAACCCCCGAGGCGTCTACGTCTACCGCGAAGACTTTGCCTTTTAAACCCACTTTTCTAGCAGCCAGTATGCTGAAGTAGCCGTCTCCGCAGCCCATGTCCACGAAGGTCATGCCTTCTTTGAGGTTTTCAAGGATTGCGTCTGGATTGTACCAGCTTCTGCGTTTTGTTTCGTCTAGGGCGAATCCGCCGTGGCACCTGTGTGAGCTCATTTTACATGCCCAGTTCTGTTGGTGGTTTTAGGAGTTCGAGGACTTGTTTTTCGTGTGTTTGGCGGGTCGTAAGGGGGTAGATTTCGCGTTCGCATTCAAAGAACATTGGGTCTTGGCCGATTATGCGGGAGAGTTTTTCGTCGGAGTCTACCTCGACGATTAGCATGGTGCCCTGTTGGCCTATGAGGTGATAGTAGGTTTCAATTGTTTTCTCTTTTTGCAGCTTCTCGAAGTATTTGAATTGCAGCGGAAGCAGTTTTGCCCAGCGGTTAAGTGGGACTTCACGTTTGACTTTTTGGATAATTAGAAACTTCAAGTTAATCCTCATGTAGAGGAAGGATTGTTTTGGGTATAAGGCTTTCTTCTTTGAACGCCGCAAAAATGCTTGCTTGATGTGCAAACAACCAATCGTGTTACAAATGGTTCCCTGCGGGATATATACTGAAATGGAAATAAACCTTTATAAAAACGGCACGTTTGATTGGAGAAGCAACAGTTTGGAAATGATAGAATGCCCAGTGTTTCAAAGAAAGAAAAGTTAAGCGAAACTGCTCTGCCTGTGATTAGATGTTTTTGTGGAGCGAAGATTTTGTTGCTTCCAGACGTTAAATTGATGAGTAAAGCCATCGAAGCCCATGTTGAGGAACATACAAAAAATATAAAGGAAACAAAAAAAGCCGAAGAAGAAGCCGAACGCGTCCGAGACGACTTAATTACCAAAGTGTTTGACAAAGCATACGAAATGTAGTTACTCCTTGTTTTCTTGGCTGCCGCCTCGACGCATCATTTCCGGAAGCCTAGATGAAGCCTTAGACATAGCGTCTTTAACCACATCCATCAATTCCTCGTTAACTTCTAAATCCACAGTAACTTTGAGGCGCCCTTTTTTCTCAGCTATTTCAGTCATGGAACCACCTCCCGTAACGGCTAAACTGCTTAGGGAAAAGGTTAGCGAACAAGTGAACCGTCTGCATGCCGGTTAGGTCTAAGTCGATTTCTATGCGGTAATGGTATTTGCCCAAGCGTTTGGTGTGGGTTTTATAGTTGCTTATTATGCCGCCGTCTCTGTAACGATGCAGTTGCTCATGCAACAGAAGTGATATGGCTGTGGGCGCCAGCGGTTCAAAGCGAAATGCTATCCGCAGCAAAACCCGCGCTGCACTTTCCATTAGGGATTCAGAAACTGTTTCTGGTTGAGTCATAAAAGTTCACGAAAAATCCTTTGCCGCTCAAGCGGACAAGTCCTTGAATAAACAGTAGCCGAGGGGAATTTTTTAAGGTTGTGTGACTGTACATATTCAACCACAAGGCGACCAAACGTGAGTATGGAAGAAATCAACCTGGCAGTTTACGCTTGCAGAAAATGCCGGCTCTGGCAAGGCACCAAACACGGCGTACCAGGCGAAGGACCCCTAAACGCAAAGGTCATGTTTGTGGGGCAGAACCCCGGCGCAGAAGAAGACGAAGTGGGGCGTCCGTTTGTTGGCAGAGCAGGTAAATATCTTACTAAAACACTGGCTGAATTCGGAATAAAACGTGAAGACGTTTACATAACCAATATTGTTAAGCATACTTCGCCGCAGAATCGCAAGCCATATGATGATGAAGTCACCGCCTGCCTTCCCTACCTGGCAATGCAAATCAGCATCATCAAACCCAAAATCATCGTGTTACTCGGTGCCTCCGCAAAAGATACGCCAAGGGTCGAGGGCATAGAATACTTTGAGGTGGTTCATCCCTCGGCGGCTATGCGCTTCACCAAGATGAGGGACAAATTTAGAGGGCAAATTAGCGAATTAGCGAAACGAATCAAATAACAGTAGGAGAGGCACTTTACAATTTTTGTGGTAGTGCCTTGAAACCCCAAAAGTAACAGTTGAAAGGTTTTCTTTTCAAAAACCCATAAATCCCGTCAAGCCCATCAAGCCACCATCGAGGCTAATCCTTTGCCAGCGCAAGAGGACAACGAAACCTACTCAGTAATATACGCGGCGCTAAAGCATCCTGCACGCCGAAGAATCCTCCGCATGTTAGACGAAAAAGAATACACCTATACAGAGATCCTTAACACGTTGGGTTTAGACACAGGGCATCTTAACTTTTACTTGGAAGGTTTAGGAGAGCTTGTTACCAAAACTGAAGAAGGCAGATACCGACTCTCCGAGTTTGGCAAAGCAGCAGTGGCTTTAATGGCAGGGGTTGAAGAGACTGAGAATAACAGACCGCTAAGAGGAAAAGTTTGGCGCTCCAAGCGTAGGATGGCGGTTGCTGTTGAGGTTTTGGCTGTTGTTGCGTTGGTTGCTGCAGCATTGGTTTTCTCAAACGTCCATGACACATCCGAATACTACTATGGCGCAACATCCAAACAGGCTGTTTTAGGGCCAAACGGCGCTTTAGCCATCAACGATTTCGTTTCAGAACATGAGTTCCCAACTAACACTTCCACCCAGAACTACAGGGTGCTCTACCGAATCAGCGTAACAACAAATGCCAGTCTGTGGATTCAACTCATCGGCGGCGCAACCGGCTCTACACCTCAACCCAACCTTGAAACTCTTCCAAGCGGTGCCTACGTTCTATACGACCAAAAACATGTAGAACCAATCCGTTCTGATGGAACTACCATAGGTTACAACGTAGATATCCCCCTCTCACCAGATATGGCGGGCAATGGAATCGACGGTTTACCCTACGAAGTCCGCATAGAAAACCTCGGACAAACAACAACCATGCAGGAAACAAAGCCAAACCACTCTGCACGGGTAGATGTCGTAACTCAATACCCACTCATCCAAGAAACCGATACCCCATACTATTATGTGGGCATCGCATTCTTTGTGGTGGCGTTGATTGTGGCGCTATTGCCCGTTTTACCAGTGTTAATGGACAAATTTCGCCGTAACAGTCATTAGGTTACTTCATCGGTTGCCGCAGCACCGTTTTTAGTTTTTCTGGCACCGTCTTCTGTGGATTGCTTATGTAGATTTCATGGTGTTTACCGCTTAACTCGTGGCCGCTTGCTTTTATGGCAGCGTGGAGTTTTTGGATGTTCTCTGCTTCAGCCGAGTAAGGCCCAATATGCATAATCTGCGCCGCTTTGCCCTCATGTAAACATTCAAACAGCACCTTATCGAGCGCTGGCAGGTTCTTTTTGCGCACTTGCTCCACGGCAGCTTTGAAGTCGTCTTCGGCGACGTATTGGGGCTGCATGATCATCGCCGTCCACTTCCACTCATCCTTGCGTTCGGCGCTAAATTTGGTCATGTCGTCAACCCACCAGAGACCTTCGAGCGGCGCTACGCCGTAGTCGACGCCTTTGCCCTTCTTAACGATGAACTTCAGCGCATACGCCAACGGATAGAGCGTCTGCGCCGCATCCATATACTCCTGCGAAGAGGGCGCACCTTGCCCATCAATCATCAAAAAATTCATATCAGGGACGTCTACGATTGTAACCTCCTTGGCTGAGGGGTTGTAGAGGGCTTTGAGTTCTTTTTTGAAGTCAATTTTATCCAATCTGACACCTGCAACTGATTTTTAGGTAGTGAGGAAATAAAAAACTACTGAAACCAGCCTTTGGTGACAGGGAAAAGTGTCTTAGATTGTGAAGTTCAAATCTATTTGGGCTTCAAGAATATTCGTGTTCACGGTTGAGCTGCCCACCAGTATAATATATTGTCCGCTTGGCAGGGAAAGGTTGAGGTTGTCTGACGCCATCGGGTACATGTCTTTGTTGTAGCATGGGCTGGCATTTTGGGCGTTTAGGTAGTTGAGGAATTCCTTTTGGCTCCAAATGGTCATGGTTGCTGCGCTGTTGGTGCTGTTGTTTATGACGGTGTAGTTGCCTTGGAGAACTGCGGACTTGGCGTTGTCTGGAACATAGAAACCGCTGAAGTAGCAGCCGTCTGGGTTAAGAACGATTGAACCACAAAGCACATGCTGAGTATATTGCCCCGGAGCATAAGCATCCATACATGAGCCGCCACTGCCGTTTGCCCTGGGTTGCACTAAGTAAACCCGAAGTCAAGACAACCGTGATTAAAACTGCAACTGTGACTGCCACTGCCATGTTTCTCCAATACCGTTTCGTTTTAATTGGATTTTGATTAGTCATTGGTGACGTTTCAATAAAGGACATTTTTCGGTCAGAGAACCTAAAAGTGCATTTGAGATAAGAGTCCTAGTACGTCTTGGAGAAACCAGACATAACAAGTATAATCGCTGGGGGAGATTGAGGGCAAGCCTTCCTGGGCGAAAACTGCCTCCACTGCTTCGGGTGCCTGCAATGGTGCCCAAAACACGCCATACAAGCAGGAACAATAACAGTTGGCAAACCAAGACGTTTTCCAGCTTGGAAAAAGCCTTCGCGAATGGGTCCTGCCTAGTGCCCGATTGCAATTCGCTGTTCACTGCTGTTTGCACTATGGCTTGTGCTGAAAACGCACTGGTTGCATATTGGTTTCCACGGGAAGCGCGCCTCTGGGTGCGTTTTTCGCCATCATATTAGGCTCCAAATATCAGATGTATGCACAAATCAGTAGAGGGAGGGTTCCTGTGCGGTGGGAAGGTGCGTTTTACGCATTTGTGTTGGCACGCAGAATCCTATATAGAGGGATAAGGTTCTTTTGGTGGAGTGAGTAGCCATTAAATGTTGGAAATTACCCGCTTTTTGTAGGGGAGGGCGGTTGTGGCTGAGCAACAAGCGCTGTTTATTTGCTGAGCCTTTTTCAAGCGCAAACGAGATATGCTTCCACATCCACACCGCGGCGGCTTCAAAATGGAGCCATGCAGACCATGTGGAGAAAAACACACTCGCCACACCGAAACAGGCAGTGAAAAACAACGCAACCAAAAAAAGAAGCAAACGCCTCCACCGCCCATCTTGTGGCACCCCGCAAACTACCACACTCACATAAAGAGAGCGAGAAAAGAAAATTTGGTTTATTCAGCAGCTGCTGACGAATCCACGATTGCCTTGATTTCTTTGTTAAGGGCATCGGGCAAGCCAAGGATGCTAACATCCATGAAGCCTCGGATAATCAGTGAAACCGCCTGTTCACGCGACAGCCGCCGAGTCATGAGGTAAGTGATTTCTTTTTCGCTGATTTTGCCCACTGCAGCTTCATGGGTGATTTCGACGCCTTTCTTGGTGGCGATAAGCTCTGGGATGGATTGCATGAAGGATTCGTTGTCTAAGATTAAGCCTTTGCATTCTAAGTGGCCTTTGCAGTCGGGGGTGTGGCCTTCGATCATGCCGCGGATAATCATTTTGGAGCCTTCTCGGGTGATGGCTCGGCTGACCATTTCGGCTTTGCTTCCCTGCCCCGTTAAGACCGCTTTGGAGCCAATGTCAAGCAAGCTGTTTTTGTGGCCGTAGAGGATGCTGTTGAAGCTTGCTCGACTGTTGTTGCCTTTACAGTAGGCGACTGGGTACATTTGTGAGTCTCGCACGGGGCGCATGCAGACATAGTTGGATACGAAAGTGGCGTTGTCCTCTATTTCAGTGGCGCTTCTGGGACGGACCAGTGTTTGTTCGCTCCACTGGTGAATCATGGTAAAGTTAAGCATGGCGCCTTTTTTAACGTAGATTTCAGAGATGCCTATGTGCGAAGCATTGGGTACAGTGGAGTGCTGTAAGCAGCTGGTGATGATGTGTGCTTTGGAGTCTTCTTCAGCGATAATGATGTTGTGGACACGCTGCTCAAGGTTCTTCTGCGTGATTAACAGGCAACTCTGGAGTGGAAAAGCGATTTCTGCGCCTTTCATGATGCGCATGAAGTAGCCGCCGCTGTAGTCTTCCGCCACCTTCTTGGTGTATTCGTCTTTGTCTTTGCTTACAAGCTTCCAGCGGTACTCTTCAAGCCATGGATACTTTTTAAGCGCCGCCTTGGTGTCCATGAGTTCTATTTTGCCTTCGTAGGCTTCGTTAACTTTTGAAGCGATGGTCTGCTGGTCCATATGCACGAAGGTTCCTGAGCGGTTTTTCTCTTGTAGTTCAAGCCCTGCTTTTTGAGCTTCTTGGAGTATCTGATGAGGAAGTTTAGTTAGTTCGCTTTCACTTTGCATTTTTCCATCCCTCGCTTGTTCTTACTCTGCAAGCTACACACTCTTCATAACCCATCTCTTTTATGTCGTTGTAGATACGCATGGGGTCTTTGAAGCAGTGGAACTGCCCGTTTAGCAGTATACAGCCATAAGAGGCTTTGATGTACTCTAAAATGTCCCCTTTATGAGTTATAATCAACGCTGAGGCGCCTGAGGATTCCACGTACTTTTGGATTTCAGTGGCAATCATCCGCAAACTCTCCACATCCACGCCCGAATCAGGTTCATCAAGCAAAAGCAGTTTAGGCCTAAGGAAGATGAGCTGCAGGATTTCCGAGCGTTTCCGTTCGCCGCCGCTAAAACCCAAGTTCACATCACGGTTCAGGAAGTTGGTCAGGCGGAAAGCTTCTATCTGCGCCGTCTCCTCTGAGCTGAATTCATCAGATGCGGTTTTGCCTAAGCAGAGCTTTAGCAAGTCCCCCAGTTTAACCCCTGTTATTTCAGGGGGATTCTGGAAACTCACGATTATACCAAGTTTTGCCCGCACATCGACGGTTTTATCGGTGATGTCGATGCCTTGGAAGAGGATTTTGCCAGATGAAACTTCATAGCCTGGCAAACCCATCAGGGTGCTGATAAGGGTTGTTTTTCCTGAGCCGTTGGGTCCGAACAGTATGTGGCTGGCGCGTTCTTGTAGGTTGAAGTTCAAGTTTTTTAGGATAAGCTTGCCTTCAACTTTAACGGATAAATCTTTAACTTCAAGTAGGTCCATTGGAGGTCACAATAGAAATGTTGCTAAAGAACATAAGCTTTTTTGAGTCAAAGTATGATTTGTTCTTAAAAGTACGTTATTAGAGACCAAGCGGTTCTAAATCATAAACTATTATAGTTGTCACAGCCAATACCCTTTTGATGTACCGCTTTGTAGCTTTCTTAAGAGGCATAAATGTTGGCGGACGCACAGTAACAAAACAAACGCTACAGGCTGCCTTCGAATCCCTCGGGTTCACCAGCATCTCCACGTTTAGACAAAGTGGCAACATCATTTTTGAGTCTCAAACCGTCGACGCTGAAGCAATCAGAACCCAAATCCAAGACCAATTACGCCAAGTTTTAGGCTACGAAGTTTTGGTCTTCCCACGCACTTTTGCCCAACTCCAAGAAATAGTCGCCTGCGACCCCTTTAGAGACCAAGATAGAGAGGGCTCGAGTTTTCTAGTGACTTTTCTCGGCTGTACGTTACCGGTTTTTCCGTTGCAGTTGCCCCTTACGATCCCCAAGTCTACTGCACAAGTGATTTCGGCGCAAAGCACAGAGTTTTTCAGTGTTACTCATGGGGGCGGTGAGGGTGCGTTGCCTAACACGTTTATGGAGTCGAAACTTGGGGTTAAAGCAACCACACGAAACTTCAACGTTATTAGGGCTATCGTTGAAAAATATGGGTAGGATGCAGTTTTTTGCTGTGTTGATTTGGCTCCCTACTGCTTGACAGGGCTAGCATTTTTTGTGTTCATGATTTTAGCCAGTGATATAACAAACGTGCTGATGCGTTCGTCAGCTTGCCCAAAATCCATAACCGACGTAATAGTGGTAACTGGAGTGCCCGCATCAATCTTTATGTTAGTTGTTTTCTCATTTACCTTTGACGCATGTATTATAAGCGTTGAACTGTACGAGAGGAAACTGCTCTGAGTTTTAACCTTCAAAAGGTGTGCGTTGTCATCTTTTTCCTCTATTTCCCATTTTAGCTCCGCTAAAGCCTCGGGAATAGCCCTCCAGATGTCTTCAAGTGGAAAATCGGCTTCGAGTTCCTGTTTTGTTGTTCTAAGATAAGCCATTTTTTCCTCAAACACACTTCTGGGTGGCATTCATATAACTGTTATTTCCAAGAGTTTGCTGAAGGGTTGTTGCCGAAGGCCTTTGCGACCTAAAGCCTATTTTTTCTATTGTAAGAAGAAGAGAGAGTCTGCCTTGCTCATCATCTTCCTATGAGCTTGGTGGGTGGTTGTGTTTGTATTTTGCAATAGAGAAGAACTGCTGGCTGGTTGAGGCGGTTTCCTCAAGCAGAAGCACGCCAAAGCATTGGTTCACTGCTCTGAATGCTTGGTTCTCACTAACCAAACAATCAAGCCCAAAAAACCAAGCAAAGCCGCAATAACACCTGCTGCGATATAGGGAAGATATTCCGTATAAACAAGCGGTGGGCTACTGTTTTGTGCTTGGCTGATTTTGACTTGGTGGGTGCTGTGGTGGTAGGTGAACATTATTATCCATGCGTCGTCGTCCGAGGTTACGGTACAGTTTATTTGGCTGTCGTCAAGGTAGACTTTGATTTCGTCACCGTTTGGCATGAAACTCTTGCTTATGGTTGCTTTGACGTAGCCTGTGGTGCCGGTTGTGCCGTTGACGTTGAAACTGATTTCGGGAACTGAACTGTTAAACGAGAATGCGCTAACAGTGCTGTTGGATTCTACGTTGAAACTGTTGGAGTAATCAGTGATTGTTGCGTTCGGTTCTTGGGTTGACGTCGGAGTTGGGGTGGGAGTCATTGTTGGAAGTTGTGAGAGTAGGCTTGGGTCAGGCATTGCTTGAGGGTTTGGCTCATTTAGGATTGGAGTATAAACGATTTTTTGAGTTGGGTCACTGGTTTTGTCGATGAACGATTGGGCTATCAACGAGGTGTCTGTTGTGCCCCACCAGTTATAGGCCATGTTAATGGTTCTTTGAGTGCCGTTGAACTCAACTGATGCGGCATATTGGTTGCCGTAAATGTTGTTATATGTTACATCTTTGCGTTCTGTGCCCCTGTAAAACGTGTAGCTGGTAAACCTGAACCCGAACGTGTTGTTGACGACGGTGTTGTTTGCTATGTTGAGGTGGCTGCCCCAGTCTTCGATGCCGATTGTATTGTTAACTACCAAGTTTCCGATTATGGTGGGGTGATAGATGGGGTCAGGTGAACCGAAGCCGCAGCAGATGCCAACATTAGCATCTTTAACTATGTTGAAGTAGATTGAGGCGTTCTCTGCCTCTATCCCTCGGTATCCACCCATAACCGTGTTGTTTATGACTAATCCGTTAGTGCGTATGGATGCTGCATCATTATTGTAATTGTAAACTATGTTGTTTGAGATTTTGGGGGTGCCTCCCAAGATTGCTTCATATTGGAAGGTGGGCACATGAATCTCCGCATGGTCGATGATGCAACCGGTGCCATTGGCTTCGTCCCAAGGTGTGCTGCTGGGGGCAAAGTATATTCGGGGCGCCACGAGCGTGTTAAACGCTGTTCTGCTTGGATAACTATTCTGCTGGCATCGTCTCCTATAGCCCGTAGTGTTCCCTCGATAATGAATGAGGTAAGCTTAAGGTCCACAACAGTGCCCGGCAATACCGTTAGGGTAACACCGCCTGCAACCGTGAAATTGTCACCCACCAAAGTGTAGGGGCTTCCTTGCGGCGTCCAAGTTGCGTCGGCGGTGAGTGTTCCGCTGACTTGGGTGCCAACTTGTCCATATGCTGAGTCTACCGCGAAAAGTGTTGCACTTGCCAAGAGGAGAAATACAAGAAGGGCGGAAACGGTTTTTCTTTCCATACAAGCCTTATCATAGTGGGCGCTTTAATTGTTTACTGAAATGGGCAGATGTAGGTTCACCCATGTTAACACATATTTGTATTAACAACTTTTCCGCCAAATTACTTGGTGATTTTTTGGTACTTGAAAACCAAACGGAACCAAACAGAGTCATGGGTCCAGTGGACTACCTCATTGTAGGGTTTCCTGGAAACAATTTCAGCGGCAAAATCGCCCCCGAACTCTCTGCACTCGAAAACAAAGGACTCATACGCGTGATCGATCTAGTGTTTGTCTACAAGGATACTAACGGAAAAATATTGACCACTGAAGCTAAGGACTTGGCGGGTGAAGCAGGTGTGGCGTATGCGGCGTTCGCGAGGAATACAATGGAATGGTTCTATGAGGGCGACATAAACGCGCTTGCATCAACGTTGCCGAATAACAGTTCTGCTTTACTTCTACTATATGAGAACGTTTGGGCAGTCAGTTTCAAGAAGGCGCTGCTAGAGGCAGATGCAGAATTAATTGACATGGGCCGTATTCCGCCTGACGCAATTGAGAAGGAACAGGAATTGATGGCAAGCGGAGGTAGCTAAAAAGATGCGTGGAAGAGGACTTATGTTAGTTGCAGGTATGCGGGCAGGAGAACGAAGGGCAACGGCGGCACAGGAACAGCAGCAACAAGCTCAACAGGCACAAGCACAGGCTTACCAGCAGGGCGTGCAGGCACAGCAGCAAGCCTCCCCCCAACCGGCAGCACCACCGCAGAAAGACGTAGTCGCTGAACTGCAGAAACTAGGCGACCTTCACATTTCAGGCGTTCTAAGCGATGAAGAATTCGCTACCGCTAAAAAGAAACTGCTAAGCTAACCCATATTTCCTTTCTTTTTATTTGCCATGTTTTGCCGGTTGCAGTGCTCTTCTAGCTACGCCTATCCCGCTAACAGTTGAAAAAACCAGTAGCCCAACAAGCAATGCCAACTTCAGAACCGTGAACTGCTCCCCAATCGCAATCAAAACCAGTACAATGGGCACTACAGAAATCAAAACATAAATAAAGGGAAACAGCTTCAACGCCTTCCTGTTAACATTCTCTTTTCCTCTTTTAGTGAAAAAAACATCGAACATTTTACCCATGCCTATGGTGCAGGTTTTGCAGTAGAAGCATGAAACGCAGCCTTTCTTGCCGATTTCATAGTAGATCAAAAACCCTAACACCGCAGCAAAGGCTAAGCCTGCAAAAACGTTGAAGAGCATGCAGACAGCTGCCCCCACCAAAATCCAGGTTATGACTACCAAGTTGCCCAAGTACAGTTCGGTTTTGGTGTATTCTCTTTTTTCTTTATCTGCTGTCATCTTACTTTTCCTGTGTTTGTTCTGATAATCTGTTTTGCTACCTTTAAGGCTAATGCAGAAGTCGTTAGCATAGCGGGCAAACCTTGGGAGCGAGGCATAAGTGAGAGGTCCGCAACCCAGAGGTCCTCTGGGAGTCCACGGGGACGCATGGTTTTAACGTCTGCCGCAGTCAAAGGAACAGTGCCGCCGATGTGGCCGCCATGTACCATCCCATCAACGAATGGACCCAAAACCCCTGATGCCGCCATAATCGCCTTCGCTTTCACCTTAGCTTCTTCTAAGCGTTTCTTGTCCAGTTCAGTCAGGGATTTAGTGACGGAGCCATCCGCCGCTACTGAGCCCTTTTCCACGTCGGCAAGCTTTATCATCATGCCTACACGGTTCTCGGCTGCTACGTCTTTCCAGGGTTTATGGAACCAGTATGACAGTATATCGAAGTAGGGCGAGAGGATGTAGTTTTCTTCTTTTATGTACCACACCATCGGCGGTTCGTTTAGCATCTTTGCGTCTTTGCAGACGCCGCCCACAGTCAAAAGCACATCCACCCACAATGTGTCGCTAACCGGCAAGTTTGAAGCCCGAAGAATCCGAGCGGTGCCTATGCCGCCTGCAGAAAGAACCACAACATCAGCGTCCACGCGTTCAGTTGAGGCGCCATGAGTCACCATGACGCCTTTGGTCTTGCCATCTTCAACAACCACTTTCTGCACCCTGTGCTCCGTCTGCAAGGTGATGCCTTTCCCAAGCAGGTCGCGGTAGACGCGTCGGCTATCCCATTTAGCTCCGGTGGCACAGCCCAATTCGCAGTAGCCGCAACCGACGCATTTTTGTAGGTCACAGACTTTGGGGGTTGGTTGGGGGTTGACGCCTTGTTTCTGTGCTTCATCGAACATTTTTTGGCTCAGAGGACGCCAACGCTCGCGGGGAATGGTGCAAATGGATAGGTTGTGCTCTATCTCTTCATACTCAACTGAGAGGTCTAAGCCGATTTCTCTTAAACCACGCTCAGCCCGCACCATGTCTCCGCAAGCCAGTGAGGTGCATCCGCCCTCGGTTACCCCGATAAAAATCGCCAAATCCTCGCTCGAACGCAAAGTCTGGTAGTGGGGGAAAAACCGTTTTATCGCGTTTTCGTCTTTTATTAGCCGTGAACCCCTCAAGCCGCTGAACCACGAAATCTTGTGAGTAAGTGGGCTGAAGGATTTGCCCGCTTCGAGAATGGTTACTTCATATCCGTTTTGCGCCAGTTTGCGTGCGGCTGTTGCGCCGCCTGCGCCTGAACCCACCACTATCGCTTTCATTTTTGTTCCCCGATTGTTATTTCGGCTATGCATGCGCTGGAGCCATCGGTTAATTTTTCTTTAAACCTCATGGTCGCGTTTGAGGCGAGTCCACTCATTACGCCTTCATCAGCGGCGCTTAGGACTTGGCAGGTCAACTCCGAATACTCTTTAGCCAAAGCACACCTGTTCACTGTCATAACGCCTCTAATATCATCGACCCATCTGACGTTAAATTCGATGCCTAACACGCGATACAATATCTTAGCGGCTTTTACTACATCATACGGGTTTTCCACGCCCAGTCTACGTCGAGATTCCTCTCCCAATTCTCTGCCGACTCTAAAGAGGGCTTCTCTGCCCAAAAGAACCGCACGGTTCCTTCCAAGCGCCTCAACCAAAGCCGCTACCAAAACCGAGTGCTGCTTTGCCATGACGCTTCTTCTCTCTTCAAGGTTACCAGTCAAATGGTGTACTTCGCTGCTGACCTCAAGGGTTGTGTTGTTTTTAATGACCTCTATTAGGGCACCCGTCGTTTTGGAGGCAACTCTGTCTAGTTCATGGCAAATGAGCTGTTTAGGCGTCCACCAACCCAAAAACGTCAACCTCAACCCCATCAATCTCACTCATCCTTCTCTGCCGCACCAATATGGATGCCTTCTTTGGGTTCTGCTCCGCCATAGAGTGCGCTGATTACCTCTGCGTTTTTCTCTGCGGCGACATTGCGTTTGAGCTTGAGGTTTGGCGTCAAATCGCCGTTTTCGATGCTTAGGGTGTTTTGGAGTAGTGCCCACCGCTTGATTTTCTCGGGGTTGGAGAGGTTCTTGTTCATTTCTTCGATGGCGGCGTCAATCTTTTTTGAGGCTTCATTGCTCCATTTGTCTTTTTGCACCCATAGCAGTGCGCCACAGTAGGGTTTTGATTCGCCGACAAGCAACGCCTCAGAAACACCCTTGATTTCTTTTAGCATACCCTCGATTTTGCAGGAGTAGATGCATTTGCCATACGCAGTTTTAAGGACTTCTTTTTTGCGTCCAAGAATAATTAGGCTGCCTTCCGCTGAGATTTTGCCAATGTCGCCTGTCATGAGCCAGCCATCTTTAAGCGGCGGCTTGAGGGTTTTGTCAAAGTAGCCGACGGTAACTTGGGGACCCCTAATCATTATTTCGTCGTCTTCGCCAATTCGGATTTCGGTTTGGGGCAATGGTTCGCCGACGGTGCCAATCCTGTTCCTTCCCAACCGGTTGATTGAAACTAGCGGTGCCTCTGTCAAGCCGTAGGCATCGTATATTTCAACGCCTAACTCACGGAAGCTTCGTAGCAGTGCCTCATTACTGCTTGCTGACCCAACGATAAGTTGAGCGCACCTGTCAAGTCCCGCCCGCTTCAAAACGCTGCCTCTTAGCAACCTCGCCAGTAAACGCTTGAAGATGCCTCTCTTCTGGTGGATGTAAAACATGCCGAGCCCATTTTTCTCTAGTCCCTCCCAAACTTTCTCGTACAATCGGGGCACAGAAAAAAAGATGGTCGGTCTAACCAATGGTAAAGCTTCTTGGAGTTTTCTGAAGTCCTCTAAAAAGTAGATTTCTGCGGATGAGGCAGGGAAATAGTAGGGGGAATAAGCGGCTAATATGCCTTCAACTACGTGTCCCATGGGGAGAAACGATAGGTAGGTGCATTTGCGGTTTCGGGCTTTCCATGGTGAGATGGAAACGAGGGATTCTGCCATGTAGCGGAGGTTGTCGTGTCTAAAGATTGCGCCTTTAGGTTTGTCTGTGGTGCCTGAAGTGTAGCGCAACGTGGCTGTGTCGCTGAAATCGACCGGTGCATTGTATGTGGTTAATTCGTTTTGGGTTTTGGAGAGGAAATCGGTCCATGAAAGAACTTTTTTATTGCTCGGGTTTGCACTGGTACGAGTGAAGTTTACGATTGGTATGTCCGTTTTGAGTTCATCTACCCGTTGTAGGAGCCCAGGTATGCCGATGAAGAGGAGTTTTGCGCCGCTGGCTTCCAAAATCTCATCCACATCTGGCGGCGGAGCAGTATAGTAGAGCGGTACACTGACGGCGCCGACGATGCCTATGGCTATGTCAACCATGAGGTATTTGGTGCAGTTGAGCCCCGTTAAGGCAACGCGGTCGCCTTTGCCGATGCCTATGGCTTGGAGTGAGGCTGCCGCCTTCAAGATGCTTCTCTTCATGTCCGCTGCAGAGAGCGCAATTAACTTGCCCTCAACAATATCGTAGAACATGAGAGGGTGACTTTCGCTCTCTAACCGAAACATCACTTGCTCATGCACTGTACGGTCGGAGCGGTGGAAGAAACTGTGGTAAGTGGCAAATTCTAAGAGATGGGGCAGCATCTCTTCCCAGCGCAAGTCATAGTTGCCGAGTAACAGGTCAACGTTGTCTCGCCTAAACTGCTTGTTCTCACTAAAATAAGGCGCCAACGAAACCATAGCGTCAGAAACACGCGGACTCCCCATTTTGAAGGCACGTTGGAGCCACAGGAACCTTTTGGCAGTGGACATGCTGATGTAGATTGGTTTTGGAAGATTGACACCCAAGTTGGTTTTTGCCCACTTTTGCACAAAGTCTGTTATGCTTTCAATCGTTGGTAGGGCGTCTTGGGGAGAGACCAGATGGAAAGTTTTGTCTTCCGCTCTCTTCTCAAATGTGAGTTGCACAATTGACTTAGAAACGTAGTCAACGGGAACAACGTTGACCCTTAGCGTGCGCTTAACCGGCATAACCCGCAGTTTGCCCGTCAAGTAGAGCTTCAGCGGGAAGTAGAAGGTGTTGAAGGTTTTAATCGCGCCCATTTGCGAGTCGCCCACAATCATGGCGGGGCGGAAAACCGAGACGGGGAACTCTTTTTTGGCGTTCTGCACCAACAGTTCCCCCTCGTATTTGCTGCGCTCGTAATCAGTGAAGAAGCCAAACTCGTCAGTTAAGTCGTCTTCGGGAACTTCCCCCGCTCTTCCGCCTGCAACGTAAGCAGTGGAGACATGCGCGAACCTTTCCAGCCTGTGGTGCTCGTTGGCTTTTCTGGCAAAATTCAAAACGTTTCTGGTGCCTTCAACGTTGGTTTTTCTTAGCTCTTCAAGGGGCATAAACCGCCAGTCTGCAGCAGTATGAATGACATGCGTTACCCTCTTGGTGAGGGCGACATAGGCGTCGCTGCCCAGTCCGAATTGTGGCAGGCGGGTATCGCCACAGACGACTTCAACCCTAGACCCTAAAGCATCGACAAGTTCGGGCCAATCCCACCAGTTACGGGATAACTTCCGCTGGGCAGCCTCAAGATTTTCTGCTCTAACCAACGCTAAAACAGCGACTTCTCCGTCCTCGAGAAGATAGCGGGCTACCTGTGTGCCGACAAAGCCAGTGGCCCCTGTTAAGAAAACGGTTTTCATGGCAGCCACTCCGGATAATTCTGCTCAAGAAATGCTTTGAAGAGCGTGATGTTTCTTTTTTCTCGTTCCCTGTACTGTTCGTAGCCTGCACGGAGTTTGGCTTTTATGGTGTCATACTGGTTGAAGAGTGTTTCCACGTTATCGCTTAGAAGCTTGTATCGCTCGGGATCCTCGTGATCCACGAATAACTCTTCTATGCCCAGGTCACAGTAGAAGTCTCTGATTCTTAGGTCGTGCCCAATCGCGGTTTGCGGGACCTGGCTGGCTAAGGAGAGAACTCCAGCATGGTACCTCGATGTAATCAGAAAGTCAAGACTTCTAAGGATGCTAGTCATCTGTGAAGCATTATATTCGATTGAAGTAAAAATCTTTGTTTTATCCGCATGCTTCATTAAGCTCTGAATTTTTCTGCCGAAAGTGGCGTCCAACCCCTCCATGCTCAATAGTGCCACATGGGTGCCGTATTCTTCTATCATCTCATCGGCTTGAACTGCTAAAACATCAGCTAGTAGCTCGCTTTTTTCTTGGTTTTCTTTTGTGTGCGTGTAGTAGTAGGGCCATCGATAAAGAAACTCGCTTGACGCCCACGGTCGAATTACTACGGGCCACTTGTAAATGTCTTCGGCGGCGATGCCCACAACGTAGGATGCGTCTGGCCAAACCCGCTTCAATAGCCCCTCGTCGGCTGGTGCTGGATTGAACGAGAAGGCGTTATCCGCGGTGACTTCTATGGGGGCTTTAACCTGCCAGTTTCTGAGGCGGTCTGCGGCTTTCTGTGTCCGCGTAAGAATCAGGTTTGTTTTGCTTGCTTCCCGTCGTATTAGCCAACTGTTGAAACGTGATGCGGTGCCTGCATCTACGGAGTATGCTACGCAGGGTTTTTTCATGGTGTGGGCATATCGGGTTGCCAGCAGGTAGCTCCATAGGAGTGCTGAGCCCCAAGTGTCCATGTAGGTGCTGCCTTCAACCAGCATAATCAAGTCGTTGTGTTTTACGAGGTTATAGATGTCCCAGTAGAAGATTGCTGGTCGGACCTCTTTGATTTTAAGTGCCTCGTTTTCCCTTAGGTATCGGCATAGGTTTTTTACGTTAAGCGAGGGAACGGTGAGTACTGCGTTGGGTCCAACAACTGACCGTACCTCATTAAGTATTGCAAGAAGTTTCGCCTCTGCTCCGGTGTTGTTTGCGCCGTTGTAGCCGACAAGTAATATTTTTGGTGGGGTCAATCTGTGTTGGACTCCTCTGTGGGGTACTTATAATTTGTGTTTTAACATGCAAGAAGATGGCTTAAAGAAAATTTGTGCATTGACTATATAGCTAACAATAGATTCCCCACTGCTTTTCTGCCCTTTCTTAATCAATTGAATCATTTTACCCCTGTTTATACTCTACTGGCTTGCTGGTTATAGCCCTAACATTTAGAGCCACTACTCCAATGTATAGAGTAACACCGGAAATTGCCCAGATATTTATCGAGGGGCGAATGCTTCAAGCCCAAAAAATTATGGTTAAACCGCTTCTTTAAAACTGTTCACACTTACCCTTGCCCAGGGAAACCTACATGTATATTAGTTGAGATAGCGTTATTTTCCGTGAGACTTTTGGAGGTTTTAAAATTGAAGTTGAGCGCAAGAAACCAGTTTAAGGGAAAAATCATATCCGTACAAAAAGGCGTAATAACCGCAGAAGTTAAAGTTGAAATAGAAATGCCCATCACGGTGACGGCGGTAATAACCAAAGATTCTGTTGAAGAATTGATGCTTAAAGAGGGCGATGAGGTTGTGGCAATCGTGAAGTCTACTGAAGTCATCATTGCTAAGTGATCTACCCTTTTACTTTGGCTTCTATTTTCTTGGTTGATTGACGCGACTTCTCTGTTTTAGGATTTCTCTGCGAACCTGTACAGCACTTCTCGATGTAAAATCTGTGAGTCCTGTGAAGAATATTTATTAATTCAGTTATAAAGGGATATTATTTAATGATAATATCGTCAATGCTCCTTCAATACAACTTACCTGTCATGAGGTAGTCAAAATCACACCCCAAGATCGCACAAAGAAATTAGGTCACAAAGCCTTCGGCAATTATACTCCGGTCAATAAAGCTCTCGAACAGCTTCTCACTTCATACCAAAAAAACGGTTCCTTCACCCAAAAAACCGAACACGTGAACCTGCTGGATGCTGCAAACAGAGTTTTAGCTGAGGACTTCATCAGCCCCATAGATTTACCTCCGTTTACCCGTTCAGCCATGGATGGTTATGCCGTAATAGCCAACGAGACCAAAGGCGCTTCCTCAAACCATCCCATCACACTTGAAGTAATAGGACGGACAAATGCTGGCGACACATCACCACTAAAGATTGGTTCCGGCCAATGTGTGGCAGTAGCAACAGGAGCCAAGATTCCTCAAGGTGCAGACGCAGTAGTGATGGTAGAGGACACTACCGTTGATGATAAGAAAAGCCCCAATAAAACAGTGAAAATCTTCAACGCAATAGAGAGCGGTAAGAATGTCGCTGCCAAGGGCGAAGACCTAACAAAAGGAAGAGTTATCCTTTCGCGGGGAATTTGGCTTAGACCCCAGGATGTGGGTTTGATAGCCGCGGTCGGCGTGCAGACCGTGCCTGTTATCCGTAAACCCAGAGTGGCGGTGTTTTCTACAGGCAACGAACTTGTTGAACCTGGGTCGGCGTTGACCACCGATGTGGTTCTCTTTGACAGTAATAGGTTCATGCTATCTCTTATGATAAGAGAGTCCGGCGGAGAAACCGTAGATTTAGGAATATGCAAAGACAATGAAAGCCAAATATTGGCTACACTAAAGAAAGCCCTTCAAAGCGATGTTGTGGTCATCTCGGGCGGGTCATCGGTGGGGGAGAAGGATTTCGTTCCAGACATCATAAACAGCTTAGGAAAACCAGGCGTCATAGTGCATGGCGTCACAATGAAGCCAGGTTCACCAACCGCGCTGTCTCTTGTTGACGGAAAACCCGTTATCTCAGCCCCCGGTTACCCTGTTGCCGCTTTCTTAGCCTTCTACACGTTTGGACGCCCCCTACTCTATAGGATGCTTGGGACGAAGGGATTGCCTGAGGCAAGGGTGGTTGCAAAAATGGCGTCTGGAATCAAGTTGCAAAAGGGGGTGCGGGCGTTTGTCAGAGTTAAATTGAAGACGGTGAAAGATAAAAAAGGCACCGTTTGCTATCTGGCTGAGCCGATAAGTGCCGCTGCTGCAAGCAAACTCTCAACATTAACAGTTTCTGACTCGATAATCATCGTGGAAGGCAAAAAACAGCTTATCAAGGGCCAAAAAGTTGAAGCCTTATTACTTAGACCCATAGGAAACGCTGAACATGAATAACCCCCTCCAGATGATTGACGGTTTCGGCAGAGCGCCAAAGAAACTACGCATCTCAGTTACCGACAGGTGCAACATGCGCTGTGTATACTGCATGCCGCAAAAGCAGTTTTCTTGGTGCCCAAGAGCTGACCTCTTAAGCTACGAAGAAATTGCACGACTAACCCATATATTTGTGGGTCTTGGCGTTGATAAGATACGGCTCACAGGAGGCGAGCCCCTGGTTAGGCCACAAGTCGAAAAACTTGTCAGCGCCTTATCAGGGCTCGATGGCATAAAAAAGGTCGGCATGACAACCAACGGGCTTCTTCTCGGAGACAAAGCGGACCCGCTCAAAGCTGCGGGTCTTCAAAGCGTAAACGTTAGCTTAGACTCCTTAAAACCCGACAGGTTCAAATCAATAACAGGTGTCAACGGTTTATCCCAAGTTAAAAAGTCCTTGAAAGTTGCACGCGACGCGGGCTTTGAAATAAAGATAAACACTGTGGTCATCAGGGGAAGAAACGACGACGAAATAGAAGCGTTTGCCAGGTTTGCCATGGTTGAAGGCTTCACTGTCAGGTTCATAGAGTTCATGCCGTTGGATGGGTCGCACATCTGGGATTCATCCCTCGTTGTGACAAAGGCGGAGATGATAAATAAAATTGGCAAGATGGGGCTGGAGATGTCACCAGTAAACAACAGTGCATCTGACCCTGCCCGGCTCTACACACTCAAAGGCGGAGCGGGAACCATCGGATTCATTCCCTCCATAAGCGAGCCATTCTGCAGTGCCTGCGACCGGGTCAGATTAACTTCCGACGGGAAATTCTTAACTTGCCTATTTGAACAGCCCACCTACGATGTCAAGAAACTGCTGCGCTCAGGAAGCACAGACAAGGAGATAGAGAACTATCTTTTAGATTGCTACAGAAAGAAACCCGAAGGCGTGGTAAGTATTATACGGGGTAAGAACTTGATTTCGGGGTTAAACTTGATGAATACTATCGGTGGCTAAAAGGAGGCAGAAGATGATTAAGAACATGACTACTAAAGAAGAAGCATCCGAAGCGGCTTTCAAGATAAAGTTGTTCGGAATATTTAGAGAGGCAGCGGGGGGCGAGGAAGTGGCAGTTACCCTTCATTGCAGGCACGCCACAGTGGCTGATTTAAAAAAGAGCCTCAGTGATTGCTATCCGGCGTTGTCATCGCTCAATATGCCCTTCATTGTAGCTGTTAACAGAAAAGTCGCCGCTGACTCCACAATGGTGCAGCCAAACGACGAAATAGCCCTATTGCCCATGATATCAGGAGGTTAATGCAGTAATCGCAGTAGTTCAGGACCCAATCGACGTATCAGCCATAGCGCAGAGCGTAGCTGACGATTCCTCAGGCGCAACAGTCTTATTCCTAGGAACCGTCAGAAACACTGGTGACGTAGGCGCTGTCTCCGAAATCTACTTTGAATCATACAAGGAAATGGCTGAAGCAGCCCTCAAAAACATAGAGCAGCAGGCGATTCAACGCTGGAACATAAAAAAGTTCAGTGCAGTCCACCGCGTTGGAAACCTGCAGGTTGGAGAAATCATCGTTGTGGTTGCAGCTTCAGCGGCGCATCGGGCAGAAGCTTTCGAAGCGTGCCGCTATGCAATCGACACAATTAAAAAGTCGGCTCCGATTTGGAAGAAAGAAATATCTGGTTCAACTTCCAGATGGGTAGACGGCGTATTACTGGAGGACAGTCAAGATGGGAATGTTTGATGTCTCAGACAAACCGGATACTCTGCGGGAAGCAGTTGCACAGGCAATAGTTAATGTTAACCCGCAGACAATTCAGCTAATCAAAGAAGGCAAATCTCCCAAAGGAGACGTAGTGGAAAACGCGCGAATAGCCGGAACAATAGCCGCCAAAAAAACTTCAGAGATAATACCCTTCTGCCACCCCATCCCCATAGACTACGTCAAAATCGACATATCCCTAAAAGAAAACACCATCGAAGTCCAATCCTACGTTAAAACCGTCTGGAAAACCGGTGTCGAAATGGAGGCACTCACAGCAGCATCAGTTGCCGCCCTAACAGTCTACGACATGCTAAAACCCATCGACGAAACCATGTCCATCGGTTCAGTTACGCTTGTAAGGAAAAGCGGCGGCGTAAAAAGCTTCCAAGAAAAATACAGCAGGCAACTCAAGGCGGCTGTGTTGGTTGTCAGCGATTCTGCGGCGAAGGGTGAACGCGTAGACAAATCGGGCAAGCTTGCCACTGAAAGATTAGAGGCAAACTGTTTTGTGGTGGACGATTACCAGATAGTGCCTGACGAAGCCGAATTGATTGTGGCTGAACTTAAGCGGCTTTGCGATGAAGAGAAAGTGGATTTGATAATTACCTGTGGCGGAACCGGTTTGGGGCCACGCGACGTGACCACGGAGGCTACCCTCAAGGTGTTGCAGAAAGAAGTCCGAGGCGTATCCGAGGTGCTCCGCGCTTACGGTCAAAGGAGAACGCCGCTTGCGATGCTTTCGCGGGGCGTGTGTGGTGTGAGGGGCAAAACTGTTGTGGTGAATCTGCCCGGGAGCACGAAGGCGGTTTCAGAGGGCCTTAATGCTCTGTTCCCTGGGATACTGCATGTTTATAAGATGATTGAGGGTCATGGGCATTAGGTGACATTTGTAATGGTGTTTAGGTGTGTTTGCAGTTGGAGTATTGCTTGTTTTAAGAAGGGTTAAGAAAAAGTTTTAAAAAGGTTTATAACGATCGACATTACTCGATGGTAACATCGAGTGCGTTAACATGAACACCAAACTTGTTGCAATAACAGTCATAGTTATAGTAATAGTTGCTTCAGCAGCGGGATACCTAATCTATAACAACACCCAATCAAAAACACCCCCCGTCGAACTCCGAGTCGACATAGCAGCAAGCCTAACCAACGTCGTTGCAAACATGACCCAAGAATTCGAACAAGCAAACAACTGCCACCTAATCATAAACTCCGCCGGATCAAGCACACTATACACACAAATCACCCAAGGCTCACCCTGCGACGTCTTCATGTCAGCAGACCAAAAATGGACAAAACAACTCAACAACTCAGGGCTACTCTACAACAACTACGTGAATTTTACAACCAACAGCCTAGAAATTATTGTGGCTCAAGGAAACCCTAAAAACGTGAATTCTCTTGCAGACCTGGCTAAGCCTGGCGTACAATTAGTCTTAGCTGACCCAGCGATACCTTCCGGTTCCTACACAAACACAACTTGCTACAAAATCGATTCAACATGGGGAAACCCAAACAGCCCCTTCTACGACACGTCTGGGGCTTACGTAAACTTTAACGCCACCATGCACCAGAACGTTGTCTCATATGAATTAACCGTTGAAAACGTAGTGGGCAAAGTCTCCCTCAACACAGGCACAGCCGACGCAGGCATCGTATTTGTCTCAGATGGTGTCTATGGCAAAATGGTGGGTTCTGAAGTACAGTTCCTCCCCATACCCCGCTCAGTAAACACTAAAGGCACTTACGGCATAGCAGTCTTAGGTTCAACAAATCAAGCGGAATTGGCGCAAAAATTCATGGATTTCTGGTCGTCAACAGAGGGCCAGGCGTTACTGACGGATTATGGCTTTAATTCGTAAAAGTGCTTTTAAGCACTTTCCCACTTTTTAAACAGACAATCTTGGTGTACAAATGAATCGGGGCTTCGCTAAAAGACTTCCCAACAAAATAGTGCTTGTAATTCTAGGCATAATTGTAGTCACCTATTTTCTCCTAATTATTTTGCCTATCCTTTCAGTTTTTTTAAAAATTAGCCCCAGCCAAATCAGCGAACAACTGCAAAACCCCCAAATCATAGAAGCCATAAACCTAAGCTTGTACACTTCTGCAATCGCAACCGTAATCGCCTTTATTCTTGCTGTTCCAACCGCCTACTTCATGGCAACACGAAAATTCTGGGGCAAATCCGTTTTAGATACCATAATCGATTTACCCTTGGTGCTGCCCCCAGCCGTAGCCGGTGTGGCGTTGCTTTATGCTTTTGCGCCAATGGGTCTTTTGGGTCCAATATTCAATCATTTTGGCATAGTAATACCTGGCTACACAATCGCGGTTATCATTGCCGAAACTTTTGTTGCATCGCCTTTCCTTGTGCGTTCTGCAAAAATAGGTTTCGAAGGCATGGACCGCAACATAATAAACAGCGCCAAAATTTTAACTGGTTCACGGCTCAGGGTCTTCTACACCGTTTCATTGCCCCTTGTTATCCGCGCGGTCATCTCTGGCACGATGATGACTTGGGCGCGTGCGATGGGTGAATTCGGTGCCACCCTTATGTTTGCAGGTAACTTGCAGGGGATAACCCAGACTATGCCCCTAGCGATTTATACCCTGCTGTACTCTATCCCCGCTGCGGGTATCACGTTATCCATTATCCTAATCGTCATATCCTTCAGCGTCCTAATAGTGGTAAAACTGCTTGAACAAAAGAGGTTCGGAAACAGAAAATGATAAACATCGAAGCAGTCACCAAATCCTTCGGCAACAAAAAAGTCATCGACAACCTTAGCTTAGAGGTCAAACCCCATGAAATCGTAAGCTTGCTGGGGCCCAACGGTTGTGGCAAAACAACACTGCTAAATATGCTCTCAGGTTTGCTACGTCAGGACAGCGGCAACATCTACATCAACGATGTCTTAGTCAGCGGTTGCCATGGCAAGAAAAGAGTCAATTTAAGCCCTTCAGATCGTAGGGTCGGATATGTTTTCCAAAGCATCTCCCTGTTTCCAAACATGCGGGTGGAGGATAACGTCGCATATGGTTTAAAGGCACTTCATCTGCCTCAAAAAGACGTTAAAAAACGGACTGTGGAACTGCTGGATTTCGTCAGTTTATCAGAGTATGCACGGTTCTATCCTAGTCAACTCAGCGGGGGACAGAAGCAGCGCACTGCGTTGGCAAGGTCATTGGCTACTGAGCCAAGCGTACTACTGCTCGATGAACCCGTCTCCGCAATAGACCCCCAGTTGAGGGAGTCGTTTAGGGTTGAGTTAAAGAATTATTTGCGTAAACTCAAAATCACCGTTGTCTACGTTACGCATAACCTGTCAGAGGCGTTTATTATGTCTGATAGAATCGCTGTCATGGGTAACGGGCGTATTGAGCAAATCGGTTCAGGCAGCGAAATCTTTGATAAACCCCGCTCAACTTTTGTTGCCCAGTTCCTAGGCGTCAACACGTTCAAATGTAAAGCGCGCCGGGTTTGCGGTGGCTTATTAGAGCTTGACGCCGTCCGTGGGCTTCACTTGTTGGCGGATGCTTCTCCAGAGTTAGAAGGAAAAAATGTTGTGGCAACACTGAAGCCTGAGGATATTTTTCTATCAAACATGGAAAAACAGGATTCAAAGGGTGCTTCGTTAAACATTGTGGAGGGTACAATAACTGAGATGACTCAGATGCGTTCCACCGCGCAAATCTCAGTTGATGTGGGCTTCACCTTGAAAGTTAGAGTTCAATTGAGTGCCCTAAAAAATATGGGTGCAATCGTCGGCGACAAAGTGCAGGTGAGTTTTAACCCTCAAGTTTTAAACGTGTTTGTTGATAGTAGTACCGTTGAACTGTAAAAAAGGTGTTTCAGTATGTCATCAAATCAAACCAAGCCATTGAATGAATTCAACTTAAAAGCAATCGGCGTAGTGCATTCGCCCTTCAAGGAACCGAAAAACGTTCCCATACAAGCATCGGCTTCAACCGCTGAAGGCACCGTAGAAGTTTTCCCAGAATACGCTGAGGGTTTACGTGACATCGAGGGCTTTTCCCATATTATTCTGCTCTGCTACCTTCACTTGGCGAAGGGCAGTCCTCTGATTGTCAAGCCATTCCTTGACGACAAAACCCACGGCGTATTCGCCACGCGGTCACCGGCTAGACCCAACAATATCGGCTTATCAGTGGTTAAATTAAAGAGCGTAGAAGGCAACATTCTGCACGTTGTAGGTTTGGACGTAATTGACGGAACCGCCTTAATCGACATTAAACCCTATATTCCAGAGATTGACTGCCGCCAAGAAGTAAAAACTGGATGGTTCAGCAGCAAAATAAGCAAACTCGACAGCACACGCGATGACGGTCGATTCTGCAAGTAACCGTTTCGCAACGTTTGTTCTGCTTGAGGAAAACTCCACAACCAGCCAGCAACTCAAATCCCTTGCAGAACGCAAAACACAGCCGCCCCTTAAGCCCACTGGAAGAAGATGAGTAAGGGGCTCGCTGCCTTCATATTAAAATAGAAAAAACAAAGTAGGGTTTGGCGCCTCGGCAGCAACTTTTAAAAAAACGACTGGTCAGCCCTAAAAGGGATATAGGACAAAGAATTCTTCTATTTCTGCATGTTTTGAAGCACAAAAAGAGTAATAGTCGCCATATTGAGCAAGTTTAAATCAAGTGCTTCGCCGTTTAAGCCTTTTTCTTGCACCGCTTCACTGAAGGGGATAGCGCCAATCACCTTCTCTTTGCCTATCTTTGCAATTATTTTATCCGCAATGTTGCCGTCGGCTTTGTTGATTATGAATCGGAGGGGTTTTTGGCTTTCTTTAGTCATCGCAACTATTTTCTCAGATAGCCTAATCGACTCGTAAGAGGGGTCGACTATCCCCAAAATGAGGTCCACGCTTTTCGCTACGCCTCTGCCTAAATGTTCCACGCCTGCTTCGGTGTCGATGATGGCGACGTCTTTTGAACTCAAGGTTAGGTGGCTGAGGAAGTCTTTGGAGAGTACCCCCATGGGGCAAGCGCAGCCTTCGCCGTAGTGCTTGACTTTTCCAATCTGCAACAGGTATAGGTTGCCTTTATTTGAGAGACACTCCGCGGGTATATCCTCAATACTCCACGGTTCGCTAAATACTGGGGTTTTGTGGACGTCGCCTTGGGCTTTACCCATCTTGTTTTTCACAGCGTTTTTTCCACCAATGTACTCCATAAGCTCCATTGGAGAGTTTAATCCCAGTTGAGCGCTAAGACCAAAATTTGATTCATCGGCATCAACAACTAAGACACGGTAGCCTCTTGCTTGCAAACTCTTTGCCAGAAGCGCGGCAACAGTGCTTTTTCCGCTGCCGCCTTTGCCGCATATCAAAATTTTCATGCTTCACTTACTCCTGCTGGTTTTTATTTTTCGGTTTGATAGTTATGAATTGAACGGCTGATTTGAGGGCTGGTGTTCCTCCTCCTTCTGATACTATCTGCATCATTTTGGCTGCATCTGTAATTTTGACTCCGCCGACTATGGTTACGCCGTGTTCAAAGAGAACATCTGGCAGTATCCCCGCGGACGCTCCTATAACGGCGACTTCCCGTGCTTTTGCCGTGAGTTCTAGCAGGTGGTCTATTGTTCCGTTCGCTATCGCAGTTCCCGTAATTAGAACCACGTCTGCGTTGGGCAGGATTTGGTCGCAGGCAGTATCTGGCAGGACACCCTCTCGGCGCATTGTTGGGGTTCTTTCAAGGATATGGAGTTGCTTTGCTTTTGCTCGAATGGGCGGAATAAAAGGTGCAATGTAGCCGACTAAGGCAACGACGTCTTCTTTGGTTAGCGGAATAAACTCTAACACGTCTCCGCTTGAAACTGTGTAGTTCTGAGGGTTTTTCTCTATGACAATTTGGGAAAGCGCGTTTAATGTTGCATGGCCTAATACGCTTTCACGTATGTCCCACGATTTTGCTTTTTCTGCCAGCTTAAACGCGGGCATACCGACTAATGTCCCCGCTAAATCAGAGACTTGGCAATGCTGTGTGGCTTGTGCTATCTCAGCTTGGAAGGTGTAGCATAGGCGTGCATGGCCATCGTTTAGCCTTACACCAGTGTAGCCGAGGCCCAAAACAACTTGCTCAACTACTATGTCATCAAGCTCCGGTATGGAGGCTTTAATTTTTTCCAGTGCTTCTTCAACAATAAGTTTTGTCATCTTTTATTCCTTCTTTGTTAATTCTATATAGTATTTGCCGTTTGCGCAGGCGCGGCAAAGCAGTTTTCCACCACGACTAACGTCGCGGCCATCCATTATTCTTTCGCCGCAAACACTGCAGTTTTCACGTTTCTTGGGAAGACCAGGGCAAATCAGTTTCCGCAATATCCACCATAACTTCTTGGATGTATACAACTTCGTTTTCGGGAAGTTGAGCCATTTTTTCCACCACCTCTTGAGGGTTACCTTTGATTTCGCAGCTTTCCCGAATGGTCGCGCGGACGGCTTTGTTGGTTGTGAGGTTTACGAAGGTGGCGGCGAATTTGCCGTAGTCAACGTATTTTAGTGTTCGGTGACCCAGCGTGCAGCCGCTGATTACCTGAATCGCATCCGTCATGCAGCGGTCGATTTCGGCGTACACGATCAGGTTCTTGTTTTTGACGGCTGGGTCTAATCTCAGGTGCTTCATTGCGGCTAAGGTCATTTTTGTTCCCATGGCTATGCCGAAGCAAATGTGACCATGGTAGTCTCCTACTTTCTTAACGTATGTTTCAAATTCACTCACTGTTTTAGTCTCCTAGTTACTCTCCAACAGGTACAACTATCCTTCGTTTGACGCCTACATCGACGTCAACATTAACTATTTTGACTTTGATTTTGTAAACGTCTGCCAAATTGGATTCAGTTATGATTTCGTCTGGTGCACCAACATCTATCAACTCGCCCTGCTTCATGAGAACTACTTGGTTGGATACTAAGAAGGCATGGTCGGGAAAATGCGAGGTCATAATTATCGGCAACCCCGTATTCGCCAATCTCTGCAATGTTGCCAACAATTTTATTTGGTTTCCAAAGTCTAAATGTGAGGTTGGCTCGTCCAGTAAGAGCAGGGAGGGCTTCTGTGCTAAGACTCTGGCGATAAGAACCATCTGTCTTTCGCCGCCGCTAAGCTGAATGTAGGAAGTATTGGCCAAGTGGGATATACCCATGGTTTCTAAAGCCTGATTCGCGATTTGGACATCCTCTTTTTTCGGTGCATCCAGAAATCCAATGTGAGGCGCTCTGCCAACCAGAACTGCATCCAGCACTGAAAAGGCGAAGCTGGGCTGATGAAACTGCGGCACGTAACCGATGGCTTTTGCTATTTCAACTCTTGACAAATTGGCGAGGTCTTTGCCGTTTATCGAGATGTTGCCCCCCTGTAATTTTATTAGTCCATCAATGCATTTTAGCAGGGTTGTTTTTCCGCAGGCGTTTGGTCCCAGTATGGATATCACTCCGGGCTGGTCTAAGGTGAAATTGATATCTTTAAAGCCATGGCTTTTTTCTAAGTCATAGTGGTATTCAGCGTGGCTTACGCAGAGTTTTATGCCCAACCCTTTCCTCTCCTGCTAAGCATATACAAGAAGAATGGTGCGCCAATCATGGCTGTGAGAATGCCAAGCGGTATTTCTAAGCTTGAGACTGTTCGGGCAATGTCATCTATGAGCAATAGGTAAGATGCTCCCAGCAGAAGGCTTACTGGCAGAAGGCGCCTATGGTCGGGTCCAACCAGTAAGCGGCTGATGTGCGGAATCACCAGCCCTACCCAACCGATGATGCCGCTGAGGCAAACTGCCGCGGCGCTTATCATGGTGCAGCAGATTATGATTATGATGCGAACTCGACCCACGTTTACGCCCAGTGCCTGAGCTTCTTCTTCGCCCATAGCCAACACGTTGAAGCGCCAGCGAATAAGCAACAGGATAATTATTCCAATAATCATCGGTACAGCGGCAACTAATACGTCGGTGAGGCTAAGTGAAGCTAAACTGCCCATTAACCAATAAATGATTGTTGGCAGTTGATCGGTGGGGTCAGCGATATACTCCATCAACGACAATGAAGCGCTGAACAAGGAGGTTATTGCCAGTCCAGCCAAGACTAAACTAAGCGTGCGGTTGCCCTTAACTACCCTACTGACAGCGTAAACAATACCTACAGATACTAGCCCAAAACCAAACGCGAAAACTTGGATGATAACTCGGTCTCCGGACAGCAAGATAGCTAAAGCCGCACCGAAACCGGCACCTGCAGAGACACCGAGAATATCCGGCGAAACCAATGGATTGCGGAAAAGTCCCTGAAAAGAGCCTCCTGCCAAAGATAACGTGGCGCCAATTAAGAGAGCTGCCATTATTCTGGGCAGTCTAATCGTCATTACTACTGTGTTAGGAATATTTGATTGCGCGTGCCCTAAAAGGTTTGAACCCAAAATACCTAGCACATCACCCGGGGGAACAGAGTATCTGCCTAAACCTAATGATAAAATGAAGAGGGATATCAGGAAAATCAAGAGGAATATGCTTATTGGGAGACCACGCAGAGCTTTGAGCGTTTTAAGAATTTTTGCCCAGTAAGCTTTTGATGTTATCTGGTTTTTCATTGTTCAGAGGTTCCCAGCTCAGATGTCTCAATTTTACTTTTTCTTATAAGTGTAAATTTGATGGTTTTTTAAAAGAAAAAAGGGAAGAAGGTACGTTTTGAATTATAAGTTTCCTCCGCTTAGTAACGTCTGCACTTGGGCGTCTGTTAGGTTATAGTGGAAGAAGTCGGTGTAGAAAGTCTTCACTTGTGCGTTAAGGTCTAAATCCGTTGTTAAGCCTGGGTAAAGCGTGTGCACCATCCAGTACATACCCAGAATTTGGCCTGGACCAGGTGGACCATCAAACCATGAATATGGGTTGTCTGGTCTGATTACGACTTTGCCGTCTTTGACTGCATCGAGTTGGTTCCAAGTTGGGCTATTCATGATTGTGTTGTAAAGTGTTGCTTGACTACCGCGTCCAATGATGATTATCTGTGGATTCCATTGGTAGATTGCTTCCATAGACGTTGATGCCATGCCGTAACCTGGTAGCAACGTAACGTTGGCAACGTTTACGCCGCCGCAGAATGATATGAGCATTGTATGCATTGAGCCTTGAGGGTCAGTGTTTAGTCCTGCTGAGCCTTCCGCATAGTAGACTGTGACTTTGTCGGCAGGTTGAATGTTGTAGACTTTAGAGGTTACATAGTTCATGGCGTCTTGGTAGTAATCATTGAGTTTCTGCGCTTGTGTCTGTACACCCAGCAAGTTTCCTATGAGGGTAATTTCAGCTTTGTATTGGGTTATATAGTCACCAGCGCTGCAGCCGATAACTGGAACTGTACCGAACTGTTCTTGCCGTGACGCAAGGGAGTCATTTGTGCTGTCTGTGCCGTCTAAGATGATGTCTGGGTTTGCCACCAAGAAAGTTTCGACGTTGCCTGTTGATTGCCCATACCAGCCGCCCACAACAGGTATGTCAGCATAGACGTCTGGGACGTATGCTGGGTTGCCATTGTAAGTGAATGGTAAACCAACGAGTTTGTCTGGTGCAAGCATGTAGACGATTTCTGCTTCGATTGGGCTTGTGCATAACACGCGGTTAATTGTGTATGGAACAGTTAAGGTTCTGCCATACATGTCGACGACTGTTTTTGACGTTGGAGTCAGCGTGGGGGTAGGTGCAGGCGTGGCTGTAGGGGACGGCTTGGTGGTTGCCTTTGGAGTGGGGGATGGCGAGGCGGTGGTTATCGGCGAGGGCGACGATGTTGTTGTCGGAGTAGGCGTTGGAGTAGGAGATGTTGAGTCTTTGTTGAGGTACGGCGGAATCAATATAGCTCCCACCAGTACCACAGTAATTAACACCACAACAGCGGTTACTATTACCAATTGATTTTTCGTAGCTTTTAATCCCATTTTGTTACCCTTCTCATAACTTTGGGAAAAAACGCTCACGTGAATTCATAAGGCTTGGTAAACCGATTCGTTTACCTTATCCGTATACCCGAGTGCCCAATTGGGTGGGCAAGAAAAGAAAACTCTTTAAAGATGGGTCACAAAGGGGTTATATCGGATGGTAGTAAGACCCTCTCAGGCAGTTTCTGCATAAAACCTTGTCGCCTTGCTTAACCCCCATGCCAGTCATAATTTCCTCGCCACATCTCGAGCAGACTACCGCAGGATCCATCCTTGAGGAAATAAGCGGGCTGTCCCATGACACTTCGACCGCTTGGTAATCAAGCAAATCTTCGGGCGGCAACTTCATGAAAGCGTTCATTAATATCTGCCGTTCAAGGCGGGACATTGGCTCAACTTTTTGGTCTGCTGTAATTATATCATCTTTAACTGCCAATGCCAAGGCACGTTCTGTTAAATCTTTCTTTGAATAAACCCTGTACCCCTTCCCTGTTCTGCCGTCGACAAAAGTCGCAGCTGATTTACCGTAATAGAGCATTTTGAGTTTTCTACTTCCAGCGCTGCATCCAGTGGTGACTTGTATGCCGTCTGCGGGACACTTGTCGTTCTCAACGAAGACTACGAGGTACTCCCTTTTTTCTTCTTCAGGCAAGTTTAGAAGTTTGAGCCCCATCTGAGCCATCTTAATGCCTAAAGGCAAGCCTAGGCAGCGGTGGCCTCTTAGGTCTGATGCTTTTTGGATGAGTCCCTCAAAATCGTTAATGTTTATCGGAGGCGCTGCGTGATGTGTGTGCTCTTTTTTGTTGGGGTACAATCTATTTGCTTCCTTTTTAGTTTAGGCTTACCTCGGTTGATTTATAAGTTTTCGTAAACCAATCGGATTACCCTTCTAGGCGTTTCTAAATTAATGGACAAGCAGTTGCCCGTCCTGCTTTATCCTTACTGCAAGGGGAGAAACTAATCGACATTGTCGGATCTTACCCTTAGACTTAACCAATGCTATTATACAATTTTCATCCAGTTTTACCCAAATTCCAAGTGTGTCTCCCCTCAAAAAGATAAGTCTGGGAACATCGTAAATGGAGGTGCGGCTTGGTATCAGGAATATTCCATCTTGGTGAAGAGATTCGAAGGCTTCAATCGTTGCCTGTGCAGCCCAGACAACTTTGTACGCGTTACGTTCTATGATGCTTACGTTTACTCTGCTTGTGCCAAGCATCTTGGCTACTTTTTCCTGTGTGAAGCCACGTTTTCTCAGTAGCAGGACCTCTATTTGGCGGGAAGTGAGGTTTGTGCGGCTCTTTATGGATAGTTTGTTACAGTTTTTCCTGACGATTGCTATGTCAGCTGTAGTTAGCATTTTATTTCCGCCTCAGAATATTTTTTGATTATTTGGTTTGCAGCGTAGGATAGGGTTACTTTTGAGTCTTTGGTGTAAGCAATGTGTTTGATTTCGTTTTTGGGCTCTGCGGCACCAGTGACTTTCATGAGGTAAACTTTATGGTTGTCTTTGAAGAAACCGCCTTTTATGCTTCTTTGGATACGCCCGTTATACTCAAAGAGCCAAGCGCACTTGTCTGCTTTTAATCCAGTTTCCTCCTCCAATTCTCTTAGGGCAGCTTCTCTACGGCTTTCACCCTCTTTAGCTGCTCCTCCTGGCAGATCATATTTTTTGCCGTCTTCGCTAACTACTAATATGCCCCTGCAAGTATCAACTACCGCCGTTCCCCTTCTTCGACTTCTAAAACGCAGGCACCTCTGCCATCTGCGCGGTCTCTTTTGTGCTTGCTTCAATTCGCGGGCCTCTCAAACTCGATGTTACTAATTGATAATAACGGTTTTAAGGCTTGCGGCTCAAAGAAACCAAATCCAATATTTGCACTGTTGCCAGATTTTTTTAGTTAATGATCTGTCTTTTTTAGGGTACCGCAAGGTTGAAATTTTAAAACGTTGTAGGTTACTCGGACGATGAGAAAATCGAGGTACGCCGAAGCTGAAGGTGGGGAAATTTAACGCTGGAAGCTAGTGAGTGCTTTTTCCGCTATTGAGTCCAAAATTATGAAATACAAAATTTCTGGCATGGCTAATTTTTTCTCAAAAGGTCATTTTAGCTGTTGTTGAACCGCAGAATCTTTTCATGGCAAGCTCTGCGCTTGCCTCTTTTATGCATTAAACTGGCAAAAATCTTTTAAGCAACACATTATCCTAGCAAGCAATCGAGTTAGCGGTAAAATTACAAGGAGTATCTAAATTGGCTTCAATGATTGGTAAGAAAAAACTTTACGTTGTGATCTTGGTAGTTGTTCTGGTTGTAGTGATTGTTGGTGCAGTTGTAGCCTATTTGAATTCAGGTGGAGCAGCACCTAATCTGCCAAATATGGTCGGCACATATTTTGAGCAAACTTCAAGCGGAGACGGATACACAATAGTTCTCTATGAAAACGGTACCGCAACATTTAGCGTCTACACCGGCACATGGCAACTCGTTAACGCAACAACCTTCGAAGGCACATACAGTGTGTTCAACGTACCCAGAGATGACTACTTCACAATCACAAACAACGGCTTCACTGCAGTCCAAACGGGAAACGTATACATCAGAAAGTAGTCGCATACGCTTCAAACCCTTTTTTTGCTTTAGTGCTTTCTATCAATTCAATCTGGTTTTTTCTGCTTCAATAGCATTGCAGTAAAAAACAACGCCAAGCATGCGTACCGTCAACCATGCAGCAAGCGCTTAAAAATATCCTCAGTACATGCTGACCCTATTGAGGTACACTGAGGCCAAAGGCTGGGAATTTAGTGCTGGAGGCTTGTAAGTGCTTTTTCTGCTATTCCCCCTCTTGAGCTTTTAGTGCTCATACTTTGTTCTATTAGCCGTTGCTATAGCAGGGCTTTTATCACTTAGCCGCCTATTTGTAAGCTATACCTAACTTTGAGGGCTATGGCTATGGCGATTTCAGACACTGTCTGGTTTACTGTTAAAGAAAAGAAGTGGAAAGTCGGTTATTTCGGCAAATTCTTCTGGACAGGCAAAGAAGAGTTATGGGATTCCGACAACTGTACCATTAATTTCGCCAGAACCATCACCGGAAAAAGCTTGATTGTTGTCCGTAGCAGCCAAACAAAATACAGCAGCTATATGGAAAAACAAGTTCTGCTTCGCTACATGTTGGGCTTTGAAATTTCGGCAGCACCCTCGGAGCCCAAAACAGAGACATATGTTGCCAGACATAATATTCCAAAAAGAGAGAAGGCCCCAAGGAACGCTGGGTCATGCAGCTTGACGAGAAACATTGGGTTTGGGAGTGGGTGCAGCAAGGGCAAGACATTACAGACTCAACAATCTATCGGCTGTACAGTGCTATAGTGGACGAACTGGCGCATCCATCGATACCCGGCGACAACATCCTCAAAGCACCGGTTGATATGCCCTCCGACGACCTAATCCCTGTCGTATACCAGCCGAGTGTTGACGCTTTAAAAAATTTTGTCCGCGAAGTCCACTGCGCAAAAGAACCCATCAACCACGACGGCTCCTACACGGTAGAAGTTTCTATTCTCTTCAATAATGAGCGCCTCCGCCAACATGGATTTCTGAATTCTATCTATGAAGCAATCCGCCGCCTCATTTACGGCAGAATAATGGACCTTGAATCATTCAAAATACTTGTAGCCAAGAACCCTGCAGATGACCGGTTCATTTTCGAGGGGATCTATAGCGGTAATTCGGAAATGAATGAGGATTCAATCCATGGCGATAAGGTGCCGCCGCCTGCCCCCAAGCATCCAGTCAAATACTATTGCATCGATCGTAACCATCCAGTTGTGTTTATCAACACTTCAAACCATGCAATGGCGGAGCATGATACAAACGATAGAATTTGGAAGTGGGAGTACATCCCCTGGTTAACTGATGCCCCGATAAAGCTTGGTTCCATGTCAAGAAAACAGCTTGAAGAGAGCCTCAAAAAAATTAAGTGACAAGGGCTTATTTTTGAATCGCTGAACTGTCCGGTTCCTCATTTTGCAGTGAAAGCATTTTCTTTATGACCCTCAATCCTCGGTCAGTTAAGATGTAGTCTCCTTTGGATGCTTCCTGCGTTATCAACTTGGCAGCTGTCAATTTCCGCAGGTGAAACACCAGGTGACCGGCTTTCAACCCTAAATCTCTTGAGAGTTCCGAAAAACTTCTTTTGCCATAGTAAACGCGGTCGAGAATGCGGAGGCGCGCATCACTCGATAGGGGCTCAAGCCACACGTCGATTAGGAACGGAATGTTTAGGGCTTGTCCATCGATTGGCATTTGTGGTTGTTCCACGAGTACGATTTCTTTGTAGGCTCTTTTTTCTCTTTTGAGTATTTTGCCGAAGTTTTGGAAGCAGCCTTCACAGGTGTAGCCTTGGGTTTTTTCAATCATTTGCTGGTTTTCAACGATTTTTTGCTCGATGTCTGCGATTGCTTCTTTTGAGCTTCCCTTGAGTGCTTTTGCATTTGATTCTATGATGCTCTTGCATTTTTCGTAGCATTTAGGTTTGCTTTCGCAGCCAGTTCGGAGTATTTCGCCGATTTCTTTGTTGAGGTGCTCTGATCTTTGGTTTGCGTAGACTTCGAGGTGGTTTTTTGAGAGGGTTTCTTCGATGTTTCTTAAGCGTTCTCTTAGGACATTGTCTTCGATTTTTGAGATTTCTTTTTTTAGGTTTTTTACTTCTTCTTGTAAGCTTTGTAGTGTTTTGAGTGTTTGTGTGTCGTTTGTTTCCATGGGTGGTGGTCTCTGTTGGTATATTTCAATTCCCTAAATGTATATTTACACTATTTATCTTTACTCTTTTCGGTGAAAAAAATGGTACAAATACCCAAAGAAGTAATGGACACATTAGCCGCAGCAGACTCCGCCAAAATGCTCGCAACCGCAGACGCAAAAGGCACCCCCAACGTAGTCCCAGTCTGGAGCATAACCCCTGTCGACCCAGAAACAGTAGCCTTCGCAGAACTCTTCGTCAAACACACAAAACAAAACCTCCAAGAAAACAATAAAGTAGCAATCGCCGTATTCAAAGGACCCACCACTGGATACCAACTAAAAGGAACCTTCACGGGATTCCAAACCTCAGGGCCAATATTTGAGGCTTTTTCAAAAAAAGTCATGGAAGCAATGAACATGCAAATCAAGAGCGTGGGCATAATCAAGGTAGACGATGTCTTTTCGGCTTCACCGGGGCAGGACAGCAAAAAACTAGCATAAACACAGCAATCGGAGACAACCCGACAGCCAATGCATGAACCTGTGCCCGTTGAACGGTGACTACAAGAGGACGGATATTGTGCGGAAAGCATCTTTAATTAAAGAGAAACCATGGAGGAGATAGCATGACCGGAGAATTTGAGAAACAACTAAAAGAACAAGTAAATGAAAAAGAAACCGCTGATAAGCTACTGGAACTCGTAAACGCTGCCGGGAAAGAATTCCCCTGTTTATCCTGTCCTTCCAGAAACGAGTGCGGGAGTTTTAGCTGGTTTATCAAGTGGTTTGGAACAATCACATAGGGACAACAGGTTCATGGGTTGGTAGCACATTCGGCGCGCGAGTTCTCCTCAGCAACGAAACCGCAAGCACCGCAATCAACACGGCAGCCACAGTAATTGCCGCTACTTCGGTAAGCAAAACCACGTTATCGTTGCCCCTGTGGTTGACACCTATACCTACTAAAGCCCAAATAATAACCAAGGCGTATGCGTAGTCTTTTCTGGTTCCAAGCATAAGTAGGGTAATCAATACGGCGATGGCTACTACAACGATGGCCCAGGCTTTCAGGGCTGAGTCCAAAGCCGTCCCAGTTAATTGAGGTTAAAGCGGCGGCGACATTTGCAATCGTGGCCACGGTTATCCATCCTAAATAGACGCTGAAGGGGAGATGAACGGCAAGTTTTTCCTTTAAATCGACTTTTGACTTGCCTATGCCTAGCTGGAAGTAGATTGTAATCAATGTTAAGAGTAGCGCAAAAATAATCAGAACAGATAGACCGAAAAATTCGTATTGCCAAACAAAAATCCACAAGACGTTGATTATGCTGCTTAGGATGAAAAGCCAGCTTATCCTATTCTGGTACTCCTTATGCTTTTGGCTGGGTAATGCCTGATAAACAACGAAAACCCCTAGGCAGGACGTAGATGATGCCCCATATGGCGAAAACGTAACCCGCGGGAGTTACGAGCGTGGGGTATTTGTCTGAGATTTGCGCTGTGTTAGTGCCGCCGATGAGTGTGGTGCTGCCTGCTAAACTGTTGATAATTACGGTTAGGGCAAAAAAGACAATGTTTGCATACCGTAGAAGACTTGAACCCTGTTTAGACAAGAAAAATCCCTGTTAATTTAACGTTTTATTTGATATTTAAAACATTCCATGCGTTTGATTCTAATGCTGCTATAGGGGGTTACTGCATGTGTTTTAGCGGTTGAATATTATTTTGTCTCCTCGTCTCACGGTTTGAGTCGATTATGCCCTATGTAGCCCCGACCTATGTGCAATAGCACTGAGAGCATTGCTGATGATTGAGGGTTGGCTCAAAAGGCGGAACGCCCTTTTATAGAACGTACACGTAAAGAGCGTTTTTTCTCTGAAGTAACGCAGCAAACCTCTCTTGTTTGAGCCTATGGTGATGAGTGTGCTTTTAGGACAGCAAAAGCAAATCATGACTTTGCGCCTAACGCTCTGATGCTATGCTTGCCTAAGCATGCGCGCCGAAATTAACTATCTGCGCAGTGTTCAACGGCTCTCTTGGCTCCCTTTTAGACCAATATTAGATGTCAAAGTGATGCGTCTTTTTTGTAGTTCTGCTTTAGTTTGCTTATCTGACTCACGTTTTATTGCTTCCTCCAATAGCGCAATTGCGGATTTGACGCTGTTATCCCCGAATTTTCTTGCAAACATACTTTGGGGTTTACCTTTGTCGAAGATTCTTTTTGGTAAGATGCAGACAAAGTTTGAGGGGTAACCAGAACTTTTGTTTGAGTCGATTAAGGCTAAGCGGTATTTTCCACTATTATCGCCTTTCTCGTAGGGTTTGAAGACTTGTAACTTGTAATTAGGCATGTTAAGCACTTTGAGTCTTAAACCTTGATTTTTCTATATTGCTTATGAGCATACTCTAAATAGTTCTACATTATTAAGCAAGTTATAGTTCAGTTTTAACTCATGTGTATTTGCTAATTGCTAAATCGGGATAGCCCCGATGAGGACCGATTCCTTTAGTGATGGACTTAGATAATTCTTTGATACCAAGTTTACCTGTGTGCCTAGTTCTTTCTTAAGAAATTTAGTTAATTTAGTTAATTCTGTGAAATCTAATGGTTCAGAATATGTTAGCAGTAAGCCTATATCGCTTTCCTCATCGGCTTCATCGGTTGCGTAGCAACCAAACAAGTCTATTGTAGCGACGTAAAAGTTTTCAGATAAGAACGGCTTTAACTCTTGCAGTTTCCGAATGATTTTGCCCTTATCAAGTATGGGTCCCTCACCTTCTCCACCAAACACTTGCTTTTAATGTGTTTAAAAGCTTGTTTAAGAAAACACTGCTTCTGGATGGAAAAGAAAGGACGAACTAACAAATACGCTGATCAGCCACTAGCAGGGAGCAGAGCCGCCTGCCAAGCCCATGGGAAGAAGAAGAGTAAGGGACGCTCTGCCTTCATCTAACACTAGAAAACAGTTTTTGTCGACAAAGAAACGATAGACTATACAATAAAGAAAGAAGACGGAAGAGAGTAAATCTCTCTTTAGTATGGCTCTTTTTTACCAGTTGCGTATGCCCAGATGCCGACTATAGCGACAGTTAAGACTGCTCCCGCAAAACCAGCAACTATAAAGCTTGATAGAGCGGATAAAGATGGCAAAACCAGTGCTAACCACGGAATAAGGTATGTTGCTGTGACTTGCGCTAAGACGCCAGCTACGAAACCGATGAGCGCAATTAAGCCGAATATTTTTAGTCTACTAGTCATTTAATTCACCTTTTAATAGTGGATTGGATAGCGGTTCTTTTTAGGCTAACTTACACATTTATGTATAAACTTGCAGGCGCCAACTCCGTCTTTAACTCTTCTAGTTAAAGCTCAATGGATGTTTTAGCAGTACGTATATCCGTACATATATACGAGCATATTGTAGCCATATTAACAATGTATAACTCGCTTTTCTGCATTCTACGCGTGGTAGAGGTATCCTAAATGTCAGAAAGATTCGCTAAAAAGTGGGAAAGTAAACGGGATGAAGAACCCATCACAAACCGCATCAGAGACACAGTTAAACCGCCAGGACCACTAAAACCAAGACTTGACTTCGCCGTTAGACGCATCGAACTCCAAGTGCAAAAACTCGACCAAGCTAACGACAGATTCGGCCAACGTGACAAAGCAATCTTCGCACGCATCGTCGATGCATACACAAAACATGACAGTGCACGCGCCAACGTCTTTGCAAACGAGCTAGCTGAAGTTAGAAAAATGTCAAAGTTAATTATGAATGCTAAACTTGCTCTTGAGCAAATCACTTTACGGTTAAGAACAGTTTCAGAGTTAGGCGACGTAGTTTCAACACTCGGCCCAGCAGTCGGTGTTCTACGCTCTGTCAGATCAGGCTTAGTCAGTGTGTTCCCAGAAGCAGAAAATGAGCTTGGCGAAATCGGCAACATGCTAAGCGGCATCATGATCGAAGCAGGCCAAGGCAGCGGAATGACATTAAACTTCGACACAGTAAACGAAGACGCATCAAAGATACTCACCGAAGCAGCAACCGTTGCAGAACAGAAAATCAAAGACAAATTCCCAGACCTACCCCCAGGAATGCCCGCTTCCCCAGCATCTCAAGCAGATAAAACATTCTAAAAAAGGAGAAAAACAAAATGTCTAACTCCAATCTTTTTCTTTCTATTGGCAAACCAATAAAGAACGAATACGGACGAATAATCGGCAAAGTTGCCTCCTTCGCATTAACCCCCAACGGCAAATTCGACGGAGTATACATCGAGTTTGGCGACGGTCAATTCTCCAAACAGCCCATGGACAGCCTACGATTCAATGGCGCTGAAATCACCTTTGTCTCCAAAATCAAGTCACAAGCCGGCACACTGTGCGACCAAATCCCCCTCATCTGGCGCAAAGATGAAGCCTTAAAAGACTTAGTTGACAAAAAGAAGATTACACCGGAGATTTACCAGGAACTTCACAGCAGCTTCGAAAACGTGCTAAATCAACTTAAAAAAGAAGCCCAAGTCATCATTGACGAATCATCCATAGAAATCGAGCGTTGCCAAGAAGAAATCACATCACTGAGTTATGCAATCGCTAACCTCGAAATCGAGCATGAAATCGGCAAAGTTGACGAAGAAAGTTACAAAGCAGCATTTACAATACTCCAAGAAACACTCCGACGTGCAACTTCAGAGAAAACCGACTACGACCTTACCAAGAGCCGTCTATCCAGTGTACTCTTAGGTGAACAATCTCTGTTGCCCCCCAAAACCAACAAGATCTACGCTGAAACCGTCACCAACAACAGCACCAGGCTGCCTGAACCCCCAGTTGTCGTTTACGTGAAAGAAATAGGGAAAACCGGTATCTAAGGCAAAACGCGACACGATGGGAGTATGGAGGGACAACCATGAAAAGCTTCACCAACCAATCCCCTCCTCCTATCCGTGAAGTCGCGTCCAAATCTATTTATACATTAAAAGTCCAGCAGAACAAGCTTGAACAAGCAAGTTTCCGCCTCAAAGAGCGAGACCGCATTCTTTTTGAAACGTGCATGGGCGCACTCAAAAAGAACAACAAAGAAAAAGCGGCTATGTGTGCTACCGAGATTGCAGAAGTCCGCAAACTAGTCAAATTTCTCTACAACGTCCAGTTAGCCATTGAACGTGTAGTTATGCGTCTTGAAACCATAAAAGAACTAGGTGACATCGTTGCTGACCTCAAACCAGCCCTGCGCCTGCTTCAAGGCGTTTCACAAGACCTTTTCCAAGTGTTACCTGACGTTAGCACAGAATTAAACAACGTTAACTCTGCCATCCAAGACACACTTCAACAAACCAAGCTCACCTCAGACGAGAATTTGGTGCCGGTTGGCAGAAAAACCGAGGCAGGCGACGAAATCCTCAAAGAAGTCTCCTGTTTCATGGAACAAAAACTCGCTGAAACCCTGCCTGAACCTCCAGTTACCGCTTTAGTCAAAGAGACAGCAACTGTAAAACCGACCCCCATACGCGAAATGGTTGCGTTAACAGCGAGTTCTTCGCAGGTGTTTGGTCAAAAAATCCATGAGGAGTCAGGCTTTGACCCAGAGAAAACCTTGTTCTCATATAAGAAATCGGAGATCAAGGAGTTCTCGGTTAAAGTTGAGAAGCCCACGCCTAATCTTGAAGAGGTTCTTCTCGAATACGTGCGTAAAACTAACGGTGAAATCGATTTAGGAAGATGCTCCTCGGAGTTGAAAACTTCCAACGCGGATATCGAGCGTGCCTTAGAGAACCTGGGAACCCAGGGTAAAATCAAGATTGAATTACGTTCGCCTGAATAAGTGAGAGAGAAAGGAGAGACACATCACAAATGAGCGCTTCAAACGAGTTAGAAAAAGCGGCAACAGCCTACGCGCTGGATGCTGTGCGACTGGATAAGCAGGGGCAGAAAGGCAGAGCAATAACCCTCTACCAAAAAGCTATCGAAAGTCTTCTGCAGTTAGTTCAACTTTACCCTGAATACGGTTTAAACAAAGTTTACGTTCAGCGGGCAATTGCCTATCAAGAACGTATCAAATCCCTTCAGGGCTCTGTTTCATCGCATGAGATGAATCAAGCAGCCGCTGAAGAGGCCCAAGGAGACGGAGGAGCAGCAACCATGGAAGGAAACGGAGGTTTAGCAAAACCCAATAGCGAAGAACTCGTAATTACCGAGAAACCCAAAGTTAACTGGGGCGAAGTTGTCGGTTTAGAAGTTGCTAAAAAAGCCGTCAAAGAAGCCATCGTTTACCCGGTGCAGCGTCCGGATCTGTTTCCGCTGGGTTGGCCACGCGGGATTTTGCTGTTTGGTCCTCCTGGCTGCGGCAAGACCTTGTTGGCTGCGGCGGTTGCAACGGAGATTGACGCTAATTTTTACTCGATTGATGCGGCGTCGATTATGTCTAAGTGGCTGGGTGAGGCTGAGCAGAACGTTGCTAAACTTTTTGGGTCTGCTCGTAAATCGGCTACTGACGGGCGACCGGCGATTGTGTTTGTGGACGAGTTGGATTCGCTTATGGGTAACCACAGTAACGAGGTGGGCGGCGAAATCCGTGTTAAGAACCAGTTCCTAAAAGAGATGGATGGCATTGTTGACAAGGGCAAAGCACTCCACGTCTACGTTATAGGCGCCACGAACAAGCCCTGGGATCTGGATTGGGCGTTTATTCGAAGGTTCCAAAAACGCATCCTTGTCCCGTTGGCTGATCACTCTACACGCTTAAACATGCTAAAACACTACACTGGAACACTGCAGATCGCTTCAGATGTGGATTTGCATGAGTTGGCTCGGCTTTCCGAGGGTTTCAGTGGAAGCGACATACGTGATGTCTGTCAATCTGCGCAGTTGAGTTTGATCGGTGAATTTTTCGAGTCCGGTCAAGCAACCGATAAAGAGGCGAAGCCGCGTGCGTTGACGATGGCTGATTTCCGCCAGATCCTCGAAGAACGCAAGCCCTCTGTGTCGCTGGATATGTTGACAAGCTACAACCGCTGGTTCGACGCGTTTAAGGCACTTTAGGAGGAAAGAATGGAAAAGGCAACAATCAAAGGCAAGGGTTGAGTGGAAAGGTCTGGAGCACAATAATTTTTGCACGCTCTCCCTTCTCCCCCCCTCAAACCACTCCAAACCCCACAAACAACCCGCCTTTGAAACTTGCCCTCCAAACTCCTTTCTCTGCTGCTCTGCCGAGGACCCCCTCCCCTTATTTGAAGGGTAAATCAGTTTTCTCCTTTTATGTGGGTGTGGCGGTTTACGGGGTTCCACAAGATTGCAACTGGGGGCGGTTGCTTCTTTGGTTTACAATTGTTTTCAGTGCCTGTTTTCATGTGGGAAGTGTGTTTTTCTTCACATGGGTTAAATGGTTCAATGCAGGGGCGGTCGCGATGTGTGTGAATGCATGTATCGTTTGTCTTTTTAGCGTTGCAGTGAACGGCAATGGTCAGTGCAATGCAGTGGGCACTAGGCATGGACCTTCGAAAGGTTGAATTATCTCCAAACAAGTTGGCAGTCGCCCCTCACAGACCAAGCCAACAACCAAAACCCCCTCCCACTCCACATCTGTGGTACCCCCGATGCCCCGGCTTCATGCACCTGGAACCTCACAATAACATATAACCGCCAAAACTTGGAGGTGTAGCCAAACATGAAAGTGATAGATTTAACTTGCCCAACATGCGGAACCTCAATAATACAAAGCAGATGCAAAGACTGCCGAAAACGAAAAATACGCAGCTAATGCCAAAAATGCGGTGATACCGTGCCAAATCCAGAGTATGGCGACCCATAAACAACGAAAGGATGTGAACTGATGGGCTGTGTAATGAGACTCTACATTCTAATTAAGAGGCATGTGGAAGAGATAGCGCTGGAGCACCCTGCTAGTAGCTGTGTGAAAAAGGGAAAGAAAAAACGAAAACTATCTCTCTTGCCTTTTTTTAAGTAAATTATATTACATCGATTATAGTATTTTATCGCTTGATTCCATATGAGCATGCACAAAAAAAAACGACCTTCCTACTTGCTCTATTCTTGCTTTTCACTATCTGCATATCAACGACTCTTCCTATGGCAACGACTTCCACCTCAAACGATGATTGGCCAATGTTCCACCATGATGCATCAAACGCAGGCCTCACTAATAATTCAGCACCAATTTCAATCCCAAACGAGGTATGGCGCTATGGGGATACTGGCTCGAGTGAACAATTCAAAGGCTCACCCGCAGTAGTAAATGGTGTAGTCTACGTGGCAGACGTCAGCCTGTCCGCCTTAAATGCTTCTACTGGTGAATTGCTGTGGTGGCAATACGACCAAGGCTACTCATCACCTGTTGTTGAGAACGGCATTGTCTATACATACAAGGGAGCGTTCAATGCTTCTAGTGGTGAACAGTTATGGGCTATAAATGGAACTTTTTGCGCTACGGTTGCAAACGGTTATTACTATACAAATTATCAGGACCCGACAGATAATAACACTTATTTTATCGGAGTAAATGCAACCACCGGTGACATAATATGGAAATCATCAAGGACGGTGGTGGCCTCTCCCGCTATCACGAATGGTAAGCTTTTTGTCCCAAGTTCGCCTGTTTCTGCAATCGATGCATATACAGGTCATAAAATTTGGGAGTGTGATGAAGGTGTTACAGCTTGGTTTTCCCCTGCGTTTTCAGATAATCTTGTTTACGCTTCTTCTGAAGGCGGACGCCTTTACTGCCTTGATGCCTCTTCTGGGAAAACTGTTTGGACTCAAACCGTAGGAGGGCTTGGGTCTCCTACCGCTCCCGCTGTTGCTTATGGTCTTGTTTATGTTGGGTCTGAGGATGGGAATGTTTATGCTTTTAACGCTTATAGTGGAGAAGAAAAATGGGTTTCTACGTTAGAAGCTAGTTACGGTCAAGGTTTTAGCGTCAAATATCAGGTTAGATTGCACGGGGTTGAGTCTTCGCCTGTAGCGGCGAATGGGGCAGTTTATGTTGGCGCTGATGACGGGAACTTGTACGCTATTAATGCGACAACTGGCGCTAAACTTTGGAGCTATAGCCTTGGGGAGCCACAACAGTTACGCTGCTCACCAGCTATAGCAAACGGCTATGTATACATGGGTTCAAGTGGTGTCTTTGTTACATCACTGGGGCTTTCGCGGGTCGGTAGAGCACAGTCCCCTATAGACTTATTCTACATTGTGCTAATTTCCTGCATCATTCTAATTATTTTTGTGGGTTTATTGATTTATAAAAATTTTAACATCCTCCCATCTCTACAGAGCGGTCTAACTCGGAAGAACGTCAATCATGAAGGAACGTAAACATTTTCGGAAATATATCGTTCTCGTAAAATGCCTATTCCAGAATATCTCTACTACCAATAAAATGAAAAAATGGATATAATGGTGAAAAAAATGACAGTTTATGGACCTATAAATATGAATCTATCTCCCGAGCCAGCCTTCTGTAATTGCTCATACAATGGGCAAAGTTCGGGAGGAAAAGGAGCAACTATTTGGTATGGAGGCGATCACACTCTTGGAGGAATGGCCGATTATACCTATAGCTTTACAGACACTTCTCCAGTTTGTTGTGACGGTGGAACACAACTTTGTTTAATAACTTACGATTTAGTAACTACTGATCCTTCAGTAAACTCTATCGTGATTTGGAGATACCTAAACGACGTCTTAGTTGGTTCGACAACACACAGTCCCATAGCTAATCATAATGTAACGGAAGCATTCGACGTAGAGCCACTAAACGACCATACGGTTTATGTACATGGTGGTCTTAACAGATTTAAATTTCAGAATACCTGCAATACTTCAATTCAAATAAAAAATTTCCGCGTTTTCAGGGCATACCCTTTGCGCAATCTTCAAGATGGTCAGTCCTCATGCCCTCCCGCAAACGACCCTGTGGCAAGTGGAAGCATAGATTATTCAAGGCAAGACTTTCCCTGTAACTACGCCAGTATTGGCGACCGTATTAGTTTTGTCCGCTGGGGCGCAAACTATGATGCCGTGCCTATAGGGCCAGGCGACAGCATAAAATGGACTTTTACTAATCCTAATGACAATGCCAATAATTATTTTGGCAAATGCGCTTGCTTCTTTAATTTCAATAACGTTAGCCGATCACTTGATCTGGGAGCAGACACAGAATATAAAATTAAGCTAAATGATATTGAAATTGCAACCTATTATCATGGCGGTTATCTAGGTTTTTCATCTCAGTTTCCAACAATTGATTTAGCGCATTTTCCAAACATCTATCGTGATGAACCAGGACAAATGAACACCGTTGAACTCGTAAATACAGGAGTTAACAGCATTGCAACCCTCACTATAAACAATAATCCTAACTTAGGCGGCGTCGATATCTACCGATTCTATAAAGTTACGAACATTTGTAAAGACGATTTCAGCAACGATGGCATAACAAAAAATGTTTGGGATAGAACCGCGAATAACGATCCTGAATCGATCCAGATCGGCGGCTCTGCACAAATAGTAAACGGTCAGTTGCAAGTCTCAGTGCCAGGTAACGGATACAAGCAAGCGGGTAAAGTCACACGATATGCTTATGATAGTCTTGCTTTTTACCCCGGAACTGATAAACAGGGTTTTGAAGCAGCAATCGATATAACTGGTATAAGCGGTCTAAGGGAAATGAATCTGTTTCTCAGCGATAGCAGAACAACAAGTACTGATCCCTATTCGTTGAATAATTTCTATTTGTTCATGAAGGATCGAACGGACACAACGGTAAAGATACAACGGCGTCTTAGCGGCGGCTCAGTTTCATCGATGTGGAAATGGTGGAATGCCTCCACAGGTACCCAGAAAATCAAGGTCTCAGGAGGATCGATCGGTTTCTATGAGAACGGTATCCTACGCCATGCAGAGCCATTTATGCTTCCGTCAAGCAGTTGCTATCTATATGCTTACAATAGCTCGGACTTAGCGGGAACAGGAACATTCGATAACTTCTCCATAAAGCCAGCGGAAGGGGTTATCAAAGACAACTTTGACGATGGTAACTGCAACGGCTGGTCTGTTGTTACCGGTATTTGGGGTGTGACGAATGGAAAACTGCAATCAGCCCAAATTACTCCCACCTCCCAAATCCGCTACCAGGCTATCTCCTCTCCAAATAGGCATGTTGCAGCAGATATCCAAACGCTGTCTGGCAGCGGAACAGGAAATGTTGCGTTCTTGATGGTCAATGAAGTAAACAGTGCAAACATGATTTACGCAGATATAACAAGAGACGGAACTGTGGAGCTCATAATTTTCTACAACGGACTACCTACACATTACAGACATTACGGTACGGGCCTTAATCCCTGTGAGAATCACAGAATTGCTGTCACAATCACTGGCACAAATGCTAAAGTCTACGTCGACAACACTCTATACATCGATCAGGACGATGCTCACTTTGCCAGCATAAGCAACGTTATGTGGGATTTTACACATACAACTCAACGGGATCGCTAGATAACCTGGTAGTACTTACCCAATAGCCCCCTTGAACTAAAATTAGCAAGTTCTAAAGTAACTTGCTCTCCCTACTTTTTCATTTTTAAAAATTTAGTTTCCTAAAAGAAAAGAGAATTTTTGGATAAAATTGCCTCTTGCTTTACTGTAGGTGCATGCCGGTTTCTACTATGCGTTATGTTGTGGCATGCCTTGTGCTAGCATGATTCCACTGTGTTATAGGTTGCTTTTCATTTCTTCTTTGAAGGTTTCTTCGAGCATTTTTTTGTTTATGCCGATTTCTTCTGCTAGGCGTTTGACTTGTTTGACGTAGGTGCGGAAGAGGCTTTGGAGGATTTCGGTTTTTTCGTCGCCGCTTAATTCTGTCTCTTCGGCTAAGAGCAGCGCGAACCAGCGTCCGAGGGTGGTGAGTTGGTAGGTTTTTATCCAGATGATGCGTCCTTCTTTATCGTTTTTCTCCATGCTCTCGTTCAACACGCCCAGCGAAGTGAGGGTTTTGAGGTTTTCTATGATGGTTTTGTTGCTGTAGTTGAGTTTTTGGACGAGTTCTTTTTGGTAGATGCTTTTTGCTATGCCCTGTTTTAGGCTGAAGCGGAGGATGTCTACGCCGGCTTTGGAGCCGAAGATGGCGGAGAGTATCTTGTCTTTTTTTTCTACGGGAAGAAAAACTACATAGGGACGTAACTTTTCCGTCATAGGCGACTCTTCTAAACAGATAGGTAGCTGTTTTTCCATTTAAGAATATCGCCTATAACCTACATAGGTTATATGCTGCTGCCCTCTGTTCCTTGGAGTTGAGTCCAATTTGGAAAAACCATTTTATACTCCAACCGTGCATTTGAAACTAAAACCGAGAAAAGGGGAAACTTGTGCTTAAAAAAATTGGTATCTGCCTATTAATCCTCCTTGCCCTATCCGCGTCAACGTTGGTGTTGATGCCCCCGGCGAAGAGCCAAACTGACAGCATCAAAGTCCTAAGTTACAGCTACTACGTCGATTACATGGGCTTCCTAGACGTAGTCGGCGAAATCCAAAACGTTGGCACCAGCACCATCGCAAACGTCACAATCGCCGGAGACTTAACCACTACCGATGGCGTTGGTTCAAGTTCAGGCTGCCCCGCCTTAGTCAACGATTTGCTGCCTCAGCAGAAAGCCCCCTTCTACATGGAGTTCTCCCCAGAGAACACCATCTACGGCGCATGGTACGGCGTAACCATTCAGTCCGTGAACTTCTACATTTACCAGGCTGACCCGACGTCGAACTACCTCTACCCCGACGTTGCAATCGTCAGTCAACAAAGCTCTGTGGCAGCCGACGGCAGCTACACAGTCACTGGAACCGTAAAGAACACCGGCAGCCAATCAGCAACTGACGTCCGAGTCGTAGCCACATTCTACAATTCACAACAAGAAGTGGTCGCCATAGGATACACCGACCCATTGACGCCAAACCCCATAGCGCCTCAGCATTCAGCCACCTACACCGTGGGCGCATTCGACCGAAACCAAAGCTCTGTCCCAGCCAACCAAACTATCGCTTCATACGCGCTTATGGTGCAAGTTCGAAGTCCCGAGCTTCAAGGTACCCCGCCCGCAGTCACCCCGTCTCCAACGCCTGGACCCACAACCCTGCAGACGGCAACTCCGAGCTCCACTCAGTCAGGCAGCTCGTCAAATGACGATTTGGGCAGTGGCTTTAATTCAGGTATACTCATTGGCGGAATTGTTGCGGTGGTAATTGTGGTTGCAGTTTTGGGGTTGTCGATGTTTAGGAAACGCAAAACCTCCTCCTCGCAGCAGGAAGGCTCTGCCAAGAAAACCAAGCGCAAAAAATAATTGCGCCTTATCCCTTGTTTAGGGCAGAGTGTGCCAGTCCTTAAATATTACTTTACACAAAAGGGGTAACTATGAGTTTCAGATCACAAGCAAGCCGTCGAGGCTCAAGCAAACATAACTCCAAAAGCACCCGTGAAAAGAAATCTAAAGAGAAGAAGCAGCGCCAAACCGCCAAGTACCTCCAAGAAGAAACCCCCGAGACTTCCAAAGAGGAAGTTGCGCAGAAAACACAGAATTGTCTTGGCAAACTTGGCAGCCAAATTTTTGCTCTCTCACCGTTTAGCCAATACTTTGACGATTGGCTGCTGAATCTGCGCCAAGTAATCTCTGAATTCGAAACCAGCCCAACCATAAAAGTTGACGATGAATTCGTTAAGATTCGAACGCAGGTTTTCCTTGATCTCGAAGGTGCATTGGCTCAGAATCGGCTTGATGAATCTAACTTAACCAGCGAAGCCAAAGCCCTCTCAGACAACAACCACAAAATCCTTGAAGTCGACAGGCAATACGCGGAGCAGACCCGTGAACTCAGCACCAAACGCAACACTGAGATACAGCGGCTCAGCAACAGAATCCGCGAGTTAGAAGACGATGTGGTAGCTCAGCAGGGGCTCAAGTTTGGTTTCTTCCAGTTTGGCGAAAAGAAGCGTGCGACGGAAAGACTTGCCCAGACACAGCAATCGCTTACAACTGCAAAAAACGAGTTAGAAGTTACAGTGCAGAGCTTCTCTGCGGAGCAAGAAAAACTCCATGACACCTATGAGACGTGCAAGCAGGAACTAAACGAGGAATCTGATAGGCTGCGTAAGGAGCTTGAGAAGCTTGAAACCGACACTTCAACCACTGCAAGATTAACCGCGTGCACTGCATTGTCTGAGGCAATCGGTAGCTTGCTAAAGAGGACACCGTAAACCCCTTAACCCTCATTTTATATCTACCTTTGTAGTCGATTGGTGCCTACAAGGCGGTGTCCTTGGGAACTTAAAGTTACTGTTCTGCCGCTAGAACAAACCGTTCTACAATCAGAGCTAATAAGAACCATCCCACCAATGATTCGATGTTAGCGTATGGAATTCAAGTACAAACTTATTGCAATTGCTGTTTTGGCGTTGTTGACTGGAACCGCCTTTGCAGCGCCCATGCTTGTTGTACCCTTAGACGTTAAGCTCTACCCCCATGTTGTGGAAGGACCTAAAGCTGACTTTAGCATCGAATTATTATACGCCAACTTTAGCACCCAAACCCGCCAACGAAACGCCACCATCACCTTCCCCACCATTAGCAACGGCAGCTGGACAACCATCAACAACACTCAAATGGTCACCGATACAAACGTAACTTACATGGTTGTCGCCAACGTAACTAACCACTCAGATGTGGCAGCTAAAATGTCTGAGGCAAGCTTCACAGCCGCCCAGCACATAAACGTCGATGATTCAGCGTTGGGTGGTTTGGTGGTTAACAAGGGGGTGACTGATTTTTTGGGCACCAGTTTCGGCGGCGTTGTCGACGGGGTTTGGCTTGACGGCGACTGGTTAAATACCACTTGGATAAGAGGCACAGATTACCCCCTAAACCTCTACCGCATAATGAACCAGGACCACAACGCTTACCCCCTCATTCCCGATTTGCCAGCCAACGCCTCAGCAGAGGGCACATGGATAGAGGGTGTGCCCATAGCCGAATATTATGATAGCGCCCATCAGGTCGCAATACAAATCTACATCAACGGTCAATGGGTCGACGTAACAGGCAGAATCCAACCTCATAATCCACAACCCGCAGTCATCGCAACCAACACTTTGGCAAATTTGGTTTTGAGCTCTTGCGTTCCAGTTTATCATCCCAAAAACATAAGTGGTGATAGCACGGCTTTTCTTCCTGAGTGGGGTAAAGGTGAAGGGCAAACCTATACTTGGTCAAGTGCAAACGGCTTTAACACAACTTGGTCGCCTCATCAATCCAAACTCATCGCCTTAACAGGCACCGCCCAATTGAGAGGCGACATAGCCGATAACAGCAGCCTATCTTCGTTGGAAAACGGTGCCTTAGACCTTTACGGCTCATTCACCAACTACATCAACAACATGCCCATCGACGGCACCTACGCCAACACATTTTCAACCGCTACTTGGCTACATACGGTTCCTCTACAGAAAACCCCAGACGGCTACATATACAACGCCATACTTGAGCCAAACCAGGCTTTCGAGTTTTCGCCCAATAAAGTGGAAGTATACATAAAACAGGTAGGGCAGCCATGACTAACGCTGAAGAACTTGAAGGCACATCACTAAACGTCTATTCCTGTATGGTTCGAGAAGGCAAACCGATGGGGCCCCGTGAAATCATGCGGCTGGCCACCCTCAGCAGTCCCAGCGTAGCACATTGGCATCTCCAAAAACTTGAAGCGCTCGGATTAATAGCGAAAAACAACTATGGCGAATACACTGTTAAGCAAAAAGTAAATGTGAGCGGGCACTTTTGGGTGGGAAGAACCTTGGTGCCTCGGCTGATTTTCTATGCCTTCTTTTTCGTCGGAATTCTCGGCGTTGAGGTGGTAGCGATTGCGGTGCCCTTTATCCAACGGGGACAAGCGCCTGACTTGTACCTGTTCTATTTGATTGCTCCCACAGCCATCGCAATGGTGCTTTTTTTGGGCGAAGGCATTTGGCTCCGCAGAAAAACTCAAAGCGACTCAAACAAGAAAAAATCTGCTCCTGAAAAGTCACATGCGTAGGCTGTTCTGGAAGTAGAACAAAGTGTTCTATCAACAGAGCTAAAAAACAAGCCGATATAGTATTAGGCTGTGAAAAAAGATGCACACCCTTAACCTGCACATAGCCCTCGCAGAACCACGTGAAATCTCTCCTAAACTGCATAAAGATAGACGGTTAGGCAAGAAACTCTACGTAACCCTAGCCGTGATTGTTTCGCTTGCAACTGTTACAGTGGCGCTTGTTGTTACCCAAACCCCCAGTTCAGCCACGGGGTCACAGACTGAGTGGAGCAAAACATACTACGGCGACGTCGGTCGTGCAATCCAAACCTCTGACGGAGGCTACGCCATAGCAGGTAACAACGCTTCAGTAGGCTTCTTTCCCGCTGTCGAACGCGCTCCTACATTAATAAAAACAGATGCTTCTGGAAATCTGGTGTGGAACCAAACTTTCCCTATGACTGGGCATGTGGGTACCGCATCCATTGTGCAAACTAAAGATGGCGGTTACATCTTGTCAGGAACCAACATAGCTGCACCCATAACCAGCCCCGTCTATAGCGGTTGGCTGATAAAAACGGACTCCAACGGCAATGTGGACTGGACTAAAACATTCGTGTTACCCCTGCAAACATGCTACACCATTCAGGATAGCCGTGGTGAATTTGTGGTAACAGGCTATGCTGAAAACGACGCTAACGGGGTAGATGCAGTTCTCATGAAAGTGAATGCACAGGGCAGTTTGGTGTGGACTAAAACCTTCGGCGGCAACTCCTCTAAGTTGCTTGCGCTGAATTCTGTTGAGGCAGACGGCGGCTACGTGGTTGCGGGTTGCGTGGTTGGAGCCAACTATGCCCAAGGCGGCTGGCTTCTAAAAACCGATTGGGATGGCAACATGCAATGGAGCCAAATATATCAGACCAACGAAAACAAGAACCTACCCTTCAACTATATGACCCAAACCAGCGACGGTGGCTACATAGTAACCGCTTCTTCACTCGTGCAGAGTTGGCTCGTAAAAATCGATTCGTCAGGTGCTACCCAATGGATAAAATCTTTCCCAATCAATGGAATATTGCGATCAGTTGTTGGGGCACCCGACGGCGGATACGTTGCTGTAGGCACACAGGATCGGCAGGCATGTGTAATCAGAACAGATTGTTCGGGCACCCTGCTGAATACTGAATTGCTTGGTGAGGTAAGCGCCAACGTTAGCAGCTCTGCCAGTTCAGTTATCTTGACCAGCGAGGGCAACATTGTTGTGGCAGGAGCACTCAACCACTATTCGCCTACAACCGTTGAAGGCTTCCAAGTTACCCCTGAAGTCGGAGAACATGTTTGGCTAACAAAAATGCCGCTGCCAGCCACGCAAGCATCAACTGGCTCAAGCTAAACTTCCGTGCCAATATCAATTGGAGAGTCAACGAGCGAAGTTTTGCTTTGGCTTTGCTTAGGGTGTTAACGGTTCTCCGGTTCTGCTTGTGGAATCCGCCTCAACCAGCCAGCAATCCATCGGCGGTGCAGAACACAAAACAGTTCCGCCTGCCTAGTCCCTAAGAATAAGATGAGCAAGGCATACTTTCTCTTCTTCTTAAACTAGAAAAACAAAAGAGCCCAGTCCTATCTACTGTTATATTTGGATTTTGTTTGGGATCGCTTCAGGTTGCCCCATCAGTATCCTAAGCGATTTTATTTCTTCCCGCAGTGCACCGACCTCGTTGTCGAGTTGAGTGGCTTTTGCATCAGCTGCTTTTCTGAGTTCCTCCATTTCACTTAAAAGATTCTTTTTCTCCGCTTCTAAGCTCTTGATTTTTTCCATAGTGTTCTTTAGGCTGCTCATTTTGGGGCCCCTTGGCATATTGTAGATTGTTGCTTTTACACTTAAGACTTTTGCATTGCCCCATCTAATCGTAAAATAGCTTTGGGGTTTTTCGAAAACTAAACACGTGTCCAGTTTGGATAGATGCAGTTTTATATAGGAAACTGCCAATAACACATAACCAAATTCCCCCGTATTGTTGGAATGTGACTGAATGCGGAAGACCATATTCAAAAAGCTTGAAGCTCAGGGACTAATCGCTAACTACAACCGCCTACGTAAAAACTTGCCGCCGAAACTTCCCGACCGCGTCTTCATCTGGGATGAAACCTTCCGGGAGGGCCTCAAAGCACCCACCGTTTACTTAACTTACGTAGAGCAGGTTAGACTTGCCAAATTGATGGATGAGGCAGGCGTCTCAGTTATCAACGTTGGTTTTCCCGCTATTTCTGAGGATGAAAAACGCACTGTCAAACGCATCGTCAACGAAACCTTCACTAATGCGAAATTAACCGCTTCAGCTGAAGCCACAAAAAACAGTGTAAACGCCTGCTTGGAATGCGGCATAAAGGAAATTACCGTTGAATCCCCAATCAACGGCTTAAACCTTCAATACAAACTCAAATTAACCAAAGAGCAAGCTCTCCAACGCATAGTTGAATGCATAGACCACGCCAAAAAACACGGCGCCAACGTGAACTTTACCCTCATGGATGCCACCCGAACGTCGCTAGAGGATATTCTGCAGGTTTTTGAGGCAGCCACAGGTGCAGGTGCAACCCGTTTAGCCCTCGCCGACAGCGTCGGTTTCATCCGTCCCCTCTCTATGCGTTACTTGATTTCGCACGTACGCGATGGGTTGCCTGATGCAATCAGAAAGAAGATACCGCTTGCAGTCCACTGTCACAACGACTTCGGCTTAGGCTCCGCCAACACCCTCGCCGCCATGGAAGAAGGCGTAAGTTTCCTCCACACCTGTATCGCTGGCTTCGGCGAACGCGCAGGCTTAGCGCCGTTTGAAGAAGTTGTGACCACAACGGAGTTGCTCTATAACATCGACACAGGCATAGACTTGGGCAAAATCTACCGTATAGCCCAATCAGCAGAGAAAGCCTTTGCCATGCCTATCCAATTCCATAAGCCCATCATCGGCGAAAACATCTTCACCCACGAGGTTGAAGAAGAAGTCGAAGAAATGATGTCCCAACCCTTGGTGTTTGAGCCGTTCCCGCCTGAGATCGTGGGCAGAGAAACCATGATTTTTATCGGCAGAAACACCGGGCAAACCCTCATCCAGAAGCTGCTGGAGAAAGCCGGTATCCGTGCTTCACCCCGCCAAATGGACGAATTGTTCCGCCGCATAAAGGGCCCACAGGAGAGCCTTGACAAGGGCGAGGCACAAATGACCTATTACCAGGTTAAGAAGCTAATGAAGGACCTTCTTAAGGGCTACACGATGGATGAGTTCTGGCACCTCGTAGAGCAAGTGACGCGTCAGCGCCCGAAGCTGACTAAACCTAACAAGAAGGGGCCTACGCAAACCGCGGATCAACTACTCTAAATCCGCTTTTATCTTCTCTATCTCTTTTCTGGTTGGAGCATAGGGGTAGTTGTAGATGGGTCCACTGGGTTTTTCGTTGTAGAAGGGTCGATTGCAGCTGGGGCACCCTGAAGTCCTAAACGGCAAACCACTGTCCACCGCAACTTCCAACTGCTCCCTTGGCAATCCATAATCGGCGATTCTGCCGTTTTCATAACGGATTTTTTCGGCTCTTGATTTGCCCGTAACAATCAAGTACCTTGCAAGCTGCAGACGCCTATACGATTGCACCTTGGGCGGCAAACAACCCCCAAACGCAGTACCCCTCACAGGTGTAAAGGCGAACAACGCGGGCAAAATCCCCAAATCTACCACCCTCTGAACTGCCTCTGCCACTTCTTCCTCGGATTCACCCAATCCAACAATCAAATGTGTGCTAACGTTGCCATGCCCAAAAACCGACAGTGCCTCACCCAACATGCGGAACTGGCTATCCCAGCGGTAGCAGCCTCCTACGTCAGCGCCTTTTATCCTGTTAAACACGGCTTCAGTTGCCCCATCCAATGCAATCCCCAACCGCTCTACCCCCGCCTCTTTTAGCCGCAGGATGTTTTCTCTGTTCTGAGGCTGGCAGGAAACCGAAACCGCCACAGCCGAGCCCCGTTTGATTTCTTCTACCAGTGCTTCGAGGTGGTTGAAGACTTCGGGGTAGTTGAGGGCTTGGATGCAGACTCGGCGAATCCTTTTTGCCTCTGCCGCTTCTGCAAATGCCTCTAACGCTGCTTTTGTGGGGAAGGTGGGCCATGTGACGCGGGAGAGCATCTGGGTGCTGCTTTTGCTTTCCCGTGCTTGGGAGCAGAATCCACAGTTCGCAGTGCATTTGTCCATGCGGTAGGTCATGAGGTAAGCGGTTGTGGGTGCCGCATCCAATTTACCCTCCAGCAGTCCAAGTACGATGGCGGTGCCTAATGAAACGCGGATTTGCTGGGGAAATTCCCGACTTGTCTGTTTTTGATTCGTTGTTTTACGTCCAGTGACTTTTACAGTAAACGCCGATTATTTAAAGAATCGACGCGTTTTACCCACGCAGAGGATTGGCATAGTGCTTGTTCCATAACTGGAACAATATGTTCCAACGGGAGAGTAATATTTCCCCATAGCCTGATATGTGTGGTGGCTTCAGCGTATGCAGGGCAAAAAGCACCGAGAATCAAAGGCGGCTTTTTTGGCGGTTACTTTAGCCTTGCTTCTTGCCTTCTCACCCCTGCCGTTTGCCGCTTCGGAAAATCAGAATTCATACGTGTTATCTGCGCCTGTTCAGTTGCAAGACAATTTGCCGGGCGTCGTGGGTTACTGCGTCTACCAACTCGACGATGGAAGCTTGGTGTTAAACAGTATTAACCAGTCATGTACCTTCTTGACAAAACTTGACGCATCCTACCATCTGGTTTGGACACGCACTTTTCAAATCGATGGGCGTGACACGGCGTTGCCTCGGCTGGTGGTTACCCGTGACGGCGGCTTCCTCTTAGCCGGGCTCGTCAACAACTACTATGTTTTAGTGAAAACCGATTCAGAGGGAACCCTGCAGTGGACTCAGTCTTATAGTTCAGGAGCGTCCGTGAATCATTTTATGGCGGTTATTGAAGTTAAAGAGGGCGGCTTTGCCATAGCAGGTTTTTGTGTTCCAGTCGAGGACGGGTTAGGCTGGATTTGGTTCGCAAGAGTTGACCCTTCGAGCAACATGTTGTGGAGCGAGAACATTTCTGGGCCAATTCACAATTGTCCCTCAACCATCATAGAAACCAACGAAGGCTACATGGTGTCCGCTGTGAGCTACTCATTTGTGCCTGACCAAGCGCTCTACGAGTTAATCCGGCTGGACGCAGATGGAGTAGTGCTTGGAAACACTACTTACGGCGGAACAGGCTTCTACTACCAGACAGAATGCAACGGAGCCATAGCCACAAGCGACGGAGGCTACTTGATGGTGGGGTATCTTTGGCGTAAACCCGCTTGGGTTGTCAAAGTGGCTGCAGAGGGCAATATGGAGTGGAACCAAACGTACGGTGAAAACGGTTACTCCATTACAGGTGCTCTCCAAACGGAGTGTGGGTATCTGCTTCTTGAATTTCTAAGCGCCCAATGCAACCGGCGTCATAATGACCGACAAACTGGGCAATACGGTTTGGAACACGACTTTTTCGGATGTCACCTTGCCGGTTGGGTTAGAAGCAAACTTTAACTCCATCATAAAAGCCAAAGAAGACGGCTACATAATCTTAGCGTCGAAGAATCATGAGACGTGGCTTGCAAAACTCGAAAACTCCCTGGCCCGTCACAGCCTCAATTGTTGCTATTGGTTGCTGCAGTGGTAGTTTTTACTGTTGCCATTTTGGTTGTGGTTTGGCGGAGAAAAAAGTAAGCGGTCCTTAGGGCGCTTTTTTTGCTAAGCTCCAGATGCGGCTTGCAAGCGAGAGTATAATGAACACTAAAAACGCGTATTGCACGAAATCAAAGATTGGTTGAATTTGAAAAAAAAGCGTTAGGGCGATGCCTATGTAGAGGGCGCTTCCTATGTATTTGCCGACGGGGTCGTAGAGTTTTTTGGCGTAGACGCTTGTGATAACAAATTGAACGAACGAAATGGCAATTAAAATTACCAGCCATATGGGATAAAAACCTTCGAAGGTAAAGAAGGCGAATATGCCTCCGGTTAAAACGAAGTCTGTTGTGGCGTCGTAGTAGGCGCCGAACTTGGAGGTTGCGTTGAGTTTTCGGGCGAAGTAGCCGTCGAAATAGTCGGTTGTTGCGCAAAAAGCCAGCAAGAAAAGACAAGCCCATATGTTTCCAAGGTTAAATAGGTGGATGAAGAGCGGCAAAGCTGCAATCCTAAGTGAACTTATGACTGTTGGGATGGCGCTTTGTTTTTTCATGGCTCCACTTTGAAGGTTATGCGGTGGACCCTTTCAATATTAACTGTCTCTATTTAAAAAATCGGTGACTCACCCTTGGAGGCAGTTACCGCATTTTTTTAAAAGCCCAATCTGTAATGGTTTCAAAAGGTTGACCTATAACCTTGTAACCTGTGTTTCCAAGGTATTTTCGGGTGTAAAACTGCGCTTGCGCTTTCCCAATCGCAAACTTGAGTTTTCCCTCACTAAACCCCGAAGCATACAACAGCTTATGGCGGATTAAATGGTAGTTTTTGGGTTCCTCCCAATCCTCAATCGACACACCATCCCCCTTCACCCGCTCATAGAGGGGCGTGCCGGGAATCGGGTAGGGCATGGTGAAAGAGAGGTAGTCAAGCGGCAAAGCCGAAGCGAAGCGGGTGGTGTCAAGGACGGTTTGGTCGGTTTCGCCCGGGTACCCCACGATGAAGAAGGCGCCGACTTTTAGCCCCGCCGCTTTTGCCACGTGGACGGCGTGTTGGGCTTGAGCAGTGGTTATGTGCTTGTTCATAATGCCCAGCACTGAGTCGTTGCCTGATTCGATGCCGAAGAACACGCGTATGCACCCCGCCTGCTTCATTGCCTCCGCCACCTCCGCATCCATGGTGTCTACCCTTGAGAGGCACTCCCAACCGATTTTAACGTCCCGCCGCACCATTTCTTCGCAGACGCCTATGAGGTGCCTGCTGTTTAGGGTGAAGCAGTCGTCGGCAAACCAAACCCGCTCATAACCCAACCCGGCAATCTCCTCCACCTCATCCACAATGTTGCCCACCGACCTTACCCGCGTGTCTGAGCCGAAGATGGGGCGGCTGCAGAAGTCGCAGCTAAACGGGCAACCCCTCGACGTAATCATTGAGGTGGTCGTGTAGCCGAATTGTTTTTTGTAGTATTTTTTGTAGGTTTCGTTGTCGAAGAGTTGGCGGGTGGGGAAAGATAGGCTATCCAAATCTTTGGCAAAACCTTGGGGTTCAGTGGTGACTGTGCGGTCGCCTTCCTTGTAAGCAATGCCCCTTACCGTATCGAGCGGTTTTCCTTGGGCAACACACTCGACTAGTTTTGTCACGGTCTGTTCGCCTTCCCCGATTGCCACCACATCAAAAGTCCCCAAAAAACCCTGAGGCGACCAAGACGGCAAAGGACCCCCAACAACCAGCAAGCAATTGGGCACCTGTTTTCGGATGGCTTGGGCGAGTTCTAGGGCGGTTTTCTTCATCGAGAACATGCAGTAGAATCCCACAACCTGCGGTTGCACCTCTGCCACCCGTTTGACGGCGTCCGCTCGCTTAAGGAAAGTGCAGTCGACCAATTCGGCTTTGTCGCCGTGTCTCTGAAGTGCAGCTGCAATGTATCCTAAGCCTAAGGGTGGAAAACGGAAGATGGAATTGTCGTTTGCTGGGTGAAAAAACGGGTAAACCAATGCAACCTGAACTGTCAAAAAAGGATCCTCAGAAGAATTCGCTATGAAAACTACTCGCTTGATACCTTAAAAACTATTGGATTTCCTAAAAAATGGAAAAAGGAGTTAGGTTAAATGGTGGCGGGTGGCTGAGGGGGCGGTTGGGGTGGGTTTTCACATAGGATGTTGTTTTTGCTCCACAGCCAGTCGGTTTTTAACAGCACATGAAGCAGTGGGACCGCGATTATTGTGATTATTATGGCTTGTATGAGTCTTATTGCTGGGTAGATGAATGGAGATGCGAGGAACGCGAATTGGACGTCGATCATTTGCATGCCGTAGATTCCATTGTAGACTGTGGGCAGTGCAAAGGCGAAGGATCCCCAGACGTTGTCTGCTTGATTGCCGATGAATGCTATTATGAAGATTGCGGCGGCGCCTAATCCGACTGTGAGTCTTTTTCGGAAGAGTATGAGTGGGGCTATGAGTGCGACTGCGATGATTTTGTCCCATAGTACCCAAATTGCGACTTGGGCGCTGTTAAAATTGTAGACTGGCGGCGTGAAGACAAATGCGACCATTATTACGATGAACGGTATTACTGCTAATTTCCATTTCTTGTAGAATAGTGCGCCGGAAACGAATGCGTTTAGTGGTGGCGATAGGAGGAATGGCAGGCTAGTCGGATAGCCACCAAGAAGCGCCCACGCGGCTACTGCACCTATGAGCGCCGCTGCAGTTCCAAGGTACGGTCCCAGTATTATGCCTAATAGTGTTGCAATTAATGCGCCTAGGCTGATTGTTAAGCCACCTATACCCATTGGGATGCTGAATGGTATGGCGACGTTGATTGCTACGTATAATGCTGCGAATACTGCTGCCAGGGCTACATGCTTGGATGTTATCTTGTTCATTGCTACTTAATGCTCCCATGTATTAATTTTCATCGTTATGTATTTTTTTACATAGCATCAACCTATAAAAGATTTCCCCCACCAAATTTTACACAGGCAACCACTAAATAACACACCACAAATAACATCACACCAGAAGGCCCAACCATGAAAGCACTCCTAATCACCGGAACCCTCGCCCAGCAAACCATCAAACAATACGCCAAACAAAGCATCACCCCCACAGAAGTCCTCGCCCTAAACGTCCAAGTCGCCGCTTTTTTAACCCCCCAAACCATCATCCAAGCCCTAAAAAAAACACCCCCAAAAAACATCGACATCATCCTCACACCCGGACAAATGCTCGGCGACACAAAAACCATCACCGAAGCAGTCGGCGTCCCCGCGTTCAAGGGGCCCGTTACGCTGCAGACCTCCCATTAATCCTCGACTGCCTAGGGGAAGTGCAGCTTTCAACTACTGAGCCCGCCTGCGATTTACTGCGTGAAAAGCTTCAGAAGAGGGCTTTGGCTGAACTTGACAGGGTAGAGCGGAATCGCGCAGCATTGCTAAAGAAGCCGGGGCACCTGCAAATCGGCGATTTAGCCGTCGGCAAAGCCTTCCCCATGCGGGTCCTCGCCGAAATCGTCGATGCACCCTTGTTGGAATCGGCTGAAATCCAGCGCTTAGCCAAACGTTATGCAGCGGGGGGTGCAAACATCATCGACATCGGCATGACGGCGGGCCAAACAAGACCCAAAGATGCCCAACGCGCGGTTGCAGCCGCCAAATCCGCAGTGAACTTGCCCATAAGCATCGACACCCTCAACCCCGCAGAAATCAAAGCGGCAGTCCAAGCCGGAGCTGACCTGATTTTAAGCGCCGACGCAGGCAACCTCCAAGCAATCGCGCCCTTTGCAAAAAACACCCCCATCGTCGTTATCCCAACTAACCAGCAAAGAGGAATCTTTCCACAAAAACCAGCCGCACGCGTAAGGCTGCTGGAGCGCTTGATTGGGCAGGCTAAACAGCTTGGCTTCACAAAAATCATCGGCGACCTAATCCTTGAACCCACGCACATCGTCGACTCCTACGTGGCTTTCCGGGAGTTTAACCGCAGAAACCCCGAAGTGCCCCTACTCATCGGCATAGCCAACGTGGTGGAGTTGTTCGACGCGGACTCCGTGGGCTTGAACGCGCTATTGGCTAGGCTGTCCTCTGAGGTTAACGCGGATGTTTTGTTGACTACTGAGAAGACGCCTAAAGCAAGGGGTAGCGTGGGCGAGGTGGCGGCTGCGTCGAAGATGATGTTTTTGGCTAAGAAGCGGGATTCGGTGCCGCGGGATTTGGGGTTAGACCTGCTTGTGCTCAAGGATAAGGTTGAACGGGAGATTCCCTGTAGTTTGGGCTGCGCCAAAGTGGTTGAAGCCCAACAGGCTTTGCAGGCGGTTGCCATAGACCCCTGCGGCGTCTTCCGCATACTGGTGGACCGAGAGGGCAACGCCATAGTAGCCCTGCATCGTCTATCCAGCGAGGCTAAGGAGCCCTCCGTTGCAGTTAGGGGTTCAAGCGCAGAGGCTGTAATGGCTGAGGTTCTGAAGCGAAAGCTGGTTTCAAGTTTAAATCATGCGGCTTATTTGGGTGCCGAGTTGGCAAAAGCCGAAGGGGCATTGCGCAGTGGGAAGGATTACGTGCAGGATAAACCCCTTTTCTAATGCAAACCAAAACCGTTCTTCTGCTTGTGGAAATCGCCTCAACCAGCCATCAACCCCACCCAGTTGGAGAACACAAAACACAGCCGCTCACTAAGCTCACTTAATTTTTAGTGATTGATTAAAAATAAAAAAAGAGGAAGTTATTTGCTTATTCGCTTCTTAAGCACCACTGCAATGACCGCAACTGAAATCAAGACAGCAGCTAAGATGGCAGCGACGTATGCAGCGGGAAACTGGCTGGAGCCAGCAACAGTTTGGTCCTCAGCGAGCGTTGGGTCAACCGAAGAGGAGGCGCTAGTGGATCTATCGGGAATGTACCCTCCGCCAGATAAAGTTACGCAAGAGATTATTTCGCCACTATCAGCCCACAACTCAACACGAATTTGACTTACAAAGCCAGGGTACAATTCGCTTAGCGGCAGATAAACTACCCAGATCGGATACAAACTTCTATCTTCACCGCGACTCTTAGAAAACGGTTCTGCACGGATGTAGTCATGTACTATTGAAAAGTTTGAGATTACTTCGCCATCCATTCGGTAAGAGAAGGTTTCCGCCCGCTTCAAAGCCAAAGCTACTGCCTGTTCTCCAGTAATATTAACCCTGGTGTCTCCAATGGTATCAAGGCTTCGGCTATCAGCAAAAGAGTCAAAATGTCCATTTTTGAAGCTTACGTTTATTCCAGGGTAATCCACGCCATAGAAAGTGGGTTTCCAATATAAGAGGGCAATGCTGCCATGTGAGGATACTTCAAGTTTTAAGTTGCCATCAATTTTAGAAGAATCCTTTGAGGTGTCTATATCGACAAGCATATCTCGCATTATAGCTATATTCTTTATCACCTGTAAATTCTTGATATCTCTCCATAAATGTAGCTGCACTATCGGTAACATTCGAGGAGGGGTTTTTGGTATAAATCGGCGACCCCGAAGTTGCATATAACTTACAGGATAATAGATTACTGCCCGCAAAATTGAAGGTACAACGTAGAAGACTGTTTTCGTGGTTCTCGAAATCTAAATAATCTAAATCATAGCGTCCAGTTGTTTGAATGTATCCAGCCTCACCGATTAAACTGATTTCAGACAAATAGGTCGTAGAAAAAGAGTTCAGATGTACTTCGTACTTCGATAAATCGAGGTCAACAATGTCACTTAAGAAAGTTAGAACTTTTTCAGGATCAGCTAGCGATTCAACTTCAGATGCACGGCAATATGAAAGCGACTCAAATAGTAATAGTGCTAAAAAGGCTATTAGAAAGGCGGTTGTTAGTTTTTTGTTCATTTTTTCACCGTTCTATCTTGGTATTGTTGCATTGCCATCTCCCCAGACACGTAACTGTGTGGTGGAATTGCATTGATTCACTGGGTCCCAAACTACTTGCTGATTTAGATACAAATCGCTAAGCACAAAGCTGCAGTTGTTTACAAATTGTGAGGCTGCATTGAGAGCATTCCGTACATTGTATCCTTGGAGAAGGTAATCGAAAAACAGGTAAACAAATTGCGCTAAATTTCGGTCAGGTCGTTGCCCCAAAGCAGTGTAACAAGGTGAGATCCATGTAAAGCAAATGAAAACATGGTCAGAGTTGTCAGCAGTTAGATATCCATCGTCACATATTTCGCTGCTTGGATCAGTGATGTCCAGCCATGATGCGAGCATACCCCAAGCGTGATCTCCTGAGATCTCTCCAGCCCTGCTAGGATCGCCTTCTACGCATGACCAGAGAAAAACGAAGTCATGCGTGCCACGTGTATGACTCGTTACAGTTTTTGCAGCTTGCACATTAGCAAAAAGCTCATAGTCTGTTATAGGGTCCAGTGTATCGTAACCGTTTATATCGACGACTCCCCAATGTTGTACGTCACATTCAGGAGTACCGCAGCCACCAGCACTCTCATTCAGCCAGAAATGCCCTTTGTAGATAACTAAGGAATAATCGCATACTATTTCGTTCGCATATGTATTATAATAGACAGTATCTGGATACGTTCCGTCATTTCTATCTCCCCAATCATCGATACAAGGGTTATATTTGCCAGTATTAGAGAACTCCGTTGTAATAGGACGAGACTTCGCCTGACATAGTACGCTCAGCATTTCCGCCGTACTCTGCGGGGTACCAGAGGGTGCCATAGGATGTCATACTTGGTGTTCTTAACAAACCATAGTCATAGTATGTATTGAGTTGATCCATTAAGACTTGACCTAAAAAATAACAGGTCTTTAGAACATTATTGCTTGAATCTAAAACTTGTATATAGCAAGCTTGAAGTCCGGTAGTGTCTGCTGTCCAATAATCTACTGCTCTGATAACGACTGAGACGGTTGAACTTGAGAAACCTGATAGATTTAGGATACCTGATGTATCTTGTCTCCAACCAATCCATCCGCCATTGCTAGTAGCAGGGTAGCTACAGGCCTGTATAGAGTTGTAATCGCTGATTGGATGCTGTACGTTATCTACTGTCGTTCTAAACTCCTCATCATTCATATGTCGCCTTGAGTTCGTGGTCAACTACATAAAGTTCTGCAAGAGTTACGGGATCACCGTTGTAATCATAATACCATTGCCAGTAAACTCGCAATTTCTTTCCGTCAAGATAGCTTCGGTCAAATGGCATAAAGATGTAGGCGTCACCAAGGCCGTTATCTGTTGACATGGCTTAAAGAACTGAGCCGGAGTCTTTACTAAAAGTGTATGCCGGAGTGTATGCGTTCCATTGTTTGTACTCTTTTAATGCTTCTGTGCTGTATAAGTCTGTGGAATCTGCTTTAACGGGTGCAATACCGATGAAAAGGGATGCAAGAAGTGAAAGCAATAGCAAACTTGGAATAACGATTTTCCTATGCAATTTTTTTATTCTCCCAAATTTGTGTCTAAGAGCTAAGGCGTTAGCCCTCAGCAAGATACAATATACATTATTTGCTAATAAAACTTACGCAACACTTATGATTTATTTCATAATTATTCAGAAACTGAATAAATTGCGAAAAGTTACTCTTGAAAGCAAGGGGTCTTCGCTTCTGCTTGCGGTTTGCTCTACAACCAGCCCGCAACCAGCGCCGCAGCTAGAACCCAAAACACAATGGCCGCCACAAGCTGTTGGTTGTTGTTGTGTATAGGGGGTTTTCTGCAACAACTACTATAAGAAAATGTGGTATCTTTTTTCTTAGCTATTGGTCGCGTAAGATCGCCTTTAGGAGGTGTATCAATTGGTTTTGTGTTGCATTCATCTTCTCGTTTGCAGAGCGTCTTATGAGCTGCTTTAGGATAATGCTAGCAGCTTTTTTGTCTGGTTGCTGGTTTTTGTTTCCGCATTTTGGTGAGTAAATGCATATGGGGGCACTCTTCCAACCCAACTAGGCGAACTACAAAGCACCTGGTTTGCTTCTACATTTATTAGTATAGAAGCTAGCTAAACTAACTAAATAAAATCGCCCAAACAAGTAAGCCACAATCAAGTGACCACAATGAACTTCTGTCCAGAATGCGGAGCACGGCTCCAAGTAGCCAAAAAGGGCACCACACTTAGATGCCCTAAATGCAAATACCAAAAACCTCTAAAACAAGAAGAAACAAAACAAAAAACAAACATACATCTTGGTAAATCAGTAGAAATCGCAGTCATAGACAAAAAAGCAGCATCGCTAAGACAACTACCCACAATAAAGATTGTTTGCCCAAAATGCGGCCATACCGAGAGCGAAACTTGGACTGTGGAAACAGCAAACGAGACAATCCATTCAACGATCACTTTCTTTCGATGTACAAAATGCGGCGCAACAAATAGAGAAGCAGGCTAATCGTTAGCGACCTTAACTTACACCTTCTGTTTCAATCAAGGTGTTGAAAGAAGAAAAGAGAAAAAAATGGCGCTTCGTCCACTACTCTAGAGACCGTTTGGTCCCGTTTTGCTGTTAGTAGTCGTCATAGGGGTTGTAGCGTCGACTGCTTCATGACCCGTTTGTTGTTATTCAGGTAGGGTGAGAACGATTGGTCCGAGTGTATGCTTTACCCCGGGCAAGCTTGCAAGAATAGCCACTACATAGGCGGGGTTAAATTCCGAATACCCTAAATCTCTAACTTCAGATCGTGTTAATTTCTTTTTTTTCTCTAAATGGTTCCATGCACGCGCTATTTCTTTAAGAGGTATGGGGCGCTGGGCTTCTGTGGATGTTTTGAGAATTATTTGGTTATTGGATACTTGGGTGATTTCAAAGGGTTTGTTTTGGTAGAGAGTTGTCAAACGTTTACCTTGAAGTTTCTTAAGCTCGACGGCTAAGTCCATAATTTTATTACCAACAGTTTTATTGTTGAATTTGGATTTAACCTTTCGTTACAAACTGCAGAGTCAATGCAACAGCTTATACAAGTAACCTACGCCTTAGCAAAAATGAAATAGAGATTAACCGATTTTTCGAGGTCAACTCAATTTCTTTCTCCAACCAGAGTTCACAGTTTTAGGCAAAAGCTAAACGCTAAGGCACCTTGTATATGCAAAATGTATAAGCAACCTACCCCACACAAAACCATCCACACACAATCAAAAACAAGCAGGTTTAAGTCTTAATTCTCTCAAGCCGCAACGTATTAAGCAACAACAGCATGGTTAAGCCGTCGTCGCCTGCCGCCACCGTAAACCACAGCGGCGTCAACCCCAACAACCCCAACGCGCCCAACACGAATTTAATCGCCAACGACCCTGCGATGTTCTGTTTGGCTATCACCATGGCTTTGTCGCTGAGGTTGATGAGGTATGGAACCGCTTTCAGTTCATCCCGAACCAACACGATGTCAGCGGATTCCAAAGCCACATCGACGCCTCGGGCACCCATCGCAATACCCACATCAGACGTAGCTAAGGCGGGGGCATCGTTGACGCCGTCGCCCACCATCGCCACTAAACCACCCTTGCCCTTCATACCCTCGATGCAAGCAAGTTTGTCCTCAGGCAGCAAATCAGCGTGCACCTCGTCAATACCTAATGATTGGGCGGTGTCTTTAGCGATGGATTCCTTGTCGCCGGTAAGCATTGTGGTTTTGATGTTTTGTTTTTTAAGTTGCCGAACGGCGGAAAGAGCGTCTTCACGCACTTCGTCCACAACGCACACCGTCGCCAACCCAGTTTTGCCCACTGAGATGCAAACAGTTGTGTGGATGTCGCCGGCTGTGATTTCGAAGGCTTCGGCGCAGTCGCAGCCCAACTCCCGCATAAACTCCGAGTTCCCAATTGCCACGTGCTTATCGTTAACAAGCCCCACGATACCTTTGCCGGGAACCTCCACTACATCAGTCACTTTTAACTTGCTCAAATCGATGCCGCGTTCGACGGCTCGACGCACTATCGCCTGTGCTATGGGGTGGTTGCTGAATTGGTCCAAAGCAGCAGCGTAAGAAATCGCTTCGTCCTCTGCACGGTTAAGGTCGACACGGCGCACCTCATGCACGGCTTGTCGCCCAAGCGTCAAGGTGCCTGTTTTGTCGAAAACCACCTGTTTCACCTTGGCAAGTTTCTCCACGAATACTCCGCCTTTGATGACGACGCCCCGTTTGGCGGCAACGGTGATGGCTACGAAAATGGTGGCGGGAACTGAGATGATAAATGCGCTGGGGCAAGAAACCACCAGCAAAATGAGGGATCGGTAGAACCATGTGTCAAAGGACTGGTTAAGGATCAGGGGCAACCCTACCGCCGTGAAAACCGCCAGCAGAACCACAATGGGCACGTAGAATCGTGCAAAGCGGTCTACCAGCCGTTCTATGGAGGCCTTGCGCTTCTGCGATTCAATGACCAACTGCACGATACGGGATACGAGGGTTTCAGTGGATTTTTTGGTAACTATGATTTTTAAGACGCCGCCGGTGTTTAGGGTGCCGGCGAAGACGCAGTCGTTGACTTTTTTGGGCACAGGCACCGACTCACCTGTAACCAACGCCTGGTCCACATGGCTAAACCCCTCAACCACGTTGCCGTCCAATGGAATACGTTCGCCCGGCTTCACAAGGATAACTGAGCCCGTTTCGACCGCGCTTACGTTGACGGTTTCTTCTTTGCCCTCCGCCAAAACCCTCGCCTGCTCAGGTATGACTTTGGAGATTTTTTCGACAGTGCGTCTGGCGCGTTGCTGAATGTAGCCTTCAAGGTACTCGGCGATGCAGTAGAGAAAGAGCACGGTTGCGGCTTCAAAGCGGTAATCTAGAAACAGTGCGCCTAAACCTGCAACAGCCATCAGAAACTCGACGCTGAAACGGCGCTCAACAACGAGTTCTTTTAACCCGACGACGCCGATGTATACGGCAACTGTCAGGATCGAGGTGTAGTAGAGTATCATGGATACGGTTATGGGGAGGTTGGTGAGTGAAACCGTGTAGCCAAACGGGATTCCACCGAAGAACAGGTCCAGCAGTCCCGCGACTATCATGGTTACGCCTAACCAAACGGCGAAGCCAACTAGTAACCGCTTGTTCTGTTTTTCTTCGCCGATGACTATGGTTTCTTTTTTTGGTTTCTCTTCACAAGTCCCCATTGTGATCTAAAACTCAGCGAAAAGATGTAAGGAATCAATCCCTAATAAAAGTGAACTCAACAATTTCATGGTTTCCTCGAAGTTGTTGTCTTTGGTTTTCTCTTTGCGTAGCTACGGCGGCGGCAGAGGGATTTCCAGGCTAACGCCAATTTGACACATAAATGTCAAAACTGTAAAGTCAAAAAGCATGGAGAAAACCCCTCAATAAAAAGCCCATTTTTGAGGCGATTTAAGCCATAACTGGCGATTTTGAGCCCTTTTGTTTGTTAGGACAACCGAATTAGGCATTGGCAAATTTTAAATACAAATCGGGGCTAACAGGTGTTTTGAGGTTATTAACGTGGCGAAGGCTCCGAAAAAGGCAGTAAAAAAAGCTAAAAAGAAGAAATAAGCAGATATAGCACTCAGCTATACCCCTAATTTTTTCTTTTCCATACAGCACCCTGAGTTCTCTGCTGCAGCTATCTTTTTTGACATAAAAACGCTCACAACGTTTTTGGGTGCTAAAGAAGCTTTATCTAACTATTTGTGTTAAACTAGTTGGAAACGGTGAATTTATTTGGAAAGCGATCCATTAAGCATAAGCTTTGCTGGTTTGCAACTGGGCAACCCCACGATGCTGGCGTCCGGCGTACTGGGGTACTCCGCCCAATCCATGGACAGAGTCGTGAAAAGCGGAGCAGGCGCGGTAGTCACCAAATCAGTAGGTGTGGAACCCCGCGTCGGCTACTCAAACCCCACAGTGGTGCAGGCGGAAGCGGGACTCATAAACGCCATGGGACTACCCAACCCCGGCATCAAGGTTTTCTCTGAGGAAATCACGTACTGCAAGACCCTATTGAATGTGCCCTTAATCGTAAGTGTATTTGGCTATTCAGCGGATGATTACGCTTCGGTCGCGAAAAAAGCCGTTGAAGCAGGCGCAGACGCAATCGAACTCAATGTTTCCTGTCCGCATGTGAAGCAGACGGGCGCAGAAATCGGGCAGAGCCCCAAATTCCTCTCAGAAGTAGTGCAGCAGGTAAAAGATGTAATAAATAAGCCGTTGATAGTTAAACTGTCCCCCAACGTCGCCGACATCACAATTCTTGCCCAAGCAGCCATAGAAGCAGGCGCAGACGCACTCACGGCAGTTAACACGTTAAAAGCGATGGCGATTGACGCTGAAACGCAGCTGCCGATTCTAAGCAACGTTAAAGGGGGCTTATCGGGCTCAGCCATAAAACCCGTAGCATTACGCTGTGTCTATGACATTGCAGACGCCTTCGAAGTCCCCATCATAGGCTGCGGCGGCGTCTCCAACTGGCGCGATGCCGTGGAGTTTTTTTTGGCTGGGGCGTCGGCGGTGCAGATTGGCACAGCAGTTGCTGACGACATACAAGTTTTCCAGTCAATTACTAAAGGTGTAGATATGTACTTGAGAAAGAAAGGTTATAGGAGTGTAAAAGAGATTGTTGGACTTGCCCACCCCAAATAACACCATGCGCACCACGCAAATCGTGAACGTGCGCGACGAAAGCCCAACAGTCAAAACATACACGTTTACGGATCGCTTGTGCAATAAAGCTCGTCCAGGACAGTTTGTGATGCTCTGGATACCGGGCATCGACGAAATACCTTTGAGCATTATGGATGCCTCCAACGGCGTGATCTCGGTTTCAGTGAAAGCCGTGGGCGATGCAACACGCCACATGCACACCATGGAGGCAGGCGCAACCATAGGCATCCGAGGACCCTTCGGCAACAGCTTCACAGAGAGCCGCGGCAGAGTCCTCTTAGTCGGCGGCGGCACAGGAACCGCGCCCCTGCTGTTTTTAGCCAAACAGTTAGCGGCGAAGACAGAGCGGCTTTCGTTTGTGGAGGGCGCCAAAACCAAGGATGAACTTCTATTTGTCCGCGAACTCGGCGGAGTCTGCCAAGAAAAAAACATCATAACCACCACCGAAGACGGCACCGCGGGGCTACAATGCCTTGTCACCCAACCCCTCGCTGACCTGCTTGACAAGGAACGCTTCGACATGATTTACACTTGCGGACCCGAGATTATGGTGAAGAAAATCTTTGATTTGACAGACGCGCGCAAGTTGCCCTTGGAAGCGAGTTTGGAGCGGCTGATGCGTTGTGGCATCGGATTGTGCGGCAGCTGTGTAATCGGCAAGTACCGTGTCTGCCGTGACGGTCCAGTGTTTAATGCGGCGCGGCTACGGGAAGTCAGAGACGAGTTGGGTTACTCGAAAATCGGGTTTGACGGGTCAAGGATACCGTTTTAGGTTTCATGGTCTTTTCAGTTGATTTTTAGGGTAAATCCTTTTTTTCTATAGTAGTTGTTGCTGAAAACCGCCTATACACAACAACAACCAACTGCTGGTGGTGGGCATTGTGTTTTGGGTTCTAGTCTGCGGCGCTGGTTGCGGGCTGGTTGTAGAGCAAATCACAAGCAGAGCCAAAGAACCCTTTTGATTTGTTAATGTGGGCTCACTTCTGCGGGGTTCGGTGTTGGGTTGTTGGGCAGGCGGTAGGGTGGAAAGCGGTTGATTAGGGTGTTATGGGCAGTTTTTGTTGGGGTGCTGTGTGTTTGCCGCAGTCCAGTGTGCGTTCAGCGTAAAGGAGGCGTTTGTTGTTCTCAAATGTACTTAGCCTTTTAACTATTACTACTAATAATCGAATTTTTCAGAAAAATCAGAAAAGTTTAACAATCAACTCGTACATAATCTGAACGGTGAAGCTAAATGCCATGTGAAGACGATACCTGTACAATCAACGCAGTAGTCACGATGGATGCCAAAGGACAAATCGTCCTGCCCAAAGACCTGCGTGAAAAAGCCAACCTAAAACCGAACGAAAAAATCGCAGTGGTCGCCTGCGAAAAAGAAGGCGAAGTCTGCTGCATAATGCTGGTAAAAGCAGACCGGTTGGTAGGCGCCGTCACCAAAGCGTTAGGTCCACTTTTAAAATCAGTAACTAATCAGGAGAATCAAGTATGAAAGAAGAAAAAGTAAAGAAAATAGTCAGAAACCGATATGCAAAAGTCGCCAAAACCAGCGGTTCATGCTGCGCTTCAAGGGTAAGCTGCTGCTCAGCGCCGCCCTCAAGCGATCAAGTAAGCAAACTGGTAGGTTACAGCCACGAAGAAATGAGCTCAGTACCCGAAGGTGCCAACCTTGGACTTGGCTGCGGAAACCCAACTGCGCTGGCATCGCTAAAGGAAGGCGAATGCGTCTTAGATTTAGGCTCGGGCGCGGGCTTTGACTGCTTCTTAGCTGCAAAAAAAGTCGGCAAACAAGGCAAAGTAATCGGCGTAGATATGACCCCCGAAATGCTTGACAAAGCACGGTCAAATGCAGCCAAGGGCAAATACGCAAATGTCGAGTTCAGGCTCGGCGAAATCGAAAACTTGCCGGTCGCGGACAATTCCGTTGACGTTATAATTTCGAATTGTGTCATCAATCTCGCCCCAAACAAGAAACGCGTCTTTGAGGAAGCGTTTAGGGTTCTTGCACCCAACGGTCGAATAATGGTATCTGACATTGTTCTGTTGAAACCGCTGCCGGAGGCAGTGCAAGAAAGTGTCGAAGCATATGTCGGATGCATTGCAGGAGCTGAAATGAAAGACAAATACCTTGACCTTATACGGCAAGCGGGCTTTAAAGACGTACAAGTCATTGAAGAAAAAACATATCCGCTTGAGTTCATAGTTAGCGAGGACGCATTCAAGGGCGCCATTGACAGATTAGACATGCCCAAAGAAGAGTTAAAGGCAACTGCAAACTCGGTTGTAAGCATCAAAGTTTCAGCAGTTAAAAAGCCCTAACTCTCCTTTTATTTAAATTTAGGAAAGAATTAACCTTAAGCCCGATTTTTTTGTGGCAAGAAAACCTGCATCAGCAACAAAGATGGGCTCTTTTCTTTGAAAAATCCTGAATGGGTTGGCGAAGCAACTGAGATTTTGAAACGGCATGGATTCTCTAAGGTTAAAATTACTATGCACTATTGATTCAGAAAACATAGGCGTCAAAGTTAGCCACGAACGTCGCTCTCTGAGCGCTTAACCTTAGGTGTTAGTCTTAAACTTGTGTATTAGGTACACTTTAATTGGGTCGTTGACTAAGAAGGTCGTTAGTATCGTATAGGCAAGGATTGTGAGCACAGGCATATAGCCAAGCGGTGCAAGCTCTAAAACGCCAAAGAGTGAAATGGCAATTACGAATAGGATTTCAGCCAAGACTGTTATGCTTAAGAATCTGCTAGGTTTTGAATTCCAGAAGTGATTACGCTCGCGAACTATCATCAGCGTGAATACGCCTGAAAGGTTCAAGTAAGCAAACCCAAATGTGTAGATTTGCCCCACGTTTCCCATCAGCCCAAAGTATGATAAGGCAAATACTGTAAAGATTGCACTTTCAACAGTCATCAGTATCCCAAGTGAGCCGCTGACACCGAATAATTTACGCATGTCAAACGTGTCGGGCTTTAAGGAGGAGCGCACGTTATCGGTTGATATGGACATGGACACGAAGTCGCCTAAGAAAAGAAGCAATACCGTACCCGTTATCGATAGCATTAAAGAATGGGTGAGGAAAAGCATCACAACTATGAAGCCAGCAATATGCAGTTTTCGGGCAACCATCATTAGTGCCCAACTGTAGATTCTCTGGTATATTGTCCTCGACGTGTTAATCATGGATGTTATGCCGCCGAGGCCTTCAACCGTTAGAACAGCACTCGCAGAATCTTTGGCAATATCCGTTGCATTTTTCACTGCAATGCCAACTTCCGCCTGTCCTAAAGCCGGAGCGTCATTGACACCATCGCCAGTCATACCCACGACATGCCCAATGCGTTGAAGAGTCTTAACTATGCTGAATTTGTCTTCAGGATAAATTTGAGCGATGCCGTGGCTTTCTTCGATTACTGAGTCTATTGGTGCTGCTTTGGTTTCTGCTTCCTGTATCTTTGACATGGTTGTTACGTTTTTGCCTAATCCCACTTGCCGAGCGATGTTTTTGGCAATCGGGAGGGAATCACCAGTAAGCATCTTCACTTCCACGCCTAGTCCACGAATTTGGTCAAGTATCAGCCGTGAATCATCTCTTACTCTATCGGCGATGCCTGCAAGCCCAATAAATTCCAGTCTATTTCGAGTTGTTCCCTTTGCAACAGCTATTACTCTTAGCCCCTTTTCAGACAGCGCTTCAGCAAGCTTAAGCATATCTTTTGCTCTCTCTTCGGTAATGTTGCAAGCAGCACAGATTGTGTCAAAAGAGCCTTTTCCTACGAAGAACTTTCCTTCTGCCTCACTGATGGTCGCTTCGGTCATTCTAGTCTTGGGGTCGAAGGGTACGAATTCTGTCTGTAAATAAGCAGTTAATGACATATGCGCTTCAGCGGCAGCTGTTAGGAACGCTATGTCGATTGGGTCTTGATTAGCTACATTTGAGGCAAGTGCACCGTAGAGTAATACATCATTTTGGGTGAATCCATTGATTGGCGTTTCCTCTTCGACAAATAGCTTGTTTACGGTTATTGTACCTGTTTTGTCTACGCACAAGACATCCATTGTAGCTGCATCTTCTGTTGCGCTAAGCCTTGTCACTAGCACTCCTTGTTTAGCGAGAACTGATGAGCCGAGCGCCATGTTTATAGTGAACATTGTAGGCATGGCAACTGGCACCGAAGCTACAAGCAACACACCGGCAAGCGGGAGTAGCACTGCAAGTTCAAACCCGGTCAATACAGCGTAAACAAAGACAATTAGGAGAGATGCTAAGACCAGTATGGCCAGTTGTCGTGCTACTTTTACTGTGACGTCTTCCATGTGAAGCTTGGGTTTCGCCGTTTCAAGCAGGGAAATGGTTCTTCCAAAATAGGTTTTTACGCCTGTCGCATCAACTACGCCTGTGGCTTCTCCCCGCTTGACAGCAGACCCTGAGTATGCGATTTCTCCGTTAGACTTATCCATGATTCCTGACTCGCCAGTGAGCACCGATTGGTCTAATCCCAGTGAACCATCAACTACCTTCAAATCAGCAGGAAGCAGGTCGCCGATTCTAACTCGGACAACATCACCGGGCACTATCTCCCTTGCAGGGATAGTTGACCATTTTCCGTCTCTTTTTACACGGCTTTGGATTCTTAGTTTCTGTTTGAGTCTAGCCATGGCTGCTTTTGCTCTACCTTCACGCCATAGAGACATTCCAGCGTTGAAAAGAAGAAGGAATATGATGACGAGTGCTTGCGGATACTTGCCCAGAATTAATGTGACAATCGCTGTAGCTTCAAGCATCCATGGCACTATGCCCCAGAAACGTTTCCCCAACCTTGATAGAAAGCTTACTTTCTTCTCAGGCACATCATTATACCCGTAGGTTGATAACCTCTCTTTGACTTGTTGCTCACTTAGTCCCTTTTCTAGATTTGTTGTTTGGAAGTCCTTTTCTTTTTCCATCTTTTCACTTTCAGGGGGAGGTTAAGCCGAACTAAAAATCATTGAAAATAAAGAGGCGTATTTTTAGGGGATAATTAACGTATGCTAAGCATTAGGCTTTTGATTTTAGTTCATCGATTATCTTTTGGGTTTCCTCTTCCGACGGGTGTGTTATAGCGTCAACAGGGCAGACATCTTCGCAGCCTCGGCAGAAAACCACACAAGTGTTCGGGTTAACGACGGTTCTTTTTTCGCCATTCTTTTCTTCTAATTTAAAAGCGTGCATGTGGCAAAAATCTACGCATTTGCCGCAGGTTATGCATTTGTTGTAGTCTATTTTTGGGTCCCAGGCTATTTTGTTGCGTGGGATTCCTTCGTATTCGGTTTCTGGCAAGCTTTCAGCCTTCACAAAGGTCATGTTTATAACAATATTTAAAAATTGTTATGTTAATTAACTGGTTTGAACAAGCATGAAGTCCCCCAACAAGATATTCCCATTACTTTTCATCCTAACCATAACCATCTCAAGTCTAAGCTTAATCGTAATCGAACCCACAAACGCCCAAACCTCAAAACCATCCACTCCAGAATATTCTTTAAAAATCGTTGACGCCTCCGGCATCCAAGCCATCGAATTAACCATAAAGAATCAACCTTTTGAGCCCTACACCGATAACGGCGAGGCAGTTTCACTATACTATAACGTCCACTTCAAACTTCACGATGCAGAAAGCTGGACCGCCATGTACTACTGCGGTGACGTTTTTCCCACCCATTCAAACTCTGACACCAAACTAGTTTATCCCTTGCAGTTGAGCGCTGACAGTTCAAGCTATCGTCTGTTAAAAGAAAATGCTGGTTACTATTACCTATTGTCTGAAGTACCCTTTAATGGGCAAATAGATTTTCGCGTTCAAGCCATGGAGGGACAATTAACGTCAGCAAGCTTTACAGGTCAAACAAGTGACTGGAGTAACGTACAAACTATAGCCATACCGGAAACGTCCTCTTCGCCAAATCAAACGGACCCAACTGGTACAAGCGGTACTAGTGGTCCAGAGCTGCCATGGTTTGTTATCTTGGCCTTGTTTATTATTGCGCTCTTAGTCGTATTCGTTGTGTTCAAGCTTAGGAAGCGCAAGTAAGTAAAAAGTAAAAAGAAGCTTAGATAAATTACAGGTTGTGGGCTTCTTTTGAAACGTTTTTGGCACCGTGCCGTACAACAACCCCTATTATTACGGGTATTAGGATGCCGAAGATCAGCCTTGGCGTCATAGTTATGAATAAGCCATAGAGCCCATAGACGTACAGCGGCGATGCGAACTGGTCAACCAGGAATAAGAAAAGCCCACCTACTAACGCGGCTATGAACCCAGAGAAAATTAGCCTCGAAAGCTGCATGGACTTTTTGTTTAGAGCGCCTGCAATATAGCCTATCAGCATTGCGCTGAGTATGTAGCCTAAGAGTCCCATGTTGTGGACCCACGAGGGGGATGCTATACCGTATAAACCGTACCAGAGCGCGTATATGCTTCCCAGCAGGAAACCTGTTGCTCCTCCCGCCCACTTGTTCCATACTAACCCAACTATCAGGGGCACGGCAACTACCATGATTACTTCTTGGACGCCGAAAACGAAAATGCCTAGAAAGGCCGGGTTTAGGCTCGTCATGTTTTGCTCGTTTAGTGGGAACCAAATTATTATCAAACAGACGATTAGAGGGGCTATGATTCCTAATAGGATGTCTCTTAGTTTTATGTCTCTTAGGCGGTCAGACATTTCAATCAGCCATTCGGTGTCGAATTAACAAATTCGTATAAATATTTAAATATTGTTATGTAATGAAAAATTGGCATGCCCAGCAACACAGAAACGAACTACCGGTTCAAATCAACACTTCTAAACGCCCTCGCAGACCCAATCAGACTAGAAATCATAGCCTACCTGCGCGACGGCGAGAAATGCGTCTGCGAAATAGTCCCACAACTAAACCTAATCCAGCCGCTTGTCTCAAGGCACCTAAAAATCCTCAAATACGCCGGCATAGTACGATGCCGCAAAGACGGAACAAAACGCCTCTACTCCATCGTCGACCAACGGATCTTTGACGTAGTAGACGCGTTAACACCCGAACTGGTTAATGTTTTAGCTAAAGAAGCCTTCGAGAGCGCCTTCTGTCGATAAGTGACTGAGAGATGGCTTGCGGTTAGAAAAAATGCGGGGCTTTCTCGAATTATCCTTTTAATTAGATGGCAACAAGCGCTAACTTGATTGTCCACTAAGCAAGTCTTATATAATCCACCAATAAAATAGAGCTATTCTTGAGGAGAAAAAATGATTACAGCGAAGAGCATAATTGAATTAATAGAAAGAGAAAGACTCATAGTTTATTTTGTTCTGCTATGGGCTGGTTCCTTCTTTTTCTACAACCTAAGTTCGACGATTTACTATGTAGGAAACCTTAACACTGCCGCACATGGCATAGCAGCGTTCAGCAATTTATTGGAGTTGTTTGCTGGTGTAATGCTTGGACTGCTCGGATTCACATTGTTGTTCAATGGCTTTAAACTACCGATAACAAAGGAACGACTGCTGGTTTTCTTTTTGCTACTGTGGGCGGGGTCATTCTTTTTCTGGGGCATCTACGCATTCATCGACATCGGACCCGTAACTGCTGAAAACCTCTTTTACGTCATAGGCGGAATATTTGATTTAGTAGCTGGTGCTGTGCTCGCGCTCTTTAGCTTTAAGCTAATGGGCATTAACACCACCCGTTCTGATCTTCCTCCGCCACCACCATAACAACAACAAAATTACTTTCTTTTTTTGTATCTTCTGGTAATGAATCATTCTATCTCTTAACAAAAAATTGTCGCTACACTTGTCTAGAAGGCGACCCCTGCTGCGTCAATTACTCAAGTGAAGATATGAAATGTTAATATTAGCTGATTCTCCATGTTACTGGTTATGCCCAAACCGTCAAAGTCAAATCCCAAGCCGAAAGCCAAACCCAAAGGCAAGGTTAAGCCTGAACCAGAAGCACCCAGCATCACAAGCAACAGAACCTACTGGGTGGTGCTCACGGTGGTGTTTGCTGTTGTGTCAGCGGTTTTTAGCGGCATACTTGGTTTTAACTTAGTTAGGGCTGCGGCGGTGACGGTTACGGTGGCAGTGTTGATTGCCGCAGTGGGTTTCATAAGGGTCAGTCCTTCCAAGCTATCACTCGGCAAGCGAGCAACGTTCATCTTTATTGGTGCATCGGTGATTGGATTTGGAATTTGGGCTGCGCTTGCATTGGCACTTATGCCGCAACTGGTGGTGCTTGACGACCAATTCTACGTCGTCGCGACCCTAGCGATGTGCTTGGCCACTGGCGCTGTGGCTGGCGAGTTAATCAGTCGAATCCAAAAATTGCAAGAGCGACTTTTTCCCCAGAACCTTTAAGAGCAGAAACCGTCAGCATGTTCTAAGCGAGTTCAAAGGTAATCTCAATTGAAATTCGGCATCATGACACGTAACCCCGAAGCCTGGAGTAGCACACAGGTTCGTTTAGCACTCGACAAACGCAGCATCCCATACGAATGCTTCACTTTCCCACGCCTCGTCGCCCGGCTCGCCTACAAGCCCTACTTCAAAGTTAACGGAACAAGCATACTAGACGACTTAGACGCCCTCATCATCCGCCCCATCGGGCGTGGCAGCCTCGAAGAGCTGGTGTTCCGCATGGACATGCTCTATAAACTTGAGCGGCAGGGCTTCTATATGGTTAACCCCCCCTCGGCGATTGAACACTGCGTTGACAAATACGACATACTTGCATTGCTTGAAGATGTCGGCGTTCCCGTTCCACGTACCCTTGCAACTGAGAGCGTCAACGAGGCAATCAAAGCTTTCCATGAACTCGGCGGCGACGTAGTTGTCAAACCCATCTTCGGCAGCCGCGGACAAGGCGCCACGCGAGTAAACGACATCGACATCGCCGACACTGTTTTCAAAGCCATTACCTTCCACCACGGCGTCATCTACATTCAGGAATTCGTTCCCCACGGCACCAGTGACATCCGCGCCTTCGTACTGGGCGACCAAGTTATCGCGTCGATGCGCCGTGTAGCCACAGGCTGGAAGACCAACTACAGCCAAGGAGCACGGCCTGCACCAGAAGAAATCAGTGATGAATTCAAAGAGTTAGCCGTCAAAGCCGCCAAAGCGGTGTGCTGCAAAGTTGCAGGCGTAGACATCCTTGAGGGTCCAAAGGGTCCGCGGATCGTGGATGTGAATAGTCAACCCGGTTGGAAAGGGTTGCAGGCGGTTACCAAGGTGGATGTCGCCGACGAAATCGTCAAGTTCATGCTAGACGAGTTGAAGAAGTAACCTCAGCGGCTTTTTCCATATTTTTCTATAGTTTCTTTGAAGGCTCTTGCTGCCCGCTGGGGATCGTCCGATTCGAGGATGGCGGAAGTTACTGCGACTCCATCGACATCCGCTTGGAGAAGAAGATGCAGTTTCTCAAGGGTGACTCCGCCTGCAGCGAAGACCGGCAGCCGAGTCAGTTTTCTCGCAGCTTGGACGGTTTCAAGCGGCACAACCGGACATGTGGAACCTTCGCAGACATGGAAAATGGAGCAGAATGAAACGTAATCTGCGCCTCCACGTTCAGCCCACCCCAGCCTACCTAAATCAACGTTTACGGTGTAGCCTACCAAAGCGTCGTTGCCCAAAACCTTCCGTGCCTCAGCCGGCGACACATCAAAATCGTCAAAATGCACACCGCCAGCGCTAACGGCTTTAGCCAAACCCAAATCGTTGTTCACCAAAAAAGGCGTCCCCCGCTTCCCGGCTAAATCCGCCAATGCTCCAGCCAAACGCAAATCTGCAGCTGCTTTCCCAGCCGAGTACTGTAGCAAATCGACGCCGCCTCTTAGCGCCTTCTCTGTGGCAGAGATCAGCGCGTCAGCGGACTGTATTGGCGAAACAACCAGATACAATCCATGGGGTTTCATTTCCATCCGTCCCTTGAGGCTTTCCAGTAGGCTGCCCAATAAGGGTCCAACGACGGCTTCTCTAGGGGTCTGCGTTGGTCTTGGCTGTTTATCCATAGCCCCTGTTTTTTGTCGGTGATTTCTCCGATTACTGCACTCGCTATCCCCTTTGCCTCCAGTGTGTGTTGAACCGACTCTGCCTTCGCTGGTTTAACCGTTGCCAGCAGGGTGCCTTCGCTTAGAGATTCGTAGGGCGACAAGTTGAACAATTCACAGACCTGTCGTGCTTCTTGGGTAACTATGATTTTGGATTGGTCAACTTCTAAGCCTACCCCCGACGCTTGGGACAACTCGTAAAGGGCACCGAAAAGACCGCCTTCGGTAACGTCATGCATAGCCGTAACACCATCCTCCCTCAAACCAACCGAAGCCGCCGCCAATGCGTCTTCAACTACACTGAACTTGTCTATATACCGCTGGGCTTTCAGCAAAAAAACGGGTCCATAAGCTTCTTCGACGGTTTGGGGAAAAACCCGAGCAAGAATAGCTGTGGCAGCAACGGCGACACCCTTAGTCATCAAGATGATGTCGCCAGGTTGGCTCATGTTGCTAGCGATGTATCGATCTTGGGGTACCACAGCCATCATGACGCCTCCTCCCACAACCGTGTAATCACAACCCACATACCTTCCCGTGTGGCCGCCGATGACTCCTATGCCCAGTTTCTCGCATTCACTGCTTATGCAGTCCCAGTATTGCTTGAACTCTTCATCTTTCATTTGTGGGGGCAAATTTAGGTTAACCATCAGAAACTGAGGTGCAAAACCACAGGTCGCCAAATCCGAAGCCAACAGGTGCACAGAAATATACGCGGAATCCACAAAGCCCAAAGCTGGAATAACTGAGAGCGGGTCAGCGGTTGCAACCAGCACCTGATTGCCTCCTAAGCGGACTACCGCGTTGTCGCGTCCATGACCCGGCCCCACCAGCACCTCACTCCGCTTAGCGCCCAACTTATGGTACACCAACGCCTCGATTAGGTCTAATTCGAATTTTCCGATTTCACTCATGCAGTATCCCTCACTTCTATGGCGACTCCGAGAAAGGCTCCGAATGGGAAAACCGCCGACTCCAAATCGCCGAAGACCTTGGGAAAAAAGGTTGTGCTCCAAAACAATATATGGTATTTCCCCTCAAAATTGTTATGCAAATGGTTTTTTATGTCATCTATAGAGTAAAAGTGTGCTCCTTTGTAGAATGATTCTTTCTTCGTTTTTGCTTCGATTTTTTTCCTCGCTGTGCTGGCGCTGTTTTTGTTCATAAGCCCCACGATCACTCCTTTCTTCGCCACTCTAAACGCCTCCAAAAATGTGGATGCAGCGTCGGGTAGGTATTCTAAGCTGGTTATGTAGGCGATTAAGTCTATGGATTTGTCTTTGAAGGGTAAGTGGCTACCGTCACTTTGCAGCAGACAGCCCTCTGTCCACAGCTTCTTTGCCGCCTTCAACATCGGGGCTGAGGTATCAATGCCACAGGATTCTATCCCCTTGGAGTCGATCCATCGTGTAAAGTGCCCTGTTCCGCATCCCACTTCAAGGAGGCTTTTTGCATCCCGAAAATGGTCCAACAGCTTTGTCAGGAGCTGCTTTTCTAGGCGGTCTGCCCTCTGATACTTTGCAGTATAGTACTCTTCGTATACCCTGGCAGTTTCTTCGCTCTGGTACTTTTTGCTCATGGCTTTCATCTAAGCAAGATACTTTGTATCCAAGAATCTTCTTACAGCTATGAGGACTGCGGCGGTTATGGGTACAAAGACTAAATCTACCAGCACAGCTAAGTCGAAGACTGCAAACCCGATTCCGAACAGAGCAAAGTCGATGGCGAAAAAAATCGCTGTTTCAACGATGACTCCAAGAACCATGCCTACGATTTCACTCTTTTTCCTCAGAGCGCCTGCAACCAACGCCATAGGAGTTCTGGCAACAACCAAACCGACGAGGTAGATGTAGGTGAATCCTGGGGGAACCACTATGGTTCCTATGCTTGTTCCCGCCAAGTATCCGACGGCGCATCCGATGGCTGTTGAAGTGACGCCGACTTTTGGACCCAGCAGGATAGCTACCGTAAAAATGATTATGGGTGCCAAGTTTATGGTTGAAAGTGGAGGCGGCAGTGGTATGGCGATGATTGTGGTTACCGCAATTAACGCCGCCATGACACCGGTTAATGCTACAATTTTCGTGGATGAATAATTTTTAGTATTTTGGACAGTTAGATTCAAGTTCATTTTTTTCCCTCCGCCAGTATTACCTGGTTCAGGTTCGCAGGGTCGATGCCGCCTTAGGCATCCTCTCAGCCGGGTCCTATCCCAGCTCCCCAAGAACTGAAGAGAAATTGTGCCATTGTGGCATATTAGTTTTGCTTTTTTGAATCCGTCTGCTTGGGTTATGGATTGCTTTATTAGGTACAGTCACCTCAACCAAATAGGAAGCTTTTCAATGGTTAACCGCTTAACTGCCGTTTTGAGAGTAATTGGCGAAACCGCTTTCCTATTCGGATTGCTAGCATGGGCTTACGGGATTCTTATTCAGGTCACCCATCCTGAATGGTTGCCCCTTGGTCTTTCCCACCTCATACCCTGGATTAGAGTGGATACGTTTACCATCCTTTCTTTTGTTATCGCCGCAGCCGGGTTTGTAGTTTGGAGGTTAACACGAGAGGTATATCGCGCTTAACTGCCTTACTGGCTGCAAAAAACGTTTTTTGTACACTTTTTTTGCGCTAACCTTTTTTAGAAAATAAACCATTTGATTCCATTGATTGAAATGACTACCTGCACTTCAGCCTTATCCTTAGACGCCCACGTATACCTGCACGACATTGAAAAAGCCGATATCCTAATCGGAATACCCAGCTTCAACAATGTCCTCACCGCAAGTTACGTGCTCTCTCAAGTCACCAAAGGCTTGGACCAGTATTTCCCAGACCACCGCTCCGTCATTTTTGTCTCTGATGGAAACTCCAAAGATGACACCCTCAACTCCGTTAAAAGGGTCAATTTGCCCTCGCAGGTCAAACTGATACCCGCCATTTACATGGGAATATCGGGCAAGGGCTGTGCAGTGCGAGCTATCTTTGAAGCTGCCAGCCACCTCGGCGTCAAAAGTGTAGCATTGGTCGATTCAGATTTACGCAGCATAACCCCCGAGTGGATAAACCTCCTCGTGTCCCCAACCTTGGCTGGAACGGGCTTTGTTGCGCCCTACTATAACCGCCGCAAATACGACGGCACAATAACAAACTTCCTATGTTACCCCATAACTGCAAGCTTGTTCGGCAAAAACATCAGGCAACCCATAGGCGGAGACTTCGGATTATCCATCGAGTTAGTTGAGGACCTGTTGGCTTCCTCTATGTGGGAGCTACCCGACGTTAACCGCTTCGGCATCGACATTTTCGAAACAACCACCGCGCTTGCACATGGATACGAAGTTAAGCAGGCTTATCTTGGAATCAAAGAACATGACGCTAAAGACCCATCCAGTCAACTCGCGTCCATGTTCCGCCAAGTCATGAATACCTTGTTCACTTCCATCGAGCGGTATGAGGCTGTTTGGCGCAAAATTGAGGGCTACTCTGTAACAGAGATGGTTGGCGAGCCAAAGGATGAGGAAACACCGCAGCCAATCCAAGTTTCATTACCAAACACCATAGCGGCGTTCAAAGCAAACTATGACACGTTTAGCTCGATCTACAAGAGATGCCTAAGAGCGGAAGTCATAGCTAAATTTGACGCACTAAGAAAAATCGAAGAGGTTGACGTCGACTTCTCCTCTGACGTTTGGGCTGAAACCGTCTACTCCTTTATTGCCGAGTATCATCATGCGCCTTTTGACCAAAGAGAAAAATTGATTGATGCGTTGCGGGTTCTTTGGATTGGGCGGGTTGCAGTTTTCCTGAAGCAAACGTGGAATGAGTCAAGGGAGATGGCTGAATCAAGAATCCTTGAGGAAGTACAGGTTTTCAGAGAGCTCAGGCATCAATTAATCGAGAAGTATTAACGCTTACCCTACTTGTATGATAGAGTTTGAGTTACTGAAACAATTTCCTTCCAAACCGCCACCCGTTTAGCTGCACGATCAATGTAGAAAGGCTTATCCACCTTTTCTAGCATGGGCAAATCGTTTGGGCCATCGCCGACGCCGACCGTGCAGACATCGCCAAATTGCTGCCTATACAACTCTTTTAGAATTGCCACTGCCTTGCCTTTGTCTGTGTTGCCCAAGGCGTGGAAATATCGTCCACCCAAAGTGTAGCATAGACCCTCATTGCTTAATGCCTGCAGAACCTCCTGTTTGTTTCCGCTTAATATTTTGAAGGGTTCACTGTACTCTCTTTCTTTAGCAAGCTTCGCCTCAGCCAACGGCAGACCATTATCAGCGGCTACTTCCTCCACGGTCATGTCTGCGAATCCGATGATGTTTGCTCCGGTTTGGAGTTTGATGGCTGCCAGTTTTCTGCAGATAACCCCGTATGGAAGCCCCAGTTCAATTACACAGTTGCCATAGGCTTTCTTGCAAAAATCAAAGCTATGAGAGAAGTAATTTTTAGGAATGATTATGGCTGAGCCGTTTTCGACGATGTAGGGGGCTGTGAGTTGGAGTTTTTCTCTGTAGAGGTTGATTTCACTTTTTGTTTTGCTGCTGACCAAAACCACTGAGACTTTGCGGGCAAACAGTTCCCTTAGGCTGGGTTCTATGTCGGTGTACTCATAGTTTGCGTTAAGCAGGCTGCCGTCGAGGTCGCTGAAGATAACAATCTTTCTCTTATTGTTCAATTGCTTTTTCCCTAAGCCTCTCTCTAATATTGGGCATAGCCGCCATAGTTCTTAACCAATCTGGCAGTTGTGCCCTCACAGGGTTTTCCATGTATTTTCTGCCCCCTGACATGATAACTGAGCTTAATGAGTCAACGTTTGTTTCTTCCTCATGCCTATCAAAGATTAGTCTGTTGCAGGTAGCATCCGCATGGTATTGCCTGATTTTATCTTGCGCTAACCTTCTATATGCAACTTGGAGGCTGGTGAGGAAGGGTTCTGTAACATCGATGTTTTCTGTTTCAGCCAATGTCCGCAGCAGGGTTACAAAGGTGTCTTCAGCGGTTTTAAGTAAGCCGTTGCCGTCTATGGGTTTATGTCTGTGGTCGTAGACGCCGAGGTCGACTTGACAGATGCGTCCGTAAGCCGCATTCCGGTAGACTTCGGAGAGTAAACCCAGTTCAAGCCCCCAATCGCTAGGCACCCTTAGGTGGGTTGCTAGGTCTCCGTAGACTGCGATTTCGCCTGCAAGCGGATAACTAAAGGATTGCATGTAAGTTAGGAATTTTGAATACCGAAGTTTCTCCTGCAACACTTCTAGGATTGGATTGATGAACAATCGGTGTATGCGCCCATAAAACCGTTTGTTTTCTAGACTAATCCTTGCGTAGTATCCTTTGGCGAAGAAGAAATCAAGTTTCGGCTCAATAACAGGGTAGAGCATCTTTGTGGGCAACATTTTTGTGTAGGAAACTATGTCGGCGTCATGCATTGCGAATGCAAAAAGGTCTATTGATGCTATCCCCATTGCCATCCAGACATCTTTGCCTTTTCCTGAATGCTGGGTAACGTCTAATCCTTTGCTTTTAAGTTCTTCTAGAACCGCAAGCACCTCAGGCTTGTTGCACCATATTACTTCGCAGGGGATTTTGAAGCTGCGACTTACTCTTAGGGCTTCCTCGTATTCATGGGGGTCTTTAACTGTTAGGGCAATGTAGACTTTGCTTAAATAACGGCACTTATTTATTTCCTCGACGATTTTTGGTAATCCGGGACCGTTGATGTCGCTTCCGAAAATTGGGATTATCAAGCCTGAGGGAAATTTTTCTTTAAGGCTTAACAGGTTAGTTGATAATTCATCAAAATCCAAAAAGAAATCGTGAATATTAGCAATCTTCCGCTGATCGATATTCATCGGTTACCACTTAACTAGTATAGTGCTCGATAATAAAATGTCTTTCAGTCATTTTCTGAATGCCCACACAGGGGTTTCTATCTTTAGTTTTAGTTTGTTTTTGAGGGGCTGGTTGGAAAGTAAAAAAACATTAAGCGAATCCTGTTTTTTCATCCAGCCAAACCGCCCATTTAGGCTTGTTAAACCCGTTACGTTTGCCAGCCCAGTAACCCCAAACCGCCCCAAGCACTGGCGCAACCACAACCATAAACACAAAGTACTCAGCCGACCAGAAATACCGAAGCAACGGACGAGCAAACGTAGCCAACACTAACCCCACCACAAAGAAAGCCAATGCGAAGCCCAGCCATGCCCCGCCCAACTGGTAAGCTATCCGCATACGCTTCTTCATGCGCTCAGAGCCCAGCGGAGGCGGATTCACCATCATTTTGTACCCAAAGTAAGACATAGGTAACCATATGGCACAGCCGATAGAAGCCTGAATAAGCCGCGTGTAATCAATCGAGCCTAGAAGGTAAAACACGACGAAACTTGCCCAAAGCACCACTTGCCCCACCGCCAGCAGCGACCAATAGATTTTTTGGGCTCTGCGTTTGCGGGCTAAGTCGGCTTGAGGTGGGAAGTTGTGCAGAACTGAGTAGGCGATTTTTCCCTTTTCGGTTAGCTTGTATTGTCCGTCGCTGTTTTTTTCTATGAGGTCGCCTAGCACTTTTAGGTGGTAGTTTAGCAGTCCAGTGCTGCCTGTTTCGGAGGTTTCGAGCAGTTCCGTGTAGCCGACTGCGCCTTTGGATTCGAGGATGCTGATTATGGTTTGGCGGTTTGGGTCTTTTAGTATCTTGTAGAGGTTGGATAGGTCGCTGCTCATGTAGCCTACTTTGTTGACGTCGGATTTAGGGTTTTTTGACTGCAAAAATAGTCAAGGCCAAAAGAGGCTTTTTCTAGTGATAGAAAAAGAGAGTATCGCCCTTGCTCTTCTTTTTCCTGTGGGTTGTGTGGGCGACTGCTTTTTTGCGTCGGCGTCTGGTTCAAGCTGCAGGCGGGTTGTGCAAACCGCCACAAGTTCCGACGGGGGCCCTAAGAATGTTAATTGTAAGAATTCAAACCGATTCATAACCGCGAGGTTGCGTTATCTTGGCTTTTTCTGGGTAATCTGTTTTTGTTTTTAGCCCCTTTATTATTACTTGGAGACCAAAGTCAAGAAGTTCAGTAGGTGGATACTCTTTGTATTCTTCCGTTATTGTGCTTTCCTTTGTTGGGGTAATGTTTTTAGGTTCTAGCTCTGTTTTGCTAAAGTCACTATTAACATCGAGATTGATTAGCATGCAGCCTATGCCTAAAGACTACAACCACACTGAAATAGAAGCTAAATGGCAAGCGAAATGGGAAGAAATGGGCATCTACCACTACGACTGGACCGACAAAACCCGCCCAGCCTTCAGCATCGACACCCCGCCGCCGTATCCCTCAGGCGAATTGCACATGGGCAACGTTTTGAATTGGGCGTACTTTGATATGGTGGCGCGGTTCAAACGCATGCAAGGCTACAACGTGCTGTTTCCGCAGGGTTGGGACTGCCACGGTTTGGGCATAGAAATCCAAGTGGAGAAAGCCCACAACATCCGCAAACGCGATTTGCCTCCTGACCAGTTCCGCGGTATGTGTATGGCGTTGGTTGAGAAGTACATTGCTATGATGAAGGAAAGGCCTCCTTAAACTCGGTGCATCCATCGACTGGACTACCGAGTATAAGACGATGAACCCCGACTACTGGCGTAGGACGCAGTTAAGCTTCATTCTGCTCTATGAGAAGGGCTTCATGTATCAGGGCACACACCCCGTTAACTGGTGTCCCCGAGACGAAACAGCCATCGCCGACGCCGAAGTCGACCACATCAAAAAAGAAGGCACGCTGCACTACATCAAGTTCTACTTAGCTGGAAGCGAAGAGTTCCTTTTAATTGCTACTTCACGCCCCGAATTCGTCCCCGCATGCGTCGCGGTCGAAGTCAACCCAAAAGATGAACGCTATAGCGAATACATCGGCAGAAAAATCAGTGTGCCACTGATGAACCGGGAAGTCATTATAATCGCTGACGAAGCGGTTGACCCCAAATTCGGCACTGGAGCGATGCAAATCTGCACGTATGGCGACAAAGAAGACGTGAAAACAGTCATAAAACACAAGCTCCCAGTCATCCGCCTCATCACCCAAAACGGGCAGATCAGCGAGGCAGGCTGCAAATACGCTGGGTTATACGTTAACCAAGCCCGAGCAGCCATCGTCAAAGACCTTTCAGAAGCTGGTTTGCTTGAGAAAAGCGAGAAGGTCCAGCAGGAAGTCGGTGTCTGCGACCGCTGCAAGACACTGGTCGAAATCCTTGAGGTTAAACAGTGGTTCATGAAAACCATGGAGTTAACCGCCAAGGTTGAGGAGAACGCTAACGCCATACCCTGGTACCCCGATTACATGCGTAATCGCCTCATCGACTGGGCAAAAGCGCTGGATTGGGACTGGGTGATTAGCCGCCAACGCCTCTTTGCCACGCCGATTCCGGTGTGGTACTGTCGGGGCTGCGGCGAAGTCGTCGTCGCCAAACCCGATTGGGTGCCCATCGACCCCAAACTTGAAGGCCCCAAAATCGATGGGTGCCCCAGATGCGGCGGCAAAGACTTCGCGCCCGAACAAGACGTTATGGACACTTGGATGGATAGCTCCATCACCTGCGCCGTCCACGCCGGCTGGCCCGACCGCGAGGATTGGCACCGCCTGTTCCCCGCAAGCATGCACCCATCTGGCACAGACATCATCCGCACTTGGGCATACTACCTCATGGTCCGCCACCTCGCCCTATTCGACGAACGCCCCTTCAACAGCGTGCTTATCAACGGCATGGTTTTGGGTGCAGATGGCAGAAAAATGAGTAAGTCCCTGAAAAACTATGCCGCTGCTCCGGAGACGCTTAACAAGTTTGGCGCTGACGCGGTGCGGCAGTGGGCTGCGGGTGGAGGAGCAACGGGCTCGGACATTCCCTACCGCGTGCAGGACGTGGAGTATGGCCGGCGCTTCTTGGTTAAGCTGTGGAATGCTTCGGGTTTCGCCAGCAACTTGTTGGCAAACTATGACCCCAAAGACCAAACTGAGCCCGATTACCAACTCCTTGACAAGTGGATACTGAGCAAAACCGAAGCCATCACCAAGAAAATCACGGAATCCTATGAGAAATGCCAGTTCAACATAGCCATCGAAGACATCCGCAACTTCACCTGGCACGTCCTATGCGACTACTACTTAGAAGCCATAAAAGACCGCCTCTACCAACCCGAAGCCTACGGCAAAGCCAACGTAGCCGCAGCGCAACGCACCCTCTACGAAGTCCTCTACCGCATGCTGCAGCTTCTGGCGCCTGTGGTGCCTCACATGGCTGAGGAAATTTACCAGTACATGTACAAAGACGGAAAAGGTTACCTTAGCATACAGGTTTCAGAGTCGCCAAATTCAACCCTGCCCTAGTGGACGAGGCGGCGGAGAAGGACGGCGACTTGGTAGCGGCAGTTATGAGTGAAATCCGCCGTGACAAAGCCGAAAACAAAAAACCACTAAACGCCCCCATCAAGAACCTCACGGTAAATGCCAAGGCTGAATCAGCCGCAAAGGCAATCCGCCAAGCAGAAGCAGACATCAAAGCCACGCTGAAAATCGAGGCAATCATCATCCAAACTGGAGCAGCCGACGGCAGACAAGTAGCCCAATACGAAGTCTACATAAAACCCGAATACTAAGGCGATTGTATGGCAAAAAAAGTTGGTTTAATCGGATGCGGCGCAATCGGCACAGTATTAGCTGAAGCCATTGACCGCAAACTCGTCATCTGCGACTCACTGGTCGTTTTTGACACTGATGCCGCCAAAGCCCAGAAACTAAAGGCTTCACTTAAATTTCCAGTGAAAATAGTGGGCAGCATCGACCAACTGCTCGAAGCCAAACCCACTGTGGTTGTGGAAGCAGCGGGGCAACAGGCCGTTCGCGATTACTACGGACAACTCGTGGACTCAAACGCTGAAATAATCGTGATGAGTACCGGCGCGCTTCTTAGCTTAAACGTGTTGGACCCCAAAATCCATTTTCCAGCTGGTGCAATCGGCGGCTTAGACGCGCTAGCCGCTGCAGCCAACGCAGGCATTAACGAAGTCACTTTGACCAGCCGCAAAAACCCCCGGGCACTAAACAAAACCAGCACCGAAGAAGAGGTTGTTTACGAGGGGACCGCGAAAGAGGCGGCAAGGCTATTTCCAAGGGAAATGAATGTTGCGGCAACCCTCGCGTTGACAGTTAAGCCGGTGCAGGTAAAAGTCAAAGTCATAAGCGACCCCAAAGTCACACGCAACACACACGAAATCCAAGTCAAATGGCGGTTTGGCGAGATGAACCTTGAGTTTGCCAATGCCCCCCACCCAGACAACCCACATACAAGCGCATTAGCAGCTTGGGCAGCAATACGGCTGCTACAAACGCTGCTGATAAAATAATTATTTACGGTTCCAGAAGCTCAAAATAGTTTGTTGAATTCTTCCACTGAAAGGTCAACTTCCTTAATGATTGTGCGCAACATTCCTTTACCCAGCGGTTTATGAGCGGGAACAACAATTAATGTCTGGTTTTTTCTGCAACCGAACATGGAAATGAACTTTTGGCTGTCAACCAGACGCATTACTATATGGCTACCTTTCTGATTGCTCAACATACCCGATACCTGCAAGTGCTTTGACTACCCTGTCATAATCAATAACTTTTAACTTAGACACTTACTTGCACCGTTTCAACAGGCACAGGGTCACCATTCGCCTTCAAATCTTCCAGATATGCCTGTATCGCTTCCTTAACATTTTTCATAAGCTCCTGCTTTGTCTTTCCCTCGGTAGCACACCCAGGCAAATCGGGAACACGTGCAACAAGGACGCGCACTAGCAGCATGGGCAGCGATAAGACTACTGCAGACTTTACTGCAGTAACGCTTTTTTCTGTTAGCCTACCCATTTTTGATAATCATAAAGTTGCAATATAACGGAAAATCCATTAGCGAAGCCTTAGCTAAATTCCGTACTAAGAGCTACCAAGCGAATGTATATGATTTTAGGAAAAATAATGGCAGGCTCAAGTACTGATATTGCAATTTCTCGATTTTTGACATACTGAGTTTCCAGCCATTTAATGAAAGGACTGACTGTACAAGAAGACATTCCTCAAATTCACATTCACGCACCTGAAAAATAACAGCTAAGCCGTAGTGACCCTGATAAAAAGAGGACTCACAACCGATAACCCAAGAACTGCCGAAAAGTAATCCCCCAAACCAGCTTATTTTTGAAATTGCCCTTTTTCTTAGGTTTTTTTAACCTGAACTTGCTTATAATCGGGTTTTGGGTTTTCTGTGAGGTGACGGGCGAACAGATACTGTTTGGGCATTGCTAGTGTACATCCCCCACGGGGCTTGAAGAAGACGCCTCAACCAACCTGCACCCCGTCCCGCAAGCTAACACAGAAACAGGCGCCGCAGCCAAGGCCTCTGAAAGATGATTAGCAAGGGGCACTCTATCTTCTTCTAATAATAGAAAAAAAAACAAACCGCCAACAGAGCCTAAACCAGCATAGACACTCCAAACAGGAAACCAACAGACATTGCCTTGGTCTGCTAACCGGTTCCCAGTGTAGAGGTTTAAGTGACTATTTCTGCGTCAGCGGCACCTGCAGTCAAGTTTGTTATCCTTACTTTCACACGCTCGTCTAGTTTGGCGTTTTTAACAAAGACGGGGTAGTTCTTGATTTTTGCGACGCCTTCTCCGTTTGGGGCTATATCGAAAATAGTTACTTCAAATTCTTCCCCAATACTCATTGGGTATTGTCCGATTTTTCCTCGGTTCTTGGCGTTTCTTGGTGCTCGCTTTTTTGGACTAAAGATACATCAGCCTCTTTTCATAATATTGCCTTTTACAAACATAAGGGTTTTGATAGTGACCGATCAATTATCGGAACCCCCTGGTTTCATAAATCAACACATGATCGGCTTTAATGTCCATAACTAAGTCGTGCCCCTCAACTATTTTTCTTAAGCCACTAATGTCTTCTCTAGAAAATACTCCTTTAATGTTTATGCTGTATCCTCTAAACGATGGCTTAGCCTTCTGTGGCAGGAATGTAAATGTGGCTCCGTCTAAACCGGGGCATCGGTCCACTATTTCCCTCATTAAAATGGCGATTTCTGCTAATAGCATAATAGTAAATCAGTATACACTTAATTAAAAAGTTGGCGTGTGGATTGCTACGTTTGTTGAGTAAAATCTCTTGTTTCTATGATATGAGGGCGATTTAGAGGGCAATGAGTGGATGGGTGTATTGGCTGTAACCCGCTTAGGGCTCAGTAATCTCTCGGACACTCTTCACACATTTTTAAATCCTACACCCATTTTTTATTGCGGTATAGTTACAAGCTTTTCAAATACTAATTCGGAAAGCCCAATGCAAGTATGCACTAATATCCCTTGAAAGAACCAACGAAGGCTCAACATAACAATGAAGATTGCACTTTTGGCAGTTACTTATTTTTTTCCAATCAAAATCCGAGACAGCGCCTCTAATGCCACCCTCAAAGATAGACCTACAGCTTGCATAGTCATTGTGGACATAGCAAGGCAAAACTACGTTTCCATTGGGGTCAATATTTATCATTGTCCAAGGCTTACAATGCCAGTTTTTCTCTTTAGCCATCACTTTCAAATAACCGATTGAGTTAACAATTGGATAACCTTCCCGCTTCATTCTCATAAGACTATGCGCTATTTTCGGTATCTTGCTTTGAGCAGGTGAAGATACATTGGTGTTGCAGTACTCATGAGCTACTGCTACAGATATTTTTGTGCCTAACTCATCTGCTAATTTAACCATGCTTTCTATTTCATCGATGTTCTCCTTCATTATTGTCGTGTTAATAGTTACTGAAACTTTTTCTCTTGCTTCACCTATACCGTTCACAGCTTTTCTAAAGCTTCCCTCAACCCCTCTAATGGAGTCATGAGTTTTTTCTTGCCCATCTAATGAAACATAAACAACACCGTTGATGTATGGAGCAATCTCGTCGATTCGGGATTCAAGTAGCGTACCATTAGTTATGAGACTAGTATGCAAAGGCAGAGAACGTGAAAAAGCAAGGATACTCGCCAAATCACGCCTAAGAAGCGGTTCCCCACCTTCAAATGCAACTCCACAAGCGCCCGAATCGTAAACATGTTTTAGAATTGTTTTCTCCTGTTCTAAACTAGAATCATGTTGAATTCTTTTCCAAAAAGGGCACATCTTGCATTTGAGGTTACAATTATAGGTCAATTTGTGACCGCAAAAAAAAGGAACCTTTACGCCTAAAACGTTTAAGACCAGGCCACGGTAGACCCTTAGCCCTAGCCAAAATGGTTCTATTTGATGCCTCACAGTTTTTTCTTCAATGCAACCCTTAAAAACTAATCCTCAACTCCAAATCAACTTAACTCAAATCTAACATCAAAAAAACACGTACTTTCCTCTTTTATACATAACGTTTTACTCTTTTCTCAAGCGTTAACTTTCTGTAAAAGACAGAGCTCTTGCATGCGAGAAGATCCCTTCTTCTACGACGGCGGACGAGGGAATTTAGGGGTCAAAAGCCCGTTACTCCAAGAACTGACTCAAGTACTTTGTGATTGCCTCGTAGGCTTGTTGTTCCTCGGGTCCCAGTCGACTGCCGTTTTCGTCGGTGCCGACTATTTGTTCGCCGTTGCTTTCGGGGACGGGTTCATTGTATTTGATCCTAAACACGCATCGAACCACCACTTCCATGTCCACCTCAAAAGTGAGCAGCGGATACCTCACGCCCGGCAATACTACATCGTACTTTCCCTCTGACTTGCGCTCGACCAAGAAAATCTTGGCTTCCCCCAACGCCAAAAGACTCCGCAGAAGCGAACCCCCATACGGCGGGAGAGTGGCTTGCTCAATTTTGCGGGCGCACTGTTTTGCCTCCACGATTTTGGCGGCTAACACGTCGCTGCCCCAGAGTTCAACGCCCAACCGCTGCGCCTCCGCGGCTGCCCCATCCGTGAACTGCGTGGTTGCGATGAGGATTGTGCGGCTGCATCCATGGGTGCATTGGGCTTGCTGGGAAACCAAAAAGATCGCCTCTGACACTGCATGGCTAACCGGGTATTTGCGGGCTAAAACAGCAACCTTCTCGCCGTTTAACGCCACCACAAAATCAACGCCCCCATCAACTGCGCATCGGCTCTGGATTTCATAGCCCAACTCTTCAAGCATCCACTGCACGAAAACCCCGAACTCCTTCTGCGAGAGGCACCCAACCGTGTAAGCGGCTACTTTTGCGGCAACGTCCGTTTTGGGGTTTTTCTCCAGAATCCTCCGCACTCCAACCTGTACATTCCCGGTCTGGCGGTGCTCCTTTCTTATTCTTGCCGCCAACACCTCAGCCTTATCCAGCGGAACCCCCAACCTGTCCCCCAAAAACACTGCTAAGTCGCCGTCGGGTTGCTCCGAGCACTCTTTTAGGATGCCGCTGTATTTTCGCTTCATCGTTTTAGGGCTCCTTTTTAAGGTGTTTGATGCAAAGTTTCTTTTGGAATTCGCTAGTGTAGGTGAGGTTGAGTTTGGAGAATACTTTGCCGCAGACGTCGCAGACGTCATAGTGGTGGATGCATATGCTGGAGTTGTCGTGGCTGCAGCGAAATTCGAGGAGACGGCTGTGACGTTTGCCGCAGACAACGCAGACAAATGCCTTGTCGCGTTCAAAGTATTCGCCTAAGGTTTCGTCTAGGGTCAGAGACCCTTTTTTTGAGTACAGTTTGCCTGTGTCGACTGATTGCCGTGTGCAGTCGCCGCAGACATAGAAGCCATCTTCAGTGGCATGGCCCTCTGTGATGGTTTTCTTGCATGTTTGGCACGTGACTTCCGGAGTGTCGATGCCTATGACGGCGGCGGACTGTATGACCGCTCCGTTGTCGAGGGCGACTTCTAACTTGACCTTCGCCGTGTTGATTACAAGCAGATTAAGCAGTTTCACATTGACGCTGGTCTGGTAAGTTTCCTCTTCCCTCTCCAAAAGCGCCTCGTAGTCGGCTTGCCACTTCGGGAAGTCAAAATCATGCTTCTTCGAGATAACCCTTTCCCGCCTCTCACGTCGGAGTCGTCGCTCAAAACTCCGCAGCCTCGCCCTCTTCTCCTCGACCAGTGGCAAATCAAAGAGCCTTACCTTCTCTCTGATTAGAGCCCTCAGTTGCGTGTCCGCTGAGGCTTTCAACTCGTCGTAGGCTTCTGGTTTTAGCTTCGATTTGAAATCCTGAACCTTAATCGCCTCATTCCCCAGAACTGCCCCAACGTCGAAGTCGCGGTCGCCTACGCGGTTGCCCTCTTCATCCAGCAGGATGGGGATAACCTCTTCGCTTTTTGCTCTAAGCTTGTTCTTGAAACATACTGAATAGTAGAATTGGAAAAAGCGGGCAGCCTCCTTTCTGGTAACTTTTACGGAGACGATTTTTCCGTTGTTTATCTGGTGAAAACACGGTTCCGCCTGGGTGCAGACTCTGCCGCCTTCTTGCGTCACTTGGGCTTTTTGGCATTTCCCGCAGGAATCTGGCGTATCCCTAAAGTAAGCCTTCACCAGTGCCTCTAAGCTCTCTTTGGGACTGAGGCTGATTTGGCTCAGAAGGCTGTTTTCCAAGGCTTCTTTGAGTATCTGCTGGAACGCTGGACTGCCTGCGGTGATCAGCGGAATTTTTTTTTCTCTGGCGACGGCGGGTTGAAAGCTAAATTGCTGAGTGCCATCTGGGTAAGCCACGGTGACGGTGTCATTTGCCTCCTCGGCGATTTTGCCTCCCCTACTTTGGATGTAGGCTTCGAAGAACCGGCGGATTTCACAATCGCCGCTCAATCGAGGACCCCTTGAGTAAATTGTTCCGCTAACTCCTGATTCTCCCTCACAAAATTTAGGTTACTCGCCAACTTCTCCAGTTCCCGCTGGATGTCGAGGCGACTGTTGCTTCGAAGCAGGATTTCACCGATGGTTTTCTGGATGTCCTGTGAACCCTCTTTTAGCTCCGAGAGCACCGTCTCCATCTTGCCCACAGTCATTGTGAACAAGTCGATTTTTTGGTAGAGCACATGGAGCACGTAGTCGTCGATGGTGTCTTTGACGGCTAAGTTGAAGATTGTGACGTCGCGGTCCTGTTTATAGCGGTGGATGCGTCCTATGCGCTGTTCGATTTTCATGGGGTTCCAGTGTAAGTCGTAGTTGAACATGACGCAGCAGTTCTGGAGGTTGAGGCCTTCCGCGGCGGCGTCGGTGGCGACGAGGTACTTGGTTTCGCCGCTCTTAAAGCTCGCAATCACATGGTCTCTTTCCGCCTGACTCATATCACCCACGTACACAGCGGCTTTCCCATATTCAGCGTTGAGCAACTCTTTGATTTTGCGGGCAGTAATTTTGCGTAAACAGAAAATCAACGCTTGCTCTTTTGGCGCCTCGTTTAGGACCTCTCGTAGCAGCTCCATCTTTGCACCCTTCACTTTCGACGCCATCTCAATCAACTTGTCAGTGGCTTCTTTCTCCATGGGAAACCGCTGCTGCCTCTTCCTCAATGACTCCACCGTTGCAAACGGCGAACTTGAAAACGACTGTTGCAGGGTGATAGCTTGGAACACCAAAATCGCGTTGCTCTGGGACGTAGTAAGTTTTCTGCTGGGGTTCTCGGCTATGAGGGTTTCGATGGTTTTGAAGTGGTTGTTGCTTACTTTACGCAGGTACTCGGTTGCTTCCTCAATGAACTCCCGCTCATACTGGTTGGGCTCCAGTGTTCTGGATTCAACACAGCGCTTCGTAAAGGGGATGCCCGTATGCTCCCTTCGGGTGCGGCACATGACGCCGCGGATGGTTTGGCGTAGATAAGTGGCTTCTTGCTCTTTTACCACTCGGCTTCTGGCATCTTCGGCGAACCGTGAAATAAACGCGCGTTCACTGTCCAAACGCCCTGGCTCAATCAAATCCACGATGCTGTAGAGATCGGTTAGGCGGTTGCACAGCGGCGTCGCGGTGAGGAGGAGCAAACGGTTTTTTCTGAGGCTGGATAGGGCTGAGCGGCCTTTGCTATGGGTGTTGCGGAAAGCATGCGCCTCATCCACCACAACCAAATCCCACGTTCGACCTGCAAGCTCCCCATACTTGCGCACGAGCAGGTTATGGGAGCAGATCAGTCGGTTGCCCGTTTTCAGGTTGGCGTGTTCCCCTGGCACGTTGGCGATGGAGAAGGCTTCCCCGAATTTATCAGCCATCTCACTCTTCCACTGCGACAACAAACTCTTTGGCGAAACAATCAAAACAGAATTGATTTCTTCCCTCAAAAGCAGTTCTTTCATGATTAAGCCGGCTTCGATGGTTTTGCCTAAACCTACTTCGTCGGCGAGGATGGCGTTGCCGTTCATTTCGTTGATGACTTGGAGGGCGGTGTGGAGTTGGAAGTTGTAGGGGATTAGTTTTGTTCGGATGGCGTCTGTTGCGATTAAGCGGTCGATTTTGTCTGTTTGCTTGATTTTTGAGGCTTCCAAGTTGAGGAGGAACTTTTCGAGTGGGATATAGGTGTTTTTTTGTATGCGGTTTTTTAAGTCATAGGGGTCCAAGTGGGTGCAGGTATAGTGGTGTTTTGTGGGTTCGTCATCTATGTTCTCCTCATCGTATTCGCAGACGACCGAGGTTTCCTGTAGTTTAGGAGGGGGCTTCTTTGATTTTTTGGGTTTAGTCTCTGGTTTAACTGAGTAGTCGACAATAATGGGCTTAGTTTCCCCTTTACACATTGACCCATCAGATATTCCAGTGTGTGGTTCGCCGCTTTTTTTGTTGAAGCTTCCAGACAAGAGTATCGCAAATTACTCGACATCTAAATATAAAAACCTAAAGCGCATTCACGGCAGGCTTATTATGCATAATTCAAGAGCGACAATACCGATTAGCTGTAGAAATGCTGGTTATTTTAGCAGAATATTTGCATTTGAATTCACCGACAAGTTGACCTTCCAAATTTAATTGGTACATAAATCGCTGCTTTGGTTGAGTTTCTTGGTAGTTAACTTGGTTTACAGATTAACTCATAATGGTATGGTCCTACGTCAACTTGTTTAATGACAGAGAAACCGTTCCCTGTAAAAACCCGTTTGGCTTCCTCTTCTGAGAGACGGTCTTTTAATGGCGGTCCATGCTCAGTTTGGATCTTCTTCCAGTCTACATCAACAACGGTGGCCGTTGGTTTAGATATGCGTCTAACTTCTTGGAAGAAAGCTTTCTTGTCCTCTACCTCATGTAGAACGTTGGCGAAGACGACGATATCTACCGATTCTTCTGGAATTCCTGTGTGGCACACGTCCCTATTTACTATTTTTATGATTGTTGGGTTCACTTCTGACTTGGCAATGTTTCCTTTTAAGCCACTAAGCATGGTTCGGTTGCTGTCAACGGCGTATACTATGCCTTTTTCTCCTGTCATCTGAGCCATCGGTAAAGTAAAAAAGCCCGGTCCAGAACCTAAGTCTGCGATAGTCATTCCCTTCGTTACCCCTGCCTCTTTTAGAATGGTGTCTGGATTATGCTGTTGCTTTCTTTCTTCCGACATTAGGAACTTGACGCGGTCAATATGATGTTCCATTGCTAACTCCTCAACTTTTAAGCCTGAATCAATCCACTATTTGCATTGGTTGAAGACATATTATTTTTGTTGGGTGAACGTTTTTTTTGTTCGCCATGTTGTAGCGCTAAAGACTGTAAGCACTAGAAGAGCTGTGAATACTGCTACTTTTATGATTGTGAAATCTTGGATAGCAGAGTAGAGTGCGAATGCCGCTGGAAAAGCGCCGATGTATAGTGTAAAGAATATTGCTGTGGGCAGTTTGTAGCTGTATTTGTAGTCTTTGAAGATGCGTCTGCCAAAGTACAATGCTGCCAAACGTCCCATGCCATGAGTGCATTTTATGCAATTGTGGCATGGCCTTAGGCAACCGAGTAGGTGCAGTACACCATAGATCAAGATTAGAGTTAAGATAAAAAATACAATACCTGCTGTAAAATCGTATAGTAGGAAAGCAACTGTATCCAGAATAATCCATATGAAAAGAGCGATGTTGCCGAATGTAACCAGGTTTTCAGGGAAGAAAATTGGTCTGCCGTTTTTTGGTTCTATCATGACATAGCCTTCGTCTATTGCCCAATATGTTTTTTGAATGTTGCTTCTATGTGAGCTTTTGGATAAGCGCCAACTATTCGCTCCACTGCTTCACCGTGGTGGAAGACGACGATTGTGGGTATACTCATGATTCCGAAACTACTTGGGACCATTTGGTTTTCGTCTACGTTCATTTTCCCAAACGTTACTTTGCCTGCATATTCTGTTGCCAGCTGCTCTACTACTGGTCCAACCATTCGGCATGGTCCGCACCAGGGCGCCCAGAAGTCTACAACCAATAGCTCATGTGCTTTTAGGGTGTTTTGGAAGTTGTCGTCGGTGATAATAAGTGGGTGGCTGCTGGCTTGTTTTATTGTGTCTGCTTGGTCAAGCATAGCTTGAATTTTTTTTAGTCTTATTTGCTCTAATTCTTTATTCTCAAACATTGGCATTCCCTTAACCGCTTTTAGTCTTGTTTTTTCGCGTTTTCTCTTAGTTTCCACACGTTACAGGTGGAGGCGTGGTCACACATCTCTTCCGGTATGCCCCTTGGGCACTCAAATTTTTTCTCCATAGTCCACACTTTCTTGTCAATGCAAATACCGCTACGGCCAAATATATCTTGCGGTATTGACAATATCGAACAATACTATTTATATGGGCGAAATCACAGTGCATTATCCATGGAAAGCATCAATCTGCTAACAAAAAAAGGTGCAACATGCACCGACCTACTCACATGCCTATATAACCTAAAACCAACAGACCTAGAAGTACTTCAAGCGGTCGCAAAAAACCAAAACGCAAGTCTAGACCAAATCGCCGCCATAGTAGAAAAAGACCGAAGCTCAGTACACCGCTGCCTATCTAAACTAGTTAGCGTAAACCTGGTTAATAAGCAAACTAAAACCATTAAGGGTGGCGGATACTACCACGTATACTCCATGCTTGACCCAGTATTGATTAAAAAGCATGCCAGGGAACGTGTAGAAGAAATAACTGAAAGCTTACAATTGTTAATTGATAACTTTGACTCAGACCTTGAAAACCACTTAACCGATAAATAAATAGGAACCCCAAAATGCCTTTGCCGCCAAATGTAACTATGTCTTCTGGAAAGAATTTAATCCGCCCGCTTTCCGCAAGCTTAGCTCAAGGTTGTTCTGTTATATGCCCGTTGACTCAAACATTTTGCTTTTAACGCCTGCAAGTATCCGTCTGCTTGTGGTGGACTCCACAACCATTCTGCAACACACCTCAAACGTAAAAAACAAACAGCCGCCAAAGGTAAGCCCGCCAGAAGATGATGAGCAAGGAGGGCGTTGCCTTCATTAAATAACACAAAAAACCAAACGCAGAAAATTAAAATTGAAGCGGGTCCGACGGTTTTCACGATACACGTAAAGCATTACATACGACCGTTTACAGTACACGTTAGACATTTTGTACTGTCGCCTCTTGGTGAAGTAGCTGTCTTAGCGTCTGGCTAAGAAGTTGGAACTGATAATTCTGTAGGTCATCTGCGTTTTTAGTAGTGACTGCACCTTGAGATAGAGCGTCTTTGGTGAGTATTTGTTCTGGGTTTAAGCCCAAAGCTCGCAGCAGCTCTTTAGCGGTCTCTATCTTGTTAAGCGGTGTTTTCTTTCCGATGCATAGGCCTGATGATTGGTAGACGTTTCGTAGTTTGTCTATGCCGACGCTTTGGATGTCGTGGTAGGTGTCGACGGTGTGGCCCATCATGTAGTCAACGTAGTCGGGTTGAACGCCTAAAGATAGAAGTTGGGTTTTGAAGTATTTTCGTAGGCTATGAACTCTGAGGTCGTACATGCGCCCGTTGCGCTGTTTAAGCAGGTTAGCTTTGACGTAAAGTCGGTGGACGAGGTAGCGGATTTGCTTTGAGGATATTCCCCTGATTTCACTTTTTGTGTGGTCTCGGATTAGTGGTGAGTTGTCGGTTAGGGTTTCGGGTGGTTTGCGTTCGGTTCCTTTTTGTCTTTGGTCAAGGTAGATTCTTAGGTATTGGGCTGCTTCAGCGCCAAGGAAAGTGTCGTAGTCGTGGTATTTGCCTTTAGTGATATCCGCTTCGATATGCACATGGATTGGGTTTGTGTTGTTTTCTATGTCTTCTTTGACGTGTCTGTACTGGAGTCTGCTGAGGGTTTCTTCCCGGAAAGCGCCGAGTGCTAAGCAACTGACGAGGACTTTGTCTCTTAGGGTGCCGATGTCAAGCAACTTTTCTAGTTCTTCGGGTTTGGGTGCTCTGTCTTTGTAGGTTACGCGTCTGCTGAGGGGTTCTATTAGGTCTATTCTAACGCCGTTGACTCTGTAGAAGGTTTTTACGCTTTTTATGTAGTTGTTGACTGGTCCAGGCTTAATTCCTTCGTCTTGTAGCCATGCGAGGTAGTCGTTGATGTTGCCTGTGTGGTTTTGTACTCTTTGTGGGTCTGGTATGTTGCCGACGGGTTTGGTGTCTGCTATTATGAGGTCTGGGCTGTAGCCGAGCCATTCAGCATATTTGCGTATTTGCACCGTGTAGGTGATGAAGGTGCCTGAGGATCCTGAGCAGTGCCGCAGAAGGTGTCTTGCAACTTTGAGGAGGCTTTGGTTGTCAAAGATGTATGGTATGAGTGTTGGTCTGTCAGATAGGAAGGCGGATAGGACATATTCGACGAGTCCTCTTTCTTTAGCTGCTAAGACTTTGCCGAGGTTTAGCGTTACTGGTTGGCGTAGTTTGTAGCCTCTTTTGCTAATTTCTAAGGTGATGATGTTGCCTTGGATTTTCATGGGGTAGGGTATTTTCTTTAGGTCTTCAACGGTGAGTTGCTGGTTTCTTATGATGGGTGAGGCGATCGCTTTCGCTATGGTTTCAGCGGTCATTTGTTGCTTCCCCGTATTGTTTACGGTGAGTTTTTCGCTCCGATGGTCGAAGCGCATACTCATCCTCTAGTTTAGGCTGTTTGACATTTAAATTCAACTCAAAACGCGATGATAGCTTTTGCATCTCTAAGATGTCAGTTTTTAGCAAGACAAGTCCTGAAGCTTTGGCGTCGCCGCCATGTAAGGTTGGAGATTCATCGTCGTGATCCCATGTTAGGGTTATGTATTGCTCGCATTCGTAGACCAGCCAACCCACTGCCTTTCTAATTTGTGGCTTCATGGCGACAGCTATTGCTCGATTATAGAGGACATGGTCAACGTATCGAACGCAAACAAGCTCTTTAGATTCATTAAGCATACCCTTCAAGGACTCCTCTTGCAAAGTCTTTATTGTTGCCGAGTTTGGCTTGTTGGGTTTTGATGCTTTGTACTGGAACCTTGCTGTCCCGGAAGACGTCGCTCCATTCTTGTTTGCCCCCCAAGTTTAGGTGTGCCCACGTTCGATAGTTAGCCAAGAAAAACTCCTACCTTATGTGTCGGTTTTGGGTTTGTGTTTTTGCCGGTAGATTTTGTCTTCTCCGTAGAGCCAGTAGCTGTATTGGTAGGTGTCGCCTTGATAGCGGTCTTTGATGGTTGCGTTGTTGATCCTTAGGATGTTATGGGCGCTTTGCCATTTGTCCGGTAGGTTGTTTTGTTTGTAGGCGACCTCAAAGTCTCCCAGTTTTGTGCCCTGCTGAGCCTCGAACTTTAGAGTGGTAAATGTTAGCTCTTGAACTGCAGTTAGTTCAATCTGGGGTGGCGTGATCGATTGGATGTATTGGTTTGCTGCATCGACTATTGTTTGGTAAGCGTCTCGTAGTTTAGTGAAGAATTCGATTTGTTTGTTGCTCAATCCTGAGTTGCCTCCTGTTTGTTTAGGTATTCGGTTATGGCTGCTCGGATTGCTTGGCTTATGTTCTTGAATTTGCGCTCAAAAATAAGCTGCTCAAGCCTCTCCATCTCGGGTGTTCCTAACCTTAAAGCAATTCTATACTTGTACTGTCTCAACTTTTTACACCTTGCTTTGTCATACCTTTAAGTAATGTCGCGCCGATACGGGGTATTTTGCGGTCAACTATGTCTTCGCAAGTGGTTTATCAGACAAATGCAGATTGGCACGATTCATACGATGCCTTGGCGAAAAATTCACTTGTGACAGTTGAGGAAACTAAAAAGGGTTTGTTATGGTTTCATTTCAAAGAAAGCCGAACCGTTTTCACCCTATCTCCAACAGGAAAACTCCAAGTAAAATGGAGAGACCTGCATGAAAAAAGAATTCTCTACAAACAAATCAAAAACCTCTTAATCGCCAAACCCAACGAGAAACTAACCATTAAACCTCTAAAACAGCAAATGTGGATAGAATACCCTGTACCTGAATCTTTCAAAATTTATTGGTGTGACCACTTTTCGGAGTTTGGTTTGAAAAAGCCATCTGGAAGCAAGACGGAGGAATCGCTGAATGAGCAGCAACATAGTGAGCAAGAAAAAGGTAGTTTGATACGTTATCGTAACGAAGCGGCGGTTGTCAAAAATGCTTTGGAAGAACTTAGACACGAATTCAGGTTTTTTAGGGAGCCAACCCTCAATGAAGTTGCATTGAAATCCGGACGTCTTACCGATTCTAGGTATATGAAGGATTATCTGTTCCTTGCAGGGTGGAAGCCTCCGCGCCTATACGACATAGACTTCGTAAAGAGTTTAGCTGAGCAAGCGATAAACTTGGCTGCTTGGCTTCGCTTTAAAACCAGTGGGGAACTGAATCCTCAATTAATAATCCGTTCTAAAAGGGCTATAGATACAGCTACAATGAGTGCCATTGGAAAGGCACAAGAGATCCTTAAGAATTATCCAGAGATAGTCCCTGAGATTAATGAGACAGAACTCAAATGGCCAGATGAAGCAAAGAAGAAATGGATTGAAGTCTTTGGCTGTGATCCTCCTGCTTCGTCAGGATATTCCTAATTGGTTAGTATGGATTTCCGGTTGCGTTGGTGCTTTGAGCTAAATTTCCGACATTGACAGCGTATTTTTTTCCATTCTTATGGAAAACAACAACAAATTGGATCCCCTCTTTCAAATTCATTTTGTGGCTTGCAATGAAAGGTTTGGCTTCAGGAAAACCGTCAGCTGCACAGCGATCCAAATCTATGTCGATAAAGAATGTTCGCAAAAACCTCTTGTGTGCTTCCTCTTCTTTTCTTTGGCGATCAAGCAACTTTATCAATAGCTTAGCTCTCTGCGGCAAAGACAATGATTCAGAGGTTTCGTTATACTCCCGCATTTCCTTTTCACGTAGTTCTCGGCAAAACCGATTAAACTGCCCCAGATGGTACGGCTTAATTTTAGCTTGATCCCGCTGAACCGTCCGAACACTAACACCCAATCGCTCAGCTATCTCCAATTGGCTTAAATTTGAAAGCTCACAAACCCGTTTCCTTCGCTCACGTTCCTCCCGATACTTTGCAACACTTTTGACATAGACATGCTTTTTGCGGTAACCTGGCCCTTTCAAACTCGTTTTACGTTTGCAAACGGTGCTTTCTTGTGCTGAATTGTCCTTTTGCGAGTTGCTGAAAACACCTAAATCAAGCTCCGATTCACCAAAAGACGCCAATAGCTGATCTTTGCGGTCAACTAACCCCCCCTCTTTTTTAAAATCGTCCATGTCTCTGTAATTCTCCGCCATTTTTTAAAGCCTCAAAAACCTCAATTTAGCCTTCTTTTAACCATAAAATGAACGGTTATTAACTTTTTGTCAGGTATCTGTACTAAGGATTTTACGATACCTTTTTCGGTGCACCTCTATTTTTAGCTTGTAACAACAACTTCACTTGAGAAGAAGAAAAATCGATTTTTTTCCAGAAATCAGTATTTTTTCTTCTTTCATTCTTGTTTGCCATGCTACAGCTACGGTTGACGAAAACACGTTACACCGCAGTCAAACTGTTAGGGATGCGGTCTGCTAAATCTTAAGGAGGTGTTTTCCATGTTTTCTCGCAATTTCTCGCAATCATAACTAAACGATTAGTGGAGTCAACGCTTAGTTCTCTTTTTGTCTTGCCCTATGCATTTTTTTCTTCTTGACTTAAGACCGACCTAAAGAACGCAGGCATTTTCTTAGTAGAAGAAGAAACAACAGTGCAGCAACCTTCTTCTTCTCTTAAACAGGTCAAAGTTCAAAAGAACAACAACAAACAATGTGCAAATGTTGTAGTTCTACTGCTTAATAGGTGATTCAGTCGATTTTTCTTCGTTGTCCTGAGCTTTGATTTATGACAAGTGTTTTATGCCTTATCGACTAACAATTGGCTAATATCAACAACAATAGAGCGCAGACTAAACATGGAAGCACATTCTGTTAGAACTAATCTGGATAGTCATCTGTCAATAATTGTGCTATCTGCCAATCGGAGGATTTTTGTTGGCCACTGAATCTAGACATTCCGAGTTTCCTTTGGGCTCTATTGTTGAGTTGCGATCAAGGCTTTGGCGGGTGGACGACATACGAGACGAGGGTAATGTTCTTGTTGCCACAAGTATCGATGGTGCACCTGTTGAGCGCCGAAAGTTTTACGTACCTTTTGAGAAGATACGTGCCGGTAAGATTGAGCCGCCTTCAAGTGAAGTTTTGGGTAATTATTCTGCGCAGGATTTAATGTTGAGGGCTTTTCGCCTCAGTATGATTCATGGTGCTGCGCCTTTGCTTAGTCTTCAGCGGAGCCGGGTTGTGCCTGTTTCTTTTCAGATGGTTCCCGTTGTTATGTCGCTTGAGATGCCGCGTGTTCGTTTACTCATAGCTGACGATGTTGGGTTGGGCAAAACGATTGAAGCGGGCCTTACTGTTGTTGAGTTGTTTGCTAGGCAGCGTGCTTCTCGGCTGCTGGTTATTTGTCCTGCTATGTTGAGGGAACAATGGAAAGAAGCCCTAGATTACTTCTTCCATGTGGATGCTAGAATAATATCTAGTTCTCACCGTCGGGAAATGGAGCGAGAGCTTCTTCCGGGAAGTAACCCATGGGAACATTATCCGTATCTTATCGCATCGATGGATTATGCCAAGATGCCTGAGGTTAAACCACAGATTATCGAGCAAAACTGGGATATTGTGCTGGTGGATGAGGCTCATAACGTTGCTAAGCCTCATCAATCAGAATTCAGAAACAAAGTTGAGATGGACCGCTGGGAGTTGATGCGTGAGCTCTCCAAGAAAACTAAGCATCTCATTATGCTTACTGCTACACCGCATAATGGCTATACCGATACATTTGCTAGTCTGCTTAGGATGCTTGATGTGGGTGCTGTAACTGGTTCAGATAGTGACCCTGTAATCAATCGGGATATTGCAAAGAAGTATGTTTGTCAGCGTCGACGAAGCGACGTGGAAACTGAAATGAGTAGAGCAGGCGAGAAAAGTCCATTTCCCCAGAGGAACACAAAAGAAGCATACGCTCGGCTTTCTTCTCAGGAAATCAAGGTTGTCAAGGAGGTTGAGCGGCTAGGTAGGCATATTCTTGATAGTGCAGGTGGCGAGCGTACCTTTAAGATGCACATTGCTAAGTGGACGGTGATGCATTTTCACAAGCGGGCTCTCAGCTCTCCTTACGCTCTTGTTTGTTCACTTAAGAATCGGCTCAAGGTTATTGATGGAAAAATTGGTGCTCAAGATAATCAAGTGGATGAAGATGTTGGTTTGTCAGAGGATGAAGCCCGTGCCTCTGTATTGGATAACGATCCGGGGGATCGATTGGATGATGAGGAGCCTGGTTCAAGGATGGAGCATCATCTGTTTGGGGATAAAGATGCGGCGCTTAAGGAAAAAGAGTTACTGGAGCAGACGCTGTCAGCTGCACGAAAGATTACACCTGACAAGGATGCCAAGCTTGCCGAGTTGCTTGATAATGCATTGCGTGAACTTTATAGGAATAAACCCAAGGTCATAATTTTTACAAGATACAAGGATACATTAGATTATCTTGCTGAGAATATTCCACAACACAGGAATTATCGAGACGCCAAGATTGTTGTGATTCATGGCTCTATGAATGATTCTCAGCGGAAAGAGCGATTCAAAGAATTTGAGCTTGCGCCCCGAGCTATTCTGGTGGCTACCGACTGCATTTCTGAAGGAATTAACCTCCAATATGTTGCTTCACAGATAATTCATTATGAGTTACCGTGGAACCCCAATAGGCTTGAGCAAAGAAATGGTCGTGTTGATCGTTATGGGCAGCGTGAACCCGTTGTTTACATTAGGACAATGGTTGTTAACGATTCATTGGAAGCTGCTATCCTAAAGGTTTTGGTGGAGAAGGCTTATAGGATTAGAGATGAGTTTGGGTTTTCTCCGCCTTTCTTTGGTGACGATTTATCCGTTTTGGATTTAATTCGAGAGCACCGCTTAGAAGTCCCCTTAGGACAGTTAAGTATGGATGCATTTTTTGAAGGTTCAACTTCAAAACCTGAACTGGTAGTTGATCCTTTTTCTGATGAATCCGTTCAGCGCATGAAAAACGATAACTTTTATGGTCAATCGAGTATCGACTTGTCTGAAGTTAAAAAACGTCTCAGTGAAACCGAGAACTTGATAGGGAGCAGTGGGCAGATTCAGGACTTCGTTAAAAGTGGGTTGAAACGGTTTGGTTGCCGATTAACCCCTAACGTGGATGGCACTCTTCGGGTTGAAGTTTTGGATAATCGTCTCTCTCAAGGGTTAGAGAAAACTGTATTACCAAGAACTACCTTTGACCCCTTGCGAGGCAGAGACGATCCTGACCTGGAAGTCATTGACTTAGGACATAAGCTGGTAAGAAACCTAATAGAGCTAGTCAAGCAACTTACCTTCTCGCCAAAAGAAACCGACGTTTATGGACGCACTGCATGTATAGCAACTAAAGCAGCTAGTAGGGTCTCGGCGGTCTACACGTTTCTTGCAAGGTACGCTGTCCACACCCAACCTGTCTCTATCGTTGAAGAACTGTTGACTGTTGGGTTTGAAGTACATGGTGACGCTAAGCTAACGTCGGCTGAGGCTGAAGCGCTATCTCATTCAGTACCAACGGACAACAGAAGAACTCCCATTGAGATGTGCGAGGACTTGGCAGCTGCGATTTCCAAGAGCAACCTTGAGGGGGCGTTGAAGCTTCGAGCTCAGGAGCGTTGTACCGAGTTGACGGCTGAGCGGATGCAGGTGAAAAAGAGCCTGCAGAATCAGGGCGAGCAGCAGTGGCTTCAAGGCATCGACGACCTCTCCGTTGCATCGGTAGACCTGCTATGTGTTACTGTTTATTATCCTTCTTTGGGAGGTAGCTGATTTGCGAAAAAACCCCCTCAAAAACATGTCAGCGCACGGCGGCATAATCACCTCCGAATTTTTAGAAACCATTCAAGGCGAGAACGTCAAGAATCCAAGGGTTGAACCCCAATGCTTTGCAGCCTTCAACCAGCCAACTCCCACAAAAGACAAACGAGAACTCGGCGACAAGATAGCCAACTCATTCAAATTGCTTCTTGAACGCTGGGATGCCATATCCCTTCGCTATCAGAAGATGTCTGTTTCTGAGGCAAGAAGCAAATGGATGGTTCCTCTTTTCAAAGAGTTGGGATTTGATCCTGACTTTAGAAGAGAAGAAATCGTAGTTGGTGGCGATGATAAACTCCGATTCCGTCTTTCTCATAGGGGCTGGAGTAGCGAGTTAGCGCCAAAGATACACATGGTTGCTCCTGCCCAAGATTTGGAAGAAGCCAGCGATGGTGGCGAGGGAGAGGTTGTTAGACGGGGACGAACCCGTAGCCCTCATGATGAAATGCAAGCCTACCTAAACGTAACTAAGGGCTTAAAATGGGGGATTGTAACCAACGGAATCTTGCTCCGAGTCCTCCGCGAATACTTCCATACTACAACCAAAGGATATGTCGAGTTTGACCTGGAAAATATCTTCAGGGAAAGAAGCTTTACCGATTTTCGTGCAATGTACAGACTGGTGCATGCGAGCAGATTCCTCCCCGACCAAGACGGCACCAGCCCTCTAGAGCAATTCTACAAAGAAAGCGTAGCGGCCGGGGTAAAAGTCGGCGAGGACCTGCGCAAAAACGTTAAAAAAGCAATCGAAGCCTTAGGGAACGGCTTCTTAACACCTGAACTAACCAAGAAAATGATTGAAGACGAAGAGTTCTGCAAAGCATACTACGCCGAACTACTAAGAGTAATCTACCGCCTACTATTCCTACTGTTTGCCGAACAACGTGCCATGCTGCCAACAAAAGGCTCACTCTACATCGAAGAATACAGCATAACACGTCTTCGAGAAATGGCAGAAACAAGACACGGCAAAGATGACCACCATGACCTGTGGGAAGGATTGAGAGTAACCTTTCACATGCTGAAGAAAGGGTGTCTCCCTCTCAAAGTATTTGGTTATAATGGTAGTCTTTTTGATGACGCAGAACTTTCCATACTCTCACAACAACAATGTAAGAATGAAGACGTACTCAGAGCAATTAGAAATTTAACATTAGTTGAAGAAGAAAGGGTTCTAAAACGCATTAACTATTTGGATCTAGGGGTTGAAGAAATTGGTTCGATTTACGAGAGTCTTCTGGACTTTGCGCCAAGAGTATTTGATAAAGAACAAGAAATAGATGAAGAAAATGTTCCATCAAATACTTTTTTCCTAGATCCTCGTGGTGTTGCACGTAAATCTTCGGGCAGTTACTACACCCATCCTCGCCTGATAGATGAATTGATCAAGAGTGCTCTGAAACCTGTAGTGGACGATAAAATTGCCAATGTCGTGGATAAACAGAATGCATTATTGTCAGTGAAAGTGTGTGATCCAGCTTGTGGCAGTGGGGCTTTTCTAATTGCTGCGAACAATTATCTATCGAGAGAACTAGCAAAGCTACGGACTGGACAAGCCGAACCATCTGACAAGGAGGTTAAAAAAGCAACAAGAGAGGTATTGCAGCACTGCATCTACGGGGTCGACCTCAACCCTATGGCTGTAGAACTAGCTAAAGTCTCATTGTGGATAAACTCATGCGTTGAAGATATGCCCCTGAATTTCTTAGATCATCATATCAAATGTGGGAATTCTCTAATTGGATCAAATTCCGAACTACTAAGCAAGGGAATTCCAGACAAGGCATTCGATCCAGTAGGCGAAGAAGATAAAACAATTTCAAAGAGGATTAAGCTTCAAAACTCTATACAACAAAAGGATAAACTGCTTAGCGAGTTTGGCATTGGAACAATTGAAGCTAAGAAAGAAGCTCAGGAATATGCTTCGTTAAGTGAACTTGCCGAAAAATCGTCTGAAGATGTGGATGCAAAAAAAAGTAAATATATTGCTTTAGTGAAATCTCCGGAATTTCTAAAGGAAAAGGAAGTAGCTAACTGTTGGACCTCAGCATTTTTCTGCCCCTTAAACAAAGAAGCTCCCCAACCTCCTACCCAAGGAATTTTGAGATCTATTCAACTTCGGGGACTTACTTCAATTCATAAAGAAACCGCCAATATGATTGAAAAGCTCTCAAAGGATTATTCCTTCTTCCACTGGGAATTCGAGTTTCCAGATGTTTTTCTAGGGGAAGGTAAAGGATTTGATTGTATAATCGGTAATCCGCCATGGGATAAGCTAATCAAGAATTCAGATGAATTCTTCAATTTCTATGTTCCAGACTACAGAGCACAGAACAATAGGGACAAGAAAAGATTACAAGAAGAACTGTGCAAGGACAATGTCATTCTTAAACGATGGCTAGAATGTGACAATTATTTTTCTCATACAACAAAGTTTTTCGTTCAATCCGACGCTTTTGTGTATCAAGGCAGCGGAACCATTAATGCCTTCAAGTTGTTTATCGAAAAAGCCTACCAAATTTGCGGATTGAATGGAAGAATAGGTTTGCTCGTTCCTTCAGGAGTTTATACTGATGAGGGATGCACAGAGTTAAGGAAACTTCTATTTGACAAAACAAAGTTGGAATATCTTTTATGCATGGAAAACAAGCAGAAAATATTCCCTATTCATAGTAGCTTTAAGTTTGTTGTTTTGGTTACTGGAAAGGGAGGTCCAACGGAAGAGTTTAGCGCAGGCTTTATGATTCATGACTTAGATGTGCTTTCAAACCTAAAAGAAAACGGGCTAAGAATTCCAGTAAGATTGGTAAAGAGATTTTCCCCAGATACATTATCAGTTATGGAATTTGCATCTCAAGAAGAGATAATGCTGATGGAGAAGTTGTATGGCGACATTCCTTTGCTAGGGGAAGAAATTAGTGGAACATGGAACGCCAAGTTTCACAGAGAACTTCACCTTTCAGATGACAAGGATATTATACAAACCAAACAAACGCCTCTAAGGATATTCGAGGGTAAGATGATTCATCATTATTATTACCTATATGAAGAGCCAAGATTTTGGATGTTAGAAAAGGATGCCCTTGATTTCTATGCCCATTGGGGCTATCAAGCTTGGAAGGAATACCGCCTAGCCTACAGGTTGGTTGCAAGCAGCACAAACGAAACTACCCTAATTACAACAATAATACCCAAGGACGCTGCATCGGTGAACTCCTTAATGATTTTAGAAGTTCATAGCTTGAAGGCAAAGAACTTGGTTGAGAACATATCAGAAAGTGAACAATGCTTCTTAACGGCTCTTATGAACAGTTTTGTGATGAATTACATTTTAAGAAGAAAAATTAGCGCAAATCTGAGTGCGTTTTATATTTATCAATTGCCAATACCGAGGTACAAGGCTGGAAACTGGTTTTTTGATCAATTAGTATGTCGTTCAGCACGACTTATTTGCACCACAGATGAATATGCCGAGCTTTGGGCAGAGGTGTATAGAACAACTTGGAAAAATATTTCACAAGACCTAACCAGCGAACTTGATGATTGGTCCATCTTAGAACCGAAGTGGACTACCAACTGTGGAGTGCAAGGTTGGGATGAGACAAAGCACGATATAGGGAAACGAGCTCAACTCCGCTGTGAAATTGATGCTTTTGTTGCGCATTTATTCAAATTGACTGAGCCTGAGCTAAAGTACATCCTTTCAACTTTTCCTATAGTCAAAGAAAAGACCCCTTGGTTGATAGATGGCGTGATTAGAGAATACATCCGTTTATCTAAACATCTTAAGACTTAAGTGCTGATACCTCTAACTGTTGTTAATCAGAGTAACGCTAGAAGTGTTGAAAAAATGAATCCATTTGAGACTCTATCGTACGTTCAAGATACCTATAGAACATATGTCTATACTTTTCAGAAGATAAGAAGCCCTAAAATCGAAAAATGGGTTCAGGACAAGATTGCTGAAGGTACTCTTCTTTGGAAAGATCCCTATATTCAGCTTAACCGTCGTTTTGAGCAAGGCGATTCGTTACAAAAGTTAGTAGATGAGGGTATTCTTCATAGAGGAGTTCTGAAGATTTTTTCAAGGAAGGAGGCCAATGGACAGCTAACAGGTAGCCCTATCCTTCCTTACAAGCATCAGAGTGAAGCCATTCTTTCTATATTAAGGGACAATGCAAATACTCTTGTTACTACGGGGACTAGTTCTGGTAAGAGCTTCTGCTTTGGTATTCCAATCGTTAGTGAATGCCTTAAGATGCGCGACCAGGGCTTGAGTGGGATTAAGGCGATTATTGTTTATCCTATGAATGCTTTGGCTAATAGTCAGTATGAGGATTTTGCGCTGAGGCTTCATGGGTCTGGTTTGAAGATTGGGCTCTATACGGGCGACACTAAGAATAGTCCTGATGAGGCGAGGGCAGCGCTGAAAATGGCCACTGGCAGAGAGGAACCATATGATAGCGAGCTTTTGTCCAGAGATGAGATTCAAGCTAACCCACCGGACATACTCATGACCAACTATGTCATGTTAGAACTGCTTTTGACACGTTTTGAAGATAGAAAACTCTTTCCTAAAGACCAACGTAGCCTCAAATTCCTTGTTTTAGATGAGATTCATACTTATTCAGGCAAAAAAGGCGCCGACGTGGCCTGCCTAATCAGGCGGTTGAAACAGCGCACTGGTACAATTGGCAAACTACGGTGCATTGGCACAAGTGCGACCGTTCAAAGCGAAAAAGGAGAGAGGGGCGAAGAGCTCATCGCTGATTTTGCCAAGACTCTCTTTAGTGAAGATTTCCAGCCAGCACACGTCATAGGAGAACATTACCTCAAAATATCGCGACCTAGTGCTGACCCGCTGCCCTCAGCCATCCATGTAACAAATGAAATGCTTGAGCATTTTGATGGAACTCTCGAAAAAGCCATCGCGTTAACAGAAGCATTAACTGGAAACCCCGTAGCCGACCAGGACAAAACAGCAGAAGGCATAGGCAAAATCCTCTCTGCCCAGCAAACGGTGCAGTTCCTTGAAGACAAACTCTCAGAAAACTCTCAATCGCTAGTAACTATTCTCAAAGAGTACAAGGAACGGCATCGACTTAGCTTTTCAGAGGAAGACGTCGCCAAGGAGCTAAAAGCGGCACTATTAGCCGGATCAGTTGGAATGGTGGAGATCCTTGGCAGCCAACAGCCCAAGTTTGTCCCAAAAATCCACACATTCTTCTCACAGGGCAAAACGATCACAACCTGCCTAACTAAAGACGGACCACACCTAAACGAACGCGGAGAAAGCACCTGCCCAACCTGCGCTAAAGACCAAAAAACAAGAGCCACCTTTCCCCTCAACTTCTGCCGAGCCTGCGGACAAGAATTCTACGGCGCCACCATAACAGAAGACAACACGCTTTACCCCCGAGACATTGACATGGTTGAAACTCAAGGAACTAACGCTTACCTACAGATAGGAACTTTCAATGAGGAGACTGTTCCTTTTCCAGCAGAATGGTACGATAAAGAAGAAAAACAGCTTACAGCAAAACATGAGGAAGCAAGACCCCAAAGAGCGATCTACTGTCCAAGTTGCAACAAGATATACGCAACATGCAGCTGCAAAGACCGCTTGGAAGTAACAGTTGTTCCATCGCCGTTTCTTTTCTGCCCCACGTGTGGAGTTTACTACGACAAGAGGTCAAGAGAATTTAGTAAACTGTTCACGTTTGGCTCAATCGGCAGAAGCACAGGAACCGACGTTCTGGTGTCAAGCGTGGTTTCAAAGCTTAACCCAGACGAGAGAAAATTAATCGCGTTCTCGGACAGCCGCCAAGATACAGCTCTCCAAGCTGCTCACATGAATAATCTGCAGAAAAGAATCCATTTCAGACAATCACTCTACTACGCCCTAAAAGACAACGGCTACATCGAAGGTACAGACAAAGCCCTCGACATTAACCAAACAGGACTTAAGATATTCAAAACTATGGAGAACAATGATGTTATCCCAGATTATGCAAGGGCAAGAGGCAAATACGTCAAAACATCGGATGCCGATGAGGCGTATCAACGTTATCTAGAATACAACGTAGTCTTAGACCTAGGCTCCTCTACAAGAAAGAATCAAAGAAACCTCGAAGAAGTCGGATTAGTCCAGGTAATCTATAATGGACTTGAAGGTCTATCCCAAGACGAGGCGCTATGGAAAAAAATCAACCCCCTCGCAACCCTCTCACCAATAGAGAGACAAGACTATCTGAGCGGTATTCTAGATATTTTTAGAAGTAAACGCGCAATAAGCCACAAAGATGTCCTCAACCAACGAGAATTTAGAAATGAAATCATTTCTAAATTAACTGAAGAATGCCAATTTGACATAGGTGCAGAAGCACCTGGTACCATAATGGGCTACTCAGATACAGCACGCAAAGGCGACAAAACCAAATATGTGCTGAGGATAACTGGACCGAAAAGCCGACTTATGATATGGACACAAAGAGTCCTGGGCTTAAGCCGCGAGGAAGCTGCTGATCTGCTAAACCAAATCTTCAGCATTCTATCCGATAAAGAGCTCCTACCCATATTGGCTTCGGTACCCGTCAAAGGATATAGAGGCATATCTCTTGGCGAAGTCTACATGCTAGACAGCCAATACCTCCAGCTCCAAGCCCTAAACAAAACCAAACATAAAATATGCCCAAAATGCGGCTTACTACACCACCGACAAACCATAGACATCTGCACAGACGTCAATTGCGGACAACTAGAACAAAGAGACTTTGAAAAAAACTATTTCAGAATAGCCTACTCAAAACCGTTCAAAGACACCGTCCCAATTCAAGCTCAAGAGCATAGCGGTCAACTAGACGGTGACGAAAGAAAGAAGATTGAAGCAAAATTCCGCTCCCCAAACGACCCTCTAAACGTTCTTGTTTGCACACCTACCATGGAGCTGGGCATAGACATAGGCGACCTATCGGCAATTTACATGAGAAACGTTCCTCCAAGCCCAAGCAACTATGCCCAACGAGCAGGACGCGCAGGAAGAAAAAACCAACCCTCAATAATCACGACCTTTTGCGGAAGCGGCATTGCGAGAGGACCACACGACCAATACTTCTACCGGTTCCCCGAAAAGATCGTTTCCGGAAAGATAACCTCACCCAGATTCATGCTAGACAACAAACAACTCGTAACAACACACCTACATTCACTTATCTTAGAAACTATGGAGACTAAACTCGAAACAGGCATAGGCAAAATCTTAGACCTAAACGAACCAAACTACCCCATGCTACCCGACTACAAAAACAGCCTATCAAAAAAAGTAGCAGATGCAAAACAAAAGATAACAGAATCAGCAAAAAGCGCCTTCTCATTAGAAATGACAGTTTATCCCTGGTTTACAGAAGGATTCGTCAACCAAACCATCGACTCATTTTTGGATCATTTTGAAAGCGCACTGGAATACTGGCGAAAAGAATACGCAACCCTTGACAGAGAACACCAGGACTTAAGCGCCAAAAACAGAAAAGAAGGCCCTTCAAGCCAGGACAGAAACCGTATTGAAGCCATAGCCCAAAAACTTATGAACATGAGAGACGGCGAAAAAGACTTCTACATATACCGCTACCTCTCAGCGCAAGGATTCCTGCCAAACTATGGCTTCCCAAGCAGCAATATCACCCTGTCACTGAGCGAATCAGAAAACGAAATCCAAAGAGACAACGTCATAGCCCTCTCAGAACTTGCCCCAGGGAACACCATCTACTACCAGGGAGCTAAATACCAAGTTGCATATGCCAGACCAAAAGTGATGAATCAAAAACCCGTCAGAGAATACCTGCTCATCTGCCCCAACTGCCAAAACGCCCTAAGAGGTGAGATAGCTAAAACCGCTGCGGCATGTCCAAAATGCCAAAAACCTCTAACCGGCGAGCACCCAAACCCCAACGCCATGCAACTACCCGACATGTACGCAATACGCAGACTAAGAATCACAAGCGACGAAGAAGAACGCATGCGACTGGGCTATCAAACATCGACACACTACCAAGCCAGCGACAAAATCAACGAATACGACGTAACCACCCCCAACGACTTATCTTTAAAGATACTCTATGAGCACAACGGACAAATTATCCACTTAAACAAGGGCACAACCAGAAACCAAGAAGATGGACAAGACGCAGGATTTGTTCTCTGCTCAGCCTGCAACCGATGGTTATTTGGCGACGACCGAATAGAAGACCACATCAACTCAGATTCAAACTCTCACTGCCCCAAAAACGCCCAAGAAGAAGACATAATCAGAGGCATTGAACTCTTCACAGTAGGTACCCACGACGTGGCAACCCTAAAAGTTCCACCACCCAAAAACCTCACACAAGACCAAATACAACCCTACTATCTCACACTCCAAGAAGCACTGTTGCAAGGCATGCAAATCGCACTCAACTTAGACGACAGCGAAATCGACGGCTTCATAACCCAGGAGGTTATTGACCCCTCAAGATATGATATAATTCTCTATGAGACTGCAGGCGGTGGCACAGGCGCCATTAAAGCTCTAACTTCAACACCCGGATTTACAAATATTGTAGGGAAAGCAAGAGAGCTCCTCCACGAACACGACCCCACTATTGGATGCAACAAAGCATGCTACGAATGCCTACTAAACTACTATAACCAGCGTGACCACGAAAAACTCGACAGAAACCTAATCCTACCAACACTAAGACATCTCGAAAACGCAAGAACAACTCACATTCCACCCCCGAACAATGAACAAAAACTTGAGGAACTATCCAAAGCATGCGACTCAGAACTTGAAAGGACAGTACTCAATAAAATAATTGCTGAAGGTCTTCCACTGCCCGACGAAGCGCAACACATAATATACGACAAAGACGTGCGCATAGCAAAACCCGACTTCTACTACAAACAACAAAACATCGCACTATTCGTAGACGGCCCCGCGCATGAAGAAGACTATGTAAGAAAAGACGACGAGGAGAAACGAAAGAAAATACGCGCTTTAGGTTATAGGGTGTTCGTAATTCATCACTCAAACATAGAACAAGGAATTGACAGCCTAAAACAAGCAGTGTAGCATTTCGACGTACAGTACTAAATTATCGCTCAATTGATACTAAAAGCCTCATTTTAAAGCATACTCGTATCTAGGCTTCTTTAACGAGCCAATATTTTTCTTAGCCATTCTTCCTTCAGAAACAAGTTTGCCAATTGCATTTCTTACAACATCGCCATAATTTGGCCCTCTTATTTGAAAGGCATCAATGAAATCGCGTGTCTCCAAATCCATGCGGCCCATCTTAAAGGCTACCTCTGGAATCCTTGCCAGGAGCACCTCCAAAACGTTCCCTGCTCCAACTATTCTTTTATCGCCGTCATACATCACTGTCGTTGAAAGTACTTCTCCGGTTCGGGCATCTTTAAGATATTTACGGTCCAAATATGAAGATGACATTACAATCGTCATCTTCTATTATCCATGTTATCCTAATTACACTTTCCCAACTCAGCGGTGGGACGTTGGAAAGTTTTAAAGACCTAAACAGGAAATAAGAGAACGTCTGAGCGGGGATTGCATTAATGACTAAACATATTTCAGTTAGACTTTTGTGGCATGATAGTGGTTGGAATGGTTGCATCTGCAAAAACCCTTCTAAGAACACTTACTGTTATGCAGACAAATCGGTTCCTATAGTCAAACTTAAAGAAGACAAGCAAGATCCAACGTATCTGAACTGGGAAAATAAGAATTCAGGTAAATGCTGTACCGAACTACAGAATCTTCCACGCTGCACCTGGTCCATAAACGCATTCTCACCTACAGAGGTAGATTTCATTCACATAGCCCAGCCATTCATGAAAATAGGCGATCCCGGAGTTCGAGACTTCCCCGAAAAAATGCAGCCATATTCGATGGGAACATGGAAATTCGACGATATGTACCCTACAAGATACAAAGGATTTGAAGACGTAAACATTTACACACCTTTTTATGTTAGTCAAAGAGAAGAGCTTTCCCGCAAATACTACGAACAATTCAAAAATGGCAAATCACTAGTCTTCACTTATTTGAACACTGATAACCCACTGAATGACGAAAGAGAAACATATGTCCTTGTCGGAGTTTGTAAACTCAAAGAAGTAGGCCAACCTCAACGGTGGTCTTTTCAAAGGAAAGAGAGTAACCAATCATGGGGAGACCTCGTATGGAGTAGGAAAATAATTCAAAGTTATTCACCCAAAGACGAAGGTCTAAGGATACCCTACCAAGAAGTACTAGAATACCAAGAAACACACCCTAAAGTGGGTAACTTAATCAAACCAATCTTATTTGAAATTGATAACGGAAAAGAAATTGTAAGAAAATTCAAGTATGTTTCAAGAGACCTCACTGACATAGAAGCATCTTCAATAATACAACAACTTCTCCCAATTGTTCGGATACTCAAAGAATATCAAAAGAAATATGGTATTTGCCCTGAGATAGATTGGGAACGGAAAGAACAATGGTTAGGCGAAATTCTAGCAATAACATACAAGGAAAGGAGCAAATATCCTGGACTTGTAGCAATTCTGGACTGCTTACATTTTGATAATGCCTCTTTTTTCTTTAATGATGTACTCAGACCTAAAGAAGAAAAGGGCGAAGATATTCAAGAATATGTACGAAAAATGCTGGAAACAGCCAAAGCTCCTAAACCATATTTAGAAGCAGCCAAAAAAGCCACAAAGTATTGGAAAAACAGTTACACAGATGAAGAAAAAGAATTCATGTTAAAGATTCTTTCACTCATAGATTTGAGGGCTAGGGTTACCTTCGAGAGCGAAGAAGGTACAAAGGAAGTTATAAAAAACCAAGTTGAAAAAATAGTGGATGAAGATCGTGCAGAGATAGCAGGCATCGTATCTTCCTTGGAAGCACTTAAGAAAAACCCTTTCTTGATTTGTGAGGAATACCAAGGTGAAGACCCAGATGACTTCATAACCTTTGACAAAGTTGACGCAGCATTCTTTCCCCCTGAAGATTACTGGAAGATCGACCCAAAAATAAAAATGCCCCCCGACGACCCAAGACGAGTCCGAGCCAAAATTATTCAAATTCTGAAAAACCGAGAAGCCAACGGCGATTGCTTCCTAAATGTTAAAGAGATTCTCGAGATAATTGAAAGCGAGGAAGATTTAGCCCAGAAAATCCACATTAATATTCGTGATCTAAAAGCTGAAAAGAAATTTTACGAGGAAAAACTCTACTGGAAACCGGTAGAAGACCAAATCTATCTTTATCGTAAAGAAATTCATGAAATGGAAGAATTGATTGAAAATAGCATTCGAAACCTTATCGACGCAAAACAACGACAACTTCCAACCATAAATTTTGAAGAACTTTTAAGAAAGCCAGATGACGGGAAATTTCCTAAGGAAAAGCTTGACCAAGTCCGAAAAGAGAAAATTTCAGCTTTACAAAATACTTTCAAAAACAAATTTTCCGTAATCACAGGGATTGCAGGATCAGGCAAAACGACCCTGATTGAAAAATTAACCCGATTGATCTGTGAAAATGAAAAAGCTGACCTGAAAAGCGATTTTCTCTTTTTAACCCCAACGGGAAAAGCTGCAATTCGATTATCAGAGGTTGGAAAAAGAGCTTTCACAATCGACTACATACTTAACAAGTACAACTGGGTAAACCCCAAGTTGGCAAGCGGTTATTCAGAAAATGGCGATCCTCTAAATTTCAAGAACATAGTAATCGACGAAAGCTCAATGGTTGACCTTGAAAAACTAGCCGTGCTATTCAAAGCCATAAACTGGAAGAGAATCGAACGCCTAATCATGTGCGGAGATGTAAACCAACTTCCACCGATTGGACTTGGAAAACCCTTTTTCGACATAATTCAATACTTGAAAAATGACCCTCAATACAAAGACGGAGGCTTCGTCAATTACCTAAATGTCAATTGCAGACAAATCCTAAGCGACAGTAAAGCCGCTAAACTAGCGGAAGTATTCAAATCATCAGAAGAAGAAGACCCATTTTGGGAGGAAATGATCCTCAAAGTTATCAATGGCTATGATGAGGGCGACCTCAAGGTCACCTATTGGGAAGACGAAATGGATCTTCCAGGCCTTATCTACGCAGAAATAGACAAAATAGCTAGACAAGAATTCAAAATGCTTCCTGATTGCCAAAAATTAAGGGATTATGAATGCTTCAATCGCTTGGTAGGAGCTCAAAGAGACGAACTAAAAAGAGATTTCAGTTCAGAAATTGTAAAAGCACATGGCGCAGGTTCCGAAAACAGATATTCAGTCGATTTCTTTCAAATCATAACGCCATACAAGCAAGACTACTTCGGTACGACAGGACTAAACTATCAAATCCAGCACAAATACCACGCAGCACTCTGGAGCTTCATACCAAAAGTAAAGCCAGCTCTGTACGGAAGAGTTGACGAGTTCACTCAATTTGACAAGATAATCCAAATTAAGAATCGCTACCGACAACGGTTCGAATGGGATTTTAGGAATAACCAAAGAGCAGTTACGATAGACTTTTTGGCAAATGGACAACTTGGAACTACAAGGGTGCACAAAGATCAGTACGGACACAAATCTCTTCAATTAGAGTACAAAGGCGAAGAAGACAGATTGCTTAAAGCTGATGCGAATTTCGCCAAATCAAACCTAGAACTTGCATATGTTCTGACCGTCCACAAAGTTCAAGGCAGCCAGTTCAACATAGTATTTTTGATTATCCCTGAAAAAATTGCCCTAATTAGCAAAGAACTCATTTACACAGCATTAACTCGCCAAATAGACAAATTGGTCTTGCTAATTCAGAAATCCGCTAAATACCATCTGCTTCATGCAAAGACAAACTCTTCAATTCTGAATCGAAATTCCTCAATATTTTTCCATTACGATGTAAGAACTTCATCACAAGCAATCTGCAGACACCTAATGAATAACCACATACATAGGACCAATAGACTCGACAAAATTGAATTAGTAACATCAAAATCTGAAGCACTAATCGCAAATTTACTGCTCGCGTCTAAAATTCCCTATGAGTATGAGCGAGTGCTGGACTGCGCGGATTTCCCAGTAAAACCCGACTTTACCTTTCTTAATGATGAGGGAAAACCATCATTGTATTGGGAACATCTAGGTATGAAAGGTGACCCTGAGTATGACGAGAAATGGGAAAGGAAAAGGCAAGGCTACACGAAAAATGGCTACAAAATAATAACAAAAGACGAATTACTGAAAACCAAAGACTCCAAATGTATTCTAACTACAAAGGAAAATAAGGGTGCAATAGATAGCACTGAAATTCAATCAGTAATTAACGAAATTGGAAAAGTACTTTCTCAAACCTAAAAACGGACTTGGAAAAATGAGTGAAGCTATCGAAGGCAAAGCCAGATTTGCAGAAGGACAAAACGTTTTGTACTTAGGCACAAACAAAGTCGGGACTGTCAACAAGGTAATCAAAGGATCACGAAGCTTTCAATACAAAATAACAATAGATGGAAAAGTTCAAGTCGTCGCCGAACGATTCCTCGAACCTGCAATAGACACAGAAGAAAACATTATTGAGGATTTCAATTCTGGAAAACTTGGCAATCATGAGGAGTACAGACTATTTCAAACATGGCTGCGCCTTTCAAGACCAATCGAAAGCAACCTATACAGTTATCTTGGAAGTAAAACAATTTTCAATCCACACCAATTCAAACCTCTCCTAAGATTTCTGTCACCTAACTCCGAAGAGAGACTTTTCATCGCAGATGAAGTTGGAGTAGGAAAAACCATCGAAGCCGGCATAATAATAAAGGAGTTAATGGCTCGAAACAGAATAGACTATAGATCACCTATCCTAATAGTCTGCCCCGTTTCTTTGGGATCAAAATGGGTCAAGGAAATGAAGGAAAGATTTTCTTATCAATTTCATCTTCACGATGGAAACTCTTTAAAAAACATGCTAAAAACAACAATAAGAGAGGGAATTCTCCCTCAAGGATACACTTTCTCAATAGCCGGTTTGCAGCTATTGCGGCGAGAAGAATACATGACAATGTTAAACGAACTTGATTCAAAAAGAAATACGCCCGTTTTTTCGCTTGTAATAATTGACGAAGCTCATCACCTTCGTAACTCGGAGACAGACAGCAATGAACTCGGCAACGTTTTGAGCCGTATGACAGAAATGATGCTAATGCTTTCAGCGACTCCACTAAATCTAAAGAACGAGGATCTCTTCAATCAGATGCACATTTTAAACGAAGCCCAATTTCCCGATCCAACTACATTTGAAACTATGCTTGGTCCAGTCGTGGCACTTAACCAAATAAATCAAATAATAGCAGAAAATGAGCCAAATAAAGCTGAAAAAATACTTTCAGTACTTGGACATTTGAGATTAGACCCACTGGGCAGAACAATTCTTTCACACCCAAACGTTAAAGACTTCACTTGTAGACTGGAAAATCCGGCTCCTTTTTCAACTGAAGAAATAACTTACTTCCAGCGCACTTTCACTTCTTTGAGCCCATTATTTTACTCTTTTACTCGAACAAGAAAAAGAGAAGCGCTTGATCACCAAATTATTAGAGAAGTTCACGAATTGCCAATTACATTAACTTCAACGGAACAACAATTCTCCGAAAATGCATTGCAGTTAATTGAACAGTATTACGCTTCATTGGAAAACGAAGATCTTCCAATGGGTTTTATCATGAACATTTATCAAAGAATGGTTAGCAGTTGCATTCCAGCTTTGATACAATATCTGAAATGGATGGTTAAAGCCGCTAAAATTCTCGATATAGACGCGAAAAACTTTGAGGAGATTGAAGATGACACTGAAATTGAAACAGCAGATATTAACATGGCATTTAGTCAAAAAATTTCAAATCTATTAGAGCGAGCAAAAGAAATAGAAAGCGTCGATAGCAAGTATTCACAATTCAAGTTAATGGTTCAAAAAGTATTAGCAAATCCTGAAACTCCTCAAACAATGGTTTTTTCTTTCTTTGTTAGAACTCTTGAATATTTGAAGAAACGACTCATCGAGGACGGCTTCACGGTAGAAGTAATTCATGGCGAAATTCCAATGCAGAGCCAAAATGGAATTCTTGGCAGAGACCAAATAATGACAGCTTTCAAAGACGGCAAATATCAAATTTTGCTTTCAAGCGAAGTTGGAGGCGAAGGACTTGACTTTCAATTCTGCCATGCAATTGTCAACTACGATCTACCCTATAACCCAATGAGAGTTGAACAACGAATTGGAAGAATAGACCGATTCGGCCAGAAAGCTGACAAAATAATTGTCACCAATCTTTTCATCAAAGGAACAGTTGATGAAGAAATATACAATCGACTATACAAGCGCATTCGATTAATTGAAGATGGCATAGGCTCTTTGGAGACAATACTTGGGAAAGAGTTGGCTGACCTTCAAACCGCCATAATTACAGGGACATTAAGTGATAAACAAAAGGAGGAAATGCAAAGACGCATAGAGGAACGCGTTGCATCAGCAAAATCAGAAGCAGAAGAATTCGAAAAAAACCGCAAAGAATTACTAAGCGATGATTACCTTTCTGCACCCATTAAACAACTTATCTAAAGGAGACTTCATAAGTCCAAAAGATGCACAAGAACTAACCGAGATTTGCCTCTCAAAATGGAAAGGATGCAAATACACTACCGACAGCAAAGGATTACCCCAAATACAAATATCGCCAGAAATCTCAGCAGATCTTAGAACATTTTCTTCGAGCGCCAGGACGCGAAGGAGGTTATAACGAACTTCATCAATTGATCTCAACTAAAGGTCCAGTCAAAATAATCTTCAATGGGCAAGAAGCTGAAGAAGAATTCAGATCGAGTCTTTTTATCTCCGACAGGATATTGGTCACGCTTTTTGGTAGAAAAACTCGAACTTGAAAAATCTATTTTCAAAACTTTCGGATTTGCCGCATCCGATATTGGTCTTCCAAGTGGGAACTACATAGTTTTCTTTTTTGAGATTAAAATGGAAGGGATTAAAACTGAAATTGAGTTATTAGGCATTCCAATAGATATTCGTGAAAATAAAGTTGCAGAAAGCGATTTTAGTGCTTTGCCCAGATTGCTTGCTAATACAAAAGGATCAGACAATTGTGTTAAAGGAAAAAGTTGACCTTATATCCAATTTGGATTTGGCAATGGCATATCTCGATGACCTACTTGAAGACAAAAGGAAGAAAGTATCAGACGAGAATAGATACAGAGCTGAAAGCCGAATAGCTGCATTGAGAAAAGGAACCGAAATACGAAATGAACGACTTGAACAACAAATTAAAAATCATATAACTAATAGAATAGATGAAGGAAGAGCTCCAGACGAGAACTATATTCGACTAACCAAATCAAGAATTGAAAAAGAAAACGCAAAACTAACTTACAGTATAATAGATCTTCAAAAGAGGCAGATGCTAACCTTAGACTATAATTTGCAAGCAATAGCATACGTCAGGGTTTTTGGGTGAACAAATGTTTGAAACTTTTTACGATAGAATTCGAAAAGAAAACATCGGCAAATACGGAACTGAAGTGAGTATATACGGACCGGTTCTACTTGCGAATTTATACAGTGATCGGACCCATTTCTTATACGAAATATTGCAGAATGCCGAAGACGCTTGTGAACGCGCAAGAAAAAAAGGATCAATGAAAAAGTTCTTCATAAAATTCTCTTTGCTTCCGGATAGGCTGGAAGTAAGACATAATGGAATTCCGTTCGACGAAAACGACGTAAGAGGAATATGTGGAATAGTTGGATCAATAAAAGACAAGAATGTATCCCAGATAGGCAAGTTTGGTATTGGTTTTAAGTCGGTCTATGCTTTTACCAATTGCCCAGAAATTCATAGCGGAGACAAGTTCTTCAGCATTAGAGACTATGTTTATCCTTACCCGGTCAAGGCGTCAGAAGACCTCAATCCTCAGGAAACATTGATAGTAATACGTTTTGATGAGGCGAGTGAAAAGCAAAAGCAAGCACATCTTGAAATTGAGAACAGACTAAAAAGGCTTGGTATTAGATCCTTCCTGTTTCTTAAGAATCTGGAACAAATATCATACAATGTAGATTCTACAAATGGAAGTTACGTAAAAAGCTACGAAACGAAGATGGGTATCAAAACCGTTGCCCTTAAGTACGTTGAAAACAACGAAGAGAAAACAAAAGAGAATTGGATTATCTTTGATAGGCCTCTGAGTAAGGACTCAACAAGAAGGCTTGAAATTGGCTATCAGCTAATCTTTGACCCTTCCATAAAGAAATGGAAAATCGGACCTGCAAATGACGTGAAACTATTTGCTTATTTTCCCACGGAAAAAGAAACTCACTTGAAATTCCTAATTCAGGGTCCGTTCAATACTACTCCTGCTAGAGACAATATACGTGATGACGACTGGAACCGAGATTTGATTGCAGATTCTGCAGAGTTTGTCGCGAATAGCATAATGGAGGTTAAGGAGTTGGGCTTGCTAAATGCAGAGTTTCTTAATACCCTCCCAATAGAAACAGATTTCTTCACACGTCAAGTGACCCCCTTCAGACCCGTGTACGAAAGCGTAAAAGAAATGCTGTCTTCTGAGGCCCTATTGCCGTCAATTGATGGGTCATTTGCCAAAGTCGACCAAGCTTTCATTGCAAGAGGAAAAGAACTACGTTCATTGCTGTCTGGAGAACAACTCGATTTACTCTTCGACAGAAGAAACAGCAGATGGCTTGATGAAAATATAACTGAAGTAAGGACGCCAGGTTTGTTTAACTATTTGGTTGAAACACTTAAAGTCAACGAATTATATCCGGAAGCCTTTGCCCGAGTTTTCAGCGAAGCGTTCATAAAAATACAGAGCGATCAATGGGTCATATCGTTCTATACATTTCTATTGAGCCAAAAAGCCCTCTGGACTAAACCTTTCTATTCTTACGATAGACCTGGAATCCTGAGAACAAAGCCGATAATTCGCTTAGAAAATAACTCACATGTAACACCTTTCGACGATAGCGGATGTCAGAATGCATATCTTCCCCATAAAGATCCAACCGTTAGAACAATGTTTACTAATATTGTGAAAGAAATAATAACGAATGACAACAAAGCTAAAGAATTTCTTCAAAACATAGGCATCACCGAGCCAAACAAAATAGACGGAATCTTGGCATTGATTCTGCCAAAATACAATGATAAAGCGATTACTATTTCAGAAAAACAGAACATTCAACATGTTTCTTGGATTTTGAAGACCTTAGAAGAAAACGATTGCTCAAAAAAAGATGATCTGTTGGAAAAATTAGCTGATACACCATTTCTATTGGCTCAAAACGTAGTAGACAGTAGAGAAGAGTACCGAAAACCGTTTGAGATCCATATAGGCGAGGCTACACAGGAAACAGGAATTTGGAAATATTCTTTCAAGGGAATCAGGAAACGTGGTTTCTCAGTCAGAGATATTTATCACTAGAAAATGACGGAAAATTGATTGACAGATTCAAAAAGCTAGGCTGCAAATCAGACATAGTCGCAAAATATAAAAAGCCGAACTATTTGGGCTATGTCATAATCTCTGATTATTTCGGTTATCACAAACGCGGATTCGACGGATTTGACCCAGATTGTAAAATAGAAGGACTAGAATTCGCGTTACAGAACATTAACCTCGAACGAGCAAGATTATTGTGGCAAGTAACAAAAGAATCTTGCAGATGTATATACGGCGAGGTTGAATCTTGTAGCAGACAAAATTACGAAGGATCAACAAGAGAAAAACAATACTCTGAAATTGGCAAATTGTTAGTGGAATATGCTTGGCTTCCGGATTCCAAGAACGCTGCTTTTCATAAACCCTCGGAAATTACTATTAGTGACCTTCCTGAGGATTTCGATAAAGAAAGCACCCAAGCAAAATACATCTCAGAAAAGCTTGGGATGAAACCTGTTATAGATGAAGAGATAAGATTGATGCTCGAACAAACTCCAGAAGAAGCCAGGGAAATTGTTGAGATCTTCGTTTCTGCAGCACCTGAAATTAAGCAGCGCATCCTAGAAACCATCCGCACAATTAGACGTTCCGAGGTAAAATTGGACGATCTAAACAACTCTGATGGAACAGCCTCTACATTTATTGTATCGCCTTCGGTAAATGAACTGGAAACCGAGTTCCAACAAGCTTTGACGCTAGAAAGGCAACCGACGGTCGACTCTGAGGACAGGACTTGGAGACGCCCAACTCCTGAACAAGAAGAGAAAATGAAGCAATTTGAAGAAGAGACAATTGGCGAATTATCAAAAAGAACTCAAACTATATACATAGAAAGAAACGAGGTAAGTCAGATTAGAACTGAGGGAGAAAAGGAACAGGAGCTTAAGCAATTCTTACTTGAGCAATACAAAGGCTATTGCCAGGTCTGCAATACAAGGTTGGATCTCGGAGGCGGCAAAGATCCATATTTTGAAATTTACCGCATCATTGAAAAGCGTCGAAAGGTTGGAGCGTGGAGCGACTTGGAGTTCAATGTTCTTTGCTTATGCCCCAACTGTCATGCTCTCATGAAATATGGCGGAAGAGATCTGGCAATTCTTTTCGACAAAGCTAATCTTGCAGCAAAGGGTGAGGTTGCACCTGAAGAGGTAAAAGAAAAAGGTGGAGATTTCTACATAGTCCCAATAACAGTAGCCGGAGAAGAAAAGGAAATCTTTCTTGCTCCCTTACACATGGCAAAAATTTCGGCCTTTGTGAAAATGCTTTCCAGTCAAAAGTAACATTCGCTCGCTTCAAATCTTTCCGGATCATCACATATGTCAGTTTACACCCTTGCATTTATTTTGAGTTTGCTATGTTATGGTCCCAGAATAATTTGCAATTTAATCGATATAGTTGACGAGAGGAACTAACTTCTGAGATTGAATCTATAATTTATCCTCTTAAACGTTATTAATTTAGGCTTTGTCCTTCATTTGGTAAAAGACCGTTTATGGAACTTGTGAAACTAAAACATTTGTTTCATAGCAAAAATGAAATACAAGATAGCATTCACTCATCAATCGATTAATATGATCGATGAGAAGAAAATATGTATTTTTTCGTTATCGGAAAAAGACCCTGCGTTTAGTCATGGAGGCATGGAAAATGCCAAGAATTGGCTCTTAAATAAAGGAGAAAAGCCATATTATTTCAGAGAAACAAAACCTAAGGAATTAACTCCTGGCTCGATTGTTTTATTTTCGTTTGATGCACGAATCTTCGGTCAAGCCATTGTTAAGAAGGCTCCAAGGGAGGTCAGTCAAAAGGAGCAAGAAAATTGGCGGGAGACTGGTGGTATAGTCTATAAGTACTACATGGTTCTGGAAGGCCCAAGCATAGAAGTATTTAGATTTCATCCTTCCAAAAGGGACATTGAAGAAAAATTGGATTTACGTTTTGCACAGCTTTTTACATACATAAGTGAAAATAATTACCGGGAAATTCTAATGATGACGAGAAGATAACAAATGACAGCCGGTGCAAATGGAGCCGAATCTAAGGAGACTATGGTTTGGTATTTAAAAAGTCTCGGGGAATAGAGGAGACTCGTAAGGAACTAAATGTTAAGGCTAAGAGATGTGATTACAAAACTATAACTTCCAAAAAAATCAAATTTTGATACAAAATAACAATTAGGGATTTTTTCTTGTGGGAACTAGCTAACTTTGATTTTACCCGCTATCGATTTAAGTCGGCTAATCGCTAAATCGTCAACTTTTGACTTTTGTTTTATGTATTTTTCTATACTTCCTTCTCCAAGTATTTTCTGGATTGCGTTAGTTTCTTTTAGCTGTTCAATCTGGTTTATGTTTTTCAAGTCATTTGGTGAGTACGTATTAGGAGGTAATATTTTGTAAGAATAATGATTCTTGGAGAACTCTTTTAATCTGGGTTTACCGCCCATGGGCATTCCTCGCATTTTAAAAGTCCCACCAAGTATGTCGATGTAGGCAAAAATGCTTAGAAAATCGTCTGCCCTGGTTTCTTCTTTTTCGAACTGTGGGTATCCTAAATTGCATGCGTGAATAAAGCTCTCGCTTAAGGAAACCTTGCTATTGATAGCTGACAGAATTGACCTAAAGTCAGCTTCATGTGTAAGAAGGTCACTTGTATTACCATCAACTGAAAAAGCGTTGATTCCATAATCATGATAGAAATTAACGATTGACCTAGAGTACTTGGGCGCCAAGAGAGGCACGGTTCCAATAAGAACCTTTGAATTACCCACAGCTTTTATTTCGTCAATTATTGTCCTCATCATCACCAAATACTGCTGAACTCGCTTCTCAGTGATTTTGGTGCCTTCTTTAAACAAGGCAGTTCGAACGACTGGCAAAAAGATAGTTGCTTGACTGCAGGCATACAAATGGTGGGCAAGTGTGCTTATCTTATCTTTACTGGGCACTTTATCGACAATCAAATTGAAAATTACGAGATTCAGGCTATCTTTCTTGAAGTTAACGCTAATTTCTCTTGCCACTCGTGACGAAGCGCCCTCCTCAAGAGAATCCAAAACTTCCTCATCGATTCTTCTTACAATCTCATTTACTCTTGAATTGGAATCCAAGAAAGAATCTGGCTTGATTAACTTTGTTGCCTTAGAGGGGCTCTCAAATGAAAAAAACCCGTCAATGGTCAAACCTTTCTTTATAACTCCCAGGTTTTCATCGCGTTCAAGTTCTCTAACTTTCAACTGCATGCTATCTAATTGGTTGGGAATAATATATTATAATTGCGCCTTTGCATACCACTAGAATTAAATCAATCCTCAACCAATAGAAACCAAAAGAAGGATTCCAAGTAATGACTCTTATTGAGGACTACGGCTTAGATACACCCGCAAGGTCCCTATTATTAACAGTTTTATCAATAAAGGATAATGCCGAAAGGACAGAAATGGATAAACTGCGCATCCAAAAAGTCCTAAGATTCTACGAGTATCTGCGGGAAAAAAAGGAAATTGATTTCTCCAATTTTAAGCTTGGCGGAGTCGCATACGAACTGGAAGAAAACCGAGAAACCCTCATAGAATACGAGCTTATAGACCAGAAAAACTGCGATTTCTTCCTAACTGAAGAAGGCAAAACAGCAGCGGGCGATCTCAAAAAAACCTTCAATCACGAAGAGTACGAACAGCTAGTCTGCGCCAAAAAACTTCTAAATGACTTACCGAACGACGAATTGCTCTACTTCATGTATAAGACAATTCCAGAAACACAAAAGCACTCAACCGAGTTCGACCGTCTTGAAAGGAAAAAAGAAACATTAGTTAAGAACCTATTTGCAAAACGAAAAATAGACTCTGAAACAGCAATTTGTTGGCTAGATGTAAGCGAAGAGGAATTCATTAAAATGTTCCCAAAGAAGAAGCTACCCGAAAGTGCAATTAACATGATGGCCAAAGGCTACCAAGATTGCGCCGACGAAGATTTGAAGATTGCTAAGGACTTTGAGCAGGTAGAAAACGAACTTGATGAAGAATGCGGTGCGTAGAGGCAATATTTTCTGGGCAGATCTTGACCCAGTCAAGGGATCCGAGCAGGGCAAAACCAGACCAGTCTTAATCATCCAAAACGATGTTGGCAATGAAAATAGCCCGGTAACTATAGTAGCATGTATAACAACAAATTTAGCTAAGAAAAGACTATCCAACCAACGTTTTTATTACAGCAAAAGAAACAGGGCTAAATTCTGACTCTGTAGTTTTACTTAACCAAATAAGGACACTGGATAAAACCAGGCTACAAAATAAAATAGGGTCGGTACCAAAACTAAAAATGCTTGAAGTCGGAGAAGCCCTAAAAATCAGCCTAAATCTTTAGTCAATCACTTGTTACATTCGATTTTTCCTAATTAGCGGTAGAACACACTTAAAGTCATCTATTTTTATGGCTTATGTGGAAACAATTGCTATACTAGCGCAAGCTAAACTATCCCTAAGGTCTATGCGGAACAAACCTCTTAAGCAGCTTCTGCAGATGAAGTTATTGCAGTTTTACGCTGCATAGGAAACATCCCTGGATGTCTTCCCCGAGAAAAGACTCGGATCATCAAGGATTCGGGCGATTTGCCCTCAATCGATGGTGATAACAAATGATGGCAAAGATAGACAAAAAAATTGGTATAATTGGAATTGGGGCTGTAGGTACTCCGCTAAAAGCAACCTGTGAAGTATATTTCAAAGAAGTAAAAGAATATGATAAGAAAGGCAACTATGACTGGCAACCAATACTTGGTTGTAACATAGTCTTTATCTGTGTTCCGACCCCTGAAGGTGCTGCCGAAAGGTTAGATTGCAGTTGCATCGAAGAAGTTCTAACGCGACTTGACAATGACCGCTTCCTTGGAATAGTAGCAATAAAAAGCACCCTCGCTGTTGGCTTTATGGATAAAGCGTGCGATTTTCATCCTAATTTGCGTTTGGTCTACAATCCAGAATTTTTAAGAGAAAAAAGCGCTTTTCAATGGACAGTCAATCCTGATAGAATTGTAGTATCGGGTGATCTAAGCGACGCCAAAGAAGTCTTGTCAGTTTTTGTCTGGGCTGAACATGCGAAGACGATAATAACGGATCATCGGTCTGCTGAAATTGGGAAGCTCGCTCATAATGCGTTCATTGCAACAAAAGTAGCCTTTACGAACGAAATGGAGCGAATATGTCAGAAACTTGAAGCAAATGTCGAAGACGTTATGGATGTAGTGACGTCGGATCGCCGGGTAATATCAAAAGAACATCTACAACCATACTTAGGTCCGTATGGGGGGAAGTGTGTTCCTAAAGACATTAAAGAGCTTAAGAATGCCTCAAAATCTAATTTCTTGCAAGCAGTTGAAGATGTCAATGAAGAAACCAAGAGAAGATACGGCGCTAATGAAAACAAAGTAGGATGTAACCTAACCCCCAAGTCAGAGATTAGAATTGTAACAATAATTCCAACGCGGTCTAGGTTGACCCAATTAGAAAAAGCACTCACAAACGTAGCAAAGCAAACTCGACCACCGGATGAATTAATTGTAGTCGGAGATGAAAAGACCGATTTACCAACTGACAGAAAAGCTATGGAAAGCAAATTCATCAAAACAAAGGTATCTTGGCTTTTTAACGCAAGAACCAAAAACCTTTCGGGCGCCATAAACACAGCAACTCAATTCCTCATAAAGACGGAGATTGATCCAGAAAGAACCTACCTTGCCCTCTTGGACGACGATGACAGATGGGCACCTGACTACCTGCAAACACTTGTTGATCGAGCGACTTCTGCACTACAAGACCTTGTTATTTCTGGGCTAATCCGCCATGAGACTGAAGGGGATGCAGGGACTAAGCAAACCATCCCCCAAGCCATCAACCAAAATATGTTCTTGGTTGGAAATCCGCACATACAAGGGTCAAACCTATTTGTGAAAATGAGCACTTTTCTGCGAGCAGGAGGGTTTGATGAAAACCTTCCAAGTTGCACTGACAGAGATTTTATGATAAGATTACTGGATCTTGGGAATATCCAATACTCTTGCATACAGAGACACCTTGTTCACCATTATGCTAGCTCAGCAAGTCGCCTTTCAAAATATGGATCCGCGAGCAAAATCGGCGGTCTGACGAGATTTTTGCGAAAATATCAAGACCGGATGACCGCCCAAGAAAGTCTTCAATTTAAAAAAAGGGCCAAAACTCTTTTCGGATGGACAGAAAGCATAGTGCAACAAAGTGCTGAAATATCAAGCCTTCCACCCCCTCCTAAGTCAACAAACAAACATGCCTTTCATCTGGTCGTAGGATTTACTGCTTCGCATCTATCATGCGCAGGCAAACTCTTACGCGATCTGAGTGTATTTCAGAAACGCTTTCCTCAACCGATCTCTCTTGTAATTTTAGACAATACAGAGAATAGGAAGCAGCTTGAGCAATTGGTTGCAGAAAACAAAACAGGCCTATTCAGTTCAAGATTGATCTCTGAAAGCGAGGTATACCAAGACGCTGACGCAGGCAAACTAGGGACGTTCTACGTAAACAGAGAACGAAGAAAAGGACCAAGTTATGGAAGAACGGCGCTTCATCGATTCTTGTATTTGACAGGGGTTGAGTTAGAGAATCCTGTTTTTTGGATACTTGACGACGATGTTAGATTAGACAAAATAGTATATGCCTCTAATAATCAAGTAATAATACCTGAGCAATTTCAAGAGATTGTAGATTACCTGCTCGAACAGAAAGTCGCTATCTGCGTCGCTGGGATCATGGGCGACCCCCCACTGCCGATTGAAAGCAGCATCCGCGGCCAACTATTGGAGCTAAGCCATTATCTGAGAAAACAAACCGGCAACGCTCACAGTGAAAAAAAGCTTGATGCTGATGCGGTTGCAGAACGCTTCCCTGACCAATACTACGATCTGTCAACAAGCCGATATGACCATTTAGAAACCCCAATCAAAGTATCGTTAAACATAGATGGGCTGGCTTTTGCTCAATGCATAGACTCTTTGTTTGAGGGAAGAAACCAACTTAGACCTGCTCTGCCAACAAACGCATCTATCATAATGCGAGGCGGTAACACTATCGTCACTGACATAGAATGCCTTCGAACACACATTAACAGTTCTCCAAGGATTAACGGGGTAGAACTCCGGAGGGGTGATACAAGCTGGGTAGAGCTGAACCGATATGTTGGCGGGGAACTGGTGGGTTATGAAAACAAACAGGTCATCAGCCTTCCTCTATTCCTCAGGCAAGAGCGAGCGCCAACATTCAAGGCGAAATTGCTGGGTGAGACGCTAGCAGCCGACCTTTTGGGAGGAGCATTCGTCAGGGCGTTTACCCACCTATTCCAAAAGAGAAGCGAGAACAGCAAAGAAATGGTGGATATCGGTAGCACCCTTGCCTTCTCAGAGGAAGATTGCCATACAGTAATAGCAGAAACAATGCGTAATCTTGAACAACGCTTAACCATTTTGCATATGAGTGCATGGCGAATAAACGGTCTCATTTCATCGATTAGATACCAAATTGCCAATGGTAGTGGGACTACCGCAAATATGCTAAACCAGGAAGAAACCACAAGACTTTATGCGGTTTTAAAATGGATCGACGAAGATCTGTCGATTCAAAGAATAAATGAATTCTCCCAAAATCTCAAGTTAGGTGTAGCTGAAGGCATTACTGACTATTTACTTACGTTCGAAAAATCTAGGCTGCAATTTGCAACTAACCTTGGTTTGAAGGCGACTGGTAAGCAAAAAAGAAAGGCTCAAGAACTTATCCAAAAGCATTTTGGGGCTGTTACTCTCGGGTTAATAGGTCAGGGTCAAGAAGGCCTTGTGTTCAGTGACGGAACTAATGCATACAAATACTTCATCAAGAATGGTATCCAAAAGAAGAGTGGGCTGCTTGACCTTATCCGGGATAAGCTTAATTCGTCAGCAGAGCTCAAGCGAATTGTTGCAGTTGAGAATCTCATTGTTGAAGATAACCAAGTTTTGTTAAGCATGCCATTGATAGAAGGAAGCCACTATAATGGCGGCAGGATAACAGAATTCCTCGAACTCTTAAGAGAATGCAAGAGGGCAGGCATAGTCACAACAAACCTTTGGCCAAAAAACCTCATCGTTGGCAAGAATGGTCTGGTTTATGTTGACATTGGAAGGAGTTTAGCGCCTTTCCGAGAAGACCTCTTCAATGAAATGTGCAAGAGAGCATACCTAACCTATAGGTGGCACTTCAGGTCCGACCTCAAAGAACTGCTTACAAAAAGCCTACAGAACCCTAATCTACCAGAACTATTCGGGTTTGAAGAATTCAAGAAATCAATCGAAAAAGTAGATGTTCATACACAAATGGATAACTACCTAATCCACGAATGTCTCAAATCAAATCCTCGGACTGTGCTAGATTTTGGTTGTGGCACAGGCACTATAGCTGACCAACTTGCCCATTATGGCTGTAAGGTAGATTGCTATGACCCTAACCCTGATAGATTCAATAGTCGACCACACAGAGAGAATGTAACTTTACTGCAGCTAAACGACGTGGATAAGTCGGTTAAAGATGGACAAGGCTACGACTTAGTTTTGTGTAATCTAGTGCTATGTTCAATAGAATCTGACATTGAGGTCGAAGCGATAATGCAGCGACTTAGAAGCTTGACATCGCAGAATGGGCGGGCTATTATAGGATTGTGCAATCCCCTCTCGGATGAGGTTAAAACAAGCCCAAGCCAAACAAGAAACGTTACACACAACCAGTACCACGATCAATATGCCATTACAGAAACTACGCCCAAAGGTAATCAAAGGACAGATTGGCATCGACCCATCAGTTGGTATGAACACATGGCCCACCAAGCAGGTCTTGAAATAGAAAAAACGGTCGAAGTTCCAGGCGTAGACACCGAACGACTATCCCCCAGCAGCGACCAAATTTTGTTAGTACTACGTCCGTTGATCCAACCAAAACAAATCAAAACAGTCTCTTTAATGATAAAAGCCAGTGCTATGGAATGGCAAACTATTGAAAAACAGGTTAGGCACATTGTTTCGCAACTGGAAGGACCACAGAAATTCATCGAAAAAATAGTCGTCACTGACACAGCAACAGAAGGCTTCGCAAGACAATACGCCAAACCAAACCTGGAGAAATTCCAGCAAGCCCTCCAAAAACTCACAGAGGACCATGTCATTGATCGAATAATTTCAGCCCCAGATAATTCAGAGCAAATCAAGGAAGTTTACCAAAAATGGTTTGGTATCGAATGCTCAAAACCACGCGTTATAACCAACGGGCAACCGGCTTTTATGACACTTTATGGATTCGACCAGTGCAAAAGCAACTACATACTGCAGATGGATTGTGACTGCATATTCTTTAGACGCTCACGCTCACACGACTATCTTGGAGAAATGATTAGTCTTCTTGAAAGCGACCACACAGCAGTAACAGTTGCTTTGCCAATTCCATATGGTGAACCACAACCCTTCAAAAAAGAAAATGAAAACACACCATTCAGGGTCGAAGTAAGGTGCTGTCTGCTAAACTTGTCAAAACTTAAATCCATGCTACCACTAGAAAACAAATTGAAAGATGGCCAGTTAAGCTTGCCCTGGCACCGCAGCTTGGATTTAGCGATATCAAAGGGAAAAGCAACTTCTTATCGAGGCGGCAATCCCCAGACATGCTTTGTGCATGTACCGAACTTTAGGAAAATTGACGTAAACGACTGGATGAGTATACTAGATGCAGCAGAAAACGGCAGAATGATTCCAGAGCAACTAAACAAAATACAGCTAGCTGGCGAAGCGGCAGACTGGCTAGGAAAACGAAACGAAGAAATGGTTATTCTAATGCGAGGACGCAATGTCCCTCTCTCAAAAGTCCGCCGCTGTGTGGCTTCTTTGCAGGCTCAATCTTTCAAAAACTGGTCAGCAATAATAATTGACGCTAATTCGTCTAATGGACTTGAGGAATTGTACGAGTTTTCATTAAGGAAATCCATTGGACACAAAGCCACTTATGTTCGCAACCATGTTTTAATGTCTCCGATGGAAAACATCGAATACGCAACCAGTAGCATATGCATGAACCCCCAATCAATCATACTGCACCTAGACTTAGACGATGCACTCATAGGAACAGACGCTTTAAGAAAGGTCAAAGATGCCTACGACAAAGGAGCAGACGTAACAGTAGGGTCAATGCTTAGGACCGACAAACAAGCGGAATATCAAGTGACCTTAAAGAATCCCCGTTCTAATCGGGGCGGAAACGTTTGGCAACACCTTCGAACCTACCGAAAATACATCTACGACACAGTGCCCAAGGAGTACTTCAAAGTTGACGGAGAATGGGTTACTCATAGCGAGGACTGGGCTTTCATGATCCCCATGGTAGAACTCTCAAAGAATCCGGTTCATATCAAAGATAAGATATACTTCTACGAGCCGTCAGAGGATAAGCCAAACAGGGATATCCAAGAAAGGGAAACCCTTATCGCTAAAATCATAGCTAAGCCATCCCTGGGGGGTAAGAATTGAACAAACCAATCATCTCTGTCATCGGCGACACCCATATGGAGCCTGGCGGAGCCAAATGGAACACTGCTGAAGAGCTTGGAGAAAAACTAGCAACCGCAGGATACCGCATAATGACCGGGGGGCTCGGAGACTTACCAAAAGCAATAGCTAAAGGGGCCAGAAAATCCTCTGGCTACATAGATGGAACACTAATTGCCATTCTTCCAGGATTTGACCCTTCAATAGCCCAAGACTACGCAGACATAGTCATCGCAACAGGGCTGGATCAAGCTAGAAACCTCATCATAGCCAACTGCGACGCCATTATAGCAGTCGGTGGTGGCGCCGGTACACTATCAGAAATAGCCCTCGCATGGTCGCTAAAACGCCTAATAATAGCGTTTGATCTTCCGGGATGGAGCGGTTCATTAGGAAACCACAGAATCGATGGCAGAAAGCGCTACAATGAAATTTCAGAGGATAAAATCTATAAAATCACAACGTGTAACGGTGCCCTTGAAAAATTGAATCATTACTTGCCAAAATACACAAGACGCCACAATGGTATTAAAGTAAAATAGTGTTCAATCTTATTGACTATCAAGACTCTCCACTGAAAGAATCAAGTATACTCTCAGCAATTTTTCTCACTTTAAATTCTTCATCTTCTGACTGAGGCACCGATAAGGAAATTTCAATGATGTTATCAATTCCGACAATTTGAGCATGGATGTCTTTTCCAAAAAGCTCAAAAAAGTTTGAGTTTTTGCCTTCCCATCTGTCTAGAAAGGTATTTGTTGCTCTGCTGAATTTTTCGATCTTAGACATATTAAGCTCCATTAACTTTTTCTCAAAAACCGCTCTTATACTCCACCGATTAGACAAATGGTCTATCGAGAACTTGTACCCTTCTTTTTTAGTGATAATTAACTCAGATTTATTTAGTGGCAAAGTATCGTCGAGCGTTTTTTGAGACTCAGTAAGAAGGTTAATCATGTCTTCAAAGCCTAGAAGTTGGATCAGATGAACCCCAGCAATAGCCCTAACTGGATCAATCTCCTTCTGTTCAAGAGTTTTCAGTAATTTAGAGTGAACCCATGCTCTTCGATCTTTTACCTTCATCTCTCGAGGAGCACTTTTTCTCAACTCATAAGTGACGCTACGGATTTCTTCAGCTAGATCTACCAAGCCTGCGAATTCTTTTTTCTCTGTAAGATATACATTCGATTTGATGATACTTTTGGCGGCATCATAGTCTCGAAGCCAAAGGTTATCCCTAATTTCACAGATTGTACTTACTAGCTGGTTGATGTTCTGTTCACTCATTTTTCAACCCTCAAGATGTAGGCGTCATAACGTCGTCTATTTTGATTTCTTGCCGCTAAGAAAACAAAACCAGTGTAAGATCTGCCTATAAGCGACTGAAGTTGCTCAAGAGCATGCGAAAGCCTATTTGGTTCTAGCGCACCGGTAAATCCCTTTACCTCTGCTAATAATGGAACACGATAACTATTTCTACCAACGAGCGCTGAAAGTTTATGAGCGTTATCATAAACCAGAAAATCAGGAACCAAGAATGTAGCTTTCTTGCCTGGTCTCAAATGGCTAATCTCTGAAGGACTTACTCCCATCTCAGTTAGAAGAAAATATGTGAATAACGATTCTCCAATCTCACCTGAAACATCTCCAGAAAATGTTTTCTTAACTAAACAAGTCGCACCTTTGGGAGCCCGCGAACTAGACCTATTTATCGGAAGTCTTCTTCCAAAGCTGTAATAACAAAAATTATCGTCTATTCTACTCACTTGTTTTTCAGAAAATCTACTATTGCAAATCTCCAATGTAGCCAAGTTGACGGAAAAGTTCCTAAAAATTGTGCAAACACTACGATTGATATTATCAATTATTTGTTTTGCATCTGACTTCAGTTGCGCCTTCAGTTTTGCCCAGAACGCTAATTGTTGAAGGATATTCAAATAGATCAACTGTAAGCAAATGAGCAAGCGGATTGGCAGACATACTTTCTCAATTGAACTGTGTTCTTCAGAAGAGCATATTAGCTTTTGTGCGCGCCATACTTTCAAAACGTTTCTAGGACAATAGCTCAGATCTAGTAATCCAGATAATTACCATAAAGACTAATGAATTAACGGGTCAAGAGCATCTCGAATAGTGAATATCTGTTTGCTATTAGTTGCTATTTCTTGTGATCTCTCGTCGTAACTTCTTTTAAGAGTTATGAGCGCAAGCTTCGTAAACAATTGTTTTACTGTGTTGTTCTCTCATGTGAACAGTTCTCGGCTAGACGCTCTGTTAGATAGTAGAATCTTGGAACTGTACGCTGTGGATTGGCAACGATTTTGCCTTTCCGTCGCAAACGAAGGATAATTCGCCTGAATGCATCATGTTTGAGCTCTAAAAAGTCTTGATAGCTGAATTCACGCTTTATGTCGTTTGCTTTGTTTAGGATGTAGCCCTCAAGAAGAAGACTACTAAATGTTCTCTGATACTCCTTCTTTACACAACTCAAATCATAGGGCTCGCGCCGGGGCTTGCTGACCTGGTATTGGAAAACGTTGGTCTGCTGAATATTGATAACCTGTTTCCCACTGCGAACCTCCGCAGCGCCCTCAGTTCCTTTCATGAAGGCGTCTACTAAGCTTAGGGTGATGTGGCATACGTCCATGCCGTTATCTTTGGCCCACTGGACATATTCCTTCCAGCGCTGATAATGCCGCATGTTCGGCGCCCTAAAATTACAGATCAAATTCTTGGGCTGAACACCACTGACCGCTTTTTGCTCTTCCACTTGCTATCTCAGCCCCAAAACAAAAGAAAAAAATGGGTGGTGAAAAGTCAGTACAAAAGTCTCACGTGTGCGGCGGATCTGGATACGTAAAAATCGTATAAATGCAAGACATGTATGGCGGGTCCGACGGTTGTAGACCACATACACACGAAAGAATACTAGATTTTTGGGGTATTTAGGTAGCCTCCTTACGGATAATCTGCTTAAGATTCTCTGCAAGAATCGATAGCTGATGATTCTGCGTCTGGTCCTGTGTTTCTGTGTGGTTGCCTCGGATTAATGCATCTTTGGATAGGATTTCTTCTGGGTTTCCGCCCCATGCGCGTATGATCTCTTTGAGCTGGTCAATTCTGTTAGCTTGGGTCTTAGGTCTAATCGCTAAGCCGGCTGTCTGGTAGAGGTTTCTTAGGGTTTCTATGCCTAAGCTCTGGACGTCTTCGTAAGTGTTGATTGTGTGTCCCATCATGTACTCGATGATTTCGGTGTCGATTTTTGCTGTGCTGAGTTGGCTTCGGAAGAATTTTCTCAAGCTGTGAGTTCTAACGGTGTACATCCAACTGTTGGGTAGTTTTTTAGAGACGTTAGTGCTGACTGCTAAAGTATGTACGATGTGTCTGATGGCTTTCTCGCTGACGCCTAACACTCGGTTTGTGACTTGTTGGTTTCGGATGAGTGGGGCATCGTCTGTTAGGGTTTCTGGTGGCATTGATCTGCCGCCTCTTTGTCGGTCTTGAAGGTACAGTTTTAGCAGTTGGCATGCTTCTGCGTTTATGAAGGTGTCGTAGTCGTGGTATTTTCCTTTGGTTATGGCGGCTTCAACGTGGATGTGGATGGGTACGCGGCCTGCTTCATAGTCTTCTTTTATGTGTCGGTATTTGAGTTTGGCAAAGGTTCCTTCACGGAATGCGCCTGAGGTTATAGCTGCGATGATGAATGCTTCTCGTACTGCGGCTTTGTCTAGCATCAATGCGATTTCTTCTGGTTTTGGCGCTCGGTCTTTGTATGTTACTTTGCGGCTTAGCGGTTCGTCGAGTTCAACTTTTTTTACTCCGTTAACTCGGTAGAAAGTTTTTATGGATTTTATGTGGTTGCTGACTGCGCCTGAGCTGAGGTCTTGGTCTTGGAGGTGGGCTAAGTAGTCGCTTAAGAATTCGCAGTGGCTTTGCACTTTTATTGGGTCTGGGATTGCGCCGACGGGTTTGACGTCTTGGATGATTATATCGGGGTTATGGCCTAACCATTCTGCGTATTTCTTGGTTTTAGTCGTGTAAATAATGCAGCTGGAGTGCGAGGCTGAGCAGTGTCTTAAGAAGTGTCGTGCGATTTTTAGCATGCTCTGGTACTCAAAGATGTATGGAATTATGCTTGACTGGTTTCTTAGGCATGAGCGTATGATGTAGTCTACGAGTCCTTTTTCTTGGGCAGCTAAGATTTTGCTGAGTTGGATGGTTATAGGCTGTCGGAGTTTCCAGCCGTCTATGCTTCGCTCGATGGTGACGGTGTCGCCTTGGATTATCAGCGGTAGGTTGAGGCTTTTTAGTTCTTCAACGGAGAGGTTGCGGTTGCGGGTTATAGCGGAGGCTAAAGATGCTGTGCGTTGTAGCAATCTAGTTTTCTCCTTTGGAGCTTTTTGCTCTTCGAGTTTTTCGCTCCGATGGTCGGAACGCATACTCAGACTCTTGTATAGACTGATTGCTTTTTAAATTCAATTCATGATTTTCTGGTAGACGCTGCAAACCAACCTTAAGCCGTTGCAAGTCCAAAATGTCGCTTTTCAGAAGCACTAAACCTGAAGCTTTTGGGTCGCCGCCATGAAGCGTAGGCGGTCCAGCGTCTCTATCCCACGACAAAATGAGGTATAACTCGCAATCGTAGACTAACCAGCCGACGGCTTCTCTTTTCTGCGGTTTCATCGCAACAGCCAAGTTTCGGTTGTAGAGGACATGGTCTAAATAGCGGACAAAAATCAGCTGCTGAGATGGGTTTGGGGGGCTGGTGCCTGAATCCCGTTTTAGAGATGACTTATGGTTTGTGCCTCCAATGCTGCCTGGGGGTTGTGTCGCGTTTGGTGTAAGTTCAGCCATTCCCTCCCACCCAGCAAGCCTATGATTTGACAAAGTCTAAATCCGATATTCCAAGCGTATCGCACAGATTCTTGAATGCCTGCAAAGCTTCCACTTGCTTTTTTTGGTCAGAAATCGATAGAATTCTGTTTTTGAGTAGTTCAAGCTCAGCCTTCAGGTCCAACTCTTCGATAAGCTGTAGTCTTTGTTCATGGTCGTTTAGTACAAAGTTGATTTTGTTTAGGATGGCGCCGATGTCTGCGATGATTTCCTGAACCGATACTTTTTTGGGTTTTACCAAGCCCTTTTCACCTTGACCAACTCTCAGGCTCATCATAAAAAGTATCTGCCCCCGCAAAGTGCTCATCACTTTGAAGGGTACCACAAAGTGACGTATCTTTTACAGATATATTGAGAGCACGTCAACCATGATTTCTAAGTCAGTTTCTTTTGCGACTTGGATAAATTCGTTTAGGTTTGTCTTGCTAAGGGTAAGGGCAGCTTCTGCTTTGATGCTTAATGTGTAAAGTGGTGATAAAAAGTGGGCTTTTGCTGGTCGCACTCCATACTTTATTATCCAGCCCTGCTCACACAAGGCCTTCATGCGCCTATCGACACTTTGCCGTTTGACGTGCCTAAAACCCTTAATATGCCTAATTTTCAAGTACATATCATAACTTGTCAGCGGGTTCTTTGCATCAAGAACTAGGAGTATAACACGGTTAAGTTTGGCTTCTCGGCCACTGAAGACATCAAGTTCTGTGCTCCTGTTTCTCTTCCGCGTCACAGATGTTTACCCTCCAGACGGCTTTGGAGGGCAAGAAAGCATGGAGTTTAGTTCTTACCATGCCCTGCTGTTGTTTTGGGCAGGCAGACGCTCGCTTCTCCTTTCAAAAGTTGTTATTTCTTGGTTTTCCTTTTTCAAGGACCCTTCTATGTCATTAAGAGTTTGAGCCTCAGGTGAACTCTTTCCTCTCGAACAGCAACAATCCTAAAACTGTAGTTATGACAAAGTAGAGTCCTATTATTGCTAAGCCTTCTGGAACTGTTGCACTATAGTTCGTGACTTGGAGATCCGTTTTTGCCAAAATCCCTACACTTTCATGAGGTGGATAAGGCACCATCAATATGTTTCCGACTATTTGAGCTGCATAGTTCAGAATGAACCAGGGTTCAAGTGGAATCAGCCCTGAGATATTAACGATAAGGGTAAAAACTATCAGAAGTAGCATAGAGTTGACGAAGACGGCGTTAGTGCTGTTCTTGAAGAGTGCGCTAATTAAGAAAACGAACCCTATGACGGCTGCAAGGAAAAGCCAAGCAAAAAGTATAGACAAGCCGAATCCTGAAGGAATATTTCCATAGTAAAATCCTACGGCTAAGGTTATTGTTGTAAAGATGGCGATCATTATAGAGGAAGCTGCAAAAGCAGACAGCCACTTGCCTATGTATACTGTTGATCTCCGGATAGGGTTTGGAATGCTGAAGTAACCTGTTTTGTTTTGGAACTCGCCTGAAATTGCATCCCCTCCAAAGAATATTCCCGAGAAAATGGCTACCATTGGTGCTAGCGTGCCCCATAGGAAGTAAATTGAGAGGTTGGTATATACCGCTACTACTGTCAAGCCTATGCTTATGCCAAGTATGATTGATAGCGTCATTAAGAACCTTCGTGAACGTAGATAGTCAAGAAATGTATACTGCATAATGATACTTGCTTGGTTCAAGCTGTTTGGGATTGCAGTTTTTGTTTTGCTCATGCTTGTCACTTCGTATCCTTAATTAATTTTAGATAAATTTCCTCCAATTCAGAGGATGCTGGCTTATAGCTGGTCACATCTATGTTCAGATGCACTAAATCACGTAGAAGCTGGCTTTGCGCAGCTAAGCTTCCATTGATAGCAATCTTGAGCTTTGTATCATCTATTTTTTCTGCCCTTACGACGTTGTGGAGGTTAGCAATTGTTTTAGTCACCATTTTGCTATCGATGGGGCTTTGTAATCCAACTTCTATGACGTTATTTTCTCCAGAGAATTTGGCGGTTAGGTTGGATAGTGAGTCATAAACAATCAGTTTGCCGTGATCGATCATTGCGACTTCATCGCAGATTTCGGCAACCTCGCTTAGAATGTGACTGCTCATGAAGATCAGGCGGTCTTGTCCCTTTAGTGACTTTATGATTTCTCTTATTTCGCAGACTCCTCTGGGGTCTAATCCTACGGTTGGTTCGTCAAGAAGAATCACTGTGGGATTACTTAGAAGTACGGAAGCTAGACAGATTCTTTGTTTCATGCCTTTCGAGAATTTGCCAACACGTTTATCTATCCATTCAGTCATTTTGACATTTGCGACGACGTCCTCTATTTTGTTCCTACGCTCATCTGTCGGCACTCCTCTGATTTTTGCTATCATGCTGAGGGCTTCTCGGGGAGTTAATGAGGAGTAGATCTCTGGTGTTTCAATTAGGCTGCCAACAGAAGCCAAAGCTTCTTTCTTGTGAGTGTGAACATTTAAACCGTTTATCAACGCGCTCCCAGATGAGGGCTTTATTAAGTCTGTGAGCATTTTGAGAGTGGTTGTTTTTCCAGCGCCGTTAGGGCCTAAGAACCCAACGCATTTTGCGCCTTCGATTTTTAAGTTCAGGTCGGAAACAGCAGGGAATGAATTGAATTTCTTAACGAGATTTAATGTCTCTATCGATGGTTTAGTCAAAGTGACCGCCCTTTTCTCCTTTTTAGACTACAATTTACTTATTTGACTACTTGGTCAAATAAAAAATAGTTCATGTCCTAATAAAACTTGCCGTCGCATAAGCAATTCTTAAATCGTGAAGAACAGTAGTATACGTTGGTCTTCATGCCCAAAATGTTATTCGAATACAAAAAAGCCGCAATAGCAAAAATTGTCCAAACAGCATTTGAAATCTTGGACACAAAAGGGCATCAAGACTTAACAATGGATGAAATCGCAAAAAGATTAGGAATTAGCAAGGGCGCACTATATTCATACTTCACAAGCAAAGAAGAAATCCTTAAAGAAATCTACAAGAGCGGACGCCAAATAGTCCAAAGAATTTTGCTTGAAGCCAGCGAATGTAATGACTTCAAACAAACGATGGAGCTGATCTTTAAGCTTATGTCCGATAAATATGAAAAGCAAGTTCGAATCTATTTTGAGATTTTGGCTTTGGCCTTACATAATGAGGGCATAAGAAAAACGCTTAAGGAAGATTACGAGAAAGATTTTGATATGATGCACAGCTTCGTACAGCATTTAGTCGCTAAGAAGCAGATCAGAACGGATGTGAACTCAAGAACCTTGGCGCATGTCTTTCGATCACTTTGGATGGGTGCCTGTGAAAAATTGATTCTTGGGTACGATACTTCAGAAATCCATGAAAACTGGATAACACAAACATCATTGATGATGCAAGAAATAGATAGCCCATAATATTCCAAACTGGTGATTATCCTGTCAGCCATAGTAGCGCTACTAACGGCTTGTTGGTCCTATCGGGGTATTAAAAGAAAAATAAAAAGACCTTGGCTCAAAGCGAGTGGTTATGGGCGTCTTTTTCTTGCCTAAAGAGGCGGTGCTCCCAGAGTTTAGCGTGTAACGATTCTTGTCAGGGCAGGGTAATTAATCAACTGCGATGGCATTAACCAGAGCGCACTCTCATTTTCAAATACTGGCAAGATATTAAAAAAAGTCAAATTCGGGTGCATCATACACCTTAAAGAAAAACATTTACCGATAAGGATACTGCAAAGTGACGTATTTCTTATAGACATATTGATAAGGTGTCGATAAGCATTTGCAGGTTGGTTTCTGGGGCTGTTTGAAGATAATCGTTTAGGTCTTTTTTGTTAAGGGCTAGTGCTGCTTGTGCCCTGATGTTTAATTTATAGAGCGGTGAGAGAAAATGCGCTTTTGCTGGCCTTATTCCCTCCTTCTTTAGCCAGCCTTGTTGGCAGAGTGCTTTTACTCGTCTATCGACACTTTGCCGTTTGACATTCCTGTATCCTTTGATGGCTCTAATTTTCAAGTACATGTCATAGCTTGTTAGAAGCTTATTAGAGAGAACCAGGAAGATTATGAGGTTCAGTTTGGCCTGTCGGCCACTGAAAACCGCTAATTCTGTGCCCTTGGCTCTCTTCCTTGTCACAGATGTCTACTCCCCAGACGGATAAGGGAGCAAAAAAGCCACTGACCTTTGGCTTACCTTTCAGAGGCACGCCTGCTCCTTTCATGGCATAAGAAAAATGGAAGTAGTGAGCGGATTACGCTTACTTATCCACTTGTATTGTGGACTGATTTATTCGTCATTTATTACGGCTATTCGTATCTTAGTGCGTCTACTGGTTTTAGTTTGGATGCTCTCCATGCGGGATACAATGCAAAGATTACGCTGACTCCGACGCCAAATCCAAAAGCGCCCGCCAGAACAGTGGACGTTAGAACCGGCGTTATAGCTAAGCCTCCCGTCTGCGTTTGACTAAGCACCGCCAGAATCACATTAGCCATTCCCCAACCAATCGCTATGCCCGTGATTGCGCCGATTAATCCGATAATCACTGACTCGCCCAAGAAGATGGTAAGTACCGTATGGCTCTTCATGCCCAATGCCTTTAGAATACCAATCTCACGGGTGCGCTCAATCAATGACACAATCATTATGTTCATTATTCCAATGCCCGCTACGAGCAATGAAATCGCTGCAATTCCTCCAAGGAAAAGCGAATTGGTTTGGAACACAGAGTTCAAGGTATCTGTTACACTGCTGGGAGTAATGACAGTTACTTGGTTGTCAAAGTGGTTTTGAATAGTCTTTGAAGCCTCTGTAATCGTTGCGTTGTCGGCGCTGTTTAACCTGACAATTATGGCGTATGCTACGTCGGTGTCAAAGAAGCTCTGTGCTTTCTCAATTGGGATATAGACACCTAAATCGTTGGGTCCACCAATACCAAGGACGCCCACTGTTGGAAGCACAGCAGCCACACGCGCAACATAGGTTTCGTTCTTGAATGGGTAAGTGGTTGCGTTAACCCAGACTATGCTGACTTTGTCGCCTGCTTCAAGAAATTTTGTGCCGTTTTGGTTGGGATCACTAACCCTTGCACCCACAATTATTGCGTTCTCGTCTCCATTGGCTGGGAAGGTTCCGCTGGCGGCAGCGAAGGTTTTGCTGTAGATGCTCTGGTACTCAGTGAAGTTTAAGCCCACTATGCCTGGTGCTAAATGTGTGACGCCGCCGTTTTGGATGTAACCTATCTGATTGATAGCAGGTGTAGCGGAAATGATTGTTGGTGAGAGCGATTTTATTTCGTCAGTATAGTTCAGGTACAGCTTAAACGATGAAGAGGCAGTTGCAGTGTTGGGCATTACTATTACTGTGTCAGCTGCAAATCCGCCCTCAAGTTGTCCTGTCAAGGTAGTTTGTAAGCCCTGCGTGATTGACATCAACGCGACTATGGCTGCTATGCCAATTACCACGCCCAAAGTGGTTAAGGCAGCACGGAATTTTCGAAGCTTTATGGCACTTAAAGAATAACCCAATACATCAAGCGGATTCATTTAGTTCACCTCGTCAGAGATGATGTTACCGTCAAACACTTGCACTGTGCGCTTAGCGAGTTTGGCGACGTTTTGGTCGTGGGTTACCATAATGATGGTTACTCCGTCGGCGCTGAGCTTCTTGATTAAAGCAATAATCTCTTGTGCGGTTTTTGAATCGATATTCCCTGTCGGTTCATCTAATAGTAAGAAGCGGGGGTTGTTTGCCAAGGCGCGAGCAATGGCGACGCGTTGTTGTTGCCCTCCGCTGAGTTCTGCGGGTTTATGGTTCATTCGGCTCTTCAAGCCAACCATCTCTAAAAGTTCTGCAACTCGAATATCCCGCTGCGCTTTATCTGCACCTGCTATTATCATAGCTAATTCGACGTTAGCTTTAGCGGTCAATCTTGGGATGAGATTGAAGAATTGGAAGACGAAGCCGATGCGACTTCTTACTTCGGTGAGTTGGTTGTCGTTTAGGGTTGATACGTCGGTGGATTGGATGAAGAGTTTGCCTGTTGTGGGTTTATCCAGTGCTCCGATCATGTTGAGAAGAGTTGATTTGCCGCTTCCCGAGGGCCCTAAAATGGCGAGAAACTCGCCTGACTTGACTGTTAGGTTGACGCCTCGGAGGGCTTCAACGGGTATTTTGCCTAACAAGTAGGTTTTTTTGAGGTTTACTGCTTCTACGACGGTTGACATGGATATTCGACCTTGCATGCCTAAGCCTTGGCGCATCCATCTAATAAAGCTATGTCAATAAGACATAGTTCTTTACGACGTAGTACGCCACTACATTTCCATCATTCGCTTATACAAATCAACCGTTCCCTTAAGCATCAAAACAGCGTACTCAAGCAAAGCCAAATTAAACTTATCTAAAATCGCAGAATACTTCTCCAGCTTACCAACATTCTCATCATAACGTGCCAAAGCAAAAGCATAGTACGGCTCGATTATCTTCTGGCGCTCCTCCTTTGTAATCAAATTAAAAAAGACAATGTGCACCGTAAGTTCATCAGTGTAGGTACTCTGCACTTGACCCGTCAAGCGTATTGGAGTCGCGGTGAGTTCTTTAACGTGTTTTAGACCGGATTCGGTGAGCCAGTAAACCTTTCGGTTTGGAGCATTGGGTTGCGATTCCACCCTGCATTTAATATAGTCCTCATTTTGGAATTGAGCCAAACGTGGATAAATCACGCTATTGCTTAAGTTAGGGTATAGTGACCCGAACATGTCAGTAATCCGCTTCTTTAATTCATAACCGTGCGCTGGACCCAACACTAACGCGCCAAGCACCATCAGGTCAATTTCGTTCTTACCCATCTGAAGCAACCCAAGGTAACATAGAGCACTTAAGGTAATAAATTCAAGCATTCTTATACATGACTAACAGGTGAGCCACTTACTTCTCTTTTACAAAACTAAATGGTGAAACCTTAAACCTTTACATGGCAGGGGGCATACAAAAGCACGTTTTCGTATATCGGCAAGCTATTTAAATACCGTTAATTACCGATATATCGGTAAATAGCCGTGAGAAAAACACTTACCGACATCAGGGCGAAAAACATGAAAAACAGATTAACCTTCCATGTGCTCGCACAACTTATCAAGCAGTCTGAATGCTAATGCTCAAATTTTTTCTATGACGTTATATTCAACTTCTTTGATGAACGGTTTAAGCGCTTTTAGTAGTCCTTTATCTAATGTTGCAACAAAGACTTTTTCCTTAACTTCATCATAGAGTTGAATAACAAGCGCTATGAGTTCGGGGTCGCCCTTTTTCACCGCGTATTCTGGTCTCGCGTCTAGCTTGCTCAAGTGTTTTCTAACGTTATCCATCACTTTCGAGTATTTTCTATAGTTCACTGCTTCCACTTGGATAAGACCTTGCTCAACTGCAGCGCTGATTCTTTCCACAGAATCGAGTATTCGGTTTGCCGCCTCGGGAGATGTTTCTTGGATTTCTTCTGCGAACTCTTTGGGGTCATCAACAACTTCCTGCGCTATCGCTTTTGGGATTATGACTTTAAAGTTTTCTTTCTTTTTCTGCCGCAAGAAATCCTCTAGTTTCCCTTTTCTATCATAGAATATGAGAATTGATGAGTCTACGACAAGATAGTTAGGCATCGATGGCGCCAGCTTCATCTAGAAGTGAGACAAACTCATAGTAGCTTATTCCTATTGTGGCGGCTGCTTGTCTAAAAGTCATCTTTTCAGCTTTTACCTTGGCGGCAACTTTGTTAAACTTCTCCACTCCCTCAGCCCCAAATCGGCCTTTGTAGAGGTCCATCATTGTTTGTTCCTCGAATGCCTCCATTAACTTCTGGGGTGAAACTTCAAGCTTGAAATCACCAGCAAAATACACTCTTGTGTTGCCTTTGGCTTCGCTCTCTACGGCGCTGGCAGCTTCAAGCTCTCGCAGATACTTGTAAACGGTTGGCAGCGGATAGCCTAAGTGTTTTCCAATGCCTTCCGCAGTCTCGCCCCTGTGCTTTGCTAAGTGCGCGATTATCTTTGCTTTGTTCGGATTCCCTATCGCTCGGAGAATCGAAACTGTTTTCTCAGCCATAAAGGTCAGTTAATAAAATATATAATGCCAACTATAAACATTGTGGACTAATATTAGGACCCACCGACTAAGCAAAATGAAAATAGAACTTGGCTACAAAGCATGAGGCTATGGAAATCTTTTTCTTGCCTAAAGAGGCGGTGCTTCTGGAGTTTAAGCGTGTAAACGGTTTTGAGACTTTGTATGTCAATATGAGGTTTCAGATCAGCGCTACCGATGGCAACCGCTTGCGTTTAATTTCACCGTGTGAATTGCTATCATTTTTTGAGTCAGGAGTTAAAAGCCTTTGTTCAACTTGTAGGTTTTTGATTAATTATGGCTACCAACATTCTAAAGGTCATCAGGGTCTATGCCGTGCAAAGTTTTGTTGGATTTAAACAACTCAATTATTCTTTCAGCTGTAAGTTTACCCTGCCAAAATTGAACAATCATGTCACCGATAATAGGCGCTGAAATCAGGGTCACCTTGGAACTAATTGCATTATCCTTTGCAACATCAGCAAAATCTGGATAACCCAAAGTCATGTTCACTACAGGTTTGTATTTAGCCCCTTTACCAAGAACTTCCTCCGCTTCAATAGCCGAGACCCGCCCAATTTCTTTTCGTTTTACTTCAATTGCAATTAAGCCTTCTGGAATAGTAATCAAAATGTCTGGACTGTGCTGGTCTTTATCCCCCACAAATTCAGACTTGATACCAAACTCAGCAGTAAACACCTGTGCCAAGTGCCTTGCTAAGTCGTCGCCGTGAGTTTCATAAAGCCCATCGATTGCACCCGTTTCTTTTCCCATCTTCTTTGCTAGCCTAATTTGACTGGACCTCTTTCTTTGGGCTTCGTTTTTGATATACGCTTCAACTGACTCTTTTATTCGCAATGCCAGAGAGTCTCCGATATCAGAAACTTTTGCCAACTCGTCAATGCTGGCTTTAAGAATATTATCGATGTCAACGAATCCTGCTTTTACCAGATTCATTGCCCGCCTTCTATGTATGCCTTGAATTCTTAACCTAATTATCGGAAGTGCTTCTTTGGGTACACCAAAATAAATGCGCTCTGACAAGTCGTATAGGAATTTGACGAAATCATCGTCAAAATTGAAAAGAGGTTTCTCTGCTAAGCGCGCAAGACCATGAAGTATCCATTGGATATTGTCAGCCACCCTGTGAATTACACCTGGCGGTGCATATTGGCTTAATTCAATGTATTGTGCTCCCTCTGTCCATCTTAAAAGCATTCGAGTTGTCCTTAGACTTGCTAAGAAGATGTCAGGGGAGGGTTTGTATATGAAAGCATCTTTATGCATAAACCAAATTGCTTGTAATTCTTGTGTTTCCGCTTGGCTTTTGGGGGGATAAACCCTTTCAGCGCCATTGGTGCAACAACAGAGATGAATAATTCCCTCAGTGATTAATTCGTAGTTACCCTTGGAAAATTTAGCTTCATTGGCTTGAAGTACGGTTTTAAGAAGGATTATTGCTTTTGGGGTAAGTAGCTCTTCTGCACATCGTAAGCCTAGTTCAGTTGCCTCTAACTTTCCATTTTCTTTTACTAAGCCACCATTTTTGAGTACGCCTATTTCTTTTTCTATCATTTCTACGATTTCTTTTTTGTAAGTCTCTGGCTTATCGATAGAATATTGAAAACCGAAAAGTGTGTTTTGGAGACAGAAACTTAATTCGTCTGTGTTAGAGCAAGTTTTAGAGCTTATTAGTTGTAATAACGAGCAGTCTAAGCCTTCACATTTCGAAATTTGAGAGGTAATCCTTTCAGGTTTCGTATTTACGTAGTTATCCCAAAAGTATTCTAAAGTTCTCTCATCAGACGCCAACAAAATTGATCTGCCAAACTGGTCGGGTCCCCTTAATCGTCCAGCTCTTCCTGAAATATTTTTGTAACTTGACACTGAGAGTGGTTGACCATCATAATATCGGGTGAAAAGAATGACAGCATTTTTTGCTGGTGTATTGACTCCAGCAGAAAGTGTTGGTGTGGTGCAAATTATTCGGATATTTCCATTCTTAAATTCTTTCTCGACGAACCTACGTTCATCAGCTAGCAAACCTGAATGATGGAAAGATACGCCATGTGGAACAGACTTTTTGAGTTTGGCAGTGGTAGGTGTTGCCTCTAACAGCTCATCGAGTTTCTCCAATTCACGCTCAAGTTGAGGAAGTATCGGCATCTCTTTTGCCAAACCTTCAGCAAGTTCCTCTGCCTTAAGTTGTGTGTTAACAAAAACTAAGCATTGTTCTGTTTTGCTTGTTTGGACTATTTCCCCGTATGTCTGTATCATTAAACCTTTTTCAATTCCGACATTCCCAGAATTGAATTCTCTATATAGGAAATCTCTATTATTGAGGGCTTGCCCATGAAACTTAATAGGAGCTGTTCCTGAGTAGAAAATGCCTTCTCTAAGTTCAACATCCCTCTCTTGAATGTTTATAAGACCACAGCTGAGCCATTTTGCAAGAATATCAGCATTTGTGATAGTAGCGGAAAGTCCAATAATTTGAATATCTTTGGTAAAGAAGATTAACCGTGTAAGTAACATTTCAAGGGAAATCCCACGAGTATTATCGCCTATATGCTGTATTTCGTCGATTACAACTAAGCCTATATTGTCCAGAATCTTGGGTCTTTTTACTATTAATGAGTTAAGCTTTTCATATGTTGCAATTATTACGTCAAAGGATAGCAACTCATTATCAAATTCATAATGATCAGATGTGGAAATAGCGGTTTTTAGTCCCCAGGTGCCGTATTTTTCTTCAAAGTCTTTGTACATTTGTTCGGCTAACGCTCGTAGAGGAACTAAAAAGAAGCTTTTTTTATCTTGTTTTTTTGAAGCGTTTAGAGCTGCAAGTTCGCCTATGAAGGTCTTACCAGTATTTGTTGGAGCACTTACAAGAAGGTTCTTGCCTTCAAAAAGACCTGATTGAACTGCCGCTTCTTGTGCTTTTGTAAGACTTTCAAAGCATAGTTCTTTAAGCCGGTCAATGATCGTCTGACTTAGGCCAAACCCTGCGAGCTCATCAATACGCATTCTGTTTACCTAATGAATGCTTATTGCTAGCGTCAATATATAAGCTAACTCGCTATTCATGGTTCGACAAGGTATTACTATAAAACCTTTGTTTCGTTTAGTAACTCAGTTGTTTTTTCAATAAGTAAATCTACAAGTTCCCCCCGCTCAACATAGTCAAATTCATAGACGATTCGAGTGTAGTCAACATAAGCACTATCAGTTCTGACAACATCGAGGATACAGGGATTTATCAATTGGTGAATATTTCTTAATCGTTTCAACTTGTCAGCAGCCGATTGGGGGTTTTCATTTGGTCTTATTTCTGGAAAGTCAGGGGTTGGAGCAAATCTGTAATAATTCTGAAAAGGGTCCTGATAATCTCGGAGCTTTTCAAATCGAGGATTCATGGGTTTAACCTCTAAATGGTGAACTACACCATTTCGGAACACTTGTATGGTTTCATATAGACTCCTCCATTTTTCTCGAAGCGAAGGCGTAGGTGTAAACTTGCAGTTATCGGTCTCCGTTAGTTGATATCCTCTTTTATCTTGATGCATTGCAGAATGGTTGTAACGAGTTGCGCGACAATCGGGTGTTCCATCGAAAATTTCTATGGTTGTCTCTCTGAGAACCGCAAGAATAGCAACATATGTCGGTAAGTCTGTGCCTTTAAGTGAGACCCAATCGTTCCTTACGGCGTCCCACCACTGCTTAGTTACTTCTAAACTTCGGCACCAATCATAACATATTTCACATTTTAGCATACTAGAGCGATATGTGGCATACTGTTCATAGCATTTTCTCAAATTATCTGCCTAAGAGTCATTCAGAAAAGCCTGCTGATGAATTTATGGAAAAAGAGAAATACCAAGAATAGAGTTATGGATAGGTTATCCCAAGCATAGAATGCCCAGATTTCCTTTGAGTAATGCTTGGAAAGGAAAATGAAATGCAGGATAAATGTGAAAAAGAGGTTGACGACGCCTCATACGTAGTAGCGCTCGGATATTCTAACGTACCTCAAATTGTTAAAGAGAACCCTGTTATTGTAGTTGGAATATTAACAACAAAAAATTTAATGGATCAGTTAGAAAATGTGGAGTTCGATAAAAAAGAGAATGTAATTCATAGAAAAAATAGTCTTCTTGAACTCGAAGAAATAGCCGAAGATCTCTCAGAATACGTTCTTGAGTTTAGGGTTAAAATAATTGAGTCTATGACTCACCCCATTAGTGAGATAAAAGAAGTATATACTTCGATAATAAAAGACCTCATGGAAGGAACACTTTACCAATTCCAAAAAAGCATAGTTTACACTCGAAAGGTACTAGATTATGGCTTTGAGGAAAAGGAAATTGCACCCGACCTTCCAAGTAATTCAAAAGTAATATATTGCCCGAAAAAGGATCCTAATAAATTCATAAGATTGGCAAGACTTCTTGCAAGACTTCACTATGAAAGAGAAAAAACCATTACGTTATCAAGCGCTTTGGACCGAGTAAAAAGAAGTTACCCCAATAATTTCCAAATTGTTCGTATACGTTGGAATAGCCCGTCAATTGATGATTACAATGATCTTAACGTTGGCCCACCTTTTATGGTTATGAAGAAACCATTTGCAGCGCATTATGAAACTCAGTCCATTATGGTTGGTAAACGGCTTAATATTTCACCTATCGCCCGTTTTTGCAGCGGGCAAGATAATGATGGCGAGATATCAAGATGTATACACAGTAATGGAAGCGAGAATCCATACGGAGCTCTTGCAATTGACTCCTCTGGTGAGACGTGTGAAGATTGTTCCGCCCAGACGCGTTATCTAAAATGTGCGTACCAGAGACCTGCGTGCGATGGCAAGACCGTAGCCTGCAAAAATTATGCTTTTGCAGGAATTTTTTGTTTGGGTGCACACGCATTATATGTAACGCATTTTGGAAACACATTGAAAGTGGGAACTGCTTTTGGAAGTAATGTAATCGGAAGATTACTAGAACAAGGTGCTGCTAGTGCTCTCGTAATATACCCAATTAATGGGGTAAAAATAGCAAGTGATCTTGAGCTAGCGATTACACGTTGCCTCAAAGAGAGGTTTATCCAAGGAACTGAACAATTGTGTGGTGGTGAGATTTCAAAGGTCGTATTTAAGGGACCGTCTAATGAATACAGATTAAGTACTTTTCTACAAACATGGCATAATACTCGAGTTGAGATGTTGGAGGATATCCGTCGATACCTTTTCTCGGCAACTTTAAAGCTAGAGCAAGGTAACATCCATTTGAATAAAGCAAGCGTTGATTCCTCAATTGTTTCTTTAACTGATTGTTATGAGAATCCTGGTAACTCGTTTGAATTTGAAAAGAACTTAAAAGTAGTCAGAAAACGGTTCCAACAGTGTCAATCATCATTCACAGGCAAAGTTGTTGGATATAGAGGACCGTTTGTTTTTCTAGATTCAGGCAGTATATTAGATTTGAAAGCTATACAAGGCTTTGTGGTGGAGGGAAATTTAAGTGAGTGATGACTATTCTTACGATTCGTACTTTTTAGAACTATTTGAGTTACAAACAGAGGAATTCTTGACCAGTTTTAGGGAATTACCCTTCTCACTATACCTTCCTCAACATTCAGAGAAAGTGCGCGCTCTATTTCCAAAAGACTTCAAACGATTTGCATATTTTTCAGGGATGCTTGAATCGGGGGATTTTATTACCGCCTATATGGAGAAAAATCGTCAAGCATACCTTGTTTCTTCAAGTGATTTATCGACAAAACAATTTTTTGCGTTTGGAAGACAAGAATCCGATTATAAAGTTACCTTTAAAAAAATAGAAAACATTTCAGCTGCCGAGGTTTTGCAGCATGCTCCTTGGTTGATGGATCATTTTCTTTATTCATTCTTACGAAAGTCCATTCCTAATAACTTCAGATGCGAGGGTTCAGTGGCTTACGACATTAGTGCTGATTTACTTACTGGGAAAGAGGTCAAATCAACCAACGCACTTCTATCTAATTTGGCAGTATACCCCGCAGTAACCTTTTCAATTAACCACTATGGCGAAAAAATATATATTCATCTATCTCCGACCACCAGAATTTTGTCCAAAGCATCGATTCACAGGATTCAGCAGAATGCTGACTTCTCAAAAGACATAGTAAAGTATGTACGTTTAGATCTTGGCAAAATCAGCAGGTTTGCCGAAATTAAGGAAATCACCGAATTGCATAGTGATGTAAAAATTAATTCTGAAGCTTTTGGAAATAGAAATTTTCTTGAATTCGCTAGAGCCAATTACCCTGACATTCAACTGAACGATCCCAAAGCCAAATTGGCGATAGTTATTCCTTCGGGTTCTTCAAATTCATGGGTTTTCTCCTCAGAGGCCATGTATCCTTCATTCAATTTCCAAGCTATTGATGCTCTAGATCCCAAATTTTTTAAAAGCCTTCTTGGCATCATAAAGGCTAGATCAGTAGCCAGATTGGAAAACGCAAGGCAGTTTGTTACAGCCATAAATCCGCTGAGTTCACCTTGCGGAGTAATTGAGATTAATGAAACACCTTTCACATCGAGAATATTGGTCAACGCTCCTTTCCTTCACAGCAATAAAATTGACGAAAGAAACCTCGAAAGACTCTCTGTGTCAGATGATGGCGCCGTTTTCGAGGCTCCATCAATTAGTTTAAGGGTTGCCGATAGCAAAGGTACATTCAGTGAAAAAACTATTTATCCGGGAATTGATCGTAAATTTGCTAATCTAAACGATTTGATGAAATGGCCAAATTTAGCACCTCTTGAGCCTATCCCCGAAATAAAAATTTGTTTGATAGTCGATAAAAAATTGGAAAATCAATGGAGCGCCGAGAAGGAAAACTTTAAACAAGCGTTGCTAAAAGGTGTGAATAATTACAAGTATTCATTTTCAGGGTTTGAGCAAACTTTTAAGTGCCCAATCGTGATGTTGAATGAGTTTATAGTCGGCGACTTTTTTGGGGCTGAATTCGAAGAAGTTGTTAAGAAAATAAGTCCGGCTAACTTTGACTGCATTATTCTTATAATTCCCCGATGGCTTGAATCAGCCCTTTCATCTAAGCAGATTTATTTGGTTCCAAAGGAAAAAATCATGCAAAAGGGCGTTCCAGTGCAGGTTATCGCAAATGATCCAACTAGGGTAAAAGGAACGCTCAAGGATAAAGTTAGAGATCCATTTGTCATGTTTGGCTTGGCATTAAATATTGCTGCTAAACCTGGATATCGGCTTACTGCTTTCTCTAAAGAATTTGCTGACAAAATAATCGGAAACTCTGTAGTAATGGGCTATAACATAACGCGGATAACTCCTAAGTTGAGGAGTCTCGAACAAAACAGTACTTTAGAAGAGCGTATGGGTAAAACTATCCCTCTTGTAGCCCCACTCTTTATTATTGACAATAGAGGCTCTCGCATACTTCATTGGAATTTTTATCAACCAACTTCCGAAGTAACGCTTTTTTCTGAGTTTGGTGATAAAATATTTAACAAAATTCCCAATGATGTTCAAAGGGTAATCATTCACAAAGACGGCCCCTTCAAGGATAATGAACTGAAGGTTCTTGAAAGTTTTAATACCGCCGACAGAAAAGTTATCCCCATCTCGATCACGCAATCAAATGCTTTGAGAATGCATAATGCATCGCATATAGGTGTAGGCAACGAGATTCAGCGTGGCGTCTTTCTAAAGTTGGATAACCGCAACTTCGAACTAGCAACAACGACTATTCAAAGCTGGGACGCAACAAATTGGGGTTGGCCGCATCCTATTCACGTTCGAATACATGCAAATCAGGAATATGTTCAAAACCTGAAATTACTGTATCATATTTTCGCTCTTACTAAGATGCATTTTGGATCGCAACGTCCTACGCGGGCGCCAATTTCTATCCATTACGCAAATATGGTATCGACATTTCTACGTGCCCTTGGTGACGAAGCTCCTTCATTCCATCAAAGCTTCGAAAAAGTCTTTAATGAGAAGGGAAGAATGCCCTTATGGTTCCTTTAAGGTGAATAGATATGGTTGGTGGCGACACTGGAAAAGAAGGTATTGGTTATGAAGAATTGACTTTAGCGTTTCTCCTTTGTGGACCCTACGAAGTCGGCGCTTGTGAGTATGTTAACTTTGAAAGAGCAAGGGAATGGGAAATCAACCCTAAGCTTTTCAACTCAAAAATTCTCCAAATCCCATTTACAATTGATGTAGATTTTTTTATTAAAACGCCAGCTGTATACCATATTTTCTTCTGCAAAAGTTCAAGAAAGCTGGAAAAAAATAGCCCAAAAGAGTACTTTGAGAAAGCCCTCAGTACTTTTTGCGTTCTTGAAAGTCGTGGAAAAGAAAAATTTCAGGATAATTTTAAGTACTATTTCTTTTCCGACGCCATTCCTTGGCATTTAGTTAAGGATTTGCCAACTCGAGACACTATCGAGCTCTCAGCAACGTTACTCAAATCAATGGGTTGTAAGAACACTGCAAAAAATAGGCAAATGTTTTCTCAACCGATTATAGCGGCAGTAAAACAAAAAACTAGATTTTGCCAGATTGACGAGGCGCTAATAAAAGAAAGAAAACCGCGTTTTCCTCAATTTGATGATATCGTCTCTCAGATTGCACAAGCTAAGCGTGAAGTTGAGCAAGCAATAAGTGCGCTTTTCCTCGGACTCTGTAGCTCAAGTATCTTTAGGTAAAGGTAGCAATCATTTAGGCAAACAATTCACTGTTGGAAAAACCACCTTCTCAATAGGAAATTATAAAAAAATACTTAGCGCTGCTAAATCATTTCAAAAGTCAAACAAAGAGCTAAAAATATTTGGTCACTTAATTGATGAATTCAAGTTTTTAGGGAGTGACGAACCCGAAAGTATTGCAGGTATCTGTATTCTTTTTAATGACATTGTCTTCCCCCAAAATAATCTGGAAATTTCGATGGCTATTACTCTAAATAATTACGATATTATTTTGTTCAAGCATAAGGAATTGTCAGACTTAATATGGGAAAAGTTGGATAGAAAACAAGGAAAATACAACCTGTCTAATGTTAATGTACTTCGACAATTTGATGAAAAAACCGCTGTCGCTATTGCAATGCGAGCTTTTTCTAAAGGTCGATCAACCGATTTAATGGAAAATAAATTCATTGTGCGAACCGACGAGATGTAGTAGACGTGTATTTCTAATTCTAATCTAATTTATATACAAAATACTGACTACATTATACAAATCTAACGATTTGCTAGAAAAACTATGGAAGTTCAAGAGCAATGAGTTATTTTTGCAAAAACGTTGATAAGATTAAGCTGATGCAGAAAAGCGTTCCTACTGACAAGGGTCTAAGAGAGTGCCAAATTGGTGCCTACTGGGCTGTTAATGCTCATTTTACATCTTCAGATGAACCTGCTCTTGTTGTAATGCCAACGGGTTCCGGAAAAACTGCATTAATAGAATTGTTGTCTTTTGGGTTAAAAGCAAAACGCGTACTTGTAATTACTCCGGGTGCTGTACTGCGTGATCAGTTAAAGGATAACTTTCATGAGCTTACTGATTTAGTTGGACAAGGCATCCTTCCAGATGATATTGAGAAGCCAAAGGTTGACTGCCAAAATACTGTAATTACGTCAAAGGATCAATGGGAACAACTCGAGAATTGTGATGTTATCGTATGCACACCGCATTCAATCAGCCCTAAGTATCATAAAGCAATTGCTCCTCCACCGGAAGGATTTTTCGATGTTGTCTTTTTCGACGAAGCACACCATATTAGGGCACCAAGCTGGGAAGAACTGCTTGGAATGTTTGGATCAAGCAAAAAAGTCCTCTTAACGGCCACTCCTTTCAGGCTTGACCAACTAAAAATGCTCGGTCGTATGATCTACAATTATCCGATTGAACGAGCAGTACAGAATAAAATTTACCAAAAAATAGAGTACCATAAAGTAGAAGTAGCAAATCCAGACGATCGGAATAGAGCCCTTTGCGATACAGTAAAAATAATTATGGGAGAAGAGAAAGAAAACGGTTTGAAACCAAAAATTTTAGTACGAACCGATAAAGTGAAGAAATCAGATGCCCTAATTAAATTATACGCCGAAAATGGATTAAAAATCCGTAAAGTAGATTACACTCAAAATATGAATGCAAACAAAGCAGTTTTAACTAACCTTAAAGATGATAAAATAGATGGTATAGTTTGTGTGGGCATGCTTGGTGAGGGTATTGATATTCCTGCCCTCAAAATAGCAGTTTTACATGACCCCCCTAAATCCTTTCCACTCACCATTCAATTTATAGGCAGAATCTGTAGACCTAATGAAGCAAAAAAAGCACATGTTGTTGCAGATCCTAAGCAAATAATTGAACGGGACACAAGTGATGAACTACGCCGCCTGTATGGATATGATAAAAAAGGTTGGCATGACCTCATTCCCGATATGGTTGACGAAGTGGTAGGTCGTGAGACAGAGATTCTTAGTTTGCCCTACCAAATCGGAAGTGGCCCATAAACGCCCAAGACATCAAACCATTTTACAGCGTTCAAATATATTCTTTGCAACCAGAGACCCTTAATTTAGATACTACCTGTAATTTTGCCGATGATGACATAGCAGTCTTCAAGCTACCGACAGCCAACGCCAATCTAAGAGTGTTTATCACTCAAAGAATAACTTCTCCTGCATGGGCTTCCAACTTAAGTAAAATCCGTGCTTTAACTTTTGATCTGCATTTATATTATTACCTGCCCGCAATAGGCTTTTTATTCGAATCAACAACTTTCAATCCTATCTCAGAAGAGATAAGGTATTCAATGACCAATGGACAGGAGCAAAAACTTCCTAGTGAGGAATTGGTTAAAGCCCTGAGATGTGCAGACCATTTAAACTTTAATATGTTAGGATTAGCGAGCGCTATTGGTTCTAGCCCGTCAATTCCAAGTTATAAAACGTTAATGGGCAAGGAGGTCGAAGCTTCGATCGTTCCCACCGACTCACACATATTTATTCCAGGTCACGCTCTTGCAAGGAAAAAGACTGGCGAAACTATTGGCTTTTCATCATTTCAGGGGAAAATTTGGTCATTAAAGCGTGGAACAATCACACAATTCATTTCATGGTGCAATGAAGTTGCAGCTAACATTAATATGACTGCAGAAGTTTATTCGCTTCGCGATATTCCCTATCTGAATCCCATTAAAACGGCATGGAGCTTTTCAAGTAAGCCAATCGTAGTTACGGTGGACCCACATATTTCTGAGTATATAGCAACAATTATTCATCATGAGAGCGGGAAAGAAGACAACTCGATTATTTTTGGGGACCCAATTTTTGAAATAGTTGATAGTACAGACAAAGACCTATTCGTTACCTTCTATCCTAATTTCGCTGATAAAACATTTAGCATTAACATGTCATATAACATATCGAATAACAGTTGGGCTGTTGCAGATTCAGGCTATTATGAACTAAAGCTTGAACCTTCAAATGCGATAGATGGAAAATTGAATTTTAGATTAGAGTATGCTTTCCAAGAAGAATTTCCGCCTTTTATCTATCTTACAAATGGAACTCTGATTAACGGGCGAACCCTAATTGAGCCAAAGCCTGAATATAAGGACATACCATTTCCTGAAGAGTGCTTTGTAAAAGGGCTAGTTTGGGATGATTGCAACATCAATAAGGAGTTCCTTAATAAGGGCGAAGCAGTTGGTACTAAAAAAACTATACATGACTGGCTTGAGTCATGGCTGAGCAATAATTTGCCGCCGGATTCAATCATTTTTAAAGACCATGAAAGTGGTGAAATAGCTGATTTTATAGCGATTCAACCTGATGGTAAAATTATAGGTTTCTATCACTGTAAGTCTTCATCGACAAAGCAACCGGGCGCAAGCATTGGTCACATAAGTGCAGTCATGGACCAAGTTTTAAGGAGTATCTCTTTGGTCAATACGCGGACGCTCGTTGATAGACTATTAGAGCACAGTGACGGAAGGCGACCTAGGTCAAAATTTATCAGGGGTGATCGAGGTATGGTGAATCAATTGAAGGATACTTTTTCACCGTTAGATTGGTCATATCAAGTTTTCATTGTACAACCTGGTTTAGACTGCAAAGAGGCAGCGGTATACGAAAATACTAAACTGCTATTGCTTACCTGCTATGAATGGCTAAAAGACATTGGAGCTAAACTAAGAATAATGGGGTTTTATAAATAATAGAATTATTCCAAGAAGAATAATTTTGCAAGATTGTCCGTATACATTGAAAAGTTGCCTATTTTTCCATGCCTTTATTCCAGAAAAGGTAAACTTTTATTTGGGATAACATTCCAAGTATTTTAATGAGTTTAGTGAGCTGTTTAGAATTGGCGTTTTGAATGTATTTTACGTAATCGGAAGTTTTTCCAAAAGGTTGATGTCGGCTAGCCGTTACCTCTTTTTTGAAGCGTGGATGCTTGTCTTTTGTGAAAGCAATTTTTAGCGCATTTATTTGTTCACTAGTTGAACTCCCGATTTTGGCTGCGACATAGCGTTCGCTGCACAGAAGCCGTAAATCAAAACCAAATTTGGTCAGAGTATTTGTGACTTCTTTAACGCTTTCGATATGCTGCTGTTCGGCAATTTTTTTCATACCCGCTTTCTCTGCGAAGGGCGAATATTTTGGCATAACAGCAATCAATTCAACATAAGGAGTACCCACCATCTGTAGTGTATCATGAATTAGCTTAGCACCTAATCCTATTGTTCGATATTTTGGGTGGATAACCACTCGATTAATAATGCTTAGTTGTTTGTTCATTTCTTGAATAGTCATTCTCGGCAGCACTATTCGTCTTCCATAGCATGCTGGTGGTGGGTAACTGTAGACTATGACGCCGCAGAGTTCATCGCCTCTTACTAGGCGGAAGATTTTTCGTGGAACCGCAACCTTGTGCCCTCGGTAGTGGAAACTGCTTAGTTTTTGCCAGTCTTCTCTGGTGCCTTCTTCAATTCTCATTTCACGGATTAGGCTGCATTCGGTTGCTGGAGTGTTTGGGTAGTAGTTGATTTTGATTTCTTCTCCGAATCGTTTGCGGACCAATACGCTGGGTTTGAGGTCTTCGGCTAGGTCGCTGTGGGTTGTTGCTGCTATGACTGCTTTGCCTTGTTGGCGGGCGATTTTCTGCAGGTTGAAAGCGATGATTTTGGCGGTGTCTCGGTCTAAGCATGCGGCGAATTCATCCATAAGCCACCATTGCTTGCCGCTCTCGATTAGTTTGGCGATTCGGTAACGATAACGTTGACCATCGCTCAATTGGCTGTAAGTGCGCAGAAAAAGGAAAGCATCGTTTAGGCCGACTTTGCTTAACAGCTCTAAACCTTCTTCGACTGTGGCTCCGATAGTCTCAATCAATGGCTTCTCAGCGTCCACTGCCACATCTGACAGGTCGATGGCTTCCTCGTCTAAATCCGCCTTAATTGCTCGCAACAGTACGCTTTTGCCGCTGCCGCTATCCCCAGTAATATAAACGATGTCTTGAGGTCCGATCTTCAATTCAGCATCAAGAACCTTAAAGCGCTGGGTATCGTCGATGCCTAATCCGAAGGCTTCAGCCACAACCAAGCTGCGAGGTGTCGGCTTAGTATGGGTTTCATAGCTGATATTGTATGTGAACTTGCCTTCCGTCCGGTCGTAGATTCGTCGGAATTGCCTTATGCGAATGTCTCTTTGTCGTCTCATTTCTTGGTCACCTTGGAATAACTGTTAAGAATGGTTCGGGTTCCATCTGCACGGTTGCAAACACGGCTAGCGCCGTACTCCAAAACACGTCATCATGGGTGCCGTTTGGATGCGAGTATCCTATGGCGCCGTCCTTGCGTAGGTCATAGCGTTCCACGTTTAACTCGGTGCAGATGTCACCTCTGTATGGTCGCTCCCAATTGAGCAGTGGATAGTAGAATTGCTTGTTCATCATGCGCTGCTTTAGCAGGCTTGCCATCTCGCTCTTTCTTGGCACGCTAAAGTTGACGCCTTCGGCATTCTCTATGCCCGCAGTCTCCATGTCAGTGATGATGCTTGGGCCTTCCCGTGTAAAGTCAACCCTGATCTTCTGGAAACCGCCCCATCTATCCTGCAGCGCCTTTAGATAACCGAGAACTTGAGCGTAGAGTGTGGGCTGCTGGAAAATCTTTAGGTGCCGAAGGAACAGCTTATCGTTTAGGCGCTCAACCACCGAAAGCACACAGTAATCCCTTGTCTGCGCCAAGTCAAGTCCAGCAAAAAAGTCCCCTTCACAGCTAGCTTCAGGATTGAACTCTTGCAAATCCTCGCCGCAATTCTTCACTGTGCCCACGCAGGCAACAATTAAACTCTGAGCCAGCCAAACATCTTCATCCTCTGCCCACTCAGCTTCCATTTCCCGACGCCAACGTTGCGGGTCATCCCCGAACTGACGCTTAATCTTCTCAACAATAGCAGGCTTAAGCGGACCATTAGGTTCAAGCGCATCAGTCCACCGAACATGTGACCGTGCAAAATCAGAGTAGTCTTTGTGGTTGCACATTTTCCAAAACAGCGAATCCGTATTCCAAGGCGTTGACGTGGCGATTAGTTTGCCGTTGGTTGTTCCAAGCGTAAACAGTATGGCATCATAGAGCTCCTCGTCGTTAGGAACGAAATTGGCTTCTTCGATCCAGATTACTTTAAAGGTTGGGCCTCTGATTGTGTCGGGGTTGTTGGGGAAGGCTTCAATCATGCTGCCATTTGGCAACGTAATCCTTGTTTTTTGTATGTGCAGGCCTGGCTGCTGTGGAAGCTTTCGGCAAAAACCGCCCATGCGTCGTATGTTTAGTTTGGTTTGGCGCCAGCTTGGACCCACAATCGCGACATAGCTGTCAGGATGTTCCCAGGCGTATTTAAGAAGCAAAGCTGAAACCGAGAAGCTTTTCCCGGTTTGGCGTGCCCAGCGTACAGCGGTGAATTGGTTTTTCTCAAATTTCTCGGCTAACTCAAGCTGGTATTTGAAGGGTGTAAAGCCAAAAATCTGCTCAAAAAAGCCCTTAACATCCCTCTTTAAGGCATCGACATGGTTTTCGCTGGATTTTTCAACCGCTGCCACGTCCTCCCAGAGCTTGTTGTACTCCGAGAAGAGCTGATTAGGACGAAGTGCCCTGGGACTTTTTCCTAAGCGCCTCATATTTTGGCCTCAACTCCATTAATTCCACTTCAATTTTGCGGTAGCGCACGTATTCGGCAAAACGCTCCTGATACACCTTCGCCCCAGCTATGATTCCACGCAAACGCAAAACCTCAGACTTATCTATGCCAGGCTCTTGGAGCGCCTCTATCGCGGCGGCTAACTTCTTTAGCATCGTCTCAACACTTGGAAGCTCGTTTGGCAAGTCTTTAAAAGAAGAAGAAGCGCAGATTTTTCCACCTTCTTCTTCTCTTGAAATTAGTCCTAAGTCTAGGAGCTTTTGGTAGATGGCGTTTTGGCTATACTTGAATTCTAAACTAAAGGCTAAAACGGCATAATCAGTGATGCCTGAAGTGTACCAGTCTTTGAGCTTTTTCTCGTCATCTACTGGCCAAGGTTTGCCTTTAGTCATGTTTTCTGCCCCACAAACAACCCAATCACGGTGCCGCTTAATCCTGTGATGGATGCGAAAATCTCAGCGTTCCAAGTGTGCAAAATGGCTAAGTGGGCTATCTCAAGAGCAGACATAAACGCCGTCATGCATATGGCGAATTTTACGCCCAACACAAGCTTAGCAGTAGGTTCCTCAACGATGAGGCGGCTCTCTCAAAGCGTCTTCTAGTCAAGGCACGTTTAATGGGGTCTGCCATCGACACTCAACCTCTGCTGAAACATTGTCATCCGAAAAGTTCTTGGGCGGTTCATCGTTCGGTGCCCGCCCATCATAAAACTGTTAATGAGCTTGCTAGCCGATTCGCTGGGAATATGCTCTTTTACCAAAACTTGGACGCCTAAAGCCCAACCGATAGGTATTGCGGTGTAGTCCAGATCGAAGAGACCGTCGGCATAGCGAAAACTGTTCTGTGCAATTACAATATGTTTTATTTTACCTATCAGCCCAACGTATATGCCCCAGCTTTTCACCGGTACATCTATAGTTAAGCCTGAACCGGAGCTTTTGCCAACCGAGGCATCACACCAATCTACAGCGATTAAATCGCCCGGCTTAACGTTCTCTATGAGCTTTAGCACTTGCTTACTCAACAGGACACCCATAACCTACGGGGGAAAACATTGTAAAAAGCAATCTTGCGAAAAAACAACCTCTAAAAAATAAGGGATAAGAAAAACCAGTTAATGATTAGCTCTCAGCGTAGAATAAAAATGTTAATTTTAAATAGGTAAAGCGCAGATACAAAAATCCGGTGGGTGAGTTGGAGGAAAAACAAAAAAAATTTAATTATATCTGGATTGTTCGATGCGCTGGAAATGATGCAAATAGAAACGTTACCTGTAACATGTTAGAGAAAGCACCTTCAACTAGACTCATTAAGCCATTGGTGGAAGTAATTGACCCGAAGATACTTCACAGGTTATCTAGACTCTTACGGGCTAAATATGGGTCTATAATGGTCGAATTACCCGCTTACTTTCTTGAAGTACGAAATAAGTATTCAAGTTCTATTGAAAATCTAATCGCCCAATACCCCGACCAAGCGACCTTTTATGTTAAACACAAATCACTATTGGATACTCCCGTAATTTCGGCTCAACATATTGGAAACCGTGATTACGATGAGGAGACTGAAACTCTTAAAAAAGTCAAAGATGACTTTAAGTCAGTAGCTGTACGAGTAAGAGTTCCCTATTTTGAACTAGCTACTGCAACGAGAATTCTTAACTCATATAAATCGTTAGTCAGCAAGATGGAAGAAAACGATAGCCTATTGATGGATGTTTTTAATTTATCGGGTTATGAAACTCAAATAAACTCAAACGTTGAGTTGATGTCTAAAATTGCTGCTGAAAGAACCGCCAAAACATTTGTTCTAAATGCCTTTGAACCAATTGATAACGGTCATAATTTTGGGCCACTACTTAGCTTTAGAAATAATCTTAGTGGATTTGGCGATTTTGCGACAGAAAGGCGATTCCCACCAGAAGGAGGACGACAACCGGAAAAGAAAGTTGGAAAATACTACTTTTGGGATCGGTTTTATCTAAAAGACTTCAAGAGAGTGGACTATGATATTGTTGCTGCATCGTTGAAGGCTACAGCGTTTTGGAGCAATCACGATAAACACGTTTCAAGCTGTAATGCATGTTATGCCCTGCAACATAATGACTACAACAGAAGCCCAACTTATTGGAAGGCTTTTAGAATGATTCATTACTTGCATTCAATTACTAATGAGACAGCCAAACATTTTAGCTCTGTTACATCGGACCAAGACCTTGACCCAGACGGTTTCGATATTTTATTTAACGTCGAAGAGATTTAATGTGTTGAATGTCATGCGAACAAAACAAGATTACCTGTCCGAAATACCATTTGAGTTCTTGATCGGTTTTTCTAAAGAAACGGGTCTAATTCGCGATAATGCTTGTTTTACAAAAAAGGATTTTATTCATCGATTGATACCTAACCTAACTCTTTCCGATTGCCAACAACTCAATGAGGAGTCAAAAGAAGGGCATTGTTACAAGTCAAGTGTTAGCCGGTATCTAAATGAATTCCCGACAGGTAATATTGTCAGTAAGAATTTTGTTGAACATTTAGGCAAATTTGAAAGTCAACTTGGTTCAATTTTTTATGAATTTCCCATTACACATACCAGGGTTGATATTCTCAGACTTTCAGGAGAATTTTACGCGTATGAAGTCAAGTCTGTACGCGATAAGCTTGACCGATTAGTTTACCAAATTCCTGCCCTCCAAAAATACTTTGATTATGTAACTGTTGTTATTCCAACCGAAAACGAAAAAAGCGTTAGGTGCTATCTTCAAAAAAACATTGGAATAACCAGTTTTCAAGTAAAAGACCGATTAATGGTCTTTGATTCCAAAAGGAAAGCAAAAAAAAGCGTGCTGTTGGATTCTATTGCCCAACTAGAAATATTGCGCTTGGACGAACTTAGGGATATTTACCGCTGTGGTAAGCTTAAACCAACAAGGAAGGAAGCCATTGAAGGAATAATGAGAAACCTGAACACAAAGGAGATTCACACTGTTTTTCTGTCAAAGCTTAAGGATAGAGAAAGAAAAACGCAGACGAACCATTCAAATCAAAAAAGACTGGGTCATTTTTAGTAACACTTCTTATCAAATTATCTCTTGGGTTATACCACATTAATTCGAAAATCACCTACTCTTCCAACACGTGGAAAACCATAATTGGTTGCTGCCACTAAACTGTTCTACGGTTCTGCGTTTTCTGGGCTAAGTAAAATACGTTCAATCGGTATCTCCTGCAAATTAATGGTAGCCATACTGTCCAGCAACCTTATCGTGTAGTTGCGGGAAATTAATACAATACTTGCTAAAAGAAAAAACAACTTTAAAGCACTAACAAATAGTCATTAAAAACGCTGCGACAGTTTCTTTTTATTTTGTTACTTTTAATCTGTTAATTCTATTGACTTTCGATTTTAGTGCGTACACGTAATCCGCTAACAAAACGGCTTCCCTGCCAAGCTCCAACATTATCTCCAATTCTTGAGTTTGACCGTCAACAAGATATTCAGCGCTGATAACTCGGAAGTCTGCGTCTACGTTCTCGTTTGGCAACTCAACATGTACTTTGTCGCCTGCAAGGATTAAAGTCGTGCCGTAGTCGATAACTGAACTTTTAACAGTTAGGTGCTCAGCTGGGTCCTTCATATAGTCAAGGATTGCTTGGGCTCTTAGGTTACATTCGTTGTCGCTGTATAATTCGTCGTCTGTGTCAACGTATTCTCGGAGTCCGTAGAGCGCTTGACTAGGATAATCTTCAACAACCGCACAGTAACGCATACCGCCGAAGTATAGACCATCTATCCAGTAATCGCCGTTTCCAGGGCTTAAATCCTGATGAATATTTATTGAAACTTGAACCCTTACAATTTTGTTCCAATGGAACCCTGATTGACCATAACCGGGAAGCCATTCATCCGCATACTTGGAGCCGACTTTAAGCGAGACCTGGTTCCATTGAGCGTCATGCGCGACACCGGGTTTAGCAACCATTTGCTTTCCAGTATCGTCGATTAAGCTAATTGCCACCCCTGAACCTTCAAACGTGCTTGGAATATAGAGGCATAAATTAAGCGTGGGAAATAACTCGCAATTTGGTTCCATCCCTGCTTTGAAGGTGAATTTTGCCATTCCATACCAATCGTTCACAAGGTGAACTTTGACGCTGCTTGTTCCGAAGGCTTTGTTTGTACTATCCTGTGCGACGTTTCCTGAGCCGCCCGAGCCTCCAGCGAAAGTCCAATCACCGTAGGGTGGATGCAGTATCTCTGTGAAGCCGTCTTTATCGAGAGGATAGCTTTTGTCCGACGCGCCCCAAATGGTGATTTTGTTTCGCACTGCAGAGATGTCTTTGCTGTAGGTGCTTTCCTCGATGCTGTCGGTTAAGTCGGCAACTACGCTTCGGCTGTTTTTGCGGAAAAACTCAAATCGCCCATCTGGAGCAACACGGAAATCAAAACCGATTACCCCGTTGTAGTCCGCTGACTGTGCAATATACTGCAGTATGTCCCAAACTGGCGTATCGTTGTAATCAAGCTCTGTATAGGTTGTGCTTGTATTCTCGACGAGTTCATAGCCATTGCGTGTATGGCTGATTCCCACGTAATTGTCCAGTAGGTCCTTGACTATGGTTTCGCCTTTGCAGTTGAGGTATTTTTTGGTGACTGTTCGGCGAAATAGCCGCTCTCCCCAGCATCTACCGCTTATGAGGGCATAGGTTTCTGTGCCTGTGGCTTGGTACTCTATGTGCTCAACTTTGAGCGAAATCATGGGTAGCACGTTTGGGTTATAGGGGATGCGGCAAATTCCGATTCCTCCAGTTGCTCCCAGTTGGATGGGTAACCAGCCGCTTTGGCTGTATTTTTTGCCCCAATTCTGGAGTTTAACTTCAAAGCTGCTTACCTCTTTTGTGGCGCCCAAATGAACCGTACATTCGATTATGTCGGTCTCTGGAACGAAGATATTGCCAAAAACAACTACTGGTTTTGGAACGTTGATTACTTGCTCGGTGCTAGTTGGGGGCAACCCGACGTAGTGGAAATTGGCCGTAATGGATGCATCATTGCCAGGATACCAAACGTATGGATTGTCATTGTTTCCGTCGCCCCAATCATCAAAGGTGTAGCCTGATTGTGGAAAAGCCTCTAGGCTGATTTGGTCTTCGGGATTAAAATGGAGTGTTGCTGGAAAGCTGGCAAAGACTACCGAGGTTTGCTGCCCAACGTTTATGGCTATTATGTGGTTGCATTCTTGGCTTAAGGCGGTGATTGTTAGGGTTTTGGTGCCTGTCCCGCCTTCTTGGCCTTGCCCTTCGTATAGGTTAAGTACAAGGATTATTGGTTGGGGTGTGTCCCAAGCTGCAAGTTGAGAAGCGGTGTTAGTGGCTGTCCAGTAGCCGGCAAAGATTTCATACCATTGGCTGCCAAGGAAAGGCGTCGGAAACGCCAAATCTCCTGTAACGTAATCGCCGTTTCCATCGGTCAGCTGCCTTCTTCGACGGCAACGTAATCAACGACGGCAACGTTAGCGCCCACAATTGGATTCCCATGTTGGTCCTGAACATGCACAGTAAAAGACGTCAAGGCGACTCAAGACCTCTGCGAAGCGATGCGTTGCCTCCAATGTTGCTGCTCATGGAGCTTACGGATTCTTCGCCGGCTCTGGTTATGCTTCTAACGTGCTGGGGCGTTGAAATATTGGCGGCGTTAAAGGTCTTAACGCTACTCGTCGCCGAATCCATGCTTTTAGAAAAAGCAAACATCGCAACTGCAGCGGCAGCAATGACAGCGATCCCAACTCCGGTTAATGCGAAAAAGGTTGCATAACTAATGTTTAGTGCATTTTGAGCAGCGGTTGAAATCCAAGCGGCAGCGCTATAGACCGCGTGAGCTGTAGCAGAAATTCCCAAGCGAACAGCTTGAAGCGTCTGTGATATGATGCCTGTCTGAGTAGCTGTGTTTTGAGCCACTTGAGCCGTCATGGCGCCAGTAGTTGAAACCGCCAAAGTGCTTTGAACACCAGCGCCTGCAGCAACGGCGGCGTTTTGGGCTGTCTGGGTTGCAGTGGCAGTCATCAGAATAGCATGCAACGAAGTCATGACGCGAATAACAGAGAAGATTTGCATGACACTTCTGCCAGTCTGTGAGTCTAGGGCGCCAAAAGAGACCCCTAAATTGATTACATCAGAGGAGATGGAGCGGAAAACGGATGAGGCTCGGTTCTCAGCACGAACGGCTATGCTGATGTCGCGCATGCTCATGTCAGGCCAGCCTCCACTTTGGCACTTTCAATTGCCTCGATGATTATTTGTTCGAGTTGGGGCAGGTATTCTTGTAATGCGGGAAAGAGGTAGGGTTTAGCTTGCATGTATCGGGTGCCAGCTTCCACAAAGTAAGCGTAGGTTGCTTCAGCGCCGATACTTACCAGCCAATCTTTGACTACAGCGTAGATTGTGCTTCTTAGGTAGCCTGTTTTTACGGAGACAAGTTGTCTTGCTAATGCTTGCACATCGTTAGCCCAAGTGACTAAATAACGGTAGACGGCATTCTGCAGGGCAGGGTCAAGCCTAAGCATAGCATCCCCAAACTCCACTAACCCCTCGACATCGCAGTCAATTTCTACCGTTTTCTTGTTTCCCTCTCTACTTTGCGCTTTTCTTCTTCGACCATAGCGTCCATTTCGTTGAGTACTACAAGGAAGGACTGGACGGTTCTTGCAGGCTGTTTTCTAAGTTGGGTGATGGTCCAGCCGAATTCTTTGCATAGCCTAAACTCGCTAAGAGCTGGGTTCGGTCTTCCTCGCTTAATTGCGCTAATAAAAAACGCAAATCCTCATGAGACAACCCATTTAGTTTATTGACGATTTTGGAGAGCAATTCGCCAAGCTCGATCGGGACGCCTTCTTCGTCGCCAAGCAACTTTTGCAGAGTTATCGGTTTAGTTTCGGGTTGCCCATGGATGCTAGCGATTATGGTTTCCGCTTGGATGGCAAGAAAGTCACTGCTTACCACTTCGCCGGTGACGTTGTTGTATTTCGTGTGCTTCTGAATGATGCGGTTGCGTTTAGCCCAGGTTATCTCTTTTAGAACGTACTTGCCTGCGAATTCAGAGCCAAATCTGTTATCGAGGTCTAAAACTTCGCTGTTCAATTAGGTCACCTCGCTATCAGTGAAAGATTCTGCAGTGAAGCCCAATTTCATGGCGATGATGTCTTCTGGTCGGCGAACAGAGCTTACGTTTGCCCATTGGCAGTTCTTGAACAGGAAATACTTGCCAGCGCTTAAATCGAACTTGAGGCTAAATGAGCCATCGGCTGCTGCATAGTATTGGTCTTTGTTTTCAAAAGTGCAGGTTAATTCACCCGATAGGTCTCTGTGTCTTGGCACGATATACTTGGGCTTTGTTGGGTTGCTAGCTCGAATCACGCCGACACGTTTCAGGTTGTTTGCTATGGTGAATTTCCAGTCAGTTGTAACTTCAAAAGGCGACAAATTGGAACCATCAGCATTACCTTTCAGAACTGCGATGTCCTCCCAAGAGACGGCGCCGCTAAGCAAATCGTAGGTTGCACCGGCAGGTTTAGCCGAAGCGCCCGTCACATCCTGGGACATTAGATCGCATTCTGCGCGAAGCACGTCTTCCATTGAGCATGAGATTGTTGCTTTATCAATTCTTGAACCGGTATATAGTAAATCAACAAGCTCATCTTGGCCTTCATCTAGAACCGATACTGTGAGCGCGAAGCAATCGACGACATGGTGCACAAAATTCATGATGTCATCTGAGGGAAGCGGATAAGCTACTTTGAGGTCGGCTTTGAGCAATCCTCGTTTGAGGGCAACTAAATCGCGGGTGCCGCATCCTCTTATTTTGACAAGTGATGGGTCGATGGCTGGTTCTATGTCGTCTGCGGTTAAGGTTTTGAAAATTGGGTTCGGGGGTAGTGGAGCGCCTAAGTAGTCCTCTAAGATGTAGTTGAATTTAGAGGTGGCGCCTGCGTAGACGGGCATTTAGTTGCCGCCTCCCATTTGGGCGTTAGTTTTATTCATTGTATCCCTCATTTTGCAACCCACAATTTCTTAGGAAAATAACTGCACTTGACTTGGACAGTGACTCTTGCAAAAGTCGAATCATCGGTTTTATTGGATGTCTGAGTTACAGCTACATCAATCAAGCCAGGTATGACTCTGCGGTGCTGAATTCCCGTGCCCGGGTCCCAAAGCGGGCCTAACCTGCTGTACAGGTGCATAATCCGTTCAACTTCAACTCGCATGCGTTCTCGAATAAAGCAGGCTTTGTCAAGGGTAGTACCAAGGACCTTAACTAAAACTTCAACGGCGACTACTTCAGCTCTTAACCAACGGTTGCCGCCTTCACTTAGGCTGTAGCAGCTGATTGCATATTTTTGGGGCATGTTTTTGAAGTCATGCTTTGATGGTTGAATATCCCAATCAGCAACGGTTGAGGCTCGACCGTCTAGCCAAGCAATTTCGGTTTTAGCGGGCCCGCCTATCCATTCTGCTTTCAGCGTCTCCAATAGGACTGTGCTGTTTGGTTCAACTGCAACTTGAGAATTCAAGAACCGATGGATAATGCGAAGGCTGTCTCGGGGTTTTCCAGTGGTGTGCTCAAAGAACCACCAGTAGGCCTCAAACTGGAGAAGCTCAGCGCCACTGTACCAGACTGTTGGCATGGTGACGGCTTCTTGCATATGGCACACCATGTAGGAGATTGGCATGTTGTCTGGGTTCCAGATGTTGGCTTCTGGATGCGCCGATAAGCCTCGATGGCGAGTTTCCCAATACCAGCTCTCAATTGTGGCGCCCCAATGCTCCGGATAGGGTGAAGAGGCCCTTAGCTTGTCAACCAGATACTTGAAAGCTGCAGCGGGTTCCATGTCACCTGAATTAGTCTTAAACCCCACCGTGACAATGTCTTCGTATCCAGCGATAACTTGCAAAACTTTGTCGAAGGCTGCAATCTTCCATTCGCAAAAATAAACCTTAATACCGTTAGATTTGCAGAACTGCAGTAACCCAATTACATAGTCGTCTGGGAAGGGTAGATGCAGCCACTCTTCATAGTAGCTTACGAGTTCTGCAATACGAATCCAGGGTATCTGGACGCCCGCCGCAATCAAATCCTGTAACCGCTCGGGGGTCACATACTGAGCTGTATCCCAGCCGCCAGCGCAGTCAATCATCACGGGGATGCCTTGAAAATTAGCAGTTATCCAAGCGGCCTCATCAGCCCAAACAGCATGTGCATTATACTCAGGGAGCAACACAACATCTGAAACCTTTCCCTCGTTAACTGCGAGCATCTGCTCGTAAACGGCGTGGACATTTGGCATGTGCACCGTAAACTCCGGCGACGTCTTTTCGCTAACATGATAAACGATGGTTTTGAGCACTATGCACTCCCCAGATAGGGCTCTGTTTCGGCATCGATGTATGCCTGCAAGAAAGCCACCGCATCATTCCAAAAGCCCTGAGCGCTAGCGGGGTCACGAATGCGACGATATGCCCAAGCCGCAAAATTGCATGCAGAGAACTTGACCAGCTGAGGCACGAAAGCTGGCACCATCAAACCCTTGGCTTTTAGGAACCCGTCGATTAAGCCGCTACTAGCAACTATGCAACTGGCTATTTCCGTATCCTCGCTTGTCTCTGCTGCGTCAATGTGCAAGAAAGGCTTTACTTCCGAGACAACGCAATAGTCTGCCATCGAAATTACCAAGTAGCCAATCAGAAAAATTAGAAAAAAAGGCTTCTTATCAAAAAAAACCTATCAAAAAATCTACACTAAAAAATACCCTGAAACTCCTAAGTTTTAAAAGCCAACAACCGTTAGATATCGATAAACGGGTTGAATGATAATGAACAGGGCAACAATATTAATCGCTGTATTAGTATGCATCATTCTAACCGTCAGTTTTGCAGGAATCATCGCTACTTATAGCATCGCTGACGAAAACAAAAGCCTCAAAGAACAATTGGCAGCACCGTCAAAAAGCAGCAGTTAACGTTAGTTTTCCATGTATCCGAAAAAGGCGATGAATACACATATGCCCGGCTCCCAAACGCCAGCTATACTTACGACCAAATACTCGCACTAAACAACAACACGTACCAAATCCTCTTACTTCCAGAATACAAAGGAAACCTCAACTGGACAGAAGAACTCGCCTGGATAGAAGCAAACTTTGGAGGACCACAAGGCATCCCAATAATGCTAGATGTCTTTGGTGGAGGAAGTCAGAGTACACCCACACCAATGCTGACAACAGACCAAATCTCACAGGCTATGGACATAGCAAACGTCAAGTGCATTCGTATTGCAGAGGTAATAAGCTGGCACCTAGAAAACAACCTATCCTTCCCAACTAATTACGTTAATGAGCTCTTAGAATTCTGCAAAACACACAACCTCCAAGTATTTTGGACTGAGTGGAAAAACGACTTCCCAGATAAAAATGTAGAAACCTTTACAGCGATTAAATCATACATAGCAGGCTACGAAGACCTTGTAACCGTTTCCTTTTCTACCAATTCACAAGAACTTGAACCTGCGGACGCATTTCTAAAACTTGATCAAATGTTTACTCAATGGGGCACATCAATTCAACCTTGGTACTGGAATACCACCCAAAACCAAGACCTAATGGACATGCCTGCCTCACTAATACCTAGAACACACTTTTGCAGCTCAAGGATTAGGCGCAAAAATAATACAGTATGAACCTTACTGGTATCTCTTTGATAATGGAGTACCAAACGAAAACTTGAAGCTAATCTTAACAAATTTAGTCAACGAAAACAGCCACTAACTCTTTTAAAAAAAGGAAATTAAGGAAAGAACCGCCTTTTTCGGTCTAGTAGTGGCCGCCGCAGTTAATGCAGTCTATTTTCATTTGGCTTGTCGTGCCTGAATCGTATGCGATGACGAGTATGAAGCTGTATGTGCCGCTTGGTGTACCGCAGCTGATCCATCTGTCGCCGCCATTGTAAACGAGTTGCTCGCTGCTGAGTCGCCAGTTGTAGTTGTCGCTTGAGACGTAGACGAGGAACCTGCTGAATGATTGCATTGAATCGCCATGTATCCAAACTTGCCCTGAAGCTGTGCCTCCGAGCCAATAGGATGCTCGTGCTGTTGCGCCACTTGATGCTGCGAGGAAGGTTGCGTAGCTGTAGTCAGGTGTTCTATACTGGCATTCGTATGGATTAGTAATGGATGCTGAGCCCCAAACGTCTGTGTATTGGCAGCTACATGCGAAGTGGATTTCGTCGTCAGGGATTAGGAATTTCCAGCTTTCCCAGCCCTCGTCGTAGTGTGATGTTCCAACGCTAAATCCGTGTCTGTTGCTTGAATCGGGTATGTCATCAGTTGCACCGCGTTTCTCATAGTAAATTGGGTAGCCGGGTGTAACGTGGTCCCACTCTATGCAGAATGAGATTCTGTAAGTGTGTCCGTTCCAAACATGTCCGTTTACTGAGTCAGTGAAGTCTTGCGTTGACCAGTAGTTTGGCCATTGGTCGTATCCATAGGTTAAGCCAGACCATGTTAGGTCATATTGGAAGTAGAGTGTGTTGCCGTTCCATTGGTCGTAGTAGAATGTTTGGTCGTTAACCCAGACTGCTCCGCCTTGTCTGCTAATTGGAATCCACATCGTTGGGTATGGTCCTTCGGCTGGTATCGGTATCTCTAAGCCGTTTGCAACTACCACTCCGTCGATTTCGAGGACTTTGAGAAGTCTTGCTTGTACCATTTCGCCGTCGTAGAAGTTACTATCCCATGCGGGTAGTTCTGCGGTTAAGTATGCAACGTCATATTTGTCCTCAGATGGGTAGCCATAACATGACTGCTCATGGCTCCAATCATAGCACCGTGAGAATTGCGTGTCATCGATGGTAAGGCTGCCGATTATTGTCTCGCCCGTTGCTGCCGCTTTTGGAGTTAGTATGGCAAACATTGAGATTGCTAAGAGAGCAATTATCAAGATAGAGATTGGCTTTTTATTCAATTTTTCACCTCCACCAACCCCTAAATTGGAAAATAACTGCTGAAATGCCTTCTTTTCAAAAAACAGGCAATAAAAAACACTAATTAAAATGAATTAACTAACCGATAACTAGTTAAAAACAACGATAAAAAAAGGATAAAAAACAAAGGCTTACTGAATGCAAACACTATCTTTCTAAAAACGCCTTTGCATCAGCAGCAATACGTCGGCATTCTTCCTCAGACACCTGATCGTCTTGAACAGCATTCACAACATCACTAAGCAAAGTTGTGACTTTGTCCTTGTTCACCTTAAAATCTATACCAACCAAACCAGCGATTACTGAAAAGGCAGTTGTAGCAATCAAAGCTATAGTTCCATAATCCAAAATCAATCACCTCCCTTACTTTTGCCATCCAAACTTGTTGACGGTGATGACTGTGGATTAGCCTCCCAGAGCTCCCAACCTAGAATTTTAACAGCGTTTTTTCTAAATTCTTCAGGTCTAATCAGTTGCTTATCTGCTGCTGAAATTAGATCGGCAGCTGAGATTTCAGGGGTCTCAGGGTTGCCCCAGTTTAAGCGTACCTGTGCCTTTAGGGGGTCATAACCGCTCTGTTTTGTAATAACTGCAAAAATCTCCCGCTCGACTCTTCGTTTAATCATTCTTTGGATGGGGTCGATTAACATATCCTGTAGTTCAAGTGCAGCTTTGGCTGAGGCTTCGGTGAAACCAGGAGTACTAAATAGGCGTGGGAGTGGCGTTTCACAGCCTAAATAAAACTGGTTAACAATATGGTCGATGTAGTACTCGAAGCGGGCTCTTGGGTCAATAGAAACTGGGTTAACGCTTACGTTTTTGGCGCCGCTAAAGAGCCATTGGCCTTCTTCGGGTCGGTTTCTAATAGCGTTTTCATATTTCTTGAAACTTTCATCCTTCATACCCTCGGCTTGAACAACTACGTCAGGACCGGCATACTTGACAAAGATGCTGGGAAGGATTTTCTCGATTTTAGCTTTCATCCAAGCAAACGCAGGTCGCTTATCATTGTTGATTGCTAAGGTGTGAAGAAGAACCTGTAGTAAGCCTACACCGAAACCTGAATTAAAGTTTTGATTGATGTTCCAATGCAAAACGGCATCAGGTCGCAATTCCCCATTGTTTACGCTTTCACAATAGGCGGCTCGAAGATGGTAGCTCTCAACTTTGTAGGGGATTTTAAAACCTTTAACGCTTGACAGTTTAATTTTGTCGATTGCGTCGATAGGCATTCGGACAAACTCTGCAAGCCTGTCCGGTGTAAGCCTTAGCCAAAACTCATTTCCACAAGCAATCAACCGAACAGCCATGTCATGCATTAAGCAATCTAAGTTGATTTCTTCGTTGAAAGAATCAACGGCGTTTTTGGCTTTCTCTTGACCCTGCGCACAAGTGGTGTAAAATCGTTTAACCGCGCTAGCAGCTAATAAGTCAACGCTGCTTTTGCAGGTTGGGTCTCGGTCATAGAGTCTCATGACGTCGGCAAGCGGAATATCTGAGGTCTCGTAGAATATTGTTCCAGTTGGATGGGCAACGCCTGAGGAGGGCGGAGCAAAACTGAGGAACTCTCGTAGTTTGTGGTAGATTTGGCTTATGGTTTTTTCCTCCAAGCCAAAAATAATCTGCCTTTTTCCGTTATTCGAAAAGGTGCAGTTTTCTCAGCGCTCTCTTTTTCTATGTCTCCGTCTATGACAAGAAAAGCAAACATGCCCGAAAAACAGGCGTAAGAAATGTCTTTGGTGCGAAAGAGCCTCTTCTCAAGTGCTGTGCGACGCATAGGGCCATAGCTAAGAGTTTTTAGGATAGCCTCAGCCACACCCAAACGGTCAATTAATTCACCCATTTTTACATCAGCCCAAACTTTCTTGAAAACAAAAAAGGAGGTTGTTAAGTGAGAGGCAGTTTTGCTCTAAGCTTCAGTCTGCTCTATAGTCTGCTTGATGTTTGTCATTCTGGCAATACCCTTAGAACGCAGGATACCTAAGCCAAATCTGGTTGTGGCACGAACCCCGTACTTGCCATTCTTAACGTCTATCCAGTCTTCGACTGTAACGTCTCGGCGTAGCAGCATAACAGCGGCAATTCTTGTGTCAATTGCGTAGGCAGTTCCGTTAGGTACAAGGGTTGTTGACTGAACTTTCATGTTCAGAACGTTTCCTATGCTGCCTTGGGCAATGTCGGTTTCGTCGCTGGGCAGATATACTGAGTTTATGAATTTGTCGTCGTTTAACAATTGGTGCTTCTGCATAGTGCTGCATGGTAGTACTGTTGGGTTCCAGTCCTCGCCTTCGACAGCGTTATGAATGTTTAGCAATCCCGCCCAACTTAGTGGTGTATTGCCGCCGGCAACCTCTGCTCCGCCAGCGAGATCGGCATTAGCAACAGCAGCATACAATGCCAGAATTCTCTTTGTTTCATCTTTGGCAAGGGCTCTTCCAACTTTTTCTACCATGTTATTCATTACGTTCCAAGTGGCGTCTTCGGTGAATTCTTTAGTCCATTCTTCAGAGGCTTCGGCTAGGATGTTTGTGTAGATGTCAACGGTACTGCTTTTTTTGCCGCTCAAGCGTGTGACTGCACCTTCAGCATATCGATATGCGACAGCTTCTTCGTCAAGTGGAAAGCGCTCCATCTGCTCAGTAGTCGGCAGAACGGTTATGATGCTTCTGCCAATAAGGTTAGGCTGTGCTGCCTGCACTAGAGTGTCATGCATTCTTCCAAGGGCACCAACAGAATCGCTAAAGAGGCCTTCTTTGACTCCCAAATCGGTATAGCGTTTTAGAAATGGGTGGGTGCACATCTTCGGTTTCAAAGTTTCATAGAACTGCCTAGTTGAGCCGTCTGTAATGGCTTTGTCTTGCATTACTGCTTCGAAAAGTCTTGGTTTCATTTAGGCGCCTGCCTCTATGAAGATTAAATCGCCGTCTGCCTCTGCCTTGTTTACGGTAGTTCCTAATTTGCGACTCATGTAGATAGTGTAAGTTGCTGCACCGCCTTCGTTTACTTCTTGATCGTTTAGTTCAGTTACTTTTCCGTTGCCGCCGTTACGGACTGCAACCCCTGCGGCAGTGGTTGCGCCATTAGCAACCACTTTGACCCTGCCTTTTCTTAGGATGGGAACCTGCTCGCTATCCGCAGCGGCTTTAACAGCAATGCCAAAGCCATACCAAGTGGTAGGAGTAGCCGTCACTTTGCCATCATTTGTTAATTCGACAGGTGACCCCTTTGTAACTGCGCCATTGGCTTCATAACTCTCAATGACTGCATTTGGATCGTCAGTTTCTCCAGCAGACATCCAAGGCTTACCTGTTTTATCAGCCATCCAAAATAATCTCCAAAAGTTTTAACGTTCAGCCAAGGTCGTTCTTGGCCTACTAGCCCCACAAAAGTGAGCATAAACTAAGGTACACTCCCCAAGCGTTCTTTCGCCCTAAAAATCTCCGAGCGAATTCCCTGACAGATACGTTGCATGCCCAAGCTTGACCGTTGTACCATCTGAGAAGGCAACAACCGCTCAAGGATAGCGATATGCTCAGAAAGAGGAATCATAACAGGAGGGTTCGTTAGCAATCCTCCACCGGGCAACTTCTTTCGCAGTTCCTCGATGGTTTTGTTAGCAGTAGACAGCTGGTTTTTTGCCTCATCGCAGGTATTCTCAGCGGTCTTGCATTTGCTCTCTGTGTCAGATAATTTTGTGTTAGCTTCAAAAATCTGTAACTTGAGGTTCTCAATTGTTTCCGTGTTCTGTCCGTTTACTTTTGCAGCGACCTTTTCAGCGATTAAATTCAAGTCTTTCTCTGCCAATTGTACAGGATTCTTACCCGTTGCAAGATGCTCTAGTACCTGAACGTTAGTTTCAGGCACACCTGGAACGGCAACAAGCGATAACTCAGGATTGAACAAGCCGTGCGGAACTTTGGCGTCCACTACATCAAGCGTGTTGTAGTCAGCGCCGACACTAACGTGCTGAACGAGTCCATTTCTAATTTTATCAGCGGTGGCAGCGTCATAAATCTCAGCCTCATAATTTAGACATCGAGCAGCGGCATCGTAGTTGCACTTGGTTACTTTTCCAGCAGCCGAATCAACAGCCACATGCTCGATATAGACAGGGGCATCAACCAGCTTGTCAGCAAAAGCTCGGAGTTCTTCAGGCGTATAAACGTTAAAGTTCCTAGACATTCCAGCGGCCAATGCAACTCCGCCGATTCGTAATGGCTTCTCTGCTACTGCTTCAAGGACTTTGAAGGGAAGAACCGAAGATACATGCTCCCGAACATGCTTACACTCTTTACAGCCAGAGCCACACTGAGACATACCTAAATCGCCAAGAAAACAATTCTGCGGTTAAGCATTAATGGCTTGAGAGCCTAAACAGGATAATATCGCAAACAGGACATACACGGCTACTTGGACATAGCACATCGTTTAGCTTTTTTAGCTCTGGGAAATCATTTCGCAACAGGATTAACTGTGAACAATTTGGTAAGTTCCTCCGCAGTTAGACTTCCTTCGATTAATTTTTGTAAAACCCTTCTCGTAATTCGCCTTGTAGAGCAGGTCATTATTGATCTCGCTGGCTTCTGTCAGGTATGAGGGATTTTTCTTACAGTTAATGACAAGGAGAACCATTAAGGCAAAATCTAAATACACTAATTAAACAATCAAGAATACCAGTTCTGGGATAGAAAATTATGAAGTCAAAAAAACAAGTGATTTACGGGATAATAGTAGCATTCATTGTTCCTACCTTACTGGTTTTTGTCTCATGGGCTATAGGAGCGGTTCATGATGTGATGTTTGTTATTGATGAAGTTATTGCCGCTACGGCAGCATCGTTGGTGTTTGCGGGACTTGTTATATGTGTTCATGGTGTGATAGGAAAAGAAGGAATTATAGAAGCAAGAGACATATTGAAACTCCCTAAAGCTAAACAAGCTAGTTGGATACAAAGACATAGAATTTTTGTTAAGAAAGATAAGAAGGCAGACTTTTGGTTAATGATTTTTCTACTAGCGGTTTTCGGTTCTATCGCTATCCTGATTGCTACAACTTTTCCAGTAGTGCCCTCTTCAACAAACGCAGTTCTCATATCTAATGTTACTAAAGGAACCATGATTGCTTTTGGTGCAGGAATCCTGATCACTTGTATACTGCTTTCAGGGAATGAATTATACAACATATGGGATTCCAAACAAAAAATCATTTACGAACAAAAAAAGGCTCTTTTAACCATAATTACTGACTTTGATAATTCATTTCGAGAATTAAAGCAAACTACTCAACAGAAAACGAAGGAAAGACTACTAGATGACTTTCAAAATAATCTTAGAAATCTATGTTACGATTACCCGTGGGATGAAAAAAAACGAGACAGAATAGTAGATGTATTAAACTACATACCGTCTAGACTCGCAAACGACCCTAACGTCGGGTCTTATCTGCTCTTTCTTGGATTTATAATTCATCGAGACAGCAAGTATACTATAAAACTAGTAAAAGAGAAGTTCTCAGTAGAATTGGAGAACTTGTATAATGACCAACGATTTGAAACTAACCCAAAACCTATACTTTTACTTCAAGAACTAAACGAGCATTCAGAAGTATATATGATGAAACTGATTGACGAGACAAGTTCAATTTCTAAATGGAGCGACCAGCGATTTCAAGCTTTAGGCAGTAACATTGAACTATGGGAACTAAAGACCAAAAACATAGAAGCCCATTCTAGAAGTTTCAGATTATATACTCAGAAAAATGGATGATGCAGCACGAAGTAATGATGATACAGTTTTCAAAAGACTTGATTTCCTTAAAGCAGTAACAAAGAGGTAAAGAAGAATCAGAGGTTTTATCGTTGCAGAAACCGTTGCACATTGAACTCATAGCTACAGATGGTGCAGTACAAAAAAGGGTACTGTGGGCACATTCCGCACCTAACGGTGTATATTGTGGTATGTGTAGCAACGGTCAAGATTTTCATGTTACTTACCATGCGGACGGGAATGTGTTTAATAATTTTGGCGGCAAAACAACAAAGACTTTTACAGGAAAATCCTTTAAAGAGTTTACAGGGTATCAACAACTATTATGTTCTGGCGTTACCAATAACTTGTCTCATGGGTTCTATCCTTCATATACGCTAAAGAAACTAGACGCTATTGTAAACATTGATGTACGAAATTACAAAAAAGGCGCTGGTTGCATGTTGTTTATGGTAGAGCCAACTTTTACTGCACTATCAGAATTAGTTAGGCATTTTCAAACTGGGAACCAACCACATATAACGGAAGTTCACTCATTTATGGAATGTAATCCTTGGTTAGCTATTTTTGTATATGGCGATGTTTACGGTTAGATTTACAGGGTGTCCTTCTCCTCAAAGGCATCAAATTCTTTAATTCTAATAAAAAACGACATCGTTCGAATCGGGTAAGACAACCACCAAGGCGCAGAGAAATGTTATATTCTTAGCACTTGCAATAGAACACTATGGGTAAAAAGAGTAGGCTAGACGCTTTAGATAATATTACTCTTGCATTGTTTGGCGCTTCATTGGCTATCCCAGCGTTGATAGGCTACTATGGATTAGATGTCCGATTAATGGTAATTCCCAGTTTATGCTATGGCTTTTGGATTCTAATCATTGGCTACGCCAAACCTAAAGTGTCATTTGATGGTCAGCCTGACCGTGCGCTGGTTGAGCGTATCCGTGGCTGGGCATATGTTTTGGGCTTTCCTGTGTGTTCGGTAACGAATTTCATCTTCATCTTTGTGCTTCCGCATACACTCGACTACTTCCTTTTTGGAATCGTAACTGGAAGCGCTGCATTGTTCCTATGTGTTAGCATTGTCCAAGCAATCTTCAGAAAAGATATCGCTAACATGGACGTTGAGCAACACGGCTTGCTTTTAAGCATGCTGAGTTGGGTTGGAGCATCAATCATTTTCGTTTCTGTAGGGTTACCCTATCCTACGATTATGACAACCTGGACGAGTTACCCTCTTGCGATGGTAGTAGCTTATTCGGTGACAGCTGTGATTATGTTTTGTTTCAGCTTTGACAGATATAAGAAGTCATCTAAGCTGTGTAAGCAACTTGCGGATTCAATGAGGGAAAGCAGATTGTCCAAGAAGAAGCAAAAGACGGAATCAGTCGAGAAAAACATGTGAAAAAGTACACAGGATATTCACTTTGAATAAAGGAATATCACTTTCTTCTCTTATTATTCTAAACCCAGTTTTGTTCTTTTTCGGGGTGCGCTAAAACCCAATTATATTTGTCGATGAATGTCGTGGCTGTTTTAGGCGCATATTTCTGCTCTAACTGCCTTAATGTCGGTTGTAGTTGTCTCATTCTCTCTTGCATCTCCACCAAGAATAAGAAGTAATCGTTTCCATCACCATTTTTGTTAAACTTTTTCCTGATGTCTACATCCCACATAATAAAAAAATTGGGGCAGCAAAGATGTAATATTTTAGAAGCTGTTGTTGGACCCGCACGTTTAGGTTTTCCTTTATTGCTACTAAAGCTCGTCATTGCCATATCGTTGAAAAGCTCTGTTATTTGAGTTTTGAGAGCTTTCAGATTATCAGCATTCTCTATGTTTAAGGTTCTAAAGGGCGCAAGCTTTGCACTAAATTGAGCATCTTTTAGTTTTTCATAAACTGCCTCTAATCCTGAATAACCAAGATGCCTCTGCATTACTCCCCATACTAGAAGGAAAGCAACCAAAATTCTTTCTCTATAGAGGTCGTTGAGGTCTTTCAGGTCAATTTTACTGAATTCAGCAATGCATGCTTGGTAAATTAGGTCAGTAATTCCCCATCGAGCTTCCACGTCTTCGATAACCTTAGAGAACTCTTCTTCTTTTATACTGTTATCCGCCAGCTTAGCAACCTCCAATTATTATGTATGAAGCGTAAATCTGATCAACCAATCAATTACCTGAAAAATAGCAATTACCGCCAACGATGCAACCGCAACGAAAAAGGCATTTCGTAATTCTTTTTCTTCAGGGCTTTTTGAGCGCATTGCAAACAATGGCTGGATCAATGGCTGATTACCATAGATAGGAAATGGATATAGTTTATTACCTCCTTCATTGAGGACTTCTACTTGCCCGCCCTTAGTAGCCACAGCACCAACTACCGTAAACCAAGTGTAGCCTGACATAAGAGGGGCTTGGCTGTATGGAATTGTTGCTTCAGACTTTGGGGCTAAATTTTGAATGTTTAATGGCTGATACACATTTTGGTTAAGTTGACTCCACGAGAGCATAATTTGAATAAAACCATCAAATGTTGCGGAGCCAAGATTTTTCACTTTGTAGGCATACTTAGCTGTTTTGCCGACGACTGCTTCTTTGGGTGCTTGAACAACAACCTCGAGCTTATACGTTGCGTTTGCTGTCATATCTGTCCCCCGGCCATTTTTTGTTGTTACCGCTAATAAGGTTTTTCAACGATTATGGGGTTTGCTTTGTCTATTTGGTACTTCTTGTATTCAAGTTGTTCGAAGTATTAAGAACGTCAATAAATTCTAAATCAGCCCTTGCACGCTCGATTTTCTTTAAAGCATTCCGTCTAGAACGAGTTACATTGGGTGTTTCTACTTTCAGCTTATGTGCAATTCGATAGTCGCTTAGGCCCTCACTATGCAACCGTAGAATCTGCCGTTCACGCTCAGTCAACGCCATATCTAATTCGTTCCATCAGGCTCTTCGGAGTAATCATTCAGAACCACGCCTTGGGCTAGCAAGTCCTTCTCTGATGCTTTGTAGGCGTCTACGCCGAAGCTTGTCATAGCCCAGCACCAACCCCGCCGCTCAACAACCGCCGAGTCCAGCTCCTGAGATAACCGTTTATTCATGCGAATAATCCGTCGAGTCACTTGATAACGAGCAACCTTGAACTCAGCCAATTTAGCAGCTATGTCTTTAGGCAGTAATCCGGGAGCGCCTGCTTCAAACAGCAACTGAAGAATAGCCTTGTCAACCTCGTCACAGCAAGCGGCTTCTTCAATTAGTGACTTCTCAAAATACAAAGAATCCTTTAAGCCAGCAAAGATAACCTTAAGCAAGAGTTTTATTTCGGCGACGTCACGGTCGAGTTTCTTGTCCTTGGCAAACAGGTACTTGAGTTTTCCAACTTTGTCAGCTTGGCTACGCTTCCTTTTATCTGCTTTTTGGGCTGAAAATGTCGTGTTTTGAACAGGGTCATCGCTGGCTTCCATGTCAAAAGGCACACTCCACGGTTTTCGCTCCATGAACGCATGTGACTTTTAGCGTTGGGCAATCTACTCTAAGCAACCGTAGAAAAGCAACTTCCCAAAAGCATGGACTTTTCCCATGCCCTCGCCATACCGCTAAAAGTACTTTTGAACAGGTTTTAACAGCCAAAAACCTGAAACTACCGCTAAGAAACATAGCTTTTACCTCCCTCTCCCCCGGTCTTTGTTACCTCTTGGGGAGCTCCTTCTAAATTTCCTACAAGCCGCCCCAAAGCATCCGCAACCTTAGCCAAGTCGCAACCCATCTTCTCCAACTTTGCAAGACTACCTGAAATCCGCTCCAAATCACCAAGAGCAGTTTCCACTTGACCTTCCAATTTCTTAACCCGCTCAGGCATCAACAAATACTCGACGGCTGCGTCACGGCCAAGATGGTCCAGTTCTCCTTCGTCTTCGCCGGGGCTGTCATCAATCAACCGCTTTGGAGTGCTTACCTCAAAATAGCGGTTTAACAGGTTGGCTACTGGGTCGTCGATGCCAAGTTCATGGCGGTTGTTGATTGTTCCCTGCCCTAAAACGCAGCCATACTTGCTCATTAGGCCCTGAGCGACGCGGTCAGCCAAGTTCTTAGCTAAAGTCACAAGCTCCCCGGGACTTCGACCATAGAAAGTCTCTACATGGACAATCCAAGACGTCGTCGTATGCCTCACCTTAACACCCTGCTCCAGCCCCAAAAGCGCGGTCCAATTCTGCATCTCAATCCGCCGAAAATCGCCCGAAGGATAAACCCCCTCACGTAACACTGGATACTTGAAAAAACACCGATGCAACCGAAACACGCCGCTGCTGAAGAGGACTCCCTCACAGGATATGAGAAAGTTTTGACCTCGCTCTGTTAGCTCAAAATCGACGAAGTTGCTGCGCTTTAATCTGCGGATTAAGCCTGCCTTTTCAAGCTTTTTAACATAGTAAGCGACATGCTGGCGCTTCCATCCACGGACGCGCCCTATTTTGGCTGGGTACATTTTGACTTCTATGCCTTTGAGTATGGGTATGACACGGGCGCGAACGGTATTGAAGTCAAATTTGACTTTTGACTTTGAAAGCGCAAAATTTTGACTTCTATCTGGTTGGGCAGTCAAAAGCTTTAGCGCCTCCTGGATTCCTTAAAGTTGTCGCAGGCGTCAGAGGAAGCCACACGGCCTATTGATCGTCTGCCCCTCATGGACGGTTCAGAGCAGCGCCCGCACCAAAAAACGCAGTCCATACAATAGTGAACTGTCGCGCTATGCGTAGAAGCAGTGTAGAGCGTACGCTGAGGGAAAAAAGAAGAGAGAAAAGAAAAAAGGCTAGTACTCTTTCGTGTAAATGTTGGCGGGTCCGACGGGAGTTGAACCCGCGACCCTCGGATTAAAAGTCCGATGCTCTAGCCTGACTGAGCTACGGACCCGCGCTCATTTTTGTTGCGGCTGATAGAACAATACAAAGGGGTTTTTTAGTATTTCGATTGTGAGGGCGCAAAAGGTGAGTGGTTGAGGGTTTTTTACTTAAGCCCTGAGTATGGTTGCCATGAAGCTTCTGATTTTTTCGTGTGAACTAAGGATGGTTTCGATTGTTTTGGCGCCTTTGTCGGTTAGTTTGTAGACGCGTTTGCGTTCAATCCAGATGCCTTCGACTAGGCCGTTTCGCTCCAGCGAGTAGAGTAGGGAGTAGACTGTGCCAGAGCTGACGAGGTAGTGGAATTTGGTGTGGATGAAGCTTATGACGTCGTAGCCGCTGATGGGTCCGTTTCTGAGTTCAGCCATTATGATGGTGTCTAGGAAGCTTTTGATTACGCGTTCGTTCATTTTTTTGATTATTCGGGCTTCAGATTTTTCCCCGTTTACCGTTATTGTTAGTGCTACCATGTTTACACGATCCCGTTTTCTCTATTCGTGTTTAGATATATAAGTTTTATTCGAATTTAGAATAGAATGTTATTACATAACCGAAAATGTTTAAACAAACTAGCTGCCTCCAAGTAACCGCTCAACCAGCAACCCCACAAAAAACTCCCAAAACGCAAACACATACGCCTAATTACTGCCCAGTAGCAGCGCATAAACTTGACAAAAACATGTCAGCGCCAACCCAAAAACTCAATAAAAATTACCGCAAAAATATACAAAAAAGCCCCACCCAACCACCAGTTTATACTGCAAAACCGCAGTTTTTTAGCGGTTCCAATCGATTTTAATAGTGACCGATATATGTGCATGTTAACAAACGTTATCTTGCATTTTGACCCTAAATTCCTCGGTGTTAAATAATTGATTTCATGGAAATACACGTTTAAACGTATAAACGAAGAATACGAAATCGCCACGAAGAAGAAGCAGGCCCTAGAGAACCTGTGCGCTTCAGGCAGGATTTCACAAGCAACCCACGACTCATTCACAAGCGACATCGTCAAAGCCATAACCGAGCTTGAAAATCAACGCAAAGAACTCGGCGAGAAAATGCAGGCAAAAACCCTCGAACTTGAAGGGCAACTTAAAACACTCGAAATGTTGCTTGCCAACTACGAAATCCAGCATGTCGTAGGCGAAATCGATGACGAAATTTATACCCGAGAAATTAATCTTCTCGCAAGTACCCTTGAAACAACCAAGAATGAATTAGGCACAATCAAAGAGGCGGCTAGTCAACTTTTTTCTTCCCCCAAACCAATAGAGGCTCCAGTAGCGGTTAAACCAGTCGCTGAAGCTGCGCCCATACCATCAATTCCCGTTGAAGTTCCAGTTGAAACTGCCACAATCGAACCCGCAATCGTGGAAACAGTGACAGCTGCCGAACCTACATCAGTTGAAACAGCGCCAGCCGAAGCACCAGTCGAACCTGCTCCAGTTGAAGTAGCATCGATAGAAGTTGCATCTATTGAGGCTCCAGTTGAGATAGCTCCAGTTGTGGAAGCCCCCATTGAACCCTCTCCAGTTGAAGCTCCAATCGAAACCGTGCCAGTTGAGTGCGCTCCCGCAGAAGTAGCTCCAGTCGAAACTGTCGAAGCAGCCCCAATCGAAGCACCAGCAGTTGAAGCCCCTCCAGCCCAAGAAACCGTAATTGAAACTCCAGTTGAAGCAGCACCAACAGAAGCCCCCATAGAGATTCCAGTCGAGGCAGTCCCAGTTGTGGAAGCTCCAATTGAAACCGCTCCAGTTGAAACCCCAGTCGAAACTGCAACAGTTGAAATACCAGCAATCGAAGAAGCCCCTATTGCTGAAGCTCCAATCATCGAGTCAGCCCCCATGGATGTGCCAGTTGAAACCGCCCCTGTCGAGGTTGCACCAGTAGAAACAGCGCCAGAGACCGAAGCGCCAGCAGCAATTGAAACTCTAGCCGTTGAGACCCCTGTTGTTGAAGCAGCCTCTGCTCCAGCGGAAGAAGCTCCAATCGCCTCTGCCGAGCAAGAAATACAAATTATCACCGAACCAGCAGTAGAAGCAGTTATCAATGAATCAATCATCGAGGAAGCATCTGCCGCTGAACCAGTAGCCGAAGCAGCCCCAATTGAAGAGCCGATCATGGAAGCATCAGTTGAAGAAGACGCTCCAGTTCAGACTTTACTCATCGAGGAAGCTCCAGCAGTTGAAGAAACCCCAATAGAAACCGCAACTCAAGAAATCGTTGACGCTGCTCCAGCTGAAGTGGTAGATGAGGCCTGTGCAGAACCAGTCGTTGAGGCACCTCTGCAAACATTCGAAGTTACCGAGCATGCCCCAACAGAAATCACCCTTGAAAAAGCATTAGAAGACGCAATAATTGTAGAGCAACTTCAACCAGTTATCGTGGAGGAGGTCCACGTGCCAGCCCACCCTACAGAAGCGCCCCCGCAGGCGCCTTCAGAAGAGACCGCAGAGGCAGACCAATCCCCCCCAGTAGAAGAAAACGACGAAAACACCACAACTGAATAAACCACCCTAACCTTTTCTTTTTTGTTTTAATTTATTGACCATTTCTCAGTTCTCCCGGTTCAGGTTTGATGCAATACTCTTTTCTGTTTTTGTCTCTGGGTGTGGCAATCCACAGGGCACCACAAGATTGCAGTTGGGCACGGTTGCTTTTTGGGATTGCAACGTTTTTTGGCGTCTGTTTCGGTGGGGGATATGCGTTTTCTTCCACATGCCCTGCATGGCTCTATGCAAAGGCGGTCGCGGTGTGGATGTGGAAGCATGTTGAGTCTTCTTAAGAATTCACATGATAGCAATGTATAAGTGCAATGCAGTCGGCGCACTGGCATCGCCCATTCAACAACTTCCAAACATCCTTCACTTCCAAACCCCTCACCCAACCGCCGCCTATAAGCAATTTTGGCGCTTAAAAAGCACAATTAAAAACACCATACAAAACCACAAAAAGGCGGCCACCTGCCTCCCTACTACCTGCATTGCGTAAAACGCACGGTTCCACCTAGTCGCTACCCTCTCTCTATAGGTTTGTGCATACATCTGATATTTGGATCTTGATATGTTGGCGCAGAACGCAACAGACGTGCGGTTAACGTGGAATCAATGCATAGCCCAGGGTTGGCGGTATTTCTGTTTGTTGTGTTTGGGCTATGTTAGTGCTTTTCTGCTAGGCGTTTCGCTTGTTTAAGACCTTTGATGGCCCAGGTGTTCTTTATGAGGGTAAGCGGGCGGCTACTGCGCCGATTATCAGCCGCTCTGAGAACCCTGAAACAAACGCCAACGCAAAAATCAAGTAGATACTGACCGTTAGGTCGGCTACTTGCACTAATCCTGCGATAACAAAGATTGCGATTATGATGGCTGCTGCGAAGCCTATGATGGGTTTGGCGATGGTCATCCATTTGTTGAGTAACCGTTCTGGGGTGTCGCTTTTTAATGCAAAAGCCTGCTGTAAACCCAGCAAGCCGCTGATGGCTCCGCCTGAGCCTCCGAGTAAACCTATGGTGAACCAGAACAGCCAGTTCTCCGTGGGCACTGCTCCGGCGCTGGGGACTAGCGTAAGAGTGATGATAGATGCTACACTTAATGCTAACGCTATCACGGTTAAGGTTGCGAGCTGTTGCATTGTCAACTCCAGATAGATGTATTTGTTGTTGTAGTAGTTCTGCACGATTCTTCTGCATTCAATTACGTTGTCCAGTTTTATGGGTGAACTGAGTTTCCAGCCGCCGTTTCCCGAATCCTGCCCTATTAACCTGCGGATATTCTGTTTGGCACCCTCATTTAGCATGGAGGTGTCTTCATAGAGAAGTTTCCCCGCTTTCGCATCAACCTCAGCGGGATCCATCAATCGATAAGTAACAAGCTCAGCGTTATAGTATAATGCCCAAGCGTTTTGAGCTCTGCCCTCTTTGAGTTCAGCTCGGGATTTGTTGACATACAAAAGCGCTTTTTGCGCAACTGAAACATTGGCGGGTACAGGCGGGTTTTTGATGTATTGATCTAAAAACTCTTCCATCGGCGCAAGTTCTAGTTCGAGTTGTTTTTGGGAAGTAGATTTGAGCCAGTTCCAATCGGGCAGCTTCAAGTTAACCCTTCTGTTTGCCAGATTCTCTAGTGAAGAGTTGTAGTTTACAAACCTTTCCACGTTTGTCATACAACGGATTTAGCGTTTGAGAGTAAAACACAAAAAGAACTATCGCCCCAATACACTTATGACGACTAAGAAACATACATGTCTATGGCTTGACGAATTAAGCACCCAAGAAGCCGCTCAAGCCGCAAAAGACGGCAAAGTCATAATCTTTCCCTTAGGCAGCGTTGAAGAACACGGCGACCACTTGCCCCTGTGCACAGACAGCATCCAACCCGAATACATCGCACTCGAAGTCGCCAAGAAAACCGGATGTTTGGTTGCGCCACCGCTCCGCTATGGCATCTGCAACGCCACCCGCAACTTTCCAGGAACCCTCACCATACAGTTTGATACTCTCTACCGATTGGCGCATGACGTCCTAAGTGAGCTTGTTCGGAACGGCTTCAAAAAAATAATCGTTATGAGCGGTCACGCTGGCAACTCGCATATGGTTGCGCTGCGGTTGGCGGCACAGGACATAGTGGTGGCCAACGACGCCAAAGGCGACGAGGTCAGGATTTTGGTGCTCTCGGACTTTGATTTTGCGGTGGAGTTAACGCCTCAGTATGCTGCGGTGAAGGATGGCCACGCTGGCACCTTGGAGACTTCACGGGTGATGGCGATTAAGCCTGAACTAATCAAAGGCAAAGGCACCGCGGCAGTGTGGAATATGCCCCGTTTCGAGGTGGTTGCGCATCCGGAGCTGGGTTTTCCAAGCGGAGTCAACGGAGACCCAACCGAAGCCTCTGCTGAGAAAGGAGAAAAAATCAACCGATACATTATTGAAAAAGTTGTGGGGTTGATTCAATCCTTAAACAGTGGATCAAAAAATTCGGTGTTTTGACTATTGAGGTTAAAGGGCTCTTCGGGTCTGCTTGAGGTTTGCTCCACAACCAGCCGGCAACCCAAAACCGTTGCAGAACAAAAAACACAGCCGCCCACCAAAGCCACAGGAAGAAGAAGAGTAAGGGCGCCTATGCCTTCATCTAACACTAGAAAAAACAAAATACCCCACATAATCCATTGGCTAAAAAACGAACAGAGGGATTCTACGCGGGTGCCGGCATTTCTGAAGTTTCAGGCGTCGCCACCCCTGCCTCGCGGAACAGCCGCCGAATCGCCCCAGGCATATTAGCCGCAACCTTACACAACTCGCCGCCGCCCATGCGCCTGTTAAGGATGCCTACCACAGTTACAAACGCGTCTTCAGTGTTTATTATGTCACGCATCGAAGCATCATAGTTTATCTGTATGTACTCAAGGAAGCTTTCGAGGTCGCGGATACGCAGTGGCTTGTCTTTTAAGCTGTAGCCATCCATCATCATGCCCTTGAAGATAAGCGGCAAGTTCGCGGAGAAATGCACGACTTCTTCGATGGGCAATCGGTCGCGGATGCTCTGCAACACGGCTTTGGTGGCTTGGTAGGTTTTGTCGCGGCTCTCCCAACCCAAGACAGCTTGGATTTCATCCATGATTTCAAGGGTGTTGGATATGGCTCGGTCAAGCGCCACAATACTTGTTGACATAAAATTCCCATCCCATGCTGGGAGGTGGGCGGGGTTTAAAGGTTTGTTGGCGTTGCAAAGAAGTTACATTTTTGCAATGTGCCTCTTCATAGGAGCACTACCGCCAACAAGGAAACTGCTACAAGCAAAGGCAGAGCGAGGGCAAAAAATTCTGGAGTGATTGGAGATGAGGTAGATTCTGGCACAATCGAGAAACAAACGATACTTCTTTGTCCTAAGAACCAATCCTGAAGCAAACATAGCTGTAATTAGCAATACAATAGCTAATACTGATGGGAACTCAGGCAACTGTCTGTTAAATGAAAACGCTACAACAAGATCACCTAACAGGGGTTTGCCAAACTCAGAAAATTGTTCAATAGATATTATCTGGCTGGAATTAGTCTTCGTTAAATTGTAAATTGCCGGGTTCCATTTTGTGTCTGTCTCTGTGTTATATACTCGCAAGTCTGTGAAATTAGTGCTCATCTGTATGTTGAAATAAGCTGTTGTGTTAGGGCTTTGTTCAGATAGGTAAGGGCTTACGTTGAGGTCATATAGGAAAATATACGAACCATTGACTTCTTGAAGTGGATGCTCGTAATGAATTCTTAGCTCAAAATTGTTTGATGCAGTTCTTATGTTGCTGGAAATCATTCCCCAGTCACCAAATGCGGTGTGGTGTAACTCCCAAGGATAATATTCAGCAAGATTACTCCAATTAATTTGCTCATCATTCAAACTGACGCTTATGTTAGTGGTGTTTGGGGGCACAGGGTACACTATTGGCAAATCACCAGTGAAATTTCCCTGAAGATAGATTGGGTAATATCCATCAATAATGGCCCATAAGGTGCCATTTAGTTCTGTTATTGTATAGTTAACGTATTCTTCTGGCATGGAGAGATTAGGTATATAGCCCTCTGAGTTAGCAGTTGTTGGTTTTATAAATATTGGACTTAGGGTTGAGATGGCTACAATTAGAATCAGAACTAAAGCCAAACCTTTACCTAAGCTACCCATACTTTCTATTGGCCATTGTTTGGATAAAAGGTTTACAGTAAACTGTATTTGACTAAGTTAAGAAGTTTCTTGACCCTATGTCTGCTACTGGGAGACTCTCCGATGCCTCCTGTAGAGCACTAAAGAAATCGCGAGGATTACAACCACAATGGCAGCAACGACAAGTGTCATGGCAAAATATGGCGTGGTTACATATGTTCCTCCTTGCTTATCCGTCTGGTCTACTGAGAAAGTTATTTGCTGAGACAGGGCATTTCCATAGTTATCATTAGTAAAGATAGTCAACGTGTGGTTACCCGCCGCCAAATCGCTAAGGGTAGTATTTCCTGTGAAAGTTACCTCGCCTTTGTCATCTAAACGGTAGGTAATAGAGTACGGTTCAATAACTGTCAAGTTCAACGGTAAACTGGTACCTGCTACCGCGGCGTTTTGGGGCGAATTTATGCTTAGAATCTGTGAACCCCATGGATACATTAACGGAGAGGAATCAAAATGCGTGTTATAATCAAACGGGATGTGGGTTCCCATGTAGGTTTTCCCAATTTTGTAATCCTGAATAGTGTAAGCTGAGTCCCCGATACCGTCCTTGTTTAAGTCAGAGCCATTGTAATTGCTCCAATAATTTGAGTTGCAACTTTTGACGCTTCCGTCGTCAATGGTTGCTTGCCCTAAAATGATGTCTTGAACCATAGCTTCGGGGGCTTGGGTTTGATTAATTCGGGCTCTGCCGTTAAGTACAAAATTGTTTTTCATGAAGATATTATCTGAACCGCACTGAACATCTAGACCACCTTGACCATTTCCAACCAAGCTATTTTCTGAAACTGAAACGCCGGCACAGTCAAAAAGCTCGATTCCATTTTCCTCGTTATTCATAATATTGTTTCGATAAATTTCATTATAATCAGCTTCATACAACATTACGCCGTTCAGTGCGTTTTCCATTATTATGTTGTCGCTAATCTGATTGTAATAACATGGGATGCCTGGATAGCTTCTAAGGACCAAACCACACGAATTGTTTGTTAGTTGGTTCTCGATTACCTGAGAGTAGACGGTTTGGTCTAGAAGTATGCCTGGTTCATTATTGCTTATCTTTAGTCCTTTCACCGTTATGTTGCTGCAATCCACTAAACCCACGAACCCAGCGTTTGACGGAACCACTTTGTCATGTTCGTTTACCCAGTAAATAATGGGTTTGCCATCAACAAGGTTCGACGGGTCAATGCTGTTTACAAAACTGTTAGTGAGCTCCCAACTGAAACGCAAGTTGTACATGTTATTGCTTAAACGATTGCTCATAAGAGTATGGCGGAAGAGGTTGAGAACGAAATACCGTATGTTCCGTTTTGTATTGTGTTGTTATCAATGGTGTTACTGTATGTGAACAATCCGAGCGAAATACCTATTCTGTTATCAACGAGAGTATTGCCGCTAACTATATTGTTATGGAATGACGCTTGCTCCACCGTGCTATTCCACGTTAATTCGATCGCACGAGAAAAATTTTGGACATCAAAATTCTTCACTGTAACGTAGCACACCCCTTGCAGAAAAACACTGGTAGAGGTACCATCTCCAGTTAGTGTATGGTTGGCGCCCTCAAGGATTATATTGTTACGCTGAACCACTATAGTTTGCTGCAAATCGTCAAGCAAGGTATAATCCTACCCGTGCCTCTTGATTTTATCCGTCCCAACCACGCTGCCATCGCTTGTTATTTGAATACCTGTGGGAGTGGGCGGTGGAAAAAAGTTGCCGTAAACGGGACCGGCAAGGAAAGTTTCTGTAATCAGGCAAGTTATTAACAGAAGTGAAGGAACGGTTTTTCTCATATGCCAATATCGGAAGCGATTGAAATATAAGCGTTCTCATCAAGGCTTCTTGACCAAGCTAGTCAAACTTTGACAGCCAAAGGACTAGAGGGTAGGGTACACCTAGCTGTTTGAAAAAGTCTAATTTCTCAAATTACTGGTTTTTCTATGCCTTCTGTAAACAGCTATTCCCAATGCCGCAATCACCACAGACAAGACTGCGGTAACAGCTACAAAAATCAAAATAGGAAAAGGCTCTGCAACATTGAAAGTAACGGTGTCTGAGGCGCCGACGTTTCCAGTAACATCCCAAGCATAAACAGTAATGTTGTGTTTGCCAGCAGGCAAGTCTGTAAGAGCAGTGTGGGTAGTGTTTCCAGCAAGCGTCATATTATCCTGATTATCTAAATTGTATGCGATTCGGGAAGAAGGTTGGTTTACGACTAAATCTAAGATAACGCCTGACGAATAGAATGGTGCATTTTCCACTGAGAGTGTAATTGTGGGCGGTAGCGACATGTCAAAAGATACCATCTCAGAAGAGCCCGAAAATGAAATATTCGTTTCCCCGTAAGAGTCTGGGCTATCAAGATATTTTTCAGGATCACGGTAAAAGAGAGTTGCACAATTTACGGTAACTGTTATGTTATGTTTTCCCTCAGCCAAAGTCAGATTTACTGAATAACTGGTTGAGGCTGCAGGCTTATCTCGAAAGTGCATGAAAGTGCGCACACCAAAGTTGTCTTCAAGCGGAACTTCTTGACTTTCAATCCCATCCAATGCATAGCGATATGAGACTAACTTGCCAATAGCCATCATCGTGTTAGGATTGTAGCTGAACATTGAGTAGGTAAACCATGTGTCTGGTTTGGTAACGGTAAAGTTTAGCACAGTTGCAGTTGAATTAACAGTCTGGTTTTGAAGCGGTGATTGTATAGTAACTATTGGCGGGGTTGTTACTGGTTCAGTTGGATACCACGTTAGATACAGAGGATTAGCTTTTGTTAAACCAACGAGAGTGGGATTAGCTAATGAGAGCAATAACACCGCTAACAGAATTAGGAGGATGCCCTTTTTCTTGTGCACGATCGCTATCGCCAGTTTGTGTTTTTGTATAGACTAGCATAAGAGCTTTTTCGTTAAAGTTTTTTGACTAAGTGCGATTTTTTGATACCTAACTATCACAGCAATTAATAAGACGCTAAAAAGCAAAGGCACGACTGCCAACCAAGATAACTCTGGAGCGGTCGGAGATGGAGAAGGCGTGGCTTGGTCGTAGCTTATTGTTTGGGTGTTGCTCCACTCCCCTGCTGTGCCCTCAAAGTAGAAATCGTAGGTGGCGCCGCCAGGCAAAGCAATAGCGTGCCCGTAGGGTACAGCACGGTAGCCGCCGTACAAGCCTTGAACTTTAACGTCCATTGCTCCCTGCGTGATTTTGGGCAAAAAAGTCAACGCTATCACGGTTGAGGTGCCGTTTGAGGCGTGGCAGGGGACGTTGTAGCTATCATACTGGTTGTAGGCGCCTGTGGATTGTGGGTCTGATGGGAAATAATTCCAGTGGGTTTCGTAGTGTCCTTTGTAGGCAAAGTTATAGTATGATGCACCGTTGTTGGTGATTGTTGCCTCGACAGTTTCGTTTTCAACGCGGTAGCCAGGTATAGTGGTGGTTGTTGTGTTGCCAGTGTAGGGGTCGGTTGAGGTTATTGTGGCTGGTGCCACATTGTAAGAGTTATCCGCAACTGTTAACTTGAATTCTGGGGCTGACTGTGCAGATGATTGGGCAAAGGTTGATTGAATGAGGAGCAGGCTTGAAGCTGCCAGGGCGACTGAGAGAAGCAAGGCTAAACTCTTTGAGCGTTCCATGCTTCCAGTTGGGCATAGTTTTTGATAAAAAGTTTCCTGTATAGCTTTGTTGACTAAGCCTTGTCAAGGTTTCTTGACAAACCCTCGCCGAGTAGAGGATTTTTATACCTATGTACCTCATTGTATTTAGTGGATTTCTAAGAGGATTCAATCATGACTTACTTTTCTGACCGAGTAGAAGCGGGGAAACGTTTAGCCGCTGAACTCAAAGATTTCAGGGGAGAAAAAGGGATTGTTTTGGCGATTCCCCGCGGCGGAGTCATCGTAGGCTATGAAATTGCGCAGGCACTCAATCTGCCACTTGACATCATTATTCCCCATAAACTCGGCGCACCCGACAATCCCGAATTAGCCATCGGCGCCATCGCAGAAGACGGCACGGCAATTCTTGACCAAAACCTCATTGCCTACATGGGAGTCAGCCGCGAATACATCGCCGAGGAAAGCGAACGGCAAAAAAAAGAGATACAGCGCAGGCTTAACCTTTACAGGCAAGGCGCGGAGGAACCCAACCTCAAAGGGCAAGACGTCATCGTCGCCGACGACGGCATAGCCACAGGCTCTACCATGAAAGCCGCATTGGCTTCGCTTAAAAACCGTGGCGCCGCCACCATAACCGTCGCTGTCCCAGTCGGTCCCTCCTCAACCATAGAGGAACTCAAACGCCTTGCCGACCGAGTGATCTGCCCCTACACGCCCGAGTACTTCCAAGCTATCGGACAATTCTACAGCAACTTCACGCAGACCACTGACGAAGAAGTCATCGAACTCCTAAAAATGAACAGGCAGAATAAGGTTTCAACTCAGAAGGGGGTGGTTGCATTATGACCAGTATGGAATCAGCCATAAAAATTCCCGTAGGCAACGTCGAAGTTGAGGGCACCCTGTTTTTGCCTTCAGGCACGGGGGGCGTAGTGGTGTTTGCACATGGCAGCGGCAGCAGCCGTTTTAGCCCACGCAATCAGTATGTCGCCAAAGAATTCAACCTGGCAGGCATGGGCACGTTGCTGTTTGATTTACTAACTCCCGGCGAAGAAGAGGAAGACGAGTTGACCGCTGAATACCGCTTCAACATACCGTTGCTGGCAGCACGGTTAGTTGGCACAACGCAGTGGCTGCGAAATGACCCTTCGACTCGCAATTTGAAGTTAGGCTACTTTGGCGCATCCACTGGTGCGGCTGCGGCTTTGATTGCGGCGGCGAAACTGCCCGATGAAGTTTCAGCGGTGGTTTCCCGCGGTGGACGACCCGACTTGGCAGGCGAATACTTGGCTGATGTTAGGGCGCCGACGCTGATGTTGGTCGGCGGATACGATGAAGAAGTCATTGAACTCAACAAGAAAGCCCAAAACCAAATGACTAACGAAAACAAACTCGTCATTGTCCCTGCTGCAACGCACCTGTTTGAGGAGCCAGGCAAACTCGAAGAAGTCGCCAAATTCTCAACGGAGTGGTTCAAACGCTTCTTAAGCTAATTTATTCTGCTTTGGGCTGCTGCATCATCCTAAAGAGGGCATAGTTCTCCGCGATTTCTGCGTCGTAGAGGAAACTAAAAGCTAAAACACTTTCCAAGGGCACGTTCATGTAGATTTTTTCTCCGCTAATCCGCAGTGCATTGGGTTGGGCTGTTAAAATTATGTTTAAGACGTCGCCGACAACTAATTCGTCGCCGATTCGGTGACCGTCTTCAGATGCTTCGTCAAGCGGCACCGCGGTTTTCCATGCGTCCGCTCCAAAATCAATGATTACATAGGCGTGGCCCATCTGTACTATCGAGGACACTGTGATGGTAGGTATGCATTTTTGGCATTGTCCGACGACTTCGTTGAGTTCGTTTTGTTTGAGTGGGATGACAAGTATTTTGTGTTGAATACTGGATTGGTCTGTTACCGTAAAAAACTGCATAAAATCACAGTCTAGGATTCTTTTCTGTGGCTTTAACTTTTTCTGTTAAGCCAAACACAGCACTTTTCGGTGAAAAAGGATTAGAATCTAATGTTCAAGGACTTTGAGAAGTAGCCAAACGGCATCTTCATGCGGTCGCCGAATACTCGTTTTAAAAGGTCAGTGTAGGCGCTGTTTTCATCCATATGATACTTGTATTTTCCAGCGGTGGATTGTATTTCAACCTCGAAGTATTGCCGATTAGTGTTTTCGTTGTCGCCTTTGACTTGGACTTTGATTTGGCTTATTATATTGTTGCTTAATTCAAAGTTGCCCAGGGTCTCCGCAAGTATAGCCTGCGGATGCATCGTTAGGAATCTATCGGCATAGTTAGAGGCGCCTTTGATCTGCTGCGCCCACTGCCCAAAGAAGCCTTTGCCCTCTGCTTTAGCCTGCTCTTTGGCCTGCATAGCCGCTGCATTAAGCATCTCGCTTGTTAACTGCGCGAAAATCAACCGTTGAGGAGTCAGTACTCCAGCATAAGAGTCGTATCTTCCCAGCGACTTAGGTTGCCTTAGAATTATGACGCCGATGATGGGTTCACCGCCAGTTTGAGTTGTCTGCGCCGCTGGCTGGGGTGGAGGAGGCACCTGAAAATTCGGGTTTATGTCGGGCGGAGGAGGAGGCGGTGGGTAAGGGGCTTGTGGCGGCGGGCAGTAGTTGGATTGGAATGAGGGGGTAGCGGGTGAAGTTCGGGTTGACGCGGGCGTTTGGGCGGCACCGCAATTACCACAGAATCTGGCGTTTGGCTGAATTTGCGACTTGCATTTACCACATTGAGGCATAGGAATCATTGATGTATTGGTTTTTTAGCTAATAAATTTGGCTGCAAACATGTTTATGCTCAGGTTGTGCTGTTGCGTTAACGCGAAATTTATATTATTAGTTTACCATTTTTATGTTAGAGCTGTTTTTAGAAGGTGATTTTTTGGCAAGAAAAAAAGGTGAACGATATGAATGTGAAGAATGCGGTCTTGTTGTGGTCGTTGAAAACCCCTGTGACTGCGACGAATCCTGCGAGTTAATCTGCTGTCAGGAACCCATGAAACCAGCTAAATCCTCCGCTTCCAAGACATCTGAAAAAGCGCCTGAAAAAACCAAGAAGTAAACAAAAAAAATCGCATTCCCACTTTCTTTTTTTCAGTTACCTCTCATTTAACAGTAGATTAAATGGGTTTTTGTTTTTTCTAGTGTTAGATGAAGGCATAGGCGCCCTTACTCTTCTTCTTCCTGTGGCTTTGGTGGGCGGCTGTGTTTTTTGTTCTGCAACGGTTTTGGGTTGCCGGCTGGTTGTGGAGCAAACCTCAAGCAGACAGCAAATATTTTGGTTGCTGATAATAGAAAAGACCCGCCGAAAAGTAAGCTTGCGACCAAGCCTAAACATGTTTGCGCAGTAAAAACTCCGTGGAAAAGGCACACCTATAAATGGGTGAAAAACAATCATTGCCTATCCAAAAGCGGATAAACATGACTGAACAACCAAACAACCAACCTCAAACTCAAAAACTTTTAATCGATAACCCCGTGAACTTCCAGTTCCACGCTGCATACCTCGTCTATGAAGAAGCATTCGACAAGGCACGTGACGAGCAAGCGAGAACTGAATTAAACCAAAACATCCAAAACCTCTACGAAAGCAAAATCAGCCCAGAAACCTTCTACATGAACGTTTCACGCTTCAGAAAGATTGATGCTCCTCGCCAAGAACGCTTCTCCATGCAGACACAGCGCAAGAGAGATTGGCGCAAGAAGGAACAGCGTCAAGACAGAATCAAACGCCACAAGAAATAGGCCGTTTGCCTTTCGGGTCTTTTTGGACATATTCGAGCGCTTTTAGGGCGCTTACCTCTTTATCTTTAATTTCAAGCATCAAGTCAAAGTCATAGGGCTTAGTGTTTTCCAGGAAATCGCCGAAATCAGCTAAATCGATGGTCTCTGCATGTTGCCCAACCCTTCCCTTGGGCTTCTGTGAGCTGTAGTCCACCATGGGAACCCCATCTTTCTTTGGCTCCCAAGACTTGCTTATCAGTGAAAAAGAGTCATGGCTGCTCTCTGCGCTGTGGTTTAGTCTATGATGGAATACGTCGAAGAGCACAGGGATCCGTGTTTCAGCGGAAATCGCCAAGCAATCATCGATGTCGTAGAGTCTTTCGTCGTTCTCAATCACAAGCCGCTGTTTAACTGCTTCTTCTAGTTCCCCAAACCTGCGGATAAAAAGTGCCATGCTTTTAGGCTTGTCTCCATAAGCGCCGCCCACATGGATTTGGATTTTAGCCGAGGAATCAAGCCTCATCGCATTGAGCAGTTGGGCATGGTAGTTAAGTTCTTTTTTGCTGCGCCTAAAGGTTTCGTCGCTGATGGAGTTGATTAGGGTAAACTGGTCAGGATGAACTGATATTCTTATGCCATTTCGTGCGATGTAGTCGCCGAGGGTTTCGAATTTTCCTCTGTAGTGTTCTTGCCAGTCGAAAGTGTTGATTGGGTGGGACGCGAAGGGAATGATGCCTGATGGGATCCTGAAAAAAAGCAATTGATGCTCAACGTTGAATTCCAAGATTTTTTGAAGGCAGGTCAGGTTGCTTTTGATTGTTTCTTTTAGGCGTTCTTCAGAGTAAGATTTTAAGCGAAAAGTTCGGGCGCTTATGCATCCTACGCTGCTGTTGATGCATGGGTAACCAATTTTCACAAAATCTCAACCTTCAAAAACATTCCAATTCAACATACCCTCTGATAGCATAAAAATCTATTACGGCCTTTTGGGTGCTTTCTGCATTGTTTGCTAAAACACTGGGAAAATAGGCGCAGAAACCAGCTAAGGCTATATTCTGTTTAATCGTGTTTAAACGTTATATACGGAATGCTTAAACGTGCCATTTTGTCACAAAGGTTAATCTAAAATCCAAAGGGATAACAATTGAACACGCGATTCAAGGCCCAGGATATAGCTGTTATTGGCATCAGCGCAGCACTTTATGCTGTATTTGGAATATTAACTGCAGGCTGGAGTTTTATAGGCGTGGGTTTTTTGCCTGCCGTGGTAATTCCCGCAGTTTTTGCTGTGCTGTACGGTCCATGGGTGGGTGGATTGGGTGCTGCAATCGGCATTTTTATACGAGACATGTTTGTGCATGGAAACGCAGCTTTAAGCCTCGTAGCTGGCGTGCCTGCGAACTTTATAGTATTCTTCCTAATTGGGTATATAGCTGTAAGAGAGATAAGCCTCAAACAAGCCCTTATAGGTATAACGATTGCTGCAATAGGCCTGTTAGTTCCAACTTTAGTCTTCCTTCCCGATTTCTCAACTTACACTGGGTTATCTTCCGAATATTTCCTCCTCACCTTCGGTCTAACAATTATTCTAAGTCTAGCCATCATAGCTATAGTATCAATACGGTATAAAGAATGGCGAAGTTACGCCATTGGTGTTGTGGTCGGTCAAGCAATAGGTGCAGCGTTACTGTCAGCAACAGTATGGGCAGTCAGCCCCCTGTTCCTTTCATACTTCGGCACACCATTTGCTGCAATTTACATTCTGCCGCTATTTGTTTGGACATTCGCCACAGAAATACCGTTTGTATTGTTGCTCGGACCGCCAATTATAAAAGTATGTTACCGTGCATTTCCTTCGCTAAAACAACGAAAGATACGCCAAGTGAATTAAAGTGACCAAAACCGCTAAAGCCTTTGCACCAGCAGCCATATCCAGCTTCTTCGAAATCCACGACACCCAAAACGGCAAACCCATCACCCAACTCGAAAAAGTCGGCGCAGTCGGCGGCGGCTTCGGACTGCACAAAGGCGTCCACACCCAAGTCACTGCAGAAGAAGCGAAAAGCAACTGCGTAACCGTAACAATCAACGGCGAAGCGAACTCGGCAAGAACCACCACCCAGGCAATCCAAACCCTCCTTGCACTGACAGAAAAAAAGTATGCTGTGGCAGTAGACCACATTATTGAGGTGCCCATAGGCATGGGATTCGGCACCAGTGCAGGCGGTGCATTGACGGCGGGTTTAGCACTGCGAGAAGCCCTCTCATTGCCATTAACATACAACCAAATCGGCAAAGTCGCCCACATCTCAGAAATCCAGTGCCTAACAGGACTGGGCACGGTGAGTTCGTTGACTTACAGCGGTGGTTGCGTGCTCGTTGTTGAGCCGGGTGCACCGGGCATCTGCAAAATCGACCGCATACCCCTAACCCCCAACTACGCCGTCGTAGTGGGCTATTACCCTTCGAGGATACCTAAAAAATCGGTGCTCTCATCTCCTGAGAAGAAACGGGAAATTAACCGCTACGGCAAAAAAACTCTTGAGGCAATTTTGGATGAGCCCAGTTTAGAGAATTTCTTGTCGTGCTGCTGGGAGTTTGCGCAGAAAGCAGGCTTTGCCACCGAAGACATCTGCCAGCTTGTGGCGGCGGCGAAAAAGGCTGGTGCAGTGGGTGCAGCGCAGAACATGATTGGGGAGGCTGTGCACGCGGTGGTGGATGAGGAGGGCGCTGAGGCGGTAGCGGAAGCTTTTAAGGAAACCTTATCTCCAAATCAAGTGTTTATCAGTAGAATAGGTTTTCAGGGTGCAAGACTGGTAAAATGAAGCAGTTCAAGAAAGTGGCGGTCGGAGGAACCTTTGATAAGCTGCATAGAGGACACCAAGCGTTGCTGGGTAAAGCCTTCGAAGTCGGCGAAAAAGTAGTTATCGGCTTAACATCGGATAGTTTTGTTGAGAGGATGGGTAAGCCCCATAAAACCGCTTCTTATGACAGCCGCCAAAAAGAACTCTGGGCTTTCCTCCGCGAGAAGGGTTTGGCGGAGAGAGCAGAAATCGTGCCCCTAACCGACGCATATGGCTTAACCGTTTCTGGCAGGGGTTTGGAGGCGTTGGTGGTTAGTGAGGAAACCGCGAAAACTGGTGAGGCAATTAATCAGGTGCGTAGAGAAGCTGGTTATCAACCGCTTGAAATCGTAGTCGTTGGCATGGTGCCCGCTGAAAACCACTGCCCCATTTCAACCACGCGGATTCGCCGCGGAGAAATCGACCGCAACGGCTACCTAATCACAGTACGCTAAAGAATTTCGCCTACAACGTTGATGGGTTTAGGAATCAACGACGTTAAGTCTTCAAGCCGCTCCCGATCGATTGTGGCTAAAACCACTGTAGCTGGACCCGCAGATTTGTTGAGGTCCAACCCCGCGGGTTCCACAAGCTTTAGTTGCCTGCCGACGCCGTAAGCCATCATTTTGGCTTCGCTGGCAATCCCAAAATCCCCCACTGAAACGATGTCGTGGACGTATTTTCGCTGGGAAAGCTGCGTTACGTTTTTGAGGTCTGCTATTTCGCCTCTTGCTTCTGCCGCGATGACTTCTTCGCCGACTTTGGGTCTGCCAATTGCCACTATCAAGTCGCCAGGCAACGTTTTTCCAATTCTAAGTTCGCCTTCGTTGCGCCAACCCCACGACCGTTAAGCCTGCGCCTGTCTGGGTGGTTTGGAAGTTGTCTTCGGTTTTTTCCATTAACACTTGGTTTGGGTCTAAGCCTATGCTTCGGGCTTCACGTTTTATGCCTTCCAAGATTTCGTTGCCAGTCGGATTCTTCTCAACACCCAACGTTACTGACAGTAGAAGCGGAAACGCGCCTGTCGCAGTCACATCCATCAACGCGATCCTTGCCAGAAATTTCCCCAAAACTCTGCCATCCACTTTCACCCTGTCATCTATTTTGGGTCCCACGGCTCCTGTGGATGTGGAGCCAGCGATGATTGCGTGCCCAGTGGGCATTCTAAGGATGGATATGTCGCCTCTTCTGGTGTAGGCGATTTGGGCAGGTTTAACTTGGAAGACTATGGGGCGAAGCATGGTGCTGACGTTTTCGGTGAGGTGGAGGTAGATTGTGAGGGCTTGGCGCATGACTTCGGAGCGGGTTAACTCGTGTTTTTTGGCTAGTTTGTCTACGTCGGAGATTATTTTGTCGGGTAAACGGACGTTTATGATTTTCAACTGCATCACTGTGTTACAACCGTAACACTGGATGCTTTTATGTTTAGCTAAAATCCGCTACACTCTAATTCAAAAACAAAAAGGGGAGGAAGATGGTTTTAGCGGAAGCAGAAGAACCACCCGCTAAGGCGGCCCCAGAAAAAGAACTGCCAGGGCGACCAATAGTGTGCTGGGCGGTATGTCCCTGTTTGGCCGTTTGTTGGGAACGTGGGTCTTGTTGGCTGTTGAGTTACCGGCGGCGCTGTTGGTTTAGCGGTAGGGTCAGGTGTGGGGTCTTGGGTTGGAGCAGGGGTTGGTGAGGTTGTTGGTGATGAAGGTGATGTTTCTGTTGGGTTTGGGGTCGGTGTTGCAGTTGGTGCTGGTGTTGGCGTCGCAGCGGGGGTTGATGTCGCCTGTGGAGTTGGAGTGGCTGTTGGTTCTTGAGTTGGTGTCGTTGCGGGGCCATTGTAGGCGTTGATGAAGGCTTGTCCCATAGTGTTGGGTGAGTAGCCGCTGCTTAGAATGGTTTCGCCTGAGTAGACTGGTCCTAATCCCGCGTCGCTTAACCAGTAGTATGCTCCTAAGCCTATGCCAACATCACGTTGTGCCACAACGAGGTTTTGCCACCAAGTGTAGTCGTTTTGTTTGTTGCTGACGGCGCTTAAGCATGAGCCCTCTTCATTAACCACTAATGGAGCAGTTACGCCCATGGTTGCTACGCCTGCTTGTAGCTGTGCCTTCAAACCCGCGTAGTCGGTGTTCCAATAAGAGCTTAAGTCGGTTGGCGCGTGGTAGTAGAGGTGTGTGGTGTAGACTAGGTTGGTTGCGCTTGGTATGGCTGTTGCGATTTGTTTGCACCAGCTGAGGTCGTTGCCATAGCCGTTGGGGAACCAGCCCATGTGCCACTGCATCATGACTAGGTTGGTTGAACCTGTTCCACGAATTGCACTGTACATAGTCTGCAAGTATTGGAGGTAACCTGAGGTTATGGGTGCGTTGTCCGCGCCGGGTTGCGGTTCATTCCATGCCTCGAAGATCGCGTTTGGACAGTTCATCAATGTCTTTGCCATGTCGCTCCAGAACCAGCTCCAGAAGCCCAGTTCATTGCTGCCGTAGCCTGCATCTGAGAGAAATCTTTGTCCTGCACTGTCCCAGCTGCACATTGGCAATCCTTGACCTCCTGCAAAGCTTGAGGTTGCATAGGGGTCTTTGCCAAAGGAGCCTGAGTATGGCGTCAGCATGTAGGGAACTATGTCGACGTAGATTCCGTATTTGGCTGCTTCATTGCACAGTGTTTGCAGGTACGCTTTGGTGCTAATTGGAGTTGAAGAGGCATAGTTACTGTCTTCCTGTGCGGGTGCAATGTTGTCGCGGTAGTACCAGCTTGGATAGATGAAGACCCGTATCATGTTTATGTGCCATTGATTTTGCATGGCAGAGAAGGTCTGATCCATCGCTGTAGTTGGGTTGTAGTTCCATTGGGCGCCGAAGTTGTCGGTTGCCCCGCTTCCCCAGAGGATCAAGTCAGGTGCAAACCCCGCGACACCTACACCACGGAGGTAAACAACGTTGTCGTCTGCATCCAAAATGTTTGAGCCAGAGGTATGCAGAACAAGCGTTGTAGCCGCCTGCGCCGGTTGCACCGCCAGCACAGAAACCATGCCAACGATGAACAATGCGCATAAACCGATTGCAAACGGTTTAGATAGTTTCTTCAGCCCGCGAAATTGATTGGACCCCGCCATAGGGTTTCCTAATGTTTTTGTCTTCACTTTTTTCTCTCTTCCTGAATTTGTGATTTCCCTTATCGTTTGGATCAATTTTAATGCTTTTTGAAAAGAGCGTTACGCTATCTTGTTAAATCTGGCGCGGGCGTTGCGAAGCTAACTTTACAAGCTTAGTAAAGGGTCAAATACTCAGACAAGTTACACTTGGAATGTTAGATCTTGACCATTGCTTGGTCCGCTCCACCCGAAAAGCACAAGTGTTATATGCATCAATCAATAAAAAAATTCAGGATGGTCGTAAATGAAAAACAAGGTTTTAGCGTTAAGTATCATTTTATTATTAACAACCATATCTTTAACTTCAATTACGTTTGCCCAAGCAGCGGGAGAAAGCCAATGGATCGGCGACTACGAGATACATGATGCATCAACTAACGCCCTTCTTGTCCAGCATGACGCCGCCACAAACACAACCACAACTATCTCCCCCGTTCTTCCGGGCGCTGACATAACAGTTGATTTCACAGTTAACATTCTTGCAGGCGGCGAAGGAAACCTTAAGCTATCCACTTCTCTGTCCAAGACATCGGGTCAAAGCACCTATTGGACACTTGAAAGCGACGATTACACCATGGGCAGCCAATACAACCCCGCCCAGCAATCAACACCATTTAACTGGGTTGAGGGCTCTTTTGAAATGTCTCTTCGCGGAACAGTTTCCAGCAGTGCAAGCGCCTCTCGACCAGTCACCGTGGTCACACTGGCTGGTCCATCTGGAAGTGTACTTGGACAGTTAATAGTAACTTCTACCAGCGCTAAAATGAATACTTACCTAACCCTCTACAGCCAGAAAAATGCAAACCTAAACCAACTTGTATCCGGCGGAGTTGACGCAGGATTTATTGAATTATACACTAACACTCTTAACGCATCCAAAGTAGTAGCTAACGGCGGAGACGTTGACAGCGCGATTGCCATCTTAAACGGCTTAGACGTTGCTAACCCACCTGCCGGTTCAACCATGCAAATGCTGTTTCTGCCGCTTGTAGGAGTCACAGTTGCCATAGCGGTAATCTTCTTAGTGCTATTCCTAAGAATTCGCGGCAGGATCGGTTACTTCCAACTCGTCGTTGAAGACCAAATCAAAGACCTTGAAGGTTTAACGCTAAGAGCCAGAAAAATTGACCGTGCAATGTCAGCAAACTTGGACTCCATCAAGGACAGACTCAAAAACTTAGTTGGGATGTGATAGTCTACGAGAATATACCAGAACAGCGTACAACTCATAGGCTTGGGATCAGCAGGCACCAACATAGTCGAATCTTTCCTGTTACACAGGAAAACCCGTGAACTAATAGAGAACGACTTAACCCGTCTTTCTCTTTTAGCTCTAGACATCGCTGACCCAGAAATACGTAGCCTCCAAGAAACCCACGAACAAATTTCAAAATCCCTCATAAAAGCCGGCATCCCCCGGGAACGCTGGCGCCTCATCGCGGAATCCGTGAAATTCCCAACCGCCGAAGCCATGTTCGATTTCATCAACCAAAAATACGGTGAATACGTAGTAGGCGAAGGCTCTAAACTTGAAAACTACATTCCATGGCTGCAATCCACCATGGCGGTTCCACCTATGGCAGGAGGCGCAGGACGCAGACGTGCACTGGCAAAAGCAATCTACGCACTCAACTACTACCAGTTAGGCATCATAAGAAACTGCATCAACTCCTTCAAAGAACAGGCGCTTTCATCCATTGTTACTCCTACTGTTGTTCTGGTTTATGGTATGGGTGGCGGCACCGGAAGCGGCATCTTCTTCGACTTTGCCCGTCACCTACGGAAAGTTATGGGTTCAGGAGTACCCCTGATAGCATTCGTGATTACGCCGTGCGGCGGAGATGACCCACCAGCCAAAGGCTGCTCTGCATTTACCGCCATGAATGAACTCTCGCTTCTGCTAAACAAAGACTACAATGAACATGTTATCAAAGAATACGGCGAAATATACCGCAACCCACTAAACGCCTTGGTCTATCTGCCTTTACTTCCCGCGTTCTCCAAAGTCGGTAACATCGTGTCCGCCCGCAAAGAAATGGATGACATGGTCGTTGACCTCCTCTATGTACTAATGGACTTCGACTTAGCAGACCTCTTAGGCGGCATAGGCACAGAAGTCGGGTTAACAACCAACTCCGCGCACACTTTGGGCATGATTAAAGTTATGTATCCAGTGGAGGATTACCTCACAGCCTACAAGCTAAGCTTTGAAAGCATGACGCTGCTTCAGGAATCCCGCAAAGAAAAACTTGACATCCTAAGCGAAATCAAATCAGTCATTCAAGTTGACAGTGACCTAGCAAAGGAACTCTTCAAAAACTATCTAATCAAATCCGGCACTTACAACGAGGATCAGTTTGAGGATAAGCTGAAAACCATAATTACCAGCAACCCCCGCCTCGAAGACGACGTTGAATTACACGTTAAAGGTGTTGAAATCCAGGTGAAAAACTGGCTTGACGATATCATGAAGTACCTCTCAACTATCAAATTGATGGGCAAGAATGGGCCAATTGAAGAATCAATCATTGACCTCACATTAATGAAGGAAGGTTCAAGAAAACTCGACAACCTTGAAATGCTCTTAACTACCCTCGCCAAGACTCACCTTGAATTCCGCGAGCGCAAAGCCGACATCGTTGAACGCTTAAACCAACTTATCCCCAGCTCACAAGTCTTCACCTTACGCCAGAAAAAAGTTCTAGAAGACCTGGTTAACATCGCTGAGCTAGCCGAGCAATCCCTTGACATACTCAACTTCTATGATGAAACCCGCTATATCACCGACGCCTTGGTACGCTACTACGAGGTTCTTCCTGACAGTCAATTAGAACTCGAAGACCTTCATAACATCCAAGCTGAACTGGGCACATTGTACTTGTTGATTCAGCTTATGCTTCGAACACCCGCTGACGAATCGAAAATGATCGATGAACACCTCACCTATGTCAACGAAATCTTAGGTAAGCGCATGCAGAAACGAGGTGACTTCGACAATGAAGTTATGCGTGTAGCTGAAATTAAGAAACGCAAAGAATTCGACAAAACCAAGATGGAGCGCCAAATCCGCAAGTTCCTCAGCTCCAAACGCTACGCCCGAGAACAACTATTAGGCTTAGACCGTGACCTAAGACGCATCGCCGAAGAAGAAGCTATCGCATTGGAGAACCTCGACAAGGTTGACGAAACCATAAAACTCTACGAGAAACTCGCCAACCGCTTCCAGTTAATTTCCGAGTACCGCAAACGGCTCAACAAAATTGTAGATGCCCACAACGAATATAAAGCTAAAATCGCAGAGATAGTTGCGCCCAAACGTTACTTTGAGAAATCCGCTGACTTGACCGAGAAGGAACAATTAAAAATCATCTTCAAAATCCTCACCGAGCAAGAAGAAAACCTAACCAGAGAAGTCATTTACAAAGACATCCTCGACATGGAACACTTCAAAGACTACATAAAAAGCGTGGTCCGCAGCTTCAAAACCCCCAGTGTCATGGGCTACAAAAACACATACAAAACCGATTACATCTGGGTAACTGTTACGACTCCGCCGAAAATGTGGACGGAAGACATGTCACAAGAAGTCTACACTGCACTCGCCGGCTATGTAACCAGTGAAGTCAGCCGAACCATCACTGTCCGCGTTGTGGAATCACGCGATGCATGGACAACCAGAGTGCTGGTGGTTGGCGGACGCGGCCACCCCGAAGACATGGAAGCCTTTGACGAAATGCAGAACCTCTACAGCAAATCCAACGACTTCGAACGCTACCTCTCCCGCTCCTTCCTACTTGAACACGGCGTACACGCAACCAATATCATCAAGAAGATCAACCAAGAAAACGGTTACACACCGACAGCTGCCAACGGCAACGGCGGCAACAACAAACCTAAGCAGTAGCAGAAGCTTCTTTTTTCTTCTGCCCCTATTTTTAGTTTTTCTTTATCATAACTACTTGTAGATTACGCCACAATCAGCCTGCAACCCAGCGCAGACGTAGAACCCAAAAAGCAGCCGCCTGCAATGTCCTCTGGAAGATGATGAGTAAGGGGCACTCTGTCTTCTTCTAATGCTAGAAAAAAGCAAACGGCAGCCTATCTGCCCTTTTATTCAGCTTTTTCTTCACTTTGGGCTTTTCTGGTTCGACGGGTCCTTTTGGGTTTCTGTGGCTCAGCTTCTTCAACTGGTTGCGCAGGATCCGCTGGAGGTGCTTCCTTGGGTTGTTTGGTTCTCCGTGACCTCTTCTTTTTTTCCGGTGCCGGGGGCTCGGGTTGCTCGGGTGCAACTTCGGTTTGAGGTAATGCTAAATCCATTTCTGCGGGTTCTTGAGCGGCAGTGGCTGGTGTTTCGGTCACGATTTCTGGTGATGCCTCTGTAGGCGATATTGGCTCCTCGACTGGCACTTCAATGTTCTGCAATTCAACGGTTTCGGCTGGCTGCTCAACCGCTTGAGTCTCCTCTATTGCAGGTGATTCAGGAGGCTTGACTTCTTCTTCAACTTTGAAGGGCAACTGCCAATCCTGTGTCATAAAGCCCCTCTCAACCGCTTGCCTCTTCAACCCTTCTACTTTCTTCTCCAGCCCAGCAAACATCTGTTCTGTGTCAAAGCCGCCGATGAACAGGACTGCGTCGATGCGGTCGGTTAAGTCTGTGGTGTAGATGGGTTCGGTTATGTGGATGGATTGGAGGCTGGTTTTCTCTTTGAACCAGTTTGTGATTTCCAACTCGATTTTTGCTCTGGGAATCTTTTCCCGCAGCCCCTCAGGCATACGTAATAGCACGTAGAGCAATGAGGAACCTGAAACATCAAAATCCAAAAGAGGCTTAAGCAACGCGGTGTCGAGCATGTTCTCAAGTGAGCCGTAAACCCGGTAACTCGCCGCGGTAACCGCTAAGCAACTGAAAAATTTAACATTAAACGTCCTGGATAACTCGGCGATTTCCTGCACCAGCAACTCTTTAGACAAAAACAGGTTCAGCAAGTAATTGACCACATTGTTGCCCCTGATTTGTTGGCCTGCGCGGTCTACGCCATCAAAGCCTTCAAGTTGGTCTCTGCCCAGTAGCACAACCGTGGAGCCCTCTGTTGAGAGGCACATCTGGATTGTGGCGTATGCGTTGAAGTGGGCGTCGTTTGGCTGGATTTTTGAGGGTAAAATCGCCAGTGAAAGCGAGTCGATGCTGTGCCGTCGGAACTTATCGATGAGGCTTGGCAGGGCGGCGCTGCCCACTCCATCCCACACTGAAGTGAAAATGATGGCGCTGTGGAGTTCTTGGGTGTGTTTCTTTTTGAGGCTATCCATAATTGCGGTGCTTCTAATCATCGTTGGCAAGACATCGTACCAGAAGTGGGTGTCGATGTCTTTGTCTTCGAAGCCCCAAACGAAGTGGGGGTTGTAGCCTCTGGGTATCCACTGGTAGATGTCATCGCTTGATTTTTCGATGAAAATCGGCAGTATGCCCACTTTGTTTACGCCTGGTTCTTTTATGAATGTTTTAATGGGGTATTCGCCTATGCAGACCATCGCTTGCTTAGGCAGCAAGGGTTTTAAGGCTTCTATATGTTTTTCAACGCTTGCTAGGATGTTAAAACTTGCTTTGCCATCCTTCATCCGAGGTACCTACGATACCTTTAAGAGGCGTTTAACTACAAATAAGGTTTTAGGTAGATTGCTTGAAGAAGCCCTCCCTACACCTTTCAGGCTTAAGCACTTGGAATAAAGATCGCAAGCAGAAAAAGAAGGAAAAAGAAGAAAGGGAACGCCAACTTGAAACTCCCATGATAAAAATCTTCACCTTCGCGATCACAGCGGTCACGATGGCGCTTGCCATGTCAATTCTGCCCCTGTTTCCTCAGCCTCTGCCTATTTTCCTCGCTATTTTGGTTGCGTTTGCAACCTACATTAAACCCCGCTTAGGCATGCCTGTGGGCGGCTTAATCGTAGGCTTAGGCTTACTGTTTCATTTATCCCAATTGTACTTCATATCTTTCCTAGGCGACACCCTCGCCCGGGTGGTGTTTATCGTCGTTTGGATGACGCTGTTTGTAGCTATGCCCCTATTGTTTAACCGTTACAGAAGCGCCTTAGCCATCGACTTTGGCATTTTAGCGTTTGCAGCGCTTTGTTATCAACCCCTTTTCTTCTTGGCAATACCCTTGATTTTGGCGTCGGCGGTGTACTTCAAAAAGTATGTTGGGTTAACCGTTGTCTATTATGTTCTGCTGTCTGTACCCCTACAGCTTGTCCAGTACTATCAGGAAACAGTTTTGAAAATTGTTCAATCTGACTGGTGGACTGTGCCCGGTTCAGCTCCACCGTTATTTGTTTCTCTTAACTCGATTTCCGCCAACCTCACCTCGTCGATGAGTCAGTTCCGACTTTATGACACTTCAAAAGTGATTTATGACATCGCTGGCCAAACCACTTGGGTTCCCGATTGGGGAGGACGCACCATCAAAGATGCCCTCTCACAATACCTTGACTCTCTACCCGGCATACTCATGTTCGTCGTCATCGTCGTTGGCTTAGCGCTTCTGATGATTTTCTTCACTCAGACAATGGTTAAATCCGGTTTAATCGGGGCTGGCGACAGGTTTTTCCCCTGCTTCACCGCCACCATCGCAGCCGCACTCTTCTTTGTGTTGCTAAACGCTTTCCAGACCCCCTTGGCTTTCACCGCAGACGTAAGCGCCACAACCATGGTGCTGGGCATTTTCAGTACCTTACTGCTTACCCTGCCCGTAATGTTTATGGATTACGCGCCTAAACAACGCGCAACCAACCAAGAAATCATAGAAAAAGCCCAAGAACTCCTCGACAAAGTCACCGCTTTCGATGGGCAACTTGCCAACGTGAAAGAGAATATTCCAGTGAATGTGACTTCGCCGCAGGGAAAAACGCTTGTTCTCCTAGACGCCATCCAAGAAATAAAGAAGCGAGCGGCGGCTCACGAGTTTGTCCAGAATGAATTAGACGAAAAAATCGTCGAGTTAGACACGCTGGGCAAGGACTACGAAGCCATAGAAGCTGAACTCAACTCTATCCTCTACGAATACCAGGTTTTCTCTAACTGTGAATTCGCCAACTGGGTTGGCAAACTCAAAATTGCAGGCTTAAACATCCAAGCCACTGTCCCGGTAGACTACCAAAAAGAAATGACTATAGACGAGCGCATTGAAGCCATAAAACAAGTCGTGGAAGCCGGGCGCTCAGTGGTCCGCGAAGTTTCAGCGATTGCAGAACCCATCTACGACATCATCCGCCCCCTCTACGACCCCTCGCTGCCCGAAAAGAGTAAAGCAGTGGAATTCGCCGCTGAAAAACTCGCAAAAAACGAAGCCCCATGGATAGCCATCGAAGCCTTCTACAATGCCCTCAACAATTGGGCACGTCAATACGGCAAAGACATCCAAGACACCATGGTTTACCTGCAGCGGTCCCTAAAACCCATCGCCTACCTAAACAGCAAAGCAGACCTTTTACCCGGGGCCTTCGGCGATAACACCGCCAAAGTATTGGATTACGCAAAGAAAGCCGACGGACTAAAGCTCCTTGCAGAGAAACGCTCAGAAAAAGAGAAGCTTGAAATCCTCGACGTAGTCAACCTAAAAGAAGACGTGTTAGGATTCATTGAAATGTCAAATGATGTACTCTCTATGCTCTACGCCAACTTGGTTAACGACGAAGACACAATCGAGCACTTGTTGCCCACTAAAGATTTCATGTGGGAGAAAAACGCCTCCTTACGCGACCGACTAGGACAAGCCAAAGACATGCTCTCCAACCCCCAGAGCTACCGCATCAACCAAATCATGGAGAGCCTGCCCAAATATCTCGGGTACGTAGACGAAGCCGTGTTGACACTGGCAGCTTATGACGAACGCAAAGAATTCCTGCTCAACTACCCATTGGCAGAAGCAGCCATAACTGAACAGCTGAAAACCAAAGAGAAGCTGTTGCCTTCAGATTTGCCTTTCCGACCCCAATTCGCCGCAGAATACCTAAGACTCTACTATTCACAGAGATACGGCGAATACGCCTTTGACAAAGAAAACTTTGTGCTAACTAGAAGAGAATAAGTTAGCCGCTGCTTTTCCAACTGTTTTTTCTGTGTCTTCGTATGATGGCGAAGGTGAGTAAAGAAATCATTAAAGGTACAATCGCAAGCCAAGACAGTTCTGGAGCGGTTGGCCGAAACAGCCAAAGGAAAACGTTGCAACCGCAAAACGCAACGCCATCCGCTTGCATTCTTGTGGCATCCCTTAAACCGTTACACCCACACAAAGAGACAAAACATGTTTGCCTTCAAACGGGTGATGCAGAGGTGGCAGAGTAACAGACTTATGGATTGTGCGCCGTAATATGGCGTGGTGTGTGCTGGTTTGGGTCATAAGCATGAATTAAAGAAAACCCATGTTTGCTTCGTGGAGTACGACGATGTCGATTTTGACCGTTTGGGTGACGCCCGTTATTTTGGGGAAGGCAACTCGGAAAACCGTAAACTCGAATTTGTCTTCGAGTACTGTTTGGGCTGCGATTTACGGTTGCTAAACGGCGAACCCGCATTGACCCGAGACATCTTAGAGACTGAATTCGAAAGGTACGTTAAAAACGCGAAAAAAGGCAACTGTAAAGCCGAAGAAGAAGTGACCCTGCAGCACAGCGATTTCGAAGTTCTCCAACGCTTAATTGGGATGGCTCTGGAGCTGGGCAAACATAAAAGCACCGTTTAAACGCTGATTTTCTTCTGGATCTCCTCTTGCTGCTCGGGACTAAAAACTTCTTCTTTGCAACTTGGGCACCTAAGCGCCTTCACACCTTGCATCAACACGCCGTCGATTTCGCAGTCAAACTGCACCTCAACATATTCCACACAGCAGACCGGGCAAAGAAGCGCACCCGCCTTGGAGTCTGGTTTACTCGGTGAATTTTCGGCGAACTTCTTGCGCCCACGCCTCAACTTTGGCTGGGTCCGTGTTGTCCAGCATGGTTTTTCCGAAGTACCGTATGCGTCCCCCAAACGCTTCTGAACCCACGAAGTTAACCTGAGGGAACTTTGCGAGGGTTTTGGTGACGAATCGGGTTTTGGCGTTTTCGTAGCTGCCCGGTGTGCCGCCCCAAGACGAAGAGGTGAAGAATGCCACGCGTTTTCCGCCAAGATCGCTTTTGAAGAGTTTTAATGCGCCGCCGTAGATTCTGCCGCCCCTAACTCCCGCGCCCACAAGCACATTGCGGTACTGCCCCAGATCGCATACATCCTGTTTTTTGAGGTTAACCAAATCAACCTCCAACCCATACTTTGACTGCAGTGTTTTCGCCAAGATTTCCGCGGCTTCTTTGGAGGCGCCCTGCTTGGATTCATAAGCAACTAACGTTTTATTCTCAGCCATTCCCAGTTCCCTTCCCCTATCATTAGCGCTCAAGGTTATAAATTACTGGGTAAATTTCTTTCCAAGTTCTTCAGCCCACGCTTCCACACGGCTTAAATCCGTGGTGTCAGTGACTGTTTTGCCCAGCATCTTGAAGCGTCCGCCGAATGCTTCTGTGGCTACGGGCTGTATTTTCGGGTAGTTGGCAAGTGTGTTTTCGACGAATTTGGCTTTGGCGGATGCATATTTTTCTGGGGTGCCTGCTTCGCCTGAGGATACAAAAAACGCGACCCGTTTGCCCGACAAGTCCAGTTCGAGGCATTTGAGGGCTTTACTGTAGACTTTGCCTGCTCTCACGCCGCCGCCCACAACAACGTTGCGGTAACGGTTGCAATCAGAGATTCTCTGCTTGCCCAAATCGACGATGTCAACCTCCAACTGATACTTCGAACGCAGAACATCCGCAATTTTCCTTGCCGCTTCTTCGGTGGCGCCGCTTTTAGATTCGTAAGCGATAAGGGTTCTGTTCTGGCTCATCTATGTACTCCCCGAACCCGACTCGATCCCAACGTGTTTGCCGCAGCTGTAGCAGAAAACCGCGCCTGTGACGTTTTTGGCTCCGCAGTTTTGGCAGACGACTGTGCCTTCCTGGCTGGCTTGGCTGGTTTGCGCCGTGTTTTTCTGTTGGATGTTCTCGCTTGCTTTTTTGAGGGCAGCGTGGGTTTCGTGGGCTGCTATGGTGAAGGCGCGTTCTAACTCTGTTCCGACGCGGTAGAAGGCGTCTTGGAACTCATCTGAGGGATAAGCGACTTTAGCGGTTTTTCCAGCTGGGGTCTTGGTGCCGCATTTGGGGCAGAAATTGGCGTCTTCGGCGATCTGTGCGCCGCAATGTGAACAAAAAACCATATTTTATCACTGCTAGGTATGCATGCTGCATCAGAATTTAAGCTTTACAGCACAGCTGCTTTGTTGCTCTGCCTCAATTCTCAGGCGCTGAATGCGTAAAACGCATGTTTCCACCGCCCTAGACCCCTCCCCTATAGGTTTCTGCATACATCTAATATTTGGATCCTGATATGTTGGTGGAAAACGCACACAGACTCCGTTTTCCGTGGCAACCGACATGTGCCCAGTGCGTTTATTCCACTGCAGTTCGGGCTTCTAGCATGACCCATTCAACGGGGCTTAGTCATCTCTTACATCCAAACAACCCGCCCAACCGCCGCCTATAAGCAATTTTGCGCCACAAAAAGTAGATTTGAACCGGCAAATCTGCACCTCCACTTGGCGCGTGCACTTTCATTTGTTGACAGCTGGGCAGAAAATTCTTAAGTAAGACCGGCGTAAGTTTAACTTGGTCGAGTTGTTCCGAGTACGAGTTAAACATAAAGGCCAAGTAACCATACCCCAAGAACTCCGCACACAAATGGGCATAGAAGAAGGAGCAATCCTAGAAATCACCAAAGAAGACGACAAACTCGTACTCAAACCGCTACCACCCTTAGAACCCCGCGAACCCGTTGGCGAAGAAGAACAAAAAAAACTCTTAGACGAACTTGACGCATTAAGGCGACGATGGCGTTGACAAGCATAACAGACACCCGAATGCTAATCCACTTGGAATTCCCAGCCAACCAAGAGGAAAGCGCAAAAACCAGCGAATTTTTTGAGCGAGAACTCCGAGGACACCTCCTAGCGCCAACAATAGTTCTAACCGAATTCGTGGAAGTGGCAGGCAAAAAAATAGGAAAAGATGCAGCAAAAAATCGCCTAAGAATACTGAAAGAAAAAGGAATGCAAATCATAGACCTAGACGAAAACCACGCGCTAAACGCCGGAGAAATGCTTCTCGCCCACACAAAAGTACCTATCACAGACGCATTAATCGCTTCATACGTAAAATGCGGAGAAGCCCAATACGTACTAACCGACGATCCCCACTACCAAACCCTAAACACAAAAACAAAATGGCTACCCTAAACCACATCACCGTCAACTGCATCCCGCACTGAAAACTATCCATAAGCCAACCGTGTATCGATACAGGCTTCCCCGCAGTGATCTTTTAAAAGATGAACTTATGTTATGGGCAAATTTTTAAGTACTACGTTGGTACTACTGAGAATATGTGAATGCCATGCAAGACGAAGTAAAAATCACAAGAAAATACCAAGTCACCATACCTGAGAGCGTTCGCTCAGAACTAGGCGTTAAAATCGGCGACAAACTCATAGTGAAATCAGAAAACAAACGCATAATCATGGAATCCCCCAAACGCATCAAAAACCCCTCAGATACACTCTATTGTCTCTTCGGCAGACCCCTAGAACTTGACGCCGTCAAACTTGTGGAACAATCATGGGAAACCACCTCCGTTTCAGTAGAGCCAAAGAAACCGCACAGTAAACAAAAGGAAGACAGATCTTGAGCTACTACGTCGACACCAACATTTTCATCTATTCTGCCCTAGCGCACCCCACCTACGGGGAAGCGTGCAAACAGATAATCGATGATATCCAAAATCTCAGCATCAAAGCTTTCTGCGGTTTTTTGGTTCCCATAGAGCTTCTTGGCGCATTAGCACGAATAGACCCCAAAAAGGCAGCAGTTGCCTTGGAAGCCTTTTTCTCATTACCCATAAACATGATACCGATAGACGAAAGAATTCTCCAAAATGCTGCTAAACTGACGCTTGAGTCAGGAGTGAGTTATGACTGTGTGCACGCTGCATGTATGCATAACAAGGGTTTGGACACAATAATAACTGAAGATGCAACGGATTGGAATAAAATAAAAAAATTCAAAATCATCCGACCTCTTGAATACAAAAAACACAGTTAAACCCTAAAAACTGCAGGGGCATTTGCTAAATTTGAACCTGCGGCCTTCCTGAGCACAAATGACCCGACCGACGGCCCACGCTACAAAACCCTAAACACCAATACACTGGGTATTCTAAGAACAACATACCCTCCAATCGCCTCTTCGCTCCATTAAACAATCTTCAGAGAATCAAAAAACTGTTTAATTCACTCATTTTAGCCGCAGGCGAGTATTTGTCTATTTAGCACTTAAAGTCAAGCAGTGATTTTGCTTAGTTCTCTTCTGTCCACTACCTGTTGACCCTTTATGTTGTAACTTCTAATTTTACCACTTATCTGTCTTCTTCAATCAACCAGTTTTTTGCGTGCGTCCTCGATGAGTTTTACTGTTTGGGTGCGCCATGGTTCGAAGCCTTCTGGTGTGGTTGGGTAGGTGTTGTAGTGTGCGCTAAGGCCCCTCATCATGACTACTGTTGCGCGTAGTTTGGTGAGGAAGCCGACTCTGCGTATGCCGCGGAAGACTCGTTTGGCGGTTTCGGTGATGTTGAGGTGGAAGTCGTCGCCCATGCCTGCTTTTAAGACGTCGTCTTCGGTCATGAGTTTTTCGTTCATGCCGTAGTTGAGGTCGTCGTCGCTGCATGAGAGGAGGAACATTTTGAAGATGTCAAGGGTGCCCTGTTTTTTGCCGTAGGTTTCGATGTAGCGTTTGTTGTAGCCCCACAGTGCCTCTTTGGTGGCTGCGCCTTTTTCGAGGGCTTCCACAATCTGCTGCCCTGCGAAGTAGCCGCTAAGCATTGAGGGTCCTATGCCGCCGCCGTGGATCGGGTTCACAAGTGAAGCCGCGTCGCCGACGAGGACGACCCCGTTGCCGACCATGTTGTCTAAGGGTCTGCGGACAGGGTCAAACCATGCGCCGCCAGTCAAAACCAGCGAGCCGTCGAACATTGGCTTCTTGAACGCGGTGCTGTATAGCTGTTCTTTGGGGTTGGGGTAGCCGGACTTGCGCATGCAGGCGCCTATGCCGACGTTGACGCGTGCGCCGCCTTTGGGAAAAATCCAGATGTAGCCGCCTGGGCTGGCTTTTTGGTTGAGGTAGATTTCGCAGAACCGTGTGTTCTCGGTTTCCTGTTTTAGTTGGCGGATTTCTCGGTAGCAGGCTTCGACGTCGGCGTTGTCTATGTCGCGGTCGATGCCCATTTCCGCTGGGAGTTGCTTGCGGACCATGCCGAAGTAGCCGGTGGCATCCACCACCACTTTGCTGCGTAACTCGCTTATTTTGCCCGACTTCATGTTCTTCGCCGAGATGCCTACTACTGCACCTTTCTCGATGATGGGGCCGCGTAAGTTGGTGCTGTCCTGCAAGGTTGCGCCTGCGTCGGTGGCTTTGTTGAGCAGCCATTGTCCAAAAAGCCGTCGGTTTAAGATGTGACCGACGAAGTCTTTGTCTGCGATGGTGAAGACGGTGTTTTCGTCTGGGCTGTAAATTTTTATGCCGTCGATTTTTGCTTCTAACTCGCCGCCCTGGGGTTTCTCAAGCCCCAAAAATTTGAGGTGGTGCTCGCCTAAGGCGTCGCCGCAGATTTTTTCGCCGATTTCTTGGCGGGGTTTCTTTTCTACTAGGCATACTTTTAATCCTTTTTGGGCGATGGTTTTCGCGGCTAAGCAGCCTGCTGTGCCTGCGCCGACGACTATGGCGTCATATTTTTCCATGGTTAGTCTCTCTCCCTGTTAACTTTACTTTGTATACCTTGTTGTATAAGTAAACGCTTATAAAGTGTGAAGTGAGCAAAACCACACCGAGTGTAACCGCCATGAGTGCACCCCTAACTTTAAGCGCAGAATTCCGCAAAATCGTCGAATCCCAAATGACCCAGTTCCTCCACGGAGCCGAAGCAACCTTCAACCAAATCATCGAAAAACAGAAAATCACCCCCAAAGAACTCAAAAACGAAATCGAAAGCCTCCAGGAAACCTTCAACCTGCTCTTCCAAAGGTGGAGTCTCGAAATCCTCTACAGCCTCATCCTAAAAGACGCCATCGGCTTCGGAGAAATTAAAAGAATCCTAGGCGTAAACTCGCGGACGCTAAGTGACAAACTCAAGATGCTCCAATCCCATGGCTACATAACCCGAAACGTCACTGCTGGACCGCCGCTGCGCGTGGAGTACGCCTTAACGCCTAAGGGCAAGAATACTGTGCTGTTGGCGTTGCCGCTTCTCTACTACTCCAGCTCTGCCTAACAGTGGATCAAAAGATTTGTCTGCCCTGCTTGTAGAAATCGCTATAACCAGTCCGCAATGTATGCCGACGCAGTCACAAAATAGCAGTTGCTCGGCAAGGAACCGCGCAAGACACCGTAAAGTTGTATGTAAATAACCCAAACGTACTCCATTCGCTGACTCTGGGCGCTTATGATATGTTCTGGTACCCTAACCCCCCAATATCAACAGGTCTCTGGATTGACAACCCGAGTAATTACTACTGGATTGATGTCAAAATTACCCAACAATAACCATTCAAGCGACAGAAGGCTGTCACTTTTTTAGATTTGACGACTCAACCTATGATGACTTTTGACAACAGCCACAAACCTTTGTGGGCTAGAGGACCAATATTATAACTATTATTATAACGGTATTTTCATTCCATGTCTCACAGACACAACCATCATCGCCGTATATCAGCCGCCTTAAAAAACTATAACCTAAATGATCAACCAAGAGAGCTAAACTACCAAATGACGTTTAGTCAAAATAATTTGACGAAAAAACTTTTATTACCAGTTCGTGGTCACGACGTTGAGGACAATAATGCTTAAATTTCCGTTCTGTTATCCTTTCTTACTTGCATTCTGTATTAGCGTCATCCATTTGTTATCTCCTTCAACTTTAATTCCGCATGCTTCGGCGGGTGTCTTGCCGTGTAGTGCCATGTGAGGGCGTACAAAATTGTAGTATGTCTGGAACCCTTCCAAGATTGGTGTTCGGCGCTTCTTTAATCCGCGCATTGTCTTTTCTCTATCCCTGATTTCACCGTTCATCCCTCTTTTATATAAAATAACGGGAACAAGACCAACTTCAATTAGGAAAAAGTATGTTACTATCGCCTTAGTGGCAGTGTCCCCTGCCATAGTGTTGCAGCCTCCGTTTTGGAACTAACTGGTGTAGGTTGCGTTGCTGACGCAGTAGGGCAATATCAAGTGGTGAGTTTTTTAGAAGGTTCTTTTTATGTTTGTTGCGTTGAATCCTTTATCGTTTGTTATTATTTCTTTGGCACCGGCTCTTATTGCGACGGCTAGTTGTAGGGCGTCTTCGTAGTCGAGTTTGTTGTTATTCATCAATTCTGCCGCCGCTGAGAGGTCCTCAGGTTTTAGGGGTTCTATTGTTAAGCCTTTAATGTCAGTTAGGGAGTTTATGATTTGCTGTACGAAGATTTTGTTTTTTAGGTTTGTACCGGCTAATTTAGCCAATACGTAGAGTGCTTGATAAAGCGTTAAGCTGGAAGTTACATATTCTCGGGGAGAAGAGTTGGCGATTCTTTGAATCCAATTATAGGCTGTTTCACCGAATAGGGGATGCTTGCCTAGCCAGTACACGAATACATTAACATCTACATAGTAGTGCGCTGTTTCCACCGCTTATGCATCTCCTCTTTCGCCAATTCATGGATGTCTTCTGGCCACTTTTCGACATGAACTATACCGTAGTACTTGTCGGCTATAGGCTCGGAGGCTTCTATGATTATGGTTTTTCCTTCCGCTTTTATGTTTACACAGCTTCCTTCGGCTAGCTGGGCTGCTTCGCGGATTTTTCGGGGAATTCTGATCCGCCCTTTTTCGTCGAGTTTTACGGTGGTCTCAACCATAATGCTTCCCACCATAAACCATGTAGCCCACAGACTTAAGTTTTTCCCACAAAAAATCGAATTCCCACATGTTTGGGGATTGCGGGATGGAGGATATTGGAAATACCGTTAGGGTTTGTTTGTCCTGCTAGATTTATTTACATCCTCACGTAGAGGCGATTGAGGCATTATGATTGAAATATTGGGTGAACATCGATAAACCAACGAAATGTTATCTGCATACGGATTTGTGTCCTAGTGTTTTGAGGGAAGCAACTCCGTTGAAGGGCATAAACGAGGAGAAGGCGGGTGGTGGCTGGTACTCTTTTGATTCTAAGGAGGAAGCAACGGTTTTTCTTGCGGAAAAGTTTCCTGATAAGAGTCTTTTTGCTCATTATTGCGTTGAGTCGCATGCATGAGTTCCCCCAGCCATAGATAGGGAACAGGGAACACCTGTGGGTAATGTTTTTGACGAGATGAGCGTTTACTGGGCGGAAATCGCCGACAAAGACCAAACCCAGCGCCAAATCCAATTCTTAAAAACCCAGCTTCAACCCGGCACAAGGGTGCTGGATCTTGCCTGCGGAACAGGACGCCACTCGATCCCCTTAAGCATGGAGGAGTACGGCATGGTGGGCGTGGATGCTTCGCCGAAACTGCTTCGAATCGCCAAGCAACGCTACCGTGCCCTCGACGTGGTTTTTGGGGATATGCGGCGTCTGCCCTTCAAAGCGGAGGCGTTCGGGGCGGTGGTGAGTGTGGATACGAGTTTGGGGTATCTGCCCTCTTTGGCTGACGACAGCAAAAGCGTAGCGGAAGCCCGCCGTGTGCTGTGTCGGGGCGGCGTTTTTGTGGTTGACGTCTTCAACGGGGAGGAACTAAAAACCAAATACCGCGGCGAATCCAAAGTGACAAAGTGGTTGGAGTACCCGAGTTTTTGGCTGCAACAGCAACGTTCAATCAGCGCCGATGGCGAACGCCTCCATGACTTGTGGACAATCCAGCCGAAGTCTGGTGGAGAAGCGGTTTCTTTTGAGCATTCCGTGCGCCTCTACGGCAAAGAGGAGTTGCAAGTGCTGCTGGAAAACGCTGGGTTCACCGTCGAATGCGTGTTTGGCGATTATGAACGGCAAGCTTTTAGCTCAGAGACCCCTCGGCTCATCATGAGGGCAAATGCTAAATAGCCTGTTTTATCATATTTCAGGGTTGGTTGGGCTGTGTTATCGCATAAAAGTTATAAGCCGCCCAAAATTAAAAGAGTGAATAGGTGACTTTCATGAATGCTTGGAAGCTTCGTTTTTCCATGGTTGCCACTTTAGCAGCCATCTTTGGTTTAACTACACTGGTTTTCTCAGCTGTACTACTATGGGTTGGATACTTCTCCATTTTAACCGTCGGCATCTTAGTCGTCGTGCTTAACGTGGCTCAGTGGCTCCTCTCACCCTACCTGGTAGGCGCCATGTACCGTGTAAAAGCATTAAAAGACGGCGAAAACCCCAAGCTGCAAGCGATGGTTGCCGACTTAAGCAAGAAAAGCGGCATCAAAGCACCCCAAATCATGCTCTCGCAGATTCCACTGCCTAACGCCTTCGCGTATGGTTCACCCTTAACAGGCAGCAGAGTCGCCGTCACAGAAGGTTTACTCAAAAACTTAAACGACGGCGAAGTCGAAGCCGTCGTCGGACATGAACTCGGACACTTAAAACACCGCGACGTACAGGTCATGATGGTTGTCTCTTTCCTGCCCGCACTGTTCTACTATATCGGTTGGACAATGATGTGGTCAGGCATGTTGGGCGGAGACCGCAGACAAGGCGGCGGTGGCAACAACGCCTTAATCGGCATCGCTTTCATGGCGTTCAGCTGGGTGCTGACGCTTTTCACCCTCTACCTCAGCCGCCTACGTGAGTACTATGCTGATCGCCACAGCGCATCCATCGTTGAAAACGGCGCAGCCAAACTCTCCACGGGCTTAGTCACCATCGTGGAAGAAAGCAAACGCGGCAGCCACCCAAACAAACAACAACAATCTAAAAGCAACAACGCCTACAAAGCACTCTTCATATCTGACCCTGACCGCGCAGCCGTTGACTCCGCAGAACTCCACGCAAACAACGTAACCAAAGAAGACCTGCTAAGACAGAAACTCTCGCAGAAGCCAACCTCCGCCGACGCATTCGTCGAAATCTTCTCCACACACCCGAACATAATCAAACGCCTAAAAGCACTGCAGGAACTGCAGCAGAACCCATCCTACTACTAAAAGTAGCTGTTCCCATCCACTAAGAAGGGGTTAACCTTTTTTTCTTCGCCCAGCACTGTAGCTTCTCCGTGACCGGGATACACCACCAAGTTGTCAGGTAACTGCTTGATTTTCTGCAGTGAACGTTTCATGTCGCTGGGCGAGCCTTCAGCGAAGTCTGTTCTGCCGATGCTATAGGCGAAGAGGGTGTCGCCACTAAACATGACTTCTCCATCGAGGAGGCATATGCTGCCGGGGGTGTGGCCGGGAGTATGGAGCACGTTTAGGATTTCTGCACCGAATTTGATTTGATTGCCATCCTGTAGCATGACGTTGCCTGATGCGTTGTCTTCTAGGAACACAGCGTCTAAGTTGTGTATGCAGAGGGGTACGCCGTATTTTTGTTGCAGGAGGCGGTTGCCTTTGGTGTGGTCGTCGTGTCCATGGGTGTTAACGACGTATTTCATTTTGAGTTTGGCTTGTTCGATGTAGTTGATGATGGGTTGGGCTTCGCCGCTGAAGTCGAATCCCGGGTCGATTATGATGGCTTCCCCGCTTTGTGGGTCGCTGGCGACATAGCAGTTGGTTTGCAACATGCCCACCGTGAAAGTTTCTATTTGCATAGCAATCACCAGTTAAGGCGCAGTTAGAACAAATAAAGCGTTTCCCTTAGCATAGAAAACAACAATTCCTACGTTTAACAAGTTGGATTTTGTTCTTTAGATTTCCTTTCACAGCTCATCAATATCTGCTTGTGGATTGCTCCACAATCAACCTGCAATATGCCGCAACGCCTGAACCCAAAAAACAATTGTCCACCAAACCCGCAAGAAGAAGATAAGTAAGGACAACAATCTCTTCTTCTTAAACTAGAAAAATAGTCACCTAATAATTGGTGCTCTTCAACAATCCGCTAAGGATTCAGCCATAATCAAAATTAAAGGCGTGGGTAAACTAAAAAATAGTAAACAGTTATGCGTCGAAGCCCTGTTGGAAACCGGTAAGCTTCAAAGTGCACCCGCATTTGCCACAGGTGATAACTAACTCGGCGAGTTCGTCGTTAACAACTTTTGTGTCTATGATTTGGTAGTTTTCTTCTGTTTCGTCGTCAGGTGAAATGGAGGTGCCGCATTGGGGACATGGGAAGGACCCGTCGCCCTCGATACTTGCCAAGTTTATGACATGCTCGCACTTCTTTTCTAGCTTTTTCATCATCATACTTCCTGCACTTCTTTTTAGGTGGTTGATTTCAATTTGGGTTTTTCATTAATTAACCATTATGAATTACTAGTCAGTAAACGGCGATTGCTTAAAAAGTTCACCCAAAAAAGGTGAGAAAACTGGATGGTTTTTTCCCAATTTTATCTTAAGCTCCTGTTTCAGCCTCGAAGCACTCAGGGGAAATGTAGTCGCCGAATTTCTCTTTCGCTTCGATTAGGCGTTGGCGTTGCAGGTAGAGTAAACCGAAGAGTTCCAGCGGGGTGTCAGTGACGTTTCCTTGATAGAATTGTTGCACACGCTCGATTTTGGATAGGTTTTCTGGTACGCGGATGGTGAATTGTTTGATATAGTCTTCTTTGGCGTAGTCTTTGTTGAGGACTTGTTTGAACAATTTTTTGAGGTCATCGTATTTGGGTATGTAGCCTGTGGGTGTCTTTAAGGCACCTACCTCGTTGTGCACACGGAGTTCCATCCATTTTACCCAGACGTGTTTGTCATGTGGGCTGTTGAGGTATTTGCCGTTGCCTATTTCTTTGAGGAAATAGTTTACGCCGAAGATTAACGGTTGCTTTTTGAGTTTAGCGCCAAAGTCTAGGTTGTTCTGTACGTTTCTGCCCAGTGGAATGCTTATGAAGTCTTGGATGCTCATCATGTTGATTTCTGGGACGCCTTCTTTGCCGATGGTGGCAAACGTAGTTTCGGTTTCCAAGGAAGCACCGTAGGCGATGATGCCGTGTTCCCAGCTGAAGCTCTGCTGCACAGGCACATATGCTTTGGCGTCGCGTCCGCCATACATGATGCCGCCGAGTTCGACGCCATTGGGGTCGTTGAGTTCGGAATCAACGTTCTCCAGTGCCTTAAGTGCTACTGCATAGCGTGCGTTTTTGTTTGCTGCTGGGATGTCGTTGCCCGCTTCGTCTTTTTTGCCTTCATACCATGCGCCGGTGTAGTTGCAGCCGTCTTTGGGCAACTCTTCGCCCATGCCAAGCCAGTAGGGTCTGCCGTCTTTGACTAGGATGTTGCTGAAGATGATTTCTCCGGGGGTAGTGAGGACTTTCCAGATTAAGGCGTCGTCTTTGGCTTTAACGTCTTGGATGATGCCGAAGATGCCTGATTCCACGTTGACTGCACGTGCGGCTGAGCCGATGTCTCGTATGTAGGCAATGTCGTCGCCAAGGATGGTTTCGCCAGGTAACATTGCGGTTGAGGTTTTGCCGCATGCGCTCGGGAAGGCACCTGCAAAGTAGGTTTTACGGTCTTTAGGTCCAAACACGCCCATAAGCAGCATGTGCTCTGCTAGCCAGCCTTCGCTGCTTGCTTTGCGTATGGCTAAGCGGAAGGCAAGTTTCTTGAAGCCCACGCTGTTGCCAGCGTATTGGGTGTTGACGCTGTAGATAGTTTCATCCATGTGGTCGATGTAGATGCGTTTTTTGTTGTAGTCAACGCTGACCATGTCACTGTTGAGTTTTCCAGCTGAGTGGAGCACTTTTAGAAATTCTGTTTTGTTTCCTGCTTTCACAAACTGGTCAAAACCCGATCTGTAGAGCAGGGATTCTGAGTGAGCAACATACCATGAATCGGTACATTGAAGGCCAAGAATGGTGAAAACTGAGTCAGCTGGACCAAGCGATATGAAGCGGACAATCATGGTTTTGCCGATCATGCTGTTACGCAGCAACCCCATGACTTCAAGGAGTCCTTCTTGGCGATCCATCTGGTTTAACGCTTTGCTCAAGGTGGAGCCTTTAGCAACAAGGTATTTGGTTGCTTGTCGGTCCCGTCCTTGGTCTTGTTCGCCGTCAAAGTGAACGGTGTGCCCTTCTACGTCTAAAATGGCTGATTCTTCGCCGCTACTAACCGCCATTTTTCGAACGTGCTCGATGTCTTCGGCGCTGTCGCTGCAGATGAAGATGTTTTCTGGGTGACAGAGGTCGCTTTCTTTGGCGATGAATTCGTGTACGTTGGGGTTGTCGATGGCGCTTAATTTTTTGAAGTCTTCAACGCTTAGTTTGGGGTGGAGTGCTTCTAGGTATGGATTCATGGGTTAGGTTCAGTCCATTTAGAGTTCATTAACGTTTCCAGGTACTCTTGGGAAAGGTTGACATTCCGCGATGTGCTTGACGCCTGCGAGCCATCCGACTAAGCGTTCAAGGCCTATGCCTGCGCCCGCGGTGGGTTTTAATCTGCCTTCCTTTGCCATTTTGAGGATGAGGGCGTAGTTCTCTTTCTTGACTTGGTCGCGCTCGATTTTCTCGAGGATCTTGGTGTATTCGTATTCGCGTTTGGCGCCTGAGAGAACTTCGCCGAACTGCGGCAAAAACAAGTCATAGTTGTCCCATTTGCCGGTTTTGAAGTCCTCAAAATCGTAGAATTCTCGAGGAATGTTTGTTACCCAGACAGGTTCGGTTGTTTCTTCGGCGATGCCTGCTTCCCAACCGTCTGCACCGTATTTGTCTTCTAAGTCGGCGCGGTCAACGATTTTGAAGGGTGCCTTCGGAGCTTGGAGAGTGTCACAACGGCAAAGCGAGGTGAGTTCACCGTTCATGTCTTTCTTTAAGTCTTTAACAAGCGTGCAGATGGCTTCTTCAACGAGTGCGAAGACGTCTTTGGAGCCTGAGTCACGCATTTCAAAGTCTAGTTGGGTGAATTCATAGATGTGTTTGCCTGTTTTGGCGCGTTCGCCTTTTTCGATGCGAATGTTTGGCGAGACTATGAATAGTTTTGGATATGCGGTGGATGCCGCGACGAGTTTATGGATAATCATGCTTGACATGGTGCGGACGGGTTTGCCGTAGATGTCAACTTCGATGCGTTTCTCTATGGATGCGCCTGGGTCAGGCCACAAGGGATCGGTGCTTTGGCTTAATGCGACTGGAAGGAGCCATTGGAAGCCTTTATTGATGTAGGTGTTGGTGAGGCTTCGAAGTGTGTAAGTCATGACTTTGCCTATGCAGGCTTTGCGTTGGATTTCGGTTTCCGTCAGTTGGTCTAACGGCTTGGGGATTTCGATTAATTCTTGTTTCGGCATACTGATCACTACCGGGTTTGTGTTATCGGTAGGGGGCGGCAGGTAATAAATTTTTTATATGAAAACATGCAATATTTACAATAACTACAAGCTTTTATACCTCAAACGTGTAATATTTACATATGAGCTTTAAACTAGACGAGAAAGACCTCGCCATCTTAACCCTCATCCAAGAAAACAGCAAACTCACCGCCAACCAAATCGCCAAAAAAATCGGCGCCCCAATAACCACCGTCTTCGCCAAAACCAAACGCATGGAAGAACTCGGCATCATAAAACAGTACCGCGCCATCCTCTCAGCAGAAAAACTCAACCTAGGCACCGCCGCCTTCATCTTAGCCGCCGTATCCTACCGCAGCAAAGACGACGCCCCCATCACCCAGCGCAGCGTCGCAGAAGAAATCGCCCATTTCCCCGAGGTGCAGGAAGTCCACATAATCACAGGCGATTGGGACCTCTTGGTGAAGCTCCGCGCGGAAAACGTGGAAGCCATTGGAAAATTCGTCGTCGACAAACTCCGCAACATCAAAGGCTTAGAGAAAACCCTAACATGCATGGTGTTTGAAACCGTGAAAGAAAGCACCAGCATACCCCAAACGCTAAAGCGACCCCAGCCTAAACCATAGTTAACAGTTGATCAAAATTCGGGTTGGTTTGCCTTTTAACCTGGACGATGCTTTCTGAAGTAAAAAACTAAGGCTACAGCGACGACTATTGCAGCTGCGGTTGCTAACACCGCTACAATAATTACTGCCGCAAAGGGCTCAATGCACTCTTTGGAGGAAACTGCCACCGTGAAGTTGATTGTCTGTGAAGTAGCCATGTTGCCGAAGGTGTCGTTGGCGTAGATTGTTATACTGTGCTGACCGTTTGCGACGTTGTCGATTGTGCTGTTACCGTATATCGTTACTGTGGGGTGTCCATCCAAACTGTAGCCCATCCAGCTAGCCGTCCTATCGACAGAAAAAACAAAGGGCACAATAGATTCGTTGTAGGTTTGATTCATGGCCAATAAAAGTGAAACTTTCGGGGGAACGGTACCGTAGCCGAGGGGTATATACTGCTCGTTAATCGCAGACGGAGTAACCGTAGACGGGCCCGTCTCTGAAGGATACTGATAATCGACTCTTTGGCCGCCAATCACATATACTATATCGTTTACTACACCCACACCAAACCTGTCTCGATTAGAAAGCATAGATGCACCGGCTACCCATGTATTGTCCTCTGGGTGGTAGATTTTGGTTGTTGAACCGAAAATGTAAATTCGTTGTGGCGCAAAGATGCCTAAAGTTGCCGCCGCTGCAATGCCCCCCAGACTAGCCTGCGGTTGAGGAGTTAGTGCATTCCACAGATTATTTTGGGGGTTATAAATTTCTACGTTTCTGCCCATTTCATATATACGGTCATCAAAAACTGTAGATATGTACATGTACTTTGGTGACTCTGGCATGGACGATTCGGTAGACCACGAGTCTGTTGCTGGATCGTAAACTTGATTTATATTGCCTTGTGGGGTGCCGCCTACCAAGTAAATTTTGCCGTTAACAACATTAGCCTCAGCGCCCACTCTCGGCAGGGGCACTTGCGCTTTGGTTTCCCAGATATTTGCCTCTGGGTTGTAAACTTCATTTACAGGTGATAAGATTAAACCATTGTCTCCGTTGGGAGGTTGGAAATTTGATGCTCCACCGATGCAGTAGATCTTGCCCTGATAGGCTGCTATAGCGAAACCATACCTAGGGGTTGGCATTGGAGCTCTCAAACTCCAGTTATCAGTAACAGGGTCATACGCCTCGTTTGTGCCTTTAATCCAGCCGCTGGCTTTATAGTCAGCGCCAACAACATTAGGAGTATCTCCGCTTTCGTTTTTCCCTCATATAGCAAAAATTCTTCCATCCACCACAGCAACGCCTAAGTCGCTTCTAGCCTCATGCATCGGTGCCCTTGTAACCCATGAGTCTTCAATAACTTTATCACAGGAAATAGGTTTAGCAATTGTAAGTAACGTTAAAAGGAGTAGAACAACAAGCAATAAACATGAGTATTTATTCGTCGCTTTTCTTAATGGTTAACTTGCTCCTCAGTTCTTCTCGTAGAGGAAGCCCAATTTCTAGACCAAGAGCAACGATTAAAGTAATAATTAACTCAGTATAACTGCCTATGTTTGCAAGTTGAGCAAGAGCTAAACCAACTATTCCTATTGTAGTTAGAACCATCATAACTTTGAAATAAAGTGGTATATCATGGACTTTTTCAGATATTGTTCCTAGCCGTGAAATAGTAATATCTCTTGCTTCCTCAAATGCAACAGTTGATGGGTCATCATGAAGTTCGTTTATTGGTATATCGGTAATTAGCACCGATTTATCTGCAACAAGTATTTTTCCCTTTATATTTTCCATTATTTCATCACGAATATCACTAGAAGAAGGAGATTTTTTAATTACATAGAAGTCTTTGCGGTAAGCAATTGTTGCTATTACCGTTTGATTGGCTGAATTGGCTTCACCTATAGCGAGGATTAATGCGCTTTTAGTTTTTGTATCATATCTTTTTGTTATCCAGACAGAGCCTTGTTTCCTTGGTTTTTCAAAGTGATGGGTAGCTAAAAACCCTTTACTAATAAGGGCGATTATTTCTGGTGGGGCTTTGTTTACTAGATACGATTTTTTATCGACCCCGTCAAAACTCAATCGCACGACCTCCCGTACAATCAACAATTGAACTAATCCAATCTCCAGTAATACAAAACCCCACGTAAAGATGGTCTGAGTTAAGTTCTGCCAAAGAGTTGAAAGTTCTATGCTGTTTGTTGGCAGAATATTTGTTGTTGACCACTTGTAAACAAGTAGCACAGTTAAAACAGCTATGGTTCCAGTTTGACCCCAGACTGGAGACACAATACGTTTGGGGTTCAATAGAAGCGATACGGTGATGTAGTAGAATATCGGAATCATCGCATAAGCTACAAGATATGGAATGTTTGAAATGAATACGGTTCCTTGCGAATCTGTAAAAAGATTGAATGGATAAATAAGTAGTGGGAACAACGCTAAAACTTGAATTGAAATAATTATCAACGTTGCAACTAAGTAACCAGTGACTGAGTTCGATTTGTTGTATAGTTCCTCTGCTTGGGACATTAAATAAACTTCTATTGTTTTGGTATTTAGATTTTGCCAAACCCATATGCTTTAAAACCGATTCAAGTAACAGCCAGCTCCGCAATCTCTTTTCAGAACTGTTCAATCCAGCCCGACAGAACTCAAAAAGCCAACCCCAGAGACCCAAGAGAAAAGCCACTAGACGGATTTTCACATGAATGCCTGAACTGACGGAGACTTCAGAGAACCCCTTTGAGGGTTTTTTGAACTCTTCGTCAGTTGGGGGGTTCATGTGAAAATCCGTCTAGTGGGTTTTCTGTTGAAGCTCTGGGGCTGGTTTTCTTATTTATGCGGGGCAAAGCGGAACAATTCTGAACATAGAGCATTTTCGGCAAAGCTCAAATACTATGACCTAACAACCACAAGGATATGCCTAAAAAAACTGGAAACATTTTGCCCTTCCTATTGGGTGGAGGCTTTGTCTTGAGTTCTTTTCTCGGTGGATTCTTCAGTTCAATGGGTGAGAGTGTATGGACTGCCATATCTCAAGGTCATTACAATTTGGATATATCACAAATTGTTTCTTTAGCCTTTGGATTTCTAGGTGTCTTTCTTCTATGTTATGGTATATACCTAAAACTAAAAGATTTCACGACAACCGATGGTTCGACTTTTCCACAATCATTTTACAAATTGAGATTTCACTTCAAAAAAGAGGCTAGACTAAATATCGGTACTGTCGGCGCTATCTGCCTATTAATGGGTACTGTTATGATAGTTATGTTTCTGAGTTTTCCTCCACCCCCCGCAACAACTCCCATGTTGATGTACAATGTGATTCTGTCAACCGCTATCATTAGTGGTATAGCAATCATTGCTCTGGGCGGGGTTTTCTTTTCAAATGTATTACTGGATATAAAACAAGTGAGAGATAACGAAATAAGAAATCAAAAAGACACTTATACCAAGCTCGTAAAGGATTTTTGCAACGTCCGAGATAATATGCAAAGAGTTTCTAGCGACAGCTTAAGAGCGAAATTATCTTGTGAATTAGATGCTAAACTTCTCGCTTTGCTTAAAGGCTATAAATGGGTTAAGATAGAAAACGAAGTAATGTCGATACTTAACGATGTTATTCCAGACAGAATTACTATTGAAAATCATGTAATGAACATTAGCTACCTGTCAGCGATAGTTCAGTATCAAAGAGTTAACACTATTCAAAAAATTGGTAAAAATTGGGGCAAAGACTTGGAAAAACTATACGATGATCAAAAATGTAATACTGAAACCTTAAAGGAAGTTGTATATTTGCTCCAAGAAATAAATGGCTATAGCTCAGAGTATATGATGCGTCTAATCGAAGATATGACTTCCCACGCTAGCAAATTGAAGTTTTCGCTTGTTTCAAGTAATATCAATTTTACGAAAGTTAAAGCCAGAAGTGAGGATGATTATTACAAATTGCTTAATTTCATCGTTCTTAAAATGGACTCAGCCCAAAGAAATAATGAAAACGAAGAAATACTTGAACGGTTAAGAATCTTGTATGCCACCGCTAAAAAAGCATAAGTTAAGTTTTTTCTTGCTAGCATTTTGTATTAGTGTTATCCATTTGTTATCGCCCTCAACTTTGATACCACACGCTTCGGCGGGGGTTTTACCATCCAGCGCCATGTGAGGACGTACAAAATTATAGTATGTCTGGAAGCCCTCAAGGATTGGGGTTCTACGCTTCTTTAATCCCCTCATTGTCTTTTCTCTATCTCGAATAGTTCCATTTAGGCGTTCCATCTTGTTATTGTTGTGTACTTTACCGTTTAAGGTTATTTTGCGGATGTGTTTTGTTTCGGGGAAGGCTTGTTCACATGCTACAGCGTAAGAGGGTAATCCGTCAGTGATGAGGACTTTTGGGTCTTTTCCCATGACTCTTTTAGCTCTAAAGAATAAGGCTCTTGCATCGTGTTTTTCTTTGGTTTCGGCTACTTCTTGAGCTATCCAGAAACGGGTTTCTGTGTCCATCATAGCGAAGAGGTACTTTAGGTTTCCAGCCATGCGGATGTAAACTTCATCAGCGCAAACCGTGTCAGAAACGTTTGGTCTGATTTTGTCAGTGTAGTTTTTCATTAGGCGAGTGTATTTCTTTATCCAGTTTAGGATTGTTCGGTAAGAGACTTTTACGCCCATTAATTCGAGGGCTCTCATTGTGTTGCGTAGGCTTTCCCCACCGAAATAAAGCTCTAAGCTGGTTACTACTGCTTGGGGATTATGCTTCATTTTCTCAAAGCCTATGTTGTATGTGAAGTATTTGTGGCAGTCTCGGCAGAGGTATTTTTGGATGTTGCCTGATTTGTTTTTGCGTAATCCAGCTTTCATTAGGTTCGGTGAACCACAGTAGATGCAAGCGGTTAGGGTTCCGAGTGGTTCTATTCTTTGGATTGCTACTTCGGCGCGTACTCGCTGAGAGAAGATTACGGCGTGGATGTGTTTGCATGTGGTGTGTCGGTAAGTGTTATCTGGACAATCGCAAACCCATTCTTGATCTATTTTATTGACTGCGTATTCGCCGTGTCCTGACTGTGATTTTACAAGGTAAAGCATTTCGTCTATTCTGTTGATTTGTCCGCTAGCCGTTGCGATTGCTTGACCGCGTACTTCTCTGGTTGTTAGCTGTGTGCTCGACATTTCAGTCACCTATTGATTTCAATAGGTGTAACGCAGCGCAAACTTATAAATATACCTATAAACATCAATAGATGTCATTAAGTGATTGATATGATGAAAAGATACACCTTAGCCATAACTGAAGAGATGGAAAAAAGATTAGACGAGGAACGAAAAAAGCGCCTCTTAGACTCAATCCCCGAAACCGTAAGAATGATACTAAGCGACTATTTAGCTAACCAAAAAACTAATCAAACCAATTAAGAATAAAGCTTGAAAGGTAAAAATGACTAAAAAGAGCCTTGCTAGTAAAATATTCAAAATCACTTGTGAAGTAGCAAAGGCTGTTGGAAAAGCTTTGTGGATATTTTCCAAATATCTCGTTAAATATTTTATTATTGCTTGTCGTTATCCACTTTTTACCGTTCCGTTGTTAGGTGCTTTATCAGGTTATTTCTTATATGTATTTCATGGAACAGATTATGCGACCTTCTTTATGGTAACTATTATCGCATGGTTAGCCTCAGATATTTTAACCCCCTTCATACTTCGTGGTGGAAATGGAATTTTCCAATTTAGACTTGCTGGTACGCATACAATGCCAGAAGGATATGGATTTCTAACTTTTTTTGGCGTCATTTTATTGATAACATTAGTAATAAACGTCTTATCAGACAAGACTACTCAGATGCTATCTGATTATCTCGGTAATCCTCTAATTGCCTTTTCGATAGGTTGCCTTCTTTCGCTGTTTGTCTTCTTAGACTTAGTGGCGAAATTCTATAAACACGAAAAACAGCAAAAATAAAAAATGCTGAAAGGAAAACGAATGTTAAAGGATTTAGTAAATCTAATTCGCTTAGAATAACCCATGAAAAAAAGAACGCTAATGTTAATACAATTGAGCGGTAAAAGCGCTTTCCAAATTCGTCAATTCCTTTTTCGGCAGTCATATTATCAATAGAAAGTGAACTAGACGATTTTTCACAGAGAAATCCCCTAGACGCAGACTTCACAGAACCCCTTTGAGGGTTATTTAAAGGGGTTAAAGGTAGGTGGCAGCCCTTTGCGTAATGTTTGGCTGTCGTTAAATGACTTGTTTGTTGTGTTTTTGTTTGTGGGGTTTCTTTTTTGGTGGGGGTGGCTGGTGGATTGTTGCTGCTGCTTTTTTGGTCTGTTTGTAGAATCTGCCACAACCCGTCAGCAACTTGGAGCAGATGCAGACGCCAAAACAGAGCCGCCTGCAGAACCCGTTGGTTGTTGTTGTGTATAGGGGGTTCTCAGCAACAACACCTATAGAAAAATAGAAGAAAGCAAATTTTTGGTTTCGAGCCGCTTAAATATTCAACTCTGCATTCACATATTGCACTGGAGTACCATGCGTTGACTGAGAAGCAGCAGTGGCAACACCTCTACATGCTCCTAAAACTCGCTGAAATGGGCGCATACAAGCGCACGGCAAAGATTTCAACAGAGTATTTAGCGAAAAAACTGAGATATCAGCCAGCAGACTGCTTCGCGTTACCTCATCGAATTGGAGCATAGGGGCTGGATTCAACGCAACATCACCCCTGAAGGCAGCCTCATAAAAATCGAGGAACAAGGTGTAGCGCAGCTGCAAAAACTCTACAGCAGCCTCAAGTTGCTGATGGAGAAAACTTATCCGCCCTCAGTCACCTTAGAAGGCACCGTTTTCACAGGGTTAGGCGAAGGCGCATATTACATCAACAAACCCGACTACAAAAAACAAATCGTCGACAAACTCGGCTTCGAACCCTACCCCGGCACCCTAAACATAAAATTAACCACAGACTACGATATTAAAACCCGCCAAGAACTCGAAGCCTACCCCGCTGTCGAAGTCACAGGTTTTCAAGGTGACGACCGCAGCTTCGGCTTGGTAAAATGTTACCCCGCGGTTATCGGCGGCAAAGTCAAAGGTGCCTTGGTGACGGCACTGCGCAGCCACTACGATGCTTCCGTGCTTGAAATAATCGCGCCTGTTTGCCTTCGAAAACACCTAAACCTCAAAGACGGCGGCAAAGTAAAAGTGGAAATTTCCGCTGTATCCTAAAACGGAGTTGTTCTGTAGCGGAACTGTTTTTTTGTGTCTTCTTGGTTTGGCTTGCGTTTGGAAGCTAATACGTAGCCGACAACTAAGCCGAATGCTAAGCCGCCTAAGTGAGCAACGATGTTTACACCTTCCCCGGTGTTAATGAAGAACAGGAAAAACGCGAACACTAAAGCACCTAGTATGGATTGCCGCATTGCACGTCGGTCATAGATTACGCATGCGCCGAAGAGGGCAAAGATGGCGCCTGAAGCCCCCACTGAAACGAAGATGGGACCAAAGCCCAGTGAGAGCAGGTTGCCGATTAAGCCGCCGACGAGGTAGATGGTGAGGTATTCGGGGAGCGAGAACATTTCTTCTGCGCGTAACCCGAAGATGAGCAGGAACAGCATGTTGCCGGCGAGGTGGAATATTGAGGCGTGGATGAATATGGATGTGATGAGTTGCCAATATGCGCCTTGGAACACAAAGGCGTTAACTTGCCCCCAATTGTAAATCACGTAATCGCCGGTGTTTAACGCGCTGCCAGTGACTATGGCGCCTACAATGTAGATAGCCACGTTTATGGCGATTAAGATGTAGGTGGGCTTGTATTTCTCGCAGTTCATTAAGGTACACGACGGTTACTTGGAGAGTTTGTCGATTATTTTCTGTTTAATCTTTGTTGAGCTATCTAAAGTATTCTCCCCAAACTTGCCGATTCGCACGATTGTGATAGGCAGTTTATGCGTTGCCAAATAATCTTTAACTTCGCACTCCATCCCAGCTTGGTCGTATCCCAACGCGATGATGTCCGGCTTAATTTTTTCTATGACCTCGCCGATTTCTAAGCCTTCAAACCCCACAACCGCTTCATCCACCACTCTTAGCGATTGCACAAGCGCTTGGCGCTGGTCCTCGGACATGATGGGTTTTCTGCCCTTCATCTTCTCTACAGTGCTGTCTTTGGCTATGACGACGATTAGTTTGGCTTTGTTTCCGCCTGCTTTTTTTGCTTCCTCGAGGAACCTTACGTGGCCGTAGATGCAGCAGGTCAAAGACGCCTGAAGCTAAGACTACTTTTGGTTTTCCTGTTTGCTTGGCCATACAAAGTTCACTGCACCCATTAACCTTAACCCGTCCAGTAGCCCTTCACAGTAAGCCACTGAGGTTAAGCTGGTTTCAAGCTTGCCCTGAGCCTTATAATACTTTGCATCTTCAAGGTAATCGCCAGCCCAACGCAGCACCTCAGCCACCTTTGCCTCATCCACGCTCAGCGGGGTGGGGTTGCGTTTGAGTTCAGAGAACACTTTTTCTGCTGAAGCAAGGTATTTGGCGGCAAGGGCTTCTAAACTCATTTTATAAGTCTCCCAAATTCGGCTGGGGCACCAGCAAGGGCTATTAAAGCGTCTACTTCCATGAAATGCAAGTCTCCGGGGATTATGAGGCTAAACGGAGGCTCACCGAAATCGTAGCCTGCCAAATCTTTAAGGTAATCTGCTTTTATGGTGGGGGTGTCGCTGCCTGCTCTTGCGATGCCGACCCCGACAGTTTCAAGTGTAATTATGCCCTGCTGTTTTTTTTCCTCAACTATTAGCAGCAGCTTGATGGCTTCTTTTATGGAGAGATACTTGTTTTCTGCTGCCCGCAAATCCAAAAGGCAAAGCGTATGCAGCCCTAACTTCTTGTTCTGTGCGATGACGTTGTAGGGTGTCTCAGAAAAGTTGTCGGCGAAGGGTACTGTGACGGTTTTTCCGAACTTGTAGTTGTGCAAACCTGAGAGGCTAACGATGGCTGACATAATTGAAATGCCATGCACTACACGGGTTTTTATGCCCTTCTTCTCTGCGTCGATGCGCAGGGTGATGTGGGTTGTGGCGATGAAGGGGTCGCCTGGAACCAGAAACACGGCTTTTCCCACTTTGGCGGCTGCAAGTAGGATTTTGCCACTGTCCTCTTCGAGGTCGCTGCGTTGGATAAGTTGGATTTTTCTGCCGCACATCTCCTCGAAATGTGGCATGTTGAAGTCGGGCATGCGGCTGGTGTAGGTTTCCATGAAAACGGCGTCGGCGCTGCGGGTTTCTTCTAAGCCTTTGACTGTTATGCCTTTTTCGTCGTTTAGTCCTAAGCCTACAAACACCAGTTCCAATTTGACCACTGCACCCTGTTATTCTTGTTTTATTTTTCCCTGTGCTACCAGTTCATTGTAGAGGCTGCGGCAATCCTCCATAGTTAGGCTGTAGCGTTGACAGAAGATGGTGAGGACTTCTTCGGCTGGTTCCCCTTTTTTTCTGTCCCGAATCATCTCGTGGAGGGCTTCAAGTGAATGTTGTTTATCGACCAGCTTTTTACTCATGTTTCTTCCAACCCTTACTTATGTAGTATCATGTTTGTGCTTGTTCAAAAAGGCTTTTGCATAAGATACTGTTCGGATGGAACATCCGACCAAACCTTTATATGAATTACATTGAAAGGAAACCTTGGAATTCAGCGGCACAGGAATCGTATACCATGAAGCCCATCGAAAATCTAGTCAAGGACAACGTTAAAAATCTTAAGCCATGCGTACATGGCGCAGAGGTTTATGGTGCCTCCCAAGAAAGCGGGTTCCAGATAAGAGACATCCTCGATTTCAGTTCAAGCGTAAACCCGCTTGGTCCCTCCAAAAAAGCCCTTGCCGCGACAGAAGCCGCATTCCGTTACATCCCAGCTTACCCCGACTCCAACTCCACTCAGCTCAGAGAGGTTATTGCAAACCACTACAGCGGCGTAACCAAAGACAACATCGTCGTCGGCAACGGCTCAACTGAACTCATGTACCTCTTTGCCGAGGCATTTCTCAAACGCGGCGAAAAAGCGTTGATGCCCGCGCCCACCTTCGGCGAATATGAAAGCGCTGTTCGCAAAACTGGGGAATCCGTCAAATTCGTCCGCTTAGGCAGCAGTTTCCAAGTTGAAGCTGAAGCTTTCAAGTCGGCGATGGCTGGGTGCAAACTGCTTTTCCTCTGCAACCCCAACAGTCCCACAAGCAAACTCATCCCCCAAACCACCTTAACCGAACTCCTTGAAACCGCTTTGGCACAGGACATCTTGGTTTTCCTCGACGAAGACTTCCTCGAATTCGTAGACGACGAAAAAACCCTCTCCATGATACCTAAAATCGGCAAGTACCCCAACCTGTTTGTGCTGCGTTCCTTCACCAAAATCTTCGGCTTAACCGGGCTGCGCGTTGGCTACGGCATAACCAGCAAAGACATCGCAGACGTGCTCTTGTGTGCCAAGATTCCTTGGAACGTGAATTGTTTGGCGCAGGCAGCTGCTGTTGCAGCCGTTGAAGACCAAGAGCACCTGCAGGTAACGTGGGAACTGATCAAAAAAGAGAAAGCGTGGCTCCAGCAAGAGTTGGGCGCCATCAAAAGCTTCAGTTTTAGCCCGCCAGACGCCAACTTTTTTTTCATAGACATACGTGAAACAGGCTTAACCGCCAACGCGCTCAAACATCGGATGCTCAAACAGGGCATTTTGATCCGTGACTGCAGTTCGTTTGTGGGACTAAACGAATTTTACATCCGCGTGGCAGTGAAAACCCACGAGGAAAACCAGTGTTTAATCGAGGCGTTTAAGCAGTCGCTAAAGACGGTTTGATGTGGGCATGTTTGCGTTTGCTGTCTCCTGGTTTGTTGATTCCGCGCTTATCTTTACATTAGCTTTCCTCATCGACCTCGCGTTCGGCGAATACCCTGACCGCGTCCACCCAACCATCGGCATCGGCAAACTCATCCTTATCCTAAAAAAGAAAGCCAAACACCCAAACCCCACAGTCGAGAAAGCCAACGGCGTCTTGATGGCGCTATCTATCATGCTGATTGCGGCACTTCCCGTCTTCGCCTTGCTCTACTGGCTAAGAACCCTGCCGTTCCCATACGGCGAAGTACTCTACATCGTTGTCGGCGCAATCCTGTTTAAAGCCACCTTCGCCATCTCTGGCATGGGGCAATACACCAAACCCATCGCGGCAGCCCTGAAAAACCGTGATTTGGATGGCGCACGCAAATGGCTGCCCTACATCGTCCGCCGAGACCCAAAAAGCCTCGACGAACGCCAAATTATATCTGCCGCAGTCGAATCCATCGCGGAGTCCACCACCGACGGCATCACTGCACCTTTCTTTTTTTTCGCCATCTTTGGCGTGCCCGGTGCTTTCGCTTACCGAGTCATCAACACGCTCGATTCCATGGTGGGCTACAAGAACGCTGAGTTCCGAAACATCGGCTGGTTTAGCGCTAAAATGGACACCATAACCAACTACCTCCCCGCAAGAATCACGGCTTACTTGATGGTGGCGGCGGCGATGCTTTTGGGAGAGGATTGGCGGGAGTCATGGCGCATATTGCAGCGTGATAAGCACAAAACCGCCAGCCCCAACGCAGGCTTCACCATCTCCGCCATGGCTGGAGCACTAAACATTCAGCTTGAAAAGCAGGATTACTACAAACTCGGCGACGACAAAGGACATATTTCGCATGAGGACATTGGCAAGGCGTTGCGGGTGATGACGTTGACCTCAGCGTTGTTTGGGATAGTGGTGGTTCTGCCTATCTTGGCGTTGCGCGTTTACGTCGTAGGTTTCTAGTTGCTCTTCCCGTCTCTGTTTCGTCCTTAGCAGTAGATCAACGTTGGGCGTGGCCGGGGTTTCTGTTTTTCTAGTGTTAGAAGAAGAGAGTGTTGTTCTTGCTCATCATTTTTCAGTGAGTTGTTTGGGCGATTGCTTTTTTGTGTCTGCGTCGGTGTCGGGTTGCAGGCTGGTTGAGACTGATCCCACAAGCTGATGGCGATATAGGGCTTATTTTTCGGCGATTACTCGACGTATATACAAAAATTTATACATATACAAATTTGTATATTTGTTACCGAAATACTGTATTTCAGGTCCTTTTTCAGAAAGTGGTCAGAATTTTTCCTTTTTTGCCGCCGCCAATTCTTCAAGGATAACTAATGCTTCTCCAAGCGGCATACCCAGCCGCTCCGACAACTCCGTGGCGGAGACATCGGCGTTTGACGGTAAAATCGTGTCGCGGATGTAGGCTTTGTGGGTGGGGTACATGACTGAGGCGTGGACGGTTTCAACAAGCAACTGCCAAAGCTTCTCTTTGCTGTATTCTTCCAGATTCATTTCTGATTCACCGATTACCTGTGTAGTTAACGGTCCTTGGATAAAAACAGTAAAGATAAATCTGCCTATCACTGCTAAGATATAAGTGATAATTTTGAAAGCCGCAGTTTACCGTGGACCACACAACATAAAAATCGAAGAAGTCCCAGAACCAGAAGTTAAAGGCAGCCGCATACCTGTCCATTTCAAGGCAGGCAGCATCTGCGGAACCGACATGCACTTCTACCGCGGAGACTGGAAATGGATGAAACGGGGCAGAATCATGGGGCATGACGCCTGCGGAGTCCGCGACGACACCGGTGAACGGGTGGTCATGGTTCCCATCGCTAACTGTGGACACTGCTACTTCTGCCTCCGCGGGTTACCCACCTACTGCTTACACGGCAAATTCTACGGTCTAACAAGAGACGGCTTCTTTGCGGAGTCCAAAGCCATGCTGCCCCGCAGCCTCATCCCCGTCCCCGACAACGTCAGCGACGAGGAAGCGGCGGTTGTGGAGCCTGTGGCGTTGGCGCTTCGCGTGCTTAATAATTTGCAGCCTAACTTGGGCGACTGGGTCACAGTGGTGGGGCAGGGCGCGATTGGCTTGTTGATGACGCAGGTTGCGTTGATGAAGGGTTGCCGAGTCATCGCTGTAGACGTTGAGGATTACCGTTTGGAGCTCTCGGAGAAGTATGGGGCGGACGCGGTGATTAACGCTAAAACGATGGATGTGCCCAAAACCGTGCGTAAACTTACCCAGATGGGCTCGGATTTTGTGGTTGAAGCCGCGGGAACCCAGCAGACGGTGGAGCAGACGCCGTTTTTGGTGCGTAAAGCAGGCAAAGTAGCGTTGATCGGCGAGTCGAAGGGTTACTTGAATTTGGAGGATGCAGATGAAGCAGAATTTTCTACGATGTATATTTCGCCTGTTGAGTATCCGGCGGCGGTGGAGTTGATTGCCCGTGGGCTTGTGGATGTGAAAGGGCTGGTTACGCACAGGTTTAGGCTCGACGAATTCGAGAAGGCGCTGGAAACCGTTGATACCCCCGGGGAAAAAGCTCTTAAAGTGGTTATCACCGCATAGCTAAGTGCTTGACCACAAAGTATATTTCTTTTAGCGCTGTGTAAACCCCGAATCCTCGGAGCGATACAGGGAGCTAAGCACAATGCCCGTTGAAGCAGTTATATTCGATTTAGATGGAACACTTTCCAGCTTTAACCTAGACTACAAAGCCCTCCGCGGAGACGTCAGAGAATACCTCATGAAGGTAGGGGTTCCCGCATCGGTTCTCAAAGTCAACGAAAGCATCTTTGACATGCTATCGAAAGTAGAGATTTACTTCAAAAACAACAGCAAAAACAACCAAGCCTTCGAGAAAGCCCGCGCTCAATGTTTAGCTTTAGCCGAAAAGTACGAGTTAGAAGCAGCTGCCACAGCAAACTTGTTATCGGGCGCTTTGGAAACGCTTAAAGAGTTAAAGAAGATGAACCTCAAATTGGCGTTGTGTACTACCAGCAGTGAGGCAGCCGCCAACTATATTCTTGATCGCTTTAGAATCGTCGATTATTTCCAAGTGGTTGTTGCCCGCAACAAGGTGAAACGTGTTAAACCGGACCCTGAACAGTTCATGCTGGCACTAAAAACTTTGGGTGTACACGCGAAATCAGCGGTTATAGTTGGAGACAGCACCGTTGACATGGAGAGCGCCAAAGAACTCAAAGCCATCGCCGTCGGGTTACCCAGAGAGTATTCGACATCGGAGCAGTTGATGAGTCACGGAGCAAACTACCTCATAACATCCTTAACTGACTTGCCCATACTTGTAAAAGAATTAAATAAAGAGTAGATTAAGCGGCGGTTACTACGCCGTCGTCTTTACAGACCAACTTCCGCTCCCTGACCATCCGCTTGAGCACTTCTTGGAAACTTTGTTTTGCATCTTCACCTGAGTGGTTTATGCCAAATACTCTGGCGGTTTCAGAAATCAACGAGTCATCGCTTATGCCCAACGCGTACTGAGCCACCTGCGTCATCGCCGCTTCAACTTCTTCAGGGGCGATGTATTGGGGTTTGCGTTTGGATTCGGGGATGCCCTGCATTGGAACGCGGATGGGGGTTTCTTTGATTCCCACTGGCCAGAGGAAGCTGCCTTTGAGAGTGACTTTTTGTTCGCGGAGCAGGTTGTTTAGGGCTTCGCGGACGGCGTGGCCGATTTTGGGCGTTACCTGTTTTATGCCCCATGTTGTCGCTAACCGTTCCACGGCGTAGTCAAAGTGGACTGGGCCTTCGTTGACTATGAGTTCATAGAGGAGTTTGGTTTGGTTTTCGCGGTTTTTGGGGAAGTGGAACTCGTTTTTTTGCTTCGAATTCACGGTGGTTCTGCCGGTGGTAACTCTGATGTAGGGGTCATATGTTGCCTTCAGGGGGTAGACTTTGTAGGGGACACCGAGTTTTTCTATGCCAGCATACTGGTTTTTCTGTACGTCTGTGGCTGGTGGAGCGATGGGTTTTTGGCTGTCTTTTTCGATTTGCTGCACCTGCGCCTGTTCGATGGCGTCTTTTAAGCGGCGGATTTCACTGTCGCGTCTAGCAACCCAAGCGGGTGCCCAGATGCGGTGAATGCGCCAGCCCAGTTGCCGCAGAACCTGTTCACGGAGGCGGTCTCGGTCGCGGGCGCTGCTGCTGGATTGGTAGGTTGCGCCGTCACATTCAACGCCCAACAAGTAGCAGCCTTTATTGACTGGGTCTACGACGCCTATGTCAATTTTGTAGCCGCTACAACCCACTTCAGGAACCACTTCGTAGCCGAGTTTTTTGATTTCGTTGGCGACGTCTTCGTCGAGTGCTGAGTCGAAGGCGCCTTGTCTGCATTTGGATTTGATGCTGTCAGCTCCGTGCTCGGCGTAGTCGAGGTAGGTACGCAGAGTCTGCACGCCTAGGGCTTGTGCGTCTGGGTCCATGTCGGAGCCTTTGATGGATGTGATTAGCAAAACTTTTTCTCTTGCGCGAGTGACTGCAACGTTTAGGCGGCGTTCTCCTCCGGGCTTGTTTAGAGGTCCGAAGTTCATGGTGATTTGGTGGTTCGAGTCATAGCCGTAGCCGACGCTAAAGAAGATGACGTCGCGTTCGTCTCCCTGCACGTTTTCAAGGTTCTTGACAAAGAAGCCGTTGATGCGGTCCTCTTTGAAGAACTGTTCGAATTCGGGGTGGTCTTTGAGGCGGCGGTCTATGGCTTCCTGCACCGCATCCATCTGCGCAATGCTGAAGGTGACGACTCCGAGGGTTTTTTTGGGGTAGTTTTTGAAGTGTTCAAAGACGAGGTCAGCGACTTTTTCGGCTTCCACGGGGTTGTCGCGTTTGCCGCCTCGGTCATATACGCCGTCGGGGACGTAGATGAGTTTGACGCCTAAACTGTCCGTTTCGGCTTTTGCGGCGGGGAAAGTGATCATGGTGTCGTCGTAGAATCGGTGGTTCGAAAACGCTATGAGCCCTTCGTGTTTGCTTCGGTAATGCCACTTAAGCGTCTTCACGGGTAACCCGATGCCTAAGCATTCGTCTAGGATACTGTCGAAGACTTCTACGTCTTCGTCGCTTAGTTCATCCCAGTCTTTGTCGTCTAGGAGGTTCTTTTGGAAGAACGAGGTGGGCGGAAGCTGTTTGTTATCGCCTGCAACCACGATGGTTTTGCCCCGGTAGATGGCGCTAATCGCGTCTTCGGGAACAAGCTGGGAAGCTTCGTCGAAGAGGACCAAGTCAAATTTGGTGTCAGCCGGTAGGAACTGGCTTACAGAGAGGGGACTCATAAGCAGGCAGGGTTTGAGTTTGACGAGTAAGTTGGGGATTTTCTGGAATAGCATGCGCAGGGGCATGAGGCGACGTTTTTTGGCGGCTTCTTTGCTTAAGATGCCTGCTTCTGCGTCGGCGGCTTGGATGAGGATGTCTTGGGGTTTGCGTCCGTTGGCAGCGTCGATAACCATGCCTGATGTGAGGTGAATCATTTCTTGGTCAAGCGCTTTGAAGTCGGCTATGCGTTGCTCATGGTTCTCGCGTCTGAAGCTGCCCATTTTTTGGTCTTCGTTGTAGAGGTTGTTTATCCATTCCTGATAGACGCTCTTGCGGAAAACCTGCAGTAAATCAGCTGCGGGCAGCTTCTGCTCGGCGAGGCGGTTAAAGAAGGGGTCTAAGCCGCGTAGGGTGAAGCGGTTTTTGACGTCTTTGTAGTCAATCCACACCTGCAAGTCATCTACTCGGTCACGCAGCGCTTGGATACGTTCCTCTATGGTGCTAATTTCCAGCGTTTTAAGCGGTTGGTTTTGGTAGCGCATCTCGCGGTCAAAACGTTTTTCAAAGTCCGATAGCACCTTAAGGGAAGCATCGCGCCTCTTTACAAGTTCAGTGTTTGCTGGAGCTGCATCGGGTCCTTTGGCGGCGATTTCCGCGTATGCCTGTGGCACGGGGAGGTCTTCGAATGCCAACTGAACCTTCACTGTCCACTCCAAAACCGAGACAATGTCTTGCCAATTAGTCTCTAACTCTAAAAAGCGGCTGCCGTATTTTTCTTGCAACTGGGCTTTTTCGCCAACGATTTGGGCTTCTTTCTTGCGGATTTCCTCGCTGTTATGGAGGTCTTCTATGAACTGCTTGTAGTTGGCGGGTTCTTTCTTCGCCACTGTGAGGGTGTCACGGGTTAATTTACAGAGGTCCAACAGAGTCTTTTCCGATTCTGCCGCCCACTCCTCGACCAGTAGCAGCGGCGTCTCAGCGAGGGCAGCCTGCGATTTAGGCACCGTCTGCGGCAGAAGCTCCTCAACCTCTTTGGCTTGGTGCTCCCATTTCGCCACTGACTCACGGAGTTCATCGCCCAAATTCTTAATCATTGGCGAGGGGCTTGAGGAAGCGGTGAGGAGTTTGAGGAGGGGTTCGGGGATGGTGGTTACCCAGTTGAGTTTACGGATTTCCTCGGTTAGGGCTAATGCTTTTTCTGCGCCTTTGAAGTCGGTTCGGCTCTTGTGATAGTAATGTCCCATCAGGGCTTGGACGGTTTCGGCGGACGTCGCGATTTTTGCGGCGAGTTTGTTGACTTTGCGGGCGTCGATGAGGTCTTTTAGGACTTCTTTGGGGACTTTGCCGTCGTTGGTGACTTTGGCGATGCGTTTTTGGTCGTTGCGGTATTCGCTGTTAAAGAGTTTGATTCCGCCCTGATAGGGGCCGCTGTAGTTGGCGATGAGTGTGTCGAGGTCAAGTTCAAAGATGCCGTCAGTGTAGGTTTCGTCAAGGCGGCTTTTGAGAAGGCTGTGTTCTTGGTAGAGTTGCTTGGCTTTGTCAACGGTTTCCTTTACTTGCTCAAGATACTTGGCGTCAAACCACTGTGGTTCAGGCTTATCCTCGGCAAAACACAGCAGTGCCATGCGTGAGAGCTGTTTTAGCTGGTTTATGGTTAAGTCGGCGCTGTCCAGTCCCAGCGTTTGGGCGAGGGCTTGGGAGCTTTCACCCCACTTATGCGTTGTCAACTGGGTGTTTTTGATGAATTGGAACAGCTTTTCACGCTTGCCCAAGAGCTCGCTTTCCGCGAGGTTCTGTGTGCCCAATGCTTTGCCAACGTCGTTTACAGCCACCTGCATCTCCTGCGACCTTGTCAACACCAAGTCGAAGAGGCTGGGTTGATAGTGTTCCATGAGGCTGGCGCGGGTGGCTTTAATCCAGTTAGTGACTTTAAGGTACGCTTTTGCCTCAGCTAACAGCTTGTCTAAGGCGGGGTTGGTTAGCCAGTGCACTTCGGGTTTTGGGCTCTTAAAAAGCAAGTTGCTAACGTCTAGCAACCACTGTATCCGCGCAAAGTTTTCGGGTGGGAACACGCCGAGTTTGGCGGAGAACTCTTCAGTTTCCAATTCGAGGTCGTGGAAGGTGGCGTTGATGGCTTCGAGTGCTGTTAAGACTTCACTGCGGATTTCAAGGTTGTACTTGTGAGCTTGGTAACCTAGCCAAGGAAAATCGGGTTCTTCAACGACCTGCCAGACCTTGCTGAGTTGGGAAACAAGTTCTTCGAGTTCCCGCATCTTCTGCGGTGTAAGCGTACCCAACTCCGTCAAACCCACAGGCACAAACGGCACCCGCTCCAAACTGCAAATTATACTCAACACCTCGTAGACGCTACGCTGCAGGTAGGGACGCCTCTCATGCAACGCGGCGACGTAGCCGTTGAGTGCGTCGCGGTACTCGGTTAAACGGTCAAATTCGTGGGCGGAGGGCAGTTTGCGTGGGACAAGGTTTTCGTCGAGGCTGCGTTTGAGTTCTGCCACGACCTGTTGTTTGTTGGCTTTGCTGCTGTGCATTTCTAAGCAGAAATGTGCTAAGCTGACTTCGCTTAGGCGTTTGTAGACGACTTCAAGCGCCGCCATCTTGTCGCTGACGAAGAGCACGCTTTTGCCGTTGGCGATGCACTCCGCTATGATGTTGGCGATGGTTTGGCTTTTGCCCGTGCCCGGCGGACCTTTCATCACGAAGCTTTGCCCACGGAGGGCGTATTCGATGCTTAGGCGTTGGCTGCTGTCTGCGTCGAGCACCTGGTAGGTTTTGGCTGGCAACTCGACTTTGTCCACGTCTTTCTCTTCGGGGAGCCCTGTTAAGAGGAGGTTTTCTTCTTTGATGCCTGCGATGGCACGGATGATTGGGTGCTGAGTTACCAGGGCAGCGTTGGATTCGAGGTCTTTGTAGATGACCAGTTTTTGGAAGGAGAACAATCCGAGGGCGGTTAAGCATTCGGTTTTCCAGCCCATCTCCGAGAGTGCTGCTTCAACTTGGCTGTAGTAATCGCTTAGTTTTTGTTCCTCCCATTCTTCAGGCAGCGGGGGCAAGTCAAGTTTGAAGTCATTCTTCAACTTCGCCACCAACGCTGGGTTAAGCACCGCCTCGTCTTCAACAGGCGGCACAGTGATGCTGTAGGGGGCGCGGATGGTTTCTTTGCCAAGCTCCAATGGCACCAAAATCAGGGGCGACTGAACCTTTTCTTTGGTCTCTGCGTCCACCCAGTTCAAGACGCCGAAAGCAGCGTAGAGGATGCGGACGCCTCTTTCACGGTAATCGAGCAGTGAACGGCGTTCGAGGGCTTTTAGGGCGCGGTCGAGTTCCAGGTGGGTAAGGTTGCCGCAGACCAGTTGGTTTGCGCCGGGTTTTTTAGGTGCCTCTTCTACGGTGGCGGCTCGGACTGGGGCTTGGGCGGTTTTAGCTTCAGGTTTAGCCGAGGCTTTTTGTTTGCCTTTAACGTTTTTGCCTTTCGCCTTCGGCTTCTCCTCAGCTTTCTCTGCCTTGGGAGCTTTAGCTTCAGGCGGAAGGTAAAATTCAAGGCGGCTCTTCTTTACCACTAGGCCGTCAAAAATCTTTTGAGAATCTGGTTGAGTGATTGGGAGGTTGCCGTGTTTTTCTTTGCGGAAGTAAAGCAGGTTGTTTTTGCGGGATAAATCGATGAGTCTGGATTTCCAGTCTTCGACGCGTTTCATGGGTGAAGAGACAGGTGTAGGTTCGGTAAGTTCAGTCATGAAAGCCACATCCGAAAGGTACAGGTAAGCTATTGTATACATCATTCTTTAACATTTGCGGTTTTTCCGCTGAGCCCAAACAATCAGTTACCCAAGTTTAGATGTAGAAAAGAAGCAGTTGATGCGTTAAGCATGGGAGATTGCATCTAAAACCGCCGATAAAACGCCATCGCAGCCGATTCTGCGGGTTTCGAGCACTTCGAGGTTCATGCCCGACTTCTCGATGTCTTCCTTTAGCTTGTCCGCGTTGCCCACGGTGTCAAGCAACACGACGCCTTTGATGCCGCTAAACATCTCATCGTCCACGCCTTGACGCCTAAGGTTCTCCCGCATATCCTCAAAGAAGTCCACCATGCCAGGCCCCATAAACATCAAGTTATGGTTCGGATCAACATCCAGCGATTTTCCGGCTCCGCCCATCTGGCAGTCGATACAGTTGAGCGCGTCCACCTTGGCGACGCCGTATTCCTGCACCAGCTTCTTCATTTCACCGTCTTGCCCCAGGCAGAGGTCACCGTAGACCAAGACGATTTTGCCCTTAAACCTGCCTTTGGTGTGCCCGAGCATTTTTCGCAGGTTGCTTTCTAGCAAGGCATAGTCAACGTGGAAGTTTTTGCTTACAAACACCAACTCAGCGTCCAGTTTGCCCTCTTTTTTTAGTTGCTCAAGCTCTTTGCGCAGTACGCTGCAGCTAACTATGCAAACGGATGGTTTCTGTGTTGAAGCCATAAAGTTCAGCAAGGAATAGTCTGGGTTTGATTGCAGATAGCTTTTTCTTTGAAGCCCAAAAACTTAATCAAGCATACAAGCATTATCTTGGTTGGTGAGGACTCTGCGGATGGTTGGGGTTTTTCCTCTCTTCCTGAAAATTGAGGTTTACTTTCAGCCGCCTAAGCAGAGAAACCTCGCCATTTAGTTATCAGAGGAGTTGAATAGGATAGTCTTTTGGCTGCAGTTTTTTGTATTGTGTTTGTTTGCCTGCGGTTATGCAGATGGCTTTCCTGAGTCCGGCTATTGCAACGGGGAGAACGTCGTAGAAGACGATTTTTCCTTCACAAGCTACTTTTGAGCGGGTTGGCGCGGCATAAACAAGTGGCACCCAATGGAGAGAAAATAGGGAATGCCCGAGCGTTTGAAACTAAAGTAGCACCCCTGTGAAGGGTTTTCTTAACGCGGTTTAATAGGGGCTCTTTCGTTTAAGCAGCAACAAGACCAAAGCAGCCACTGCCAAAACAAAAATAGCAATCACCAAGGCAGCGAGCGTTCCAGAATTTTGAGTTATTCTGCCTAAGAAAGCCGTGGACTGGGTTGGCTGCATAGTCGGCGCGGGTGCTTTTTGGAGAACATAATTCGCTTGGATTACGCCATCTTCTGCTATCAAGATGCCCTTTTGCGTCTCTGATAATCCAGAGGTTTGTGTCCACACGTAACTGTCCCCTGTACCTATGGGCAGTTGGGTGCTGTACGCGTAGTTGTGGGGGCTGCCAATATCCCAAGTGAATGTCACAGGTAATTGGGAGACTGTGTAGTTTACGGAGTCCACACATAAAACCGTCCAGTCCACATCCGTCAAGCCTTCTTGACTAAAACTGACCGCGCAAGTTTGGACTTTGTAGGCGTATTTCAAGTCGCCGTTGGTCTGGTCGTAGTAGCATATGTTAGGATTACCGCTGGAGTCAACAACCAAAGAGTTGTAGAAGCCTACTTTGCCGTTTGTATCCACTTTTTCTATGTTCCAAGTCTGGTTGCTCCATGAAGCATAGTACAATGCCAAGTCGCCATCGTGGAAGTAGCTTATTTGGGGGTTTCCGTTAGGGTCCAAGCCTATTGATGCATAGCTGCCAGACCAGTCGACGACCTGCGTGCTCCACATAGCCCCTGTCCAAGCAGCGGTTTCAAGCTGCCAACTTGGATAGTACTGGTAGGTTATATGCGGCTTTCCCGAGGAATCTAAAGCAAGGGATATCCCTTGGGAGGGGCCGTCACTTTCTGCCACATCTTGAATGTTCCAGTTTGAACCAGTCCACAAAGCGTACTTTACGACTTCTTGGTCGTAGTAGACTACGTGAGGATTTCCGGTTGCATCTAAGGCAATGGCGCTATAGCCACCAATTGCCCCTGCCTTAGCCACGGTTTGGATGTTCCATGTTGAACCAGTCAAGGTTGCATAGTTAAGGCGTCCAGCTGCATCTATATAGGATACATGGGGGCTGCCAGAGGAATCCAACGCTAAAGAGACACTGTTGCCCCACTCAGTGCCTATAGATTGTGTGCTCCAACTTTGGCCCGTCCAATAAGCATACTTTAAGGCTTGAGTGAAAACTTCACGGTAAACAATATGCGGGTTATCTGAAGCATCAAGGGCAATGGAGGTGGCGCCGCCGACGTCGCCGTTGGAATCCACGGTTTGAGTGATCCACTCCGAGCCAGTCCAATAAGCATACTTCAAATCGTAGTTACTGGTGTCTTGGTAGCTTATGTGTGGGTTGCCCTGAGAGTCTAAAGATAGGGAACACCATTCGCCGACGTTTCCTGCGGAATCCACCGTTTGGATAACCCACCGTGAACCCGCCTGCACCTGCGGCAGAAACATCAGAGTAGAAGTGGATAGGAGAAGAAAAATTGCTAAGAGGGCAATTGACCGGGAGGACTTACTCATGGGGTTCGCCTGCCTGAATGGGGGAAACGTTGCGTATATAATTTACTCAACGCAGGCTAGTAGGGTTTGAAGCAGTACCGCTGCCACTGAGGCCACTGCTGCGGCTGGCTGCATGAGCCAAAATCAACCTTTAACTCCATGCCGATTTTAAGCTGCTCCTGCGTTACCCCCTGAATCATGCACGGAATCCTTAGACCGCCTGCCAATTCAACGATGCCGACTGCGTAGGGCGTCAAGTTTTGGAATTGCTGTGGAGCCACGTTGATGACTGTGTAGGTGAGCAGTTTTCCTTTGCCTGAAACGTTGACCCAGCTGAATTTTTCGGAGCCGCAGTTATCGCAGAATGGGCGGGGCGGCATGTGGGTTTTTCCGCATTTCTGGCATAAGCCAGCCATCAATTTGCCTTGCCCAAGGAACTTGTAAAACTGCTCGATAGTAAAAGGCGCAATGGTGCTCATTATTGCTCTCTCCTGTAAATGTGGACTGCTGCCGTGGCACCGCTGCCGCCGATGTTGTGGGTTAAGCCGACCTGCGCGTCTTTTACTTGGCGTTTTTCAGCTTGGTCGGTGAGTTGGAGGTACATTTCGTAGGCTTGTGCAGTGCCGGTTGCGCCGACTGGGTGTCCTTTGGATTTCAAGCCGCCGCTGGTGTTCACTGGAATGCGCCCGCCCAGTTGTGTTGCGCCGCTGTCGATTAGTTTGCCACTTTCGCCAGCTTTGCAGAAGCCAAGGTCCTCATATGCAATCATTTCGGCGATTGTGAAGCAATCATGCACTTCTGCCAAGTTAACTTGGTCGGGTTTAACCTGTGCCATCTCGTAGGCTTCTTTAGAGGCTAGCTTGGTTGATTGGAGCGAAGTGAAGCTGCACCGTTCATAGAGTCCGATGGCGTCGGTGGCTTGTCCGCTGCCTATGATGTGGACGGGTTGGTCACTGTATTTTTTGGCGAGTTCAGGCTTGGTTAATATGATGCAGCTTGCGCCGTCTGTTATGAGGGAGCAATCGTAGAGTTTAAGCGGCGCACGCAACATACTTCGAGGACATGACGGTCTCAAGCGTTACTTCTTTTTGCATGTGTGCCTTGGGGTTTAACAGTCCGTGGCGGTGGTTTTTAACTGCGACTTTACCGATTTGCTCCTCAGTGGTGCCGTAGGCATGCATGTGCGCGGTTGCCATCATGGCGAATAAGCCGGGGAACGTGATGCCGTTGAACTGTTCAAAGGGGTAATCGGCTGCCATCGCAAGGTACTCGGTGACTTCCGCGGTGGTTCGATGCGTCATTTTCTCCACGCCGCCGACGACGGCGACGTCGCTGAGGCCCGAGAGGACAGCGTAGATGCCGGTGCGTAATGCGGCGCCTGATGATCCGCAGGCTGCTTCAACCCGGGTGGCTGCTACGCCTCGGAGCCCGATCCAGTCGGCGATGGTTGCGCCCGTGTGGCCCTGGTGCTCGTAGGCTTCGCCCATGTGCCCGATGAACATGGCTTTAACGTCTTTTTTTGGTTCCAGTTTGGGGCAGCGGCTAAACGCTTCCGATGCTGCTTGCCCAAAAATTTCTCTACCAAGTAAGCCTTCGTGTTTACCGAATTTCGACATGCCAGCGCCGATTATGCTGACCAGTGGTTTCCCATTCAAACCCGATGTACTCCTCTCTGTGGCATTACAGTGATGGCGAGCAAGAATAAAAACTATACAACAACAATCAGAACGAAGGCTTTTAAACCTACTCAAGGGGCTTAAAGTTTGTTTATCAGCATGTACTTCCAAGTAAACCTATTAATCAAGTATCCACCCGCTAAACATGCAAAAAGCAGGACCGTTAGAAGGAGAATTTGACCGCTTCCACCAAAAGTATCGCTTATTTGTGCACTGTACCCGCTTAGATGCAAAATAAAGATTGAAGCAAACCAAAGAAGCAAACCGAATACAACGAATCTTGCGTAATAATTAGTTGTCTTGTATTTGGGGGTAACTTGCTTCTTTTTGGAATTCACTTGGTACACCGACCTTGTTGACAGAACGTTAACGTATTAAGTTGAATAATGCTTATCTGCTTTTGTTATTTGCTCTTTTTTTAGAAACCGAACAGCGAGGTTTTGGTCTTTTGCAGTATGGCAGTTTGCCTTTGGCGGCGTGGTAGGTGGTGCATTCGGTGCATCTGCCTTGGCGGATGTATTTCTTTTTTGGGCAGGGCAGTCTTCTTTGTGCTAAATGCGGGAATAGCCAATTTGTATGTTGCTCCACATCCACATGGAGCCCGACCCAACATGGAGCCCTGTATAGCGTGTGGAAGAAAACGCCGCTGCCACACCGAAACAGACGCCGAAAACCGTTGCAACCCTAAAAAGTAGCCTCCTTCTTAAACCGTCTTGTGGTGCCCCGTAAACTGCCATACCCCCATAAAGAGAACCGAAGATAACCAAGTACGTTAGGGATGGCTGGCTTTTAAATTTAAGCAAAGAAGGAAGGTTCTCTGGTGATTGTACTAATAAAACAGTTAATTGCTGTCGGTCTATCGAAATTTTTTTAAGAGAAAGACCTTAATAAACTTAAAATAGTTTCTCAATAATGAAGCGCTATACAACTATTTAAATAACAAAGTGAGCATTGAAACTTTGGGTTCGCTTTGGTATGCAAATACCTCACCGATAAAGGTGCATGCAACGCATTTCGTGAAAAGTGGGAGTGCATTTTCCCAGAACACCGCCTAAAAAGCCACGAAGCATGCCCAAGATACCAATTCAATAAAGAAAAAGTTGTAAAAGAAGGCGAGGAGTATTTGCAGGCTCAACCCTTGACTGATTTATACAACAGCAGGTCAAAAGTTTCGGCTTTTCAGCTTGTGGAATCAGTCTCAACCAGCCTGCAACCCGACACCGACGCAGACACAAAAAAGCAATCGCCCAAACAACTCATTGAAAAATGATGAGCAAGAACAACACTCTCTTCTTCTAACACTAGAAAACAAAAACTAAGAAAAGGAAGATTGTTTATTCTACTACGTAACGGTATGTTATATGTTCGCCTGCAGTAGTGCTTTTACGAGTGATTTTTAATACGTCGCCGGGTTCTGCGCCGATGGCTTTGACTGCGGGGTCGCCGGAGCGGATTTGAGGCATCTGGTACGGCTTCACTCTGTACTGGGCAAGCAACTCTTTCTTTTCTTTCTCGCTAAGTATCTCGTGGTAAGGCACCAAGGCATGCTCGAAAATGTCGAACACTGGGAAGGATTTGGGCAGCAACTCAACATTCTTCTTTTTAGCGCCTAACTTGACGGCGTGGGTGTAGCGTCCTTCGGTGACGACGATGGCGCGTTCAAGTTCTTTCTCCTTCAACACTTTGTAGAGAGTGTTCATGGCTGCGATGCCAACTGTGGCTTCGCCTAGGATGCACCAGACAATCGCTCTTTCCTTGTTCTGGGGTATATCGATTATGTAGGCGTATGCGCCTTCATACTTCTGTTTCTCGACAAGCTTGTATTTTCTGAGTTTTATGAGGACTTCCGCTTTGCGTTCTTCGATCGTTTCCATTTTGGTGCTCAAACCACAAACCTCAAACGTAGAATACCTCGCAACTAAAATAAACATCTACCCTTAAACTTTTCTCTCACCGAAAGCTAATCCCCGTCCCAACTGCGCATTTTTAGCCATAAAAACGCAAAAATTATTAGCACAATCAGCCAAAAGGGAATTGGGGATTGAAATGATCCCAAAACATTGGGACATAACCCTTCCCGTTGACCTTATCCGGGCTGTCGCCATAGTTCTGGTTATTTTACTGCATGCATCCATCGAAGACTACCCCAACGTCGATTTGATGTCGCCTCAGGGCACACAGATCTGGGTAGCATCCAACATCTATGACTCCATAGCCCGCGTATGCATCCCCCTGTTTGTCATGCTGGCGGGTGCTCTTCTGCTGCAACCCAGCAAAGCCGACGAACCATTAGGCGTGTTTTTTAAAAAGCGGTTTGCGAGGATTGGGGTTCCTTTTCTTTTTTGGGGCGCAATCTATTTCGTCTGGGGCTACTTCGTTGAAGGCTGGTCATTATCCGCCCAAACCATCGCCCAAGGTATACTAAATGGACCCTACTATCAATTCTGGTTCCTCTACCTGCTGCTTGGACTCTACATACTAACCCCCATCCTGCGTGTACTCATAAAACATGCGAAACCAAAAATCATCCGCTACCTCGTGGCGATATGGTTTTTGGGCACCGCCATACTTCCCCTCATCGGTTTGCTGGGACCCTACCAGCTAAACGCCAACGTCTTCATCTTCACGGGTTGGATAGGCTACTTCGTCTTGGGCGTATACCTGCTAAACGTGCATGTGCGTCGGTGGCTGCTCTACGTTGGCTTAGCAGGCGGCTTATTGTGGACGATGATAGGAACCTACCTCATCGTTGGTCACATGGGCGAAAAATACAGCCAATACTTCTACGACGCCTACACATTCAACATCATAGTAGCTTCAGAAGCCCTGTTTTTGCTATTGCTCTCGGTTCCGACGCAGGCGCTTCAAAACCAAAGGCCCCGATTAAACCGCGCTGTAAAAGTTGTCAGCGCCAACACGTTGCCCATTTTTCTCTTCCACCCCATCGTGCTTGAAACCTTGCAGAACGGCTATTTGGGCGTAACAATCAGCATCACAACGCTAAATCCCTTCATAGAAATACCCTTGATCACCGCTTTGACCCTGCTCATCTGCCTTGCCGTGATTGTGCCACTTAAGAAAATTCCGGGCGTAAAACGAGTCATCGGTTAAATTTTGCATATAACTTTTTGACCAAAAAATATAATTTAGTCAGCCACCATAGGCTAGTTTGGGTTTTTGTTTTGTCTCATTCTGATTCTGCCATTCTTAAAAATCTCATGTTAACTCTAAAAACTAAGTCGTTGACTTCCGAGAACCTCTTCAGAAGGGAAACCAAGGAGGTTGACGACATGTTCATGGATTTAATGAGTGTTTTCCAGCGGTACTACGACCACGCCCCAGACAGAGACAAGCAGACGCTGCATAGCATCATGGACCTCGTCATCTTACTCTCGGAACAAGTACATTCGTCCCATCGCCAAGCAGAAAACGCCATAGCCGACTTCAAAACCTACATAACTGCGTTGGAAGGCAGCTACAAAAACGTGGACGGCGACTTCGAAAAAACAATCGCGGAACCCGCAGAGAAAGAAGCGGAAGTCAAAGATAAAGAGGAGGAGGAACGCGCTAAAGCTATCGAGGAATACACTAAACGGGCGCGTCCCAAATTCTACGAGTAAGCTATTTGCGCTCGATTAATTCAATGAGGGTTCCATCAGGGTCTTCGAGGAAAGCGATGGTTGTGTTCCTGTCGAATTTGGTTGGTTCGTCGCTGATTGTTACGCCTGCCTGTTTCATGGTGGCTACGGTTTTTTCTATGTCGCCTACTTCGAAGCCTAAGTGGTCAAAGAGGCGTTTCTCGTATTCGGGCTGCTGGAACTCTTTTTGGTCACGGTAAAATGTTAACTCAAGAATGCAGCCTCTGCCCTCTGGGTCTTGGAGAAAAACGATTTCTGCGTTGGTTGCTTTGATTTCATGTCGGCTCTTAACAACTAGACCGAAGAATTTACTGTAAAACTCGATGCTTCGTTGCATGTTGCTTGTGCGGATGCTGGCATGAACAAACACGCCGCCTCCACCAGCCTTTTCATTGGCGATTCTGCCATGAATACCAGTTTGCGGAGGCTTTGCTGCTTCTGCATCCAATGTTTTGTTCACCAATGCATCAGCCCTGCTAATCTGTGGGTGACTCCTAGGAACATTCACAAAACTTGCCTTCGTAAAGCAGCCCAACATGGCTTTGACTTGGTGGTTGAGCCCCTGCAGCACCTTGTCTTTTACGGCATATTGGCCGTTGAGTTGTTTAGCAACTAATTCACTGTCAAGGTGGCAGACGACTTCGGTGGCCTCCTGATCAACAGCAAATCTGAGCGCCAACAATAGCGCTTCGTATTCGGCTTGGTTGTTAGTGCGGTAACCTATGAAGTGGGCGTCTGTTTTTACGGTTACACCCCGCTCGTTTCTGGCAACGTAGGCGGCTGCGGCTGGTCCAGGGTTGCCTCTTGCGCCGCCGTCGGAGTAAATCAGCAGTTTTTGACCCATTTGCTCTTCACTGTCTTGTTTAACTATTAATTGATTATTTAAAGCGTTAACCACCCAGCGTTGTTTGGGTTGTATGTTACTGTTAATGTACAGTCACATTCGTTTAAGAGCTAAAATGCCCTAGTGGAAATTAAAATGGGGAATGTTTGGTTGACGAGCTCCGCCGCAGGAACCGCCAAGCTCAATAGGCGTGAATTGCAGTTTGCGTTGCTTAAACATGACCGCGAACGCAATAACCTCAAAGGGTCCAGACGCGGCAAACTCGACATCATCGCAGAGATCCTTTTGTTCTGTGAGCAACAGAAAACTAAAACCAGCATAATGTACAACGCCAACCTTAACTATTCGCAGCTTAAAACTCACATGGACTCGCTGAACTCTCAGGGTTTACTTGCCAAACGAGTCAACAAGTACTCCACGACCGAGAAGGGGCACCTTTTTCTAGAGTTGTTTGCTCAACTCAACGATTTACTTGCCGAGTCTAAGCCTTAATCGCCGTGTTCCGGCGATGCTGCATTTAAGAACACATTTTATTGCCTTCTAACTTTATTGTTTAGTTCAAAATCTTTATCTTTTTTCAAATAAGCGATACAGTATTCAATTGCATGGCTAATTGAAGCGAACGTTCTCTCCTCAGAGTCAACTTCGTTCTTGAGCCAATCATAGAGTTCTTGGTCTATGCTGATTGCTATTTTCTTCTTTGTCATCCCACGATCGCTACAATATCTTGAGTGACTGCACTTAAATGTTTACGTCGCAGGCGGCATTCGTAGGTATGACTTGGTATCGCTTGGCATTGATAAGAGTTAAATAATCATACTCAGTAAAAACTATCATAACTTAGTAGTACTACATCTGATTGAGCAGTAGTATGAAAAAGGAAAAGACTGGGGAGCATAAAAATGAGTGAACGTACACAAAAAAATGGTTCATATCTAAATGGGAAATCAACCGTAGGAACAAACACACGAGTTAAAGACACAAGCACTATCAGTGGTATGTGTCCCATCTGCATCCGCGACTGTCCCGTGGTTTGCGAAATCAGCCTATCTGCTTTTAGAGGAAGAGAAGCACTCTATCCTGAACCGGCACAATTTGGAACAAGCACCGCAGGAGCCCTCAAGAATTTCGGGTTAGACTGGTCACATTTCAACATACAAGCCGGACTTTTGGAAGCCCAAGGCATACCCGAAACCTCAGAAGACGCCATATTCCCAAATGCAAACACAGAAACAGTGGTAGGCGGGGTTCCACTTAAACTGCCAATCCTAACCGGCGCTTTCGGCTCAACAGAAGTAGCGCGTGTAAACTGGGATGGATTAGCGATTGGAGCAGCACTCGCAGGGGTCTCAGTGATAATAGGTGAAAACATTGCAGGTATGGACGTCGCAGCTACATGTACAAACGGAAAAGTAACCCATTCACCGGAGCTTAAACGAAGGGTTGATTCTTTTAGAAAATTCTGGGATAAAAAATATGGCGAGGTCATCGTGCAGACAAACGTCGAAGACCAAAGACTGGGCATAGACACATATGCGCTGTCAAAACTGGAAGTAAACGTGATTGAGCGTAAATGGGGTCAAGGCGCCAAAGCCATAGGTGGAGAAGTACGCCTAAAAGACATACAGAAAGCCATCCTACTCAAAAAACGCGGTTACATAGTGATCCCTGACCCAGAGGACCCTGTAGTTCAGCAGGCGTTTCGCGACGGCGTCTTTAACACCTTTGAGCGTCACAGCAGAGTCGGTATACCCAAAGAGAAGCCCTTCATAGAAGACATCGAGTGGCTACGTAAACAGGGCGCTAAAAAAGTGTTCCTAAAAACAGGCGCCTACAGGCCCTCAGCAGTTGCGTATACCATGAAATTTGCTTCTGAAGCAAAGATAGATGCGTTAAGCTTCGATGGTGCAGGCGGAGGAACAGGCATGAGCCCAGTACCCATGATGGATGAAATGAGCATCCCAACATTGTATTTACAAGCACTGGTACTGCAATGCGCACAGATACTCAAAAGCAAAGGAAAATACGTTCCGGACTTAATTATGGCCGGCGGCTTCATAGAAGAAACCAGCATATTCAAAACCATCGCAATGAGCAACTTTGGAAACGGCCCCTTGTCAAAGCAGTCTTGATGGGACGCTCACCGCTTACAGCCGCTATGAAATCAAGCTATTTCAAACAACTCGCAGCCGAAGGCAAGTTACCGAGTAGTTTTGCCGCTAAATATGGTGCAACACCTGAGAAATTCTTCATTGCCACACCAGAACTTAAAGCAAAGTACGGTCAACGTTTCAGTGAAATCCCCTTGGAAAGCATTGGCGTTTATACGTACTTGACGGACAGAATTGGTGTGGGCTTGAAACAGTTAATGGCTGGCAATCGGAAATGGAACCTTAACTTGTTAAACCGGGGCGACCTCATGAGTTTAAGCAGCATTGCCCAACAGGTAACAGGTATTCCACTAGCGCATGAAGTCGAAAACGACGCAGTCAAGGCAATTCTTGACTACTAAATTCACCTTCCTCTTTCATTTTTTTAAAAGGGGTAAGCGGGAGGAGTTTGTGTTATGCCCAAAGCGTTTGTGTTAGTGAATACAGAGACCGGGTTTGAATCCGACGTTCTACGAGAATTAAAAACGATCGAGAGCATAGAAGAAGCCATAATAGTTTATGGAACATACGATATAGTGTTGCGCATAGCGTGTGCTTCGATGGATGAGCTTAAGCAAACAATCGCTTGGCAAATAAGAAAAAGGGCTAAAATTACAGCAACTCAAACCATGATATTGCCATAGGCTTATTGGAAAAGCGAGTGATAAAAAAATAGAAAAGGGTTCGGCGAAGCTATTTTTTAAGCAGCTCCATCAGCCTCGGCATCAACTCGTACCCATGCGCCAGAGTTCCCAAACTGCCGTTGGCACAGTTTTTCTCCGAGAACTTGCCGTCTTTACCGTCGCCTGCTACTTTGCCGCCTGAAATCAAAAGCGCCACCGGCGTGTCACTGTGCACTTTAAGCTCGCAGGGCGTCGCGTGGTCAGAGGTGACGCAGATTAAGGTGTCTTTGAGCGAAATCTGCTTTAGCAAGGGTCCGAAGAAGTATTTGTCGATGGCTGCGATTATTTCGGTTTTTAGTTTGTAGTTGCCGTCGTGGCCGGGTTCGTCGGGGCCTTTGAGGTGTATGTAGAAGCAGTCGTGCTGTGGCAACGCTTCTTGGAGTGCTTTGACACGGTATTCCATGTCAGCCTGCAGGTTGCCTGAAGGGGGCGGAAGAAGCGAGGAATCCATGCCTGCCAACTGTGCTATGCCGCGTTCTGTGTGCATGTCGGCTAGGCAGGCGAAGTCGACGTGGTAGTGTTGGTTGATGTTGAAGAATTTCGGCAGCAAATGACCGGCGTCACGGGTTAAGACGACGTTGGCTTTGAGTTTGCCTTCTTCGGCACGTTTTATATTGATTGGGTGGTTTTCCAATAGCGCATGCGACTTCTCGATGAACTCGTTAACTAACCCCGCTGAGACTTTAGCGGCTTCAGTGTCGTCCATGGGCTCGCAGGTTTTCAGAACCATTTCGGGGTTGGCTTGTGCAACGCCTAATCCGTTGATTATGGCGTATGCGGGGTCACTGTTGGTTATGCTGCTTGAGAGGGGTTTATCTTTGCTTCTGATAAGCAGCACGGCTCGGTGTCCCAAGGTGTTTTTGAATTCAAACGTTGCCGGATAAGAGGTTAACTTGACTTCTTGGTTGACGGCTTCTGCGAGTTCCGTGGCTTCCTTTGTTGTCAGGTTGCGTCCAACTCGGCGGTCGATGATCTGTTTGCCTTCGCCTAAAGTTGCAAAGTTGCATCTTAGCGCCAAATCGCCGTCTTTCATCTTTAAGCCTATGCCGGCAGCTTCAGTGACGCCTCTGCCTGTACTGTACTTGAAGGGGTCATAGCCTAACAGTGAAATCACCGCTACGTCGCTTTCAGGCGCGACACCCTTCCCCACAGTGTACATTAAACCGGTTTGTCCAGCTTCAACTAAACAATCCATGTTAGGGGTTTTTGCTGCTTCAAGGGGTGTTTTGTTGCCTAACGCTTTAATCGGCAAATCGCCCATGCCGTCGATGGCAATAAAGAGTAGTTTCAACCTTTTTTCCTCTTCAGCTATGGCTATCTTGCTTAATCTTATAAAACTATGTTTTTAGGGACAGAAGCGTTCGAATCGCCTTCTGCGTCTCCTGCGGCGCCCCAATTGTGTTTACCAAGTATGTATCGCTTTTTTTGAAGAGCTTCTGGAAAAAGTTGGTGCGTAAAGCCAGTTTTCGGTCGTTCCGTACGAGTTGATGGGGGTTGCAGAAGTTATGTTCCAGCATATATTGCAAAGCGTCGTCCACAGTCAACGAAGTTACTGCCCGCGCATCTGCGGGGTCACGTTTCAGCAGTATTATTTTGTGTATGGTTGCCATGGGAATTACGCCGCCGCTGCCAACAATCCACCGCACATTCACAACTGCCCTGCCCCGCGCATCAAACTGCGCCTTATCCACCAACTGCTCATACTCGTTCCAGATTTTGCCTATGTCAGCTTGGATGTAAGTGTTTTTCTCAGAGCTAAACGCCAAAGGTTCACGGGTGCTTAAGCGTACAAAGTACCAGTCGTCGCTGACTAGCCGAGCCGTTGGAATCCGCAGCAAACCCCAGGAATGGGTTGTTTTTCCTGTGCCTGAAGGGGCAATGATGGATATGCCGAGGCAGTTGATGTCTATGCATGCGCCGTGGACATGGTAAATGTGGTGTGCATCTTCTAAGATGTCTCCTGCAATGGCTAAGGCTATGCTTTTTATCCAGCCATAATAGTCGACGTTGAATAGGAAGGCGGTTTTTGTGTAGGGGTCGTATTTTATGGTCATGGGTTGGTTGGGTTGGGTGAGGACGATGAGGCGTCCGTGGCTGCGGTTGTTTTCGTTTGCAGTGTAAAAGTTGTCTTCCCATAGGTCCTTGATTCTGGGGGAGTCTGTTAGGATTTTTATGCAGCAACCGTAGATTTCGGCTTTGTTGGTATAGAGCAAATCAGCTTTATATTTCTCGAATAAAGCATCTTTTTGGACCGGGTCGATTAGCTCTACTGTGTAGCTCAAGTTTTCCTCTCCAAAATTACTTGTTTAATTATACTAAGGACGCGGATAAGCCTTTCTAACTTGGGCACTCGCTAACCTTTGAGTGTAGCAATAAAGCCGTTGATGACATCTCTTATGGATTCGATAAGTGGATGCTGAATCTGGTCGGGGCTGACTTTTTCTAGGCGGTCCACCCGGAAGTAAATCGGCGGGTGCGGGTCCAGTCCCAGCCACTCTTGAACCCGGTAGGAGGGGGTGCGTTCGTAGAGTAAGCGTTGGAAACCGATTTTTTCCAGTGACCCCGCCAAAACCAGCGGGTTACCCACCACCTTGGCGGAGACTAAGTCGGCTCTTGCTTCGAAGAATTTGGCTATGAAAAATATCAACACCATCACAGCCCAGAAGTATGCAAAGAATAGAAAGGAGGAGAAGATCAGGGGGAACAGTTGGAAGAGGACGTAGAAGCGGAAGAGGAATTCAGCTGAAACTAACCCGTAGAGGATCAAGGGGTCTCGGCCTCGCAAGTGACCGAACTCGTGTCCCAGAACCCCCATTAATTCGTCTTCGTTTAGTTGTGCCATTATGCCTGTGGTTATGAGGACTAATCCCCGTTTGGGGCTGGGTCCAGAGGCTGCCGCGTTGGGAACCATGGTGTTGGAAACCACTATTTCAGGCATGGGAAAACGGAAGCGGTCAGCGATGTTTTTGACTAACTCGTAAATGTTGACTTTTCTGGCTTTGAGGTTTTGAAGTTCACAGGGGACGCCGTATTTTGAGAAAACCTGTTGGGCTGAGTTAACGTCAACCTCGCCTTTTTTGGCGATGATTTCCTCGTAGATTTCTTTTTTTATGGCGATGAGGGTTTCTCGGGGGTAAGTTTTGTTGAAATCGTTTTTTTCGTTTACCGGTAAGTAGAATTCGAGGAAGTGTATGATGGGGTTTTCTTTGGTTATGTGCCAGTCGGCGCTGCGTGCAATGAACCGGTTAGAGTAAAAGACAAAGATGAATTGTATGCCTATTAGAATTAGGGGGGCAATCCAGAACCCTGGTGGGTAAGCAGAGGATATGGTTATAAAAATGAGCATGCCGAAGACGATGAAGACTACGAAGAATAGAATCTGGGTCTCCAAAAAGAGGCGGTTAAATGACTTCGCTGGTTTAGTATAAGCTTCAGGGACGATTTCTTCGCCTTCCCGCCAAGCAAAGAATACAGTGGCGTTTTTGCTGTTTGCTGAGAAGATTTGTGTGGCTATTAGGATATCTTGTTTTGCTTCATCCACCGAAGTGCGTGATGCGGCGGAACTGACTGGAACGATTTTTAATTCGAATGGGCTGCCGCTTTTTACTTCTACGTTTAGAAGGTGGTTGCCCGCTGAATTTACAATGGTGTAGGTTAGTTTTTCGCCAAGAACCGTTGATTCCCTGACGATGTCGATGAACCGCTGTTTCTGTGGGAGAATGTATTGGGTGTATATGAAATCGAATAGTTTCTGGTGGTAACTGGGTGGAACTTCAGGGGTAATTCTGAAAGTAAAAGAATTCGCCAACATTATAAAAAGTCAAAACCTACATTAAACCATCTTTTTCTGAGTTTATATCTCTATTGAAGTCATATCGCCTAGTGGTTTGGAGTTTTGGCGGCACATCGTAGGAGTTATGTGGATGCCGGCTTAGGGGAGATACTGTTAAGTTAAGTTACCTGAGGGGAAACTTATTGTTGATTTTAAATCTATCTTGTGTTTTCATAAAGGCAATATCTCGAATAGACTGTTTTTCTTTCAAGGGATAAAAAAATGGCTGTCCCATATTTCAACACTAACACAATCTACTGTGGCGATAACGAAATAGTTCTCTCAAAATTTCCAGATGCAAGTGTTGATCTGATTTATGCTGACCCGCCATTCTTTTCTAACCAACAATATGAGATTATTTGGGGAGACGGTTACGAGATTAGAGCTTTTGAAGACCGATGGAAAGGTGGAATAAACAATTATGTTGAATGGATGGTTCCAAAACTAGAGCAATGTCATAGAGTTCTGAAGACCTCAGGCTCTTTGTATTTACATTGTGACTGGCACGCAGGACATTACCTGAAGATACTTTTAGACCGCATTTTTGGGGAAAAACGATTAGTAAATGATATAATATGGAAACGTACAGCCGCGCATAGCGGCGAAGGAATAATCAAGAAGTATGGAACAATTCACGATAATATTTTGTTCTACACTAAAAGCGAAAAATACACATTTAATCCTCAATATATGCCTTACGAACAAAAATACTTAGATAAATTTTACAACCATAAGGATGCAGATGGAAGAGTATGGCTTTCTCGTGATTTAACTGCTGCTGGGACTAGAAATGGTGAGTCAGGTAAACCTTGGAAGGGCATCGATGTAACAATGAAAGGTGTCCACTGGAAATATAGAGTATCAAAACTTGATGAATTAGAAAAGGAAGGCCGAATTTTTTTCCCAAAAAAAGCTGGAGGCATGCCAAGATATAAACAATATTTAGACGAAGCAAAAGGCATTTTACTTCAAGATATATGGACTGATGTACCCGTTTTATCCTCTCATGCAAAAGAACGTCTAGGATACCCCACGCAAAAACCTGAGAGTCTCCTTGAAAGGATTATTAACACATCCTCAAATCCGATGGACATAGTTCTCGACCCTTTTTGCGGATGTGGAACAGCTATATCGATGGCACATAAAAAAGGGCGACGATGGGTGGGTATAGATATTTCACCTACAGCTTGTGATTTGATGGAAAGACGAATGCGGAAACTTCACATATCACCAAACATGATGGGTATGCCACTAACAGAGGATGACCTGCGCAAGATAGCGGCTTTTGAGTTTCAGAATTGGGTCGTTAAAAGGCTCTATGGAAGAGTTACCGCAAGAAAAAGCGGTGACATGGGCATCGATGGGACAACATTTGAAGGAATCCCTATCCAAGTTAAGCAATCAGAGGACATTGGGAGAAACGTAATCGATAATTTTGAGACCGCACTGAGACGAAAAAAGAAAACAAAAGGTATAGTTGTTGCATTTAGTTTTGGGCGTGGTGCCTATGAAGAAATAGCTAGAGCTAAACTCAACGATAACTTAGATATTAAAGCTCTTTCTATCAAGGACTTGATAAAAAAGCAAGAGCAACAGCTTATTTGAGCTTAACTCTTCCTTTTACTCTCTTTTCATATTCTTCTTCAGTTATGATGCCTTTTTCAATGAGTAAGTCTACTAGGGCTGATTGCATGTCGTCTAAGAGATCTATTTCTTCTAATGGTTCTCTTTCAATTTTTGTTTTCTTCATGTTTCCCACCTTTCGCCAAGTATCCTTGTTCACTTAACCAATTCATAATAATGGTTCTTAAAGTATCACTGTAGCCCTCGCCCACTTTGCCAACAACTTCCTTATCCAAGATTTCAACCACTCCATCAGGCAGACTAACGATTATTTTCTTCATTTACTAACCACCTTCAATCCTTCCTCTTTCTCAACTTTGTTACTCAAAGCATTAACTAAAAGCATGGCTTCTCTTTTTGTTGCTTCACTAATCAACCCTTTCCAAGTATTAGGCACGTTCATCCGTGCAGCTTGAGCGGGAGTTTTACCGCCTAGACTTTGATGCGGTCTAATACAGTTATAATAGACGCTCCAACCTTCAAGCAACAGTTTTGTTGAATCATAGCTTTTTAGCCCTCTCATGCAACGTGTTCTATCTTTGAGTGTTCCATGCAACCGCTCAACAATGTTGTTGGTTTCTCTTGCTCTAATCCCAACCCTCTGGACTAACTCAACCCTTGTATCCTTTCGCATGGTATAGAATACTTTGTTAAAAGCACTCTTGTAAACATGGCTTCCATCAACGAATACTGCTCTTGGGCGAACTTTGCTTTGGTCAACGCCTTTCTTGAAGATACTTACCGTATCTTCAAAAGTACGGGTATTTGAAAGGTGAGAAGCAACCATGAAACGTGTATCTTCGTCTATCATTTCCCAGAACCAAATACTGCGCCCTTCACAACTTAGCATAGTTTCGTCTTCATGCCATAGACCTGAAAGTTGAGGAATTTGAGACAGCATATATTCTTTGGCAAGCTCAGAATACTTCTTTATCCAATTCAGAACCGTAACTTGAGAAACCTTTTCCCCAAAAATCTGCTCAATATTCTTGCGAGTCTTTCTAAGAGACATACCATCGTAGTAGAAGTTTAGGGCAGCAACAATCATGTTTTGTTCGTTTCTCATTCGTGAGAATTTTCCGTTTGGTACAAAGATGTGACCGCAATCTTTACACTTGTAAGTTTGTTTGTTGTGGCGTATGCCTTTTTTGGTGACGTTTTCTGAGTTGCAGTATTTACAGTTCATCGGTTCACACACTCTTACAGCAATACTATAGTAAGCCTACAGTATTTATAACTTGTGGTACTCTCAAGGGACTCTTACAACACTACCACAAAAGTTAAATCATATTTTACCCATAACATAAGCATGGCGACTGGAAGGGGATTTGAACCCCCGATCAACCGCTTAGTGGGCGATGGCTATGTCCATGCTAAGCAATCCAGTCACTTATCGTTAGGGAAACACTGCGGGCGCAGGTCGGACGCAATGTTCCCTAACGGTCACTCCAGTCAAAGAATGACTATGATACTTTTTCTGTTTGGAGTTTAGTCTTTTGTAGCTTTAACCATGCCTTAATCGCTTCAAGCTGTGACTCGACAAACTCTATGGCAATTATGTCTTTTTTAACCCATATGTTATATTCATCGGACGAACCATAGGATACAACACCTGACGGTTGGCTTGGTTGCCTGACTTGAAATGATGAGGAAAGGTTAGCTGGTCTTTCTTCCATATCTTGTTCTGTCCTCCTATCGTCCTCGTAATTACTCTCTGAGGATGTTGACGGAAAACAGAATGCGACTGATTCAGTATATAGCTTGGCTACCTTTTCATACTTTGATTGTGCTATTTGTCTATCTACATGTAGCTTATCTACCAAATAACTGCAGAACTCGCCAGAAAGTGCTTTTGTTCCATAGTCCTTTCGTATCCTGACCCAAAGTTCAATTTTATTAAAAATAGTTTCTTTCGTAGCTTGAAGTTCTTGGGGTGTTAACGGATTAACAAGTTTTTCTGCAAGGTCTGTCGTATGTAGCAATCCTCTTCCTTCAGCAAGACCATATCTTTTAAGCGAGAACAAAATCATACCCGTCCACCCTCCACGAGCAGATATGTTGAGCTTTTCGGCAAGTAGTTGAACGCTCATAGACTGACCTGAAAAATCATAGATTATTTTAGCCGTCTTGTATGCCTCGGGGACAGATATGTCGGGGTACTTATAACTGCCTATACTTCCCATTACTAATACCTGCAATAGTATCTATAATAAGTTACTAATAAAGTTACTGTAAGGCGCAATTCACAGTATATTTTAGCGTATAAAACTACTTGAAAAACTTTCTGTAAATGTAAACCCCACTATAAAGTAGAAAAAATTTCAGAGTTTTTGTCGGGTAACTTAACTTAACAGTATCCTTAGGGGATAGCGTTTATTAGTATCGAAATTCATTGTTAAAAATGCCGAACCGCGAGTTAAGGAGACTTTGTGGCGTCAAACGCTTGTTTGATACTGCAAAGATAATAACGGCTGACCCGTGACCCTCGTGTTCGAGATAGCCGATTATACAAGTTTAGAAAGGATGTTTGAAGTTGGCAGCATCTAAAAAAACTATACTCGTTGTGGATGATGACAAATCGATACTGCGAACCTTCACAAGGATTCTGCAGAAAAGCGGTTATGAAATAGTGACGGCAGAGACTGGGAAAGAAGCTATAGAGAAAGCTGAGGTACAGCACTACGATTTAGCCCTCGTAGACATCAGGCTACCCGATATGGACGGCACTGATTTGCTTGCTAAACTCAAAAAGCAGCTTCAAAACACCGTGAAAATCATGATTACAGGTTTTCCGTCGCTTGAAACAGGCGTGAAAGCTCTTGATGAGGGTGCAGACGCCTATTTGGTTAAGCCAGTGAAGCCGCAGGAACTGCTTGTTCTCCTAGAAGAGAAGCTTAAGAACCGTGAAGAATCCGCGGAAGTCAGCCATTAACCTCTCTTTCATTTTATTGTTCAACATCTGACTAATTGTAACAATTAACTCTACTTGTTTGGATAAGATTGAGTTTTAAGAGACAATTTCTGTTAGCCTATGTCCTCTTAGGATTGTTTGTTATCTCTGCCGCTATGCCCTTCTATCAAGAAGCTGCTGAGCAGACTTCCGCTCTTTACTTAGCCCAAAAAGCATTTCCCAATTTAACGTTTAACCATCCAGTCGGCTTATTCTCAGACCCAACCGGGGCAAACAGGCTTTTTGTTATAGAGCAGTCTGGCGTAATCAAGGTCTTTAGCAACACCCAAAACGTATCTGGTTCGGCAGTGTTTCTCGACATAACAGACCGCGTTTTATACGGTGGCGAACAGGGCCTTTTAGGCGTAGCCTTCGACCCAAACTACACTCAAAGCCACAACTTTTATGTCGACTACGTTGCAGATAACCCCCGCCGCTCGGTAATAGCCCGCTACACCGCAGACCAAAACAACCCTGACCTCGCATACCCCAACAGCCAGCAAGTCATACTGGAGATAAGCCAGCCCTACAGCAACCACAAAGGCGGAGAACTCGCATTTGGACCCGACGGCTACCTCTATATCGGCGTCGGCGACGGCGGCTCAGAAGGCGACCCCAACGGCAACGGCCAGAACCGTTCAATCTTGCTTGGAAAAATCCTCCGAATAGACGTGAACTCGCAGTCGAACGGACGAAACTACGGCATCCCCGCAGACAACCCATTTGTCGGCAACACTGATGGTTTCCTCGAAGAAATCTACGCTTACGGCTTACGCAACCCTTGGCGGTTCAGCTTTGACCCCGCAACAGGTCAGCTTTGGGTTGGCGATGTGGGACAGGACAGGCTCGAAGAAATCGATTTGGTTGAGAAAGGCAAAAACTACGGGTGGAACACTATGGAGGGCACACTCTGTTATAATCCGCCGAGCGGCTGCAACGGGACAGGGCTTACCCTGCCCATCTGGAATTATACGCATGATTTGGGCAACGCGATTATCGGCGGCTACGTTTACCATGGCAAAGCCCTTCCCGCACTGGATGGGGCATACGTCTATGGCGACTATGGCTCAGGCAGAATATGGGCACTCCGCTATAGCGGCACCGCTGCAAACACGCTGATGGTTGATTCTGGGCAGAGCATTACCTCTTTTGGATTAGACCAAAACCAGGAACTCTACTTCACATCCTCCAACGGCAACATTTACACCCTGTCTGCGCCTGCCGTGCCCGAGTTTCCCCTGCCGATTCAAACTGGACTCGCACTTATGCTTGTCCTTTTTGCCGTATTAATGGTTCTTGCTCGGCTGACCAAGGAACCCTTTAGAAAAATCAACCGGTGAACCACTCGATTTTTGCAGGTAATGCAAGGTTAACTTGCAGGCTTATTTAATGCAGAAGATTTAGGCGATAAGCTTTGCTGATCTGCGGAAGGCTTAAGAGGGGTGGTTGTGTTGCGGGGGTATGCTGCAGGATTTGAGGGGTTTTGCCCAGTTTATCTCCGTCGAACGAGGCTTAATGCTATTCATGATTTCGGTCGGCGCCACCTTTTTAGCAGCTAAAGCCTTCGCTTGGCCCACAGCGCTCTTTTTAGGCGTTATCATCTTCTGCATTTGGAGTGCCGTTGACGCCGTAAACAACCTCTGCGACGTAGACTTAGATGTTCTGTCCGATCCTAACCGGGCGCATTTCACTCGAAAACTTGGCAAATACGGCTTGGCTGTTGCCGCCGGGTTTACTGCTTTGTCGTTGGCTTTGGGGGCTGTTACGTTGATGCCGTTTGTGGTGCTGTTTATCGGTTTAGGCATCCTGTTTGGCGTTTTGTATTCTGCTCCGCCTTTTAGACTTCGCAAAACCGCTTACAAACCACTCGTTAACTTCACGGTAGGCGCCGTGCCCATGATGATAATCGCGGCTTTCTTCAACGCCTTCACCCCAAGCATCATAGTTTTGATCCTGCTGATCGGCGTAACCACAGCAATCAACAGCCTCTGGGAGGACTTGGCAGATTACGCCTCGGATTTCCACAGCGGCTCACGCACCATACCGATTATCCTTGGGTTCAGACGCGGCCTGCTATTCACAATCGTCATGGGTTACTTGATGATTCCACTGATGGTTCTGGTGGGAGTGCTGTTTCAGTTGCCGATTATTTACTATACAGCATTGGCGGCGCTGTCGATTTTCATCACCCTGCGCTTAATCCAGAAAAGACAAACTATCTTCAAAGAAGACAGCGCAGACAACAAGAAACTCTTCAAAGTCGGCGAAGTATTAGCCAAAGACTTCGTTATAATCGCCATAGTATTTACGCTGAGCTTGATGCTGAGTAGCCTGCTGAGAATCAATCCGTTATTCTAACTCCGATGACCTGACAGAGTCAAGAACCCTTAAATTTCTGTCCCTCACTAATTCTATGGTGTCAACTTGAAAAGGGCATTCAGCGTTCTTCTTATTACTCTAATACTCTGCGGGACAGCCGCTGGTTCCGTCTTTTTCGGCACGACACAGGCTTCAACTTTCTTCGGCGGTATAATAAGCACCGATACCAAATGGACCCAAGCGAATAGCCCATACACCCTTACAGGCTCAGTTGGCATACCAAGCGGCAGAACCCTAACGATAGAACCGGGCGTCACAATAAACTTGGGCAGTTACTACATACAGGTAAACGGTACCCTGCAGGCACAAGGTAGTCCAGCAAACCCCATCCACTTCAACGACGGCTCAAGCTCAACAACGTCGAGTGCCGGGCTCCTTTTTATGGCATCGGCTTCCGGAGGCATAATAGAGAGCACTGTCCTTAACCATACAAACATAGAGGTTGACGGTGCCTCGCCTAAAATCATCAACTGCACCTTCAACAGTCGAATAACAATTTTCACGGGCTCCCCCCAGATTAATGGCAACCGTTTTGTCACAGGCGACGGCTTAGTGCTCTACGACTCAAGCGCCGTCATCTCCAACAACGTATTCACCGATAACTATCAGGCGATTTATGTGGGCTCAAACCAATTCTGCTCCTCGCCCCTCATCGAGCGCAACCTAATTGCTAATAACACCTATGGCATTATGATGCCCGTTTCAGCCACATTCAATCCCATCCTCAGAAACAACACCCTCGCCAACAATACCGATGGCATCGACATTTGGAACGGCGGTGTTCCCCTGCCAACAATTCAATACAACAACATCTATGGGAACAGCGGCTATAACATCCATTTGACAAACATAAAAGTAAACATTGACGCCTCAGAGAACTGGTGGGGAACCACCGATGAACAAACAATCAGCCAGTCAATTCTAGACTTCAACGACGACTTCACATTGGGCAACGTAACCTTCAAGCCTTATCTAACCGAACCCAACCCAGAAGCAATGCCGGACGCAGCCATAACGGCTCAGCTTCCAGTGCAGAACCCCACTGAAACACCGCCGTCCACCGCTGAACCAACAATTCAGCCCAATGCCACACTGGATGCCGGCAAATTTAACATAGAATCAAACAGTACAGTCACCGAATTCTCATTCAACAGTTCAATCCCAGAATTGACCTTCACCGTTAGTGGTCCCGACGGTTCCACAGGCTACGTTAAAGCCACAATCTCCAAAGACTTCATACCCTCAGCCGACAACATCAAAGTCTACCTGGACTGCAACCTAACCGACCGCACGATAGATTCAAGCGGAAACTCCTGGATTGTCATGTTCACCTATCATCATAGTATCCACCGTGTCGCCATAAACGGGGTCGGCGGAGACTCTGAAGCTGGGGCGTTTCCAAGTTGGGTATGGTACACAGCGGCAGGGGCAGTAGCAGCCGGCTTGGTAGTCGCCGTTGGGTTGCTTGTGTTGTTGACGAGGGCTAAAGCCAAACAAACGCTTTAGTATAATTGTTTACCGAAAAGGGTTGTTTTGTCTGTTCTGCTTGTTGCAAGCTGCACAACCAGCCAGCAACCTAAACCAGACGCAGAACACAAAACACAAACCCTCACACAAGCCACTGGTTGTTGTTGTGTATAAGACGTCTCCAGCAACAACTACAAAATAAAAAATTTTATCCACCGATAAATAGGGGAGGGGAGGTCAGCCGAGAGCAACAGCGTTCGTTTTACTCGACGTAGATTGCTGGTTGATACGGCATAGCCATTGCTGAGCGGTGTTTGGGGTCAAAGCGTTTCTCGTCGCATTCACTGTACACTGAGATTTGGGCGTTGAAGCGGTCTTTGAGGAACACTGCTGTAGAGTCGAGGATGGCTTTTTCGTTGACTTCGCCGATTTTGGTCATGTTGGCTTTGCGTTCGCCCGAAACTTTGGTGAGGGCTTTTATGATGCGGGGCACCATCGATGCGATGTCTTTCATATGCGGTTTCAACGCTGGATCGGAGGCGAATTCTTTCATAAGCTCGTTGATTTTGGCTTCTCCAGCAACGGTTTTAGCGACTACTTTTAGGTACACTTGCCATTTCCAATTTGCCGCCGTGTAGTAGACAATGCGGGTTGGGGCAATCTTCATGGCTTTGAGGATGTTGTTGGTGTCTGTCATTGTGTCAGTGACGAGGTTTTCCTGTTCCTCAGCCCCAGCATCCACTTTAGCGGGATCAAAGACGGGCCACTTCGCCACGCTGATAAAGCCTTCTTCGCCAGTTTGACTCCATAATTCCTCACACATGAACGGTGCAAACGGAGCAAGCATTTTAAGCCAGAGTTTAACGGCTTCACCCAATGTTTTAGCTTCTGTGTTGCCTTTGCGTTGGATATACCAGCGGAGATCATTCCAAGTTTCAAACAGCGCCGTCTGCAACGACGTACGCGTCTTAAGCTCGTCGAGGGCGGCGGTGACTTCTTTTACACACTGCTGCATCCTGCCCAAAAGCCAGCGTTCAAGCGCGGTGTCCTCTTCTTTTTTGGCGGATGCAATGATTGCACCTGCGAAACCCATCAGCGACTCAAATTTGGTTTTGAGGTCGCTAACGTTTTCCGCTCGCCAGTCAGGGTCATCCATGCCCTCTGCACCCAACAGCAATGCACAGCGGGTGGCGTCTGCACCGTATTTTTCGACGGCACCTTTCATGGTGATAAAGTTGCCTTTGCTTTTATGCATGCCTTGTCCTTCAACCATGAGCATGCCGTTTACGCCTATGGCTTTTGGCCAATGCTGCGGCGGAAACAGCGCAGCGTGGTGGAAGACGCAGAAACTAAGGTGGTTAGGCACCAACTCCTTTGCAGAGTTGCGTAGGTCAAAGGGGTACCAATAGAGGAATTCACTGCGCATGGCATCGAGCAACTCGCGGCTTAATCCGGTGGTTGTGCCCACTTCGTCTGGTTCGCCTTTGCCGTAGAATATGTAGTCGAATACTTCAGGGGTTAGTGATTCAGGTTTTATGTTGTGTTGCTTGATGTGTTTATTTATGGTGTAGAACGCCATGTAGACGGTGCTGTCGCTTAGTGTCTCGATTATCCAGCCTTTGCCCCATGGCAGCGGCGTGCCGAAACCGGTGGTGCGGGCACACGCCCATTCCCTTAGCCAGTCGATAACGGTGTTAAACCATGGCTTAGCCGAATCCGGGTAAACGGCTATGCACGCTATGGCTTGGTGGGCGAGTTCTTTCCATTTTGGGTCCGAGTAATCCAAGAACCACTGGTCTGAGAGGATTTTAACTATGCACTGGGTCATGCATCGGCAAACCACGGGTTCAGAGAGGTCATACATGCTGGTGGCGACGCCCATCTTTTTGAAGTCGGCGATGAGGATGTCTTTGGCTTCTCGTATGGATTTGCCTGCGTATGGACCACAGTTGGCTTTGAGGGTGCCGCCGTGGAACTCTTTTTTGTAGAGTTCTTTAGTGGCTACGTCGGCTTTAGAGTCGTTTTGGTCTTTTATGCCCATTTTCTCGACGATTTCAACCGCGGGGTACTCGCCGAAACCCTCGACTTTAATGATTGAGACGGGCTTAATCGCCTTAACCAACTCTGGGTCGACGCCGAACTGCGCCAATACCTCGGGTTTCTGCTGCAAATCACGCAGCGCCAAATAATCATAGGGTGCATGAGCGGGGACGCTGTAGACTACTCCGGTGGCGGTTTTGGAGTCCACAAACCAGCCTGGAAGGATTGGGAATTTGAGGTTGGTGACTGGGTTTGTGAAGGTTTTGCCGATGAGTTCTTTGCCTTTGAAGCTGCGTTTAACTTCGACTTTGCGTTCCTGTTCTTTGAGTTTCTCCGCGGCTTCTTGACTGATTATCCAGGATTCGCCGTTAACGTCTGCTTTGACGTAGACGGCATCGGGGTTAATCCACATGTTAGTGATGCCGTAGACGGTTTCGGGGCGGAAAGTCGCCGCTGGCAAAAAAGTCTTCTCATCTAACTTGTACTTGATTAGGGTGTACTCTTCGGGGGTGACGCCTTCGCCGATTTGCCGGTCATGATCGCCCGTGGGAGACTGGTCTTTTGGGCACCAAACCACCGGGTGCGTGCCGCGGGTCACATAGCCTTTTTCTTTGAGGTTCTTGTACTGCCACTCCACAAACTTCTGGAAAGTCGGCATTACCGTTGTGAATTCCCTTCGCCAATCAACCGAAAAACCCACGCTCTTAACCGCTAAGCGGCCCTCGTTAGTGTAGTATTGAGCCATGTAGTAGGGGTCGACAAACTTTTTTAGTTCAGCATCTGGAACGCCGTCGACTTCGCGGAGCACTCTTATGTATGCTTCATCGCCGCGTGCCACACGTTGCGATGCACCAAGCAATGGTTGCCCAGTCCAGTGCCAACTCCAAGGCCAAAGCACATTGTAGCCCTGCATGCGTTTGAAGCGGGCATAGGCGTCGACGCGGCTGGCGGTGAAGGTGTGCCCAACATGTAGAGGACCATTCATGTATGGGAATGGAAAGGTAACCATTTTTTTCTCGCGTTTGAAGTCGGGGTCGGCTTCAAAGAGATGCGCTTCTTCCCATCGCTTTTGCCATTTCTGTTCAAGTTGCTTGGTTTGGCTCATGAATCCCTCTGATTAAGGCTTGGATTATTAAGAGTTTTGCTTCCTAGAAAAAACGGTTTAATGGATAGAGTATCTTACGCAAGAAAGAAATATAGCTTATTGGTAAGCTCAATGCATGAGCGCCAATTCGGTTAACCTCGATGTTTTTCAAGATATTATCGAGCAGCATGGTAGAGCTATTATGCAGAGGGCGGTTGAGCAAATCCTGGATTCTAATTACGATGCAGGGGCCGTTTCTTCAGCTGTTAAGTACCACGTAAAGTTTCTACCCCATGTTTTACCGCTTGTCCCAGCTTTGATGGCTCTCTCATGCGAAGCTGTAGGCGGAAAAAAAGAGGCGCCTGTAGGCATCGGAGCCGCTTTGACGCTTCTTGTTGAAGCCGCAAACATCCACGATGACATAATCGACCAAACAGTGATTAAACATAAGAGACGGACAGTTTTTGGCAAATTCGGAACCGGCGTCACCCTTTTGGCAGGAGACTTCTTGCTTTTTCAGGCTTCCCAGTCCCTATACCAAGAATGCAACACCTTGCCAAACGAGCAGAAAAATTTGATTCTTGATTTGACCTTCAAATCGCTGGCTAAGATCAGTAAATCTGCTGCAAAAGAAATCAAGATGCAAAAACGGTTTGATGTGTCACCGAAGGATTATTTAGAAATTGTTCGACTCAGAGCCTCTGTTCCCGAAGCACACTGTATGATTGGCGGAATTTTAGGGGATGGCACCGAAAGTATGGTTGCCAGTCTGGGAGTATATGGAAGAAATTACGGTGTCGTGGGAACGGTGATTGACGAATTTATGGATCTCTACGATTATACAAAATTCAGTAATAGGCTCAGAGATGAGGTGGTTCCTCTGCCGGTTTTATGTGCCCTTGAAGACTCAAAGATTAAAGGTGAAATTTTGCCGTTGCTTGAGGCGTTTGGAGTAAATCCCTCAAGTCACAACAGTATCGTCCGTGCGGTATTGGCTTCGGATAAAGTTAAGCAGCTTCAAAAAGATCTCTCTGCGCTGCCTATAAAAAGTAACCTAGCACTTCGGGAATTTATTAGAGAAAATAATGCTCGAGGGAATCTCCTTACCATCCAAATGGTGGTACAAGACTTCCTCTGCAATATAGGTGAATTTACCAGCCTAACGATCTAATAATTTTTTGTGCTTTCATTTTTTATTACTCCTTCATTTGTATTTTTGTACAACAGTATTTGTGTACAACAGATAAAAAGCAAGTTAGCCTTAAAAGCTTTGTTGTCCTTACCAAGAATTCAGTTTCTGAATGCTTAATATACTTAAGCCAGTTCCCCTGAAGTAGCCTTTAGATAATGATGCATATAGATGCAGTAAACCATTTACTCGGTAAAGACAAGAAAGCGATCGTCATAAACATAGTTCTGATAGCGAACGCTTTTATCTGGTATTCATATGCATTCAAATATCTCACAGGCAGCATCAATGCCATAAACTTGAACGATCCTTTTCTAACAATAATCAGCATCCACTTCATAGCGCTATTTATTGCTCTAATACTAGGCGAACTTATCAGCCGCAAAATCGAGGACCACCTCAAACTTCTAATCATATGGATGGGGATTGGTGCTTTGCTGTCGCTAGTACCTCTAATCACTGGCCAAACCGGCACAGGGCTAATACTATTTGGACTCATAGCCGGCTTCAACTTTGGCTTCGGACTGCCCATATGCTTAGGCTATTTTGCTTCCACAACCGAATCCAGCAACCGCGGTAAGCTCGGCGGAATCATATACCTCCTAATCGGTATCGGGGCATTCATAATCAGTATAGGTGGCACCGAGAGCGTGTTTGTTGTATCGTTTATTCTCGCAGGTTGGAAAGCTATTGGTTTGTTCTTTGCGGCACTTTTAAGACCTGCAGAGAATAAAGCCCGCCCCGAAAAAAATCTGTCATATCAAAAAATAATTTCAAACAAAGTTTTTCTTTTATACTTCTTTCCGTGGGTACTATTCGTTTTGGTTAATAGTTTATCCATTCCTATTATCGAACATTTTGGAAGTACCTTCCCAGCGGAACTTGTCCAAACTTCAACCAGTGTTGAATATGTGCTCTCAGGAGTTTTTGCTGTGCTCTTTGGCTTCTTTGCTGACTCCAAAGGTCGGAAACGTTTAACTGTTGCAGGATTTGCCTTGTTGGGGTTAGGCTACGCTGTTTTAGGTTTCTCCTCAGGAGACATATTAGCCTGGTGGTTTTACACAGTCGTCGATGGCGTCGCGTGGGGCTGCTTTGTAATGGTATTTATTTTCGCTTTATGGGGTGACATAGGGGAAGGTCAAAAGAGCGAAAAAATCTATGCTATCGGACTTGTACCTTATCTATTAACCTCCTTCATCAGATTTTCAATCGGCGACACTTTGGCAAGTTATGTTAATGCTCAAGGTTTAGCAACGATCTTTTCGTTTTTCAGCTTCTTTTTGTTCATAGCTGTATTGCCCCTTGTATTTGCTCCTGAGACAATGCCTGAGCAAACTATCAGAAATAATGACCTAAAAAGCTACATTGAAAAAGCAAATAAACAAAAGGTGAAAGTTCAGAAGAAACAGGAAGGGCAAACCGAGGAAACTCAGGAAGTTGCAGAAGAGGCGGAAGAGTACAAGAAAGCAAAAGAATTGGCGGAAAAATACTATTAAGCCGTGGACTTGGTTTGCTTAATACCACTTTCCGTTCAGCCTCAAACCTGTTCACCGCTAACTCAAATAAAAAGGCTTTTGATTTCAGGTTCTGTTAACTCTTCCCCAAGGTCAGCGCGGATCGCTCGTAGCAGAACTGATTTTCCGCTGCCGCTATCCCCTGTAATATAGACGACGTCTTTGGGACCGATTTTGAGCTCTGCATCTAGCACCTTGAATTTCTGAGTCTCATCAATACCCAAGCCGAACGCTTAAGCTACAACAAGACTTCTTGGCGTGGGCTTTGTGTGCGTTTCATAACTGATGTAAAATGTAAATTTTTCTTCAGTTCGATCGTAAATTCGGGATAGTTTCTTTATGTGAAAGATTTCTTTTCGATCGCTGCAAGATCTTCGATGCAAGGGTTATCTAGTGAGATGACAGTGCTAAGCCCTAAAAATGGTCCTGCGGATAAACAACAGCTAAATGAACGATATGCAGCTTGGCTCCCTTTATGCCATATTCATCAGTTAGAGCTTAAATACAGGTTGCATGCAAATAGCAAGCAAGGGAGTGACAGAATTTGAAAAAGCGTATGCTAATAGCTCTTACTGCTGTTGTTATAATTGTTTTTTCACTCATTACTCCAATTCAAGCTTCAATCGGGTGGCGTAGAACTTATCAGGGTGGCTCAATGGATGTGTTGACGCCTCTTTCTGTTGTTCAAACAACTGATGGTGGATATGCTACTGCAGTTTTTGGTTATATTCGCCAAGAGAATGAACAAGGTCTACAAAGCTCATATGAACTACAAATTTTAAAAACAGATTCAAACGGTGCAGTGCAGTGGAAGAAAAGTTATCCAACAGTTGAAGACCCAAACCATTTGAGCCAAATAATAAACACTTATTCAGATCAGTACGTGATTGTTCAAACCGCAGATCAAGGCTATGTAATAGCTGGGAGTGGAGGACAATTCTGGTTATTTAAAGTAAACGCCCAAGGAACAGTTGTCTGGAGCAACGTCTACCAGTTGGCTGACGAATCATACATCAACAGCTATCTCTATTCAATGATCCAAACTAGTGATGGTGGCTTCGCCTTAGCAGGATCTACTTATACAGACATGGGCGGCAAAGACTTCTGGCTAGTTAAAACCAACTCACTTGGTTTAGCCCAATGGAATCATACTTACAACAGCGGTTCATACACTGATGTATCTGGAGCAACCTATCCTTGTGAAGACGAGGCATTATGCGTAATTCAAACAAGTGACGGAGGATACGCACTAGTTGGTAGCAATTCACTCTACCGAGCAAGCACTTCATCGGTAGTCTATGCCTCATGGATGATTAAAACTGATGCCCAAGGAAATCAAGTGTGGAACCACGGCTACGACTTGTTAAACGAATATGGCTACAAACGCATTATTATCCAGACAAGCGATAATGGATATGCTGTTGCCGGTACACAAAATGGCGATTTCTGCTTATTTAAAATCTCTGGAACCGGTCAAACTCAATGGAGCGAAATCTATGGAGATCAACAAACAGATACGCCTTGCGCGCTTGTCCAGCTTGAAGATAACGGGTACGCTATTGCCGGAACGTGGACACCGCCTAATATGACCGCAACCAGACCAACTATGGGGCTTCTGCGAACTGATTCAGCGGGTCAAGAACTTTGGCTAAAGACATTTAGTGCAAAAGAAACCGAAAGTGCCTTCAGCTATGATCAAGCAAACGATATGATACGAACAAGCGATGGAAGCTACGCAATAGTGGGATCAACAACCTTTGGAACGGAAACTCACCAAGACGTCTTTTTTATTAAAACTGAAACGTTAGAACAAATCCCACAAATCACACCTTTGCCTACCCCATTGACAGATGATGGTAACTCTACACAATCGCCAGATCAAACATCCCAACCCTCATCTAACCCAACCCAGCCGAGCCCAACTCAAAATTCACACTCTACGATTAACCCAGACGATGGCTCCTCACACAATATACTGCAAATCGATAATCCACAAAACATTCTAATCGTCGTCGGAGTCGCCTTAGTTATCGCTTTAGTGAGTATATCGGTTGTAGTACTGATAAGGAGAAGGAAATCACCAAAAATTCCACCACCTCCTTGAGAACAGGGGAAAATCTGGGTTAAAGAGGCGCCGTAGCTTCTTACCTTGTTTGGGAAGCGTAATTTCAGTCAAGCTTTTAAATGAATTCATACACACAGAAGATAGAGGTAACTCGGTTGAAAAATCGCTACGCTCTATTCTTGCTGTTTCTGGTCTGTGGTGTTAGCTTACCTTCTCTTTCAGGTTTGCTAATCTATCCCTTTGCGCTGATTCCTTCCGAATTAGTCCTTGCTTATTTCATCTCACTTGCGCTGCTATTCTTAGCTCTTGCAATGCTTTTTCGTACTCGTCAATCCCTCAATAGCTATTGGCAAATTCTATTTGCCTTCTTCGTTGCTTCCTTGGCATTGTTTTTCGACTTACTATTCAACCTTACTTCCCAGACGCTAAACGGCTTCCTGCTAGACATGTTACTGAGCGCCTCAATAATAGTAAGCGTCATTGTCCTATTGACAAAGTTAAGTGGGAACTCTCTTGGCGACATTTTTCTAAAAAAAGGAAAACTCAAATTAGGTCTAACCGTTGGATTCATAGGCTTTTTCATCTTCGCAATAACAGCTATTCCAGTAGCCCAGTATATGTTTCAAGGACAAAACTTAACCTTGGATAGAGTAATTGCCTGGTTACCTTGGATAATCCCTATAGTACTGTTAAATGGAGTCCGAGAAGAACTACTCTACAGAGGACTCTTCTTAAAAAAATACGAAGTAAAGCTTGGACCAAAAGCCTCCAACCTGCTGCAAGCAATAATTTTCTCATTAAGTCACTCCATGGCCGGAGTAGGGCTAAGTACATATACCCCTTTCATTTGGGCGCTTGTTCTCTTTACTTTCGCTCTGGGACTGGCTTGGGGATATCTCATGCAACGCACCGATAGTATAGTGGGATCGGTTTTGTTCCATGCCGGAACTGATATTCCGGTTTTCATAGGAATATTCTCCAACCTCTTTTAGATAAAGAGGAACCCCCAGTCATTTCTTTAAAATCGTTGAGCTATCTTGGCATTACAGCCAAAAATGGTTCAGGCTCCATCTGCACTGTCGCAAACACGGCTAGCGCGATACTCCAAAAGACGTCGTCGTGGGTGCCGTTTGGGTGAGAGTAGCCTATGGCGCCATCTTTGCGATGGTCATAGCGTTCAACGTTTAGCTCTGTGCAAAGGTCGCCTCTGTATGGGCGTTCCCAATTCAGCAGCGGATAGTAGAATTTGCCGCTAGACATGCGTTGTTTGAGTAGGCTTGCCATTTCGCTTTTTCTGGGGACGCTAAAGTTGACGCCTTCAGCGTTTTCTATGCCGGATGTTTGCATGTCGGCTATGATGCTTGGGCCTTCTCGGGTGAAGTCTACTCGGATTTTTTGGAATCCACCCCCGCGATCCTGCAGCGCCTTGAGGTAGCCAAGGACTTGGGCATAGAGTGTGGGCTGCTGAAAAATCTTCAAATGCCTCAAAAGCAGCTTATCATTTAGACGCTCGATGATTGCAAGTACGCAATAGTCTCGGGTTTGGGCTAAATCTAGTCCAGCAAAGAACTCTCCTTCACAGGTTACTTCTGGGTTAAACTCTTGCAGGTCCTCCCCACAATTCTTCGCAGTACCAATGCAACTAACGATTAGGCTTTGTGCTAGCCAGGTATCTTCGTCTTCAGCCCAATCAGCCTCCATCTCTCGACGCCACCGCTGAGCGTCATCCCCGAACTGGCGTTTAATCTTCTCAACAATACCCGGCTTTAGTGGGCCGTTGGGTTCAAGGGCGTCGTTCCAGCGTACGTGTGAGCCGGCGAAGTCTTCGTAGTCTTTGTGGTTGCACATCTTCCAAAACAGCGAATCATTATTCCAAGGAGTAGACGTCGCTATGAGCTTGCCGTTGGTTGTTCCCAAGGTGAATAGAATAGCGTCATAGAGCTCCTCGTCGTTGGGCAAGAAATTGCACTCTTCGATCCAGATGACTTTGAATGTTGGACCTCTGATGGTATCGGGGTTGTTGGGGAAGGCTTCTATCATGCTTCCGTTGGGCAGGCTGACTCGGGTTTTCTGTACATGCAAGCCCTGCTGAGCGGGGAGTTTTCTGCAGAAGCCGCCTATGCGCCTGATGTTTAGCTTAGTTTGGCGCCAGCTGGGACCTACGATGGCTATGTAGCTGTCTGGGTGCTCCAGTGCATATTTGAGGATCAACGCTGAAACGCTAAAGCTTTTGCCGGTTTGGCGTGCCCAGCGTACCGCGGTGAATTGGTTTTTCTCAAACATCTCTGCTAACTCAAGCTGGTATTTGTAGGGTGTAAAGCCAAAAATCTGCTCAAAAAAGCCCTTAACATCACCCCTCAAGGCGTCAACTTGGCTCTCAGTGGATTTTTCTATAGCTGCCACGTCTTCCCAGAGCTTGGTGTACTCTGAAAACAACTTATTTGGATGAAGTGCCCTTGCCTTTTTTTCTGAGCGCCTCATATTTTTGTCTCAACTCCACTAATTCAGCTTCGATTTTACGGTAACGCACATACTCGGCAAACCTCTTCTGATACACCTTAGCTCCAGCGATGATTCCCCGCAACCGCAAAACCTCCGCCTTATCTATACCCGGCTCTTGCAGTGCCGCTATTGCGGCGGCCAGGTACTTTAGCATCGTCTCAACGCTTGGCAGGTCTTTGAAAGAAGAAGAGCAAATTTTTCCACCTTCTTCTTCTCTTAACATCAATCCTAAATCCAGCAGCTTTTGGTAGATGGCGTTTTGGCGATACTTGAATTCTAAACTAAACGCTAAAACAGCATAGTCGGTGATGCCTGAAGTGTACCAGTTTTTGAGCCTCTTCTCATCCTCTATTGGCCAAGGTTTGCCTTTAGTCATGCTTTTTGCCCCACAAACAACCCTACCACAGTCCCACTTAAGCCAGCTATGGCAGCGAAAACCTCAGGGTTCCAAGTATGCAACACCATTAAGTGGGCAATCTCTAAAGCAGACATAAAAGCGGTCATGCCAATGGCAAACTTTACTCCTAAAACCAGATTATCATTTGGCTCTTCAACTAGTACAGGATGCCCCGGACACCGCCGCCTGCGTGTTAGGGCGCGTCTAATGGGCCTGCCATCGACACTTAGCCTCTGCTGAAACATTGCACTTCTAAAGGTTCTGGGACGATTCATTGTCCGGTGCCCGCCCATCATGAAACTGTTAACAAGTTTGCCAGCCGAATCCGTTGGAATGTGTTCTTTAACGAGAACTTCTACGCCTAAGCCCAGCCGATCGGAATGGCAGTGTAGTCTAAGTCAAATAGGCCATCAGAGTAGCGAAAGCTGTTTTGTGCAATTACGATATGCTTGACTCGGTCGCCAATTAACCCAACAAATATGCCCCAACTCTTAACTGGAACATCAATCGCCATGCCTGAACCGGAGCTTTTGCCAACGGAGGCATCGCACCATTCAACAGCGATTAAGTCTCCGGGTGAAACGTTTTCTAAAGCTGTAAGTACTTGTTTTGTTTGTTTTGACAAAGATGCCCTCTCTTGCATATAGCAAAGACAAGGAGCAGAGCTTGCCCATAAAAAAGATTCTGCCCATAAATAACAGCTAAAAAACAGCAGAACAGATGATTACAAAATACAAGAAACTGATAGTGCGAGCTTGGGTTTGCTGGGGCTCTGGAACTGCTGTATATGTCCTAAACGCATGGAAAAAGCCGCAACAACAATACCCCGCAATAACACCGCAACAAGCCCTTACCTCTTTTCTGATGGAAAACAGCGCGGTTAATGCGGCTTTTTTGCATACAGTCGGTTTTCGCTTATGGTGAAAAAAAGGAAAAAGGTTGATTCGTACGAATATTTTACTTAAAAATATTTATGTTATTGTTAACAATAAAATTAAATCTTTTTCTACCATGCAATCATCCTTAAATTCGGAAAGCCCTACAACACTGGCTGAAAATATCCGGAAAAATCTAACAGCCGCTTTTTTAACCTCGATATATGTTTACATTAACATATTGTTTCACATATTTTAGAGCAATATTTGCAAAGTGTTATCCTTTGAAACGATAGTTAATTTTCCCAATAGGGAGTTTTGAAAAAGGGGGCGCTAAGGTTTATGGCTGATTTTTTGTTTACAACTGACTAGGAGGTATATGCTTTTAGCGGCAAAATATTTGGCATATAAAAAATCTATCCATGTGTAACTAGTCATTTGAATCTAACCTTGTTGTATACGTTTTAATATCTCATGAGACCCCTTCAACTCTATCAGGAGATGGCTAAAATGGGTGAACAACAACCGATGAATCAACCAATAAATAGAAAGAAAAACCAAGCAGTAATTTTAGGTTTAATCGGAATAATCTTAGCATTAGCAGGTGTGGGAATAATCGCTGTCCCTAATGTGCTGCGAGGATCAGGTTTAGGGACAATATCGCTTGTCCTGGGAATCCTAATCCTTGTGTTAGCGCTGTTCCGGTTTAGTGTACGGCGCTAATAAATGTAAGTTAATGCTTATATGCAAGCTTGGGGGCTTTCATGATGACAAACTTAGTTAGTAACAAGAATGCCATCTCAACAGCTGTAATAGCACTTGTAGTAATAGTTGTGGTCGCTGCTGTTGCTGGTGGAATTTATTTTGCCACAATACAAAATGCATCACTATCACCATCTCCATCTAAATCGCCTACTCCATCAGCGCCAGTATCTACTCCGTCAGCATCAACTACACCAGCAGTAACCCCATCCTTAACTCCAACGACATCATCTTCACCCGCAACTAGCGTCACAGGAGCGTCGAGTCTACAGTACAGCGTAGATATCAGCCAAGACACAGCAGGCGCGCTACGAGGAACCTACACGTATTACGGAAAGAATCTTGGAACATCCTCCACCATGATGCGAATTGAATTTAATGACCCATTAAATCCCGGGTTGGCAACTATCATAATTGTAAACGGAGCACTTCAACAGGCTTGGTATTATTCAGATCGAAAATGGACAGACACTTCTGCATCGTACACCACTTACTACAACACTCAAAACCAAGTTTGGCAAGGATACATGGCCTATCTAGCTGGGTGGAATGGCGTAGGAGACTACAGCTACACCATCGGCGCCGCTACCGTCAGAATCTACGACATCAGCGTTAATCCAGCGCTACCCGATTCTCTATTCCAACATAGTTAAGGGCCAAAAGGCAAAATAACAGCCCTTTTTTCTTATTTTATGGAAGACAAGACAACAATGCCGCTTAGAGAGTTTTGGATTATGTTTTGACTGACAACTATACCTGATGAGTTCTCGATCGTTATGCCTGAAACGCAAGAGTCGAAGGTCACGTTAGTCACTGTTACGTTATGCATGCCCTCGACATAGATGCCGGGAAGCCACCCGATAGGCGACATCAAAGTCTGAGTGTCAACGGAGGGTTTGGTGATGGTGAAGCCGTTGCCATCCAAAAGAATTTCGGAGCGTTGGATTTCGACAGTGTTGTTTATGTTGTCCGTCAGCATGTAGGTGCTTTCAACCTGCTTTATGGGCGCTGTCTGCCTCTTGCTGCAGCCCATGCATAACATTAGGTACGAATATGTGATAAAAAGTTTAAACTAAACTGTTTAGAGATTCTCCGATGCCTCCAGTAGAGCACTAAAGAAATTGCGAGGATTACAATCACAATGGCTGCCACAAGTGCCGTGGGCATAGTTACATCTGCTACCCCTTTCTTATCCGTCGGGTCTACTGAGAAAGTTACTTGCTGAGACAGGGCATTTCCATAATTATCGTTACTAAAGATAGTCAACGTGTGGTTTCCTGCTGCTAAATTGCTAAGGGTAGTATTTCCCGTATAAGCTACCTTGTCTTTGTCATCTAAACGGTAGGTAATAGAGTAGGGCTCAATAACTGTTAAGTTCAATAGTAAACTGGTACCCGCTACAGTAGCGTTTTGTGGTGAATTCATGTTTAGAATCGGTGAACCCCAGGGATACATTAACGGATAGGCATCAAAATGTGTGTTATTGTCAAACGGGAGGTGGGTTCCCATATAGGTTTTCCCAATCTTGTATTCCTGAATAAGGTAGGGTGAGTCGCCTATGCCATCTTGGTTTAGGTCTGAGCCATTGTAGTCATTCCAATAGTTTTTGTTACAGCTTCCAAAGGTTCCTTCCAGTGTTGCCTGCCCAAAAATGATGTCTTGAACCATAGGGTCAGGATCTTTAGGTTCATTGCTGTGGGCTCTAAAGTTAGATATGAAATTGTTTTGGGTTATGCTCATTTCTAAACTGCGGCCCAAAGTCCCCCAAGCCTTAACACCTGCTAAGCCATTGTTCACCAAGTTATTTTCTGAAATTAACTCATAATTACAGTAGAAAGCTACGATTCCATTTTCTTGATTGCCTACAATATTGTTATAGCTAATTTTGTTGTGTTGAGATCCATAAAGCCATATGCCATCATGCGTGTTATGCATTATGCTGTTATAGCTTATCTGATTGTAGTCACAAGGTCTAACATATGCACTAAAAGGGTTGCCTCTTAGAACTATGCCATATGAGTTGTTTATCAATTGGTTTTCGATTACCTGAGAGTTTAGGGTTTGATCCAAAAGTATAGCCGGTGAATTGTTGCTTATCTTTAAGCCTTTGACTTTTATGTTACTGCAATCAACTAAACCTACGAACCCAGCGTTTGATGGGACAACCTTGTCATGTTCGTTGACCCAGTAAATAACGGGTTTGCCGTCAACGAGATTGGAGGTATCGATATTGTTGGCAAAGTCGGTAGTCAATTCCCAATCAAAACACAAGTTGTACCTGTTATTGCTTAGATGATTGTTTGTAAGAGTGTTGCCGGCGGACGTCGAGAAAGAGATACCGTAAGTTCCGTCCTGTATTGTGTTATTGTCGATAGTGTTACTGTAAGTGAACAGGCCAAGCGAAACGCCCCATTCGTTAGTTGTAAGGACATTACCGCTAATCAGATTGTTATTGCATGACGCTTGCTGAACAGTGCTGTTCCACGTTAAGTCAATCCCATATGAGAAGTTGCTGATGATAAAGTTCTTCACAGTAACGTAGCGCACTCCTTGCAGAAAAATACCGGTAGAGGTACCATCTCCAGTTAGTGTATGGTTGGCGCCCTCAAGGATTATATTGTTGCACTGAACCACTATAGTTTGCTGCAAATCGTCAAGCAAGGTATAATCCTACCCGTGCCTCTTGATTTTATCCGTCCCAACCACGCTGCCATCGCTTGTTATTTGAATACCTGTGGGAGTGGGCGGTGGAAAAAAGTTGCCGTAAACAGGACCGGCAAGGAAAGTTTCTGTAATCAGGCAAGTTATTAACAGAAGTGAAGGAACGGTTTTTCTCATATGCCAATATCGGAAGCGATTGAAATATAAGCGTTCTCATCAAGGCTTCTTGACTAAGCTAAGTCAGGATTCTTCTATATGTTCTAAAGAGGCAACAGCAGTCAGAAGCCTAACGTTAATCTTTTATGGTTAAAGGGTTAAATAGGTCTTAGTGGTGGCTTGTTGAGACGAGCAATAACTAAATCGCTAATCATTGCTTTTTCGTTTTTCTTATTAATTGCCTTAGGCGTAGGGGCTGGAGAATCTGCAGGTCCCAAGCTGCTTTGGAACTTTGAGGCGGCAAACCCCGTCTATTCGGTAACAGCCAACAGCGGGCTAGTCTTTGTCTGCTCACCAGGCGGCAGTGTCTCAGAAAATGATAGCTACATTTACGCCTTAAACCCTAATACTGGAGCGCAAGTTTGGCGTTTTGTCACACACTGGGTAGTCAGTCACTCGCCAGTGTTTGCCGACGGCGTATTATTTGCAGGAGATGCCGGCAACCTTTACGCGATAAACGCTAATGACGGATCACTGATTTGGAGTTGGGCATATGAGAAAATCAACGGTTCCATAGGAGCGATGATTGGTTGCTCGCCCGCTGTATCTAATGGCATGGTGTATTTTGGCGCGGGTATATTGTCGGGTAGCAAAGTATTTGCCCTAAGCGCATTAACTGGTCAAGAAGTCTGGAATTACACGATTGGTCAGCCTTGGGGTTCTGTTTCTCCACGAACGTACTTGTCATCAGTTGCCAGTGGGTATGGAGCTGTTTATGTAATAGACGGTGGATCGGATCCCGCCCTCTATGCCATCGATCACTCTAGCGGTATCTTGCTATGGAGAACGCCTATTGGAGAGACTGTATACGCTCCATATACCTATCCGTGTATTGGCGAAGGAAAGGTCTTCGTTGGCTGCACAATCAACTATGAGACTGATCATCCGCAAGCAGATCTGCTGGCCTTCGATGCTGCAAATGGCAATTTAATCTGGAACAAAACAGGAGCATTTGGAGGCTATTCGACTCCTGTTCTATCAAACGGTAGATTATACGTCAGCTCGGGCGATACTATGCAATCTGTAGACTCTGATGATGGAGCGCTGCTTTGGAATGTCAGCGCGGTCGAAGTTAGCGGAGGCACGTTCTCAGTACCAACTGTATCTGGCGATAAAGTGTATGCGACCACAGGCGTTCGTTCCATGTCAGATGTAAACGGCCACGTTCTTGTCATAGACGCCTTGACAGGACAAACAATAATGAATTACATAACAAAGTATGCAACGTCCTTTCCAGAGTATGGTGGACCAGCCTACGAAAACGGGACTATTTACTTCAGTCATTACAAAACTGTTTCAGCTTTGGGAGGTTCGCTTGTGGGAACGCCTACACCAGTCACAAGCCCTTCTCCTTCAACGGAAACGCCCTCGTCCACGCCGGAAGTTCCTGAATTTCCAATATCAATAGCGATAGTAACACTTACCTTAGTAACTGTACCATTTATCTTAAAACTTAAGCGATACAAAACAAAGACAAGAACTAAACATTTGTTGTAATACAAAATTTTTTAATTATATTACCGACCAAGACCGTTACTTTAAACGAAAACACGTCTATGCTCCTTTGGCAGGTTACGGTTGCTAGCGAACACAGCATGCAAATGCTAATAAGGAAAGAAAGAAGAGTTGTTATAGCAACGTTTTCGCGTGACTAATAATGCAGGTTGTTGGAATTATTGATAGACCGGTAAAATACCATTGTTGTGACTGCAACAAGAAACTTAAGGCACGAGCAAAATCACCTAAATGGCGTGAGATTCCCCCCGACCAGAAAAGATGCCGAAGCTGCTCCGCCCGGCATAGAGGATTGCTAAGACATGAGCAGCAGCATCTGGTTAAACCTTCGCTTCATCATCTTGCGCTTAAGCCGTTAGCGAACCGGTGAATTATTTTCTATTGAAGCTTAACTCTGGAAAACAGTGAAGAGCACTATTAGACATAAGTGTAGAGTTGACTGCCTATTTCTGGGTGTTAAAAACTAGTTAAGTCAAAGCCAATCCTATGCGACAGCCTTTGCAAGTCGTTAAGTATGTAGACGAAAGCATAGCCTGCCCATTTACCCCAGCGTTTTTCTGCTGTCCCCTTCAGAGCAGGTATGGATTTTCTGGGATCTTTTGGCAGTTCCCCATAAAACAAAACGCTAAAGATCTTGGCGCTCCAGACGTCAAGTGGAAAGCCCTTTTTAGGCATTACAAGTTCTGCAGAGTAGTCTCCCACTCCTCTTAGCTCCATCAACAAAGCTTTAGCCTGTGAAGGTTCTACGGCTGCCAGTTCGTTCATCGTTGGGAAACCCTCATCCAGAGACTCGGCAATGGCGACAAGATTTTTTGCTCTATAACCAAGCTTAGCTTTCTGCCGCAATTCACGCTCGCTCCAACAAGATTGCCTTTAAACTAAGAACAGTCAAAATGGTGTTAAGGTGTTTATTTCTTTTCTGCAGTTCAAATATTGGAAAAAAGCTACATTAACTTTTTGACAGGTAAAAGGTTGGCTAGATAAGCATTCATTTTAAGGAAAAACCAGGCTCTTAACAAGCTTCCGAATGCCTAATGGTTATTCTTTTTTACGCGGAAGTAACCTATCGCGAAGAAACCAGACGAGAAGTAGACTGGAGGCGGCAAGACAAATCATACATGAAAACAAACAAGTTCAGGAAGTTCACCTGAAATATCGTGGGCATATTAACCCAAGCGCTCAATAATTCTCTTCGTTTGTATCTTCTCTGCTCTCCGAGGGGGTTTAGAAGACTTTTTAACATCCACAACCCAGTTAATCATATGTTCCGCAGCATCCTAGCAAGCATGTTGAAATCTAAACGGTTCTGGATTTGGCAAATCGGCGGCGCAGTCATCTACGCCATCCCCGCCATAATCCGTCTAACAACCGCCGACGTCGTCCTGCCAGTGCTGGGTCTACTCGAAACACCCTGGATCGGCTACTGGATCCCAGGCAACATAGTCGAGAAAATCTTGGTCAACGCTTTCTTCCCGGGCGCTGCAGGGGCAATTGCAGGCGAAATTTTCTATTTCTATCTCAGCGGACCCGCAGCCAGTCAAAGCGACAAGTACAAGCGGCGACTGAAGGGCGCGTTGGTTTGGGTGACTTTGTGGTCGCTGTTTCAGTTGTGGGGCAACTTCCAAAACATCATCGGCAGCTACGGCGGCAACCTCTTCGAGTACCCCATGGTTTACCCGCTCAACTTTTTGCTGGCTTCCCTGTCAATCTTTACTCCCGACATCGTCGGTTACCTCAAAAACGCCCTCACAAATGCTTTACACAAAAAAGAAGGATAGGCTAAACATAGCCGAACACGCCTAAAACCTCAAGTTGGGGCACATTTTGAATGGTTCGGTTGTCTACGTTTAAAGTGGTTGTTGCGCACTGTTGAATTACCGTGTAGGGGACGCGGTAGTAGGAGTTTGGGTCTTCTCCGTAGGTGATTATGACGCCGGCGCCCCAAACTGGGATGTATGTTCCATAATCGTAGCTTTCAATGTGGGTCATGCCGTCGGTTGCACTGGTGTATTCAAAGGTTATTGTGAGGTTTTCTAAGGCTATGTTGTTATGTACTTTTACGTAAGATTCGTTGCCTCCATAAGAGGTGAATTCAAAAGGCAACGATAGGTTGGTTCTTGTTAGCTCCAAGACGATGTCATCAGAAATCTGCTGGACCATCTGAGTTGGTAGATTATTCAAATCCACCTGCCCAACACTGGCTTGCTGCACAGGCAACCGCGACAAATAAACCATCGTGGTAGCATAACTTGTTGCTACGCTTACAATTACTACAAGCAACAAAGCAAACAGATACTTGATTTTACCATTCATTGACATCATCCACAAACCCAATTAACGGCTCTTCCCTTAAGTGGTTTCCGAAAACAACTAAAAGTCGCAAACAATAAATTACCAAAACCCCTAACCTGCAGGTATGTCATTCCATGTCAGACGTAGAGAACGCGAAATCACCGACCCAGCCGAAATGAAGCAAGTGCTAAAAACCACCAAATACGTCACAGTCGCCCTATGCATGAACAACGAGCCCTACCTCGTCGCATTAAGCCACGGATATGACGAGGCCCATAGCTGCCTCTATTTTCACTGTGCAAACGAAGGCAAAAAACTCGTTTACGCCCAAGCCAACAACCGCGTCTGGGGGCAGGCAGTACTGGATTATGGAGTAACAGATGAATGTGACTACGCCTACACCAGCGTCCACTTCCAAGGCACCCTAACACTGCTAAGCGACCCCGCAGATAAACGTCACGCACTCGAAACGCTTGTTAGGCAAACCTCGAATCGTCCTGAGGAAAAGCTGGCGAAGGTGAAGCCTGAGAAGTTGGAGAAGACGACGATGGGTAGAATAGACATTGCTTACATGAGCGGCAAGAAGCATCAGGCACCTAAGTAGTCACCTAAAAAACAAAGGAAATGTGGTTTGCTCTACGCTTTGAGTTTTTTCCAGTCAAGGTAGGAGACTACAACCAGAATCACGGTCCACATTGCCCAGAAGATGAAGGCTTCGCTTATGGCAAAGATGAAGAGTGCGATGACGCGGTTTACGATGGATATTCCTATGACCAGTAGCGCTGCAGATGGTTTTTTGTTTCTTAGCCCCAGCAGTGAGTAAGCGTAGACTGCTGCGACTGCAAGCAAAAGGACACTGCCGATGATAAGTGCATTCTGTGCACCTACTGCATCGCTTAGGATGCTGGGCGGAGAGGTTACGCCGTTGAGTGTGCCGCCGTTGAGGGAGATTTGCATGCTGGGAACTGCCCACCAAGCGATGACGTTGCCCACTTCGCCGATGATGTTGATGATTACGAAGATTGTGAGGATGCGGTGGATCCAACCTAGACTTGCTGGTTTAGCTTGGGTTGTTGTTTGGGTTGTCATAGCTACCTGTTTGGTTTGCTGAATATTTAAAATTTGTCAGCTTGCCTATCCGCCAAGTTTTGCCCAATCCACTTGGTAAACATACAAGTTATCTTGCGAGTAAACCTGCATCAACCAATCCACCGAATCCAAACGAGCCACACAGCCTGGATAGTGACTTAATTCATCGTTGCCGACGTAAACGTAGCTGACGTTGTATTGCCGCACAACCGACTCCAACTGGCTTTCTGTGCCATTATAAGCGTTATCCACGGCTTGGTCCCGAGCAAACACCTCGTTCATCGGTTCACCGTGTCCGTATGGCCAGTAAAAATAGGAGTCCACCCTCAACCGCCCCCCAATCATCGACGGCGGACACTGAATGCTGTAATAAGTAAGGAACACCGAGTTCTGAGGCGTGTTATCCCTAACCCACATGCCCACATTGTATTCGCTCCAACTTACCGCCGTGAAGTCGGTGCCGACATTGTAGATTATGACGCTTGAGGCAGTGATAACCGAGAGCAAAACCAAAGCGAACGCCACGGTTTTAGGCACCTTAGACAACACAATGCCTGCAAGCAAAACTATTGGAACCCAGGCGAATATAAAGAACTTGTACATGTCCCAATCCCAAGGCGTAAACAACAAAACATTTGGAATAATGACCAGCAAAAGACACGTGACTTTGAGGTATCCCTGTCCGCGCATAACAAACGATGCGAGGGCTAAGACGAAGGGTATGCCCAAGTTGAGGAAGTAATAGATAAAGGGGTTGTTGGCAAAATCAGTGACAAACGCTGTGCTGACGCTAACACTAAGCGGCGGCCCGCCTGAAAAGATAAAGGGCAACGCCACGACGCTGGGCAACAGGAAATAAAGGTAGCCTCTGTTGAGTTTACGCATGCTAAGGAGGACTGCGGCGGCGAAGGCGACGTAACAACAGAAGAACGCCACATTATGAAACTGGAAAACCAATCCAGTTAAGATGCCGGCAAGCAGCAACCTGTTTTTGTCGCTCATATCCCGTAGCAAAGCCAAAACCAACGCAAACACAGGCAAACCCATAAGCATCGGACGCTGCTGCAACAAATTATCGAAAATCGAGGGCAAACCAAATTGTCCCTTGAACTGGAAAATGTAATTCGTCCACGGCGCAAAAGACCCGTTAATCAACGCGTCAAACAGCCCAATGTAGCTGAAACCCCAACCGAAAACCCCCAGAACGGTGGCAATGATCGCGACGCGCCGCCCGTAATGCCGCCCCAACGCGTACACTGCAACCGCAAAGACCCCGATGAAGAGGGCGTTTAAGAAGGGTAAAAGCGTGGGCAGGTAACCGTACATTTTCTCAACTATTGCAGTGTGGAAATCGACGAAGTAGTGGTAGGTCAGCGGTGTGCCTATGTAGTTGGGGGTTTGCGGGGGGAAATTGCCTTGGTTGATGCTCTCTATGATTTCGTAGTGGAAAGGTGTGTCCTGCCAGTTTGAGCCTGTTACGACTATGCCGTATTCGTTGCCCCGCCAAACGCTCACCGCCAGCACGGAAAGCGAGACCAGAAAGATGACGGCGAAGAGCAGCAGGTTGGTTTTTTTGATTTGCCCCAGTTTGAGGAGGCTTCTGGGTTTTAGCGGCTCACCTTTCCTGTGGACGACCAAAGTGTAGAGCGCGGTTAACAGGGCAAAGCATCCCAGAATGGTCCAGCGGGAATAGCCCAAAGCCAAAGAGGCGAAATAAACCAGTGTCACCGAGGCGAGAACACTGAAGATGGGGACAAACGCCCACGCTTCATAGGATTTAAGGTGGAAAAAGCGGTAACAGATTAACCCTGGAACAAGAAAAGTAAAAACCAGCGCCGTTGCAACCGCCAAATAACTTGAAAACACCGACACTGCAATCAAGAGCAAAAACACTATTGAGAGCCAATACTTCCTAACAACCGCACCTAATGCCGTGTTTGCAGTGATTTTGTGGTCCCCCTCAAGCGTTTTTAAGTTTATGTTCTGTTTTAAAGGGTATAAGATTGTCGCTTAACCCGCCGTATTGCGACCCATTGATTGTTCCAGTCGGCTGCTGGGTTATTGTTTAAGATAAACACCGAGAAAGCTTAATTAGTTAAATCTTCGTGTATTCTTGCGGCGTATCGATTTGCCCAGGTAGTATAGTTAGGTCCAGTATATGCGGCTGTCGCCCGTAGGACCCGGGTCCAAATCCCGGCCTGGGCGCCACTTCTCTTACCCCTCTTTGCCAGCTAAGGATTTTTAATACCAAATCTGGGTTAAGATTGTCTTTTCATAAGCATTAAATCAATTTTAAAACAGTAAAATGGTGATTATGATGGGAGAGCAAACAGAGATTCCATGTTCTAAATGCGAATTCTGGAGTAAGAAACGGAGAAATTTTTCATGCAACCCCAACGATTGCTCCTTACTTACTTTGTGGCTGCTTAAGAACTCCCCCATATTAAGAGAAGAAACCGTTCAAATGCAAGTTCGTCTCCCCGAGACCGCGTTTCAATATGTGGTCTAAGCACAAGACCTAACTTTTAGGTTTATTATCTGCGCCTTGCCTAGAAGTATTGTAGGCATTTTGAGAGAGCTTATCCTTTGAAGTATAAGGAACTTCATCATCAAGCAAAACAAATTGACCGTTTAATAGATGCCGCCTTAGACGCTCATGGTTCCTTATTTATTCCACAAGAGGAACTGAAAACGATTATTTTGGGCAACTATCCAGATTTTTATGTGGAGAACTCGGGATGGCGCAAAATCGTTTTTGGCAACAGAGCAATAGACCACAAGATTGTATTAAAAGTGGGTCCACAGAAAAGCATCGAAAACGATCACCACGTCTACAAGAGCCTTCCCGAAGAGCAGCGACACAAAGTATTTGCCAAAATATTTTGGCACACTAAGTATTGTCTGCTGCAGGAATATGGGTTGCCCGCTAAGGTTTCCCCCGAGCAACTTACGTCAATTCGGCGAGAAGTTAACAAATACGGCGTTTTCGACGTTAAAGCTGAAAATCTGCGCTCGATAGATGGGAAACTCAGAATTATTGATGCCAACGTAACCCGTATACCCCTGCCTACGGTGCTAAGGAAAATCGATGAGGTTAGGCCCAAAATTCCCAAGAAACTAAACCTCCTAATCAAGGCAATAACCAAGCGGTTCTACGAAAAATAGACGCCAAATCAAGCTCTGGTTTTTTAATTAAACATGTGCAGAAAAGATATGAGCACAGCCATCACCAACTATTAGGTGTATATGACTTTAACACAACCGCAGCAACCTCGACAAACAGGGCAAAACACAAGCAACTGGCTAGAAGACATCATAAAAAAAGTAAACCATAACGCCCTCGAACAGCAACAAGTTGTCACCCGCGCCAACAGCAGCCTCTGCGTGCTCTGCAAGGGCGCACGGTTTCTCTGCGGCAAAACCCGCTGCCCCATAATGGTTAAAGTCAACTATTTCCTCAAAAGCGTCCCCCTAATGTCCACACAAGACATCAACGGCGTGTCCCCGCCCAGCGTCTTCATAGGCAGAATCGGCTACCCCCACGTCTACATTGGCCCATTGGTGCCGCCGGTACATGAAGACACAGCCATCTATGACCTGCCTGAACAATGGTTCGGTAAATCGATGGATGAAATCGTCGGTTTCCGCAGCCTGCTCATCCGCGGCAAACACATGGTAAACGTGACTAAAATCAACGAAGCAGGCAAAATCCTCGACCAAACCCGAGAACTGGCACTTGCCGACAACAGCGTAGACACCGAACTTAACCTAACCAAAAAACCACGCGGCTCCATAACGCTAAGCGACGATGTGCAGCCTTTTGGGCCCTCTGCGCCTATCCGCGATCTCCATGTGGGTAACGCACGGTACAACGACAAAATAGAGAAAGCTTACTATGACACGGATTTGCGGGCAACCAACGCGGTAGTGGAACTCTACAGCAAGGGCGTTATGGTTACTAAACTCCAGAAGGCGTTTAGTGTCGGCGCCTTCGGCATCGAGAAAAAGCGGCGACTGGTTCCCACGCGGTGGAGTATAACAGCCGTCGACGACATCCTATCCAAAAGCCTCGTCGCCAAAGTGAAAACTTTCCCAGAAATTAACGAGTACCGAGTCTACGAATCAATCTACCTTGACAACGTCTTTGAGATACTTATGATTCCAGCGCAGTGGAGCTACGAATCCATGGAAGCATGGTACCCCGGCACGGTTTGGAACCCCAACGGCTCCAGCGTCGCCATCTACAGCGACTGGGAAGGCAACAGTGGACGCACCACCTACGCTTCCATCGGCGGCTGCTACTACAGCGCACGCCTCGCCGTCTGCGAACAACTCCTAAAAGAACGCCGCCAAGCCACCGCGATTGTGCTCCGCGAAGCTCGCCCCGGCTACATCATGCCCATCGGAGTGTGGCAAGTCCGAGAAAACGTCCGCAACGCTATGCACCAAAAACCTATCCACTTCAAGAGCCTCGCGGAGTCGCTGCAGTTTATCGACGGCAAATTCGAAATTCCCGTGCACCGCTGGATACTGCAGAGTGAACTCCTCAAGAAGGCGCTGTTTCAGAGGCGTATAAGCGACTTCTTCACCTCCAATCCCTCTGCACAAGCGTAATATAGCACAGTCAATCCTTTGGGACTGGGGAAAAACTTGCCGTACACGATTCGCTACCAATTCAGCCAAACCTTCAATGTGCCCGCCGAAGAAGCATACCAGTGGTGCACCGACTTCTCGCCAGACGACCCCGCCTTGATGGCTGAGGACAACGCTAAGCGAGAAATCACAAAGTTGACGGGTTCAGCGTTGATTTTGAAGGAAATTTTCCGCACCCCAGAGGGAACGGTCATAAAGGAAAAGCTTGTGCATCTCTACCCTGAACGGCTAACTTGGGTTTCAACACACCTAGGCGGCCCAAACAAGTACTCGCAGTTCATCTATGAAATCGAGGCGGAAACAGCGAATAATTCACGGTTGGACTTCACTGCCCAACATATCGAGCACCAAAACGAAATTTCTCCAGCGGAACTCATGAAATTAGCCGATAAACTATGCAATTACGACGCTGAAGTTTGGAAGCTACTAGCAAAGGCAATGGATAAAGAGCTCTTGAAAAGTGGAAAATCTTAAGAAACATAGCCCTCTATACCTTCACTGAACTCCAATGCTAACCTCCACGGCAAAACGCTATAGTCTCCCCTTCTCAACCCACCAAACTAGGGAACCTGAGGTGGAGGCAGCAGCCGTTTTCTCTTTTGCCGAGACAAAGCGCAGTAAAGGCGGCGGTTTATTTACAAGGCAACCTCAAGAAACCCTGACGTTCATCGCCAAGCTGGGTTATCCCCTGTGGCTTTTTCCCCATAACAACACCGCCTTAATCTTTGACAGCTTAGGCGGTTCAAACCGCAACGTGCCCTACGCCGAGGGAGCTTCTGCCGCCGCTTTTCTGGAACGGTTAGAAGCGAATGAGCGACCACGCGAAAAATACGTTGCTTTCTTATCAGACCATGGCAGCTATTTCCAGCAGCCCCCAAAAATGAAGCAGTTCCCGATGAATGGGTTGCTGGGCGACGCTGATTTTAAGGGTGAATTCAGGGTTTACCGAAAAGAAGCTGCCGAATTTATATCCTCTGAGGCGATGCTGCTGCCCCAGCTTGAAGAACCAGCGATAACTATGCAGTTTGCTGAATTGGATAAGCTGCAAACTAGTCTGCAAGCCGACCAAGAAAAACTCGCTGAGTGCCTCCGCTTCGTAAAAAAAACATCGGGACAATACTTGACCGAAATTGACTTTGAAGCAGCTGCAGCCACCGAAGAACTCAATGCAAGAATAAAAGCTCAAGAAGAACTCATCAACCCCCAAATAGCAAAACTCAACAAGGAATACCATCGAAAAATCAAAGATTTAACCGCAAGTTTCGACGATGAGTTGGATAGCCTCCAAAAACTCAGAGTTAAAACAGAGAAATACATTGACTCAACCGAAGCCAAAATCAGGGAATATGAACGTGAAGCTAAGGCACAGGGCAAAAAAGGGCATGAAATCTATGAGAAACGCTGGAAAGACAAAGTAAAGATTGCCCAAAAAGAGTTATCAGGACTCAAAAAAGAACTGAAAAAAATCACTGACAACACAAAAAAGGTTAGTAAACAGCAAGGCGAAGGGACCGCCCAGCTAAATTTTGAATGGGACGCCGAGGTCAAGCTGCTCCGTCAACCCCTGCTTGAGCTCGAAGCCGCGCGTAACCAGAAATTGGCTGCGTTCAAAGCGGAAAGCAACAAGCTGCTTTTGATTGAGAAACCCTTAGTCGACGGCTTAAACCAAAGCATCGAACTCGAAGAAAGCATTACTGGAGGATTTAACAAGTTAGGAATAATCGACCCTCAACTGAAAAGTCCCATCTTAATCTATGTGCCCTTCTACGCAGTCTGCTATGAGGAGAGTTTGTCTAGACGCTGCCTCTACATTGCTCCCTCAACAGTTAACTCGGTTGATTTATCCGCTAAATTGAAGGGAGCGTTGGGTCTCTCAAGAACAGGGAATTTGCTTGCTCCACGCTTCAAAACAATCGCTGACCTCATCGGCAAAATCGGGGCACTTGCAAGCCAAAACAGTGCTCTACAGAGTCAACTATGGAGTTTAGGCGAAAAAAACAACCTCCTAAAAAACACCGTGTTCCGCGCTGCCGCAGAAAGCGGTTTGATCTATCTCAAGCATATAGGTTGGTTGTCTGAGCGGGAAACCGCCGATTTAATCGGCAGATTAAGGCTTAACGGTTAGTTGCCTCAAAAAACTTATTCTACTTCCTCCACAATTCTAGTTGCGCTCTGCGCGCGATTTATGGCAGACAAGTATCGTGGTCATTATGGCGGATAGTAACGGTTACATCTTGCGGGTTACCGACCTGGGTGTCAGACTGCAAAACCAAACTTTACTGGAACACATAAGCTTCAACGCCAAAAAAGGCACCACCCTAGCGATTCTGGGCCCCAACGGAGCAGGAAAAACCGTTCTTTTCCGAACCCTACTGAACCGTGTTCCCCATACAGGCACAATCGATTGGACAGAGAAAGTAAAAATAGGCTACGTGCCTCAATACGTGACAGTTTCTGATGTTCCCATGTCTGTTACAGAGTTCCTCTCTATCGGCAGCGCAGGCAAAACAGACGTTGAGGGACTGTTGAGGCTTGTTAAGCTGCATGACAAAGGTGTAACAGACAAACGTTTAGGGGTTCTCTCGGGCGGTCAGTTGCGGCGGGTTCTGATTGCTTGGGCGCTAAAAGAAGATCCAAACGTTCTGTTGCTCGATGAACCCACCACCGGCGTTGACATGGACAGCGAAGAACCCATCTACCTCATGCTCAACGACATCAAAAAAACCAACCAGATGACCATTTTCCTCATAACCCACGACATACACATCATCCAAGAATACGCCGACGACTTGCTGGCAATCAACAAATGCGTAACCTTCTGTGGTCCCGCACAGGAAATAGGCAAGCCGGAAACGCAGCGGATAATCTATGGCGAACCAGTCTGCGTTGAAAGCATACGAGGGCAACCATAATGGAGTATTACAGTTTAGTGCTTTCGATTTTTGTGGGAGTCGCCGCCGGTTATTTGGGTTCTTTGATGGTGCTGGAAAGGATGGCGTTGGTAGGCGATGCCCTCTCACACGTTGCCCTGCCCGGTTTAGCCATTGGGATCATATTAGGCTTTAACCAGTTTCTAGGAGCCTTTCTTTTCCTTTTTGTTTCAGCCGTGATAATTTGGCATGTACAAAGAATCACGAAAATCAGTTACGAAGCCCTCGTCGGCGCAATGTTCACTTTGGCGTTGGCTATTGGTATACTGCTCTTCGGCGATAACTTGGATGCGCTTGAAGCCGCCTTCTTTGGCGATATATCAACGGTAACTTTGACCAGCGCCTTAGGTGCCATGGCAGTCTGTGTGGTAGCGATAGTTGCTACAAAATTTGTCTACGACAAACTGGTGTTAGCCATGATTTCCGAAGACCTTGCTATAGCCAAAGGCATCAAAGTTGCACAGGTAAACCTGCTCTACCTTTTTTTAATCTCAATTATCGTCGCCATAAGCATCCAAATCGTTGGAACCCTGCTCGTCGGTTTCCTCGTCATCGTGCCCGCCATAGCCGCCAAAAACCTGAGCACCCATATGAAACAGTATTCGCTTCTCAGCGCTGCTTTCGGCGCTGTCTCAGGGTTTGTCGGCGTGCTCTTATGGGACCTTGGCGGTTTCGGCTTAGCCTTCCCGGGGCCGATGGTGGTTTTTGTCGGAATCGCTATCTTCGTTGTTACAGTTATCATAAACTGGCGATTAAAAATTACAACATAGAGGCAAAAACATGAAAAAATATACAGGTAAAACCTCAACCGCCATAATACCCTACCCCAACGACAAGATACTGCTCATAAAACGCAACACCCGACCCTTCGTCGGTTACTGGGCGCTGCCAGGCGGAAGAATGGACCCCGGCGAAACCATCGAGCAAACCGTTGTCCGTGAAGTGAAAGAAGAAACAGGACTCCAAACGGAGATTGTGAGTGTAATAGGAGAATACGTTGAACGGGGCATAAAAGACGACATCGAATACGAGTATTACCCGACCTGCTTTGTGGTTAAAGTGGTCGGCGGAGAACTCAAAAAACAGGATAGTGAAATCCAGGAATTGCAACTCTTCTGCTTAGACGCTTTGCCGCAGCCATTGGCGTTTGAACATGAAAAAATGTTAGAAGATTACGTTCACACCCCAAAAAAAGGCGTGAACGCAACTTAGGATTTAGTGCGTTTATCTGCTGTTTTTTGTCTGAGGCGGAGGCGGTATCGGCACCACAGTGGCTTTTGAAAGGTTCTCCTGTTCGTTTAGTATCAGCGAGATCGCTTTGCCTTCTGGCACGATGATTTTAGTGTTGTTCTGCAGCGAAGTAGTTATTGTATCAAGTTGCTTGAATGTGATGGCGCTGTCTTTGAAGTAGGTCGTTAAGGCTTCGTTGCGCAGTTTAGTTGCCTCTGCGTCGCCTTCAGCGATGGCGATGGTTGCAGTCTTCTGCCCTTCAGCCTGCAGGATAGCGGCCTGCTTCATGCCTTCCGCCCGCTGGATAGCCGCGTTCTTTTCGCCGCTTGCTATGGTGGCTTGGGCGATGGCGGTTTTCTCGGCTGCCTGGCGTTCGTTGTCGGCTTTAAGGACGGATTCCATGGAGCTCATTAAGCCCCGGGGCGGCTCAAGGTCCTTGATTTCTGCTCTGACGATTTCTATGCCCCAGTCTTCGGTTTGCTCGTCGAGGGCTTCTTTGAGTTTCGCGTTGATTGTGGGTCTTGAGGTGTTGGCTACTGTCATGTCCATGCCGCCGATGATGTCACGGAGCACGGTCCGTGCAAGTGTATCGATTTGGGATTCATAGTTGTTAACGAAGTACTGGGAGGCTTTGACTGATACTTCGTCGGTCTTCACTTTGTAGAAGACCACGGCGTCTACGCCCATGAAGACTTTGTCTTTGGTGATGACGTCTTGGCGCTGTACTGGTGTCATGCGTTCGGTGATGTTGACTCTTATGATGCGGTCGATGATTGGGAAGAGGAAGGTTACGCCTCCTTCGACGAAACGGTGGTATTTGCCGAGTCGTTCGATTAGGCCTTTTTCGGTTGGTCTAACTATGCGTACGGTTGATATGAACAGATACGCCAATACGGCTATGGGGATTATTATTGCCAATATTACTAAGAGGTCTACCATGTTTTGCTCTCTCCTGTTTACTTGTTTTTTCTCTGTTTTGCTATCTGTGTATAGGGAGAATTAAAGTTTATTATTACATTATTATACAATCGTCTAGCGGGTATGTGAAGAGTATATACACAGATGCTACAGTATAGTGCAAATTTTTACTGAGATATAAAAAGCAATAAACAATCAGCGAGCGAAACCAAGCCAAAGCAGCAGCCAACCCCCCAAACGCCAGAACAAAAAACCAAACCTAAGTTACTGTGCCACCACACGCACATATGCTTAAGTCCATAAATTAGGTATAAACCAAACGTAGTCCCTTGAGTTTTTCTAGTAGACGCTTTTAGCAATTTCTTTGAGATGAACACATGGCTAATGGCAAAAAGAAGGCTGGGTTGCTTGGTTCAATCGTTTTTCCTTTAGCGTTAGCTCAGTTTGTATGCAGCTATGCAGGATCCAACATGAACGTGGCAATCAGCGACATCGCCAGCGAACTGGGAACCACCGTCAACGGCGTTCAACTAGCCATCTCATTCTTCACAATGACTATGGCTGCTTTAATGATTCCCGGTAGCAAGTTAACCGACATTTCTGGGCGGAAAAAGATATTTTTGATCGGGTTGGGCGTTTACGCGGTTGGAGCATTGGTCGGTGCACTCGCCCCCGGTTTAGGTGTGTTAGTCTTTGGTTACTCTATACTGGAAGGGGTTGGCTCTGCACTTCTTATTCCCCCCGTCTACATTCTACTAACCGTCACATCGGTTGGCATAACTAGAGCCAGGAACTTTGGAATTGTCAGCGCCGCCGCAGGGATAGGGTCTGCAGCAGGACCCTTAATCGGAGGTGTAATCACTACAGGAATAAGCTGGCGAGCATCCTTTATTCTTCAGGTCCTGATTGTTATAGCTATCATAATTCTTGCCATGCGAATCGTGGAGCCTCCCAAAGAAGGGCCAAAGCACCATTTTGATTTTGTCAGCGCTGTTCTCTCAGCTTTGGGTTTGGTTCTCATTGTTGTCGGTCTCCAGACAACTTCAACCTACGGTTGGTTTACCGCAACACAGAGCCTAATGATAAGCAATACCGTAATTATCCCTGAAGGGAGCGTTTCTCCCTTCTTGATTTTTCTTGTTGTAGGCTTTCTATTCAATATTGGCTTCTACTACTCCCTCAAACATAGAGAGCGAGTTGGGAAAGAACCCCTGATACAAACCCACATCTTCCATAACCGCATATCCAACTTGGGACTGGTAACACAAAACGTTCAATGGCTCACGCTACAAGGAACCTTCTTTGTTATCTCAGTGTTTTTGCAAACTGTACGCGGATACACCGCAGTTCAAACTGGATTAATACTTACAGCCTCTACAATAGGAGTATTATTGACTTCAGCCATAGCGGGCAAGTTAGCTCAGAGACGGTCACAGAGACTGCTGGTTAGAGGAGGGTTTATCATAACAATCCTTGGCATTGTTCTGCTTATTTTGTTGGCGCCTGATGCAGCTAGCGGCCCAATAACCTACTTTTTGCCTGGGCTATTCTTGATAGGTGCCGGTATAGGTATAATGTTAACTTCTTCAGTTAACGTTGTGCAATCAGCGTTTGGCGAAAAAGACCAAGGTGAAATCTCTGGGCTTTCCCGAAGCATATCAAACTTGGGGTCGTCGCTTGGTGTGTCAATCGTCGGTTCCGTCTTGGTATCTTCACTTCTACCACAGAATGAACCGTATGGATTAGCGCTCATTGTGATGGTTATAATTGCGATGGTTGGTTTGGCTGCAGCGATACTGATTCCTAAAACTCCAAAGCACCCCACTGAAGAATCCGAATAGATGACGCTCACCTAAGAGGGAACGCCTGCTCTCTTGCGAGAAGTGATAATTTTAAAGTAATTGCTGTCAGAGGCTGCAGTTATAACCTATGCGAGAAAACGGTTTTCACAAAAAAAAAGAAAAAATAGAAGGTTAACTTGTCTGCTTTAATAGTTTCTTCCGTTCCAGCAGGAACAATGTTTTGGCGGTGGGTTTGGATAGCTGTTTGTTGTGCCAGTGACATAGTAAGGACGCATCATTTCGTTGTCTTCATGGTCTATTATGTGACAGTGCCAGACATATCCTGGTCCGTAGGTCGGGTCAAAGGAGTATAGGTTAACGCCTGGTTTAGGTGCACAGGGTCCACTAACGGGTGCATCTTGCGGTGCCCATCTAATGCGTATAACAGTCACATAGCCCGGCGGTGTCTGTATTGTATCTTTCCATGCGTGTTCATTAGCCGCAGGTGGTTCTGGATGGCCCAGTCAAGTATGACTGAACTGAAAGTGTCTGTGGAACCTCATCGTTGGGTACTGGAACTTCTCCGTTGAGTGCTTTCCAATCCATCTCATACTGCATAGCGTCGAAAGGTATACGGTAAACTACTTGGAACTGTGTTAGGTGGGTGTGTATCGGGTGTGTATCCATGGTTGGGTTGACAAGCCACCAGTCTTCAGTCGATCCTACTTTTGGAGTCTCAGTGATAACGCCCATCCATCGCTGGCCATTTAAGAATACTCCAAGGGGTTCATCTGCGGCGTTGACTTCTTCAAAGTATGGCAGGGTTCTGCTTGGACTGTCTGCCTTAAGTGTGGGGAAAGTATTGCCTTTTAGAGTCGGCTCAAGGAAGTGTGGTAGGTTCTTTGCTTTGAATCCATAATGGTTGCCTACTGTGAACTGCATTATTTGCCCAGTATTCTCATCAATAGGGTCACCGTTTGGGAATGGTGCATTAGCATTGTTACTCATTATTACTTTTGTTCCGGGTGCAAGCTTTGAGAAGTCAACAAGAATTCCTGCGCGTTCGCCTGGCGCAATCAACAATGAGTTCATTTGGACTGCTGTCTGTTCATAGCCGCCGTCAGTCATGATTTCGGTGAATGCAACAGCTTGTCCTGTTCCCACTACTGTTAAGCTTATGTTGTAGAATCTTGCGTTTGAACCATCTAGGCATGCGGAAGAAGTATTGGCCTCGATCAACGTTTAGGTTTGGCCAAACTTTACCGTTTACCATGATGGTGTTTCCGAAAAACTCTGGGTTCCAGTAGGGGTGGACATCAGGGACATTGCCTTCGCTTGGGAACCACATTGAACCGTCAGTGTTAAACGAGCGGTCTTGAATGGCTATGGGGATGTCATATTTGCCGGTTGGTAGTTTGTTGGCTATGGGGTCGCATGGGTCGCGGATAAGCCAGAAGCCTGCGAGACCAGACATGACATTTAGGCGGGTAACGCCTAATGCGTGATCATGGTACCATATAGTGGCGGGTTGTTGCTCGTTTGGATAGTAGTAGACTGCAGAGTTTGCTGAGGTGGGTTTTGCTGTCGCATAATCCATGCCGTGAGTGCCGTCGGCGGTGAACCACTGTTCGGGTCCGCCGTCAGAATCGGACCTAACGACTGCTCCGTGGACGTGTGTCACCAGTGGAACTGGCGATTGTGCATCCCAACCGTTGGGATTAAGGGTTGTGTCATCGACTTGGATTGGTTGACCGTTGTATCCTGGTGGATAGGGCGGTGCAAGACCCATACCTGCTTGCATTGTTGCTTCCATCATTGGAATTTGGTTGGGGTTTGCCCAGTGAAGAGTTGAGTCGACTGCGAACATTTCAGGTTGGGTTATTTTGTTTGTCCAGGTAACCTGTACTGGAACGTCGCGTATTGTGTCGAATGTTGCTCCGGGTGAGTTGCGGAAGTATCCGAGGTATTTACCTGTGACTGCATCTTTAGCGATTCCACCGTAGCCCCAAACTGTTGTTTGTCCAAAACCTGTGGGGTTTCCGTTGGCATCGGTTGTTGGTAGGATTTGTTCGGTGAACTGGGTCATGTCAATTTTGTATTGCTGGGTCCATTGGCGGGTTTTGCAGTCATAGGAATAGGTTGGCACGTAGACAGGGGGTATTACTAGTTGATTGACGTATTTCGGTATTAGAGAGGGGTCGAGTGTTGGTTGGTCGACTATTTGTGCGTTTGCAGTGTTTGGATTTAAGATAGCGAACATCGATAGCAGCATTGAAGCTACTAAAACTATTGCTAATTTATTTTTTAAGCCCATTTTAACTGCCTCAAAAATCGAGCGTATTACACATCTAATTACACATCTAATCTGTTCAAAAACGAATTAGAAGTAACTTAATCTGCTCAATTGTACATTCGAGTGAGCACTATTAATCAGTTTGTTGTAGCTTGATGGCAACTACTTCGTTAAATTGACCCTGTGCAATCAACACTTACAAGTTGCGGCAAATATCGGATATTAGAACTAAAAAGCAATCAAGCGGAAATATGAGAGAAAAAAGCGGGCCCGGTGGGATTTGAACCCACGATCTCCGGCTCCGAAAGGCCGACACCTTAATCCGTGCTAGGCTACGAGCCCATATTCATGCAATTAGGCTGGCTACTTACATTTTAGTTTTGCGTGAGACGGATATGAGATTTGGTATTTGCTAAATTGTGTCTGCTTTCGGCAAATCTCATCACAATTTATCACTTATGGCAAGAGAAATAGATTCTTTTTCTTAAAGACAAAAAAGGGAAAGTGAAGTTGCTTTTCACTTCATTTTACGGTCGTTTTCTAAGAAGTAAGATGCCTAGCACTGCGCCAACGATTATGATTACTACTGCAATAATAGCGATGCCCATCCAGAGGTCTGATGTCGTTGCTAGTCCTGACTGCGGTGGTGCTGCTGTTGGTTGGGGTGCTGTAGCGTCTGTTGCGGTGAAGCCTGCTGAAGCGGCGGATGGCCAGTAGCTGTTGGAGCCATCAAAGTTAGCGTAGACTGTGAAGTCTCCTGAGATATCAGGTGTCCAAGTGTAGGTGTATGTTCCATAAGCATCGCTTGTGGTGCTGCCGATTTGTCGGTAGTTGCCGTTTGCGTCGAGGACGTATAGGTTGATTGGGACGCCAGTGGTGTTGTATGGCATTGGCTGCTGCTGGTAAACGGTTTCCATGAATGCGCTCTGGCATTCGTCGGAGACAGCTGGAACGCCGTTGGGGTAGTTGAGCTTCACAGCGTTTTGTTCTGTGCCTGGCGAAACGTCGGTTACTCTGCCTGAAATGGTTATCGGTGTTGCTGTTGTTACGCCAACGCTTGGAGCTGACACTGTGAGTGAGGTCGGTCCTTTGGCAAAGGCGTAAACTTGGTTGTCGTATTCGTTGACTGAGATGTAGACTCCTTGAGCAATCGCGTGGGCTCTGGTGTATGTGCCGAGTTCTTTCCAGATTAAGCTGCCATCGGTCATGTTGAGTGCTATAACTTGTGCACCGTGGAACAGCGGTGGGTCATACTCGTGGCGGATACCATAGTAAGCTACGTTGCCGCTTTGGCAAGCCATACCCATAAAGCAAGCAGTAAGTATTTAGAATTTGCCATAACAAACAGAACTCCGATTGCCAGCCCGACAGACAGAACGCCAGCCCCGCAACAGACCAAAAGCCAGCCCCGTAGGTGACAGTTTTTCACACATCTACCTCAAAAACCTCCCTTCGGGTTGGGTAACGCAGACTTCACAGAACCCTAATTTCAGTGTATCATATTGGTCAGCATTTAAGCTTTTGCCAAGGCAGACTTCCGCTAAGTCGCTCGGAGAGTTAAAAATAGTTTGAAAAGTTAAGTAGAAATAATTTAGAGAGACAAAACGGCTCTATTTTGCTGATAAAAAAGAAAAATGCAAGATACCCTCAGAGTAGCGAATCTCTATCAGCTTGAACTTCTGGGCAACGATTTAAAAATTGAAACTTGGCCCCAGGCTAAAAAGATAGTCTTAAAAGCAAATTACGGTTATATTGACTGTTTATGAAACTATGGAAAGTACTTGGGTACATTTTTGTTCTCTTAGGAACCGCTGTTTTCTTCTACGGTTTTTTCATAGGGTTGACTGATGCAATTAATCCCTCTTCTGCCCTGATTTTCGGGGGGGCCTTAGATTTGTCGATGGATTCTTTTTTCTCGGTTCTTTGGGCTTCCATAGGTTCTTGGATGATATTGGCAACAATCATGTTCGCTATCGGTGGAATTGGATTAATTCTTGGTAGAAGCCCAAAAAAAGACGAAATACCGCCTAATCAAGCCATTAATTCCCGTCTCGATGAACTGGAAAGAAACATGGGGCAAAATTTTGAAGTACTCTCGAAGAGGCTTGAGGAAATCGAACGAAAACAAAATGCAGGCGCTTGACTCACCATTAGCGGGCGCATCCTCGTGGCAACTTTAACACCACCTAAAGCGGCGCGGTAGATGACTTTTTGGTTAGCCAACTTCTGCCATTTTATTAGCAAAATGAGAATCAGCTGGTCTGCTTGCGGAATCCGCCACAACCAGCCGGCAACCCCCCGCAGACGCAGACGCCAAAACAAAGCCGCCGGCTAAGCCTTCTGGCTGTTGTTGTGTATAGGGGTTCTCCACTACAACTACTACTGAATAAAGCGTTATGCGGCTAAACTCATGATTGACAGAAAATCCTTATCCGTTATTCTTATAAACCTACGCTAGTATTTACTTCTGTCACCTCAAAAATGGGGGCCGGTAGCTCAGCACGGCTGGAGCGTTCGACTGATAATCGAAAGGTCGGCAGTTCGAATCCGCCTCGGCCCACCATTCCCACTTATCTCGCCTTTTACCCTAAAAACCGTAAACGCTATTAACAATCGTGGCTCATAAGGGCAGTCGATCCAACATGAATGGAAAGCTCCTGACTGTGATTTTTGTTGCCGTTGTTTTGATTGTGGCAACAGTTTTAGTCGTTTCCTTCATGAACACCCCTTCTGAGCACTCCGAGCCCTCGCCATTGTTCACTGTCACTGGTAAACAGCAGCAAACCAGCGCCACATCGGGAGAATACCAAGTTATCAGTTGGAACTTCGCCTTCGCTTATACCGGTGCAAAAGCACTACAGAACGTCAACCTATACCTAAACAATGGAGACATGCCTTTCAAAACTGTTCCGTCGGTAACCCAAGGTTGGACTTACGAGTACATTTGGACACCGGGCGACATCGGCGCAAACGCTACAATAACTGTTTCATGGCAGGGCGGAACAGAACAATATGACTTTCAACCCTAGTCAGTTTCAATAGCCTGGATTAATCCTGTTTTCTTTGCTTCTTTTTCGGGGACTTAAATTTAATATCAAACTCTATGCTGCCCTCTTCTGCGCTGAAAACCAGTTTTTCCTCCTCTTGCTGGGGCGGTTGTGGTGCTTTTTGGAGCTGAGTTGACTCAAAGGGCACTTGCTCTCCAACCACTTCCTGCTCAGGTTTAATCGTTTCTTTTACTGTTTTAACCACATCCTCTTTGGTCACTTCCTCAATCCTTTCGCCTACTTTCTGCAGGGGCTCAACGATTTTTTGCACTGAAGCAGGCAGATGCAGCTTTGCGTGGGTGCCCATGGTTGTAGCGTAAACCTTTGATACCTCCGCGCCGAAAAGCACGATTTGGTTGAGAACAAAAATCCAAAGCAAAATGATCAGAAGAGACCCTGCTGCGCCTGCAACGGTGGTTACAGTGAAGGTTTGGATATAGGCTCCAAAGACATAGTTGGTTACGGTAAACGCGATGCCTGTGACTACTGCGGCTAAAGCGACGTCTCGCCAGTGTACTTTGGCTTCGGGAATCATCTTGTAGATAATCGCTAAGAGGAAGGTAACTACTGCGAAGGACAAAAATATCTGGGCTATAGTTAAGCCTATGAAGGTTAAGAACGCGTTGATGGAATACTGGGATAGGGCATTGTAGAGGGTTCCAGCAAAGTCAGTCCACAGAATCACAATCAACCCCAAAGAGGACACGATGGCAAACGGCACAATCTTCTGTCTCACACGCTTCCAAATCGGCAGCCCCTTAGGCAAAGTGACTTCCCAGATGCAATCCATAGCGTCACGAAGAACCGAAAAAGCGCCGATTGCCCCGCCGATGGAAAACCCGATAACCACTATAGCAGTCCAAGCCGACGTAAAAGGTGACCCTGTACTTACGATTAATTGGCTAAAAAGCTGAGCAACAGCGGGTCCCACCACCGCGGTGATTTGCTGCACAAGGATTTGTATGGCTTGCTCTTGACCTAAAAAAACGGCGAAGAGCGACGTTACAAGTAAAAGCAGGGTAGGCAAGGGAAGAATTATAAAAAATGTCAGTGCCGCAGCTCTGATCGTGGCATTGTCGTCTAGCCAATCGGTAAAGGCAGTTCTGAAAATACCGTAGAGTTCCTGTTTATTCATTTGCATCCTTTTAGAAGTTGTATGCTTGAGGAATAAAGGTTTGAGCGTTAAGCATTGTTATATGTGTTTGTGATGGTAAAGTTACAGTCACAGCAGCCAAGCGCCAATAGTTTTTTAAAGTCAACACAGAGAATAACTATTCAGAGGCTGAGTATTTGACTAAAGAAGATGAAATGTTAGCTGAGTTAAAAAAAATCCGTGAAGCCTTAGAGAAAGCACCGCCGCCTGCGCCGCCAAAGGGATTATGGAATGAATTCAAAGATTTCCTGTCGAAATACAAGATTCTTGGATTAGCGGTTGCGTTTGTTTTAGGCTTGTATCTTGGCACGCTTGTTCAGGCGTTGGTCAGCAGCTTCATAATGCCGCTGATCGGTCTAGCGATTCCGAATGTAGATAATCTTGCAACCTACACTGTGACTTTTGGTAATCAGAACTTTACGGTCGGAGTGTTTTTTGTGGCGCTGATTACGTTCCTGATCGTAGCGTTCGTAGTGTTCTTGGTTGTTAAAGTCGCCAAGAAATGGAAAATAGACTAAGAACCTAAAAAAACAGGTTCCCTTTTCCCTTTCTTTTAAGCCCCTCTTATAGGCTGGTAAATGCAGTAGGGCTCTTCAGCCAAGACACTTCTATTTACCGATAATGCTCTGGCTCGGCAACCCCCACAGGCAGCCTTAAATTCGCAAGCACCGCATTTACCGGTCAGTAAATCATGATTGCGCAACTCAACAAACAAAGCAGACTCTTGATAGATTTCTCTAAAGCTCTTTCTCCTGATGTTACCTGCGGCAAGAGGCAAAAACCCACAGCCAAAAACATCTCCAACATGGGAAACAAAGCAGAAGCCGTTTCCCGCCATGCAGCCTCTGCCAACGGTTGGATGACCCGAAGACGCATGTGGTGTGACACCCTCTTCTTGGTGCTGAGATATTATGCGTGTGTATTGGGGTGCACAGGTTACTTTGATGGGAATCGGCGAGGACAAATTCATTTCGTAAACTGTTTGCAGCGTTGCTTCGTATTGGCTGGGAGCTATTTCCATCTCAACTTTTCCTCGTCCCGTCGGCACCAGCATAAAGACATCCCATTCTGTAGCGCCTAAACCCACCGCCAACTGTAACATCTTGGGCAAATCCTCCAAGTTATGTTTGGTAACTGTTGTGTTGATTCTAAACGGCAAATCCCCCGCTTTGGCATAGGTGATGTTTTGCATGGCTAAATCAAACGCACCCTCCACTCTCCTAAAGGAATCGTGGATTTCTGCGTTGGAGCCATCGAGGCTAACTGAAATCATCTTTACGCCTGAAGCCTTCATCCTGTCGATAACCTTTGGGATGATGTCGCTTCCGCTCGGAGACATAACCACCTTGATGCCCAACTTAGTTGCGTAGGCGGCTACTTCAAAGATGTCTTTGCGCTGGAGAGGGTCGCCGCCACTGATGATTAGGATTGGTTTGCAGAATTCGGCGATTTGATCCATGAGGTTGAGGGCTTCTTGGGTGGTGAGTTGGTTGGGGTCGGCTTGTTTTTGGGCTTGGGCGCGGCAGTGACGGCAGGCGTAATTGCAGGCTCTGGTGGATTCCCATGCAATTACTCGGGGTGCCACAGATTGGCTTTGATGGATTGCTGCCATGTTGGGCATTTTAGGATCCTACTTCCTGCTCGGTTAAGTAGCATGCAGGGTCAGGAGCCCACACATCCCCGTATACGGCTTCGGCGCGGACTCGCAGATTGCCGTTGCAAACTTCGAGAAAGTGGCATCCATGGCATTTCCCTTTTAAATGCGCTTTGCGGTTTCTGAGGGCAACTAACATGGTTTCATTGTCTGTCCAGATTTCGCTGAATTTACGTTCCCTAACATTGCCTAAGGCATAGTGACGCCAGAACTGGTCTGGATACACATTTCCTTGGGGGTCAATGCATCCTATGCCTACGCCGGAACTGTTGCCCCCATTGACTTTGAGGAGTCCCAGCGCGTTTTGGGCTTGGCTGGGGCTTTTTTCTTTCAGTTTTAAGTAGAGGTAGGCGGCGTCGGCATGGTTGTCGACGGTTAAGATTTCAGTGGTTTGATGGATTTTTTCTGCTTGAGCTAAAATGTAATCCATAAACGCCCTTGTCTGGGCATGGGTTAAGTCGTCGTTGACGATTAAGGAGCCCCGCCCAGCGTAGGCTAGGTGATAGAAGCAGACCCGAGGGATCTTCTCTGCCTCGATTAACTCGAAAATTCGGGGTAAATCATTTACATTATATTTTGTTACGGTGAAGCGTAGCCCCGGCTTTACCCCTGCCTTCTTGCAGTTTCGGATGCCCTCCATTGCCGCTTGGTATGCGTTGGTGCCTCCGCGGAATTTGTTGTTGGTTTCTTCTGCGCCGTCTAAGCTTACGCCGACATAAGAGAACCCTGCTTTCTTCAGTTTCTGGGCTACCGTGGCTGTGATTAGGGTGCCGTTTGTTGACAGCACTGCCCGAATGCCCTTGCCTGTAGCTAACGTGGCTAATTCAAAGAGGTCTTCTCTTAGGATGGGTTCGCCTCCGGAAAATAGCAGAACTGGCGCACCCAACACTCCGAGGTCCTCTATGAGCGCTTTAGCTTCTGTTGTGGTTAATTCGTTTGGGTAATGTTTGTTTTCAGCGTTGGCGTAGCAGTGGATACAGCGAAGGTTGCAACGTTGCGTGCTGTTCCAGACGACGACTGGTTTTTGATGGGTGGTGCTGCTGTAGCGGAGGTTATCCATCGAACCGGCGATGCCGCACCAGAGTTTGGTTATGTTCAACATTTTGTTATCTCCTTGATTTTGGGAGTTTTGAGGTTTCGTTTGCTGTAAATGATGAGGTATTCGGTTAGGCTGGTTATGCTTGAGAGAAGCTTCACTAATTCTATCACAGAGTCGCGGTCGTGGGCATGAATTACTGTGTAAATGTTGTAGTCCCACAACCCCATTACCGTTTCACGTTCATAACAGTGGGAAATGTCACTGAAACCTGAAAAGTACACGCCGACTTCTTGCACTCGACTCTGCGGAACCTTCCAAGCAACCAACGCGTTGGCCAAGTATCCTACGCTATTGGGTTTGAGGGATATGCCGAACCTGCGGATAACGCCGTTTTCCTGCAGTTTTTTTAAGCGTTCAATAACCTCTTGGGTTGTGATGCCTATTTTGGATGCGATTTCGTCGAATGGCTGCGCGGTTAACAGCAGCCCTTTCTCTGCTTCAAAGACGAGTTTGCGGTCTACAGAGTCCATAATTGGTAACCTCGGGTTAGGCAAGTTTGAATCGGACGTTTATTTTAAAACAGTTTTTAGTGGGTAGGCTCAGCAGGTTCTTTAGGGGTACCGCGGCTTTTTGGGCAATCTCGTTTAAGGTTGCGTCCAATTCGGTTTGGCTGGCGGCTTTGAGTGTAAACCATACGTTGTATTCGTGGTCTCGCTCATAGTTGTGTGAGACATTGCTGTATTGATTGATGACCTCTGCGACTTCCTCAACCCTCTCATGAGGCACCTTCAACGCAACCAAGGTTGCGGCGGCGCATGCCTACTTTGGACTGGTTTAGGATGGCGCCGATTTTTTGGGTTACACCTTGTTGATTTAGGCGTTCTATGCGGTTTAGTACTTCGGTTTCTGTAAGGTTTAGTTTGTCGCCAATCGTTTTGTAGGGTTGGGGGGTTAGTGGGAAACTGTCTTGGAGGATTTGGATTAGTTGCCTATCAATCATATCCAAGTTTGAGGTGTCTTGGGGGGTTACCATAATTTTTCACCGGTTACTTGCTTGCTGCTGCGCCGTTAGTTCAAGCATGTTTATTGTGGTTTACTTCTATAGTAAACGTATTAACATTGCGGAAAACTTAACACAAAATCGTTTAGTTGCGGATTAAGCAACATAACGTTTACTCAAACAACTTAACCATCGAATCAACCTTCAAAAACCGAGTCGTAACCGACACACGCGCATCCTTAACCCCCAAAATCAACTTCGTCCGCCGCACAACATCATTTAAATGAGCCATATCGCGTGCAAAAATGACTGAAACAATATCATACTCCCCTGTACTCTGAAAAAGATAAACCGTTTCATTGAAGGTTGTTAACTGTTTACAGGCTTTCTCCAGATGGGCTGGGTCAATTTTTAGCAGGATTGCTCCACTTACAGTGTATCCCACTTTGGCGGGGTCCACTATAGCGGCGAAGTGGGTGATGACTTTTTCGTCTTGGAGGCGTTTGACTCGGAATCTTATGGTGGTTTCGGCGGTGTTTAGTTTGCGGCTGAGGTCTGCGAAGGATACTCTGCCGTCTTGTTGGAGGGTTTTGAGGATTTGTTTGTCGAGGTCGTCTAGTGCTGTGGTGGTCATTTGTGGTACAGCTTAGTTATTCGTTGTTACTGTTTTATAGAAATTTCTGTGTGCTGGGTTGTTTGGGTCGGTTGGGTTTTGTTGGGGGCAGTATGATTGGTGTGTTTGTGGTTTGGGGTTTGTAGTTTTTTAGTCCTGTTATGATTAGGTGTTCGATGAAGGTGCTTCTTTTTTCTCTGCCGCGCATGGTTATGCTTATGTTGTGCTTCAACCCGTAGCCCTCTTACACGCAGTATATTTGGTATACAGAAAAGCTTTGTTAGCTTTCCTATACAAAATAGCACACGGTCTTTCCCATGAAAACTTTACGCATATCCGACGACGCCCACCAAAAACTAACCGCCATGCTAGGCGAAATAACCGCCCAAACCATGAAAATGCAAACCTACACCGACGCCATAGAAAACATGCTCTCCACCAGCATCTCCCTCCCCCCACAACTCCTAAACGAAACCCAAACCTTCATAGAAGCAAACCGCAACCTCGGCTACAACAGCCGCGAAGAATTCATCCGCGACGCCATCCGCAAACAACTCCGCACACTAAAAGAAGAATACACCTGCATCGAAGTCCCCAAAGACGAATACGAACGGATGCAACAAGCCCTCCAAGATTTAGACACCGACTTTTTGAGTGTAGACGACTTCATCAATCAGCAAATCCATAGCCTCCTAGCCAAACACCAAGAGATGCTAAAAGAAAAAGAGGCTTACGAACGCAAAACAACACAGTAAACTATCTCTGCTGTCTTTAACTATTGTGTTTTCAACGTTTAAAGCGCGTTAACCTCCTTTTGCGGAGAGCGAACTTGGTTTTCAGGTATACAATCGTCTAAGCCCTATCTATGCGGTTGCCGCGAACGGTTTATATTAAACAGACTTCAAATTAACTCAGAGGAGCAGAATTGTATGAGCACTGAACCTTTTCATGTAACAGACGCCAATTTTGAACAGACAATTAAATCGAACAAGTTAGTGTTGGTGGATTTTTGGGCTAACTGGTGTGGTCCCTGCCGAGCCTTGGCACCCACCATCACAGAAATAGCACAAGAATACAGCGGCAAAGTCATCATAGGCAAACTCGACGTCGACGAGAACCCTCAGACAGCAGAGAAATTCCAGGTTTTCAGCATCCCAACCCTGATTGTCTTCAAAGATGGGCAGGAAGCAGACCGCCTTGTAGGGTTATGCCCCAAAAACCGCATCACCGCTGCATTAGCAAAACAGCAGTAAGGCCTTAGGCACCCTTCATTTTTTCATACATTTTCTCAAAAGTCCAGCGTATGCTAGATTTGAGTTCTTTTAAGCGTTCCTCGTCCACGTTTTTGATGATGATTTCACGGATTAAATCACCTTCACGGACGATATTGTAGCTAAACATTTTCTCCGGCGTCAACTGGCCCAGTCTAACAAGTTCTTTGTCTTTCTCCTGCATCTTAGCAAACACTTTCTCCACCAAAAAATTGCTAAACGGCGGCGTGTTGACGCTGAAGTTTTTGCTTTCGTCGGGCATAACATGGATCGAGTGCTTCTCAAAATACATCAAAGCGAGAGGTTCTTCAGCCATGGTTTTGAGGGGTATGACCGTTTCTGCTTCTGCCGCGGGGGTTGATGGCGGTTCAACTGTGGGTTTGGCTGGCGGGGCAGCTTGTTTGGGCAGCACCACTTCCTGTTGCAGCACAACAGGCGGAACCGCGACTTCTTTTATGTCGCCGCGTTTGAAACCTTTCTCAAGCAAAATCGTGTTAACCGTATCCAGTGTAGCCTGGACTTCTTGAGTTTCAGCCGTGAGCCTGTCAAGCTGGTCTTCTAAGCGTTTCTTGAAAGCAATCATAGCCTTCATTTTTTCAGAGTCTTGAGCCAAACCAATACACCCGCACACTACTAGCAATAGGTACTTTATCAGTTTAACCCTTCTTGCACTGAATGCATAACAAATGAGCGCTCTACTTGAGGAATCCGCCACAACCAACCAGAAACTCCCCTCTCAGCCAAACACCAAAACACAACCGCCCGCCAGGCCCCTAAGAAGAAGATGAGCAAGGGCGGCCCTCTCTTCTTCTAATACTAAAAAAACAGATACCGATAAAGCGTTAAGGAGGGGCTTCACCTATCCGTTTAAGTTGCCCCTTATACATCTCCACAATCTCCTTTGAAGTGGTGGCGTCTTCGGGGGCTTTGTCTGTTCGGTATTTGCCCGTGAAACGTGGAAAACGGATCGCCATACCGCTGCCTTTGCGGATTGCATCCATCGCAGCCATATGAATGGGACTCAAGGTAACTTCAGCACCTAAAATCTCAAGCACTACCGCCGGCTCAAACCAGACGTCAGCTTCAAGCATCGATTTAACCCGGCTGTTTTTGCGTGGAACGATATGTTTCTGCAGCATTTCGTGGAGTTGGGCGAGGTCTTTGTCGGTGAAGCCTGTGCCGCATTTGGTGACTGTTTCGAAGGTGTCGTCTTTCTGCTTGTAAGTTGCCAAGAGCAGGGCGCCGTAGGTGCCTACGCGTTTGCCTCTGCCATGGAACGCGCCGACTACAACCAAGTCGACGGTGTCGGTCATTTCGCTGCGGTAGTCCCGTTTGAACTTTATCCATAGCCATCCGCGGCTGCCTGCTTGGTAAACGGAGTCTTTGCTGGTGGATTTGCACATGACGCCTTCGCAGCCGTCTTCGATGGCTTCTTCAAAGAAGTCTTCGAGTTCCTTGGGGTTTTTGACAAGCTTCTGTGTGGCTGGCTTGACACGGTCATTGGGTTTGATGGCTGCCTCAAGTGCTTTGCGCCTCTGCGGAAAGGGCTCTTGAGTAAGGTCTTTGCCGTCAACGTAGAGCGCGTCGAAGGCAAATAGGCTGATGGGGTACTGGGTGATGGCTTCTTCGACGCCGTATTTGCGTCGGCGATGCATCAGCTCTTGGAAGGGCCGCATGTCGCCTGTTTCTAAGTCCACTGCCACGCATTCGGCTTCGAAAATGGCTTCTTTAGCCGTTATCTGTTCTCGAACCAAAATCACGGCGTCAGGGTACTGGTCAGAAATGTTTTCCAGTCGTCGTGAGAAAAGCATGACTTTGCTGCCGTTTTTGTGCGCCTGCACCCGTTCGCCATCATACTTGTACTCGGCTACACATTTACCGCCGAACTTATCCAGAATCTCCTCGGGCACTCCCAAGCGTTCAGCAAGCATCGGGCGGATGGGTTCGCCCACCATAACCTGGAATTTTTCGATGCCCTCCAAGCCTTTTTCGGCGACGACACTGGCAACTCTGCCCAAATCCGAGGAAATATTGTAGGCGCGTTCAATTTTTTCCCGGGTTTCTTTGCCGCCGCCATACGAGATTGCCAAAGCTTCGAGCACGGTCATGTCAGCTATGCCTAAGCGCAGGTTGCCTGTGACGGTTCGGATGAGCCATTTGGCTTCTTTAGGCCCGGCATCCGTCAAAAGCCCTGAGAGAAGCGCCATTTTTGTGTCTACTGTGCCACTGCCAGATGTTTTGGCCAGTTTGTCTAGGGTTTCATAGACTCGTTCGACTGTGAGTTTTTTGGTGAAGAAAGTGGATTGTTTGCGTTTGGCGAGTTGTTTCTCTGCGGTTTCGCCTATGTCGCCGCTCTTCTGTAGTTCGGAAAGGATTACGCTTTCGCTTCCGCCTGAGGCGCGGATGAGAGCTTTTATGGCGAGTTTTTCTGCGACGCCCATTTCGACGCCGACGAAGTCTGGGCAGAGTTTGCCCTGTGTCAAGTAAACTACTTTGGCGATGATGTCTTTAGGAGTTTTCTTGAGCAGTTCCACCAGGTAATCGGTCATTTCTAGGCGTTTGGTGGTGGCTTCGATTTTCTCATACGACTCAGCGATTACAGCGTAATCCATGTTTCTGCTCTCAAACAATACACATTGCTGCAACTATTAAAATTGTCACCCATAAACATCAGCCAAAGATTATATTAACCAAACAACCGCTAATATGAAAGTATGAACGCCGCTGTTGTTTACTTCTCCAGAACCGGAAACACCAAACGCTTCGCTGAGGCAATAGCCCAAACCGCACAAGCATCCCTCTACGACCTGGATTCCGTTGACCCAGCCAAAATTGCTGGCATTGACCTCCTGATCTTCGGTGGACCTGTGGAAGGTTCAAGCCCCACCAAAGAAGCCATGGCATACCTCGCGAAAATGCCCGCTGTTAGTGGCAAAAAAGCCATGGTTTTCTGTACCTACCGCCTCTTTGGCAACGAACGGGCAATGAAGGTTGTGGAGAAAGAGTTGGCGGGCAAAGGTTATGAGGTAGTGTTTAAGGTTTCAAAGAAGGGCATGAAGCCTGAGAAGGAAGTTGACTTCTCAAAAGAGCTTGCGGAAGTAAAGAAGGCTCTGGAAAAACTGTAGAGAAGTTAGTTGCCTATAGCTGGATGCATCAACGGATAGTTATCAACGTTTTGTACGTTGATCTGATAGGGTGAATCCCATATGCCGTCGTTGTTGGCGTCGGTGCCTGTGTAGTCGCTCCAGTAATTGCCTGTGGATTCATTGTCCAGTTGTTTTGAGGCAAGTAGGATGCCTAACTTTTCCAAAACAGCCTATGCCCGATTGTATTTAAGACTAAACATTGGAACAGCATGTTCGCCCAGCAAAAGCGTTTGAGCAGAAAACGTTAATGTCATGCATCTAATTGTAGAAGCCTCCACAACCTGCCCAAAACGCCACGGCACGCCAAAACCAAAAAAGCAACCGCCCACACAGGCGGCTGGTTGTTGTTGAGTATAGCCGTTTTTTGGCAACAACAACTGTAGAAAAAAATTCTAAAATGAGAATAAAAAGGAAAACCAAAAAAAAGAAAAGTGTCTTCCTTAAAACTTTTGCTTTGATGCTTTTATGCGCCATCGATTAGGTGGGCTGTTCCGTCTGGACAGTAAACTTTGTCAAACACTTCAGTACAATTGAAGCGTTTGCTGCATGCTTTCATTTCGGAGCATCCGTCGCAATCACGTGATAACATTTCTATTCTTTTCCTCCTTGTGATTCTGATTTTGGGGGGCAATTTGGTCTTTTTTGTGTGATCAGCGTTCTACTGATTCGCACGTCTAACGATTGCCTCCGATAGAGCCATACGAAGATGCTCTTGCCTCTTTTAAACATTGTTATAATTGGAATATGGATTTAAACTCAGCCAATTTTGCAGTTTAAGCAGAAAATTTATACGGCTAACTTTGAATACGGCATTTTAGAAAAATTGAAAGAAGAGGAAACCATGACCGCTTCGGCTAAAACGACTCCTGATGCACCACTTCAGACGCAGGGCGACGCTCTCTGGCTGGCGGCGACTCATTAGGGTACCCCACCGGAATCAACGCGACTGGCTGCAGGTCAGGGGGACAATTGATCACTTTTCGCACGTTTTCTTCATTAAAAGCGCCTATCCAGCATGTGCCGAGTCCAATTGAGTGGGCTGTGAGTAAGATGTTTTGGGTGGCAGCCGCCGTGTCCTGATAGCAGTAGAGTGTTTCTCCGCGAGCACCATAGTTTTCAGCGGCGTACTTGAGGTTAACGCAGACCACTATATCCACCGAGGCCTCGACTATGCTTTTCTGCCCGTACGCGGCGTCGGAGAGCCTCTGTTTGGTTTCCTCTTTAGCGGCAACCACAAATGCCCATGGCTGCATGTTTCCAGCGGACGGTGCCCACCTCGCCGCGTCAAGCAACTTTTCGATAATGCTTGGGTGTAGTTCCTGTTTTTTGAAGGTCCGTATGCTCCTACGGTTCATTATGGCTTCAGTGACGTCCAAAACTAAAATCTCCTACTAGAAACATGGTTAAAGACAATAAAAACCGTTTGCAGCATAGCATCATAGCGAAAGCGGAAGAGTCTTAAGTTATGGCGTCAAAGTGTGTTTTGGATGATGTGCACTTAGAGCTAGAGCATTATGCTGTGAATTGGCTCGACGGGCGAACTGACACCTGCATTTTTTTTAATGGTACACGTAATTTTTGCGTTTGTTTTTTACCCACGTTTTTCCGGTGTAAACTGCGATCAGGGTGTTGCAGATTAAACCTGTAAGAACAAACAAGCCTGTATCCATAACAGGTATAGTCATGCCTTTGCTGCTCAAACTTGCCTCGGCACCACCATACGGGGTTAATTTGATGCCGTTCTGCCAGCCGCTATCAAGCTGAACCGAATAATACAGTGTTCCATCCACAAAATTGCTGGCAGATATCGACCCATAATTCGTGTAGTGAATTGGAAACGTTTTGTAGAGGGACCAGCTTGATCCCCCGTTTTTGCTAACCCAGATTCCAGCTATCCACTGCGTTGGGTGGTCGGCGCCTGTAAAGCTGGCGTAGATGTCTCCGTTGAGGTCGTTTGTGCGTATCCAATATCCATAACATTGGTCGCCTGTATCGAGCACTATGTTGAAGGTTTTGTCGTCGGTCGTACGCCAAATCTGCCCGTTGTCATAGTCTGTTGCAAGGATTCTGGCGCTTGGGAGCAGTTGCCCGTTGGGTCCATATTTGTTGACGACTTCCAAAGCGAGCATCTGGGGGAGCGTGAATATTTTTTTCCAGCTGCTGTTTGATAAGCCGCCGTCTGTAGCTCTAATAACTGATGTGTGCCATACGCTGTTGATTCTTTCGTCGCCGACGGATGCGTAGATGTAGTTGTTGCTTTTGTCGACGACTATGCAGTGTATATGGCGGCCTGTGGAGTCATAATACACCGTTGTCCAGGTGGATCCATCGTCGGTGCTTCTGAAGATGGATGCGTTGCCTGTTGTTGTGCCTGTTGTGTAGACTCCTGCAAGGAGATTGCCATATGCGTCTTCGGTCATGGACATCACACAGGAGTCAGCTGGCAGAGACAGTACGCGCGTCCAGGTTTGTCCGCCGTTTATGCTTCGCCATACGCCTAGACTGCTGGTTGGCGCTGATGGGTTTGGCGTAACGAAGACATAGCCCAACGAGTTAACATAGACGTTGCTTATTCCAGTGCTGGATCCGCTGAAGGTTATCAGCGGCTGCCATGTTTGACCCTGATTTACACTCTTATAGAGTGACTGATAGGCTGCCGCGTAGAGGGTGCCATTGTTAGCTATCCAGCTTGCCTGTATCTGCTTTGTCAGAACTGTTTCGCCTATGACCTGTGGCGAAGTCGGATTCGGCGTAGGCTTTGGGGTTGGAGGCGACGGAGTAGGCGTGGGTGATGCGGTTGGTTGCGGCGTCGGGGTTGCGGTTGGTGTAGGTTTTGGGGTTGGTGTATTGCTGGGCGGTGGAGTGACGGTTGGGGTAGCAGTGGGCGCTGGCGTGGAGGTTGGTGTTGGATTCGGTGTTGGGCTGGGTGTAGGGGTAGGATTAGAGGTTGGCGTTGGCTCTGGATCCTGAGTTGGCTGAGGTATAGCAGTTGGGTGAGGCGTTTTATTTGGAGTTGGGGTTGATGTTGGTTTTGGTTTTGGAGTCGGAGTGGGGGTCGCTATTAACGTTGGATTGGGTGTGGTGGATGGCCATGCAGGCGACTTGCTGCTGTGATCACTTGAGGAGACTAAAAGTGGGAAGCTAAAGTGTATCAGGGGAACAATCAGTAAAAGAACAATCCCTATGAGTACTAACCGTTTTCCTGTTGTCTTCAAAAAACTGTTTCTTCCTAAAAACTGCTAAGAATGCAGATACTATTTAAGACGCGACGGCTGATAAACTTGATGGTTCGCTAAAATTTTGTTCTGTCAAGTAAGCTATCTCAATCAACCCGTCAGTTACCCTTCTTATTTTTGTTTAAGCTGTGTTTAAAAAGCATAAAATTTATCAAGGCAGTAGCTGTGAAGAAACCAGCATAACGCATTGATTAGCGTGGCACAATCGAGGTGAAAACAAGCATGGTTGAAACTAAAGAAATGAAAGTCAACGCTTCCGAACTCAAAGTGGAAGAAGCCAAAATCGTTGAGAAACTAGCAGACTTCCTAAAAGAAAAAACAGGCGGCGAAGTCACCACTGAAGGCAAAACCGTCACCGTCAAAGGCCAAGGAGAGGCACTGAGCAAAAAATATGTGCGCATAACAGTGAAGAAATTCCTCCACAAACACGAGTTAACTGACACCTTCAAAGTCATCGGAGACGAAGAAGCCCTCAAAATCAAGGAGCGCAAAGTCGCCGAAGAGGAAGAAGACTAATCCATTCCTCCTTTTAAAAGTAGATTAAAATTTGGGGTCTTTTTGTTATTTCTAGTTTAAGAAGAAGGCAGAGCGCCCCTTACTCTTCTTCTTCCTGTGGCCTTGGTGGGCGACTGTGTTTTTTGTTCTGCAACGGATTTGGGTTGCTGGCTGGTTGTGGAGCAAACCTCAAGCAGACCAGATTTTTTGATCTATTGTTTAAGTTTTATAAAATTTTTTGTGTTCTCTTTCCGAGTTCTGCTGTCCTAAATTTTGAACACCCTGTTCGCGGGCTTAGCATTAAATCAACAGCCCCTTACTATACTATTAACCGGTATGTGAGGCCTGAACAGATTTGAGCCACAAAAAACTTGCCATAAGCAGCATCGTTGTTTCTGTATCCCTCTTAACTGTGGTGGTGTTTTTGGCAATTTGCTCCTCTGCCCTGCAAGCCATAAACCCCATCGCAGCCCTCACAGCCGTCGCCGTTGCCGTCATAGGCTTTGCTTGGTTCAAAAAATCAAGCAGCTAACCCCTCGTTTAACCTTCTCCTCTTAAGCCGTGGCGGCACCGACCTACCTTTTTCTCCTCAAAGTTACGATTAAGATAACTATCAAGACGGCTATGACGACTAACACAGCTAAAATGGCGACTTCCACTGTGTTGAGGTCAAATGCGGCGTCTTGGTTACCTGATTGGGCTGGCGTTGTCGGGTTGGCTGTGGGGGTTGCTGTTGGATTTTTGGTTGGGTTTTGAGTCGGTTGAGTAGTCGGTGCAATAGTTGGCGCAGGAGTGGGGGTTTGACTGTATTCGATTCCGACTGTGTTTTTAGCGATGGTGTTCTGTTCAATAGTTATGACATTCGTGTCTGGCTCGGGAAAGTTAAAGGATGAAGAAGCCTGAAGTTTCATCCCAAGATCATTATTGTAGATGACGTTGTTTTTCACGGTAGCATAACAGCCACCAAATGTAATGCCTGTCTGAGTGTTTGAAATCTGATTACCGGTTATGGTTGCCGTAGTGCGTAGGCTTGACATATAAGAACCGCTGATTGTAATGCCATATGATTTGCCGTTGCCGGTAATACGATTGTTTAATATGTCGGCTGTAGCTCCAGCGACGAAAATCATTGGATAGTTGCCTTTGCAATAAATTTCGTTGTTACTGATTGTTACGTGATTACCGCCTATATCGCAGTGGATACCATCGCTTATTTTATTGTCAGATGCTATGGCATTTGCGCCTGAAACAAAGATTAGACGGGTGTTGATGTTGTTTGATTTTACCTGGGATGACCCGCCTACATAGCAGCTATCTGTGATTTGGTTGTTGGTTACAACTGCTGAGCCCTCAGTATGTAGCTCCTTAATCGTGTTATCAGAAACTGTTGATGACCCGCCGGCATCGAGTATGTTAAACGTGTTCTTGGTTATTCTGACGGTGGCGCTGGTTTCTAGGTTATCTGTTACAGTGTTTTCGAATATGGAGCCTGAACCAGCGACAGATGTGTAGCGGACTTCTCCGTTGTTAAAGTAGATTTTGTCGTTGTCTGTGCCTTGCGCAATTAGGGTTCCGTTTACCTGGATGTAGAAGCCGTTTAAGTTAACGGTGACACCAGGCTCGACAGTTATGGTTACACCCTTGTCAATTGCGACGGGCCCATCTAAGGCGTAGGGGCTGTTTGCTTTGGTCCATGTGCTGCTTTGTGTTAGTATACCGTGAAAACTGTCTGCGGCGTTAACGTCGCTTACTAAGCATACGCCGGCTAAAATGGTAACCAGCAAAAACCAAGCTGCAAAACAGCCTGTTCTGTTTATTCTCGTTTTTCGGGTTACCATTTGTTTAGGTTTATTCATTGCTTCTGGTTCTCCGTTCTTTGCTATTAGCCTTTGCTTTTCGGGACTAAAAGTAGGCATAAAGGAGGGTTAAGCATGAACACTAAAAAGAGGAGAAACAGCGGCATGGCAGTTAATTTTTATTGTGTTCATGCTTAACCAATAATCACCGAGGCGTTTTGGGGTTAAATGCTTTTTTGTCAAGGTTTCTGGACTAACTACTGAAAAGTTAGTCAAGGTTTGTTGACTAAGCCTGTTCTGTTTGTTCTGGTTTCTGCCAGCCACTTCAAGTCACGAAAACGGTTTCGCCTAACTTAAATATATAATCAGCCAAAACAATACCACCCCCCAGAGGCAGCTAACATGACCACCAACAGCTTCGTAACAATCCAAAACCTAACAAAAACCTTCGGCAACTTCCACGCCCTCAACAACATATCCCTCGACATCAAAGAAGGCGAAATCTTCAGCTACATCGGCCCCAACGGCGCAGGCAAAACCACCACCATGAAAATCCTCGTCGGCTTAATCAGCACCTTCCAAGGCACAGTCACCATAGGCGACTATCAGGTTTCAAAAAACAAAGACGAAATCCACAGGCTACTGGGCTATTTGCCTCAGGCAGTTGCGTTTCAGGATTGGCGCATCATCGACCAAGCCCTGAAAACCTTCGGCAAACTCTCAGGACTCAACGATCAGCAGCTAAGCCAGCGGATTCCCGAGGTTTTGGATTTGTTGGGGTTGGCTGAGGCGCGACATAAGAGGGTTTCTCATCTCTCAGGCGGCATGACACAGAGAGTCGGGTTAGCGCAGGCGCTACTGCATGACCCCAAACTGTTGGTGCTCGATGAACCATTGGGCGGATTGGACCCGTTGAGTCGTCACCAGTTCAAAGACATCGTTTTAAAACTCTCACATCAGGGCACAACCATCTTGTTCTCGTCTCACATCTTAAGCGATGTCCAAGACGTGGCTAACCGAATCGGCATAATCAACCACGGCAAAATCAAGCAAGTCGGCACCCTAGGCGAGCTCAAAGCCAAGTTTATCCAGCAGAAAACCGTGGAGGTGCTGCTCTCAGGCTCCGGTGAGGGTTGGCAGCAACTTGGCAAAGTCAAGGGCATCTCGGGTGTAACGCAGCCTCAAGCGGGCATAGTGTTGGCGAACCTTGAAGCTGATGCGGATGAGGAGCAAGCCGTCAACGACGTGGTGGCTGCAGTTGTCCGGTTGGGCATTCGTGTGCGGGGGGTATGGTTGATGGAGCCATCATTGGATCAGATTTACTTTAACTATGTTTCGGAGGCTGAAAACTAATGCCGCTGGGACTATTGTTTTTGGATGAGTTGCGGGGTTTCTATAGGTCCAAAGTCATGATTTTCCTCTGGGTTGGCTTGCCAGTGATTGCTTTGCTGTTCCGTTTTGTCCAAGTCAGCACTTCAGGGCAAGACATTCCATTTACATTGATTTCTTCGCTGGTGGTCTCCAGCATAGGCGGCACCTTAGCCGCTGTAATGCTTGCGGTCTTTATCATCAACGAGAAAAACCGCCATGTCTACGACCTCTTCTTGATCCGCCCAATTAAGCGCCGAGACATCGTGCTCGCCAAGTTCCTCTCTGTCTACGTGTGCGTTGCCATAGCAAGCGTCATCGCCGTGCTCGTGGGCATAGCCGCTGACTTCGTAACAACCGGGGCACTTCCAGCTAATACGCTAAGCGGTGTGGGGCAGTCGTTAGCGACGAGTCTGTCGATGATAGCGGTCTCGTGCTCTGCAGGTGTACTCATCGGCGTCGCTTCGCCCTCAGTTCTTGTAGGCGCCATCTTAGTCATCTACGGTGGCAACCAAATCTCGGTTATTCCACTGGTGCCGACCCTGCTCGGGCTACCCTATGCAGACCTGTACACGATTGGCTTAGCAGGGGCGGTAGCTGCAAGTTTAGTGGCTGGAGCGGTGCTGCTGTTTAACAGAAAACAGTTCTAACCACTTCAGGAGAAGAATACCTGTTTTTTTTGGGTTCAATATGTTGCTTCACACCCACACCCAGCCCCACCCAACATGAAACCACGTATTCCGTGTGAAAACAACGCATATCCCCCACCATAGCAGACAAAGAAAAACAATGCACCCCCCAAAAAACAATCGCCATCACTTGCCGTCTTGTGGTGCCCCGCAAAACGCCACACCCACACAAAGAGCCAGGACACCCTTAAACCTAAGAAGCATAGGGAACACAGCAAGCTTTTGCTTTATTTGTGGTTAAAAGCATTTATTTATGGTGATTCTTTAAAAATAGTTGAAGATGAGTATGTCAGAACAAATTAGAAGCTTCATAGCTTTCGACATTGAAAACGATAACATATACAACAGGATTGCCAGCATCCAAAAATCGCTGCTGCAAACCAACGCCGACTTAAAAATGGTGGAACCAAAAAACATCCATGTAACCGTGCGTTTTCTGGGCGCCATAAGCCCCGATGTGGTCGAGAAAGTCTATGACGCCATGAAAAACGTAAAATTCGTCCCCTTCAACATACAATTAACCGGAATGGGGGTTTTCCCAACCGTAAATTACCCACGCGTCGTGTGGGCAGGAATAACCGACGGCGCAGAACAACTCAAAAGCATTTTCGAACAACTAGAACCCCAAATCCACGATTTAGGATTCGCACCAGACCCCAACGGTTTCAGCCCCCACATCACCATTGCACGGGTCCGCAGCGGCGCCAACAAGCAGCGGCTGGTAGATTTTGTGCAGCGCCAAGAATTCTATGATTTCGGCAATATCCGAGCCAACTGTCTGCGCCTCAAAAAAAGCCAGCTATCCCCCAAAGGCCCCACATACTCAACCCTCAAAGAATACTGCCCATAGAGGCTTGAAAATGGCTGAGTTTGAAGCGTTAACCAAGCAAATCCTCTCCAAAATCACCCCAAAAAAAGAGGAACGCATAAAGGTTGACGCTCTAAGCCGCAGACTTGAAGCGCAAATCGCAGATGCTTGCCAAAGCGAAGGCGTAAACGCAATCGTCCGCGTGGAGGGTTCAGTAGCCAAAGACACATGGCTCACCGAAAACCCAGACATCGACGTTTTCATGCGGTTACCCACTTCTATTCCACGCAAAAACCTAGGCGACATCGGACTCAAAATCGCCAAAAAAGCAGCGGGCAACGCAGAGCAGACCGAGCGGTTTGCAGAGCACCCCTACCTCGAAATTTTCGTTGACAATTACCGAGTTGACATCGTCCCATGCTACGATGTAGCGCCCCCCGAGTGGCAAAGCGCAACAGACCGCACACCCTACCACACCGACTACGTTAAAACCCGCCTTGGCAAAGACCTCCATGGGGAAGTTCGGCTGCTTAAAAAGTTCATGCAGGGCATCGGGGTATACGGTGCAGAAATCAAAGTCGGCGGTTTCAGCGGTTACCTCTGTGAACTTCTAGTTATGCACTACGGCTCCTTTAAAGGAGTGGTTGAATCTTTCGCTGCCTACAACAAACGAGTAGTTGTTGACATCGGCGACTTTTACAGGGAGCGAGAGAGGGAAGCGGGGTTGCTTTTTCCTGAGCCCCTAGTCATCGTTGACCCCGTGGATAGTGGCAGAAACGTCGCTTCTGCTGTGCAGCCTCAGCGACTCTACCAGTTCATCGGTGCATCCAGAGCCTTCCTAAAAGCACCCCGAGAGGCCTTCTTCTATCCACTGCCCACCCACGCGTTGCCACCAAACATAATCGAAAGCCACATTACAGGACAAGGCGCCTCCCACCTCTACTTAACCACAGGAGAATTACCTGCTGTCCCAGACGTGCTGTGGGGGCAACTTTACCGCACCCGACGGTCCCTGCGTAAACTGCTAGAAACAAACGATTTCAGGGTTTTGCGGGATGCTGTTTGGAGCAACGAAAAATCGCTTTGCGTCTTTGTTTTCGAGTTGGAGCAAAAGGTGTTGCCAAACGTCAAGAAGCATCTGGGTCCGCAACTGGAGCGGCAGGTGGAGTGCGAGAAATTCCTCTCCAAATACGTTGGGGACAACAGTGTTTTCTGTGGACCCTACATTGAAGGTGACCGCTGGGTTGTAGAGTTGCCATGCAAATATACCGATGCAGAGGCGCTGTTGAGGGAGAAGCTTGTGGACGGCGGCAAAAACGCAGGTGTGGCGGAACTGGTTGCGGAAGCAATACGAACGGAGTTTAACGTGGTGGCTGACAACGAGATTTTGAAGGTTTACACGGAAAACTCGGATTTCGCCGTGTTCCTCACTGCTTTTCTGTTGGGTAAGCCGTTTTGGTTAAAAACCCCAGAAGTTTAAGGCAACCATTGCTGCCCCAGCGGCGAAGCGGTAGATGCTGAACAGGTAGAATTTTTTTGCCGCCAAGCTTTTTTCAAGTAGTTTTAGCGCCACAAAACTCACTGCCACCGCTGCTGCAAGCGCCACAGCGATTTCAAGGGTGCCTATGCCCGCTGTTGAGAGCCTGCTTTGTTCTTGATGGAGTCTTAAGCCTACTGCGCCGAGGATGACTGGAATCGAGAGCAGAAAAGAAAATTTGGATCCTAATTCCCTCTTTACCCGTACTATTAAACGTATTTACTGGGTGACGCTGTGGTACCAACTGATAATGTATTCAGGCAAGTTCAAGCCGCGTTCTCCGAGTCGTTCTGAAAGTTTCACAGGCAAAGGACTAAGCACATAGGCAGCACGTGTGTAGAAGCGTCTGGGGGAGTTGGGTTTGGCTTCTTCGGGCAGGATGATTTTGAGGTCTGACTTATTAGCTAATGTGGATTCTTTGTTGCTGGTTATTGCGAAGACTGTGCCGCCGAATTTCTTGAGCACATCAGCCCATAAGATGACTGGGCGGGTTTCTCCTGAAAAAGAAAGCAAAATCTCAAGGTCCCCTGCACGGGGATGCGGTGTATTCACGCCACGGGTGATGTAGACGTTGTCGCCTAAGAAACTTTTAATGTGGAATAAACGTACACCCGTCATCTTGGCGATTTCGTTAGCCGTGCCGCGTCCACCCAAAAACACATTAGTACGTTTCTCAAGTAAATCGACGAGTTGACTGTAGGTTTCGGAATTAACGTTGCGGTCTATCATGTCACCGATTTTCTCGAACTCCTCTACACAGAGCCTGTAGACTTCGTTAACATCTAAGTTGCTGTAGATGGCTTCGATCATGCTGTTTAAGAGTTCAAGGGTGCCCAACTCGAATATGTCGCCCATCATGCCAGTTTCCGCGTATTCGAAACTGGGCTTCAATTTGCCTCTGCCTTTAAGCTGGACAACTTGCCCGTAATGTGCGGTGATTTCCGCTAGCGGCGAATCCATCGCAGACGTGAGTAAACCCATGGTGAATTGGCTGCTTTTTGTGTCTTCGATGTAGGTGGCAAGGTCCTGCGCCATTACAAGCGGGTCATCGCTGTAGCCGCTGCCAGAATTCATCAGCAACAAAACTTTCTTGTAGCGCCTAGCCAAGTTGGGTGCAGCATCATACATGTTTCTGCCGGGGAACCCTGGGTCATCAGGGGTTAAGACGACTTTGTTGCGCCAGCCCGCTGTTGCCAACGCTATTTGGCTCATCGCCGCGTTGAGCGAGTACAGTGAACGCCCGGAGCCTCCACAGATGACGCAGTCGGCGGCTTTTAGGTCTTCGTAGAGGGGTGCGAGTTCCTTCTTTTTGATGGAAAGAATGTTTTCTTGTATCTTGTTGACGTATCCGAGGCTGCTGACTTGGCTCTTCATGCAGAAGACGCTTCCAGTTTTAAGTGTTTAGGAACTGGATATATTATCCTTGTGCTGCAAGTCACTGATTTGGCGGGGTCCAATTTTGGGATTAGCCACTTTGTGTCTGTTACTTCTGCGACGTACAAGCCTTTTTCTGCTAAACCAACGCTTAAACGGTTGATCTATATTGTCTCAGGAAACCGTAACTAAACCTGCACCCATAGAAATCTCTGCTGCACCCGAAAAGAAAAAGCAAATCAACCTCCAAGAAATCGTTGACTCACTCAAAAGCACAGCGGACGATATAGGTCAAATAAGCGAGCTTACCTCTGAAGAAAAAATCTTGGTAGGGCAGTTTTTCTCTTCTCTGCTTAAACTTATGCAGCCTCTTGCTTCATCCATAGCTGTTAACCAGACTGCGCTTCCTTCTCAACTTGCCGGGGTAACCCAAGCCCACATTGATCCCACGGGGCATTTGGTGCTGCAATTCGAAGACGGCCATGTTGACCTTCGAAACCTCGCTGAAGAAAAATACCGAGACCTTATGATGGCCGTAGTGGAGGATGTGGTGCCCAAATTCAAAAGCCTCACAAGCCAACAGAAAAAGAAACTGGAAAACCGCATCAAACTGCTTTCAAGCATTACCAAAGAAATCCAGAAGAGCTCAGAAGCCCTCTCCGCTGCGCTTGCTGCCAGCCAATAAGCTGCAATTGATCTATCAGTACATTACCGGTTTGCTGGTTAGTTATTTCTCTATTCGTGTGTGTGGCGTTTTATGGGGGTGCCACAAGACTGCAACAGTGGGTTGTTGTTTTTTTGTTGCATGTTTTCTTTGTCTGTTTCGGTGTGGGCCTGCCGTTCCAGGACCGCACCCAACGTCAATTATGCGTGGATGCAATCGCAAATTTTTAAGCAAATCGAATGCTCGCTTAGTTGATTCGTTGCTTCCCGCTCCTTCTCTAGGCAGACCACTGTGCACTTCATAGAATATCGGGGGCATTTCCATTGACCGTCAAATCCTCGGTTGGGCGCAATGGAGATTGAGCGCTAATATGCTTGTTCAGACAAAAGGAAATAACTAGACAACAACATAGACGTATCGATCAGAGACGAAAAGAGTAGAAAGTATTATGCAATCGGGTTATTGGCTATATTTTCTTAGGCTATTTTGTGGATGTGCCACTTATGACTATGTCCATGTAAAAGTCCGTAGCAGAAGTGCTTGGGTCGATATCTATGGTAATCGTTGCTGGGATAACGCGATTTTGTTTTAAGGTTATGCCCTCACAGTTCCACATAACAGAGATCGGACTACAGGCGGTTGTTGGATCCCAGCTAGTCGTCGTCATAGTAAGTTTCAACGGAGTAGGGCATTGGTTTTTAATATAAATTGTTCTGTTTTGCTGAAGCGCCTTGAGGGATTGTTGCCCAATCAAAATCGGATATTTCTTGTGCGCACGTACTGTCAGAACATATCAGTATTTTGCCCGAAGGGGTTGTTATTTTTGCAGATACGGTTGATGACTGGGTCGTGTTTGTGGATATTATCCCTGCAAAAACTATGCTGGATAAAACAAATAAAACGATTAAGAATAGGATTTTTTGTTAAAGGCTCGATAACTTGAATTACCCATGTTATTGTCGAAAAGCGTAGAGAGGTATAGTCAGTATTAATACTTATTGAAAGGATGCATTACCGAACCAAGTGTAAAACAAAAAAGCCATATCAATACTCTAAATTGTTATAGGAATATATCCAGATTCATAGAAGCTTTTTAACCCCAAATGCCGCCAAGAAGAACAAAGAAAAGAGAGGAGAAATAACATGAAAAAAATAGTGATAGTAACAGCTATTCTATTGCTTGCCATATTTGCCTCTGTCTCAATGGTTAGTGCAAAACAACCGCACTACGACTACGATGTTACAAACAACTATCATGGAATCACCGTACCGATAAAGACACCAGTAGTTGTGACTGCAACAACAAATAACCCGGATGTAGTTAGCGTTGTTTTCATATGGAAGGATGGGACCGATAAAGAACAATGGAGAGAAACAGTGGCTGTTGTTTCTGGAGAAGCAAAATGTACAGGTCAACCAGACTCCAGAGGAGACTGGGGAATACAAGCGTTATTCGTAGGTTCAAGTGGGTCAACAAATGAAGGCGTAAGAAATGTTGTTGCTCACAAAGCAACTTCAGTCAATGTTATTTCGTCCGTAAATCATGTTCCAGAACTTCCAGTTTTGGGCACCGCAGGCATAGTAGGCGCATTGGCAATCGGCTTGGTAGTCCAGGTAAGGCGCAAAAACAGCGGACTTTAAAGCCTTTTTTCTTTTCCTCAAACCAACCGAGAATCGCTCCCAAATCTTTTTGACTACTTTATTACTCCGAAGATGTAGGCCAGCAACCCCACCAAGAATAGGTAGAGCACCACTTTCTTGATTCTGCGCGCTTTTTCCCGCGAATGGTCCAAAAGCAGAAGCGCGGAGCAGGCGATGAGCCCGATGTCGGTGACTAAGACAAAGGGGATAAACCAGACTCCGACCAGCCCAAGATACCATGTAATGGGGGTGAGGGCGACTGCGAACATAAAGAATACCACTGCGGTGACAGCGGCGCTTTTTTCTCCGAACCGCACAGCAAGGGTTTTGACGCCCTCCGCGCTGTCGCCTTTGACATCAACGATGCCTTTGGTGATTTCTCTGCCCGTGTTAGAGAGAAAAGCCATCGACGCAAAAAGAAGCACGTTTAAGCCTACAGTGCCAATCGCGGTGACGCTGCCGTAGATGAAGGGGATGGCTACGCAGGCGCTTACGAGGAAGTTGCCGGGTAACCCGCTTTTTTTGCCCACGGTGAGGTAGGTTGCGGTGATGACGAGGGATAAGGCTGCTACGATGAAGCAGAGGATGCTGACTAAGCCTGCGAATATGAAACCAACCGCTATGAGTACGCCCATGAAGGCAAGGGCTTCGGTGGGTTTTATGGTGCCGCTGGGAAGTGGTCTCTGCGGTTCGTTGATGGCGTCGATTTTGCGGTCGTAGTAGTCGTTGATGACCATCGCGGCGGCGCAGAAAGTGAAGCCGGTGACGAAACCGAAGAATATGGCGAGCCAGGTGAGGCTGCTCAGTATGGGGCTGGCAAGGACCGCGCCTACCAGTACAGCCAAACCCATCATAGCGCAGTTCACCGGGCGCATTAACCGTATGAAGCCGCCGAGTTTACTCATATATCATAACCGTTTAGTTACCTATGTTGGTTGAGGTTAGTAATAAAAATTCTATTCACCCCACAACAATTTTATGGTCGTCTTTGTTTTAAAAGATGAATTCGCATGTCAGAAAAAACCACCACTTCCAAAGTAAAAAAGAAGCGGGTCGTGAGAGCACTGTTATTGGTTGCAGGCACGATTTCCCTTGCTTTGGGAGCTGTAGGAATTTTTTTACCCATTCTGCCCACGACGCCTTTCCTCTTAGTTGCCGCCGCCTGTTACCTGCGAAGTTCAGAACGCATGCATAAGTGGTTGATAAACAACCGCTGGTTCGGTGAGTACATAAAGAATTATCAAGCGGGAAAGGGCATACCGATGAAAACGAAAATCGTGGCTTTGACGGTTTTGTGGGCGTCGATTCTTTATTCAACATTTTTTATTGTGGACGAGATTTTGGTTGTACAACTCGTGCTTGTTGTTATTGCATGCGGAGTGACAGTACATTTGATACGGTTACCAACGTTTAAGAAACAAATGTAAATTGTTTTGGCGGCAAAGCGGTAAATGAGAAACAATAAAAACCCAGGTGTACACCGTATCAATGCAGAAACTGTTGTTGGTGAAATGTTTGAGTGACAATTACGCACCTCTAGTAGGCGACAATTACGCTCCTGAAAAAATTCGAGTAATCATCCCTGTCGGCGGAAAAGCCACCCGTCTCTTGCCCTTAACGGCTGAAACCAGCAAAGCCTGCCTGCGCCTACTCAACCGCCCCCTAGTAGAGTTTTCTTTGTTGTCACTTGCAAGCCAAGGCATACGCAACTTCATATTCGGCGTTAAAGGCTACACCAACTATCGAGACCTCTTCGACTACTTTGAGTCAGGCTACGGTTTCTCCGCCCGCTACAATATCAAACCCCGCATCCACATAAAATATCAGCCAAACGTGCCTGATTTGGGCAGCGCTGACTCCGCACGCATAAACATAGAGTACTATGAACTTAGCTGTCCTATTTTTGCGGTGCAGGGCGACAACATTTTTGACCTCAAAGTTAAAAGCCTCCTTGATTTTCATCGTGAAAAAGAAGCCGCTTTAACCATTGTGCTGCGTGAAGTCGACAACGTTGAGGGTTTAGGGATTGCCGACATCGATAAATGCGGACGTATCCAACGCTTCGTTGAGAAACCCTTGCCTAAAGACGCTCCCAGCAACCTTGCCAACACAGGTCTCTACGTTATTTCGCCGGAGTTACGTAAGGTTTTCAAGGAAAAAGGGGTTCAGCAAATCATAAAAGAAAAGAATCGATTGGACTTCGGATACGATTTTATACCGTACGTTATTTCAACGGGGCGACCGGTCTATGGTTACACGCTTAAGGGCAACTGGTTTGACGTGGGCACACCCAAAAGCTACCTTGAAGCCATGAAAAACCTCTTGCACGGTGGATTCTCTACGCTAAATGATTTCGGCGGCAGGTTAAGCAACGACTCATTGGTTTGGGTGCAGGGCGAAAGCAACGATTCCGAGAAACGTCGTTTAGAAACCGTCCAAAAGATTAAACAGAAAAAAATCCAAATCGAAGGTGCAGTGCTGATTGGGCGACACTGTCAAATAGAAGACGGCGCACGCATAGTAAACAGCTGCATCGACAACTATACCCGTATAGGCAAAGACGCAGTTATCACTAACTCCGCAGTCATGGACCGAGCAATCATAGGTGACAACGCAGAGGTCCACGACAGCATAATCGGGCGACACGTGGTGGTTAATTCAAGCTGTAGTAAACCTACAAGAGTCACCGCGGTCAGCGTAATCGCAGACGATGTTGTACTCGAAGAGGGCTGTTCATTGGCGGCTACAAAGGTTTACCCGCATCAGCGTATTAGGGGCGAATTCCAAAACCAAACCATAATCGCCAACTAATAATCCTTCATTGTAACGTGGTAAGCATGAATACTGAGGAATTGAAAAGCATATCCAAAGACGGCACAGCGGAAGCAGCGAAAAACCTCACAAAAACAGACGTAGAATATCTAGTCACTTTGCTTGGCGAAAAAGACGATAAACTCCGCTACAACGCTTTTCTGCTTCTGCAAGCCAACTCTCACGTTTTCCCCCATGTGTATAGTCACTGGGATAACCTGGAGGGGAAACTCTATGATGCCAACTCGTATCAACGGAGTATTGGGTTGATGCTGCTTGCTGAAAACGTCAGATGGGACAATAGGGGCAAATTCGGCGAAGCCCTAAACAGGTATATGGAGTGTTGCGGCGACGAGAAATTCATAACATCGCGGCAGGCAATCCAAGGGCTCGCCAATGTTGTGGCGGCAACCAGCGCCTACGATGACAAAATCAAACAGGCACTAATCGCGTTACCGCTGGATAAATACAAGCCCAACCAGCAAAACCTACTCAAAAAAGACACCGCAAACATACTCAAGCTAATCGAGAAAAAACAGCGTTAACTAAGCCTTAAACCACTTAAACATCAAGTACTTTATTTTTTTAGAGGGCAAATCGGGCACGGCTATAATAAAGCGTTTACGCACCGTCGTCGCTAAGCGGCCGTTTTTGACGATTTCAGTGGCGGATATGTCACTGTCCACCCTTTTGACAGTTACCATGTAAGGTGCATGTTCCACGCCGGGGCCGTACTTGTAGACTGCGAAGTCACAGCCGAATTTGATGCCAGGCGTAACGATTAAGCCGCTGTCGCGGAGGTCATGGTAAACGGCGTATTTTTCTTCGAATTCATCGTAGAGTTGTTTGGCTTTGGAGTGGAGTTTTTTGAGGCTCACTTTGGCTTCGTTGGGATTTTCGTAGACTTCGATTTTTTCAGTCTCCGCCAAATATAGCCCTTCCATCAGATCCAAAACCAAGGGCACGTCGAACTCGGGGATTTTGGGTTTGGCGATGCCTACGGGTTTGCCGTAGTAGGCGGTTTTGTAGAGTTGAGAGCCTTCGCTTGGGTTCCAAACGACGAGAAAGTTTTCTATGAGTTCAACTTTGGTTTTCGGCATAGAGATGCCTACATTATCATGGAGACCATGCGGGCTGCGTCTGCGGCGTCCTCTGCTTTGTCTGCGGAGTTCTCAAGCATTTGCAGGACATCTCGGAGGAGCAACAATACAGGTGTGTCAAGTTTGCTGGCAAGGACTTTGATGCTTAAAGCGCGGTATTGTTCGTCGACTATGCGCTCGGCGATTTCGACGTCTTTGGCGCGTTCAAGGGTTTTCTGCGAGCCGTAGTTGAGGACCATCATGGTTTCGCGGAGTTTAAGGGTGGAATCCAAAACGGCTAAGCTGAGTTTAAGGAGGTCTTTTTTGATTTCTGGAGGTATAACCCAGTTGTGCTCCATAATCTCAAGCAAATAATATGCTATGCCCTCGCTGAAGTCGGCGATTTCACTGGAGAGGTTAGTGAACCGCAGGAAGTCTTCTCTTGCGTAGAGTATGGCACCGATTTCGGCGAGTTCTTGAGATACCATGCGCCTAGCGTTTATAACCTCTTCTTCGCCTGCTTTGATTTCACTGAAAAGTTTGCGGACCCCTTCTTTGTCTCCGCTGGCGAAGTACTCGACGAGTTGAGGGATTTTCCTAGACACATCGACTACTTTGCGTAGGTTATCTTGACAAGCGTTGAGTGCACGCCTCTTCACACGTTCTTCTGTTTCGGATGGAAGTACCATGTCTGCTCTTTATCCCCCGCTATATATAGGTCTAATTATTCATTCAACTTAACACATGTCTATTAAAAAAGGTAGCTGCTTAAGTTTTGATTTGGCTCCCTAAATCAGCAAAGTTTGCTTTGCAAGCAAAGTACTGGTGCAATAGTTTGGGCAGGTCAGCGATGGGTGTGCGGACTTGTTGCCAGCTGTCGCGGTCTCGGATTGTAACTGTGCCGTCGCTCAACGTATCATAGTCGATGGTTATGCCAAGTTGGACGCCTGCTTCATCCGCCCGCGCGTAACGTCTGCCGATGCTGCCTGTTTCGTCGAAGTCAGTCATGAAGCCTTCACATGCAAGCATCCGTTGGACTTCTTTGGCTTTAGTGTCCATGCCATCTTTGCTCATCAAGGGGTAAACGCCCACCTGAATGGGTGCAATACTTCGCGGGAAACTCAGCACAACACGGTCATCTTTTACGCCATACGCATATTCCAAGGCAACATAGAAGAGGCGGTCGCAGCCGAAACTGGGCTCAACCACATGGGGCACAAACCGTTTGCCACGCACTGTGGTTTTCTGTTTGCCGATGTCAACTTGTTCCTTTAGGATTTGGTAGCCGTCAACCATTATGCTGCCGTCTTTTGCCATGGCATCCGCCACTTGCTGGGCAGGAACTTTGGCGAGTGCCGCCGCTGCTTTGCCTGCGTCGCCCTTGTAGACGGGGCCAAATTTAGCCATGAGGGGTTTAACAGCTAATTCCTCGGTTTCGACGGGATTGGGATATTCCTTGTAAACGGTCATGTCGACGCCGCTGGCTTTCATGTGGCAGGTTAAGTCAAAGTCGGTGCGGTAAGCGTGCCCAGACACCTCAACCCAGCCCCAACGGTCAACCAGCACCTCTTGGTCGAAACTCTGCGTGCTGTAATGAGCTTTTTCCCATGTCAATTTTTCGAGGAAACGCTGTTTCTCCGCTGGGACGCCGAGTTCGGTTAGAAGGCGTTTGGCTTGCGCCATAAAATAGGCTTGCCATTCGCTTTGGATGACGCCTTTGTCGAGTGCTTCGCGAACGGTGAAGTTTGTGACGTCTTGGCATTCCTTTAGCCGAGTATCACAAAGAAGAATCGGAAGCACTTCGCTTTCAACCTCACAAATCCTGTCGCATGTTGATTCTTCAGGGTCAAAGAAAAACTCCAAATCCGCGATGGTGAATTCCCGCAGGCGAATGAGGCCTTGGCGCGGCGAAATCTCGTTACGCAGTGCCTTGCCGATGTTGATACAGCCAAACGGCAGTTTTTCTCGGGCGGCGTTGTAGAGGCGGTTGAACTCCACGAAGATGTTTTGGGCGGCTTCGGGTCTGCCGTAGCCCACTGAGCCCGCGTAGGGGCCGATGGTGGTTTCGAACATGGTTAGGTAGCGGGTTGGTTCGCCGAAGGTGCCTTTACAGTCTGGACACATAATTTCATGGCGTATCAGTTCTTCCCTGATTTCGTCCAGAGTCATTTTCTCTGCTTCCGCTGAACTGATACCCTTTTCCTCAAGTAGGTGGTCGGCACGGAACCGTGTGTGGCAGTTCTGGCATTCGACCATGGGTTCTTTGAAGTGCGCCACATGCCCCGATGCCTCAAACACTTTGGCGGGGGCGATGACTGAGGATTCCATTTCGAAGATGCCGATTTTTTTAACCATCAAGTCCCGCAGGCGCCCCTCAACATTCTGTTTTAATCGTGCGCCCAGGGTCCGTATGTGACAAAGCCGCCGCTTCCACCGTAGATTTCGAAGCTGTTCCAGAAGAAGCCACGGCGCTTAGCCAATTCGTTGACCGCAACGAATTTGTCGCATTCGACTTTGCTGCATTTGACTTCGCTGCTCAAAGTGATTACCTGTTTTATCCATTTAGGATGCCTTAACAATTAAAACATTACCATGTCGCAGTGGCTTAGTGGATTTACTGAGGGCTGTTTTTCTAGGTATAAGAAGAAGGAAACGACCGCCCTTACACAACAACTTCCAGCGAACTTGGCTTTGGCGCCTGTTTTGGCGTCAGTATATGGATTGCGTTGCAGGCTGGTTGTGGATAAATCTACAAGCTGTTCAGCGGCTTTTCGAAGTCCAAAAAGCTGGACTTGCCCGTTTAACCGAGTTTTGTTTGGTCTACAAACGAGGAATTAAATACTAATTCGCCATGACGCTTGCAGGTGAAACCTTTGGGTAGCGAGGGCGAATTTGAAAAGGACCGAGAAAGAGCAGAAGTGTTCGATGCCCTCGGTCACCCAACGCGGATTCTGATACTAAAAGCCCTCAGCGAAGAGCCCCTTGGCTTCGCCGACCTAAAAAAGAAAACAGGTATCGACAGCAGCGAGCCTTCAACATCACCTCACCAAACTCAACAGCCTAATCAAAACCGACGCCTATGGCAAATATTGCCTCTCAGACCAAGGCAAAGACGCCCTCTTAACGGTGCAGACAGTAGAGAATGCCTCGCCGAAGAATATTGCCTAACCAGAGAAGGCTAGCCGCCGTTTTAGGGGAAGGCGGGGTCTTAAACTGGTGGTTGTTCTTTTTGCGGTTCTTCTGCTTGTGAGTTCAGCCGTTGCAGTATTGGACTATACTCAAACATTGAACTTGCATATCATTTACCGAAACGTTGTGGTCGGTGAGTTTGTTAAACTCGACTCAGACTCTTCAATGACTGATTATGTTGCAAACATAACGGACGGCAAAACGGTTGTGGGGTCCATATTCTTCCTCATAACCTCTGCCCCCGCCAACTCCAGCAGTGCAGATAACCATCAAATTACCTGTCAGCTTATCGCTAAACCCAACTATCAAGTCGGCTCCTTCACACTGACCTTCTCTTCAGGCAGCAGCAAAGTTTGTCGATGTCAGTCCAACCTTTTGGGTATGGCTATCCGCCGGTAGATTTTTACACCGATAATTTGAACACCGTTTTTAGCTTTAATAACCTCGGCTCGCTCTATGGCACATACACCCAAGACTTCTTTTTCAACCTCCTATCCAGTCGAGGACTCAACCAAATAAACATAGCAGCCACCATGTCAATGCATTACACAACAAACCCACTAACTGAACTCAAAACACAAACATCACTCACCGCACCTATTCCAACAGGATAAACTGAGTTGCTGTTGTTTGCAGTCACACATTCTTATTAATGCCTGCAAGCCAATTTTTAGCGGTGATGTTTTGGATAAACTAGGCACTCAAAGCTGCATCCGAGATGCCCTCTACCACATAAAAAACGACGTCCAATACCCAGCCACCAAAGAGGAAATCATGCGAGCCTGCTCCAACATCAAAGAAGTCCCCTCCCAAGAGCGCGAATGGCTGGACCTCAACATTCCCAACCGTACGTTTGGCGACCCCGAAGAAGTAATAATTGCGCTCTTCGACAAAGTGTAGGGCAGCTATGGCTTTTTTGCTTCCACTTCCAGCCTAACCATAGCCAAATGCACAGTGCCATCAGCATCCGCAGGGTGATTGGCGATGTAGAGGCTAACAATTTCCCCCACAAAACTCTCACGCAACTCAGCAGGCACCCGCTCAGTAAAAGGCAACCATGTCGTGCGAACCCAACCCGTCATTCCCTCAGCGCTGGGAAACTTCATGTCCCGAGGGAAAAGTTCCACCCGCACCGGCTCCAAACCCGCCTGTACCAGCAGTTGCCTGTATTCTTGGGGGTTTAGGAATGCGTAGGGAAAAATGAAGTGGCTGAAGTAGTGTTGCCACTGTGGCATCAAAAGCAGTTCATCAAAGAGTTGCAGGATAGCCTGAGCGTTGCCTTTGCCTGCCATTTGAAACAGGATTCTGCCGTTGGGTTTTAGGCTTCTCTCAACGCCTTTGAGAACCTTTTTCTGGTCCACTATCCAGTGCAGGGCGGCGTTGGAGAATGCTATGTCGAATTCGTCTTGGAAGCTGAGTTCCCGTGCATCCATCAACCTAAAACTCAAGTTCGGGTGCTGAGAGCCGCCAAAAGTTGACTGCGCCAGGCTAATCATCTGCGCCGAACTGTCGACCCCTACCCCCTTGCCGCCTGGGAGGCATCGGGCGATTTCAGCGGTGATTTTTCCGTCGCCGCAACCGACGTCAAGTAAGGCTTCATTGCCCCTAAGTTTGAGTTTGGGAAGGAGCTCTTGTGCCCATTGAAACTGGTTTTGACTGTTTTTAGCGTAGTCTTTTGCGTCCCAAACATAATTTTTAGGTGCAGACATCTAATCGCCCCTTATGCATTGGGATGGCAGGTGGCTCTAAAAGCTTTGGTGCGGCAGCGGCCTTTTTTGCCATTTTAGCCTGCAAAGAGCGGATGATTTGCCATGGGGGCGAGCGCTTTTTCCGAAGTTTATTTAAGGCAAACCCCACATAGCCTCATATAGCGTGGAGCTTTCAATTGCATTTGGAGAAGGTTTGGGCTGGATGAAAAACAAATTATTCACGATTTTACTGATTAGTTTTTTAGTTTTCTCAACTTTAGGCGTGGTGTTGGCTGAACAGGTACAGTGCCCCAAATGCCATGGCACAGGAGAGATCACGTGCCCAACCTGCGACGGCACAGGCCAAATCGCCAGCGGCGACAACGCAGCCTGCCCAACATGCGACGGAACCGGCGAAGTTAAAGCAAAAATGACTTTGGTCTCAATGGACCCCCACGTTGAGAACGAACAAACAATCGTAAACGCCGTCTACAAAAACCAAGAAGACATCGACGTCACCGCAACCATAACCGCATCCATCCAAGAACACAGCACCACCTCACAGGAAATGACTTTTCCCCCAGGCGAAGACGTTCCGGTGACGCTTACGATTGATTTCGTCGGCACCTATTCGATGCTGCAGCTCGTACAGAGCGTACGCATCTCTGCCGACCCCACAACAATGGTTACTTGCCCCGACTGCGGCGGAACAGGAATCAGCGTCCAAGCACTTTGTCCCGATTGCCACGGAACAGGAGAGATAACGTGCCCCGACTGCAAAGGCTCAGGCTACGTTGAAGCAGGCTTTCTCACTGGGCGACTCGGCAGCGGACTTAGCCCCACAGTCATCGGCGGAGCAGGAGCAGGCGTCGCCATCGCTTTAGTCGCTGTTGCCTCGGTTGTGGTGATGAAGAAAAGGCGGATTAGCGAAAAAAGCCTCCGCAAAAAGTCAAGCGGTGAATTCCAGCAGTGGGTGCTCAAAAAACTCGACGGCACCCCAGCCACCAGCAAAGACATCGCATTGGGCATTGACGGGTACACGCGGCTACACGAACCCATCGCAATTAAACAATCCGACAGCGTTGGCTTAGCCGTCATCGACAGCTTCGCGGCATCGTTGGCACGTAACCGCGCCCGAGGAGGAACAATTGTGGCTTTCGGTTTCAGCGACGACGCAGTCAGAGGAAAAATCCGTGCCCGCACTACCTACCGCTTAAACTTAGAGTTGATGACTGTCCAAGACATCATAAACAGAAGATAACCCAAGCACTATACGGGCAAGTGCATTTCGCCCACTGAGTAATACACTATTTCGCCGCGTCGATTCATAACGGCTAAAATCAACTCTTTCTTTTGAGTCTGGCACTTCTGCAGTGCACCCGCCAAATCATCAATCGGCAATGGCTTACCCTCCTGCGTCCCCAAAATCAAGTAGGGCGCAGTGTCCTTGCCGTATGCCCCGCGCTCGTAGATGCGGAAGTCGATGCCGACGCCGAAGCCCTCGCGGACCACGTAGCCTCGGCTGCGTAGGTCGCGGTAGATGAGGTAGTTGACCCATGCGTTCTCGTTGACGTTTTCGTAGCAGTGGAGCAGGTTTTGGAAATCCACCGCTGAGCCGTTTGTGTCTTTGACTTCAAGCATGCCTTTGTCTTGGAGGTAGAGCGATTCAAAAAAGGTCAACGTGAAAGCTTTGTCTTCTAGGGTGCCGTAGCCGCGTTGGGTAAGCGCGTCTATACTGCTCTGCTCGGTTACCTGCACGCCTTTCTCAGTTAGGATACCGCTGGTTTGGAATTCCACTGGAGGCTTTTTGGGTTCACTCATAAGGTACCGCTACTTTTTGGGTGATGTTATAGTTTTCCTTTCTTAAACGCGCCAAAATCCTTGCTATAATACACTTTTGTTTCACAGATAATCGCTGACACATACTTAAGCGGCGTCGCGTCGAAGGCAGGGTTGTAGACTGCAACTCCATCGGGAGCGGTTTGTTGGCAGCCGACATGGGTGACTTCTTCTGGTTTGCGTTCTTCGATGGTGACGTCTGCGGCTTTACAGGACAGGTCAAAGGTGGATTTGGGCGCGGCAACATAGAAGGGGATGCCATGTTCATGCGCCAAAACAGCGACTCCGTAGGTGCCGATTTTGTTGAAAACCGCGTCCTGCACGATGCGGTCGGCGCCGACGATGACTTTGTCTACTAAGCCTTTACTCATACAGTGGGCTGCCATGTTATCAGTGATTAAGGTAACTGGGATGCCGTCACGTTTCAACTCGTAAGCCGTGAGGCGTGCACCTTGGAGCAGCGGTCGGGTTTCGTCGGCGATGACTTTGATTTTTTTGCCCTCTTCCCATGCCGCGCGGATAACGCCCAAGGCTGTGCCGTATTCGACGGTTGCGAGTTCGCCTGCGTTGCAGTGGGTCAGAATGGTGTCGCCGTCAGCTATGAGTACGGAGCCGTTTTTGCCTATGGCATGGTTTTGTGCGGCGTCTTCGTCGGTGATTGCCTGCGCCTCGGCAATGACCGCCGACTTGATTTCTTCAACTGAGCCAGGTGTGGCTTTGGCTTTTGCCAAGACACGGTCGACGCCCCAGAACAAGTTCACCGCGGTGGGCCTCTGGTTTTTGATTAGGGTGCCTGCGGCTTCAAGTTCTTTGAGCAGCTGCATGGGGGTTTTGGCTTTGGAGTTGTATGCAGCTAAGGCGACGCCGAAGCCTGCTGCTGCACCCAGAAGGGGAGCACCTCGGACACGGAGCACTTTTATGGCTTCCGCCATCTGCTCCACCGATTTAATTTCCAATGTGACTTCTTGGAGGGGCAGTTTGGTTTGGTCTGGCGTGATTACGGTGCCGTTTTGCCATTTAATCATCCGCATACTATTAGCCTCAATGCATATTGCTGCTAAGTTGGTGTTTGGGTCGCTTTAAGTTTTTCTGGTGGTAGTCGTGGCTGGATTAGGTCGATGAGGTTGCCATAGAGGTCTTCGAAAACCGCGTCTTTGCCCCATTCACGGTCTTCTGGATGCGTTATGAAATTGACGCCTTTATCTTTGAGTTCTCTGTAGTCGCGTTCAAAGTCATCAGTTCGAATAGACAAAAAGACATTGTCGCCTGCTTGTTTACCCACCGCAGCTTCTTTCTCTTCAGTATCCGCCAAAACCAGCGAAATTTCCACGTCTGGTTGATCTTTGAGCGAAACAGTTAGCCACCGTATGCTCTGAAACCAAACTTTGACATCTAAACGTTTGATGAATCCAAGTTTTTCAGTGTAAAATTTTAGGGCTTCGTCTTGATCACGTACTAGAAGAACAATATGGCGAAGTATTTTCATAGGATACACTTTCTGCTTATAATAGAAGAAGAAACGTGGGATAAAACTTTTCTAAGAAGTATCAAAGGGGGATTTTAGGTGGGTGACTACTTCCACTGGAGAGTCTTCGCCGCCTTTGAGCCGCTTCTTCCATTCCTCACCGACCGCGATAAGCGAGAATATGCCTGAGACTTCCGCCTTGGACTTTTTGACAAGGGTAACGAGGGCTTCTTGGGTTTCGCCGCTCTTAATCATGTCGTCCACAACAAGCACCGAGTCACGTTTCTTGATGGATTCTTTGGGAATATAGAGCGTTACTGTGACGCCGCTGTCGCGGCCTAGGATGTAGGTTTCCTCTAAGAAGGCTTTGACGCCGACTTCTTTGTTACGTTTGGCAACTATGAGGTTGACACCTAATGCGTTGGCAACCATGGTGGCTAAGGGGATGCCGTCGGTGGCTGCGGTGAGGATTTTCGTGACCCGTTTGCCCGCGAAGTTGGCGAGGGCGTGGTTAGCGGCTTGCTGGAGGATGTTGTAGTCGCCGACGATTTCGGTGTTGTCAAAGTAGCCGATGTCGTCGAATTTTATTCTGCTACGCAGTTCCGCTTCTAATCCGACGAGTTTGGTTAGTACACGCCAGAGTTGTTTGGCTCGGGTGGTGTTGGGTAGGACATGGCCTTTGGCGTAGCGGCTCAGCACAGTGACGGGTAAGCCTGTTTTGGAGGCTAACTCGCGGTAGGTGATGTTGCGTTTATACTTTGCAGTGCGTAGTAACTCGATGGTCATGAGGCGAAGTTTTAGGTCTTCTGCGTGAGTGCTCAATTTTCCCTTTACTCCCAAATACGCTTATACACTTATGCGTCAAATAATATATTGTTAGTTAATACTGTATCTTGAAGATTTATAACTTTCCGTTAAAAACTCAGGCAAGAAAATGAAAAGTTAAAAATGCTCCTTGGAGGCTTTAGTATTTGCTAAACTGCTCGCTTATTTAACCAAGCGACTAAATCATTGAGACAAAACTGCCTATGCCTCTTTTAATAGCTTTGTCATAGGCAATTTTCGCCGTGACAGCATCCTGCACAGCCAAACCAGTTGAGGTGAAAACAGTAATTTCTTCATCGTCTATTCTGCCCGCTTTCAAGCCAGCGGTGATTTCACCGATTTCAGCCCACACATCATCCCTAGTGAAGACTTTATCCTGGAGCAGCAAGGGAACATTTATTTCACCACAGTGAGAAGCCTGCTCCCAATCGTCAATAACAGTCTTTGCCCGCTTCAAAATCAGCGGATCAAGCTCTTCTTTTCGTAGCGCGTCAGCGCCGATACAGTTGATATGCATCCCCGGAGAAATCATGTCATCGAGCACCAGCGGCACCTTTGAAGGGGTTGTGGTGACAACTATATCTGTGCCTTCCACGGCATCTTTAACTTTTTGTTCAAGAACAAACTTGCATGCATGACCATATTCCTTTTCAGCTTCGGTTAGAAAAGCGCTTTCTGTTTGAGGATGCCTGCTCCAGATACGGACCTCTTCGAGGTTCTTGAAAACTTCAAAAAGCGCCATCAACTGCGTGCGAGCCTGTGCTCCGGCGCCCACGAAACCGACGACTTTAGAGTTTTTTCTGGCGAGATATTTTGCTGCAATGCCGCCTGCGGCGCCTGTTCTCATATCCGTCAAGGTTGTGCCACCCATTATTGCAAGGGGAAATCCCTTTGAGGGGTCGATTAATACTATGACTGCCATAACCGTGGGAAGTTTATGTTTAGAGGGGTTGTCTGGGTGAACATTTACGATTTTCACGGCTGAGATGTCGAGTTCTTCGAGGTAACTGGGCATTGTTCGCAAGTCGCCGTTGTATTTATCGTAGGTTAAGTAGACCTTCGCAGGCATCTGAACCCGACCCAACCCCTTTTGCTTGAAAGCTAATTCAACTGCCTCCATAACCTCCGATATTGAGAGAAGTTGTTTCACTTGATCGTCCGTTAGCAGTAGAGTCTCCAATTAATCCACCTCAAAACTCAAATAATTACTCTGTAGAAATCGTTAATATAATTATGCGTATTCTGGGGTAACTGGCAATTTTTTAGGCTTGAGCAACAACAGTGTTTTTTAAATTGAACCGCAAATGCTATACAACAAAGGGGGAAAAGGGACGCATCGCATACAGAAACTGTTCATAATCGCCTTGTTCGGCGCCATCATCTTCGTCGGCAACATGTTCCTGCCGCCGCCACTCAACTACCTCATAATCGTCGTCCAAGCCGTCCTCCTCGCACTGAGCACGCTGTTCATCCACAAAATCGGAGCCATGTACGTCGGCGCAGTCGGCGGCTTACTCACCGCGTTGGGCAGCCCAGCTTTGGGGCCCTTCACATTTTTCTTCGCCTTCCTCTACGGCTTCTACGTGGACCTCTCTGTCTACCTCTTCAAAATCAACGGTTCCCGAACTGGAGTCAACGAAAAAAGACTCATAGCCGCCATGTCAATCAGCACCCTACTGATCGCATTTTCAAGCTACCTCGCTTTCTCTATGGCGCCTGCTTTCTCCTCCGCACAAGGCTTAAGCTATGCGGGACTCTTTATCCAGCGCAGCCCCATGCTTGATGCACTTGTCCTCTTTATGGGTCCGGCAACGGGCGCAGTTGCCGGTTACGCGGCGGCGTATCTATGGAACAAGTACCTGCGGCACATGAGCTTCACTGCTTGAAAGTGGCTTTGATTTTTTCGTCAACCAGCTGGGCAATCATCAAATTAGAGATGAAAACGCAGCGGACACCCAAAAGCTCGGCGAGTTCAGCGGGTTTTTGGTCCTGCGTCACCAAAAGCAAGCCATGTTTGCGGGCGTACTCCACGACGCCGCGGTCTTTGGCTGCCTTGAGCCCCGCTTCCTGTGCAGTGACCACTTCGTAGCCGAGGGTTTCAAAGTATTCTTTTAAGCCAGCGTACATCTCGTCGAGTAAAAGCTTCATAGGCACCGCTACTTCAAAGGAGGCAAAAATATTTAGGGTTTGCCCAAAAGGGCTAATCGATAAGTAGCAGGGCGAATGAATCCGCATTCGTAGTGAATGGGAACTGGAATGCTATGCCTGCGTTGGTTGCGGTTTTCTTTACGTTGACGCCTAACGCATCCTCAGACCATCTTGCAAGTTCCGGATGGCGGCAGACCTTGGTTTCCAAGTTGCATTTGTCGCAGAGTTGACAATGCCCCGAAACGAACGACACAGCTAAACTGTAGCCCTGTTTCATGGCAGCTTTCTCCAAATCCACCACGGACTCAAGCATCTTGCGTTTGTCGTCTTTCCAGTCTTGCCAGAATTTAGCAGCTTTCTCTTTGATGTCTTGGGGGGTGGTGGGGTCGGTTTCGTAGGTCATGAGGTGCTTGTAGACTTCGGGGTCGGCGGTAGCGTGGGTTGTGAACTTCATAAACATGGCGTAGCCGTATTCGCCGACGATTCTGCGGAATTGCTCAGCTGTGGGCGTGTAGGGCGGGCAGGCAAGGGTTTTGCCGTATTGGTTGCAGCCTATTTTGCACTTCAAAACCACTCGGTCTTCAACCACGACTTTGCTGGCTGGAATAATTTTTGCGTCTGTTGCGCCTTTTTCGAGGGCTAATTTGACGAGAAACTGATATTTCTCAGCAGAATCTTGGGTTGCCATTCTAAATCACTTAATTCTGCTGGCTTGAGGGAGGCTGCTGATATAAACATTGGTCGAATGCAAAGCGGTTTTTATGTTGGATTTTCAGTTTTAGGTGTGTCTTTGGGCGTTTGCTTTTTTAGTTCTGCGATTTTGTGGTTAACTTCAATGAGCCGTTGCCGCATGTTCTTTATGTTTTCTGTGAGGTGTTTGCGGTGGGCTTCGAGGTTTTGGAGGGTTTGCTGGCAGGCTTCTTTGTCTTCGAGGAAGGGGCTAAACGGGGAGGGCATGTTAGGCAGTGGCGTTGCGGGTTCGATGTTTAGGACTTCTCGCGCGAATTCGCTGAAGAGGCCGCTGATGGTGTTGAAGATTTCGGCTTGTTTTACGATGGCGTGTTTTAGGATTGCTTGGCCTTGGGGGGTGATTTTGTAGACTTTTAAGCGGCGGTTTCTCTGGGTTTGCCATTGTCCTTTGATGTAGCTGCTTTTTTCGAGGTCACGCAGGATGGGGTAGACGCCGCCTGCGGTGGGTTGCCAAAATCCCTTGGTACGGCTGTCGATTTCTTTCATGATTTCATAGCCGTGGCTGGGTTTTTTGTTGAGCAATATGAGGACGCCCATGCGGATGTAGCCTTTTTGGGCTTCTTTCATCCAGTTTGCGGTGGTTTCGTCTAATGGTTCGTGGCTGGGGGGTTTCATTGGTGATTCGGATGTATAGTGTTTATAAGTAATACTTATATTTTACCGCAATATATTGCAATGAATAATATCTAAAAGTGGTCTCCACAATGGATAACGGTAACATAATCGAGGTAAAAAACTTAACCAAGATGTTTGGCAAATTCACCGCAGTCGACGACATATCCTTCGACGTCAAAAAAGGCGAAATCTTCGGCTTACTGGGGCCCAACGGCGCCGGCAAAAGCACCACGCTGCGTATGCTAAGCACCCTCTCCCGTCCAACTAAGGGCACAGCCAGTATCGGCGGCTATGACACCGTAAAACACGACACTGATGTCCGTAAACTCATTGGCATAGTGTCCGAGAAAATGATCATTTATAACCGCTTAACTGCTAAAGAGAACCTTTCCTTCTTCGGCAGCCTCTTTAACATCCCCAAAGACGTCCTCTCAAAACGAATCGACGAATTACTTGAACTTGTCAACCTCACAAAATTCAAAGACGCACAGGTCGGCACGTTCTCAACTGGTATGCGTCAGCGAATGAACGTTGTACGTGCGTTGCTTAACATGCCCCAGGTGCTTTTCCTAGATGAACCCACTTTGGGTTTGGACCCACAGTCATCGGTCGAAATTAGAGAGTTCGTAAGAAAACTCAACCAAGAACAGGGAACCACAGTCATCATAACCACCCACATGATGCTTGATGCGGATTTGCTCTGTGACCGCATAGCTATTGTTGACCACGGAAAAATCATTGCGTTGGACACTTCGACGAATCTTAAGAAGATCATTTCGGGAGCAGACACTATGATCGTTAAGCTTGAAGTAGCAAACCTATCGCCTGACATGACTGCAGCCATAAAAGCACTCAAATGCGTGGACTCGGCAACACAGGACAACTCTACAACCCTGCATGTTATTGTACATGGAGAAGAAGCATTTGATAGTATAGTAGATATTGTGAGGAAAAGAAACGGCAAAATAACTTCCATGGCAAATCTGCAGCCCAGCTTAGAAGACGTGTTTCTGCACATTACTGGTCATGAGGTACGTGACAGTGCTGACCAGAAAATCAAGCAGGAACATGGGCCTGGGCGTAGGTTTGGTGGAGCGCAAAGGAGAGTAAGGTGAGAGATATGACCGTATCAACTGTTCTCAAACATAGCTTAAGAATCGCACAGAAAGACTTAACAGAGTTATTCCGCAACCGACTCGGCTTAGTGCTTTTAGTCGTTATGCCACTGTTCATGATGGTTATGGTCGGCTTCATTTACCCAACCAACGGCACCATTAGCAACCTGCAGGTCGGCGTCGTCAACGAAGACACTGGGTTCCATGGAGACACAAATGCAAGTCAAGGGTTCTTCTTTGGTCTTAACCAAATCAACGATCAAACCCACATGCTAGTAATGACTAACGTAACTACATTAGCGGACCTCAAAGACCAGGTGCAACGTGGAGCTTTAGAGGGCGGCATCGTGATTCCCGCCAACTTTAGCCAGAGCGTCTTATCTGGGCAACAGGGCACTATCATCATAGTTAGCGACGAATCCAACCCGCAGATATCCGCCACCATACAGGGCGCCCTCAAAGGCGTCTTTGGCGTAATGAGCACACAACTCGCAATACACAACGTGGCACCCCTCAACGCAACCAACTCACTCGCAGTGGTTCAGCCCTACAGCGTCCAAACCCAAGGCGTCATCAACGGCAACCCCAGCTACTTCGACTTCATCGCCCCAGGCATTATGGCTATGACAGTGATGATGAGCGTCATGACGGGCTTACCAGTTGCGATTTCACAGGAAAAAGAAATCGGCACCATGGACGGCATGATGGTCGCACCCATCAACCGACTCTCAATACTGCTGGGCAAAACCCTGGCGCAGACAGCCCGAGGCTTAATCCAGGGTCTCATAATCTTGGCGTTGGCAATCGGCATCTTCGGAGTCGTCGTGCAGGGCAGCATACTGCTCGTGTTTGCGTTGCTACTGCTGGGAGTGTTTAGCTTCGTGGGCTTGGGTATCGTAATCACGTCCTTCACTAAAGACCAAGAAACTGCACAGATGCTGATGATGACCTTGATGTTCCCAATGATGTTCCTTAGCGGAGTGTTTTTCCCCATACAGCAGATGCCAGGGTTCATGCAGACAATCGCGCATTTCCTACCCTTAACCTACGCAGCTGATGCACTACGCAAAGTCATGGTACTGGGCGCAGGCGTTTCACAGATCACCACCGAACTCATCGTACTCGTCGGCTTCGGAATCGTAATGATCGCAATTGCACTTCCAGTCTTTAGAAAGATGATGTCACGGTAGGAGCGCATGAAGATGAGCACACTTTGCAGCAAATGCCCCTTCTTTCAACTCCCCCCACTTTTAAAGCGGAAAAACTCTCGCAAACGCTGCCGTATCGAACCCCAACGCCAACTCCGCATCTACAAATGCAAAGACTTCCCAGAAAAACACAAACACTAAGCCTTTTTTCGCCTTTTTTAGTCGCTTCCAACAGGTAACTCCACGGTAAATTTTGTTCCTTTTCCAACGCGACTATCGAAAGTTATTGTACCACCCTGTGCATCGATAACTCTTTTACAAACTGCCAAACCAAATCCTTGACCTCTGGACTTGGTGGTAAACAACGGTGTAAAAATTTTAGGCTTGATATTGTCAGGTATGCCAATTCCTGTATCTTCAACAATTAGCTGAACTTTTCCCTCGATTGATTCTTTACCTGTTACCGTGAGAGTTCCACCCTCGGGCATAGCTTGAATAGCATTATTTATCAAGTTAATGAGTACACGTTTTAGCAATTGAGGGTCAAGTGTTGACAGTTAAATTATCCTCAACCGCTAAAGTATATTTGATATTTGCGGGCACTTCTATTACGTGCATGGCGTTTAAAATCAATTGTTTCGCATTGACAAGCTCTTTTTTCACATCAACTGGTTTAACAAATGTCTGCAAATCTGAAACTATCTTATCCATATAGCTTATTTGATCTGCTATTGATTGGATGCTTTCTTGAATGTTTTCTTTGCTTTGTCTGTCTTGAAGGGTTTTTAGTTCCTCTTCTATCAAGTAAACGTCACTAACGATTGATTGCAAAGGATTGCGTAAATCATGTCCAACCATTCCAGCGGTTTCCCCAATGCCAGCCAACCGTTCCTGATCTCTAAGCTGCTTAGTAATCGTTTTCAGTTGTATTCTCATTGTATTTAGTGAATCTGAAAGTTCCTCTAATTCATCGTTTGTGCCTGTTTTAACTTCGTGGTCAAAATCCCCGGTGCCTATAGTTTTAAATCCTTTGTCTAATTCTGAAATTGCTTTTAGTGTATGCCTAAACATAATGTAAATAGCTTGCAATCAGGTAAAATGCAAAAGCAATTAACAAAGCGATAATTAGAAAGATATTCGACTCATTGATTGTGTTGGTTTGATAATGTAGGGTTTGTGACAATTGTGTTGAATCACTTGAGAAGTTTTGGAACGAATCGGATAGTTGGCTCCAAATGCTTTGGAATTCCGGATTTTCTCTTACAGTTGTGTTTCGCGGTGTTTCTTTAAGATAATTGACGGTTACATTAAACGTGCTATCCACTTTTTGAACGTCAGACCAAAGAGTGTTTGAAATTTGATTTCGGTTGCTGTCTGTAGAATTCAACTGTGAAATATAGCTGTGGAGGGCTGTAATATTTGATTGCCAATCAGATAATTGTGAGCTTTGCTGATATAGGAAATAAGAATCTGCAATATGATTAAGATCGCTAATTCCGTTTTCTATATTACTTGCGATGGCATGGTCATTGGCTAGTATTGTTGCTTGCTGTTCTGTGTAAAAAATTGATATACTGATTATACCTAGTATTATGATGAATGTAGTGATTGTTATAATCAACTGGTTCTTTATTTTCACGATTGTCTGACTCTTAGTTGTTGAGAGTTCTTCTTAATTTCAGAGAGGCAGATGTTGCACTTTAACCTTTACGAAAATTAGGATGCGCTCATAACTAGCCGTATATACGCCTTAGCAGTAGATCAACATTTGTTTGTTGATGGAACTCTAAATCTATGGGCATGGTTGTGGAGTTAATCCCCGCTGGTGCATGCATTGCATCCACACCGTGACCGCTTTAACATAGCCGCTTATTTTATAGCCAATAACCGCTTTGACTTGAAAGTTTACTTGAGCGCGATTTTGAAACTCTTGTTTTTCGGTTGATAAAATACATAGTGCATCCGAGGATCCTTGCTTGCCTTCGGATAGTTACTTCATCGGCACCGTTTGCCCTTCACATGTGCAGGCCGTTTCACCTCCAAAACTACTTGAGGATTACGCCACAACCAGCCAGCAACCAAACCCAATGTAGAACCAAAAAAGCATCACCCCCAATCCACAGGAAGAAGAAGTGTATAGGGCGTTCCCTCTTCATTTAACACTAGAAAAACAAAAAAGCCCAAAATTTTGATAGAATGCCAAGAGCAACAGCTTTAGAAGCGAATCAGGCTCAGCACAAAAAGGCTAAAACGCCAAATAAGCCTTAATTTGCATTTCCGACAGGTAGGCTGCGGCATTTGCGTTTTAACGTATATATCTGCATGTTAGCAATGGTTAAAAGCCTAATACTATATCGCATCTCAAGAGGATATTTACATGTCTGAACGTTTCGCTAAAAAATGGGAAGCAAAAAGAGAAGGCGACTCCTTTAGCACCGCCATAAAAGAAACAATTGTGCCTCCGCCACCGCTAAAACCACAGCTTGATTTTGCAGTCAGAAAACTTGACTTGCAAATCAACAAACTCGACCAAGCAAACGAACGGTTTACACAAAAAGACAAGGCTCTCTTCGCTAAACTCGTCGACGCCTACACCAAACACGACCAAGCCCACGCCAACATCTACGCCACTGAACTAGCTGAAATCCGCAAAATGGGCAAACTCGTCATGAACGCCCGATTAGCACTTGACCAAGTATCACTGAGAATCAAAACTGTCTCTGAACTCGGCGACGTATGCGCTATGTTGGGTCCATGCATCGGCGTGTTGCGCAGTGTAAGCACCGGTTTAGGCGGCGTACTGCCTGAAGCAGAAAATGAACTCGGCGACATCGGCAACATGCTAAGCGGACTGATGTTCGAAGCAGGCACAAGCAGCGGCATGTCACTGAACTTTGAAAACGTCAACGAAGACGCAGCCAAAATTCTCTCCGAAGCAGCAACTGTTGCAGAGCAACGTGTCAGCGCAAACTTCCCCGATCTCCCACCGGGAATGTCTGGCACAGACAAAACAAAAGCCTAACCTTCCTTCCTTTCTTTCTTTTTTATTTTCTCTGTCCTGATGCGAAACTTTACTCGCCAGTTCTGCGTAACGGTTATATTTCCAGAATAATCCCTACCTTTGGGATCTCAATGGATACGCCACGTCTTTGCCCTGAATGCTACGTCGAAATGGAACTCAAATGCGACAGCAAAGGTCGTCCCCTCTATCATCAATGCCCCAAATGCGGCATGCTTATCCTCTTCACACACTCAGGACACTGAATCCTCAAACATCTTTTTTCTTTTCTCGCGAGAACAGCCTGTTCTAAAGGTTGGACTTATATCTCCAAGCGTCGAATATTCTCCTCTGAGGGGTTTATTGCTTGAACGGAAGCAACGAAACAGAGCTAGAATACGCGTTACGGGGCAAAGCTTGGAAAGTTTATTGGTTTCTACTAAAAAACGGTAATCCCGTTGGTGTCCGCGAGGTTCAGCGTGCCCTCCACTTCAGTAGCCCCAGCATAGCCTTCCACCATCTTGAACAGCTCCGTGAGTTGGGGTTGGTGCAGAAACAGGAGGTGGGCGGCCACTACGTTTTGGTTGGAGAAATCAAAATTGGCGTGCTTAGGCATTATGTGAAGTTGGGCAAGCTATTGTTTCCACGGTATTTCTTCTACGCTTTGTTCTCGACGTTGTTCTACCTGTTCTATTTGGCGCTTATGGTTCACAGTTTCACACGTGACAACCTCTTTATCCTCTCGTTTGGCGCCATTGTTTGCGCGGTATTCTGGTATGAAGCCTACCGCATCTGGGGTATGAGGCCATTCTAAATGTTAGAACACCGTGTTCGCGGGCTTAGCATAAAATAAACTCGCCCTATATGGTTGATTGGAGAAAAAGTGTATGGTACAGAAAGAAGTCAAGCGGAAAACGAAGCAGTACGCCGTTGCAGCAGTGCTCAGTGCAATAGTGCTTGTTTCAATGGTTTACGTTTTCGGCGTTGCCCCAATCGTGTTTCCTTCTCAGGCGCCGTTTGCAGGGGCCATGAAAACTTTTTCTTCCACAATGGAAATCGTAAATTACCTCAATTCAAACTCAGGTAGCGGCACAGTTTTTGGCGGTGGACCCCTAGATAACAAGTTCTTCGGTGAACCAGCGCCCATGCCTGCACCGGTTACTCAGGGCTCTAACACATTAGGCATCGGTAGTGACGGGTACACACCCCAATATGCTGGGGTTGGACCGGTCGAGTCTTTCTCAACCACTAATGTTCAGGTTGAAGGCGTAGATGAAGCGGACACAGTGAAAACCGACGGTCACTACATTTACACCGCTTCTACCACACAGAACAGCAACTTCATGTATGAAGCTTTCTCGTCCTATCAAGTTAACGCCGTCTACATTTTAGATGCCACTCCAACTGACGCCAAAGTTGTTTCAAAGATTTCACTTGGCAACGAGACTGAACCCGCTGGGTTGTTTCTGAGTTCAGACGGTAACAAACTGGTGGTTTTAGCAAGCAAATACCAACTCTACGCTTTTGGCGCGGAACGTGGCGACGATATGACGCCCATGCTTCGAGCCTACTCAAGCAATGTCTATACCTACATCAACGTTTATGATGTTTCAGACAAAGCTGACCCTATTCTCACCCGTAACTTGACTGTCAGCGGCAGCTACTTTAACTCGCGCATGATCGGCAACGACGTCTACGCTGTGGTCAGTCAACCAGCGGTGGTTTACAATAATCTGGTAACTTTACCTGCAGTTTATGGGAGCCAAAATGCAGAGGCGGTGGCTTCTCCAAGCAGCATCTACTACGCTGACAGCAACGACACCAGCTTCACCTTCACAAGCTTCTACGGCATCGACGTAGCCGACGACTCAACCCAGTCCACGAACATGACAGTTATGATGGGTGGCGCAAGCACCATGTATGTTTCATCCAACAACATGTACATAACCTACCCAGACTACGACCAAAACTCAGGCAGTTACACAAAAATCTACCAAGTAGCCATCAACGGGTTACAGCTTAGCCTCCAAGCCGAAGGTAGCGTCCCCGGCAACACCATAAACCAGTACGCAATGGATGAATACGACGGGTACTTCCGTATCGCCACTAACTGGTATGGCACCGACGGACAATTTAACAACGTTTACGTGTTAGACCCTGACCTCAACGTCACTGGCAAACTAGAAGGCTTAGCTCCCAACGAAAACCTCCACTCTGTTCGCTTCATGGGCGACAAATGCTACCTGGTCACCTTCCTACAAACCGATCCACTCTTCGTAGTTGACCTCAGCCAACCCAGTAGTCCCAAAGTGTTGGGTGAACTAAAAATCCCCGGTTACTCCGACTACCTCCACCCCTACGACGAGACCCACCTCATCGGCGTAGGCAAAGACGCCGCAGACTCAGACAGAACCAACTTCGCCTGGTATCAGGGACTAAAGATTTCCCTCTTCGACGTAAGCAACGTAAACAATCCCGCCCAGTTAGCCAACTATAGCATTGGCGACAGAGGCACAGATTCACCCGTCCTCTCTGATCCCAAAGCGTTTCTCTTCGACAAATCCCAGAACCTGCTGGTTATTCCTGTTAGCTTGGCGTTGGTAAGTGAGGCGGATAAGCAGCAGTACGGCGCTTCAGCTTACGGGCAAACGGTTTGGCAGGGTGCGTACGTCTTTAGCATAAGCGTTGAGGGAGGCTTAACGCTCAGAGGCACCATAACCCATCTTGATCCGTCACTGTTGGGTAACAATGGCTATCTCCGCAACAGTTATGACTACTACGGCACCCAAAACGACTGGGTAACAAGGGCACTCTACATCGGCAACACACTCTACACAGTGTCCAACGCAGAAGTAAAACTCAACAACCTAAGCGACCTATCCACAGTCACCACGGTTACCCTAAACTAAACTTTCTCTTTTCTTTTGGAGAACCAGTTTTTCAACATTTTATGGCTGCTCTTTCCGCCAATAGGACCTACCCCTCTATAGTTTCTGCAATGAATTTCTAATATGATCCAAATATGATGGCTACTGTTAAGTGACGGTTTGGTTCCAAAAGTAAACTCGAGTGTAATTCGCCAGCAGGGCTGAGGCTTGGGGGCTGTCATAGAGTATGTTGTAGCCGGCGTTGTATTGGCTGGTTAGGGTTTGTGTGTCGTTGAAGATTTTAGGCGATAATGCGTCGGCTGGGAATATGCCCCATATGGTGTCGGTGGGGCTGCGGAAGCCAAACCCATAATCTGCGGGGACAACGTAGGCAGCTTCGGCTGGATTTGAACCGAAACTGGCTGGGTTGCTATGCAGTGTGCTCCAGAACTGTTGCAACGCCAGAAAATGCTCCTCGGTTAAGGTGCCATAGCTTGTGGTGTTGGGGTAACTGAAAAGCACGACGTATTTGGCGCCTGCGCTATACGCCAGAGCCAAGTCACTGTAGAGTTCCGTCCCGTTTTCAAGGTAAGGAGCCTGATTGTACTTCCAAGTGACGACGACTCCGAAGTCTTTGCCAAAAGCGTCTGCGGCGCCGCGGCAGAGTGCGATGTGGCGTTGCCTACTCTCATTGCCCACGAATTCCCCAAAGATAGTTGTGTAGTTTGACTTGTAATCGAACCAGTAGAGCCCATAGTCAGACGTCATTATTTTCGGTGAAAACTGGAGGTAATAAGCGGGGAAATAGGAGAGGTTGCCTACGAAGGCGTCTGCTACGGAAGCGTATGTTGGGTTGGGGAGGGCTGTGCTGTTAACCAGTTGATAGCGACTGTTGTCAAGTTGGTTTCCGCCGGGTTCGTCAAAGCGGTCAATGCCTATGAACTGCGTGCCGTAGCGGGTCTGCGCATCAAGCATCCACTGGCTAATGTTGTAACTGTACCTGTCAAGCCCCGTGAAGAGCACAATAAAGTTGAGTTTGGCGTTGTATACGTAGTCGCATGCCTCTGTCAACGCGGATTCGTTTAAGGTTAAACCTGACGACCCCAAAACAAACAGGTTCGTATAGTCCTTGACTTTGTCTACCAGCGCCGCCACCAGCGACGGATCGTCTCCATACGCGAATTCGACTCCCAAATAGAACTCGCGGCTCAAAGTTTGGTTGTCACTAAACCAGTTCCAAACCACAAAAAGCGACAAAACCACAACTACAATCAATCCGATGGCGGTGGCTACGGCGAGTTTACGATTCAAATCAGCTCAACCAATCAAAATGTCCACGAAACACCTATTAAACGTTTGAACCAAAGCGTTTACCTGCCGAATAACCCGACGAGTTTGCCCTCAGCGATAACGTGTCCTTCCATGGCTTTTTCAAGGTCGCTCTTGCTTGATTTCTCAGCTAAAGCAAGCTCTGTGTCCAAAGAGTAAACCTTAAAGTTGTAGTGATGCGGTTTACCCGGAGGAGGGCAGGGTCCAGTGTACCCAGTTTTGCCCTTACTGTTTAGTCCTTGAATGCCCGGTGCAGAGTCTTCTTCTATGGTTTTTTGGGTAGGCGCTATATTCCACATAATCCAGTGGTCAAAGGTTCCCTTTGCAGCATCTGGGTCCTCTAGGATCAAAACGAGGCTTTTTGCACCTTCAGGCATGCCCTCTATAGTTAGGGGCGGATTGATGCTCTGGTCGTCGCAACTGTATTTTTCGGGAATATGCTGGTTTGGTTCGAATGCTGGGCTGCTAACCTTTAATTCTTTCATAGAAATCCATTTTCCTTGTATGTTCTGTCGGATAAATAGTTGGCGAACATCACGTTTGCTACAACAAACAGTGGCTGACTTTAAAGAAGATCATCTAAGAATAGTTAGGGTGCAGTACCCACTCTGGCTTCAGTGCTCTGTCCCTTATGTACGTTCATTCGGTGCTGTCTTAGTTCTTCGGGGTTTGAAAATTCCATTTTGCATATTGGACACTTATAGGTTTCATACATGGGACACCGCGTCTCTTTGCCAAGCCAATGGCTGTAAAACGTTTAAATAAATTTGTGACTGTACCCATACAGCAAACGAAGGTTAAAGTAGGGCGCAGTTTTAGGTTTGCTCTTCAGTCCATTTCTCCACAATCAATTTGCCCTCGTTTGGGCTGAAATGCACCTTCACTGGCATCGAGCCGTTGCATTTCAGTGGAAACATGCTGTCGTCTACTACGCGCACTGGCAGATAGAGCAGGTAGCGTTCGTCTTTCCGTTTAAAGATTGTTCCCTTTCCCTCATTTCCCATAATACCACGGACGTGTTAACGTTGACTGCCACAATGCTTTTTAAAGTTACTGTTAATCCACCGAAAAAAGGGTAGGCTGCGGCTGCTATGTTTATACTTCGGCTTTTCTTATGAGTTCTTTGGCGCTGTTTATGTTGATTCTGTAGAAGACTGCTGCGATGACAACTGAGATTACGCCGCTGATTACGATTGAGATTGCAAGGTTTAAGTCGCTGACCGTTCCGAGGTTGATGAAGCCTGACAGGACATAGCCTAAAGCGTATGGTGCAAGGGGTGCCAGCACAGCTAAGCCGGCGAGTAAGCAGACGACGAGGCTTATTAGTGCCCATTCTTGGCGGATCATTCTTGATCTGCGGCTAACGGTGAAATCTGCTCCTTTGAAACCAATCGACAACGATATGGGACCTACAGCCAACACTAGGAATAGTCCCTCGAGGAAAGCCAAAATGATCACTCTTAGCGAGGGTTGATAGAATACTGTTCCCACGATTCCAGTTACGACTAGAATAAGTAATGATAACATTGTTAGGAAGAACAGTTTACTCTTCACCAAGTTCTTGGGCGAAATAGGTGAGGCATAAATTCTCCAGATAGCTTGCCCTTCTTCGCCTATTAGCATGTTTCCGATGCTCATCGCCATAATTGAGCAGGGAAACAGGAAAATCATCGCCATGAATATGAGGCTGACTTCAGTTGGTGCTCCACTGTTGCTGATGTTTAGGGAGTTCATTATAGGGACAATGACGAAGACTATGGGCACGATGAATATGCTTATGAGTTCTCTTCGTCGGGTGAAGGCGCGGATGTCTTTGTTGATTAGGGCTGCTTCCACGGTTGAGAAGCCGATTTTCCCTAAAAACCCTGTTCTGGGTGCGTAGACGGTGCCGCTTGTTTGAACGGTGATTGCCGGTGGCTCATAGAGTCCAAAACGTGTATTCATTACTAGGGCAAGGTAGAACAAGCCCGCTATAAACAGTGCTGATAAAGCGACGAATAGGAGTCCCAGTAGTAGTGTGCCGCCGAGTAAGTAGGACAGCGTTATGCCTAGCCAGACAAAGGGTACAAACCAAACAGTGCTCTGTACCTGCGCTAAACCCTGTATGAAAGCAGCGGTACCCTGGGTTAGGGATAGATAAACAATGTAGAATATGAGGAAAAAGATGAGTGTGCCGATGAATCGGACCCATACGGCTGCTTTGCCACTTGACTTATACACGGCTCCTGTGAAGCGCACTTGGAGAACGCGGATGATTTCTGTGGTGGAACTCGCCATAAAAGCGGCGCCAAACATCGCAAGAGAAGTCAGCAATGCAGCCACAATTAAACCGTTGAGAGCTGCGAAAACAAGCACGCCTGCTACAAAAGCTATTACCGTGGCAAGCGTGATTCCGAATAAGTTCGCCAGAATTGACGCTAAGGTGTGTTCCTGCCAAGTTATGGGAAGCCAATACATGACTTGGGAGGTTGCTTTGACGCCTGCTAACTGTATCTGCTGCAGCATAGTGAGGACTATGCTTAGAATAAGTATCAAGGTTGGAAGCGAAACGAAGAAGCCAAGTGCGGCTTGAGACAGAGGCGGCAGAAGTGCACCGGCGTCGGAGCTTGCATAAATCGCGGCAACTACCAAATTAGCAATGTAGCCGCCGACTATGCCGATGATGGCTGCAACCCAGTAGGGCCAATAAGCTATGATGCCTCTTTCCCGGTACCTTGTAGTTTTTACGCCACGCAGCAGCCTGCCTGATTTGCGTTCGACACGTAGCAGGTAGAGGACGTTTTTCCAGTTCATTTGAGTAGTTCCTCAACGACTGCTTTTAAGTCGCCTGTTCCGGTTAACTTGAGGAATATGTCTTCTAAGCCTGAGCCCGGTGCGCTTGCTCTCTCACGGAGCTCGCTCATGTTACCCAACGCTATGATGCTGCCCTGGTACATGATGCCTATGCGGTCACACACTGCCTCTGCAATTTCTAAAACATGCGTTGATAAGATGGTGGTTACTCCTTGGTTTTTGAGTTGGTGGAGGTAGTCTTTGACGATTTTTGCGCTGCGGGGATCCAACGCGTTGAGTGGCTCGTCGAGAATCAGCAGTTTCGGTTTATGGAGGAAAGCTCCAATCAAGCTTACCTTCTTTTTCATACCATCCGAGTAACTGTTAATCATGTCTCCCTCGCGGCCTTCAAGCTGGAGCGCTTTGAGGTATTCGGTTATCCGCTGCTTCTTTTCAGCGTTAGGTACACTGTAGATGTCGGCTATGAAGTCAAGGTACTCTATCCCTGTTAAGAACTCGTAAACGTTGGGGGATTCAGGAACATAACCTACTTGCCGCTTGACGGCAACAGGGTCTTTCTGCACATCTATACCCAACACGATAACTTGGCCTGCGGTGGGCTGAAGCAAACCCAGAAGCATCTTTAGAGTGGTGGATTTGCCTGAACCGTTCGGACCCAGCAAAGCGAAGATTTCGCCTGTCGGAATGGTTAAGCTGATGTTGTTCACTGCCAATATTTCGTTGTAGCGTTTAGTTACGCCTACAAGTTCAACTGCGTTTGCACTGCTCATCCCAAACACACCCACCCATCTGAATAGATAATAATCCGTATTTAAAAGTAATGTGAGTAACCCGCGGTTCTCAAGTGAAAAGAACATTCTGGAGCTAAAAAAATGAAAAAGGATCAAACAAAGTTTAATTCAAAACTAATCGGTACAGCTTCACCCCATGACTGCCGAATTGGACAAATCTTCTGCGCCATACCATAAACCGTAGTTGCTTTCTTACGCTCCCACTCGTTATCGTTCAGCAAACCCACGTTCATAACAAAGTGCACGTCCGTGAAAATCAGTTTCTCCATTCCTTCCACATCCATCTTTACCGTTGCATTGGTCTCAAGTTTTTTGAGGTCTAATTGACTATTTCTTGCAATCAACATAAAGAGCGTGTTTATACAGGATGCCAAGGCTGCGGCGAAAATGTCTTCGGGGGTACAGTAGCCTTCTTTTCCACCAAACGATGGGGGCGGACTGACCGCGACGAATTGTTTACCTCTGGCTGAGAGTGTGCATTCGGTTTCTCCATTCCAAGTGGCGCTTCCTTCAAAATTTAGTTCGGGCATAGAATTCACAGTTTAGATTCTATACTACGTCTCGATTTATTTTTTGCGGTAATCCCTTCACAGTATTTGCCGCAATTGTTCTGTTATTGCCCTTGCTCCTGTCTGAGCTTACGATACTCCTCTTCTGTCAACCTCTCAAGGTATCCGGTGTGCGCAAAAACCGTCAAGTAATGGGCAACCAATCCGATTCCCCAGAAAACCAGCGGAAACAAAAACCATGGAAAAACCGTTAATCCCCCGGTAAAGAGCCATATCAGAAATAACATTGTATTGACACCGATGTAAACGGCAAGGTGAATGTAGAATCCGAGCTTAGCTTCCGCTCTGGTTCTTGCTCTCCGCCGGAGTTCGTCCTCTGAAACCGACACAAAAACACCAACCCTATGTTGGTGCAACTATTATTAAACATTTTAGCCAGCGCTAACCAACAGATATGCGTCCTAAATAAATCTATATTGCAAGCAAATACCCTTAAATCCACCAAAAGTTCCAATGCTAAAAAAGAGAGACACACCAAAAATGCCCCCTGCAATCGAAACCCACAAGCTAACCAAAACTTACAGCCACCTAAAAGCAGTTGACAGCCTCGACATTTCCGTTGAAAGCGGCGAAATTTTTGGGTTGCTATGCCCCAACGGAGCAGGTAAAACCACCACCGTGTCGATGCTATGCACCATTCTAAAACCAACCTCTGGCACCGCAACGGTAAATGGATATGACATCGTGCGGGAATCCAACAAGGTAAGAAAATCCATAGGCATAGTCTTCCAAGACCCAAGCATCGACGACCGCTTAACAGCCAAAGAAAACCTCACCATGCACGCCAACCTCTACGGCGTACCCGCCTCCGAGCAAAGGGGACGCATCGACCGTATCTTAAAACTTGTGGAACTTGAAGACCGAGCAGACGATTTACTGCGTACTTACTCCGGTGGCATGCGCCGGCGGCTTGAGCTGGGCAGAGGTTTGCTGCATTACCCCAAAGTGCTCTTCCTCGATGAACCCACCGTCGGGTTGGACCCTCAGACCAGAGACCACATCTGGAAATACATCAAAGAACTAAAAGAAACCCACGACATCACAGTCGTTTTAACCACCCACTACATGGATGAAGCCGACAGGCTATCAGACCGCATCGCAATCATGGACCACGGCAAGGTTGTGGTGTTAGATACGCCCCCTAAACTAAAAGAAACCCTTGAAGGCGACGTCATAACGGTTCGGGCAAACAACGTCGAAGTCCTGTCGGATTTAGTGGCTAAATGGCTCGGATTCAGCAAACGCAGCATCGTTGACGGTACCTTAGAAATTACGGTGCCCAGTGCCAAAGCAGCGATGCCCCGCATCATGGAAATAGCAACCCAAAACAACATCTACGTCGAATCCCTGCTCTCCCGTGAGCCTAACCTCGAAGACGTTTTCCTCCACTACACAGGCCGCTCGATACGTCAAGACTCAACTAAGGAGCTGCATGGCTTATCGGCGGCTCGCAGGAGAGCCATAAGATGACTGAGACACGTGCACTCTACACGCTGTGGCTGAGGGAAATCAAACGTTTCCTCCGCGACAGGGCACGCGTAATCATAAGCTTCATTCAACCGTTGCTGTGGCTGGTGGTTTTCGCCGCTGGGTTTGGGGCACGCCTAACAATCCCCGGCATTGACTACCAGCAATACCTTTTCCCAGGTATCATAGGGCAAACACTGCTTTTCACAGCGATGTTTATGGGCGTCAGCGTTATTTGGGACCGAGAATTCGGCTTCATGAAGGAGGTCCTTGTTTCCCCCGTTTCACGGTTCACTATTTTCATCGGCAAAATGTTCGGCGACAGCACAGCCGCCTTGCTGCAAGGGGTTATAGTGTTTGCCTTCGGCTTCCTACTGGGCATACCCTTTAACCCCTTAACATTGTTTGCGGCACTACCGGTCATGCTCATAATTACCTTTGGCTTGGTCAGTTTGGGTTTAATTCTCGCCAGTTTCATGGGCAGCCTCGAAAACTTCGGCGCCATCCAAACCTTCATCAACCTGCCCCTGTTCTTCACCAGCGGCGCCCTGTTCCCAGTTACTGGTCCCGGTGCACCTGAATGGCTTCAAATTGTCTCAACGTTCAATCCCCTCACATACGGCGTAGACGCGTTACGAACGGTGATTTTGGGTTCTGCCTGGACGCCGCTGCATCCGCTCATCGTTGATTTGGGTGTAATCAGCTTTTTCGCTGTTGCAATGGTTGGAGTTGGCACATGGGCTTTTGGCAGAATGAAGTAAAATGAAAAGGTACAAGTGGTTACTGTTTGTTGGTCATTTCGTTGATTTGCTCTTCCATGGCGTGTCCGCGGCAGTAGACTTCGGTTTTCTGGACGCCTGGGACGGTTTTGGCTGCGTCTCGGATGTCGGCGGCAAGCTTAAAAGCTATGGGGCAGAAGGGGCTGGTGGGGACAAATTCAACGGTGACTGCTCCGGGCGCTGTTTCTTTAACGCTTTGGATCATCTGCATTTCTTCAAAGGTTTGCCCGGTTTCGGGGTCTTGAACTTTGCCTACTTCTAAACGTACTTTGTCTTCTAATTCAGTCATTAAGTTCTAACCTCAATGATTTTAAGTAGATATGGATGAATATGGCATATAAACTAATTGACCATTTTTTATTGTTATCATCCCTCTTTAGTGCTCTCAAGGTTGCTTTTGCCTTTCTAGAAAAGGGTTTTTTAATAGAAAAGCGAATTTGTTGATTTGATCATCATTTAGATTCACTTTTTACTGATGGCTTAAGTGCATTTATCTAAAGCAAATCCTTTTGAATGGTTCATTTTTTTACTCTGCACAGAAAAGCGTTGCAAAAATTTAAATAGCTATTGGTTGGAAACACAGGTCTTACAGATAAAAGGAGAAACACAACAAAAATGAAAATATCAGGTAAAATGGCAACTTTTCTATCCGCGATCTTATTGATTTCAATTGCAGTCTCAACGGTATCACTCGCAGCAAGCCAGGTGACATTCCCACCTGAAACAGAGATTCCAACATATGCAAACATTAACGTAGGACCAAATCCAATCGGCGTTGGACAAACAGTTAACGTCAACTACTTCCTAGCAACAGTGCTCGAATCCAGCGAAGGACCAATTAACATGACCGTCATAATTACCGATCCAGACGGCGTCACTGACACAAGAAGCAACCTTAAAGGCGACACTACTGGTGGATCATTCTTCAACTATGTTCCAACCAAAGTAGGCAACTATACCTTCCAACTCAAATACGGCGGACAAATCACAGGCGCTGGCGGCATGTTCGGTCCAGGCTATTCAGGACTACATGAAATGCCCAGCGAAAGCAAAGTCTACACCCTCGTAGTGCAAGAAGAACCGATAACACAAACAGCATGGCCTATCACTCCACTGCCTACAACATACTGGGAAACACCAGTTTCGGCACAGAACGTGCAGGAATGGTACTCGATTATGGGTCCATGGCTAGGCTTTGGAAGCATCACTTTTGCCTCTACAGGCGCATACAACGCAAGCAGCTTATGCAACCCGTACACTCCATCCGTATATGCCGGACACGTCCTCTGGACCAAAACATGGGGTGCAGGCGGTGTAGTCGGCGGCGACGCAGGCGGAACAGAAGACACAGGCAACTACTGGTCAACAAGACAATACTGGCCACAATACGCACCAGTCATCATGAACGGAAGAATGTACTCTACATACTACCCAGAAACAACAGGCTACTCAGCAGGCATAGTATGCACAGACCTATACTCTGGAAAGACAATATGGACTCTTAACACCACAAGCGTCTTGCGATGCGGAATGGAAACCCAATGGAAGACAGCAAACATGTACGGCGTAATCGGACCCTACATCATTACAACTGGCGCTCTTCCAGCAGCAGAAACAGGCGGAATCAAAGTTAACAACGTTGGAACACAATACAACATGTATTCAGCAGAAACAGGGCAATATGTCCTCAGCATTGTTAACGGCTCAAGCTTAACATTGAAAGCAGATGCAAATGGAAACCTCATAGGTTACTACCTTGACAACGCACCCGGAACAAAGTTCACTTATGGTCCAGCAGCCCCATTCGGAGGATCACCAGTTACAGGGAACTTTACCGTCGCTGACGCTAACCACCCATATCTGGCATGTTTCAACCTCTCCATGGCACTCGGTAACGCTTGGGGCTGGTCACCATCACAGAACACCGTGATCGATTTCAAGTCCGGCATAATGTGGGGCAAAGCAATACCCACTGACATCGCAGGCGCAGCTATCGTCCCAACACTATCCATAGACGGAATCAACCCATTGACCGGCAACGCAGTCATATTGACAGCAGGATACGTTCACATGCAAGGCGGCGGAGACGAACAAGCAGGATGGCTAGTAACAGCCGCAATGGACGACACCACCGGCGATTTGTTGATGTGCAAGAACTTTACATTCCCAACATTTCAGTCGTTACTGCCCTTCACCAGAACACAAAGCACCAACGTTGACGGAATAAGGATCATTACCAATGAAGTCAATAACGCAGTCGATGCGTTCAATGTTCGCACAGGCGAAAAAATGTGGTCAAGCACACTAGAATCTGATTCAGGCAACACCAACGTTTACGACATATTCGGCTACAAAGGCGCTGGCGCAAACGGCCTCTTCATCGTCTTCGGCTTAGGCGGAGATATGTGGGCATATGACGCCAAAACCGGTACAGAGCTATGGTACACCAACACAACCAAACTCGTCGGCGACCCAGGCATCGAAACACCCTATAACGTTTGGCCACTATGGGTTTTCAGCCCACAAGCCTTCACAAAAGACGTCGGATACTTCGGTATCGGCCACGAATACAACCCACCGCTATTCCACGGCGCACAAATGATCGCAGTAAACTTAACTGACGGCTCACTAGTCTGGAGCGAATTAGGCACCTACATCCGATCAATAGCAATCGCAAACGGAGTCCTACTATCACAGAACGCATACGACAACCAAATCTACGCATTCGCTAAAGGACCAACCAGTGTTACAGTCAACGCTCCAAGCGTCGGAGTATCCACAGCCACACCTATAAGAATCACCGGTACAGTCACCGATATTTCAGCAGGCGTATCACAGTCCGAAGTCGCAAAGAACTACCCCAACGGTCTACCATGCGTCTCAGATGCAAGCCAAAGCCACTTCATGGAACACGTCTACCAAAACCAACCAATGCCAAACGACATAACAGGCGTACAGATCACATTAGCAGTCGTTGACGCAAACGGCAACTACCGCGAAATCGGCACAACAACAAGCAACCCAGACGGCACATTCGGCTACACATGGACACCAGACATCGCAGGCGACTACACACTCTACGCAAGCTTCGCAGGCTCCAACTCGTACTGGCCAGCATCATCTTCGACCTCACTCTATGCAGGCGAAGCAGCAACACCAGCCCCAACAGCAATGACAGCTCAACCAGTCGACAGCACGATGACAATCGTCGGCGTCGGCGTGGCAATCATAGTTGTCGTCCTAATTGTTGGCGCAGTAATAGTGATGATGCTAAGAAAACACCCATAAAAAAATAAGGGCGAATATCAATCCCCTTTCCCTTTTTTGTTTTAAAGGCTTGTTAGGAACGTGGCTGAGAGGGCTCTGGATAAAGTTAACCTAGTAGTAGGGTAGTTGAAGGATGGTTTAGTTGCATTTTCCATTCTTTTCTTCCTTAAACGGGTTCCAGAGCCCCAGCAAACCCTTATCCAAAGCAACATTTATTCGTTAGAAACCTCAGTACAACACTGTACACACTGCTTGATTAAGGTCAAAGTAAATGTGTTTAGTGGTGAATTGATTGGCATTTGACGAATCATGTATTTTCTGTAAGATAGCCGCGAAGAAAGCGCCGTCAAGCATAATTTACGAAGACGACGCAGTCTTAGCTTTCCTAGATACTCGACCCTTAAACATGGGACACACACTTGTTACCCCAAAAAACCATTACGTAGACGTCTTTGATATTCCCGAAAAAGCACTCTGTCAAGTTTACCTTGCAGCCAAAAAAATTTCTGGACCAATAAAAAAAGCCACCTGCGCCCAGGGCATCAGCATTTTCCAGCAGAATGGCACTGCAGCAGGTCAAGACATCTTTCATTTGCATGTGCATGTGGTTCCCCGGTTTATGGGGCAGACTTTGCCGCGGTTCAGCGAACTTGAAGAAGCAAAACGCAGCATGCTTGATGAGATGGCGGCGAAGGTTCGGCTGCAATTCTAACTCTTTTCAACGTGTTAAGGGTTGATTGATGGAGACGGAGACTCCTCTATGCTAATGGTTGATCTTCTTTTCTGCTCTAAGCGTGTGTTTCCAGTATATGCTGTTCTTCGTCTATCATGACAAATTGTATGTCTTGCTCTGTAGTTTCTGTTTTGACTGTGTTTTTGGCGTTGTGTGGCTTTGACTGAAGCCTGTACATGGTCCATCCGAACACGAATAAAACGGTGGTTATGGGCAGAAGCAGTATAGCCCTCAATCCAGGTTTCTTTCTCATATAGTATGTATGCAGTCTTGACTTATAATAATGTTCCCTTTTTTTATTCAAAAAGAAAAATGAACAAACAATCGGCTTCTTAGCTCCAATGAGCCTTTGAGAGTTAAAAAATGGGTTTTTTGAAGAGGTTGCTCAGGTTTACATTGGTTTTGCTACCTCTTCCATTTTGGGCATTAACACCTTGTCTATGGCGTGGCATACGCCGTTGTCCACGACTATGTCTGGGTTTGTAATGTTTGCTCCGTTAACCTTCATGTTGCGATGTAGATGCCACCGTTTATTGTCTATGTGGAGTTCTCCGCTGTTTAGCGCCTGCAAATATTCATGCTGAGCCAAATCTGAAGTCATTAACCTGCCCTCCACCACATGGAAAGTCAAAATATCCCTCAACTTCGCAGTATCTTTGAGCAGCAATTCCAGCGTTCCCGTTGGAATCTTGGAGAAAGCCAGGTCAGTCGGCGCAAAAACCGTGAATGGACCCGTGCCTTTCAATGTATCCACTAACCCTGCTGCTTGAACAGCCTGCACAAGTTTGTTAAACATGCCTGAAGAAACCGCTGTATCAACAATATCTGCCAAAAGATTTTCACCTCCCGCAATTCAGAAATTAGAAGTTACATTACAATATTGAGGGATAAAACGTAGATAAACTTTGCCTAAACTATGGCTGCATGGTTTTAAATCGCCAATACGCTCTGTAAGGTGCTTCCTGCCCCATCTGCCAAAACGCCGCGGACAATTCACCGTAGTGAACCATATCCTCCATGACCATGTGGGTCAAGCATGCTTCCACTGGCAGAGTTGTGTACTGTTTGTTCCATGGCAAAATTATTTGGCGGTTCAACTCTTGCTCAGATAGGTCTAAGAGGTATTTGTCGGTATTCTGATGGGTTACCCGCATATACCCATCCAATTCGTCCATGTTCGTGAAGACGTTGAAGGCTGGGTCCACCCATTCGCTAAAGCGCCCCACTAAAATGAAGCTTATCCAGCGGTCCTCCACAAGCGTAAGATGTACAAACACGTCACGCATAGAATCAAAACTCAAGCCCCTGGGTGCCACTACTTCTTCCCATGGCAGCTTCGACATCGCCTCTAAGTAGGATTCGCGGACCACATGGTTGTAATGAATTAAATCGGTGACTTGCATAAGTCAGCCTATCTTTTAATTTTTATATTAAAGTTTGGTTGAAAAGGACGCTTGTTGGAAGTGGTAAGGGCTTTTTAGGTTAATTTAGCCTTCTATAGCTGATGTTGATGTGCGATTGGTTGTTTTTTCTCTTTATGCGGGTGTGGCGGTTTGTGGGGTGCCACAAGACGGCAACTGAGGGCGGTTGCTTTTTTTGGAGGCTTTGCGTTTCGGCGTCTGTTTCGGTGTGGGAAAGCTAATTTCTTCCACATGCGGTACATGGCTCCATGCAGAAGCGGACGCGTGTGGATGTGGAAGCATGTATCCTCTATTTTGCGGGAATCAACCACTTTTAATCCATTGACATGGAAAAAACAGGTCCGCGCGGGCCTATCTGAACAAAAATTTTTTAAATGATCAGCAAGTTAGTGGTAACCAGCATTTTAGGAGAGGAAAAAACCTTGGACATTGCATCCTTGCTGATAGGACTCATAATCAACGTTATCTTCTGGATTATCGCGGTGGCTCCGGCACTCTGGATTTCAGGCAGGCTTTTAGCGGGCAAACATAACGCAAGATTTACCGACGCACTCTGGATAGTCTTAATTGGAACGGTTGTTTTCTATTTCTTCAACTACTTCGTGGGAAGCTTCTTCGAAAGCGGCATCATATGGACTTTGCTGTCTTACTTTATTCTGCTGGTGATATGGCTGGCTTTAGTTAAGCATTTCTTTGACTGTGGCTGGCTCAAAGCATTAGTGATAAGCATCATAGCAATAATAATCGCAGTAATAATTTGGGTAATTATCTTGTTTATACTGGGATTGATTGGATTGAGCTTAAGCGGGCTCCCCAACCTAATGTAGATGATGAATTACCTCTAACCCAACTTTTTTATTTCCAGATAAATGAAAACGAAGCCGCATAATTGCATTGCAAAATAAAACAAACGTCTTGCTTTGCCTTCAGTTATTTTGCATAGAAACGCCCTGCATGCACATGAGGGATGTTTAGAAAAAAAACAAAAAAAGAAAAGAAAGGATTGTTTGATTTACTGTTTCTTTTCTAGTTGTTTGCGTAGATCGCTGTATGTGGCTTTGATGTCTTCGATTGAGCCTTCGTCTTCGATGGTTGATGTGTCGCCTAGTGGTGCGCCGGTTAGGACTGCTTTGAGGAGTCTGCGCATGATTTTGCCGCTTCGGGTCTTAGGTAGCTTGGCAACGATTATGACAGCATCTGGAGTTGCGATTGGACCGATTGTTGTTCGAACATGTTTAGTAAGTTCTGCTCGAAGTTCATCGGAGGGTGTGAATCCACTGCGCAAAACTACGAATGCCACTGGGACTTCGCCTTTAACTGCGTCTTCTTTGCCCATGACTGCTGCTTCGCTGACTGCTGGGTGAGAGACTAATGCGCTTTCAAGTTCGACTGTGCCAATTCTGTGTCCAGCTACTTTTAGAACTTCGTCTGCTCTGCCAAGTAACCAGAAGTATCCGTCAGGATCTCGTATAGCGTAGTCGCCAACATAGTAGATTCCGGCCCATTTGCCGAAGTAGGTTTGCTTGAAACGGTCAGGGTCTTTCCAGATGGTTTGTAACATTCCCGGCCATGGAGATTTTACCACTAAGTAGCCTTTGGTTCCTTGTGGTACTGATTTACCTGTCTCGTCGACGATGTCAGCGTTGACTCCTGGTAGAGCAAGAGTGGCGGAACCTGGTTTTAATGGTGTGAGTTCTATGCCTGCCGCTGGGGAAATCATAAATCCGCCGGTCTCTGTTTGCCACCATGTGTCGATGATTGGTAGGCGTTCTTTGCCGATTACGCGGTAGTACCATTTCCATGCTTCGGGGTTTATTGCTTCGCCGACTGAACCGAGTTCGCGTAATGTGGACAGATCATGTTTGTTGACCCATTCTTCACCGAACTTCATGAACATACGAACTGCGGTTGGTGTGCCGTAGAGTATGCTTACGCCATGGTTTTCGATCATTTGCCACCAGCGATCCTGTGCTGGATAGTCCGGAGTGCCCTCGAAGAGGAACGCGGTTATGCCGTGGCTAAGTGGTGCATAGACATTGTAGGTGTGCCCTGTAATCCAACCGATGTCTGCAACACACCAGTAAATGTCTTCGTCTGTTGGGTTGAACGCCCACTTAAGAGTCCAGTAAGCCCAAACTAGGTATCCGCCTGTGCCGTGTTGGACACCTTTTGGTTTGCCGGTTGTTCCTGACGTATAGAGAATGAAGAGTGGGTCGGTTGATTTCATGCTTTCTGGTTCGACATATGCGTTAGCGCCTGCTGCTGTCAATGCATCATGATACCAGACGTCTCTGCCTTCTTGCATTTGGATCGCTTGGCCTGTGCGTTTGACAACGATGACTTTCTCGATGTTTGGCATTAGTGATGATGCACGATCAGCATTGTCTTTGATTCCGACTGGTTTGCCGCGGCGGAAAGAACCGTCTGCTGTGATTAGAATTTTTGCTCCAGAGTCGTTTACTCTGTCGGCTAATGCTTCAGCGCTGAATCCTGAAAACACTACTGTGTGAACTCCACCGATTCTTGCTGTTGCCAGCAAAGAGATGGGCAATTCAGGGATAACAGGCAGAAACACTGCTACGCGGTCGCCTTTTTTGACGCCATAGTCTTTTAGGACTTTGGCAAGTTTGTTTACTTCGCGGTAAAGCTGGTAGTAAGTGTATGTTTTGACTTCGCCCATTTCGCCTTCCCAAATGTATGCAAGCTTGTTTTTGCGGTTGCCCTTAACATGCCTGTCAAGAGCGTTGTAGGATATGTTTAGTTCGCCATCGGGGAACCATTTGAAAAAGGGCGGGTTAGAATCATCCAGCACTTGGGTTGGGGACTTAAACCAGTCGATCGCTTTTGCTTTTTCAGCCCAAAATTCTTGGGGATTTTTAATTGAATTCTCCCATATTTGTTTTCGGATTTCTCCTGAAGAAATTTTTGCAATACTGGGAGAATATCTTTCGTTGAATGGTAGACTTGCTTCAGACATATTCTCAGCCTAAACGCTGGACATTAAAGCCCCAACTCTTTATAAGTTTTTTTAAAAATATTTATAGAATTGAAAAAGGAATATTTCAGTTTTAACTAGGCAGCAAATTAAGGCAGAATATTTGGATGGAGCAAAAATATGGGTTACAACTTATTGCCAACTGCGCCGTATCTGCCTAAAGAAGGGAAGTACAGAACTGCTTCGAATATTAACATTCTAGCGTCAAAGATTCCATATTCCGCAAAAAAAATACGTATATCGCATTCCGCCATTACTAACAAATGACAAAAACGTGGAGTAAACAACGTATTAAGAAGAAAAAAAGAAAAAGATTTTTTTTAACTTGTTGGGAAAATAGGCAAAACTGTTCGTCCATTTGCTTCATTTAGGACTTCCGCTATACCAAGGTAGACAGCGCTGGAGCCGCAGATAACGCCTTCGATGCCTGTGATCGTGTTGAACCAGACGGGGTTTCCCATCAATTCTCTTGTCATGAGCATAAAGAACAGAATGAACAAGGTTCCAAAGACGAGTTGTAGTGCACGATTGGTTTTTAGTGTGCCAAAGAACAGCCCTAATGTGAAGAGTCCCCACATGAAGAAATAAGCAGCCATGGCGGTGTTGTCAGCTGCCGCAACGTTGGTGAAGAAGGTTGTGCCGGGTAGCAGAATCAATGCAACCAGTGACCACCAGAAGAGGCCGTAGGAGGTGAATGCAACGGTGCCGAATGTGTTGCCTTTTCTGAATTCCATGATGCCGACTATTATTTGTGCGAGTCCACCGTAGGCTAAGCCCATAGCAAGAATCATGCTGTTTAAGCCGAAGATGCCAGCGTTGTGCAGGTTAAGCAGAACAGTTGTTAAGCCGAAGCCTAAGAGTCCGAGGGGCGCGGGATTTGCCAATTTAGTTACGAGGTTATTACTCATTTTAAATTTTCTCCATTTAGCTCAACCTCATTTAGCTAATTTCTTTTAAAGCTTTGCGCCTAACTCAACGCTTTCCCTTCCGTGAAGTAAGCCATTTGCCGACTTCTATGCCTGTGAAAACTAGGGCGGCGTAGAGAGCAGCGACACCCCAATCGATGAGTTCAGGAGTATGCACATCAAATAGTGACTGCAAGCCCGGCACATAGAGTACGATTAACTGTAAAGCGAATGATGAGAGCACTGCTATCCATAGGAACTTGTTCTTGAATGGCCCAACTTTGAGGATGGGGTATTTGAAGGACCGCGCCGATATGGCTATCGTTAATTCTATCATAACCATGGCGGTGAAGAGTTGTGTTCGCGCTTCGAGCAGCTGGAACTCGCTTTCCCATGGCAGATGCGAGAAGAATGCAAGTAGCAGCATAATGCTTGTGATAATAGGTACCACTGTCAAGTAGACTTTGACGTCTCGGGTGAATACGCTTTCGTTTGGTTTGCGGGGTTTGCGCTCCATCAAGTCTGGGTCTCCGGGGTCTACGCCTAACGCGATGGCGGGTAACCCGTCTGTGACGAGGTTAATCCACAGTATCTGCACCGCTGTTAAAGCGATAGCTGCGCTGCTGACCATCTCCACATCTGAACCAGGGGAGAGCCAGGCAGCAAGCGTGGGTACACTGACAACGGCGATGAACATGACTAGAATTTCCATTATGTTGCATTGGAGGAGGTATGTTAGGTATTTCTTGATGTTGTCGTAGATTTCTCTGCCTTCGCGAACCGCTTTAACGATGCTGGCAAAGTTGTCGTCTGCTAACACCATGTCAGCGGCTTCTTTGGTGACTTCGGTGCCTGAGATGCCCATGGCGATGCCGATGTCACTCATTTTCAGTGCGGGAGCATCGTTGACGCCGTCTCCGGTCATGGCAACGACCTGCTGCTTTTTCTTCCAAGCAGTTACAATGCGGGATTTATGTTCAGGCGCAACACGTGCGTAGATAACTACGTTTTCAACGACTGCTTCGAGTTGTTCAGTAGTCATGTTTTCAAGGTCTTCGCCTGTTAGCACCTGCCCCTCTTCGACGTTTTCGCCGATGAGGGTGAGTTCTTTTGCGACGGCTGTAGCGGTTAATTTGTGGTCGCCGGTTATCATAACGACGCGGATGCCGGCTCTGCGGCAAATTCCAATGGCGTCTTTGACTTCTTGGCGTGGCGGATCAATCATGCTCATGATGCCGACGAAGACAAAGCCGTGTTCAAACTCTTCAGTGAATTCTTCTAAGCCCTCAGGTAATTCTTTGTATGCAAATCCGAGGTTGCGAAGCGCCAGTTTAGCCATATCCTCTGTGACTTGGCAATGTTCTTTGGCGGTCTTTTCAGTTAAGGGTTGGACTTTACCGTCTAGGAGGATACTGCTGCATTTTTCTAAGACGATTTCTGGGGCTCCCTTCATGTAGGCTACGCGTTTGTTGCCGACTGCATGTATCGTTGTCATGCGTTTGCGTTCTGAGGAGAAGGGGACTTCGGCGATGCGTTCTTCTTGGCGGTCGAGGGCGGCTTTTTTGATGCCTGCTTTTTCGGCGACAACAACTAAGGCGCCTTCTGTGGGGTCGCCTTTAACTGTCCACTTGTTGTTTTTGGGGTCTCTCTCAAGGGCAGAGTCATTGCATAACACACTGATTTTTAACAGGTTCTTTAGGCTGTCATGAGGGGTGTATTCTTTTTCGTCTAGGCGGAATTCTCCTTTGGGTTCATAGCCTATGCCTGTGACTTTAACGGATTTGCCGTCCACGTAGATGCGTTGGACTGTCATTTCGCCTTTGGTGAGGGTGCCTGTTTTGTCGCTGCAGATTACGCTGGTGCTGCCAAGGGTTTCCACTGCTGGGAGCCGTTTGACGATGCTGTTGACTTTTGCCATGCGGTACATGCCGATGGCTAGTGCGCCTGTTATGATGGCGGGCAATGCTTCGGGGACAGCTGCAACTGCGAGGCTGACTGCCCAAAGAATCATGTCAACGACGGGGCGCTGCTCAACAACTATACCGACAACGGCAACGCTTACGGCGATTATTACGGCTAGAATGCCTATCCATTTGCCGACGCTGCCCATGCGTTTCTCCAGCGGCGTCTGCTCTTGAGGTGCCGATTGAACCATCTGGGCGATTCTGCCGAACTCCGTTGTCATACCGGTGTTGGTGACTATTGCTTGCCCCTGCCATAGACAACGACGGTTCCAGAGAAAACCATGTTGCTTCGGTCGTTTAGCTGGGTATGTTCAGGTAAGGCTGCTGCGGATTTATCGACAGGCGCGGATTCGCCGGTTAGGGCTGCTTCGTCGGTTTTCATAGTAAATACTTCTAGGAGCCTTGCATCAGCGGGGATTCGGTCACCAGTATAGAGAAGGATGATGTCTCCGGGAACAAGGTCTTTGGCAGGGATTTTTGTTTCTTCGCCATCACGGATTACAATTGCTGTGGGTGCAGCCATTTTTTTGAGGGCTTCAACTGCTTTTTCACTGCGGTATTCCTGGGTGAACCCCAAGATTGCGCTGGCGATGACGATGGCTAAGATGATTAGGGCATCGGTTACTTCATGGACCGCGAAGGACAGCGCAATGGCGAAAAGCAGGATAATCATGAGTACGTTTGTGAATTGGCCCAGAAATAGCCTCCAGGCGGGTTTGCCTTTTTCTTTTTTAAGTTCGTTTGGACCGTACACTGTTAGGCGTTGCTTTACGTCTTCTGCTGTTAAGCCGTTGTCGGTTACTTTGAGTTGAGCCATTGCTTCTTGCTGTGTTTGGCTATGCCAGGGTTTCACCAAATTTTCCCTTACTCCCTGTTATACGCTCAGCTACAAAGTATATAGGTTTTTAGATTTTTCATTTGTTATTAGAAAAAAAGTTGTGTTTAATTCATAAAAAAGGCAAATAAGTTATTTTTTCGGTTAAGCTGATAAAAATTGAAGCAGAGTCCATCAACTTCAGACTCTTAGTGCACTGCCCATGGAAAACACTATTCAAGCACCAAATCGGGGTGCCGCATATCCCGGCTATGCACATACAACGACGCAGCCCCAATCAACAACACAACAACACCAAGCGTATAAAGCATCCAACCGAAACCCGCTCCAAAACTCATAATTTGCTTCTGCCAAGTCCAAGGCATATCAACAACAGTCTGCAGTGGCCAAGCCCCCACCACCAAGTACCCGAACCCAAACACTACCAAAGCAATGGCGACATATTGGTCGATGGCAGCACCCAAACGGAGCTTCTTGATGCTCATCACACAGAGCATTGCGGCACCGATGAGAAGCATGGGGAGGCTTGTGAGGAAGAATATGGGGCTGATGGAGCTTCGGGGGAGCAGGCTATGAGTCGCCCAAGGCGGACAATCAAAGATGTCTTTCCCCCAGTCTGAGGGTGACCAGCCGCCCATAATTACCACGGCAAGATAGAAAACGCCGAAAGCAGCCAAAAATATGGCCAGTGAAAGCTGGTGGTTTCTGACGTAGTCGGCTGCACGTTTGGTTAGAGAGGAGTAGGTTGGGCTCATCGATGGTCCTGTCTTGGCTATTGTACTGTCGCTTCTCCATATATCATTTTTCAAATCTAAGCAATGCAAAGGTTCTAAAGATTAGAGTGCACTCTATAAATTGTTTTTCAGGTGTTATGTGTGAAGTTTGAAACAACCCTACAGAGTATCATCCAGCGCACCCCAAACGTTACAAGTTACCGTTTTCCCCGTCCAACGGGACTCATGTATAAAGCAGGGCAATTCTTTTTTGTAACCCTCAAACACGGCGGCAAAGAAGTGACTCATCACTTCAGCTTCAGCAGCAGCCCTACCGAACCCCACCACATCGAATTCACTAAAAAACTCAGCGACAGCGAATACTCCGACGCACTCAGAGCCGAAAAAGTGGGGGATTGGGCTAGAATCGATGCGCCCTATGGACAATTCACTTTCGAGGGCGACTACCCCAAGATTGCGTTGCTGGGCGGAGGCATCGGAATAACGCCTTTCATGAGTATTTGTAGAAACGTCACCGACAAGGGACTCAACAGCAAGATTGTGCTGTTCTATGGTTGCAGAACCCCAACCGACATTGTGTTCAAAGAGGAATTCGAGGAATTAGCTAAACGCAACAGCAACCTTAAACTTGTCTTCACCGTCGGCGAAGCCACCCCCGATTGGAGGGGCGATACAGGCAACATAAACATGGAGAAGATAAAGCAGGAGCTACCAGACTACAAAGACTACATCTACTATACGTGTGGGCCGCCGGGGATGGTGAAAGCGATGCAGGCGCTCATAGCAAGCATGGGACTGCCCAAAGAGAAGCTGAAATTGGAATACTTTACGGGTTACACCTAAAACGACCGACCAGGGTTTGTGGCTGTTCTGCTTGTGGCGCATGATGGCGCCGTCACAGCCTTAGGGTAAGTGCCCACAGTTTGGCTTTGCGGGTCATTGGGCACACAAGCGGAGAAAATGCCTCAAAGTTTTTTGAATTTTTTCTTTGATGGCCTGACTTGATAATTATCAAAGAATTTCTTAACCAAACACTCAAAAACAGGCTTAAATTCTGCCGTTGACAATTCTGCAACTACATACTTCCCCTTATAGCGCACCCCATAAACGGCGGTCTCCCTTAGAGGAGGCAATTTTAAATCATGAATAAACCCGCTTCGCCAGTCATAAATCGTTTTTATGGTATCCTTAAAGCATCTATCAAGCTTCTCCTTATCCGCCATGATGGGGCAGCTGGATTTACCGCGACAGTACCCTTGAACGCTGCCGTTAGTATAGCATTTCCAGTGCTCTTTTAGTTCAAAACATGCTGGTAGAGCGGTCTCAGTTGTTTTAGCGGGATTTTTCTTGACATAGCTCCTAATTTCTTCCTCACCTGCGAAACTCTGAGCCGATAACTCCGGGACCGCCTGCAGGTACTTAATTGATTTGATAAGTGCCTGTTTCTCCTCGGGGCACATTAGGGTTCTGAGGAAATTGGTGATTTTTGTGATACTGGCATATTCTTTGCTCCAGCGACCCTTTAGGCTGTCCATGAGCGATGCGAAATCCTTAAACTTCCCCTTTCTGAGCACTTGCAGGTATTCTGCGTCTACGTCTCTTCTGCTTACCCAATCGTAGAAGTCAACCCAGCCCTCAAAACCACTGGACTCTGCAGAAGCCAATTTTTCGAATACTGACATAACCATAATTAACATCGTGAAAGGCGGCATTTCCATAGTTTTGCTGCAGCTTGGGCAAGTTTGAGTTTTTTGGGGTGTACTACATTTGGGGCATGTGTAGAATTTGGCGGTGTTGTAGTAATTGCCTACGTCGAGTAATAGGGCGGCGGTTTTTGGGTTTTTGAAGTTGTTTACGTATACGATGACGTCGTCAGTGGTGGGGAAGAGGTTGGGGAAGGCTTCTTGTGTTCTGTGTGTTAGTGCTTGTAGGTATGTTTTTGCTTCGGGGAGTGGGTAAATATCTTTTCTGATGTCCATTTTCTGGTCTTTCCCAACAGTGAGTTATTTTTGCAGCCTAAATAGGCTTAGCCCAACCAACTCTGGAACATATTCAAAAATGGCGGGAGAGGATGCCTACGCCCTAGCCTTAGGGCAAATTTTTCAGGGTTCTCATTATTGAACAATTTAGTGTTGCTGTTATTTTCTAGTGATATGCTTTTATGTCCGAGTTAGGATTTGGTTTGCCATGAAAGATCTAGCCCATAAAATTTTGCTGGCTCTGACCTTAATAACTATCATTGGTGAAATAGCTTCTATTATCCTGTGGATAGCCAATCCTACGCTTCCGCCTGGTCAAGCACGTTTCACCCTGGTTGTCGATTACACTATAGCGGTCGCTAACGCTGCTGTCTTTTCGATTCTAAATATAGCAGCCTTTACCTTGATTTTTAAAAGAAATAAATGGGGTCCGCTTTTCTTAATCGCAATTTCAATTGCCAATAGGGTAATTTCATCCACCTTCTTTATAGGCGGCGCTCATTTGATATTTATAGGATGGGCAGTTCTGCTGATTATTTTCGCATTACTCAGACTACAGAAAACTCCGAAGGAAAACCTAACTAGTTAAAATTTCCTTTTTGCTGGATACAAAACAGAGCCTTAGTTGCGAGGGGCCTTTAGGATAGTTACTTGATGTTATGCGGTTTCTTGTTCTATCCCTTGTGAGGGAGAAATGGAGTTAGGTCGAGGCGGCAACCCTGTGGTGCCCGCCAGAGATCAAGGGATCAAAGGCAGTCAGGTGCCACGCTGCTGCTATTCCTCAGATACCGTGGTTAATTCTATTCCGGGGGAAGAGGAAAAGCCAGGGCATGGTCCTTATTGTGGAGGCTGCCTATGGTTAGGCGACAAGGCGGTGTTTTAGGGGGATTCGCTGTTTTATCGCTCCCTCTTCAACACACCGTTTTTTGACGTCTCTAACATATTTCCACATCCACACCGAGGCGATTTCAACATAGAGCCATGTATCCCCTGTGAAGAAAAACGCCTATTTCACACCGAAAAGGACGCTGGAAACCAGCGCAACCCCAAAAAGCAATCGCCCCCTCAAGCAGTCTTGGGGTGCACCGTAAACCGCCACACCCACATAAAAAGAGAGAGAATCAGTAGGAGCTTTCACTGGCGCTTGTCCACGCCACCCGCTTAAAGTCAAAGTTGGGCCTCCCGAGTTCACATAGAGACTACGGATAGGGTACATGTAAGGGGATTTTACGCGTGCATCGCAAGCGATCTCAGTGAAAGCCAAATAAACCTAACGCACGATCGTTATTGTAGTTTACGGATGGAAAAGATAGATTAAACATTAAGGAAGGAGGGCTCATTTTTTGCGTGCTGCAATCAAACCGCGGCATTTATCGGCGTATTGGCAGTACTGGAGGCACACAGCGTTTTCGTCTGGTCGTTTCCACTCGGCTCCACAGCTGGGACAGGTGGTTTTGTCTTCGTCGCTCCAAATTTCGATTTCGGCACCGCATACGTGGCAGTTGATGTAGGCAGGTTTTGGCTGCAATAAATCGCGTAGTCCAGGGCATGTTTCGGGGTTTTTAACGATTTTGTCACTAGAGCTCAACGATGTCACCTCCAACTTTAACTTCAAACTCTCTAACCGGCACCACTTTGCCTGAGCCTTCCAGCGCCTTGTTAACAGCCCACTTAAGCCCAGTGCAGCAGGGCACCTCCATATGCAAGACTTCTACGGCGGCGATGTTGTTTAACCGCAGGATTTCGGTGAGTTTAGCTGCGTAGGCGCGGGCGTCGTTGAATTTGGGGCAGCCGATTATGACGCGTTTTTCGGCGATCCAGTCTTGGAAGTTTTTGATGACTACGGGGGCGCAGTCGGCGGTGAGCATTAGGGTGGCGTTTTCGAAGAAGGGGGCTTTAGGCGGCACGAGGTCTAATTTGACGGGCCACTGCGGCTTCTGCGGAGTAGCGGTTGCTGCGGGTTTTGTTATTCCTTTGCTTTTTTGGTATTCGTGGACTTCTTTCTCGTCGAACGCGTCGGCTTCCCGCTCGGTAACTGTGATTGCGCCTTGGGGGCACTGTCCAAGGCATGCGCCTAGTCCGTCGCAGTAGGTGTCTTTGACGAGTTTGGCTTTGCCGTCTACGATTTGGAGGGCGCCTTCGACGCATTTGGGGATGCATTGTCCGCATCCGGTGCATTTGCTTTCGTCTATTTGGACGATTTTTCTTTTCATTTACTTCTCCTCTTTTAGGCATTTTCCGCCTGTTGGGCAGAATTTTTGGGCGTGGTTTTCGATGGCGGCGAATATGGGTGTCAGAGTTTCGCGGTTGGCGGTGTAGATGTGTTTTTTTCCTTCCAGCTGAATGGTTACGATGTTGCATGCAAGCAGCGGTTTGAGGTTGTGGCTAATCATGCTTTGTTCTTGTCCGAGTGCTTCTGCGAGTTCGCCTACGCTTAGGGGTTGTTTTAGGAGTTGTTCGATTGCGGCGAGGCGGGTGGGGTTTGCGAGGTTGCCGAAGAAGCGGTAGCAGATTTGGTTTAGGCTTTTCTTCATTTTTTGCCCTTCAAGCGTTTATATGAGTAATCATTCATATGTGGAATTATTCATATAAACCTGTTGATTAAAAACCACTCAGCCCTAAAGAAAAACTCGTTTTATAATTGGTATCGGTCAAAGTCTATGCCTGAACCCGTATCTGGCGTAACAAAATAGAAGACAGCCCCACATTTTCTGCAACAGCACTCTTGATTTCGCTGCTTTTCTATGTTGGCTGAACCGCATTTTGGGCAATGCAAATGAACCGACATTCACTGTACCTTCCTTGCTCTACGAACCACCCATGTTTAGTTAAATGTTGCCTAAAAAAGGATTAGAGAGTAGAGGATTTTTTGGGTGCCCTGGCATGGCGTCGCAAGCCATAGACAAGTAAACCTGCGCTAATTACCCCCGCCAAGATAATCGCCGTCCAGAGCCACCATTGCATCCACAGAGGCTCCGCCGATGCTTGGGCTGTGTTGCTCAGTTTAAGCTCGTCGATGGTGCATATTGCGTCATGTCCAATGTAGGTTTCAGTTGGCCGTACAATCGAGCCAGACGGGTTAGCTACTCCAGAGGTAACTTTGACCTCTTGTTCTTTGCCGTCAACGTAGATGTGCATGCCTGTGGTTAAGCTGCGTGTAAAGACAACGTGAATCCACTGATTAAGGGGAACAACCGCCTGTGTGGTGACTATTTCGTTTAATCCTTCACTGGTCAACACATATCCGCGTAAGGCTCCAACGACTGGGGCGCTGCTGTTTTGTGGGGGCTCCCCGTTGAATGCTAAGCCAAAGGTGCGTGTTGGCAGGGCGTCAGTTGTTCGGAGGGCTTGAATGATGATATTGTTATAGGAAATTGGCTTGTAAGACTGGACATTAATCCATGCGTCGACTGTTACTTCTCCGGTGATTTCAAGACTGGGTGACTCGGGCACCATCACGTATTTGAGTCCATCAAAAGCTAAGGCTTGGCCATATTTGCCATTCACTGTTTGAGGAATGTAGGAGTTGTTGCCACTCATTGAGCCTAAGATGGCGGGGTTGTTGCCGGTTGAGTCAAGGGTTATGCCACTGGAGTCTATGGTATCAAATGACCATGATGCTACCAGCCCGTTGGATGGAACCGGCGGTGTGGGATTAGCTGGAGGCGCATCTCCCGGATTGGAGGTATAAAATTTTGTGGTTAGGGGATAATTATCTTGGGCACCCGTGTAAACAGGGTAAGGAGTGTTGCCTATGCCTGATTCGCCAATTTCTGAGGCGTTAGGGTATTTGGTGTGGTAGTCGCTCCAGTAGTTACCGCCGCTTTGAGCGCCATTATCCCAGAACTCGATAGGTACAGATTCATTGACGTAGACAGAGTAGGTGTTGCCTACGAAGTTGTTGTGGTAGAAGGTATTGTTGTGTGGACCTGACAGCTGAGACGTGATGTAGACGCCCCATTTGTTCTGCGCTATATCGTTGGCTGCTACGATGTTATTTGAGGCGGCCAGCCAAATGCCTGATTCAGTGTTAGAGGAAAATGTGTTGCCAAATACCACCGAATAAGAAGACCCTAAACCTAGTCCTCTATAATTGTGCTCAACCGTGTTGTTTGTTACGGTGTTTGAGTAGCCCTGTAGGGCGATTCCTGAAACGGCGTTTCCGACTATGGTGTTGTTTGAGATTGTGTTGTAGGAGCCGCCGTAGAAGCGCATGCCATCTTTAAGGTTGTTTGCGATTGTGTTTCCAGTGATTTTGAGGTTGGACTGGACTGAGCAGAATATGCCCATGTAGTTGCCTTGGATGATGTTATTTTGAATTGAGCATTGGTCCACGTTGATGATGAATCCTGTTGCGTAAAAATTGGAGTTTGTGTAGTTTTGGCTTTCAACAGTGAAGCCTTGGATGTTGGTGTTCTTTGCATTCAACACAATGACGCCACGGGCCCCCCTGTCAACGCCCCCTGATCCAATTAATACTGTGGTTTTGGCGTCTTGACCTATGATTGATATGGATTTGTTGACTTGCAGGTTTTCATAGTAAACGCCGCTTTGAACTGCTATAGTATCGCCGTCGGAGGCGTGACTGATCGCTTGGGCTATGGTGGAGTACTCCGTTGGAACATTCAAAGTTTTTGAAGCAGAACTAAACTGTAAATTAATCAACCATACCGCTGAAAGTAAGATTGCAACTAACACTATGACTTTTTTGCCATTCGGATTCATCCAATCACCTGCAACAATAGAGACGTGGTGAGATATTACTCTCCCCCCGAGAACGGAGTGTTCTCCTAACGGAACACAAAAAACTCGTTTTTTAAATGAGAAGGGATAGCTTTTTGAGTGTCTTCACTCATCTTTGGCACGTAAGGATGTAATGTTTTGTCTAAGAAAGCAAAGAAAGCAGAAGGATTAGAACAGCATAAGAAACTGCAAAGGGAAAAAGACCAGAAACGCAAAGCAAGAAAACAGGTTGCGCTTCCCTCCAAACACCAAGGTAAAGGCAAAAAGTAGCCTTGCCATTTCCAGTAAATCATCTCATCCATTTTTTAAGCTAAAAATCGCTTTGTTGCGTTGTTATGCCCTGTTTGAGGAAGGTTTGGGGTCTGTCATTCGTTTTATTCTTCATCTTTCCCAATCAGACTGGGACGGCGACATCATCCCCCGTCACAATAAGCGACACCTCAACCAAATAAACCTTACAAAAGCGTTTCTCCCTCTTTGTGTGGGTGTGGAGTTTTACGGTGCAACACATGGTTGTTTGAGATGGGATTTGCTTTTTGCCAATGCAATGCTTTTCAGCGCCCGTTTCGGTGTGGGAAAATCGATTTTCACCACACGCCATACATTGCTCAATGCATAACCCGTTGCCATGTGGGTGTGAAAGCATGTTGAGTAAGCATAAAAATCCACGGGCATTTCGTTTATGCTGAAATGTTGGAAGCGAGCAACCACAAGGGTTGCCGCCGACTAAGCACTCAGGATTTAACAAGTAAATTATATAACCAAACAAACAAACTTATTTAGTTATGGAAAGAATGGGGAAATACCTCTCAATAGTCTTAGTTTTAATCATAGCATCATCTAGTTGTCTTATTGTCAAATCTGCTGATGCTCAATCAATATCTAAACCATCTGCGCCAGAGTTTACAGTTAGATATGTTGATTATTCATATGATGTTCCACCAACTTATGGAATAGACCAGTTTACAGGAAAAGAAACAATAGTAAAAAATGGCTATCATGTAGAGAATAGGTCTTTTGAATTCACCATAAGAAACCAACCTTATACGCCCTACGAGGATTCACAGGGTAACAATATCCATCTTTTCTATAACCTAAGATTCAAAGGGCATTTCGGAGCCGAATGGATGTACTTCCCCTTTCTTGACAATGGACAAGGCGTTCGCAGATTTGCAGCAGGACTATATCAGGTATATGACCCAGACCTCGCAGCATCAAATTCTGCCTTTACAATATTATTAGAAAGTATACCCACCCTATTTTATGACCTACAGGATTATGACAAAATGCCAAAAATCGGCGATGAGGTTGATTTTCAAGTACAAGCTGCAATAGGATATGTTAGTTATGCAGGGGATGGTTTCTATTCTTTAGCAGGACAATCAAGCAGTTGGAGTAACACACAAACAATAAAAATTTCTGCTGTTTCAGCCTCTGTTTCACATTCTCCAAATCCGACGCCAACGCCTTCAGTTCCAGAATTTACCCAAGTTGCAGTGATTTCTTTCTTTGTTTCTCTGCCTCTCCTTGCCCTTCTTGTAAAAAAGAGGTTCTTGTCTAAAGATTTATAACTAGAAACGTACAATGTAATTTCAGCAATTCGTCTCGAAAAAAATTACTTTGCCCTAAGGCTGGGACGGCGACATCATCCCCCGTCACAATAAGCGAATCCTCAACTAAAGAAGGCAAATTCTAACTATGCTTTTTATCTTAAAAGCTGCTTTGCTTGTATTTTGTTCCTCAACCAACCTGCAACGCAACGCAGACACAGAAACCAAAACAGGTGTCGTAGTCAAACCCAAAGGTTGTTGTTGTGTATAGGGGATTTTCGGCAACAACAACTAAAGAAAAAAGCAAACGCCCAAACTTGATCCACTGCTTAAATAAGGGAGTTGCAGTCTTTTTCCCAGGCAAAGAAGGGATAAACATGAAAGTCGGCGTCTGCGGAATAGCATGCGAAAAATGCCCCAAAATGACCAAAGGAACCTGCCCCAACGGCTCAGTCGGTTGCGTTGCACGAGAGAACAGGTTCTGCCAAATCTGCAACTGCGCCCAACAAAAAGGCGTCCGATTCTGCTTTGAATGCACCGAGTTCCCATGCGAAACCACCAAACAAGGCCCCATAAGCTACGGTTACTGCCAGTACCTTGCCGGTAAACAGTGAAAGGGCTAGTTTTAAGTGACTGCAACCAAACATATTAGTTGATTATTTATGGCTGCCAAAGAGGTCCTCATAGAAGCCAAAGCCTTAACCAAAAAGTACGGCGAATTCACCGCAGTTGACCACATAGACTTCGAAGTGTACAAAGGCGAATGCGTCGGTTTTTTGGGACCCAACGGAGCAGGCAAAACCACCACCGTTCGGATGATGTACTGTTTCTTGTTGCCCACTTCGGGGGAACTGCGAGTTGCCGGCAAAAGCGTTGGGAAGCAGTGTCGAGAAATCAAAGCCGTAGTCGGGGTTGCGCCTCAAGAGGACAATTTGGACCCAGACTTCACAGTTATCAAGAACCTCACGGTTTATGGACGATACTTTGACCTCCCAAAAGAGGAGGTACTCAAACGAGCCGAGGAGCAACTCAAGTTTTTCCAGTTAGAGGAAAAACGCGATGTACCCATACTGGCGCTTTCCACAGGCATGAAACGCAGACTCATTTTTGCCCGTGCACTCATCAATCAACCGCAGATTCTGCTCTTAGACGAACCCACCACGGGGCTGGATCCTCAGGCGAGGCATCTGGTGTGGGATGAAGTGCGGCACCTCAAAAAACAGCAGGTAACCATCATTTTAACCACGCATTACATGGATGAAGCCCAGATTCTCTGCGACCGCATCCTCATCGTAGACAGGGGCAAAATCATCGAGCAAGGCACACCCACGGAACTCATCAAGAAACACATCGGCAATGAAGTCCTAGAATTGGACAACGACGAAAAACTGATTCCTCTGCTTAAAGAGGCTTTTCCTTCGGCACGCATAGAGCGGCTGGGTGACCGCATGCAGGTTTTCACAGACCAACCGCACGGCGTCTTCGAAGATTTCCTGCACGTGCATAAAATGCAGAACGTTTCGATTCGAAACGCCAACATCGAAGACGTATTCCTCAAACTGACGGGCAGGGGACTACGGGAAGAATGAGCGAACCCCACCTCCGCAGTTCACCAGCCAAATTCTCCATCCCCAGACTCACCTATCGGGTCTGGAAGGTTTGGCGACGCAACGTCGATGTCTTCTTAAAAACCATCAAAGTCAACTTTTTACCCTCACTGCTTGAGCCAATTCTCTACTTGGTCGCGTTTGGCTTCGGCTTAGGCGGATTCATCCCCAACATAAACGGAGAATCCTACATCAACTTTATCGCACCCGCTTTGGTGGCAATTGCCATAATGAACGGCGCATTTTTCGAATGCACCTATGCCTCGTTTGTGCGCATGTATTTCCAGAAAACCTTCGACGCCATAGTCGCCACACCCGTGAGCGTGGAGGAAGTGGTTGCTGGCGAGTTGCTTTGGGGAGCCACCCGCGCCACCGCAAACGCCACCATCGTGTTGGTAGTAATCGCGATCGCAGGTTTCTTCACGCCGACGCCGCTGATTACTACGCCGCTGTTTGTGCTGGTGCCGCTAATCGCCTTCTTCAGCGGCTTAATGTTTAGTTCAATGGCTATGTGCTTCACTGCAGCTGCCCCAAACATTGACTTCTTCAACTACCCCGCTTTCCTTTTCTTAACCCCGATGTTCTTTTTGTGCGGAACCTTCTTCCCGCTTACCTCGCTGCCGGTTGCCGCGCAGGGTTTAGCCCTCTCGATTTTGCCCCTCACACAAGTTGTTAACTTCGCCCGTGGCGCAGTCACTGCATCGGTGGTGCCGATTCTGGGGTTGAGCACAACGTCGCTGATACTCTACAGTTTGGTCTGGGTGATTTTGGTCACGGTTTTCTTCTTCATCTTAAGCATTAATTTGATGAAGAAGCGTCTAACAAGCTAAACCACGATGCCTTTGACTTCAGCGGTTATAAGGTAAAACGCGGCTAACCCCTTCCATTTTCCCCATGCCTCCGCGATTGCCCGTGCTTCCGCCGCCTTAATGGGCACGCCGCCACAGTAGTAGGTAGAAATGACCCGCCGAATACCGAAGTCGTCTGCGGGCAACGCGTCAAGCCGTTGCATGCCACGGAGCATCGTTAACTCAGCCGTCCAAACGCCGATGCCCTTGATTTCGTCGAGTTCGGCAATTATGGCTTGTGGGTCCTGCTGGTTTTTCATGGCTTCCAAATCCAATTTGCCCTCCACAATCAACTCCGCTGCGCCGTAGATGTATTCGGCTTTGCGCTGGCTCAAACCGCACTCGCGGATGTCACTTATGCAGGCGGCTCTTATGTTTTGTGGGGAGGGATAAGCGTAGTAGGTTTGGCCGTTGATTTGTAGTTTGTCGCCGAATTTTTTGCAGAGGCGCTCTTCAAGGGTGTGGGCGACTTTGATGGAGATTTGCTGTTCCACAATCGAATCCACCAGCGCCTCAAACACAGTGGGGGTAGTGGGGTTTTTGAGTCCGTAGAGTTGCTGGGCGATTTTTGTTATGTTTGAGTCGCCGTGGATTTGCTTGTAGAAGCTGGTTAGGGGAAAGTTGAGGTTGAAGAGATAAGTTAATGCTTGCTCGGCGTCAGCCTTGTTTTTCGCTGATAATGCTTTGCCCAAGTGGATTTCTACGGATAAATTGGGGTGCTCAACAGTTCCCGTCGAAGTCACACTGGCTAAAACAAGTACCTCACCCAACCGCAGCAGCTGCCGGAACACGCCTTTATGGTAGCTTCGAATTTGGGGGTCGCCGCTTCCAAAAATCTGGCATGTTAAATCAAAATCAAACGGTGCCACCGGGTTTAAAGTGAAGGTTTCTTTGGAAGCCATCCTGTTCAGCCTTGAATACGCATATTTGCCGCTTGTGCCGTATTAAAGATTTTTAACTCCCCGCGCAGTAAGAGCCCAATAGAGGCTCACAAATGCGCATCGTAATCCGAATCGGCGGCAGCGTAGTCGCCAACCCCATAAACACACAGTTAATGGCAAAGTATGCAGAAGCCATCAAGGTTGTTCGTCAAGAGGGACATGAAGTTGTGGTTGTTGTGGGCGGCGGCGCCTTGGCAAGGCAGTTTATCGGTTTAGCTAAGGAGTTGGAGTTGGATATGAATGCGCAGGATGAGGTGGCTATTTCCTGTTCGCGGCTGTTTGCGCAGCTTTTCCTTAAGAAACTTGGCGGAGTTGCCTGTGGCAAAGTGGCGGTGACACTTGAAGAGGCGGAGCAGTGCCTAAAAGAGGGCAAAATCGCTGTCATGGGCGGGTTAAAGCCGGGTATCACCACTGACACGGTAGCCACGTTGGTTGCGGAGCGGGTGCAGGCGGATTTGCTGGTTAAAGGCACCGACCAAAATGGCGTCTACAACAAAGACCCACGCAAACACCTTGATGCAGTGAAACTTGACCGCTTAACGTTTGAGGAGTTGTCGCAGGTGTTTGAGCAAAACGAGCACAAAGCAGGCATTCACCAAATCATCGACCCTGAAGCCGTCAAGGTGCTCATGCGCAGCCACGTCAAAACGGTGGTTGTCAGCGGCTTCGAACCCCAAAATATTTTGGCGACGCTTAGAGGCGAGAATGTAGGTACAGTCATAAGCTAAGTGTTTGTTGTTTTCTAGTTTAAGATGAAGGCAGTGTCGCCCTTACTCTTCTCCTTCCTATGAGTTTGGCGGGCGGCTGTGTTTTGCTTTCTGCAATGGCAATGGACTGCTGGTTGGTTATGGCGCATTCCTCAAGCAGAACAGAACACATTTCGGGCGGTTATCAGCGGCTCGTTTAGTTCCTGTTTGCACTGTTTTTAAGTAAATGTTAAAGCCCCAACCATCAACATTAAAGTGGAGGCTAGCCGACGTCACCTACCCGCCTTAACAATACTACAGTGACTGCTAAGCTATGCAGTTTACTTCTTATCCTTCTAGCCGCGTCCTGCTTGGTTCAAAACCCACCCGTCCAAGCTCAAGAAAGCACATGGAACAGAATATACACTGACAGCAAAGGCTCAGGAACCTGCATAATGGCAACCGATAATGGTAGTTACGCGGTCGCTGGAACCAGCAACGGGCGCTATTTATTGGCTAAGGCTGACTCTTCAGGCAACGTGTTACTATGGAAAACCTTTCAAACAGGCGAAACCAACTGCGCTGTCCAAACCAGCGATGGCGGCTACGCCTTGGCTGGAAGCGGCGAAGTGAACTTCATAAAAACCAACTCCGAAGGCAACGTCGAATGGAGCAAGAACTTCATGAACGGCAACATGACCTACACAATAAGCAGCATAGCCAAAACAGGGGATGACGGGTACATACTTACAGGTTTGGTCCCATCCGGCCACAATCCGGGGCTTGATTGGACCGTAAAAACCGACCCTGAGGGAAATATTATTTGGAGCAAAACCTTTGGCAGTTGGAGTACTGTAACAACCGAAGTGATAGAGGTTGAAGGCGGCTACATTTTGGGGGCAAACTTGAACATCTACAAGCTAGACGAAAACGGCGAGATCGTTTGGAGCAGACATTCAGGTATCATCTACTCCATCGTTAGCACCGCTGATGGAGGTTACTTAATGGTGGTGTCGGGGGACAGCGGTACCCAGAAAGTCGTTAAAACCGATTCCGAGGGCTACAATCAATGGGTCAAAACCTATGCAGTGGAGTCAGCAGTCGATTCCGATGTCGGTGAAGCGGTCCAGACTGAAGATGGAGGATTCATCATGTGCGGCACTACCTATCCAGCTTGGGAAGCTGTAGGATGGGTTTTCAAGACTGACTCATCTGGAAACCTGAAATGGAACTCCACATCAACCCCTATTATCGGCTACAACAGCAGAATATCCTACATCGCTGAAGTGGGCAACGGTGAATACGTTTTTACTGGATCAGTAGGCCCTGTAATGGATTTGAACGCTAATACGAGTTTGTGGCTGGTTAAGATGGCTTCTTCAATCCCAACCGCTGTGAACACCTTGATTTCCGAGTCAGTGAATAATTCGGGTTCGGAGCCAACGCAGACTCAGGCGTCTACAACCGTGGGGGCTGATGACGAATTAGCGGCGATTCCTCCTTTTATAGTGGCTGTAATAGTTTCGGTTGTAATTTTTGCGTCGGTTTTGTCTGCTTTACTTTACAAGAGGAGTTATTTGAGCAGAGGTTCTTTGCCGAACTAGACTTTTTTCTGGTTTTTGGGGCTTTTCATCTGTTTTTAGGTTTAGATTTGCATACGCTTAAATATCATATGCGATATCATCTGTGATAATCAAATATGATATCAATAACGATATCAAAGGTGATATCAAAATGAATAATGAAGAAAAAGAAAATCTCAAAGAATTCCGAGAACAATTGCGAGCCCAAAAACACATCATGTTCCACCGACGCAACTGGCTCCGCCACAACGCAATGGTCCCCAAAGGATTCCTCCGCCACCACGTCCTACAAGCCCTCAACGAAAAACCCATGTCAGGCAGCGAACTCATGGAAGAAATAGGCAAAAACACCGGCAGCCACTGGAAACCCAGCCCCGGCTCCATCTACCCCATGCTCGCTTGGCTCCAAGACAACCAATACATAAAAGAACTACCCACTGAGAACGGACTCAAACGCTATGAACTTACCCAGAACGGCAAGGAACTCCTAGAAGAAGAAACTAAAGTTCGGGAGAAATTCCGCGAAGACGCCGGTTTCATGACGTTCCCCTTCTTTGACCGAAACCAAAGCAACATACCAAAAGAGAAAGCGATGGAAGTACGACTGACAATGAAACGTCTTCTGCATACATCCTTAAGCATTGGTAAGACACTGCGAGAAAATTACTCAGAAAATGACCTAAACGAAGCACTCAAAATTCTCAACGAAGCCTCAGAAAAATTGGAAGCAATAAATAAGAAACTTAAAGGCGAAAAAGCATGAGTCAACCCCAAGACGACGATGTCATAACAGTCAAAGGCTTAACCAAAGTTTTCAACAAAACCCTCACTGCAGTCGACCACATCGATTTCAGCGTTAAAAGAGGAGAAATCTTCGGTTTTCTCGGCCCCAACGGCGCAGGCAAAACCACAACCATCAAAATGCTCATCACCGTGCTGCGGCCTACAATGGGCACAGCCGAAATTTTGGGCGGTGACATCGCAAAACAAAGCATGGATGTTCGCGGAGCCATCGGTGTCGTCCCCCAAGAATACACTGCAGACGAAGACTTAACCGGCATGGAAAACATACTTTTGTGCGCAGACCTCTACGGCATCCCAAGGCAGGTTTCCAAGAAACGTGCCATGGAACTGCTTAACCTCGTTGAATTAGCCGCTTTTAAGGACAAGCGGGTGCAAACCTTCTCGGGCGGTATGCGGCGTAGGCTGGAGTTGGCTTGTGGGTTGATTAACCGTCCTAAAGTGCTTTTCCTCGACGAACCCACCTTGGGCTTGGATGTGCAGACGCGCGCGGCAACCTGGAACTACGTCAAAATGCTAAAGAAAGAATTCGGCATGACCCTTTTCTTAACCACTCACTACCTTGAAGAAGCCGATGCACTCTGCGACCGCATAGCCATCATTGACCACGGCAAAATCGTGGTTGTGGGTACTCCGGCGGAACTCAAAGACAACTTAGGCGGCGACATAATCACAATGTCTATTCAGAAAAACGATGACATCACCGACTTAATCCGACGAGTTGAACACGTTAAAGAAGTCAAAAAAGAAAACGGCGACTACATCATAAAATCATCCAACGGCGAATTAACCGCCCCACTAATCATTGAAGCCATACGCAAAAGCGGCAACGTCGTAACCAAACTCTCCCTAACCAAACCCACCCTAAACGAAGTCTACATGCAATACACTGGCAAATCCATGCGCGACGCCGAAGAATCCCGTGAGGGAGTTATGTCGCAGCGGATGACAATGAGGAGGGCACATGCATGAGCCAAGAAACAGAAACTCTGTCCAAGAGCAGATTCCACGGCTTGTGGGCTCTTACCAACAGAGAACTCAAGAAGTGGTATCAACAGCCGTTCGTCTTTATCATGGGCATAATTCAGCCGATTCTCTGGTTGACTCTCCTCGGTAAAGCTATGAACATTGGCAATCTCTTCTCCGCCAGTTCACTGCCGTCTCTGCCAGCACTCAACCCGCCGCTTACAGGACCTCAGCTTCAAGCCTTAGGCAGTTACTTCTCAAGTTTCCAGGGCACAGTCATGCAGAACACGTTTGGAACCGCCGATTACTTTTCATTTATGGCGATGAGTATGGTGGCGTTTACTGTTGTATTCACCACTGCATTCGTGGGCATGTCGGTAGTTTGGGATAAACGGTTGGGCTTCATGAACAAAGTGCTAAGTACACCTGTGTCGCGATCCTCAATTATACTCTCAAAAGTATTTGCAGCAAGCATACGTGCAATCTTCCAATCTGCCATTGTCACAGTCGTCGCATTCGCCTTAGGACTTAGCTTAGGAGCAAACTTCGGATGGTACAGCGTCTTTGGAGTCTTCGCCATAGTGTTCCTCATTAGCGTCGGCCTATCATCGCTATTCACTGCCCTCACACTTCGCGCCACAAGAATGGAGATGCCTCAAGCAATCTTTCAGCTAATCACATTGCCACTGATGTTTGCAAGCAGCGCCTACTTCCCCATCGCGCAAATGCCATCTTGGCTACAAGCCGTAGCCAGCATAAACCCAATCAGCTACACCATTGACGCAGTTAGACGGCTCATGGTCTTCAGTGATGGCTTTGGACCGCTAGCACTGGACTTAGCCTTCGTCGGCATCTTCGCAGCCGTTGTCACAGCAATCTGCATTGTGCTTTCATGGAAGTACCTAAACAAGTAGCGAAAACGGGCTTACTTGCCCTTTTCCTTTTTTAATTTAACTAGTCCTTATATCTAACCTGTTAACCCACTGAAAGGTAGAAGGTAAAAAAAATGTCAGTAGCACCCATGCCAGTCGTCGAAGCGATAGGCGTAAAAAAAACTTACATGCTGGGCAAAGTTCCAGTTGAAGCGCTTCGCGGAGTCAGCCTAAGGGTTGAAGTGGGAGATTTCGTCTCCATCCTTGGGCCTTCTGGAAGCGGCAAATCAACTATGCTCAACCTCATCGGTGCATTGGATAAACCCACAGGGGGAACCCTGCGCATCGACGGAGTTGACATCAGTAAACTCAACGATAACCAACTTGCGGATTTACGGTTAAAAATCGGGTTTGTTTTCCAATTTTTCAACCTGATCCCCCGTTTGACTGCACGTGACAACGTGGAATTGTCTATGTCTATAGCGAATATGGGTAAAAGCCAGCGTCGCCAACGTGCCATAGAACTGCTGGAAACTGTTGGGTTGAAGGATAGAATCAACCATAAACCCGCTGAACTTAGCGGTGGACAACAGCAACGTGTCGCCATTGCACGGGCATTGGCAAACAACCCCAAGTTTCTGCTTCTTGACGAACCCACGGGGAACGTGGATTCTAAAACTGCCGCGGAAGTTTTAGCCTTAATCAATAAACTCAACACAGAAGACAACGTCAGCATTATCATGGTAACTCATGATGAAAAACTGGCGCATATGGCTAAGAGAACTGTGCAAATGTTTGATGGAGAAATCAAAGAGGAAGTGGTGAACTAAAATGCGGACTACTGATGTTTTCGGTTATTCTTTTAGCGCCATTAAACTCCGCAAACTCCGAGCAGCCCTCACAACTTTGGGCATCATCATCGGCATAGCCGCCATCGTTGCGTTGCTCTCGATTACTCAGGGCTTGCAGGAGACTATAACCACACAGCTAAACCAGGGATTATCCGCAGACACCTTAATCGTGACGTCCGGCAGCAGCGCAGGCGGTTTAGGTGCCGGAGCAGGTGACCAAGGAGGCTTCGGTGGTGGAACAGGAATAGGCGGCGGAGGAGGCAGCGCCAACTCTGGGTTTACCCTATATGCCAATTACACCGACGAAATCAACGCTCTGTCGCCGGACATAGAAACGTCTGTTGCCATAATTAGCCGCGGCGGATACGTTCAAACTGATAGTCTCAACCGATCCGCAACCATCTACGGCATAGACTTCGACGCTTACCAAAAGATTTACGGCACAACCTTTGCCGTGCAAACTGGAACCATACCGACCAGCCCAGCTGAAAACGACACAATCGTAGGCACACGAATAAACCAGCCGGGACAGAACGGCACATTATACTTCGATTCAGGCGACCACATAAACGTGACGTGGACAAACGCAACTGTGCTTCCACCAGTGAACGAATCCTACACTGCCAACGTTGTGGGTGTGTTGCAGAAAATCGGCGGTTTCGGATTGGGCGGACCCTCAGACACAGGTGTCTACATCCCAATCTCCAAAGCCGAGAGCTTCTTTAACACCACACAGTGCGACATGATAGTTGTCAAACTCGCCAACAGTGACAACGCAACCATAACCAACGTTACAAAACTCATAACTGACCACTTCAGCAACCAAGTTTCAGTCATATCCGCAACCGCAGTCCTAAGCTTACTCACCACAGTGTTCGGCACCATCCAGTTGTTCCTCGGCGGCATCGCAGCCATTTCACTGCTCGTCGCAGGCATAGGCATCATGAACATCATGATTGTTTCCCTCATCGAGCGCACGCGTGAAATCGGCATTCTAAAAGCTCTAGGCATGAAAAGCCGCGCGGTATTAGCCATATTCCTAGGTGAGTCGGTGATCATCGGCGTAATCGGCGCCGTCATCGGTATCGTGTTAGGCTGGAGCTTAGCCGTCGTTGTCGCCAGAGTTTTGGGCTCAGGCGTTTTCGGCGCAGGCGCATTCCAGATTGTGCCGCTGTTAACTCCTGAAGTGCTTGCTGGAGCGTTCGGATTCGGTGTTGGGGTCAGCGTGATCTTTGCGCTTTACCCTGCGTGGCGTGCCTCAAAACTTAAACCTGTAGACGCCCTGCGTTATGAGTAAGGCGTTTAGCCCTTTTTTCTTTCTTTTTTCATCTATTTTTTGGTCTCCTACCCGCAGAGGCTTTAAGAGTGAAACAACATTAAACCCGCAGGTCTAAATTTGCGGCGTCTCTACCCTGACCAACCCATCGTAGGAATCGGCGTAGTCATCGTAGAGAAACAAAGAATCGTCCTCATCAAACGGGGCAACGAACCAGCAAAAGGCAAATGGAGTATCCCCGGCGGCTTAATTGAACTCGGAGAATCACCGGAAACAGCCGTCATCCGAGAAGCCAGAGAAGAAACACTGCTACAAGTAGATAATCCCCGACTCATAGACGTCGTAAATCAAACAGAGTGGGATACGGATGGCAAATTAAGGTACCACTATGTTATAGTCGACTATCTCGTCCACGTAGTCAGCGGAGACATTGCGGCGGCAAGCGACGCCGTTGAACTGCACTGGGTGCCCTTCGACGAGGTGGAAAACTACGATTTGACGGCGTCTTTTCGCCGCTTCTTTAGAAACAATCGGGAAAGGCTGGAAAAGTTAAGCTCATACTGACTCCAACGGTCATCTGATAGCACCAATATGCACAAAAACGACCGCTTGCTTACTGTTGGGCATGAGCCGCTTTACCATTAAGTCACCGGGTGTTTATGTTCAGAACCTACGAATTGGACCTCAACCCATCGAAGGCGTTCCGACAGCGACCGCCGCTTTTTTGGGGGAAACCCAGACGGGACCCACGTCGCCCACGCTGGTCACCAGTTGGCAGCAATACCAAGACGTATTCGGCGGTTTCTTCGGCATAGACAAGTACCTGCCTTATGCTGTTGAGGGCTTTTTTGGTAACGGCGGCAAACGCTGCTACATCTGCAAAGTAACTTGTGGTGATTTCGCTGGGGCTTTAGCCAAATTGGAGCCAATCGAAGAAGTATCCCTTCTGTACGCGCCAAACGCACAAGCCACCCCAAACCTCTGCAACATGCTCATTTCTCATTGCGAGCGGCTCAAGCGGTTTTGCATCGTCGATTCACTAAAGGGCGAGGCACCATCAGAAGTTACAAAGCCACAGGCATCCGCCCATGCAGCCCTGTATTATCCATGGATTTACGTTTTTCATGATGGCCAGAAGTGTTTGGTTCCGCCCGGCGGATACGTTGCAGGTGTTTACGCTCGCACGGATATTGGGCGTGGAGTCCATAAGGCGCCAGCTAACGAAGTTGTCAACGGCGCGGTAGACGTAGAGTTTGCCATAAGCAAAAGTCAGGGGGACAGTCTAAACCCACTTGGAGTTAACTGCATACGCAATCTGGAGGGCAGGGGCATCCTTGTTTGGGGTGACAGAACCCTCTCAAGCGACCCCGAATACAAGTACATTAACGTTGAGCGACTGCTGATTTACGTTGAGCAATCTATTAAGCGTGGCACCGAATGGGTGGTATTTGAGCCAGATGCAGAGTCAACATGGGCTAAGGTGAAGATGCAAGTGCAGAATTTTCTAAATCAGACATGGCAAAGCGGCATGTTGATGGGCACTAAACCGCAGGAAGCCTATTTTGTGAAGTGTGACCGAACCACCATGACCCAAAACGACATCGATAACGGACGCCTAAACATACTAGTCGGCGTAGCACCGGTTAAACCCGCAGAGTTCCTCATCGTAAGAGTAAATCAAAAGGCTATGTACCAATAGTTCTCTCCTTTATCGGTAAGAAGAAGCAATCGATACATAGTTTCACATCCACACCGCGTCCGCTTCTGCGTGGAGGCATGTACGGCGTGTGGAGAAAAATGGATATCCCACACCGAAACAGAGGCTGAAAACCGTTGCAAACCCAAAAAGCAGTTGCATTCAGTTGCCGTCTTGTGGTGCCCTGTAAACCGCCACACCCACATAAAGAGACAAAGGAACAACTACTTAAACGGGCCAAGGGTAAAAATAAGAAAGTGTCGGCTTGTTCTCACGTTTGGGTTTTGATGGTTCGGTAGGCAAAGTAAATTATCATTATACTCCAAATTGTCGTAATTCCGATTGCAGTGCTGGGGAAGAACACGTAAGTTGCAAACACCCGTTGTGTTACGGTGAGTGCGATGGCGAGGTATGGTGCCCATTTTAGATTTCTTCGCAGTCCGAAGTATATTATTGCAAATACTGCTGCAGCCACGAGTGCTTCAGAGACGACGATTGTGAATCCCAACCGGTAAATGCTCCACTGCGTAGCTGGAATCAACCAGATGCCAACAGCTATTAGGTCCAAGATTATGTTTGCCAGAACAAGACGGCTCAGTGCCTTATGCGGTTTGGCACCATACTTACGCGCCGCAATTACTACAAGTACAATAGCTAAAACCGTGAAGAAAATAAGCAAGATTTCGTCTAAACGCACATTATACCCTCTCCCCCTCTAACATCAGCATAGGCTTCTTAAGGTTTTCTGGTTTTTGCTGTCTTTTGATGTTTAAAGGTTTAAAGGCAGTTCTGTTTTATGGTTCATTGGCGGTTGTTGCTTTGAAACTTGTCTTTTGGCTCCTCGACATTAACCCCAAAGTTGGAGAGGGCACGGTGGATTTGTGGCTCTGGGGCATCGACGAATCGGGCAACCGAGTGCTCCTAGTAGACCGTAACTTCACCGCTTACTTCTATGTGGTGCTGCGTGGAGGCGCAGACCCCGCCACAGTAACAGCGGCAATTAAGCAAGCCGTCGGCGACCAAATCGTGGGAACCGAAGCCGTAAGCCGCCGTTTCTTCGGCAAACCCACCGCCGCCATAAAAGTCAGCGTCAAAGACGCAACCCAAACAGGAAAAATCGCCAAGCAACTCCGAAAACTCGACGGCGTCTCCGACTGCCTCGAAGACGACATCCGAGCCGCCATGCGCTACATGATTGACAACGGTGTTTTGCCCTGCAGTTGGCATGAAGCAGATGTTGTGGAGGAAGAGAACTCGTTGGGTGTCAGGGCATTCAAGGTTTACTCTTTGCAGTCTACGCCAAAGGCGCTCGACAAAACCTTGGTGCCGCCGCTTCGGTCCTTAGCGTTCTCAACCATCTGTTATAGCCGTGAAGGCACCCCGAAACCTGACCGCAACCCAATAATTTTGATTTCTATGGTGGCAAGCAACGGCGAAGAAAAACAGTTTAGGGTAGGCCAAGACAAGAAAGACAAAGAACCCATCAAAAACTTCTTCCAGTACATCAAAGATTTCGACCCCGACGTCATCGCCAGCTACGGCGCAAACACCACCGATTGGAACTACCTCAAAGTCAGAGCACGCAAATACCGACTGAAACTGGATTTTGACCGAGCAGCCTTTGAACCACACACCAGCGTCTATGGCCACGTCTCCACCACAGGCATTGTCAACGTTGACTTAGCAGATTTCACCAGCATGTTCCCTGAAGTCAAGGTTAAGACGTTGGCTAATTTCGCTGATTACCTCGGTGTCGCTGGTGACGGCGGAGTTGTGGAAGAGGTTTTGTTTGCCGATTACTGGGATGACCCCCAAAAGCGCCCTGAGTTGGAACGGTTTGCCCAAGACAGCGCCCGCCGAGTCCATGTCATGCTGGATTTGCTGATTGATTTTGCCATGCAACTCTCAGCTTTGACGAGCCTGCCTCTGGATCATGTAATGACGGCGGCAACGGGTTTTCGGGTAGAGTGGTACTTGATTAAGAGGGCGCAGAAAATCGGTGAACTCGTCCCCAGACGCCTTGAGCAACCCTACATTTCCTACACGGGCGGATTGGTGCTTTCCCCTAAGCCAGGCTTGCATGACAACATCGCCGTTTTAGATTTCAAATCGATGTACCCCAACATCATGATAACTTACAACCTCTCCCCCGACACCTACATCGAACCCGAGCAGCCTGAACCCGAAGGCGGTGTCTACGTCGCACCTGAAGTGGGCTACCGCTTCCGCAAGTCCCCGCCTGGATTCTACAAAGATGCCCTAACCAACCTCATCACCATAAGGGGCGTCATACGCCAAAAAATGAAGACACTTAGCCCCAAAACTGTTGAGTACCAGATTTTGGATGCCCGCCAAAAAGCCGTTAAAATCCTCACCAACGCCGCCTACGGCTACGCTGGCTGGGTTGGGGCAAGATGGTACATTAAACCCGTCGCTGAAGCCGCTTCCGCATGGGGCAGACACATCATCTCGGCAGCATCGCAGATGGCGCAGAAAGCCGGGGTAGAAGTGGTTTACGGCGACACAGACAGCTTATTCCTCAACTACGACAAAACCAAAGCCGTGCAACTCCAAGAGGACATTAGGCGAGAGCTCAAGTTGGATGTAGAAATCGGAGAAGTTTACAGGCGTATTTTCTTCACAGAAGCAAAAAAACGCTATGCGGGTTTACGGCAAGACGGCAGCCTCGACATCGTCGGATTGGAAGTTATACGGGGCGACTGGGCAGAGGTTGCTAAGCAAGTGCAGCAGCATGTGCTCGAAATCATCCTAAAAGAGCAGTCACCCAAAAACGCCATCAACTATGTGCAGTCAGTGGTTACTGGTTTGCACCACAAAAAAGTGCCGCTGCAAGAACTCGTCATCTGGAAAACACTGACTAAACCGCCTGAGCAGTACGCGGTTAGGGCTCCGCATGTGGAAGCCGCAAAAATGTTGCTCGAGAAGGGCTGGCAACTATCTGCCGGGGACAAAGTCGGCTACATCGTCACCGCCGGGGCGGGGCCGCTCTACAGCCGCGTGAAGCCCTACGTGTTTGCCAAACAAGAGGACGCCGACATCGACTACTATGTTACAAATCAGGTGTTGCCTGCGGCAGCGCGTATACTGGGGTACTTTAACGTCACAGAAAAAATGCTTGAGAAAACAACAAAAGAAGAAAAGACAAAGAGCCTAACAGACTATTTTTAGGCTGGGGGAATAGCGTTTTGGAACGTGATGAGTTCCACGTTCAGTGCTGGTTTGACGGCTTCGGATATGCGTGAAGCTACGATGCGTTTGATGTTTTTGTCGCCTGCAATGTCAACGATGCGCTGTGTAATGATTCCGTCGAAGACAACGGTGTCGACGCCTGTGATCTGCTGCAATTTCTCGGCAAGTTGGCTGACTGGGAGACGCTCGATTAATTCAAGTTTGTCGTTTAAGAGGACTGCTTCTAATGTGCCGACTAGTGCTTTGGCTGCTTGGGCAACGGTGTCTGGGACTTCGACTTTGGCTCGTTCGGGAACCTGAACCTTCTTGGGTGCTGGTGGAGGCGCATGCTGCGGTGGCTGCTGTTTGCCCTCTTTGAGTTCGACAACTGACACTTTGCCTTCGATGGCTTCGTTGATTTCTTTGCAGTTGCATTCCTCGATTTCTTTGCCCCGTGGAGCGCGACCGATGTATTTGACGTTGGTTACTTGCAAAAGTTCTTTTTGGATTAAGTCGCCGCCTCGGTCGCCGTCAAGCAGAGCAGTAGCGTTGCGTTCTTTGCTGATTTTCTTTATTGAATCGGGTACTTTGGCACCTTCTAACGCGACGGTGTTGAAGATGCCGCAGCGCATAAGGTTGATGACATCTGCACGTCCCTCGACGACATAAATGTCTTTGGCGCCTTCCAGTCCTGGGCCTGCTGGGAGGTCTTCGGGTCCGTATTTTTCTACTTTGCCCATTTTCATGGTGTCGGTGATTTCTTTGTAGACTTCGTCGACGCTGGGCATGGATTCGATGTTCCATCGGTGGAGAATTTCTTTGGCGCGGTCGATGATGATTTTTCGTCGTGCTTCCCGGATATCTTCGATACGTTCAAGGCTGACTTTGGCGCCGCATGGTCCAACCCGGTTTATGCTCTCGACGCTGGCTGCGATGAGCGCCGTGGATACGCGGTCGAGGCTGGTGGGTATTGTGATTGAACCGTTTGTTCGGTCGTTTTTAGAGTGGAGGTCGATTTCGATTCTGCCGATGCGGCCGGTTTTCTGCAGTTCTCTTAGGTCTAGTTCTGGACCAAAAAGCCCTTCGGTTTGCCCGAAAACTGCGCCGATAACATCCGGCTTTTCAACTACTCCTTCAATTTCGAATCTAGCGTGTACAACGTACTTTATAGTAAAGGTTTGGGATTGTCCCGTAAGTGTGCAACTCCTGTAAGATATTATTTATTTTGATTATGTAAATCGCATTATGCGAGCTATTCTCGCACGGATGAGATTCTAATACTTTATACTGTTTAGAAAATTAGTTGCATGCCCTTTAATAATACTTGTGGTTTACCCGTCAGGCTTCACAGCAAAAACGCTGCCCCCTAAAAGAGCCTTCCATGAAAATGTAGTCAGCGAGGATATTTTAAAAAGTAGAGTTTGACAAAGCAGAACCTTAAACTCCATGCGGAAAAATGCACAACAAAATTGGAAGAGAGAGGAGAGACCAAAACCGCATGAAATTTAACACTGCTTTGCCAAACATTCCGCGAAAAGAAACTTACTCAGAAAAACATAAAAGAATATGTGACTGCACAAAGAAGCCACATTTATAACCTAACGGTTTAACCCTTCACCTTAAATAAGAAAACAACTAAAGAAAAGAGCGATATCCATGAGCCTGCGCCTAAACCCAGAATACGACAAAATCCTACCCCGCATGTCCCAAGAAGAATTCGCTGAACTCAAAAAATCAATCCAAACCGAAGGCCAACACTACCCCATAATCGTCAACCAAGACCTCGAAGTGCTCGACGGACACCACCGTTTCCGCGCCTGCACCGAACTAGGCATCGAACCCGACTTCGAAGTTAAACAATTTGAGGACAAACTTATAGAGAAGAAATTTGTCATCGAAGCCAACCTGAGACGGCGTCACCTAAACAATTTCCAGCTTGTAGAATTAGCAGTCCCCCTGCTGGAGATAGAGAAGGCATTGGCGAAGAAACGGCAGTCCAAAGGCAGCAAAAACGGACTCGAAAAGCAAATAGAGGCTGAGTTAGCGTCAGATGACGCTGAGACAGAGTTTGAACCCTTTAAGGGGAAAGCCGCCGAGGTTGTAGCGAAAAAGGCAGGTGTCTCAACACGAACTTTGGAGAGGGGCAAAAAAATCATCGAAAAAGCCTCCGAAGACGACAAGCAAAAACTCCGCGACGGAAAAACCAGCATCGCCCATGTCTACCAAGAGATCGTTCGGGAAGAAAAACCCCAAAAACTTGCCGCGGAAGAGACGCCCAAACAGGAGACCGAAGGGGACCTACAAAATAAGCTGGCGTTGCTGGCGCTTTTGCAGCGGCTAGAAAAACATGAGTTGTTTTGCCCATCATGTGGTAACATGATGTTTGAATGCAGCAAATGCCACAAAAACCTAAAAGCACTGCTTAAGAAAGAAATTGAAACAGAAAAAGCAGATGACCTCTAAAAAGGCAAAGCTATCGTCAACTTCTTTGTTTTTGAGCGAAAAAATTGATTAGGCAAGGCGACCTTTGACCCCCAGAACGATTATTCATGAAGGCAATCATTGACCCTACTAAATGCATTTTATGCAAAAGATGCGGTGTAGCCAGGGAATGCCCGGTTAAAGCTGTTTTCCGCATAGCCGACGATGAACCCGCCTTTATCGACATGAAACTGTGCCATGGCTGCGGACTATGTGCTGCTAAATGCCCCGCCAAAGCGGTTATAATGAGAGAAAGCTAATTTCCTACTGGACTTTGTTTTCAACGATTGCCTTGATTAAACGCTGTTCCGCCTTGCGCAGGTGCTCTACGACGGTGGAGTCGACAAGCCCAAGTTTCTGCGCTAACGACTCGGATGGGATTTTTCTTGGAATGTCGTAGTAACCGTACTTGTACGCTGCAAGAAGAACATCTCTCTGTTTAGCAGTTAGCTGGCTTAGGGGTGAAATGGGTGAGAAGTTGGCGTCGGCAAGCAAAATAACACGGTAATGTATGCCTATGGCGTCGATTTTTTCCATGAATTCTTTTATCTGTTGTTCGTTGCCTAAGAAAGAAAATTTTACTTTGCCGTCTTCTATGCCTAACGGTGGGAAAAGGTAGCCGCCTTCTATGCCGATGGAGTTTAGCGCGGCTGAGAGGTTGGGGGAACCGCTGCGGATGAAAAGTATGTAGGCACCGTTCTTTTCTCTTTCAATGACTTGGGCTTCAAGGAGGAGGCCGCCTGTTAGTAGGTCTTGAATTTTTGAGGTCTGGTCCTTGAATTCTACGCGTGTTATGGCTGCGAATTCTTGGTCGTCTTGGCGTAGGAAGTATAGGAGTTCGAGCGATTTTATTTGTTTGAGCGGGGGTAATTCGATGCCTGCTTTGAAGAGTTCTTTTTCTGAGATTTCGAGGATTAGTCGTCTCATGGACAAAAAGACGGTGGAATCACATATATGTGTTTTGAAAGCCGAGTATGCTCGGTACAACCTTAAAGAGGCTGCATGCCATCCATACTGAGAAACAAATCACCTCATATCTACCGATAAAGGATGGTTTTCGCTATGGCACAAGGAAAAGCCAACTCATTCACTAAGCTTGGTCGATTAATCACTAAACGCAAATACGCAATAATCGCTATTTGGGTAATTCTCTTAGCAGTCATTTTACCTGTAGTGGTAACTGCGTCGAACTTTACTTCTTTAACGATGGATTCATCCACCGACAAAACCGTCGAATCTGGCATAGCCAACGATTTAATCAAAGCACAATTCCAAAAAACCGTATCCAACGATTCACTGGTCATCATCATATCCACCGACGACGCGTCATCCCTCAACACACAAAAGTTCATCAAAGAATTAACCGATGCAATAAACCAGAACTCAAGCATAACTGGTATAGAAAACATAACCGATGTTTACTCTATTTTAATTCCTGCCCTCAACCAAACCAACGAGGGCGTCTACCTCGCCTACAACGGCGGAAACCTAACCTACACCCTACTCTACAGTGTCCCAATGATTTATTCAAGCGTCTGGTCCGCCGCTCTTAACCAAGCCCAAACCCAACTTGTCGACGGACTCAACCAAACTAACCAAGGAGTCTACGCGTTACTTGACAACGCAAACATGACCTACAGCCTTCTCTATTCGGTTCCAGCAGCGTACTCCGGTATATGGGCGGGCGCTTACTCTACGTTGGAAAACGCCAATTTAACCTACAACCTGCTCTACGGCACACCGGCAATTTATCTGAACGCTTGGCAGCAGGCGATGGCTTCAACCTCAGGCGACGTTGACCAATCCAACGTTATTGCGAATCAAACGACTGCACAGACCCTCTACGCGGCTGACCCTGACTCATACACCCAGTACACCTCGCAATTACTACAAGTCTTCGACAATGCCTGGACTCAAAGCTTCTTAGACCCCTCAACATCGACGTGGACTCCAATGCAGCGCGCATCATTCGCTTCTGACCAAACCAACCAATTATACATCAACACCTTCTTGGCGGGCGACGCTACCGCTCAAGGATTCGTAACCGCGTTGACCAACACGTTTAGCTTCGAGGATTACTTGAACAACGCCAGCAACCAGACACAGGCAAACATTGCGTTGACCAACTTTGCGGTTCAACTCTTAAGCTCCACCTCGACAACCGGTATGTCCCAAACAGACTTCATAACTGCACCGCCGGAAATATACAACCTGGACGCCTACACAATTGCAACCCTCAACGAGTTAGCTTACAACCAAACCGCAGCAATCCTCTCTGAGGCTGACCCAGCATCTTTTGAAGAGTATATTTCGCCGTTGCTCTACGCGTTCAATGCTTCTTGGGCTACGAGCTTCCAGGACCCCGCCACACAGGTCTTCAACTCTGAACAGCGCGCTTCGCTTGCCGCGAACATGACTAACCAGCAATACATCAACACAGCCTTAGCCGGCAACTCCACAATGCAGCATTTCGTGATTGCATTAACCAAATCTTTCTCACTTGACACTTTCCTGTTTAACACTCAAGACGAAAACAACGCCCAGCTACGCGACTTCTCCATCGAATACATTGCCAACCAATCTCAAACCTCAACTTCCTTTGTCAACGCGGCATACAACTTGGGCAAAACACCCTCTGCGGGTGCCTTGCTCAACTTAGCCAACAACGTTATCTGGTACCCTCAAACCTACAACCAAACCAACTTAATATCAACCTTCAACCAAGTTTCCTATGACCAAACCAAAAGCATCCTAAAAGACGCCGATGAATCCGCCTTCAACGATTACACCTCACACCTGCTGGACCTGTTCAACGCCAGTTGGAGCCAAAGAGTCCCCAACCAGTCCACATCCTCAAACGCGTGGATTAACCAGACTGCCTCCGCCGCCGCTGACGCCGCAAACACACCCTTCATTAACACTTACCTAAACGAAAGCAGAGACTTCTCCCTCCAAATTGCCTCTGCCCTTACACTTCAAGACTTCCTAAAAGCCAACACAACTTACACAAACGCAAAAATCCACGACATAACCCTCAACTACGTTGCAAACGAGTCGGGCTTATCCAAAGAATTAGTCGCAGGCATCTACAACATGGGGGAAAACGCAACTGACAGTGCCCTGCAAACCTTGGCTTCAGGCATCGTCTCTAACCCAGACGCCTACAACGTAGGAGAAGAATTCAATACCCTGTTAACTTCGTTTGTTTCTCCCTCAAAAGACGTAACACTCATAAGCATCAGCTTCAGCGCTTCAGGCGACGACAACCTATTAGCCATCCGAAGCATAATCGCAGATAAGATGGCTCAGCACCCAGCAGACATCAACTCTGCAGAAGTCACAGGCAATGACGCTTTAGACTACGATTTCCGCCAATCCACCTACGGCGACCTAGAAATCATCCTGCCCATTACAATTGTGTTGTTGCTTGTCGCAACCGGTTTGTTCTTCCGCTCACTAGTAACGCCTCTTATTACTTTGGGCACAATCGGCGTGGCACTTGGCGTTTCCCAAATTTTCCCCTACTTAGTAGGCACCTACATCAACCAAGTTGACTACACCGTGACAACCGTGCTTATGACGGTGCTAATAGGGGTGGGAACCGACTACAGCATATTCATTATTGCACGTCACAGGGAAGAAAGAATCAACAAGCTGCCCGTTTTTGAAGCTATAAAGAAATCCATCACTTGGGCAGGCGAAAGCATAGTAACCAGCGGCGCCACCGTCATCATCTCCTTCCTTGCGCTTGCCGGAACCTCGATGGTTCTGCTTCAAACCATGGGGTTAATCGTGGGCTTAGGCATCATCGTTACGTTGCTTGCTTCGTTGACGTTTGCACCCGCGATAGTTGCCATACTTGGGGACCGCATTTTCTGGCCTAACTCAGGTGAACGGTTCCAACGTTACGCTGCGGGTGTCTTGGAGAAAAACAAGCGTAGAGGCGGCTACTTTGCCAGAAGCGGTGCATTCAGCGTTAAACATGGTAAAGTCATCATACTCATAGCGGTGTTGGTTACGGTTCCAGCGTTCTACGTGTATGCGACGACGACACCTAACTTTAACCTCTTAGGCAGTGCTTCAAACAGTTTAGAATCCGTTTCTGCCTCAACCACCCTGACGGATTCGTTTGGCGGAGGCAGATTGATGCCGACATACGTTGTGGTGACGTTTTCGCAGCCGCTAATAGACAACGGCACCTTTAACATAGCAGAAATGGGGCCGCTTCAGAGCATTTCCTCTGACATAGCAGGCGGGGCAGGTATCCAAGAGGTAACTGGACCCACGATGCCCTATGGGAAACCCGTAGATTACCAAACCGTCACAAACGAATCCGACCCCTCAATTTACAGTGGTATGGTAAGCGCAATTGGCGCAGACAACCAATCTGCCTTAATCACGGTCAAATTCACTATCGACCCCTACTCTACTGAGGCAATGAATTATGCCCAAGACATACGAAGTAGCCTCCACGCAAACTATGACAGTGCAGCAAACATAACAGGCATCTATGTAGGCGGAACCACAGGTGAGACCCTTGACACAAGAATGACCTTCGAGAATCAGTTCAACCAAATACTGCCCATAGTCGCAGTTGGAGTCGCCCTCGTCTTATTCGCCGTGCTTGGCTCGTTGATTCTGCCTGTCTTCGCTGTCATCTCAGTGCTCATGAGCATCGTTTGGACGCTTGCCGTCACCCAAATTGTATTCCAAGCTGCCTTCAACTACGGTTTGCTCTTCATAACCCCGCTGATCCTCTTCGTGCTGCTGCTCGGGTTAGGCATGGACTACAACATATTCATCTTAACCCGCATACGTGAAGAAGCCTCTAAAGGTCAGCACCTAAACGATGCCATCGTACATGCTATCCAGCAGACAGGCGGCATCATCACTGCTGCAGCTATCATCTTGGCGGGTTCACTGGGCGCATTGACGTTGTCAAGCAACATGATGCTCAAGGAAATGGGTTTTGCCTTCGCCTTTAGCATCCTCATCGATGCATTGGTAGTGCGAACCTACCTTGTGCCCGCGGTAATGTCAACCTTTGGCAAATGGAACTGGTACAACCCCATCAAACGCCTGCAACGCATAAAAGATTTCGACGACAACAAAGCCCCCGCTACAACAGAAAAAACACAGTAAGCAACTATGGGAACCACTGTGTTACCCAACAATCTTTTTATAACCCATTTTACCCATTCCGTAAAACTTTGTTAAAAAACAGAGTCTGATGAACAATTTATGGTACAGTACAAGTGGGTAGCACTCTCCAACACAACCCTTGGCATGCTCATGGCATCCATCGACATGACCATTGTTTTAATTGCGTTGCCATCGATTTTCCGCGGCATAAACATTGACCCCTTCACAAGCTTCCAGTACCTGCTCTGGGTCATGTTCGGCTACAGCATCGTAACCGCCGTTTTGCTGGTAACGTTTGGCAGGTTATCGGACATTTTTGGCAGAGTTAAACTCTACAATTTAGGCTTTCTCATATTCACCATCGGCTCCATATTGCTGGCTGTGACGCCCAGCACCGGCGACGCAGGCGCACTCGAGCTGATCATCTTCCGTATCATCCAAGGCGTAGGCGCAGCGTTCCTCTTCTCTAACAGCGGCGCAATAATCACCGATGCGTTTCCAGAAAACGAACGCGGCAAAGCTTTAGGCATCAACCAAATCGCTTTCCTGGCGGGCTCACTGATTGGGCTGGTGCTGGGCGGAGTCTTAGCCGTGTATGATTGGCGTCTTGTCTTCCTAGTCAGTGTCCCAGTAGGTATCATCGGCACCGTCTGGTCGTATTGGAAACTAAAAGAACAGCATGTCGCTCGCAAGAAACAGAAACTCGACGTCTGGGGCAACATATGCTTTGGCGGCGGCTTAACTCTAATCTTAATAGCCATCACCTACGGCTTAACCCCCTACGGCACTTCCCCGATGGGATGGGGCAACCCCTTCGTTGTTGCCTCGTTTGCAATCGGCACAGCCCTATTGGTTGCGTTTCCATTCATCGAACGCAGAGTAGAAGACCCCATGTTTCGACTTGACCTCTTCAAAAACAAAAGCTTCGCCGCTGGCAACATCGCAACCTTCCTGAGCTCCATGTCCAGAGGAGGAGTCATGATCATGCTGGTCGTGCTGCTGCAGGGCATTTGGCTGCCGCTTCATGGCTTTAGCTACGAAGACGCGCCTTTCTGGGCTGGCATCTTCATGATTCCCATGTCCATCGGCATCGCAATCACCGGCCCAATTAGCGGTTGGCTCAGCGACAAACATGGAGCCCGCCTCTTTGCCACAGTCGGCATGATAATCACAGGCATAACCTTCCTAGTATTCACTTTGCTACCCGCCAACTTTGAGTACTTCCCATTTGCTTTGATACTGCTCATAATGGGCATAGGCAACGGCATCTTCATGTCACCCAACATGGCCTCCGTCATGAACAGCTGCCCCGCAGAACATCGAGGCGCCGCATCAGGCATGCGATCCACATTGCAGAATTGCGGCCAAACAATCAGCCAAGCCATATTCTTCAGCATAATCATCATCTCGCTAAACGCAACCTTGCCCGCCGCACTTTCAGCCTCAGTTGCAAGCGCCGGCGCTTCACCAGCCATAGCCGCAGCCTTCAGCCAAACCCCCGCTTCAGGCGCACTCTTCGCAGCTTTCCTAGGATACAACCCCATCGGCACAATGCTTCAAGCCATGGGTCCACTGGCAGCTGGGTTGCCGTCGGCTTCCAGAGCTATTTTGGAGGGGCAAACTTTCTTCCCCAACGCCATCGCAGACCCATTCATGTCTGCGTTAACAATCGCCTTCATCATCGCCGCAGTGCTTTGCTTCTTAGCCGCAATCTGCTCAGCGCTAAGGGGAAGCAGCAAAACACCCCAAAAAGCATCTGCCCAACCACAAATAAGTGAATGCTGATCACTACGTTTGCTTCTTCTTAATTACCCCTGCCAAAACCAAAGCCGTGGAAGCCACAATCAAAAGCAGCACCAAGACAAACGAAAACTCAGGCACTGTCGGCGTAGATGACGGCTGGGTAATCGGTATATCCGTTGGGGTATTGACGGGTTGGGCTGGTGTCGGAGAAGATGTTGTGGTCGAAGTTGTCGGCGAAGTGGAGGCGTGTGGGTTTTGGGTTGCTTGGGGCAGTTGTAGAGTAACGGTGCAGCTGTATGGGACAGAAACAACGCCTGCGGTATCTTTGAATTCCACCGAAACCGTTTTGGCGCCATCGCCATCGGTCAGCATCCACTCTTTGAAGGGTGAGTAGGGCTCCCAACCTGTCCAGTCGCCGTCTTCGTTGGCAAATCGCATATTTGCCACTCCTGAAAGGGAATCCTCTGCGAAGAGGGATAGGCTGATTTGCCGTGTCTGGGTTTCTGTGACGCTGGGCGTTATTGAGCCTGTGGGAGCGGTCTTGTCCAGTTTAATGTTGGTTACGTTGACGCGGGGGAGTTTATAGAAGGTTTGTATCAGGGAGGTTCCAGAGGCTCCAATACGTCAAAGTGTTATCTGCGCCTTCGATGGTTATGGTGGGTTGCCCGTTTGCGGTCACGTTTTGGATGTCTTCGCCGTTTATTTGATAAAACGTCTCGTTTACCGCTGAGTCAGGCGCCAAGTTTATCGTGAAGTCGTCTGTATGCCACTGGTCTTGGCAGTCGTTGGCTACGATTGGCAATCGTGATAGGTTAACGGCAAAGTTGGCTGCTCCATCGTTTATCGTTAAGGTGTGTTTCCCCGCTGTTGTGATTGGAACAGTGATTGCAGTGTTAAAGCTGCCTGTGGCATCGACTGATGTGCTGGCGACGTTTACTCCATCCCAGAGCAGAGAAACCAAACCACTGCTTGGGTTGAACCATTGCCCCCTAATAGGCAAGTTATCACCGCTCTGCACCAACACTCCACTCGACAAATCAGTGCCGTTACCGAACACCCCCTCTGCGGACACATTACCAAGCTGCGCTAAACCCCTACGGTATTCGACATAAGGCACAGTGGTGTTGTAGGCATATCCGTTGCTGTTGTCCACCGCACGAAAGACTATGTTATCGAAGAGTTGTGGGTTGTCGCCTGATGTGTTGTTTTGTAAAAGGTCGAGAGCATTCAGGCTGTAAGTAAAGTTTCCAGCGGTGGTTGCAATGTTGTTTGCTATAGTTGCCCATGACGAGGTAACTGGGTTGGCATAAGAGAGGTTCACTGAATCGCCCAAGAAACCTGAGCCGTTAAGTGTTATTGGTGTTCCCGCTGACCCCGAAGTAGGGGAAACGTAAAAGGATACTCCGAAATTAAATGTTAAGGGGCTGCCTAAACCTGTAACGCAGTCATATCCTTGTGCGGCAGTGTATGCTCCGTTTGACCCGGAAACTATATCTCGGAAGTAGCTGGAATAGGTTGATGTTGCTTTCTGGTAAAGATTATTATTTATAGCAGAACACGCCAAGGCATGGATGGCAGCCCATTGAGGAGCACCAGCACTTGTGCCACCAATAGGATACCATAGGCCATCATAATAGACCGCCACCCCTGCACCAGCGTTGTAAGAGATATCAGGAACATAGCGTTTAGAGCCCGTTAACCCATAATCTCTCTGGTAATCAGGTATGGGTTCATACGCGCTAACGCCTCCACCGCTGCCACTCCAACCTGTTTCTGAAACCGAGCCGTCACCATTAAAACTAAGCACCGTTCCTCCAACCGACACTACATTGGGCGAAACTGCCGGGTAAGTTATGCCTGCTCCGTCGTCTCCTGAAGAAGCGAAGAAAACAATACCTGGCTGGTCAAAATGATAATCCCACATTGCCTCATATGAAGGTTCATCTCCGATAGTCCCCCAACTCATCGAAACCGCAACTACGTCTGGCTGACTTGTAGCGTAATCAATTGCTTGAAAAAGCGAGTTTGTATCAGCGCCTTTTGCTGTTACCAATAGTATAGTTGCCTGAGGTGCGATGGCATGTGCCCACTCCACATCAAGACATGTCTCTTGAGGCCAGCTACTGCTTGGCGCTGTCGTTACTCCAGCCATTTTGTGAACAATGAATTTGCCTGTACTATTATCTGGTAAACCATACTGATTACAGAAAACGGTATAATCGTCTAGAATTGTTGGCGTATCATAAGCGACAATAATTGCTATTGTGCACCCGGCACCTCCTATTGAAGGCAGATTGTAGGCAGTTCTTATTTGGTTTGGAGAGTAGCCTTGGGGCGTAGAAGACCCGATCAGAGGCGAAAAATGCATTGGGTGCACTAGCAAAATGTCTTGGGATGGCTCGGGCATTTCTTGTGAAGCCAGAGGCAGGGTTATAGAAATCAGTAAGAATATGATTGCTATGGCTGATATGGTTGGCTTGGCCGGGTTCACTATAATCATTGTCCTGTTATGGTTGATTTGCCATGCCCAAATAACTGTTAGCTCTTACCTATGTAAAATGGCGTCAGCATTCTTTTATGCCTTATGAATTCCTAAGCTGTACTCTAAAAATCGCTTTACCGCTAATTAGTTTGTGATTAGTGTGAGGAAAAACCAGTCGATACATGCCCCCACATACACATCCAGTCCGCTTCAACATAGAGGCATGCTGGGCGTGTGGAGAAAAACTCTTATGCCACACCGAAACAGACGCCAAAAACCGTTGCAAACCAAAAAAGCAAACGCCATCACTTGCGGTCTTGCGGCACCCCCTAAACCGCCACACCCACATAAAGAAAGAAAAAGGGTGTTAGGGGTAGAATCGTCTTGTGGTTCTTGGGAACGGTATGGCGTCGATGATGTTGTCTAAGTCAAGCATCCATACCAGCAGCCGCTCCACCCCCATGCCGAAGCCCACATGCGGCACCGACCCGTAGCGTCTTAGGTCTATGTACCACTCGTAGTCTTCCGGTTTTAAGCCCTGCTCTTTCATGCGGGCGATGAGGATGTCTTTGTTGTCTTCTCTTGAGCCGCCAGTGCTGATTTCACCTATGCGGGGCACCATCATGTCAACCGACATTGCGACTTCGGGGTGTTCTTTGTAGGTTTTACAGTAGAAGGCTTTAATCGCGGTTGGGTAATCGTAGACAAAGAAAGGCTTGCCGAAGTCTTCCGCCAAAACTTTTTCGTCTTCATAGCCGAGGTCCGCTCCCCAATCCAATGCGGGGTTTTTGGGTTTGAGGCGTTCGATGGCTTCTTTGTAGGTTATGCGTGGAAAGGGTGCTTTGACGGCTTTTAGTTTCTCTATGTCTGCGCCGAGTTCTTTGAATTCCATCACGCATCGGGCGGCAACGGTTTGGCAGATGTACTCCATTAAGCCCTCTTCGAATCTCATAAGGTCGCCCATATCCGCAAATGCCCATTCGCCCTCCATATGCCAGTACTCAGTTAAATGCCGAATTGTGCGGCTCTTCTCAGCCCGGAAAGACGGAGCAATACAGTAGACTTTTTCAAGTGAGAACATGAGGATTTCAAGGTAGAGTTGGCTGCTCTGGGTTAAGTATAGTTCTTGGTCAAAGTATTTCAGCGCAAACAGTGTGCTGCCGCCTTCAACCGCCGCAGAAATAAACATCGGCGGAGAAACTTCGATGAACGCCTGTTGTTCAAAGTATTCACGGGCAGCCTGCAAGGTTTCTGCGCGTACCTTCATAACAAGGTTCATTTTTCGGCTACGCAGCCAAAGATGACGCATATCACGGATAAATTCCTCGCTTTTATCCTTGCTGATGGGGAAATTCTCGGCTAAGCCTACGATTTTTAGGTTTTCTGCGCTGACTTCGAAACCGCCGGGTGCCCTTGTGTCAGCGTGGACGGTGCCTTCTAGAGACAGCGAGGATTCGATTGTGAGTTTCCCAGCTTCGCTCCAGCACGGATTGTCTTTTTTTATTGTGGATTGGATTACGCCTGTGGAGTCGCGGATTAGGATGAAGATGAGTGATTTGCCTTCACGTTTGCGGTAGACCCAGCCGCGAACGGTTGCTTTTTGGTCTGTGCATTTGCCTGCCAATATTTCGCTTATTTTTACGAGCGTCATCGCGGATCAACTGTTTGCAGTATATCTTGTTTCCGAACCTAAATGCATATCGATTAGGACCGCTGCAGATTTGCCGCTAAAGCTCTCTTATCTTTGGCTCAGATACCCGCCAAAACACAAAGAGGGAGAGCGGAATCATAGCAGAAGCAAACAGCAGAAAAGGCAAAGACGGTGACACATACACATAGACAAAACCCACAACAAGCTGCAGAGCCGCCTGCATCAAAAACATGAAAAATTGCATGCACCCCGTAACGGTTCCACGCAAGTTCCGCGGCACCAAATCGCCCATGAGAACTAGGTAGCTGTTTAGCTGCAGCAAGTTACCTAAACCAAAGAAGAAGAAGGCAAGCAGCAGCATGTTGAAATCAGCATTGACAAATATAACCATGCCAGGTATAAACAGCAGATAGCCCAAAATCAAAAAGCGTTTTCTACCCAGCCTATCCATGCTGAAACCTGCAATAATTGCGGGTAAGGCGATGCTGAGGTAGCGGAAAGCCATAACCAGTGCCCACTGTTCCAAGGTGACATTTAGGATTTCGGTGGCGTAGACGACAAAGTAGGTTTGGCAACTAACTACTAACCCATTGACGAGGATGACTGAGAGAAAAAGGTTAAACGCCGATTTTGGAACTTTGCGCCACACGAATATGCCTTCTTTGACGGCTTGGGGGTACTCACGTAGTATGCTGCGCAAAGAGGGCTTCTGAGCGGCGGTTGGGGGCAGGGTTTCTTTGAGTCTAAGGCGCAGTACTGCGATAGTGAAGTAGGCTATGGCGGTTAAGGTATAGGCGATACGCATGCCTAAATCAAAGTTGAAAGTGAAAACAAGGTACTGGGCGATCAGGGGTGCGGGCAGCAAAACAAGGGTGGTGATGACTGATTGGAAGCTAAAGCCTGCGCCGCGATTCTCAGGCGGGAGCGAGTCCATGACCATAGCCATCAAGGCGGGACCATAGATTGAGCAGATGTTTTGGATAAGCAATCCTATGAGTATGAAGGGCCATGATGGCGCCAAAATAAAGAACAAGCTGCCAATTGTCATCCCAAAGGTCATAGAGACAATGAGCCATCTCCTACCATGTTTGTCAGCTAAGTAGCCACCGGGAAACTGAACCAGTGCAACGGCTATGGACCCCGCAAAACCCATAACGGAGAGGAGCAGTTGGCTGGCGCCCAGATTCAGATAGAAGAGGCTGGCGTAGGTTTCTGGGATAGGCATCGCAGAAAACATGATAACCCAGCTGATGGTTATGAGTAGGAAGTTGCCCCGTAGAACCGCTTGGTCTCCCCTGAAAAGCGCCCTTAACCCCATTGCAGATAAACTCAGGGCAGAATTATTTAAACAGAGTTTGTACAGAGCGGTTTCTGTGACATTGGATTATCTTTTTATCCCACAATTCTTAAATCGCCCCTGCAATGAGGTAAAGTAGACTAACGAAGATGGCAAGCAAAACCGAAGGGCAATCTAAGCTTAAAGCATTAGGAATTTCAGCCGTAGCAATCTTTAGCGTTGTAATAGTTGAAGTCACCATTGGCTCAATCGTTAACAGTTTAGCCATCATCAGCGACGGCTTACATGCCCTGCTAGACGCGCTTTCATGTGTTATGCTGTTTTTTGCTGTCCGCGCCTCAATGAAGCCCCCAGACGAAGAGCACACGTATGGGCATGAGAAATTCGAAACCATAGGCGGCCTCTTAGGAGGTGTAGTGTTGATTGGGGTGGCGCTTTTAATCTTCTATGAAGCAGCGCTCCGACTGTTCTCTGGCGCTCAAATTGCCGGAGACTTTGAGTACGTCGGTTTCATCGCCATCGCCTACGCGCTTTCTATTGCAGCCCTAAGAGTCACAGTATTTCGTCAAGCTGAGCATATGGAAAGTCAATCGATGAAAGCTGGACTCTACGATGCCATCGCCGACTTAAGCTCCACTTTGATTGCATTGCTGGGTTTTGGCTTAGCACTTTTAGGCATCAGCTATGCTGACTCTGTTGCATCCATCTTTTTGGGGGCAATGCTGACCTATTTGAGTATTAAATTGGTCAAAAGCAGCGTGCTTGAGTTAAGCGACACCGCCTCAAAGGAAACTGTGGCTAAGGCTCGAAAGGCAATTTCCGCCTGTGAGGGCGTTGTGAAAATGGAGACCTTGAAGGTTCGCAAAGTCGGCTCCAAAGTGTTTATCGATGCCTCGGTTCAAGTCCCAAACGCACTGAGCTTAGAAGATGCCCACGCTCTGTCATCAAAAATCGAGAACTGCCTAAAAGACGCCTTGGGCAATGTTGATGCAACAATCCATGTAGAACCCTCAGACATAGAAGAAAAAATGAAAAACTTAGTCCAGAAGTTGGCAACCGTCGACGGCGTCAAAGAAGTGCATGAAATCTCTCCCAACTATGTTGGAGGCAAACTCTACATAACTCTGCATGCGTACGCTGACCCAGATATATCGGTTGAAGAAGCTCACCGACTCGCTGATCTTATCGAACGCAGAGTGTACGCTGGAATTAAGCCGCTTGAAAACGTCACGGTTCACATTGAACCGGCAGGCGTCGCCATTCCTCTTGATCAAGAAAACGAGGCTGAGCTTCAAAGAATCGTCTATCAAGCAGCTGAAGCCGTCCGCCTGAAACTGCAAATCAGAAGAATCGTTACCTACGCGGCAAGCGGGAAACGATATATCAACATTGACTGCTGCTTCACCAAGCAAGTACCCATCAAAGAAGCTCATCGCATGGCTTCCCAGTTGGAGAAGGAAGTTAAGGAGCGGTGTGCCAGCGCGGTCGTCACAGTACACATTGAACCTTTCTGCCAATAAGGCGCCCAAAATTAGAGTTTCATGATTTGTGCGTGGGGAACGCCTTCTATTTTGAGCACTGCGTCCGGATGTACATATCCCTCCGCGATAGCCTTCCCAACGCACATTTCACCCACCAGATTCACGATGGTTGAGTTGCCGATTAACCCGATGGCTTCCTCAACAGTGGCTTTTCGGCCCTTGTAGAACTCGTCTTTTATGTGGAAAACAATTTTGCCTTCACGTAGCGTCTTCCCTAACAAGTCGCAGTCGCATACCGCTAAGACAACGTTTCCGCCAACTTTTTTGACGTTAAGGTAAACATCCAAAGCCGGATTCGCCTATAACTGTTTAACTGAAGACCGCGCGCCGCAAGCATTACAAACCAAAAACGTGAGGCGTTTTTCCTTCAGGATTTTTGTATCTGGACGCTTACATACTGGGCATATAACATAGCTTTCCTGGTACCTTTGCAGTAGGCGTTCAAAACTGTCCGTTCGAAATTTGCCTTGGAATATGGCGCGGGACTCATGGAATGTCGCTGCAGTTGCCATTTCGCGAGTCAAAAACTTCAGCAGATGCTGAGGATCGCGGTCGAGGGCGTCAGCAATTTCTTTAAAGTTAGAGATTACTGTGCGCATGCCGACGGTTTGAAGCATGATTCGGGGCATTTCCAAGCGCTCTTTTTTTGTTGAAACCTCGGGCATTTGCTCGCAGGCACGTTTAAGCAGATCATCGTAGTTGAAGGTCATGTTTCCACTTCACCCAATCAAGGTCACCGCCTATATTTAAAATTACTATGAGCACCATACCCTTATGATGGTTTTACACTTATTTTTTAGTAACTCATATAAATTCGAAAGTCACTTCGGTATGCATTATCTCCACTAGAAGGCTAACATTTGACAGAGAAACAAACGCCCAGTCAAATAACAAACATCAATACCCAGATTGACAAACTCAAGGAGCAATCCCGAGAAGCAAACGCTCAGATAAAAAAATTCGTCGAGAAAAGAGATGAGCTCCACGAGAAGGTTCGAAAAACCCGCGAGGAAGTCAACCAACTTAAAGTTGAACGGGATGCTCTCAACCAGAAAGTCAAGGAACTAAAGCAGCAACGAGACGCGATCAGGGTTAATGTTACGCCAATTATGGATGAAGTGAAGGGTATCAACGATAAAATCGAAGGGTTAAAAAAGAATCTGCCAAAAGTTAGCCAACGAGAACTCAAAAAGGAACATGACGCTATCGAATGGAAAATCTCCACTACCTCTCTTGACCTCCAAGAAGAAAAACACCTCATAGAACAAGTTAAAGAAATCGAAATCCAACTTAGCGGTTACAAAAAAATCGATAATCAACGCAAGAAATTAAAGGACCTCTATGAACACAAAAAAACATTCGATGCACAAGCAGACGTTTACCATAAGGAATTAACCGATTTAGCCAAGAAAAGCCAAGACCTCCACGCTGTCATGATGGAGAAACTTGATGCTATGAAGAAAGACCGCGCGGAAGCCGACGCCCTGCATCAATCGTTTGTTAACGCCAAAGAACAGAACAACGGCGTTTACGAGCAAATCCGACTGTTAATCGCTCAATCCACAGGCATCAGGGCATCCATGCGCGACCAGTATCAAACTTACCGCAGAGAAGACGAAGCCAGACGTAAAGATTTTGACGAAAAACGTAAACAACAAGACGATAAACGCAAACAGGAACAAGCGGAACGTGCAGTCAAAGAAGCCGCGATTAAAGAAAAAATCGGTTCAGAAGCACGCGAAAAACTAAACCGCGGGGAAAAAGTCAACTGGGAAGAATTCGCATTGATGCTTGGCGACGAAGATGACGAGGCGGAAACGCAAGCTTAAAGTGATGTTGCTGCAATATTGAGATAGCGATTTCGATGGCTAAACGGGAAACGCAACAGCAGACGCAAAAGCGTATCCTCATTTTATGTGTTGACAGAGATGGCGATCTCGAGACTAAAGCAGCCATTAAAACGCCGCTTCTGGGCAGAACCGCCAACCTAGACGGCGCAGTCGCCCTTGCACTAAAAGATCCCGAGGAACCCGACGCCAACGCCATGTTCGAAGCCGTCCGACTCTACGACCGCTTACACGACGAGAAGACACCTGATGAAGTCTTTGAAGTCGCCACTGTATCAGGCACCGACATAGGTGGTGTAAGCGCCGACCGAAAACTCGTGGCGGAACTAAACAGCCTCCAAGAATCGTTTGGTGCCAACGAAGTGATCTTGGTCAGCGACGGCTACTCTGACGAAGCCGTTTTGCCGCTGGTTGAGTCCCGTGTACCTGTCTCATCCGTGCGCCGCATCGTCATCAAACACAGTGAATCCATCGAGGAAACCGCTGCGGTCTTCACCAAATATGTCCGCCTCTTGGTGGATAATCCCCGATATGCCCGCGTGGCATTGGGATTACCTGGTATATTGGTGCTTATCTTCGGTGTTCTTTGGGGCATCAACTACTTCATTCCGGGCGCCATATTCTGGTACGGCATCGCAATCCTCATTGTGATTGGCGGGTTTCTGCTGCTTAAAGGCTTCGGCGTAGACCGCGCCACCAAAAACTTTTATCATTGGGCAAGAGACTATGATCCGCCAGCTCTCCCAATCCAAATATCCAACTATACCATCATCGCAGGTATTCTCTGCATTGCTGTGAGTGTTTATTTGGGTGTAGCAAACGTTATAAAAAACGTGCCTTCACCGGTGGATGTAGCCGGCTGGTTAAGTGCCGCGCCCAGAATCGCCACCTTCTTCATCAAAGGCCTCGACGTCTTACTCATAGTAGGCATATGCATCGTTCTGTTAGGCAGAAGTGTACGCCTCTACTTCGAAAGAGATTCTCGCTTGCTCCGCAACGTCGCCTTGATCGTATCGGTTGTGTGGGCTCTTTGGATACTAGAGGGAACCGCAAACATCATCTACAGTATCTTTAACCCCGCAAACGCTGGAGTACCAGTTGTAGGCTTCGAGAACCCAGACTTCGCCAACTTCATATTTACCATAGTGGTCGGTATCTTAATCGGCATAGCTTCGGTGTTACTAATTCACATCGTTAACCGTTCAACCAAGGGCTTCTTTAAGAGAGAAGAAAAAACTGAGGAACTCTAACCCGTCTTGGGTTCGGAACTTAGGTGAGTAAGCTTTAATTGAAACCCCAAAGGTTAACCTCTACAATAGACGTCGTGCATATGCGAGGACCATTCAATGCTTGAGAAAATGCTTTCTTTTATCGGCGCTTACAGGCTTTATGAGAAATGGCTGTGGCAGCAGGTTAAGAACGGCGTAAAACCAGAGCATATCGCCATAATCTTAGACGGCAACAGAAGATGGGCAAACCAGCAGGAAACGCATCCGTTTTTGATGGGCGATAAATGGGGTCACAGCGACGGCGCCGACACGGTTGAGCAACTGCTGGATTGGTGCCACCTACTCGACGTGAAATACGTGACGCTCTACACTTTCTCAACAGAGAACTTTTCTAGGCACTCTGATGAAGTTACCAAAATTATGCAGATTGCTGAGGAGCGGTTCCATAAACTCTTAAAAGACGAACGCATTCACCGAGACAAAATCCATGTTAAAGTCATAGGCAGAGTAAACCTCTTGCCGCAGAGCCTCCAAGACGTGATTGCGGAGCTTGAAGCGGCAACTGCAACCTATGACTGTTACTTCTGGAACTTTGCCTTCGCTTATGGCGGCAGAGCAGAAATAGTGGACGCCGCAAAAACCATCGCTAAAAAAGTACAGAACAAAGAAATAGAAATCGACGACATCACAGAGAGCACCTTTGAAAAATACCTCTACACATCACACATGAACAAGGACCCGGACATGATCATTCGCACCTCAGGCGAAGAACGCCTCAGCGGCTTTCTACTCTGGCAAGCAGCTTACAGTGAACTGCTGTTTTTAGACGTGTATTGGCCTGACTTCCGCCTAATCGACCTGCTAAGGGCAATCAGGGTTTTCCAGCATCGTAAACGCCGATTCGGCGCATAAACAATTTTTCTTTCTTTATGTGGGTGTGGCGGTTTACGGGGTGCCACAAGACGGCTTGGGAAAAGTTGCATTCAACCATTGCAACGTTTTTTGGCGTCTGTTTTGGTGTAGAATACGTATTTTTCTCCACACCCTGTACATGGCTCTATGCAGGGGCAAGCCAGTGTGGATGTGAAAGCATGTATCTTTTGCTTTTTCTACGAGAATTATCGAGAAAGCAATGAACACCTAACGAGACCATCGCAAAGAATCTTCGAGAGGAGGATTGTGATTGTTGGTTACATGATACAGCCACAAAGCAGTTTATAGTCCATCTACCGATTCTTAGACTGGCTATCCAACCTTTTTTGTTCATAGAGGAAAACCGCAATGAACACTTTTCTAGATTCAGTTCCTGATAAAATCAAAATCTCTTTCTTTGAGTATCAGCGTAAGGAATGGGAGAAAGTCCTTGAAACATCAGCCGAAGGTCAAAACAGTGAAAACCAGCCGGAGAGCCAACTGCACTGGGAAAACATCAGCAACTACGCACAGGCGCGAATAGAAGAAATTGATAGGCAACTGCAGCAACTAAAACTCAACATTGCACCACGCTAAACCATACCTCACCCATACGTTGCCTGAAGCATTAGCTAACTATTTTTTTTAGCAATACATATGAAATAGTTTTGGTCGTCCCTTTCGAAGGTAACTGTTAATCCGTTTTCCTCCATGATTTGTTTGAGGTTTTTCATGCTGGGTAAGAAGTCGTTGCTGATTTCTACGCCCCCGTTTAGGTGGACTCCGTTGATTTTTTTTGCTGAGTCTGAATGCGCCACGGCTAAGCGTCCACCCCGCTTTAGCGCCTTTGATAATATTTTGATGGCAGAGGGCTTATCGATGAAATGGGGAAAACAGGAATAGCACACTACCAAGTCGAATTCTTGGTCGTATTTTAGGTTGTAAACATCGGCGACCAAAAATTTGGTTTTCGGATGCTTCTTTTGTGGGTATTTTGAGCGGGCTTCTTGGATCATTTTTTCGGAATAATCTATTGCAACGACACTTCCATTCGTCAGGTACTTTTCGTAGAATGGTATCATGACTCCGGTGCCGGTGCCGATGTCTAGTATCTTGTCGCCGCCTTGGATTTTTAGCAACTCGGTGATGTATTGCACTTTTTTGGGGTCATGAATTGTGATTTGGTCCCACACTTTGGCTTTTTCGTTGAAGAAGTCTTTTTGTTTCGGATTTATTTTTGCTGAACTTATTTGGTTTGCCTCCATTTTATAGGGGAATTACTACGGGTATACCTCGCACGTTCTCTACGTAGGCGTCGATGTTGTATACTGCTTTTATGTTTTCAGGGGTAATGACCTCATGGTCTCCGACTGCGTAAACCATCCCTTTTTTCATGAGGATGAATTTGTCTGAGTGACGGATAGCTAAGTTGAGGTCATGAATAACCATGATTGCCGCCATATGGTTCTTTTTAACGATGTTTCGGATTAAGTGCATGATCATGTGTTGGTTGGAGAGGTCAAGGTTGCTTGTGGGCTCGTCAAGCAGAATTATTCGGGGTTGTTGAACCAGCACTCTGGCTATTTGTACCAACTGGTATTCGCCCCCGCTTATCTCATCAACATATTTTAGTGATAGTTCATCCAAACCCAGCAGATGAAGGACCCTTCCAACTAACCGCACGTCTTTTTGGGTGATATCCCAATCAAAATGCGGCCGCCTACCCAACAACACAGAATCAAACACCGTAGACTTGGAGGTCTCGCTTCTTTGCGCCACGTACCCAATATTTTTGGCGATGTCCCTTTTGCTCATCTGGTGAAGGTTCACCCCCTCCATGCACACTGCGCCAGCGTTTGGAGTGAGTACCTTGCTTATGCACTTGATCAGGGTGGTCTTTCCGACGCCGTTGGGTCCCAAGATGGCGAGTACGTCGTCTTTCTCTACGTTAAAGGAGACGCCGTTTAAGACGCGCTTGCTATGGTAGGAGAAGCAGATGCCGTCTACGGTTAAGAACGTCATTTCCGGTATCTCCTGATGAGCAGGTAAATGAATAGGGGTCCTCCGAGCATCGAGGTGATTATGCCTACGGGTATGACGGCTGGGTAGAGAATAACTTGGCCGACCCCGTCGGCTATAATTAAGATGATTGCGCCGAGGATAACGGATAAGGGGATGAGGTAGCGGTGGTCACTGCCAATTATCATCCGTGCGATGTGGGGTCCAAGCAAACCGATGAATGCGATGATGCCGAAGAAGGAGACAATAACTGCGGACAAAACTGAGGTTAGTAGCATGCCTATGATTCTTTCTCGCTCCGTGTTGACGCCTAACCCTTTTGCTGTGTCTTCTCCTGCATCGAGGGCGTTATAGTCCCATCTCTTATAGAAGAAGTAAAGGACCACGGGCAGAAACACCAAGAGAATCAGGGAGTTCCAGGACCAAGTTGCTTTGCCCAAGTCACCGAAAGTCCAAGATACAATATTGCCTAACTGGGAGTCGGTGGCTATGTACTGCATGAAGGATAACCCTGCAGTGAACATGACGCTGATAGCTACCCCTGCAAGTATCATTGTTTCTGCGCTGACACGGGTGACTTTGGTAAGAAGCAGTATGGAGCCGGTTGCCAGTAGAGAGAACAAAAACGCGCAGACCGTCGTAATGTAGGGGTTGTTGATGGAGACTATGTTGGTTAGGCTGCTGCCCGCACCTAGAAAGATTATGGCGAAGGAGGCGCCGAAGGCTGAAGCGCTAGAAATACCCAAGGTGAAAGGAGACGCAAGAGGATTGCGCAGTATGCACTGCATTACCACTCCTGCGACGGCTAAGCCTGCACCAGCTGCTAAAGCACCCACAATTCTGACCATGCGAATGTTCCAGATGGTGCCGCCCATTCCAGAAGTGTCAAAGGTGAAAAGGTACTTTATGACGTCGACAAACGAGATTTTAATCGGGCCATTCTGGGCGGCAATGATTACACAAACAACCAGCACAAGGACGCCGACTAAGAGGAGCAGGCGTTTTCGTTTTACGAAGCCTTTGTAAACCTTTGAAATTTGGTTGCTTTCTTCTTCGTCGTCTTCGTATATGTTGAAAGCTTCTTTTTCGTCTGGATGATGATGGGTAATCTGTTGCTTTGCCGTTCCTTTTACACCGCCAATAAAGAAAAAAGATTGGAAGAAGAGGTTTATTAACGAATCACAGTTACAGCGTCACTTTGCTACATCCACTGCCTGTCTGTGCAGCTGCGATGTCTTGGTAGGTCATGGTGGTTCCTGGATAGAATAACTGTATGATTTGGTTGGCTTTGTCTTCGAAGTTCCAAGAGTACAAGTTCCCATTTATTACGGAAGCAACGTAGTATACGTTGACTATCTGGTTATCCCAGTTTGTTCCATAGCACTTGTAGACCATGGTCGAGTAGATGTTGCCGTCTTTGATTGCTGAAACGTCCTCTAATCCGGTGTTGTCATGTATGTAGCCGTTAATGGAGTCAACGGAACTGCTTAAGCCTATGCTGTCTATGAATATGTAGTCTGGGTTTGCGGCGATTAGAGTTTCCAATGTGATGGTGTATGGTTGACCGTTGACCGCCGGCTGAATAGCATTTGGAACATTAGAGTAGTCGAAGGGCAGGTAGTTACCAGAGCCTTTGAGGAATGATGCTCCACCATAATAGAACATGCCAGAGGCATATGCACTTTTAGTGTTTTCAGTTGTTGCCGTGGATGTGATATCGTTAATCATGTTGGCGACGCCTTCGTTTAGTTTTGTGGCTCTTGCTTGTTCCCCAAATAGAGTGCCCAGTGAGGTTATTTGGTCGTAGAAGCCTTGTCCGAATTCTACGTTTGCGTTTATGACGTAGACGGGGATGCTGGTTTGGGTTTGGAGGGTGTCTGCGGTTGCTGTGTCTTCGGCTGTGGAGGTGATGATGAGGCTTGGGTTTAGGTTTAATATGGCTTCAGGGGTTGTGGCTACTTCGGGGAGAGAAGCGAATTTGGCTTTGTTAATGAGGTAGTATGTTTGGTCGTCTAGGGTGTTGAAGGTGCCAGCGGGCTCGACGGCTTGGACTTTGTTGGCTGCATCAAAGTATGATACTAACCGCAGTGAGCATGCGCCTATGCAGTATATTGAGTCTATCTTCTCGGGGATGTTGACTGTTCTGCCTAGGGCGTCGGTGACTGTGGTTGCTGTGGGTTCAGGGTTTGCTGGGTTTTGGGTGAGAACGTAAACGGCGCCGACGGCGGCGACTATGATTATTACTATTGCCACGAGGGCGAATAATTTGTTTTTTCCCATTTGTGCACGTCCAATTAGTGATTTCGTATTACTTTTTATCAATTTAGTAACACAACTACTTGCACTAATAAATTTTTCTGGACGCAAAAAACAAATCAACACAACTTAAACATCAAAACATCCCCTACAAGCCTACAGCCAACCTAAAACTGTAAAGCAAAAAGTAAATGAAAAGTGGGCCGAACCGGATTCGGACCGGCGACCTTCTGCACGTCAAGCAGATGTCCTAACCAGGCTAGACGACCGGCCCACACTTTTTCGCATAGTCGTCTACTGCGCCACCCTATTTAGGCGCTTCGCCTCTTATGCGTTGCAATATTCATTTTACAGCAACTATTAAACCATTACGTTTTTGTTTTCTACGATAGAAGTTTTAAGCATCTTATGACATAACAGTACCCACCCCCAGGTACAGGGCTATGGCAGCAAACGACGAAATCACCAAGCTACTGGTTGAGTTCATAAACAAAAACTCCAACGTTGCAGACGTGCAATGGGACAGGCGCATGAGCCCACGTTTACTCTTTAACCCTTACTCCGAAAAATATGAGGAACGCCGCATCGCTGCCCACTACTTCCTCCTAGCCGCATCTATCCTCGACGACACAGTGGTCGGGTACCCAGAAAACGCCCGTATGCTCCTGGTTTATCTGCATACGGCGTTCGGTAACGTCTTGTTTGACATAAAAAAAGCCCACCTCTTCGAAGAGGAAATCGTCAAAGCGGATTTCTATCACGATTTGGGTCCCAACAAGAAAGCCGCTTCTGAAAACCTTGCAGCTGTAAATCTATTTGTAAAAAACAAGGCAGAACGCAATTTGTTGAAATACTCGCAGAAATTCACCAACCCCAAAGACTTCATCGAAGATTTAGCCCAAAATATCCCCGCGTTAGCCGGGCCGCATAGGGATAGGGCTTGGATTTACATGCGGTGGATGGTGCGTCCACTGCCTGATCTGCAAATCTATGATCACCTCTTGCCCGAAGACCTCTATGTACCCTTGACCAAGGAGAACGCTAACGTCGCTGCGAGTCTAGGCATAATTCAAACTGCGTCGCCTTCGCTTTGGCGTGATGAGCAAACCGCTGCACAGGCTAGGCAGAGGCTAACCGACTATGCCAAGCGACTTTTCCCTATGGATCCAGCGGAAATCGATTATCCCTTCTTTCTTTTAGGCCGATGGCTTAAACAGAAAAGCCTCAATCGCTATACACTTAAAACCGCCTTGGATTTTTTGGAGCGGATGCAGAAGATCACTGGGCAGTCGCAGGCTTACTATCAGAAGATGAGCCGTTACAAAAGCGGTTGGGAAAAGAAAACCGCGCTGACGCTGCTGCGAATGCATATTCCCTATGGCTATGAAACCATCAGTTTCCCGTTACCCAACGAAGTCTACACGCCAGATTTCATTTTGGAAAAGACATTGGCAGGCAGAAAAATTATCCTTGAACCCCACTTCGAAATGACCAAAAAACAAGCCCGCAAATACGCCCTATTCAAACGAACCTACGGCCACCAATTCCTCCTAATCCTACTCCTAAAAAACGACCTAATCCCCCTCTACCACCAACGAAAAATCCTAACCGACGACGTCTGCGACGACGTATGGCCCATCGAATTCATCCACCTACTAGCCGAAAAAATACGACGCGGAACATACGGACAATAAACCAACCCGCAACCCAAACAATAACCCAACACCAAAACAAACACGGCAGCTATGAGCAAATAACAAACGTTATCACCTATACCGTCTTGTCGACGCAACAGAAGACGACTCAAGAGAACAGACGGCTATTGGGTTAATCCGCTGAGTCCTAATACGCCAAAGATTATAGCGCTATACCAGCAAGGCTTAGGTCAAGCGGATATTTGCAAAAGCTTAGGCATGGATTCTGAGTCCTATCGCCCACACGTTTCTAAAGTTCTTGGTAGAGCAAGAGCCAGAGGTATCATCAAATACCTACCTTGGCTTGAGAGATTACTGATCTGATAGGAAATAATATGCCCCTCATGGAGTGTATAGGATTAAGTACGCATAACCTCAAGTTTACTCTTTTCCCATGCTTTTACTATTCGAAAACGTGAAAATGCGGTAGAAGATTCGCTCTCAAAAAAACCCGATGCTCCACCTTTTGGTTTGAGCCTAAAAAAAGTAATCTTGGGGTTTCTATAGGTGAGATTGAGACGTTTTGGTTTCTCTGTCCCTATACTGTTCTATGCGAAATAGTTTTTCCTCTTGCGATAGTTCGACTACAATGTCACTTTCATCCAATAGCTTTGGAGGTAACTTATCTCTTAATATAGAAATAACCAATTGAACATTTTTATCTTTCACAAATTGTGCTACCTGCAAAAGTTGGTTATCGTGCATGCCCTTTTGGCAACCCGACACGCAACGAGGGCAAGACCTTTTTTGCCACCCCTTACTTTATTACTTATCAGCCTGCCATCTCTACACCCTTCTAGTCTAATACCTGCCATTTTTTAGCCCCCATTCTTTGTTTACCATTTATAGTTTTAAGGTTTGCTAGGCACACAGGTGACGGTTTTTCACAAGTTGGAGCTTAGAAAAATTGCGCTATGTTGGGTGACACAGACTTCAAAGAGCCGGAGGGGAGCTCGGCAAAGCAACAAACCCACACCGCCCTACCCTCAACTGCTTGAAAAAACCGCCACAACCAACCAGCAACCCAACACAAACGCAGACACAAAAACACAACGCCCCGCCAAACCCGCTGCTTGTTGTTGTGTATAGGGGGTTTTTAGCAACAACACACTGATAAAAAAACCTCATAGTGGCTGCCACTGTATATATGGGTCTTGTGTTGTTGTTGTTTGATTTGCGATGCCCACTGAGAATTTTAAAGCTTACATTGTTGCCTTGATTTTGGATGGCAAACCCGAAGATGCGCTAGAGTTGCTATCAAAAGAATACAACGTCACCTTGCCCTCGTTGCGTGTCGGGTTGCCAAAAGGGCATAAAACAACCGCATACGGATGCTACAGCGCAAAAACACAGTCAATCACCGTACTCAACAGCGACATACTCATCAACCCCTTTGTTATTCTCCACGAATTCTACCATCACCTGCGGAGCAAAGCGGTGGATCGGGTGCATCGAGGCACCGAAGGCAACGCAGACAAATTCGCCATGGATTACCTGCAGCAATATCAACTTGCTGTGTTGAGGGCTCAGTTGGGCAGTCAATAATAGTCTTCGTCGTTGCATTCAATGGGCTCAGTAATTTCAATGGGTAGATTGTCGCCGTTTGAATCGTAGGCGGCTATACAATTTTTTCCTTCGTAGGGGTAACCGACGATTAAAAGAACCCGCCCAAAAAAGTAGTTTAGATCTACATGGCTTGGTCTATTGTTGCCCGAAGGATGCGAATGAACGGTTCCCACAAGTGAGAAGTCGCCTACGAACATGTAAGGGTTGAAGTGGACTTCGCCTTCTCCGTGGACTGCAAACGGTGCCAATACCAAGTCGGTTACTGCTATGATGTTTTTTATTTTTTTGCCCCTCAGAAGTAGAAAGCTTTCACGTGGGTAAAGTTCTTTGGCGCCTGCGTAGATGGCGTCTAATATGTTGCTTGGGATCTGCACGGTTACGGTGGAAGTCATATACACAACGGTTAGGGTTGTGGGTTAAGAACTTTGCCTAATCTCTTAGGTACTTGGAGTTTCTCTGCTTGAATTAGGTAGACATTTAAGATACAATGGATTAAAATGTTGATTTGTCGGTGCCGGGATGGCAGAGTGGTTAACGCGCGGGCCTTGAGAGCCCGTGGACCTTCCGGTCCGCATGGGTTCGAATCCCATTCCCGGCGCCTTCATAGAAACTGTTTTCTGCTTTCCAGTTTTCCGCAAAGCTGTAATTTTTTGTTTGCTTAGATCTTCTAGAGAGCGTAAAATATAAGCAAAACTAAGAGCCAGAGTTATTCGATTGAAAAGAATTTTCACTTAGAGCATTAAGAATTTTCTTACGAAATCCGTCATTTGTTTATTGAATTCCTTCATCATGTCAACAACAACTTCTTGGCCTAAGGGTGTTAGTTTGTATACTGTTTTTCTTCCATCGTTTTCCCCCTCTATGAGTCCCTTGCGTTCTACAGTATACAGTGTTGCATAGACCGTTCCGGGGCTGAGTACTCCTCCAAACTTGCTGTTGACAAAAGCGGTGATGTCATATCCACTTAGGTTTCCCTGTTTCTTCATTTCGATTAGAATGAGTATGTCGAGGAAGTTTTTGATTACCCGTGTTTCTATATCTTTTGGGGAATATCCGCTGAGGTGTCTTGCCGATTTTGGATTATCTGTTGTCTCGTTCATCGTCAGTCGCCTGAACCTTCTTTAGCTATGACCTTTGTGGACTTTTAAGATTATTGTGTTCAACATGTTTTATGTAAAAAAGTTAATTTATCTATGAATATAGCTTAATTATAGCGATAACCCCCTTCAGGTTTCGAGTATCTTTTTAAATGCTTAGTTTAATGGATTAACAGTGGTTTCTGGGCTTTTGCCAATAAAAAAGTCCAATATTTCTCAAATTTGCGAAAACAAAACCAATCAAAAGAAATCCATAGACTCGGTGCTTAAGCCCAAACCAGTTAACCTTGCTCCTTGAGGTACTCCAACATCTTTTCAAGTTGATTAGTAGGCGGCATGCAGGTTTGGTTTCGGCATACATACGCTGTGGCTTTTCCCTCGCTTTTCTCGTAGCCGCCGGGCACTCCTTTAGGCGATTCAGAGGCTAATTTCACCGTTAAATTCGGCAGATAATTCCTCCGCAAAGCCACCAGCAATTCTTGAGTGTCTTTGTCTGCCACGCTGCCGACCAAAACTACGCTAAAAGAGGGCCCTAACACAAAGTCCAGCCCCGTTAACATGAAGGTATGCCCCATCGGGTAACCCTTAATTTCCTCGGAAAACGCTGCCAACAATTTATTCGCGTATCCCTCAGAGGATACGTCGCCTGTCAACCATGACAGCCACAGCAGATCATGGAGCGCCATCGAGTTCCCTGAAGGCGTTGCGCCGTCGTAGGCTTGTTTTATGCGTGGAACCGTTTCGTCGCTTGTTTGGGCGGTGAGGAAGAAACCTCCGTTTTTGTTGTCCCAGAACTCTGCAAGCATGGTTTTAGCTAATTCAACGCCTGCCTCTAAGTATTTCTCGCCAAAATCTGCTTCGTAGAGCTCCAGCAGACCAAAAACAAAACAGGCATAATCGTCCAAAAAGCCCAAAACAGCCCGTTCACCCTTAACAAAACGATGATAAATCTTACCTTCTTCAGTCCGCAAGTTGCCTAATATGAAATCTGCCGCTTTCTGAGCTGCAACAAGATACTTCGGTTCCCCCAAAACCTGACTTGCCCTCGCCAACGCCCCAATCATCAAGCCGTTCCAGTCAACCAACACCTTGTCGTCTTTGGCGGGATGAACCCGTTTTTTCCTCGCCGCAAAAAGTAGATGCGTGACCTTGCCCAGTTTAGCGATGACTTGGTCGACGGTCAAATTTGAATCCGTAGCCATCTGCTCAATAGGCACCGCAAGATGCAGGATGTTTTTGCCCATTCTGCCTTCGGATGGTTCATAGTAGTTGCCTTCTGCTCTGACGCCGTAGATTTTAATGGCGAATTCGCTTAGGTCGGCCGGTAGGGCTTGTTTGATTTCTTCTTGTGTCCAGAGGTAGAATTTGCCTTCTTCGCCTTCGCTGTCAGCGTCTTCAGCAGAGTAGAAGCCGCCTTCCGCCTCAACCATGTCTCTTAGCACATAGTCAAGCGTCTCTTTTGCGGAAATCCTGAATTTCGGCGCTTTGGACTGCTGGTAAGCTTCAAGATAAGCAAGGGCAAGGAGGGCTTGGTCGTAGAGCATTTTTTCGAAATGCGGAACCAGCCACCTTGAGTCTGTGCTGTACCTGTGGAATCCTAAGCCGATTTGGTCGAAAATGCCGCCTAAACGCATGTTGCGCAGCGTGCCCTCAACCATGCTCCATGCAGCAGGCTGCTTTGTACGTTTGTAGTATCGTAGTAGAAACAGGAGGTTGTGAGGTGAGGGGAACTTCGGCGACGACCCAAACCCTCCGTTCTCATGATCAAAAGCTAAATAGAGCTGGTCAAAAGCTTCGTCAAGCACATCTTTATCCAAAATCAGCGGTTCGCGGATTCGTTGGGCGGTGATTTGTTCGGTTACTTCTTTGCCCGTAGCTTCTAATTCGGTTCGGCGGCTCTTCCATATTTGCTCGATTTGAGGTACAAGGCTTAGCATGCCAAATGTTCCGTAACGGTCGTCTTTGGGTATATAGCTAGCCACGAAAAAAGGGTGTTTCTGCGGGGTCATTATCACGTTGAGGGGCCAGCCACAGCTTCTGCCCATTGCCTGGCAAACCGCCATGTAAGTGGCGTCTAAATCTGGCCGTTCCTCACGATCCACTTTGATACAGACAAAAGCCTTGTTCATGAGGGCTGCTACGTCTTGGTCTTCAAAGCATTCCTTCTCCATGACGTGGCACCAGTGACAGGTAGAGTAACCTATGGAGACAAAAACAGGTTTATCTTCAGCCTGCGCCCGCTGGAAGGCTTCGTCGCCCCAAGGATACCAATCAACAGGGTTGTAGGCGTGCTGAAGCAGGTAGGGGCTTTTTTCAGTGATTAACCTGTTAGGTTTCGGTTTCTCAGAATTATGCATAAAGTCATCAATAACAGATGCATCTACTGCTTATTAGCTCTTAAAAAAGAAATGATTAGTATTTTACGCTTAAGTAGAACAGCACCAGCAGCGCAGCCATCTCGAAGAGGTCAGGCAGAAAAGCGAAGGGTCCCAAACCAAAGAGGTTGAAGCCTGCGATTCCGATTACAAACGGACTCCATGTCACGTCTTTTATGAGTAAGAAAGAAGCGAAGAGCAAAAGTCCAACGGTAAATTCAGATCGGGTTTTGAGGTAGATGCTTATGTAGCTGCCGATTAACACGCAGATTAACACGATGTTTACGGTGGAGAATATGGTTCTTGCCCAGTAATACAGTTCTAAATCAGCTGGGTTAGGTATATATTGTCTAGGCACAAAGGGATACCCAACGGTTCTTCTAGCCTCCGCTTGATACATCGCGAGTAGTACTGCTGCAACAGCAGATAACACTATCAAAACTATAAGCAACACGAAGATGATTTGTTTTTTATTCATTTAGTTCTCCCTCTTGCCTCTTCTCCTTTTTCTACTTTTTCCCGATTTTATTCGCAATCTCCTCAAACAGGACGTAGTTGTCTTCCATGACCTGCGATAGAAAGTACGTTGCACCATACCTGTCTCCGATTGAAGTGATGATTTTGTTCTTCTCCAAAACCTCTAAGTGGTGACGCATCGTTTTGTAATCCATCTGCAGCAACGTAGCCAGCTGATTTGCGTTTTGCGGTGTTTCCTTGAGTGATTTGATGATTTTTGCACGGGTAGGTCCGCCTCTTGTGCCAGCGATTAACCAGCCTAAGAGGTATTTTAGTGAACGTGCATTTGCAGACACTCTATTACCGCTCCGTGCAACAATCTCTTCTGGACTGTTTGTTCTGTTAACGTTATAAATGTGCGCTTTCGTCGTGAAGAAAAAAACTTTTGGCAATAATTAGGCTCTATTCCGAGTATAACCTGAAAAATTCTGCGCTGGCTTCTTGGAGTTAGCGGTTGCTGATTAGGGTGAAATTTGGGTACAATTCTGAAAAATCATTTAATAACCGCTCAGCCTCAACCCCCGATAGGACAGCCAAGAAGGGATTTGGAAAACTCGAAACTGGCCGAAAGCCCAAACTGCCCAAAAACCCCTTCATTTCCCTTCTTGGTTGCCCCTTCCAAATAAGGTGTTAACATGGGAATACTCAACAGAGCGGTACGGAACATTTCAAGACGAAAAATACGCGCTTTACTAGTAATCATCGCCTTAGGTTTCTCTATGGCTATTATGATTTCAATACCCGCTGGTGTAATGGCTAATCAGCAAGAAGCCACCAACCTAGCCTCAAATTTAGGCAATACCATAACTGAAACTGGCCAATCGATCAACCAGACGTTGTCTCAGCTGGATTTGAGTTTGGCATCTGAATTCTCAGGTTTCGGCTTCCAACGACCCAACTCAACTTCTTCCTCAGGTCAAATTGGTGGTCCATCCTCAGGTGGACAAGGGGGAGGCGACTTTGTTTTTGACCCCAGCCAATTCGGAGGCGGCATGGGTGGCGGTCAAGGACAATTCGGAGGCGGCGTGCTGGGAGGCGGACAAGTCAGCCCCATGAACGAAAGCCTATACAACGACATCAACAGCACCATCTCGGGCATAGCAGCTGTAGAACCTATCCTCACGGCTTCAGAAGGAAGCAACGAAACCATATCCTTTATGGGTCGAAGCTTCACCCGTCAACTCACAGAATACACAATCGAGGGTATTCCGTTAACTTCAGACTTAGTCAACAACTACGATATCCTCCCAACAAACATTACGGAAGGACAGAATCTGGCGGCAGGCGACAGCGGAGTTGTTCTGTTAAGCGAAAATAACTCCCAATACTTCGATGCAGGCGTCGGCGACACAATATCAATTCTGGGTCAGGATTTCCAGGTGATCGGCATTCATGGAACCACCTCTACCTCAGATGGATTAGTGCTCTACATGAACCTCTCTGACGCTCAAGCCATCACAAACAACACCGGCTACATCACAAGCATACGCGTCTTCGCCACCAACGCCGACGTAGTGACTTCACTTGCAACCAAGATAAGCTCAATGCATTCAGAACTAAGCGTCACAACAGGTCAAGAACGATTAAACCAGCTCCAAGCCATACAATCCACCTACACGGCTGCCTTAGAAAACGCACAAGCATCAATCGATAGCACCCAAACCACCGCAACCATAGAAATCGCCATCGTCGTTGCAGCAACAAGCCTAATAGTGCTCTTCGTTATGCTTTTCACCGTTCGAGAACGCACCAAAGAAATCGGCACCCTCAAAGCCATCGGTTTCAGCAACGGCACTGTCATGGGTCAATTCCTACTCGAAGGCATCATGCTTGCTGCAATCGCAGGCTTGGTGGGTATTGCAATCGGTGTGTTTGCGGCTCCGCAAATCGCGTCTTTGGTGTTATCCTCATCAAGCGCAAGCAGTGTAGCCCAAGGCGTAGCTGCCACCCGATTCTTAGGTGGTTCAACCGTTAGCGCCACTTTAACCCCGACACTTATCCTGCGGGTTTCGGCGCAGCCATAGCGCTTGGAGCAGTAGGTAGCCTATACCCCGCGTGGAGAGCGTCAAAGATTAGACCGGCTGAGGCGATGAGATATGAGTAAACCAGTACTAGAAAATCGAGAACCTAAACAAAACATACATGCTGGGCAAACGCCCCGTACAGGCATTAACCAATCTGACCATTAAAGTTAACAAAGGCGAATTCATTGCAATCATGGGTCCCAGTGGATCAGGCAAGACCACACTGCTAAACATCATCGGCTGCATCGATAAACCAACAAGCGGCAAAGTCCTCTTAGACGACATAGACGTAGCAGGCATGCCTGAGAACCAACTCTACAAGGTACGCCGTAACAAGATGGGCTTCATATTCCAATCCTTCAATCTGCTACCGTACTTAAGCGCCATAGAAAACGTTGAGTTACCCATGGAAGGCAAAATAGGCAACAAGGTGGAACGCAGGAAACGTGCAAGCGAACTGATTAAGATAGTTGGCCTTGCAGGCAGAGAGAACCATCGTCCCCCGCGCCTTAGCCAAGGTGAACAACAGCGTGTTGCCATTGCACGGGCATTAGCCAACGACCCCGCAATTATCCTTGCAGACGAACCCACAGGCAACTTGGATAGCAAAAACAAAACTGAAATCATCAAGCTGTTGGCAAACCTTAACTTGACTCAGGGTACAACAATAATCATGGTTACCCACGATAGCCAAGCTGCTAACCATACTGAACGTATGTTGCTGCTTAAAGATGGTAAAATATCGAAGGAAAAACAGGGATTGCATTTAGCCAAGAAACAAAATAAATGTCCTCACTGCGGAGCCGAAATAAAAGTCACCGACGACGTCTGTTCTCAATGCAAGAACCCGCTGTTTGAAACAGACGAGTTCTCGAGTTCTTAGAGGCAAATTCAATGGAGCAACCGCAACAGGAAGCTGAATCCAAACAACCCATAATTATACAGCAAACTCAGCCACCCCAAGAACCTCAACCACACCCCCCAACATATTCCCCCATTCCGCCTCCTCCACCGAAAAAACACCGCCGATTTTCGACGTTGGCTATCCTTGGGTTAGTGTTGATTGCTTTGCTCGCAGGAGGCTTCATTGGGTATGCAGTGACATACTCAGAGTTTAATTCTAAATTGCTGGATTTACAATCACAAATAGGTCTCTCCAGCGGCGCACCCAGTGGCGTCCAAACTTATGTGCTTAACGATAACGTTTCGCTTGCAAGCCTCTACCAACACGTGAAGTCGTCGGTAGTTGTAGTTCAAGATTTGGTGCCCGTGACCAGCTTTTTTGGTGGACGAGGCTACAGTGGCCAACAGGGTTCTGGGTTCATAGCTGAAGTCAACAATCAAAAGGTTATAGTGACCAACAACCACGTCATCGAAGGTGCGATCAACATTACAGTGACCTTTGCAAACGGCGACAGTTACCCCGCAGAAGTTCTGGGACACGATGCAAAAGCTGACCTTGCAGTACTGAGCACCCAAATGCCCAGCGATGCTCCAGCTCTAAGCCTGGTAAGTTCCGCAACACTTAGCGTCGGCGACCCCGTCGTAGCTGTAGGTTCCCCCTATGGACTCTCAGGAACATTAACGACCGGCGTCGTCAGTGCATTGGGCAGAACCATCGTTGAAGACTCCAGTACCAACCAAAACGGGCAAAGCATTCCAGATATGATTCAAACAAGCACCGCCATAAACCCCGGCAACTCAGGTGGACCCCTACTTAACTATGCGGGCGAAGCGGTCGGCATAACAACTGCCGGCATCAGCGACTCTGAAAGCTTAGGCTTCGCCATACCTTCCTCAACCATAATCCGCGAGTTGCCCACGCTTGTTTCCTCTGGCTCCTATGACCAGCACCCATCTATAAATGCAGCCGGCACTGACATGACCTACTCCATTGCACAAGCCATGGGCGCAAGCGTCACTTACGGCTTCCTAGTGGAGAGCGTTTCAGTGCAGAACGGTTTGCATGGCGGCAACGTCCAGAAAGTCGTTGGGAGTTCAACAGTCATTCTAGGCGGCGACATCATTGTTGCGGTGAACAATCAACGTGTAACCAACACTGACAGCTTGTTATCTTACCTTGAGCAGCATGCGCTTCCGGGACAAACAGTGTCGTTTACGGTGGTGCGTGATGGACAGCAGCAGGATGTTTCGGTGACGATAGGTAAAGCCTAAGCTCCACCCTTTTATCCATTTATTTACTCCTTTTTATGGGGTGGCTGTGACTTCTTGTACTTCAGTGATGGACGCAATCGGTATATCAAGTTGCTCCTGTAACACTTCGAGCACTGCATCCTCATTGGGGCCCTCGATGACGAAGGCAACGCGTCCTTCTCCTCCACAGCAGTAGCATGATTTGGCTTCGATGTCTTTGAATTTGCCTCTGGCAAGCATTTTTGCTGCTCCTTCGGCGCATGTTTTGGGGTCTTTCCCTGAGCGAAGGATGGCTGAATCAACTAAATATCTTGGCATAAAATTCCCTTACATATTTAGGGTGTTCTTGCTTAATGCTTCTTGTTGTAGGATTTGTGCAGTCACATATTATTATATCCAGTGTTTGGTGGAGGTATGGTAAGGTGGTAGATTTGGCACAGGCATTGTTTAAATGTCCCTTCTGTGATGCTCCAGCTTGGCGTACCCGTTTGATGTTTTGGAAACATATGCATGAATGCATCCGCAAAAACAGTGGGTATAATCCAACTGTCGGTGTTGATTCAGAGAAAATGGCTGTTGTAGCCAGCCCATAGCTAATTTTTTTAGGTTATTCCCTTTACCGCATATTTCCTTTTTGACAAATTTTAAACAGAGTTAACTGTATTTAAGATCTGATAATAAAAAATAAAAGATTTAGTGCTTAAACAACGGTTAGAGTCAAAGTTGATTTGATGCTGTTGATGTTTCTTATCCGTTTAAGCACATCTTCACGTATGTGATCAAATGAGTTGCCGCTGACTTTAGCCACAATATCATATGCGCCCCTTGCAAGGTACACTTCGTCGACTTCATCGATTTTACGCAGGTCTTCTATGGCAGCAAGACTTGACTCCGACTCAGCCGTTATAAAAACAAAAGCGCTACGCCTAATCCGTTGAGCAGCCGGCTCATCCACTGAAGCGGTTACTTCTGCTCCAATCTGTTCAAAAACATTCTCCAAAAAATTCAACTTCCTTTTAATAGATTATTCTCTTGGAATATCTATTAAAGCTGCGTTGCTGTCTTGCGGCAACAACAAAACGTTATAAGCAGAGAAACGGGTGCTGCAAGAAACCAGAGAAAGAAGGGGATGGTTACCCATTGGTTGTTTTCATATCAATTAGCGAAAACACTTCGTATTTGTCGCCTAAGAGTTTGCGTCCGCCCAAATAGTTCAGCTCGATTAGGAATCCTAATCCTGCGACTTTACCGCCTAGTTTTTCGACTAATTCTATGTTGGCTTTTACTGTTCCGCCTGTTGCCAATAAGTCATCTATGATTAACACGTTTTGGCCTTTTGAAATGGCGTCTTCATGGATTTGGATGGTGTCTTTGCTGTATTCGGTTTGGTAGGTGTAGTCGAGGCATTTGTAGGGTAATTTACCTTTTTTGCGGATTGGGACAAAACCAACGCCTAACTCGTAAGCCAACGGTGCGCCGACGATGAATCCGCGGGCTTCGTTGGAGACGATAACGTCGATTTTTTTGCCTCTATAGTGGTCTGCGAGTTGCTTTATGGTTTCTTTGTAGCATACGGGGTCTTTTAGGAGGGTTGTTATGTCCCAGAATACTACGCCTTTGAATTCGGGGATTCTACGGACTTTGCTTTTCAAATCGATTTTGTCGGTTTTATTCATGTCAATTTCTCCTGTTAAGCAAATGCGCCGGTTAAGGCGTGGCTGCATTGGCAACTGCATTCGCTGGGGGTTTTGGCGATGGTTTCAGCGATTATGCGTTTAACGTTGTCGATGCCTGTTTTCATGGTGTTAACGATGTCGTCAACGCATACTGCGTGGTCTTTCCAGCAGTCATAGTCGGTGACCGTGGATATGTTTGAATAACAGATTTCCGCTTCCCGTGCCAAAACAACTTCGGGAACCATCGTCATGCCGATGATGTCTGCACCCCATTTCTGGTACATGCGGGATTCAGCTTTTGTTGAGAACCGTGGTCCCTCGATGCAGACGTATGTGCCTGTTGGGTGGTTTTTGATTTTTAGGCTGTTGGCTACGTCGATTATGGTTTGGTGGAGTTGTGGGCACATGGGTTCAGCGACGGATATGTGGCATACTTTGCCTTCTGAGAGGGTGTAGAATGATTGTTCTCTTTTGGTTGTGCGGTCGATGAATTGGTCGGCGAAGACTATGTCGCCTGGCTGGTAATCCTCGCGCAGTGACCCAACGGTTGAAGCTGCCAGAATGCGTTTTACGCCCAAGCGTTTGAGCGCCCAGATGTTGGCTCTTACGTTGATGTCTGTGGGGCGTATGGTGTGCAGTTTTCCATGTCGTGGCAGAAACGCCACGGTTTTGCCGCCTAGTTCGCCGACTGTGATGGCGTCGGAGGGTTTCCCGTAGGGTGACTCTAAAGTGATTTCCTGTATGTTTTTGAGAAGTTTGGGGTCGTAGAGACCTGTTCCGCCGATTACTCCAAATTCAACTTGCATAGCTTTAACTGCAAGCGCTGGGTTTATAAAAATAGCGACTCTGAGCCGACGTTTGCTGCTCTGCCGCTACCTCCCCTCCCATATTTACCGATGGATCAAATTTTTCTATAGTTGTTGTTGCAGAAGACCCCCTATACACAACAACAACCCGCCGAATGTAGGGTGCAATGCTTTTTGGGGTAGGCGTCGGATTTGAAATGCTGGTTGGTTGTAGAGCAAACTACAAGCAGAACAGTATGGTTTGTCTTTCGGCAGCTATGAGCACTACGAGAAAGGGGGTACTGTTTGTCGAAGGGTTAGCTGGCTTGATGAATTACTCTGCTTTGATTTGCCTAAGGGCATACGGCTCCTTTCGTAAGTAGCTATTGCTAATGCTGCAATTACCGCTGCCAAAACTGTGATAACAACAACAAAAATCAAAGATGAAAAAGGCTCTGACGGCGCTTCAATAATGAAATTGACTGTTTGAGATACACCCATAACACCCGCTGTATCGTTAGCGTAAACTGCTAAAGTGTGATTTCCAAACGTTAACCCCGTCAACGATGAATTTCCCGTAAAGGTAACGTTGTCCTGGTTGTCTAAACTGTAACCTACCCAAGAAACAGGCACATCAGTTGTAAAGTTAAGTGACAAGTCCTTTGAAGAATAGCTTATGTTTTCAGGAGAAAAAACCTTAATCACAGGCGCCCGCACCGTAAAATTGAGGGTAGCTTGCGCAACCTCAACCTCATCACGTGGTGGATTGTTTATCATCCTTGCGATCCATTTTCCATAAACAGTTATACTGTGATCTCCAACTGGTAACAGAGGCAAAACAACTGACCCGTTCATGTTTACCTGCCAATAGTGAGGATCAATTTCCGCCAGCTCTATATGCATAGTGTAGTTTACTGATCCATCAATGCTGTATGTTATAAGTATCTCGATGTTACCCACCTTAAACACACGGCCATTGATGCTGAGCATTCTTGAGGGAAGGGTGTAACTAACTTCAAAACTGCCGCCGCCAAAACCACCTCGAAATATGCCTTTTGCCGTAATTGACGTGGAACCAGTCGGTGATAAAGCTGACTGCATCGGTCCTGATGAATTTGTAAGCTCCGGATATAGGGAAGAGGATTTTTGTGGGATAGGCGGCTGTTCAGGAAAAAAAGATCCAGCATCAGTCGAGGATACTGAGGATATAACGAGAATCATCAAAAGTGCTAATGTTATCTTTCCTCTCAATTCTTATCCTCTCATGTTGTGACTTTCATTGATTCTTAGGAATAGTTTCTTTTAGTTCTATTCAGAGAACGAAACGTTCCAAAGCTGGAACACCGCATGATGAAGAACGCTGTTTAAGGTAAGTCAAGGTTTGAGAAAGTGTAAAAATCGCCCTTTTCCTACGCTTTTAATCGGTGATTTGAGCGATTTTTATTCAATTCTGCCTCGGTGTGAATATGAAAGAATAGAGTCTTTCTTTGGGATCAACAAATGGCAATGAACCAGCAAACCAGCCCACAACCCCAGAGACAGGTTACTTATAAAAGCAAAACCTTAGCTAAGATACTTACCGATATAGAATGCGCATAAAGGTTTCAAAAAACAAGATAGCTTCACTGATTTATGCTACCGCTTTATTGGTTACATTAATTGCCGGTTTCGTTCTATACTTTTCGAACAACCTCCACTATATTTTCTGGGTATCCTCTGCCTTTGTCGCCGTTTATCTACTGTTTGTGGCGTTTTTTTCAGAGCAATATTCGCCTTACTTTAGGAAGCATGCTTCAACCTACCGGGTAATTTTAGTTGTTGCTTTTGCATTCTTAGTAATAGCCTTGCTCATTAGACCTACTTTCTATCTTGCGATTACTCTTATTGGACTGCTCGTATTTGACGTAACTCTTGGCATGATTCTAATTGTCGTATGGGACCAAAACAATTTAAAGAAAAAACAGACAGGACTCTAAAGCTGTGCTTTTGCCGCGTCAGTATAGATGTTTAAGTCACGCTCTGAGAAGAGCACAAACGTGACCAACTCAAGCTTATCCTCTTTTTCCAAGAAGTCCTTCACTGCCCCAAGTGCCACCACCGCAGCCTCATCCGTCGGGTACCCATAAGCGCCCGTGCTGATCGATGGAAACGCAACAGACTTCAAACCGTTTGCAACCGCCAGTTTTAGGCTGTTCCAATATGCCCTCCGCAGCAGCTTCGATTCGTCGTAGAGTCCTCCCCGCCAAATCGGCCCAACCGTGTGGATTACATGTTTGGCTTTGAGGTTGCCTCCGGTTGTGATGACGGCGTTTCCCGTTGGCAATCCGTCGGGCCATTCTTTGGCACGTATGCGTTTGCATTCTTCGAGGATTTTTGGGCCGCCTCTGCTGTGGATAGCTCCGTCAACGCCTCCACCCCCAAGCAGTGTCGAGTTTGCCGCGTTTATGATGGCGTCGGCTTCTTGATCGGTTATGTCGCCTTTGACTAGTTGCAGGGTTGCGTTTCCAATTTTATATTCCATAAAACAGACTACGGCGTTCCCGCTATTATACTATGTCAACAGCGACCAGAGGGCTGAACCCATAAAGAACAAGCCAAAACCGATGAAAACTGCCGCACAGAAAAGCGTGATACTCATTCGGATTTGGTCGTTCCAGAACCGCTGGGACTTAAAAATCAAGAACGCTGCAGCAGTGTACACCGCAAGATCGACTGACCAATGGACCCCCGCGAAGATGGAGAAGCCCAATAGCCCAAACAGCTTTGCGTTCAATATTAGCGTGGTGCCGATGGTTAACCACCAGAGGATGAACCCTGCGTTGGCTGCTGTTGTGTACGCCCCTGCTACAACCGATTCGCGTTTGGCGCTGGATGAGACATTTTCTGGTTTGTGGCGGCTGCGGAAGGTCTGTACGCCCATAAACACCATCAGGGCACCGCCGACTAACCCCACGGCAACCTGCACAACTGGGGGTATCTCGAATTCGCTTAGTACAAAGAAAATCAGAAACATCAACGGAAACTCAACAATCCCGTGCCCGACGGCGATGAGCGCCCCTGAAACCTTGCTTGTAGCCGCTTTTTTAATTGTCACAGCGAACAGCGGCCCGGGCATAAGAACGCCTGAGAGTGAAATCAGCAGAACCGAAGCCAAGAACACATAGAAGTCAGTGATGTACGCCAAACGTCAATCTCCGCCATCGTTTAACCATTTTCTGCAGGCACGGCTATAAGGGTTTCACGTCTCGGCAGGCGCATTATTCAAATACGTTCTTGGCTGGTTCGCGTTTCTGTTTTGTGAGCAGCCTCTTTTGCATCTCCACGATATCCGCGCTGTCCTTCGCGGTCACGTAATTGTCCAGCAACATTTGGTTTAACTCAAAAAACGTGTGCCCCCACGGAAAAATCTCCAAAACCTTCTCGGCTTCTTCTTTGAAGCCTGCAATGTAGAGGGCTGCAGCGATGGCTTCAGCCGTTGTCAACTTTGTAAGCTTGCCAAAATTAACGGGGTTACCCGCAATGAGGATCGGTAAGCATCGGCTAGTTCCCCGTACATGTTCACCCATCACCTTCTGAGCATGTTCCCAACTGCAATCCAGCGCAGCCAACCCAAACTGTTCAAGCCGCTCGTGGTCAGCGGGGGAAAAAGCGATTTCGCCAAAGGGATTGAGCACTATGGCTCGATTTGGCAAAAATTTTACTTTCGTAACGATTCTTGCAAGTCCCCGTCGCTTCAACCTTAAAGCAGTGTTCTTTTTTGGGTCATCTTGGGCTGCATGGTAAATGGTGATTCGGACAGGCAGGTTCTGCTCGGGCCTTTCTGGTTCAGTGTCCATGTTTCTGCACCTTCAAATGGCTCATCGGATCCTCCAGCAACCTTGGAATCCAATCGATGATGTCGGTGGCAACCACGTGGTAGCCGATTTCACCCGCTACAAAGTCGCCTGCCGCACCGTTAACGAAGGCGCCCGCTACCGCCGCTTCGAAGGGGTCAACATGCTGAGCCATCAAACCGCCCACGATGCCGCTTAAGACGTCGCCTGTGCCCCCGACGGTCATGCCCGGGTTGCCGGTGAAATTCAACTTCGAGTGCGTTGGGCTGCAGATGATGTCGACTTTGCCCTTTACCAGTATGGTTGCGTTGAGTTTTTTGGCGGTTTTCTGTATCATCGCCACTCTCTCCGGCTGGTTTTCTGGGAGGGTTTCTCCTGTGAGTATGGCGTATTCGCCTGCATGAGGCGTCAAAACCAACGGCGTCTTTAGGGGACGCTTGAACTTCGCAAACGCCTTGAGTCCATCCGCATCAAGCAGCAGTGGTTTCCCTGCCTTCTCAACTTCTTCAACGCAGAGTTTGACGAACTCTTGGGTTTCAGATGCTAAACCCATGCCGGGTCCCATCGCAACCGCGTCCACCATATCCAAAAACGGTTTCAGCGCCGCCATGTCTGCTGGGTTGAGGTTCTTGCCCTCCAGCTTCACAGTGATCAAGTCAGGTGACATTGATGAAATCTCATAAGCGTTCTTCTCAGGGGCAGCCAAATAAACGAGGTCAACGCCTGTGCGCATAGCCGCCAACGACACCAGCGTGGGCGCTCCAGAGTAGACTTCGCTGCCGCCTATAACCAGTAGGCGCCCGAAATCGCCTTTGTGCCCCGTGGGACTGCGCGGTTTAGCCGCAAGCAACACGTCGCCGGGACCAGCGTACTGCTCCATCACTTGGGGCAAACCGATGTCGCCAACTACTAATTCACCGACGTACTTCTTGGCATTCTCCAAACCGCTCTTAGCCTTATGGAACGTTACTGTCAAATCGGCTTTAACTGCGGTGCCCAACACATCGCCCGTGTCCGAATCGATGCCTGTGGGCACATCGACGGCAAGCTTGAATCCGTCCATGCCGTTTATGGCGTCGACTACTTGGGCAATGGGTGCTTTGAGTTGGCCCTTAGTGCCCGTTCCCAACAATGCGTCAATGGCTATGTCAGCTTCGACTATGGGAATGATTGAGCTGTCAGTAACTTCAACGATGGGAACTTTACCCTGAAGTGATTGGAGTATCTGGTAGTTTTTGAGGGCAGCTTCGTGGCTAATGTCGCGTCCTCTGCCCACCAACACAACTGAGACTTCAAACCCCGCCGACAACAGGTGCCTTGCCGCAACAAAGCCGTCTCCGCCGTTGCCGCCTACCCCGCAAAAGATCGCAGCCTTCTTGGTTTTGGGGTAGCGTGTGATTACTTCTTGGGCGACGTTTCTGCCTGCTAACTCCATGAGCTGCAGCAGGTTGACTCCGAAGTATTCTGCGTTGACTTCTAGGGCGCGCATTTCGCGGCTGGATATGGTTTGGGCTTGGTTTTTGGGCTGCATAGCTAACGCCTCTTAACTATTGTTTTCTTTGGGAGATAAGCCTATCCTTGAGCTGTATACAAAAGCATCTCCCAACACAGTTTTTTAGCCCCAAACTTTTTCCAAACCACTGCAAGTGCCTGAAATCGCTAATTTTTTCGAAAACAGGCGAAGCTTATATAATCATGCAGTCGCCTTTGCCACTGTTGGTGTCAAGGCAAGCTCAGAGGCGTTAGTCCCGCTGGTGAAATTCGTCTCGCCGAGAATTGGCAGTGTTAAAAGGTTTCATACCATGTGTCATACCGCTGCTTTTCTCTTAAAAGCCCTTGACAACAGCCCGTCTTTCACCGTTAAGTCTACGCTGCCCCTTTCCCCAGAGAAAAAGCAGCCTTTAGGCTCAGTTTGGAGGGTTGATTCCAACTATGGTCTCTGAAAATCGCTTCTGAGGTTCGTCCCGCAAGCGTTTTTGCCGCTATGTCTGCCCAAACATATCGCGTTTTTGGCAAAGTTTCACTTTTAACCTAAGGCAAGACTCCGAAAAAATGTCGAACGTTCCATTTTTACATTAAACAGTTAAAAAAAACAAAGTTGTTCTGCAAGAAAATCATGTATTGGAGCAATTTATCCATGGGGGGCGCTAATTTGAGGCTACGTTAAACGAAATACAGTGGCAGCAGTGGCAAGCACGGGAATTCTGCTGTTTCTATGGAATGCGGGGGAAAGGTTATTTTTGCGTCTGCACGTAGAGTTGCCATGGGTGCGGGGGTGTTTGGCGTTAACGCTTGTGCAGGCGATTTGCAGGAAAAACTGTGTTTTGGTGATGCTTTTGTATACGGCTGTGGTATGCGGCAGGACAGTTGAGGGCAAAAAGCCGTTTCTTGCCGTGACAATGCCAAATTCGTGGAGGCAAGAGTTTGAGTTTTGAGCGTAACCTGTTAATTTCAGTGCTAAAAAAAACCAAAGAAGGCAGCGGTTTAATTAAAGATGTCAATACAGGCGCCAAGCTCCCCCAAGAGGTTTGTATGCGTTTGCTGCAAAAAATGCAAAACGAAAACCTCCTATTTCTCAGAGGTGACGCAATCGAAGCTGACACCGAAAGCCGCCTCAAAATCGCAGTAAAAGCAGCGTCTTTGGGCGGGGACATCCAAGAAATCAGCAACCACCTCTGCTGGCAAGAATTCGAAGAAATCGCCGCCGTCGCCCTAAAAACCAACGGCTACACCGTAACAAACAACGTACGTTTCAAGCAGGGCGATCGGCGATGGGAAATTGATGTTGTCGGATGCAGAAAACCGCTTGTAGTGTGCATTGATTGCAAGCATTGGCAGCACTCAATCGCGCAGTCCGCACTTAGAAAAATTGTTGAGGCACAGGTTGAGCGTACCGAGGCGTTGGCTGAGGCGCTGCCGAATCCCAAACTCAAGCTGGAGTGTGCGCAGTGGGCGAAAGCAAAGTTCATTCCCGCCATACTTGCCCTGTTTCCCAGTGCCTTCAAATTCTACTATGAGGTGCCAGTAGTGCCTGTTTTGTCTTTGCAGGACTTCATCTGCCAACTGCCTATTCATCTGGAACATGTGAAGGTCCTCAGTCATGCCTATGCGAAGTTATGATGTGATTTTTAGGATGGGTGTTTTGGAGAGTTTTACGGCTGGGTAGAGGCTTAAAAGAAACATCGCCGCTAAAGCGGAAGCTAACCAAAGCCCAATCGTCAACATAGTCGTCGATGTAATCAAGGGATTTGCCATTAAAATCAGCAGGGTTATGATGACGCCGAAGGTAAGTCCGATAGATAGGCTTGAGAGGAGCACAATTAAGCTCTCAATTGCCGAAACGCGGACTATAACGTTTGGTTTAGCACCAACTGCACGGAGCATACCGAATTCTTGGCGTTGCTCATCAAGCGTAAGCATCATGTAACTGACGAGGCAAAGTGCAGCCGACGCCAAGGTAACCAGGGGAATAAACATGATTGTTTGCCAAGTAGAACCCAAAAACGCCCTGTTTGCGTTGATAGTTGGGGATAGATCGAAAACTCGGAGAGCTGGATCAACTGATTCAACCACTTTTTCGATCTGTGCAAGAGAGGCGCTGCGGTCCACTGAATCATTAAGAGTCACCAGAATCAGGTTTGGGCTGCCCACCCCCGTTGAGTTCATTAGTCTATCGAGTGGTACATAGGTGACATAACCGTTGTTTAGGGCGTCAATGCAGACCCCGACTATGCGGAAAAGGGAGTTTCCAACTTGTATGCGCTCCATTAATGGGTCGGATATGCTGATTTTTAGGTTTTTGTCACGGTAATACATGGTTTGAGCAATAGAATCACCGACAACAGCTTCTAAAGTGTCGTTTCCGCTTAGGCTTCTGCCCTTACTTGAAAAATCCACAGCCATTTCCTGGGGGTCTAGCCCAATTACCAGTGAGGTTCCTTCTCTTTCGCCGCCAATGGTGATGTTGGCTCCATCCATCAGTGTCCAGTTACTGACCTCTTGGACCTTCTCATACAGAATCAACCGTGAATCAACAGAATCCACAAATCCAAGACCCTCAAGCCGCTCGGTAACTGCCCTTGGGATGGCAAGTTTGGGGTCTGAATAGTTAAAATCACCCGTTTGCTGTGCTCCTGTAAACTTGGACAACATCTGCTCATACTGCTCACCCATACTGCTGTAAGCAATGGCAATAGTGCCGGAGCTTGTCGTGTTTTCTATCCAGTTGGTTGTGGTGTCTTTGGCGATTATGCCTCCCGCAACCGAAACAGTAAGCAAAACAAACACTATCGATAACAAAAACACAATCCGAAACGTCGGCGAGAGGCGTCGCCATAGGCTTCGGGTAGCAAGCCGCCAACTCAACGCCGTGTGCGAAAGAGCTTTTTGTTTGCCCTCCAATGCTGTGCCGAAGTAGTTTATGGGTGAAAGAGCCTCGACCGCTGACATTTTAGCTGCTTTTAGAAGTGGTTGCAACCCGAAAACCACTGATAAAACGAAAAATACTCCAAAGACTATGGGACCAAACCACCAATTTGGCAAGGAATACCCCGAAAATACAATGTTTGCTGCCGCGAAATCCGCTAGAAAACCGATAACAACGCCTAAAACGCAGCCAATTGCGGTGATTGTGAAGAGTTCTGCTAGGAAGTATCCTGCGCCGAGGCTGTTTGGGCATCCTGCAGCCTTGATTAAGCCGAAGTCGCGTGTCCGCTGTGCCATCATCAAAAACACGATAAAAGAGACGAGCACGGCGCCGACAACAAAAACCAACACGCCGATGAAGAGTATGAACTGGCTAAAGATGTTGCTTAACCCCAATGTCAACGTGTTTGTGGCTGATGCTATGCCCACACCTAATCGGCCGCTAAACAGTAGCAAAAACAACGTAGACGCAACGCATAACGTCAGTGTTGTGAGGGTTAAGCCTGTCTGAAGCTTTCTACGCATTAAATCGTTGATGGGGAAACCTGCGCCGCTACTCATAATCCGTCGCCAATCTACCATCTTTTAAGCAGAAAACGTGGTCTGCAAGCTCTCGAATTTGGAGGTCATGGGTGGAGACAACGACGGTTTTGCCTTTTTCTTTGAGAAGTTGGAGGACTTGGAGAATCTTTTCAGCGTTTCTTGTATCCAAGTTGCCGGTGGGTTCATCAGCCAAAATCAACTCCGGATCATTCGCTAACGCCCTGGCAAAGGCAACCCGCTGCTGCTCGCCGCCGCTTAGTTGAGAGGGAAAATGGGTTTCCCGATGTTCTAGACCTACGGTTTTTATGAGTTCAGCGACCCTGATTTCGATTTCTTCGGCTGGTTTTCTCTGCCACTCCATGGGAAACGCAACGTTCTCAGCTACTGTTAAGGTTGAGACGAGGTTGTAGGCTTGGAAGACAAAGCCCACGTGGTTGCAGCGGAAGTCAGAGAGGAAGTCTTCGCCTTGGCCTGTTAAGTCTTGGTTGGCGACTACGATTTTTCCTTTGGTAGGGCGGTCGATGCCGCTGATTAGGTTTAGCAGGGTGGTTTTTCCGCTGCCTGATTCGCCGCATACTACGGCAAATTGGGCTTTGGGGATCTTGATGTTGATATTTTTGAGAACCGCCACTTTACCTTGGGCGACCACATAAGTTTTGTCTAGGTCTTCTGTGTAAACCATAAGGTCCCCTTTTTCATTTGTAGCCACCGTTTCACCTGCAGGATAGTTTAGTTTACGGTGCCTTATAGGTAATAATAAGTTTGAGGTACACTCGTTTACTACGGCTACTCAATGTAGCAGGTGTCGATGTTTAGGTTGCCGCGGTCCCGCTTGAGGATGCGCACTTTCTCAGGCAGTTTACCTTTTTGCCAATCAGTCCAGCTGATTTCCTTAAACAGCCACCGCTTGCCCAAGTGTGCGGCTACGACCGCGTGTTTTTTTTCGTTGCCTGAGGGGATGAATTGGTCGAGGAACTGAAAGAGTTTGTCGATTTGCGGTTTTGGGTAGTAGGCATAATACGTGGCGTTTTTGACTTCGAAAGCGTAGAGGTGTTGGCCTCTGCGTGCCATGATGTCGGGGAGTGGGTTGAGGCTGGGGTTGCTCACAGGGACGCGGACGGCGTTGTACCCTTTTTTCTTGAGCAACTTGACGAGTACGGTTTCGCTGTAGAATCCTCTTTTGCGCCAACGCCTAAGTTTTATGCGGTCCTTTTCTGTGCTCACTCTGTTGCCCTCGCGTGTTTGCTGTTATTTAAAGGATGGTTTGATTAAAAAATTGTTGCCTAAGGGGCGCGGAAAAGTTGGTTTGGGGGATGCTTCTGTATACAGCAACTTTTTTGCTGGTGGCATTAGAATGCGCTGGTGCACATAAACCGCCAAGTAAATACCAATACCACCAACACAACTGAGTATGGATTTGTCAACATTCAACATTTCAAAATATAGCTGCTATAGCCACGTCTAACAGCAACAAAAACCGCTCCAATCCAATGAACAAAAAACGACCTGCCCCATGCAAACAAAAAACGATAACCTACAAAAACAAGCAAACTTTAGATACGCTACCGGAGCTCAACTCAAACACTACTTCAAGGCAAAACTAAACCAAACCCAACAAAGAAAACTAAAAATCACATACAGGCAAAACAACAACCACTCATTTTCAAAAAAACACCGCCCGTGAAAACTTCATAATTCGCCAAAGTTTTTCACTCCCCCGAAACTTGCCAAAAAATGGTCGAAAACCTCGAAGGGTAGACGAAAAAATCAGGGTTTTGCTTCGAATGGAGATTTTCAACAGTACTTATATGAGGCCCCGATATTCCCCATGCCAAGCCCTCTAAGGTAGAGCAAATACCCCTTAACTGAAGCGATTTTGGGATAACGAGCCCTTTTTAAGGCACATAATTTTGATTTCCATGCAAATATTTTGGCAGATTTTGGTTTGGTCGGGTTTCGGGGATAAACAACGGCATTTCGCACTCTTAACCTACAAAAGACCTCAATTCTTAGCTATTTTGGGCTAAACTGCCTAACGATTAACCGTTGCTCCACCATTGCTTTGGCAGCAAGATACTTCCGCAAATCTCGACCGCCCCGACCCCGTTAACGCAGTTTCGCCAATGCCGAAATAACTTTGTCAATTTTGAACCTCCCTTGCGACACCACCCGGCTTTTATGCAAGGGCCCGTCATGAGGTACCGCCACCCCCCTCTTTTTAATCAAAAAACTGGGCTAATCGAATAAGCAAGCCTTTGACGCAACATGGGCGGTGTCTGGGCGGCAGAATTAACAGTTTAGGCTGGTGATGCCTAATCGCCTTACGCAAGTGTACCGTGAGCCTCCAAAGTAACCGTGTTAACAAGTGTGCTTTTGACTGTCGTCTACTGAATTGTTGTGTGCTTCACTGGCAGCAGGCGGATCAGTAACCGAAAAGTAAGGCCGTATTAGCAGATCAAAATTTGGCTTTTTATTTTTCTAGTTTTAGATGAAGGCAGAGCGCCCCTTACTTTTCTTCTTCCAGTGGGCTTGGTAGGCGACTGTGTTTTGTTTTCTGTAACGGACTTGTTGCATGCTGGTTGTGGAACAAAACACAAGCAGAACCAAGAACCTAGTCTCAATAGTAAAAACACTAAAACTTTTTTGATCAACCGACCTATAGCAGGAGACTGGTTTACAAAATTTTTTCGCTCTCTTGGACTCTTGTTCTCACCCTAATTCAAATTGCATGGTATCGCTAGCTTTGAATGGGCGTTTCTGATAGCGCTTGACGTCCCCCAACTGCCTCTTATGCCCAGCCCTGTATGACCAAAAAACACTCGTGTGTGATTCTTGTGGTTTGGGTATTATCAAAAAATCGTTCGTCACCAGAAGCAACCAGCAGTTTAAAAATAAACTCAGCCTATGTTGGCATGCTCGACAGCGGAGAGATAACTTCGCGCCGATGCACTTGGCGAAGGTGCCGATCATGTTCCTCTAAGGTGTCAAAGAGTAAACCGCAGTCTCGGCACCGATATTTCCCCTCAGAAGTCACCTCAGCCGCATCTTCATAGTCAGACAACGCATTCTCTAATGATTCGTTTAGAACCTCTTGGCAACCACCGCCGGATTGTTTTTTTGAATGCACCCTAAAAGTCACCTCTAAAAAACACGCGCACCTATTGAGTAGGGAAAACATGTGCTTTAAAGGGTGTGTGAGTGGCATAGCACAGCAACAATTGGTATACAAAAGCATCACCAAAACACAGTCCTCGAAAGCTTTTTCTGCAAACCCCACCTTTAAACAGAAGAGGGACAAATATGGCAGGCTTTAAAGTTGTAAACAAAACCATAACCATCCATAGCAGAAGGCCCGATTGATTTTATTGATCTCTCAGACAAAACCCAAGAAGCAGTCACTGCCTCAGGAATAAAAAACGGCGTCGTCCACGTGTTTGCTCCTCACGCAACAGGCGTTTTGATTCTAACAGAAAATGACCCTGCCCTCCTTGAGGACATCAAGGTTTTCCTCGAAAAAGTGGTGCCTAAGCAGGGTGATTACCAGCATCCGTCAAACGCACATGCCCATTTACGTTCGATGCTTCTGCCGCCGGATAGGTCCCTGCCTGTGGTCGATGGACAGGTGGCGTTTGGAACCTGGCAGTCACTGCTCTTTGTCGAAACCGACGTTTACCCGCGGGAGCGGACAGTGATCATTCAGGTCATGGGTGAATAGGTGCACTGCCGTTTATGGCTGTTTTTCGTTTTTCGATAGGCTAAAAACCTTGTTCTTCATAGAAATTTAGCATTTAAGCGCCAATAAGCCGAGGCGCAACTGATTTTTTTAACTGTTTATTGTAAAAAATAACCATTCGCTACTCTTTCGGACAAGCACTACTTACTTCAAACGAGCGAACAACATAAAAAATGCTCTGAAAAGAAAAATAGGACCCCAAAAAACCGAAATCCGCACATTTCAGGGAAAAAAACGGTTCCCGCACTCATGTAGATAGCCTATAGAGGGAAAAAAACGGTTTTTAGCCAGCAGACACCAAGGGTATTTAAGCTTCGCCTGCTTTCGAGCGCTCAGCGTCGGTTCTCTGTCTTGATTCTCTTGCTGGCGCTTTTTGAACGCATCCGAGCCTTCTTCTTAGCGTCAGTTAGCATCGATGGCTTCTCAGCCAACGCATCAGGGTCAGCTTCTCCTGTGGGCAATTCATCCTCCAACTCTGGGAAATCCGCTTCAGTAGCTTGCACAGCGCCGCTCTTGGCCATTGCAGCAAAGGCGCGGTCTACATCTCCAGGGTTAACGTTGATGCCCATTGTTGCGTCAGTCAAGACTACTGTTTCAAAACCCAGTTTGCAGGCATCCAAAACAGTGTTAACTACGCAGTAGTCCGTGGCTAATCCCCCAACAAAGAGCCGTTTGACTCCGAGTTGCCGCAGTTCACTGTCGAGGTTTGTGCTATCAAACGCCGAGTACGCTTCTTTTTTGGGGTCCGTTGCTTTGGAGATGACAACTGTGTGATCGGGAAGTTTGAGGTCGGGACTGAATTTTGCGCCCTCTGTCCCTTGTACGCAGTGGGCTGGCCAAGGTCCCCCTTGGGTTTTGAAGGACATGTGGTTGGCGGGGTGCCAGTCGCGTGAGGCGATGATATGGGCAGGGGCGTTTTCAAATCGTGTGATGTAGTTGTTTATGACGGGGATTATTTCGTCTCCGCCTTCAACGGGTAAGGCGCCTCCTGGTAAAAAGTCAATTTGGATGTCGGTTATTAGGAGGGCGTCTTGGTTTGTTAGGTTGTAGGTTTTGCTCAAACACGTCACCTTATTGATTTATCTGGTTTGGCTTGAAAAACAATAGAATAGAGATGGGAGCTGTGGGATAAACTTTTGCACGCGGCATCCCCGGAAAAAGTTGTTGTTCGAGGGACAACCGAACCTATGCAGGGGGAATTGCCGCAAACCACCTAATCCCACCAGCCGCTAAGCAATGTTTTTAACTTTTTAGTGTAAAAAGTGGCCATTCGACGATTTTTCGGACCCACAGCCACACTTAGGCACTCAAAAGAGAAACCTTTGACGCCCAAACACGCTACCGCCAACCAGAACAGCAGACTTTTAGGGCGCCGAAGCCAAATGAAAAACATCGTCAACTGCATCACAACCCTTTGCATAGGCAACGAGTGTAAAAAAGAACATGTGGCAATCATAAAACCGTGTAACTGGCATTCATTATCGCCAAAAATCGCTCGCTGAATCCTGAAAAACGCATCTCGCCGCTTGTTTTTTTAGCTTCACAGTAGCAAGGACAGGCTTTTTGTGATACACTACGCTTGAAAGGCGGAGGGTTTTTCCACTGGACTGCTTTAGCGACTGAAAGCAGTGACGGTTGGCGGCATGTATATTTAACCTTCGGTGTACTTCGAATAACTTCGCCGTCGGCGGCTGTTTTAGGGGTTGGGGCTTAAAAAAGCGTGTTGGGCGATGCTTTGTATACGAGCGGAAAAAAGAAGGCTGAAATTGAAATAACCGCCAAAAAAGCGTTATTTACTTGCCCTAATAAAACAGAATATTTGAAAGAAGTGAATTAGGAAGAAATTTATTGTTTTTCTTCTTCTTTGATTGTGCATTGAAGCTTTTTTATGATTTCATCAGCTCTTAACGTCTCAATCTTGAGTGTATAGAGTTGGCCGGGAGCGCGAAGCTTTAGTTTCACGCCGTCTTTTAGCCTTTTAACTTGACATTCTTTGGCTTTAGCACTCATTGATACAAACTTTTCAACATCAGTAATTTCAGATGGCATATCCGTGTCCTCTGTTATGGTTCGCTGTGAAGATAACGCGCCAAGTTTTTATCTGTTTTGGTTCAACACACCTTATATCCAATCAAACCCTATAGTACCTATCACCGAGCCTCAAATGGTTGGACTGTGGAGAAAAAAACAGCCCATGAAACGCATCTACATCCTCACAGCAGCACTCATAGTGATTTTAGCGGTTTCCACAGCTACTTTTTTGGTTTCCTACACTCCAAGCGGCGGCACCACCGTAAAAGACCCAGTGTATGTAGGCATCGCTTTTGGCGGCAACACCACCCAACAAGCCAAACTCCTCATCGACAGAACCGAAAATTACACGAACCTCTTCATACTGGACTGCGGCATAAACGCTATAAGCCTAAACCGGTCCGCGGTAGAAGAAATCTGCCAGTACGCCACTGATGCTGGGTTGAATATCATCGTTAACTTGGGAACCTACACTCGGCAGAACTGGGCTTGGCAGAACCAGCTTTTCTTAGACATCAAAAGCCAGTATGGCGACAAGTTCTTGGGCGCATACTATGATGATGAACCTGCAGGGGTTCCTCTGGATTGGAATTGGACAAGGGAATTCGCTGTTAATCCAACGCCTTTTGGACCTAACTTTACCGTTCCAATTGAAAACAAGATCCAAACAGCAATCCAGACGGGCAAGAACCCCGACGACTACTCAATTGAGGCGCAATGGTTCAACGAGTTTTTGACCGAAAACCGGGGACACCAGGACCTGATTGCGGATAACATCACCACCTTTACCTCTGACTACGCGCTGTACTGGTATGATTACACAGGCGGATACGACACGTTGTTTGCACAGTTAGGCTGGAACGCCAGCGTTAACCAGCAAATTTCTCTTGTCCGCGGCGCAGCCCAACTTCAGAACAAGGATTGGGGAACCATAATCACTTGGAAATACATGCAGCCGCCCTACATAGACACCGCCGACAACATCTACGATCAAATGGTAACCTCCTACAATGCAGGAGCCAAATACATAACCATCTTCGACTACCCATACAACGTAAGCGGCAACCCCTATGGCATATTGACCGACGAGCATTTTCAAGCCTTGGAGCGCTTCTGGAACCAAGTCGCAACTAAAGCGACCCCTAATTCAGCATCGGCGCAGGCTGCATTGGTTTTGCCGAAGGATTACGGTTCAGGTTTGAGAAGCGCCACCGACAAGATATGGGGTGTTTGGGGTCCAGATGACAAATCTGCTCCATGCTACAACAACATGGAGAAGCTTTTGGAGCTGTATGGCTTGCATTTGGATATTGTTTACGATGACCCAGCTTACCCTTTGCAGGGCAATTACAGCAGAGTTTACTATTGGAACCAAACCATCACTTGAGAGGACCAAAAGAAAAAGGGTTCAGGACTAGGTTTTCTTTGAGCGAATACCGAGTTTGAGGTTAACTTCCACGGTATATTCCTTTTCTGATTTTCCAACCGCGAAGTTCCAGTCTTTAACTTCCACTTCCATGTCTTTGAATTGGTTTAGAATCGCGTCTTTATAGTCCTGTGCGGTTTCGCCTATTTTCTGTAACTTCTCTGTTATGTTAATCGATGTTTCAGGCATGCATCCACCTCCTAGAAGATGGCTTTTACACTATAGGCATGTGAGCTTTAACTGCTTTTAACTATATGTGGTTGTGCAAAGACAACAGCAACACTATCTACCGAATAATGCAACTTATATCTGTGAATTCCCTTAAAAGATTGGAAGACTCTTTTTGACAACCTATAAAGTAGGCATTTCAGGTTCTTACGGCGGATTAAACCTCGGCGACGAAGCCATCCTCCAAAGCATTATCATGCAACTACGTGCTTCCCTCGATGTTGAAATCACTGTTTTCACTCGCAACGCCCAAGATACCATTGCAAGACATTGTGTTGAACACGTCGTGGAAGTCAGAAACCTTACAAAGATGGAAATTACCCCCGAAATCGACAAGCTAAACTTATTCATCTTGGGTGGGGGCGGAATCTTTTTTGATAAAGAAGCAGAAATTTTCCTGCGGGAGCTCGAAATCGCTCAACAAAACGACGTAGCCTCCATGGTATACGCTGTAGGTGCTGGGCCCCTTTTCAATGAAAGTTCCCGTAAGAGAGTCAAAGAAGTCCTAAACAACACCGATGTTATTACCGTGAGGGAGCGGGAAGCGAAAAAAATTTTTGAGGATATAGGCGTTGACAACCAAATCTTGATTACCGCTGATCCAGCTTTCCTTTTAAAGCCAGAGCCGCTACCCGAAAACGCCTTGGAAATGGAGCAGGCACATGGCGAACGCCCATTGGTAGGGATTTCTGTACGTGAACCAGGTCCCGCAGCTCCCGATATCGACCCAAACTTTTACCATTCCCTGTTAGCTAACGCCGCCGACTTCATAATCAGCCGCTTAGATGCTGATGTAATTTTTGTGCCGATGGAGCGTCAGGTCCTTGATGTCCAGCACTCTCATTCCGTCATTTCAAAGATGCTTCAGCCTCAGCATGCTTGGGTTATAAAAGGCGACTATTCAGCGGGTCAGTTGCTTACGTTCGTCAAATATTTCGAATTTACTATTGGTATGCGGCTGCATTTCTTGATTTTCTCGGCGTTGCAAGGGGTGCCGTTTGTGGCTTTGCCCTATGCCTCTAAAGTCAGTGGATTACTAGATGACCTGCAGGTGCCTATGCCGCCGTTGAACCGCGTGGATTCAGGTTTAATTAACGCCTACATCGACAAAGCATGGGATAACCGCAATAAAACTAAAAACCAAATCAAAAAAATATTGCCCCCCCTAAAGGCGTTAGCAGCTGAAAACAACCGTTTAGCCGTAGATTTGCTCACTGGCAGACGGTCCGAGAGTGCACCGCTACCTGAAACTGCCGCTGAAATAAGGTGATTTTTTGCCTGTTGTGAAACCCGCCGTAAGCGAAACTACGCTTCCTCCGCGTAAAGCGAAGGTGCTGCCTCAAGTCGACGTGCTAGTAGTGGGCGGTGGACCATCTGGAATCGCAGCGGCTTTGGGTGCAGCATGTGCGGGTGCAAAGGTGCTGTTGGCAGAGAGATATGGGTTTTTAGGGGGCAGCGCAACTGCTGGTCTAGTTTTAACGATGGCATCCTATTATACGTCCTCTAACGTTCCCCTAAAGAAAGCAAAGGGCCGTCACTCTTTTTCCAGTCGACCACGGTGCCGGTGAACCAATCATCGGCGGAGTCATGGCTAAACTAGTTGAAAGATTAGTTGCTGCTGGGGGAGCATTTGCGCCATCCTCTTGGACGGGATATATGGTTCCGTTTGACCCCGAGATTTTGAAAGGGGTACTGCTTGATATGCTGGATGAGGCAGGGGTTGAGCTGTTGTTTCACGCTTTCGCCAGCGGCGTCATTACCGAAGATGCAACTCTTAGGGGAGTAGTTTTTGAAACAAAGTCTGGTCCCATAGTGGCTAAGGCCAAGGTAATTGTGGATTGTACCGGCGACGGGGACATCGCTGCTCTTGCCGGCGCCCCCTATGAGGTGGGTCGAGGCCAAGACCGCATGGTTCAACCCATGACATTGATGTTTATGCTTGAAGGCTTTGTTTTCCGAAAGTTCAACGAATACGTGAAGGTCCATCCTGACCAGTGGCATGGCGTCGAAGGCTTAGCACAACTGATGCAGCAAGCCGCAAAAAACGAAGAGTTGCGTGTTCCCCGAGAGTGCGCTCTTATCTTTGGAAACGTCCACCCAGGACACATATTGGTAAACAGTACCCGAGTCCTCGATACATTGGGCACTGACGTTTGGGATTTGACGCGTGCCGAAATTGAGGGGCGACGGCAGGTGGCACAATTAACCCGTTTTTTCCGCAAGTACGTGCCGGGGTTTGAGCAGGTTTTTGTACATCAAAGCGGCATCTACGCTTGCGTTCGCGAATCTCGCCGGATCATGGGCGGTTATATGTTAACTGCGAAGGATGTGTTGGAGGCTAAAAAATTCGATGATGCAATCGCACGGGGCAGCTACCCCATAGATCTCCACAACCCCCGAGGAAAAGGAACGCTGCTCAAAAAAGTAAAGGGTGGAGAAGCCTACGATATTCCCCTACGCTGTCTTGTTCCCCAGAAAATCGATGGATTGCTGGTTGGGGGACGCTGCATTTCAGGCACCCACGTGGCTAACGCGTCGTACCGTGTAATGCCTGTTTGTATAGCCACTGGACAGGCCGCAGGCGTCTGCGCAGCCGTCGCAGTAAAGACCCATCAAACCCCTCGAACAGTCAAGGCATCTGAGGTGCAGGCGGAACTGCTTAAGCAGGGAGCGATCCTGCATGCCAGCAAATGAAAAAAAAATTGTTTTTTAGTCTTAGAAGAAGAGAATGCAGCCCTACTCATCTTCTTCTTGGGGACAGGGCCGACGGCTCTGTTTCGGGTTCTGCAACGGAAAGAATTGCAGGCTGGTTGAGGCATATTTCACAAGCAGACCCCAACAAAAGCAACCAATAGCTTGGGCGCACTCCCAAAATCAGGCGGCTGTGGGTATGTTTATTGGCAAGCACGACGTTTTTTTATATGGGCTGGTGAGTTGGTGCGTGGGTGTTTGCTGATTGGTTTTTGATAGCGGGTGATCTTTCTGCCTTTTTTATAAAGGAGAAAAACAATCAGTGGACCGTGTATCTATGCAAATTAGACAAACCATCGACGCTGACCTAAACGACATACTAATAGTAGAGCGTGAAGCATTCAATAAAGACAAAGAGGCAGAACTAACCAAAGATATGCTATTTGACCCTACAGCCCAACCCCTTATCTCATTTTTGGCATATATAGACAACCAACCTGCAGGACACATATTATTCACTACTGCACAGCTCACGGGCAACCCCGCCGTTAAGGTCTCTATCTTAGCACCCCTTGCAGTTGTTCCAAAATTTCAAAGACAAGGCGTTGGCGCTGCATTAATCAAAAAAGGTTTAGAAATTCTCCAACAATCAGGTGTAGAGTTGGTATTTGTGCTTGGACATCCAACCTATTATCCGCGGTCGGGGTTCATGCCCGCTGGAAAATTTGGCTTTGAAGCCTTCTACCCCATTCCTGAAAAAGACGCAGATGCATGGATGGTTCTACAACTCCGTCTTAACATAATTGGCTCAGTTTCAGGTAAAGTAATACCCTGTGAAGCATTAAAAAAGCCTGAACATTGGCGAGAATAATACAATCATCTGGAGCTGGCTATAAGGTACCTTTATTGCCATCCGCCCCGCTTTTTCACTTGGGCTGGTGAGTTGGTGTGTGGCTATCGGTCCCGAAAGGGACTGAGGAAACTCCGCTCACACGCAGAATTGCAGTCCTCTGGACAGGCTGAGAAGCTTGGCAACGGAGCAGAAACGAAACGTCCACCCGGACATGGCTATGACGCATCGGTGATGTCGAGTCCGCTGGAGTGGAAACGGTGAAACGGCCGTCCTGCATGTGGAAAGGGCAAACAGTCGCCGATGAAGAATCTGCCGGAAGGCGCGGGTAGCCCGATTAGCCGAATGCCACAGACAACAGAAAGCGGGTTACAACAAACACACCAGCCCATTTCTCAATCGCTAAAGGGTACCCTCCTCGCAAGCAAGGACTCTGTCGAAGAAAAAAGGCAACATAGAAATGCTTGTCTGCTGTATTGTCTTTAAGGCGAATTTTGTGAATCACACTAGGTATTTTGATTCTCCTAATTGTGGGGGCTGTATGTATAAGGGAAGTAGTTATTGTTGGGGGCAGTGCTCTCTGAATATCTGGAAAAGAGGCAGTGAGTATTAGGCTGGTTACAACCAGGCACCAGTCCAGTAAATTGCCCCTATAGCCCTTATTTATAGTACTGAAGTTAGGATGAAGATCAAAACTAAGATAAGAAGCGCCAGACTGGCGTAGTACAGACCGTATTTTAATTTCTTTGCAAAGACAGGGCTTTCCTCAACCCATAGACCGATGATAAACATTAGGACTATGGCTATTATCCATGACAGGTAGAGTGCTGTTTGGATGTAGAGCCCGAACCAGGACAGAATGATTGGCACCAATATCAAAAGGGCTGCCCCGCCATTCAAACCCATGTCAACCAAAATCGTAGTGGCACTCTCTTTGTAGGGCGGGTGCTCCTCGTGCTCACTCTGGGCAAGGTTAGCGACCACCTCGTCGTAAATCTTTTTCTTATCCTCCTCATTTGCTGCAGTGAAGACTGTATCCTCGAGGTCTTCTTCCACCATGTCATGGCTTAGACTTCGCTTTTCCGCTGACTTCGCATAATCGATCATGGTGTTCTTCCTTTTGATAGTGTAGTAATTTTCAAAGACGTAGAAGAGTCCGTCAGCGAAACCCCAAATGAGGCAAAAACCCATGGAGGAAATGATTACGTAAATGATTGCTATGTTAGTAATAATTGGGCTTCCCCATATCACGGGGTTCCTAAGAGTAGCGGTCATGGCTAATGTCATTATAACGCCAAAGATTGGTTCAGACGAGAACCAGAACCGCCCGAAATAATCCGATAGCCCCAAAAAAACAGCTTCCCACTATGTTAACGTAAAGTAGAACACTTAACAATTTGTGGCTTCACAACAATACCAACACACCTCTAAGGCATATAACTAGGAAGTAACGACAAGACAAACGTGATTAACGCTCAAAGTAAGAAATTAATAGCCCAGAGACGTGTTACTGCCAGCACATCAACCCCAAAAAGGGCACAGACACCTCACAATTAAGGCTTTAACTTGCGTCTGCTTTAAATTGAACAGCATTCATTATTTAGAATCGTGGGAAGAGATGAGCGAAAACGATAAGTCAGTGGTACGTGGGTTACGGGATGTAGCTGCGGCAAAAAGCAAACTCAGCTATGTCGATCCCAGTGGTTCACTCTACTACTTGGGATACAACATTGATGATCTCATAGGACGGGTTGTTTACGCCGAAATCGCTTACCTCTTGATCCATAAGAGGCTTCCTAACCAACAAGAACTCGATGAATTCTCAAAGCAACTTATCGTTGAGATGAATCTACCTGAGCCCGTGGTTGAATGTATTAAAAAGTCGCCGAAGAACTGTCATCCAATCGATATTTTACGGACAGAAGTTTCCCATCTTGGAGAATACGACCCAGATATCGGCGATTACTCCGAAGCTGCAAACTTTCGCAGGGCAACACGATTAGTTGCACAGGTACCTGCGATAGTGGCTGCCATTAACAGAACTAGACAGAACAAACCGCCTCTACCTCCCAAAAAAGAATTCGGTCTCGCCAAAAACTTCCTCTACATGTTTACAGGCGAGATCCCAGACGATAAAGAAGTAAGCGTTATCCACCGTTTCATGACGCTTCATGCTGACCACAGCTTTAACGCATCCACTTTCGCTGCACGTGTAACGGCAAGCACAAACTCAGACATGTACTCCGCTGTGACTTCAGCTATAGGCACCTTAAAAGGACCCCTACATGGCGGTGCAAGCGAAAAAGTAATGGATATGCTAGATGAGATTGACCCCGAAAAAGACGTCAATGAATACCTTCAAAGTCTACTGGATGAAAAGAAAAAGGTCATGGGTTTTGGTCATCGAGTCTATAAAGCCCAGGACCCCCGAACAAAACATCTAAGAGGAATAGTGGAGGAGTTTTGCCATCGGGAACGATCTTTAGACCTATACAATAGGTGCATCCAAATCGAAAATATCGTTTTCGAAAAGAAAAAAATCTATCCTAACGTTGACTTCTATGCTGCGGTTGCAATGGATGCGCTGGGCGTTTCAAAGGAGTTTTTCCCGTTGTTTTTTGCTTCAAGCAGAATTTCGGGATGGGTTGCCCACATAATTGAGCAGTATGAAGATGCTGTTCTTCTGCGTCCCTCTGCAGAATACGTTGGAGAATTCGGGAAGCAGTTCATCGTAATAGAGGAACGTTAGCGTTAAGCGTTTGCGCCAATTACATCTATTAACCTCTACCCTCTCTTCCACTGTTACAGCAAAAGAAGCCTTTAACGAGCTGTTTGGAGAGGGCTAACCTCACTGAGGAGTTTTACCTACCTTTTTTGCTTTCAAAAATTTTGATGTTCTTACGGTGGTACCAATCAAAGATGGCGTTGCAAGCTTCTACAGAGTACCCGCAGCTTGAGAGTTTGTTAAAGGCGTTGGCGTCGCCTTTTTTCTTAGGTTGCCCCATGCCGAATTTTTTAAGAATCTTAAATATAAGTTATGTGATATATTGATATATTCGGTAGAATTGTACAACAAAACTACTTCAATTAAAACAGGCCTATACTTAGATAGACCGACGCTGTAGGCTCAGAATATGACGCTAAGATTGTTGATGACCACTCCGGCGAGTAAAAGAAACGTCACGGAGTAGCTGACGTCTAAAAACCTGCCTGTACCGTTGCTATTGAGGCATTTAATGAATCCGGCTGCCTTGTAGAAAGCTAAACCTGCCCCGACAACAGCGCACATCTTAACTACGCTAAAGAGCAACATACTTGAACTTACAAGACCTAGGAGCAATACATTGCTTTCTTGTGCTCCAAAGAAGGTAACGCCGACAATGGTTGTTAACCAATCAGAGAAACCGATGAATACGAGGAAGGAGAAGAAGAGCAGGTCTTTTCTTATCATGGTACATCAGTCAGTTGTTGTTAAGTATTGGAAGGGGTGCACTTACGTTTTTACTATGGTGAAGTACACAACTGAAGTACACCTGTACGTATAAGTTGCAGGGTTTAAGTGAAAAAGTAGTCTTTCTCCATGAGCTAATTGCCAAGTTCTTAACAAATGAGTTGTTTATGTGTTCTACAAATCACTCTCCAACATATCAACCAGTAAATAGTGATAATTCGCGTTTAAGCGCCTCCCCGGATCTATTTTGAACAACCATGTTGTGATGAAGGCAGATACCTTGGAAAAAATCGCTTGCCGCCTCTCAACAGCTAACTAACCAAAAATCCTACATAAACCCCCGACTACAATAAAATTAGCTGTTCGCAAGAAGGAATATCATGGCGTTAGAAGTTGTTTCCCATGTCGATTTAAACCAGTACCTCGGTAAATGGTATGAAATCGCACATACCCCCGTCAAGTTTGAAAACGGCTGCTCCGAAACCACCGCAACATACAGCTTAGCAAAAGACGGCAACATCGCCATACTCAACGAATGCAAAAGAAACGGCAAAATGAGGCAGGCTAAGGGCAAAGCTAAAGTCGTGGACAAAGCCACAGGCGCCAAACTCAAAGTCACGTTTTTCTGGCCCTTCTCCAGCGACTACTGGATCATAAAACTAGGCAAAAACTACGATTACGCCGTCGTAGGCACTCCTACTCTTAAGTATCTCTGGATACTCAACCGCACACCCCAGATGGATAAGAAACTGTATAATCAGTTGGTTGAGTTTACCAAGTCAAAGGGTTTTGATGTAAGCACTCTGGAAAAGACCACTCACACCTTAACTGCATAAAAAACAGAGCACCACTTAGAGGTGTAGATCAGCGGCTTCTACGGTTCTGCGCAGTATCCGCGAGCGCGTCTCAGCTTCAACCTGCTTGTTCGATACGGGCAAGTCCATGTCTATGGCGGTTAAAGCCAAGATTTTCTTGACCAATACGCATGCAGCCTCGGCAATCTCCACCTTGTTGAGGGCGCCTTTTTCGTTTACGCCGCCGCAGCAGGTTGTAAAGGGAAAGTTAAGGTCCAGCTCAACGGTGCCGGTTTCATAGTTGTAGTCCACTATGGTGAATGGTTCTAGTTTGCACACCGAAGGACGTACATCGTAAATTTTGCATCGGTTGTTTTCTGCGAGGAACAAGCAGCTGCCGTCGTTCTTGCACTTGATCCAGTTGACGCCGTTTTCGTCGGTTTCTAAAAAGTTGCGAAACCCTCTGGCTTCTATGCGTTTCTGCTCAGCTTTGTCGACGTCGGGCGGCTGCATTTTGCAGCAGACACCGCAGTTATTGCATTGGAACCCTACTGAATCGGGGAAGATGACGGTTTTGGGTTGCAAGGTGTAGGTGGATGAGTTGGAATAGCTTATTTGGGTTATGGCGCATTAAATGCACTTTTTAATGTAATCCTTTTTAGAAACAAATGCTATTCTTTGAAGCGTGAAAAAAATGTCTACAGTTGATTCCCGTGTCGTGCAGCAGAAAAGAGCAGTCGGCGCAGTCGCCATTGTGCTTCTTTTAGTATTTACAGTTTTGGCGTTAACCAGCTATATTTCACTCATCGTTTGGGTTATTGCGGATTTAGTGGTGGCTGGTGTTGCGAATCTGCTGTTTAGGCGGATAGGCAGAAGGCCCCTTTGATTTTCTGAGAAGCCATGGACTAAAAAAAGCAAAATTTCTTTTCCGTTTTTGTGGGTTCACCCTGAAACAGCAAAATTATATAAAGAAATTCCTTTACAATCATCCATTGCAGGAGGTTGACGTATGGCCGAAATCGTTTGCTTAGTCCCCAAGCTTTCGATGGATATTGAGTGCCTCTGTTTCGACGAGAAAACCTGCGACATCCACATCAACGACGGCGGCAACTTGGTTTGCAGACACGGCAGCAACGAAGGCGTAGTAGATGGCATCGCCAAAGTCATCTGCCCACTGGAGATTGAGAATGAACGCAAAAAGTGGGAAGAATTCCTCAAAGAAGAAAGAAGCGGTACCAGTGCGCCCAAAACGCGTAGAAAACTCAGATAAACTCAAGAAACAACCGAAAACTTTAGGCACAAAACATAGATGATGCTTTAAATCATGCTTAAATCATGCCTTATCCATTTGGGCTACAATCTTTTTTGCCCATTCCGAGGCCGCTTTAACATCGTCGTTGTTGGGTCTACCTCTTCGTAGAAGCTTCCAGCCGCCATAACATGCAAAGTATTCATTCAAGACCTTATGCCCTTTGGCTTCTAAGATCGATTGTAGTTTCGCCTTAACCTGTTGGTTGGTTCTGCCGGCGCCGCCCCACGTGAGAAATAACACAAATTGTTTAGGCTCTTTGAGGTTGAGGGCAGTGAGGTATTTTTCGAAGTCTTGGTTGGGGCTTCCTGCATAGATCCCTGTTCCAGCAAAAATCACGTCAAAATCTTCAAGGGGAACTATGGTTGAGTCTAGACTTACGCTATAGGCTTTTGCCCCTATTTGGGCGGCTATGGTGTCAGCGATTTTTTTGGTGTTACCGCTTTTTGAAGCATACAGAACAATTGGTTTCATGGTTATCGCCTATCTTGTTGGAGTACGTTTGAGAATTTAAGGTTTCGGAGCCTCAGAAAATACTTTATAGCCACATCACTTTAACGCTTAAACGTTAATTTGCACGTGCAATTATCATCATAGGCGCCGCATGTTACCAGTATTTTTCGTTTTTTGACTCTTTTAGCCAGAACTCCGGATCATAGACATCGATGATTTCCACATCAACGATGTTGGCCGGGTTAGTTATTGCCGCGCGGAATTTAGTTGGAAGATCAGGTTTTGAGAGGAGCTCCATGCGTGAAGCTTCCAATGCGTCGGCTATTTTCTCGGTGTTCTTGTTAGCGTAGCCTTGGTACTTGACGCTTTTGCCTTCTCTTATGGCTCTGTCGAAACCGTCTTTGGTGACCTGAATTAGTTTGTCGCCTTCTCGGACAAACCAGAATGGACCACATGGATTCTTAGGCATAATAACCGTAGCATATCGCTTTAAAAGTGTTAATTAACGTTGTCCCAAAATCTGGTTTAGCGCCTCAGAATTTGTTCCTGTAATCATTTTTGGGAGCTAACCTCAATCATACTAACGTGAATTTTCTTCATCGGCAAACTATAGTTAGTTGGGGTTGGATAAAACCCTTCCAAAAGTATGTGCCTATTAGATTTGTTTGTTTTTTCCTGTATTGGCGGATAATTTGGAGAGCCCTAACTCTTCCTGAGAACTCGGCGGCTGCGTCTGTTTTGACGTTAGCTGCCTTCTGGCGGTTAACCATTTAACACGTATAAGCCATTTTAAGTCACATATCAGGGGTTGCTGGGTAAAGGCTTTCATGGACTCCGCTTAAAAGTTGGCTGTCCGGGTGGTCAACGTTTAGGTGGTTTTAGTAGAATTGCCTGAAGTAGAATGCTCTGCTGCATATTGGCATTCAAACTTGCCCTGTAAAGTCTTTTGGTTATAGGTCAATTTTAGTTCTATTATTTGCCAAAAAGATGTGTCTCCAAAAAACAGCTTTACAATGGTTGATGGACATGTACCTTAAAGATATTGAATGAAAAAAAAATAAATGTCAATTAAGGCTCAAGCAGGCTTAGGCTAGTTTAGCTAGTCTGTGTTTTGCTTCCTTTTGCTTTTTTTGCCTTTCTTTTTTCGTCTTTCTGTTTCTTAGTTAATGGTTTCCCTTGTTTGCTAGGCATTGATATTCATCTATTAGAGATTTATCCCTGTTATGCTTTAATATCTTTCGAAAGATACAGGCTAATAAGCGGTTTTTAGGTGTATTCCCTAAAGGTATGACCACATTTTGTGCATCGCATAAACTGTGTTGACGCTTCATCGCCGCCTCTGGTCTGCACTTGCCAAACATAGACTTCCATGTGGCCGCATTTCTCGCACATCTTTTTGATTTTGGTCATGGTGTTAACTTCGTCGGATTGAGCGATTACGGTCATGAAAGGTTTGGGTTTAGGCTGCAATACGGCGCCTGTTCTTGCTTCGACTTTTCTGTCTAAGGGTTGCTTGGTAAAGTTGCATTTTGCACAGCAGAGCACGAAGGCGTTGCCTTCGCCGGTTTTTTTGGGTTCAAGACGTGAACCACAATTGGGACAAAATTCCATAACTGATAAATCCCTCTCTTTAGTTCAGCATATGTAGATCAAATGAGATATAAGAGGATTATTTCAAAGGAATCAAGGATTCAGGGAAAGTTTCGGCAAAGCTAATTAAAATGCAATAAAACATTTGGCTGTGGAATCAGCGTTGGAAAAAAAACCTGACGTTCAAAGCGAATGGCAAACAAAGAAACATGCACTCAAATACTTATCTAGAGCGCATAAGCTGCCGCATAGAGGTGAAGGCGAAAGAGTGCTTTTAGAACAGATACCCCCGGATGCTGAGCGGGTTTTGGATTTAGGTGCTGGCGACGGCAGATTGCTTTCGCTTGTATTGGCAAGTAATCCCTCGATCAAGGAGGGTGTGGCTCTGGATTTCTCTGACCCCATGATAACCCGAGCTCAAAGCCGGTTTCAAGGCGACACCCGAGTCAGAATTGTTAAGCATGACTTTAGCCTGCCGTTTCCAAGTGACTTGGGCTGCTTTGACGCCATCGTTTCAAGTTTAGCCATACACCACTTAACCCACGAAAGAAAGAGACAACTCTACACTGAATTTTTTAGCCATCTGAACCGCGGCGGCGTCTTCTGCAATTTGGAGCATGTTTCTTCGCCTACTGAGCGATTGCATCGTAGGTTTTTTTCGGCGATTGGGCAGTTGCCCGAAAAAGAGGATCCGTCAAACAAGCTTTTGGATGTGGAGACGCAACTGTGTTGGCTGAGGGAAATCAGGTTTGTGGATGTTGATTGTTACTGGAAATGGCTCGAGCTGGCTCTTTTAGTTGGGGTTAAGCCCTGATTTTCTTGGGGCGTTTTTTGGCTTGAGCTTTGTTGGTTGATGGAAAGTATTAATAACTTGTTATTCGAAAACAGAGTAACCGAGGAGTTAAAAAAGGCATGACAACATCGGATCAAATTAACTGGACAAACTGGATCTACCGTTTAATCGCCCTTATAATCGACAGCATCATCGCCTACATACCTGCATGGATAATCTACGCATTTTTAATTTCGCCGCTTCTATGGACCACAACCAGTTTCTACGGAGTCACCTATGTCGCCGCGCCGTTGTGGGGTGCAGTACTGCTCTCGCCCCTAATCTATGGCATTATCCTAGTGCCTTATAGTGCAATCTTGGAATTGACTTGGAACGGCCAAACCGTAGGCAAACGAATAATGGGCTTGCAAGTTCGCACCACAAACGGAGGCGCCAGAACATTCGGCACAGAATTCATCCGCAACCTCTCGAAAATCTATTGGCTGCTACTGCTCCTAGATTGGCTTCTTGCGATAATCTCGACAAGCAAACAACAAAAGTACACCGACCGCATGGCAAACACCATCGTTCTCCCAATTAGGCAAGCACAAACATCTCCGCCGCCCCCACCGCCGCCTCCACCACCAACCTAAAACAAACCTCTCTTCTTTTTTCTTCAACTGCACCTTATTTTCGATGTTTTTTCAACACTATAGCCGATAATAAAGTCGCCGCTGTCATCAGTGAAGCAATTATGGTGATTTCAAATATCATACCAGTTGTTACGTCGTTTGTCTTTATGGGGTTTGTGGGTATGGGTGTTGGTTGGGTGGGGTTTGGCGTAGGAGGCTGGATTGAAGGTGTTGGGGTTGGGGTTGCTGTGGGTTTTGGTGTATGTGTTGGGGCGGGGTTGTTGGATAGGGGTATTGAGGTGGCTTGGGGGGTAGGGGTTACTGGTGTAGTGGGGGTGGGTGTTTCTGTGGGGGTAGGGGTTGGTGTGGGCGGTGTTTGTGTCGGTTGGGGCGTTGGCGATGGGGTAGGGGTGGGGGTTGGAGTTGGGGCAGGTGTAGGAGAAGGCGTTGGCGTAGGCGAGGGCGTTGGAGGGGGTGGAAGCGGCGGCCCATCTTTTATCAAGTATGGGTAACCGGTTGTTAATGTGGCAAAAACTACGCCGCTGCGCGGATGCACGGTAAACATGTTCCAGCGGTCATCCGACGATCCAATGCTAAGAGCAGCCAAAACCCTCCATGTTAACCCGTCGGCGCTGGCAACAGTTCGGGTTACGCCATTCTCTGATTCTGCACAGTTCCCAAAAACCAAGGTGCCGTTGAATAGTATCCCGGACATAAAAGGCATGCAGCCATCGCTGGGCGGAGTATACACGACTTGAGGAGTCACCGTGCCGGCGCGTCCATCGTCTAAGAAGCGGTGGATTTGGCAAACCCTGTTCGGGTAATCTTGACCCACATAAACGTAGTTACCTACAAACGCCATGCCTAAGTAAACAGTGCCCAACGCGTCGTTTCGATCTACTAGGAGACTCCATGTGGCGCCGTAGTCTTTGCTGCGGAAGATTCTGGCGGCATCCAGATAATTGGTGACTGGGCTGGGTTCTCCAGTGACCAGATAGAGGTAGCCGTTGGAAGGGTTAAATCGGATATTGTGGAAATGGACAACATTGAAGTTGCCGATTTTAACCCAGGATGCGCCGCCGTTACTGCTTTTTAGCACTATGGGCACAGCATAGCCGCTTGTGTAAGTGACTGTGTAGAGGCTGCCTTGGTTGTCCTCGGTCATTGAGATATAGAAGGATTCGCTGCGGGTTCCGTTTGTGTTAAGGACCTGCGAGAAGTTGGCGCCGCCGTTGGTGGAGCGGTAGAGAGCGTTAGTGCCGCCTGCGCTGACAAATATGTAGCCTCTGGAGTCAACAAACACGTTCCAAACTAAACCTGAGTATGGGCTGCTGGGGTCTAAGGCGCCGGGTATGCGGTAAACGGATTGGAAAGTTGCGCCGTTATCGGTGCTTTTCCACAGCGTGAAGCTTTTGTCCCCTGCCCAGATGACTCCGTTGCCGTCAACGTCGTTACCGACGAAGCTAAGCGTTGTTCCCACGGTTGCTATTTGGATTTCCGCCTCAGCAGACGACATATTAGAAAAGAGAAAACATGAACCTAAAATTAGAACAGCTAAAAAAGCGTAACCCGTCTTTTTATCCATAAACCAACACTCGATTTCTAATAAAAACATCGCCAACTATGCTGCAAGCAATAGATTTGCGCAATAGCAAAAAAGCTACTAGTAGAGTGCTTTTTGAAACTTATAAAAATGCTTTTAGGGCACCCATTCGATGCCTCAAACAACTAAGCCGTGGGTGATTTTACTTGAAGGTTTCAAGCCACTTTTCCAGTTGAGTGGCGTTTAAACCCAAGCCTAGTTTTCCGTCAAGGCGTTTTTGGACTTTGCCGTCTTTGAAGCAAATGATTGTGGGAACTGCGGAGATGCCGTATTGGTCCCAGAGGGGGTTGTCATCGTCGTCTACGACTACGTGAAGAACGGTTCCAACGTTTATGGATGATATTTTTTGGTCGAAGACTGGGACAAAACGGTTGCAGTAGGGGCACCATGAAGAATAAAATATCGCCATAACCTCAGAGTTCTGTGCGAGTTCGGCGTCGAGTTCTTTTTTACTGCTGATTTTGTTCATCGGTATCCTTCTGTTTAATCGGTTTTGTGTTTCATAAACATGCCGACCCAAAAACGCAGGGGAAGCTACAACTAAAATACTCCCCGCCCCAACAATAATGCGATGAAACCAAAAAGCTACAGACGCGGCTACCCAGTCGCGATTTTAATCGGCGTAGAAATGGACCACGCGGCAATCTGGCAAATCTACAGCCAAGTCGCCAAATCCCAACAAACTATACTCCTAACCGGCGGCAGACGTGAGCAGAAAGCACTCTACAACTTCCACGAAAACATCGTAAACGCGCTTCGACCCAACTTCAAAGAAGGCGTAAGAAGCATCGTTGTAGCTTCGCCGCCAAGAACCCCCTACGCAGAAGACCTCAAAAACCACATAGTAGCCCACCACAACTGGCTTCTCTCAGGCTCCAACCGCGCCACCATCTCCTTGATTGTGGGCTCCGCAAGTTCGCCGCCCCAAGTAGCTGCCTTAACCCAGAAAGCCGAGTTCAAAAAGCTTATTGAGGCGAACGCGCAACAGGAAACCGAGGACCTTCTTGAAATTCTCGAAAAACGCCTCACCACAACGGAGCTCGTGCATTTCTCGCTGCAGGAAGCCGAAAACCTCATCTTAAACACGCAGCCACCGGGAAAACCCCAACCCGAATACCTCCTCCTAACAAACACTTACCTCGCGAGCGCTCGCCAAAAAAACCGCGTCCACCGCCTGATGCAGATTGCACAAAACAAACAGGTTAAAACACGTGTAATCGACGCTGAATCCAACGCTGGAGCCCGCTTAACCCAGTTGGGCGGCATTGTATGTTTAACAAAAAGGGCGTAATTAGAGGAAGCCTTCTTTTTTGAGGTCGGCGATGGAGATTTTACCACTGTGAAGCGCTGTGGCAACTAAGACGCCCTCAACCCCCAATGAGCGCAGCTCAACCAAATCATCCATACCTCGCACGCCGCCGCCCACGTAAACATCGACCATTGTCTCCTCAATCATCTCCTCAATTAAAGCTGTATCAACGCCTAACCCGCTGCCTACCCGAGCCAAATCCAACACAATAACACCTTCAACGCCCATGTCCTCAAACTTCTGCACCAACGACAAAGGGTTGCCAGAGCCGTCAAAACCCTCCTTAGCGAGCAGTTTGCCGTTCTTCAAATCCAAACTGACGACGACGCTGTCGCCGCCAAAATGTTTCACGGCTTCTTCGACAAACGCCATGCTTTCTAGGGTTTCTGTGCCCACGATTAGCTTTGAAACGCCGCTGTCAAGCAGTTTTTGGGCGCGGTCTACGCTTGTTATGCCTGCGTCAACCATCAGCGTTTGCCCTGTTTGGGCGATTTGGTTGAGGGTGTTAAAGTCGTTTGTGCAGTCGATGATAGCATCTAAATCGGCGATGTATAACTCGTTGAACCCCCAAGCGTGGAGGGCTTTGGCGACTTCCATGGGCTGGGTAGAATTGACTAAGCTACTTTGCAGCGGTTTGTATTGGCTCCGTTCTCCCTTAACAGCGTGGACGACTAAGCCGTTTAGGATATCGATTACAGGTATGACCTTCAAGTCTGCCACAACATTAGTAGATGCCTATGGGTACAAAAACCTAGCCGTTTTGTTTTGCTCGGATTGTTCACATTTCTAGGTGATGCGTTAGAAAAGTCAGGGTCTAAGTAGGATTACAACTGCATGCTTTCCATAGAATTGATACTGATGTCGCTGTCACAGCCTTAGGCAAAGTAGATTTAGGCGGCATCTACCCTACTTATTATTGCCTTTAAATTAACCCTTGTGAATGGGTGTCTTTTACATACGGAAAGAGGAGTCTTCAGGAAAAAGCATTAAGCTATTAAACGCTGTAATTGGTCTTTGGCGATCAATATACTTGACAAGATTAAGAGTAACCTTGAGGGCGCATTGAATACTCATAAGGGCGCTTCTATTTCAACGACTGAAAAAATGTAGTCTAAATGTTTAACAGACCTTTTGGTTGCTCGCTTCCAGTTTTTTACCTATATGGTTTTTTTCTAATTTTGAAAAGGAATATAACAGTAAAAGGGTCAAAACCCACACCTTTCAGCTTTGACTTCTGCTGGCTGTGTTTGTCTTTTTTGCTTGGTTTTTTGTTTGCGGAGATTCTTTATAGGGGTTGGGATGTTGGGTGCTTGGATGTTGAGATATGGCTTGATTTTAGCGTATGGGCCATGCCTAGTGCCGACCTCATTGTGCTGTTCATTTGTCTTCTGTTGTTTGCAAACAAATTCAGGACATTACAAAACATATTTGGATCCAAATAGCATATCTATGCAGAAACCTATAGAGGGGTCTATCTGACGATAAAAACCACAGAGAGGTAGGTCCTATTGGTGGAAAAAGCAGCCATTAAATGTTGAAAAATCCCGCTTTTAAACAAGGAGGTAGCGGCAGAGCAACAGACGCCTTTCTTTTGGGATGGGTACCTTGCAAAGTGAAGGGGTCTTATCCGAGTACGTGAATGTATAGTTTGACTTTTGCAGGCTTTTACTATCCCGCTTTCGTCAACTGAACAGTAAAATTGCCAAAACCAATAATTACCCCGCTTGCTCCAAGACTCTACTTATGAAACAGGTTATCCTCATCACAGGCACACCCTGCGTCGGCAAAACCACCACCGCCAAAGCCCTAGCCGAAAAACTCAGCGCAGAATATATCAACCTCACCGACTACGCCAAAACCAACCATTTAACGTTGGGCGAGGACAAAGAACGCCACACCACCATAATCGACGAGATTGCAATGCGCCAAAAACTCTGTGAATCCATAGCCGCCAGCAGCAAAGACGCCGTCATAATCGACGGACACTACGCAGCCGCCGTCACCCCCACCGAACTTGTCACGCAGGTGTTTGTACTGAGGCGGAACCCCATTGAGCTCAAACAGCAAATGGTAAACTGCGGATTTAGCCCCTCAAAAACCGACGAAAACCTCACCGCAGAAATCCTCGACAGCTGCCTAATCGAAGCCATCGAAAACCAGGAAGGAAAAGTCTGTGAACTCGACGTTTCAGGGCAAACAACCGAAGACATTGTGGATGTGCTGCTGGATGTACTCAGAAATGGGCGCAAATGCTACAGTGGCTTTGTGGATTGGCTCGGAATGCTGGAGCGGGAAGGATTAACTGACCAGTACCTCAAGGTTTAGCGGAAGCTGCCAAGTTTCTGTTTTGTAAGCAGGTTGATTTTTCGGCGGTTGCTGTAGCTTTTGGCGTGGTCACTGAATTTATCGCCGATCATGATGGGGCTGGATAGGTCTACGTCGTCGGAGGCAGTGTCGAGGTTTATGATGACGTTGACGCCGATAGTTCGGTTCCAATCGCGGACCCAAACGCCCTGCTCCAATCTGCCCTTCTGCACGATCAAGTCGAAGCGACGCATGACGCCACTGTGCCCCTCCATTATGACGTTTTCAGCGTTAACTTTGTAGCCTTCCTTTTTGAAGTACCCAATCGCCAAATCAACCAGATGCGACCTTGGCTTAGACTCTTCTGTGCTCATGCCCGCTCCCTTTTCTCCCTACCAACACTGTTATCTAACTGTGTGATGAAAAGCCTTTCGGAAGCAAACCCCAAAATGACTGCAACCCTCATCGTAAAATGCACTAAATGCGGCGGCTACATGCTATGCGCTAAAACCCAGAAAACAAAACGTTGCCCCTACTGCGGCGCAAACGTCAACCTCCAAAAAGCCCAGCAGATGGCAGCGGCAAACACAGCGTTTGAAGCCTCAGAAATCCTAAAAAAACTCAAAAACGAAAAAGGCTTCGGCGACAAACCCTAGCGGATTTGGCGTAGCATCTCACAGGTTTTACATAACTCACCCGACGAGGGCTCGCCGCATTCGGCGCAGGTTCGGAAAACCTCTTTTTTGGCGGTTTCCTCGATGGCGGGCCGCAGTTTCTCGATGGCGCGGGCGACGGTGAATTTGGTCCCAACATGTTTCTCTTCCATGCGGTTAAGCATTCCGCGGATGTCATTGCGCAATGCTTCGCCAGCGTAGGGGCAGGGGGTGTCTTGGAAAGCGATTTTTTTAACATAAGCGTAGAGGGCGCTTTCACGCTCAGGGATTTCGCAGAAGGGCTTGATTTTCTGCACAAACAGTGGGTGAACTTCGCTTGTGACCGGTTTCTCTTTGGCGAGCCGTGCGATGTCTCCGCGGAGGATGTTCATGAGCACTGTTTGGGCTTCGTCGTCGAGTGTGCTGGCCGGTGGCGATTTTTGTGGCTTTAACCTGTCGTGCGCCGACGTTTATGGCTCTGCGCCGTAGAACCCCACAGTAAGCGCACGGCGTCAGTTCCGATAAGCCTTTTTCTCGTGCTTTAGCCACTATTTCATCTAGGGTGTAACCGTACAATTCCTTGAAAGAAACAACGTGATGGGGCACCTCAAGCTTCTCGCACATGCCCGCGGCTATGGTGAGGGCTTCGTCACGGTAGCCTTTGACGCCTTCGTCCACTGTCACCGCGGTAAGGGTGGTTTGGGGACGATATTTTCGAAGTTTTGCAAGTATGTAGAGTATGCTTAGGCTGTCTTTGCCGCCGCTGACCGCCACTGCGAGGTGGTCGTTGAATTTGAGCATGTGGTAGCGGGTGATGGTTGAGCGGACTTTTGCTTCGATGGAGGATGCGAAGCATTTTTTGCATAATCGCTCGCCTGAGTACTGCCTATAGAAAAATGCGACGTTTTGTTTACAGACTGAGCAAACCTGTGTGTCCAACGTTTTTCACAGAGTACTGTGTGGCGTGTTAAAGTAAATAAACGATGCCACAGTAACTGTTGATTTGGCTGGCATAAAGATGGCGACCAAACCCGCAGCACGTAGCGAATACAGAGAAGTCACCTACACCCCTGCACGGTGGGCACGCTTAAAGCAGTTAAGGGAGAACGCCTTGCCAGTCATGACGGCGCTGGAAGCGTTTCACCTCACATCAACCGTACATGGCAGCCTTGCCCGGGGCGACGTAAAAGAAGGCAGCGACATTGACATCTTCATCGCTGAAGTACAGAACAGTTTTCTTGTGGAAACCGCCCTGCAGAAAGCGCAGGTACCCATTGATGCTCGGCGGATTGTTCAGGCAACGCCTAACTATGCCATGAAAGCCCACATCGAAATCGACGAGGCAATAACGGTAACATTTCCTTTGATGGAGATGCGCAGAGTTGAGCGGGAGTTTTACCGTTTCGGCGGCGAAGCAGATTTGGCGCAACTAAAAGCGGATGTACGAGTTGTTGGGGTAGATAAGCGGTTGATGCTAATCGAACCCAGTGAAAAGGGACATGTTGAAAGCAGTATCGTCGGCAAAGAAGAAGCCACTTCAAAACTGCTGGGTATTTCAGCGGAGACAGTGCTCGATAGGGTTCATGCTCTGCTGAAGCGTGATGCCGTTGGGCGAACAGGGGTGTTTGTTAATAAGGAGTTGACGCCTGAGGAAACATTTGAGTTTGTGTTAAAAAAGGTGTCTGAGGCAAACCCTGCGGTTCGCCGCCGAATTAAAGGATAAAAAAATTTAAGATGGATAGTAGATGAGTTCTTTCTCTTCGAGTAAATGCTGGATTTTGTCGACTGCCTCGTACACTTGCTCTTCCTTCTTTGCACCGACACATACGAGTTTGCCTGCGCTAAAGATGAGGAAGACGACTTTGGGTTCAGCCATTCGGAACACTGCGCCTGGAAACTGTTCTGGCTCATACATGACTCTTTCAAGCTTGTAGACGAGGCTTTCAAGGTCAATTTCGCCGCCGAGTTCAGCTGAGGCTACGATGTTTTGGATGTTAACGATGGGTTTCTCTGTGATTTGGATGCCTTCACCGCGGAGTTCTTTAACGACCTTTTCGACGGCACTGCGGGATTCCTTTTCAGATTTTGCGCCTGTACAGACCATTTTACCTGTTCCGAAAATCAATGTGGCGGTTTTAGGTTTTTTTAAGCGGAAGACCAAGCCCGGAAAAACTGAGGGGTTGTATTCGGTTTGCGGGAATTTCTCAACGATCTTCTGCAAGTCGATTTTTTGGTTAAGTGAAACTGAAGCGACAATGTTTTGTATGTTTATGATGGGTTTTCGTTTACTCATGTCCACTCACGTGCTTCCCTATTTAAATACGATAGGCAGTATATAAAGCTCATTTATAAAGGAACAGCATTGATTGCCTTTTAAACAACACTTTTCAAGCGCAAGTATCAGTGGTATGGATGAACATGTTTTATGCCATAATAGACCGCGACAACAAACAGCAAAACAAAAACTGCTTCAACAACCAAGACGATAACCAACATGTTCCTGCTATTCTCCTGCACGTTTTGCGGGGTAAAGCTGCTGACGTTGCCGTTTGTTTGCATACCCGTCGGGTTCTGGACAACAATCAGGTCGTTGATACCACTGCCAAAAACAAAATACACTATTGGCACAACAATAATAACAACCAAAAAAACGCCTGCCAAAGCAAAAATACCTTTATTATGCAATAAAAACCCTCTACAATATACTTCTACTTCGAAAGTAATAAGCGTTAAAATTTTGGTTGGTGGGCCGTACCGGATTTGAACCGGTGATCTTCGCCGCGTGAGGGCGACGTCCTAGCCAGCTAGACTAACGGCCCAATGCTGTAGATTGTGAATACATAGTATGCTTTCATAAAACCTTTCCCTATCTAACACATAAATCAGAAGGCAAGTTGAGCTTAAAATGCCCCGATACGATGAATTTGAAGAGCATAAACACGATGGATTGTTGATTTTTATCTGTTTTTTTGGCAGTGCCCTAGCAGGATACATTTTGATGAATCATCATGTGTTACTGGGAATATAGGCTTGTCCTAGTTAAAACTCGCTTTTTTAAGAGACTAAAAAATTTTGTCTAAAAGATTGCAAAAAAAGAAAGAGAAGAGTTTTTAGCTCTTTTTGTTTGCTTAGTGTTTTCTCATCAACATGACGACAGCGACTGCTATCGCTATGATGATGGCTATAGTTGAAGCTGCGAAGTAGAGTTCTACTGGTGCTTGTACAACTTCGGTTGTTGTCGGTGTTGGTGTTGCTGCTGCTTCTGATACGCCGAAGGCTGTCTGTGCTAGTGAACTGTAGTATGAGTCTGAGCCGCAGAATGATGCCATTATTGTGTACTTACCTGCGATGTCAGGTTGCCACATGTAACTGTAGGTGCCTGTTAATGGGTCAGTGGTTGCTTCGCCTATGTGTCTGTAGTTACCGTTAGCGTCAACGACGTCTAAGCTAACTACTACACCTTTCGCGTCAGTTGGGTATGGCTGTTGCTGGTAGAGGTAATCCATCCATGCGCTCATGCTTTCGTCTGCAACTGCTGCGGTTCCAGCGGTTGAGATGCCGAGACATGTTTTGCCGGGGGATTGGTCTGTGACTGTGCCGGTGATCATTATGCTTTGTCCGAGTGTTGACACGGTTTGAGGTGCTGAAACTGTTACGCCTGAGCGGCCTTTGCCGTATGCGTAGATTTGGTTGTCGTATGAGTTGCATCCGACCATAACGCCGTCAGCGATCGCTAGTGGGTTGCCGCAGAAGAAGCCTGTGGACTTGTATACAAGCGTGCCGTCTGTTAGGTTTACCGCATATATCTCTGAGCCCTTGAACATTGGTGGGTTGTATGTGTGACCGCCTTCAACATAAACTACGCCGTCAGCAACTGATGCTTCATAGTTGTTGATAATCCATAAAGGCCAATTGCCATAAACGGTTTCGGTTCCGCTGCTTCCAGTGCTGAATTGCCATAGCTTCTCGCCAGTCTTCATGTCATAGCAGTAGACACTGCCGCCTAAAGACCAAGCGATAAGTTTGCCGTCAGCAACGGTTGCGCTTCTCTGGTTGTAATAGCCGTAAGAGTCGTTGTATGAATCTGTTGGTCCCCATGCTTTGTCGCCGGTGAGGATGTTGTAGCCTGTCCATTGTCTTAGTTCTTTGTTGAATATAGCGTAGATGCCGTCAGAGGCTGGGCCGATCATCGGTGAAGTGTATGCGGGGATTGTGCGGTTGATTGGACCCCAGAGTACATGCCCGTCTTTCATGCTGTAGCCTGTGTCGCTTGTCCATGTTTGCCATGTGCCAGTCATTGCGTTAGTTGCAACGATCGCTTGGCTTCCCCAGTCTGCGCCGAGAATGTTAATGCCTGCTGTTCCGCCTGCGCGTGAAATCGATATGGTGCGGTTTGTTGCTAATGGTGCAGTCCATACTATGCCTTTGTTGAAGTCAATTTTTGCGCCTGCTGTTGGTCTAAAGCTCCAGCTTGTTGAGCTTTGTGTAATGCATTTTGTTGAGTTCCACATGTTTAATGTGTAGTCAGTTGAGTTTAGGTAGTACGCGATTATGTTGCCGTTGTCGTCTGCGAAGGGTTCAAAGTATGATACGCCGCTTGTGCAGTTTTCGACAGTTAAAATGTCTTTACCGCTGAATGCGTCAACCATAACTAGTGAACTACCGCTGGCTCCCCATAGGTATGCTTGGGCACCGTATTGGTTGGGTGTAGTGAATTCAAGTAATTGACCCATTCGTAGTTGCATTGTTGTGTCTTTTGTCCAGATAACTTCGCCTGTCTTTAAGTCGAGTGCAGTCCATCCTTGAATGTTAGAAGCGGTTGGTACATTAGCGTAGTAGAGAACACCTGCAATAATTACTGGTGAGAATTTGCCTTCGTATTGTAAACCTGCATAGAAAACGCTGTCTTCAGTTCCGCTCATGGCGCCAGTGCCATTGGAGCTTCCTCCAACTTGGCCACCGAAAGCTACTTGTTTAGTCCAAATTACGTGTGCAGTTTTTGGTCCGTCACTGTAAGGTTGGTAACCGCCGTTGTTGTCATATAAACCGGTGCCACCGAAGTCGAGTTTCATACCGAGACCGAGCCAGTTACCGCCAATAGAGTACCATTCGGTATTCTGGGCATTAATTGGGCGTTGCCAGTATTCGGTTGGAAGTGGGTTGTTTGGATAGCCTGAGATGGCGTCTTCTTGGATCTCGACGTTCATTGATGCATTGCTTGGTTTGTAATAGTCGCCGATGTATTGCGCGTATGATGTACCAGCCCATCCGGTTGGGGGTGGATTCTCGCCGGTCATGTTTAATCCAGCAAATACAACGTCGATTGTAAAGTTGCCTGCCTTGGTTGGTGTCCATGCTGTGTAGGCTGCGCCTGCAACGTCTGATTTTAAGTTGAAGGTTTCTACGGTCGTTCCGCTTTGGTCTTTGACTGTAACGGCGAAGGACCATCGGTCTCCATAAACGTTGTTAGCAGTTTGTGGGACCCAGTTAAGCCAACAGTTAATGTAGAGTGGTTGACCTACTGCGGCTGGGTTTGGTGCTGCGTTGACGAAGCAGTAAGTGTCGATTGTCCAGCCTGGTGTGCGCGCGCTAGTGGTTGGTACGGCATAAGAGAATGCTGTTGATACGATTGATAATAGCAGAATAGTCGCGATTGCTACTTTTAGGTTGTTTTCTAATTTGTGCATTTTTTTCTTTATCTCCCTGAAAGCAACCACTTGTATGCGCCCATATATAATTCTTGTTGTTTTTTTTATATCAAAACCTTTTTTATTATTCAAATTTGATGTCAAAATTAAGGAATTAGCTTTCATGCATGCGTTCATCAACTTTAGTAATCTTGATAATTGGGCAAAATTTATTAATGTAAAAGGTTAATCTGGTTGAATAAAATACAGTTGAATGTCGACATGGATGAAATCGATACAAGGATTCTGGAAATGCTTATTTTGGATGCAAGGACAAGCTTGAGTGATATTGCGAGGGCATGCGATATTTCTTCTGTTTCGGTTTTAAATCGAATTAAGCGTTTAAGAAAGCTCGGAGTCATAACTGGAGCAACCCTGTTTCCGGCGCTTGAAGAACTGGGATTTTATATTACAGCACTTATTGGTGTGCAAACAAATTCTAACACTGAGGAGCTCAGAGAATTCTTCAAAACCAATACTTGTCTAATTGAGCCTTCCAGTAGCGTAGGCGAATACGATTTTTGCGCCTTAGTCTACGCTGAGAATATTGCAAGCTTAAACGAGAAGATAGATGTTGTTCGACGACGGTTTGGTGTGCGAAAAGTGATCGTGAATGTGTATTCTAAACTCCCGGTTTTATCCTTCGAAAATATCGATCTTAATCCGCTAAAAAGAGTAGAAAAATAATGGATAAGCTTGACTACCTTATACTAAGCGAGTTGTTGAAGGATGCCTCATTACCGTTTGTTACGATCTCGCAACGAGTGGGCGCTTCACCGTATACGGTTAGAAGGCGGTTCGAAAAATTAAAGAAAGGACTCATTGTTAACAACTGCATAGCATCCATAGATATGTCCAAATTGGGGTACCAAGGAAAACTATTCTCGTTCATCACGATTGCCTCGGAAGGCGATAAGGCGCTTATTATTTCGCAACTCTCAAAAATCCGTAACATATTCATAACTACAGAGTTGATGGCGCCATTCGATATTTTATCCATAGCCTTCATAACTGATCTTAGAAGCATTCAAGAGATAGTGGAGCAAATTAAGAAGATACCGTTTGTGCAACACGTAAAAATCGCCTGCATCGACAACTCCGAGTTCCCTCTATCGCCAAATTTCGGCTCAATCCTGAGTGAAAAAAGCCGAAGTCTAGCCATCCCCCAAAGAGAGGGGTGTGTTAGCAGCAAAGAGACTAAATAGAAAAAGCTTTTAAGACAATAAATAGTAAATATTCAAAAATCTGACCACAAGCATGAAGCCTAAGACTGTGGCAGTAATTGTCACATTTACTGCTCTTACAACTGCATTAAATTTTTTCAGATTTCCAGTTCCTTTCTTGCCTGCTTTTAGTTATCAATTGGGCGATGTCGTTTTGGTTGTGGCATTTTTACTTTTCAGCCCCTTAATCGGTTTGTCAATCGCTTTTCTCAACATGATTGTGAACATTATTATCCCCACAACGCTAGCAGGAGTTTATGGTCCGCCCTATTATTTTTTGGCAGTTACCACCATGCTGCTTGGAGTTTTTATATCCGATAAGTTAATGGCACGACGCAAGTTTAGGGTTGAGTGTGGAGGCAGGGTTTTGTGTAGACCCGTTGTTGCTTACACGGGCTTGGGCATTTTAACGCGGGTTTTACTGATGCTTCCATGTGACTACTTTATCTACGGGTTCTTGGTATCGGTGGTTTCCGGTTGGAGCCTCTCAGCCTCGTATGCGCTTGTTCTGTCAACGATGCCTCTGATCATCGTGTATAATGTTACAGTGCCCCTCATCGTTATTCCCATAAGCTACTACGTAACCGAAAGAGTTGCTAAAACCAGAATTGCCCAAAGCCTCATCAGTTAAGGCGGCTAAATTTTTCATCAAAGAAACGTAAATAAGCATCCTTGCCACAGACTAAGTAGTTTCTCTAAAAGGAGGAATGTTCCCCAGGAAAGTGCCGAGGTAGCTCAGCCTGGGAGAGCGCTCGGCTGAAGACCGAGTCGTCGCATGTTCAAACCCTGCCCTCGGCACCATACCATTAATTTGGAATAAACCTGCGACAGGTTTACTTCTCTTCACTTCCTCTTCTTAAAGAATTGTAAATCGTCTAAAAAACGTAAAAACTCCAAGGCTTGTTCAATTAGGTTCAGCGAGTTCTTGTGTGTTTAACCACCTTGCAAATGAGAGAATCATCTCTTTCCATATTAGAAGCTGTGTATGGTAGAGTTTTGCTGCTATTGTGATCGAACAATTTCACTACGATGACGGTTAGCACCCGGTTGTCATAGCGGATGACCTCCTAAAGGGTACCCCGGTACTCCTCCCTCGGTACATTAACAAAAAAAGAAGACGATTTATTTTACATTTAACGAGGACAGATTTTTAGCGGCTATCCCACAGAGGGTCGCCCATATGAAAAGACACGCTTGTCGAGCCATTTGGAATTTGAATGGATGTATTGATGGTCTTCGAGCTTTCGGCAAGTACGTCACCTATGGTGACCATTTCAGTTTTTATTACCTCGTTGCTATCGACGTTGAAGAATGAGACCTCAACTCTGCAATTGATTGCATCTTTCTCGCCCATGTTTTGGGCAGTGCCATCTAAGTTGAACATTCCAGTATTGGTGTCATATCCGCCGCCTAGGTCTACTGCTACTGAGGCATCTTTTAGTTCGGGGGTGCTATTTGCCGAGAATATTGAACCCACCATGCCTAAGAAAACAAGAGAGCCAACTGCAACAACCACGATTACACTGACTACCACTGCAAGTATTATTATATTTGATTTCTTCATGGGCGATGTTCTTAGTATCGATTTAATAAAGCTTTGTAAACTAACAATCGCTTCTTATTGGACAATATTGTCAACAATAATGTCAAATATCTTACATACTATTTGAATATGGTTTTCTTTTAGACATGTAGTCGCGGGATCAAGTTAGTAAAACAGTGTTTGTTGCTATGTGTAGTCCTTTCCAGTGACCAAATGGTTCTTGGGGAATATTTCACAAGCTCAATGAAGAAAAATGACTGTACTTGGATTTGTTTGAGGTGGGCAACCAAGTCAGCAAGTGCCTTGCGGAAGCTCCCACGTACTGCGATGCTCCTTTACGATAAATCCAACAGCTCATTAAATAGTAACAAATAATCGTGGACATGGCTGACTATCAGAAAATGCTTTCGGACCCATTCTTTTCCGTTTATGCCCATCCGTTTTGCCAGCGCTCTGTTCTTCAATAAACCCAACGTTCGTTCAGCTGCCTGCTCTACAGTGTTGACAAGGAACCCATTCTGACCGTCCACTATCTGAAGCGGAACCCCGCCGACCCTTCTGCCTACAACAGGGACACCCTTCCATAGTGCTTCAGCTACCGTTAAACCGAAGCCTTCACGCGTTGACATCTGCAAAACGACTTGCGAGGTACGTTGAAAAGCGTTAACCTCCACATCCTTCATGCCTTTTGCATCGGTTAGAAGAAGGTGAATGTCGGGGTCCTCGCTGGCATGTCGCGCGGTTTTTTCGAAGTAGTGCCAGCCTTCTGGGTCGTCGGTTGCCATTCCCCCAATGAGTAAAAGCTGGACGCTTGGGAACTGTTTTTTGACAAGCCTGTAAACGTCGATTGCGCCTGAAGGGTCTTTCCAGGGGTCAAATCGTCCTACCTGAGTTATAATCGGCAGGTCAGGCTTCACTTCATAACGGTTTAAAACTGAGAGGATCTCTGAATCTGTGAGTTCTCGGTTTTTATCGCTAAGAGGGTTAATGGAGGGAGGTCTTATGGATAGTGCTGGAACAATTAGGCTGGGCACAACGTATTGTTTTGCCGTGAAAACTGCGGCGGTGTAGCGTGCGATGTAGGGTTCTAGAAACCTCCATACGGCTTTGTTGGGTGTGGAGAGGTCAATGTGGCATCGCCATATCCAGCAGTTCTTGTTGGAGGAGTATTGAATGAGTGCAGCTGGTTGGGCATCGTGGACCATAACGATGTCGGCGTCGAGGTTCGCTGTTTCGCTGTTCATTTTGTTGTTTTCCAGGTAGGTTTGCTCTTCTTCTTTGCTAAGGGTAAGGTTGGCTCCCTGCAATGCGTTGTGCATCTTCTTGGTTATGTTGAAGAAGCTGAGGTCTCCTTTAATGACTTCCCACTGGACATTTAAGCCTGCATCGCGCATGAGTGGGACCATGCTGTGGAGGATTTCGGCTACGCCACCGCCAAACGAGGTTGAGTTTATGTGAGTGACCGATTTGCCCTTTAGCTTGTCGCCCAGCGAACGCACAGTTTGGATTTGTTCTTCGCCCACTATGCTTACAAAATCCGATAGCTCAATTTTACCGGTCAATCCAACATTTAACATGTAGAAAGCCTCAGAAGTGAATCCTAAAAGTCAGGGACAATACTATGTTGTTCGGCTTCAATAATAATCTGTTGCTAGATAATTTGACTTCATCAACTGACTTCAAAGCTACCAATGACTTTATTACTTGCCCACATTTTGACTATTGATTCGAGGTTTTAACGTGGAATTAGACGTTGCGATAAAAGGTAGAAGAAGCGTTAGGGCTTATACTGATGAACCAGTTTCTAAAGAGCATTTAGACGCAGTCTTGGAGGCGGGTGTTTGGGCGCCCACTGGAATGGGTCGCCAGCCATGGCGATTCGTCATCATCGAGGATAAGAGCCTGATTAAATTCGTTTCCGACGAAACCAAGGAATTGGTTAAAAAGAACATGCCGCCGCTTGCAGCGCAGTTTTCAACTGACAAAGACATAATCTGCTACAACGCGCCTATGCTGGTTCTCATATGTACCGAGAAAGACCCCCAGTGGAGCAACGTCAACTTGCTGGACAGCGTCTTGGCAGCGCAGAACATGTTCCTCAAAGCCTATGAACTAGGTCTTGGAACATGCTACATGGGCTTTGTCCAGTTTCTGAACAGCAAGCCAGAAGTACTTCGCAAGCTAGGTGTTCCGGAAAACTTTGAGATGACCGTTCCGCTTATAATCGGCCACCCCAAGGCAACGCAGGGTCAGGGCAAAAGAGAGAAGCCCAACATAGCAAAATGGGTAAAATAGGTACCGCCGGTTTTACCAGCGCCTATTTTTTTCCTTTTGGCATAACAATACCTTCCTCGGGGTCACCATAAACAACGGCGTTTCCCTCAAGGTACAGTTTTCCCACATAAGCACATGTTACGGCGTCGAGTTCATGGTCACTCATGCCGCTGTCGAGCCCCTCAATACCCAAGTTTTCCAAACCCTGCCTGAGTTTTTCTATCCCCTTCTGTTTCCGTGGTATGCCCAGCACGTCTTGGGCGCCTCCGGGATACGCTTCGATAACCCTGAACTCGTTTGCTTCAAAGATTGCTTTTAGGTTTATGCCACGTACAGTCAATTTTCGCATGGGTCCCAATGTCACGGGGAAGAGTTTGATGCCCATTTTGAGTAGTATGCGGTCGCTTTCTCTCAGGTGGTTTGCTATGCGTTCTTCGATGGATTTTCTTCCCGGCGGCAAGCAGAGGGGGGCGTCGATGGCGATGAGGGCTGGATTGGCGGAGGCTGTTTTTTCGATGATTTCTTTAGTACTGTATAGCAGGGAGGTCTGTGTTTTCATGCCGATGAGTGTGCAGAAGCCTGTTGGTCGGGTCTCGACACCTGCCAAATCTAATCCAACAACGTACATACGCGTGCACAGTAACCATTCATTCCGCCCTAAATAATTGATTACGCCCGCGCATATGGATGCTCCAAGCGCTTGCTTATTAACATACAAACCCATGTTTCTTCCATGTTGCCACATAAAAGAAGCCCATTTTAGCCATATTATAAGCAAGCGATAGAAAGTATTTTAAACCCATACATAAGATAACGTTCAATCAGAGGAATATCCATGGCAAAATGTCCTATTTGTGGAAAAGAAGTAAAGACTGCTAAAAAAACGTGGAAGATGGCCGGCAAGCCTGACAAAAAAGGCAAACGGACTCAACTTACCATTGCACTCTACGACTGCTGCGGTAAGACTTTCCGTGAAGTACTGGATAAGAAAAAAATCTAAACCCAAAAACGTTTCCTTTTCTATTTTTTTTATTTCTTTCTTATTCAGCAGCTAATATGGGTGTAAACATTTTTTTGGCCCTCTAAAATCGCTGCTATGCGGTCAGGGTAGATGCCGTTTAGGACAAAACAATCCAGCCTCCACTTCAACAGCAACCCCGCCAACGCAGAATCCACACTGGTACGCTTCATGCCCAGTAATTGCTTAACGGATAATTCTTCTATTAGAGCCGCCTTGGGATTCTGTTTAGGGTCCTCAGCGTAGACCCCATCCACATCAGTGGCCAGCAATAGCCGCTTCGCACGCAGTCTATGAGCGATGTAGAGGGCAATCGAATCAGAAGTCACTGCCCAAGAATTTTCCAAGGGGTCATCTCTCTGCATCAGCTGGGCAGGCAAGAAAACAGCCAATTTGCCTTCAGCCAACGCTTTCCACGTATCTTTTAGGCGGCTTGATTGGACCGCCGTGGGCAGTAAATCGAGCAGTAACAGACCGTACTGGTCCATGCCCAAAATCGCCATCCGATGCGACGCCTGATTTGAAAAGCTAAAGCGTTTGTCGAGTTGCCGCACTGTATCTGCGAATTCGCCACCGCCCGGCACCACAACCAACCTAAACCTGCCAGAGAACTCGCTTAGTCTACTGCATAATGATCGCAGTTTTTCTGGTTGGTGGGCTAAACTGCCGCCTACTTTCACCACATTTATGTCCAAGTATTTGATTCTCCTGTGTGGTTGTTTGCAGCCATTAAGGCGACAGCGGCGGCGGGGGTGGCAATGACCGCTTGCTTGGACAGCACTTGGTCCATGTCGATGATTTCGTCGGCGCCTATTTGCTGGGCTGCTTTGCGTGCAAGGAATCTTCTTCCAAGCCCAGTGACCACGACTGGAACATGTGAAGCCAACGTTTTTGTGTATGCATAGGCTCTGCTTAAGCCCGATGCAATCTGATTGATCTGCTGGGCGTAGATATACTGTGCCATCCCACGGAGTTCGTGCTGGGTAAGCATCTCGGTGTCTGCGCAAACAACCCTTGCAAGCCGCGCGTAAGCTTCGGAGACGGTTTTTCCCCTTCCATCAGCCGTTTCAGAGGTGTAATCCTCCACGCAAATGTTTCCCAGAATCACATGGACATCGCCTGATTGTGCAAAAAGCTCAGACGATACCCCCGAAACGCCGCCTCGGAGGGGAATCGACTGCACAATCGCCGCAACATTGGTGCGCAAGCTGCCTGTGTAGACGAGTTCGCCGCAGACGAGTTTATCGAGGTCTGTTTTGCCCTTGGCAGCCAATTTGCCGCCTGCGATAGGAATAATGCTTGTGCTCGTACTCCCGACATCCGCCACGACGGCATCGCGGAGACGCTGGGCTACTCGCCAGCCGGTCGCCGCCCAATTTGCCGCTGCAACACTGAGGGGGTTAGCTTTGGCTGATTCTGCTGTAACCAGTTGAGCGTCGGTTTTTAGAACAGAAATCGGCGTCGCTGGAAAAGCCGTCTGGACGCAAGACAGGATGCGCTCTATGCCTTCCCGTTTGGTCTGGTAAGCATCGGAGAGTTCAGCGGTCATGGTAACGCCTACTACGTCAGGCGCGGCAGCGAGTTTTTCCTTCACCGCCACAAGAACGCCAGTAAGTTTGTCCGGGGCTTTCCACACAGGAAAATACTCCACCGCCACCTCCACACCGCCAACCTTGCCCTTTTCAGCGTGCAGGAGCACGGCTTTGGTGTTGGCGCCTCCGATATCAAAGCCTAACGCTGTAACCAAACTCTTTGCCTCAAAGAATAATGCGGCTAAGCATCTTTTTAGCTTCTTCGAAACGCATTTGAGCTTCAACCAAGGTTTCTCCATAACCCATGATTAGGGCAACGGCGTCGGCGCCGTCAGGTAGGGGGAAGGGCGGCGTTATGGTTCCCGGAATTTTGGCAGGCCTCTGCGGTATACTGCAGAGTTAGGCTGCGGTATTTGGGTTTTTGAGAAGCAAGCAACACCTAAAGTCCGCAGCTTATCAGGCAATTTCCCCATGGTAACCGCCTCGATGAGAGCATGGGCAACGTTGAAGCTGACAACTTGGCGCAGCCCAACATAAGAGCTTGTTAAACGTGCGTTGACGTCGAGGACAAAGATTTTTTCTTGCCCCAAAACCAAGTCTACCCCCACGTAGCCTCTGAGCCCAAAAGATTCAACAACCCGCTCAGCCAAAGCCATTGCTTCAGCCTTTTTTGGGTGCTCAAAGGGTACGCAGCCGCCAACATAACTTGACTCTGCCTCAGCTGCCAAGGTGATTTGCTGCCTGTTCAAAGTAATTGCCACTGCTTTAGTGCCATTTGAGAGCAGGCTTACGCTTACCGATTCCCCCGCAGCCCTCTCTTGGACGATGAACTGTGGGTTTTTGGTTTCGACTCTGATTTTTACGAGGGCAACGGCGATGTCTTGGGCGCAGTCTATCAGGCTTATTCCGCTGCAGCCAGCTCCATCCATTGGCTTAAAGATAATGGGGTAAGCCAACTGGGATGCGATGGCTTGCTCAACCTGTTGGGGGCTGTCAGCAACGTTTAGCAACAGAGTTTTTGGTGTTGGGTAACCGTTTTTTTGCAGATTCAAATAGAAGGCGGCTTTGTCAGCGACTTTTGCTATGGCATCTGATGGGCTATTAAGTGAGGTTTTTTTTGTTTGCTCTGCAAGCTCAACGTATGACTGCAGGGTGTGTCCTGTCTCGGGTGCAATAACATAGATTGCGTCGTTATTCTTAGCCAAATTCAAGAGGAGTTCCTTTGGTTCATCGGCGTAGAGAACCTGCGACGTATAGTTGGCTTCAAGCGGCGGACTGAGCCTGTAGAGTCTTGAATCAAGCAGAACCGTCACCTGATGCTCCGCCGCCCTAAAATCAGCGACGACACACCGCAACATAGCAAAACCCTCCGCCAAAACACCCATCGGCAAAGGTTGCCCAGCGTATCCGCCGCCGCACACATGCTCATAAACGACTATCCTCAAAGTTCAGCCTCAGAGGCAATTTGAGTTTTGCATGGTGTTAAAGCTTTTCTGTCGTTAACTCCGCCAAAAAGGCTTTGGCGTGCCTGCGCTTTACGTGAGGCATAACGACTAGGCGAATGCAGTCATAGCGTGGGATGTAGGAGACAAACCAGCCCTGCTTCCACAGGCGTTCAGCTAAATGTTTGGTGTTTTCGCTTCGGAATGCTGCCACGTTCAGGGTTGGTTTGGATACGAGTTTGAACCCTGCTTTTCTTAGCCCGTCAGCGATATATGCGGTATTTCTCATGCACTCAGCCACGATTTTTTGGAACCCTTCTCTGCCCAGCAATCGAAAAACTGCCCACGCCGACGCCGCCGAAGCGCCCGACCTTGTGCCGACAAAGGTGTAGTGGGCTTGGTCGTTGAGGTAAGGGGTTGCGGTTTTTAGGGCTTCAAGCATACAGGGGTTTCGGAACAGGATGCCGCCTGCGGGTATGGCTGCCATGCCCATTTTGTGGGGGTCCACGGTGACGGATTTGACGCCTTCAAGCCTGAAATCAAATGGATAAGTGACTTTAGGCAGAAAAGGCAGTACCAAACCGCCGAAAGCCGCATCCACATGCAAATGCAACCCATGCTCCACGGCGATTTCCGAGAGCGCCTCGATGGGGTCAACGACGCAAAGTTCAGCGGTTCCGGCGGTGCCTACCAAAGCCACCGTGTTCTCGCTGATTAGCCCTTCAACTGCTTTAGCATCGACTCTATAGGCGCTGTCCAGTGGGGCGTAGATGGGTTTTAGGTTGAGTAGGCGGCAGATTTTTGTGAAGGAGAAATGGGCTGACTGTGGCAGAACAACCTCGGGGGAAGCGTTTTTGGCTGCGTTTTTCGCTGCCTGAAGCGCGAGGAGGTTTGCTTCTGTGCCGCCTGACACGACCAAGCCACAGGTGCCTTTGCCGTTGAGTAAATCGGAAAGCTGCGCGACCACTTCGTGCTCCAACTTTGCCGCGGCGGGAAAAAGTCCTTGGTCACCCAAGTTGGATTCAAAAAAAAGTTCATACGCTTTTTTGGCGATTGGGTGCGGCTGGGTGCACATGGAACAGAGGATTCTGCCGCTGCTATACCGCTGGTTTTGGAGCTGGCGACGTTTTAATTCTTCTAAAACCGCTTTTCTGCCACAGCCCTCACGCTGCAAGGCTAAGCCCTCTGCAAACGTTTAACGGTTTCAGCTAACTCGGCTACGAGTTCACGGGTTATTGTGCCCTTGTTGCGGTCGTTGTCGGTGCATGCAGCACCCCTTAAACCCACAATGTCCGCGCCTAAACGGTGAACTATGGACAGGTCCTCTTTTCGCAGTGAACCCGCCAACGCCGCCTCCAATCCAGAGGCATGGGAGGATTCGACGAAGGTTTGGAGTTGCTGGGCGGTTTGATGTGTGAAGAGGTATGATCCGTCTTTGATGGCGGTGTCAAGCATGGCAACGTCGGCTTTGCCTTCACAGGCGATTTGAGGAATAAATGCGGGGTCTATGGTGCCGATTTTTTCTGCGTCTGCATAGCCTGTCGCGACCACTTTGATTTGGGGGTTGCAGTCTTTGGCGGCTCTGCACACTTGCTGTAACAAGAAAACCGCTTCGTCGCGGGTTTTTACCCCGTATAATCCCACTTTAACATAGTTCACCCCTAAAGATGCAGCGCCCAATGCAGCAAGCGAGATGGAGCCGGGAAGGTTCGGGGCGTCACCTAGGGCACAGCTGACTTCGATGGGTTTAGGTGTTAAATCAGCGATTTTTTTGATAACCCATGGGAAATTGGCGCCTAACGCGCCTTCTTTGGGGTTTTTAACGTCAATTATGTCTGCGCCGCCCAGTATGGCTTCTAGGGCTTCGACTTCGTTGATGGGGCTTATTAGGAGCTTCAATTGGGCATCACACAGATGCGGTTTGACGGTGCCTTTAAAGTTTTTCTATACAATTATGTATTTCAGTTTTTTATCGAGTTCCCCTATAAACAAGAGTTTTGAATACGGTTATTGAGTAGTTTTGAATCAAAAGTTTGGTGTTCTGCTTGCGGTTTATTCCACAACCAGCCAGCAAGGCATTTCAGTTGCAGAATGCAAAACACAGTCGCCTGCAAATCCCATAGGAAGAAGATGAGCAAGGGGCGCTCCGCCTTCTTCTTAAACTAGAAAAAACAAAAAACCAAGTTTACTCACCATTAAGTGGAATTTAGTGTTTTAGTGCGATTAACTCGTACTTGGTCGGTTTCGACCCAGACGCCTTCATAGCCTGCAATGCTTTGTAGCGTTGGGGGTCGCCCATGGCTGACTCGAACACTTGCTGCTCCAACTCAGCAGTGAACTCGGTTTCATATACTTTGACGGTGGCCTGATAGATTTTGGCTCGTTTGACTTTAGATAAATCAACCGTTTTGTCGGCGCTTAGGCAAAGCGGTATGTTCCCATCTAAGTCTAAGGCGTCCACATGGCGTTGTTTGGTTTCAACTCGGGTGACACGGATCTTTTTTTGCACTGTTTCGATGTGTTTCCAGTTGGGCTGCATCATACTAATCAAACACTCGTAGCGATGTATCCGTTTGTGTTAAATTTGTTGCGGTTAGAAAAGCAGAAAAATAGGTTTAGAGGTTTAGCTTTGGCTTGCTTGTTCCCTATAAATTGGGAACCGTAGTAGCGCCGCTATGCCCCCCAGCGAAACCAACTTAAAACCCGCCTCGTGCTCAGTGCTAACCACTGTCACTGCGGCGTTGCGTCTTTCCACTTGATGCATAAGGTCTTCAAGTTTAAGCCTCTGTTGCTCATCGGCATCACGCAAGGTCGTATCCGCAATCACCAGCTTCTCCACAGCACCCATCATCACCGCATTCTCAACCGCGTCTAAGCCATAGGTGACTGTACCTGCCCCTTTACCTAGCCGCTTCATCACTTCCTCAATGGTTTCAGTTTCCTCTACGATGCGGAGTTGATGCGCAGTTTTCAGTAAGACGCCTGAGCGTAGCGCTTCGTCGATGCCTGCTGTGCCGCCGTTGTTAACGCTTTTAATGTCAACCACTGCCTTGGACAATTCCCTGTTTTCATCTTGAAGATAATTAACAAAGTCGTTTTTTACGTAGCCAGCACCAATAATAACAATGGGGTTATGTTTTGGCGCCCAGAGTTTTTCTATGCTGGTTAAAGCGAGTTTAAAGTAGCCTTTAGTGGCTTCGACGCGTTTGTCCGCGTCCTGCTTGCCGGGAAGCCGAGTGCGTTGTTCCACACGGGTTTCGTAGCCGTACTGTTTGGTTTCAGCTATGGCAAAGCCTTCATCGTCGATGGAGAGTATAAGCAAGGGTTTTTCGGTTTCGCTTGCCTTTTCCAGTCGGTCCAAGAGGTGTTTGGGCCATTCTTTCTTTACAATGGTCATTTGCTGGTTAAGTGCAATGGCGAGCGTATGATGGGCACCTGTGGGTATTATGTCGGGGGCGTGGATTATTAAGCCGTGGACCCGCAGTTTACCTAGGAACTTGTCCCAACCTACCGATTCTACTCTAACGCCCATGAAAACTGAAACGCGTTCGCCGCTTTTGGGGCGACTGGTTTCTGTGTCGCTTTTAATGGCGCGGCTGCTGTAGGCGTAGACTTCGTCGCCTTTATAGACGACGTTGTATAGGTGCCAGAGGTCGTCTGGGGTGTCGGGGACGACTTTGACGAAGCCTTGGTGGAGGTCTTTTTGGATAATTTTCAACTAAATCCGTCTCGGTTGATACTTGAATGCATAAACAGGTAGAAATATACTGCGGAGCAAAGAGTAGATAAAACTTTAAATCCCATGCAAACTAAACTTTAATTGCGTTTTAGGTGTTTTTATGTCTGAAAATCTTCACCAGTACATGTGCCAATACCTAGAAAAAAATATTGACCCCTTCAAAGGATGCCTTGTCGCTGCATTAAAAAGCAAATGTGAATACCTAAGTCTGCTCGACCAAAGTTTAGGCACCCCCATGCCATCGGATGACATTCGAAACTGCGAGTTATTAGCTCATGCAGGCTTGTTCCGAGAAGAAATTCGGCTTAACCGCGACGGACGCAACCGATACAAACTGTTTTTCCTAACCGACTCAGGGAGGCGGCTTGCTACGGCAATCGAGCATGAAGGTTTCGACGGAGACATTCCCGAAAGTATACCTGTAATCTAATCTAAGTTGGCTTCTAAAAGATTGGACAAAAAAGTTTTGGGCGGGAAGAGAAAACTTCCCGTGGATTGCTTAGTGTATCAGTTGTAGCAGATTGTAGAACACTGGGATGAAGACGATGGAGAGCGTGCTTAGCAACTTGATGAGGACGTGGAGGCTTGGGCCTGCTGTATCTTTGAGTGGGTCGCCAACTGTGTCGCCTACGACTGCTGCTGCATGTGCTGGACTGCCTTTGCCGCCGAATTTGCCTGATTCGATGAATTTCTTTGCGTTATCCCATGCGCCGCCGCCTGTGTTCATAAACAGTGCCAATGGAACTGCAGATAGTGTTGCGCCGATGACGAATGCGCCGACTGCTTCGGGGCCGAGGAGGACACCGACTATGATCGGGAAAATCACAAGGATTAATCCTGGAAGTACCATGCCTTTTAATGCGGATTTTGTGCTGATGTCTACTGCTTTGCCGTAGTCTGGTTTACCTGTGCCGTCCATGATGCCGGGGATTTCTCTGAATTGGCGTCTGACTTCTTCAACCATTTCGGCCGCTGCTTTTCCAACTGCGCTGATCGCTTGGCTACTGAAGAAGAAGGGCAGCATTGCGCCGAGGAAGCCTGCAATGAGTACAGCTGGGTTGGATATGTCTACGATGAAGGGTACGCCTGTTTGTAGTGTTACTTCTGAAGCATAGGTTTGGAATAGCAATTGCGCCGCAAGCAAGGCTGAGCCGAGTGCAAAGCCTTTTGTGAGTGCTTTTGTTGTGTTGCCGACTGCATCAAGGGCTTCCATGGTTTCTTCTGCGCCGCCTTCACCGGACATTTCGGCTATGCCGGCTGCGTTGTCAGCGATTGGACCAAAGCCGTCGAGGGCTAAGACCATGCCCATAACTGCGAGCATACCCATGGTTGCAAGGGTGGTTCCGTAGATGCCGCCGATGAATGGGTCTATGTATGTGCTATTGGTGGCGTTCCATGAAGCTGCGAATTGCGTTCCAAAGAAGTATGAAACTATCAGGGCGATGACCAGTGAGATTATCGGTAGCGCTGTGGTTTCGAGTCCTACTGCGAACCCTGTGATAATGTTGGTTGCGGCGCCTGTTTCGCTGGCTTTAGCAATCCGTCCGACTGGTTTGCGGTCGCTTCCTGTGTAGTAGTCTGTGATGTAGTCGATTGCTACACTTGCAGCTAAGCCCGCGAGTAAGCAGAAGTAGAGGTAAATGTAAGTCATGGAGATAGTCATGTCACCTAAGAGTACAATGTCAGCGATTAAGAACAGTATGCCTGAAACGATGGTGGTTACTGAGGAGGCCTTTGCGTAGTGCTTTCATTGGGTGTTTTGCTTCTGCAGCGGTAAGCTTCACAAAGGGCATGCCGATTAATGTGGCAAAGATGCCCAAGGCGCGAGCGATCAAGGGGAATATCAAGAAGATGAGGTTTCCTGTTGCAATACTGATTAAGCCGCCGATGATCATGCCACCGATGTTTTCGCCAGTGGCTGATTCAAAGAGGTCAGCTCCTCTGCCAGCGCTGTCACCGACATTGTCACCGACGTTGTCAGCGATAACTGCTGGGTTACGTGGGTCGTCTTCAGGTATGCCTGCTTCAACTTTTCCCACGAGGTCTGCACCGACGTCTGCAGCTTTAGTGTAGATGCCGCCTCCAAGCTGCGCAAACAATGCGATCAAAGAGGCGCCAAAACCCATGCCCACGATGCCACTTGCTGCATTTCTACCAAGAGTTGCTGCTTCTGTGACGTTCATGGTGTTAAACATGGCGTTAAAGCCGCCGTAAAGCAAAAACAGAAAACTCACACCCAACAAAGATAAACCAACAACCGCCATACCCATCGTGGCACCACCGTAAAACGCAGTTTTAAGCGCTGCTTCCGCGCCATGCTCTTTTGCCGCCGCCACGGTGCGAACATTTGCTTTTGTCGCGTTATCCATGGCGATGTAGCCAGCCGCTAAAGATGCGACTGCCCCAACCAGGAACGCTGCCGCCGTGCCGACGCCGTAGGGTCCGCTTGGCAAAGCAATCCATAGTAGGACAAAAATAACCACTGTAATTATAGCGATGGTTCTGTACTGCCTTTTGAGGAAGGCATAGGCGCCTTCGCGTATTGCGTTGCCTACTTCGACGGTTTTGGGTCCGCCTGGACTCATTTTACCGATTCTATACATGAGTAGAAGAGAGGCAACAACAGCAATAACGCCTGCAACTGGTGCAATCCAAAACACTGAGGGGTTTGTAGAAGTTAAGGTTTGTAGGGGGATGTACATGCACAACAAGCCATTTCATTTTACTTATAAAATTTTCCATGCGATTTTTTTAATTTATCGTTTGAACCCCAAATTAGCTTTAACTATGCATTTTTCTCGGATAATTCGCTTGGTTGTATTTTTAAGGAAGCCACACATATTTCAAATAAGAGTATCTAGTAGTGAGTCGAATGCCCCAGAGACTAATCGTGGTTAAAGTAGGCACAAACGGAATAACCAACAGCGACGGCGAACTTGACAGCCAAGAAATGGCGAACCTTGCCGAGCAGATTGCAGATGGCCGCCAAACAGGGTGACCGCATAGTGCTGGTTACTTCGGGCGCGGTAGCCGCAGGCATAGCTGAACTGGGTATCCCGCCTAAACCCAAAGACATGGCGTTTCAGCAAGCAGCCGCCGCCACGGGTCAGAGCGTATTGATGGCGCTGTATCGGGAACTCTTCAGAAAACACGACCTAAAAGTGGCGCAGATACTGCTCACAGCCGAAGACCTCTCTAATCGCGCCTCATACGTGCACACCTGCGACGTTTTGAATTTACTGCTTAAAGTCGGCGTGGTCCCAATCATAAACGAAAACGACGTGACCAGCGTTGACGAATTGATGCGTACCGAAGGCTACAGGGTAAACTTTAGCGATAACGACCGCCTCAGCGTGTTGGTTGCTGGAGCCATTTGCGCAGACCTAGTCATCATCCTCTCCGACGTTGAGGGCTTATACACAGCTGACCCCAAAGAACCCGGCGCCGAACTCATAAAAACCGTCGAAGCCGTAACCCCCAAACTCAAAGAGTCACTGAGCGGTAAAAGCAAACGGGGCAGAGGCGGAATACAGAGCAAACTCAAAGCCGCTGAAATCGCCACTTCGTGCGGCATTCCTGTGGTCATCGCCAACAGTCGACGCCCAAACGTGATCGTGGACGTTTTGGCGGGCAAAGAAGTTGGCACTTACTTCAAACCTCAAGAGCGCATGCCAGCAGTTAAGCGGTGGATAGCTTACGGCGCCGCAGTTAAAGGCACCATCCACGTTAATGCTGGAGCAAAAAAAGCTATTTTGGAAGGTTCCAGTTTGCTGCCTGTGGGCGTAACTGAAGTTGTGGGCTCGTTCAACGAGGGTGATGTGGTCAGTTTAGCGGATGAAAAAGGCGAATTCGCCCGGGGTAACCCCAACTACAATAGCACACAGTTAAACCTAATTAAAGGGCTCCAAGTATCAGAAGTACAGCGGAAACTCGGTGCAGACAAACCCAAAGAAGTCGTTGACCACCGAAACATCCACCTCACAGAGGAGTCAGCATGAGCATGATAGAGGAAATATGCATCAAAGCCAAAGCGGCAGCGTTTGAAATGGGCAAGCTCTCAGCAGACGCCAAAAACAATGCGCTCTGCAGAATGGCAAACGCGTTGGAAGCCAACGCTGAAAAGATTTTGGCAGCCAACAAAATCGACGTTGAAGCAGCTAAAGCCCGTGGACTTAAAGCTTCACTGCTAGACCGTTTGGCACTGGACCAGAAGAAAATCCAAACCATGGCTAGGGAACTCCGCGAAGTCTCAGCATTGCCCGATCCCATAGGCACTTACTTGGCGACTTGGACTCGCCCCAACGGATTGATCATAAGCCAAATCCGCGTACCCATGGGCGTAGTAGGCGTAATCTACGAATCCCGACCTAACGTCACCTCAGATTCGGCTGGCATCTGCATAAAATCAGGCAACGCTGTCATCCTCCGAGGCGGCTCCGATGCGTTGCATTCAAACGTAGCAATCGGCGAAGTCCTCCGCGAAGCACTCGTGGGAACAAACGTGCCTGCAGATGCTATCCAAATCGTCAATTCGCCTGACCGCAAAGCCGCCGAGGAACTCATGAGCATGCGCCGATACATTGATGTGCTGGTGCCCAGAGGAGGCGCAGACCTAATCAACACCGTCGTGGAGAAGTCGCGCATCCCAGTTATCGAAACAGGCACAGGCAACTGCCACGTCTATGTTGAAAAGGATGCGGACCTCGAAAAGGCTACGCCTATCGTGATAAACGCAAAAGTTCAGCGGCCTGGCGTCTGTAACGCAGCCGAGAAGCTGATTGTGCACAGCGGAATCGCTAAGTCTTATCTGCCAGTGATCATTGCGGAATTGCGTAAGAATGGCGTCGAAGTTCGAGGCGACGAAGCCACCCAAAAAATCGCCCCCGACGTCAAAGCCGCAACCGAGCAGGACTGGTACACCGAATACCTCGACCTAATCATAGGGATCAAAGTCGTAGACAACTTAGATGAAGCAATTGCTCATATCAACAAGTACGGTACACACCACTCAGATAGCATTGTCACAGCCAGCTTCGACAAAGCCATGCGGTTCCTAAAGGAGGTCGACTCCGCCGCAGTCTACTGGAACGCTTCCACCCGATTCACAGACGGCAACCAATTTGGCTTAGGCGCAGAAATCGGCATATCCACACAGAAACTGCATGCACGCGGACCCATGAGCGTCCAGCACCTCACCACAACCAAGTACGTTGTGTTAGGCGATGGACAGATTAGGAAATAGCTGTTGCTCTGCCACTACCCCCCTTCCCCTATATAAAGCGGTAACCAATGGGCACCCTCCCGCTGTATTTTTGTAGTTTGTAATAGGCATCAAATGGTTAGTGTATCATTTGGTCAAACCTTCCGAAGGTGCCGAATGATATCTAACTGCAATTGTCAATGAGATTGAGTAATCAGCTTAATTCTGAAAAGCCCTGAATTTGATTAACCATGCTACAACTATTGTAAACTTTATATGATTTGGTAGACAAATGGTTATTCAGGGCTACACTGTCCTGCAGGCGGCTTTTCTGTGACTCCGATTAAAGCCCATGTAGGCTCCAAAAAATCGAGCGCAAAAACAAAAAAGAACGATTTACCAATTGAGGCTATATTTATACAAAACACTCAAAGAAGGATCATCGAAGCTTATTTGCCTATAATAATTATGACCCGCTTAAAAGAAGCGAGCATAACTAGCGCAAGTGACATAATCGCAACAGTGAAGAATAGATATAGCATCCAAATCAGCCCAGGCACCGTATACCCAGTGTTATATAAACTTGAGAAAAGTGAATATATTGCGAGAGTCCCGCAAAGGTATAAGCAGATCTTCATTTTAACGTCTAGGGGGGCCTCTATCGAGACTCTAAGTGATTCATTTCAATAAAAATTATAATCGAGAAAAAAACGTTTAAGGTGAACCTAATCTATGCGTAGAGAAAACAACATTCTTCTAAATACTTGACTTCTTGCGAGACAAAATATCCGAGACGAGCGCCGCGATAAAGATTAGAACAGTCAACGCTATTAATCCATAGAAAAATGCCGTAGGACTAATAATATTATTAATTACAGTAAACCAAAGCGCTATAATAGTGGTGACCTGCACAATGAAAAAAAGTATCAATTGCTTTATTTTACTTGAATAACTATATCGAATATCCCTGTCCATAAAAGCATAATATTTCCAATCAGTTTAAAAGCTTTACCCTAAAATCAAAAATCGAAAAAATGAATAAGCATATTAAATTCTTGAATTGAACTAAAAAATAGAGCTGAGTAAAAAAGCGCACAAAAAATGACAGGGATTGAAAAGAATGAAAAAAATCGTATTTGTAGCAATACTCACAACACTTCTAATAGTTGTGAGTCTCTTTCCAGCAATGACAATTAACGGCGATGTCGGGACCACCACTAAGGAACAGTGTAGATGCCAACTTGAGAGCGCCTTCATCAACTACTTGCACCAAAACAAAATACCTGTAACTTCACAGCAACCATCAAATTTGACTTTTAGAAACTTCATTAACTCCAATTCCGAATTTAGAAATCTGCTTGAAAAATACACTAACTTTACAAAGGCAGAACTAAGTGCAAACTTAAAAGAGAATAGCCCCGATATTTCTGCTGCTCAATTGACGCCCATCAAAACAGTAACGGCCACAGTCGCGGAAAAAACCTATAACGTTAGCATTAGCCAAGGAAGAACTGGTACAGAGGATTTCACCAAAATAGACTTTTGTGGCGGTGGGGTAGACCCTTGGATCTACATTAGCGTACAACCATTAACCGCTGGCTTCTTCAACGGTCTCTGGGTCTATAACTATGGGGAAGTAGATACAGTAATTTATCATGTATACAGTAATGAAACAACCAACTTCTTAACCCAATTTTACAACACTCTCTACGGTACGGCCGCATTAAATGCAGTTTATTGGGCCTTGGCGGGAATTGGTGTTACCGCAGCTGCAGCTCTTGCAGGTGTTCCATATTCGGCGGCAATTGGAACTGCAGTTTCCGTTGCAGGAACCTCTGCTTCTACATATGACATTCAATGTCTTATTGCCGACACTAATCTTGCAGTCGATAACTCACAACTAGATCATGGATTGAAAATAAAAATTGAGAGCACATACATTACTCCTTGGGCAATGCCAATTGTACTACCCGACCTAGCTGTCTATGCCTGGCATTTTGGAGACAATTCGTGGTACAAAACTTTTCCAATGACGCCCTACTGGACCTTTACGAACGTGGTTGTCGAGGAAATGCTTGCCTATGAAATAAAGCAAGTGGTTCATGGAATCGGCGATCACACGCCTATAGGCTACGACCACTGGACTTGGTTGAACGACCCACCGCCGGCTGGATCACCCCCCACTACAGCAAACGGAATATGCAATGTTGGAGTAAACAGCTATGACACTTACAGCAGCCAATACATTAATGGCGCCAATGTTAATTTGGACGGTTATTCGGTTGGAACAACAGGTTCTGCCTTCCCAATAACCCCTGAGCAGCATGAATTTCACCTGCCTCAGTTCGCACTCTACGATAGGCTGTTCTATGAGTACCAGGGATATGAGCAACTTGGAGCAGAGCAAACATTAACAGTACAAATCTCTACTGACACAACAATCACAGGCGACTACAGTGTTCCATACCAAGTAACAGTCGATGTTTGCGGAACCGACCAATACAGCCAGTTCTGGTATAACAATTTCGGTTATACTCCAGTATATTCGGATGGTCACTTTATCGGAAATGCGCCGGGAACGTTCACACTTGCAGGGCCACACGCCATCTCAGTCGATCCTCAAATTAGCGGGTTCTATCTTCCCACAACTTTCCAATATTATGATCCAAGCAACTACGTTACGGGATCCTCTTCCTCTACAATAAACGTATGGTATTGGATTTGGACATTTTAAATCCAATAACCATCCCCTATTTTTTTCAAAAAAATCAACTATCAGAAAATAACTCTTTGCCATGGCAAACTCACTACCCAATTAGGGCTCTTTTTGTTGACGGAACTGGCTGAAGCATAAAGCTATAATGGTCAGGGCTTACCAGATTGCTTTACAGTCAAATCTTGTTTTAGTGCAATATACAAGAGTCCACTTGTAGTTTGCTCCACAACCAGTCAGCAACTTAAACTAGACGCAAAAGTCAAAACCCGTTGTTCTGCCATATCCTCTGGTTGTTGTTGTGTATAGGGGGTTTTCTGCAACAACTATAGGAACAAATCGGTTGACAAAAGCGGTTTAGCGTAGAATATGACTGGATTACAAGAATACCAAGCGGAAAATAACCTGTTTTGTCGGTTCTGCTTGTGGTTTGCTCCTCAACCAGCCTGCAACGCCATGCAGACACAGACACAAAAAAGCAACCGCCAGCAAAGCCCACTAGAAGATGATGTAGTAGGGCAGCATTCTCTTCTTCTTAATACTAGAAAAACAAACCTGCAGAGTTGCGCTAAAAAAGTTGATTTAAAATTAAAAGAAAGGGGAAAGGGTAGCTGCTTAAGCTATGGGTACTAGTCCCCATGGGAGCTGATTCATCGCGGGCTGGATTAGTTGCAGTACGATGTTGGGGAATAAGCCTAAGATGAAAATGGCAGCGACGAGGATGAAGACTGGAATGAGCACTGGGGTGTTTTCTTTGATGCGGGTTGTGATGCCGTCTTTGGGTTGTTTGCCGTACATGACGTTGACGAGGCGGAAGATGTATGCGGTTTGCAGTACGCTGGTGATTACGCCGATGACTGCAAGCCACGTTAAGTTGGCGCTGATGGCTGCGGTGAACACAAAGTATTTGCCGATGAAACCGCCCAGCGGTGGAACACCTGCGAAGGATAAGCCTGCAATAACCAAGGCTAAGCTTGCATAGGGCATTTTTTTGCCTAATCCGTGGAAGTCGTCGAGGGTTTTGAATCCGTGGTGGTTCATTATGCCGATAGTCATGAACGCTGCCGCGGTGGTTAAGCCGCCTATTAGGAAGAAGTACAGGTTGCCTGCTAAGCCGAGTTGGGTGACGCTGGTGATGGCGATGAGGTTGTAGCCGACGTCTGCGACACAGATGTATGCGATTAAACGTTTGATGTCATTTTGTAGGAGGGCGAATATGTTGCCTACTATCATGGTTACCGCCGCTAACGCTGCCAGCATAGGTACCCAGTCGAGTGTGGCGGGCAATATAATGAACAGCAATATTCGGATGAGGATGTAGTAGCTGCCCTGGTCGTACCAATGCGGAGAGGAAAGCTGCTGAGGGCGCCGGGGCTGCGGTGTATGCGTCGGGAAGCCAGAAGTGAAAGGGAACAACAGCTGCTTCAATCGCGTAGCCCGCAATGACGAAGATGAAGGATATTATGAGGAGGTTTAGGTTTGCAGAGGTTATGTTGGTTAATGCGTCGCGGATAGCGATGTAGTTTAGTGTGCCTGTGATGCCGTAGATAATGGACATGCCCAACAGTACGAACGCGGAGGCGATGATGACCATGACCAGGTATTTGAGCGTGGCGTTTAAGCTAAACGCGTTTTTGCGGTACAGCATAAGGAAAGCTGCGGCTGCTGTTGCTGCTTCCCAGAATATGAAGAAAGTTAACAAGTCACCTGAGAGTACTGCACCGATTAAAGCAGCGGTTAAGATCAGCATAACGGCTATGTATCGGTCAGAGGGACGGTCTGCTGAGTTAACGAAGAACACTGTGTAGAGTAATACGACTGTGGCGACTGCGACAATTATGATTGCCATGTAAATTGAGATGGCGTCGATTAGGAATGAAGTTGAGATGGCGGTGTCTGAGCCAGTCAACGTCAAATTCAGGGCTTGCGGGTTAGGTGTGCTATAGTAGATTAACGTCAAGTTTGCTACGGTAAGGATTGCGATGATACATACCACAAGGACCCATGCGGCGGTTAAACCAGTTTTGTGGCTGCTTCTGCGGATTGCCCTAAAGACAGGCAGAGTCAACAATGCGGTGACAATAAGCGTGAATATGGGAAGTATTATTTCGAAGATCGTTACGGCTGCCATTTTAGACCACTCCGAAGGTTACTGTTTGAATTAACTGCAAGAAGAACGTCGGGTAAATACCGATTATTACTACGAGAACCACCAGTACGCCTAGGGCGAATTTCATGTAGTTGGGTATATCAACGATTTTGTGCAAATGCTCCCCTATCGCAGTTTGGGTTTCTGGTTCTGCTTGTCCGCCGTCCTGAGCTAACTTCACCAAGCTCTGTTCTTCTTTGGATTGCCCTAGGAAAACTTTGGAGACAAACCGCAGTGCATAGGCAAGCGAGAACACGGTTGCTACGAGCATCAGAATTGTGGGTACGATGTAGAAGCTGTCAACGGTTAAGATTTGGAAAGCTCCAACGAATATGAAGAATTCACTGATAAAGCATGCCAACGGAGGCGCACCTGCAATGCTTAGGGCTGCGATTGTGCCTGACACGGCTGAGAAAGGCATTTTGCCTGCTAACCCGCCCATCTTGCGGATGTCGCGTTCTTCAGTTTGATGCATGACGCCTCCTGCGGTGAGGAAGAAGAGGCCTTTGCTTGCAGCGTGGGTAATAATATGCAGTACTGTACCAACGATTGCGATTGAAGTAGCCTCCGTAAGCAGGACCACATTGCCGCTTGCGAGTGCCACTGGGAACAGTGAGAGCCCAAACATGATGTAGCCCATGTGTGCGATGCTGGAGTATGCGATGACACGCTTTATGTCATTGGCAACTAGCGAGAGTAGTGAACCGAAGAATGCGGTGATAACTCCAATTATGGATAATGCATAGAGGAAATTGGTACCAAACGCCGCGCCGACGCCTATGAATGTCATACCGAAGGACATACGAAGGATTGCGTAAGCTCCTGCGCTGATGATTACTCCGCTAAGCAAAGCGGACATTGGAGCGGGGGCCTTCAGAGTGTGCGTCAGGTAGCCACATATGGACAGGAAACACTGCCATCTTCACTGCGAATCCGCCTGTTAGAGCAATTAGTATCCACTTTGCGGCTTCGGGCATGTTCTGAGCAAAGAAGGTCTGTGCCGTGAACATGTCTGTGGATCCAGTTATGTAGTAGGTTGCTCCAATGCCTAAGAGGACAAAAACTGCGCCTGCATGGGTGAATATGAAGAGTTTCAGCGCGGATTTGTAGCTGTTGCGGTAACCCCATTCTCCAACTATAAAGTAGGCGGGGACCAGCATGAGTTCCCAGCAGAAGTAGAACAGTATCATGTTGCTGGTTAAGAAGACACCGACTAAACCGACGCTTAGCATGCAGAGCAGTGCGTAGTAGGAGGGGAGGTTCTTTTTGCCTGCCATGTAGTTGATTGAGTACACTGAGGCTAAGGAGATGAGGACTAAGCTGATTAAGGCAATTGAGACGCTGATGCCGTCAACGTATAGGGTGAAGTTTGTGGTGATTATGTCAGGGATCCATGTGTAGCTTTCAGTGTAGCTGCCCTGGGAGAGGACGCTTGGAATTGTGGTGGCGATTAAAGCCATGCTTATCACTGCGAGTAGAGCAACAAAGATTGCTGCTGCCTTAGTGGATTTCTTTCCTGTCCAGTACACAAAGGGGATGCTTAGCGAGAAAATAGCGAATACAGCGAGTAATGCGTACATTTCTTATGCTCCTGTGCCTAACGTTAAGATTATCAATATGACGATGAGGATGAAGCCGACGACTGCCGCGGCTACATAGTTTGTAAAGGAATCCGAGGGTCCCTTCTTGAGTCCCATGGCTTTGCCTGGTTGCGCTGCTTCAGCGATGTCTGCGCCGGCTTTGTCGGGAACGCTGGCGAAGAAGTAGTTTTCAAAGCGGGTTAATGCAGCTGAGAAGCCGTTGATGCCTCTGCCGATGGCGTAGTAGAAGTCATCGAGGAAATATGCGTGGCCCAACAGGAAAGTTAAGGGGTTTTTGCCTGCGGCGACTTTGCGCAGGGTGTTAAAGTTCTTGTAGTATGTCCAGTATGCCAAAAGGAAAGTTGGCAGCAGCAGCAGCATGAATATGGGGAACTCTGAGGTTGTGAAGGCAGCGATTAAGCTGGCGCCTTCAGGTGCTACAGCCATGAAGCTTGTGATTAGTGGCTCAGCGAGACCCCAAGCTATGCATAATCCTGCGAGGACGCCTGCGGGTATAAGCATTACCCAGGGGGCTTCGTGAACGTGTTCTTTTTGGATGTGTTCGGATGGTTTGCCCATGAAGACTAAGCTGAACATGCGGACACAGTAGGCAAACGTGATTGCAGCCGACGCATACAGGATGATTAACTGGATTAAGCCCGATGTAGTAGCGACTTCGCCGACGCTTGTTAAGATTAAGCCTTTACTGAAGAAAGCTGCAAACGGCGGCAAACCGCTAGTGGTGATAATCATGATTGTCATTAAGGCAAATGAGACAGGCATGGCTTTCTTCAATCCGCCCATCAACCGCATGTCCCGTGTACCCAAGGCGTGGATGATGCCACCTGCCAAGAGGAATCCAAGGCGCTTCGAAGAACGCGTGGCTAACCATGTGGAAGATGCTTGCGAACCAACCGGTGGAGTCGACAACTAGGGTGGTGGTCGCCATAGCTGTGCCTAAACCAGCCATCATGAAGCCGATTTGGCTCACGGTGGAGTAGGCTAGGACTCCTTTGATGTCGGTGGTCATTAAACCCAAGGTTGCGCCAATAAACGCGGTTATTACGCCGATCCAGGCGATTGTGGGGAACCAAGCGATCTGTAACGAAGCGATGACAGCTTGTGAAGCAGCAAAAATGAGAATAAAACGGGAGAGCAAGTAGATACCTGCTTTGACCATTGTGGCAGCGTGCAAGAGAGCGCTAACGGAGGTTGGCGCTTCCATCGCGCTGTATAGCCAGGTGAAGAGTGGGAACTGCGCTGATTTAGCGACGGCGCCTCCTAGCACTAAGAAGGCGACCAATATCATCAGGTTCATGTCGAAACCGCCTGCTTGGATGCCGCTGATTACGCCGTGGAAGCTAAAAGTGCTAAACATGTAGAAGAGTAAACCGATGCCGGCGAGCAGGGATATGTCGCCGATGCGGGTCATTATGAAAACTTTGACACCGCTGTGGATGGATTCTGGTTTCTTGTACCAGAAGCTAATCAATGCATAACTGCATAAGCCGACCATTTCCCAGAAGATGAACATCTGCAGCATGTTGTCGGCGATTACTAAGCCGATCATGGAGCCAATGAATAAGAGTAAGAGGTAGTAGTAGCGGGTTAAGCCTTCTTCGCCTTTCATGTAGCCCATTGAGTAAACTGCGATGATGAGTGCGAAGAACGCGACTAGACAGGTGAATATGACGCTTAAGGGGTCAACGTAGACTCCGGCGGTTATGCCGGCGGGAAGCCAAGGCACAGTGTAGTTCGCGGGGGTAGAGTTGCCCCATACGCCGGGAACCAAGGTAAGCGCTAAGGCTCCAACCACTGCAGCGATTGCCACAACAAAGTAGTTGCGTGCTTTTTCACTGTATTTTGCGATAACTGGAACAAAACAGCTTGCTATTAGAGGGATAACCCATACGAACCATGCCGAGAACTCTTGCAGTATCATTGTGTTTCCTCCTCAACTTCGCCTTTTTCCTGCATTTTCGCTATTATCTTACTGATGTCGCTTGTGCCATACCGTTTTGAAACTATAACGAGCAACGCCAAGATTACGCCGCTGACCGCGGTGTCAGTGGCAAACGCCAAAATCAAAAACGCCTGGTTCAAACCCGCAGAGGAGCCAAGCATCACGAAGTTCAACGTGGCTGCGGTGGCTATGAGCTCAACGGATATGAACACTTTAAGCAACTGCCGATTAGTGAGTAAACCGTAGATGCCGATGCCCAACATTACCACGGATAAAATGACAAAGTCCATTACTTCTTCCTCCGCTCAAAGAGCACAATGGCGATTCCCAACGCCACCGTCAAGATGACAACGCCTTGAATCAAAACATCGACGCCGCGCAGGTTCCAAAGGGCATCGCCGACTTGGAGGCCTGTGCTCACTTCAGGCGTACTTGAAACTGAGAGGAAAATCGCTGGCAAAGAGAAGACCACGCCTGCACCAATTAAGCCGCCTACTTTTGTGGGTGAGGCTTTCTTGGTTGTTTTTTCACCTAGCATTTCGCCTGAGAGAAAAAGGATGGCTAATGTGCCGACGCCGACGGCGAACTGGAAGATAGCGGCGTATATGGAGCCGCTTAAGGCGTAGATTAATGCTGTAAACAGGAAGGTTCCTGATAGGGCTGCTACGGCGTAGACTACTTCATCGAGGAATAATGCCAAGACAGCGGAGACTATTAAGCCTACAGAGAGGATTTCAAGTATCATTGCGATACACCATTTTTAGTTTTGTACTCTGGCTTCATGACAAGTGAGCCCTTATCGGTTGTTGCTAACTCATAGAGGTCGGATGCTTTGATGGCTTCTCTTGGGCAGGATTCGACGCATTGATAGCAGAATACGCATTTGTTGAGGTCGATTTGGGGGCGTTTTCTGCCCTCTACTTCGACGATTTCTATGGCTTTTGCCGGGCAATCCCGCACGCAGACGCGGCAATTAGAGCCCCGCATGGCTTTGATGTCTAATCGGAAGTCGGATCCGCTTCCGAAGTCAATTACGTTGCAGTCTTTTATTTCATAAACCAGTTTACCCCGTGAATCAGGAGGAAGCTCAGGCTTCACAAACGGGTACTTCGTAGTAGCAGGCTTAGTGAACAGATGTGAAACCGCACGTCTAAAGATGGGGGAAATGCGGGTTTTCTCTCTCTTTTTATCAGCCATCTAAGGTAACACTCCAGTTAACACTCCAATACCGAAGGGATGATACACATAAGTTACCAACAGCACAGTCGCCGCAAGCGAGATCAACGCGGCTGGCAAGAGGATTTTCCAGTTGCCAGATAACACTTGATCGATGCGTAGACGAGCAACTACTGTGGTGATGTATTCACTGATGACTACGACAACGAGCAGTTTGAGCACGAACCATAGCGTATAGAATAGCCAGTCAAGTCCGAAGAAGACTGGGCCGTTTGGTCCGCCCAAGAACAACTCGACAACTAAGGCGGCGCCGAAAATCACTTGGACGTCGCGTGTTAAGTGGAGGAAAGCCAGTTTTGCGCCTGTGTATTCGGTTTCTAAGCCGCCGACGACTTCTGACTCTGAGTGGGGTACGTCGAAGGGGTCTTTTTCAAGTTCAGCTTGCATGGTAATTACGAATAGGACAAAAGCCCATGGAGCCAGCAGTATAAAGGGCGAAAGTTGGCTGCCGGCGATAACTGAGATTTGGAGGCTACCAGCGATAAACGCGGGGGTTAACGCGAGGAGGAACAGGGGAATGTCGTAGCCTAAGAACTGGGTTAAAACTCTGGCTGAGCCAATTGTGCCATAGGGGTTGGATGATGCCCAGCCTGCGAGGAACAAGAGAAAGTTTGCGATGGTTGCAAACGCTAATATGATAATTAAGTCGCCGTTAAAGCCGCTTCCGAGCAGTGTGCTTCCGGTTGAGAGGACACTTGCGCCTGAGATGGGCAAGAAACACATGGCAAAAACCATGATAGCAAAAGCCACCAGCGGCGTGTAGCGGAATACAAGTTTTTTAGTGTCTCTGGGTTCAATGTCTTCTTTGGTTAATAGTTTGATGAGGTCAGCGAGGGGTTGAAGTATGCCGCCTGGTCCTGCAACCATGGGGCCAACGCGGTTTTGTATACGGGCTTCAAGTTTGCGTTCTACCCAATCAACGAATAATGTTAGGAATAGGATGAATGTGAAGCCTGGGAAAACTAGCAGGCGAAAGATAAAGACGAAGTCAATCATGGTTTATCACCTGTCAGTGCATGAGAAGCAGGGGTCTAAGCTAACAAAGTTACTTGGTACGTCAGCTATGCTCTCACCGATGGCTGTTTTTAGGAACGCTGGAATGTTAGCGAATGTGGGGGTTCGGATTTTTACGCGGTCAGGCATGTCTGTGCCGTTGCTCTTCACGTAGTAAAAGAGTTCACCTCTGGGCGCTTCGGTGGAAAAGACAGCTTCACCAGCAGGTATGCTTCTGGGCAAATCTATTTTTATTGGACCCGAAGGAAGATGATCCACCACGTAGTCAATGATGTTGATGCTTTCTTCTACTTCATCTAAGCGAACGTTCATTCTTGCCCATGTGTCGCCGTCGGTGTATACGATTTGGTTGAAGGGAATCTCAGGGTAAGCAGAGTAGGGTTGAGTTTTGCGTATGTCCATATCAACGCCTGAACCTCTTGCTACTGGACCGACTACGGAAAGTTTGAGTGCATCTTCCCGGCTTAGTGTACCCACGTTCTTCATTCTTAATCTAAGGGAGGGCTCGCTTTCGTAGATTTTTCGGTAGAAAGGCAATTTGCCCTTAAGATCCTTAAGAACAGCCTTAATTTTGGGGATATTGTCAGGGTTTAAGTCTCTTCTTACGCCGCCAACAGTCATAAGCGACCCATAGACGCGGTTGCCGCTGGTTAACTCAATCAGGTCCATGATGGGTTCGCGGTCTCTCCAGAAATACTGGAAAAGGGTTTCGTAACCAATCTCTAAGCCTGCGTGACCCAAAGTTAAAAGGTGACTGTGAAGACGATTAAGTTCTAAGGCGACCACCCGCAGATACTCAGCTCGCTCAGGAATGGATGCCTTGAGGATTTTCTCGACGGAACCTACGAAAGTGTAGGCGTGAATGGCGTTGCAGATACCGCAGACACGCTCGACGAGATAGGTATCTTGTAGGTAGGTGCGAGATTCAGTTGTTTTCTCTATGCCCCGGTGTACATAGCCGATGCGGGGTTCAACTTTGGTAACGGTTTCGCCGTCGACGGTTACAGAGAATTTCTCAGGTTCCAATAACGCTGGGTGCTGGGGGCCAATGATGATTTTGACTTTTCTGCCCTCTGCTGGGAGGTTGTCTTCTCGGGCGGGTGTTGGGACAAGCTTGACTTTTGTTGGGTCAACGTCTTTTCGCAGAGGATAGACGCCGTCTGGCCAGTTCTCAGAGAGGACAAAGTGCCCGTTGAATTCGTTGCCCTCAAACACGATGCCGAAGAGGTCGGTTACTTCGAGTTCATGAAAGGCTGCGCCCGGGTGAATGTCAACTATGGTCTTTATTTTGGGGTTGTCTCGTGGCACTTCAGCTTTAATCGTAAAGAAGGACTGGGCCGTGTGAGTGTGATAATATACGCCTAAAGTGGCGCCTAAATCTACGCCGCTTATGGCGGTGATGCCTGTTTTTTCGTCTACTTCAATCATGGCTTTTAGGACGTCGTAGTGTAAACCGTTGTTTGCAACAAACGAGGCTTCTCCATCTACGCCTTTTTGGATTTGTACTTTATCGCCGAATTTGTTTTCTATTAAACTGATAAAATCGACTTTACTGTTTGACATCTTATTTTACCTCCGGTGCTGCTGGGGCAGATTCTTGCGGTTGAGGAACTGCCGGTTTAGGTTCCTCTTTAGGAGCTTCCTTTTGCTTTTTCACTTTAGGCGGGTTAATTGCGTTGAGAAGCTTAACGACGCCGTCTATGATGGCTTCTGGGCGGGGTGGGCAACCAGGTATGTAAGCGCTGACGGGAAGAACCTTGTCTACTCCGCCGAGCACGTTGTAGTTTCCCGCGAATACTCCGCCGCCACATGCACATGCGCCGATGGCGACGACGAATTTGGGCTGAGGCATCTGGTCGTAGACGCGTTTTAAGCGTTCTGCACATTGCTGTGTTACTGCGCCTGTTACGAGGAGTACGTCGGCATGGCGGGGGGATGGTTCTAGTTTTATTCCGAATCGTTCAACATCATATTTTGGAGTGAGGAGCGCAACGATTTCGATGTCGCAGCCGTTGCAGGCGCCAGAGTTGAAGTGTAGCACCCAAGGCGATTTTACACGTGCCCAAGTTTTTGTGTCTGTCATTTACTCTTTGCCTCCATCAAGTAAGACTATGCCCGCAGCGAGGATTATGCCGATGTAGAGGACCAACAGAAGGGGATTCACCTGCGCCAAAGCAAAGGAAGCGAACGCAAGTACTAGAACTGAGGTATCGAACACTACGAAGTAAATTAAGTACTTGTAGAGGGAAACGTTGATTTTGAGTCCTTGGAAGGTAACTTTTTCTCCGCAGGCATACGCCGCCTGTTCGTTTTCGCTTATAGTAGTTTTAGGCGCTGAATGTTTACCTATTGCATAGATTGCGTAGGTGGCGACAAAAATTAAAACGAATGCGAGGATGGCTTCCAAAATTGCGTCGACAATCATGCTATTTTCTCTCCGTGAATGCCTTTTACCATCAAAGCTTCCTCAAGGGTAGAACCAAATTGGCACTTGTTATACCCGAAAGCGTCTCTGTGACCGTATTTAAGGTTATCTGCATGGGAACTGGACAAATGAGCGATACTAAAGGCAGCATCAGGTTTGCTGTTAGGCGTTTTAATGGTGAATTTATCGGTACTGCATAGGATGGTCTCTCCCATTGAATCTGTTTCTCTCCTTTACTGCCCCGAGATAGTTCACATAAAAGCAGTGTACTTGCTTTTAAATTTTGAGAAGCCAAATGTGTTAAATTTCATGTTTGTATCCATATTTTGAACGATATGACTAATATGTACCATCGATGCAATTAAACCGATATTTCATCACTCAAACCATTCTCAGGATATGGAAACAGATGCGCCTTATCCAAAGGATAAGTAATAGTAACATCTTGACTTACATCAACCCAATCTTCTGTAAGCGATGGCCGATTAATTACAAACCGATCACCGTTCACAAGCCGTATCTCATAACGGACAATAGTGCCTTCAAAGGTGGTTTTCTCGATTTGCCCAAACAAGGCGTTGGGTCCCTCAATGAAACCCATCTTCATTTCACATGTTTCAGGCCTAATAGCCAAAACAACCCGGTCATTCACATTTATGTCTCGCTCGCTGAATGCTTCAACCCTAAAGCCCTCTCGCAACTCCACCTCGGCATTTTTGCCATCGGTCTTTGTAACATAGCCTTCAAGCAGGTTAGATTCTCCGATAAAGAATGCCACAAACAAGGTCTTAGGATGCATATACAGTTCTTTGGGCGATCCAATCTGGACTATCTTACCTTTCTTCATAACGGCAATACGGTCAGAGATAGACATCGCCTCAGCCTGGTCATGAGTAACATGAATAGCCGTCAATTTTAAGTCTTTAGCCATACGTCGAATTTCATATCGGATGTCATTGCGAACTTTTGCGTCAAGCTGCCCCAAAGGCTCATCGAGAAGCAGAATCTTTGCGCCAGCGGCAAGCGCCCGAGCTACTGCAATACGCTGCATCATACCTCCGCTGAGTTCGCCCGGATAAGCATTGAGGCGTTCATTGAGCTTAACCAGCTCGAGGACTTCATGTCCTATGGTGTCAGCTTGTTTAGCATCATAATTCTTAACTTTCGGCCCATAGAGCACGTTACTCCAAGCAGTCATGTGTGGAAACAAAGCAAAAGTTTGAAACACGAAGCCGATATCCCGGTCTTCCGGAGGAACCTTGTCTACACGTCGGTCGCCAATGTAGATTTCGCCTTCGTCCGCTTCAATTAAGCCAGCGATGAGACGTAGCAGGGTGGTTTTGCCGCAGCCACTTGGACCCAAAAGCGAAAAGTACTCTTGGTCGTGAATGGTTAGGCTGACATGGTCTAAAGCGTAAAGTTTACCATATTTTTTTACTACATTAACAACTTTGACTTCTGGCATACTTTTTTCGTTCCTCTATGACTTTTTTGGGTGACTTATTGATTATCATGTTAGGCTTTTCCTTTTTTTGTTAATAGACGCAAGATCAGCAGTATAATGAAGCTGAATAGGATCAAGAGACCGCAAGCTAAGCCTACATTTAAGGCTGTAACGCCTGCAATCGGTCCAATCGTGCCTCTAACAGAGTTAACCCAATTTACAATCAAAACAGGCGCCGTCTGCAGTTTTGTCGCTACAGCCAAGGTCGCGCCGGTTTCGCTTACGCTTCTTGTAAAGACGATGATTGCACCTGAGAAGATGGAATATTTAGTAATAGGCCAAACAATTGAGCGGAAGACGATTAAGGGTTTAGCCCCCAACGTTTTTGCAGCTTCCTCCATATCGACAGTTATACGCTCCATAGCAGCGGACATTGATCGCACGAAATAGGGATAGGTAATTGCCAAGTGAGCGAATACCAACAGCAGAAACTCAGGGATACCGGGGAGGTTTGACCAAAAGAACTTTAAAGACACTCCTAAGGCTATGGAGGGAACAATAATTGGAACGTTAATTAAGGTATCAAGAATTACGGAGAGCCATTTTCCAAAGGTTTTGCGAGCAATCAGTATAGCCATAGGCAATCCTAAGGCAATACCTAACACTGTAACTACAGCGGCTAAGCCATAGGATAACGTTAAGCTCTGCCAGAAACTAGCCCATATGCCTGAGCCAGTAAAAACTTCAGTAAACGTTGACCCAGTTACGATGGCTTGGAATGCGGGCAACGCAACGAACATGGAAGGGATCAACACGATGAATATGAAGACAGCCAATGCGATGCCGTTGCGGGTCCAAGCGCCTTTTTTATAGCTGAGTTTCTTTTCAAACGACGCCAAACCGTGGCCGAATGGAAGTTTAAGCCTTTGCCCAACCACACGGATCAAGACAAAAATTGCCAAAGATACAACAATGAGGATGAGACTGGCAAAAACAGTGGCAGCTTCGTATGATCCTTGGGTAATAGTGCCGCTTTTGAATTCGTTACTTACGGTCTGAATAAAGACGGGGCCGTTTAGGAATAATCCTGCCGCCACTATGAAGGTGGCACCTGTTTCTGAGAGAGACCGCGCAAAAGCCAAGGTGTAGGCAGCAATCAAGGAGGGCTTCAAAATCGGCAATGATACGGTTCTGGCGGCGGTTAACGGTGGAGCGCCGAGCGTGCGTGAGGCTCGTTCATACTCGGTTTTGTAATCGAGCAGTGCACCGACAATAACTCGGACGACCACAGGATAGGAAAAAGTAAAATGTAGAAGTAAAACAAGAAGCCACCCGGGGGAAACAAAGGGTTGACCGAATAGGTCAGATATGCCACCGGGTGAGCTCCAGAAAAGTAAAAGCGAGTATCCCAATGCAGCGGTTGGTACGACAAAGGGCAAATCCGCCAGTGTATCAAGAACAGTTAACCACCTTGACTTGCCACGGGCAATAAACCAAGCAAGCGGGAGACCTGCCAGAAGATCCAAGCCCGCAACAACCAAGCCAATTATGAAAGATACAGCGATAGCGTTTAAAGCTGTATTCATTAACGCTGGGTTATCAAGTATGTTCTGTAGGGACCCCGCTTTGGTTAAGATTCCGATGATCGGCGGGATCAGAATTAAAGCAAAAAAGATTATGACAGCTGAAATGTAGAGGGTGTACTTTAGGGATTTTTTGGAGGATAAACGGTTGAGCTTGTCTGAGGCTTTACTAAGCAAGGTGCCGCTCCTTTGGTGGGGGTAGTTTTTGCTCAAAGAACAACTTAATTGGCGGTTCCACTATATTAGCTGTTACATAGAAAAAGAATTTTCTAAATAAACTAAGCGCTGAATATGTAGGCTACTATGCAATCAATAAAATATAGAGAAAACACTGGCTCACTATGGGTTAACTAACGACTTTTCGGAATTGAATCAAAGTTGCACTCAACGTCAAAACCGCCAAGAGCGTTATGACACCGAAAGCCGGCAGTATGGTACTCCAGTCATACCCATTAATCATGAGCACGCGGCAAGCGTTTACTGCGTAACTGATGGGGTTAAAAGCTGAGATGGTTTTGATCCAGTCAGGCTGAAAACTCTGCGGCACCAAAGCCGTACTAAGGAAAAGCAAGGGAAAAGTGATGAAGCCACCGATGGCAAAAACCGTCTCCGAACTCCTTGTTTTCATGCCGATAGCCAAGGAGATGCCTGACCAAGCTAAACCAAAAAACGCTACAATAATCAAAATAAGAATCATCCCAGGTATCCCCGTCACGTAGGAGACACCGACAAAGGGCAAAAGCGATAACAGAATAATAATTAATGATTGAATAACCACGCGAAAAGCATCGCTTGTTAACCGACCCAACAAAATCGCGTAGCGGCTCACAGGCGTCACCAGCATTTTCTGCAAGTAACCCGAGTCGATATCCGCGACAATCGAGTTACCCGACTGCAAGGCACTGCCGAAAGCATTCTGCAATAAGATGCCTGCAGTGGCGAAAATAGCATAGCTAGTGGTACCGGTCGCAGCGACGAAACCGGGAATTTCAGAGAATTGCCCAAAAAGCTGGGTGAAAAGTAACAAGAAGATGATTGGTTGAAAGAGCGAGAAAAACAAAAGGATAGGGTTGCGGATTAGTTTTTTGAGGTAGCGAACAAAAAGGTACCAAGTGTCAGTTAGCAAAGTCATTGTCATCGGGCTCCAAACATTTTACTTGGCGCTTTAACCAAGTCTTCGGTGCGGATGCGTTTGCCAGTGTGCTTGAGGAAAACATCATCCAGCGATGGCGACGAGAAGGTTACGGAGAGCAGCCTAATTTCACTGCTGTCAAATGCCCGCACAATATCGGCGACTAAGGGACCCGCGTTTTTTGCGAAAACGTTTAAGCAATCCGGTGGACCAGAATCCATCACAAGAGTCACGCCAGTTAGGGTTTTTAGAAGTTCTTTGGCCTTGGACTTGTCTCGTTCACAGTTCTCAATAACCAGCTTAATCGAGTCAGCGCCGATTTCATGCTTCAAATCTGCAGGTGTTCCGCTGACAACAATTTTTCCTGAATCCACAATCGCCAGCCGCTTACAAAGCCGATCGGCTTCCTCTAGGTACTGGGTAGTTAAGAAGATGGTTGTGCCTTCCTTGTTAAGTTTTTCTAGATACGCCCAAATCGCTTGGCGTGACTGAGGATCCAACCCAGTGGTGGGCTCATCGAGGAAAACCAGTTTAGGCTCATGCACCAACGCGGTGGCTAAATCCAAACGCTTCTTCATGCCGCCTGAGTAGTTGCGTGCTCGTCGGTCTGCGGCTGATTCAAGCCCCACCAAGTTGAGGAGTTCGTTGACGCGGTTTTTGAGTTTGAGGGTATTCATCTGTTGGAATCTGCCCTGCAACATAATGTTCTCTCTCCCCGTTAAGTCGCCGTCGACGGTTGTGTCTTGGCTTTGTACACCGATTATTCTTCGGATGGCGTTTGCTCCGTGTTCAATATCATGTCCAGCGACGGTTACAGTTCCGGAGGTTTTTCGGAGCAGGGTGGTTAAAACTTTGATGGCTGTGCTTTTGCCGGCGCCGTTGGGGCGTAGGAAACCGAAGAATTCGCCTTCCTTAACAGTGAAGGATATGTCATTTATGGCTTTGGTGCCATCAGAATAGACCAGAACAAGGTTTTTGACAGAAATTATGTCGGACATCGACGTCTACATAGGTTAGTTTGCGTTTAGAGACTTAACTGTGTGTGACTGTACCCTAACAGCAACGCCTCGAGGCAACAGCGTGTTTGCGGTTAAGCAGAGACAGAAATGATGGACTGTTGCTGAACTATTGGGCGCCGTTTCTTGAGGTTTTTCAGCAAAAGTTCAAGGGGAATTGGCGTCTTGACACACACAGTGTTTTGTAACTACTTTTTGTAGCCACAGACTCTTAAATACAGTCGTGTTTTGCTGGATAAGGTGACATTAGGCGATAAGAGCCTAAAGTAAATCAGAAAAAGGAGTTTTGGAGGTGGAATTTTGGTTAGAGGCGAAGGCACAACCGCTCAGGGATTTGCGAGCCCGGCAAAAATTCAAAGTTGCTTAAAAGGAGCCCATTACCCATCCAACAAGCGAGATTTAGTGAATCTTGCCAAGAAGAACAGTGCTCCTGAAGATGTTATGGCTATCCTGAACGTGATTGCGGATAAAGAATACAGTTCCCCAGCGAATGTTATGAAAGAAGTGGGTAAAAAAGAGTAATCCCTGTTTTCCCCGTTTTTTTGGTCTATAAGTCTAGGAGATGCAAAAGTGGAGTCAATTAAAGGATTAAGTTGCGACGATATAACATACGGAATAGCTACGGTGCAGCCGAACCGCGCCATAAAACGTTGCCGCATACGCAACCTCAGAATAGAATACTACTTAATCAGCGAGGTAGCGGTTGTGCTTGTTATACCAAAATCTTGCAGCTTTTGCGAAAAAGGCGACGAATGCACGGACGATTTCATAATGCAGATAATAGAAAAAATAAGTGAGCCCAAAAACAATCCGGACCCCCACTTCCCTTTTTAGTTAACCCAAAAAAGAGCAGGGCTTAGCCCTAAGCACCTAAGCTTGTCCTTTTCGCAACTTGTCGCTCTACAGAAAATTCAGGCAGTTGATCTCTAAGTTTCATTTCAACCATCGACTCCGCTTCCGCCAAAATTTGCATAGCTTCCGGGTTAGAGCTGGATGGACTAAGAGAAGGCCCTTCTGAACTCTGATTGGTTGTTGTTACAATTTCTGAGAGGAGGTTTCCGATGTTGCCCAGTTCCTGACTTGCCTCAGGCATGATGCTGCCCATCTCGGCGCGGATGCTGTTTAGCATGCCTTTTGCGGGGCTTAAAACGGCAACTACGTCGCCTAACTCTGAAACAGTGCTCAAACGCATGGAGACACTTTGGAGTGCAAGTGAAGCGTGGGAGAGCATTTTTTCGACTTTTCTTATTTCTGAGAGTTCTGTTGCTAAAATGTTGGCTCGGTCTTGCTCTCGTTGAGCCATAGCTTTTATAATGCGGTTGAATACTTCAGCGTCTCGATTTTGGAAACGCTGGACAGCCATATCGAGCATTCGTGTTTGGCTGTCGAGACGTTGTGTGACTAATGTGATTTGTTCTTTTAAGTTGACTGATGGTTGGCCCACATTCTTGATTTTTTGGGCAAGAGACGGCTCATCACTTTGCTTCTGTTTCCATCTATTAGTGAAACCTTTGACCAATTAGTATTCCCCAAGCCCCTGTTCGAACCGAGCGATAAAAGAGTGTTCGCATTTATTAGTTAAAAGGCAGCATGCCATCATAGGGCTTTTTTATATGAGAAGTTAAAGTTGCTAGCAATTCGCTGGCTTCAACGCATGGACCCCAAAAATACGCATGGAGCAAACGAAGGATTTTGTTTTTAAACTCAAAGGCGCAAACAGCCATCTCCAACAAAAACAGCCTAAAAAAAAACTGTAAACCCAGATTCAGCTGCAACAATACTCAAACATTTTAACATGTCACTACCCCAGCATGCAAGCAAATTCAGCATGAAAAACATAAAAAGCTAGAACGTTGTGATGCAACAAAAGCTCTAATCTTATCAGTGAGAATGACTTATGTGGGTATAATGGCGAAGTCCAAATCATGCAGAAAAAATGAAAACGCTGAAACAGGTTTCTTAAAGACAGAAACCGAAGAGGTTTATGCAGACGAGAAAAAAAGGCAAGCAGCACAGCCATTATACCTAAAAAGATATGAATAGACGTTTCTCGGTTCAACATTTTTTGGATGAGCCGCTTTTTGCAGCCATGGCCTAAGTTTTCTAGCAATTGGTGCCCTATTTATTTTGAAAGTAGAAAAATGTCCAAAATAGCCTCTATCTCTTTCTCTGGGACGATGGATAATCGGCTGGACTACTACATGGCGGCGGGCTTAAGTTCAAGGTCCTTAATTTCTTTAAAGGAATCCTTTATGGTTACGACGTCGCCTACTTGATCGATGGCTTCCACTGGCAAAGAAATAATGGGGTTACTACGAATGTTAATCAAGCCGCCTGTTCTGTACCCAAGCTGTTTCGCAACATCGTCAGTCAAGTGAATTCTAAGATGTGTTGCACGCCAGTTGTCAATGTCTATGTCTAGTCCTTCTACTTCTCCGATTAAAAGGCCCTTTATACCGATAACTTTCTTTCCTCTAAACGATTCGGCTGAAACCAAAAATCACACCATACTTTAAGGTACAATGATTCCTAATTAAAATGTTTGTATAGGTAGCAAGGCTATAACAAACACATAAAAGGTTTGCAACCGTAACCTCTCTGGCTTGGCATTAACAAACCCACGTAACCCCCTAAATTCATCCCAAAAGCTTAGAGTTCTAGCATGAAAAGAATTTAGGCGAAACTTCTTTTGGAGATGGAGCAAAACAGTTCTTGCCGAAAGTTACAATCGTTTTCGCAGTTTTTCTCATAACATGTGCTTTATCTACGATAGGTGCGTTCAATCAAGCATCTAAAGCAGATGCTCAAACTCCAAGCATACAACCATTCGATTCTACCCCGCAAGTTCCAATGACAATAGATGCCCAACCCTCAGATGACACTGTTTTCATAGGGGTTTGGCTGTTAAACATGTTTGATTTTCAGTATAAAAGTGGCAGCTATACCATGGACATGTACGTCTATTTTTTCTGGAGCAACCCCAATATCACTAACATTGATTGGTACTTCTCCAATGGATACCCAATTACTCCGACAGCTGTAACATTAGTGGCGAATACAACAAGCGGCGACTTCGAAGTTCAAGTCTATAGGGCGACAGCCCGTTTGAATTATTCGCCAGACGCCGCCAACTATCCGTTTGACCACATAAATGTAACTATATCAATTGATTTGTTAACACATGGAAACAACGTAGCTTTCCAGTGGCTAACCAATCAAACGGGGGTTGATCCTCAATTTACCAATTCCGGCTGGAAAACAGACAGCATTCAGCTAAGTACATCCCTGCATCCTTACCCGATTGGAGTTCAGGTGCCCAGGGCAGAAATGGTGATAAACCAAGAAAGACAACGTACAGCAACTAGCTTTTCGCCTTTTTTTCCTCCAGCCATTTTTAGTCTGGTATGCGCAGTTTCATTCCTGTTCAGCCTCAAAGAGATGAGTTCTGTAGGATTACGCATAGGATTAAACACATCCATGCTTGTGACTACGTTACTTTTCAGTTTTGGCGCAAGCAGCGACATACCGCCTTCCCCATACATTGTATTATACACAATTTACCTGCTTTGTGTTCTGATTTTTATGGTCTGCAATTTAATTGTAACGATTATCGGGGTTGTGGGTTGGGTGAAATTTAAGGACGAAAAAAGAACTGCTATAGCCAACAGATTAGGCTTTCTGATTTCTGTCATTGTGCCTGTGACAATATTTTTGCTACTGTATTATGTTAAAGTTTAAAAATCGCCCCTACAGCAGGGGTAGAGTGTTTAGCGGTTGAAACAAACCGTTAAATCAAAAAACACCCTTAAACATTACAGCCTTTTTGCAGTTCAGAGTGAGATTTTGAATTCTAACCTGATTAAATCGTCCCTGCGATGCTTCGCAAGTAACCGAGAGTTACGTTTCGCAGTCATACATGTAACCACCCGCTGCAACGCCCGATGCCTCGACCGATGCAACATCTGGGCTCAAGCACCCATTGACATGCAATACAACGATGCTTGCTTAACCCTCGATGTGCTGGCTAAAAACCACTTTTCAATTGCCTATTTAACGGGTGGAGAAACTGGTTTGTACCCCCATTTAGTTGATGCAGTTAAATACGCTAAAGCTAAAGGGCTCGCTACTTCCATAACAACCAACGGCACCATCTCCAAAGAAAAGTTGGTGGCGATGCGCGGCACTTTGGATGTGTTGTCTGTTTCAGTAGATGACTGCAATGAGAAACGCTGGGACGAAATCAAACATGTAAAGGGAATATCCGCTAGGGCAAAAGAAACTATCATGACTGCAAAGGCGTTAGGTATGAAAGTGTACGCGGTTACTTTTCTTAACCCCGCCTGGACACCCCTCGACGTGGAAAAAGTGATCCACTACGTTAATGACGAATTAAATATCCCCTTCGCGCTATCTTACCCCTACATTTCATCTTACGAAGGCACATACAAAGTCGGCGGCAACCTCATTAAATCCAGCGATTACGTCATAAAAATGAAGAGTTTAATACAAACAATCTTGGCAATGAAACTAAACGGTTCAAAAATAGCCACCACCACATGTTACCTAAGAGAAGTCATCAGAGCCCATGAGAGCTTGCCCTTAAAGTACCCATGTAAAGCGGGAAGAACCATATTGGCGATTGACTGCAACCTAAACGTTTTTCCCTGCTACAAAAAAGAAAAGCTGTTTAACTTAAAAGATTATCAGAACCTGAATCTGCAACCCATTGACAGTTCAGCCTGCGACAACAAAAACTGCATGATTAACTGTTTCAAAGAAGCTTCTGCAGCCTCAAAAGAAACAGGGTTAAGAGCGGGTGTTGAAGAGTTCTTTTCTAATCCTCGATTCTATTTAGAGATACTAAGATGACTCCATTTATATGAGCCATGAAGCAAGCTCATAAGCAAGCAGCAGCGAAGCATAGAAGGCTGCGCCGACCAAAAACAGAAACAGCCCCTTCCGCTTCACCGTGGGAATCTCGCTTCTTATCGCCTGATAAAAGATGGCGCCGGAAATAAACGCTAAAAGAACCGAGGCTTCAGCGACTTTCTCGGGAAAAAGGATAGAGGCAAGCAACCCTGCTAGGGGAATAAAGGTTGCGATGAGGCGGCCGTTTTTGCCATGTAAACCGGTGTATTGTTCAGTCATAGCGTTTTCGGCGACAAAGAGGTGCAGAGAAACCGCAAAGGTGTAAAATACGCCTGCGGCAGCGCTTTCTTGGTATTCGAACAGTAAAGAGAAGCTTAGGATCAACTGTAGAAAAGCAAGCGCAGCAAAATGCACATAGTACACTTTGGCGTTGGCCTGAGGGTTTTTTGCTACTTGATTTGTGGGGTGCACGGTTTTTTTGGAGTCTACAGCCAGGCATTCAAGAGCGAAAAAAAGCAGAAAACCGAAAAACACCACAAAGAAGATGGCGTCCTCATAAATGATTGTTGGAAAATAAGCGCCGCTTAGTGTTTGGAAGCTCTCTTTTGAATTTTCGACGCTGGGCAACAAATCTAAGAAAACAAACCCTGCAGTTATACCGCTAAAGAGTGACAGGATTTGGCGTTTGTATTTTCCAGCGTAAACTCGTATTTTAAGTGAGTAAAAGTTTACGAGGGCAAAGACTATTGCTGAAACAATGGCAAGTATGATTGGGTAGAGAAAAACTATGCCTCCCTGAGGTAGTTAAATTTAGAAAAAAGGGCTGTTGACGTCGCTCTTTAGAGTCGTGCCAATAAGCCCATTATTGCTCCGATAATGACAAGCCAAGCCGCGAACCATGCGCCGATTAGCGATGCGAATATTCCACAGAGAATCAACAGTATGGCGGTTGGGAACCTATGGACAAACCTTGCGCCACCCGCACAGATTAATCCCAATACCAACATTATAATGCCCCAGAAGAATATGCTAAGTGAAAACGCTGGATAAAAAATTAACCAGAAAATCCCTAAAATTCCAGCGATCCCTAAGAAAATAAAGATTAAGCCGCCTATCAAAGCCATGATAAAACCAATGTTAGCTAAAAATCTGTTCAAGAATTCACCTCCTCCGACAACAGTTCTCATGTTTGGAGGAACACTAAAAACGGTTAATGGCTACAGCGTTTTAAGGGTTTGTGTTAACATTTTAGGAGCTACAATTGTTCAACAAAATACATAGCGGATGTTACTTTTATGCTCTCCATATATACTTTTATGGCGACATAGTGTAGCAAACAAATGCTTTTACCGCACTCATACAGAGTTTTAAAAGGTGAAAGTTTTGATAAATGCAGAAAAAATCAAGGGCAAAAAAGTATTTACCTACAGGGGCATGCTGATGGGTGAAGTAGACGCTGTTCAAATCGACGAGAACAACTGGACAATCACAGAAGTCGACGTTGCCTTAGACAAAGAAATGGAGAAACTCTTCGACGTTAAATCAGGGAGGATGTCCACGACTATTGTACCGGTGCAAATCAGTATGATGGGTCCAATTGGGCCAGACAGTATTGCGTTGAAAGAAGAGATACAGAATCCCAAAGAATACCTTGAAAAAGCGTCTTCTGAAAGACAACGAATTATACACAGGTAATCCAGCCCAACCCCTTTTTTTTATCAGTTAGGAATGGTTCAGGCCCCACATCAGCAGTAGCATAAACCGCCAATATGATACTCCAAAAGACATATTCATGCATTCCCAAAGGCAGGGTGATTGCTTGATAGAGGGCACTTTTAAAAAGAAATATTACGTAAGAAAAGCCTGCCATGTGCTTCTATGTTGCCAGTTTTACAGGGCTCTCTGGGCAATTCTCTTGGAAGATAGATTTGGGTTTTTACGTAGCCTTTGGCTAGGAGCGGCAAACATAAGCGTTGGCATTTCACGATTATGGCACCGGGGGTTTTTTGGAGTTAAGCTGCAACTTCATCCATGCTTGCGCCTGCTTCGACGAGCATTTTTAATTGGGTTTCCTGTGCGGAGGTCCATTTTTTACCTGCCATCTTTAAGTCACCAACCAATTGCTGGGTGAAGCGGGCTTTTAAAGAATTTTCACAAAATAAAATGCCGATTGTAAATACAGAAATATTGAGGCTATTTACAAAAAACTTAACTTCCCCATTTATGTTAGAGTGCCCTAGGGATTTGATTATGGATAGGTCAGCAGTTATTTTGGCAGGTGGCGCTGCAAAGCGCTTCGAAGGCAATGACAAAGGCCTCTTTGAACTGGATGGGAAACCATTGTTGAACCATGTTGTGGACGCGGTGAAAGGGCTTGTAGACGAAGTAATCATAGTCACCAATAGCCAGGAACGGGCGGATGCCTACGCCAAAATCGTTTCCACAAAAGCCAAATTCGCCATAGATAAAGAAAAATCGATGGGTCCCTTGGTGGGTGCATTGACCGGCTTTGAAGCCGCAGAGGGCGAGTATTGCCTGCTTTTGCCCTTTGACAGTCCCTTCGTCTCCAGAGACGTCCTCTCGTTGCTCCTTGACCTGTGTGTGAGCAAAGCTGCTGTGGTTCCACGGTACCCAGACCAGGAAATTGAACCATTGCACGCTGTCTACAACCGCAGCAGAGCCCTCGAAGCCGCTGAAGAAGCTCTCGCAGAGGGACAATCTGATATGCGTTCTATGGTTGAGAAGCTGCGGGGGGTACGTTATGTTTCTACGATGGTGATTGAACAGCTCGATCCAGAGCTTAAAACGTTTGTTAACATTAATGCGCCGCTGGATCTAAAGAAAGCTGAAGCGATGAGCAAACCTAAACCCAAAAAGTTCAAAAAGAAAACATAGTCTTTGTTAAAACGTCCGCTTGCCTGCAGGGGCACGCCTGCAAGGATAAACTCAACATAGTTTCACACACACAAGAATTCGACTTCAACAATGAAGCATATACCGCATGTGGAAGAAATCAGCTTTCTCACACCTAACAGGCGTTGAAAACTGTTGCAATCCCAAAAAGCAATCGCCCCCAACTGCCGTTTTGTGGCACCCCGCAAACTGCCACACCCACATAAAGAGTGTTGAAGTGTCTGGTTAGATTGCAACGCGCAGCATGTTATTTGTGTTTGATGTATATTTTGGGGTTTGTGGGGCAGCAAATAGTTGGGTGGTTGTGCTCTGTAGTGGGGGTTTTTAGGGGTGTTGTGGTTTTTCCGTACTTATTTTTGATTCTTATGGTGCTTTCATAAGTCAGTTATATGGCTTCTGCATATGTGGTTTGCATTGTATTGGAGGATGATGTGTGTATGAAACCGATTGCGGATAAAAACAGAAAAGAGTTGGAAGCAAAATTAGCGGATGTTTTCGATCAAGAAATCACCGGCTTGTCAACCGAATTGCGTCAAATATTACTAGATGACCTAGTGACAGCATTCGAAAATAGAATAAACGTGTTAAACAACACCATAGAAAAAACAGCCCTCTAACACCAAGCATGGACACTAATATTGATTAGTAATACATAAACATTTTATACATAAAACGAGAACTACACCCAAAGAGGAAAACACCAGTGCGTCGATCAAAACTCGAAATGTATGTAGATATCCTAACCGTACTTGCACACCGTGGACCACTCAAACTAACCCACGTAATGTACAAAGCCAACGTCAACTGCAGCGTCCTAAAAGAATACCTCGACTTCCTCCTAAAACAAGGCCTAGTCGAAGAACGCACCATAGGCAAACGACGAGTAGTCTTCGCAGTAACCCAACGCGGCATAACAGTCCTCAAATACTTCAAAGAACTAAAACAAGTACTCCCCATAGTCGAAGAAGCCCGAAACCAAGCCCCAGTCCCCTACTAAACCCACCTCCCCCACCCCTACACAAACACCCAACCCACACACAACAAACAACTAAAATTTTATTACTTTAAAATTCATAGTTTACTGTCGTAAGACTTAATAAACTGCACATAGCTTAAGTATGCATTAACGGTATAGCGTCAAATGATTTGGGGTTATGATGTGATTAGGAACGATTTGTCGAGTAAGAGACCTTTGAGTATTTTGGAGAAGATTGAGGAGAGTTTGGAGAGGTTGAATGCGAAGATGGAGGTTATGATTGAAATTCAGAGGAATAGTAGTGGTTCGGTGAAGGCTGCAGCTGTGTTGGGTGATGCTTCTTTGGATGTGATGACTTTGTTGTCTATGCCTGATCATTTGCGTAAGACTGCTATGACTATTTGTCGTGCGGGGCGGGCTACTGCGGAGGAGATTTCTGTGCAGACGACGCGGGCTCGTGCTGTTGAGAGTGCTTATCTTAATCAGTTGGTTATTATGGGTTATTTGAAGAAGGAGCGGAGGGGCCGAAAAGCGTACTTCTTCGTTGACCGTGAAGTGGAACCGCAGAGTTGATTTTATGAGTAAAATTGTAGCTGTACACTCCTATAAAGGCGGCACAGGCAAAACCTCGATGGCGGTTAATTTGGCAGCCACTTTGGCTAAAGCTGGCAGAAAAGTCTGCATCTTCGATTTAGACTTTCGGGCGCCAAGCCTCTTTGCCATCTTAAAAGCCCAAAACGTCGAGTACTGGCTAAACGATTACCTAAACAACACCTGCGAAATAAACAAAACCCTCCTTGACCTCAGCAGCAGAATCAGCGGAAACGGCAAATTCTACGCTTGCCTAGCAAACCCCGCCACCGAAGCCATACGGGACATATCCAGCAAAGACCGCAAATGGGAAATGCGTGCCTTGGGCCGTTTACTGGCGCTGCGGGATACGTTGCTGCGCGACCAAAAATTCGACTACTTAATCTTTGACACCAGCCCGGGCCTGCAGTACTCCAGCATCAACGCCATCGTAGCCGCTGACTTCGTGGTGGTAGCAACCACAGGCGACCGCAGTGATGTAGATGGAACCAAACGCATGCTAGCTGAACTCTACAACCTCTTCGAAAAGAAAACCGGGTTGGTACTAAACAAGGTGCTTGATCCCTCAGCGACGTCACGGAAGATGGAGATGGCGGCAAAAGTCAAAGCCGACTACCAAGTGCCCCTGCTGGGCATCGTGCCATGCTTCTGCGAAATCCTACGCGCCGAAGGCAACTACATCTTCGTCGAAGACAAACCCGATCATCCCTTCACAAGAATCGTTGCTGAAATGGCTAAAAAAATAGAGAACAACGAAGTAAACTAGCCCTCTTTTCTTTTGTGCTTCTCTCTTTATGTGGGTGTGGCGTTTTGCGGGGTGCCACAAAACGGCAACTGAGGACGGTTGTGTTTTGCGGTTGCAACGGTTTTCTGCGCCTGTTTCGGTGTGGGATATGTGTTTTCTTCCACACACCCTGCATGGCTCCATGTACAGCCTTTTTCTTGTGTGTGTGAATCCATGTTGAGTTTGTTCTGTAGGCGTGCATTGAAGGGTGTTTCTAGTAGCCTCTAAACGTAACGTGTAATCTTGAGGGGGGCTCAAAGGTTCCAGCGGCAAGCAGAAGCCACTCCGGACAGGGCAAATGATTTTCCCGCCTTGGAAAAGCAAAAACCGTACCCAAACTTTAACAGCAAGACCCCTCGCCTAGAAGCTTGGAGAAAACGATACAGTTATGTCCAAAGAATTTATAAACAAATGCCCTTATTGCGGAAGCAGCAACCTAGAATGCTCAGAAAAAGAAGCCAAATGCAACGACTGCGGAATGGGCAAGTACACCGAAGGCAAACGGTAAAACTTTGCCAAAAATGAACTTTTGAGCTCCGAAAAGAAGCGGGTTAGAGGTGAAAAGATGACATCAAAAAAATCAAAACAATACGACATAACAAACAAAACACCTAGCAAATACAAACCCAAACAAGCCGCCGCCGAAAAGAAAAACAAAAACACCAAAAAAATCGACACCTTCCTACCCATACCAAAAGAAGAAAAACCCAAAAAACAACAAACCGCAACAAAAAAATAACCTGCCCCCTCTCCCCAAATTAACCGTTAGAACGCCCAACTAAGAGAAAAGCCCGATTTCGCCACCATATTGCTTTTTAACGCCCGTTTAGATGTCGGTGCAGATGTCCCCTCGGTATGGGCGCTCCCAATTCAGCAGTGGATAGTAGATTTGTTTGTGGTTAGGTTTTGGGTGGTGTCTGCTTGGTTTGGGTGTGGGTTTGTAATTCAGATTGGCGGCTGTTTAGTGATGTTTGATAAGTTATTGTTTGTGGGTTGCATGGGTTTTTCAGCTCTGAGTTGTTGTTTATTGGCAATCACAAATTAATTTAACTTGCAAAGCTATCATTTACTTGGCAAAAGCATTGTTTTTGTTTGGGTCGGAGCATTTTTTTGTTTTATCCAGTTAAAGAGAAGTCGTGGAGTGTTTTCTTAGTAAAAGGGTACGTCTGCAACGATCAAGTCCGGGCTAAAGGCTGTATGAACTGCAGGTCAACAACTCAGGCCTTAACCGCTAACCACCACAATCCCAACCTGCTGCTCTACGGTTGCCGCGACAGCAAATGCAAGCATCGTTTAGTCCGCTTGGATTTTGAGCAGGATTGCTTAGCGTCCGGGGAATTGTCTTCTTCGGAGGCGCCTGATTCGGTTGGCGTAGGGTTGGCTTAGACAGTTTTTGGGCGGGTTTCTGCGTATTTTTTCCTTCAGTTTGTAGAATGCAGGTTTGCCGCCCACGGCTAAAGCGAAAAACAGGCAGCCCACTCCTACGGCGCGGTAGATTATGATTGAGAAAAGTATTGCATTGGGGTAGGGTATGTTTAGGGTGGCGGCTAGGACTGCTGCAAAAGTTGGATGGATAATCATTTCGTCAAAGGTGGGTATTAGAAGGTATGCGGCGGCAGCCAGCATCAAAGCGGCAAAAGCTATTTTTCCAAAACGCATGTCGCTTCAAACAATATACTTATATCCACCCCATATAGAGGTTATAAAAAAAATAAAAGGGGGAATTAAATGTTTAATTCTCTTCAGTGCCGTCTTCTTATCATAAGCGCCAAAACCGCGCCCACAATTATGATGACAACAATCACTGCGATTATGCCGCCTAGGAAATACATGGTATCGATTGATGTGCCGCCGCCTGCGCCTGAAGTAGAGGTGGGGTGAGCTGTGACTGCGTCGACTCCGAAGCTTGTTTCCGCCGAGGATCGCCAGTACCCGTTGGTTCCAGCAAAGGAAGCGTAGAGCAGGTATTGACCCGAAATGTCAGGTGTCCATTGGTAGCTGTAGGTGCCGGTTAAGTCCGTTGCTGTTTCGCCTATGGTGCGGTAGTTGCCGTTGGAATCCACCACGGCTAAAGTCACAGTTACACCGCTTGCGTTGGACGGTAAGGGCTTCTGTTGATAGACATAGCCCATCCAATCCGTCATGCTGCTGTCAGATGCCACTGGAACACCGTTGGGGAACCGAGCCGCCTGCGTGTCCTGTGTTGTTCCGCTTGAAATATCAGTAACTGATCCAGTGATAACTAATGATCTGCCCTGTTCAATCGAGACTCCGGGTGCAGTAACAGTGGTTTTGCTGGGTCCTCTGCCAACAACGTAGATTTGGTTGTCGTAACCGTTAAACCAAGTGTTGAAGCCATCAGCCATAGCATAGCTTGTACTACCGAACTCCATAGTAACCGAAGAAACCGTCCAGATTTCCGAGCCGTCAGTAGCGTTGACTGCACGCGCTAAGCCGCCCTTGTAGATAGGTGTAACCCATGTGTGTTCGCTTGTAACCATGTAGACAACGTCGTTGCCGATTGCCTGCACAAAAGTGGGGATGTTGCCGTAGGGCCATGCGAAGCCGCTGTTGGTGCTGTTGCCCGGGCCACCGTTGCCATAAGTCCAGAGCAAATTGCCACTTGCGATGTCATAGCAGTAGAGTATGCCGCCCATTGCCATGCTGTAGAGTTTGCCATAAGCGATTTGCCCAGAGAGCAAACCGGCGCTGGGGCTGCCATAGTAGTCAAACGCTACTTGGGGTTCTGAGGTCCAAAGGTGATTGCCTGAGTCTAGGCTGTAGCCTACCCACATGATGCCTTCCTTGTACGATTGCAGGAAAACACGTGTGTTCCAATCTACGCCGGCTTGTATGACGGTGTAGTTGTTTGCTGGAGGCTGCAGCGTGTTCCACCATAACACTGAACCGATGGCGCCGCGGGAAGCGTTTAGGTTGACGAAAAAGTAGGTGTAGGGTGTGTTGCTTATGTAGCTTTGAAGGAGGTTTTCGCCGTTGGAGGGCAAGGAGCCGTTGTAGCAGAGTATGCCATCATCGTATTTTGCGGCGACAATAGTGGGGGCAGAGGCGATTGTGTTGCGCCAGGGTATCGAGACGTTCCAGTCATAAGCGGAGTTTACGCCGCTGGAGACGCCGCCGTTTATTACGCCTGTCATGGTTGGTGCAGCAGCGGTGCCGGGTATGAAGACTTTGGTGAGGTTCCATTGTCCAAGCCGCCAATCAGGAGTGGATGCGTTACCTGCGTTGTCTATGATGTAGTTTAAGTATTCGCCGTCTGGACCCATCGTTCTAGCAGAGCCAAAAGTCGGCACGTTAGTCAGGTTGAATAGCCAGTTGCCTGTGTCACCGTCATAACCTGTCCAGTTAGAACCACTGATAGCAATCAAAACCGGTGGGCAGACGCCGTGTTCATTCTGTGTTTGAACGTTCATCAAAAGACCCATCGAAAGCGCCGGCACGTCAGTTCGAGACCAAATTTGTTGTCCTGTACGCACATCTACGCAGACTGTTGGTCCGTAACCGATGCCGCCTACCCCGAAGCTGTACCCAGTGTTTGAGAAGCCCACGGGTGTTGTGTAGTATAACTTACCGTCGAGTATTATGGGGTTGTTATAACGGATCAGGTAAGCTGAGCCGTCAAAGAAGGTTTGTCCGGGAATTGCATAGTTGTTTCCGCCGACTACTCCGCCGCTCTGCAATGGTTTAGTCCACATGACATGGCTTGTCTGGGATCCGATGGCGTCACCTGGAAACATTGCTTCGCCGCCTTGGGCGCCGCCGGCTGCATCTTGGCCTGTGTTGGTGTAGCCGCCGTAGTTGGGGGCGCCTAAGCCTAGCCAGTTAGATGAGATGCTCCACCAGTCAGTGTTCTCACCGTAGATTGGACGACTCCAGTACTCAGTTGGCAATGGATAGCTATTGATTGCGGGGGGGATGGGATCTTCTTGGACTGTAAGGGTTGTTGATGCACTGCTCGGCGAAAAAGTGTCGTTTGTGTAGGGGTTGGGTCCGATGGGTGCCCCTAGACCAGCGGATATTGGCAGAGTGGAGGTGTAGGTTTCTCCGGGGTAGCTAAAGGTCAGGTTGTAGGTGCCGACTTGGTCGGGGATGAATTGGGCAAGCTGATTTGATGTTGTGTCCTGGATAACAGCAAAAGTTTGAGTTGAGACGTCACCATTGGGCGCTGTAATAGTAAGCTCATAGTTGTGGAATCTAAGGTCGTTTGTATAAGCCGCTCCATAGTAATAGTTGGTTAAAAACAGAAAGACGTTTACTTGTTGTCCTACCCCTATGGGGTTAGGTGCAACACTGATGTGTGCATAGGTAGGAATTTCCCAAGGAGGCGTATGCGCGTTGGCGTTGGGTACTAGAATTATTGAGGCTGCAATTGATGTCAGCAAAAGCATAGCGAGAATGAGAGAAAATGATCGTTTGATAACAAATTGCACTTTTTCTTTTTCTCCTAAAAATAGTTGAGCAAACGAATTGCTCTACTAGTCAGAGATGGAATGCGGCTATTAAAGTTTGTGCGTTTGGAACTTTGGCGAATAACAGCTTGGAAACAAGATTCTTGAGGGATTAGACCTCAAAAAAGGATTGACACGCTGCAGAAGGATTGGTTGGTGCGATCGCCGAGATTTGAACCCGGGTCGTCAGCGTGGCAGACGTTCACGGCCTCGAGACTAGCTCGGATGCTTGACGTACTAGACCAAACTAAACTGCGACTGCACACCAGGCGTTTGGATAGCTACCGACCTGTTGGCGCTCCCGCCCTGGAAAAACTATTTGAGCTAAAAAAGTGCTTTTCGGACTAAGCACTGACCCCGAAATTAGTTTTCTTTAAAAAAGTTTTAAAAGTTTTGAATGCTGAATAATAGTTTTTATGTGGTTAGCGGTTAAGTTAGCGCGTCCAAGAACTTGGGCGTTCATTATATTAGCTTATTTTATAGGTTGGAGCTTAACAGGCAGTACTGATTTTTCTCTAAAATACATAATTGGCATGATTGTTTTTATCCTTTGGATAGCTTCTGTAAACATCATCAATGCTTATACCGATTATAACGAAGATAAAATCAATCTACCACAGAGAGTGAAAATGATTGAGCGATTAGGATATAACAAATTACCCTACATCGTAGCTGGAATTTCAATTATTTGTTTTACCCTTTCTCTGACTTTAACTTTAGAGTTTCTAGCTATTTTCGTCATAGCGCTATTTGACGGATTATTTTATTCCCTCAAGCCCTTGAGATTTAAAGCAAATCCTGTGCTTAGCCTTGTTTCTTTTTCTGGAGCAGTTGTTTTTCCTCTATTGGGCGCATGGGTAATTACTAGGGGACTCTTTGGTTTTCCTACACTATTTATCCTCATAGGCTACTCTTTTTTGGTTTATGGCACAATAAAAAATTTGCCGGACTACGATGGCGACCAGGCAGCTGGCTTAAGAACATCGGCAACCATTTTCAGCAGTAGAAGAAAAGCTATCGTTTTTGCAACCTTTCTCTTACTCAGCCCGTATGTGCTCTTAATTATCTTTGTACTCCTAAACAGCCTAGCTGATAAATTCCTATGGCTTCTGTCTTTACTTCCTTTTCTATCACTGATATGTTACCAAGCGTTTAAAGCCGCCGATACTGAGAATTTAGAAAAACTTCATACCTACGGTTTCTTCTATGAAGCTGGTTTTCTATCCTTAACGTTGTTTTTTGTTACAAACTTGCTATATGCCATCATAATAGTTTCGGTAACTCTTTCGATAACTTGCGTCATTCAATACATAAAAATTGATTCCAGATAGCAACCAATGAATCAACTGCAGCAAGTTCAATGAATTAGTTTTTTTCAAATTCTCGATTTACCTGCCTTCGGTAATCTAATAATGAATTTCGATCCTTCGTTAACTTTACTTTCAAACGTTATACTGCCATCTAATACCTCGACTAGCCGTCTAACCACTGCTAATCCTAACCCTTGACCCTTAGACTTCGTAGTCATCATTGGAGTAAAGAGTTTGGGCTTGACTTCTTCAGGAATACCAACGCCATTGTCAGAAACCGTAATACAAACTTGCCCTTTCTTCTCAAAACCCGATAAATCTATTTTTCCTCCATTAGGCAAAGCTTGGAGGGCATTTGTAACTAGATTTACCAGTGCTCTTCTCAAGAACGCGGGGTCAGTCTTCAGTTGCACATCCTTAACGGTGGTTGTAATGGTAACATTGGTCGGAACATTGATGCTCTTGCAAACAATAGCAAATAAATCAGATAAATTGACCTCCTTAAGCTCAGGGGTGAGGGGTCTTGAGTAATCCTGTAGGTCTGCCACAATTTTATTGATATAAAAAATATTTTCTTCTATTAATCCAAGGCTCTCTTCCATTTGCAGTTTTGCGTTATTTGGCACTTCTTTTAATCCTTCTCGGGCAAAGTATAACTCGTTGACAATGGCCTGTAGTGGGTTACGGATGTCATGCCCAACCATACCAGCTGTGGCGCCAATAGCTGATAATCGTCTATTGATTTCTTGCTCAGTTTTGTCTTCAACGATATAGAGTATTCCGTTTGCCGAAGGGTAGATTGAAATTTCAAAAATAGACTGCTTACCAGAATCTTTGCTTTGAGTGCTAACTGTATAATTAGCGTTTTGCCCGGAGAGTAAAGATTTGTAATAGCTGTTTATATCCACATATTTCACGAAAGGTAGGACATCAAAAACCTTCCTGTCAACTGCCTGTTCCGCTTTTACTTTTGTTATTCTTTCCGCAGCTTTATTCCAATGTGTGATATTGAGGTCCCAATCTGTGGCAATGAACCCTTGACCGAAGCTATCATAGAGTTCCCGATAACTTGCCTCGCTCTCAGCTAGTTTCTTATTCTTTTCTGCAAGTGCGCTCTGTGCTTTTATGCGCTCAGTAATATCCCGTGTTATAATTTGTATAGCTACTGGTTTTCCATCCTTGAAAATAGCTTGACCTCCAGTTTCAACGGGAACGATTGTTCCATCTTTCCTTTTTATTTCATACTCAAAATAAGGAACCGGTTTACCCATTCTTGCTCTAAGAAGCATTGAAACAGACGTCAGCCATAGCCTCTTGGGTGTAATGTCTTTAATATTGGTAATCTCTTTGAGAGGATAACCTGTCAACGTTTCTGAAGCCTTATTCGCAAAAAGAACCTTGCCCTTAAAATCTACAATCGCTATGGCTTCTTGCGTATTTTCCACTAAATTTCTATACTTTTCCTCGGACACTTTGAGTGCGCTTTGAGCTTTTTTATTCTCTGTTATATCTCTAAAGATAGCGACAACACCGCTTTCGGAAGGAAAAAGGTTCATCTCCCAAACGTTATCGGTTCTTGGAGTATTCCATTCAAAGCATTTTGCCTCGGATTTCTTTATGACTTCCACAACAGCTTTATGGAAAGCCTTCATTTCGACAACTGGGTGCTTAATTTCCCAAATATTTTTTCCTAAAATTTCGGGACTTTTCAGGCCTAACACGTTTGAGCAAGCAACATTCGCAAATGTTACATTTCCAACTCTATCGAGCGCAATAATGTTTACGTCGGGCTGTCCAATAAAGTATTCATTTGCCAATGACAATCCTCTGTAAGATATTAAATCATATACTCTTAATATTTTCGACTTATTTCAAACACTAACACCCCGAAAAAGACTAAAGACCGCGAAAACAAATCAAAAGTTAATGGCGATGTCAAAGCCATGCTAACCAAAGGACTACGACCGCACATACATGGTTTTCCCCAGTCTAGTTACCAATTCATTAAAGCCTATTTGTGATTATTTAATTTTTTTGCTAGAGATGCAGCACTGTTTTTACCTTACTTTGGGTTTTATGTCACATCGGAACATTGCTTATGCTTGGTCAAAAGTTGCTCTTGAGTAATAGATTGGTAAAAACCATGAAAGATGAAAGCTCTTAATATGTAGCGTTTATTAGGAAGTTTTTAGATTGTTCGTGCACGCGAAACGCGGTAATAGTACAGCTTGGTTAGTACATAGGCTTGCCAAGTCTAGGACCCGGGTTCAAATCCCGGTTACCGCACTGTAATCTCTTATTCATGCCAGTTATCGAGCCATGCTGAATATGTTCGTCCACCCGGATAAGGCAATAGGGGGTCAAGACTAAACTGTTAGCTATAGAGGCAGAAACACAAAAGTTAACACTAACCAGCGCGCATCCTAAAACTAGCCAATCAAGCTACTACTTGCACGGTTACCTATTCGGTTTCATGTATGCAGTCAATTTTCAGTAAAAAGCCTTAAAAACAAACCCTTGTATAATCGGATTTTTGGGGGAGAAGGCTGCACAATTCACAGAAGATTATAGCGGTTTTGCTATCTGTCTTAATAGTGGTTCTAGTAATTACCGCGTGTACTATGCCATCCAGGGGACAAACAGGCGATTCATGGACTATGTTTGGGCATGACCTTTCAGGCGCAAGATACTCCACATCCTCGGCGCCCAAAACCAGCCAACTATTTTGGCAAGTCACTCTTGAAGGTCAAGTGCGCTCAGCAGTCACAATTTCAGGCAACAAAGCGTACACGGGCTGTTTTGGCGGAAACGTTTACGCTCTGGATGCAAGCAACGGAAACATCGTCTGGACGTACAAAACAGGCGGCGATGTTTGGTCTACTCTGATGGTGGCGAACGGCGTAGTTTATGTGGGTTCAAACGATTTTAATTTCTACGCGATTAATTCTGAAACGGGCAGTTTAATTTGGAGTTTCCCAACAAGTGGAGCGGTTTGGTCTTCTCCAGCAATCGCTAATGGAATCGTTTATGTGGGTTCAGCAGACGATAACATGTATGCTCTTGACGCTAGTACAGGTGCCCAAATTTGGAGTTACCCTACAGGGGGAGATATTAGAAGTTCACCCTCAATAGCCAATGGAGTAATCTATTTCAGTTCACAGGATAGCAGCCTCTACGCTTTAGACGCTGCTACAGGCACAAAAATCTGGAGTGCAACAACCGGTGACGGGGACACATACACGAATTCTTCTCCCGCCGTCGTTGATGGGGTAGTATATATTGGTTCAACCGACACTAACCTTTACGCCTTTAGAGCTTCAGACGGGACAGCTGGTTGGACCTTCAAAACCCCCAGCAAGGTCTCCTCGTCACCAGCCGTTCATGCGGGGGTAGTCTATGTTGGGTCAGAGTCAGGCGATTTCTACGCGATTAACGCTGCATCAGGAAAACAGGTCTGGAGTTATTCAACCGAAGGTCCCATCTATTCTTCTCCAGCTATTGCAGACGGAGTGGTTTATGTTGGCTCGTATGCTCCTGATAACTCAGTTTACGCATTTGACGCTTCATCAGGAAAACTGCTATGGAGCTACCTAACTAACAGCGGCGTATTTTCTTCTCCAACCATAGCAGGCGGAGTGATGTTTGTCGGCTCATATGATAGTAACGTTTACGCTTTCGGAACAAAATTTAACCCCAGCAGCACATCCGACCAGACTCCAACCCAAAACCAAACAGGTTACATTGCAGGAAACGTTTGGGCACCTCCTCCAGCAAACGGGGTAGCATCAAGCATCGTCACAGTTGGAATGATAGCATTAACTGCCATCGTTGCTGCAGCATTGTCAAGCGTGCCAGCCTCCGCAGCCTCCGTTTCAGGCAGAATCATTGAAAAAATAGGTGGCAAACTTAGGGGGTTTTTGCCCAGCAGCGTTAAGGATTGGTTTGAAAGTTTGGTGTTGTCTAAACATAAGTTGAAGATTGAGGAAAAACAGGGGTCACTTTATAAACCGACAAAGGGGGAACTTTTAGTTTATTTAGCGTCTATTCTTATTTTTTCGATCTCTTTTGCCTATGTACAAGTTGACTCGTTTTCTGAGTTTTTAGTTGTTTTACCAACTTTTGTAGGCACGAGCCTAATTGTTAGCTTAGTAAGAACTTACCTGCTCACTGTCTTCGCGAGGCGAATAGGTGTCTGGACAGAATACAAGCTATGGTACTTGGGTATTGCGCTGTTCGTGATTTCAACCGTTGCTTTTCATGCTCCGTTCTCCTCGCCGACGAGAAGAATCAGCACTTCAAACAAGCCTGCAAACTTCGGCGGCATCGTGACAAGCGTTAGCATATTAATCAGTTTGGGTTTTGCAGGCATTTTCTTTGCGCTTCTCATGGCAGGGTTCACTTTGGTAGGCGGAGCAGGTTTGGCAATGTGCTTAATAGCGGCTCTAATTGACACCATCCCCATCAAACCCATGTTCGGAGCAGACATCTACAAGTACAACAAACTCGTCTGGGCAACCCTGTTCCTTTTAACCTTATCACTTTACGCAATATGGTTAACCCAATTCCTGTAGTGCAATAACACAAAGCCATCCTCGATATATTTCCGCCATAAGAACTGCCTTTATTACCACAAACACGTCTAACCCGTGGCGGTTAGGGGCTGAGCTATTGCATGTCCTCGCATGGGTCACCACATGTCAGCCAAGCATGGGAAAAAACAGCCCCTAACTTCCCCAAAAATAGCGCAATCGTATAGCCCTTTGGTTGTTTTCAATTGAGGCGCGTCTTTGCGTGTAGGCGTTGTGCGGATTTACATACACAAGCTTATAAGGAAAGTATTATGTATTAACAGACAGTATACGTTAACCAACCCTTCAGAAGCAATAAGGCTTCAATGGAGAGATGAACAACGAAAGTCGGATTAGCTGCACCTCTATACCTATCGGTTTCATGGATTCTAACTGTTAGCTACCAGTTATTGACAGATACAGCCGTTAAAGCAATGGGAACTCAAATAGGCGTAGTGTGGCCATCCGCAGCACTCTGGATAAACTCAAACATTGAAACGATCACCTTCATCTATGCGTTTACATGGATCTTTGTTTTGTCTTCAGTAATTCCAGGAGCGATTCTTGGAAGAGAAAGAGGCGTTTTAGCGCAGTATTTGGTTGTGCTGACTCTGAGTCTAATCGCCTTTTTTATGCCGGATATTCTTTTTGCAGCGTTAGGGTTCAAACTAGATGACATCGTTAGTTCAGCAACCGTTCTTCAAAACCCATTCGTTGCTGCACTCTATCTTTCGGCGCCCTACCTGTTTATGATTGGCTTGGACTATCGCGGACGAGTCGTGAGAAACAGAAAGAAAAAAACCGAAGCAGCCATGAAAGAAAATCAGTTCACGGAAGAGAGACTTCATAGTCTAATTAGAGGCGAAAAAGTAGAGGAAAAAAACGAGGACAAACAGAAAAGCTAGTCGTTTAAACCTCGATATCCGAAGGCTGTTTGAACAAAATTATCCTCCCAGTGCTCGATTGTTATAGTTATGGTACAATCACAACATTTTTTATGGCATTCCGCACCTATGGGTAATAACCGCGCATAGGATGATAACATCCAAAAGCGTCTGGCGAATCAACGGTTAACAGAAACGCAGGCGATAAAGTCAAGTTTCCCCTCTCTCATCCAACCCTTCGCTTGCGCCAAGTTAACTGCTGGAAATCATTGTTAAATGGAGGTTAAATATCTATGGAGTTTTGTCCTGAATGTGGATCACGTCTAAAACCAGTCAAAGTTAACATGGGAAAACAGGCAACATTAATGTTAACATGCACCAAATGTGGAAGCAAAAAAAAGGAAGCGCCCCTAGAACCTAAAATCAACGGCAAATTTATTGAGCACAGCCCCAAACAGTTTGTAGCAGTCATCGGCAAAGAAGAACAGGAACTCACCACGTTACCGACCATCCACATGGATTGCCCCAACTGCGGAAACAACACCGCAAACGTTTGGCTGGTGCAAACCCGTGGCTCCGACGAGTCCTCCACCCAGTTTTTACGCTGCAAAAAATGCGGTTACACCTACCGAGAATGCACCTAATTTTTTCTTTTTTGTTTTTAGAAAAGCTTATGAGAAGAAAGAAAACAGTATAAGGTATCGCTTGTTTATCGACGATTTGAGGTTATAGCTATGCTTTATGCTTTAGTTGCACTTGACCCCGTCGGAAACGTGAGTTTAATTCTCCAAATAGTTATCTTATTCCTGCTGGTTTTGGGTTTGCCCTTTTTTAGGGGTGGATCAGCCAGCAAGAAGAACCTGATTTGGCATGGATACTCAACCATTGCAGCCCTAGTTTTGCATACGATTTTGATTGCTATCGTTATGGTTCCATCCTTAACCGAGGGGCTGGATGAACTGGGCGAACTGTCCCTGTTTAATTCTGTCACGGTGTGGTCGCATGCAGTTTTGGGGACAGTCGCTGAAATCTTAGGTGTCATTCTGGTTGTGTTTTGGTTGAGCAAGGGACCCTCTAAGCTGGCATGTTGGAAATGGAAAAAGTTGATGATGCCTATTTTTATCATTTGGATAATTTCAATTATAAAGGGACGCTAATTCACAGTTTAGGCATGCTCTAACAAACATAGAATCTATGCTATTCAGGGGCAAAATGATGAACCATCAGACGCATGACATGCAAAACATGGACATGAAGGGTATGAAACACGGACCCCCAATGCATAGAATGCACACCAAAACCTTACGAACACGGTTCTGGGTTTGCCTTGCCCTCACGGTTCCCGTGTTGGCACTCTCAGGAACCATCCAAACGTGGTTCCAGTACACCCTAACAGTACCCTATCAACAATACCTTCTTCTGGTTTTGGCAGGAATTATCTACATCTACGGCGGCTGGCCATTCCTAACAGGGCTAATCAGCGAGCTTAGGCAGAAGCAGCCGGGTATGATGACGCTCATAAGCACCGCAATCTCTGTAGCCTTCTTCTTTTCTGCTACAACCGTGTTTGTTCCCGTTGGAAACGATTTTTTCTGGGAACTCGCCACCTTAATCGATGTCATGTTGCTGGGGCATTGGCTTGAAGCCCGCAGCCTTTTAGGCGCCTCCCAAGCGCTTGAGGAACTGGCGAAGGTTATGCCGACAACCGCACATGTTGTGATGGAGGGGCACGTTATGGATATGCCTGTTGCAAACCTCCAGGTCGACAACGTTGTACTGGTTCGACCTGGCGAAAAAATTCCCTCCGACGGCACGGTGGTCGACGGTGAATCCTACGTCAACGAATCGCTCCTAACAGGCGAATCCAAACCAGTACACAAAAAAGCCTCCGACAAAGTGATCGGTGGAGCAGTAAACGGCGAGGGATCATTGCGGGTAAGGGTTGAACGGGTAGGCAAGGAAACGTATCTTATGCAGGTGGTTAAGCTAGTCAGAGATGCGCAACAGAGTATATCACATACACAGGACCTTGCTAATCGCGCCGCTGCATTGCTCTTCTACGTCGCCATCACTGTCGCGGTGGTAACGTTTGTTGTTTGGGCGGTGATTGGCAACGCTCAGTTTGCGTTAACTCGAAGCGTAACCGTTCTAGTAATAGCTTGTCCCCACGCCTTGGGCTTAGCTATTCCACTGGTTGTTGCCCTCTCAACTTCGATAACCGCAAAAGGGGGAATTTTGATCCGTAACCGCAAAGCCTTCGAAGACGCCAGAGCCGTGGATGCGGTAGTTTTTGATAAGACTGGGACGTTGACGCTGGGGCAATTCGGCGTCTCCGATGTAGCAGCGTACCTTGAGACGGGAGAGATGTTGGCGTATACTGCGGCTGTTGAGCAAAACTCAGAGCACGTCATCGCCAAAGCCATAATCGAATACGCCAAAACAAAAGGTGTAGCGGTTCCTAAGAGCAGCGGTTTCCAAGCCTTACCCGGCAGGGGAGCCAAAGCAGTGGTCAATAATAGAACCGTTTATGTCGGCAGCCCAAACCTGCTAGCTGAATTAAACATAGAAGATGCCGACGAAAAAACAATGTTACTTCAGAAGGCAAGCAAAACCGTTGTTTTCACCGTAATAAATGGAAAACTTGCCGGTGCATTCGCCCTCTCAGATAGGGTTCGGGAGGAATCCAAACAGGCAGTTACCAATTTGAAAGCAAGCGGCGTAAAAGTGTACATGTTAACCGGCGACTCTGCGGAAGTGGCGGAGGCAGTTGCAGGGGAACTGGGTATTGACAGCTACTTTGCAGGTGTTTTGCCTGACGAGAAAGCCCAAAAAATCTCTGAGCTTAAGCTGCAGGGGTTGCGGGTTGCGATGGTTGGCGACGGCATAAACGACGCCCCAGCACTGGCAACCGCAGACGTCGGAATCGCCATAGGGGCAGGAACAGACGTCGCCATAGAAAGCGCCGATATTATCTTAGTAAAGAACAATCCTCAAGACGTCGCCAAAGCGCTGGGTTACTCGAAGCGGACGTATTCTAAGATGGTTCAGAACCTCTGGTGGGCGGCAGGCTACAACATCTTTGCTATTCCCTTGGCAGCAGGGCTCTTTGCAGGCTTAGGCATCATCGTTGACCCAGCTGTAGGCGCGATTTTAATGTCACTGTCGACTGTTTTGGTGGCGCTTAACAGCCAGACTCTACGCCGTGGCGAAAAAGTGTAGTATCAGATTGGGGGTTTAGCGATTTTTTTGCCCGTTAATGTCTTCATCCACCGTTTAAACTCGTCTGAGACGGGGTGATCGAGGAAGAGTTGTTTGCGTTTAGCTTCGAGGAACAGGTTTTCTTTGCCAACATATTCTGCGGCTGTAACGATGCCGTGACCCGCCTCCTTAGTCTTTTTAAAAGCCGCCTCCATCTTTGACCGCCAAAACTCATCCCGAAGAACGTGATGCTCCAAAACCACAAGCGGCACCGCCTCAACGATGCGCTCCAAATTGCTGAGTCCCAGCTCAAGCTGCCGCTCCTCAACACGGAACCCCGCAAGGTACAGCGGTGGACCACCCAACATAATCACGTCAGGTTTAGCAGCCAAAATCAGCTCTGTCGTGTGCTTCGACATGGGTCCCTGCACGTCGGGCGCATGCATAAACCGCTCGCCGCTGCATTCGACGATTGCCATTATAACCCAGCCCAGCATCCCACCCTCTGAGCCATGCGCTACCGCCTCAGAAAACCGAAGTGTTGTGTCGCCGAAGTGGAAGGACTTGCCGTCTGCTGCCTCGATGGATTTGGCATATTTGCCGCCTGTTTTCTGGAACATCCAGGCCCGTTGCCGCTGGCTGGCGTTGATGTTTTCTTTAGGGTTCTTGGCGAGTACAACTTTGTCGTGGTAGATTTGGCGTGCGGTTTCGCCTTGTTCTGTCCAGTTGACGACCCAGTCTTCGTAGCTCGGGGTGTGGTGGTCAAAATGGTAGTGGCTAATTGTTGTGACTGCGGCTTTGTCGGCGACTTCCGCGATTTCTCTGCGGAGGCGCTGGATGGTTTGGAATTCGATGGGGTGAGGCGGCAGGTTAAAACGCCACGGACAAAGCGAAACTCCAGCATCCAACAGCAACGCTACGTCGGGGGTTTCTACGAGGGTACACATGGAGCGAACGCCGAAACTCTCCGAAGCCAACGGAGTGACCTTGAGTTTATGCAGTGCTGTGTTAGGCATGATTGACCCTTGCTTACCTTGTAGTTGCAGAGGTAAAAACTTTCCCAGCGTTGGGCAAAAACAATTAATGCATAAGCGCACTTGCAATTCTATGTAGAGGCTGATTTTGATGAGTCAACAACCAAGCGAAAAACCAAACCTTGAAGTTGCCACACTGGCGGCAGGTTGCTTCTGGTGCATCGAAGCCGCGTTTAGCATCATCAAAGGCGTAGAGCGCATCGAACCCGGTTACACTGGCGGCACCTTAGCTAACCCCAGCTACGAGGAGGTTTCATCGGGCAAAACCGGGCATGCGGAGGCAGCGCAGATTTTCTTTGACCCCAAAGTCATCGATTACCGCACTATCCTTGAGATTTTCTTCACCGTACATGACCCCACCTCGCTTAACCGCCAGGGCGCAGACGTGGGCACCCAGTACCGAAGCGCCATTTTCTACCACAGCGAACAGCAAAAGGAGATAGCTCTGCAGCTGATTGGTGAACTCAACAAAGAGGGCATCTGGAACCAACCCATAGTCACCGAAGTTGTGCCGCTTATTAAATTCTATAAAGCCGAAACCTACCACAAAGACTACTTCAAAAAACACCCCAAAGAACCCTACTGTCAAGCCGTAATTGCGCCGAAGATTGCGAAGTTGCAGGCGCATTTTGTGGACAAAATCAAGGTGCCCCTATGACCCAGCAAGCATTAACCAGCGCTGAAGGGGTTCTGCTTGAGATTGAGGCATCGGCTGAAAAACAGTATTTGCCCATCATCGGACCCGCCAAGGGCAAGTACCTCGTTGAGGAAGTGTGCAAAGCTAATCCGATGCATGTGCTCGAAGTGGGTGCGTTGATTGGGTATTCGGCGGTTTTGATGGGTAGAGAAATGGCTGAGGGCTCAGAGATCATATCTATAGAAATCCACTCTGACGAGGCAGAGTTGGCAATGCAGAACATCATGCGAGCCGATATACCTGCTAAAGTTAGGGTCCTCACAGGCAACGCGCTTGACATTATCCCGACCCTGCAGGGACCGTTTGATTTCGCGTTTATCGATGCCGAAAAAACGGAGTACTTGCGGTACCTCAGGTTGATGGAGCCCATGCTGCATGTGGGCACGGTGGTCTTTGCGGATAACGCGGGCATGTTTCATGATCAAATGCGTGACTACCTCAGGTACGTGCGCAGTTCAGGCAACTATCGTAGCCGCTACATTCAGGTAGGGGACGACGGCGTGGAAATCAGCGTTAAACTGTAGCGGGCGGGGTTTTGCCTGTTTTTATGCGGTCAAGCAAGGGCACCGTGAGGTTCATTATGACCAAAGCGAGGATGGAGCCGCCTAAGAAGCCCATGAACGTTTGAATGAGCACCGTCAACACAGCCACGCCTACACCGAAAATGACCTGCGCCCCATGCTTGTTGGGAGTCGTCGCTGGATCCGTCACCATGAAGAAGGCAAGGAAAATGGAGCTACCGATGAACAATTCAAATCCCAGCCGAAGCAAGAAGTCGCCTCCGAATACACCGAACATAGCCGCTGACATCACCGCGATACCCGTGAAATAGGCGGCTGTGACGCGCCATTTGATGTATTTTCTTGCAAGGATGAATAGTGCTAAGCCAACGATTATGACTGCTAATGCCGAGGCGCCGCCTACCCAGCCGTGATACTTTAGAAGCCCCAGAATGCTGAAAACTTCTGCGGGGTTGGCGTGTATCGTGTCTGGTCTTGCGGGGAAGTAGCCGAAGCAGCCTGCCACAAGCGGACCAAAAGCGCTTGCCAATGAAGGGTTAGCGGGGTTATAGTTGTAGCCGACGGCGCCCGCCAAGAGAAGAGAGTCCTTGTGAGCCTGCGCTAACAGCACAGTTTGGAGAAACGGCAGGAAAACCAGCAGTTTAGCAGCTGCGGCAGCGTTAACGTATTTACGTTTCAGAAGCCCCTGTAGCTTACGGAAAACCACTTCGCCAACCGCCGAGATTATGGCGACGTAGACGTATGCCATCGGCGCTGTCAAGGGAAGCACCTCAGGTTCATAGGCAGGGGTGAGGTAGTAACCGAAGGTCCATACGTTGCTGCTGGCTAAACTGTAAGATAACGCAACGATTTGTCCAAACACAACGGCTGAAAGGATGCTTCGGGGGAATTTCTTTTTGCTGACCAGTGAAAGGGCGTATTCGATGGCGACTGCTACGGCAACTGAGGTGAGAACCAACAGCACAGGGGTATACCCCCATGGAACTACAGCTACCGCAGTTAAAACGGATAAGGCGACGATGGTGTACTTCAAAAGTTTACTTTTTTGTTCCCCAGATGCTGACAAACTTGGACCCGAAGGTAACTCGACTGATTATAATTTAAGATTTATGGTAAAAATAATTACGCAGCAAAAACTCAAAATGGGTATTACAGATGGGAACTAAGAATTAGAGCCTGTGGTATCTGCGTCGCCTGCGGGGTTTCGGTTTGGGTTTTCTTAGCCGCTCACCACATTGAGGACAGTACGCTATTCCATTTGAAACGGGCAGGACGCTGCCTTCAGCCCAAAAATGGCCGTGGCTGCATTCGAGGTCAAACTCATAACTCTCTGTTTCGTAGTCTTGGGGGTTGGTTAAGATGTCTTTTTTGAGGGAAACCTTGCTTTTTATGATTTCATGAGGAGGATAAACAGCAGCGGGGGCGACTGGTGGCGGTGGCGCTATTGGTTTAACAGGAGCGGTTATTTCAACTAACGTAGGTTTTGCTAAAATAATGAGTGTAGTTTTAGATGGGGTTACAATCGGTGTTGTTTTTTCGGGGGCAAGTTTTTCTGGGGTGACAATAGGACCAGATTGGGCAATCGGGTTTGATGGTTCCATAGGAAGGGGTTGAGGGGCTGGTTTGGGCAAAACAGCAGGTTTACGTTGAACTACGCTGTGACCCGCAACAGGTCGGGCGAAAGTAATGGTGAATCTAGCTTCTGGTTTAGATTGTTTAGCCTTCTTAGGTTTGACAATATGTTTAGCCGATATAAACGGTTTAGGCGCCGCAACGGGCTTTGCCTGAGGGACAACTTTGCCGGGAGCAGCAGTCTTTGCCGAAGCGAATGCTTTAGGAGCCGCTGCCTTAACCTCAGACGTTTTGACAGCAGAAACTGCTTTAACAGAAGCAGCTGTCCCAGCAGATTTGTCTTTGGCAACTTTGATTTTGAGCGGCGACACTTGGGGGATAACGACTTTAGCTATCGTTACATCTCTGTCGACACGGCTTAAGGGGTTACCCTGTGCCCGCTTAGTATTTACCATTGGAGCGGTGGTTGATTGTCCACAGTCAGTGCAAACTTTACTGTATTCGGGGAGTCTGCGCCCGCATTTTCGGCAAAACGGCAAATGAGTTCACTTTGAAGCTTTAGTGAAGATGTTTGGCGGCATGCCTTAAGAATTTTTTGAGCCTACCTGAACATTTAAAGCCTGTTTGTGCAGTTTTTGATGGTGGTGGGCGATGACGAGTCTGGCCCCGCAGACCGCAAGGATGATGTGGATCTTGAGTGCGGACGACGTTGGCGATGACAACTTCAGGCTTGACTTGAATGTTGAGTCGACGCCACAAGAGCTCACCTACAGATGCCTAAAACTACTAAACCCTTCTAAACAAACTTAAGGGTTCTTTGCGATGATACTTTCTAAGAGGTAGCCTTTGATTTTTGAATTCTAAAGGCTAAATACAAATTTACCACGACTGCGGTCAAGAATAAAATCAGCGTTAAAATTGCAGTCGAATCCGTGTACATGGCCCAAATGCCCCCAGAAAAACCGCCTGAATAATCAGGTATGGGCTCATAACGGACATACCAGGGGAGACTTGTACTGATCGATACAGTGGTTTTATTAAAAACGCCTATCATCGAATAGTGAACGTAATCTAAAACTAGATAGAACATGACAAGCATTGCATTAACAAAAAGCATTATCTTGAAGCTTCTAGTCATTTGCATAGCCATTTTACGATAGCTTAAACGTGTATATATAACTTTGTAAACCAAAAAAATCAAATATTTTATTTTTCATTTTCTACTTTTCCTGAAATAGTAATTCTCTGTATATTCCCCTATTAAGGGTATAACAAGAACTTCTGCCAGGTATACGTTCAAGTATACATATCTTCGCCCGCTATACGACCACATAGTAAAATCCTGCACTTCCTCAAAGTCTAACTTCTCATCCTTGTGTCACCGTCAAGGGCAAAGTCAAATCAATCTTTGATTCCCAAACGTGCAGATTTGCCAGTGAAGAATTAAGTGCACTTCGACTTGAAGCTCTGCTTGCTATCCCTTTACAACTCAGCGCAAACGAAGGATTACACGAATTGGAAATAGTTTGGATATTAGGGAATAGGCGCTCCTTACGAGCAATGGGGAAAAATTAGGTTTCGATGTGTCTCTTCTTCTAAGACTATAAAGAGAAAAGAGCGAAATGCTATGCCCTATTAAGTGGTAGAATGATTGGACTTGGCGAACCAGCGAGTGATTGGAATTGGCAGAAGCAGTCAGTCACCGGCTCGCCAAGTATTCGAGAAGGGTTTAGCAGTTTAGCAGTCTATGAGATGTGCTGTGCCGTCGGCGCAGTAAACTTTGTCCCACAATTTAGCGGTGCTATATCGCCGTTTACACTCAACCAACTGCTTTGAGCAACCTTCACAATCTTTACTTAACACTTTATCGCCTCACCGTTAAGTTAAACCATAGTTATGGATTGAATGAAACAAATAAAGGTTGTTAAGAATCAATATGAACTATGCATAAGTACAACAGATCAACAAGACTATTTTTTGGCTTTGTACCCCTCGACAAATCGGTTATCAATGTACTCTTCCCAGAACTCCTTAAAGCACTTCCGATACTTAGGCAGCCGCGAACGCCCCCGCCAAGTGGATTTGTCAGCGAACTTTTTGATTTCCGCCGAAGGCTTAAAGTACGCGAGGGCGTTCTCAACGCTTAGCACAAACGGCGGGTGACCATAATACATGCTGACCCAACTGGATATCATGCTGCCTGTTCGATGGTTGCCCTCCACAAAGAGCTGCGGATGCCCAAGGATAGCAACGTAGACTTCCGCTGCAACTTTGAGCGGATGAGGTTCACCCTTCATATGTCTAGTATACCATTTTTCTACAGGTGCGATTCCCTGATAAAATTTTTCTTCGTTAAACATTATAGCCTTGTGGTACTGCAGCCGCAGCGCCCAGTCAACTCCATAATGCACCAAGTTGTTGAGTTCAAGCATTTCACATAGGCTCTGAGGCGAAAAAGGGTTGATGCCCCTTCTGAGTAAACCATCCAGATGCCTGTAAGCCAGCATCATCCGCCCTCTAACCACACAATCAAACGGTGTATCGCGGCGCCCGATTTTTTTGGAGGCTAATTCATCGTCGATGTTTTTCCAATTTTTTTCCACTCCGATTAGGGATTGCTCTACCGCTTCAATGTTAAACTTGAGTATTTTTGCTTGACTCTCAATTACTTTGGGCAACTTGATTAACATGGAAAAACGGGGTATTTAGGCATTGAAGATTCCTAAACGATTGTGGCTGTATATATGCAAGCATAAACACTAAAATGACATGTTTCTTATTTTGCGCCCAGCAGCTTATCCTTGTTTTTGGGAGGTGAGTTTTTTTGGAGAACAAAGAACCAGCTCAACAGGGCATGCTCAGCAACAACACCTACGACCTTATGGCACAGTTAACTGAGGAAAACCAGAGTCTTTGGCGAATAAGGAAAAACTACAAAAAAGACGCAACAAACGACAATGAAGCTATGGAGTTTTGGAATTACCTAGAAAAAGACAAGCAGGACCACATCAAACGCTTAACTGAGCTTTTGGAGAAACGCATGAAAACTCTGTAGATAATGGTTAATTATTTTCCTCAATATTTTTCCGACAGCTTTTTTATGATGTAATCGCTGCCTTCAAACAGTGGAAGTTAACTGGGCAAGTCCTCTACGTTCTGTAGCCGAAGACAAAAATTGAAGGTTATTCTGGAGGTTTTTCCCATAACTGCAGCTTTTCTTTCTTGAGTTCGGTGCGTTTACGTTGTAGGTACTTGTAGACGGTGTGGTGCTCGCAGCCGTCGATTACCATTTGTACTGCGTTTCTTGCGGCGTCGGCTTCTTCAAAGCTGCCGATAATCCCCACCGTGTGTCCGTAGACCACTACGTCTGCTTCGGTTAATTCTTCGATAAGCTTTCGGGTTTTGCCTTCAGTGCCAATTATTCTGCCCTTGATGCGTCTAATGTCGGATTCTGAGCGCCCGAAAATCAATCGCAAATCTACCAGGCTGTAGATGTCGTCTTCGTTGCGGATCAAGCGATAGGCGGTTTCAGGCGCGAAGCCTCTGCCTATGGCTGTCACTATGTCTTTGGCTCTGAGCAACAGTGAGGGGTCGGTGCATTTTTCTGAAAGTATAATTCTGACGCTTCCTTCCCTGTCGATATCAAGTGTTACCTGAAGCTTTGCTTCGATGTGCTGCTTAACTTTTCCTTCAGGACCAACCAGTATACCGACGCGTTCTTTTGGAATCTTTACAAACATGTCTGGACCGGGCATTATTTACCGACAACCAATTTATGTAATTCTTCAACTGGAATGACTTCTACGTTTTGGCGACTAAAGAACCTATTGACGTTTGCCAAATCTCTTCGCAGCATAAAGTCGGCAAGCGGATGCTGAATGGAAACTGATTGGGAAACGTCGAAAATGACGGGTTTGCCTTTCCACATCATAATGTTGTATTCGCTGAGGTCGCCGTGGACGATTTTAGCTTTTTGATAGAGCCGTTTGAGGGCAGTTACGATGACTTTGTAGACTTTTTCAGGGTCTTCGGGCGGCTGCTCTTTTAGTGAGGGTGCGCTTACGCCTTCTTTGCCGATGAACTCCATAACGACAACGTTGCTTTTGACCGCGATGGGTTTTGGCACACGCACCTTCGCCGCGTCTGCTTCACCTAAATTGCGGAACTCTTTTTGCGCCCAAACCGAAATCAACGAACGAGTGTCATGTTTGACGTCTTTGAAGCGGGGGTCACCTTCAATGTATTTGTGCATGCCGCGTTTGAATTCAGCTGAAGAAGTCAAATAGATTTTTACTGCTAAATCGACGCCGTCTTTGGTGGTGCCCCAGTAAACCCGGGCTTCCTTGCCGGAACTTACAACACCGTTTAACTCGTGGAGTATGCCGCTGTTCATTAAATCAAAAACAACCATTCGAGTGGCTTGGTCAAAGACTTCTTCGACGGTGGCGCGTTCGCTTGATTTGTCATGGGTTAGCATTTTGTCTCTGCGTTCCACTGCTTTTTCGCGGTGGCTGAGGCGTTCATGGGCTTTGGACATGTTGAGTCACCAAGCTATAAGACGTCGCCTATTTAAAAGCAACCAAGCTGAACAAGGCTAAAAACCCTTAAGGGGTTAGGGGTGGGTTTGAGGGTTTTCTGTTTCAAATAAAAGTGAAAGGGCGTTAGACTGTTAAGAGTCCCTTGCGCCGCAGGTTTTCTGCTTGTGAATGGGTGTAACGCCAGGTGACGTCTCCACGGGTGTCAGTTTGGAATTCCCAGGGTGCAACGATAACGATGTCGCCTTCGCGTATCCATACGCGGCGTTTCATTTTTCCTCTGATGCGGCATAGGCGTTCTGCGCCGTCTTGACATTTAACCATGATCCGATCGAAACCAAGCAGTTTCGTAACAACGCCTAAAACTTCACCCTTATTAGGGTAAACCATTTCGCTTATTGCGCCTTCACTTAAGACTTTTTTCTTTCCCAAGATTATGCCTCGGTTATCAGATTTGTTTACAATAGTTTTTTCTTGCTTATATGCGTGTTCATCGGAGTGGGCAGGTTCAGCACAAAAATTTATGCCGGCCAAGTGAATATGCCTTTGAGGTAGAAAACGCTTGGCGGACAGTTCGGTTGGCGAGAAAGTTAAATACCGAGCGTCTTTTCACTGTTTACTATAAGGCTTAGTGCATGATAGACACGGCGAATTTAACCAAGAAATTCGGCGCCCTAACCGCAGTCGACGACCTAACCCTCCACGTAGCCGACGGCGAAGTCTTCGGTTTCCTAGCCCCAACGGCGCAGGCAAAACCACCACCGTGCGGATGCTGTGCTGCCTCATCAGCAAAACCAGCGGAACCGCCCGCGTCGCCGATTACGAGGTAGGCAACGAAGCTGACGCCCTCAAAATCCGCCGACTCATCGGACTCGTATCCGACAACGTTGGCTTATACGAGGATTTAACCGCTTACGAGAACCTTGACTTCTACGGCAAACTCTATAAAGTACAAGAACCGGAGAGGAAATACAACATCCAGCACTTCCTCGAGATGCTGGGGCTGTGGGAGAAACGGGATGTTTTGGCGGGGACGTTTTCGAAGGGTATGAAGCAGAAGCTTGCCATCGCCCGCGCGCTGATTCATGAGCCGCAAATCCTGTTTATGGACGAACCCACCGCCAACTTGGACCCTGAATCGGCGAAGACAGTGCGGGAGTTCATACTTGAACTGCGAAAAGAAAAGAAAACCATCTTCCTAAACACCCACAACCTCGACGAGGCACAGCGTATCTGCGACCGCATCGGCATCCTAAACACTAAGCTGATGGCACTGGGCACTCCCGAGGAGCTGGAGCGTTCGGTGGGTAACCGCAGAACCGTGGTTGCGCTTGAAATTGTAAACGATGCCATAGTCAAAGCGGTGGATAAACTGGCGCTGGGAAACCTGATGCGTGAGGGCAACAAGTTGACCGTTAAACTTGAAGATCCCTACAAGCACAACCCCGCTATTGTGAGGGCGATTGTGGAGGCAGGCGGAAACGTGCAGGCAGTTAACGTTTACACCTCCACTCTGGAGGAAACATACCTGAAACTTGTGAGGGAACACGAATGAACCTATCCACCGCATGGACCATCGCCCAAAAAGACCTCAAATCCATCCGCCGAAAAAAGAGCATACTCTACAGCCTCATCCTTTTCCCAATGCTCCTGGCGCTTCTGTTTCCAGCCGTAATAGTCTTTGCCAACAGACCCGGCACTGGCGGCATATCAGCCGACTACCTCCCAACCCTTCTAAACGCCTTCTCATTCTTCTTTGTCATCGCATCCGCAATTCTCCCCAGCGCAATCGCCTCATACAGCATAGTGGGCGAAAAAGTCGAGAAAAGCCTCGAACCCCTCTTGGCAACACCCACTACAGACAGCGAAATTTTGCTGGGCAAAAGCATCGCCGCGTTTCTGCCGCCCATTATAGCAATCTACGGCTCCGCCATCCTCTACATCGTACTGTTAGACTACGTGTCTTATCCCATACTGGGTTACATCGTCTACCCCAACGTAAGCCTCGCCATAATCCTGTTTCTCGCCATACCGCTTGCACAGATACTGAGCATAGAATCAAGTGTACTTGCCTCCTCAAGAGTCACCGATGTGCGGGCGGCGAACCAAATCGGCGGCTTAATGTTCATCCCCTTCATGATCATCTACCTCGGCAGCGAAATAGGCGTGTTCGCACTCAATGACACCAACCTACTCATCATCTGCGCCGCCATACTCATAGCTGACGTTGCATTGTTCTATTTTAGCAAGGCCACTTTCCAAAGAGAAGAAATCCTAACAAAATGGAAGTAACTGTGCAAGCGCTTGTTTTATAAGCTTCTTGTTCAGATAGAGGCAAACAAGGGAAAGCTACCTCATGAACAATAAAATCGCAGTAACGCTAGCTTCAACCGCGATAGTTGCAAGCATAATCTACCTCGCATTCACAGCAATCGCCCTCGCCTATTATCCCCAAACATACAGTCCTCTAACAAACTGGCTAAGCGACTTAGGAAACCCCACTGTGAACCCTTCAGGCGCACTCTACTACGATGCAGGCGGCGTCGTAACCAGTGTCGCATTGATATTTTTCTTCATGGGAATGTATACTTGGCGATTAGGGGATAAGAAGGCAAAAACTTTCCTGTTGGCATCGCAAATCGCTGGGATAGCACTGGCACTCTGCTTCATTATGACAGCGGTGTTCCCCTTGGGCGTTAACACTTCTGTACACTCTACCTTCTCGGTAATGTTGTTTGTTTTCATCGGTTTCTTTGAAATCTTCTCAGCCAGCGCCGCCCGAAGAAACAAGGCTTTCCCCAAAACGCTATCTGTATTCGGATTCGCCGTAGCCATCGTCAACTTCGGCTTGGCGGTCAGCTTCAACTTCGGCGACTTCTTCTTCGGCGAATGGTTAATGGTGGGCTTATTCATCGCCTACACGTTTACACTCTCAGCGGTTCAGAGTCATCTGCTTACAAATTCTCAGAAGGGTAAGTTGTGGCAGGTTGTTAGTCAAGAAACCTAAACTTGCATTGTCAAGAAATGTATACAAGAAGCTTTTTATTAGAAATAAAATAAAAGCAAATTTATGAAGCGTGCATGCAAATTCTTTATCTTACTCCTCATGGTTACTTTGTGTATCATAACCATGTTTGTAATTGAATCGGTTTCTGCTCAATCAGTCCCTAACCCCTCTGTTCCAGAATTTACCATCGCGCTTGTTGACCATTCGTATGATGTCCCTTCAATCACAACCTCGACAATAAATCCATACAATAATCAGACAATTACTAAAACAGTACCAGGTTACCATGTAGAAAATGAAACGATAGACCTAAAAATAAAAAATCAACCAATCCCCTCAACTATTGATGGCAACAAGTCTTACTTACTATTCTATGTTAGATTAAAGGGACATTACAGCGATAATTGGTCATACCCATACACTGCAATTGATTCGTATCCAGTGCAGACAAATTCGAGTTATACAATAATTTCCTTCACAAAAAGCGTTACAACTACAACCGATTATGGCTCGTACACGACAAATCTGCATGCGGGTGATGAAATCGATTTTCAAGTCAAGGCTATCGTGGCCTACGGATACAATTATTCATTAAATGCTTGTTTTCCATGTTACAGCTATGATTATGATGGCGTTTCTGCCAGTGACTGGAGCAATACTAAAACCTTCGAGATGCCAGAACAAATAACTCCTTCATCAACTGTCCCAGAATTTGCTATTGCAACAATCTTACCTTTGTTGATAGTAATACCTCTAATGGCAGGGGTGCTTGTGCGTAAAAAGAGGAATAGATGAATAAGGTTTCAACGGTAATCGTAACATCTATTGTAGCAATTTTAGCGTTTTTTTGCTTGAAGATTGCTTTTTGGAGGTTTGTTTGTTTTTAGGTCGGGCTGGGTTGGAAGCAAGAGATGCCCTCCCCTGAGTGTTAGTGCCCGACTTGCATTGTACTGTACATTGCTGTCGCTGCTTGCAAATGTTGCAGGTTGTTGAGGAGTTCAGCGTATATGTAGGGGGGATGGTCGGTAGAGGCAACAAAACCTGCGATATCCCGCCTATAACAGAGACCTAAAATTCGGTTCTGCTTGAGGATTGTTCCTCAACCCGCCAGCAACCCAAATCCGTTTCAGAACCCAAAACACAGCCGTCCACACAACCCCTAAGAAGATGTTGAGTAAGGACGGCATTCTCTTCTTCTTAATACTAGAAATACAGGAAAAAGCACAAATTTAATCTACAGATAAAGGCGGGCAGGTATTTAGTAAGCAATTAACCTCTTGTTTTATGCAAGTTTAAATCTCTTCCCCAAATTATAGTCAAGGGGAGCCAACAGCAAAGTGTCCTACGTCTTCAACATACCTATCCGCAGCAACAGCAAACTCAAATCCGTCATGGATAAGGTCCGTGAAAACAAGCGTTTGCGGACTTATTGGAAATGCAGCAACGTCATGGCGATTGACCGCATGGGCTACACTGACCACGGACCGACACATGTAAAAATCGTCGCCAACCTCAGCCTAAAACTCCTCCGCGTCTTGGTGGAGAAAGACCTCATCAAACCGAGCATAGTTGAACACTATGGCATGACAAACGACGACGCCGAAGTCGTTGTTGTTTTAGGCTCGATCCTGCATGATTTAGGCATGATTGTACAGCGCCGCCACCATGAACAATACAGCGTCATCCTCGCCCTGCAAGTACTAGACGACCTCTTAACCCCAGCCTACAATGAGGAGGAACACGCCATAATGACCAGCGAAGTCCTCCACGCCATCGTCTGCCATGAGCAGCCGCCAAGCACTGAACCCACAAACAAGATTTTAACCAAAGAAGCAGGCATCATCGGCATCGCAGACGCCTTAGACATGGAAGCGGGGCGCGCACGCATTCCCTTCCAATCGGGCAAAATCGACATTCACGCCGTCTCCGCATTGTCCATAGAAAAAGTTGACATTGAAGTAAGCGACGATACGCCTAAACCCATAACCATCAAAATCAAAATGAGCAATTCCGCAGGCGTCTTCCAAATCGATGAACTCCTAAAACCCCGCATCCTCAAATCGGGGCTCGAACAGTACTTCCACGTAATCGCCGAAATCACAGGCGAAAAAGAAACCCGTATAATAGAAAAATTCGAAATCTAAATTTTTGGAGAAAAAAATGATCCACGAATACGATGTGGTTATAATCGGAGGCGGCATTGCTGGCCTCTATACTGCGTTGACAGCTGCTCAGAGTGGCTGCAAAGTAGCGGTGGTCAGCAAAGTCCACGTTACCCGCTCCCACTCGGTTGCAGCGCAGGGTGGAATCGCAGCAGCCTTGGGCAATGAGGAACCTGACAACTGGGAGTGGCATTTCTACGATACAGTCAAAGGCAGCGATTTCCTCGCCGACCAAGACGCCGCAGAAGTCCTCGCCAAAGAATCCCCAGACGCCATCATCGCACTCGAACACCTCGGCGTCCCCTTCAGCCGCAACAAGGAGGGCAAAATCGGGCAACGCAGATTCGGCGGTCACACCCGAAACTACGGTGAAGCACCCGTCAAACGCGCCTGCTACGCTTCGGATCGCACGGGCAGAGCCATCATGGACACCCTCTACGACCACTGTGGCGAACATGGCGTATCGTTCCACAACGAAGTCTTCATCCAACAACTCCTCTTTTCCCTCAACGTCTGCTGCGGCGCCGCAGGATACGACCTCGCCACCACAACCTCGCATGTTTTCCACGCCAAAGCCGTCGTGTTAGCCACAGGCGGATGCGGCAGAATCTATCGCACCACCAGCAACGGGTTCGCCTCAACCGGCGACGGATTCGCATTGGCGCTCGACGCCCTAATACCGCTCGAAGACATGGAGTTTATCCAGTTCCACCCAACCGGCATCTACGGCTTAGGCATCCTCATAACTGAAGCCGCCCGCGCCGAAGGAGGCGTTCTGCGCAACGACTCAGGCGAGCCGTTTATGGAGCGGTATGCGCCCACACTCAAAGACCTCGCACCCCGAGACATCGTTTCCCGCGCCATACTCAAAGAGATCGGCGAGGGCAGAGGAGCCGGCGGCAAAGACTATGTGCATTTGGACCTCCGAGGCTTAGGTAAAGACCGGCTCAATGAGAAGCTGCCTGAAATCAGCGGTTTCGTCAAAACTTACCTTGGCATCGACGCTGCCGAAGAGCCTATTCCAGTTGCGCCAACCTGCCACTACATGATGGGCGGCATATCCACCGACACCAACGGACATGTCTTCGCCAACGCAGTCGGCACAGTCCTTCCCCGCATCTATGCAGTCGGCGAATGCGCATGCGTCAGCGTACATGGCGCCAACCGCCTTGGCTGCAACAGCCTCATCGACCTAGTCGTATTCGGCAAAAGAGTCGGCCAAAGCATCATCGCCGACGCCAAAGCAAACGGGGAACCGCCGCTTCCTCAGCAAACCGAAAGCATAGTCGCCGACAAACTCGCCGCGTCACTCGAATCCAGAGGCACCGAAAAAGTGGCTTCAATCAGGGATAGCATGCAGCAACTGATGACAGAGCAAGTCAGCGTTTTCCGCACCAGAGAGAACCTACAGAGTGCGTTGATGCAGATTCGACAGTTACGCAAACGGAGCCAAAACCTCTTTTTAACCGACAAATCAGCGGTTTTCAACTATGAACTCCAAGAAGCCCTTGAACTTGCGAACATGCTAAGGGTGGCGGAAGTCATCGTTTACTCGGCGCTTGCCCGCAAAGAAAGCCGCGGCGCCCACTTTCGCAAAGATTATCCCAAACGCAACGACGAAGAATGGCTCCGCCACACCTTTGTATCGGAAAACGTAGCGGGGCTTGAAGCCGCCTATAAACCGGTGACTATTACCCGGTTTGCACCCCAGAAACGGAGTTATTAACATGCAGGTAACACTCAAAATTTACCGTTTCAACCCCCAAACCGACAAGCAACCATACTACGACACCTTCCATGTTGAAGCGGAACTCAACGAGCGACTGCTGGATTGCCTCAACAGGGTCCGCTGGACACAGGACGGCACCCTATCGTTTAGGATGTCATGCGCCCATGGCATCTGCGGTTCAGACGGCTTAACCATCAACGGACAAGCCGCCTTAGCCTGCCAGAAACTCATAAAAGAGTTGGACTACACAAAAGAAATCCTCATCGAACCCCTCAGATACTTTGCAGTCATAAAAGACCTCATGGTGGATCTAAAACCGTTTTTTAAACGCATAAAATCAATCAATCCCTCGGCGCCTCAGCCAGCGCCGAATGTTAAGCCCCAAGAGAAAGAACGCATCCAAACCCCCCAACAACGCAGCCTCATCGACGACGCCGTAAAATGCATCCTTTGCGCCTGCTGCTACAGTGCCTGCCCGGTGCTCAATGGGGAAGACGGGGAATTTGTGGGTCCAGCCGCGGTTCTTCGGGAGCAACGCTATGTCTTTGACAGCCGAAACGAAAACACGGAGGAAAGGTTGGCTGTGATGGGGAAACCGCATGGGATTTGGGCTTGTAAAAGCTACTACAAGTGCACGCAGGTGTGCCCAAAGAACATTAAAGTGACTGAGGCTATACTTAGGACTAAAAAGATTATATCCAAACAGCAACCTAAAATGCAGTAACAAGAAGAGAGAAGCTATGAGCACACGCATCGAAGTGGACCCACTGGGCGAAAAAGCAATATCCAGAGATGCCTACTTTGGCATCCAAACGTTGAGGGCAACAGAGAATTTCCCCGTCAGCGGCCTCAAAGCATCGCCCTACATCATCGAAGCCTATGTTTTGATTAAGAAAGCTGCGGCAACTGCGAATATGCAGGTTGGGTGGCTGGATAAAAGAATCGGCAATGCCATCATCGAAGCCTGCAACGAAGTCCTCGCCGGCAAATTAGTTAACCAGTTCGTCATTGACGTTTTTCAGGCGGGTGCTGGCACCAGCTTCAATATGAACACCAACGAGGTGCTGGCGAATCGGGCACTGGAGATAGTTGGCAAACAGAGAGGCGACTACAAAACCATCAGCCCAAACGACCACGTTAACATGGCACAATCCACCAACGACACCTACCCCACCGCACTCCATGTCTCCGTGTTGCTTGCACTTCAACCGCTGCTAAAAGCGCTTGATGAACTCGCAGGCGCCTTCAACGAATTAGCCGAGAAGAACGCTCATGTGCTCAAGTCGGGCAGAACTCACCTGCAGGATGCATTGCCCGTCACGGTTGGGCAAGAATTTGGCGCTTATTGCTCTGCAATCTCAAATGCCGCTGCTGAACTTCGCCGCAGACAAGAAAACCTCTACGCCGTCGCGTTGGGCGGAACCGCAACTGGAACGGGCGCAAACACCTATCCGGACTACAAACGCTTAGCCATCGCGGAGTTGGCAAGACTCTCGGGTTTCCCCTTGAAGGCAGCGTCTAACAACTTTGAGGCGTTGCAGAGTCTGCGAGCTGCCCAGACAGTGTCGAGTGGACTCAAAGAACTGGCGTTGGAACTCATACGCATCGCCAATGACCTGCGACTGCTCGCGTCTGGACCCACCACAGGCTTAAACGAGATAACGCTGCCGCCTGTACAGCCGGGTTCATCGATTATGCCTGGCAAAGTTAACCCCGTCATGGCAGAATGCCTCAACATGGTTGCCTATCAAGTGGTAGGCTCCGACACAGCAGTTTCGATGGCAGTTCAAGCGGGGCAACTGGAACTAAACGTCATGACCCCCGCAGTAGCCTACAACATGCTCTTTAGCATCCAAATCCTAAGCAACTACCTGCCCGCCTTCACTGACAAATGCGTCAGAGGCATCACCGTAGACGAGAAACGCTGCGAACAGTACCTTGAAAAAAACCCTTCCCTGGCGACTTTGCTGGCGCCTAAAATCGGCTATTTGGAAGCTGCAAAAATCGCTAAGCAGGCGCAGGCGGAGAACCGCACGGTGAAAGAGGTTGCGTTGGAGAAGGGTTTGCCACCGGATGAGTTGGAGCGGGTTTTTAGCCGCAAAAACCTCTTAAACGAAAAATAACCGCATCGTTTTAGCCTGCGCCGCTCACAGTTGTTCTTTCTCTTTATGTGGGTGTGACGGTTTGCATGGTGCCACAAGACTGCAATAGATTGCGTTTATTTTTTGGGATTGTAACGTGTTTCTTTGCCTGTTTCGGTGTGGGATAACCGTTTTTCTCCATACGCCCAACATGGCTCCATGCAGAAGCGGAGCGGTGTGTATGTGAAGCAACATACCAAACGCCAAAAACCCGCAGTTAACGAGACAAAAAAGACAGAATAAAAATGGATTTTTAATCCGGTTAGGAGATGGGGGTTTTGAGTTTGCCCAGTTTCTTGTTTACGCAGGCTTGTATGAATCCAGCGTATTCAGGCGAGGGGCGGCCGGGTCGGCTTTTGAATTCGCCGTGGAACTGCGAGGCGAAGTAGAAGTATTTGTCTGGTAGCTCGAGTGTTTCCATTCTTCTGCCGTCGCTGCTTTTGCCTGTGAAGCGTAAGCCGTGGTTTTTGAGTGCGGTTATGTAGTCGAGGTTGACTTCGAAGCGGTGGCGGTGGCGTTCATGGATTTCTTCTTGTCCAAACATGCTGTAGGCTAAGGTGTCTTTTTGCAGCACGATTTTGTGGGCGCCAAGCCGCATGGTTGCTCCTTTGACTTCGATGCCGCGTTGCTCAGGCATTAAGTCGATGACCGGGTAGGGTGTGTCAGGGTTGATTTCGGTGCTGTTGGCGTCGGTTAAGCCGCAGACGTTGCGTGCAAACTCGATGACTGCCAACTGGAAGCCGTAGCATATGCCCAGGAAGGGCGTGTCGTTTTCTCGGGCGAATTTAACTGCGGCGATTTTGCCCTCTGTGCCTCTTGGACCGAAGCCGTAGGGGACAAAGACGCCGTCGTAGTTGGCGAGGTCTTTTATGCATTCGGGTTCCCGCTCGAATTTTTCTGCTTCAAGGTAGCTGACGCAGACTTTGGTTTTGCATGCGGCGCCTCCGTGGCGCAGAGCTTCGGTCATGCTGACATAGCTGTCCGATAAGCCCGCGTATTTGCCGACTAATGCGATTTTGACTTCGTGTTCGGGGTGAATCATGCCCTCCACGAAGGCTTGCCATTGGCTGAAGTCTTTGCCATCGTATTTGAGGCCCAGACGTTGGCAGATAAAGTCGCCCATACCCTGCTTGTCAAGGATTAGCGGAACCTGATAGACTGTTTCTGCGTTGTATGAGCAGAAAACCGCGCTTTCAGGGATGGTGCCGAACAAGGCGATTTTGCGTAGTGCTTCAGCGTCGATCATTTGTGGGCTGCGGGCTACGATGGTGTCGGGTTGGATACCGATGCGTCGCAGTTCGTTGACGCTGTGTTGGAGCGGTTTAGTTTTCATTTCGCCTGTAACATCCAAAATCGGCACCAAAGCAACATGAACGTAGAGGGTGTTTTCGTAGCCTTCCTCCACGCGCATTTGGCGTATGGCTTCTAGGAAAGGCAAACCTTCGATGTCGCCCACTGTGCCCCCTACCTCGGTGAGCACGATTTCAGCATTAACTGCTTTACCCGCATTGCGGATACGATTTTTTATTTCATTTGTAACATGAGGAACAATCTGTACACAACGCCCCAGAAAGTCGCCGTGGCGTTCTTTTTCAATCACGCTGCGGTAGATGGTGCCTGTGGTTAAGTTATTTTCCTGTTTTAAACTGAGGTCTAAGAAGCGTTCGTACCAGCCTAAATCAAGGTCGGTTTCGCCGCCGTCGTCGGTAACGAAAACTTCCCCATGCATATAGGGGTTCATTGTGCCCGCATCGATGTTCACGTACGGGTCGATTTTGACTACGGTGGGTTTTAAGCCTCTTGCCTGCAACATTTTGCCGATGGAGGAAGTTAAAATGCCCTTGCCAACTGAGCTTAAGACGCCACCTGTTACGAAAATGTACTTAACCATTATTTTCGCCGCTTAGCCTACACCTTTCATGCAAACTTAATATAACTCTTTTGTGTGCTTAGCTAAAAAATTGTGCAATTAGCCATCAATAATTGAATATGGATGTGTAGGTTATGGGGGTGGCGGTTGCCTGTGTCTGCGGCTGCGTCTCAATCCAAGCAGAAGAATCCAGACTCCTATCAAAACCAAGACTAAGGGCCAAAAGTAAAACCAGAACGCGACAAACCCTGCTAAAACCACAATGCCAATGATGATTATGAATATGCCTGCAATGAGTAATCCGATGCCGCTGCCATGTCGACGGTGAGGGTAGTATCTGTCATCGGGGTAATTTCGGTATTCATGGCGACTGTAGGGTCTGCTCTCTGTTGCCGGTCTAGCAAGCGGTGCTCCACAGTTGGAGCAGTTTGTGGCGTTGTCAGGGTTGAGTGTTCCACATCGGCTACAATAAACCAAAGGTGTTTTCTCCAAGTATTTTCTTGGAAGCCTCTGCTCATATAACTTGTGGTCACACTTCAGAGAGCCATTGGCTGGGCACTAAACCCGTTTGATCCCTCTGCGACTCAGGTAAGTGTTTTTATGATTTTACCCTAAAAATATTAATTACTCAGTCTTTTGTAGATACTATTTGGAGATTCTAAATTTGCCACAAGCCTTTGTACTCATAAACGTTGAATCAGGCGCAGAAGAAGAAGTGGTGGGTCACCTAAAAAAAATCGGCGGCGTAGAAGAAGCCTACTTCTCATACGGCGTCTACGACATAATAGCCAAAGTCAAAGCTGACTCCATGGAAAACCTCAAAGACATGGTTACCCGCAAAATCCGATCTCTTAGCAAAGTCCGCTCCACTTTAACCCTAATCATGATGGAAGAATAAGCTTCCCGCTTTCCACTCTATTTTTTAAGCGTCAGTTTTATTAGCACAGAGTCCCAAAACACAATTATGCCAAACAAAATAGCTCCAATAGCCCTTGTTCTAATTCTCTTAGTCGGGTTTGCTTGTTTAGCGTCGGCGGATTTAGCTGTCGGCGTCAAAAAAGGCGACTGGATAGAATACAACGTAACCTACACGGGGTCGCCGACACAGGGCCATGACGTTACTTGGGCACGGATGGAAATCCTCGACGTAGAAGGCACGGACATCTCCATATCGATCACCTCTATGTTCCAAGACAATTCCACCGCCATCACTAACTCAACTTTGAACCTGCAGACTGGACACTTAATCGACGACTTCATCATTCCAGCCAACCTAGATGTGGGCAGCACTTTTTTGGATGAAAACTATGGTAACATGACTATCAGCAGCAAACAAACCGCTGATTATGCTGGGGCACCCCGTACAGTGGTGTCTGCTTCAGCTGCCAACAACACTTACGTTTGGGATCAAGCTACAGGCGTCAGCGTGGAAGGCACCTCCCAAACCGAAGAGTACAACATACACACCACTGCTTCAGCCACCAACATGTGGGAGGCGGCACCGCAGGGTTTGCCTTGGACATCGCTGCTTTTGGCGGCGGCAGCTATCCTCATCGCAGTTATTGCAGTCATCGCGTTGGCTATGCGTTACCGGCGGAAAACATCCTTTGCGAAACGTTAGAGCTCGTTTAGCGGTTTTAGGTTAGGCTTAAATGGTTAGGCGCTCAAGATTAATCAAGGCTTGAAGAGCGCCATGGAGCCAACGAAGAAACCGTTTCGACCCAACATAATCCTTGTTGTTTTAATCGCGGGTTTAGTGGCTTTCATCGTATACTTCGCGTTGTTTGTGGACCCCGCACAAGTCGTGGCAACCCTAACCCAAACAAACCTCGCCATCTACTCCATAGCCTTCGTTGCCTACATGCTGTATACGATTTTTTCTTCGATGGTGTGGCATGGGCTTCTGGGTAATTTGCTCGTAAAAATTACTTGGCGCAAAACGTTCCTCTTCACGTGGGTCGGCTTATTCTTCGACGCCACAGTGCCCCAGCTCGGTTGGTCAGCGGAAGTCTCCAAAACATACTTGCTCTCAAAAGATTCCAACGTCGAATCCGGTCGTGTTGGGGCTTCAGTGGTTGGACAAAAAATCTTCACCATGACAATGACAATCGTGGCTTTGAGCGCAGGTTTGACTTTGCTGCTGGTTAAGTATTCTTTTCCATTGCTGGAGTCGCTGTTCATTCTTTTGATTTTGGCGCTTTCGATTTTGACTTTAGCCGTTGTTTACTACGCCAGTTTTAGACCCACTGCAACACACAAACTGCTTAACTGGGCAATCAAAACGGGCGTATTCTTCAAGAAAAACTGGAATCCAGAGGGTTTTCGAGTTAAAGCAGAAGGTTTGCTGGGTGATTTCCATGCGGGCATCGGCCAGCTTAAGGCTAAACCAAAGGCGTTGGTTGCGCCATTTGTCTTTGCGGTTCTAAGTTTCGGCTTTGAGGTTTCGGTTATGTTCATAGCATTCGCCGCGTTGGGGCAGCCAGTGCCGGTGGATGTTGTTCTCATCGTGTTTACGTTAACAGGGACTTTGCAGACGGTTGGGGTGGCGTTTTTCGGCTTTCCCGAGTTAGTCATGACTGTGATGTTTAAGGCTTTAGGCATCAGTCTCCCTGTTGCGGTTTCGGTTGCATTGTTGACTAGGATTGTTAATTTGTGGTTCCGTCTTGCGGTGTCTTATGGTGCTTTGCAGTGGGCAGGCATTAAAATCATGCGGCAAGCCCCAAGCGCTCGATCCGAAAACTAACTAGGTGGATATCGGACCTTGTCAGCTGTTTAGCGGTGACCCGTAAATGGAAAGGACATTTGTTTCATGGAAAGATTTTAATGCCAACCTAACCTAACTTATATTTTGAGGATTGATATGCCCACAGCGTTTGTACTGATTAACACCGAGATAGGCTCCGAGTCAGATGTTTTAAAAGAACTCAAAAAAGTAGAAGGCGTCGAGGAAGCCTCAGCGGTTTACGGAGTCTACGACATCGTAGCAAGAGTCAAAGCAGACACTATGGATAGACTCAAAGAAATCGTAACTTGGCGTATCAGGCGGCTCGACAAAGTTCGCTCGACACTCACCATGATCGTCGTAGAGGAAAAACAATAATTTTTCCCCTTCTTTTCCAACAAGTTGTCTTTCTCTGAAGTTACATACATATCTTTAAACTGTTGAACCCTACAAAAGCGTATTTGATTAAGATGAAATCAGAGTATAAATGTCCATGGTGCGGCAGCGAGTTCAAAAACAGCCAAGAATTGTTCAATCATGCTAAAGACCACTATGCAAAATGCATAACGATCGAAGCAGCAGACAAAATAGCGGTTGTGACTGTCTAGGCACAATCACATAATTTTAAATTTTTTTGGACTGATTTAACCTCCTGTGCGTCTGAACTGGTGAAAAAATGAAAGCTCCGCATATCCAAGAAAAGCAATGGAATGGCACAGTAGTGGCCAGAAGATGCACTGAATTTTTTCATCGGTTGGCAAAAGAGGTTTGGATACACAATACCCCCTTTTGTGTTTCCCTTGAACAAAGAGCACCCAGACCTCTGAAACCAACCACCCCCACTAAAATGGAGAAAAAAGTGTTATGCCAACAGCTTATGTCCTCTTAAATACAGAAATAGGAGCCGAAAAACAGGTTCTTAAAGCGCTCAGAAGAATCGAGGGTGTTGAGGAAGCCCACAACTTATGGGGCGTCTACGATATCATCGCTAACGTTAAAGCGGAAAGCATGGAAGAACTCAAACACATCATAACCAGAAGAATCGAAGGCATCGGCCAAATCAACTCTAAATTAACGATGATTATCACTGAGCAGCCTCCCTTGGAATTGCAGCAACAGGTTTACTTTGAACCCGCTCCACTAATTCACTAAGTAGCCCAACTTTTTTTGGGCTAACAATATTTTTTACCTTCATCTTTTTCTTTATCCCTCACTGGAGCCGCTAACCTTGCCAGCACAGCACACCCTACATATCGGTTTAGACGATACTGACTCAACCAAAGGAGGCTGCACCACCTACCTCACAGCGGTCCTCATCGAAAAACTCAGCCAATTCAACGTAGAATACCTTGACTACCCCCTGCTGGTACGGCTCAACCCGAACGTGCCCTGGAAAACCCGTGGCAACGGCGCGCTGTGCCTCCGAATCAGCTATGATGCAAAATTTCAAGAAGAAATCAAAGATACCGCAACCACCCTTTGGGAAGAGCACTCTGCTATCGACCAAAAGGGCACAGACCCGGGTTTAGTCTTTTTCGAAGGCTCAAACATCCCACCTGAACTAACTGTTTTCTCCAAAAAAACCGAAACCACAGTCGTAACCCTCAAAGAAGCAATGGCACTCATCAAAAAGTTCGGTGCAGAAGCAGAGGGCTACAACAGTTGCCGCGGCGTCATCGGTGCCTTAGCCGCTGTCGGCGAAACACTGGACTGCGACTACACCTACGAACTCATCGCTTACCGAACCCCAGAGAATTTGGGCACTAAGCGGCGGGTGGATGCAGCATCGATTTTTGAGATGGATAGGCAAACCCAGCCCTACACGTTCAACAACGTGGATGTGGAGAAGGGCAGAGTAATCATTACGCCCCGTGGCCCCGACCCCATCCTGTTTGGCATAAGGGGGGAAACGCCGGAGACCGTCAAGAAAGCTTTCAGCATAGTGAAGCCGCTGGAGCCTGTGGAGCGCTGGGTGATTTTCCGTAGCAACCAAGGCACAGACGCTCACCTCAGAAGCATCGAAAACTTGGGTAAAGCGGAGCCATATCAATCAGTCGTCGCCAAAGGAACCGTGTCCCAGAATCCCCGCATAGTTCCGTTGCGGCATGTTATCTTCTCCATAAAAGATGCATACGGGGAAATTGACTGCGCCGCTTACGAGCCCACTGGAGAGTTGCGTAAAATCGCGCAGGAGCTGGCTGTCGGCGACAAGGTGGAGGTCTGCGGGGCGGTACATAAAGCCACGGCAAAGCGTCCATTGACGATTAACTTGGAAAAAATCCGCGTCTTAAGCCTTGTCCAGAAAACCCAGAGCGAAAACCCGCTGTGTCCCAACTGTGGCAAACGCTTGAAATCCATGGGCAAAAATCAGGGGTATCGCTGTGAACGGTGCGGCGGCAAATACGCTGAGCTAAAAAAGAAGGAATCTTTTGTGCCTCGGTTGTTGGAGGCTGGGTTGTATGTGACTTCGACGCGGTCTCAGAGGCATCTTACTAAGCCGCTTAGGCGTTATGGGCAAGAAAAAGCTGACGCGTCAGGCAATCATTTTATCGGTGAGTGGCATTCGCCTTAGAGCAGGATTTGTTCTATCCCGGTGGATCATGTAAAGTATGATATGTTCGTTTTTGATAATATATCGAATTTGAAATAAATGATTATATTAAGACTCCCTATTGTTCGTGTATTGAAGTGCAACATATGAGCAGTACAACATCACTACAACTAATCTGCCCCGTAGTAATAGACAGCAATCTTGAAGTGGCACTTATCGACTTGAACAAAAGCGTTGCCACAGTGAAAGGTACCTTTAACATTGTGCTCTTGGATGCGGTGGACTCTGCCTTCTCTACTATAAGGGGCTTCAATAGTGAAGTGCTCTATTCTCACCTAAAAAGCAAGTTTGGCATCAACAGAGAGGCGATTCCCGATGACGTTGTAGGTTTCGCCGCTGCCTTGGAAGAGACTTTTGGAGTGGGCGCGTTACTAATAGAGATAGAGATAATGAAGTCTCTCCACTGCAAATTATCACACATCAGGTTTTCGCCCAAACAAAATGAACTATGTTTTTCAAGTTATTTAGAGCACGGCTGCAGCCACATGAATACTATGTGACTTCCTATTTTTCGTTTATTTTTTATGCTCAGCTTTAAATCCGACAAACCCATAAACCCACTACTGCAAATCACTTCAGCGGTAAAGATGACCCTTCATGGTTGAAAAAACGTTCCCAGCAGAAGCTTACCAACTTCCATTCTTCAAAGAAGAAGGCTTTGTCAGAAAACATTGCCTCAAATGCGGCGAATGGTTTTGGACACAAAACCAGAGCCAAGAAACCTGCGGTGAATCCGGCAGCGACGAATGCGGCTGCTACACGTTTTTAGGTAACCCCGCAACAAAACGCAAGTACACCCTGCCAGAAATGCGTGAAGCCTTCCTCTCCTTCTTTGAGCAGAACGGTCACACACGGATTAAGCCTTACCCCGTGGTTGCAAGGTGGAGAAAAGACATCTACCTCACCCACGCCTCAATCATCGACTTCCAACCCTACGTAACAGAGGGCATTGCGCCTCCCCCGGCTAATCCCTTAGTGATTTCTCAGCCATCCATCAGGTTAACCGACATATCCAACACCGGCCCCACCTTTGGACGCCACTTAACCATCTTCGAAATGGGCGGTGCCCACGCCTTCAATTATCCAGACAAAGAAATCTACTGGAAAGACGAAACTGTGCGCTTGCACCAACGCTTCTGCACAGAAGCCTTAGGCATACCCTCTGAGGAAGTCATTTACAAGGAGGGGGTTTGGGTTGGCGGGGGAAACGCTGGTCCTGACGTAGAATGCATCGTCCGCGGCCTCGAAGTGGGAACGTTGGTGTTTATGCAGTACAAAGTTGTCGGCGACGACTTTGTGCAGTTGCCAATCCGCACTGTTGACACTGGTTATGGCATCGACCGGTTCGCATGGATTAGCCAGGGTGTTCCAAGCTTGTTCCAAGCGATTTACGGCAGCCTCCTCGACAAAGTCTTCTCTATGGCGGGCATAACCAACATAGATAACGACTTTTTGATGCGGGTTGCTAAATACTCTGGGTTAGTAAGTGTGGATAAACGGGCAAACCGCATGGTTGCACGGAAACGGGTTTCTGAACTCACCGGCATCGACCTATCGACGCTGGAGAAAACCCTTGTGCCCATCGAGAACGCTTGGGCAGTCACCGACCACACTAAAACACTGAGCTTCATGCTAAGCGAAGGCGTAGTGCCCTCCAACATCCAGGAAGGTTACCTCGCAAGGCTGCTGTTCCGCAGAGTCTACCGCCTAATGCGTACCCTCAACATGGACCCTGCTCAACTCTATGATATAGTGGAGATGCAGGCGGATTTCTGGGCTAAAGATTTCCCCCATATAAAGGAAATGCAGGGAGAAATCATCGAAATGCTCAAAGTGGAAGAAGAAAAATTCAAAGACACCCTGCAACGCGGCGAAGGCATGGTTAAACGCATCGCAGCCGACCTCAAATCCAAAGGTGAGAACAAACTCTCAGAAGGCAAACTTGCTGAACTCTACGACTCACAGGGGCTCCCCCCAGAAATCGTTAAGCAAGCTGCTGAAAAAGAAGGCGTCGACGTCGATGTCCCCGAGAACTTTTACGCATTAATTGCCAACCGCCACATGCAAGCACCCAAACCAGTGGAAGAAGAAGAAACCAAAGCTGAAGAAGACCTCGAAAAAGCTGCTGAGCAACTTAGGGGAACAGAGCCCCTCTACTATGCAGACGGCTACATGAAAGACTTCGAAGCTGTGGTGCTAAAAGTCATCGGCGGCGTCTATGTTGTGTTGGACCGCACTTGCTTCTACCCTGAAGGCGGCGGACAACCCAGCGACTTAGGCACCTTAACATATGGCAACTTGATGTTTGAAATTGTGGATGTACACAAAATCGGCAAAGTAATCGTGCACAAACTCAAAACGGAAGCAACCTTTGGCGAAGGCAGCACCGTCAGTGGACACCTGAACTGGGAACGCCGCTACCAACTCATGAAATCCCACACCGTAACCCACCTCATAAACGGCGCAGCACGCCGCGTCCTAGGCGAACATGTGTGGCAATCAGGTACTCAAAAGGGGCTGGAAAGCTCACGCCTCGACATAAGCCACTACCGCAGACTCAGCCAAGAAGAAACCCACAAAATCGAAACGCTCGCAAACCAAGCCATCGCATCCAACATGAAAGTCGAAACCACCTGGCTACCCCGCAACGAAGCCGAAGCACGCTATGGATTCCGCCTCTATCAGGGCGGCGCTGTACCCGGCAAAGACATCCGCGTCGTCAAAACAGGCGACTGGGACGTGGAAGCCTGTGCAGGTACCCATTTGGGCAGCACTGGCGAAGTGGGCTTCGTCAAAATCGTCTATACCGAACGTGTGCAAGACGGCGTTGAACGCCTGGGCTATGCGGTTGGGTTAAAAGCGCTCCAGGCAGTGCAGCAACAGGAAAGTTTGCTCAGCAAAGTCTCAGAAGTGCTCAATGCGCCGGTGGAGAAGCTGGATAAAACCGCTGAGAAAGTCGTCAAGGAACTCAAAGAGGCGCTGCTGGAGAAGCGCCGCTTAATCAAGGAACTTGCAGAAAAGGAAAGTTCAGTCGCGCAGTCGCAGGCAGCCCAAGCCGCGGTTGAAGCAGAAGGCATCTCCATTGTCAAGCGGGATTTCGGCGACGTCATAGACGGCAACCGCATGGTTCAAACAGCCCAAGAAGTTATAAAACACAATGAAGCCGTCGTGACACTTTACTTTGGATGTGACGGTAAAACCTGTAGAGTCCTAATTATGGCGGGCACAGAAGCAGTCAAAAAAGGCGTCAACGCAGGCTTAGTGGTAAAAGAGGTTGCGCCAATCATGGGTGGCGGAGGCGGCGGCAGACCCAACTTTGCGCAGGGCGGCGGCACCAAATGTGACAAGCTATCTGAAACCGTGGATGCTGCGGAAAAAGCCATTCTAGCGCAGCTCAAGCATTAACCCCAGTTCACCCTTTTCTTGGGGGGCTATCGATTTTTTTATTAGTCACCCATAACATATCAGGGGCAGGTGTAGGGTTTGGATGCGTTCACAAAAGTGGTGTTGGGGTCGATTCTGATTTTTCTAGCCGCTTTTGCATTCATAGGCTATGTTACCCTCGACGCTATTCAGGGATCGAAAATTCCTGATGAACAATACGGCGTCGTCGCCTCAAAAGCGCCAGTTACAGATGGGTACCCAGCGCAGTACGTGGTGAATTCAGTCGATGGCAAAGCCTTCTACATCCAAAGCAACACTACACTCTACGACAGTATCCGAGAAAACGTTTCCTACGTCTTTATTTGCCGCATAGACGTACCTAACAATAAATTGCTCCTTGATAGAGTGAACCAAGTCAACAGGACAGCTTCATAGAAGAGCCTTGATAGAACATATGTCTTAGCTGTTGACTAAGTTTATTGAGGTACAGATTTCTCTCTTTATGTGGGTGTGGCAGTTTGCGGGGTGCCACAAGACGGCAGTTGGGGGCGATTGCTTTTTGTGGTTGCAACGTTTTTCTGCGCCTGTTATGGTGTGGCATATGGATTTTTCTCCACACGCGGTACATGGGTCTATGTTGAAACCGACTGATGTGTATGTGAAACCATGTATAGTTTGCTTATTTTTTGCAGACCTTTTCAATTCCCTTTTTATTTCAGTGGCATGCATTTAAGTATCTTAAGGTAATCCAAATTTATTCAGCAGTGAACTCTTATGCCCTACGATAAGGAAGAACTTGAAAAATTCCGTTTGTCCGGCCGCATCCTGCGGGAGGCACGCGAGGAAATGCGTGGCTACGTCAAGGAGAACATGCCCTGTATCGAGGTCTGTGAGAAAGCGGAGGGCTTAATCCGCCAGAAAGGCGGCAAACCAGCCTTTCCGGTCAACGTAAGCATAAACGAAGTTGCTGCCCACTACACTTCGCCGCCCGGCGACACATCAACGATTCCTGAGGGGTCAACCGTTAAAGTGGACCTTGGCGTGCAAGTGGACGGGTATGTAACTGACACTGCGTTTACGGCGGCGTTTAGCCTTGAGGGCAGGGCTATGAAAGCCACAGCGGAACTTGCGCTCCAAACAGTAATCGACAACATCCATGGGGGCATGGCACTTGAAAACATTGGCGAATTGGCTGAAAAAACCATCAAAAACCGAGGGTTCAAACCCATCAGCAACCTCACCGGGCACAGCGTAGGCAGGTACCTCATCCACGCAGGCACATCTATCCCTAGTGTTTCAGGATTCAACCCCCATAAAGTCAAAACAGGAGAAGTCTATGCCATAGAGCCCTTCGTAACGTTGCCTGACGCGATTGCACGGGTGGACGATTACCCGCAGACCACTATCTACCGATTCCTTAAAGCAAAATCATTAAAAACGGATTCGGCGAAGAAACTTTCCAGATATATTGAAGCTAACTTCCGAACGTTGCCGTTTGCGGAACGCTGGCTCATCGGCGTATTGCCACAGGAAAAGCATAAAGTTGCGTTCAAAGAACTCCAAGCCTCAAAGACAGTGATGAAGTACCCTGTGTTTATTGAGGCAAGCAAAAAACTGGTAGCTCAAGCAGAGCACACGTTGTTAATAAAAGAGGATGGGTGTGAAGTTTTAACCTAGCTTATATGTTGTAGGTTTTTTCTTTTTCTTTGACTTCTTTGTAGATGGCAGATATCATTTGTTTGCCGCCGCATTTTCCGCAGGAAACGTCGAGGTCTTTGAAGACGTAGTCGCCGCGTTGGAATTCACGGATGGTTTTGTTGCTGCAGCCTTTGTTTTGGCAGTCTATGGTGGTCATGACTTTGGGGATATCGATTTTGACTTGTGCGTTTTGTCTTCTGGATTGGTAGAACAGGAACAGTGAAAGCGTCATTGCGATTGCGCCTATGCCTGCGAGTAGTCCTGCGGGCAATAGGTCGCCTGCGAGGTAGGTTTGAAACGCTATGAACAATGCTACCAGCGACAGCGCCAACACTATGAACACTATTAGCGTTAGGTAGTTTTGGATTTTGTTGCTTTGGGAGGATCGAGTGTTTGCCATGATGTTTCGCCTCATTATTGTCCCACTCCGATAGAGTTGCCGACGCCAACTATTAGCACGGTATCGCCTTCTTTGGTGCGTTCTTTAACTGCGTCTTTGATGCGTTCGATGGCTTTGTCTACTGCATCGTTGATTTCTTTACGCATAGGTGAAACTGCGTCGCCGATGTCTTCTTTCACTATGACTGCGTAGAGTGGAATCTTGTATTTGGTGACTTTTTCTTCTATCTTGAATGCATCTACGCCTGGTCCGCCGATGGCTGAGCCGATTCCTTCCGCGACTTCGCCGACTCCTTCGCCCTCCAACTTCAAACCCGCGTCAATCATAATCATCAATCCGAATTTGCCCTGGTTTTCTTCGATGACGGTTTCTATGGCGTCGCCGGGTTTGCCGACGTTGCCGCCTGGACCTTCAGCTTTAAGCACGATTGCGTTGCGTCCCTCTAATGGAACGTTTGCGACTACGCAGTCTTTGTAGACTTTGCGGACTTCATAGCCATGCATCAGTTTCGATGCAATCAATGGTCCGACGCCGTCGCCTATAGGTTGGCCGTCTGCGAAGGCTTTGAGTGCTGAAGCGTATGCTTCTGCTTCCTTCATAACCATGGGCAGGATCATTTGGAGCTGCATGATTATGTAGAGGCTGAGTGTTTTTTTGCCTTGGATGTAGTAGTGGCGGACGACTTTGAAGATGAAGTTAAGTGCCATTGCTGCTTCAAGGGTGTTTTCCAAGTTGTTGATTTGGACTTCGTCGGCAGCTACTTGTGGCGCCATAAGTCTGACTTCGTCTTTTAAGCGTTCGTCTCTTATGTCTAAGATGTGGTCAAGTTTGTTAACTATGCCTGAGGGATCCATGTTTTGGGGGCCGATGGTGAAGTAGTCTAGGTAGCGGTCGACACGTGCAGTGGGGTCGGTGGCTGGTTTACCGATTTCTTTGAGGGTTTCTATAGCGACTTTGCGTCCCTCTTCTTTTATGATCCGCAGTTTATGGAGGCTGTTTTCGACTTCTCGGATCATCACGTACATCTGTATGCGTTGACCGTAGAAGATTAGGACTATAAAGAACACGTATGTTAATAGACTGATAACTTGGGTAATTGAATCGCCGCCAGGCATTAAGCTCACTTGTAAACACCACTTCTCAAAAAAACTATTCTCGGTTGGTTATAAAGCTATGCCAAATCTCAGCATAAATAAGCCTGATAAAATGGTTGCCAGCTTTCCCAGGTTCACGTGGCCTAAGACCACACTACAGCTGGGAACGGAACACGGTTTAACTTCTGAGTTCGGAATGGGATCAGGTGGAACCCGTGTCCTATGACCGGCAAACCAAAACCTACATTTCCATCTATCCCTAATAAACCTTCAGTTTTCAGCTTGCCAATTTGTTGGAGAAGCCACTTTTCGGCGTGGTTTAAGGGCAACTTTAGGGGTTTAACACGTGGTTCTTAGCGTTTTTTTGCCAACTACGCACAGGAAAACCTTGGCTACCCCGTAAAGTTGAGGACAAATATTCGCCTCGGATTAGCACCGAAAGTTTCCTCAGCGGAGATGTGGGTGAAGTTACCCGAATCGTAGAGTTGCCTATAGATTTGTTGCAGGTTAAGCGTGGTGTTATAGTAAGGAACGGTGCCGCCGAATTCATAGGTGAACACGAACTGCGTGTTGGTTACGTTGCAAAGGTGGATGAATTCTGTTATGTTAAACGTTGGCGTGTAGGTGTCAACGGGCAAGCGGGGATACTGGAAAACGGGGATGTTGTTGTCGCCGTCTTCCCAGAGGCAAAACCGTACCATATCACGGCTAAAAAAGTTGAAGGGACACAACACCATGATTGAGCAGTTAGCATCCAAGTGTGTGAACGCATAGTTTGTGGCACCGTCTATGTCGATGTTTATGTCGAAATATTTAACGACGGTGTAGGCGTCGTTTATGCTATACGCGACTGCACCTGCCACCACAACGATCAGGATTACTGCACCCGCTTTAGCCAGCCGCTTCCGGGTTGCACTGTTTGGTTTATGCCATGCCACCCTTAACTTGGCGAAAACCGTCAAAATCAACAGGGAGGCGGCGATAGCTAAGGCAGGAAACAGCGGCAACACGTAACGCCACACTTTGTTGTCGATTAAGGTGAAAAAGACAAAGACGCTTACAAACCAGATGAGCACAAACTTATCTTCGCGGCTATGTCGCCAAACCAGAAAAACCAGCCCAGCCAAACCAGCGACAAACAAAAAAATTGAGATTGGATGTATATTGTTGTAGGGCCAAACCATCTCTATAAAATAGAATATGGGCAGGGGGAAGCGGTCGCTGTATACGGAGCGTTCAGGGTTGCCTACTTGGAGAGCGTAGATCCATTGGCTCAAGAATTCGGACGCGTAAACCTCGTAGGCCACTATTATCCAGGGCGTAATTACAAGTAGGGCGGTTATGATGGTTAGGCTGAATTTTTTGAGGGCTTGCTTGAGTTGGTTCCTAACTAGAAAGATTAGGCTCAGCAGCATTACGACGCCGGCTATGATCATCTGGTACTTTGCCAAAAAACCTAACCCCACCGCTAACCCCGCAAACACCAGTAGCCTGTCCTGGCGGATTTTGAGCCACCGATAAAAGAAAAGCAGCGAAACCAAGAAAAAAAACAGCAGCATCGTCTCCAGCAACGCCATTCGAGAGAGCCAGAAGAACCCAGGCATCACCCCAAACAATACCGCTGAGAGGAGAGCCACTTTTTCGCCGTACATTTGGTTGGCTAATTCGAAGACTGCCCAAAGCGAGAGGATAGAGAAAACTGCTGGAACCAATCTGGCGGAGAGGACGCTTATGCCAAACGCTTTGAAAGACAGGAAGGTTACGGTGTCGAATAGCGGCGGGTAGAAGGCGTTGTTGAGGTATTTGGTATAGAGTCCCCAGTAGAGGAAGTTGCCGCTGTTTAGGTGTATGACTTCATCCCACTGGATAGGGGAGTTAGTCAAATTCAACAGAAGAATAACGGCGTAACCTATGGCAAAGACAAGAAAGGCTAGGCGCCACTTGTTTAGAGCCACCCCTAATCTAGTTAAACCTGTTTTTGAACTTGATTGAGGAATCATGTTCTAAGCAGTTTAGCCCCACCTTCTATTGAGGGGTAATCAATATAAGACTTGACCAAATCCCGCCTAAACGATTCAAAAAAATGATTTTACAGTTTAGAAACGCTAAAATCCCATGAACCATTCACTCTTTCAAGATAACAATGCCATATAACGAATTGAGAAAAGATTATTTGCTTAACCGCTGGGTTGTCATCGCCACTGAACGCAGCCGCAGACCCACCGATTTTGCCAAGCCAAAACAGGAAGCTAAGTCAGCGGTGTGCCCGATGTGCGTGGGCAACGAAAACATGACGCCACCCGCTGTGATGTTATACCTGAAAGAAAACGGCGAAGTAAAACGTTCAAAAGATCCCCCGGAGGGGGAGCGCCCCCGCAACTGGCTTGTACGCATCATTCCCAACCTTTACCCAGCGTTTACACCACCAAAACAGCCAGACGACGCCTTGCAGATTTTTAGGGGCGAAGACTTCGGCTACGCAATCGGCGAGCACGAAGTAATCATTGAATCCCCCAACCACGACGAAAGCCCCGCCAACGCCGCGTTGCCGCAGCTGGAATTAGTCGTTAAAGCCTACGTTGACAGATTCACGGAATTAAGCGCTAAACCCTACGTCAAATACGTCTCTGTCTTCCGCAACCACGGCATCGAAGCAGGCGCGTCACTTTCACATGCACACAGCCAAGTCATCGCTATCCCCATGGTTCCCGCCGCAATCCAAGCTGAACAAGAAGCCGCCCAAACCCACAGCAAAGTACATGGCAGATGCATCTTCTGCGACATAATCGAACGTGAACGCGATGGGCCACGGTGGATTTTGGAGAACAGAGATTTCGTTGTTTTCGCTCCCTATGCCAGCGTTCATGCCATGGAATTCTGGGTCGTGCCCAAAAAACACGCAGCCAACATCCAAAACCTAACCCCAGAAGAAATCAAATCGTTTGCAGCAACGCTCAAAACCAGCCTAAAAGCCCTAAAAGACCTAGTCAACGACCCACCCTACAACTATGGCATCCACCAAAGCATCGACGACAGCGGCTACCACTGGCACTTGGAGGTTTATCCGAAGCTGGCAACTTGGGCAGGGTTCGAGAAGAGCACCGGCGTGTACATCAACACAGTCACGCCCGAAGCTGCCGCAGAAGACCTGCGCAAAGCCATAGCCCCATAATTTGGGGGCTTTAGGTTTAGTAGCCTACTCTATTATCCGTAGATCAAAATTCTACTATTCTGCTTGAGGATTGCGCCTCAACCAGCCCTCAATATGCCTCAGCGCCTGAACCCAAAAAGCAATTGTTCACCAAACCCGTAGGAAGATAATGAGCAAGGGCAACACTCTCTTCTTCTAACAATAGAAAAACAACAGCAATTGTTCTGCGTAAACTTTGTATGGCACAGAGAAGACGGTTCAATGATGTGTATGCCTAGAACCTTGGCGCTTGTACTGATTTTAGTGATTGCTTCTTCAAGTTTAGCTGTCTGCGCGCCGCCGCGTACGCACCCATATTACAGTGATGTTTTTTGTGCTATCGATTGCGGTTTTGGAAAAGCAATATAGCATAGAACACCGATGCATTTCTCACACGGAGGAAGAATGTGGCGTGTTGGTTGCGGGTGTTGATGAAGCAGGACGCGGCTGCGTAATTGGACCGCTAGTGGTTGCAGGCGTCCTCGTAGACTCCGAGAACCTGCAGTTGCTCATCGAACTCGGCGTCAAAGACTCCAAGCAACTCACCCCAAAAAAACGCCAAGCCCTCTACCCCGAAATTATCAAGCTTTGCAGGCGCCACCACATCATCAAAGTGCCGCCGTATTTGATTGACCGAGCTGTGCGCCACACAACAACCCTGCATAAACTCAACCGTCTCGAGGCACGCACAATGGCAAAAGTGATTGAGGAGTTGCAGCCTGACAAAGCCTTCGTAGACGCCGCCGACGTGTTGGCGGAACGCTTCGGCTTGCATATACAAGAATGCCTCGCCAAGCAAACCGTCGTTGTCTCCGAGCATAAAGCTGACCGCAACTACATCGTTGTCTCAGCGGCGTCGGTCATCGCTAAAGTGGAGCGCGACGCAGAAATCACTCGTTTACAGGAGCGGTATGGTGATTTCGGCAGTGGATATTTAACTGATGACAAAACGTTGGATTTTCTTAGGCATCTGCTTGATTTGGGCGACGGGGATTACCCGAGTTGTGTGCGAAAATCTTGGGAGCCTGCTCGGCGACTCAAAGACCAGTATGGGTCGGAACAGAAGACCCTATTATAACTCTATAGTTATTGTCTTTTGTTGCGTCGAAAAAGCTACAATTTATAAATATCTTCAACTATCTTTACAAGTGTAAATATTAAGAGGGCTTTTAAGCGGCGGTTAACTGTTTGAGTGAAAAAGACGTTACCAGATTTCTACAAATTCTCGGTTTAAGCAAAAGAGAAATTCAGGTCTACATGTTCCTCGCCAAAAGCGGCGTGCAATCTACTAGCTTCGTCGCAAAAAGGCTCAAAATGGAGCGAGTGCAGGCTTACCGTACATTCAAGAAACTCCAAGAAAAAGGCTTCATCGAAGCCACCCTCGAACGCCCCACACGCTTCACCATCGTACCCTTCTCCGCGTTAGTGGACAACTTCATAACCGCCAAAAAGAACGAAGTCGCCAACCTCAACGACCAAAAACAAAACCTCCTCACCGCCTGGCAATCCATAAGCGCCCCCGAATCCGAGTACCCCGTCGCCAAATTCAGCATCATCACAGGAAAAAAGAAAATCCACTCAAAAATGCTCAACATGATCGAAGAATCCAAATCAGAAGTCATCGTTTTAACAACCGCATTGGGCATGATACAGGAGGACATAGCAGGCATTTTTGACGCTGCCGTTACACCCTCGCTAGAGCGTAATATTCAAGTCCAGATAATCACCGACATCTCCAACGAAAACCTCAAAGTCGTAGAACGCATCGACCGCAACATAACCGAAGACAAACTAAACATTAAACTCCGACACATCAACATGAGCAGCAAATTCTTTCCACGTTTCCTCATAAAAGACGAGGAAGAAGCCATCCTCTATGCACCGTTTGGAAACGAAGCCTCAGTCCTAAACCTCGAAGACGAAGGCTTATGGATCAACGACAAAATGTTCATTTCCGTTCTCAAAGCCTTCTTTGTGCAGATGTGGCAAAGCGGAATCGAAGCGGCACGCCGTATAGACGAATTAAAAACCGGCATCCCCCTAGGCGAAACCTATGTCATCAAGGGCGAAGAAGAGGCTTGGAGTAAAATCACCCAGATTCTGGACGCAGCCAAAAAAGACATCGTGGTCATCGCGTCCTCTCAGAGTATAAATGCGCTTGCCGAGGATGATCCGCTGGTTAAATACTTCAAAAAAGGCTTAAAAGTTCGTTTAATGGCGTCCATAGACTTGGATAATTTGGAGCCTGCTCAGAAACTGGGCAAAAATTACGAAGTCAAACATGTCCCTATCAGCTACATGACCATGATGCTTGTTGACGACAAACATCTCTTCATGTTTAAAAACCCGCCGATGAGCGATTTCGGGGTGGAATCAGCCTTCTATTTGGCAGACACTTTCTACTCCAGCGACCCTGGGCAGACTGAACGTGTCAGCGAAATGTTAAATGACATCTGGAAACGCGGCATCGATATCTCCGAAATCAGCGATCAAGCAGGAACAAAACTACCCACAGTTGAAGTCGAAACGACAGATACTGTCGCGCAAACAGTGAATCGGATGCTGCAGGACAACGTCAACTCCGTCCTCATAACCGAACATTACAAGCCAATAGGTGTAATCAGCGATCGTGATGTGCTGCGGGAAATCGTGGAAAAGCAAAGCCATCCCCTAAAAACAATGGCTAAAGACCTCAATTATACGCCGCTGATCGTTTTGCAAGCCGATGAAACCATGATAACAGCAATGAAGATTATGTCTCAGAAAGGTTTCAAACGTGCCGCCATGGTGAAGAACGGTCAACTCATCGGTATGTTAACTGAGGAAGCCGCAAAAAAAGCGGCACTCCAAATGAATGCTGCAGCAGCCGCATAAACGCTCAGCAACACTTGCGTTCTTTTCTGGAATGAAAACAATTATTAGCAAACCATTTGTACCTTAAGTGAGGGACAAGCATTTGAACCTGCAAACACCAGTCATCATAGTGAATTTTAAAACATACCTTGAATCAAGTGGACAAAAAGCGCTTCAACTGGCTAAACAGGCAGAAAAAGCCGCCAAAGAAACGGGCGCCAGCATCGTTGTTGCACCTCAACCCGCTGACCTAACGAAAATCGCGGAGGCAGTTGAGATTCCAGTTTTCGCCCAACACATCGACCCAATAAAACCCGGCAGCAGCACCGGCCACATTCTCGCCGAATCGGTGAAGGAGGCAGGGGCAGTGGGCACCTTAATCAACCATTCCGAGCGGCAACTCCGCCTCATCGACATCGACTCAACCATTGCGTTATGCCGTGAGAGGGGCTTGATTTCCTGCGTCTGCGCCAACAATCCAACTGTGAGCGTTGCAGTTGCTGCATTGCATCCAGACATAACGTCGATGGAGCCGCCGGAGCTGATTGGTTCAGGCATAAGTGTTTCTAAAGCTAAACCCGAAGTGGTAACTGACACCGTCAACTTAGTCCATAAAGTGGACCCCAGCATGACCATTCTCTGCGGAGCCGGCATCAGCACAGCCGACGACATTGCCATAGCATTAAAGTTGGGAACACGCGGCGTACTTGTGGCAAGCGGGATAGTTAAAGCGAAAGACCCATATAGTGTGTTATGTGCTTTTGGAGAAGCAACAAAACAGTAAATCCGCGTGAAGTTCCTTGAAGGTTGAACCCGAATGCGAATCCTGCCTGCTTTCTAGGGCACAGATCCAAACGTACCAAGCCACCACAAACCCTGCGCTGCGCTTTCGCTGCATGGCTGAAATCGTGAAGCTGCTCAACAGGGAGTTTAAGCCCACCTCGAATGCGGCTGAAATCGGCACTGAACGGGACCGCATAATTCGTAAATTGACAAGCTGCGACGACCCCTATAAATTCAACAAGCGTTTAGCCAACGAGAAAGCCCTCAAAATACTGCCCCATGCTAAAAAGATAGTTGAGGCAGGCTATACCCAGCAGGAACGGTTCAAAAAAGCTGTCCTATGTGCTATAGTGGGCAACATAATGGAGTTCGACATTCCCGGTCACAAGTTTACACTCAAAAATTTGGCAACTTGCATCCGTGAAGCGGGCAAAGACCTCGTCATCGACGACATCGACAAAGCCTACGAGTTAGCCAAAAAAGCGCATAGTATACTCTATTTATCGGATAACGCCGGCGAAATCGTCCTTGACACCCTACTGGTTGAGCAACTCAAGAACATGGGCTTAAAAGTAACCTACGTCGTCAAAGGCGGCCCAGTAATAAACGACGCCACCATGGAAGACGCCCAAATCAGCAACATGGATAAAATCGCCGACGAAGTCATCACAACAGGCTGCGACGCCGTTGGATTGCAGAAGAAAGAGGCATCCGAGGAGTTCCTAAGAGTCTACGATGAAGCTGAACTTGTTTTCGCTAAAGGAATGGGTTATGCTGAGACATTAACGGAGTTCAAGTTAACTAAGCCGCATCTGCTAATGTTTAGAACCAAGTGTATCCCAGTGGCGAACTATTTCTGTGTGGCAAGAGACAAAAACATCGCAAAGCTGATGCCTTAGCATGAAGTTGCCTGCGTTAACCTACTCCAAAGAGGCCCTTGAACGTTTTGGCGAGGTTTTAACGCAGGAGTGGCTAGTAACCAACGGGTTAGGCAGCTACGCCTCATCCACGGTGCCAGCGATTAACACCCGCAAATACCACGGGTTACTGGTTGCAGCACTTAATCCGCCTGGCGACCGCACGGTTTGCCTCTCTAAACTCGACGAAGACATAATCGTCGGCGGCTCCACCTATCGACTGGGCGCAAACGACTTTCAAGACACCATCTTCCCAGATGGCTTCAAACTGATTAAACAATTCACATTGGACCCGTATCCCACTTACCGCTATGAAGTCAGCGACGTCGCTTTGCAGCGGACACTTTTCATGCCGAAAAACAAAAACGCCGTCGCAGTCCTCTACCACGTTACAAACCGCAAAGCCGTCGAAGCAAAAGTTCGCATCTACCCAATTATAACATGCCGCTACTACCACACAGTAATCGACCGCACACACGTACCGCTCGACTTCACCACCGAAAGCGCAGCGTATGGATTCCAAACATCTTGTACGCGCCCAGATGTAACACTTGCCTGCCGCATGACGGACGGAAAATTTACCGAAGCGCCAATTTGGATTGAACATATACGTTATCGCGAGGAAAGTCTACGAGGCGAAGCGCCTTTTGATGACTGCTTCCAACCGGGGTACTTTGAGTTGACGGTGCCGGCGGCAACTGAAGACACTTTTGCAGTAACCTGTGCGGCTAGCTCTGATAGCAAAGAAGTAAACAGCATTCTATCTTTGGTGGGCAAAACCGCCCCTGAAGTCGATACAACCCTCGCTTTGGAACTTAAAGCTAAAGAGGATTTACTCAACGGTTTCTATAATCGCCACCCCCGTGTGCCCATGAGTGATTGGCTGAACTGGATTTTGCTTGCCGCCGACTCCTTCATAGTTCAAAATGCTGATGGCAAAAAATCTATTATCGCTGGTTACCACTGGTTTGAACCATGGGGCAGAGACACTTTCATCTCGTTGCCTGGGTTGTTACTGGTCACCGGTAGATTCGATGACGCCAAGGGTATTTTGCAGAATTTTATGCGTTACCTAAAAGGCGGCATGATTCCTAACTTTTTGGCTGACCGAACAGGCGTCCCAGTCTACAACACCGTTGACGGCACACTGTGGTATGTTAACGCCGTGTTCGAATACCTCAAATACACAGGTGACTATGCCTTCGTAAAATCTGAGTTTTGGCCCAACCTCAAAGCCATAATTGAGAACCACCAACGCGGCACCATGTTTGGCATCCACCTCGACAGCGACGGCTTGCTGTCCCATGGACCCCGCCTTACTTGGATGGACGCGGTTGTTGAAGGCGACGTGATTACGCCTCGTGAGGGCAAAGCCGTGGAAATCCAAGCGTTCTGGTACAACGCACTTAAAATCATGGAGTTTCTCGCAAACCAGTTCGACGAGCAAACCTTAGCTAAACAGTACCTTGCTATGTCGGAGCAAACCCGTGTAAGCTTCAACGAAAAATATTGGAACCCAAAACTTGGCTGCCTCTACGATGTACTAGCACCGGACGGTGCGGATGCGTCGTTGCGCCCCAACCAAGTTTTTGCGGTGTCGCTGGATTACATGGTGCTCAACAAAGAGTACAGCCGCCAAGTCGTCGACGTCGTCAACCGTGAGCTGGTGACTCCTTATGGTTTGCGGACGCTTTCGCTGGGTGACCCCAAATTCGTCGGCAAATGCTTTGGAAACAGACGCAGCCGCGACAGCGCCTACCACAACGGCACCATATGGCCTTGGCTTTTAGGACCCTACGTATCAGCATACCTCAAAGTCAACGATTACACAGCGCAGGCAAAGAAACAAGCGCTCAAAAACTACCTGCTGCCTCTGTTCACGGTCGGTCTCCACAAAGGAGGATTAGGCTCCATCAACGAAATCTATGACTGCGACTCACCCAACGCGGCACGTGGCTGCATTTCGCAGGCTTGGAGCGTCGCGGAGCCACTGCGAGCTTACATAGAGGACGTTTTGCAGGTTAAGCCTAAAAGCCGCCCAGAGAAAGCAGCTCCACCCGTTTAAAAGTAGATTGAAATTGGGTGTTTTTGTTTTTCTAGTATTTAAGTAGAAGATAATGTCGCCCTTACTCATCATCTTCTTAGGGGCTTGGTGGGCGGTTGTGTTTTGCGTTCTGCAGCTGAGGGGGATTGCTAGCTGGTTGTGGCGTAATCCTCAAGCAGAACTTCGAAACCTTTTGACATTACTGTTAAATTGGTTTTTTCTCTTTTTGGGGGTGTGGGGGGCATGTATCGTTTGCTTTTTTCTCCACAAGAACAGCAATGACAGCGCAATGCAAGCGGGCACAACCATGACCCATTACGGCAGCACCTACGGCCAAGTCCGAATCGGGGGATACATAGTATAGTTAGGTTTTTTGTGCTACTATCATTGCGTGTGCTTTGTCGTAGGGCTCTAAATCGACGGTTTCCTTCACGTCATAGCCCCGTTTCATCAGGATTTTTGCTTCCTGCTGATAGACCGCCTGGGGCGCCATTGTAACATCGACGCTCTGTGATTTGCAGGCAAGCATCACCCAGCCTGCCTCTTTTAGGAAGTAGTCAGCGTTGTCTGCGAGGAGTTTGGCTTGTTCGGGTTGGGCTACGTCGCAGTAGATGACATCGACTTTGCCGCTGATGAACATGGCGTAGTGTTCTGGCATGCGGGCGTCGTCGAGGAGGGGGGAAATGTTTGGTCGGAAAGCCGCCACGTTGTTGACTAAGTCGCGTAGGCTGCGCTGGGCAAATTCGACGCAGTAAACGTGCCCCGACTCGCCGACGATGTCGCTGACATGGCTCGGTGTGGTTCCTGAAGCTGCACCCAAATACAAAACTTTAGAGCCCGCCTCTATGGGCACAGTCTGTAAGCCCTTTATGATGGCACCTGCGAGTTTGCTGCGGAAAGCATCCCAAACACGGTACTCTACGCCCTGATATTTCAGTAGGCGCTCACCGTAGACGTTGAGGCCGGGGGTGAGGTTTTTGGTGCCCAGCCGCTTGGCGCCGTCTTCGAGGGTTACATTATAGATTTCTTGGAATTTAGGGTGAGGTTTAACTCGAGCGCCCACGGGTGTCTCTCCACTGTTTGCGTCTACGTTTGCCGCTTTTAGGTGGACCTTCACGGCGGGGTTTTGGCGTGACTGGGCGCTGCTGGTTTTCTGCTGGTGGCGCTTCCTGTCTGGGTTTTTGCTCGAATGAGCGTCGTGGTGGAGCTTGCTCGTCTCTTGGCCGTTCCTCATGTCTTGGCTTCTGCTGGAATGAGGGTCGTGGAGCTTGTTGGTTTCTTGGCGTTTCTTCATGTCGGGGAGGCTGTTGGAAAGAGCGCTGTTGTGGTGAAGCCTGTTCCTCTCGTGGGGGTTCTTGGGGTCGTGGTTTCTGCTGGAACGCTGGTCTTAGACCTTCTCTGGGCGGTTGACGGTACGTAAAGCGCTGTTCACCTCTATCCTCGAAGCGTCTTCCTCCGCCTTCCCTGCGTTGACCACCTTCGCGGTAGCCGAAGCCTTCGCGTTTCTCTTTAGGCTTGGCTTCTTTTGGCGGCGGAGGCTCCTTATACTTCTCACGGATTTCCTCAACGCGCTTGTTAATGTCCTCTTTTAATTTGTCGCCGATGAAGTGTCCTTCACCGAATGCGTCGGCGCGGGCGGCAATGGCGAGTTTGCCTGCTATGACGCGTGCGATTTTTCCCCGCTGCCACCGCTTAGCGTCATGCAAAAGCGTGTGCTGGAAAATCAAGCCGTGCTTCGGCGGACGTGCCCCAGTTTTGAGTGAGCGAAACAAAGCTTTTTCTGCGCCCAACACTTGGATGGTGCTGGCGGGTCGCATAGCAAGGTTCTGTAGGCTACCGGCGATGGCAATCATGCGGGCGCCCAGGAGTGCTCCAGCGACTGCTCGGATGTTTGGCGCCATCTCCTCCATGGTTTTATCCACGTATTCCTCCATGTTTTTGCGCAGGCTATAGAAGGCTAGGACGTCTTTGGCTAAGGCTTGCACCTGCTCCAAGTCGCCCTCGGAGATGTCAGCGCCCATCGATGAATCCGCCGCTTTAGCGACGAGTTGAGTGCGCTCTTTGGGGATGCCCTCATTCTCCAAGTGTTCAGTGGTAAAGTTGTCTCTGCCGCCCAAATTCATGACGAGCCGAGCGTAAGTTTCATGTTTCTCTATTAGGCGGTCGAGTTCGGGGAAGTATACGCCGTACCATTCGCGGAGCCTGCCCATGAAGAGGTTGACGGTTTGGTCAAGGCTGTCCAAGGTTTGGATGCTTTGTGCAACGATTAAGTCACGTTTGCCTGTGGCCCCTTTTTATTCGGAGTTTGGCGAGTTCCATGCTGACGTTGCGGTTCCAGATGTCGAGTTCCTGCTGGTCCGCGGCAAAACCTGATTCCAAGGCGACATCGCTCATGCGTGAACTCAAAACAGCGGATTCCGAGGGTTTAGCAACTTCGACGGTTACTTTGAGTTTACGCTGGGCTTCCTCTGCCAAATTAGCGTTGCCAAAAACGAACACGTCGTAACCCACGTTTTTTAAGAGGGTAACCAAGGAGGTAGTTTGGTCGGATAGTTTGCCGGTTTCGGTGCGGAGCAAGCTTTTTGCTGCTGCCTGCGGTTTCTTCGGAAACAGCGCCTTCTCTACGAGTTGGTTTTTGTCGTCGAAGGCTGCTACGCCAAAGGGAAACTGTACGATGAATGCTTTCATGCTATTGTGCCCCGATAAACTAACAGTATGTCCACTGTTTGAGTTAATAAAGGGTTTCTCTGCGTGGCCTTCAACATTCACGAAGAAAACGCCTAATGCCTCAAGTAGGCGGGTTAGAGCAGCGCGGCGAACACGTTTGCGGGCCAAGACCGAAAAGAGGGCACCAAAAACAAGTCCACCCGATCAATATCAGGAATCTGATAGATGCTATACATCATCTCAAAATAAGCTTCGAAACTCTCAAAAACCACATGCGCAAACATGTCGTAGGCGCCTATATACTTCACAAGCAAAATCACATTAGGCGTCTTTAGCAACTGAGCTTCTACCTCGAGCATCTTGCTTTTATTGGCAAGTTTAATAACCATAAAAGCCCCCGCATGATATCCCAACTTGTTGAGGTCAACCATTATGGTGGATAGGGTGAACAGGTTTCCTTTGAGCCGCTTGTAGCGTTCAATCACATTCTTGGTTGAAATGCCCAGTTGAGTAGCAATTTGCCGAAAAGGAATCCTAGCTTGAAACACAAGTGCCTTAGCGATTTTGCGGTCGGTTTCATCCAACTCAACCGTGGTCTGTTTAAGCTGAGGGGGGCTGTAGTCGAGTTTGCCCCTGAAGGGTTTAATCACGAGGTTTTCGGGGTGCTGAGGAATCGAAGAGTTTTCGGAGAGCAGAACGGCGTCGGCGGTTTTGATGTATGGGCTGGCTTCGAATTCTCTTTGCAGTTTGCTGATTTCTTCTAGGTTGTGGAAGGCTACTTCTGGAATCCACAGGTTGTAAACGCCAAAGCGCCTGCCGATGAGGGGGCGGGGGAGTTTTAGTTGTAAGAATTTTATTGCTTTCTCTTCGTTTTCTTTGCTGGTTACGATTCCGATTAAGCTGACGTACTTGTAGCCTAAACTGAAAGGGTTAACCAGCATTGTTTCGCCGGCGATTACTCCTTCTCTATGTAGGCGCTTGTAACGCATTCGTGTGGCGACTACGCTGATGTTGCATTCTTTTGCGAGGTTTGTGAAACTTGTGCGTGAATCGAGGAGGAGTCGTTTTAGTATTATTGAGTCGATTTCATCGATGTTGGGTTGCAAGCGCCTTCTCCATGTAGTTTTTTTGTTTAGGTATAAAACCGTATGACTTAAGGCTTTCTGGGTTAAAAGCGATAGCTTTCATGGTCATTATTATTTAATTTATTTCCTTACATGGCATGTTTTACACAAAATTTAAATTGGCTACCAACCGATAACGCATCCAGTGTACTTTAGGAGAATAAAAAACATGCAAAAAATAAAAACAAACAAAGCCATAATGATACTTTTGACACTCTTCCTCGTCGTAATAATCACAGATACACTAGCCCCACTGCAACCCACAAACGCATCAGACCCCCCATCGACAACCTCAACCTGGTGCTACGTAGCCGTCTCACTGAACCCAACAGGCGTTAACCAAACAATGCTCATCTACGGATGGACCGACGTCATTCCACCCGCAGTCGCATACGGTGATTGGCACTACTACGTGGACATAACTGACCCCGACGGAGTCAAAACAACCACTGGACCCATAGTCTCAGACACAGCAGGCTCAGGATACATGTATTTCACACCAACAAAAATCGGCCAATACACAATCCAAACTCGATTCGCCGGCACAACTATCCCGCCGCACTCACCACTACAAGCAGGCAGCCCAGGACAACCAATGCGCGACTTAAGCAACGACACCTACAAACCTTCAACCAGCGATGTACTAACACTAGTTGTACAAGCAGACCAAATCGACTCGTACGTGGACACTCCTCTACCAACCGACTACTGGACCCGCCCAGTAAACGCCATCAACAGAAACTGGGTGCAAATCATGGGCAACTGGCTTGGAACAGTTTCAGGAGCCCAAGTTAACGGTCCAACAACAGACTACGCATACGGCTCTGGCCCAGAAACAGCTCATGCAATGTGGTCAAAACCCTACTGGAACGGAGGCATCGTCGACCCAAGAGTAGGCAGCAACCGCTCAATCGACTACTACGGTGGCTTAGTATACGAAACATATGGGCTCTGGCCACCCATCATAATGAACGGGCACCTCTACTACAACGTCTACACTCCCCCCCGAGAAGGATGGTACTGCGTCGACCTATACACCGGAGAAACCAACTACTTCCACAACACCACTGGCAAATTCACTGACATGAGCATGATGGGCACATATCCAACAGGACTTGAAGGCGAACGATTGGCGTTTGGCGAAAACCTCTTCTACGAAAACCCCAACATGGTCGGCGGCTTCGCTTATCTTTGGTCTACCGGCAGCCCAGCGCAAGGAATGCACGGCGGAATCGGCACACCTACAGCCAACTGGATGCTATTTGACGAGTTCACTGGAAACTACATCTGCTCAATCGCTAACGTATCGACTGGCGGCACATTGAAGGCAGATCAATGGGGTGGCGTAGTAAGCTACAAAATCACTGGAACAGGAGCCAACCAACGACTACTCATATGGAACTCAACATTAACAATGCAGGTACCCTATGGTTCAGGATTCTATAGACCCCAAAACATCACATACGATGGCAACCTCGGCTACTCAATCAACAAGACCATTTCTCCGTCGATAGGAACAGGGCAGACAACAATCAGAACCATACGAGTTGACGACGCAATCTATGGCGGAAGCACAGGCACCAATAACGAGCAAGTACAAACGCCAGGCGTGCTTTGGAAGATGAGCCTCAAACCAGGAGAAGAAGGCACTATCGTCTGGAACAAAACCTTTACACCACCCTCTATGGCAGGCAACAGGACAATAACTCAAGCGCAAGTGGACCCAGAAGACGGCATATTCCTCTTCAAAAGCGTACAGGACAGAAAATGGTTTGCCTACAGCTTAGACACCATGCAGCCAATCTGGGAAAGCGATCCTGAATCTGCATGGAACTTCTACGGCATGAGCAACAACATCTACCAAGGCAAAATGTTGACTTGGGGCTACGGCGGCGAACTACTCTGCTACAACGTAAAAACAGGCGATATCCTATGGAACTACACCTCTAACTCAATCGGCACAGAAAGCTGGTATGGCAATGTTCCAATCTCAGGCGGCGTCATCGCAGACGGCAAAATCTACATCTACTCAACCGAGCACTCACCCAGCCAACCATACAGACGAGACGCAATGATAAAATGCGTCAACATCAGTAACGGCCAAGAAATCTGGAACGCCACCCACTGGGCAATCAACGCAGCAATTTCAGACGGATACCTAGTCGCCCTCAACTACTATGACAACAGCATCTACTGCTACGGCAAAGGACCAAGCGCCACAACAGTCACCGCTGATCCGAAGGTTTCCATAAACGGCGGCAGCGTACTAGTTGAAGGTACAGTAACGGATCAATCGCCAGGTGGAAGACAGGACAGCAGCGGCAACGTAGTTAAAGCCCTAAAAGACAGCCCCGCAATCGCCGATGAATACATGGGTAAATGGATGGATTACTGGTATGCACAGCGCCCTATGCCTCAAGACGCAAAAGGCGTTGAAGTAAGCATAAGCGTCATTGACCCCAATGGCAACTACAAAGAAATCGACACTACAACCAGTGACTCAACAGGCAAATATGGACTCGCTTTCATCCCAGAAGTCCCAGGTCAATATGAGATCATTGCTAACTTTGCAGGATCCAAAGCTTATGGACCATCGTTTGCAACCACTTTCATAAACGTCGATGATGCACCAACCCCAGCCCCAACCGCATTACCGCTCCAAGCAGCAGACAACACTATGACTATTGTAGGCTCTACAGTTGCAATAATCATTGCAATCGCTATCGTAGGTATAATCCTTGCATTTATTGTCAGGAAACGACCATAAAACAAGGAGGATAAACAATCCTCTACTCCCCTTTTTATTTCAAAGCACAAGAACGGGCTGAGAAGGCTGAGGATAAACTAATCGAGTCGCGAGTGAATGGTTGTGCATTTCCATTCTGTCCCCCTCAAAATCCGAAGCCTCAGCAAACCCAAACTTTCAAACCAAAGCAGCATAGACAAACTCAAACCTTAAAAACAGCCTTTAAAATAATAGCGTCGGGGTAGCAGTATGGAAGCGGTTCGCCAACATACCCAGCGATTGAAACTCGAGTGGACAGTTAAGTTTTTACAATTCCAAGCTAACTTTCAGGGGTTAACTACTTCAAGGATATAGTCGAATGGAAAACCAGCAAAAAGGCACAAGTACCACAGCGAATGCAGTAGGTGAAGTGCTTAACCCAAGTGAGAAAGCAAAACCCTCAAAACATTTTCTCCTTGGACTACTCGCGGCAACATTCGCAGTTAGTGTCGTAGACGTCTTTGCGCCTCTACTCTACCCTGAAATAGCTCAAACATTCAACATTCAGGTAGGCACTGCGGTCCAACTCAGCGCCTTTAGCGCCGTCGCTGGAATCGTAACGGGGTTTGCCTTAAGCGTCTTTAGCATCAAAGTACGGTACAAAACGCTGCTCATGGCTGGCGTGTTCTGCATCGTAATTTGTGCCCTCGGCGTTTTTTTAGCGCCCACTTTTCTTTTAGCCCAAATATTCTACTCCTTAAATGGCGTAGGCTCGGTGATTGTGGGAGTGATGTCCTCAACCCTTATCGGTGAACTCTACCCCTTAGAGAAAAAAGCGATAAGGATAAGCTGGGTTTTTGTCACGGCTCAATTTGCATTTTTGGTTGGGAACCCAATTACCGGTTACATCGCCGGTGCTGGGGAAACCGTAGATTGGCATTCAGCTCTGCTATGGTTCACAGTTCCCGTGACAGCAGCAAGCTTGGTACTTGTATATTTCTTGGTTCCTTCAAAGCCAATCGTGTCTTTGAATCTGAAAAAAGAGCCCTTCATAAACGGCTTGAAGGAGGTTTTGGGAAACAAATCGGCTGTAATATGCCTGACCTATAGTTTCTCGATCGGAATGTTGGTTGCCAGCAACATTTTTGCTTCTTCCTTCATGAAAACCACCTTTGCATTCACACCCTTCACGCGGGGGCTGGTCCCAGCCATCGGAACACTGCTCATCATTGCAGGGACATTAGCCGGTGGCTTACTCATCAACAAAGCAGGAAGAAAACGGCTTACACTGGTTTCGTCTGTGCCGACAATAGTTCTCTCAACAGCCGCCTATGCACTGATGATTTACACGCCCGATGTTACCCTCTTTTTGGCGTTACGGTGGATATCTGGTTTTCTGGCAGGCTTCTTATCCATCGCAGGCGCCAATTTAGCGTTAGAACAAGTGACCGAATACAGGGGAACGATGATGTCGCTTAATTCAGCGTTTAGCGGGTCCGGCGGGGCATTCGGCGCCCTTTTCGGGGGAGCATTAATCAACTATTTCAGCGACCCTATGGTGGGTTATCCGTTGTTGATGGTGATTTTCGGAGCCGTAGGCATCGTGGGCTCTGCACTTATCCACTTTGCCAAGGACCCAAATGAAAACAAAAGTTAGCCGGCAAAAAATGCTATGCAGCACCCAAAATCAAAAGGAGATTGCCTGGAAAACAGGCGGTTTATAGACGGAATTTTCGTTTACTTGGCACTTCAGAGCCAAACTCCTTAGAAAGCTGCTCCAGTAGCGCCCTCTGGTTAGGAGACAATTTTTCAGGAACCGCTATGCCGATACGTACAAGCAAATCGCCGTGCCCATACCCCCTGAACCGCGGCATGCCTTTACCCCGCAGAGTAACAACTTCACCCATCTGGGTTCCCGCATGAACCCTCACGTTCACCGGTCCATCGAGTGTCGGCACTGAGATGTCTGCTCCCAACGCTGCCTGCGGATAAGATATCATAGCCACATGCCACAGGTTGTCGCCGTCCCGAATGAACTGCGGGTGCTGTCTAATGTGGACAATAACGTAGAGGTCGCCGGGTTCACCGTTTACGTCGGTCATTTCGCCTTCGCCGCGGAGCCTTAGCTGGAAGCCTTCGTCGATGCCTTCGGGAATTTTGACGGTGATTTTTCTGCGTTTACGCATCAAGCCTGAGCCGTGGCAGTTGCTGCAGGGGGTTTCGACGAGTTTACCTCTGCCTTTGCATGTTGGGCAGACGGAGACTTGCATGTAGGTGGCAAAGCCGACTTTATGCATGTTCTGTACTCTACCTTGACCGCCGCATCTGGGACAGGTTTTCACCTGTGTTCCCGGTTGAGCGCCTGAGCCGCCGCATACTTCACAGCGTTCGGTACGCGGAATTTCCATTTCGCGCTCTGTACCTTTGGCGGCGTCTTCAAGTGTAATTTCTAAGTCGACTGCTACATCTTGCCCTCGACCGCGTTCCTCGTAACCGCCGAATCCTCCGCCGCCGAAAATTGTGCGGAATAAGTCTCCGAATCCCATGTCACGGAAAATAGAGTCAAAGTCTGCCCCTCGGAAAATGTCTTCGCTGGTGTATTGTTGGTCAAAGCCTGTGTGTCCAAGCTGGTCGTATTTGGAGCGTTTTTGGTCGTCGCTTAAGACGGCGTATGCTTCGCTGATTTCTTTGAATTTGTCTTCAGCATCCGCTGCTTTGTTGCGGTCTGGGTGGTATTGCATCGCCAGTTTCCGGTAGGCGTCTTTGATTTGGTCTTTGTTTGCGCCTTTCTGTACACCAAGAACTTCGTAGTAATCTCGTTTTTCAGCCATGCGGTTTACCGTAAAGAGTATTTTTTGAGCTTTCATAGAATGGTTTGGACTTGGATTTAAGGTATTTCCCTGTTTAAACGGTGTTTTTTGGCATTGAATGGCTATCGTTGCAGAGTTAAGCGGATACTTTGGGAGAGAGGGCTTTGTTGCGCTCCAAGGACCCCTCCCCTATAGGTTCCTGCATAGATATCCTAATAGGATCCAAATATGTCCACGTAGGCTCTACCTCTCTATGGTTTTAACATAGAACCTCTAATAGGCCCCAAATATGATGGGCCTCAGCGATGCTACAGTCAGCTCGTAAAGGGAGTTTATTCTAAATTAGAAAGCGGTACGTTCAAAGAAATCTTTCTTTTTCATAAACTTCTTGAGAAACTTGTAGAAAGGCCTTGACACTCGGTAGAGAGTTTTCCTGTTTTTTACGAACCGCTTGAAATTTAAACTATCATTTGTTTTAACAGAGTGCTCGAGAAATGCTCGCTCTTCACCGGAGAAGCGGTTTTTTATTTCTTTTTCTAACTCGCCCTTCATGAAAGAGCCTGCTGAGAAGGTTACGATTTTCCACCAAAAGGGGTCGTCATTGGACTGCTTGAATTCATCGAAAAAGGCATTGAAGCCTTCATGGTCGCTTATTGAGAGATAACGGATTTTTGAGTACAGAATGCGCATCTCGTCTGATTTTAAGAAGGGCTTTTGATTTAATACCTTGAAGTAAAATTTTGAGGCTTCATTGTGTTTTAGAATTTCATCGTAGTATAGCGCTGCGTGGAAATCTGAGGTTAACTTTCCGTATGCGTCCAAGGTTTCAACGTCATATTTGCGGGAGTTTTCGTTTTTTTGGCATACAGCGTGGAGCCATTCTAGTTTGCGCCTCTCAGGCAAAGAAAACTCTGGGGGTTGAGAGCCTAATTCTTCCTCGACTGAGCAATGCTCCATCCATTCCACCAAGAAGATGTTGGCAAGGTGATTTTCAACAAAATCCTTATCAACTATAGTGGTCTCGCAGCAATCGATAAAACTGGAGTTGAAAAAGACTGATAGGAAGAATTTTCCGTTTGGTTTGAGCACTCTGTTTATTTCTAGCATTGTTTTCAAGGGGTTATTTACGTGGTCTAAACTGTTACGGGAATAAACTATGTCTGCATAGTTGTCTTGAAAAGGCAGGGCTTCTGTGGTTGAGGCAATATGTTTTATGGGACCATCCGTAGCCTGGTCTTCAGCCATTTCGGGGTAAAGTTTGATGTATTCATGCGCAATATGATCAACGTTAAACTTGAAGTTCGAGCGCACATGGGGAATATCATCGCCCATTCCGCCGCCTAAACAAATTATCCGTGAATTTTCATCCACAGTGGTTTTATCTAATTTGCCTTCAAGCCATTTTGGCGTTGTAAAATTCGGCTGCTTTCTTTTATGTGAAGTAACTTTGTGATCGTGGCTTACATATTTTGATAGTACGGAGTCAAGTTCAGCTTGTTGATGCTCATCAAGGTTACTGGGCAGAAAACATGGAACTTTGTTTATGATTGGATAGCTGTTGTGGCAACTCTCGCACTGCATTGAAGAATCGGTAACTGTTAGTTTTCCCCTGCAGGATGGGCAGGCTAGATTTTGCTCCCAATGCTGGTTCGCGTGTGTATTTTTATCCAGAGAGGTCCCTTTGCCCTTGATTTTATTGCTTTTTTATGCTTTGAATAGCTTTGAATAATATTAATTGATTTCCTTTTTGTCCACCATTTTACCGAGAAATAAAAAGAAGATAAAATTCTCAAGAATAAAACAGATTCACAAACCCTTTTCTAAGAAAGATATGCGAGTGGACAAACCATTTGAGGATCAAGTTTCCAAAATAACCAATGCCAAGTGCCAAAAGTCTAAGAAAAATAAAAAGAAAAAGTTGGGTAGATAGAGCTACTTTACTTTGTAGTCTTCTGAGTCGACTACGTGTTCGCCTTCAGGGCCTGGAGCGCCGCTTGGCGGCATTTCTGGACCTGGACCTGCGCCGGGTTGGGGACCAGCTTGACCAGCTTGCTGACCACCCTGTGCTTGCTGTTGTTTTGCGTAGTCTGCGGCTGCTTGCTGGTAGACTTTGGTGCCGACGTCTTGGAGAACTTTCTGGAGTGCGTCTGATTTGGTTTTGACCACTGCCATGTCGTTGGTTGCCAACGCGTTTTTGAGTTCAGTGACTGCTGCATCGATTTTGGCGACTTCTTCGGGGCTGATTTTGCCGGCAAGGTCAGCTTTGGTGCGTTCGGCTGTGTAGACGAGGCTGTCGGCTGTGTTGCGGGTTTCGGCTTCTTCTTTCTTCTTGCGGTCTTGCTCAGCGAATTGTTCGGAGTCTTTGATTAGGCGTTCTTTTTCTTCTTTGCTGAGTTTGGTGGCTGCAGTAATGGTGATTTTTGACTGTTTACCAGTTCCGCGGTCTTTTGCGGATACGTTTAGGATGCCGTTTGCGTCGATGTCGAAGGTTACTTCGATTTGGGGTACGCCTCTTGGTGCCGGGGGCAAGTCAACGAGGTTAAACTCACCTAAAGAGACGTTGTCGCCTGCCATTGCGCGTTCGCCCTGCAAAACGTGGATGGTGACCGCTGTTTGGAAGTCTGCGGCTGTGCTAAAGACTTGACTGCGTTTGGTGGGTATGGTGGTGTTTTTGTCCATGACTTTTGTCATGACGCCGCCCATGGTTTCAACGCCCAAGCTTAGGGGGGTTACGTCGAGGAGCAGTAGGTCGGTGACTTCGCCTGTTACGACGGCTGCCTGAATGGCTGCGCCGATGGCGACGCTTTCCATGGGGTCGATTCCACGTTCAGGTGATTTGCCCAAGATTTGCTCAACGAAGCGCTGTACAAGGGGCATTCTGGTCATGCCGCCGATTAAGATGATTTTATCCACTTGTTGTGGTGTCAGTTTAGCGTCTTCGAGTGCTTTTAGCAGTGTAGGTCTGGTTTTGTCGACGATGGGTTGTGCGAGTGATTCCAGCTTTGTCCTTGTTAGGGTCATGTGTAGGTGTTTTGGTCCTGATGCGTCAGCAGTTAAGAACGGCAAATCGATGTCTGTGCTCATCAATGTTGAGAGCTCGATTTTGGCTTTTTCAGCTGCGTCCTTTAGTCTTGGCATTGCCATGCGGTCGTTGGAGACGTCTACGCCTGTTTGGCGTCTGAATTCGTCGAGAATGTAGCCCACGACTGCTTTGTCGACGTCTGTTCCGCCAAGCTGTGTGTCGCCGCTAGTAGACAGCACCTGAAAGACTCCTTTGCCAAAGTCCATCAAGGTTACATCATGAGTGCCGCCGCCGAAACTAAAGACAAGAATCTTCATTTCATGCTGAAGTTTGTCGATGCCATAAGCAAGGCATGCTGCGGTGGGTTCGTTGATGATGCGCATAACTTGGAAGCCTGCGATTTCGCCTGCGTCTTTGGTTGCCTGTCGCTGGTTGTCATTGAAGTGGGCTGGGACTGTGATAACGGCTTGGTTTATGGTTGTGCCCAGATAGGTTTCAGCGTCTTTTTTGATTTTTTGCAGTATGAAGGCGCTGATTTGCTGTGGAGTGTATTCTTTGCCGTAGATGTGGGCTTTGTAGTCGCTGCCCATTTTACGTTTAATTTCAAATACTGTGCCTTCTGGGTTGGTGGTGGCTTGGCGTTTCGCGGGTTCGCCTACCAAGAGTTGCCCTTCTTTTGTGAAGGCAACTACTGACGGGAACATTTTGCCTGCCATAGTGGGGCCTTCCGCGCTTGGAATCACCGATGCGTGTCCGCCCTCATAGATGGCTGCGGCTGAATTGGTTGTTCCTAGGTCGATTCCTAAGACTTTTTGGGTTTTTTGGTTATTACTCATTTTTGTTTTTTCCTCCAATTTTTTGTTACTTTGATTTTGGTTTTGCTACTCTAACGATGCTTGGTCTAAGCACCTTATCCTTCATCATGTAGCCTTTCCGGATTTCCTCAATAACAGTGCAATCCTTCACGTCGTCACGTTCCTCCACAGCGATGGCGTTGTGGCGACACGGGTCAAAAAGTGTGCCCTCGGTGCACTCTATTGGAGAGACGCCTTCTTGCTCAAGAACCTTTCTTAGCTTCTTAAGCGTCATCTCTACGCCCTCCACCAGCGACTTCTGCTGGTTTTCAGAGTCATTAGCGACTTTTACCGCTAACTCTAATTCGTCAACGACTTCGAGCAACTCAACGATTATGCGTTCAGTGCAGTATTTCTTAACATGTTCGGTTTCTCTGTCGAAACGTTTCTTTAGGTTTTCAAAATCCGCTTGCAGGTACTGCAGTCGGGTTAGGTAATCTTCAGAGCGTTTCTTTTCTCCTTCGAGGAGCTTTTGGAAATCTTCTGCGCCCGCTTCGTTATTTGCTTGGGGTCCATTGTTTTCTTCAACCATTTGCTATGAGTCTCCGTTTATGAGATGTATTTCTGCTTTTTTTGGTTTTGTGGGGTTGGTTGCTCAGGTAGGACAGGGGTTTGCTTTTTGAATGGGTCCGGGTTGAGGTTGGTTTGTTCGACGAGTTTTCTGAAGATGATTTCTGCGACTTGGTCTCCGACTGCGTCTTCTTTTAATTCTGAGTTGAAGGCGTGTTTTTTGAAGGATTCGACGATTTCGTTTTTGTCGATGACTACGTTGGGGTTTGTTACGTCTGTCCATGCTGCGGTCATGACTTTGTGTCCGAGTTCTAGGAAGATGTTGATCATTGTGGTGTAGTCTATGTCTAGGGGGGTGTCTCCTGTTAAGAAGCGTCCTTTTGTCAGTAGGATTTTTTTGTCGTTTTCTGGTGTTACTGTTATGCTTCTTCGCATTCTTTTCACCGATGTTGCGTGCACAACTGCACCGCTTCACCTACTGCACACCTGTGCAGGCTTGCTTATAAATATTCTGCAAACAAAAAACAATCCGAACATGCCAGACAAACAAACATAAGAGCGCCCCACTAAACTGGATAAAGATTGCTGCCACCCCAAATTTCCTTTTCCATTGAAAGCAGCGTATTAGAATTCCTCATCTTGCATGCTTCCACATCCACAAGCTGCGACTGTAACATAGAAGCATGTTGGGCGTGTGGAAGAAATCGCTTATGCCACACCGAAACAGACGTTTAGGCGCAATGCAGCAGCCAAAAGCAACGTTTACATCAAGCAATCTTGTGATGCCCCATAAACTGCCAAACCCATAAAGAGAGAAGAAGATAACAAGAACCTAAAACCGAACATAGAAACATGCCAATGGCTAAGTTCAGGAAACACATAAGAATCCAACATCAACTATACCATGATACACGTCCGAAATGGGTCTTCTATCGACTTTCTCCACAACCCATTTAACTGTCCAAACGGATTTTTAACCGAAATGACCACCTCCCAATTGCCATCAACGCCAAAAACGAAATCTACGAGTTCTGCCAAACAATACCTAAAGATTGCTATTCAAGTCGTATTCGTCATTGCCCTTGGAGCTGCGTTGTTCTGGTACATCGGAACTACAGTGCCTGCTGACTTCAACCCTGGTGAACCAACAATCATAAGAGGTGTACATTACCTCTTCAACACCATAATCACTCTAAACATAGGCTACTTGATTTTAGCGTTTGTAATGTACTTCGGCATAAACGTCTTCTTTACCATCCGGCTCAGGCGAGTTTTAGCTAAAGACAACATCAAAACCTCCTTCGGCAAAACCCTACTCGCCCAATACGCAGGCATGCTCACAAGCGACGTCACTCCCGGACGCTCAGGATACATCTTAACCCCCGTTTACCTAAGAGACCAAAATATCCCCTCTTCAAAGAGTCTCTCCAGTGTACTGGGAATACAAACCATAGAGTTCATGGTTAAAGTCATAGGCGGCTTAGGAGCAGTAATCTATTTAGTCACCTTTGTGCCTGCCGCAACATGGAATGAGGTGTTCAAGCAAACAATAATGGGAGTTAACATCGGCTTATTGCTTGCCATCGTAGGAATTGTCTTGATGCTCACAGGCGCGATATTGCTGGCAGCTTTCACATGGTCAGAACGCGCCATCTCCTTGTTTGACCGCATCGCAAAATCCCGCTTCCTCAAAAGATTCACCGGCGGCTTAATGGGCAAACTTGAAGAATACAAAGACAGTTCCCACCACACTCAACGGGCAATCCCCGAAATCATCGCCCTAACCATGGCGTGCTGGGTACTCAAAGGGTTCGAATGGTACTTCTTAGGGTTAGCCTTAGGAATCACAAACGTGCCATGGATAGCTTTCTTCCTGATTCACCCACTGGTGACCGCGTTGGCGTTTATCCCCATAACTCCCGCAGGAATCGGCGTTCAAGAATTCGGCATCATCGGCATCCTTGGACTCTTAGGTGTCCCCCTGGCTTTAGCAGCAGTGTTTGCACTACTTGCCCGCGGCTTACTTATAATCGAAGACCTCGTTGGGCTTCCGCAGATCGTTAAATCTACAAGCCTCATTTTTTCACGCGGCAAAAAACCCGCCGAACCTCCCGCGCCCCCAATGCAGACGCCTACCCTCTAAAAGTTAACGTTCATAAATTTCATGCAACCATTAATTTTGGGATATTGGTTGTCTGCGTTTCTGATACATGAAGCCACTGCCGCTGATTTGCCAAGGATAAGAGAAATCATAGCCTTATCATTTCCCTACTTCGGTGTGTTCGCCGACCACAGCGTATCTAACCTATCGGAGCCGGTGCTGGTAAGTGAAGCCGACGGAGTGGTAATGGGTTTTGTGAAGCTCACAGAATTCAAAGTTGGCGATGTAAAATGCGGCTGTATCTTGTGGATTGCCGTTCACCCCCTATATCGGCGCAAGGGAGTTGCCTTGGGCTTAACCTGTCAGGGCGTCAGGTGCCTCAAGGCGTCTGGGGCACAATTGATTTTTGCTTCGACACAGCAAAGAAACGTTGGGGCCAGAACTACTTTGAGCAAGGCAGGGTTTATACAGGTGGGTTTTTTGGGTTTGATGCGGCTTTTTGGTTGGCGCGTTTTTAATTTCTATCGGGAAATGTGGTATGCTCCCGGCGAGATTATTTTGTTGCACGGGGTTTATTGTTGATGTGTATTTCAGGTCTGTATGGTAGATCCGAATTCAGAAATATTTATTTAGTAAGACATAATACACACTACGTATTCCCCGGTTTTCCGTGGAAATTGAACGAATGAGAGATTGAGAGCATGAGTAAAAAACGGGTCAAAGTAGACTCTGGATCTGATGTAGTTGAGCCAAAGTCTGATTCGGCTGAGCCCTACTTCTATGTGGGTTTGGTGTTGAAGGGAACTGAAAAGCAGTATGTGAATTTGTTAAAGTATGTTAGTAGCCGCAATGGTTCTAGGATTATCTATCAATGTAAGTCTTTGACTTATCTGCGTGTTTCCCGTGAGGACCAAGCGAGACTTAAGGCGGTTGTTGCTTGTCCGGATGAGTTAGCGGTTTCGGAGGAGCGCTAGATGTGTTGCTCGCTTCTGCGGCATTTGACTTTTCGGCGTTTTCTGCGTAACACTAAAGCGTTAGGCGCCCCTGTTGGCAACCTTATCATACTTATCGCGGCAGTCGCGCTTTCAACCACCGTCGTGCTGTTTGCTTTCAACGTCACATCCAACCAAGTTCAAAAAGAGAGTCTCTACATTGCAGGGTCAACTTTGGACCCGGAAAAAGCAGTCATAAGCGTCGTAAATACGGGTCCCACCTCGATTCGGATTTCTCAAATAACCATTAAAGGCGACCGCTTCAGCGACGGCAACTTTACCAGTTCACCCGACATCTCTGCAGGCCTTCCAAAAGGCGACTCAGCAACCATAACGGTAACGTTGACTTCAGACGAACTAATCACCATAAACGACGTAGGCCGACCCATCACCATAGTGGTTTCAACAACCCAAGCAACATACCTCACCGAAACCCTAGTGCAAACCACAGAAGCAGAACCGCCCGCACAAGAACCCTAAACCGAAAACCGCCAAAAAGCCACTCAACTTCAAAATCTTCCTACCTTTTCGATTCTGCACTGTGGGGCAATGGGTTTTTTCTCTTTGTGTGGGTGTGGTGTGGCGGTTTGTGGGGTGCCGCAAGATGGCGGTTGGGGGCGTTTGTGTTTTGGGGTTGCAACGTTTTTCTTTGTCTGTTTTGGTGTGGGAAGTGCGTTTTCTTTCACATTCGGTGCATGGTTATATGTTGAAGCCTTCTCGGTGTGTATGTGAATGCATGATGAATCTGATTACGCCCCGTTAGATTACTCAGAGATTTTCGGCGGCAGATACGCTGTATTTGGCTGTAGGTTGCTTTACGGTTTATTTTGGGGGTGGGTAAACGTACCGTGAAGGTGGTGCCTTTGCCCTGTTGGCTTTCAAAGGTTATGGTGCCGCCTAAGGATTCAGTCATGCGTTTAACCACTGGCAAACCAAAGCCTTGCCCCTTGGATTTAGTTGTAAACATGAGGGTGAACATTTTACCTTTTACTTCTTCAGGGATGCCCACACCGGTATCTCCCACGGATAGGACTGTGTCGCCTGCTTGTTTGTACGCTTGTATAGTTAATTCGCCTCCATTAGGCATAGCTTGAACCGCGTTAGTAACCAAATTGTACAGAATGCGGTTAAGGTAATAGGAGTCCGCAGTGATTTTCGCTGCTTCATCGTCAACCCAAACGTTTACTGCTATGTTTTCTGGCAGGTTCTTTTCGAAGAGTTTCGCAACAATCTCCCGTAAATCACTCTGCTCTTCCTTAGGGTTAAGCGGTCTAGCGTAGTCTTGAAGGTCCTGCACTATTTTGTTGATGTAATCGATGTTTTTTTCAATTTCCCGCAAACTCTCAAACGCGTTTTTCTTCTCATCACTGTCTGGAATGGAATCCAATTCACTCATAGCTAAGAAAACATCGCTGACAATTGCCTGCAACGGATTACGAATGTCATGCCCAACCATGCCTGCTGTGGCGCCAATAGCTGCTAACCGCTCCTTATCATATAGTTGCTTTTCTAGATTCTTGCGGTCAGTAATGTCTCTGGCGGCTGCAAAAACACCTTTAACTTCTCCTTTGTCATCGTAATAGATGCTTGCGTTGTAGAGAACATCAGCGATATTCCCCGATTTAGCCCTAATGGATAACGAGTAATCTTTAACAAAACCTTCAGTAAAGACCATCTTATAACCCGCCTCCGCCTTTGCTTTGTTAGTAAAATAGTCCGAGAAGTCACTTCCAACCAATTCTGCCCTAGAACGACCAGTTATTGATTCAGTGGCTTTGTTAACATCTGTAATTTTGCCCTCGGAATTTATGGTTACTAACGGGTCAAGACTTGCCTCAATTAGGTTCCGAGCATAAATTTCACTATTCACCAATTTCTCGGTTCGTTCCTTAACAAGCTCTTCCATTCGGCAGGCATACTCTTCAACTTCCGCAGCTTTCTCCTCAAGCTTAACCTGGGTTTTTTCCAGCTGCAGAGTACGCTCTTTTAGTTCTTCTTCAGTTTTCTTTAGCGCGGTTATATCGACAAACGCTGAGAGGCACCCGCGAACCTTCCCTTCATCATCCAATAACGGTTTGGCGCTGCCGAGTATTGCCCTTTTTCTACCGCTTGGCGTTAGAACCTCCAGTTCAGAATTTTTGATTTCCTTATTTTTTGCTGCAGCTTCCTGCATTGGCAGCTCTTGTGGCAATAGTTCTTTTCCGTTTCTGAAAAAGCGGCGAGTAACGTCTTGTTCTTTGCCGCTGGCGGGTCCAGCAGAAACGTTTTCTCCGCCAACTGCTTCATAGAAGGGGTTAGCTGTCTGGTTTCCAACAATGACTTTGCATTTCTAGGTCATTGGATACCCAAACAGCCGCTGGGATAATGTCCATGAGTTTTTGGAGTTCTTCGGCACGGTGGCGGGCTTGTTCTTCGCTTTGTTTAAGGGCTTGCTCTGCTTTCTTTTGTTCAGTGATATCTCTGCCTATTCCGATTACGATTTGTTTTTCTACAAGAGGATGAGAATTCCAAGATATCCATCTGTAAGCGCCATTTTTGCATCTATAGCGGTTTTCAAAGCGGACTGCATTTTTGCCTTCAACGTTGCTTTGCGCTTCTTTTGCAGAAGCTGCACGGTCGTTGGGGTGAAGAAAATCCATGAATGATTTGCCGAGGACTTCTTCGTTTTTCCAACCAAGCAGTCTCTCAAAAGAAGGGCTAACCTGCACGAAAAGATTATCAAATCCGACAATGACAAGTAAATCCATAGAATACTCTAAAAAAGTTCGCTTGCTTCATTCGGCAAAGAAGCATGGTTCATGCGAGATGCCTTGTACTTTCATTAACGTGGACAAGAAATAAGTCTTTCTTATTTCGCCGAGGGTTTATCAGGTCGGGAAAACAGAAATTAGTGCAAGCGGTTGTGCGGTGCTCTCATTCTAAAAACGCTTACAAAAAACGGTCTAACATAGAATGTTACTGAAAAAGCGAATTTAAATAATCTAAGTTAGAAATTGGTCGGGAGAGCAGGATTTGAACCTGCGACGGCTCGGTATCTGTGGCACTAGACAGGCTAGAATGAAGCCCACCATGGGTAGACCTCTACAGCTTCTCCGTCCAGTGGCGTCTGCCAATGGGCTCGAGAGCTCTGCCAGGCTGAGCTACCTCCCGACACAGAAACCATAAAGACAATGAGTAAGAATTTATGTGTTTTGGAAAAGTACATTGCATAGGTGACATACTAAACGTTTTAATCTGTTAGGCAGAGTGAAATTAACCTTAGAGGCGCATATTATTGGCTAAGACTATCGGTATTGTTACGTCAGGCGGAGACGCCCCCGGCATGAACGCAGCCATCCGCGGAGTCACAAGAGTTGGACACTCAAAAGGCTTCAACATAATCGGATTCGAACGCGGCTGGGACGGACTGTTAACCAACACTTTCAAGCATCTGGGCCCCAGAAACGTCGGCGGCATCATCCAAGTCGGCGGCACCATGCTCCACACCCTACGCTGCCCCGCCTTTGAAGAACCAGCCAGCATCGACGTTGCTGCGGAAACCCTGCGGCAAAACAACGTGGACGCCTTGGTGGTTATCGGCGGCGACGGTTCCTTTAGGGGCGCACTGGATTTGCACAAGCATTCCGGCGTATCCGTCATGGGTATCCCAGCAACCATCGACAACGACGTGTATGGCACCGACGAAACCATAGGCTTTGACACAGCAGTCAACACCGCAGTAGGTGCCATCGACAAAATCCGTGACACAGCCATAAGCCACGAACGCGTATTCATCGTGGAGGTCATGGGCCGAAAAAGAGGCTTCCTTGCATTGCAAGTCGGGATCTGTGTGGGTGCAGAAGTGATTTTGATACCTGAGAACCCCATGACAACCTGCGATGTCATCAAGGTTATGGAGGAGAATAGCAGAAAAGGCAAACGCGCCGGCATAATCGTGATGGCGGAGGGTTTTGGAGATTCAAGCAAGCTTGCAGCGGATATGCAGCGGCAAACCGCATCGGAGGTGCGTCTCTCCATCATAGGTTACTCGCAACGCGGCGGCAGCCCAACAGCCAGAAGCCGCTTGCTCGCCAGCCTGTTTGCGGAGCACGCGGTGGATTTGATCAGCCAAGGCAAAGACAACATGGCGGTTGGTTTACAGAACGGCAAAGTAACCCACATTCCTCTTGAAGAGTCCGCGCATGGCAAAAAAACCTTGGATCTGCGGATGCTGAAAATAGCAGAGATGCTTGCGATTTAACCTTCAATTGTTTTCTTTTTTATCTTTGCCGCGAGGTAAATGCCGGATGCGGCTCCAATTAGCGGAAGTAGCGGCCAAAGCTGTAACTCTGGCACTGTCGGCGACGGGTTTGGTCCAGAGTAGTCGGCGGGGATATATTGTGCGTTTATTTCAAAGAAGCCTTCGTTTGACTGTGCTAAGCCGCCGACAACATAAATTGTGTCGTCTAGAACGGTTGCTGAGAGGTATTCGATGATCCAGTCATGGGTTGTCGGGAAAGGCTCACCGGAGCTCCACTGATCTGTTTTTGGGTCATAAATTTGGGTAGCATTCGTAATGTAGTTTGCTGTTCTGCCGCCTATGACGTAGATTCGGGGTTCTGCGTAGGCGCCGGTTGTTGCAACAGCGGGTGCACCAGAAACAATTATGGGCAGACCCGCGCCTGTGTGCCACTTGTTGGTTTGGACGTTGAAAATTTGGTTTGCTGCGATGCTGCCGCCCGTAACATAGATTTTACCATCCAACGCCGCAGAGGAGTAACCGTGAACTTTGGTAGGAATCGACGCTGCGGTGCTCCATGTGTCTGTTTGGGGATCATACACTTCGGTGACATCAGTGTATTTGGGTGCAGGCGGGCTATTCTCTGCCAATCCACTAACAACATAGATTTTGCCATCAACAACGTTTGCAGCTATAGAGGACCGTGGGGTTGGCATGGCGGCTTTGGTGGTCCAAGAGTCGGTTGCGGCGTCATACATCTGGTTTGTTTGGCTGATGATTATACTGTATGTGGTGTCTTCGTTGTGGTCGTAGACTGTGCCGCCGATGACGTAAACCTTGTCTCCGCATGCGGCGAGGGCGTAGTGGACTCTTCCTTCGGCATCTGCATCGGTTAGGGGCATCGGGGTCTTCTTGGTCCAACTGTCCGCTGCAGGGTCGTAGACGTAGGTTAAAGCGGAGTCGCCGTTGTTGCCAAAAGCGTAGATTTTGCTGTCCACTGTAGCTAAGCCGAAGATGTTCATGGATTCGGGGATAGCGGCTCTTAGTACCCAGTAGTCGCCCTCAGCCGCAGCAGGCGAAATGGTTGAACTGCAAGAAATCGCCAGGACCATGAGGCAAATGAATGCAAGAGTACCGCGTTTACTCATCTTCCATCCAATAGGAAAGAGGCTCTTATCGCTTTTAGTTTTATCGAAATAAAAAGGTTATTGGCTAAAGCATTGACTCATATATTTTGATTGTTTGCTCAGCCACTTTCCGCCAGGTAAAGTACTCCAGCACCCGCTGCCGCCCGTTTTCTCCCCAACTCCTCGCCAAATCAGGCTGCTGGAGCGCTTGTTTGATGCCCCATGCGATGTCTGCGGGGTCTTCGCCGTTGACGTGCACGCCAGTTTGGTCTGAGCCTCCGTTAATCACCTGCTCTTTGAAGCCCACTACGCCTCGGGCGCCGACAACGATGGGTTTAGCCATAGCCATCGCTTCTAAACTGACGATGCCAAAGGGCTCGTAGATGGAGGGGAAAATGCAGAGGTCCGCTGCTGCGTAGTGGAGGATGCGTTCTTCTTCGTTGACGAAGTCGAAGCGGTAAACCACGTTGTTTTTTATGTTGAGGCGTTCAGCGGTTTCTGCGATGTCGTTTTGTTCTTCGCCTTTGCCTAAAATTACCAGTTTAGTGTTAGGGTACTCTTTTAGCACCAGTGGCATCGCCTGCAAGAGGTTGCGCACGCCCTTAACCCATGCCAGTCGCCCCACAAACAGCAGCATATTCCACCCCTCTGGGATGCCATATTTTATTCTGATCTGTTTAACGTCTTCCGCCTTGATTTTTGAGGGGTCATAGCGGTCTGGGTCCACGCCGTTCCACACAACGCTGATCTTGCCCGGTGACCAACCGTGCCTGGTGAGGTCTTCTTGCATGGCGTAGCTTACGGTTAAGATTTTGTCTGAGTTCTGCGCCATCGCCCGTTCCAAATGCGAAACCACCTCTGAGCCTGCTCCGCCGCTTCTACCCCACTCGGTGCTATGCACGTGGAAGGCAACGGGGATTTTAGTCTCGTTTTTGACTACGAGCCCAGCTATGCTGCTTAGCCAGTCATGCACACAGACCACGTCGAAGTTGTATTTTTCTTTGCGGATAAGGCTGTTGATGAATTTGGTTGCTGAGAGGATGTTGTAGATGAAGATGTCGTTGAAGAGTTTGATGTTGGTGCCCCATTTTTTGAGGTCGTCAGCTACGAAGTAGGGCCAGACGTTGCTGGCGTCGGCGATGAGGGGGCGGTGGATTTCGACGCCGCGAAGGATCTCGTATGTTTGGAGGTTGCTGTTGTTTAAGGTGAAAACTGAGACGTCATGGCCTAAATCAACGTATTCTCGGGTCATGTATTCAGCGTAGGTTCCTAATCCGCCGACCATAGCTGGCGGGTACTCGTAAACAAAAAAGCCTATTCTCACAAAGGTCGCCTACAGAGTTTATCCCTTGGATGCTATTTATACTTTAAGTGTCGCCTAAACGGTTTGGTTCCACCAGTAAACCTTGGAGTAGTTGCCTTCCACAGGATAATGCGAGTCCGAGTAAACAATGTCTAAGCCTAACCCATACTGTTTGAGCAATTGACGCGTGTCATTCCAAATCTTAGGCGTCAACTCATCGGGGTTCCAATACCAGATTTTATCGTCTACGCGTCTGAACCCAAACCCATAGTTCTGCGGCATAACATACACTGCCTCGGCGGGGGTGAAACGGGTGATTTTTCCTGTTTGAATGTCACTCCAGAAGTCCTGCAGAGCCTTGAAATGTTCGTCTTTCATGACACCGTAGGGGTTGCCGCTGTCGTTTTGGGGGTAATTAAAAATGGCGATGTAATCTGCACCCGCAGTGTAGGATGCCACCAGTTGCGAGTAGACTTCAGCGCCCGTATCCAAATAGGGCGGCGCATCGTACTTCCACGTTATCATGATTCCCCACTCTTTGCCCTGCAATGTGGCGGCGCCGCGGGTAAGGGCGATGTCTTGCGCTACGGTGTCGTTCCAACCTAACTGTGTTAAAACAACATCCCACCCCGAGTACGTGAACCACTCCAGGGCATATTCTGATATGAACGTTTTGACTGAGCGGTTTCGGAGTTGCTGTATGCCATAATCAGTTTCTATGGCTTGATAATAGACATATGCGGCTGTGTCGTAGTCAGGGGCGAGGGTGCCGTTGAGGATTTGGTCGATTGCTGTTTTGTGGGCTTGGTAGAGAGAAGAGTTCCGGTACTGGTAGGCTGAGAAGTACCGTGTCCAGTTGAAATCTATCTGTTGCCCCCCTAACTCGTCATAGTAGTATATTCCCAGAAGTTTATCGCCATAGGTTACCTTCGCTTGGTCAATCCATGGAAGCTGCCACGGCTGGTCAAACATGCCGAACAGCACAACTATGTCTAAGCCGTGCTCGGTGGCGTAGTCGGCGATTTCGTTCAGGGCTGTTTCGTTATGGCTCACAGGACCCGATTGAATGATGAGGAGGTTGGTGTAGTTTTCTACGCGGTCGATGAGGAGTTTGGCTTCGGCGGTTGTGTTGCCGCAGAAAGAAACCCCCACATGCACAGGCTTGTTTTGGGGGTTGTCTTGGCTTTTGGTTAATACGCCGTAATTGATGAATGCGGCGACAACAATAATCATGAGCAAAATTATGGTTGCCACAAGGAGTTTGTTCTGTTGCTTCAACCAAAGCATCCCACTTTAGCCGCTGCCCTAAACAAACATTAGAGCTTTATGTTAATTTATTTTTCGAATGCTCACATAGGATTGCCATACCTTAAAAAGGCTCAAAACCCATAGCCAAACAGTGACTTACATGCCCGAAACGCTGAGTTTGCCCCAAAGCGTCTATGATAACCTCCTTAAAACGTCTGAGGAACTCACTTTGATGGCTAAAAAACCCATTTCCCCATCGATGACTGTGGATTTGCTTATAGAAGTTTACCGTGCCCACCTAAACAATCCCTGTGCGCTCGACGCGTTTAGCCTGCAACTGCGTAACTCAGACTTTATGCCGCCTGAAGAATTCGACAAGTACTGGGACGTTACTCCTCCCAAGCCCAACCATAAGGTTAAACGGAAAAAACCCTAATGGGGGTAAGTGAGTAAAACAAGGGAAGGGAACAGAAAGCTTACGCTTTTTTCAAGCACCCGCTTTTTGGAATTAACTTTTATTTTTCCCTTCGCTTTTTGCGAAGTCTTCTTTGAATTTTTTAATTCCACTTTCAGTCAGTGGATGATTCCACATCTTTGCTAAAACGTCCGCGGGTATCGTTGCAATGTGTGCTCCAGCTTTAGCTGCTTCTAAAACGTGAATCGGATGCCTAATACTTGCAACGATGATTTTTGTCTTAAACCCATAGTTCTTGTAGATTTGTATTATGTCTCGAACCAGGTTCATTCCATCTTCGGATATGTCATCTAGTCTTCCAATAAAAGGCGATACATAGCTTGCACCTGCCTTTGCTGCAATTAACGCTTGATTTGCACTAAATACCAGCGTTATGTTTGTTTTAACGCCTTTCGCTTCGAGTATTTTTGCAGCTTTAATTCCCTCCTGAGTAAACGCAATTTTTACAACAATGTTTTCTGCCCACTTTGCGTATGCTTCGCCCTCTTTCACTATCTCATCGCATAGGTCTGCATTTCCCTCGACGGAAATAGGTCCTTTTATCACTTTTGCAATCTCAGCAATTATCTCTTGCTGACTTTTTCCGCCTTCTCTAGCAATAAGGGTGGGATTTGTGGTTACTCCGTCGACAACTCCAAGGGCAGTTGCTTTTTTGATTTGTTCAACGTTTGCTGTGTCTAAAAAGAACTCCATACTTTTCTACCCCTAAACATTATAATAATCAACTATAACTTTCTCCACTGATCACGCGCGATTCTTGTTTGCAACTCTCACGAACGAATTCGGCGATTCCCTCGGAGTCAAGCTTATATTTTTTCATAAGTTCAAGAGGTTCTCCTGATTCGCAGAATATATCTCTTATCCCATGCCTCTTTAATGTGCAGGGGGTCGATTTTCCTGATTCGCTTAAAATTTCTGCAATCGCTCCTCCGAGTCCACCTGTTATTTGATGGTCTTCTACACTGATTATTAGGCCAGTTTTTTTAGCCCAAAACCTTATTGCGTCCCCATCAATTGGCTTAATTGTGTGACAATCAATCACTGCACAGGAGATTCCTTCGGATTCAAGTTTCTCAGCTGCAATTATCGATTCATACACTTGTGGTCCGCACGCAAAAATTGCCACATCTTCGCCATCTCGGTAAACATTTGCTTTCCCAATTGAAAAGGGAGTTGAGTGCGTGGTGAATACGGGCATTTTTTCCCGGCAAGACCGAATATAAACGGGGCTTTTTATTTTACTTGCTTCGATTGTGGCTTTTCTTGCCTCTTCAACATCTGCTGGAACAACAACCATCATATTCGGAAGAACTCGGGTAATTGCAATGTCTTCTAAAGCTTGGTGAGATGCCCCATCTGGCCCCACTGTAACTCCAGTATGAGAACCATGCAGTTTTACAGGCACATTATTGTAGCAAACAGAAACACGAATCTGGTCCCAATTTCTTCCAGGCGAAAAAACGCCGTATGCAGAGATAAAAACTGTTTTTCCCAAAGAAGCGATTCCCGCAGCAACGCCTGCCATGTTCTGCTCGGAGACGCCAACCTGGACAAAGCGGTCAGGAAATTTTTCGGCAAACCAGTGCGTTCTGGTACTTTCTGAAACATCGGCGGTCATTACCCATAGGTTTGGGTTTTCAGTTCCAATCTCCACTAATGCTTTTCCAAATCCGTCGCGGCTTGGTTTTTTGTTCTGGGGTGCATCGATGTTCTCGATGAGCGCCATTTGTTTATTGATTTTTGGTGAATTTACCATATTATCATCACGAAATTAGCAGATAGCATTTTGGTGTTTACTCTTTTTCTTCATGGCGATAGAACTTTCGCTCCTCTTCAAGGTCTTCTAGAGCGGTTATTGCTTCTTTGTCACCAGGCGATTTTCCATGCCACTCAGTGATGAATTCCATAAATGAGATATCTTTTCCAGGAACGGTATGTGCGATTATCATCGTTGGTTTATCGATTACTGTTTTAGCTTCGTTACATGCTGAAATTATTTGTTGAATGTTGTGGCCGTCGATGTTGATTACGTGCCATCCGAATGCTCTGTATTTTTCTTCAAGTGATTCAAGCGGAAGAACCTCTTCAGTAAATCCATCGATTTGGATATTGTTCCGATCCATGATTGCAACTAGATTTCCAAGTTTAAATTTAGCTGCTAAAAGCGCTGCTTCCCATATTTGCCCCTCATTATGCTCACCATCTGAACAAACACAGTAAACGCGCCATTTCTTTTTTTCTCTCTTAGCAACAAGAGCCATTCCCACAGCAATCGAAAGTCCCTGTCCAAGAGGACCTGAACTATTCTCGATACCAGGCAAGGTTTCTCTATGAGGATGCCCCTGTAATCTTGAACCCAATTTTCTAAGCGTCATTAATTCTTCTTTGGGGAAGTATCCTGCCTCACCAAGGGTAGCATACAATCCTGGACAAACATGCCCATTAGACAGAATACATCGATCCCGACCTTCCCAATTGGGGTTTTTGGGATCGTGGTTTAAGACATTGAAGTAAAGCGCGGTGAACACGTCGGCTAAACCCATCGAGCCCGCAGGGTGACCCGATTTTGCCGCGTGAAGCATCTTTACAATACTTTGCCTAATATTGTTTGAGAGCAGATAGAGCTCTTTTATGTCAGTAACCTTTGTTGCTCCGACGTCAACCGATGGAGTTACCTCAAGAAGCGTTTGCTTAGGCGGTTCAGTAACTAGTTTTGGGACCCCAATGTCTGCTGCCATTTCCTGTGACCAACAAGTCTGCGATTTATTTTTACCCCTAATTCCTGACGCGTAAATATTCTTAACGGCTTCTGGAATATTTTCTGCGGCAAAAATTGCACTTGATGCTGCAAAGATATTTGCTCCTGCTTCACTAGCCCTCTCCGAAGTTGCTTGGTTTATTCCCCCATCGACTTCAATTTCGAGATTTGGGAATTTTGCTCGAAGCACACGGACTTTTGATTCGACTTCATTGATGTATTTTTGCCCGCTAAAGCCGGGGTTAACGGTCATGACTAAAACTTGCTTGACCGCTTTGTCATTAATGTAGGGGTAAAGTTCTTCGACGGGTGTGGGCGGATTAATGGCGAGACCTATTTTTCCACCAGAAGAGCGTTTTTTTTCTATTTCATTCCAATCAGTTACAGCCTCAACATGAACAAAGTGGGTGTGATTTCCAGAGATTTTTGAAATCCAGTTTTCTGGGTCCTTCACCATCCAGTGGAATTCGTAGAGGACTCCTGAAGGAAGATCTGATAAACTTTCAAGCCCAATCGTGTCATTGGGCACAAAAATATTGTCCATGATGTCTATGTGAACGGTTTTAACGCTTGGTTTAACTTTTTCGATGTGTGCTAGCAATTCTTCTCGGCTTTTCACTAAGATTGCTGGTACGACTTCTACATCCATCTGAATCAACTATTAACCCAATTTCACTGCCCTATTTGCACCGCATTTTTTGCATGCGTGTTACAACATGAATGCCACTAGCTTTTAAGCCTTCATCAAAAAAGCGTTAAAAATCAATAATTGCATACGCATTTATGTTTGACCGTACCGTGGGGCAAAAAGATATTGCGAGCGCCAAAAACCATGCTTCGTACATTGGATGGGTAACTTTTTACTCCCACAGAAAACGGAAGGGTAAAACGGCCATGGACTATTTTATAGCAATGGATGTTTTGCTGTATTTTGGCAGCTCTAAGTGCTGAGTCCACATTTTCGCCTTTTCACCGAGTTTTACTTTTGATCCTAACCTTTAAAATGAAACTTTCAATGTAAAAAGTCCATTAACCGATTTTTTATGCTCACTACTGCTGCAGGACTTGGCACACTATCACTAACAACAACCTCTTTTGCCCCTGCGGCTCGAATCTTATCAAACGCGCAACCAACCAGGAGCCCATGAACTGAAGCACAAACGATTCTTCTAGCCCCACCCTTCTTACACACTTGGGCAGCCTTAACCATCGTTTCTCCACTAATAATCATGTCATCAATCAAAATCACATCTCGACCCGCAATGTCCGCGTCGAGTTTTTCGGAAGTAATTTGCCTAAACGCGATTGGCCCATGGATGTATTCGCTGAGGGTTTTTTCCATGCTGACCCCGCCCAATTTTTCAACGAAGTGAGCGGCACCTTGGTCTGGCGCAATAAAAACAGGATCCGAAACGCGTGGTTTTACATAATCGAATAAATCGTTGACGATTGATCGATTCTGGATTGTTAAGCCGGCAATGTTTTTTGTGTTTTCGCTTGATTCCAAGAAGTGGCAATTAAACGTAACGAGTTCATCTAGACCTGCACTGGACAGTAACTTGATAGTCATTGTTGCAGAATCGGTTTCTCCCGGCTGGTAAATTTCATCCTGTCTCGAGTAGGGAAGATATGGAATAATTCCAGTTACTTTTGCTGCAACTGGCTTTACTGCACTTAAAATTTGCAGAAACTGCAGAAGGCGCGTATCTTGGTCTGGGTAGCACCTGTGTAGGATGGTAACATGTTTTCCCTTTAATTTTTCGATTTGTGGAATGTAGATGTAATTTTCGCAGTCATGGAATTTTTTGATTTCAATGTTTGATTCGGCGAGGTCGGAACAGTTTGGGCTTACTAGTAGGGATTTTTCCATACCCCTACGTAGCTAGAACAGTATAAAAAGCCTACCATGTTTGATTGGCAAAGCTAATAGTTCATAGCATCAATCCAACCGACTTTAACGGTTACAGATACCTACCGAGAAAAAGCCTGTGACAAAGGTTTGGGAATCGCTGCTTCTAAATGAGACCAGCAAATGGTGCAATCATGCCTGTCTTGGCTTATCTTTGGGGGGAGAGAGAGTTTAAAAGAACAAACACGCCATCATAATGCTGACATAAGAGGATACATACATGCCCACCAGTTTCCAGCCTGTCCGTGGAATGCGCGACCTCATCGGCGAAGAAGCCCAAACCTTCACCACCATCATAGCCAAAGCCAGACAAACCGCTGAACTCTATGGCTTCAAAGAGGTGATAACGCCGCATGTGGAGCCGCTGGAGCTGCTTAGCGCAAAATCAGGCGAAGAAATCCGCCAACGCATGTTCATCTTCAAAGACTTAGGCGAGCGTCAAGTGGCGCTACGCCCAGAATTCACTGCTTCAGTCGCCCGATTAGTGACGACGGCGCTCAAAAACGAGCCTAAGCCACTGCGATTGTTCTCTGTGGGCACGGTTTACCGTTATGATGAACCCCAAAAGGGCCGCTACCGCGAGTTTTGGCAGTCAAACTTTGAGTTAATGGGTTCCCCCCGTCCTGAGGCAGACGCTGAAATCGTGTTGCTCACCAACACCTTGATGGCATCGCTTGGGCTGCAGGGTTACGCTTTCAAAATCGGGCATATAGGCGTCATCCGCGGCATCCTTAGCCAAGACGGCGTAGACGAGAAAACCCAGAATGCGGTGCTGCAAAAGATGGATAAGAAAGAGTACGATGCCGCGTTGGCACTTGTGACATCAGAGAAAAGCCGTCGTATACTTGAGGGCTTGATTTTGCTTAAGGGCAAAGACTGGCGTGAAACCGTTGAGCAGATGAAGGCGTATCTTGCGGATTACATAGACGCTAGAGCTGCAGCCGACAACCTCGGTGAAATCCTAAACCTCACCGCCCAAAGTGCCAATCTAACCATAACCGTTGAACCCGCCTTCGCACGGGGCTTAGAATATTACACTGGCATGATTTTCGAGGTGTATATACCCGAGTTGGACATTGCTTTGGGTGGCGGCGGACGCTACGACCGACTCATTGAAGTCTTCGGCGGTGACTCCACGCCTGCAGTCGGATGCGCCCACGGCATCGACCGAGTAGCCATCGCACTTCAAGAACAAAAAACCGCAGTCGGCACTAAGGGTGCAAAGAGGGTTGCGGTTGTAGCCATTACTGAGAACCAAAAAGTTGAGGCTCTCAAAATTGCCCAGACACTCCGCGCTGCAGGTATAGCAGTTGAGTTTGAGGTTATGGGCAGAAAAATGGCGAAGGCGCTTGAAGACGCCGACAAACGCAAAGCCGACTACGCGGTCATCGTTGGTGAGCGAGAACTCAAAGAGGGCACGGTTGTGCTTAAGGATTTGGCGGACAGAAGCCAGTGTACAGTTGCATTAGCGGATTTGGCTGAGAAAATCAAAAGCTAAACAGTTTTTTGCAACTTGAGGATTACGCCACAACCAATCTGCAGGCTAAATCAGGCGCCTATTTCAAAACACAATTGTTCCCACAAGCCACTGGTTGTTGTTGTGTATAGGAGATTTTCGGCAACAACAAACTAAAGAAAAACAGGTTGTCCACAGCAAAAAAGAAACAAAAAATTAAAAAACAAAAATTTGGGGTAAGCCAAAGGCTTACTTGTTTTTTGGGTTAGAGCCGTTTTATGTAGCGGTTGACTTCCCACTCGGTGACCTGTGTCCGGTAGAGGTCCCATTCATGGCGTTTCTCTTTGAGGAAGTTCTCAAAGGTGACTGGACCCAGTGTTTCCTTCATCAAATCGCTGGTTTCGAGTTCATCAAGAGATTCCTTGAGGTTCTCTGGCAGCGAGACAATGCCGCGTTCCTTGCGTTCCTCGTAGCTCATGTGGTAGACGTTTAGTTCAACTGCGTCGCCTGGGTCAATTCTGTTCTTTATACCGTCTAAGCCAGATGCGAGTAGAACTGCAAATTGGAGGTAGGGGTTGCCTGCGCCGTCGGGGCAACGGATTTCCATTCTTGCAGCGTTCTTTCTTCCGCCAAAGTTAGGGACTCGAATGAGTGGACTGCGGTTTTTGTGTGCCCATGCAAGGTAGACAGGTGCTTCGTAGCCTGGGACGAGTCGTTTGTAACTGTTTGGCCAACTGTTAAGGACAGCAGCCATTTTGCGTCCATGGGCGAGTTGTCCACCGATGTAGTTGCGGGCAAGGTCTGAGAGGTAACCGTTCTTTGCGTCTTCTGCGTAGAATAGGTTTTGGGTCATTTCTTTGTTCCAGAGGCTCTGGTGAGTGTGCATGCCGCTGCCGTTGATGCCTTGGAATGGTTTAGGCATGTAAGTGGTGACGTAGCCGTTGCGGGCTGCGACGACTTTGCCGCACATTTTCATTGTTATTGCGCGGTCGGCTGTTTCGAGTGCTTCGCCGTATTTGAAGTCGATTTCGTTCTGTCCTAAGGCGACTTCGTGGTGGCTGATTTCGATTTCTATTCCGAAAGCCTCTGCGTAATCGGCGATTTCACGTCTGAGGTCGTCGGTGACGTCGCCTGGGTGAGCATCGAAGTATCCTGCTAAGTCAATTGGAGTAGGTAAGCCGCCGGTTTCGCTTTCTTTCACTATGAAGAATTCGAGTTCGGGCGCGCAGATGAAAGTGTATCCTGCTTTTGCCGCTTTCTCTGTGGCGCGCTCAAGGATGTATCTTGGGTCGCCGTCGAAGCGTTTGTTTTGGGGTGTATAAACGTCGCATATGAGTCGGGCGGAGGCTTTTTCTTTTGGCCTCCAAGGTAATACTGCAAAAGTCGTTGGGTCTGGATAGAGGACCATGTCTGATTCTTCGATGGGTCTGTAACCAGTGATGGATGACCCGTCAAAGGATTGGCCATTTTCAAATATGCTTTCTATGTTTTTGGCGCTTACGGCTAAGTTTTTGAGGAAGCCGTTGATGTCAGTGAATTGTAGTCTGACAAATTTTATGTCTTGTTCCTGTATTTTTTGAACGATTTTTGTCACTTGTTCTTTCCATGCAGCATTTTTAAAATCCTTCATTTTTACAATACTCCTTGTGCTGTTTGGCTTGCTCTCCATATGTTATGGAATTCACATTAAACGTAAACATATTTAAGTTTATCGCTCAAACGGCATTGATAACTGTCCAGTAACTCACCGAATAATTGAAATAATGTGGTGACGGAAAAAGAGGTTTTGCGCCGTAAAAACCAACCCAGAAACAACCCTAAACTAGTCAAACAGCCAAAAAACCACCGTTAACGTTCCCTGCGCAAGAAATCCCCAACATCCGACACATTCCGCACTGCAACTTCATCCAAAACCCCTTTGTCGCGCAGGTTTCCAACAATTCTGCCAAAACCTAAACATTCGCCGAATTCATTTAAAACTATAACATGCGTATTTTTCTTGCCTGAACCAAAAACGCGCAAAATACTTCTCGCAAGGATCGGCCTACCGCAGATAAAGAGCCATGCCGCCTTGCTATCCACGATAATTCGGGCGGCATCTCTTTTAGCAATCATAGATAATAGGGTGAAGCTTGGGAAAAACTTGCCTGCCTTAGCTTTACCTAAGAAGATACCTGCATAAAAAAAGTCGCTACGCACCAGCAGAGGCTTTAACGCTGCGTTAACGAGGTAGAAGCGTCCGTTTTTTTCCACGGTTAATTCTGGATTTAGGGCAATATCGATGCCGAACTGAGCGGCAAAGTTGGTTATTGCTTTTGCATTCACTGCGTTTTGCTCCGTTTCAGTTTACAAACAAAGAAGCCCTGTGTTTCTCCGGGCCAGATACGTTTAGATCGTGCCACAGAGGAATCAAGCCGTTTTCCAAAAATGTCTGTTAAACCGCTGTTTCCATAGCAGTCGATTTCTTGAATTTCGACGTTAAGGTGCCCTACAGCCCAATCCATGTTTAATTCGTCTTCTTCAGGTTCAAGCGAACAAGTAGAGTAAACAAGTTCTCCTTGTGCGCTGAGGCACTCTACAGCTTTGGCTAAGATTTCTCTCTGCATGGCGGCGTTGCGTTCGATGTCTTGTAGGGTGCGGTTCTTAAACCAGTTCCTGTCTGACGCGTAGTTGCCTGAGCAGGGCGCATCAACCAGTATCCTGTCAAATTTTAGCCCCAACATGGGCGCCTGCCGTGCATCAAGCAGGTAAACCACTGTATTAGCAGTATGGCACCGCTCTAAATGATTACCAAGAGCCGCTAACCGCCGCTTATCAGCATCCAACGCCACAATCCCACCCGTGTTTTCCATGGCATCCGCTAACTGCACGGTTTTGCCCCCGGGCGCTGCTGCACAGTCAAGCACTCTTTTGCCGCCCAGATGCGAAAAAAGCGACACGGGGATTTGAGCGGCTGCCTCCTGAATCGAGTACAAGCCGAGAAGGTACTCAGCAGTTGCGCCAGCGGAAACTTTGGAGCCCACAACCCAGTAGCCCGACTGCAAGAAAGGAATCTTTTCTAGATGCACCCCTAAACCTGCGAGGCGTTCAATGAGGTTTTTGCCTTTTGCGTTGGAGTGGTTTAAGCGGATGGATCGCCGCAGCTGTACCTCTCGGAGTTGCCAGCCTAGCTGCCTGTAGCGGTCTTGGAAGAATTCTTTTCCCGACATCAACTGAGAACGTGCTTGCGGGGGATAAAAGCTTTTCAAGCCTCGGGTAAGATATCTAAAAGCTTTTAGGGGGACAACAGACAACATAGTGTGATTCGAAATGTCTAAAATTGTTCGAGTAGGCGTAACTTTTCCTCCTGACCTCCTAAGAGACTTCGATGAGATCACAACGAAGATGGGGTATGAAAGCAGAAGCAAAGCCATTCAAGACGCCGTTCGCCTCTACGTTTCAGAGCGCAAGTGGCTACAGGAAGAAGGCGCTAACCAGACAGGCGTGATTTTGATGGTTTACGATCATGAAGTGCGGGGGTTGGAGCGTGATTTGACGGATCATCAGCATCACCATCAAGGACTCATCACTTCAGTTATGCATATTCATCTCAGCGAAACCGACTGCCTCGAAGTCATCGCTGTAAAAGGCAAAGGTTCAGAAATCAGGGCGTTAAGCAATGAGTTGGCTACGCGAAGAGGAGTTAAAATCCTCAAATCAATGATCGTTAACGTTTAACATTTAACTTCAAACATGCGTTCCAAAGCGCCGCGAGCTTTCTTCGCCACTGCCTGCGGAACCTCAACCACATGCTTCTCTTCTTTAAGCGATGTGTAGAGTTTGTCGAGGGTTGTGAGTTTCATGTTGGGGCAGATTGCGCAGCCATAGGCTACGTAGAAGGTTTTGGATGGGTTTTCTTTTTTTAGCCTGTGCAAGATGCCTTCTTCCGTTGCCACTATAAACTCGGTTGCCGCTGATTCTTTGGCGTACTTGCAGATTTTAGAGGTGCTGCCGATGCAGTCGGCGATTTGTCGCATTTCTTTGGTGCATTCAGGATGCACAAGAATTGTGGCTTTGGGGTGCTGCATCTTGAGGACAGCGGCGTCTTCAGGCTGAAATAGGATGTGGGTTGGGCAGAAACCGTTGGCTGGAATCGGAACAATTTTTTTACCTGTTTTTTCAGCCACGTACTGAGCTAAGTTGCTGTCAGGTCCAAACAGCACTGTGCCTGCTTTGAGGGATTCCACGACTTCGACGGCGTTGGCGCTTGTGCAGCACACGTCCGCTTGGGCTTTGCAGGCAGCTAAAGTGTTTACATAGAGCACCACGGGCGCTTGGGGATACTTGGCTTTGGCACGTTTAATCTCATCTACGGTCAGCATCTGCGCCATGGGACACCGTGCACTTGTACTGGGCAGCAGAACCTTTTTTTGGGGGTTGAGAACCGCAGCGGATTCCGCCATAAAATCGACGGCGCAGAAGACGATGAGTTTGGCGTCTTTTTCAGCCATGGCTTTGCGGCTAAGCTCTATGCTGTCGCCTACGTAGTCGGCTATGTCTTGGATTTCGGGGCGCTGGTAATTGTGCGCTAAAATTATGGCTTTTTTTTCTTTTTTGAGTTGTTGGATTTGCTGCGTTAAATCCATATTTTCGCCTGGCCAAATTGTGAGGTGAAAAGAAAAGGGTACCCCAATGAAATATATTCTTTTACCTTCTACAGTGGGGCTTTGACCTTAAAAAAATATCAAAAGTTTCAGAGTTAAAAAAAAAATAAGTGGTGGGGCAGAGAGGATTTGAACCTCTGACCAATGGGTATCTACAGCTCCAGAACTTCGTCATTCTCCCGAAGGAGTCAGCATACCCATTCTGTGATGCTTCTGGAGCCCATCGTAATACCGGGCTATACTACTACCCCGCACCACTACAAGTTTCTAATAATTCAACAGACCAATATTTATAGATAGAGCAGAGAGGGCATGGAACACAAAACGTTTGTTGCGCGTTTAGCTGCAAGCTGTTGGGTAAAGATCCTCAGTTCAAATCGATGCCTATTTGCAGCGGTTGCTGTTTACGCCTAAAAATGCTTGTGGAATATGCCTCAACCAGCCTGCAACGCTTACCAGACGCTGACACAAAAAAGCAAATGCCTGCCAAACCCACTGGAAGATGATGAGAAAGGGGCACTCTGCCTTCATCTAACACTAGAAAAAACAGTTACCGCCCAAACCGAAGTCAAGTTCAAACCGGTTACTGATTTGCCATAATCAAATCAGCCTTCTAAAAATTGAGCGTTTGAAACAAACGTTATTACGTTTCGCTTAAGGTTTTTTGTTGTGGAAAAATGGCTTATTTAAGGGAAAGAAAAAAAGAACTCGACATAGATTTTCCGCTTGAATCAATATGGCAAGCTATACCCCAAGCGATGCAGAAGTTTGACTGGGAAATACTGGAGAAAGACGATGCTGCCCACCGCTTAACGATTGAAACCTCTGACACACTTACTTCATATGGCTCCATGCTCAAAGTGGAGTTAACGCCGATAAACCAAAACACCACTCACATGGTTATTTCTGGCGTTACTCCTGTTACAACGATTACTTCTACGTTGCAGTTTGGGCAAACCTACGATAGCATCGAAGACTTCGTTTTAGGTTTGGCAGACGTAATGAACCGCTGACGAAGCCGCGAGTACCCAAGAAACCAATGGGTACTCAACTTATTTATTGACTTTTAACCATCAGAATTGTTATGAAACAAAACGATTACAGAACAATCGACCAATACATCGCATTTTTTCCCCCAAACACACAAGCACTCCTCCGGCAAATGCGTGAAGCCATCCATGAAGCTGCACCCCAAGCACAAGAGGCAATCAGCTACAACATGCCTGCCTTCAAACAAAACGGCGTTTTAGTCTATTTTGCAGCTTTCAAAGACCACATAAGCCTTTTTCCCACAGGTTCAGGAGTGGAAGCCTTCAAAGACAAGCTCAGCCAATACAAAACAAGCAAAGGCACCATCCAATTTAGCCTTGACCAGCCGCTTCCCCTGGATTTGGTGAAGGAGATCGTGCGGTTTAGAGCCAAAGAAAACCAGGTTAAACACCAATAGATTTGGCGTACTCCCTAACCTTAACCGATGCTTCGCCCACTAAATAGTCGGCATGACCCGGCAGCAACACATCGAAATCCCGTTGGGCAATTTTATGCACAGATTCCTTCTCTTTGGTTGCATCCCAAGTGAAATGTCCCGGTCCACCCGTAACTTTTCCCTCACCTAAACGCAGGGTATCCCCAGCAAACAGCACCTTCCGGTTCTTGTCAAGCAGCATGATGCTTCCAGGAGTGTGACCCGGCGTCTCGATTACAATGAGGCCGCAGATTACGTCGCCGTCTTTGAGAATCACTTCCACTGGAGCAGGCGCAGTTTTGATTATGGAATTGGCTGCTCGCATGAGGAGGTTTTTCGGTTTAGGAAAGGTTTTCTGCCCTGAAATGTACTCTGCGTCCTGCGGGCTTGCGGCGACTTTGGCACCGGTTAACTCTTGGAGGGCTTTGGCGCTGCCCGCGTGGTCCATGTGGTAGTGGGTTAGGATGATGGTTGAGACTTCGCTTGGGTGATTCCCCAGTTTTGGATGTAGTCGACGATTTTTTTGGCGTTTCCCGGCGTGCCCGTATCAACTACAATCAGCTCATTAGGTTGGATGATTAAGTACACGTTGCTGTGTGCCATGTTGTTACTTGCTTCGTCAACTCTGTGAATACCCGCAATTATCGCCATTAGAACCCTTCCATGAACCAACACAAGGTTAGAGCTCTATAAAAATCATCACAAATTTAGGAACAAATATAGTCTAAGTTAAATTATTGTTCTCCACTAAATTAATCGGGTTATCTTGGGCTCGCAAACCATCGACAGGCTAAAGAGGAAAGCGCCGCAAATAATAGTAATCGCAGTTGCTTTAGCCCTGACCATCTACCTTACCTTTGAAATTCTCGAAGACGTAGTACTAGAAGGCGCATCCTGGACAAGCGGACCTTTAATCGACTTCGTTTTAACCTTCACCAGAAGCGCCACCTCAACCGTGTCCTCCTGGGGATACGGCGGCATCTTCGGCTTGATGCTCCTAGAAGCCAGCTCCTTACCCATTCCAAGCGAAGTTATTCTACCCTTTTCCGGCTACTTGGTTTCAAAGGGTTCTCTGGACATCTGGTTAACCATCGCAGTCGCCACAATCGCCGCCATAGCTGGTTCACTTGTAGACTACTACATCGGACTAAAAGGCGTGCAAGTCCTCACAAAATACCGCCTATTGGGCAGGTCTATTCTCTCAGAATCACAGCTTAAAGTGGCGGCAAGCTGGTTTAGCAAGTACGGGTCGTTTATGGTTTTCGTAGGGCGCTTAATCCCCGGGTTCCGCACAATCATATCTTTCCCCGCGGGGGCGGTTCGGATGCCGCTGGCTAAGTTTTTGGTTTACACCGTGGCGGGTTGCTTGCTCTGGAACAGCATTCTCATCTATGTTGGCTTCTACTTGGGTTCAAATTGGCAGGCGGTTGCTGGCGTCTCCCACTACTTGATTATAGCCACAGTGGTCAGCTTGATAGTAATAGCTGTTGCTTATCTTTTGGTGAGAAGAAACAGAAGGAAAAAGAGGCTAAAAACCGCATCAACACAATATCTATCTTAAGACCTCAATTTTCGGTTTGAGTTCGCCTGAAATGCCTAATGCGTGGGCTTCCTTTACCTGCACCATACAATCCACCATAGAGGCATCGTTAAACACTTTATAGTCCACTGAGTTGAGAAAAGCAGCGTCAACAGAGACTGCGGAATCCGAGGCGAGTACGCCAACGTCTTTTAGCACTCTTGGACCAGGGTTAGGTAAGCAATCGCAGCCCTCAGAGATGTCCACGGCAAAGCTGACGTATGTGACCTTTTTGGGTTTAAACGTCGAGAGAACACCATAAGCAGCTGAGGCTAGGGCGCGGCAGAGGTTTTGCTTGTTAGTGTAGTGGATGGCCCCCATTGGACAAGCCGCGATGCACACGGGGCAGCGCATGCATTTCTCTGAGGTGATGTGTGCTTTACCCTCAATAATGTCTGGGAGGTGGAAAGCGCAGGCTTCTTTGCATTTGCCGCAGCCCACGCATTTTGAAGTGTCGATTTCGATGCCGATAGCTCGGTGTTGCCGCAGTTTCCCCGCCCGAGGAGTGCAGCCCATGCCCAAGTTTTTGATGGCGCCGCCGAAACCGCTGAGTTCATGCCCCTTGCAGTGAGAGACAACTATCATGGCGTCCGCTTGGATTATGGCGCCTGAAACCTCGATTTCGTTTAGGATGCCTTTGGTTTTTATATGGGCAAAGTTTTCGCTGTTTAATCCGTCTGCAACGAGGAAAGGTGCCAAATTGAAGCCGTTGATAAGTGCGGTTTGCATGTGGTCGACGGCGTTGTGGCGTTGCGCCAAGTAGTAGGTGTTGGAGTCTGTTAGGAAGGGTTTACCGCCGTGCTCTTTGACTCGCTGGGCTATTTCATGCACAAAGGCTGGCTGCACATGGTAGGGGTTGCCTAATTCGCCCACGTGGAGTTTGATGGCGACTAAATCGTCTTTTTCTATGTAGTCAAAGGTTCCTGCTGTGTCGTAGAGGCGGTTGGCTGCCGCGAGCAAGTTACGGCTGGTATCCCAAGGTAATAAATGCACCGTCAATTTAATTTCCTCAGCAATATGTTTTAGAATTGCCAAATCTTACATAAATAGGGTATGTTACAAATCAAAATAGATTATTTGCGCACCGTCTAGAAGAGATGTAAAAAGGATTTTAAGGTGCTAATATTTTTTGCCTACAGCCAGCTTTTTCTGGATTTCAGCCACATCGGCTTCACTGTCCGCTAAAATGTTTATCCACACATCGAACTCGGCTTTAGAAATTTCCTTCTGGATCACGCCGTGTTGGTCACCTGAGAAAAACCGTGGAGGCGATGAATTGAAGAGTTTCACATAGAAGATTCTGTCTGCAATGATGATTTGGGAGGAGCTGCCGACTTCTTCGCCTAATAAATAATCGATTTGGTAGCGCAACAGTGAAACCTTCTTTGAAAATGCGAGGCTGCGTCTTTACTTAAAAATTTTCCTAGTCTAAAGCAACAATGTTAGTGGGTGAGTACAATCGCAAAAGCTTAAACTATCTTTTCTCTTGGTTGTTTATAGAGTCAGCAAGGTTTTTGAGGTGAACCTGAACAGACTGCTTTCTTCATTGGCTTAAAATACGTTGATTATCTTGGATGGGCAATAATTCTGTTAATTTTCGGCATAATCGCGGGTGGAATAGGCAGTGTGCTTGTTGTCATTGGTGCTTTGATGGGTCTAATTGCGAGAATAACCTATACTTTAACCCTAGACTTCTGCTTGGAGTTTGGCTTTCCACGTTTATAAAATAGGTAACCAGAAGCAGTCGCTATAATTACGATAAGAACGATTGCAACTACCGTGAGGAAGGGAAAGGGTTCAATATTAAAGTAAACGGTTTCCTGCGATGAATTCCCCATTGCATCAGCAGCGAACACCGTTAAATGGTGTGCGCCGTTGGCTAACGCGGGTAGAGTGACGTTTCCTTGTATGTCAAGTTTGTCGCCGCCGTCTAAACTATACGTTAAAGCAGTTGTGGCTTCATTGAGGGTGAACGTCAACTGGATGTCTGTTGAACCATAGGTTTTGTTGCTGGGGGATAATATAGCAAGAACAGGTGGAAGCGTGTCTACTGAGAAGAAAACGGTGTTCGACACCCCCATGTTGCCGCTGCTGTCATTAGCGTATAGGAGTATTTTGTGAGCGCCCTGCCCCAAACCGGAGAGGGTGGTTGTTTGATTTTTCAACGTAACATTTGCAGTGTCGTCTATGCTGTATCCTGTCCATTCCACGCCCCTGTTTACTTCAAAAGATAGAGGGACATCGGTGTATGTTTTGTTTTCAGGGGAGAAAATTTGAATTTTAGGGGGAATTGTTCCGTATCCAACGGGTTTGTATTGCTCGTTTGTATCCAGCCACTCGGACCCATCATAACCGCCGATCACGTATATAACGTCGTTTAATACCACAGCCTGAAGATATTCTCGGGGTGTCGGCATAGAGGCGAGTTCAGACCAGCTTTGGTTGGTTGGGTTAAATATCAGGTTCTTCGAGTTTAAGGCACCTCCAGAGAATCCGCCTATCAAATAGAGTCGCTGGGGCGCTAGATAGCCTGCTGTGGCAGCTGCAACGCCATAACTTAGCGCCATACGGCAATTTCGTAGATGCGTTCCAACTGTCGGTTTGGGTATCATACACTTGGTTACTATTCACTAAGATGGCGTTGCCGGTGGAGGAGGGTTGCTTGGCTCCGCCAATTATGTAGATTTTGTTGTTGATAACCGCTGAAGCATATCCTTTAACTGCAGTGGGCAATGAAGTTTTGGTTGACCACGTATCGTTGGCGGAGTCGTAGACTTCGTTGATGCCTGTTTCGGCGTAGAATGGGTAGGCATTTGAGTATTTTTCGCCGCCTATAAGGTAGACTTCGCCGTTCACAGTACTTGCGGTTAAGCCTGCTCGGGGTGTAGGCATCGACGTCTTTGTTTCCCATCTGTCAGTGAGAGGGTCATACATCTCGTTGTTGCCCAAGTACCCGTTGCCAATGGTTCCGCCGATAGCGTAAATTTTGCCGTCAATAACCGCCACTGCAAACCCGCTTCTAGGTGTGGGCATAGATGTTTTGGTTGTCCACTGGTTAGTTGCAGGGTTGTATTCTTCAACGGTGCCTAATGGGGTATCGTCGGAGTTGATGCCGCCGATGACATAGATTTTTCCTGAAACTACCGCTATACCGAATTCTCCGCGTGCAGTCGGCATGGGCGCCAACGTGGTCCAAGGGGATTGGGGGTTGGTGTCGTCTGCGGCGGCTGTGGAGGCGATTAAGGGTAGGTTGAGTGCTGGAAGAAGGGCTAATGTGATAAGCAGGATGGCTATGATGTGGCTGGCCTTATTAATCGATGTACACCCGCTTTTTGAACTCTTAGTTAAGTAAGTAGCGCTTTACACTTATATTCCTTAAAGGGTTACATCGAGGAAGCGGTTCATACAAACATTAATGTCACTAGAAAACATAGTATTAATGGGGTTGTATTAATGGAGAAAATTTTGGTTGCCATCGATGGGTCCCAAAATTCCCAGAGAGCGCTCGATTTTGCTTTGGAGTTCGCCGAAAAATACAGTGCGAACCTGACACTTCTAAACATAAGTGAAATATCCGCCGTCACTAGCGTTCCCTCGGATATAACGCCTTATCCGGGAGGAAGCATGGTGGTGCTGGACAGGGATTTCCAGAAGATTCACGAGGAAATCTTGACTAAAGCCCTTGAACACGCAAAGGCAGTTAAACCCAACGTTTCGGTAACCTCGGTTCTAAGAGAGGGTAATCCTGCGTCAGAGATAGTAGCGTTGGCTAGGGAGGGGCAGTTTGATGTTGTGGTAGTTGGGCATCGCGGTTCAGGGAAATTAAATGAATTGTTCATGGGTAATATCAGTGAACGTGTAGCGCATCAAGCAAACTGCACTGTAATAATCGTCAAGTAATTCATTGTTAAGCTTTAAATTTTCAGGACCCTCTTCTTTAATTATGATAACTGTTATCGGATCAGGCAGAGTTGGCAGCGCTGCCGCTTTTGATATTCTGCGTTACAAAATCAGCGACGTAATCCTAATAGACACCAACGAGAAGGCAGCTCAAGGTGAAGCGTTGGATATGATGCAGGCGGCTCCAGCCATAGAGTTTGACGGATCAATTCGTGGCACAGGCGATTTTAGAGAAATGGCTGGTTCTGAACTGGTTATTGTGACCGCTGGTGTTGCCCGTAAACCGGACATGACCCGTTTTGACCTTATGAACACTAACGCCCAAATCGTGCGTGGCGTGGTCCGCGAAGTAGCCAAATATGCGCCCAAAGCGAAACTGATGATTGTAACCAATCCAGTTGATATTATGACTTATGTTAGTTTTAGAGAAACAGGGTTTCCACGCAGTCGCCTATTTGGCATGGGCAACATCTTAGACACCATGAGGTTTCGCGCCTACATTGCCAATGAACTTGGGGTTTCACGTGAGGATACAAGGGGACTGGTTATAGGTGAACATGGCGATTCGATGGTGCCACTGGTTGAATATGCCTCGGTTTCGGGGATACCGATAACTCGCCTCTTGACTGAGCAGCAAATTGAAAAAGTGGTTAATCAAACAGTAACTTCAGGTGCTGATGTGATTAAACTTAAAGGTGGAACCGTTTATGCACCGGGATCTGTGATAGCGATAACTGCCGACGCAATTTTAACAGGGCGAAACCGTGTTATGAGCGTTTCAACTTGCCTCGACGGTGAATATGGTCAATCCTGTGTTTCTATCGGTGTTCCGGTTGTTTTAGGAAAAGAGGGTGTTGAGAGAATAATCGAGCTGGATTTGTCCGAGGGTACCATGGCGAAGTTTACTAAGTCGGTAGCCGCCGTTAAAGAGGCTATTGCTGCACTAAAAGAGGAAAACTAAAAAAGGAAAGGATGTTTAGGTTGGCGCCCTAATTTTGGCGCAGTAAAAATTACCGTTAAGCCTCACGAAAGCGGGACATTTCCCGTTGTCGCAGTGTTCCAGCCACTGGCATGGAGCACGAACCTCATGTACTCTTGGCATGTATCCGCGTGAATTAACAATTTCTTTGGGGTTTTCTCGTTGGGAGATCTGTTTTAAAATCGCTTCCATAAAAAACACCTTTTCAAGTTTTTGCTTAACCTGAATTTAGTTTACTATTGCTCGGTGGATGTTTATTAAAAAATGTGGCTGGCGTTGTACAACAACAAAAACATATAAGCAGTAACTTGCCGCTTGAGCGTTTTTTTATCAGTGTGTTGTTGGCAGAAACCTCCTATACACAACAACAATCAGTGGGCTCGGATGCGTGGTCTGTTTTGGGTTTGGCTGGTTTTGGCGATTGCAGGCTGGTTGTGCAAACGGCTACAAGCAACAGCTCGTTATGTTTCTTTTGGAGAAGGCACTGTGTTCTGCCAAGATGCCCTCTCCTTACTTAATACTTACGCCGCAACTATGAGTATGCTTCATATTGGAATAGATTTTAATCGACATACCAGCCCCATAGCATGCTCAGATATTGAAGGTATGCCAAGGCATAATTTACTAGATTACATTTATTAGGAAAAAATGCCCTTGGTTTTGAATCCAAATTATACATTTTTGCCAAGATACGGTTTCCCTTTCCGTACCTTCTGAATCTTTTAATAAATCCTAACAAGCCATCGTTAAAATCATGCAAAACAGTTGATTCGAAGGCAAAACTGAGTTCTCCAATATCACGAAGTCTAAAACCTAAGTCGATATCTTCGCCTCCAGCAATTCTTATTTGCTCATTAAAGCCCTTGATGTTTTCAAGTGCTTGTTTCCAAACTAATGCGTTAGCCGTTATAAGGTATTCAGGGGGCTGTAAGGTAGAATTACTATCAGCTGGAGGCAAAAGTGTACATTGACTTTCGTAATACCTTGAAATTTTATCCTTACCAAAAGACCGAATGTTTCCTGCGTATCCAATAGAACCATTGTTTACTTTCAAAAAACCATTAATCCAATCTGGCATAGCCCTGCAATCACTGTCAGTAAAAAGAATCCATGTTCCCTTTGCTTGCTGCCATCCGTAATTTCTTGCCGCAGCCGGTCCTTTTCCCTTTGAAGATAATACCCTTATTTTAATTGCTTGGTTATAATAGTTACTTGGCAGAGTTATCTGACTACCGCCATCACAAATAATCAGCACTTCTGAAGGCAGTATATGGTCTGCGAGGCAAAAAAGGCTGTCAAGAAAAGCTTCTATCCCTTTTTGATTGTTCTTCACGGGTATGACAACAGAAATTTCTTTGGGACTCCTTATTTTTGGTGCCTTTAAATTCGATCGTTTATCTATTAACAGGCCATAACAAGAGAGATAAAACAACTTAACCCTCAACACAGTGACTGCAAAAATCAGTTACTTCTCTTTTCAAGCTTTTTGCAAACTCAAAAGCTAATTCTTCAGTATTAAACGGCCCATGCCATTTTCCGTTCTTTCCAGAATCGGGCTGAAAGCCTTGCCCTTGATTACAGAAACTACAGTTTCCTTTATGCACACGAGCTTTTCCACCGCTTACAGCACGCCAATTCTCATAAACCCACCAAGACATCAAACAATCCCGTGGCTACTTGAGAAACCATTCTTTTAAACAATTCCTATAAATAATAGGAGCAAACGTCCTCTATCATTTATGAATATTTATTTTCCGAATAATAATGGGATTTTTTTATACAAAATGTTATTTAGCACATAGATGCCATCTTGTTTTGGGTGCCACCAGACTTGGAGTTCAAAGGGCGAGATATAGTTTCAATCGAAGACTTCACACAAGCAGAAATCAACCACGTCCTCGACGTCGCCAAATCCATGGAGCCACTGGCCAAAGGCGGCTCAGACATGCTAAAAGGCAAAATCTTAGCCACACTCTTCTTTGAACCCAGTACACGCACACGCTTAAGCTTCGAAAGTGCCATGTTCAAACTCGGCGGCAACGTCATCGGATTCGCCGAACCAGAAGTGTCCTCCATACGCAAAGGCGAAAACCTTGCCGACACAGTTCGCACAGTCGAAAACTATGCTGATGTCATCGCCTTGCGCCACAGTTTAGAGGGCTCTGCAAAGTTGGCGGCGGAATTCAGCAAAGTCCCAATCATTAACGCGGGCACAGGCGCCGAGGAGCATCCCACGCAGGCACTAATTGACCTCTACACGATGCGAAAAGAAAAAGGCAGAATCGACGGCTTAAAAGTGGCGCTGTTAGGCGACTTGCGCTATGGACGCACCGTGCATTCACTGGCATACGCGTTGGCACTCTATAACGCCGAGCTCTTCTTGGTGTCGCCTGAAACTCTGCGTATACGCAAAGATGTACTCTCAACCATCAAAAACACAGTTCAAGTAACAGAAGTCAGCAATCTTGAAGAAATCATTTCGCAAATCGACGTTCTCTACGTGACCCGCATCCAGAAAGAACGGTTCCCCGACGCCACCGAATATGCTAAAGTCAAAGGGGCATACCGAATCGACCTCAAAACGCTGGAGAAAGCCAAAAAAGACCTCATTATCCTCCATCCGCTGCCCCGCGTGGACGAAATTGCCCCAGAAGTGGACAACACGCCACAGGCCCGCTACTTCCAGCAGGTTTGGAATGGCATCGTGGTGCGGATGGCGCTGCTCTCAATGGTGCTGGGCGCCGTCGAATATTAGGTTGCTACAAACCGGTCGAAGGTTGTTATTGTGCTCATTGAGCCGCAACTGGGGCATTTGTGAAGCGCGCCGTAATGGTTTTTCTTGCAGTTGCTGCAGTAGCTGACGGCGCGGTTGTAGGTGAAAAAGTCGCTTGCGTCATTCTCGATTATCCGCTTCGTTAAGTCCATAAGGGCTTCGGCGCTGAATTCGGCGCCTTCCAACTCATACAAATCCAAGCAGCCGCCTGCGTTTAAGCCTTTAGTCAGCTTCGCCACCTCAATCGTGCCATGCGGCGCCACCAGTGGCTGAGCAGCCTTGATTGTGACCCGTTTGACTGTTGAATAGAAGGGTTTATCGCGTGTCCCAGAGAACTTTACTTTGGCAACACCATAGCGTTCAATGTCAAGTTGCGCTAGACGCTCGGCGGCTTCATGGTTGCCCAACATGGCGGCGTAGAGGCGTTTACCGTATTTTCTACCCACCTTCTGCTTAAACGCCAACAGATTGGCGATGACTTCTTCTGCGAAGGCACCGCTTTCTTTGGAGTCCATCGGTTTCTCGGTGAAGGCTTCGATGGCTTCTCGGAATCCTGCAAAGCCAATTATGCGTGAACAGTTTTCCAGTCGGAAGTAGGTGTCGCCGTTTGTTTTCTGGAGCAGAAAGGGCAAGTTATTTTTTCCGAACTGTTTTAACGCGTTACTCTTTATTGTTAGGGCGCGGGCGGCGAATTCAAAGCGTTCTTTTAAGAACTCGTTGAATTTGTTTTGGTCTTTGCCGCATTCCATGGCGATTCGAGGCATGTTAATGGTTACGAGGCCCAAACAGCCTGTGCGCAATGTGTCGGTTTCCCAGTCGCCTGTGAGGTCCGAAGCTAACTTCATGCCTGAGGAGGAGTAAGCGAAGTTTTCACTGTCTTTTTTTGTCAGGTTAGCAAAGTATGGGGCGCCGCCTTGAGTTGCGAGTTGATGAGCTTTAAGTAGAACGGTTTTTGCTTTCTCGTCTGTTAGGGCGGCGCTATTAATTTTTATAACCAGTTTGGGACTCAACATCGGTTTAGCGGCGCTTTCTTCTAGGAAAATGTCGAGGATAAGCGACGCCAAAAGCAGGCTTTCCCCTGTGTAGTCGCCATATTTGCCGCATGCTTTGCCGTTTGGTCCCACGGCTTCTTTTTCTGCGGTAGGTTTAGGAATGGAGAGCTCCAGCCCCAAAGTAGCTTCTGCATGCTGGTTGAGGTTTAACATGAATATTCGTAGGCTTTCTTTCAGTTTTGCTGCTTCTAAACCCTTAGCGTAGGGTGCTAAAGCGACATTGAAGTAGTTAAAAGTCTGAGTGTAATTCGCTTCTTGGTTAGCATGCAACAACACGTTAAAAGCGATGGATAATGCAAACTTGAAGTCTTGGGGTGGCTCCATGGATATCCATTTGGGGTTCTCGAGTTTTATGCCGCTTTGGAGGAAGTAGCGGATGTCATGGATGACTTCGTTGGGTTTAAGAATCCACGTGCCTAAGCCGTCGATGTGGATGGCGCCTGAAAGCTGCGCATCCGCTATGTCACGTGGAAAAATGTTGAGTAAAGCGTATTCTCCGAAGACCGCCTCTCCAGCGATGTCGATGGCTTCAGCGCAATCCGCCGCGACATCTTTAGATTCGATGAGTGCGGTGACTTCGTGTATGGGCATGCCCACGCGGGTCAATTTATGTCGGTAATCTTCATAGCCTTTCTCAACAAGGATACTGTTAACGACTTCACGGATAAGCGGCGCAGTTAAGTACTTAATTTTGGATTTAGTCAGCCGTTTCTCAGCTTCTTTAGCAGCTTTCTGAGCGAGTTCAGCAGGAACCTTAGCTTCTTTTATTAGTGAATTAGCAATTTTGTTTGCGTCAAACTCTTCAAGCGTCAAATGCGACGTGCGCACAACCATGCCTTTTGGCTTGACCGCTTTTTTCTCAACCCGGTCGGCGACGTCAAGCACCATCTTGCCGAGGTCAGTGAGGTAATACTTTTTTGCTTCCACATCCGCTTCCACCAACTCTGCTTTTAAGAGGAATTTGAGGTGGTAGGCGAATCGGCCTGCGTCTCGGGTGGGATTCATTTTCAGTTGATTCATCAGTTCAGTGTAGGAGAGGGCGGATTTGTCGAAGAGTAAATTGAGGATTTGCAGTCTCAGGGGTGAAGAAACGGCTTTGAGAACTTTGACGCCGCGGCTGCGAACTGGCTGCTGATTTACCATGCCCTTTTCCCTCTGCGCCCCTTGTTTGGTGGTGGCTTACCTATTATTCCACTGGAGAGTTTAAACTTAACTAAGAAAACCGAATAAAAAGAAAACCCTGAGTCCGCTGGGTGCTATTCGGGGCAGGGTTGCTGTTGGCTGATGCAGTGTATGGTGCCGAAGCCGTAGACTAAGTCGCCGCAGAATATCCCCACCACTTTCCGAGTTGGGAACTGCTCCTGTAGAATTGCCAACGCCCTCTCGTCGTTTGGATGGTTGAAGATGGGCACCAAGACTTTGGTGTTGCCTATGTAGAAGTTGGTGTAGCTTGCGGGAAGACGGTAGCCTTCGTCGCTTATGACTTTAGGCATGGGCAACTTGGCGATTTTGAGTTTTCCGCCGTCTTGATCCACTGATTCAGTGAGTAGCGTATAGTTTTCTTTTAGGACAGCATAGTCTGCGTCGTTGGGGTCATCTTCGTATGCACATACGATAGTGTTGGAGTTAACGAAACGCGCCAAGTCATCTATGTGGCCGTCGGTGTCGTCGCCTAAGATGCCCCGCTTAAGCCAAATAAAATGCCGCACCCCCAAGTAGTTTCTGAGGTACTGCTCGATCTGTTCCTTGTTGAGGTCGGGGTTGCGGTTGCTGTTTAGCAGGCACTGCTCGGTCGTGAGTAGGGTGCCCAAGCCGTTGACGTCTATGGAACCGCCTTCCAAAACGACGCCGGGTTTGTAATATCGAAGTCCCATTTTCTTGTTGATTACGTCGGGGATTTCTTTGTCTCGAAGCAGGGTTTCGTATTTTTCGCCCCAACTGTTGAAGTCCCAGTGGATCATCGCCAACTCATGCTCGGGGTTGCTTACGAAGATGGGACCGTAGTCGCGGAACCAAACGTCGGCGTAATCGGAAACCCAGATGTGTACCCGCTCCAAGTTGATGCTCGCATGCTGCAATATGGCGGTGGCTTTCTTTTTTGTGGGTTCATCAATGACGAAAAGGTTGACTTCTTCGCTTTCATGAATCTCCTTGATGATTTGCACGTAGGTTGCCTCAACCCGCTCGACTCGGTCGGGGAAAGTGGTTGGGTCATAGGGCCAAGCAAGCCAAATCGCCGCGTGCCGCTGCCACTCCGCAGGCATAGTAAACCCAAGTTCACAGGGAACTTTTTCGGCGCTCACTATTCTGAGTCCTCCGCTTTCTTTTTGACTAGGGGACCATAAGTGTCTGGGCACCTGTTGCGCAGAAAACCCCAACCCTCTTGGATCTGCTGGTTCTTAACCAAATCCACATTGGCAACGAGTACCTGCTCGCTAATGGTGCTTGCCTCAGCAATGACCTTACCGAACGAATCGCAGACAAAGCTGCCGCCCCAAAACTCGAGCCAGCCCTCTTCGCCAACCCGATTCACCGCCGCCACGTGGACGCCGTTTGCGATTGCGTGAGCACGTTGCACGGTTCTCCAAGCGTCATGCCAGTCGCCGTCTTTGGAGGTGTGTCCTTTGATGTAGCCGATGGCAGTGGGGTAAAAGATGATTTCTGCCCCTGCCAATGCGCAGATGCGTGCGGGTTCAGGGAACCATTGGTCGTAGCAGATGAGTGTGCCGATTTTGGCGTATGCAGTCTGGACAACTTTATATTCTTCTTTTCCTTCTTCGAAATAGTTTTTTTCGTAGAAGTAGGGGTCATAGGGGATGTGAGCTTTTCGGTATTTGCCTGCGATGGAGCCGTCGGCGTCGATTATGGCGGCGGTGTTATAGAATTTGCCTTCAGCGCTCTTTTCGAATAGGGGGGCGATAATTACTATTTTGTATTTTTTTGCCAATTCAGCGAAGACTTTGGTGGATTCTCCAGGGATGGATTCTGCCAAAGGCGCCGCGTCCACTTTTTCTTCTTGTGGAAAATACCTTGTGCGGTAGAGTTCTTGGAGGCAAATGATCTGGGCGCCTCTCTGTGCGGCTTGGATAATTTTCTGTCCTGTTTTAGCCATGTTTTCAGCTATGTTTTCTGTGACGGTGGTTTGGATAAGCCCAATAGTTACGACTTTCGCATTTTTTTTATGAGCAGTTATAGTTTGTCCACCCTTGATTGCAATTAATTTATTGGCTGTTCTATTAACTTTTTTGAGGACACAAAAAGATAATCAATCCTAAAACAGGCCGTTCCAAGCGAAGGGACAAAAACCCGCTCTAGTCAAATGCATTCAAATCATCAAGGAACAATCATGTTGAAGGCTAGAAACATAACATTTGAAAGCATTTGTTTATGGTGGATCGGTTAGCAAACTTTAATTCCTATGTAGTGCATGCTGGGTTCCCGATGAAATTTAATGGACAGGCGTCAAGTTATCCATAAAAATCGTGAGCCCACTCAGCCTATACTTGACTGTTTTAACGACTCAGTTACTTATCGACTTAAACTCGCTGCGAATTCATTCATTCGCCGAACTCAAACGGAAAGGACCCTGAAACACCGTTGCATATAGGGAAAGCAAATTTTTCTTGGAGGGAAATAGGGTACCTAAGAAAATGGGTTCCCATCGCCATCTTAATAGGCATAGTAAGCGGTGTAGGCGCCCTAATATTTGACCAAGCAATCAAATTCTTCAGCAGTCTATTGCTAGGCGGCATCGCCGGTTACTATCCGCCTACACCAATAGGGGAAGGTGCACTACTGCCTACAACCGCGTTCAACCCCTTCTTACTAGTAGCCGTAACAACACTAGGCGGTTTAATAAGCGGAATCATCGTTTTCGGATTAGCACCCGAAGCCGAGGGTCACGGAACAGACTCCGCCATCGACGCCTTCCACAACAAAAAAGGCTCCATCCGATCAAGAATCCCCGTCATAAAACTTTTAGCATCTGCTATAACAATAGGTTCTGGAGGAAGCGCAGGCCAGAAGGCCCCACCGCACAAATGGCCGCGGGCTTCGGTTCATTTTTAGGAAAACTGATGCATCTGAGCGCCCGTGACCGGCGGATTGCACTTGCTGTGGGTATAGGCGCGGGTATCGGCGCAATTTTCAAGGCGCCCTTCGGCGGAGCCATCTTAGCAGCTGAAATCCTCTACATAGCTGATTTTGAAGTTGACACTTTACTTCCCGCGTTCATCGCCTCAACGGTCGGTTACAGCATTTACGGCATTGTTAACGGTTGGACCCCCATCTTCGGCGAAGTAAACTTAGGCGCTTTTCAAGACCCCATCAATTTGCCACTATACGCTGTTCTGGGAATAGCCTGTGGGTTACTGGGCATAGTTTACGTCAGGAGTTTCTATGGAATAAAACAGGTGTTCCATAAATTAAAGATTCCAAATTTCGTCAAACCCGCCATAGGCGGCTTGCTGGTAGGGGTAATCGGCGTATTCTTCCCCCAAATCTTAGGAGTAGGTTACGGTTGGCTCCAACTTTTAATGGACGGCAACTTTCTGCTCTTGCCGCTGATGCTTCTTCCAATAATTTTAGTTTTAAAGATCCTTGCAACATCGTTAACTGTCGGTTCAGGTGGAAGCGGCGGTGTCTTTGGCCCCGGCTTAGTAATCGGAGGCACACTTGGAGCAATAATCTGGTACATATTTAGTTACTTTATACCGAATTTCCAAGTAAACATCGCCGTGTTTGTCATCGTGGGCATGATGGCTTTCTTTGGAGGAGTAGGAAAAGTGCCGGTTGCAGTAATATTGATGGCTAGCGAAATGACTGGAACATTGGCGCTTCTGGTACCGTCCATGATAGCGACGGCAATTGCCTATGTGATAACGGGCAAGTACACAATTTATAAGAGCCAAGTCGCAGCTCCAGAGCTGAATCACCCGCCCACAGAGGAGAATACTCCATTCCGTTATTAGAAAAACTGAATGTAAAAGATGCCATGACTGAACGTGTGATTACTATTTACCCTGATATGTCCATTTCTGATGCGGCGGCGACCATGGAGAAAAACGGCATACGAGGGCTGCCCGTAACAACTCCTCAGGGCGATCTAGTGGGCATTGTCACCAGTTCAGATGTGCTACAAACTCATCCTGACCAGCGGAGCAAAAAAACAGTGGCAACCATAATGTCAAAAGACATCGTTGTAACCTACCCCAACGAATACTTGTCTGTGGTTCTTGAAAAAATGACGGGTAACCAAATAGGGCGGTTGCCTGTAGTTAACCCTGGCAAAGAGAAACGTCTAGTTGGGATAATTACCCGCGAAGACATCTGGCGTATCTATAGGATTGAAGTCAACTCGAGGTTAGATGAGCAAAACAAGCTTTCTGGAAACACCACAGAAGAATCTTAGCCTCATCCTTTAGAGCGCCATGAAAGCTGCCTTGCGCCACATCAACTGCCAGATAGGATAAATAGTAATAAGTAGGTGCCTCCAAGTATTTTTGAGGACAAGACATGTCAGCTAAAATCCCCGTAAAAATTTCTTCCGCCACAAGGTTGCTTCACCCTATGCACACCGTCCTGGTTTCATGCGTCGGCAACTCAGGCAAACCCAACGCAACCACTTTGGCGTGGGCGATGCCGACCTCAGCTAACCCTCCGCTCTTAGCCATCAGCATAGCACCCACCCGCCACTCTCACAGTTTAATCGAGCAATCAGGCGAATTCACCGTAAACATCCCTACCATAGAAACGTTGCAGGCAGTGTATGCATGCGGCTCCCTCACTGGCAGAAGCTTTGATAAATTTAAAAAGGCAAACCTCACCCCCATGCCGGGCAAAAAAGTTAAGGCACCAGCCATCCGCGAATGCATTGCGCATCTGGAATGTGAAGTGGACGGTCAGATGACAACCGGCGACCACACGGTTTTCATAGGCAAAATTGTGGAAGCCTACGCGGACATGGGTGTCTTCTCTGAATCCTACGACCTCAAAAAAGCCCGTGTGCTATTCCACGTGGGCGGCAACAACTTTGCATTGCTTGACCCTAAACTCTACAAAGGCTAACTGCCTTTTTCTCTATGGTCTGACGCATTCTGCTTTGGGCCTGTAGGGGCGTTTTGTGGTTCTTTTTCGATGGTGGTACGCACATTCACTGATTCGGGTAAGTATCCAGCCTTTGTCTTGGTAGATGCACCCACAGGGCAGCTTAACCTCTTTTAATTTGTCGGTGTTTTGGGTTGGTTTTTCTGTGTCCGCCATGGTTAACTCCAGCTGCTTGTAGAATAAAAAATAGAGTATATCCTTGGTTTAATTAGCTTTGAAAAATAAGGAGAAAAAAGAATGGTTTTGAATTTATTGTACGTTGGCTGCTACTGTTGAGATGTCGGCGATGTCAACGCGGTAGTTGTTGTTGAAGTCCATGCTTAAGTCGAAATTGCCCCAGCCAGGCATTGCACCGTAGCATTGACCAATAGTCCTAACGTCCGCACGGGTTACAATGCTGTTTGTTGCCTCGACACCCATCTTGAATGGGTTATTCCACGCTCTTGTTATGGTGCGGAATACTGAACCTGAAAGCGAGTCTATGCCGTTTATGGAGAGGGTGAACTTGTTGTTGGCAACTGACAACTCGCCGTAAGCTCTCTGTATGGAACTGTCTTGGTTACGGAGCACTCTGACGATTTGTCCTTCATCGTTTGTTATGACTGTTACGTTGGCGTTTATGGTTGCAACCGTCCATGTGCCGTTGATGAAGTAGCTGCCTGAACTTGCATCTACAGTGGAGACTGAAACGTTAGCTAATCTTGCAACATAGTAGACGTAGGTGAAATTCTCTTTTGCCTTGACGTCTTGGATTGCTCTTGAAGTGTTGGTGGTCCAGATGGCTGTGGCTGCAGCAAACTGGTTGGTTCCTGAAGTTTCATGTGTTGCTTCTCGAGCTTGCGTCTGAAGTGTACCCCTAACGGTTGTTGTTCCCCACTGGTCTATGACGCCGTTGAGTTTAATCCAGCTTGAAGAGGTTAACCTGTTACTTGCAGCTCTTAAAGGGTCAACATGTAGAGCGGCGGCGTAACTGAATGTTACGGCAATGGTGCTTACAAGGAGTAATGCTACGACTGCGGTGATTAGTGCTTTATTTTTTGTTGTGTTCATGTTTAATCACTTGTTTTCTTCAACAAACCTCTTGCTGAAAGAAAATAAAAGCGTTTCTGACCCTCAATTCTTGAAACAAACCCAAATATAGTTCATAATAGTTCACGACCGTTCAATTGAGTCCAATTCAATTTAAGCGGCAGTACTGCACCCTTTTCTACCCTAACAGGCATCCGACGCCAATATTTCAGCAATACGCTAAACTGCTAGTGTAGAACAACCCTATCCAAAGCGGGGGCGGAGAAAGCCTTAAAGTATCACCTAACAAATATGGAGCACATTCCCCGTGAGGTAAAATGAGCCACCGTTACCTAACTATCTGCATAGTAACATGTGCCCTACTGCTACTGGCAATTCCTATGCAAATAGTTGAGTGCCAAAACTACTATGAATACCACATCCAAATCCGAAGCGACGGCTCAGCACTCTGGACCATAAAACAGTTCTCCAACGCCAACGCAACAACCGAAACCTGGGAATCATTGCAGACAAAAATCTTCAACCTCCTCGACGCCGCCTCCAGCGCAACCAACCGAGAAATGGACATCGATGAAAACTCTCTCCAAATAAACACCAACATATCCTCAGACTCAAAAACAACCGAATACACTTTTTTGTGGCTAAACTTTAGCGTAGTCCAAAACAGCGAAATCTCCTTCGGCGACGTCTTTAGGGTTCACGGTTTTTTTGGTTATCTTTTTGGCGATGCAGCACTAAAAATTAGCTATCCCGCAGAGTATACTGTTAAATCGGTTTATCCCCCGCCTACCGAGCGGCAGGACACTTTGCAGTCGTGGACGTGGGCGAGGACTCAGGACTTAACCGGCAGCACATCGGTAGTTTTAACCCAAAACGGCACCAACCAAAACACAGCTAACGGCGGCATTCGATTTGGCTTGATTATATCCGTGGTTTTGGTGGCTGCAGTAAGCGTTTCACTCGTCGGTTTTTACATGTTTAAACGGCATAAAAACCACGGCAAATCCGTCTTGTCCCCCGTTGAGGAACAGTCACGCATTGAGAGCGAAGAGGAAAAGATCATAAGGCTTCTTAGGACTTCAGGCGGTACCTTGCGCCAATCAGAGATTACTGATAGCCTCAAGTTTTCCAAGGCTAAAACAAGTCAACTCTTGACCGCACTCGAAACCGGGGGAATTCTGACAAGGTATAAGAAGGGGCGGGATAAAATAGTGACCCTCAAGAAGGGAGATCGGTGAATAAACAATGGCAAAAACACGTAAGATATCTATAGTTGTGTTATCCGTTTTACTCTTCAGTTTAATCTCAGTTTGCTTAGTTTTTGGCGCTGCCGCACAGAACGTGACCGTACGTGCAGAAGTTTCCTCCAGTCAACCACAGGTCGGAGACACCTTAACAGTTACTATTAAACTCTCCAATGCCCAAGACGTCTACGGAGTCGATGTTGCCTTGGACTGGAACCCAGCGGTTCTTAGAGCAATCAGCGCAACCCCAATACTGGGCGTGGAATCGCATTCAGGAGGCGTATTGCATGAGTCAGAAACTTACCCCATCGACGTTGAAGATGATTCCCTAACCGATGGACAGTACCATCTCTTAGCCACCTCCGTTGGTGCCTCTACCCCCGGGTTTAGCGGCGACGGAACCATAGCTACCGTCGAATTCAACATCACAAGCGCCGGTTCAACAGGCTTAGCATTGGATAACGTCGAATTGGCAATAAAGGGCAATGAGAACCCTGTTGACCCGTCGACCTCCGTGGATTCGGTAAACGTGGTGGTCCCAGAGTTTCCAGTTGCCGCCATCATTGTCGGGATTGTCGTTGCCTCGGTAACGGTGGTAGCCGCCACTAAACTATTTAAACGGAAAATGTTGGCTCCTTCCAAGTTAGCAACACTATAAACCCTGCATTTGTTTTTTCTTTTATCGGTTTTTTGGAGGCTGGTATGTTGCTTCACACCCACACGCAGCCTCACCCGACATGGAGCCATGTACCGTTGTGTGGGAGAAAATGCACTTCTCACACCGAAACAGAGGCAGAAAAACAATGCAACCAAAAAAAGCAACCGCCTCCAGTTACAGTCTTGTGGCACCCCACAAACCACCACACCCACATAAAGACAAAAAACCGCTCAAACCCCACTGATAGGGAGCGGAAATGCGGCAGAGATATAACAATCGATTCTTTGCTTGACCTAAAATTTCTCTATCACACTGGAAATCCTTAAAAGCCCTCTGCACCTATGCGGTGAAGTGGAGAAATGCTGCTTTGGTTTCAGAGGAAAAAAATAAGCCCACAGTGGACGAGTTGCTTGCAAAAGCCAAAAAACCCGCTCAGCTCTCGCCGCCCATGCACCGTTTCTACGAGGGGAAAATGCAGGTTATCCCCAAATGTGCAATCAGAAGCGTAGACGACTTCGCCATATGGTACACTCCGGGTGTTGCGGCGGCATGCAAAGAGATCCAAGCGTCAAGCGACAAATCCTTCGAATTAACCAACCGATGGAACTACGTTGCCGTAGTCACAGATGGCACCCGCGTTTTGGGTTTAGGCGACATCGGACCTGAAGCAGCCCTGCCTGTTATGGAGGGTAAAGCGCTCATCTTCAAGTATTTAGGCGGAGTCGACGCCTTCCCCATTTGCCTGCGCACCAAAGATCCAGAGGAAATCATTAAAATCTGCAAAGCGCTCGAACCCACATTCGGCGGTATAAACCTCGAAGACATCGAGAAACCCAAATGCTTCCATGTGCTCGAGAAGGCACGCTCGGAAATGCAGATTCCGGTTTGGCATGACGACCAACAGGGAACCGCCACCGTCATCTTGGCAGGGTTAATGAACGCTTTCAAGTTGGTCGGCAAAAAACCCAAAGAAAGCCTCATTACACTGGTGGGTTCAGGCGCCGCCAACATTAGAACCGCCTATGTGCTTATGAATTGGGGCGTAAAACCCGGCAACATAATCCTAGCTGACACCAAAGGCGTCATCTACAAGGGCAGACCCGACATAACCGAAGCAGAAGACCCCTGGAAATACGATGTTACCCAAAAAGCCAACGGCGAAGGCAGAAGAGGCGACATCGCAGAAGCCTTCCGCGGAGTCGACGCAGTCGTTGCCGCCTCCAAACCTGGTCCAGGCACCATCAAAAAGGAATGGGTCAAAAGCATGGCTGACGACGCCATCGTGTTTGCCTGCGCCAACCCTATTCCTGAGATTTGGCCTTGGGAAGCAGAGGAAGCAGGCGCCAAAGTGGTCGCGACTGGACGCAGTGACTTCCCCAACCAAGTTAACAACAGCCTCGGGTTCCCCGGGATTTTCCGCGGCGTCCTCGACGTTAAGGCAAAAACTGTTACCGACGACATGTGCATAGCGGCGGCGACGGAGCTTGCCAGGTATGCGGAGGAGCGGGGTATGGATGAGAAGAATCTGTTGCCACGGATGGATGAATGGGAAGTTTTCCCCCTTGAAGCCGTTGCATGCGCGCTCAAATGCATCGAGCAGGGTGTTGCCCGTGTTAAGCCCAGTCGTGATGAACTCTTTGAGCGGGCTTCAGCGATAATAAGGAATGCTCGGGCTTCGACTGAGTTGCTTATGAAGCATGGCTTGATTAAGCAGCCTCCAAGCGAGGATGAACTCCTCAAATAATACTTTTTTTCAAAGTTGGGTTTGGGTTACAAAAAATAGAAAGTTAGAGAGTTGCGACGGCTGCTGCTTGAAGCGTGATTTTAACGATGTTTCTTTTTTCGAGTCTACGCAGTGCATCGAGACATTCGTCTTTCTTTTCACCGGTAATGTTGAGGTTCAACATTATCTCCTTAACGGATACGCCGGGTTTGCCAAAGCTTTCATGGCGCTTATAGAGGTGTTTGACAATGGATTTCTCGAGTTTTCCACATCGCCAAGTGGTGTTACGCATAAGAACAACTATAGTGTGGACAAGGGTTTGCTCGTTTGATTTTCTTCCACGGGTTTCTCCCATCTTCCCCCACCACCAGATTCTACGGCATCTATTGATTTAAACGTTTGTTCGATTGGAGAATACGGAGGCTGAGTTTAGGGTTTAGAGGGCTTTTTTTAGGTACAAGCCGTGTCTTTTGCCATAATACCGTTCCAGTTTACCCTGTGTTTGATAGCCCAGTTTATGGTAGAGTTTTATGGCGACGCTGTTGTCTTCGCGGACTTCTAATCGGCACTCCCTTATCCCCCGCTGCCGTAGCAAACTCTCAACTTCATTGAGCAGTTTTGAACCGATGCTTTTACGTCGGTAACTGAGAGCAACGTTTATGGTGATTATGTGCCCAAATTCAATGTCATCTGTTTCTATTTGAGCAATGATGAACCCGGCCACGTCAGTGTTGACTTTAGCAACAAAGGCGATTGTGTTGTAATCAGTTAACAAGTAGGCTATTTGTCGTCTAGTGAAGGCTTCTTCACTAAAGCATTGCTCCTCAATCCTGTACAATGTATCGAGGAGTCTAATATTAGCCGTTTCGATTTTAACATCCATAATTTAGGACTAAACTGTAGTTGTCAGGGTTTGTTTTTAGTTTTTTCCGTATCGGCAGTCGAGGCAAACGCGGGTTTCAACTCCAAATACTGCTGAGCTCCAAACCCTATGAAGAACCGCATCCACAGCGTTATAATCCTTATGAGTATGGTTGCAGTAGCGCTCAAAGCAGCTTCAACGCCCATAGCATAGTAGAGCGTAGTCATAACTGCCTCAGGCAACCCCACCTCAAAAGGTATCCCAATCGGTATAGCCTTAACCGCCAAAACAATCGAGTAAGTAATCAAAATAAGGCTCAACGGCACAGGATGCCCCAGCGAAACAAACACCAAATAAGGTATGCTTAAACTGAAAGCCCATGTTATGGTTAGATAGAAGAGGGAGGCAGCGACGGGTTTGGGGTTGTTGCGGAATTCTTTCATGGCGTCGTGGAAGTGAGCGGTAATTTCGATGGCTTCACCTTTGAGTTTATCGAGTTTCCACCTGCCAAACGTGATTGTTCGGGCAAACTTTATGGTCCAATCAATCACCTTCATGGTCCACTGCTGCTTAAACGATAACACAAACATGAACGCTACAATCGCTGTGATGGCAACCGCGACAACAATGATCAGATTGAAAACCAATGGAGAAACTTGAGTGCCGAAGTAGAGGAATACAATGCCGACGATTAAGGCGACAACGTTCATAACCATACCCAAAATGCGGTGCATGTAGAGGGAAGCCACGGTTTTCCCAAAGGAACCGGCTTTGTCCCGTGTTACGAGGTAGGTGCGGGTTACTTCGCCGCCGATGGATTGTGCTGGAACAAGGGTGTCCACGTATAATCCATACCAGACGTAGAGGTAGGCGCGGATGAGTCCGATTTTTATGGCTAAGAAATTTGTTAATTCACGCCATGATATGGTGAAGAAGAGGACTTCAAGCAATCCGAAGACGATGGCGACAGAGTAGACGTAGGGGTTGGCGGTTGCGGCGGTGGCTAGGATGCCTAAGATGTCAACGTTGAAGAGGTAGATGTAGAGGAAAAACCCTACTAAACCCAGTAGTGGAAAAACAACGGTTTTCCAAGTGAACTTTAGTTTAGGAGGCTCCATATCTACCAGCGTGAACATGCAGGTGGAGAACTGCAATTATATACTTTATCCAAATCTGGGTTTAGCTCAACAGCCAGTCTTTTTCTTAGCGTTTGCCTACTCAATTATACGATGTATTTGCCTGTTTTTTCGAAGTCATGCACTATTTCCATGACCCGTTTAGGCGTATTTAATGAACCCAGCGGGAGGTCTTTTAGCAGAACCCACGGCGACTTCTTAGCAAGCACAGTGGCAACGTGTCCTTCGCCGAAGCTTTTACGGGCAACCTCAACCACTTCCCGCCTCACCCCTACCTCAGACATTTCGCCGAGTGCATGTAGATATTCATGGAGCAGCAGGTTGTAGACTAAGGCGTTGACGGTGGGTCTATCGGTGACCGACGCCTCCACCACATCTACCAATGCACGGTTGAGCACTATGTTGTTGGTTCCCACAGGGTAGTAGGCGCCTAGTTGCAGCGGCAAATCGTCGAGGAACAGCATCATGCTGTTGCGGCGTTTACCAACTGCGTATTGGGCGGTTTCCTGTACGATTGTCCATACCTCAGCGTAGTTTTTGGCTTTGTCTAAGCTGTCGCTGAAGCGTTCAATGTTAGAGTTGTCAATGCTCAAAACATCGTCCCCTCTACTTTTACAACGATCATTTCGTGCCTTTAAGGGTTGCACCCATTGTGATGGAAAATAAACGTAAAATTGATAAAGAACAACACCACTGAAATAGCGATAAGGCGAAAAAATATGGCAAACGATGTTACCGTTAAAGACATCATGCAAAAAGATGTTAAAACCGTAGAAAACAACACCGTCTTGAAAGACGTAATCTCTTTAATGACTAAAAACGACAAAGACGCAATTTTCGTTGTCCAGAGCGGCAAACCGACAGGCATCATCACAACAAGAGACTTAGTTGTCCGCGCAATGGAAGCTGAAGTGCCAATCAAAACCATCATCGCAAGAATGGTTTACACAAACCCCCTTGTCGTCATTGACCAAGGCGCATCCCTCAAAGAAGCGGCTGAACTCATGAAGCACTGGAATATAAAGCACTTACCAGCAGTTGACAAAAACGGTGCACTCGTCGGCTTGATCGATGCAATGCAAATCGTCCAAGCAGACCCCAAACTGATCCCCATAATGGATTATGCCCGCCGAAAGTAATTTCGGCTCAACACTTTATTTTTTGAAAATCCAATACACTTTTTCAAAATATCTTAAGATAAAAATAAGTTGTAAGCAGTTTTACTGCTTGCCGGTCTCTTTTGCCCATGCCTCTTTAGCTGCTTTGGCTATAGCTTCAATGTTTGGCTGGGTATTCAAATCGTATAAAACACCTTTAACAAGCTCGTTGTTTATGATTAGCGCGATTTCGCCGGGTCGAAGTGGCTCGGGTCTCGTTGATTGAAAAACGCGAAGTGCGCGTAGAGCAAATTTGACGAGTACATTGTTAAGTTCTGCTTGAAGTTGACCTAATTCGTCTTTTGCCTCAACCATTTTCTTGCTGTAAGCGTCTGAATCTCTTTCTCCAGTAGGTTCCATTCCCATTTTACATCGGTCCTTTAGGGAGTCATGTCAACGGCTCATTATAGCTTTTACTGAAAAAAGACGCTTCTGTGTTTAGCAGTGTATCAAGGGGTTGTTGTTTTTGTCTCTTTATGTGGGTGTGGTGGTTTGTGGGGTGCCACAAGACTGTAACTGGAGGCGGTTGTGTTTTGTGGTTTCGTTGTTTTTCTTTGTCTGTTTCGGTGTGGAAAAAGCGTTTTTCTCCACACGCGGTACATGGCTCCATGGAGAGGCGCACTGGATGTGTGTGAAAGCATGTATCGACTACTTTTTTAGCGTCAAAGCAGTGAACGGCAACGACAGCGCAATGCAATCGGGCACAAGCATAACATATTCCTTTGAACGCCACTAACAAATCGGTCGTGTACTGCGTTGTGGATATGGGCAGACGACGGGACAGTCATAGGAGCACAGGTACACCTACCCCATGAATTTCCTGAGGAAGGGAGAAACCTCTTGACCTGATGTGATTTTAGGTAAAAAGAAATAAGTAAAAAAAGAAAAAGTTGCTTCAACAGATGGGAAGTTTAGTATCTTGGTCTGTAACCGCCGCCACCGCGTCGGTCGCCGCCTCGACGATCGCCACCGTAGCCTCCACCGCCGCCGCCACGTCGGTCTCTTCCACCGTAGCCTCCACCGCCGCCATAGCCGCCGCCACCGCGTCGGTCGCCGCCGCCTCTATAGGGGCGTCTTTCCTGCTCATAGGCTTTGCTGGACACGTTGTTTTCTGTGTTAACTTCTGCTTCTAGCGGTGCCTGTGCTTGTTCGAGTTTGCCGTATTTGCCGATGTTTAAGCGGATGTTGCCTTTGAAGAGGGTTACATATCCGTTTTCGACGCGCACTGTGTCTCCATCGTTGACTTTCTCGATGTTGTCGTCCCAGAGTGTTAGGTAGACAACGCCGGTTTCGTCGCCGACGAGTGCGTCACTTACTTTGTGCGGAGAGCCATCTCTGCCCATTGGGATTTCACGTATTTCAGTTTTGGATACTACTTTGGCCGTGACATTAACTGCTTTAGATTGCGGGGTTAAGTCGCCGACTTTAGCTTCTACTGGTTCTTTTTTGTTTTCGAAAAAACCTTCTACAGCCAATTGATTCAACACCTATATTGTGGTCTGAGACACATCTTAGATTTCTCTGCACTTAAGTGTTTCGCTTCGTGGTTTTTGGTGTTTTAACGCTGAGCATATAAGGAAGACATGCCATTCTGGGTTTATATGGATAAAAAAGCCCTAATTATCGCTGTAGTCATCGTCGCTGTTTTGGTTGCAGGCGCAGTTTCCATCGTTATCACGAACCAGCCAAAGAGCCCTCAACAAACGCCTACCCCGACGCCCACGCCAACTGCAGAACCCACAGCAAACCCTACCGCAACCCCCACCGAAACACAAACCGCAACGCCAAACCCAACCCCTACTCCGACCCCCACGACCAGCGCCTCACAGTACACATACACTATCGTGAAAACTTATCCCCATGACACCTCCGCCTTCACGGAAGGCTTAGTGTATGATAACGGGACCTTGTTTGAGAGTACAGGCGGTTGGGGCAACTCAAGTCTGCGCCGAGTCGACTTGGAAACTGGGCATGTGCTTCAGCAAACCAACTTGTCCTCTGAGTTTTTCGGTGAAGGCTTAGCGGTCGTGGGCGATTCACTAGTTCAGTTGACTTGGCAGAGTAAAGTGGGATTTGTCTTTGACAAAGAAACCTTTGATGTGGAGGGCAACTTTACTTATCAAACTGAGGGTTGGGGATTAACCTACGACGGCACACACCTCATCATGAGCGACGGCAGCGCAACCCTCTACTTCCTCGACCCCGCAACCCACCAGAAAACAGGCGAAGTCACCGTCACAGACGGCGGCACACAAGTCGCCAACCTCAATGAACTCGAATACGTCAACGGCGACGTCTACGCCAACGTTTGGATGCAGCAGAAAATCGCCATAATCAACCCCCAAACAGGACAGGTCAAAGGCTGGATAGATTTAACGGGCATCTACCAAACTCCAAGCGGCAACCCGGATGCAGTACTAAATGGCATAGCATATGACAAAGCCGGCGACAGGCTTTTTGTAACGGGAAAAGACTGGTCCAACCTCTACCAGATAAAAATCAACCCTATTGGTTAGCGGTAAATCCCTCAAAATGAACCGTTATTTACAAACGAAAATAGTCAGAAGAAAAAATAGAAAAGAGTTAGATTCTTAGGTTGATTTTTTCGGTGTAGGGTTCAATTATCTTTGCCAATTCACCGATTTTCTCAGGGGCATAAGGCTTCATTGTTCGGTAGCGTTTGTCCAGTGAGTCTTCGGGGACGAATTGCTGCAGAGTGTAGGTTTTGGTGCCTTTTATCATTTCACCGATTGCATGTGCATCCTGCTCTGTTAGGAGTTCGGGGACGACGGTTGTGCGGAATTCGTAGGGAACATTGCCTTTTTTGAGCAGCTCCATTGACTTCATCAGTGAGGCGGTGTCGACGGCGCCTAGCAGCTCGTATTTTTCGCGGCAGGTCTTCACATCCATAGCCACGTAATCCACATAGGGCAGGCATTCTTCGAGGACAGCGGGGAAGAAGCCATTGGTGTCCAACTTGACGTTGAAGCCGCGCTCTTTTAGTTTAGCGAGGAACCTTGGCAGTTCCTTGTGCATGCAGGGTTCGCCGCCGGTTACGACGACGGCGTCGACGTATTTTTTGCGGTTCTCCAAAATCTCCAGTGCAGCGCCTTCTTGGAGAAAAGGAGGTTGCGGGTCGACGGCGATTTTGTAGTTGTGGCAGAACGGACAACGCAGGTTGCAGCCGGGGGTAAATAGCACAGAGGCTACTTTATCGGGGTAATCCAGTAGACTTGTCTTCTGTAAACCGCTAAACTTCATCTTTGCATGTTCACCTTAAACTGTCAGGGGCGCTGACGCCAAGACGGCAGAGCGGTCGAATGTTTTGCGTATGCCGAATTCAGCTTGTTTGCCGTCATTCCATTGGTCCACTGGGCGGAGGTAACCGACGACGCGGCTGTAGACCTCGCAGGCTGCGCCGCAGATGGGGCAGTGTTTACGTTCACCAGTTGTGTACCCGTGTGTTGGGCAGATGCTGAAGGTTGGTGTCAAAGTGAAGTAGGGTAGCTTTGAGTTCCAAGAGACTTTTTTGATGAGTTCAGCTGCGGATTTCCAAGAGGGCAGACGTTCGCCTAGGAATATGTGGAAGTTGGTGCCGCCTGTGTAGAGGGTCTGCAGAGATTCTTGGTGCTCCAACGCTTCAAAGAGGTCACCTGCGAAATCCACTGGCAACTGTGATGAGTTAGTGTAGAATGGTTCAGCGTGTTCGGCGACGATGTGTTTCTGGTTGGCGAAGACGATGTCGCGGTACCGTTTCCTATCGATGCGGGCTAAACGGTAGGCGGTGCCTTCTGCGGGTGTGGCTTCGAGGTTGTATATGTTACCTGTTTCTTCTTGGTATTCGGTTATGCGTTTCCGCATAAATTCGAGTGTTTTTATTGCGAAGGCTTGCCCATCTTTGGTGGCAATGTTTTGGCCAAGCAAGTTGATGATTGCTTCGTTGACGCCGACGATGCCGATGGTTGAGAAGTGATTCTTCCAGAATCTGTCAAAGCGCTCTTTTACTTCGTGCAGATAACGTTTGGAATATGGGTATAATCCGTTGTCAGTGAAGCCTTCGAGCACTTTGCGTTTAATTTCCAAGCTTGATTTAGCCACATCCATGATGTCGGATAATTTTTCGAAGAATTCATCCTCGTCTTTTGAGAGGTAACCGATTCGTGGAACGTTTAGTGTAACTACGCCGATGCTGCCCGTTAAGGGGTTTGCGCCAAAGAAGCCACCGCCTCGTTTTCGGAGTTCGCGGTTGTCTATGCGCAGTCTGCAACACATGCTGCGTACGTCTTCGGGTTTTAGATCACTGTTGACGAAATTGCTAAAGTTTGGAACACCATATTTGGCGGTTACTTCAAAGACTGCTTGTGATACGGCTGAGTCCCAGTCGAAGTCTTTGGTGATGTTGTAGGTTGGGATGGGGAAGGTGAAGACTCTGCCTTTTGAGTCGCCTTGCGCCATGACTTTTGCGAATGCGAGGTTGAACATCTCCATCTCTTTAGTCATGTCGCCGTAAGTGTCCTGTGTGATTGTGCCGTTGTATATGACTCCTTCGTCCTTCATGAAGCGGGGTACTGTGAGGTCTAGAGTTAGGTTGGTGAAGGGTGTTTGGAAGCCGACACGTGTGGGTACGTTCATGTTGAAGAAGAATTCCTGTAACGTCTGTTCAACATCCTTCTGTTCAAGGTGGTCATATCGTATGAAGGGTGCTAAGTAAGTGTCAAAGTTGCTGAATGCCTGTGCACCTGCCGCTTCGCCCTGCAGGGTGTAGAAGAAGTTGACTACCTGACCTAAAGCGGTTCGGAAGTGTTTAGCGGGTTTGCTCTCGATTTTGCCATGCACCCCACCGAAGCCTGACAGCAAGAGGCTGTTGACGTCCCAGCCGACGCAGTACGGGCCCAAGACGCCTAAGTCGTGAATGTGCATGTCGCCTGAGAAGTGGGCTGCGGCTACGTGTTCTGGGTAGATGCGGGCGATCCAGTACTTGGCAATTACCGTGGACGAGAGATAGTTGTTTAAGCCCTGAAGGGAGTAGCTCATGTTGCTGTTTTCTTTGACGCGCCAGTCCTCTACCTCAAGGTACTGGTCCACCATGTCTGAAGAACTCAGCAGCGCCGCTAACTCGCGCATGTCAGTGTGTTGTTTACGGTAGAGGATGTAGGCTTTGGCAGTTTGGGCGTGACCGTTCTCGATTAAGCGCTTCTCAACGACGTCTTGGATTTCCTCGACTGTTGGGACGCCGTCGTCGCCGTAGGCTTTCTGTAGGTCAGCAACGACTGCGTCACTGATGTGTTTAGCCTGCGCTTTATCTCTGCCACCGACTGATTTGACAGCTTTCCAAATGGCAATTGTTATGCGTTCCTGATCGAAGGGTTCTAATTTACTATCACGTTTAAGTACAAACTTCATTGTTTCTTCACTTCTGAGATTACTTTCCTGAAATCTTCAGGCTCTTCAAACTGTTTGTAAACTGAAGCAAAGCGTATGTAGGCGATGCGGTCCAAGGTTTTGAGCCGTTTCATGATGGAGTCGCCGATGTCTCTGGACGCAACTTCCTCGGTGCCTCTAAGCATAAGGTCTTGGCGGACTTGTTCGGCTAACGCGTTGATTTGACTCATGGTTACGGGGCGTTTTTCGCAGGCTTTCTGGAGTCCACTTAAGATTTTGTTGACATCGAAGCGTTGGAGTTGCCCGTCTTTTTTTCGTACCATGAACTCGATGGTTTCGAGGTATTCGTAGGTGGTGTAGCGTTTGCCGCATTTGATGCATTCTCTGCGTCGGCGCGTGGTGTTCTCTGGGGAATCGCGTGTTTCGAGGGTTTTGGATTCTTCAGAGTTGCAGTAGGGACATCTCATAGTTATACATGCTCATGCCGTGTTATTATGCATAGTGTTACAAAGATATTCAGTACACTACATTTAGCGCATATTTAATGATTTTTTACACATAAACCTCAAACAACCACACAACCGCCCAAACGACACCATAAAAAATGCACAAAAAAAACAACAATTAAAAACCCAGAAAAAACCCCAAATCAAAAAAACAGCCCTATTCACGTAAATACCTACCCATGTTAAGTTTTGCGCAAACAATATAATCAAAAAACCCCCAACACCCCTAATACCGCCAAAAAACGGCGTCCAAACCCAAAAAAAACGCCGAAAAAGTGATGGAAAATGAACCCAAAAATCATCCAAGCCCAAACACCCCACCAATACCTGACTCCTGAGAGATGCTATATAGCTGAAAACCACAGCGATCCCGCAGTCTCCATAGCACGCGCAACCGTCAAACCCGGAGTAACCACCAAAGCGCACCACCTCATCGACACACAGGAAATCTACATCATAACCAGCGGGGAAGCCCTCGTCACAGTCGGCGATTTAGAACCCGCCCAAGTCGGCGTCGGAGACGTCGTCGTAATACCGCCATTGATCTCTCAGAAAATCACCAACACCGGCAAAACCGACCTGGTGTTCTACTGTGTCTGTACACCCAGGTTCACAGAAGCCTGCTACGTCAACGAGGAGCCCTGACATGCATCGACTCTGGAAATAGGGGTTAATAAGCTAATTTAACGATAGGTACTTTGAGGAGAAAGATAAGGAGAAACCGAGGAGAAAGGAGAGGCTTCTCACAACTCTCTTTCTAGTTTGTTTTAGGGTTAATCATTCAAGGCTTAAACTGCTTCGGAATCGACCATGTAAAACGTTATATGGCGTAAACTCTAATAAAGGGTAAAGGTTGTATGGGGTAACTTAGTTGGGGATGAAGCAGTCAGCGGTTTTGTTTGCGTTGCTCATACTTCTCGGCGCTGCTTTTATGTTACCGTCCACTGGAGCATCGCTGGCTTGGACCATACAAACCGTAGATGACATTAACAATGCACGCGTCGGCTTCATTGCCCTTGACTCTAATAATGACTTACATGTAGCCTACTTAAGAAGCACCGGAGGCCACCTTAATGGAGTAATCGATTTGATGTATGCAAGTTGGAACGGAAAAAGCTGGGATATTCAGGAAGTAGCGACAGATTACTCTCCTGAAGGTCTAGTCATAGATTCAAGTAATAACCCGCATATTCTGTGCAGTTCAGTCGGAGTCTTAGGCTTAACGTATGCAAGCTGGAACGGTACACAATGGAACTTAGAACCCATTGATCCGGACGGGCGAACAGGCTCGGTTGCGTTGGACTCTTTAGATAATCCCCATATTGCATACAACTCAAGAGATGGAGCAGAAAAATATGCTGTATCTACGGAGGCGGGCTGGAGCATCCAAACTGTAGCATCAGTCTCGATCAATCAAGCGAAATCAACTAATGATGACTTAGGACTGCCGCAAATAGCATTAGATTCAAGCAATAACTCACACATAATCTATCAAAAAAATGTTCATGATTACAATATGCAACAAAATACAGCAGAATCGGCAATCGAATACGCTTTATGGAATAATTCAACAAAACAGTGGAACTACGACAGTGTTGTTTCAAATGCTACTCTTGAAAGTATGGCTTTGGATTCAAAGGGTTATCCCCATTTCACCTATCATAAAGGCATCGTAAGCGGGGCATTATGTTATGCCAGCTGGAATGGCACCACTTGGACCACACAAATCGTCGATAACTTGGCACCTTTTAGCCCTAGCTGTTTAGCTATAGATGCGAATAACAAGTCACACATAATCTATCTCAGCAATACAGGGAATCTAACATATGCAAGGAGCACAGACAACTCATGGGATATTCAAACGGATGGTGTATCACAGGTCTATCAATAAACAGCATGACATTAGACACATACGGAAACCCGTACATATGCTACTCAAGAGGCACACCCTTTACAGGACCATATGAATTGTTGTATGCTACAGTTACAGAAAACACACAAGTGCCTGCTAAAACATCCAGCGACGGTACTAATACCATCCGGGGTACTGGCTTAGGCTTGCTTATAGCTATACCTTTGATTGCTTTGGCAGTTCTCGTAATTGTGCTGGTGTTTAGAAGAACAAAACAAAAAAGAGGGGAAAGCACGCTTTAGCTTGTTTTTAGATCATCCATAAACTCGCTTAAATCCACCGTGGATGCGCCGTTTTGGTCTTTTAGCTGCTGCTTAGCGGGTGGGTACTGGAGGTAGCTTGGTATGCGTTTGGCGAAGCGTTCCTCAAAGGTAGATTCAAAGGAGTTCACGTAGAAGACGCCTATTGGGATGTGGTCGCCCCATTCCTGTGCTTTTTCCATGCCAGCCATTTTTTTCTTGAAAATCTCGCTTGGGTCATGCACTTCTGGGTCGAATCCGGTGTCTTGGAGCTTGTAGAGGCGGCTCTGCGGTTTGCCGTCTGCGTCGGGGCGGTCGACTCCATTGTACCAGTCTTTGGTGTTGATGTCGTTGTATGTGGGGCAGGGTTGCAAGCAATCTATTACTGCTAAGCCCTTGTGGTTGATTGCTTTGACAATGGTGTCTTTTAGGTGCATGAGGTCGAAGGCGTATGCGCGGGCTACGAAGGTGAAGCCTGAGGTTATGGCGAGTGAAACTATGTTTATGGCTTCGTTTATGTTGGGTTGGGGGAGGCTTTTGGTTTGCATGCCGAGGCGTAGGGTGGGGGATGCTTGTCCTTTGGTTAAGCCGTAGACGCCGTTATTGTGGATTATGTAGGTCATGTCGATGTTTCTTCTGCCAGCGTTGACGAAGTGGCCTGCACCGATGCCTAAGCCGTCGCCGTCCCCTCCGACGCCGATGACTTCCAGCCCGGGATTCGCCATCTTTATGCCCATAGCAAACGGTAAAAGCCTACCGTGGAGAGTGTGGACGCCGTTGGCTTTGACGAAATGCGGCAGTTTCGGAGCGTTGCCGACGCCTGAAACAACGACGACGTTGTGGGGTTCTAATGCGAGTTCCGCCAGTGCCATCTGCAATGCGGAGAGGATGCCGAAGTCGCCGCATCCGGGGCACCAGTCCTCGTAGACGTCTGTTTTGTATTCTTGGGGTTTATGCGCCATAGGTTAACACCTGCCGCTCGGCTGCTTGATTGGTTAATATATTCTTGAGGGCACCGTACACTTCGGTAACCGTCATGGGTCTGCCGGTATATTTGAGGATGTAATAGTTGGGTTTCACAAGCGCGTACTGGGTGATTACGCCTGCAAGCTGCGCGTCATGGTTGTCTTCAACGTCGATTACCCGTTTTTTGCCCTGAAGCATCTGATTCAGGTAGGCGGCGGGCAAGGGATGAACCATGCGGACTTGGATGAAGCCTAAACTGTAGCCTTCCTCTTTAAGTTGAGCTATGGCTTCGATGATGGCGCCTTTAGGCGACCCCCAACTGACCACAATGTTCTCAGTATCTTTGTCGCCGAAGTAGTTTACTCTCATATCCAGCGGCACCTCTTTGTCGATTAAGCCGAGTTTGCCTATGCGTTTATCCATCATTTTGCGCCTGTTGGTGGGTTCCTCGTCGATGTGGCCCATTTCATTGTGTTCGTCGCCACTGTAATATTGGATGCCGCCTTTTGTGCCCAGAAAAGCCCGTGGCGAAACACCCGACTCGGTGAATTCGAAGCGTTTGTAGACTTTGCCTTCAAGGTCTTTTTCATCCACGATTAAGCCTCGGTCGATTTGCACTTTGGCGGAGTCGAACACGGGGTACGTCGCCGAAGAATTCGCCAGGCCCTTATCGAGCAAGTGAATCGCGGGCACCTGGTACTTTTCGGCTAGGTTGAAGATTGTGGCGGCGTCAAAGAAGCATTCACGTATGTCGCCGGATACCAGGATGATTCGGGCGAATTCTCCGTGTGCCGCGTGCATGGCGAAGCGGAGGTCCTGCTGGCTGTGCCTTGTGGGCTGCCCAGTTGCGGGTCCGCCCCTCTGGTAATAGGTTACGACGACGGGAACCTCGTTTGCTCCTGCCCAGCCAAAGCCTTCCGCCATCAATGAGAAGCCGGGTCCTGAAGTGCTGGTTGCCGCCCGCGCGCCCGCCAAACAAGCGCCTGAAGCGGAGTTGATGGCGGCGATTTCGTCCTCAGTTTGGATGACGATGACGGATTCTTGGCTGTCGCCTTTGGTTTTTAGGATTTCGTGGGCTTCAAGGTATTCGCTTTCGTCTGCGGCGGGTGTGATGGGGTAGTAGGTTTGGACTCTGCATCCGCCTAGGACTTTGCCCATGGCGACCGCCTGGTTTCCTGTTAGGAAGATTCGGGCTTCGTCGGTGGGTTGTTTTTCAAGTTTGTACTTGAAGCTGCCTACGTCAAAGTGGGTTTGGGTGTACTGGTAGGCTTGGTCTACGGCGACCACGTTCATTTCGGCGATTTTTTCGTGGAAGGTGGCTCTTATGGCGTCTTCGACAAGTTTTTGGTCGTACTTTAGTAGTGCAAAGGATACGCCGATTGTTAGGACGTTGATCATTTTTTTGAGTAGGCTCATTTTTTCTATGTTGAGTTTTTTGCCGATTTCTTGGAGCAGCTCCATGTAGGGTACAGGGTAAACTTGGATACCTTTGCCCTTGGCATAATTCACATAATCCTGAATTGTTTCGCCTAAACCGTTCTGCCCCAGAAAAGCCGCCACCTGCGCCTTGTACCCTTCGCCGAAAGTAGCAATATCATGCAACACATTGACGGAGAGGTCTTTGGAATCCACGATTAAGCCGCCCACGACCTCGCCGAGGTGCCGCACCACGGTTTCAGCGTCAAACGCCGCTAAGAGGTCCACGTCGCTTATGTTGGCATGCGTGGGCTCCTTGGAGATTCGCTGGTGGAAGTAACTGTGCATGGTTTTAATGTTTGAGTGGTACTCGCGCCTGCCGAAGACATACAGTCCGCCGTATCCACAGGCCCTGCCAAATATGGTGGATGCCGTGTCAACGCCAGCTCCCTGCGGTCCACCCGCCATCCAATTCACACTTTCAATTACCATTTCTAAACTCACACTCGAAAAACTTCTTGCCGCCTGATTGCGCTATCCGCCGCCAGACGCCTTATCGATACCTACACAACAGGTACATTTAGCTGTTTCGCCACAGTATGGACACACACAATTGCAGTCATCGATAAAATTTCCACAGTTGATACAACGAGGCAAATCTTCCTCACTCAATAATCCTCGCCTCTGCCACAATACATGTTTTACCAACAAAAGATTTAAGGATTCACAACTACAGGTCGCCTACTAGAACACCAAATGGTCTTAGCCTAAAGGCAACTACAAGAGACCCTTTACAAGAAATGCCACTTTTGCTAAGGTTTGATTAATGAAGAGACGGACGACTGTTTACATAGATTCTAAGTTATGGCAGGATTTCATGAAATACATAATCGATAAGAACGGCAAAACACACGGCGGAGTAATATCGGACGAAGTGGAAAACGCCCTAAAGTTATTGATAAAAAAAGATAGCAAATTTACAAAGAAAAATCCTTTTTCTCTTTTGTATACGCACTTGAGTGTGGAGACCTGTTAATTATGACTTTAAGGTGTGTACTTTGGGCAGAATGATATGTTTAAAGTGTGCACCTTTTAGGAAGAAAGGTCTTAAGAGCCCACCTATTTAACAATAATCTGATTCAATCCAGTTCAAATTGGATTTTCTTTTTCCCTTTACATCATCATATAATAATTTGACCAGTAACGAAATAATGATGCCACTTGCAATAAAAGGAAATATTTGCATTAACATTTTATATCCAGACCTTGAGATTTCGTTTTCATAGGTTCCTGTTATTTGAAAAGTATTACTCTTCTTTTGAAGATTCCAAAGGTTAGAACCTGCAAATTTTTGGGTTATACTTGGATAACTCTCAGATAAAGTATAATCATTCCCAAGCATGACCCCTACTCCTATGGGCATGTTGTATAAGTTACCTGCCGAATCAGTTTGTAAAAGTGGATGAAAAGGTATTTCTTCATTGTCCATCAGATAATGATATGCCCTTCCTTCAACATTGAAAGCATATTTGTCAAAACCAATTTCTTTTGAAAATGAAGCCCAATTAAAATAAACAGTGAAATAATCAAATTGGCTTGTATTCATAGTAATAGGCATGTAAACGATGTTGCCATAGGGACGATATGAAACATTTAGGAAAAAGGTATCAAGAGTAGGGTAAGGGATTGCATCACAAGGTAAGAGAAATATGAGAGTACCATTTAGTGGGCTATCTCCATTTTGAATCCAAACCTCTGAGGCACCTATTGCATCAGTTTTACTTTTCAGAGTGAAGTCAAACTCAAACTGCCTCACTGTGAAATTCTTTCCAATATCTTCCAAGGTACCTATTGCAAAAACCCTTCTATCTTCTTCAGTCCTTGTCAATGTGGAAGACTCTGGAGCATCAACCAACATCAGAGCTATATAAGATGTGATAACAATTATTATTCCAATTATTGCCAGCCATGTGCTTCTATGGAGTCTAAACCAACTAACAAGAAAATTTTTCTTCATAGGACATAACGACTATTTGGAATTGGATAATTGTCCTAACTCTGTCTTGGTATTTAAGACCAACTAAGGAAAAGTTGCCTGCCTAATGCTAACTAATGTAAGGCTTTATCAATTTTCTGAGGTATTCAACGTACTCCAATCTAACCTCAAAGCTAACACCCTTTTGATGGTTAAAAGAAACTATTGAATCCTCAGGAATTGTTTTCAGAAGTTCAGAATGGACATATACATCTATACGATTGTGCCCTTCATTATCAACATATCTGGTTACTCTTCCTTGTAAGCATTCTTTTACTTTTATTCTCTCATTGAGCTTGAGTCCATTGATCAAATTTGCATAAGTTAAAATCTCAGTCAAGAGGCAAAATTCGGCATGAGAAGGTGCCCATGACAAATAAGCATTGGTTCTTGGATAATTTCCATTAGGAATAGTGAAAATGTAAGCAAAGTCCTTATCAGTTATTGAGGATTCATCCAACTCAGTAAAAGCTATTGTTTCAAAATCTTCTTCTTTTATCCTCATTCTCAGATTTTCTTTACCACTATCCCAAAAGTGAAAAACTGCTAACAGGGTTTGAGTCTTTTCTATCCATTTCCACTCAACAAATATTGCCATGATTCTTTTGTTGGAACTGAAAGGGTTTAAGTGTTTGCATTGCAAGTTTACCAGTCTAAGACTGCTGCACCTGGCTTGAATCCTTCTTCTAAATCCTTAAGTCTCTCTTTCCTCAAGGTATGCCTGCCATTCTTTACGACAATCTTTGCCTCTTCGTCTTCCTTACCGGCTGGAATACGAAAGAGAGCAGGGCCTTGGGCAAATATGGTTACTTCTGGTTTTTTAGACCCTTCAGAAATTAGCACAGGTTTTAGCCTGAAGCTGTGGGTTTAACTTAAATTTCGTGTGTGTGAGCGTGTGTGAATAGAGACCGCCAGTAATTAAGAGGAAATTTCCCCCTACACACTCACACACTCGCTGTGTGTCGGTTTTTATTTAGTTGGTGGGTGGGTTGTAGTGGGTTTGAGTGATGGAGCGGGTTTGTCAGTAAGTTAGTTTCAGAGAGAGGATAGAAACTCTATGCAGTGTCCTGTAGAGGCGGTGGGGGTGACTGTTTTGGCGAGGTGTGTTTTCTGGTTGTTTAATGCTGTTTTAATCGCTCTTTTTTAGTCGCAAAATTGTTTTTATGGTGTGTGTGGGGTTGGTTTGTCTTTAGACGGGTGACTGTTTGGTTTTTTGCTTTTTGTAGGGGGAGTGGAGGAGGCGGCAGAGCGGTAGAAGGTGTTTGTTGGATGCTTGGAAAATGCTTTTTTTCTAGTGTTTTTTGTTTGCCGAAATTGCTTATAGGGGGCGGTTGGGTGGGGTGTTTGGATGTGAGAGATTGCTTAATCTCCGCTTTTTGGGCCATGCTAGTGCTCGCTTGTATTGTGCTGTTCGTTGCTGTTCATTTGGATTCTTGTGAAACCGTAAGAAGACTCTGCATGCTTCCACACCCACACTGTGGCTGATTCAAAATGCTTCAGCATAGGGCGTGTGGAGGAAAACGCCTCTGCCACAATACCTCAGTATTAGTTAGAATTTTAGTGAAGTATTTTCTAGCAGGTAATATTGCGTCAAAATGCTGGTAATTCGATAATAGGATGGAAGGTTTTTGAAGTGTTTGAAAAAGCGTTAAAGATGTTAACGTCGATTAGCAGTTGAACTCATGTTTGTGTCTTCAACGGTGGGTCAAGGGGTTTTTTCGGTTCTGTTTGTGGCTTGTTGCACAACCAGCCTGCAACCCCTAAGATTGGCAGAAACATAAAAACAAACCTCTACACAATCCGCTGGTTGTTGTGTATAGGCGGTTTTTGCCAACAACAACTATAGAAGAAAACAAGAGCTAAAGAAACAAAGAAAAGAAAAGAGTTTATTTGACGTAGTCGTCGAAGGTCCAGTAGTGTGCTTCTTCTTGGATAATGATATCTTCGAACATGCGTCTGGTGGTGGTGTCGCCGAGTTCAAGGGCTTTGGCGATAATTCTGCGGTATAGTGCGATGGTGTCAGCTTCAAGTTTGTGGTCTAAGTTCAGGAAGTCTTGGGCAGTGTTGCCAACTACTGGCAGGGGGTCTGCGGTGGCGACTGCTTCTCCTTCAAGAAGATAGATGCGTTCACTGATTTTCTCTAGGTGATCCATTTCCTGCATAAAAATCGGCTTAAGAAGTTTGCTTACGACATCGGCTTTGTTGGTGTCTGTGACGGCTTCAAGCGCCGAGCTCTTCATGCGCAGTTCAAGGAAAGCGGCTTTTTCATGCTGGTTAGTGTACTGGAGGACCCCGGTGATTTCCGCGGCTACCGCCTTGTTTAAGAGGGCAAAGTATTCGTCAGTGTAGATTTTACGCCACTCATCTGCGGGGGGGCTGCTGGCTTCGTCTTTTTCGTCTTGGAACTTTATGTATTCTTGGAAGTTGAAAAGGTGATCTTCCTCTTCTTTGTAGATGCGTTCAAAGAGTTCACGGGTCTTCCAGTCGCCAATCTGGCCAGATGCAACGATGATTTCACGGTACAGACTTAGAGCTTCTTCCTCTGCTGTAACGCCAAGTTGGGCAAACTCGCTTATGCTACCGCCAACTGTTACTTTGCTGGATTTGGTTGTGGCTTGCCCGCCAAGGTAGTAAATGCGTTCCATGATGTCTGCGGCATGCTTCATTTCGGCGATGGCGGTGTCTCTGAGGATTTTTCCAACTGCATCATAAGTGGTTTTGTCTAAGAGTAAGTTTTCAGGGATGGTTTTTCGGATGAGCTTCTCCATCTTACCATGTTGCAAGATGTATTGAACTGAAACACCTATTTCACGTTCAACAGCTTTGTTTAGCAATCTAATATAGTCGGGTGTTACTTTGACAGACATAAACAATCACTACTGCCTATGCAGAGGAGAAACCTGACATATAAGATTTTTTATAAAAACAAGTTAAGGGTACAGGTATCTACCAACCGCTCTCTACAGTTGCCTGCCGCAGTTTCCACAGTAAACCGCGTCGGGAGCATTTTCTGCGCCGCAGACAGGACAACGCTTGGTGGCTCCAGTAACGGGTGGCGCCATTGCAGGCGGGTTATAGGTGTTGGCGGTGGCGGGCGCCAGTTTATGGTAGCCCATAGCGGCAAATATCCATGCAATCCAAATGATGATTACTCCGACCCCGATAACAGTTAATATTGTGCCGATTAGGTAGAGTAAGCCTGTGGTTTTGAAGTTGTCGACTCCTGATTTCTCCGCGAGTTTATCGAATGCACGTTTGTAGAGTAGGGCACAAACAATTCCGATGACCACGCTTACTAGGACCAGCACTAGTGCGAGTATTATTATGCTCAAAAACACCGGTGTCACCGAAGTTGTTGGTGTTGATGTTTGCACGGCCCTTCCTACTGCTGAAAGTGTAAACCCAAACATGCCAACCGAGATTACAACGCCTAAGACGATTTGTATGATTAAGGCGTAGAGGAGATTTCTGAAGATGCCTGGTTCACAGTAGTACTTGGATAGTTGGTACATGGCAATCATAAACAGTACATAGCCTGCCAACGCCACAGCTGCCAAGGCGATGATGACTGCAAAAGTGGAGTTGTAGAACAAGAGTGGATTTTGGAATCCGGTGGTTCCCGTGCTAAAGGCGGATAAGGTACTGAAGATGGACATAAGTAAACTTACGTAGATTATACCAGCGGCGACAGGTACGACTATTGAGATTAAACTTGCTGTTAACCCCATTTTTCTGGCTGATTCGAAAGACATATGGATCCACAGAGTTATTACTGGTTATTCAGGGATAAGTTTTTCCATACAAGTCTACGCTAACAAAACTAAACAGTATACATAGAAAATCGTTAAATCACCAAAAAACTATAGGGTCTATTGAGGAGTAATTTATGGCTGAAGGAGCAACAGTAGCAGAAACATCACAAGCAAGTTGTTACCGAGTAAAATTCGACCGCGAACCCTTCCTAGAACTCGTAGGCATAGCCAGACCCAAAATCATCTACCGCAGAAAAAACGTGTACTTCTTCGCTTACGACGGCTTTGTCATGTACTGCGACCAATGCCAAGAAAGAGACTTTTCAGCGCGTATCTTGGATGCTATTGAGTTTTCGAATTATCAGTGGGCAAAGTAGCTGCCCCAGTTTCTGTTCCTGCTTGACTCTGAGGGGGTTGGGTTGGTTCCGGTTGTTTTCGGATGTCTTTTGTTGCGTACCAAGCCACCCAAACTGACAACGCAGACAGAGCAAAAAATCCCCCTTCAAAGACCAGCGGCGAGTACTGCGCAAAGGGCACCAAGAAATCGATGAAGCCCATTGGCAAGGCGATGTAGAAGAGCTTTTTTTTGTGGTAGAGCACTGCCATAACGCAGAGGTAACCCCAGGCTATATGGATAAGCATAGAAGAAATCCGCTCTAAAACCCCAATCCCCACATTACCCAATGCCACAGCGTTAGAGGCAAAGAGCCCCGATGCATTTTGCTGGAGTTGGTCATAGACTGTCTGCGCCAGTGGTCCTGCGCCGGAAAGTATAAAGTAATAGGAAACCAAGTTGACGAGGGAAAGCGCGCTTAGGAATCCCACGTTTTCCCAAAAAGCCAAGCCTGAACCATACGCTTCTGCATCTTTTCTGCTGAGGTTGCCCCGTTTAGCCGCAAAATAAGCCACCAAATAAGCTAAGCCCACCTCAAAAACCATTGTTTGCACCCCATAGTAAACGCCTAAAACAACATCGCCCGCTGGCTTAACCGCATCAATTGTGGGAATCTGCACCGCGTATTTGAGGGCAATCGCCACGGCATAAGCAACCAACGTGTATAGCCAGACTGTTGAGTGGAAACGGCGTTTTTTGTACCAGTAAAGCATCAGTGCAACAGAGATGGCTATGACGATTATGGGTTGGAGGATGTAGAGGGGGTTGATGTTTTCCATAGCAACCGTTAACTGGGTTTGTGCTTAAAAAATTTGGGTTGTTTAGTTTGTCTTCGTCTCTTTATGTGGGTGTGGCGGTTTTAGAATTTCCACAAGACTGCAAAGGGGGCGGTTGCTTTTTGGGTTTGCGTTGTTTTTCTTTGGCTGTTTCGGTGTGGGAGTGGGTTTTTCTCCACATGCCCTGCATGGCTCCATGCAGACGCAGCCGCCGTGTGAGTGTGGAAGCATGTTGAATACGCACAAAAACTGTATGTTGAAAGAAAAATAATCATCCAGGAAAATGGCACCCGTAAATGAAATCTTAAATAGACAAATGCAATATCAGAAACAGTGCAGCTATGGCTAAACCGCTAAACAGAACCCCAGACTACGGCAACTGGGTACCTAACAGACTAATCTACCCGACCGCCATATTAGGCGTCGTATCTTTCGGCCGCCGCATGCTTCTTTTTGCCCCTAATAGCGTTAACAGCGCTTTTCTGGGTTGTAGCCGCCTACTTTGCGTATGCACAATACTTGTTTTCTCCCAGCGGAGGAAACGTTCAGAACCAAATCTGGGAAACAGTCATTTCCAACTTGGACTGGAACGGGGAGGGAAAAGCACTAGACATCGGCTGCGGAAACGGCGCGTTAACCATGAAGGTTGCCCGCAGATTTCCAAGCGCCCAAGTCATAGGCATAGACTACTGGGGCGGAAGATGGGAATACTCCAAAAAAGTATGTGAAGCCAACGCCCAAGCCGAAGGCGTAAGTGGCAGAGTGGTGTTTGAGAAAGCCAGCGCTTCGAAGTTGCCTTTCAGCGACGGATACTTTGATGCTGCAGTAAGCAACATCTGCTTCCACGAAGTCACAGACGCCAAAGACAAACGGGAAATCATCCGTGAAGCGCTAAGAGTGGTTAAGAAGGGAGGCAATTTCTCTTTCCAAGACCTGTTTCTGCTAAAGCAAGCCTACGGCGAAGTTGACAAACTGGTTGAGACCATAAAAAGTTGGGGTGTAGCCAGAGTTGAGTTTGTGGAGACAAACAACGCAGAGTTCATTCCCCAAGCGTTGAAGCTGCCGTTTATGGTTGGCAGAATAGGGATAATTAAGGGAGAAAAATAGCGGTTACTTCAGGTTGCCCTCAGACCAACGATAGAAGCTGGTCGGCGTGATTTTTATGATGGGCAAGTCACCTTCTTTCCAGCTGCCCTCTTCAGTCTGATACTCAGGAAACTTTTCTTTGAGCAGGTCGTGGGCATAGCGGTATTCTTCTCCGTTCCAGAGCAGTTCTGCCTCGCCCTGGATGCGAATGCCCTTAGTGATTGACCAGTTCTCGCGGTCATAGTCATCAATCACCAGCGAAACCTGTGGATTGGATTCGATGTGTTCCAGTTTAGGAGTGTCTGGGTCAGAGGCAATATAGAAGTAGACACCGTCAAAAACCGGCCACACTGGCCTAACGACGGGTTCACAGTCCTCCGTTGCTGTTGCTAAGCGCCCAACTGGCAATTTATGTATGAATGCTTTATCGGATTTTGACAGTTTGATTCCCATTTAACCACCGACTTATAATCTGAATAAATGCAAGAGAATAGTTAATTTGGTCACCCTTTTAAAACTTAATGCTTGCGCTTTAACCTTTATGCTTTGTGAAACTACTTGTAAGGGCGTCGAGAAGCCAATGTTGCATGCATCAACGTTTTTTCCCAAAAAGAACAACCACCGAAGCGGCGGCAATAACGATAAAGACGCAAACAGCAAACACCACCCCGAAAAGAACGCCGCCTTCGTTGATGAGTTGGGTGTCTCCGCTTTGATGCAGAACAGCCTTAGGTGTAGACAAAACAGTGGATACTGGAACCATCAGGGATGTTGGTATCGGCTCGGGATTAACGACAAAACATGTTCGCACGCTACTCAAGAAGTAACCTACCTGAAAATAGGGTTTCACTGATCCATCGGCTAAAGTCTTGTATTGCTCACAGTTCTCTGAAAAAGGCACCTCAGGTTTGGTTGGGCTTAATCCGTCTGACCCCAGAACCAGTATTACCCAATCCCCAGGCGTGGCTTCACAGTAGTAGAAACCTGCTGTGCTGGAACCGTTTTGAATAACAAGTGAGTTGCCTCCTTCTGAGGTGGGCAGTGGGAGATGAGAGAGATCGTAGAATTTGGCGGTGGTGGATTTTTGCGACAGGTTTTCTGCGGGTCTTGCCTCAACATAAATGGTGTTTTCCCAAGCGGTGAGTGCGGTTCCGTTTAGGTGTTGTCTTTGGATGATGATTAAGCATGAAAGTTCATTGTGCTGGAGGGTTTGGTTTGTGCCTGCTGTGAAGACGATTTTGCCGCCGTGCAGCAGGGGGTCGTTGAGGTCGCTGTAATCGATGTTTGGGGCAGCGTCAACCAACATAATGGTTGCCAGAGAAATTAATGACAAGATCAAGAAAGCCACAGTTAGTTTGGGAATTATGCCCGCTGTTGATGTTTTACGGGTCATTGAAGATCCAAGTTGTGTGTTTAGAGGTCTTGCAATTTAAGATTTGCTAAATAACCAGATAAGCTGTAAATTAGAGGCATTCTTGGCAGTTGGGGCAAAGAAACACTTGTCCACCGCCAAAACTCAACTTCTCCACAGCCATACCGCACACCGGACAAAGTTGGCCTCTCATATTGGGTCCCATCACTGCTACATAGCTGCCCCGTTTGCCATGGAGGTCAACAAACTGGTCCTTGCCGCCCAAACCTTCAGTGCCGGCGGTCAAGCGGTTGTGATTGCAAGTGATTCCCCAGTTTCAAATTTCCAGTACGATTCATCGTGGCACAGCCTAGGCTTTCTTGCACAGGGAATCCCAGCCACCACAGGCACCTGCACGGTTACAGTTCCCAAAACGCTGATGCAAGCCCCGTTCACGGTAGCATCGGGCACGCAACCCTTGACAGTGACCACCCAAGAAAACGCCACCCCCTACCAGCTATCCTTTACCCACAGCCGAAACACGGAGGCAATAAAGATAGCGGGTTCAGCGCCAGCGCCGACTTTGGCCTCAACTGGCACTCCAACCCAAACAACCTCGCCGTCACATGCCATATCAAACACTTCAACGCCGTCTCCATCCGTCCCAGAAATAGGCGCCATAGCAGTACCCATATTGGTCGCCGTCTTAGCCGCTGTTTTCGCCATTGCCGCCCTCTCAAGAAACAGGAATAGCCTAAGTAAGCAACGGTAGAATGCGCTTCTACGTTGAAGACTAAGGGGAGACCGCTGTTTATTTGCCCAGAAAACTTTAATTAAAGTACCTTGTATTGAAATGGCTGTAATGTGGCGTGCGGGATTCCCCAAGCCTGGTATGGGCAGGCCTGCTAAGTCTGTGGTCGAAGTGGCCGCGTGGGTTCAATTCCCACATCCCGCGCCAATTTTTTACTTCCAAATTTGACCAATCATTTTCTTGCCCTTACTTCCAGGTGACAACGTGTTGCCTAACGAATTATCAGAAGAATCTGCACCAACACTACTGTAACCCTGGGCTAGAAAGTCGCCAAACGTACAAAAAATTTACATGCTCCTTGCAAAGACTAACTAACATTCAGGGGTTCCTCAATTCCCCTTAATTGCAAATTATTCAACGACAAAACTTAAAAAGTTAAAACAATCAAAGGAATATTTGGTTATCGAAATGTCTAAAAAACCTTTGGCTATCGGTATCACCGTTGCACTATCAATTTTAGACCATGAAAGAACAACGGAAATCTTAAGAAGATCAGATAATTGTGGGCGGTTCGTCGTTTGAATAGGCTCACGGTGACAAGCATAGAGGTTGCGGCTAACAGATTAACAATTAACTTTGAGTGCAAGGGGCAAATACGCAAATTATTCAACGAAACCCAGTTTATAGTTGAATACGATACTTCACTACAAGAAGTTCCTGAAGCTGTGTTAATAATACCATTTCTTGCAACGGTTGCTCCGATAGCATGGGCAAATCAAGCTAATGTCTTTGTTAAAAATGTAGACGCAACCTTTTACCAATCGCTTGAACTTGTTAGGAAGACCTTGGAAAGATTTTACCCCAAAATGGAATTTAACGGGAAAATTTACGCAGAAAATGTCGTATTCCTGCCAACTACTAACCAAACAAGAAAAATGGCGCTGTTTTCGGGAGGACTTGACTCTTTAGCTACTTTTGTCAGACATCAAAAAGAGAATCCTATTCTTGTTTCTGTTCTGGATGCCCCCCTTGTTGCCAAACGTCGGCTTTCACCAAATTATAGACATTTGAACGTTAATTCCGAAAACATTAAGCGATTATTTAATTCGATTAAACCTGAAATCGGAATAATAATAAGTAATTGGATGAATATCCCTAACCTTTTTGCACTCAGAATATATGAACAAAAACTATCAGGCGAATGGTACATGCGTATCATGCACGGATTAGCATTCATAGGCCTTTGTGCCCCACTCGCATTCGTTGAGAAGGTAGACAAACTATACATTGCTTCCTCCTTCACTGCTGATGCACAAATACCCTGGGGATCTCACCCAGATATCGATAACAAGGTTAAATGGGCAGGAACAAGCATTGAACATGACGGATATGAACTAAGTCGACAAGAGAAAATGTTCCTCATCGCCGACTATATTCAAAAATATGAGCCCACGCTCCAAATTACAGCCTGCAATGCCACCCCTCGCAACAGCCGAACTATCGGCAGAAACTGCAATGTTTGTGAGAAATGCAACAGAACAATTTTAGGACTTGAAATTGCCGGAATAAACCCAAATGAACATGGCTATCTGGTTAGCGCAGAAACTTTCTCACAAATGAGGAAAAAAATCGAAAGTGGAGCCTGGCTATTTGGAGATGACGAAATATACATGTGGACTGACCTTCAGAAATATGGGAACACACCCCAAAACCTCCAAAATCTTCCCCACCAAGAAGCCCAAGCTTTCTTGGATTGGCTAAGAAAAATAAATGTTGAGAGTTTAAGGTCAAAGGATAATAACAAAATGCGCATAGACCAACGCTTCATTGTGCTTCCCTATCCAGTTCTAAAATTAACGGAGAAGCTGTATCACTTATCGAGGTTATGGCTAACACGCCTTAATATACATGTATAAGGTATGGCAATACGCTTCTTTGGAAGGGAAAAATTCGAAGATAGTTATAGTCTTATGCTGATTTCTTATTCTACAGGTACTGTGATAGGATTAATATTCTCGGGGTCAATATAAATTTGGAACCAGATTTCCAGAGTTAAGACCATCCAAAAGAATTGTGAAACATTGTATTCGTTTGCTGGATCAAAGTTGCCGCTACACAACATGTCGTAGGTTCTTGAGAGTTCCTTTTGATTGAATATTCCTCTATTCTTGAATTTGTCGGACGACAAGATTTCAAGGATTTCTAGACGAAAACTCTTAACCCATTCGACTACTGGAGCAGAGCTACCAAATTTCCGTCTGGACTTACGAACAGCTTCCGGTATCAACCCTTTAACTGCCTGTCTCAAAACAAATTTAGTTACCCCTCTTTTAATCTTCTGTCCATCCGGCAATGACATATTAAAAAGCATGAATTCCGTGTCTATACAAGGATACCGCGGTTCAATGGAAAAAGCTGAGAAAAGCCTATCCTGAGCTTGCAAAATCTCTGTAATGGTTCCAATCGTTCGGTCAACCTGTGATTCTTCTGTTCGAGCAAAATTCTCAGTAATACGTGCATGGGCTATGTATTCTTGGTTTAAAAATTGTGTTTCTTTTCGTGTTCTTGTCGTTCTAAGTAACCTTACTTGGTTAGCTATCTTCCCAAAAGTTATGTAAGACAAATCCTGATGCACTATCATTCCTAATACTTCGATTAAAAATCTTCCAACATTTCTTTTTTGCCAAAGGAGTCTTAGATACTCATTCCTCTCAACGTCCCCACCAAGATATGTATCCATTCCAGTTCCCAAGAAAGCCACTTTTGCACGTTCGTTCCCCAACGCCCTGGCTAAACATAATGACATATAAGCACTCTCAAGGTGGTAGGGTTCTTCCAAACAAAAAACCAATCTCTCTAACTCTTCCCGTCCAAGTGATTGAGGAAGGTTTACATACTTTATCTCGTTTTTCCGAAATCGTTCGTATTCTCTGATGTAGGGTTCCTCATTTACGCCTTTGGAGCCGCCTGTACTGATAGCTGAAACCAATGTTTGTCTTCCAACATGATTTGTTGTTTCAAGTTCATCTGAAATCAAAGAAGCAATAGCTTGGCTATCGATGCCTCCACTTGTGCATGTTCCAAACTGCACCTCGTTAGGCATCATTTTCTTTGTTGTATGGCTTAATTTATCTAAGAAAAGCGAGGAGTAGTTGTATTTGCCCTGTTTTGGCGCTGGTGGAGAGGGGAGATGCCAGTACTCAACAACTTCGGGCTTGTTTTCCTCTAAAGTGAAAACCGCATAATATCCAGGCAACACTTCTTTTATCTGGGCAAAGTAAGTGTCACCGCTCCTGAAATGGTAACGCTGTATTAGGTATCTGCATAACAGATCATGGTTGGGTTTGCGGGGGATTGTTTGGTCCATAAAAATGGCTTTTATCTCAGATGCCAACACACAACTATTGCCGTTTGTCGTATAAAATAGTGGCTTACTTCCGAATCGGTCTCGGACAGCAAACAACTTTTCCTGTGTTGAATCCCATATGCAGAAGGCAAAGACGCCGTCTAACTGTTTCAAGCAATCTACTCCATTGGTTTCATAGGCTTTTAAGATGAGTTCGGCATCGGAGTAAAATGTAGGTGTGTCTTTATCAAGCTGTTCTTTGAGCTCACAGTTGTTGTATAGTGTTCCGTCAAGGGTGATCCATATGGTTTTTTTCTTGTTGCAAAGTGGCTGGTGAACGATTTTGGAGCCTTTGTAAGATGCGACGTTTCCTATGGCTATTTCTGAATCTACAAACCAGCCAGAATCGTCTGGTCCTCGATGTTTGAGCGCGTGACACATTTTGCGTATTGACTCGTTGGACCTGACTGAATCATACCCTAAAAGAGCGACAACACCACTCAAACATGGCACCAGTCGTATTTTTCATATTCAGCAATTTAAATATTATGTATCATCCATCAATAAGTCTAAATTTAAACTAAAGTCAAATATATAATATTTAATATTTTAAATTTCTCAAATTGCTATTTCGATTTGTGGCATACCAGCACCTCCAAGCAATTAACAATTTCTACGATTGCGGGTAAGTATTTCATGCACTAACTCGTTGGCAATAATACTATTAAGCCGTGGACTTGGTTTGCTTAATACCACTTTCCGTTCAGCCTCAAACTGTTCACCGCTAACTCAAATAAAAAGGCTTTTGATTGAAGTGCATTTAGTTCCCTTCTTTAATAACTATGCACCCTAAGAAAAATTTTAAGCACCATTGATTTCAGCTATTTCTTTCTTTAGTGCTTCTAACTCGATTTCTATGTCAATCTGCCTAACTCTTAAGTCGTTTTTGCCTTTGGATAGATTATCATCGATATAGTTTCTTTTGCTTCTTATCTGCCTCAAATAATGGTGCAAAATCAACCCCAAAATACAGACGGTTATGACTAAAACAGTCGTGCTAATGTATAAGAGCCCATAATTTAGGCTGGACAGGCTGTCAAAAAAGGCATAAAGAAATTGCGCAAAGATGTTTCCGACTATACCTATGGCTAAGCCTAAAATTAATCCCCTTGAAACCTCTATTTTCTTTACGCCTTCGGTTTCCAGCATTTCTATTCTTTCAAGTATGCTGTTGTTGAACTCTTCCTCTTTTTTTAGGCGCTGTATCTTCAGTTCGATTTCTTCTTTTCTTACCTTTGTAGAAGCCATAGTTTGCCATATTATTAACCTTCGGCGCTTATTTTTTTCTTCGCTTGCAGGGTAACCAATCGAGGCTTATCAATCTAACAAAAATATTGAAAAACAACGTGCCAAATTTTTGGGTGACTACAAAACAGGAAATGTAGTCACCTAAACAAAAACCGATGCGTAAGCTGGGCTTCAACGTTTTTTGCGCAACAAAACCAGCGCCGCCGCCACAACTGCCACCGCCGCCAACGCAGCCGCTGCAATCAGCAAAGCTTCCTGCGGCAATTCGGGGGCTGGTTCAGGCGTAGCCGTATGGGATCCTGTTGTGTTGCTTGTTAAGTCAAATTCTATGTTGTGGCTGCTGTGGTGATATGTGAAATGTAGTATCCAACTGTCCGCTGTAGAGGAAACGGTGTAGCTTGCGGGGTTGCCGTCGATGTAGGCTTGGATTGTTGAAGCGTCATCTACAAGGGTTTTGCTGACACAAACATCGACATAGCCGGTTGTTCCAGTCTCTCCTGTTACAGAGAAGCTCAACTGTGCATCAGCCGAGTTAAACGCTAAATCCGCCACAGTAGAGTTGGAATCCACTGAAAATACAGTTTGCGATTGATTGCCGCTTGAGGGTGTGATGAGAACGGAGATAGCTTTGAATACGAAGCTGGTTGTTGAACTTCCCCAGTAAGTTGCGTTAATTAGATAGTTGCCTTGAAGTGAAGGTGACCAATCAACTGAGTAGCTTCCAGTGGCGGAAGTGGTTGTTGAGCCAATAGAATGCCCTTCTGTTTCGCCGATTTGTCTATATGAAAAGTCTATGGTTGCTTGAGGTATACTGGCGCCGTAAACTGTTAGATCGCCGAAAACTTGCACTTTGCCATCGGAGTCTCCGCTTTGACAGTTAACCGTTAACGTTGACATTCCAGGATGTGAAGCATCAACAGATGGTGCAGGCATCACAGAGGCTGTGCCCTGTCCCGAAGCGTAAATTGCAACAACCTCATTATCAATGTATTGTATTGAACTGACGGTTCAAGGGAATGTTATGTCGTTTAAGCTGCCCCTCGCCCTTTGGACCGATTGATTAGTCCTATCGTTGTCTACAAGAATGTTTGGACCATGGACAATCACAGCTAACCAGTATGTGCCAGCCTGCAGAGATATTGGGGACGCGAAGTTTAGCGTTTGGAAATCATCCAGTGTTAATGGAAGTTGGTCATCCGCTTGTTTGCTGACGGTACCCACTTCTGTTTGACCAATCAGTTCTCCTACTTGTCAGTTGCTGTCGCCATAAATTGCAAATCGGTAAGTGCTGTCTCCTCCCTGTTCGTTAATAGAATACCCGATGTACATTTGGCATGACATAGAAGTGACTGTTGCAGCATCGTTGAGTTGGAAGTTTGAGCCCGAAAAACTGTATGCGTCTCCGGTTCCATCTGCGCCATGAGCCAAATAGGGATAACCAAGGATGGGTTTATCGCTCTGCGCAGAGGTAACTTGTAGAGTTCCAACTGCTATTGGCAATGTAATCAGGATAATCAAGGAAACCGCTAGAGGTAAATGCTTATTCAAGCGTGTGTAGCCTCCTCAGTGTCTGGGGCAAGGTTTGTTATACAGTTTACTGATATGAAATGTTATCAGAGCTTACATAGTGCAAGCGGATGTCCCCGCTATTTGGTTTGCTTCTCCAACGGCAACCGAACAATAAACGTTGTGCCCTCTCCCACGCGGCTCTCAAAGGTTATTTCGCCATCCAGCATTTCAACCAGGCGTTTCACAACAGCCAACCCTAAACCTTGACCCTTCGCCTTGGTCGTAAACAAAGGCTTAAACAAGTTGGGTTTTGCCTCCTCAGAGATGCCAACGCCAGTGTCGCTAAGGGAGATGCAAGCTGTCTTGTCTTCTTTGGTTGCCTCAATCGTTAATTTGCCTCCCTTCGGCATAGCTTGGATAGCGTTGGTTACCAAGTTAGTTATGATTCGTCTGAGAAAAGTCGGGTCAGTTGTTAGGGTCAAATCCTTTTTAGGCATTTGGAAGGTTATGTTGGGCGGTATTTTTCTGCCGCTTAGGGCACTATTTACAGTGTCCTTTACACTAACTGAGGACATTGTCGGTTTTAGAGTTCTTGTATAATCTTGGAGGTCGCTGACAATCTTGTTAATATACGCGATGTTTTCTTCTATGGCAGCAATGCTTTCGGCTATTTCGGGGCTAATACATGTGGGGTTAGTCTTGATTTCCTGTTCAATCAAGTATAGATCGCTTGTTATAGCTTGCAAGGGATTGCGTATGTCATGACCCACCATTCCCGCGGTTTGGCCGATAGCCGCTAAACGTTCAGACTCTCGAAGTTGCTTTGTGCGTTCATCAACGATTCTTTCAAGGTCTTTAGTGTAGAGTTCGAGTTGTCTTTGCAGTTCTTTCTGCTTCGATATGTCCTCAAATAAGACGACAGCATATCCCTTCTCAGGACTGTACCCTGACATTCTAAACCACCTGTCGAGACCTGCCATGTAGTTTTCGATTCTTGCAGGTTCCCGTTTAAGGGCAATTTTGCCAAGAATATTTATCCAGTCAACGGGGTCCTTCTCGATTCCAACAATTATCTCTGTCAAACGCTTCCCTAAAATATCCGCCTTTCGTAGGTCCGTATTTGATTCGAAGGCATTATTGACTTCTAGAAAGATCGCGTCAACGGCATGGTCATACTTGTCAGCGACGACTCTTAAGTAGGCAACGCCACTCAACATGTTAGCAAATAAGACGGCAAACTGGTCGCGGCTGTTGCCGAAGGTTTCGAACCATCTTTCAGGAAAATCAGCCCCGGCAAATACCTGCTGCCTAAGCGTTAAAAGGGCAATGATAAAAAACACACCCCCTAAATAATCGGAAATTCGTCCAACCCACTGTAAGGCATCGCCTAACTGGGTTGAATTGTAAGAAACGAAAAGGTCCAATGCAAATAGGGCTAAAGCTAAAGAATACCAGTAAAGCGCACGTGTCCTTGTGCGCAAATATTGATAGCCAAAAACGATGCTTGCTAAAACAAAAAACAGAAATGATAAACCGACGACAAACTGGCGCAAATCCGTTGTGCCGCCGTCAGCCGTAACAAATGGCGGAGTTACGCCTGCTACGGCCAACGCAGTTACTAACGCAATAGAACCGATTGATAACAGCAAAATCAACCCGATGATAAGTCCTCTGTTCGAAAGAACTTTGGAAGCAGGAGACGCCGCGGAAAGGTAAACCGCCCCAAAAGCCTGCATAATCGAGGAAACCAGAAAACCCACATTGAAGATTGTAAAGTTAGCGTTGGTTGATATGCCTGAAACCCAGCCTGACAAGAAAGCCGCTAAACCACTTGCTACCAATGCACCGCTCAATAGGGCAAAACTAATTTGTCCAAATCTCAAAAAGCTTCTAACTGCGACGACGGCAACAAAAATGTTAGTTGCTGAAATGAAAATGGCGTTGAGGACTAAGCGGAGGTAGGGCGGGTTGAAAGCGCCCTGTCCAGTGTAACCAGTTGCAATCAAAAGCAAAATCACAACTATTAAACCAATGAAAATTATTAAGCCTGCGTTGCGAACGATTCTAGTCTGCTTAGACACTGAAACACCTAAAAAACAGCTAAGTACCAATTCACTGGAACCAATAAAAGCGTTATCAGTGCCGTCTTCCTCAGCGGGCTGACTCCGCTATTTGCCAATGTCAAATTCTGCTCAATAGGGATTTTAATCAGGCTTTCTAGGCACTTAGCCATCGTAAAAACGTTTTAATACAAAGCAGGCTCTCAAAAACATAGGAAAAAACCCCTTTTTAGAAAAACAGCATAGTTAAGCTAAGATTTAACGCTAAAAGAGGCAAAATTACTATGTCCTTTTCAGACCGAAAAAATTGAGGCTAAACAAACAATTGGAAACAAAAAATGAATACCAAAAAATCTTCAGAAGCCGGATGGAACGAGTTAAGTATTTTATGGATTTAACGGTCGTTAAGCCCTGCCATAAAGTTAACTTGAAAGATTGCAAAACTGGTTGGGCACAAAACGAAGAAGCAAAATTGATGGGCAAAGGCGAACTTAAAGATAGAGCAAACAGGCTTCTGCAGGAAAACCAGCAACAGACTAGCTGAAGCACAGGAACTCCTCTATGCCAGCCACACCTACGCCTTGCTGGTGATTCTGCAGGGCATGGATGCAGCAGGAAAAGACAGCACAATAAAGCATGTGATGTCAGGAGTTAATCCCCAAGGGTGCAGAGTCACCAGTTTCAAGCAACCCTCAAGCACCGAGCTTGACCATGATTTCCTTTGGCGACAATGTGTCGCGCTGCCTGAGAAAGGCATGATTGGCATATTCAACAGATCCTATTACGAAGAGGTCTTAGTGGTTAGAGTACATCCAGACCTTTTGGATAGGCAGAGGTTGCCGCCGGGGAACCGAGGAGAAAAGTTTTGGCAACAACGATACCAAGACATCGCATCCTTCGAACGCCATCTTGCACGCAACGGAACCGTCCTCCTAAAGTTTTTCCTAAACGTTTCCAACGAGGAGCAGAAAAAACGTTTCTTAGAACGCCTCGATACACCCCAGAAAAACTGGAAGTTCTCGGCTGCAGACCTAAAGGAACGCGATTATTGGGAACAGTATAGGGGGGCTTACGAGGATATGCTGAGTAATACAAGCACCAAGTGGGCGCCATGGTACATTGTCCCCGCGGATTACAAGTGGCTAGCGCGTTCCCTTATCGCTGACATAATTACATCGAGCATCCTCTGCTTAGACCTCAAATATCCAGAGGTAAACAAGCAGCAGCTAGAGGGGCTTAAGGCAGCTAAGATGAAACTTGAATCCGAATAACCTCAGGATGCCTTCCTAAAAGCTAAAAGCAAGGGTACAGTCGCCGCTGCTACTCCAGCAGAAAACAAAAACGCCAACCCCACAAACCCAGCGGCTAACCCAACCGAAAACAGGGTAGTAGCCAAAACAGGCGCGATGCTCTGTGCTAACCCCGCGATTGCCAGGCCACACCCAAAGTGCCCCCCTGAGCAGCCTCCGAAGCGCTAACAGAAATCAAGGTGTTATAAGTTACGAATTGTATGCCAAAGCCGAATGAGGATATTGCTGTGACGACTAATAGAACCTCAAGGTTGGCAACAAAGGACAGGACGGCGAGGCCAAAAATGAAGGCGACTACGCCTAAAAGAACCAACGTTTGCCTGTCGAAGCGTTTGCCAAGCGGCGGCAGCAAAACAGCCTGAGTGAAAACGCTCACCGCACCGATGAAAAAGAAAACTAAACCCGTTTGCAGTGAGCCAAAATTGAAAACAGCTTCCAGCCAAGGAGAAAGTGCGGATTGCAGAAAGACGAAGGATACAAAAAAAAGGAAATATACCGCAAGTAAAAGAACCATTTTTCTGCCTCTGATAGTGTCTAAGAGGGCTCTAAAAGAGAGAGTAACCCGTTTAACGTTGAAGCTGGCGGGTTCAGGCAACAGAAAAAACGCTGAAACAAGATTTCCTAACGCCAGCGCAGACGCCAAAAACGATGGCACCCCATAGCCCAAGAAGGTGCTTAGTGTTCCGCCAATGGCAGGACCAAAAATAAACGCTAACCCCGCCGCTGCACCCAGCAACCCCAGATATTTTAGCCGCTGCTCTTTGGTGGTTACGTCGGCGACGTAGGCTTGGGCAACCGGAACCGTGGCAGCGGTGGTTCCAGAGAGCATCCTCCCCAAGAAAAGCATCCAAAGTGCCTGAGCTGCGCCAAAAAGTAAGTAGCTGAAACTTGACACGGCCAAGGCAGCTAAGAGGATTTTTCTTCGTCCATAGCGGTCGCTTAATCGGGCAACGAGGGGAGTAAAAACAAACGACATTAAACTGTAAGATGCCAGAAGCACGCCGTATAACAGGGTGCTGCCGCCCAATGATTGAACGTAGAAGTAGAGGTAGGGAACAACTATGGCGAAGCCTAAGTTATCGAGGAAAACCACGGAGAAAAGCACGCTAAAGGTGGACCGCTCAGGGTTGGTGTTTACCAAAATTTCACTAAGAAGGTAGTGTTGACAGGGCAAATAAGCGTTTTTAACTAGAAATGCACCTTGACAGTAATCAAAATAATTGTTTTTTGGGGTTGCTGGCGGCGGGTATGTTTGTTTAGCCCTGCTTGTGCCCGATTGCATTGCGCTGTCGTTGCCGTTCACTGCTTTGACGCTAAAAAAGTAGTCGATACATGCTTTCACACACATCCAGTGCGCCTCTCCATGGAGCCATGTACCGCGTGTGGAGAAAAACGCTTTTTCCACACCGAAACAGACAAAGAAAAACAATGCAACCAAAAAAAGCAACCGCCTCCAGTTACAGTCTTGTGGCACCCCACAAACCACCACACCCACATAAAGAGAGAAAAAACAACCAGCAAAAAACCTGTTAAGGCTGAGGTTGGCATTGTTTGTTATTGATACGGCACAGTCACGCACACTAATACACGCGTTTCGAGGCTATTGTGTGGGTGAAAAATATGCAAACCACAAGTTTTAACGACAAACAGGGGATGGAAATCTGCGAAAACGTTGGGCGCGTCTTAGTAGACGAACTTGACACAGAAAATGTTTGGAACAAAGTGGAAGAAAGCCTCAGCCAATACCTGAAAAGCAACAACATTGCTGAAAACGCGACTGAATTAACCGATAAACTTGAATGGTCAGTTAAAGTTAGGCTAAAGAAGTAGCCTATTTTTTCTAGTTTTTTGGGGGTGAACGTTTTTTCAGAAGCTAAAGATGTAGGCAAATTTACGGTTGAACAGAAGAAAAAGAAACGGGAGATATTCGAGGAGAATGGTCACCGAGTTGAGGTTCCGCCTGATGTTGGAGATGAGGAGAAGAAGGCGCTGGAACAAACAGGCGATGACGCGACTCAAGGATGGTAATTTTCCTATTTTTGAAGCATTTTTGTACCAAAATTTTAGTAATTAGGGTTGAAACAATAAATCTTTTATTCAGAACTTGAATATTAATTTGAGGATAAATCTTGGAAGAAGAGATAATCGAAATCGGCTGCATAAAAAACTATTTTTCTAAAATCAACGTAGCAGTAGTCGAATTGATGCTTCCACTATCTGTGGGAGACCGCATTCAAATCAAAGGACCCTTCACCGATTTTGATCAAATAGTTCATTCCATGCAGATCGACCATAAAGATATCCAACGCGCCGAAGGCGGCCAAAGCGTCGGCTTAAAAATAACACAGCATGCACACGAAAAAGACGTGGTCTACAAGAAGCTTTAGCTGTAGATCAAATTTCGGGTTGTTTGTTTTTCTATTGTTAGTTGAAGGCAGGGGTGCCCTTTGCTCATCTTCTTCTTGGGGGCTTTGTGGGCGTTTGTGTTTTGGTTTCTGCGTTTGCTCTGGGTTGCAGGGTGGTTGTGGAGCAAACCACAAGCAGAACAGCAAAACGGTTAGGGAATTATTTCGGCTCCATTGTATTTGACGTAGTCGAAGTCGGCGAGTTTGATTTTCCCGCTTTTTATTAGCCGCTGTATCGTTGGCGTCTGCCGCTTTACTGATTCGATAAGTTGCAAAACGGTGTAGCATACTCTGCTGTAGGCTTCGTCTGTCCACCGCTTGGTTATGTTGGTGTAGAGGCAGCGTCCTCCGCAGAGACCTAAGATCGTGCATTCGCTACAGGGTTTCTCCTCCACAAACCGTTTAGGCAGCCGCATGGGATCAGCGTCTTTTATATTGCCCATATAATAGGCTTTCATTCCCCACATGGTCGGGCAAGGAATGATGTAGCCGTCGGTTTGGATGGCATAGTTGATCCAGCCGCCGCCACACCGCATCAGACAATCCGCTTCGCCATGCAGAAGCGAATATGCGATGCCCAGCAACGGGTAGAGTTTTAGAATTATACCCTTGTCTTCCATTTGGTCCACCCAGAACTTGGCTAAAGCGTCGACGCCGGGGATGTAGCTGGTTTTGCTCCACTCGTCAAAGTTGCGGCGTTGGTAATCGTTGCCCCAGAACCCAGCGTTTAGTTGCCAATGAACCGAAGAAAAAGAGAATTCATCGTTGCACAGTAGCCATTTTACTTGTTTCTCTATGTCTGTTTGTTCCATGACGGTCATGCGTGCGATGAGTTCGCCTTGGAACCCGTTTTGCCGGATGTGTGTGAGGTTGTTGATGACTTTGCGGAAGGTGCTTTTGCCGCGGTAGTGGTCGGTGAGGTTTTCGTCGCCGTCTAAGGAGACTAGGATTGTGTGGAAACGGTTGACGTATTTGGGTTCGAGTCTATCGAGTAGTAAACCGTTGGTTTGAATCATGTAGTGTTTAGGCGTGATTCTATCCATGATTTGCCGCAGCTTATCCATCTGCATGAGGGGTTCGCCGCCGTAGAAGGTTAAAACGCAGTCGGGGTCTTTGCGGCAAAACTTGTCCAGCAAACGCAGGTCGTAGTTGAGGTTGCGGGGCAGATTATAGTCGACTTCGATGTCGCCGCCGAATTCCTCGTCGAAGTCATCAAGGCTCTCGCCGAAGCAGTACTTGCACTGGAGGTTGCAGTTGCTGGTGAGGATCACATGGAAGAACATAGCTTATCCATAGATTACGGCCTGCTTAATAGTATTATTGCCAACGAATTAGTGTATAAAAGAATACAAAAACTTAACCGCTTGGAGGTGCAATTGGTTTGAGCAGAATGACAGACGAGACAATACCCTACCTTGAGCAGTTGTATTCAAGCACTTTCATTGGATGTCGTACATTCCTTCTCTACTATGGTCTGTAACCGTTCAAAGTCGTCAACGCTAACGCCGCCGCGGTGATGTCTGCAGTGGTTCCGGGGTTATAATCGTTGCCCGCTTTACGCAGCTTCTTATCAAAAGCAATCAGGGCTTCTTTGCCCCTGGCGGTTTCGGCGCCGCCATAGTCGAGGATTTGCTGGGCGCCCTCAGAGACTTCGTTGGCTTTTTGTCGACCGATTTTTCGGGCGATAAAAGTGTCAGGGTTCCTGGCGAGAACGTTGAGGAACGTGTTAACAATAGCTGTGTTATGGTCTTTACGTTTGAGTTCTGTGGCTAAGTATGGGTAGGCTAAGTCGAAGGTTATTGGGTAATTGTTTATCCATTCACTACAGATGTCATCGTAGCTCGAAGCGATCTCAAAAACCTGGCGCAACGTAACGTTTTCTGTGATTAGGCGGGCTTTGGAGTTTTGGTCTTTGACGTTTAAGTCAGGTGCACCGTTGAGTCCACTGGGTTTCGCAATATCTATGGCTTCGTATACTGCCACGGAATCCAAAGCGGTAGATGCCTTGATTACTTTGTCAATATTTTTGCGGAAAACCGCGAAGTCAAGCGTATATTTTTCGTCGGTCGGCGTCATGCCAGCCGCGACCGCCATCGGAGCAAACAGCATGATGGTGCCAAGCAGGGTGTTGCCGCCACGCTGCCACTCGTCGATGTCTTTGATGCCCAACCGTATAAGCTCGCCTAATTCCGCGTTGGCGAGGCCGCGTTTGCCCTGGGCGATTTCGATGCCGCGGTAAGCCGCCTCCTGAAAAGATGGCCCTGCGGCGATGGAGGAGGCCAAAAAGTGTTCGGCTCTGGTGCCTTCAAAGTCTATGACTAAGTTTACGTTGCCTGGTTTGTCGGCGCTGACTTCTAGGATGATGGCTAATTGTAGGCATCTGCTGATGTGTTGAGCTTTTTCGCAGTTGATTGCCAATTTTGATGCACCGTTCTATTACGGTTCAAAAAAAGCCTTATTAACGTTATGTAAAAAATTACACACAAGTGCAGCAGTATACAACCGTGATGCTATGAAGGCGCGTGAAGGAGACTTAATCAAAACCAAGAGCAACGTGGTTTTCGACGTTAAAGGGTTAGTTCATCCGCCGCAGAAAATCATCGCGTTCCCCCGTTACATACCTACGCCGAATGGCCAAGAAAAAACCAAAGCGTCACATACGGCAAAGTCTACAGTTTAGGCGACCGCTTTCGGTACCTCCAACAAAACCACCCTGACCTCATCGTAGACGACCCCGTTTTCGGTGAAACCCTCTGCGAAGTCCCAACCAACCAAATCATAGAAATCCTTCAGCCCACAGAGAAGCTTGCAGAGTTCCGCAAAGCCAAAACCCTCTCGCCGCTGGAAGAAAAAGCCCTCCGCTTAGCAGAGCGCCTCAAAGAGAAGGCGGGTATCCCGTGGAGCAGCATCGGCATCTCAGGTTCCATCATGGCAGGCTTAACCACAGCCGCCTCAGACATTGACCCGCTTGTCTACGGCATAGAAAACAGCCGCAAAGCCTACGCTGCATTGGAGGAGTTGCGCAAAGAAGACGATTCAGGCTTCAAAGCCTACACGCAGGCGGAGCTAAGAACGCTCTATGATTTCCGCTCAAAAGACACGCAGATGAGTTTTGAGGATTTTTTGGCAGCGGAGAGTCGCAAAGCGTTTCAGGGCATGTTTATGGGCACAGACTACTTTGTCCGCTTCGTCAAAGACTGGACTGAAACCGCCCAAGAGTACGGCGACGTAACCTACCGGAACAGCGGCTACTGCAAAATCCTCACCAAAATCGTTGACACAGAAGACGCCCTGTTTACGCCCTGCACCTACAAAGTCGGCAGTGTTGTGACGCTTCAGGGGCCAGCAGCTCTCGTCGATTGAGGAAATTGTTTCTTTCCGCGGCAGATTCTGCCTCCAAGCTGCAGTTGGCGAACGCGTCGAGGCACAGGGCAAGGTCGAGTTGGTAGTGGATAAAAAAAGCGGCAGCGAACATTACCGCCTCATTTTAGGCAATAAACCCCAAGACTACTTGGTGCTCACTTAGTGGAGTGCTTTTAGGACTTGCTCGTAGTAGCGTGGGCAATAGGTTAAGGTGACTTGATGGTAGCTGCCTTTGGGCGATTGGACCTCTTCTAAGTTGCCCTCGACGATTACGGTTTCGTCGCGCTGCACTTGCTGGCGGAACTCCTCCATATAACTAAACACGCGGACGACTTCAAGGGCTTCTTTGGGTCCACTGAGCACTTCTAAGGGTTCGATGCCGTAGACTGAGGGAATAAACGGTCCATCATCGTCCGCTGTCACCCGTGCTTTGAGTTTTACCCAGCCCTTCTGCACAATCCGAGCTTCGGGATCATACTCGTTTACGATTTCCCCCCATGCTTTGACGGGTTCAAACTCTGCTTTGATTACTCTGCCGCTGCACTTGCGGTCGTCGTAGAGACCATAAATGTATTTTCGGCGCTGATGCCACACAAAGTCGGGTACGGTGAAGTTTTTGAAGAGCCACCTTTTGCCTTTCATGGCGTCTTGGGAGGCGAACTCGTTGCTAAGCCCTGATGTTGGGTCAGAGTAGAGTTGCTTGTTTGTTTCGACGATTTTGCGGTTTTCTTCTTTGCCGTAGATAGTGAAGTCGATGTCAGAGTATTTGGGGTGGTGGAAGCCATGCAGCATTGAACCGAAAACCCCGAAGCTCTGCGGTGACACACCCGACTTGCCGGTGGAGATTTCGAGTACTCGTTCCATAGCCGCTAAAAGCGGGTCAGCTGGGCCTTTTTTGAGCAGTTCCTGCAACCGGGGCTGCGGCTGCCTTGCCTCAGCAATCAGGTCATGAGGAACGCCGACGATTTTTAACCCAAGCATTTGGTGGTCGATGAGGTATTGGGGGTATTTTTTGGCGACGAGTTTCATGCCTTCGTCATTGTAGAATTTGTAGTAAAGCTCGTTTCTGCCTTCGCGGGGTGCTCTTGGGTCGGTGGAGTGGAAGATTTTTGAGCTGGCGTATTCCGCATCGCAAATGTAAGCGTTTTGTGGGTGGTTGTAGCCGAAGACTCGGAAAAGGATGCCCTCAACGCTTTGGATGGCGTCTCGGTCGCGGAGTTTTAGGTTGGCCATATGTACTCTTCTTCTGAAGTGGCTGTTCCCACAACGACCTGGTAGAAGGTGCTGCCGTCTGTTGTGGATTGGGCTTTCTCTAGGGTGCCTGCGACTTTGATTTGCCCCCCGTTGCGGGCGATGTTTCGGTAGCAGCCAATGTTTGAGATGACCTGTGTGGGAATCTGTTCGAGGTCAAGTTCTGACTGTGCATCCATGGGCTTGTAATTGGTGATTCTGTAGGCGGCTGGGCGATACATGGTTTCGGTGTCGTCGCACACAGTTGCGGTGAAGCGCAGGGGCGCCAACGCGGTGTAGGTGTAGTCGCCGTATTTGCCCTTGATTTCCTCTGGGTTTTTGGTGGCGTTGTACATCCAGATTTTGCCGTGGTATTTGCCGACGAATTTGCGGGCGGCTTCGATGCGGTTACCCGCGATGTAGGTTAAGGTGCCCTCATTCACCAGGATTTGGATGGTTTGTTCGACCTGACGGAAGTTGTCGGTGCCGTACACGACAAAGTCAATGTCGCTTTCAGGCGCATGCATCTCCAACGCGATAGAGCCGTGGATGCCCAAGTCGCTGTAGGCTACACCTGATTCTTTGTGGATGAGGTCGATGAGTTTGAGCGCGTGGGTTTGGAGGCTGTCGGGGCTTTTTAGGTTCTGCAGCCACACAAGCCGGTCTCTTGGCACAAACATCTGCTCAATCTTGTCTAGTGGCGCGGTTATGAGTTCTTTGCTGCGGGTTTGGTCGTAGAAGAGGTAGTTGGGGAAGTTTTTGCGGAAGGCTTCGATGAAGGTTTGGTAGTTTTTAGCTGTGTAGAGTTTTTCGGCACGGAACAACTGCGCCGTAAGCGGTTTTGATCCAAACTTCCATGTGCGCTGCAGCATTTCTACGTTGAAGAGGTCCTTGTACTTGGCTGGGATGTACTTGAGAAACGCGAACACCCTATCCTCTGGGTGCTCGTAGCCGAACGTGTTCATGATGAAGCCGTCTTCGGTGACAAAGGTGTCGCCGTCGGCTGGAACCCAAATTGTTGCGTCTTCCGTAAGTTGCACCGCAAAAGTATGACTTGGCGTTCACTAAAAAAGCTATTGCAAAAGGCTTGGCAAAAGTTTTGTTTTTCTATGTTAAGAAGAAGAGAACGCCGCCCTTACTCAGCTTCTTCCAGCGGGCTTTGCTGTGCAGTGCTTTTTGGCGTTGGATTGTGTGTGTGATTGCGGATTGGTTGAGGCGTTTTCTACAAGCAGAGCAAACATAGGAGCCTCACTTAGAAATGCGGATTAAATTTGACTTAAGATGTTCTGCGCCAAGACCTCAGGCAAACCTTCACGGTTATCATGTGTAACCAAAAACGCCTCAGCATCTGCACGGCACTTGGTCTCCACTATTAAGGGATCTTTGGCTTTGGCATGCACAATCGCCAACACAACCTTTGGACTATTCAACGCTGCCTCTACAGCTTGCTTAAACTTTTGCGAAAAAAGCTCCAGGGGCCAATGTCGTCGATGACTACTACCTCATACTTATGGGTGGCTTCAGAGATGGCTTCTACGCCTATACTGTCAAGATCCTCAAGATTAACATGGTATTTTCCTATTTGTGGCCCCGTTTTCTGCGCTACATGTGCTAGCCAGCCATGCTTGCCGCTTGTTAAATCGACGACTTCAAACCCTACACGTGCATAGCCATTTCTGGCTTCACGGCTAATCATGCCGCCTATACTGATGCCGTGACTTTTGAGGGTCTCAACGGTTTTAGAGAGAACAGTGGTTTTTCCACTCTCTGGTGCGCCGGTAATGATTAGGATTCTCTTCTCCAAAGCAACCATCGTTGTTTCAATAAGCAGAAAGAATAGTTTAAACTGGTTTGGGATGCATTCGCCCTGTTTTTAGATTGCTTACGAGTTCCGTGGTTGAGTTGAAAGAGTTTACTAAGAATTTTCCGATAAATCCCTCACCTGTTGTCAGTGTTAGCGCTGTATAGAGGGTGCTTGTGACATGTGTGTGGTCAATTTTTAGTGCCTGTAGATAGTATTTTTTTGCTTCATTGTCTTTGCCCAGTCGCGACAGGTAAAAGCCGATTTGATAGTTAATATCCGCCTTAGCCCTTGCCGACATTCTGCCCCCATACCTTTGGAGGAAATATTGGCGTATGAGAACCTTGTCTTTCGCCCAGCCCAACATGTTTTGGTTGCTGATGTTACTTTCGTGGATACGGTATTTCGCTAGGATTTCAGGCATAAAGAGGAATTCGTGGTCAACTGCTAAATCCACTAAAAAGCGGTGGTCATTGACGTATCTTAGTTGTGGATCAAACCTAATATTCTCTACGTAATCAGCCCTAAAGATCATGCTCTGACGAAAAACAATCAGTTCCTTTAGAAGCGGTTCAAATAAACAGCCGTTTTTATCTGAGAACGCTTTGATGTGCTGGGTTACAAGTTCACCAGTTCTTTGGCCTTGGCTGTTAATGACTTCGCCTTCTGACCAGAGAAGTTTTGTATCGTCCTTTCTTAGAATTCTTAGCTGTTTTTCCAGCTTGTCTCTTATCCATAAGTCATCTGAATCTAAGAAACAAACGTATTTGCCGCTGACGCGCTCTAAACCATCATTTAACGTTGTTGAAACACCCAAGTTTTTATTGTGGAAAAACGCGTGGACTCGTGGATCCTTTTTTTGGTAGTCAACAATTATTTTCGGAGAATTATCGGTTGAACAGTCCTCAGTAATTAAGAGTTCAAGATCCGTGAAGGTTTGGTTTAAAACACTATCCATGGCTTCTGCTACGTATTTTTCATGATTACGGCAACACATAACTACACTAACTAAAACCATAAGTTATCAACTGCAGGGGATAGAATTAGAACCTACAGGATGTCTATCTATTGCATGAAGATAATGCTTTCGATTGACCCCGCTAATCGGCAGTACATTAAAAGCTGCTTTATCGAACATTTTTAAGATAGTCACTCAAATCATACATTATCTTTGGAGCAGAAGCATGACAGAAAAAACTGGTTTCGTTGCCGATTTCCCAAGCGAAATCATACATGAAGGCAAAGTGCAAGTTTTAGTGCCAGACCTCAAAGCCTACGGCGTAATCCCCAGCGATTACGCGCCCTCCAAAGCCCCAGTTTTCTACAATCCTGTGATGGAGTTCAACCGCGACCTCAGCGTCCTAGCCCTCCAAACCTACCAACGCATGGTTAACCATGAAGTGAGCGTCTGTGAGCCCCTATCCAGCCAGGGCATCCGCGGAATCCGCTACGCCGCAGAAGTCAACGGTGCCTCAAGGGTGCTTTTAAGCGACATCAGCACAAAAGCCTGCGAACTCGCCCAACACAACATCGAACTCAACCATCTTGAAACCAAAGTCACCTTAAAGCACAGCGACGCAAACCGCACACTCTCCAACAACGCTTCACCCAAAAAACGCTTCGACATAATCGACATCGACCCCTTCGGCACACCCGCCCCCTACCTCGACTCAGCGCTTCGAGCACTCAAAAACAAGGGGTTGCTGGCGGCTACTGCTACGGATTTGGCGCCGCTCTGCGGGGTGCATACGAAGGCTTGTCTGCGTAAGTATGGGGGTAGACCTTTGCGTACGGAGTACTGCCACGAGTTGGCGGTGAGGCTTCTCTGCGGCGCAGTTGCGGCGACGGCGGCGAAGCATGACATCGGCGTCAAAGTGCTCTTCAGCCACAGCACAGACCACTATATCCGCGGTTACATCCAAATAGGTTATGGCGCAAAAAAAGCCGACGAAAGCCTCAAAGCGGTGGGCTACATCATGCACTGCTTTAACTGTATGCATCGAGAAATCACCCACAATCCCTTCGGCTGCCCAACCTGCCCTGAATGCGGCACAAAGATGGATTGGGCGGGTCCGCTCTGGATAGGCGCAATTGCGGACGAGGCGTTTGTGGAGCAGATGCTTGCCCAAAACAGGACGGCGGCGTTTAGGAACAGCAACAAAATCACCAAACTCTTAACCCAAATCAGAGCCGAAGCCGCATCGCCCGCCACGTACTATGTCATTGATAAATTAAGCGGCAAACTCACTTTGCCCGCGCCATCCAACATAGCATTCATAGAAGCCCTCAAAACAGCAGGTTTCCAAGCGGTGCCCACGCATTTCAACCCGCGGGGCATAAAAACGGATGCGCCAGCAATGGCTATGCATAAGATTCTACAAAAACTTGTAGTTGCCGCTTGATTTTTTAACTAACCTCTCATAAAATAACCCAAACACAGTTGGTTAATATGACTATTATAGTGGAGCAGATAAGGGAAATCGTCAACCGAGAAACTCATGCATGGGACACCCAAGACGTAGAGCTTTTACTGACGATTTTTCATCCAGACATGGTTTGGCCATGGCCTCCAACCGAAAATGACCATGACCCTATGGATTGGATCCTTGAGCAGGGCAGATACAACTATAACCGCTGGAAAGAAGGCTGGCAGCGCCTATTTGATACACACGACTTAATCCACAACAGGCGGGTCATAAGAAAGATAGTGGTTTCCAAAGAAGGTGATGGTGCATATGCAGTTGTAGACGTTGATACCTTGTGGATGGACAAGAAAGGACATAGGAACCATTGGAAGGGGAGAGCCTGTAAAGTCTACACTAAAGTGGGAAAAGAATGGAAGATGATTATGCATACAGGGTTGCTTGACTACGAAAGTTTAAAGAGCAAAACCAACTTCTAAAATGTAAAAGTGATCAATCATGACTCAAAAAATCGCAGTTATCGGCACCGGCATGATGGGCGGCGCAATAATCAAGAGCCTCGTCAAAGGCGGAATCACAGCATCCTCCATTACAGCCGTTGACATTCAAGCTGAAAAACTCAAGGAATTCGAAGCGCTCGGCGTTAAAACAGGCGTCGACAACGCCAAAGCCTCCGCCTCAGCCGACATCGTTTTTGTAATCGTTAAACCCGGCGACGTAGCCAAAATCCTCAAAGAAATCAGCAGAGAAATCAAGGGCAAACTCGTCATATCCGTCGCCGCCACTGTGCCACTGAGTTTTCTCAAGAAAAACGCGCCGGCTGAAGCCAAAATCGTGCGTATCATGCCCAACCTCGGCGCAATGGTGCAAGCCGCTTACACAGCCTATTGCTGTGGCGAAAACGTCACGGTCCAAGACAAAGAAACCGTGAAGGGTTTACTGGACTTGATGGGTGTCTATGATGAGGTGGACGAGAAATACATGGATGCCATCACGGCGGTCAGCGGCAGCGGACCCGGCTACATGAGCATAATCATCGAAGCCCTCACTTACGCAGGCTTAAAAGTGGGGTTGCCCCGCAACATCGCCCTCAACTGTGCAGCGCAGACAGTGATGGGCACCGGCAAACTCGTCTTAGACCTCCATGAGGAACCCTCAAAAATCAAGGACATGACCACCACCCCCGGCGGAACAACCATCGAAGCCATCTACCAAATCGAACAATCACAAATCCGCCCAGCCATGATACGCGCCATCGAAGAAGCCACCAAAAAAAGCCAGGCCATCCGCGAAAAACTCAACCTCCAATGAGAACCCACCATGTTTGAAGCAGCAATCTTCGACTGGGACGGAACCCTCGCCGACACAAGAAAAGCCATTGATGTTTCATTCCAGAGGGCACTCAAAGATATCAGCCTCACCGTCCCCACCCCCTACATCGAGCGCAGAATAGGCATCGGCGCAGCGGAAACGTTCCGTGCGATTCTCGAAGCTGCAAACAGGCGGGTTGATGAGAAGGTTGTTAAGCAGCTTGTTGAGCGAAAAAGTGAAATTCAGATTCAATTAGCCGATGAAGTGGCACTGTTTGAGGGTGGGCGGGAGCTGCTTGCGGTGTTGCATGGTAAGGTGAAGGTGGGGTTGGCGTCGATGAATAACCGAAACGTCATCATGCATCTGCTTCAAATCAAGGGTTTAATCGACTGTTTTGACGTGGTTTTAACGGTTGAGGCGGTCTCTTTCTCTAAGCCTGACCCAGAGATTTTCCTAAAAACCGCGCAGCAACTAAAAGCTCAGCCTTCGGCATGTGTAGTGTTTGAGGATTCGATTTTCGGCGTGGAGGCGGCGAAGGCGGCGGGGATGAGTTGTATCGCGGTGACAACGGGCGTCTATAACAAGCAAGAGTTGGAAGAAGAAAAAGCTGATTTAGTCGTAGAAAACTTGTCTGACCCCAAGATACAACGTTTTTTCATGTAATGTTGACGCTTGTTGTAGTGCCAAGCCAATCACATAGCTTTAAACATTTTTCAAAATAATAATAGATTGTTTTTCAAACCCTGAAAGGAAGAACAAGCTTTTGACAAATGCCGCTCGGAGAAAAACAGGTAAGCCCGCACAATTCCAGATTCTTTTGCTGGACAACGATGCAAGCTTAGACGTCGAAGTTAGAGAAGCCGAAGACGTGGATTTCTGCCAAGTCAAAAAGCACTTGCGTAACGGAGGCTCCGTCTTCATCACCAGCCGAGCGTCACAGAAAATACGAGTTCCAAAGGCAACGGCACAAGTTAACTATAACCGAAGCCGAAAAACGCTTGGTCTACTCCTTCATCAGCACCTGAGAAGCTAAATGTGTAGCGTGCATCCATAAGATTCCCTTTACCCCCCTCTCTCTCTTCCGAAAATTTTGGGTGCACGCTACTCTCGCTAACAGTTCTTGTGTTTTTAAAAGGTCGATATGCCTTCATTGGCGGAAGGCCAAGGTACCCAGACTGGAAACACTGAAACCTCGATTCGTGAAATACCCAGTATTTTTGCTAATTTTTCCTGAGTCGTGAGCATTTGATTGATATCTTTTAACATCACGTAAATAAAAATATCAAATTCGCCGCTTGTTTTTATGACCAAAAATATATCGTCAATAGCCATCAATTCACTTAGCACCGACTCTGGATCGTTTTGAGAATCAAGTGCTAACGCGATGTTCGCGATTGCATTATACCCAAGTTTAGGTAAGTCAACTTGGATGATGGGTTTGATGATGCCGTTGTCTAGTAGCCGCCGGTATTTTCTTGAAACCGTTTTTATGGATGTTCCTACGACCTTCGCTATTTGGCCAAATGGCTGCATACTATTTTTGGATAGTTTATCTATTATCTGAAAATCAACCGCATCTAATTTGATACTTCTGCCTCGGTCGGCTGGAGATGTATGGCTTTGCGACTGCTTACACGGGTGCGTTAATTTAGTGATCTGCAAGTTTTCTGGGAAGTTTTTTATGCCTGTCCAGATTTCTGTTCTTATACTTTGCACAGACTTGTTTCTTCGGATTAGGGTTTTTAAATTAATCACGTCGTTTATGTCTTTTAGCGAGGTAAGGAAGTATATGTCGGCTTTAACCCCGCCGTAGATGATAAGTGGGATTTCGAAAGGTATTTTTCTAATAAACGTGGCAACGGATTCTATGTCTTTTTTGTCGACTTTAACTATCACGCCGCAAGTGGCGTTTGCTCCCAGTGCACAGTGGTCCACTTGAATTGTTGAGCCAGTGATTACGCCTGCTTTTTCTAATTCCGCAAAGCGGTCCCCTATGGAGACAGCGGAGATGTTGCATTCAGCAGCTAATTCGACAAAGTTTTTTCTGGCGTTAGATAGCAGTCCTTTGATGATTTTGGCGTCTATTTCATCGATTTTTCCCGTCATGTCCTCTCCCCCAATGGGTGCCTTACGCTTATTGGCTTTTTTTGCTTTTAAATTCTGTGCTAAAGAGACGGTTTCGGGAAAGAAAACAAAGGTGTTAGCCATTTTTTGCTTAGAATTTTTCGTCTTAAATGATTTAATTGACAAATGCGTGCGCTGGTGGTCAGGCACCACTCAACTCAAACCATAGACACAGGGGTATAACAACGCTAAGCCTTTTGCCTTAGCGCCATGGGCACGTAGGCGCATCTTAGATCCGAACCCAAAATGTCCCCTGTATAAAACAACGCTGCACTTCGGCATCCTCCGCAGATGTCGTTGTATTCGCAGACGCCGCATTTGCCCTTGAGGTTGGCTTTGTCTTTGGCTTTGGTGAAGAATTCGCTGTTCTGCATGTTATCCCAGATTTGCCCAAGCGAGAGGCTTTCGACGTTGCCGATGCGGTAAACATCGTTGTAGCTGCAGGGGATGGCGTCGCCGTTCTCAGCTATGCTCATGAATTTGCCGAAGAAGCACCTGCCCAAAAAGAAGCCATTGTACCACTTATCGAAGTCTGGCATGCCCCGCTGCTTTGCCACCCGCGCGTAGAAGGGGATATAGACGTTGATGTTTGGTTTACCGTTGTAGCGTTGAGTTAAGTCGTAGAGTTTGTTGCAAGCCCACTCATACTGGGCGGGGGTAGGGTCAGCTTGGAGACATTCAGGTGTGTTGCTGTATGGGATCATGCCGTGGAAAACTACCCAGCGGGCGCTAAACTTGTTGGCGAGGTCCAGCACATGCACCATGTCCTTTTCGTTGACGTTGGTTACGTCGCCGCGGTTTGCGAATGTGTAGACGAGCACGTTAAGTAAGCCTTCACGTTGAAACCGCTCGATGGCTTTAACCGCCGCCTCGTAGGCGCCTTCTCCACGGATAACATCGTTGGTTTTCGGCCCGCCATCGATGCTCACTGAGATTTTGGTTTTGTTTTTGATGATTTTCTGGATTATTTCTTCGGTTAGGAGACGGCCATCGGTGATTATGCTTGTGTTTAAGCCCTTGCTTGTAGCGTAGTCAAGTATTTCGAAGAGGTCTTTGCGTAGAAATGGTTCTCCGCCGGTGACGCCGAAGAAGGAGGCGCCGAATTCGCTGACTTCGTCAACTATATGTTTAGCGGTTTCGGTGTTGACTTCGTCGGATACCGCTTTTTTGCCTGCTGAGATGCAGTGGGCACAGTTGCTGTCGCAAGCGAAAGTGCATCGCCAAGGAACGATAAGTAGTGGACCATTCTTCTTTGTCAAATGACTCTACTCCTAGCGCTTATGTATGACACCTTTTTTATTGTATTTAAAGTTCACCCACCGCAGGTTTGGCGATCAAGAAGCGCCCAGCAGATTTTTAAATCCGTTAACAACTGTTCTTGGAAGGCGCATTTGTTATGTCTAGGTTGAAAGGCAACGCAAAACTTCTCGAAAACACCCGTCTCGTAGCCGACAACGGCAGAGGGTACACTGTAATTTGCGATCTTCCCGAAGCACAAGGCGGAACTAATACGGGACCCACGCCGCTGGAGTTGGCGTTGATGTCATTGGCAGGCTGCGGAGTAATCATTTACGCGGAAGTTTGCAAGAACAGCAAAATTGACCCGGGAAAAATCGAGGTAAATGTGGAAGCCGAAAAAATCCCGAACACTCCAAACGTTACAGGTGTAACCATGAAAGTCAGCATCGCTTCTAAGGTACGCAAGCCGTTGGTTGAGGCTGCTTGGCGCAGGACCGAAGCATCCTGCCCTGTAATGGTCGTCTATAAAGAGCAGGTGCCAGTGAAGGTGGAAGTTGACATAAAAATGGAGTAGCCCCTTTAGCTTCTCTTGTCTTTTTTGCTCCATGTCTCAATGCTAACCATGGTTGCGTTTTTACGCAAAGTTATTTAACCGACCCCTCCAAAGTCAGTATGGGAGAAGGGAGATTGACCGAAGACAGTGTATTCTACATTAAGCAAGCTAACTGCAAACATGATAGAGCACAGTTGTATAAGCAGCGGCGTTTTGACGTACTCAACGGTTTAGATGTTACCTTTACCCGATGCCTCAACTGCCACAAAATCGTAGCTTTAGACGCAAAAAAACTTGCCCAGCATTAGGGCTCTTGGTCTTTGGCGTAGAGGTAGAGTTCCCCCTGCCTTAACAAATCCAACATGCGCTCTATCTGGGTAGTGGAGAGCTTGCAAACGTTGGGCTCCAACAGAAACGGAAGCTGACTCGGCGCATCCTTGATTATATGCAGGTCTTCCCAGGTGATTTTGAGATCTTCAGAGGGAATATGGGTTTCAACATCCATAGCCCATGTGCCAGCATCCAACTCGTCAGCACCAGTTGTTAAAGCTGTAAAGGGTCCCACCAAGGTTTTGTCGTCGGTATCATAGAGGAAAATAACTGAGCCCACTTTGATAGATCCTTTGGGCTTGGTTTTTTCGTCTGCACATGTGTAATGTTTGGTGCTTAGGCATTTTTGGCGGGTGGATTTGTTACAGAAAAAAACGTAGCCATCGTACATACAGGATACCTCTTCTAAAGAGAAAGGCTGGGCTCTTATTTGGGTTTGCTTTTTGAGATTTATTAAGCGGTGTTGTTCACCGATGAATCCACATTACCATTTATGCCATAATAACATAGAGTAATAGAGTACCGAAAAAGTGAACCTACGTTAGTAAGTCTCGCCCCTGCATTATTCACGTAGGCTCAAAAGAATGATGAAAGCAATGAGTAAAAAATTCTCTGTTATTGCCTTTTTCTTGGCGACGCTTGTTCTAGGATTAATGATAACACAGGAGGCAAATGCACAAACAGCCACTCCCACCCCGTCAGCATCGCCTACGCCCAGACCAACCGCAACCGCTACCCCAACGCCGACGCCAACTCCATCGCCGACTGCAACATCCACACCCACCCCAACTCCTACCCCGACTCCACCGCCTACCGCAACCCCCACCCCCACGCCATCGCCGACCTCTACCCCAACACCAGCGCCCACGGCAACGCCAAGCCCAACTCCAACCGAAACATTTACGCCGGCACCGACGGCAGAACCCACCGTACGACCCACTCAAAACCCAACTGCCTCCCCACAACAAGCGACGCCTCAGCCAACAGCCGAACAGACGCCATCCCCAACTGAGAACCCGACCCAGATGCCGCCTATATACACGGCGCCAACAGCCACACCCAACTCAAACTCGACAGTAGTCGTCCACCCTAACACTGTTACTGGGAACGAACTTGTTTTCACTGGTATAGCTGGCGCAGTCACCATTATCATAGTCGTTGGGGTCACGTTGCTTCTTAAACGTCGGCAGACGGGAGAGTCCGAGAAGTCAAGCGATGATTTAGATTTTGAAAGCCTATGATTGCCTAAAGAGGCTCGACTGGAAAATTTATTAAAGCTGAATCCAAATTGATGCTATCTCATAAAGGGTGGAATGCGCTTTCAAAACTGTTTCAGTTGCTAAATTCGGCGGCAGCCTCCTAGATGCGGAAGGCAAACAAATCCCAAAGATCATAGCTCAAATCACAAAAATCCAGCAGAAAGACGGTTTGGGACCAATAGTGGTGTTTTCTGCGCCCATGGGCGTCACGGATGCACTTATCAAAATCGGTGAATCCCACGCTCAGGAATGCGGTTTACCCGTGGAACCAGTTTTCGAAGTCTACGAGCGCCTCGCAAAACTCTACGTTAAAGGCGACTATGTAAAGCAAGCCCAAGAGGAACTTGCAAACTACAAAGCCCTAACACAGACCACCTTAGATGCCGTTAACAAACGGTTCAGCGGCAACATCAAAGCCCGAACCCTCACGTTGGGCGGCGAACTTGCCATGGCGATGGTTATGGATTACATCCTGAAAAGCAACGGCTTAAACTCCACCTGCCACTCCATTGAAGAGTGGCCAATCGTAACAGACGACACTTTTGAAGATGCCTTGCCCAACTATGAGTTAAGCAAAAAACGCCTCCACTCCTTGACCAAGCCGCTGGAAGAAGGCAAGATTGTTTGCTTAGCGGGATTCTTCGGCGTCACTTCAGACGGTTTAGAAACGGTTCTGGGCAGAGGAGGCTCAGACTTAACCGCTGTATTCATATCTTGCCTCTTAAAGGACACTTATGACACCAAAACTTTGCTCTACAAAGACGTGCCTGTGCAAAGCGCTGACCCCAAAGTTGTGCGGGGACAAAAAACCGAGCATGTCAAAGCCTTAACCTACAACGAAGCGCATAAAGCGTCGATGATGGGTATGAAAATCGTCATGAACCCCGCCATCGCGTTGGCACGCCGCTTTGGTCAGCCGCTGATGGTGGTTCCCATCGATGAACCCACGATGTATTCAGTCATTGAGGCACAGACCACTGGCGGCGAAATCGTCAAATGCTTAACCGGCAAATCAGGCTGCGCCATCCTATCGATGAGCGACGAAAAAAGCCACTCGTTCGAGGATTCCCTGCGGGTTTGGGAACGCAGAAACGACTTCATGGACCTCGGCGCCGAAACCATGGAGACAGGCGAACGCATCCGCGACTTCCTATTTCTCGACGCTGATTTCCTTAGGAAAAACGAGGAAAAACTCAAAGGCTTCGACGAAAACCTAAAAATCGAGTATGGGTTAGGCGTGGTCACCCTCATCGGCGACCGCATGAAAAACTCGCCGGGCGTCGCTTCACTGGCAATAGGCGCCATATCGGGCATAAACATTAAACGGGGTATTTTTGCGCCGCATACTTCGCAGATTATTCTTGTTGTGGAAGAGAAGAATGTTGGTGCAACGGTGGCGGCGATTCACCAGAAAAAAGCGGAGCTAAACAATGCGCCGCCGAACTGGCCCATAGGCTTTACACAGTAATCGCTCGGAAAATGATTCAGTCTGCTCTATCCCTAAAAAAGCCTCAAAAGCAACCTTCGCAGTAGGTCTCAGTTGGGGTTTTTGTTTTTCTAGTTTAAGAAGAAGAGAGTCTTGCCTTTACTCAACATCTTCCTACGGGCTTGGCAGTCGGCTGTGTTTTGGGTTCTGTGTCTGGGTGGCGGTGCTGGCTGGTTGAGGTGTTTTTTACAAGCAGAACAGCGGATTTTTGATCATGGTTATAGTAAAGGCGGTTCTGCACTTACGTTATGTCTCTCCAAAAGTTTCTTCAGAGTTAAACAGTTCCGTGGTGCGTTGGCGTTATAGTCATTGTTAAAGTACATTGTTAAAGTAGCATAACATTTTCTTTGCGTTTTTCTGCTTGATTTTCTGTGCCCAAGCTGCCAACTGGTCGTCGGGGTAGTTGTACAGGTACCAACCGTCTTTGCCATGAAACCGCGCATAAACAGCGCCGCCAGTCTGAATCAACTCTTCAGGCAGCTCGGAGGGGGAGACACTGCAGAAAACCAAGCCATGCCCATCCAAGAAATCGTAGACTTCCCGGGTCCACCAGCTTTGATGCCTAAACTCCAACCCATTCAAAACCGAAGAATCCATCTGAGCCGCAATTGCTTCAAGCAACGCCAGGTCCTTGTGTACTGTCGGCGGCAACTGGAAAAGCACACATAGCAGCTTCTCTTTGAGCAGGTGGGCGAGTTGGTAAAAGTTTTGGGTGTACTGCTCGGTGTGCCTGAACTTGTGGAGGTGGGTAATTATTCGGTTGGCTTTTAGGGTGAAAGCGAAGTCCGAGGGAGTTTTTGTGTACCAGCCCGTGAGGAGTTTTTCGGTGGGGTAGCGGTAGAAGGTGTTGTTTACTTCTAAGGTGTTAAAGTGTTGTGCGTAGTATTGGAGCCAACGGGTTTTCGGGAGCTCCGCTGGGTAAAAGGTTCCTCTCCAATGGTTGTAGTAGAAGCCTGAGCAACCCAGAAAAAGCTCAGCTGCCATCTGAAAATACCTTAGCTGTGTTGGAGGTGAGGAAGCACCCTCATCTCGGTGACATCAACCCGTTTGGGACGCGTCAAAGCAAAAAGTATGACTTCGGCAATGTCTTCAGATTTAAGTTGCAGTCCCTCTTTCTCGAGGGGCAACCCATGGATAGTTAGGCATACATGCCCCGGTTCAATAAGCGTCACCTTTATCCCTGCCTCGTTAACCTCCCTACGCAACGCCGACGCGAATCCTTCAATTCCCGACCGCGCCGCTCCGTACACGGAGCTACCTGCGACCCTAGGAGTAGGACTCATGGAGCCGACGACTACGATGTGTCCGCCCTTGCTTTTCATGCGGTCAACAGCTTCCTGAGCAATCCCCAAGTACCATAAAAGGTTGGTTTTGAGGATGTTTTCTTGGTCTTCAAGAGACATCTCCGCAATGGTTTCGGCGCCTAACGCAGTGTTAGCGACTAATATGTCTAGTCCGCCGAATTCTCGGTCAACGGTTTCAAATATTTTTTTGATGTCTTCCGTTTTGGTTGTGTCAGCTGTTAATCCGATGACGCTGCCGACTTTGCCTATTTCTTGGATGGCGTCTTGTAGGATGGTTTCGCTTTTGCTGAAAATAAGCAGTTTAGCTCCCTTAGATGCAAGGAGGAGGGCGGTGGCGCATCCGATACCGGTTGTTCCTCCCGTAATAAGAACTGTTTTTCCCGTTAAATCCACTGTTTGGGTTGTGAGGTCCTCGGCTTTACAAGTGGTTTCTACAATTGCGCTTGCCAAAGTTTTCACCTGAATCTTTTGTTGCTTACTTGGATATGGGTATACGAAACTTGGATAATATCGGTTTGTGACTGTAAAACCACGCCAACACAGGGTTTAAAACAATATTACCTATGGATGGGTTGATACTGTAGCTTATACATCAGATTAGAGTGGATTGTTCTGTCTTCTATTTTGCATCGCCTATCCATTAGGCGTTCCCTTCTCTTTATGCTCGTTGGTTTAGCCCTTTTCATAGTGTACATTATTTTTGGGGTACGCTTGGAGCAGGTAACCCAGTTTCTTCAACAACTCAACTCGTTGCAATTTACTATCTTCTACATTTTGGCGCTTGCCGCCGTTTTAGCCTCGGTTTTCTTTTGGTCTGCCGCATGGAACACCATACTTCGAACACTCTCGGTGGAAGTATCCTATCGACGGGCTTATCTTTACTATTGGGTCGGTTACTTCACCGATTTGGTTATTCCATGTGCCACAGTATGCGGCGAATTAACCCGCATGTACCTTGTTGAACAGCAAACCAAGAAAAGCTATGGAGTACTGGCCGCTTCAGCCATAACCAACCGCATAGTCGCCTACACTATAGTGACGATTGGACTCTACACTGGAACCATCCTGATTTTTCTAAAACCAAACACATCTCCCGTCTTGTTGAATGCGTTTATTTTGTTTGTGGTCGGCGTCACCGTTTACACTGCTGTTCTGCTCTACCTTGCCTTTGTGAAGCAAGCGGCAAAAAACCTTACAATGCTCTACCAGAAAATCATGAAGTTCCTCCGGCATAAAACTTACCAAGATAGCACTCAAAAAACTAGCCAATCCCTAGCAAACTATTATCAAGGGTTCACGGTTTTCCGCCAAAACCCCCGGCTGCTAATAAAACCGTTTATTCTAAATTTAGCCGCTTACCTTCTTGGGCTATCAGTTTATATCCTAATCTTCTATGCATTGGGCATTTCTGCGCCTTCGCCTGAATTCTACATAGTGATCTATTTCATTGCAACGGCGTTCCAGGATACAGCCGCAGTCCTATCAGTGGGTTCACTGGACATTGTTTTGGCAAGTGTTCTTATTTCGTATGGGTTAAACCCCGGAGTCAGCATTATCACTGCACTTCTGCTGCGGAGTGTGGGTTTTTGGTTTCCACTGTTTGCAGGGTTTGCCAGTGTCGAGTTGCTGGGGGCAAGAGAGTTAGTTTCTAAGTCGCCCACCAGCTCAGAAAACACTCCGAGGAAAAGAATGAAACAATCACCCTTTCGCTGTGGCCAGCAGAAGATGGGCAATCCCTCTGCATTTCCCAGTGACACTTTCACCGACCCCTCCCCCCATGCGAAAAGTCGTTTGGTGCGGTGCCTTAAAAGGACATTGGACATATCAGCATCCGTGAAGCGTATGCCGCAAACCCAAGCATTAGCCGAAGACGACCTCTTGGTGTCTTTGACATTCCATAATTTTTCAGCGGAAATGCTAAAAGAATTCGCCCAGAAAATCGTTAAGCCCTACTTCAGGGGCAACATAAACGAGGCGGTACGGTCTCTTATGGAGAAAGCCATCCAAGAAGAAACACTCCTCAACCAAACAGTAATCGCAAAAGAATCTGTTTAATGTCTTTGTCGGCGTAAGTTCTTATTATTCGCTGGTGCCTTATCTGCACTGGTGCCCTCCTTGACTGGACTACTTGACCCCCTAAACGTCAACGGCATGACTCTTCGCAACCGCATAGTTATGCCTCCAATGCAGTCCGGCAGAGCCACCTTCAATGGCGAGGTCACCAACAAACTCATCAACTTCTACGTCCGCCGCTCATCCGCCTTGGGGTTGCCCATCGTGGAGCACGCTTATGTTTCGCCACTGGGAAAGATCGGACTCAAGCAACTAGGAATCTACGACGACACACTTGTCCCAGGCTGAGAAAAACTTGCTTTGGGCATTCACTCTGTGGGCGCTCCAGCGGTGGTGCAAATCAGCCATGCAGGAGCAGTTGCGAGCAAGAAAATCATCGGCGCCACTCCAGTGGGGCCATGTGACCGAGACAAAGCAAGGATGCTGCAAAAAACCGAGCTCTACACGTTGGCGGAGGACTATGCGTTGGCCGCGCAACGGGCGGTTAAAGCAGGCTTCGACGGCGTGGAACTCCACGGCGCACACGGCTACTTGCTAAACCAGTTCTTCACTCCACTGCTCAATAAGCGCACTGACGAATTCGGCGGTTCACTGGAGAATCGGATGCGGTTTCCATTGATGGTTGTGGAAAAGGTGCGCCAGAAACTAGGCGGCAGGCTTCTGCTGTATCGGTTGGGCTCTGACGATTTAGCGCCCAGTGGAACCCACATCGAAGACGCCGTTGTTTTTGCCCAAAGATTGCAGGAGGCAGGCGTCCACATCCTTGACGTGTCAGGCGGCATGTGTGGCAGCGAACCCAAACAGCTACGTCAAATCAAAGGCTACTTTGTACCCCAAGCATATGAGGTTAAGAAGGCGGTTGGGGTGCCGGTTATCGGGGTGGGCGGCGTCACTGAACCGCAGTTTGCAGATCAACTGGTCAGCGAGGGCAAAGTGGATTTGGTGGCTGTGGGCAGGGCGCTGTGGCATGACAACCTGTGGCCTCAAAAAGCCGCCCAAACACTAAAGCATCCAACGCTGAATTGTCAAGGTCGAATGTGACACACACACCGTTTAGTTATTCTTCAATTATATGAATGTGCATTGAAAGGGTGTCTTCCATGAAAACCAAGCTTTCCCGACTCGAACTCTACCTAGAAATTCTGTCTTCGCTTGAGAAACTGCGATGCTCCAACCTAATCACCCTTCAAGAGGAAACCGAAGTGGAGCAGGCTTTCTTGGAGCAGGCGTTGGCTTTTTTGGAGAAAAACGATCTGGTACAAAAAACCAAAGTTGAAAACCAAACCGTCTACAGCACAACACTGCGAGGCGAACGCATAACCAGGTATTTCACGCATAAAACGTTGGCTAAGACAGAAAACGAATTCAACCTCGCATAACGCGATGGTTTTTTAGTTGTGCAGATTTGTAGCTTGCTCTTGATGTCCAGAGGCGTTACCCTAACCTTCCCTTGATTCCTTACTTTAAGGTCGCGTCTGCTTTGCCTTTTCAACAACCAATGAATGATCAACGGTGATTTTTCGATATGGTTGTTTTTCATTCCCTTTTTTGTCATGAGTCTTATCTTAAAAGCGGTTCCTTGAGGCTTTTTCGCTTTTTGCGTTTCGTTTGGCTTGCGCATACTCGTTCGGCGCTGGAAGCGAAGTAACAGCCTACGCTTATTATTTCAGTTCTGTCTAACTCGATATTAACCCTTTTTTTGCGATTTTAGAAACAAGGTAATTGACAAAAGCTGAGCATGCAACAAGCATAAATTTCGCTTCATCAAAGTCAGCTTTAATATTGTCATCTTTTAGGGCGTGTCTAATTCCATCAGCATCATTAGTATATCCATAAAGATTTTGGAAAGCTGTTTTGAGAGAAGGATGTAAAGCAATTGTTCCTTTATCTTCAAGCAATTTTAGAGCGGTGCCCAAAGTAGCTTTTTCATTCTTTGCAATAATTTTACAAATTGCTTCTACAGCTGAAATAGATTCTTTGATTGAATTCCGATAATCGGGCGACGTTTTGTCAGACATGAGTTCTAAAGATTTTTCTAAATGTAAATTAACTAACTTGAATGGTGATGTAATCGCTTGTTCAACTTCAATAATTTCTTGTTTGTTTGTCATAGGCACAATTTGTTTTCCAACAAATCGGTATCCTGAAAACTCTTTTTCTAACATATAATTGTTCAATAAAATAAAAGGTTCAATTTTTTGCTTGTTGGGATAATGGTTTGCTGTAAATTCTAACAAATTATAAATATCATACCATTCGGCTTTCGAGAAAAAGTATTGTCTCAATTTATTATATGCAGCGTTATAACTTTGTGGAATTAAATCAATTGGCTCCTTGAAGAAGGAGAGGTATAAAATTGTCAAAAAATTAGTCATGTCATCTGATTTGAGGTCTTGCCATCCAGCGCTCATAGGTTGCCTTGTTAAAAGGTCAGCGAAAGTATTCCAGAGACAATTCTTTAATTCTAAATCAATGGATTCAACTTGAATTGCAACCTTTGGCTTTGTTATCCCCATTCTGTCTGAAAACTTACTCATTTGTTAACCCTTGACATATTGAATTAAAGTATCCGCTTTTAAGCTTACAAGGCTTTCTTTTAAGCGGAATGATATATTCAGAAAAAGTGCCTTTGGTTGTTCGCTTTTTGGGTTTAAAATAACCTCTAACGTTTGAGGCGACTCAAAATGGGGGCGAGCGGACGTAAAAGTGGACCGAGCGGGATTTGAACCCGCGGCTTCCGCGTTGCGAACGCGGCGATCATACCAGACTGATCTACCGGCCCAGCTTTGCCCTCAAATGTGACTTGGATAACTCTTTTAGAGGTTTCGGTAGCATAGGTAGGCTGCTTAGAATTGTGTGTAGCAGTTAGCGCTGTGGGGGTTGGTTGGTTGTGGGAGACGGCTGAGGTTGTGAGGGCTATGTTGGTGCCCGCCTGTATTGCGCTGATGTGGCTGTTCGCTGCTACGCTATGAAGGCAGATGATACATGGGTTCACACACACATGGCGGCGGCTTCTGCATGGAGCCATGCACTGTGTGTGGGGTGGTGAATAACTTGCAGCCCCAAAAAAGCAGCTGCCTTCAATTGCCGTCTTGTGGTGCCCCACAAAAGGCCACGCCCACACAAAGACAAAAAACCAACACTTCATTCCACGATGCCCGACGTGCCTGCGGATTTCGATGGAAGAGGCTCCTGCGGACAAGTTGCATTGCGGCACACGCTTTGAGCTTACCCCCCACATCTATGTAAGCCCAACGAGGCATACGCCCCTATGAGCCTACACTTTTTATAGCTCAACAGACCCGTGCCGCTTTACACAGCTAAGTCCACCTGAACCCCTTCCACCGCGGATGTGTGTATGTGTTAGTTTCTACTGCAAACGGAAATTCTAACATTTTTTTATAGGCGACCAAGTGGCTCAGCCAACATCAACTTAACATCGGTCGCCTCTGTTATCGTAACATTTACTACAGCGTATAAAAGGGTTGTGTAGCGATAAAACATGTTTGGGGCAGCTTTGAGGTGGCTTTCTTTGGGGGGTTGTTACTTATTTTGTGTCTGGAGTGGTGGTTAACAATGCTTATTTACGCTGTGGTCTCTCGATAGCTTGTAGTGTTGATGGTGTATGGTATATGGTCATCAGGGTCTTAAGGAGAAAGATGTTGCGAGTCGTATTCAGGAAGTGTCCTCGCTTAAGCAGGATAAGTTTAAAGTTACAGTTGAATTGGACAAAGAACGGCCTATGTCTACTTCTCCGCTCTACTACAAGTACAATATCCAACGCTTCGATTTGCACCCTAACTACAGCTTCGACTACCTATCAGATATGATTCCTAAAGGCACCCCCGAATACCTTGACCACGGCTTAAACTACGTCGAACGCATCATACGGGCGCTGTACTACTTTAAGCAGTGCAGTCTAATCGGGCCTTCAGGCACAGGCAAAACCCACATCGTCTACCTCGTTGCGGAATTAACTGGTTTGCCGATTTGGGAAGTCAACTGCGGCTTATCCACAAGCAGCTTTGACTTGATTGGCAGATTCATCGGGTTGGGCAAAGAAAACTGGGTGGACGGATTGCTCACTCAGTGGCTCCGTAAAGGCGGCATAATGTACCTTGACGAAGCCAACATGATGAAACAAGACGTCGCCACACGACTCAACCCAGTCTTAGACACAAGAGGTCACCTCGTACTCAACGAAAAAGACAGCGAAGTCATCGAACGCCACAAATACGGCTACATGATCATCAGCATGAACCCAGCCACCGCCGAATTCAGCGGCACCAAACCCCTAAACGCAGCCATGCGCAGACGAATGGCAGTGTGGATTAACTTCGACTTTCTCTCGGTAGGCGAAAAAATCAGCCCCGATGAAGTGGACATGCTACGCAAACGAACCAAGGTTTCGCAGGAAGTTGCTTATGGCATTATTCAGGCAGGCGCGGAGTTGCGTCGGCAGTACAAAGCCGGCGATTTGCCTTATGGTCCATCTTTGGGTGACTTGATTAACTGGGCAACATTGGTCTTCGACGGCATGACACCTATGGAAGCCGCAGAAGAAACCATCGTCGGCTTAACCAGCGACAACGTTGAAGTCCAGGCGGATGTGCGGCGTATTCTCGAGGCGGTTTTCGTTAAAAACTAGTTTGGGGCATTTTAGGTGGGTTTTATTGATTACGCCTGGGCTGTTTCTCTGCAAAAAGACGACACCAAAGTCAAAATAATCCAGGATCCAACAATCTCCCAGCCACAGTTGCATGGCGACGAATTTGGCTTCACCATTAAACTGCCCCTTTTCCAAAAAACCGTGGACGGCAAAATCCTTTTTGAAGGCACCAAATTCAATCAAGACAACACTGGCAAATCTCTCTTAGGCAGGCTTTTTCGGGCGTCCGTCATGCATTTGACTGCACACACGATGGCGCCGTTTAGCAAAGACCGCATTGTGCCCTGCAGTAAAGACTCCATCGTTGACAACTATGCAAAACAGATAGTTAACGACGTGTATGTTAATGCGTTCATGCAGTCAAGCTTCGCCGACCGATTCGTAGACCTCGCATACGCCAACGTATTGTCCTACCAGAAAACCAAACCCAACGACCACATATTCACCGACTCCACAAAAGTCATGTCCTCGCTGCTCACCCAACTCAACATGGGTTCAGTGAAGCATTCACCGAGTGCAGAAGAAGGGCAGACAGTGGGCAAACTTGCCTTTGAGATGGCGGCGTTAAAAAAAACTTTTCTTAATCAAATCGCTGGTGAAGCCGTCAAAGTGGACTCGGTTTTCGATGAGAAAGTCAAGTTCATCGTGGATATGTTGGAGCCGTTTGGACCGTTTTTGGAGGCGCCTTCACTGCGTTACACTGAGAGCAGAGGCAACTGTAGCATCTACAGCGACTTGGAACCCGACGGCGACTATGCAGGTTTAGTGGTGCAGTCGCTTGAAGCATTGGGTGCCCAAGTGCCCAGTTTTGAGAGCATTGAGGAGTTGTGGCGTCCCGAACAGGAAGCCGAAGCCCTGCAGGCGTTTAACGCTGACTTCTACCAGAAGATGCGTAACGAGAAAATCCTCTCCAGAATCAAACCTTACTTGGGCATAACCAAACTAAGAGGCGTCTCGTTTCCCGAAGAAGACTACACCCAGTACCTGCGAGCCCGCAACCTTGTACAGGGCACCAGCCGCAGAGTTTTGGACATTCTGCGTTCCGCCTACAACTACCTTGACGAGGAACCGCGTCAGGAAATGGGCATGTTGGATTTGGCGGCGGTTATCCAGTCGCTGGCGGCAAATAAGCCCGCTACTGACGTGTTTAATCTTGATGAGTATTTGCATCCGAGTTTTGCTTGGTCACTGCTTATTGATGTGAGCAGCAGTATGCAGGTGAGAGGTGAATTTGGCAGGGCATTGGCAATTGCGATTGCTGAAGCAGCTCGCGAGTTAATGACTGACCCCACGTCATGGACTTTTTTTGGTTTCAGCGACCAACTCTACATTTTAAAAGACAGCAGCGAATCCTACTCTAAACGTGTCAGAGCCAGAATCGGCGGACTCCGTTTTGAAGGATTAACCTTTGTTCCCGACGCCATAACCATTGCAGGTAAAATGTTGGCTAAACGCTTCGAGGAGCAAAGGGTGCTTGTGGTGGTTTCCGATGGGTGGCCTTATGGTTACGATGACATGTCGGTGGCGCTTAAAGAAACCGTGGATGACTTAGTCCGCAAAAACGTCATTGTGCTCGGTGTAGGCGTGGAAACCGAGCGTATGGGCAACTTTTTCCGTCTGCACTCATCGATTCATACCCCGAAAGACCTGGTTAAGAAATTCGCGACAACTTACGCCCATGCCTCCGAAAAAGCAATTGAATCCTAAAAACCTCTGTGGCTCCGCCAACCCTAACGACCTTTGAGTAAGTTCTAGGTTTGTGTTCTCTCTTTGTGTGGGCGTGGCCTTTTGTGGGGCACCACAAGACGGCAATTGAAGGCAGCTGCTTTTTTGGGGCTGCAAGTTATTCACCACCCCACACACAGTGCATGGCTCCATGCAGAAGCCGCCGCCATGTGTGTGTGAACCCATGTATCATCTGCCTTCATAGCGTAGCAGCGAACAGCCACATCAGCGCAATACAGGCGGGCACCAACATAGCCCTCACAACCTCAGCCAAACCCACCCTGCCTACTCCACAAATCAAGCCCACTGCCACGCGAAAAGCCCAGTCAAAGCAACGCCACCTCAACATCATGCGGCGTCATAGTCAACCCCTCATGGCACTAGATAACGATTTGTTGTAGGTGACTTCGATTTTATTTCCGTAAAGCGCTAGGGATTTTTGGTTTCACCGAGGAGAAAATCTGCCTGAAAGAAAAGAGTGCGGTTAAAACGTGTTGGGCGTGTGGTTTTTGACAAACGGTTCTGTGCGTGCGGAATGGTCATACAGTAAACCATATTGGAAGCAACAATATAGGCGTTTGTTTAATGTTTTTGCAACTATTAGCGTTTAATAATTAGGTTATTTTGGATATGAATTGTAGATTCAGATTGCCCCTTCATAAGCATATTATATATTCTGTGTCTAAATTGGGATGCATACCCCCACATCAAGGTTGAAAATTAAATGGCACTTGCAATGGAAAACGTGATGAAAGTCTACAACAAGCAAAACGACCAATACAAACTAGTAAAGCAGGATCAAACAGTAACCAAACACCTCAGCACAATCGAAGAAACGCTGGCAAGGTTCGGCTTGCTTAAAAACGAAATCAAAGTCTACCTCTACCTCGCCCGTGCAGGCGAAAAGAAAGCCGGCGAAATCGCCGAAGCCATAGCACTACACCGCACAGAAACCTACCGCATACTCCGCGACCTAGAAAAGAAAGGCATAGTTTTTAGCATATTTGAGAAACCGCTCAAATTCACCGCAGTCGACCTCGACAAAGCAATCGACCTCTTAGTGGACGCGCAGAAAATCAGGATAAAACTCCTTGAACAGGAAAAGCCAAGCCTCGTCGAACTCTGGCAGAGCATGCCCATGGCAAAAGCGGAAGCAGCCAAAAAAGAGCTATTCCAAATGCTAGAAGGCGAACAACAAGTCCTCATGAAAGCCAATGAACTCTTGGAGCGCAGCACAGAGCGCTTCCAGATATACGCCAACGCAGACTACTTCAGCGAACTCTACTACAGCGACTTCAGCGACAAACTCAAAGCGCAGGCACGCAAGGTAGAAGTCACCGTTGTCACCGATAACTCTTTGAAAAGCGCCTATTTCCTTGGGCAAATGACTTGGCTAGATGGTAATCACCGTGTAGCTGAACCCCAAAACCTACCCTGCTTCATGGTGGCGGACAACAAAGAAGTCCTCATCGCATTCCACGAGCGAGCCTCAGAGGGTGATGATGGAAAGAAAAAGTTCCGCACCGCCGCAATCTGGACCAACTACCAAGCGCTCGTCAACACTTTGCAGACGCTTTTCTCTAAGCTGCTGCAACCCTAAGTTTTTTGTATTCTTCTTTTTCGCCAAATTATCAAAAGAACAAGCGCCAATGCCAAAGACGTCACAACCGCCAACAACGGAGCCACTAGAGGCGAATTGAAGATGCCACCGGTTGCTGGGGCGTCGAATTTTAGGATGAGCCAGTCGTAGGTGGCTTTGCCGGTGAGTTCGGGGTGGTTGGGCGGGTCAGTCCAGCCTGTTAGGACATACTGGTTGCCGCCGACGTCTACTACGCTGTAGGCTTCCTGGTATTCTTTGTCGCCGTAGGTGCAGCTAAAAACCACTTCGCCGGTGCCTGTGAGTTTAGTTAGCCAGAAGTCGCGGTTGCCTGCGCCGTAGGAGAAAGTGAAGCCCGCGAGGAGGTAGCCGCCATCTTGGGTGGGGGTGACATATGAGGGGGAGTCTGCTTGTGATCCGCCGACCTGCTGGCGCCATACCATTTGGCCGTCGGTGTCGACTTTGACTGCAAGGGCGTCGGTTGAGGTCTGCGGTGAAGTCACATCGCCCACGAGTACATAGCCGCCGTCGGACGCCTTGGTTATGGAGTAGGCTTTTTGGCTTTGGCTGCCGCCGTAGGTTTGGTTCCAAACTACGTCTCCGTCGGAGGCGACTTTGTAGAGGCAAAAGACGTAGCTGCCTGTGCTATGTGGGTCTTGGTAGCCGGCGACGACACAGCCATCGTCAGCTACAACTGCTGAGCGCAGGGTGGTGTCTTCGCCTTGTCCGTAAATGTGGTTCCAAACCATGGTGCCGTCGCCTTCAAGTTTGATAACCCACCCCGCCGCCGTGCCATCGCCATAGCTGTAGGTTAAGCCGTAAACGTAGAAGTCGCCGTCGTTGGCTACGACGCCTCCGAAGAGTTTGTCTATACTGGCGCCACCCCTAAAAGTTTGCCAAACTATGTTGCCTTCGAGGTCGGTTCGGGCGATGTATCCGTCGATGTCACCTGTAGACTGGAATACATTGCCCACGAGGAGGTAGCCGTCGGTTAAGTTGGCGGCATAGCGGATTTCGGTTCCCACAGCCGTGTGGTAGAGGTAGGTTTGGTTCCAAAGCATGTTGCCTTCGCTATCGAGCTTAAGTGCCCATCCGACTGTGGTGTTGTTTATTATGGAGCAGCTGGAACCCACTGCCAAAAAGCCATCGTCGACGGGCAGCAAATAGAAAGCACGGTCGTCCGCTGCTCCGCCGTAGGTTTTCGCCCAAACCGCTTCCGCTGAGGCTACGTTGACTGAGACGCCGTTTTCAACGTCAAGGTACGGCGAAGTCTGCGCGGTGGTGGTGACGATGGTTAGAACTATGGAGAGGACCAGTAATGCGATGATTGCTTTGGCGGTGAGGGATTTTATCATTGTCTGCTGCCTCTATATTCGGTTTTGCAGTCTTTTATTATGTGTGATTGCAGGTGAGCGAGGCGTCCACGGTTATGCCCCGTGTGTCGAGGCACTGCACTGAAACTGGGAGCGACTCATTTTGCAAGCCCGTCTCCGCATTGAATGTCACCGCATAGGAGCCGTCGCCGTGGTCTACGACGCTGGCGTCCGCCGGGACCCATTCAGCGCCGTTTTGATAGTTGAAACTGAAGTTCTGTGCCAAAGCCGGCGCCCCCTCGTTAATGACATTAACTGTTAAGCTGACCATCTTTGTTTCGTTCTGCTGGGTGTAGCTTCCGCTTGTGTGTATTGCAGAGGACACGTTTAGGTTGTATTGGATGCTGCTGGACTGTGTGGGATTCGATGAGGAGAAAGCAAAGCTAACGGCGGCGCTTGAGACTCCTACGCCGCTGCTGCCATGGCTGATCCAGAGTCCCTGTGTGTAGGGCGCCACGTTTGAGGCTGCGTAATCCAATGCGACCATGGCTTGATACGAATGCACCGTAATGGCTGCCTTTAACTCTGAGAGGTCTTGGGCTAAAACCTCTGTGCTGCCGCCGCCAGAGGCATTCGCTAACGCGCTGACCAATGTGTTCCATGCGGTTTGGCGGTAACCGTCAAAGAAGCTGTTTCCGTCGATGTCGGCTTTTGGCACCTTCTTTTGGAGGTCGATGACGAAGATAGCTGTCGACAGCAAGAGTACAGCCACCAGTAACCCGGTGACTACGATGACTTGGCCGCGTTGGTTGCTTCTGAAACTGCGCTGATTCATGGCTAATTCACCACTGCCAACTGGAGCTGAAGCACATACACTGTGAAGGCGCTGTTTTGGCTGGCGCAAACATATGTTAAGGAGTTGATTTGGTCGCTGACTGCGCCGCCGTTACATATGGGGTAACTGTTGAGCACCTGCATGTCTTGGGTGTAGACGGTTAAGTTAAACCACATGGTAAGGGGCACGGCGATTTCTAAACTGTTTTGCAATCCAGTCCAGTCACGGTTGTCGATTAACTGTGAGAGGTGGCCGTTGCCGTCGAGGCTTAAGAGTATGTTTTCTGCTTTTGAGGACAAATCTACAGGGGAAACTGCACTGGTTTGCTGTGTGGGAATAAGCATTAAACAGGAGAGCACAAGCATAGACGCAAAGAACGCTTCGATAACCCGCACCATACCCCTCTTATTACCCAGAAACCGCTTCATCAAGCAATAGCTCCTAAACTTACATCCAGCTTATAGAGGACGCCATTGATGGTCACCATGTAACTGTAGACATTGCGTTCGGAACCGCTGAAGCTGGAGCCTGCCTGAAGAGGAACCTGCGGGTAAGCAGTCCAAGCCACAAAGCCGCCGTCGCCATCTTGCCCACAAGCCACCAGCACAAAGGGGCTACTGTCCAGCAACCTCGGAATCGCATATTCAGAGGCACCAGATGAAGACAGCGGCTTTTGGTATTGGTAAGATAGCACGTAAGCATCTTGGATACTAACTCCCTCGGAGCTGTTATAATGCAATGTGTAATCCAGTGGGTAAAGCGCCAATTCATCGGTGCTTGGACTGTACTGTTGTGATGAATTTGCCAAGTTGTAGATTGAGTAGGAAGTGACGCGTTCATCGAAGCTTGCCCTTGAGAAAACCGCCATTAAGGGGTTGCTTTGGCTGCTTGGGTAAGTAACTGTTAAGTGGCCGCTGCCTGACTCAACGGATGCCTCGAAGCTGCCCAAGTAATCATCTGCAACTATGTATCCGTGTAACTCTGAGGTGACGGGTTTTAGGTCAACCGTTGTTAAAACATCAAAGTTAACCCATGTTGTGCCGCCGACTGTACTGTTGCTTGTCTGGATGAGGCTAACAGCCATAACCTGTGAAACCGACACTCCCAAAGCAACATTGTCTAGTTTGGACGCAGTAGCCAATTCAAGATGGGACAACGAATAATTGTTTAGTCTGTTTAACCGGCTGATTTTGTCCACATCTAAAATGTAGCTGCCTACTGAGTTGGCTGAAGCTAAACCCAGATCCGCCGGAGCCACCTCGCGTGTACCCCAATCCGCTGGGGAACCGGGGCTTGCCACTATGCGGTCAGCTATGGCTTTTAAGTAACTGCCTTTGTTGACATCTGCTGTGCCTTGGATTTGAGCCTGCAATGTAGTGCCTAAGCAAGCCGTGGCGATTAGAGCCGCCGCTACGATGATGGTGCAGGCAAAGAAGGTGTCAAAGGCAGTGGACGGCAGTTATGTGAACGCTCCCGGCTTTATTATGGTGAATGTTCCCTGCAGTAGGTACTGGGAAAGCAGCAGTGACAGATACGCTGTTAAGGCTAGCATAGCAGAGATGCTGAAGCCAGCCCCAAAGTTTCCTTCGCTGATTTTACCGATGAAGAACCCTGAAATCCAGCATTGAATGATGATGCCGACTGAGAAAATCTTTAGTTGGTCCGTCATCGCCATCGTAGCTATGGTGCTGAGTTCCGAGCTTACGACGCCAGTCATCATTGTGGTGGTTAAGGCAACTATGGTTGTTGTTACAGCGATAAGAACGCTCCATATGAAAGCCAAAAGAATATAGGGCTTAAGCAGTGTGCGGCGGTTAACTTGCAATTCACGTTCTTTTTCGCTGTATTCAGAGAGGATCTCAAGGGACTGTATAGAGTTGCCGCCGATTTCAAGAGTTTCCACCATCATAGCGAAGTTAACTATGACAAACCAGCTTCGAATTTCCTTTTTCAAGTTATCAAAAGTTTTCCGCAGCGGGATACCCCACTCTATTTGGCTTCTAATCAATACCAAGAACTTGGAGAAGGGACCGTAGTCTTTTCGTTTAGTAGCCTGAACTATGCTTTTTTCAGGGGACAACCCTGTCTTCTGTGACTCTGTAATATCGCGGATGAAACTGGGGATGGCTTCCTCAGCGTTGTAGTTGATTTTTGCAATCGTGTAATATTGCAGGGCAAGCGGCACTGATGCACCAACCAACGCTATCGTGGCGACTTCAGGCAACCCCAGCGGGCTTATAGCCTCTTTCAGCGACGGAACTAACCCAAAGACAGCTATTACCGCGATCGCTGGAATGATAAAGACGAGGGCTTTTTTGTAGAGGTCTTTTAAGTCCGGGAAAGCGCTTTTCTGCATGTTATGAGCCATCATAATAAAAATGCAAGACATAACCGGCATGACTATGAAAGCAATCAAATATGACATGTAAGGCGAAATCCCAATTGAGCTGCCGCCCATAAGATCCATAATACTAGAAGACGAAAACACAACAAACAAGATGTAAGTACATAATACGACAATCAGCATAACCGAGTAAGCTTCAACTAAAGCGGCAATCTTTTCGATAGAGCGGTTAAGGTTAATATAACGCAGCTCAAAGATGGATTTTAATTGGCTTTTCATATAATCAGCCAGTTTACCGCCACTACGCACCGAAGAAACGAAGCCGCCTAAAAAGTTCCTATACAACTTCGAATTAGTAACTTCCGAACGTTGATACATAACAGTCAAAGGGTCTTTGCCCAAAACCTCAACTTGGCGGACAACCTCATCTGCCTCCTTCTTAAACACAGATAAAAAAGTAAGCTTACGCATTTTCTTCCAGCAATCATACGGCGAAATTCCACTGGCTGCCATAAGAGTAAAAATCATCACAGCAAAAGGTAATTCCGCGTCGGTTTTTTCCCGTTCTTCACTCGCGGCCTTGTTCACTAAACCGATAACTTTGCCAAGGGAACCACTAGATGCCTTCATTTACTTTGCCTCTGGTTTACCTGCAATGCCCTCAACAGCTAGAGAACTGTTTAGCGCTTTGTGGACACTTCGGAAGTCCCGCAGGTTCTGTTCGACCATGCTTAACAATATTTTTTTTCGGCGCTCAAACTCCTGGTTTACCACGCCTACGGGAACGTCTGCAGCTTTAGCGATTTTATTAAAGAGATAGCTTTTGTCTATGTGGCTTTGGAAAGTATCAGAGGTCATGTTCCAAGTGAAGACTTCTTGGGAAACTCCAAGGTTGTCGATTTCAGCTACTTTAGTGAACTTGCGTCTTGAGCCTTTGTCATGAGAGTTGAAACCTAGGCTTTTTACCTGTTTTACTACAATTACGCAGTTCATAAGCGAGAGAATGTTTTGTGGGATATTCATGGGCGGTTGAGTTAATCGTTTAATTACGGTTTCTACGTCATCAGCGTGCATAGTGCATAAGCCACCATGGCCAGTTGCCAGCGCCTGAAAAAGCACGTAGGCTTCTTCACCTCTGATTTCACCTACCAGAATCAATGCGGGCCGATGTCGTACCGCAGACTTGATTAGGTCGTAGAGGGTGACTTCGCCTTCACTGTCCCCCCCGAAACCGATTCGGGCGATGGTTGAAACCCAGTTTTCCTGGGGAAGATTAATTTCCTGTACTTCTTCCACTGAGATCATTTTGAAATCAGGGCGCACCAAACAGGCGATGGCGTTTAATGCTGTTGTTTTTCCAGCGCCTGTGGGTCCAACTACCATGACGGACATTTTGTTTTCCATAAGCATCCAAAGATAAGCACCAATGGATTCATCGATGGTTTCATTCATGATCAAATCTACAAGGGTCAAGGGGTCCTCCTTGAACTTTCGGATAGTAAAGCTAGTCCCCAGCAGGTGTAGTTTCTTTGCCAAAAGACACTGCCAACCTATGTTTCCCCGGCAGCGTCAAGTCAACTATTGGATGAGCGATGCTTACGTGTTTGCCCATGCGATGCACAATACGAGTTATGAAATCATCAAGTTCTTCTTCATCAGTGAAAATGATATTGGTGCGTACACTGGAATATTTTCGGTGATAAATATAGACTGGCTTGCCTAGTCCCAGGCAGCTTATGTCTTCGATAAAGGGGTCTTTTATGAGACCATCGATTTTGCCATAGCCGATTAAGGCCTTTTCTATGTAGTGGGTGATTTTTTTAATACCAATCTGATTAATTCCATTATAGACATCTTTGTGTGCTTCTAAGATTGCTGGCAACTGCCTATGGAAAGATTCTTCGAGCGATTCGTCAATTCGAGGAGCCTTTAGTTCAAACTCTAATATGTTGATAAGTCGCTTGTAAGATTCCCGCTCATTCCTTGTCAGAGGCAACTCGTCAACCACGTAGAAGTAGCTGCCCTCTGAGTCATCTTGGAAAACCCAAGCGTAAGAAAAAGGCGGATTAAGCGGGTAACTTTCCACTTGAGTGTAGCCTTCAGGCACCTGATAGCCCTGAATACCCAAGTACGCTACCAATTCTTCGTCAGGAGTTTCTTGTTTAAGCGGTACTTCTTCTTTCTTCTTTTTTCCAAGCTTTGGCATCTTATCAGTCACCCATCGTTAACCTTAAAGTTGCAACCTGATTTTCGAAACTACACACAAGCATCGCTCTACCTGAACCGCTAACAAAATAGCCAGATGCAGCCACTTCAGCAGGCATCGCTATACGAATATCAGTGGCGCTAGGGTTTATACCGAAACCCGATTGTACAACTCCACCTCCAGAATCATTTGCAATTTGCACCCAGAATCTCTGATTACCGACTGTTGCAGGGATTTCGAGGAATTGCGTTCGATTTAAGTCCGCCTGCGTAGTGTGTGAGAGTAAAGCCAAACCCTGCGTTGCCACATACTCGTCGATATTACTTAATTGACGGCGCATTGCTTGATCCTGCATACCCATGGTGGCTAAACTGCAGCTATATACTATAATAGAGCCGACAACGAGCGCAGCAAACAGCGAATACACATAGCTTGGAATGATTGAGGGCATTTATCTAAGCCACCTCTCAATTGTAATATTACAAACTACGATTTCGACATTGACTGCAGCGCCAGCTGTTGTGGTTAAAATAGGGACAGAAACATGCCCGACATTACCGTTCAATGTTGAAGTAATCACTAAATTCTCTGTCTCGGAACTAACAATGCACTTTTGAGAAGTAAACTGAGTATCAGTGCATGATATTCTAAGTGGAAGGCTGCCCTGAAGCGCGATAGACTGGGAGGAATTTAAGTTAACGACAAAGATGCGAATGTTGTTTACCCTGCGGCTATCTTCCAAACCCGTAGAGACATACGAAACGGCAGGACGGAAACGTAACTGAATCTCAGGATGTTCAACCCCATTTTCTATACAGAGTTGACTGATTGAGGCGCCACTTTGACTGGTTATTGTTGCGCTGTCGCCTTTGAGGAAGAGACCAGTCTGGGATGACCCGGAATAGGGAAGTTCAAAAACGACCTGACCGATTGAACCGTTAAAGATTGTTTCTTCAACTGCTAATGAGTCGTTTATGATTATCGTCAAGACATTACTGGAAGGTTGGATACGGATTAAACCACCTGCATCAGAAAAGTCATAGGTGCATGAAGAGCCAGGCTGCCACAAGGTTGAATGAACTGCATCGTCTAGGCCAACCATATTTTGTTTCGGCCGTGGAAACTTTGAGTACTTGACCTTGAGCACTTATCTTTTCAACAGAAAAGTAGTAAGTGAAGGCAACGATGCCGAGTGTGGATACGAAGAGGATCAAGAAGGTTACGGGCAGAGCAACGGCTAGTTTAGAACGGGTAAACTTCTTTAGGTGATAATTTTTAAACTTGGTCATCAAGATATCCTCTCTGCATGTGCCCTGTTTAACTATTTGGAAATGAAAAAAATGGGTTAAGTCTTTGTGTGTAAAACAATTTACAGATTATTTTTTGGGTTCCTCAAATAGAGCTTGTATAATAAAAGAACTCGTCAAAAAAATAATCTGGTTAAGATATTTGTTATTAGAAAAATTAAAATAAAGAAAAGAGGTGGGGGTAGACTTTTGGGGGGTCTATTATTTTAGCGTATTTTATGCGAGGTTTGCTTGTACGTTTGTCTCTTTATAGTACATAGCTTGTGATGTGAAGACTGTGAAAGCAACTGTTAAGCCTATGTCGTTTACAGTGATGCTGTCTGGACTGTTGATGTATACGACTATGGTGTTACCTGAAGGCAAGACTAAGTCAGAGGTGATTGCATTTGCAGTGTCTGTTATGCCTAGATCGGCGTCTGCTGCAACTGGTGTTGCTGCTGGGAATGCAAGGTCGGCAGTTAAATCGTCAGTGTCTGGATCAGCAACTGCATAGAAAATGTCAGCCCATGCAGATTCCTGTCCCCGAATTGTGATTTTGTCAATGACAACATCGCGTCCACCGGTGTTAGTGATCATCATTGCTGCAACTACATCGCCGCCACTGTCAACCCAAACGTGCTGTTTAGTTACAGTTAGGCTTTCATCTTGAACTCTGGTGCTTGTGACGTTGATTGCAAAGTAGGTTACGACACCTGCGAGTAGCACTGAAACAACGAGAATAATCAGGGTTGTTACGACTGTACTTAAAGCTAAACGATTTCTTAGGATACTTTTCATTTTTGGTTTTTACTCCTTGAAAAGGCAATACACCAATTTGCCCTAAGTAACCTTGTGCGTACCAGAAATTACGCACCTGAAAAGACCAGAAAAGAAAAAAATAAAAGGTAAAGTGAAAAGAAAATTGTAGGGGCTTAAGATGGAGCTGCTTGGATGTTATTTTCACTATAGTAAACTGCTTGTGCACTGTGTAGGGATATGCTTACTGTTAGACCTATGTCGGTTAAGCCTATACTGTCAGGGTTGTTAACGTATATTACCATGGTATTGCCGGAAGGCAAGATTAGGGATGTAGTTGCTGCAATGGCAGTAGCTGTTAAGCCAAGATCATCGCCTGCTGCTATAGGTGTATCTAAGTGTTCTAGGTCTACGGTTAGGTCTTCGCCTTTATCTGCTACGGCGTAGAAAACATCTCCCCAATCGGATGCTTGACCGCGGACGGATATTTTATTGATAACAACATCACGTCCACCGTTGTTTGTCACCATGACCGCTGCTTCGGCGGCAGTGCCGTCGGGGTCGACCCAAATGTGTTGTTTAGATACGAACAGGCTTTCTTCTTGGACTCTTGTGCTGACGACGTTTGTGGCGAAGAAGGTTAGGACTGTTGCAAGCAGTATTGAAACAACGAGAATGATGAGTGTAGTGACTACTGTGCTCAGTGCCAGACGATTCTTAAATAGGCGGTTCATTTCCTTGTTTTCACCTAAATATTCTAACTTGCAGTTCCCTTATATATATTATGTATCCAGACTTAATACACATTATACAAAATATGTCTTTCCCTTTCAATAATAAATTGGCGTCAGCGTGGACAAGTTAGCAAAGTTTCTCTAGAGCTTAGTGTCTGTTGTTCCGAAATATGAATTGGGGTTTCATAAGGGTTATACTTTCTTGTTGACCCAATTGTTCTTGCAAGTCTGGATATGTGTGCTATTGAAGGAAAACAACCCTCATAAAGCCGTAGTGCCCATTGTAGTTCTGCTTTTGGTTAGTTCTTTCTTTGTTGTGGAGGTTTCGGGGGTACAGTTGATTGCAACTGACGAATATAATCGTTATGTGCACACTAACTTTGATTCGGATTTGGGTAACTATACGTTGCTTGAGAAGCCTATTTTTCCAGTTTTAATTGCTAACACAACAATACCGATCGGCGGCAACTGGACCATAACCTGCCCCCTTCAAACAGGCCACAAATACCACGTATACTGCTACGGAACATGGGTGAACACTTCTTCAACCGCAAAAACCGACTACGACATCTACGTTTTCAATCCCCAAGGCACCCTGGAGAGTTCCCATACCGAAGCCGCGGGGCTTCCTGAACATTTAGGCACAACCTCAAACGACGCATTCTTTACCCCAAAGCAAAACGGAAACTATTCGTTTGTAGTAAAAAACGATGCAAGGGAAAGCCAGGGTTCACAACAGGCGACGTTTATGATAATTGAGAACTTGGAAACCGACCAGTGGTGCAGCAGCTATGTTGAGGGAAAAGCAAGCGACACCTCTCCACATCTCCATACATGTTGGAGCTACGAATTCATCACTAACGAATCCAAAGTTGAATTGTACGTAAAAGTCCCCTCAACACTGGACATGTATGAAGCCCGCCTATACCTAATGAACACGGCTGAATCACTCAAAATCAACGATGTCCCGTTGCCCTACGAACCTGGTTTGTATGGCAATCAATCTGGCGTTGCCGGCGGCTACAACTTTGAAAGTGAAGCATACCGAGGAGTAGCCTACGCCAGCTGCGAATACATGGGGCAGTCGATGTTTCTAAACTATACCGCTACTGTGACTGGCATAAAGCTCTATCATCTTGTGTTGATTGGAGAGGAAGGCTCTGGAACGGTGGAGTTTATGCTTAAAACCCAATTCGGAAACACATCCATAACGCCCGTAGAAACGCCATCACGGATGCTGCCGAATCAACCTGCCAAAATCTCTTATGTCTCAAACAACGCCAGCTTAGCAACTGCACAACTAACTTACACAACCGACAGTTGGAACAGCACCAAAGCCATCAACATGGACATAAGCAACCATACCTGCAACGCCACTGTCCCCGGTCAACCCGCAGGAACCATAGTTCAGTACCGCTTAGACGCCAACGACACATTAAACAATGCATTGTCAGCAGAGGGAAACTACACTGTTAAGAATCAGCCTTACTTGAATTTCACAGTTGAAGAAACCATCGTTTTAGGCCAAAACCTAACAATCACCGGAACCCTAACTCACTGCGACAACCAATCGAGTGTAACCGTAAAAGTCTTCAACGCCAACAACACTGAAAGCCTCTTATGCCCCGTCTTAAGTGACGGATCGTTTACATGCAGTTTCCAACCGTCTTCATCAGGAAATTGGAGCATAGTCGCCAACTCACCTGAAACCCAAACATCATGGAGTTGCGGAAGCTCACAGCTTCTGGTAACAGTTAAGGAACCGCCGCTCTACGTAAAATACTCACTCTACATAATCATTGGGTTGGTTGCGGCTTCAGCGGCTGGCGGAGTGGTTTGGTTCCTGAAGTTCCGAGGAAAATAAGCGTTGTGTTCTCTCTTTATGTGGGTGTGGCAGTTTACGGGGCACCACAAGACGGCAGTTGATGGCGGCTGCTTTTTGGGGCTGCAACGTTATTCACCGCCTGTTATGGTGTGAGATATCCGTTTTCTTCCACACGACATACATGCTTCCATGTTGAAGCCCATTCTTGTGTGTGTGAAACCATGATGGATTTGTCTTGTGGGCGTGCCAAGGGTTTTTTTAACAAAGACTTTAAGGGTAACCAACAATGATAGGTTAGGGAGTAAGTATGTCTGATAACGCAGCAATCCTTGAGAGGGTTTCAAAGGTTCTAGGTGTTCCACAAAAAGAACTTATCAAAAAAGGCTTAGAGGAACTGCTCCAATCCCAATTAAGAACCTGCTCCGCAGAAATCAACGAAATAAAAACAAAATACAACATCAAAACTGCAACCGAATTAGCAAAAAAGATTGAAAAAGGCACCGTTGAGGAGCACCCAGCTTGGGAAGACTTGATAGTTCTCGAAAACCTCGAAGAGCGCATTAGAAACATTCGAAAAGAGCTAATGGCGCTAAAGCATGAGTAACCAGCCAAGTCTCGAGGAAATATTCCAGCGCATCGCTGAGGCTGTTATTGCAGACTTTTCCGACATAGCGGTTGATGCCCAGCTTAGATACACCCCTTCGGGCGCTATAGAGCGTCTAAGAATATTTTTAGTGGATGACACCTTTTTGGACATCTGGTTATCACTTTCCGGAAAATACTCCTATCATTGGGAGCAACGGCACGTAAGAGGATGCCTTCACAGGCATGATAACGCACCCCACAAAAAATGGAAAGAAGTCAAAACCTTTCCAAAGCACTTCCATGACGGCAACGAAGACAACGTAAAAGAAAGCACAATACCCGATGAACCTACAGCGGCTGCCAGTTATTTCCTTTCTTTTGTGAGAGACTCAATAAGAAAAAGATAATGCCCCTTCCTTGTTTTCCTCTTTGTGTGGTGTGGTGGTTTTAGGATTGCAACAAGACAGCAATTGGATGCAGTTGCGTTTTTTTAACGCAGTGGTTTTTGGCGTCTGTTTCGGTGTGGGATAAGCGTTTTTCGCCATACGCTATACATGCTTGCATATTGAAGCGGTCACGGTGTAGATGTAGCAATTACGTTCATTTTGAAAATGAATTGACTCAAAGACTATGGAAGGTGCTTGTTTGTTTCTTCGATTTTGGCCTGTGCTTTGCGGTACCGCGCAACCAAGTCTTTGCCAAACGGGGTTACCTCTGAGGAACCGCCGCCTTTTGCTCCGCCACGTACACGGGTAACCAGCGATTGCCCCAAGCGTCCCTCTGCCAATGTTATGCGGTGTAGTGCATATCGGTAGGACATGCCGAGATGTTTTGCTGCTTCAAGGACGGAGTGGTGTTGGCTTATTTCTTCTAGTAGTTTGGCGAGGCCGTCGCCGAAGATTGCTTCGTTTTTTTCGTTTTCCATCCAGAGTTTGAAGTGGTAACTGAGTGGGGGCATGGTTTATCAGATTTTAGTGGGTGGTTTGGGCAATTAAGCTTTGCTTTTTGGTTTTTTTGGGTTGGGTGGATGTGTGTTTTTTGATGTTGCGGTTGCTTGATGTAGCCAGCAAGGCTTTTATAGCATATATATTGTATATACAATTAATATTATTGCCGAATGTCTTTGTAACGGGAGAACGGAAGGCTAGGAAATACCATGCAAAAACTTGAGCTAAACCAAATCGTCGATAAAAAACAACTCAACTCCGTAACCAAAAAAATCACGGTATACGCCCCAGATATAGCCGCAAAAGCAAAAGCGGGGCAATTCGTAATCTTCAAAGTCCACGAAGACAGCGAACGTATACCTCTCACCCTCTCATCATGGGATACTGAAAAAGGCACAATATCCCACATATTCCAAGAAGTCGGCTACTCGACCAAAGAACTTGGCGCACTCGAAATAGGACAGAAAATCGAAAGCGTTGCAGGTCCCTTGGGAAACGCCAGTGAAATCAGGAAGTTCGGAACCGCCGCCGTCGTCTGCGGTGGCTTGGGCACAGCAGTCGCTTACCCCGTGGCTAAAGCCCTCAAAGAAGCAGGAAACAAGGTCGTATCTATAATCGGCGCACGAAACGTTGAACTCTTCATTTTGGAAGATGAGATGAAAGCGGTCTCTGACGAGGTTTTCTTTGCCTCTGACGATGGCACCAAAGGGCAGAAGGGCTTTGTCAGTGACGTACTAAAGACGCTTATCTTGAAAAACTACAATTTCGACATAGTTTTCGCCATTGGACCCCCCATAATGATGAGTGTCATTGCCGACCTCACCCGGCCCTACGGAATTAAAACCATAGCCAGCCTCAACCCTATCATGGTGGACGGAATGGGCATGTGCGGTGCCTGCCGAGTCTCCGTTGGCGAAAAAATCCAGTTTGCCTGCGTAGACGGACCCGAATTTGATGCCCACCAAGTTAACTTCAAAGAGCTTATGCAGCGGCTCAAGTGCTACTGCACTGAGGAGAAGCACCCCGAATTATCTCACCAAGGAGGAACATGCAAATGTCACAGCCAATAAAAGAAAACCCCAAACACCAAAGCCGCTTAAAAGCAGTGGAAGTCCCCAAACAGGAACCCGCTTCCCGAGCCAAAAACTTCCAAGAAGTCGTGTTAGGCTACACTGAAGATCAAGCCTTAGCTGAAGCATCCAGATGCCTAAACTGCAAAGAGCCCAAATGTGTTGAAGGCTGCCCCGTCGGAGTAGAAATCCCAAAATTCATTGCGCTACTCAAACAAAAAGACTACGAAGCAGCCATCACAAAAATCAAAGAGAAAAACAGCCTACCCGCCATATGCGGCAGAGTCTGCCCACAAGAAGAGCAATGCCAAAAAATGTGCATCCTAGGCAAGAAGGGCGACGCCATCTCCATCGGACGCCTTGAACGCTTCGTCGCGGACATGGAGCAGGCAAAAGGCATAAAACCCCAAGAGGTTCCTGCTTGGAACGGCAAAAAAATCGCGGTTGTCGGCGCAGGCCCCGCAGGTTTAACCGTTGCCGCGGACCTTGCAAAGATGGGTTATAAAGTCACCATTTATGAGGCGTTGCATAGAGGCGGCGGCGTTTTAGTGTATGGCATCCCAGAGTTCCGTCTGCCCAAGCGGATTGTGCAAGCTGAAATCGACTACATTAAAGCACTGGGTGTTGAGTTGCAACCTGACTATTTAATCGGCAGAATCTTTACCGTCGAGGAACTCTTCAAAAAAGGCTTCAGTGCAATCTTCATCGGCACCGGTGCAGGACTCCCCAAATTCCTAAACGTCCCAGGCGAAAACCTAAACGGCATCTACAGCGCCAACGAATTCCTCATCCGCGTCAACCTCATGAAAGCCTTCCGGTTCCCCCAGAACAAAACCCCCATCCGCGTAGGCAAAAAAGTAGCGGTAATCGGCGGCGGCAACGTCGCACTTGACTCCGCACGCTGCGCCCTGCGGTTGGGAGCTGAGGAAGTCTCCATAATCTACCGGCGAACAAGACACGAGATGCCTGCGCGTCAAGAGGAAATCGAAAATGCTGAGGAAGAAGGAATAATCTTTAGGTGGCTGACTGCGCCGCTAAAGTTCTTTGGCGACGATCTGGGCAACGTTAAAGCCATGGAGACCCTTGAAATGCGGCTCTGCGACGAAGACGACACTGGCAGACACCAAGTTGCCCCCATAGAGGATTCACAATCAACCATGGATGTGGACACGGTTATTGTGGCTATCGGACGCACCCCCAACCCCATCATACAGGGCACAACCCCCGGCCTTAAAACCCAGCGGGGCGGCATCATAGCCAGCGACGAAGACTTCAAAACCAGCATCGACGGCGTCTACGTCGGCGGCGACATCGCAACAGGCGAAGCCACAGTCATAAGTGCCATGGGCACAGCCAAAACCGCTGCAAAAAGCATCCACGAGTACCTCTCTAAACCCAAAAAATAAGACGCAGACGACACGTGCGTTTGCCCATATTTTTTACTCTTTTGTTTTTGCTTCCTCAAGAGTGTCCGATGCAGGCTTGAATGCTCGATTCACCGCTGTCTCTGCTATGTTGAAGGTGCAGTGGGCAATCCGCTTAATATTATCGCGGATAGAGCATATGCCGCAGACTAGTTCAGCGTTTTTCTGGGGTCCAGTGAAGGATTTGGATGTTATGTCAACGTCGAGTTTTTCCATTCTTTGGTGGTACTTCATTATGTTGACTGCGGCGGTGACGTCTTTGGAGAAGAAGGCTTCCACCGCTTTTACATAGAGGTCGGTTACTTCTGCGCCTGCACTAACCATGAGTGCTACAACGTCGTCGGGTATGGTTTGTTTGGCGCCGTGCAGCATGATTATGTGGCGGTTGATGTCAGCAGCGTAGTCTGAGGCGTGTTCAACGTGGGTGACGAGCATCTGGTGGTCCATGCAGTCGATGGGGTCAACATGCAATTCGTTTGCTAAATGCGGGTCTTGACCAGCGGTTCGTAGAATCCTCACAATGAAAAAGGCAAAGTGGTCCACGTCGTCATCGAGGGAAAACGAGGATTTCGCTAATGCCACATCATTATTTTTTAAGGCATCAAAGGCACCTTCGCACATGGACCGCGAAATGAGGTGCATACGCTGCACTGCCTGCTGAATCGAAGCTTTGGATTCATCGGAGATGCTTTGTATGTAGACGCATTTGGCATCTGCCTCCATGACTCGCATGTAGAGGCGTCCAGCCATGTTGCGGATGGCTTTGGTCTGGGGGACGGTGAAGACGTTTTCGGAGGTAAGCATGATACCTGTGTAGCCGTTTAGGAAGGCGCCTAACACTTTTTGTGTGATTAGGACTTCTTCTTCGTTTTGGCTTATGTGGAGGGTGATTTCTTTGTGTTCGGATTTTTTGAGTGTACTGGGGTAAATGACTAGTGAGCGGTCGCGTTGGATGTTGAAGGAGACTGTTTCGCCTTTTTTTAGGTCGTTTAGCTGCATCCACTCTTTTGGTAAGGAAATTACTAGAGAAGATTTTCCCAAGGACATGATTTTGCGTTCCAAATTAATGCCTCATAACCCGGGTATTAATTGTTTAATACAGTGGACACGGCATATATACATTGTTATGGAAATACTGCTACAAACATAACTAACAAAAAGAGGAGAAAGAAAGGCTTTCTGGTTAGGCTTCAGTTACTTTCGCGTCTTTCTGCACGTGAACCACGCCCTCGCCCGCAGCAACATAACCCACCTCGCAATAGTGCACCCCACCCTTATCCAGTTCACTCTGCAAATCGTCAGCATCCTCCTTCGCAACCGCCATCAAAACGCCGCCGGCAGTCTCCTTCGATTCACCCGTAAACAGTGGATACCCAAAAATGTCCGTTAACACAGGGGTGCCCCTGATGACATAGAGGTTGTCTATGACTATGTCAACTTTGCCCAGCATCGCCATGTTCGCAGCATGCCCTTTAAGCCCAAAACCGGTGACGTCAGTGGCTGCGTGAACAGACACGTTTTGCATCGCTTCCGCCACGGGCTTATTCGATGTGGTCATTCCAGTGATTGCTTGATTGACTGCGGTTTCAACTAAATCCTCTGGAACATCAGCAAGCAACTCTTTACCCTCCCCGTCCTTACGCAGCCGATAAGCAGCCATCGCAGGCGCAATCCCCAACGGTTTAGTCAAGAAAAGGCGGTCACCAACTTGGGCGCCTTTGGTGTAAACGATTTTTTCTGGATCGCCGATGCCCGTGGCTGCGCCACCGATGATGGGCCAGGGGTTGCGGATGGTGTGTCCGCCCAATACGGGGGTGTCCATTTCACGGCAGAAATCGCCTAAGCCCTTAAGCATGCCGACGGCAAGGTCATTGGGCATGTTTTCGGGAAACGCCATAATCGTTAGTACGGCGGCAATTTTGGTTACGCCCAAAGTGTAGATGTCGCTTGTGACGTTGCTGCCTGCGATGCGTCCTTGGATTTCGGGTTCATCAACCATAGGCGTGAAGAAGTCCAGCGTGTTTAGGATTGCGATGCCGTCGGCGATTTTGACGACGCTGCTGTTTTCCCATGGTCCAGCCAGCACTTCTTCGCCGAAGCCGCCTGTTAAGCCTGCTTGGTCGAGAAGTTCACCGAGTTGGTACTGGGGCAGTTTACAGCTGCATCCGTGTACGGGAACAGCTTTGGTTAGTCGGTAACTCAACTTTTTTCTCTCCATTTATTATTTTTCTGTACTTGATAATAAAACATCCCCAAAAATGGGGGAGGGGTGGTTACGCTTGGTTTTTGCCTGCGATTATTTCAAGGAAAGCTTCTATGCGGGTTTTTATCTGCGCTGCATCGCCCATGCCGTAATCGGTTTCGATGGTAAGCATCGGCAAATTCTGCTCTTTAAGCGCCCGGTTGACTTTGACGGCTTCCACGTTGTAGTCGTGGCAGTTCTGCAGTGTGTAGTAGATGACGCCGTCGGCTTTGAATTGCCCGGCAAGGTCAGTGACGTTTTGGATGCGTCGGTCGTTGGGTGTAAAGCATGCACAGGGGATTTTGCTGTACTTCTCCACAAGTGCCCACAGAAGATCGCGTATGCTGTCGCCTTTGGGTTCAACGAAGTCATTGAAGAGACGGGTACCAACGCAGCTTTCCTCCACAACCACCGTCGCCCCCAAAGATTGGGCGATGCTGTGTACTTTCCAGTTGGGAATTGCCATGGGGCAACCTGAAACCATCAGCCTGGGCGCATCCGCGGGTGAAACACCTACACCGTTTTTAACGCGTTCGTCGAGTTCATCGCAGAGATCGTTGACTTTGGCGGTAAAGCGCACGGGGTCATCGTTGAAGCTGATTTGGTTGATAAGCAACGCGTCTAGACCGCTGATCGGTGAGGGGTTTTTGGCACGGAGGTTGTTTAGGCGTTGGAGGGCTTTGCGTTTGTTGTTTATGAGTTCGATGGCGACTTTGAGTTTCTCTGCGGTGATGGTGTTGCCTGTAAGTTCCTCTATTTTGGCTTTGAAAGCTTCAACTTCTTTGTACCAGAATTCTTTGCCTGCTTGGGTGTCGGGTTTGTGGGGAATCTCTATTACATAAGTGGGTATGAGCTCGTTGAGGAGTTCGTAAACTTTCTTTTTTCCGTCACAGGTGGTTTCGCCCACGACTAAGTCGCTGACTTGGAAGTATGGGCAGGTTTTGCCGAGTTTGAAGCCATAAAAGGATTTGATGAGGGGACAGAGGTTACGGGGCAACACCGCTTCGGCGTCTGGAACAGAAAAGTCTGCGCCGCCGCAGAGGCCAACCATAGAGGCGTCGGCTGCGTAGGCGAGTTCTTCTGGGGCGTAGACACAGAAGGCGCCTAAGACTTTTTTGCCTTTGGCGCGTTGGTCGTTGAGTTCTTTGATACGGAGGCCATGGATTTCTGAGACGACGAAGTCGAAGTAATCCATTTTTTTGGGGCGGTTTTTCTGGGAGAGGTAAATGTCGGTGTAAAATTGTCCGAGGGCGTTTAGGAGGATATTGTGTTTTTCAACATCTATTCCTATGCTTTTCCAAAGTTCCATGTATTGTTCTGACATAGGGATCACTGATTGTTATGTAAGGAAAAAGCAGACATTATTAAGATTTATCATAAATAAAATTAAAAGAGTTGATGGATGTTAATGTTTTTTAATCAGCATCTTAAACTCGGCACCAGAGTGTTGCGTCTCAACAATCTCGTGACCATTATTCGTCACCCAATGAGAAATGTTACCAAGCTCCAACTCGCCCTCGCCGGTAACCTCCAAAAGCCCGCCGACCGCCAACTCTGCCAACTTGCGCTTGGTCAAAGCCACTGGCATGGGGCACATTTTGCCTTTAACATCAATTTTCTCGACGCTCACAGTGCTCACCTAGAAGGTTATGACTTTGTCGCTTGTAGTGGTCCACTCAACCAGATCATGGATGGTTGCGAGTCTGACGCCGTTGATGAGTTCATCTTGCTTTAAGCCGCGGGCTTCTGCGCAGACACCGCAAGCTTTGACTTCAACCCCTCCTTTAACGAGGTCGTCTAGCATTTGACCGAAGTTTGTTAAGCCTTGGGCTGGGTTTTGTCCCTTCTTGGCGATGTAGACGCCGTTTTCGAAGAGCCAAATTTTTACTTTGTGGCCTTCCAAGTCGGCGGTCCATGCGAAGCGTAATGCTGAGAGGGCGCGTTCTTTTGCGATTGGGGCTTCGTAGATTATTACTGTGTAAGTTACCATGGTCACTCACTTTTTTGATATTGCTTATTTATCTTTCCGATATAAAGGCGTTATCTTTATTCAGAAATGGAATAGACATATAAATGATTTGCCCCAAAGATAGGGGTGGGCAGACAGCGCATGGAAACTATCCGATTCGATTACCTAAACACCTTCCTAACTGTAGCACGAACTAAAAGTTTCTCAATCGCGGCAAAAGAACTCAAAACCAGCCAAGGCACCGTAAGCCACCACATAGCCGCCTTGGAACAGTACTTTGACGCGGAACTTTTCAAACGCTCCGCCGGCGGCGTAGAAGTCACCGAGGCAGGCGCAACCCTAAAAGAAGCCGCCGAACAGATCATCCAGCAAGCCAACAACGCCAAAGCCAAAATCTCCTCAGCCAAACAAACCCTAAGCGGCACCATACGAATAGCAGCCAGCACCATCCCTGAAGAACACATCCTACCCGGTTTAATCGCGGAGTTCCAGAAAAATCACCCTGAAATAAAATTCAAGATAAAAGCCCAAGACAGCCTAACCAGCCTCGGCAGCTTACAAGCAAACGACGTGGATTTCGCTGCAGTGGGCACTATTTTGGGGTTTGAGGAAAAGTTTGATTTCCTTCCAGTCGGCGAGGAAAAACTGGTGCTTATTGTTCCATGCAACCATGTTTTAGCTGAGAAAAAAGCTGTAACGCTCTCTGAAGCCCTAAAGTACCCCTTCATCAGACGTGAAGAAACCTCGGGAACAAGGCTTGAAATCGAGAAACTCTTAGCAAACAACAAAATTCCACACTCAAACCTTAAGGTCGTGTATGAGTTGGGCAGCACAGAGTCCGTGGTTACCGCCGTTTCTGAGGGGCGTGGCGTGAGCATTCTTTCTTCGATTGCCGCCGCCAAAGCGAAGGCTGCAGGATTGGTTGTGGTGGTTGACATTGCCGAAGCTAAAGACACACGCAAGCTCTATGTGGTGAGGAGTAAAAGGGCGTTGCTTAAGCCCTCAGAAGTGTTCTGGGATTTCTGCAGGAACTACCGATTTAAGAACCAAGCAATAGCTTGTCCCAAGTAAGCGGATTCCTATTCTTCTTCCTCGTCTTCCTCTAGGTTTACCCAGATTTTGCCATCTTTAACTTTGAACGGGTAAAACACGAGTTGGTAAGCGGGGCTGTTCTCGTAGTAGCCAGTTTCTAAATCAAAGCGCCAGTCATGACAGGGACACACAATCAGGTCACCGTCGAGGTTTCCGCCTGAAAAACGGCAGCCCATATGGGGACAGCGGTCGTCGAAGACGTAGATTTTGTCGTTGTGCCTAACAAAAAGCACCGGTATGCCTTCATGTCTTACAAGTTTCATTTTGCCTTCTTCGAGTGTTTTTTCTTCAATTAAGGGCACGTATCCTTCGTCTTCTGACATAGAGTTAACCAGCGATAGAATGTTTCTTGTGTAGGATATTTAAAAGTGATGCGTCGGATAAGGGGTTGTTGCTCTCCACTCTAACCCCCAATTTAACAGCAGACCAAAAATTGTTCCGCTTGCGGTCTGCTCCATAACCAGCCCGCAAACTAAACCAAACACCGCCCCAGAAACCGCAGCACCACAGACGGGGAAACAAACAATTCCGTGATACCCAACTAAACAGACTTAATTGATAGTTCCCTCTACAGTCTAGCGATGTTTACAGTCAAAACCTTGACAAAGAAAGACTTTGCTTTTGCAGTCGATTTAGCGAACACTATGGATTGGAAAATGGCAGTGGAAGATTTCGAGTTTATGACGTCGCTGGAACCCAAAGGCTGTTTTCTTTTAGTTGACGGGACACAAAGAGTAGGAATCGCGACCTGTATTAGTTATGGCAAACTCGGCTGGTTCGGAAACCTTGTCGTGCAGAAAGATTACCGTGGTCAAGGCGCCGGAAGCCTGCTTGTGCAGCATGCAATTTCTTATCTGCAAACGCAAGGAGTGGAGTCCATCGGGCTCTACTGTGAACCGCCGCTTACCAGATTCTACAGCAATCTGGGCTTTAGAGCAGATGAAGAATTCGTCTACTTTTACGGGGAAAATGACGGAGACATTAAATCGGCTGTTTTGCCAAAAGTCGAGTGGAAACATTTAGCGCAAATTATTGGCTTCGACCATCAGTTTGTGGGTGGGGATAGACGGAGACTGCTTGAATCAATCATCCTCGAAAAAGGCAACTTAAGCTCCTACGTATCCGAAGGAAATGAAGTCGTTGGCTACATTGCTGCTACTGTATACGAAAGATCTGTGTGGATTGGCCCCCTAATCTGTGCACCCCAAAGATACGACGCGGCTCTACCGCTCGTCGAGTCGGTTCTGTCAAATACAGGGGGCAAAACCGTTTTCGCCGCGTTCCCCAAAAAAGACGCTCCCCTATGCAATGTGCTGTCGGAGATTAAGCGTGGGGGCGGTTTTGAGCTTTGCAGAATGTTCTTTGGGCAGTCACCTTCGAAAAATTGTATATACATGGCTGAATCATTAGAACGAGGATAAGTATGGAAGATTTCTGCAAGGTTTTGCTTGAGGATTTTTTGAAGTCCTCTTTTAACACGGTTAAGGTGCTCGTAGAAGGCGCCAAAGCCGCGAAGGAACAGAAAACCAACCGCAAAGTAACCCTCTGCCGCTGTGTAAACGGCAAAAAAACGGTAGTGACCTTTTTTGATGAACGGTTCTACCTCAGGGGCTCTGTTGAGTACACTAATCCACAAGTGACCGTGGAGGAGCTGCAGGGCATCATCGCCACGCGGCTGCTTGAAGCCTCTGCAAACCATTACCTCGAAGGCGGCATCCATGAACCCAACGCCGACGATGTAGCGGCTATTGCCGAGGCGCTCAAAAAGCCTCCGGAAGGCTTCATCCTGCCCTATTTGTTAAACACCGACGACGTAGAACCAGACCGTTACTCGATGAATCCGCTCAAACAATCCATAATAGACAGCGGACAAAGCGCGTTTCCCGCCCTCAACGTCAAAACTGACCAATTAAAAATTGATGAAGCCTACGCCAAAAAATACGGGGGCAGCTTAATCTCCAGAAAAGAAACCGAACTAATCACCACCACCCTAAAAGAGAGCACCGGCTCCTACATTGACTTCGTGGATTCTATAAAGTACAGCCAAATCGAGGAAATGTCAGAGGTCTTCGGCATGGATTTGTCGCTTTATACGCTTCGGCTGCCTCTTACCATGTTGCAGTCTGAGGGCAAAGACGGCATCCTCCACTACATCATCAGCCAAAGCCACCAAGACTCCGCTTCCATCGAAGCGGCCGTACACCTGCATGGGCAGAAGCATGACCAAACGCACCACGCTTCTAACAGTGCCACACTCCAAAAAGGGCTTTGGTTCTAAGCGGGCGGCAAGAGGCAAACTGCACTTCGAAGAAGACAAGTTCCTCAACGCCAAAGTCAAATACCAAACCACCGCCCTCTACCCCAACGACGTAGACGAAAAAGACGTTGCTATGGCCGTATGCGACGACGAATTCACCGTCTCAGGCGACAAACTTGCCGATTACAGCTACGCTGAGACGCCTTCTTCGCCACAGTTTTTCCTCTACTCTATGGGGTCGCCTGAAGACGCAGCGATCTGGCACGGCATAGGTGCTTTTAGCTCCTCCCAACTACTGCATAGTTACACTTCTGCCCGTATCGCCTGCAAAGAGGGAAGGTTGATTAAAGATTTAAACAGTAAATACAATGTACGCCTCGGTGTTCCCTTACAGTTTAACCTTGCAGTTGAGGGCATGTGGAGTCACCCCATCCACCACAACATAGACGCTAGCATAGGCAGCGTCGAAGATATGGCGGATTTGGCTCGTCGAGGCATGAAACTCGAGTACCTTTCAACCTTCAAATAGGAGCAGAGTGGCAATTTGACCGCGAAAGAGCAGACAATGTTTCGGATTCTGCGTTTGTTTAGAAAACTCCCCTTCAACCTGCTTGCAGTGGGAAACCAAAAAGTTATCTTTTCTGAGTATTTCAAGCATTTTGAGAGGGTTGAAGCGGTCAAAGGCATCTTTGGAGAAAAAACAAAGGAAGTTCTAAGCCACCTCACAGTTGAACTCAGCTGGGTAATGGGGTACATGTACGTGGATGACTCTGATGGGCATCTTGTAATAAGCAAAGGGTACCTCAACAGCGGCGACAAAACCGACATCTACTTGGATTTGATCCATGAACTCTGTCACGTTAAACAGTTTATGGAGGGCAAAGAACTCTTTGACCCCCGATATGAATACGTTGACCGCCCAACCGAAATCGAAGCCTACCGCTACTGCATCAAAGAAGCCCGCAGACTTGGGCTCAGTGAAGAACGTATATGCTGCTACCTAAGAACCGAATGGATGAACGACGAAGATTTTAAGCGACTGGCAAAGTATGTTGACGTCTCATGTTGCTAACGCTTCACGGTAAACCCTAAGCATCCCTTGGGTGCAAATGTCCCAGGTGAATTTTTCTTGGATGAATTTTCGGCCCAATGAACCCATTTTTATGCGCGTTGGTTTGTCGTCTAAGAGCTTCAGGATTGCCTCCGCTAGTTCCGCAGCGTTACCCCGCTGCACCAGCAAACCCGTTTCTCCATTGCGGACGGTTTCGTTGACGCCTCCGATGTCAAAAGCAACCACGGGTTTAGCAGATGCCTGTGCCTCCAACAGCACAATGCCCTGTCCCTCCTGAATAGAAGGCAAAACAAACACGTCTGCACAGTTGTAAACCGATGGGAGTGCTTCTTCGTCTATGTGGTTTAGGAACACAAAGTTGCCTGAGAGGTTCGCTTGAGCTAAAGAGTTTTGCAGTGGCTCTTGTAGCGGGCCGTCGCCGACAAGCAGAAACCTGGCGTCAGCATGTGTTTTCACGATTTTTTTTGCTGCTTCCACCAGAAAAGGCAACCCTTTACGCGGGATTAAGCTGCCCACAAAAAGCACACATGGCTCACCGCCTAAACTGAACTGCCGCTTAGCCGCCGCCACATCCTCTTGGGGCTTGAACTTTTCTGTATCTACCCCATTGGGAACAATCCGCACCTTCTCAGCGTCAACAGTATAGTACTTCCGCATTTTCTGCAGGGAATAATTGCTGATTGTCACAATCAAAGTGGCGTCTTTAGCTGTCTGCCCCTCTAACTTGGCAAGGTGACCCATGAAAACGTTGGCAACCCTATCGCGCAGTGAATTTGCCCCACCGATTTTTGCTTGCTCAAACTCGTCGGCCAATACGCCGTGGATGGTGTGGATAAAGGGTTTTTTGATGTTCAGTTGCCGTAGTTTTTTTGGAAGTCCATAACCGCTTACTGCGTGAGTCTCGAAAACATCGGCGTTTATGTTGGCTGCGTTTTTGGTTAGGCTGCGGTTGAAGCTCCAGTTGTCAAGTGGAAAAACCCTGTCGGTGGAGCTGAGGGGAACCAGAGTTGCGCCAGTCATTTTGGCGGGGTTTTTGAAGCCTCTTTTGGTTCCGCAGTAAATTGTGATGTCGGCTTCGTTTTGTAGGCGCTTAGCGGTCTCGGTGATGCGTCGTTCTACGCCGCCGTAGTAGAGGTGGGGGGGTTGAGTGTTTATGACTGCTAAGCGGAACTTTACCATCAGATAGACCTGTGAAGTTAGTTAACGGTTTAGTGGGCATAAAAGTTTTGTTTTTCATTCAACCCTTAGCTTCCAGATAGCCTCAAGTGATCTTGGACTTAAAAGCCCACATACGCGGCTTTTTCAGCCAACCGAAACTAAGTAGTTGACATGTGAATTCACGGTATCGATGAGCTGCTGCCGCCGTAGGTTTCCCTCGGAATCACTAATGCGGTCAATCGCCCATGCGAGTTCCTCATCACCAAAAACATCCCTTACCCACTTCTGAAAATCCCGACGTTTAATGTGAAAATCGATTGAGTCTTCATCTATCGTTTTTAGCTTCTCAATGAAGTCACATAGGCTCAAGGCGGATATTCCCGTGTAGTAGCCGCCGTCGGTGCAGAAGTGGAAGCCACTCTCAAACGGTACATCCCTGAGGCTTTGCCGGTTTCTAGAATTCTTAACAGAAATGTTTGCCATAAAAAATGTTCCCTTTAAAGAATGGGGGAGTACATTTTTATTGATTTGTGATGGAAAGATTGCAGTCACATATGTAAAACTACGTCGATGTGAAGCAAAAACGGCTATTCGTCGCCGTAGCCGTGTTCTAGTCTGCCATGTGTTTTTTTGTAGACAAATTCATGCTGCTCTTTAGTGGCTCCAAACGCGGCGGTGTGTTTTTGGAGGTCTGCCTGCGTAAAAAAGATGCAGCTGCAGTAGGGGCATTTGTAGTAGTGGTTGCCATTTGTTTGGGTCATGTTTTTTCGCCTAGTGGATGTTTATGAATATTTTTTTGCCGTCTAATTCGGATTCATGCCATTTCGTTTCAACTTCACTTTGGGCTGCATGCAAGTAGACTTTTCGGGCACGGACCAACCCAGCCATCTCTTCAAGGTAGGGCTCAAGTAACCCTCTGCTTTCAGGGTCCAACTCGGCAATGTGGACCGATTCAAGGGTTTCAGTAGGTACAAAACCCAGCTCTTTACGCAGAGCTTGAACGCGGCGTGCCAAGTCACGCATGATGCCTTCGCCCAGCAGTTTATCGTCACGTTGACCGCTGACAAACACGGTTATCTCGTCTTCTTGTGCAGAAACCCAGTTTTCGCCGCCCACATACTCAGGAACGGAGGTGGCGTATTCAACGGATTTGACGTTGGTTTGCTCCAGCAGCAGCGCCTCGAGGCTCCCAAGGGCGTCGAGGGTTTTTTGCGGTGCAACCACAATGGCTCTGGCAAGCGGCCAGCGGCGTTTAAGTTTGCCCTGTTGACGTGCAGCAAACGAAATCGACACAGCCTTAAGCAGGATTTCAAATTGGTCTTCGATTTGCTTGTTGCGTGCGTCGAGGTTGGGGGTGGGCCAAGCGGCTAAATTGACGGTTTCTGGCAGGTTAGGTTCAAGTTTGCGGTAGATTTTCTGGTAGAGCGCTTCACTTAGAAACGGCGTGATTGGGTTGAATAGTAGGGTTACTGTTTTTAGTGTGTCGTGTAGAAGTGCGTAGATGGTTTGGCGGCGTTCAACGGTGTCTGGGTCGTCTGTCCAGAGTTCCTTGCGGATCATGGGCACATAGAGGCGGCTGAGGGTTTCGATGACAAAGTCGTCGAGCACTGCCTAGGGCAGCGTTGAATTCGCAGCGTTCAAGCTTGGCAGTGTAATCCTCGATTCGGTCCTGCAAAACCGATAGCATCCAAATGTCGGCAGCCTGAAGTTTCCCTGCCTTTAGTGCCCATTCAAAGGAGTATTTGGAGGGTGTGAATTCGTCGAAGGTAGCGTTTTCCATGAAGAAGCGGCTTAAATGGTACAGGGTAGACAGGACTTGGTAGCTTCGGCGGGTCAACTCCTGCATGTCAAAACTCATGAAGTCCACGGGTGAGCATTTGCGGGTCATGTAGAATCGGCAGAGGTCCGCGCTGTTCTTTTCCAACAGCTTGTTGGTTTCGATGACGTTGCCTATGCTTTTGCTCATTTTTCTGCCCTTTGAGTCCTGTGTTAAGCCTTGGAATAGAAACGCCTTGTATGGTGCTTCGGCTTCTCCACTAAGAATTATGCGTTCGAGCAGAAGCGAGTTTGCCCAGCCCCTCGTTTGGTCGATGCCTTCAGTTAACCATGCTGTAGGCACATATTTTGCTTCTTCTTCGTCGCTGAAGCGTGCATGGGGTGAAGCGCCGCTGTTATGCCACGTATCCAACACGAAGTCTTCTCGGCGCATGGCGCCTCCGCATTTGGTGCATTTGAAGGTGATGCGGTCAACCCAGGGTTTATGCAACTCAAAGTTGTCTGGAATCGGCTCCTGCGCGAGTTCTATGAGTTCTTTTTTGCTTGAGACAAATTGTTTGCTGCCGCATTGCTCACAGGTCCACATGGGCAGGGGTGTGCCCCAGACGCGTTCGCGGCTGATACACCAGGGTTTGCCTTCTTTTAGGAAGCCTAAGAAGCGGTTTTTGGGTTCATCATAGAAGTACTGGACTTTGTCGGCGGCTTCAAGCACTTTTTGGTTGAGTTTGTCGGTGCGCAAAAAGTATTCTTTGCGTGCCAGCCAAACCAGTTTGTGGTGGCTGCGCCAGCAAGTGGGGTACTCATGTTTGACTTTTTTGATTTCTACGAAACTGTTACGGCTCCGCAGTTCCTCGACCACAAGCATGTCTGCGTCGCGTGCGAATACTCCGTCGAATATCCCTGCATCTTCTGTGAATTTGACTTCGTCGTCGTAGGGAGCGTAGATGGGGACGCCTCTGCGTTGGGCAGCCCAGAAATCGTCTTCGCCGTTGCCCGGTGAAAGGTGCACGACGCCAGTTGCGGTGTCGACGTCGACGAAGTCTTCGCCGACGACGTGGTGGACGAGGGGGTGTTTGGTTTCGAGTTCTGCCTGTTTGGGGATGATGTCTTTTAGGGGGTACTCGTATGCTATGCCTTCGAGGCTTTTTCCGGTCATGGTTTGGGTGATTTGGTAGTCTTTAATTTCAAGTTCAGCCATGACTGGTTCAACACGTTGATGTACCATAATCCAGGTTTCGGCGCCGACTTTGACTTTGACGTATTCGGCTGTTGGTTGCACGGCAAGCATGGTGTCGGTGATGACTGTGAAGGGCATGGTGGTCCACACCAGGAAATACTCGTTCTGTGTGCCTTTGACTTTGAATTTGAAGTAGAGGGAGGGGTCTTCGACTTGTTTGTAGCTGCCCTCGTAGCCGACTTCGGCACTGCTTAAACTGGTTTGGCAACCGGGACAGTACGCCACGACATAGTGGCCTTCCTCGAGTAGTCCTTGGTCCCAGGCGGCTTTGAGGATTTGCCATTCCCGCTCAATGTAGCTATCTTTGTAGGTCCAATACGCTTTTTCCTGGTTTATGGCGACGCCGAGTTTTCCGTCTGCTTCAAGCCACATAGCGTGGTAACGCATGATTGCTTTCTTGCATTCTTCGATAAAGCGTTCCATACCATATTTTTCGATGGATTCACGCTTGTTACGCACGCCCAGTAACTTTTCGACTTCAAGTTCCACTGGCAAGCCTTGGCAGTCCCATCCTGCCCAAAATGGCATGTAGTAGCCCTCCATGGTTTTCCAGCGGTAACGGAGGTCTTTCATGATTCTGCCGCGTGCGTGGCCGATGTGGGGGATGCCGTTTAGTGTTGGGGGTCCTTCGACGTAGCCGAGGTTGCCTTTGATGTTGGGTGAATTGGAGAGGGCTTCGAGTTTTTCGCGGATCTGGTTTTTTGCCCAGAATTCCCTGATTTCTTTTTCGAGGTCAAGCGGATTGTAGTTGGTCGGAAGGGCACTTTCAGTGTTTTGGGCAGTCAAGTCAATTACCGTAACGCAACATACTCCAAAAGACTATATAAAATTATAAACTTCCAAAAAGCAGCAGCATGGTTCGGCTGGGGGGTTTGAGCGGGGGCAAAGTCGGGGATTTGTTGCTCTGCCGACTTCTCCCGGCTTCTACTGCGTTTTGCTTAGCTCTTCGAGGATTTCTTTTGCGCGGTCCACTCTGACCCTGTGTTCCTTAACCATCTGCTCCGCCACAGCTTCAATTTCTGGTCCTTGGGCGCCTGCAGTGACAGCGATGTTGCGTGCGTGCAGCGACATGTGCCCGCGCTGGATGCCCTCGCTTGCCAATGCACGGAGCGCGGCGAGGTTCTGGGCTAACCCAACTGCAACGATGACTTCCGCGAATTCGTTAGCGCTTTTGACATCCAGAATCTTCATGGCGATGCGGGCTATGGGGTGGGTTTTGACTGCGCCGCCGATTAAGCCCACAGCCATCGGCAGCTCGATTTCGCCCTCCAAATCGCCGTTGCTGTTTTTGGTCCATTTTGAAAACGTCGTGTAGTGTCCGCGGAGGGCGGCGTAGGCGTGTCCGCCGGCTTCGATGGCTCGGTGGTCGTTGCCCGTAGCCAATATAACGGCGACCATGCCGTTCATGGCGCCTTTGTTGTGGGTTGCTGCGCGGTAGGGGTCTGCTGCTGCGAACGCGGAGGCATAAGCGATGCCCTCAACGACTGCTTCGCCGCCCACAGCCTCTTTAGGCACAGTGCAGGTGGCTTTTGCAAGCCGCCTAACAGCCAAATTCGAGATTATGCGCAGATAAACTTGCCCGCCTGTGAGTTCTTCAATCAACGGCGCCACGGCTTCACACATGGTGTTCACGGCGTTTGCGCCCATGGCGTCACGGCAATCCACGTATAACTCTACGATAAGCATTGGTCCAAGGGTGGTTTGGATGACTTTTGCGCCTAAATCTTTGGCGCCGCCGCCGAAAGAGTTCAAAACGGGGTCTTGCTCGTTAGCCTTCTTCAGAATTTCGAGTTTTGCCGTTAAGACCTGCATCTGCGCCCGTTCTGCGTCATGGAGTTTGGCAACTTGGATTTGCCCAATCATCACCGGCTCAGTGCTGCTGGTTTTGAATCCGTCGCCGTCACGCACCATCTTGGCTGCGTAGCTTGCCGCCGCGATAACGCTGGGTTCCTCAGTCGCCATCGGGATGAGATAGTCTTTGCCGTTAATTTGAAAGTTAACTGCGACACCCATGGGTTCGGGGAAGACGCCGATGAGGTTCTCCACCATGTGGTCGGCGACATCGAGGGGCAAAGAGCAGGACTGCTGCAGAAGCCCTTTTTCTTCTTCGGTTAAGCCTGCATAATCCGCAACAAGCGTTAACCGCTCTTTGGGTGATAATTTGTAGAAGCCTGAGATCACTGATGACTTAGCCATACCAGTCACTTGGCGTACATGGGGTTTTTATGCTTTTAAACTTAATCCAAACCAACGTGTTAAAGCGTGGTTTGTCCGTGGCTTTTAGGCAACGCCACCGCTGAGATACCGAGGCGCTTGCAGATTTCTTTGGCTAACGCGTCGCCGTTGCTGCGGTAATTATCGGTTATGACCTGTTTAGCGTGGGTGCGCCGTACATACTCGATTAACCCGTCGAAGTCACTGTGGTCGCTGAGCGCAACGAGGTATTCGCGGTCGCCGATTTGTCGACAGGGCTTCTGGAATTCCCAGCCGCTTACACAGAGCCGCGCATTATGCAGCCCCACGTGTGACCGCTGGTTCATGTGGTAGAAAGCGACACAGGGCAAATTACCATCCAACAGTTCCCGCCCCTCAGGCGTGGCGCTGTGCATTATGCAGCCGAGGTTCATGCCGTGTTTCTCACAGACTTTAGTGACTTCAAAGACACGTTCAGGCAAGACAAACGGCACCTCCACGTCGGCGTTGCGCAGCAACTGCATGACTTCTTGGAGTTTGCCATGGTAACCGAACACGTAAACCGCGCCGCCCCGCAACCGACGCTCAACCATCTCCACCAGCAACCCCCGCACATCCACGTCAAAGTTGCGGCGGCACGACGGACTACCGTAGGTGGCTTCTACAACTAAAACATCGCAGTCCACTGCGTCTGTGCCTTCTAGGCGGAAATCACCGGACCACGCGATACGGATGCCGCCGGCGTCTTCGACGAGCACCTGTGATGCACCCAAAATGTGGTCGGCTCGCAGCAAGCTGATTTTTTCGTCTTTATACTTCAGCACTTTGCCGTATTCGAGGGTGCGGATGCATTTGTCTCGGAGTTTGAGGTCGTTTAGGGTTTCGCAGAGGTCGCGGGTGGCTTTGGTCATGACTACTTTTTCGCAGCACTTAACGCTTTTGCGTAAGCCGTAGAGGTGGTCGGCGTGGGCATGCGTTACCACACGGAGCGGTCGGGTGGCGTCGAACGCGTCGCAGGCGACATTGTCCCCTAAGAGGACTGCGCCGTTTTTGGTTACAAGTGCCCGCTCAGCCAAACCGGTATCCTTCAAGTCAAGTTTTTTCTGCCAGCCACTCAATCAACTGAACTGGGCTGTCTGTCTCGATGGTGAAACGTATGGGTCCTAAGGGTGATTCAGCGGTTTCCTCAGAGAATGAGACGTGTCCGGCATAGGCGACTTGTTTGTTTAGGAAAAATTTTAAGGCGTTGCCTCGGATAGATTTGAAAAGTAGCCTTCTAGACGCATCCCTAACGCGGTCATTGCGCATTATGTTACGCAGTTTAATCAGGGAATCTTGCCCTTTTGCCTCAGCAAATAGAGTACTGCCGCGTTGCTCCGGCTTTACAGTGATTGCTGCATTACCCAAAACATTGTTAACTGCCACACGGACTTTTTCCTCGCTTTCTGTGGGGTTGATTTCTGTTTCAACGAAAACCGTCACTTCAACCATTTAGCTTCGATACTCCCAAAATTTTCCTTAACCAAGGCTTTGAAGCCTTCAACACTGTTATCGTTCACCAATACTTTCTCAGACATCGCTATAACATTTCCCAACCCCACACCCAACTCGCGGCTGTCACGTTCATGGAAAACCGCGTAGTTTTTGGGGTCGTCGCTTCTGCCGCGGAGTCTGAGGCGTTCAAAACGAACTTGCGGAGGCGCATGCACCGAGACAAGCGTGAATTTTACAAAATGCTCCCTGAAAATGTCAGCTTCAAAGAGGCTGCGAAGTCCGTCTACTAGGACGCGGTTGCTGGGTTGCTCTTCGATTTTGGGGATGCATTTTTTGGCGATGACATAGTTGCCTTCTTCCGCGCGGAGTTCAAGCATGACTTTGCCGATGTTCTGCGGCGTCGGCTCCAAGCCGCGCAGGCGGGTTTGCTCTCGCACTACGTCGCCCATCGTCACAATGTCGTAGCCCATTGCCTTCACGGTTTCAACAACAAGTGATTTCCCTGACCCAGGCATACCGCCTAAGCCGACGACAAGTTTGCCAGCGTCCAATGTAGTTTACCCTTTTTTTGGTTGTATATCAGTCCTTCACTAAAAAGCATTTACATTACCAGCTGTCTCTTTTAGCGCTCAACACCCTCTGCTGTTCCTTTTCAAGTTGACGATACAGTTCTTTTTCCTCAGGCAACACAATCCTAAACGCCCCATCGATCTTCCGCACAAAAGGCACCTTGACATAGCGGTCTTTCCTACACACCGGCGAATACTGCACCACCACATACTTCGAAGCCTGCGCCAAAACTTCCCCAGTTTCCCACTTCTCCGATAGCTCAACTTTGATAACATGTTCTCCTTGTTGGATTCCAGTCATATCCAAAGTTATTGGAAACATTAAATCATCACTTAAAAGCCTGCTAGGCGGTATGGCGACTATGTAGGTATTCACTTTGGCGCCGTCAAAATACAGATCCAGCGAGAGATTAGAAAAGTGCAGTCTGGATGGTAGCAGGTGAAAACCCACTGTTAAATCCAATTCGTCTTCTTTTGTGGCGTGGCTGAGTTGAATCACTATTGATTTCTCTGGCTTAGGCTCCTTTTTGTTGTCGGTGTTTTTGGGTAGGTTGTCAAAGGTAGCTTGTTTGGCTCTTTTGATGTCTACAAGAGTTTTCTCCCTAATCCGCTCCTTCTTCATATCTAGCGCTACCTCTGGTACATACCCGATAAGTGATTAAGTGTATTTAGCCTATGCCTAATTTAAGATAAGTTGGTTGCGTGAATGAGAAACACCTATGAAGGCACCTTTTTTTTTAACGCGGTGGATCAAAGGTTTGGTTAAGTGATGTTTTTACCTTTGCGTTTAATTATATCAAGGGGGGCTTGGTTCTGCTTGCGGATTTGTCCACAACCAAGCGGCAACCCAACCCGACGCAGAAGCAAAAAAGCAATCGCCCTAAGAACTCACTGGAAAAAGAAGAGTAAGGGGCACTCTGCCTTTATCCAACAATAAAAAAACAAAAAAACCAATTTTGATCGACCTTTAAAGAGGACCAGCCTATCGATGGATCTTTTTTAGCGTAGCTAGACAACGATCATTAGAGGATGTATTGCCCACACAAAGACAAAAAACATAACTACTAGAAAAACCGCACACACCCCGACTCAGCCTATATCTAAATTTTCTTAATATTCATTATAAAACATGTTATAAGCTAGAAATGCCATAAACATCAGCAAGCTTACTCGGTTGAGAAAACAGTGGCAGGCTAAAAAATAATGGAAAATACCCCAAACCACCCGCCAAAGCATCCACCAAATAAAACCCAGCAGAAACCTCGCACTGGCAAAACTGAAGCTCTCATTATCGGCTTGGTCTTAGCAATAGTAGGTTCCATAGTAGCCAGTTCCTTCGAGAAGGGCACCCTTACAAACTACGCTGGCTTCGGAATGCTGCTTGTCGGCATTGCCTCCTTTGTAGTTGGAGCATGTTTCATATTTTCCAGAAGCCTCGAAGATCGGCTGAGAAGAGAGAAACCTGATTTCTGCAGGGGCAAAAAGCAGCTACCCATCTGCATCAGCATCTGGGCTATAGGCGCCGGGTTAATCCTCGCAGTCATCGGTTCAATGTTAGCCAGCACATACGATAGAGCACTACTAATGAACACCATGGGTTTTGGCATGTTGCTAGCTGGAATCGGAGTGTCGGTTCTGGGTTTATCCAGTGCAGCGTTGGGCACCGTTAGAATCGAGTTAAATCATGACCAGCAGTCAAAAGTGAAAGCGCCAAGAATGCTCTTCTTCAACATCGTCGCCCTCGGTTTAGGCGTCGTCTTTTTAGTTGTCGGCACCATCTTATCTGGGTCATATGCAAAAGAAACCTTGCTCAACGACTCAGGTTTCGGCATGCTAATCTCCGGCGTCGCTGTTCTATGCTTGGGCGCCTCAGGAACCGCAGTCGCCATGCTTCAAGCACGGTTCTACTCGGCAAACGAAGACACAACCGAACCCCCTTCCCGAAGAATATTCGGCAGCATATGGGCAATCGGCATAGGAACAATGCTTCTTATCATCGGTTTAATTCTCACAGGGAACTACGAGAAGAGTTCAATGATGAATTACGCAGGCTTTGGAATGCTTCTATCGGGCGCCGGCGTCTTCGTTTACGGTTTATTCGAAACCGCCAAAGCCTCCGCCATGGGCTACCTAAACTACAGGCTTACCCGCAGCTCTGTTAAGCAAGCACCAAGATTTGAGGAGAAACAGCTGAGCCGTATGGCGCAGATTAGGGTTTTCTGGAAAAACATGGTGCGAACAAGTGCAGTGTTCAACCTTGCCGGGGTTGTTTCTGCGGTCTGTATATTGTTCTTTAGTCTCTGGCAACTGGACCTAATCGTTTCAGGGCCTGTTTGGTGGTCCTCACAGGAATACGGCGTAGGATATGGCTGGTCGCATCCAAACGGAGCGTACTCAAACGATTACTTTCAATGCTTCTTCTGGAAGACAACCATTGGACAGGCATATGACACCCTGTTTATGCTGATATTCATCTCATTTATGGTGTTGTTTTTAAGCGCTTATTTCTGGCCTAAACAGGACCACAACATCACGTTGAAGCTAAAAGGAGCCGAGATGCCATCTAAAAAACACCCGACTAAACCGAGGAAAAGAAAAACCAAACCTGAACCAGCGGCGCAACCGACTGCAACTACCGCGGCTGAAGATAAAACCGTTGGGGCATAAGCATAAAACAAGTTTTTGGTTACCGTCTTTATGGGTTGTTCTATTGTTTGGTGTAGGGTTGCTGGACAAGTCCCAAATAGAGTATCGTCATATACACTGCTTATATAGTTTGTAAACAGCAAACAACCGTGGCTAACCAAGCAAGAGGGGCAGCCAACGGGGGACAAAAAAATGTTCGTAGAATGTGCCGTATTAATCGTAAGTATGAGCAGTTTTGCAGGTATGTCCGCATTGATAACGCATCGGTCAAGAAATGTTGTACGAAAAATAAACGTCAACACGCTGAAACTAAACGAGACAACAAGACACCAAAGCCGCTTCGATTAGGCACCTCTTTTTTATATTACACTGCTTTTCTAAATACCACACCTATAGAAGTGCATATTCATGGTCTGCTCAATCGACATACTAGAGAAACCCCAACTCAAAGACCCCATACTCATCGAAGGCTTACCCGGCATCGGATTCGTAGCCAACATCGCCGCCCTACATCTCATAAAAGAACTTAAAGCAAAAAAATTCGCCCAAATCTTCTCATCAGCCTTCCAAGACTTCGCAGTCACAACCGAAGACGGCGGCGCACGCTCCCCAATAAACGAACTCTACTACGCCAAACGCAGCGACGGCGGACGCGACCTCATCATCTGGTACGGCAACACACAGGCACTCACCACGGTTGGGCAATACGAATTAGTCGGCAAAGTCCTCGATATAGTGAAGGATTTAGGATGCAAATTTGTGATTTCCATCGGCGGCTTCAAAAAAGACGAGGTTCAACCGATACCCGCCATCTACAGCACAGCAACCGACCTTGACACGATGCAGCAGGCGCTGGATTTAGGCACCAAAATCATGGTTGGGCATGTGTTTGGCATTGCAGGGTTAACGGTTGGTTTAGCACGCCTCCGCGACCTCAAAGGTTTCTCGCTGCTCGTCGACACATTGGGCATGAACCCCGACGTCAACGCTGCAGAACACGCGTTGATTCTTTTGGGGAAATACCTCAAGCTTGACATAGACTTTTCTGGAATTGAAGAGAGCGGTGAAGAAATCAAGAAAATGCTGGAATCTTTCGGTATAATTCGGAGTATAACAGAAGAAAAGAAAAAGGAAGAGCAGCAACTGCGTTGGTTCATCTAAGCTTTGACTTCACTCATGAACAGTGCGTAGACCTTGCTTACGCGGTCTGCGGCTGGTCCTGAACCTTCTACGACGCCTTTCTCAGTTAACTTTACTTTGTCCATGACCCATATGAAGCCTTGGTCCTCGTAGAGTTTAACCATGGTTGGGAAAACTTTTTCCAGTCTGTTTGCTAAGGCTTTGAGGTCGAAGGGTTTCTCCGCGCTGGCAATTGACATAACTATGGCGCCGTTTAGGACTAGGCGGTTGAGGAGTCTACCCAATTCATCTTTAACGTCTGCTAAGGTTAAGCTTAGGTTGTCAGGGTTTATGCCGACGAGTGTGCCGTTGAAGGTTTTTCCGTTTGTGGTGACTACAGCGACAGTTCTATCTGCTAACGCTGCCACTTCGGTAAAGTATTTTCTTTGCGCTACAGACAACTTTCAATTTCTCCTTCTTGGTTACATGAAATTGCACTTCAACTATTTATCTCCACCGACCTCTAGAGGGATGACTACTCTGCAAGGCTGACTAATAAGGGAGTGTCGAGGCTTTATGCGTGTAATAGTGCATGGGGGTTAAGCAATAGAAAAGTTTTCAACCAAACAGCTTTTTCAATGCGTTCCAGCGGTTACCTGAAGCCTGTACAACTCCATTGGCAGGCTCGCTTAAGTTTAGTTGCCGTTTCCTCCTTACGCCGTAAAATCTAAACACCATTAGTGCAATCAAAAGGGTGACCAAGCTGATAATTACTGTTTCTAAAATCATGCTCAGGCTTGTGGCTTGCTCAGTTACTGTTAGAACCGCAGTGTCAGTCAGTCCATTGTATGTTGCTACAACGTTGTAAGAGCCTGCATTGGTTGCTTTAACTGTGTTGCCCTCCATGGGAGCGCCGACAAAGTCAAAGTTAGTGAACGAAGTTACGTCGCCTAAACTGTTGCCTAATTGGTCATAAGCTGTGGTTGTAAAGCTTTGTGTTTCTCCTGCTCTAACGGTCGCTGTTTTTGGACTAATTACTATGTGGTCAACTGTTGAACTAGCACTTACCGTCAAGCTTGCCGTGCCTGCTATATTATCTAGTGTTGCCCTCACAGTCCACGCACCGGCATTGGCAGAAGTGTACTTACCGGTGCCTTGACTCCAAGAACCGCCTGCAGCCACATCAATACTCCAAGTGACCTGACCGGTAACAATCCAAGTGTTGTGACCGTCTGACGCCAAAGCCTCAAATATCTGAGACACGCCCGCAATGATTGATGTTGACTTGGGTGACACTGTGATTGATGTGATGGCTCCATGCGGAGTTGTGGTTGAAGTTTGCCCATTCACGTTTAGCATTGCGGTATCAGATTTTCCGCCGTATGTTCCTGTGATAGTGTATATGCCCTTTACGTTGGAGTGGGCAGAGTTGCCAGAAATGATAACGTTAGAGTCTGGACAGCTATAGACTGCATCGACTGACCAATTGTTACCGCATGTGTCAAATGCAGTAGCGATGTAATTCTGTGCAACGCCTTGATTAACTGTCACGATTTTCGGAGCTATAACGATGTAGTCAAGGTAAGCCGCATCTGTAGCATGAGTAACGGTAAGATCGACGGTGGCGGTTTTGCCATTATAAGATGCGTGTATGGTGTAGGTGCCGACTGTGTGGGATGTGTAAATGTTACCAGTCCAGAGACCCCCGTCGCCTCCAGAGGGGATACTCCAATCTGCCAAGCTGCTTATGTCCCAGCTATTGCCAAACGAGTCGTATGCCATGGCAATGCCAGCAACATCATGTGGTGCAGCAACAGTAGTTTGGTTCAAAGAAGCAGTTATGTGGTCCAGATGTTCAACGTCGGCTGCATGGGTAACTGTCAAACTAGCCATGGCGGTTTTACCGTTGTATGAAGCTTCCACAGTGTAGTCGCCAGCGTTCTTTGATGTGTAAATATTCTGTGCCCAAACACCTCCGTCGCCTCCTGCTGGAATACTCCAAGTTGCCAGATTGCTAACATCCCAACTGTTTCCGAATTGGTCGTAGGCTGTAGCTTGTCCTGTGACTTGGTCGGGGGCAGTCACGGTTGTGGGGTCTATTGAGGCAACTATGTGGTCTAAATATGAGTCGTCGGATGCATGTGTTACTGTCAAGTCGGTGTTTGCGGTCTTGCCACCATAAGAGGCTTCTACTGTGTAGGTTCCTGCTTTGCTTGAAGTGTAAACATTCTGTTGCCAGGAGCCGCCGTCATTACCCGCGGGTATGCTCCAAGTGGCGTCTGTGCTTATGTCCCAACTGTTTCCGAGGGTATCAAAGGCGGTAGCTGTGCCAGTAACCGTGTTGGGAGCAGTTACCGTGGTTGGATCTACTGAGGCGGTAATGTAATCTAATTGTTCTTCATCTGTCGCGTGTGTAACGGTCAAACTTGTAGAGGCTGATTTGTCTCCGTAAGTTGCCTGCACGGTGTAGACGCCTGCAGTGTTTGGTGTGTAGATGTTCTGTAGCCAAGTGCCGCCATCGTTACCTGCAGGAATGCTCCAGACAGCGCCGGTGCTGATGTCCCAGCTATTGCCGTAAATGTCATACGCTGTAGCTGTTCCTGTAACAGCGTTTGGGGCCTCAACGGCCGTTGGATCAAGAGAAGCAGTGATGTGATCAAGCGTCTCGGGGTTATCACTACCAACAACGACTAAGGTAGCAGTATCGCTCCGTCCATGATAAGTAGCAGTCACCAACCATGTCCCCGTATTGTTGACTTGTACAGAACTGCCTGTCCAAGCATAAATTCCGGCACTGCCGTTGATACTCCAAACTATGCCATTAGAGCAAGATATGTCCCGGCAGTTGCCATAGGCGCTATAAGCAATGGCTTTGTACTCCTGGGACTGCCCGGCCATAATCGTCGCGGTTTTTGGGGTGATACTAATGTGGTCTATGCAGACACAAAGAGGATTGCGAGTAGAGGGGTGATTGAGACAGCAATAGAGCAGGTTAAAGAATCTAGTAATAAAAAAGTTTGAGCTAGAGAAATTAGGCAACTCGTAATTTGAAGGGATGATAGAGTGTTGAGTTTGGTAATCGTATACGTTTGGGGCTGATACTGTTGTTAAGTCACCCTTTATTGGACTTGCAGAAACAAACAGTTGAATGAAGATCACTGAAATGACGGTTATTGCAAAGATAGTTGATTTCTTCAACTTAACACCTCAAACTTGGAAAGTTTTGTGTTCCAGTGGAGGTTAAGCATCATGGAATAATGTAGGATTGGTTGAACTGCCTTCATTGAACCCTCTCTCCAGTTACTAGATACCAATTCCTAGTTGTTATCTGATAGTCATTTATAAATATATATACAAGCAATCAGAATAATTCGATTTCAAAATATCATTTGACAGAATTTGTATCAAAAGCTAATTATTATATGCAATTTATTGGTTATACAAATAATAATGATCCTAAATCCTTCATTCGTTCAAATCGATCGTAACAAAAAATTACTAAGCGATAGCCCCTTTTTGGATTCTGTCTACCACTTATTAGTTAAGCTACAATGCTCACCAACTTGAGATGAACCTCTTCTAAAGTAGAGCTATCGCTTTTAAGATAACCATTTTGGCACATGCTCATGCTTATATTTACAAAAATCTTAAGTGTAAAAAAGATAATCACTATGACGCAGGTGGGAAGAGGGAGAAATGAGTAGCTTAAAACAAACGGTTGATAGACTAAAAACTCTGGAAGCAGAAAAACTTAACCTATTAACGCAAGTTGAAGACCTCAAAAAAATAGCTGAGGCAAAAGCCAATTCTTTAGAGAGTGAAATTGCAGCTCTAAGAGAAGAAGTATCCTCGCTGCACTCTTTGATGGGAACGGAAAAAACGCCACTAAACCCTATCACAGAAAAAGACTTGGCGATTCAAGCGTCCGCGGAGAAATTTTTAACCGAAGCCGATCGAATAGGAAATCAGGTTCTTACAGAACCACCTATCGATCAAAACTTCGATACTTGGCTCAGTGAAGCCCGGAAAATCGTTTCTGACTTCGAAGCAAGCTATGGGAATATGATTGATGAACAATTTGGAGATGATTGCTCGCAAATCTTTCTTAATCTTGAGAGTATTCTAACCAAGAAAAAAGCTGAGGAAGCAAATGCAGGCGAAATCACTCAGGCCCTAGCTGAGAACAACCGTCTCCTCGAGGAGATTACAAGAGAATACACCGAAAACGAACACGCACTTGCCCTCAAACGCGATGAAGAGACTCAGCGGCTAACAAGGCACATTCAGGAGCTAGAGAGTGAGATTGAGAAACAAGAAAAAGACAATGGCAAACGAAAGCTCCTAAAAAAGAAGACGGAGGATAAGCTGCCGCAGGCAAGACAGGACCTCAAGGTTGCACAGAAAGAAGTTGAGGCCATACAGCAGAATTTCTTAAATGAACAAGAGAAAATGCACTCTACCTACGAAAACAGAAGGCACGAATATACGTTGCAAACAGAGCGTTTGGGTAAAGAGTTGGCAGAATTAAAAACCGATATATCTTTGGAGGAAAGGCAGGAGGCAGCTAAAGCGTTGGCAAACGCCGTAAACGCGTTGGTCGAGAGGACTTCCTCAGGTGCTCATACGTAGGTGCGGTTGATGGTTAAAACAAAGAAACGCTAACAAAGCTATGGCTGTTACTGGTGAAGTTGCAGGTAAAGAGTGTATGACAGCGATGAGGTGGAGCCATGAAAAGCGACTATACAGAGTATAATCTTAAACACGGCGTTGAAAGAATCAATCAAATAATTGAGACTCCAGACTCTAAATACGAAGAACTTGAGAAACTTCCCACTCGCGACGCACTAACATACACCAACGGATTCCACGTTAAATGCGCAGCACTTTTTGTAGAGATTCGCGATGCAACTGAACTACCAAATTTGCATAAGAATAATCGTCTTGCTAAACTCTACAGAACCTGCCTATCCGAAGTTACCGCTGTCATGAATGGCAACCCCAAATGTGCTGAAATAAATATAGCTGGAACATGCATTTCAGGTTTCTTTGATGCACCGTGGCAAGATGACCTCAACGATGTCTTCTCTACTGCTGGAAAAATATCTTCGATTGTTAGGATAATAAACCAAAGATTTAGCGGCAACCCGATTCAAATAGGAATTGGGCTTTCATACGGAAAAGCCCTCCTCGTTAAGTTAGGCTACAAAGGCACCAAACTCAGCGAGGTTCTTTGGACTGGAGATGTTGTCAGCGAAACTTCAAGGCTTGCAAGTTATGGAAACAAGGAACCCACAGATAGGGAGACCATGGTTTCAGAAATTGTATACCATAACCTCGGTGATGAAAACAAAAAACTCTTGGAGTTTAACTCCGCCAGAGACTGCTACCACGGAAGTATAGTAAACAAACATATGAATAACTGGTACAAACAAAACTACCCGTAATTTCTACGAACTAACCCTCGGCAAAACAACTGTTTATTGCATTCACGCTTTTCCTGCAGCCTAACCCTATTTACCCTATATAGTTTATTGCCAGCGGTCTTAAGTTGTGCAAAACCTCAATTCCACGTAATACCTTAGGTGACTCGCTCTGTCTCAGTCAAGGCTTGAGAAATACGTTGAAATCCTCAAAGCGTTAGCCCAAAATGGCCCGCTAAAGAACGACCAAGTCGCTTCAAAAAGTCAAATAGACGTAGAAGAAACTAAACTGCACCTAAACTTTTTGGGGCAAAAGGACTTAGTCGAATATAAAACAACAAGTCAAAGACCAGTGTACTCGGTGACTCGACGGGGAATAGCGGTGCTTATGCATTTCAACGAACTCGCAGTTGAAGCCTCTTTCGGAAGCAAAGTTATTTCCGGGGTTTCACTTCGTTATTCTGCTTTAACCCCACCACAACATCCGCGGGCAAATCATGTTCAACCATAAAGTTCGCGCCGACCCACGTGTTCGCACCCACCTTGACACCCGGCATGAACAAGGCTTTGATGCCTGTTTTAACGTTGTCGCCCAAGATTGCGCCAAGCTTGCGTCTACCCGTATCGACAACTATGTCTTTTATACGCATCTTGATTTTGCCGTCGTCAAAACGCAAGTTCGCAGTTATGGTGCCTGCGCCAAGGTTGCAGTTCTCGCCAAAGATGCTGTCGCCAACATAGCTCAGGTGACCCACATGTGTGCCGTCCATTATGATACTGTTTTTTATTTCCACGGCGTTGCCGACGCGGGTTTTTTTGCCCAGGCTTGTGCCGCTACGGATGTAACAGTTGGGGCCGACGTCAGCTTCTTGGTCGATGAAAACTGGGCCTTCAATGTAGGCGCCTGAGCGGACACGCGCTGTCTCCGCAACGGTGACGGGACCGATTAGGTGTGCGCCTTCTTCAACGACGCCCAAGACTTTGTGATCCATGCGTTTGAGCGCCCAAACGTTAGCATCCAAGAGGTCCCATGGGCGACCCACGTCAAACCAGTCATCTTTGCATAGCTGCGTTGCCAAGACCGTTTTGCCTTCCTCCGCAAGCAAGGTTATAGCGTCGGTGAGTTCCCATTCTCCACGCACGGAAGCTTTTGTCTGGCGGATTTTATCGAAAACGTCCTTGTCGAATGCGTAGACGCCAGCGTTGGCAAGGTTCGAGGGGGGTTTGCCCCGGGCGGGTTTTTCGACGATGCATTTGACTTTGCCGTCTGTGGTCTGCTTGATTATACCATAGTTTTCGGGGCGGTCAACAGGTACGACGCCCATCACGGCTGCAGTTTTGCCGCTTTCAAACTTGGAGAGAACTTCTTTGACGGCGTCCTGCCCAAACAACAAATCCCCATAAATTAATACAAAGTCGCCGTCGAGGTAGGGTTCCGCTATGCCCGCGGCGTTTCCCGTGCCCAAGATTTTAAGTTGCTCCACATAGGTGATTTTGAGCCCCAGCGCTGAACCGTCGCCGAAGTAGCTGCGGATTGCCCCGCCCATGTAGTGGGTGACAACGATTGCCTCGTCGATGCCCGCATACTTAACCGCTTCCAAGCAAAACTGAAGTATAGATTTGCCGCCCACTTTCAATAGGTGCTTTGGACGTGTCGCTGTTAGGGGTTGGAGCCTCTCGCCTGCGCCTGCCGCTAGCAATACCGCTTTCATTTTTGTGCCTCGATTTGTTTGTTGACTAGTGCTGTTACTTTTGCGGTTATATCTTTTGCCGCCTGCTCTGATTCGCCCTCCACTGTTAAGCGGATAAGAGGTTCGGTGCCTGAAGCCCGCACCAACATCCACCCATTCTTCAACGCCAAACGGGCGCCGTCGACTGTGGAGTAATCTGTGTAATTTGGAAACGCCTCTTTTAGCGTTTTCCTAAGTTGCTCAATCAACTTGTATTTCACTTCGTTCTTGCAGGCGAAATTAACACGTTTTGTTATGTACTGTGGGACTTCACCGACGAATTCTGAAACAGTTTTGCCCTCTGCCTCCAACGCAGCAAGAAACATTACGGCTGAGAGTGGACCATCGGGACAGAGGTGCTGTTGAGGCTGTATCCATGCGCCACAGGGTTCGCCGCCGAAGACGGCACCGTTTTGCTCTATAGCTTCAGAAACGTAGATGTCGCCGACCCGTGTCCGCGCCACTTTGCCCGCGTATTTCTCCGCCATTGTTTCCACAGCCATAGATGCTTCGATGGTGGTCACGATGACTCCACCGCCGACACGTTTTAGGGTGTAAGCGCTGTAAGCGGCGAGTGAACGGTCGAAATCTACAAAAACCCCGTTTTCATCGACAAAGGCTACTCGGTCTGCATCACCATCAAAGGCTATGCCTATGTCGGCGCCCAATGCTTTGACAGTGTTTGATAGGGTGATGAGTGATTCGGCGTTTGGTTCGGATTTGCGTGCGGGGAAATATCCGTCGGGTTGAGCGTTGAGGGCGGTTACTTTGCAGCCTAATGCACTGAGCAGTTTTGGGGCAACGCTGAAGGCTGCGCCGCATCCGGGGTCAACTACGACTTTCCAGTTTTTTTTAAGCGAAACTGCATTTTGCGCCATTTCCATGTAAACTTTTGCGGCATCAACATCCGCTGTGGTGCCCAGTGCACGCCAATCAGCCAACGCAAAATGGTCCTGAGCAACAATCATCTCCACTGCGTCTTGGTCTGCGTCGGTGTAGGATAGGGCATTGTTGTTGAATACTTTTATGCCGTTGTAGGGGGGCGGGTTGTGCGATGCAGTAAGCATGAAACCCACGTCGGCACCGAATACTTTGGCAGCGTAGGCACAGACGGGTGTTGGAACCATGCCTGCGAGCAATACGTCGACGCCGCAGGAAAGAAGCCCCGAAACCAGAGCTGCCTCAATCATGCCGCCAGAGACCCGTGTATCCCTTGCCACCAGAGCCTTCTTTGCTTTTGCATGTGTAGCCACTGCTGAAGCAACTTTGCAAGCTAAAATCGGGGTTAAATCACTGTTTACTAATCCGCGTACGCCTGAACTTCCGAACAGTTTAGCCATCTTAATGACCTTCTATTGCAAAGGTAAGGGGCAAGGTTGCCTTAAAACAATTTGGGCATAAAAAATAGGCAACTACAACTTTAGGGCTGCTTCAAGCCGTTTGGGGTTCAAAAGAAGGTCTAAGCCGTCAACGATGTCACTGATGCATACATCGGCTGCCAGCAACGCTTCCACCGCGCAGCCTTCTCTGCCCACCACCGCTACTCCCAGCCGAGCAGTCTTTAGCATGCGCCTATCGTTGCGTCCGTTCCCGTAAGCAACAACTGTGTTGGCTTCTAAAGCGTTGATGTAGGCTACTTTCTGTTTATCCATCTCAGAAGCCTCCAAGATTTTAACTTCACATGGCACATCTGCAAGTTCAGCGCGGGCAGTGCCAAACGTGTCAGCGGTTAACATGTGAATTCTGAGGTGCTCGGCGAGTTCAGCGAGTTTTGCTTTTACCTGCGGTAAGACTTTGCCGTCGAAGGTGAGTGTGCCATTGTAATCTAAGACTAGATGCTCAAGTTGCAGCAGACCAAAATTGGGGATGCGGATTTCAAGCAAGCGATTCACCCGCAAAAAATGGGTGCTAGGACTTAAAAACTGCATTGTTCCTTTGTGCGTTAATAAAGCTTGAAAGCAGGCTTTTTGTGGGGTGCGCACCATCCCTGCCTGAGAGGTAGCTGGCTGAAACCGCATTAGCCAGCATCAAACGGCATTCATCCGAGAGGTGATTGTGGTCGGCTAAGATGTTGCCAGCGTTCCAAGCGTCGCCTGCCCCTGTTGCGCGGAGGAGTTCTATCTTGAATGCGGGAACCACAACCTCACGTTTACCCTTCAAGCTAGCAGAAAAAACCGATGTGTGCAAATCTATTCGCGCTGGAAAGAGACGAGCTAACACCCGCGCGGCTTCTAATGCATAATCTGCGAAGCTGAGTTGGCCTTTTTTGTCTTTGAAGTCTTCCTCAAGTAAGTTGGCGTAGGTAACGGCTTCGTTTTCGTTTACGCTCAAAATGTCAATTCTGGAGGTTTTTAGCACTTTTTCCAAAAAAGCCGATATGCCTTGTATATTGGGGGTCGGATCAGCAGTGTCATAGTACGTCTTTCCACCGCCATTGGATTTTGCCCGCTCAAAAACCGCTTGCGCCAGTGCCGTGCCATGTTTTAGGGTGCCCGCCCAGTTAAAGAGGCAAACATAATCTGCCTTCTCTATCAATTCATAATCCTTTTCGTTTAAATCTGAGGGGCCGAAATCTGCCAGGGCACCGATGTCTCTTAGCATTACATTGACTTTTTCGTTTAAACCCTTAAATTCCAGGGCAGTGGTTACGGATGCTTTGCCAAGTGTTTTTACATGTGAAAAATCCATGGAGCTATTCTGGAAATGGTATTTTATGAGTTGGAGACCATATTCGCTTGTACACACGATCGGTGTAACTGTAACTCCTAGATTTGACAGTGCTGAGGCAGTGTTTATTGAGTTTCCGCCTTTTTGGTCCATCTGGTGAATGCCATCGATGCTGCCGCCCTTACGCTTTATAACTTCACTGACGGAACCTGAAAACTCAGATAGCCGCCATTCTAAATCTACGATGCGGTCTAAGAAAAAGTCAGGCATAACCACTACGTTGCATTCTTTATGCTTGGATGATAGAAACTCCTGTAGCTCCCCTTTGCACTCCTCTAAAGACATGAAAATGCTCCAGTAGAGTAACTTCCAAAAAGCTAAAATAACCTTTTGATGTGAATGGTAATCTTAAAGGGGAGAACAAGGGCATGAAATTTAAAATTGAAGCAACTCTGCTCATTTTGGCTATAATCTTGTTTGCCGTCGCCATGTTCTGTTATTCATATCACGCCTTAGCCCTGAGCTATCCTTACAGAGGGGTAGCAGTGGCATTCGTCGGCATCGGTTCAGCCTCGATGCTCATGGCTTCGATTTCTTACTCCAAGAAAACAAAAGATGTTATCTCTTAAACTGCCACTTAGCCCAGAACCGAATGAACCAGCAGCCAAACAACGTCGCCGAATGTTAAAGCAACAATCAAACCTAACGTCACAAAAATCAACATAGGCAACCCAGGAGTCGCCCAAACATAGCAGCTGATTTTTCCTTGGTTTGCTGCGTTGGAGAGGCGTTCAACGATTTTGTCACGCCCCTCATCGTGTGGGACTACGACGAGTTTACGGTTTAAATCCACGTTTTGGTCATCAACGTCTTCCATGGGGAAGATATGCCATTTTTCCTTTACTGTGCAAATGTCCATTTTGTAACCTGTTATGAGGACAAGGAGTTTTTTACCCACTGATTCATGTTCGAGGCTTCCTGAGAACATCTTGGTTTTGTTTTTGCTGTGCCAAAATACGTTGCGGAGGACCATGTAGACGCCACTTGCCGCTGCGAATAGAACAGAGTTGCCGAAGATGGTTATGGGGAAAATGATGTCTGAAATAGGCGAAGCCGCTGAAGCTACTATGGGGGTGAACAATGCGATGGGAGCGAAGGGTATAGCGAGTGCGATGCACATGAATGCTTTGGAGTCTGCGCCGCCGAAGCCGCCAGTATAGAAAAGCAGCAAAGCTATAGCCGAGGTGACGCCGAAGCTTAGGGCAAAGAGGACCAAGTTGCCTTGTTCGAAGAGGAGTAGTTCAGTCAAGGTTAACGCTAACGCTATTGGAGCGTAAATTGCCCATACTTTGTTGCTGACCTCTCGGGTTTTGTAGTCTCTCCACGACGCATAGATTAAGACGGTTAAGGTTACGGCTACGCTTGCCGCCAAGAGATAAGTCTGTAAGGGGTGTATCTGAATTGCTCCTTTTCCGTTATAATGGTAGGGTGAGGTTAGTTTAGGCTAATAAGATTTTGTCGGTAATACGGATATCTGACAACAGTATATCAAATCGATAATTTGTTTTTCTAGTGTTAGATGAAGGCAGAGGGTCCCTTGCTCATCTTCTTCCTATGGGCTGGGTAAACGGTTGTGTTTTGGGTTCTGCCTTGCAAACGGGTTGCTGGCTGGTTGTGGACAAATCCGCAAGCAGCTTCCAGTTAAAGCAAGTGCTAAGTACAAGACAAAGCAAAAGAGGCTCTCTGTGCCTAACGTATCGGTGTCACTATCAAAGTCGGCGGATACTCTGCTAAAATCCAGAGCCCCATTGGAGTGGTGGCATCGTAGAAGTTGCAGATAGGCGTGTTGCTGCTGTCAAATGTTGCAACTACTCCCTGCCAAGTGATGTCGTAGGGCGTGCGGAATGCAACTTGCTTAGGTGGGTCGTAAATAACGGGAAACAACTCCAGCGTAGTGGTGCTTGTTTTAAGGCCGCCTTTAGATGTACTACTGGGGAAGCTATCGAATGCGTAGAGTCGCATGTTTTGGGTGTCACTAAACATTATACCTGCGCCTTTGCCGCTGTCCTGCATAAACTGCATAAAATGGTGGTCGGTGTAGCCGCTGCTTGCATAGTTGGGGTATGTTGCTGTTCCGTTGACTACGATTGGGAAGTCTGCAAGGGTTCCGTTTTCTGCCTGCAGCGTAGGCGAATTAACCGATGTCGTAAGTGATAGTGGGCAAAGGTCTGTTATGGTTCTTGACGGGGTTGAGTCGATGAACATTAATCGTAATTGATAGTTGTAGTAGGTTGCGTTGGCTGGGAGCAGAATTATTATGTTAGCGTACATGTTGGGGCAGTCTTCTGCGCCGCCTCCTGAACCGGCAGTTCCCCATTCCGATTCCTCCATCGCTATGTCGCGAACTATGCCATGGTGAATGACCAGCGAGGTTCCTGAACCGTAGGTGCTTGCTTCCTGATTAGCCCGCATAAACGTCGCTGTACTGTAAGTGCTGGTTCCTGCAACTGTTGCTTTGACTGTTCCACCTGAGAAGACAAGGGACAAGTTGCCGTTGTTGTATGTGCTTGAACCGGTATTATCAGCAGTAAAGAAGCGGTTAGTGTATGCCATCGGAGTCTGGGCTGCCGCATCGCTGCCGTCCCACCAAATCGTAAAATCAGTCACATGACTGTTTAGGAGGAACACTATCATTTGGCGGTTGCTAAAAACGGTAGCGTTGCTGGTTAGGCCCAGTGGAATTTGGTAGTTGGATGCCCAATCTTCAATCTGGAAAGGCACCTCTTGGTTTACGCCGTTTATTGTTTGGTTTACATGGATTGCTTTTACTGAAACTGGAGGAATAGGTATGGTTTGGCCGCCGGTTACCTGCATGTTTTGCCCCAGCCACCGCATCGTGCCGTTTTGTAGCAACTCAACAGTGAAGGTGGATTGTTGACGGTTTACGAGGAACGTTATGTCTGGTTCGTCTTTGAGGTAGACACAGTCGATGTTGTATGTGTCGGGTGCTGGGTCGGTTAAGTCGTTGCTGCCGACGAAACGTATGGTTAGATTGGACGAGTCAATGTATGGAGCGAGTGAGACATTGTTGAATTGATTAGGAACCAAACTCATCAAATTCATCCATGTACCGCCATGCAGCACCTGCACAACCAGGGGTTCAGACCCCATGGTGCCGGTTTTTATGCAGAGGTCCTGCCGGGCGATGGAGGCGTTAACGTTTAACCATTGCTCCTGTAGGTTGACTGCGTAATTGGTGAATTGGGAAGTGAAGCGGGCAAGGTCAAGTTTTAGGTCGAATTGGGCAGCGCTTGTATTGGTTGCGGTTACCATGAGTTTCCAGCCGTAGCTTGAATTGCGGTAGTTTGTGGGGTTAGAGGTGATGGTTTGGGTTTGCAGTGAATCGCTAGTGCCCAACTCTGTGTTAATGAAGCCGTCGCCGCCTGCAGGATACCCAGTTACAGTGTTATATAGTTGCAGCGTGCAACTGGCGGTGTCTGCGGATACTGCGCTGTCAACTGCCCAAGTTAGCTGTTGCCAACTGATAGAGTCGGAGTTGCCCATTAGCTCAGCTTGGACCGTGTACTGAGCTGGCGACCGAATAGGTGCAGTATATACAATAGCGGTAATTGTCGGTATACAAGTGGGTATCAGGGTCAGGCCATGGATTGCCATAGTTTTCACTATCATAGTAACCTTGATTTGAAGAATAAATCTCACCGATAGAAACGCTCCCATGATATCCTTCACTCCCCCATACCACAAAAATGTATTCGGTGTTTGCATCCAGCATGGGCTTTATCACAAAATTGAAAGTAGTCCAAGAACCAGTGGTGACACCAACAGATTGTTCGGGTGTGCTTCCCACGAGGACATGGTTGGTTGTGTATATTGCAGCTTTAACCGTGGCACTTCTTGAACCTACAATAAGGTAAGCAGAGATAGATTCCGCTCGTCCCCCATTGCCAACCGTGAAAGCTGAACCTCTAATATAATCATCTAAGTCTTGACCCGTGGATTGCGCGGTTGTATATCCTACATTGGTAGTTCCAGAGAAAGCGGAAGGATACGAGTGAAGCTGCAGATAGCTGCCATCGTTTCTCATTGTGTCAGAGGTTATGTTGCCTGAGCTTTGACTGATAGTAGTTGATCCCAGCAGGTTGACGCCGACAGGGTAGTAATTGAGCGCGCCCAGTCCATTAGCCTGCTCTGTTATGGCGTCATAGACGCTGTCGGGGCCATTCTGCTGTGCCGCAAAGTTGCTGTGGGTTCCCGTGATGTTTTGGTTAGCTTGGTCGACGTAATCAAGCAGTTGGCTCCAGGCGCTTGAATTCCAAGAGACCGAGGTAGTGAACCCAGTGAAGGAAGAAACTAGAGCCATCAACCCTCTTGTGTCGCTGATTTGAAGGACATAGGCGTTGCTGGCTAAATTCGGCGGCAAATCCAATACATAGGTGCCGTTGACATATGAAGCGATGTTTGCTGGAGAAGATAAGTTCCAAACTGATTCTTCATAATTGTAAGTATAGAATTGAAGGTTCTCTTTTCCCAAGTTAATGAGCGGTTCATCTCCATCACGCAAAATAATCAGTTGGGTCTTGGTCGGGGAAGGCGCACCGACTACTTGCACGTTTAAACTGATGGAGGCGTTATAGTTTACACCGTAGATGCCCATGCCCGTCAAGTTATAATTAACGTTGATTTCGCCTTGGCTGTAGCTTTCGTTTGAAAACCAGTTTGCGCCAAGTGATAAGTTGTTTAAACTAAAAACTGCGCCCCATTCAGGGTTAACATCGCCGATGTTGGCAAGTCCACTATCTAAGTAGTTGGTTGCTAACTGCTCCGCATAGGTGTTGTTGCCGGTGACTTTAAGGACAGAACCGTAGTAGCCTACGGTGAAACCCAAGATTTCTCTTATGCCTAGGTTGGTTTCGTCTATGGCGCTTAAGAGTTGAGGTTGATCACCTGTGGCACCGTAATGTATCGACGTATAGGTTGTGACTACGGCTGCAACCAGAACCACGGCAACCAATAGGGCTGCTATAACGGAGAATTGGCCTTTACTGTTAAATCGCTTCATTTAGTTACCTCCTGCTAAACCAAGCTGCAGAACAACCAGCCGCGAAGTCCCCGTCGCCGTGTATTCTGAAGCGTAAACTCTGGGATGATAATACGATAAGAGACTTAGCGCTGTCATGCGCACATCTGGGGTTCGGGTTAAACCCAAAGCCAAAAACGATCCAGTTATGGTGGTAGTTCCGTGAGTGTAGAGAGTTCCTGGGTAATAGTGTGTGCCAGAAGCGGAGATTGGATCCAGTACGTTTACGCCTACTGAAAGATGATACGTTGCGAATATCGATTCCATGAGCGTTCTTGTGGCAGTTTGAGTTGATGATGGGTAAATTCCATAGTAGTTGCAGGCATCTAATGCGATTTGGGTAAGTGTTGCCTGTCTAGTGGTGCTGTCAACTGCGCTTCCACTGGTGCTGTATGCTTGGTTGTCTAAGCCCTTAAGAAACGCTATGGAGCCGCCTCCACCAGTTTGCTGCATACCAAATATACCCCATTTATTCTGATCATTTTCAAAAGCTACTGTATTACTAACGTAGTAGAAGGGGTAGCCGACTATGCTTGCCCAAGTCCAATTGTACATGTTAACTTTCTGTCCCAGATACCAACTGTAGTAGGCATAGCCGCCCTGTGAATAGGGTAATTTGCAGTAGTCGCTGGGTATGGGCACGGCTTCTCCGCAAGTGTTGATGATGATTGCGTTGTTGAGGGTTTCACCGTGGATGGACGTTCCGCCTAATATTTGGGCAAACTGCGAAGTATTTTGGATCATCACTGTATTGACAAAATACGGGGACAGCAAAGTGTAGAGGTCTTGGGCTAAACTTTGAGCAGTATACCCCGTAATCCACCAGCCGTTTGCGTCACTGCAGTTTAAGATATAGAGAGTTCCGCCGTTTCCAACACCAATTTTGTCTGGAGTAACGTTGAAGGTTACGTTTGAAGAGGCAACGGTGTAGGATGAGACATCATTTGTTCCAACTATGTTCTGCGCGTTGGAGAAGGAATCCACACGACTGTAGAGTTGGCCACCAGTGTCATTTATGTCGTAGACCGTGAGGTTGTAAATTATGTTTGGAGGCAGAGATGCAGCTAACGCGGCTTGGAGTCCCCCCCAAACCGTGGCGTTGTCGGTTTCAAATGCGGCTTGGCTTAAACCATAGTTGGAGTCAAGCATCTGTAACGTGGTAAAGGAGAGGCGCCTGAGGTTTATCGGGGCAACTTCTCTGGGCGAAGGCAAAACTGCAAAGTACGAGACCGCTATGAAGGCGCCTGAGAGTATGATTATGACAAAGAGAATTTCTATTGTGCGAATCATCAGCTACTCCCCGCGTGACCCCCAAAATTCCAGAGGTCAAGTTTAGCTTGATAGGCGATTCCTCCGATGGTGATTTGGCGGAGGTCTGTCGTCACCCAATCCTGACCCGCTGCGTTACCGCCCAGGGTTATCGGGAACCCCAGCGAACCCAATCCCCAAGGCGCCAACACGATGCCGTATTGACCTGCATTGGTTTTGTAGGCTACAAAGAGTATACCCGCATTGTTGGGAACGGTTACTTTTGTGTAGTCCTGGGTGCTGCCGGGACCGTAATCGATTGTGCCCTCAGCATTGTTTAGGATTACTTGGCGCAGAGTGTACTCTTCGGTTAAGATGGCGAAGGTCGCGTTGTAACTTAGTTGTGTGTAGATGGGGTTCTGTGGTGGAGGACCGACTGAATCACTGTGGGCAAGGCGTATGGTTTGGTTTTGGAAGCTATCGATCAGCGGCACCACGGTCTTAGCAGTAGATGAATCTACATGCACATAGTACCCGACGCCTTTGAGCCCATAAAGATGAACATAGACGACAAGCGCATAGGAGCGGCTTTCTCCGTTTATCCCTGGAAAAGAAATTGTCTGCACGTTTCCCGCTCCATCGGTCACTGCGTTGCCACTTATTATCGTGTAGGATGGGTAGGGGTTTGAGTCTTGGTTAACTATAATCAGGTTGTAGGTGGCTTCTGCGTTGGCTAAGGAGAGCCCTGTTCCCGACGCATAAACGCTAAATTGCAATGGAGAACCAGTAGACGTCTTGGTTACAGTAACCGCTATAGTCGGCGTTAGGGATAGTTCGAAGCCGTATGTGCCGTTTACACCCAGAAGCTTCGACGCCGCCGAGTAACTGACGGTTTGAGATGGAGAAGTTAGTAGATAGGCGCCGTACCCAGCTGTTATGTTGCTGTAGTCTAAGCCTGTCCGCGGATAATTAACGGACGGCATCGTGGTTGAAGTTAATCGCATAGTGGAGAAGGAGCTAAGTTTGTACTGGCTGAACTCGACGTCCTGCAACCCAAGCGCTGCTGGTGCAGTGTCGACTAATGACCAATTCTGAGGTAATCCTGGATTGAGCAGTACAGTGTCAAGGAGATCGCTGGTTTTAGTTGACATCGCAGTATGCTGCTGATAGGACAACGCTGTTTGGATGGATTGGCTAAAGAACCCGATGAAAATCACTAATGCGGCGATGAAGATTACCAGCGAAAGCATGTGGTCCAGCGCAGCACTTGCCACTTAGGCTCCTCCGAAAGACAGAACGATGTTGCCGGCGGTTTTTTCCGCGGTTAACCCAAGATTGTTATCTATATCGGTACTGTTAAAGGTCAAGTTGTCCTGCCAGTCAATGTTATCGCCTAAGGTGACCAGCGTAGAGCAAACGCCCTTAATGGAGATATAATTTAGCGTGATGTTCATGATTTCGTTTGAAGAACCCACAAATGTAACATGCTTTAGCGTTACTGTATATGCATATTCCTCAATTGTCACTGGAATATCGAGATTCATTTTGAGCGTTCCGTTGATGATTGAAGCGTGGTTTATAGTGTAGTATAACTGCTGGATGGCGCTTCCTAGATGCCCCGCCGTTTCCTGCAATTCTAACTCGCGGTGTGAATCGGTATACGTATTCATGATTGTCACGGCGACTAAGGGGAAAAGGAAAATCTGCAGAATCAACACGGGAATCATAATCATGTATTCAATAGTTACCTGTGTCATACCCTGTCCTCCTATGTGGCTCCTATCGATACCTGCACTTTCCCAACATAGAACTCTACAATTGAGTTGGGGCTTAACTTGGGAGTAGATGTACTGTTGAGTGTGATAGTAGTGCTTTTGAAGTTGAAAAACGAGCCGTCAAAACCTGAGGTGGCTCGGGGAAAACTAACTGTTATGGCAACTTGGTCTACGCCGCTTCGAGAAAACTTCGAGATACCTTCACCCGTCAGAGTTAACGATTGGGACAAATACGGGCTGGTGCCGTTTTGCAGACTGGGCAAGTAAAATTTGAAGTAACTCGAATTTTGAGCACCTACAATCGTTGACGTTAAAACCCTCATGGTCGGTGCCAGAACCGATCGCAGATAGCCTCCATCTGCCATGGGCAGTTTTTGTGTGCAGAACACTTGGCCCACAGGCGCCGATGCGTCAGAGAGCAAAAAAGAGTTGTTCGCATATAAGGGGAAACGTTCGAAGTGGCCGTTGCCCATCTGGTATATGTCAATAGGCATATTATAGAGGATTACCCCCGTGGAACCATCCAAAGGTAGAGTTTCCCAGCCGGAGCTTGTGTGCACGCTAAAGGTGTAGGTGAGGGTTAAATCTTGGAATTTGACGTTTCCAAAGTGATTGGCGAATGTGACTGTTTGGGTGCGTCCGATGGTCCAAGCTATATCATCCATCTGTTTCCCCGTGGTCTGCATGAAACTCTTGCTACTGCTGAATTCGTTTTCTGCCAGCTTCTGGTTCATTATATTACCGGCATAAGTCATCGCGACAAGGATCAGGACTATACCTGCCCCTGTAAGTATCACCGTGGAAATAGCGGGGCTTACCGCACGCTTGTCACTGCCTAAGCTGAGTCGAGTGAAGTTCATAGCGATATCTCCTATGTTAGTTTAATGAATTGCGGAATCAGTTTAGCCGCGACCACTGCAATTATGACTAGGATGGCGGCGTGTTTTAGTCCTGAAGCGATGGAGTCGTCGCTTATTTTTCCTGCAACGATGCCGATTAGGTAGCTGTGGAAAATCACTGAGGAGATGAATATGGTTGACATCAAGCTGTTGTCCTGTGTCGGCGAGGTTACGCCCGGAACTGTTATGCCGGTTGTTAAGCCCATCATCATCACAGTCGTTGCTACCAGTAGAATCGAAGCCAAATACGGCATCATAACGTAGGGGCGAACGCTCATCTTCTTCTCTTTTTCAACTTCCTGGGTCATGTTGTTGAAGCGAGCCAGCGAGTCAATCATTGCTATGGTACCGCCGCCCACGTCGATGGTTTCCACCAGCAGAAACATAACTATCTGCACCATCCAACTGCGGGTTCGACGCAGAAAATCAGTCATGACTTTCTTGATAGGTATACCCCAACTGATGTCACTGCTGATTTTCCTCAGTTCCTTACTAAATGCGCCATAATCACGTCTCGAGAGACTTTCAATGCACTTCTCAGGCGACAACCCTGTCTTGCGGACCTCTGTTAGGTCGCGGAGAAAGTTTGCGACTCCTTGCTCCATGCTCTGTTTAACGCTGGATAATCTCATATGTAAGACGGCAGCGGGGGCAGCGGATATGAAGAGTGAAATGGCTATGGCGATGGGTAAATCTAAGCCTATAGCTTGTAGTTGAGTGAAAACTGGTAGCTGTATTGCACCCATAAAATTGGTGAGTAAGAGGAACACTACGACGGCGAAGACGCAGCAAATACCATAGAGTTTGTAGGGACGCATATCTGTTTGCGGCGTCTTGGATTGCATGGTGTGCGCTAAATAAATAAACATAATCGAGAGCATGGGCGTGAAGATGAAGGTGTACATTAACATGCCCGAGTAAGAAGAGAGGTCTGCGTTTGCCGCCGATGCTGCGGTACCTGTCTGGACGTTATTGACGGCGAAGAGGATGTAGAAGCAAAGCGACATCATGACCTCCACGATGATGAAGGTTTCCAGAAGCATACCTAACCGGTCAGCCGCTGCCTTCACACGGAACCCTCGGGCTTTGAAGATGTCTTCTGCTTTGCGTTCCAAGAAGTGGCCGATGTCTCCGCCGATGACGACGGTGGATGCGTAGCCGCCCAAGAAATCTTTGAAGAGGTCCAACGGAGTCTTCTTGGCGGCAACCTCAAGGGAAGTTAAGGGGTCAACGCCGAAGATTTCTACGTCTTTAACGATGTCCCGTGCCTCTTTACTCATGGCGGGCATTAGGTTGACTTCGGTTAAGCGTTTAAAGCTGCTGTATGGCGCAATACCTCCTGACGACATGACGCTGATGTAGGCTGCGGCAAACGGCAACTCCCGCTCTAGCCCCGTGGAGCGGTCGCTTGCGTTGTTCATGGGCACAAGCACGAAACCTGCGACGATGAAAAGAGGCAGGCAAACCAGTACAAGAAGCGGCAGGACGCCAAAGGTTAACGCTGCATACGCCGCGGCAACCGAAACTGGAATAGTCAGTATAGCCGTGAAAAGCATCATGGAAATGTAGGTTTCAGAGTAAATTTTCACCCTGCCCTTCTCCAACGAAGCTTTTGTGGAAGGGAAAACTTTGGTAAGGATGAACGGTGCTAATTTCCCGAAGAGGCGGAATGAGAGGGCTTCAAATTTATTTAGTAACGGCAACTTTCTCAGCCTCCACTGCAGCCTCTATTTCTATGTGGGATGACTTGATTTTCTGCAGGATTTCTTGGGGTTGTGCATAGTATTCGGCGATTATAGTGGCGACTTCTCTGTAGCTGCGTATGTTGCTCTTTCTCATCCAGCGTAAAACGTCACTTCGCCGTTTCATCTCGGATAGAAGCTGGTTTCGAGTTAAGCCGAGGCGTTCAGAAATGCTTGTAAACAGGAAACTGGAGTCTAAGTCGATTTCTTGCTGGTCTTTTACTGGATCCCATTTGAAGGGGTTAACGTATTTCTCGTAGTCGACGATTTCGTTGACTGAGAGTACACGTCGGAAAGCTCGTTTCTGCCCGTTCTTAACTAGGTGCACACGCTGAACCGACATAACTATGTTCATGAGTGGAATGTAGGCGGGTGAGATGTCCATGGGTTTCTGGGTTAAACGTTTAACGGCTGACTGCACATTCTCAGCGTGCATTGTACACATGCCGCCGTGGCCAGTTGCCAAAGCCTGAAAGAGTACATAGGCTTCTTGACCTCGGACTTCGCCTACAATCATGAGGTCTGGTCTGTGCCGCATACAAGTTTTAACCAAGTCGAAGAGGGCAACTTCACCGATGTTACTGCCGCCCAACCCGTAGCTTTGGCGTGCGATAAGTGAAACCCAGTTTTCATGGGACAGGTTAAGTTCAGCGGTTTCTTCGATGGTCATGATTTTGCTGCCAGGCTTAATAAGGCAACCCAAAGCGTTGAGAGCGGTGGTTTTGCCTGCCGCTGTGCCGCCCAGCACCATAACGGAGGCGCGGTTTTCAAGGCATATCCAGAGGTAAGCCGCCATCTCCTCGGTGAAGGTGCCAATGTTGATTAAATCGATTATCGAGTAAGGATCATCTCGGAACTTTCTGATAGTGAACGCAGTGCCAAAAGGCGTGATTTCGCGACGGTAGGCAACGGCGAGACGGTGTTTTCCAGGCAGTGAAGCATCAACGATAGGGAAGGCGCTGCTGACGTGTTTGCCCGCCATGTGCACCAGTTTCACCACCAAGTTATCGAGGTCCTCGTCAGATTCAAACTGCAGGTTAGTTTCGATGCTTTCAAATGTGCGGTGCCAAATGTAGACGGGTTTGTTGACTCCGTCACAGGAAATGTCTTCTATGTTTGGGTCGTGCATTATCGGATCGATTTTGCCGAATCCGACTAGGTCGCGTTCGGCGTGGTAGAGAATCTTGTACCAGGAAACGTCAGGCAACCAGCCTAAGCTGATGCGGTATTTATCAACGATTTTTCTGGCTTCATTAGCAAAGAATTCTCGCGGATCCGCTAGTTCCTCCTTTGGCGATTGGATTTCGGCGAGGAGGATTTCGAGGATGCGATTGTAGATGCCGCGTTCGAGGGGATCAAGCTGTAGTTCGTCTAAGATATATTTGTGTTCGCCTGTTTTTGGGTCTTGGACGATGGCAACTTGGCTGAAAGGTTCAAAGAGGGGGTATTTTTCTACTACTTTGACATCTTTTGGCAGGGCTCTAGCTGTGTTTGGAAGTTGGGGTGTTTCCTCTTGAGACGCCTCTTTTTTGCCACCAAGCGAGATTTTGGGTAACTTTAGATTCTTGAATTTTTCGTGGATGTTTGCGATTGAGATATGTATGCGTGGTTTTATGGCTGCGATTTTCTGTTTTTTGGTTTCAAGGTTGTGTTTGATGTTGTCGCTGGTGTGGTGTAGATTTTGGTTCGCTTTTTCGATTGCCTGAGTGATTTTTTGTTTCAGGCTTGGTTTTTTTTGTGATTGGGACATTGTATTGTTGTTGGGCACCAAGTCCTATTAAGTATTATGTCTCACTAAATATTATTGTAAATATGTTCTACAAAGCAACACAACTCTTGAGGTAAAATCGGTTGGGTTCACCAAACGATTTTTAAACTTGGCAGTATCCACTACATTGCCGCATGGTAGCTGGGACGATATGTTGGGTCAAACTGTATGTATTATTGATCAAGTCAGGATGGAGGGCAGAAGGATGCTTCTTGAACCGGAGGCTAAAGCCGTTTGTGCCCAGTACGGTATTTCTGTGAACAGGTTTAGTGTAGTAACCAGCGGGGCGGAGGCTGTTTTGCAGGCAGAACAAATTGGCTATCCCATTGTTCTTAAAATCGTGTCGCCTGATATTATCCATAAATCTGATGCTGGCGGAGTAAAAGTTAACCTTAAAACCGCAGCGGAAGTGGAGGCAGCCTACGGAACCATAATTGCAAACGCCAAGAAGTACAGGTCGGACGCAAAAATCGTCGGTGTCTTGGTGCAGGAGATGGCGCCGCAGGGTGTGGAAGTCATCGTTGGCGCAGTCAAAGACCCCCAGTTCGGCCAAACCGTCATGTTCGGTTTAGGCGGCATATTCGTCGAGTTGCTCAAAGACGTCAGTTTCCGAGTTGCACCCCTCACCAGCGACGACGCAAAAGAAATGATCACCCAACTCAAAGCCTACCCCCTGCTAAACGGCTACCGCGGCACCCAACCCGCCGACATACAAGCCCTCCAAACAATCATCCTAAACGTCTCCAAACTCGTCATGGACCACCCGGAAATCAAAGAACTAGACCTCAACCCAGTCATGGCATACCCAGTGGGCGCAAAGACAGTCGACGCAAGAATCATCCTCGAATAATTTTTTTCTCAACAGTCGCCGCCCTAATTAGGGCAGAATGTTTTTTCTTTCTTTATGTGGGTGTAGCGGTTTACAGGGTGCCACAAGATTGGATTTGAGTGCGTTTGCTTTTTGTGGAAGCATTGTGTTTTGGCGTCTGTTTCGGTGGGGGATATGCGTTTTCTTCCACATGCCCTGCATGGCTCTATGCAAAGGCGGTCGCGGTGTGGATGTGGAAGCATGTATGTTTTGTTTTTCCCAAAACAATCGTCAAGCAACGATGACAGCAATAAATCGGCTTCTATCCTGTCACAGAACAGGCTCACCGCCCATTAACCCACACAAAACCTGACAAGCCACATTTTTTATCTACCGCGAAGTTGGGGCAACTCGAGTTGAAGGCAAAAGCACCTGAAGATATGGCCCATTCCGTAATTGATTTAACCTTCCATGACAACCCCTTGTATGTGGGTGTCGTGTTTGAATAAATCTGCATACATAATAATCATACTTTTAATGGCTCTTGCTATTGGGCTGCCATTTTTTAACGGGGTATCTGCAACCACCTACGTAGGCGACATACCAAACGGGGAAGCAATCTGGACTGCCGAAAACAGTCCATACGCCCTAACAAACAACCTCGTGATCGGCAGCGGCGAAACCCTAAACATCGAACCAGGCGTAGTTGTGCACCTTAACGGTTACCAAATTCAAGTCTACGGTTACCTCAATACCCAAGGGTCAAGCAATAACAAAATCTATTTCTTCAGCGATGGCTTCTCAAATTCCCAGATAATCTTCAAATCCCAAAGCGACCAAACCTGCACGGTGGATTACGGCGTCTTTTACTCGGTTCCCATAACCATAGAAGGTGGGGCACCGACATTGGCAAATAGCTATTTCACCGGCACCTCCAATGGCGCAGTGATAACGATAAATTCGGGCGCTGCTACAATTACAGGTAACGTTATTTCAACGCAGAATGCACAGGATGGCATTCACATTAACTCAGGGTTAGTGACGATTAGTGGAAATACCATTTCGGGTCCACGAGCGCAACAAGGCTGCGGAATCTACAACACAGGGAGCACAGCACCCATAACTGCCAACAAAATCACTAACTTTTACTCAGGCATCTACACAACTGAGCCGGTGACGATCCAGCAAAACGTCATCATGAACAATGTTAACGATGGAGTAGTCACCGAGAACACCGCCGATGCTACAATCAGCAACAACGCTATTGCATACAACAATGTTGGGATTAGCCGAGATGCAAACATCCAAAACAACACTATCTCACATAACACCTATGGCTTGTGGGGTCAAACAAGTGTCTCCACAATACGTTACAACAATATCTTGGATAGTACCAGCGAAAACGTGCATTTGACTGATGCCGGCGCAAACGTGGACGCCGCTTACAACTGGTGGGGAACGACTAACGAAACAAGTATCAGGCTGACAATATCAGACTATAGATTTGACCCCGACCTAGGCAACTTAACTTTTAAGCCGTTTCTAACCCAATCTGCCAATGCACCTGCGGTTCCAGCATCGATTGTTGTTCCAACACCGCCTCCAACACCCACAGCATCAACAGCGCCTAGCCCCACTGAAACCACAAACTCAACAGCCACACCCACCCCGACAACCATAATCGTAACGCCCACTTACACGCCTTACCCATACCAAACAACGCCTTGGCCCACCCAGACAACTCAGCCCATCCAACCCACAGGTGAGTCGGGACTCGGCGGTTTCAGCTTAAACGACATAACGACTGCAGCAGTGATAGTGGCTGCTGTCTGTTTAGCAGTAACGATTGTTGTGGTTTTGAATCGGCGGTTCGGGCAAGCGGATAGACAGCAAGTGAAACCATGATTTAGACGCTAACATTTTTTATAAGCGAGGCACGCTTCAACTGTAGGTTTCATGTCCTTGAGCATCTTTGAAATAAAAGAAAAAGACCTGCTCGGCAGAGTGGGCAAACTAAAAACCAAATCCGCCACAGTGGAGACTCCGCTGCTTTTCCCCGTCATCAACCCAAGCATCCAGCCTATCCCACCTAAACGGCTCAAAGAAACGTTTGGCTGCCAAGCCATCATCACCAACAGCTACATCATAAAAAAACGGTACGGCAACAAACCCATCGAAATGGGCGGCTTGCATAGGTTCCTCGACTACCACGGCGCAGTCATGACGGACAGCGGCGCCTACCAAATCCTCGTCTACGGCGAAGTCGAGGTCTCACAGAAAGAGATTGTTGCCTACCAAGAGGGCATCGGCAGCGACATCGCAACCATCCTCGACATCCCCACAGGCTGGAAAGTTACCAAAGAACAAGCTGAACTCACCGTAGCAGAAACCCTGCGGCGAGCAAAAGACTTCTTTAACCTTAAAACCCGAGACGACATCCTCTGGGTTGGACCCGTGCAGGGCGGACGCCACCTGGATCTAGTCGCATCCTCCGCAGCCGAAATGGGCAAACTGCCCTTCCCAATCCACGCGTTAGGCAGCCCAACCGAAGTTATGGAAAACTACCGCTATGACGTCTTGGCAGACATGATTTTAACCTGCAAAAAAGGCATCCCCATCGAGCGACCCCTACACCTCTTCGGCGCAGACCCATCCATGTTCGCGCTCGCCGTTTCCTTGGGCTGCGACCTATTCGACTCCGCCGCTTATGCACTTTATGCCCGCGAAGGACGCTACATGACTGAGAACGGTACATGGCGGCTTGACCAGATGGATTATTTCCCCTGCAGCTGCCCCAAATGTGCATCTGAAACACCCGAAGGATTGCGGCTGAAACCTGCTAAGGAACGGGAAGTTTTTCTTGCCGAACACAACCTGCACGTGTGCTTTGCCGAGCTAAGGCGCATAAAGCAGGCTATACGCGACGGCAGACTCTGGGAGCACACTGAAATGCGTCTGCACGCCCACCCCGCCCTGCTCTCAGCCCTCAAACGCGTCCGCACCCACGAAGACTTCCTCGAAAAGTACAGTCCAACCGCCAAAAGCAGCGGCTTCTTCTACTTCGACGCCGTGGGACTGGCAAGACCAGAAATCGTGCATTACCGCAAACGCCTAACCCAACGCTACACGCCGCCGCCAGAAGCGAAAGTGCTGTTTTTGGTTCCGCAGACCCGCAATAAACCGTTTCATAAGGCGCCTGAATTCAAAAAAATCCGCCAACTCATGCGCAAACTCGGCGAGGCTGAGGCACAGGTGCATGTTTGTGTTTACGCTGCTCCCTTCGGCGTTGTCCCGTTGGAGCTAGATGAGGTTTACCCGCTTTCCCAGCATGAAGCAGCCTTGCCGCTGGACCAAGAAACAATCAACTACGTTGCAGCCCAAACAGCAGAATACATTGGGCGCAATGGCTATGTTGGGGTTGTGTTGCTTAACGACAGAAAACTCTGGAGAGACACCGTTAAAACGCAAGTCACGGTTGCATGTGAATCGAAGAAAATTGCGTTTGCCTCTTTTGACGCCAATGTTGAGGGTACAAAGGAGATGCTGGGGCACCTAGAAGCTGCTTTGCGCAGGCAGTTGGGGCGGTAGGAAAAAGAGTGGGTGTGCAGTTAGAGGGGTAGGTTGAAGCCAAGGTTTTTTTCGGCTGCTTTTACTTTTTCGGTTTGGGTGTTATTCTTCTAGGTCTGTTTTTACTGGTTGGAAGTTGTTTTCCTCTTGTTGTTCTAGCGTGTTTTTATTCCTCTCGATTTGAGTAGGATTTTATACGCTTTTTTCACACTTGGAAATATATAAGCTATAAGAATAATCTCAAGTGGGATTAACCCTTATAATTCAAAAACTGTAGATATGTACAACATGCGCTCCAAAAAAACCAAAATATCCATTTCACTTGATGAAGCCCTCGTCGAATGGATAGACAAAAAAATCGACGACTTCACCTTCCAAAACCGCAGCGATGGACTCGAAAAAGCAGTATACAAACTAAAAATAGAAACAGAAAAAACCAACAATAACACCATCAACCACCCGTAAAATTATCGCTTTCCCAACTCATCCATCCAAACAACAGTAAGCAGGCAGCCGCTCTGCAGCTGCAAGAACCTTTTTTACCCCCGCAACCATAAGCCCACACATGACCCCAAGGCCACAGTTCCTCTTTGCTGACCTCCACATCCACACAGTCTACTCCCCTGACTCAATGGTCCAACCCAAAACCCTCGTTGACATGCTAGCCGCCCACAGCTACATCAAAGCCGCAGCCGTCACCGACCACGACAGCACAAGAGGATGCAAAGCCACTGAGGAATTAGCCAAAGCCTACCCCGACATCTTAATCATCCCCGGCGTAGAAATCAGCACAACCCACGGCGACATGATTGTGTTGGGCACTTACGAGTTGCCGCCCAAGCCTTGGACGCCACAGTCAGTGGCGGACTATGCAGGGTCAATCGGCGGGGTCTCGATTGTAGCGCATCCTTTCCGTACCTACGGCATGGGCGAACACGCTCGGGGTGTTAAAATGGATGCGATAGAAGTGTTAAACGGCGGTTCAAGCAAAGAAGCCAATGCACAGGCAAAGGAATTTGCTCAAGAATCGGGGTTGCCCGGAACCGCTGGTAGCGACGCGCATCAGGTCTCGGAGCTTTTCAGCGTATGCAACCAGATTGAGGCGTCGCTGGATGTGGATTCGGTTTTAGCTGCGATCAGGAAGGGCAAGGTATCCGCACAGCTACCCAGAGGGCACAAAGCATAGCACCAAAATAACGGACGCCAACTCTATGGTCCTAACTTTGCATGTTAAGCCGTTGGAGACCGAAAAAAGCATATATCACAAAGCGCCGTTGATTTCTAAAGCATAAGTGAAGTTGCATGGCTTCGGCTGAAGAAAACAGAGACGAAATGGTAGTTACACCCTGGGAAGTTAAAGGCAAAGTAGACTATCAACGCCTCATAAAAGAATTCGGCACCCAACCCCTAACGCCTGAGTTGCTAACACGAGTCCAGAAACACACCGACAAACTCCACCTGCAACTCGAACGCCAAATCTTTTTCAGCCACCGCGACCTCGACACCGTCTTGGACCTCTATGACAAAGGCGTAAAATTCGTGCTCTACACTGGCAGAGGACCAAGCGGACCAGTGCACATTGGGCATTTGGTGCCGTGGATTTTCACCCTTGACATACAACAGAAATTCAAAACGCGGCTGTACTTCCAGATGACTGACGACGAAAAATACCTTGTCGGCGACGACCGCGACCTCAAAGAAACCGCGCATTGGGCATACGAAAACGCGCTTGATCTCATCGCGTTGGGTTACAAGCCTGAGGACACCTTCATCATCTACGACACCCAAGACATCGATTTACTCTACGACATCACCTTAGAAGTCGCCAAACGAATAACGTATAGCACTGCACGGAGCAGCTTCGGGTTCCAAGACAGCACCAACATCGGCTGGGTTTACTGGCCAGCAGTCCAAGCCGCACCCTGCTTCATCCACAAAAAACTCACCGGCGAAAACGTCCCCGCGTTGATCCCAGCAGCCATCGACCAAGACCCCTACTGGCGAGTCACCCGCGACGTCGCCCAAAAACTCGGCTACTACAAACCCGCCCAAATCCACTGCCGCTTCCTCCCGGGACTGGGGGCAGGCGGAAAAATGTCTGCTTCGATGCCTGAAACCAGCATATTCACCATGGATTCACCTGAAGTGGTGAAAAAGAAGCTCTGGAACGCTTTTACAGGCGGCAAAGGCACAGCGGCAGAGCAACGCAAAACAGGCGCTGACCCAACGGTTTGCAGCATTTTCCAGTATTACTTTTTCCTCTTTGAAGAAGACAGCGGCAAATTGGCGGAGCGGGAACGTAGGTGCCGAGGCGGAGAGATGCTCTGCGGTGAATGCAAAAAAGACATCGCTGAAAAACTCAACCATTTCCTCGAGCAGCATCGTGAGCGCCGAGAAAAAGCCAAAGACACCATCGAGCAGTACCATATCAAACGCAAGTAGGCGTTCTCCTTCTAATCGGTGCCTCCTAAGAAACTTGATAAAGCCCAACAGCCCTATTTTTTGTTGGTTTGGGTGATTGTTTTTGTCAGGAAACGTTTTGGTAAGAGATATTATGAGTAAACCAGTAAAAGTTGTTCGAGAAGACACCACTCTTCACGAGGTTATTGCGACTTTTAGCAGTTTTGACATTGACTCCATAATTGTTGTACAGGGTGAACGTCCTGTGGGAATAATAACTTCAAAAGACGCTTTAACACGGGGTTTTGAGCATTTTGAGCATGGATTGCCCGCTAGTGCCATAAAAGCGGAATTGGTGGCTTCAAGTCCATTAACCACGATTGATGCAGAGGCAAGCGTGGAAGAAGCCGCCGAATTGATGCGGCGTCAAAGAATAAAGCATTTGCCCGTTGTCCGCGACGACCACCTCGTCGGAATAGTCACTGATACAGACATCATTTTCGCATTGCCATCCATGTTGGCGAGGATGGAGGAAGTCTGTCGACCCGAAAGGGAGCCAACAACAGTTACGCATTAAACAAGAAGTGAGATGAATGCAGGAATACGAACCCAATTCTCAATTGGAGGAGCCTTCTCCGTATCCAGAGCCGCCCAATCCTGAGCCTGAACCGGAACCTGAACCCCACCCGTCTCCGCAGCCAGAGGGAACCAGCAAAAATTGGTATATCTAAATAATTTTACTGCCCATTTACATGGCGATGGCTACACGTCATTTTAGGCGGCTCCCTGCAGTATCAACCGATAGAAACCAAAAGAATCGCTTTGCCACGTTCATAGGGCGTGTGCTTGAGGCTATACGTTTTGCAGTTGGTGTAGTTCAAAGCTTAAATGGCACAACCCCATCTTGATTTTCGAGAGAACAAAATGACCAATCAAAAAATCGCCGACGGCGAGACCGTACTAATCTACCTTGACTCACGCCGAACCTACATGATTAAGGTGCAGTCGGGACAAACCTTCCATACCCACAAAGGCTACCTCAAACTCGACGATTTAGTGGGCAAAGAATACGGTGAACCCATCAGAAGCAGCCTCGGAGTCACCTTCACCACGCTAAAACCCATCCTCACAGATTACATGATGAAGTCTGGGCGCAACACACAGATCATATACCCCAAAGATGCCTCGCTCATTGTGATGTTTAGCGGCATCGGACCCGGCAGCCGAGTGTTCGAATCCGGCACAGGCACAGGCGCATTAACAACTGCACTGGCGCATTACGTCGGCGACACAGGCAAAGTCTACACCTACGAGCTCAGAGCGGAATTCCAGAAAAACGCCGCCAAAAACATCCAACGCGCCAAACTCGACGGCAACGTGGAGATGAAAAGCGGCGACGTAACAATGGGTATAGCTGAACGCGACCTCGACGCCGCCATCCTCGACCTCGCCGTCCCCTGGCTCGTCGTACCCCACGCATATGAGGCTCTTAAGCCATCGGGCGTGTTGGTTTCTTTTAGCCCCACCATCGACCAAGTTGTCCGCACCACCGAAGCCCTCCGCGACATCGGCTTTGTCTTCATAGAAACAGTCGAATGCCTCATGCGCACCATGCAAGTAGAACGGGGAAAAACACGACCCAACACCATGATGACAGGGCACACTGGCTACATTACACATGCACGGAAAATCATAAAGCCGCCAACCCCTCAAGTGCCGCCACAGGCAGCCATCGAAGACCAAATTTTAGAGGAACAAGAAGAAACATTGGAAGAGTCGGCGGAAGAAGAAACTACCTAAGCCTTTCCGTTTACTTTTCCTTTTACTCTTCTACCGTTATCGGGCAAAGGTAGGCTCAACTGGTAAACGGCCTGCTTAAACTGTTCTCCGCTGGCGCCGCGTGTTAAGCCGTAGTAGGCACCCAAGATTTTGCCGAAGTATGGAATAATGAATTTATCGAAGGTGTTGTAGAGCATCGGGTTTGGCAGGCGGTTTTCGAGGAAAGTGGGTTTCCAGATTTTAATGTTGTATTCCCAGCATTTGATAAAGAAGTCCCAACGCGCCTTGCTCAGTGAGTCTATTTCAGCGCCCTTCTGCTTCATCAAAACACAGTTTTCCAAGGGCACAAAGAAAAGCGGCACGTAGAAGGCGTTGTAGTCTTTGAGTTTATCCATCAACTCCAATGTCTGGAGCATGTCTTCTTCTTTTTCATCGGGCAAACCAATAATGAGCGTTGCCAGCGGGTACCAGTCGTTGTCGTTTAAGATGCCGAACGCGTTGGTGACGACGTCTTGCCACTGCTCAGGCTGAAAAGGCAACATTTTACCAGCCATGTATTTCCTCATTAAGCGTGGGCTGCCTGTTTCAACGCCTGTTTCAGCGGTGATAATTGGTTTTTTACCGAAAGAATACCATGATTTCTCGATAAGAATCTCCGCGAGTTCCCTGATCATTTGAGGGTCATGCCAAATAGGTGCCAGCGACATGTGTGCTGCCTGAATGCTTTTTACGCCAGGGTAATCCGCAACTGTCCTGAAAAGTTTAACAACCGCTTCACGGTTGGGCACAAACCGCGGGTCTTTTGCGCCATAGAGAAACATGTCTTCAGTGATTAAGGTTATGTGGTCGCTGCCCTGCGCTACGCTTAAAGCGACTTCCTCCATGATTTTATCCATAGGCACATCTATCTTATGCTGCATGGTGGGAGTGCAAAACTGGCAGTTTCTGCCACAGCCCTTGCTGATTTCAACTGCCCCGTGGACAGAGACGTTTTTGGTTATGGGCATTTCTTGGTTGTAATTCCAGTTGTCCAGCGACTCGTCAGCTTTTGCAAGGCGTGGAAGCGGTTCACCGTTAACTGCTTTCTTGAATAGTTCAACGATTGGTCCAGGTCTCCCCCCCATCAAAACACAGTCGACGCCGTAACTCTGTGAAACACGTTGACGTTCAAGCTGCCATGAGCCATATCCGCCTACGATGACTTTGAGGGTATCCTTGTATTTTTTGATGGCAGGGTGAGTGACGAGTTTACGGAATTCAATTCGGTTCATGGGTTCGCCGCCGCCTACGATGGAACTGTAGGTTTTGCTGACATACCCCATGCCTGTGGGGTCCATGCTCGATATGCCGACGACTCTGGTGTCTGGACCGATGAACTTGTCTAAGTCTTCAGGATAAGCCACTGCAATGTCGTTTGGTGAGAATCCGCCTTCAAGGAGGATGGATTCGACTTTACGTAGTCCATAGGGTACGTAACTGGCTTGTCCATCTGCTAGCGGCGAACGGTGGGGGTATAGGGTTTTCCGCACATAAGAGAGGGGAATGGGGCGCTTTGCCGAAACCTCCAGAAAAAGCAATGAAGGGATTATTGAGAAAGTCACTCATCTCGGTGGCTGATGCCGTGAGAACAATTTTTTTGCCTCTAACAGTTTCCAACCTTTCTCTTCCTCGATAGGAGTTAATCATTATGTCCATACGCCTTTTAAAAATTGCTATCGCTCCCACGCCAATGGCGGAGGCGGTAGTGCCGTAGACAAGCGGTAGAGCACTATGCAGGTTTTGCTTTGGCTGGTGCTACATCATGTTTCAACACATCTTTAATAAGCCCTAACAGAAAACTGAATTGTTTTTCCAAGAGTAGAAAACGCCTTTAGCGCATTTTTTAGTGAGGGTTAAATTTTGCAGGATACACTACAAAAAGAAAAACAGCCGCCCAAAAAAGAAACCGCCCCAACCAGAACCGGCGGCGAATTATTCCTTCGACTCCTCCAGCAGCAGGATATCCCATTTGTTTTCGGCACAACAGGCGCGGGGATGGCCGAAATACAAGACGCCATGGTCGTGGTTAAACCGCCAAAGTGGATTCAAGGACTCCACGAATTCCCAACAGTCAACGCAGCAGCCGGATACGCTCTTGCATCCGAGTCCCTTGGCATAGCCCTGATTGACCGAAACGTAGGCACCCAAAACGCCGCCGGAGCCTTCTACTGTGCATTCATGAACATGGCGCCAATCATAGTTTTTGCATCCAAAAACGTAGCTGGAGTACCAACGCCTGACGCACAAATCCAATATCACTACATGAATTATGAGGGAACACTTGTTGCGCCGTGGCTTAAATGGAGTACACAAAACGAATCCCTTGATACTATCCAAGAAGACCTTGCCAAAGCAATGTACCTGTCGATGTCTGAGCCGTGGGGAACAACATATCTCACCTTGCGACAGGATTTGATGGCACGGAGGCTGCCGGGAGGCTTTGGCGAACAAAAACTTCTATGTCTGCGGCAAATCCATCAGCCTTTTGAGTCGCCTCGGCTTCCAGATGCTACAACCATCCAGCGAATCTACGAGGAACTCATGAATTATAGCCAACCGGAAATCTTTGTTTCGCACTTAGGCAGAAGAAAATCCGCTTACACATCCTTGTTAAACTTCGCCCACACATTCGGCATAGCAGTTAACGATTACCGATCATTCCTAAACTACCCCATCACCGACCCGTTGCATGTCGGATTCGCAAAATTGACTTATCCCCCGAGACTGATGCAGGGAATCGACCTTGCTGTTGCCTTAGAAGTAGGGTTGCTTCCCCACCAAAGGTTCGGCGAAGTTGACGCGATCGATTTGACAAGCGACTTGCTGCATCGCCAGGATGTTCCAGGCGGAGGAGAATATGGTTCCACACTGTTTCCAGCGGTTGTCCGAGCCGAATGCGATGTTGGACCTACCTTGGATATGATTTGCAGAGTTGCCAATGAAAAAATGACTTCTAAGGAAAAAGAGGTGGTGCAGCAGAGAACAGAAACCGCTGCAAGAGAACATCATAGGCTGTTCGATGAAGCCAAAGAGAAGGCTCAACATAGCTATGACTCGGGGAAACTGGATGCTTCATCAGTTGGGTACATACTAAACAAGAAATGGCCTCAAAACGGCATTTGGGTTGACGGCTCAATAACGCCAAGGAATACCCTGCTGGAGTTGGTGGAGCTTAACCAGGCCGGAACCTACTTTTCCAACCCCAGCTTCCACCTAGGAGCCGTAGTGGGAATGTCTTATGGTGTCGCTTTAGCCAAAAGAAAATACATCAACGTAGAAGACCATGGCACCTACGAAGTGGGCACAATCAGTGACCAAGAAAAAGCTCCAAACATAACCATCTGCACAACCGGCGATGGAGACGCAGTTTTCGGCAATTTGCCCTCGGCGCTTTGGACCTGCTGCCATTACGGTTTAGGCGTGCTCTACGTGATTCTCAACAACGCCTGCTGGGCTATCGAGTGGCCTCCAATTGAAAAAGCCACCGAACACTGGGCTAAAACTGCTGGAGACTACGAGTTTCTCGATTTAGAAAACCCACGCATTGACTACACGCATATGGCTGCGGCTTTTTCGGTTCCCTCCAAAAGGGTTGAAACCCCACAGCAATTCGAAGAAGCACTAATAGCGGGAATTGCGTTGGCGTCAGAGAATAAGCCGATGGTTATCGATGTTATTTTGGAGAAGTATACGGGGCAGAAACCGTCAGTGGTTCCATAGAGCCACATTCGGATTAAGCATAAATAGCTAAAGCAACAGATGCCAGAAGCATCCGGTGCCAAAATGAAAAATCCAAAGCTCACACTGTTTGTAGTATGCCTTCTATGTCTCCTAACAATCTCCGCTTTCTCTCTAATGGGCCGTTCAGGCTCAACCACACAAGAGACCTGGCCCATGTTCCGTCATGACCCCCAACACAGCGGCTACTCAAATGCAAACCAGCGGGTCGGCAACACAACGCTCTGGACCTTTTCGACCAACGGACAAGTTTGGTCTTCCCCCGCAGTCGCAGAGGGCATAGTTTACGTGGGTTCTTTTGACCAAAACCTCTATGCCTTAAACGCTTCAACGGGAACCCAAATCTGGAGCTACTCAACGGAAGGCGCAATCTATTCTTCTCCAGCAGTCGCCGACGGCATCGTGTACGTGGGTTCAATCGACCAGAACCTGTATGCGTTAAACGCTACAACTGGAACAAAAATATGGAATTTTATCACGGGTGGACCAGTTTTTTCTTCGCCAACAATTGAAGATGGCAAAGTGTATTTTGGGTCAGACGACAACTCAGTTTACGCTTTAAACGCCCAAGACGGTAGAATGTTGTGGCGTTTTGAAACGGGGGACAGAGTGCAAGCGTCTCCTGCTGCCTGGGACGACAAAGTCTACATCGGTTCAAACGACACTAAACTTTACGCCCTGGATGCTTCAAACGGCAAGGAGGTTTGGGCTTACAAAACAGGCAGTTATGTGGTGGGCAGTTCCCCCATGGTTGCAGGTAACGTAGTATATGTTGGCTCCTATGATAACAACACCTATGCCATAGACGCCACCACAGGAATGCAAATTTGGAATGCAACCACGGGCTATGACATATGCATGCAGGGGTCACTGGCATACAAGAACGGAGTATTATACATAGGTTCGTCTCATCTATTGTCTGCAACTTCTTCAGGTTACACTTTTACTAATTTTACAGCAGTCACGGACCATGTTTACGCTTTGAATGCTGCCACAGGAGCAACCATTTGGAGTTACCCAATCGATAGCGGCATCTGGTCTTCTCCAGTTGTAACCGACGCCCTGGTAATTGCGGGCTCAGGCAACAACAAACTCTACGCTTTAAACGTAGAAGACGGCAGTCTTGTTTGGAACCACCAAACTGAAGGCGCAATATATTCTTCGCCCGCTGTTGTGGATGGCACAATCTATGTTGGTTCATATGACCATAACGTCTACGCCATTGGCTCACCCAATTCGAGTAATTCAAGCGGAGTAAATCTCTGGATGACCACTTTAATTGTGGTTATAATTGTTTTGACGGTGGCGGTTACTGCCCTGGCGCTTTGGCGGCGGCTAAAACAGAAGCGGTAGCCCCTTTTTTTAAGCGGCCAAGCACTTAGCAACAGAACTCTGCTCGGCAAGCTTAGGTAGCAATTGCAAGACCACTACCACATACGTTTATAAAATGCAACATTCAAAAGGTTTTTAGCAGATAATGCGTTGAAGCGGCATGGGCAGAAGTAGAGAAATAGCTTCGCTTTTTTTCATCGGCGTCTTTGTGGTGATCATTGCTATCCCTACCGCCATAGCAAGTGTTCCAAGCGTTTCAGCGCTACCTAATTCCACATACACTGAGCAATTCACCGTTTTAGGACACAGATTGTATCTTTCAGTTGAGCCTTCACTTATTAGCTACTACGGTAACCTCAGTGACGCGTTGAGTTCTGACAGGGACTGGGCAAAATTGGTAACTCCTAACGCAGTGCAACCGATCGCTGACAGCATATTAAAAATCACACATGACTTGTCAAACAGCGATGAACAATTCGCTGACGCTGTGTTATCGATGGTTCATCAAATCCCCTATAACATAACAGGAGCAAAATACCCTGTTGAAACCTTAGTGGATAATAACGGCGACTGCGGTGCCCTCTCACTGCTTGCGGCATCTATCCTTAAAGCGGGAGGATTAGACGTTATCTTGATCAAGTATACAGGGATAGACCCCGGACACATGAACGTCGGTGTCTACTTGCAACATTCACCGGTTTACCATAGTTTCTTTATGAGCACCAACAGTTTTGAATGCGACAACAAAACCTACTGGACGGCAGAAGCTACAAATGCCCAAGACTGGAAAGTCGGAGACCAATCCGATATCCTGTCAGTGGCACAGCATATTTGTATTCCACTAAATAATTCAGCGCAATCATCGCCTGGACAGGTATGCGTAAGTATGGATAAACCGCCAAATGCTTCTTCGATAACAGTGAATGTATCCACGCAATCTATTAGCGCACGGCAAAACAGGTCACTTGTAATCTATGGCGAAATCCCGCTTTCAAACGCCACTAACAACATAAGCTTATATGTTAACAGAAACGGATCTTGCGCAAACTACTTTTCAGCTTTCACGGATACAAATGGCAGCTACCGCTTCGTATGGAATTTCTCTTCGGATGGCACCTATTATATTACTGCAAGCTGGAGCGGCAACGGAACAGTTAGAGGGGCAGACAGCGAAACTCTTGTGGCTTTTGTTGGACCGCAATCGTTATTGCAGTTTTCCTCCGACGCTTATAACTACATCATTGCTCGGGGAATGGGCAATCCAACTAAGCCTAACATTGGAATTAACAAGTTCCTCAGCATCCCACTTCAAACAAACATTTCCTTAAGCTACGATTTTATTGTCCTCAACACGGGCAGCGGAGCATCAGGGATTCCAACTCAAACCTTTACTCTACCAGCCGAACAACAACAAGTCATACGAATCATGAACAGGCAAACTGTCCAAGTTATTCCCAAGCCTGCTCGAACCATAGTGGTGCCAACTGAAGTACCCACAGGTATGGAGGTGCTGCGGTTACCTGATGATTTTAACCGAACTATAAACAGTAACTTTGCACTTATTCTACAGAAATCCAATAGCAGCTACATTTTAGACATTAAAGGATTAAATGACTATGACCTTTCAGATTTAAAAGGAAGCCAAAGTAACGCTACAGTCCTAAACGCAACCCAGAATGTACTACAGGGTACCTGGTATAGAGTTGTAAATACAATCTTGGATGATGGTGTAACCACCGATCTTCAAGCAAAGAACGACACCTCGCTTCTAAATTATTCGTCTACAGAAAAGCTCGATGACGCCAAACAGCTTGCACTGCTCATCGCAAACAGCGTGGATAGCGCCATTGTTATGAAAAACATTAAAATCGAACAAATTACCACACCTCAACCAACCCAATCCGCTAACGCCGATTCTAAACTCCCAGCCTCATTCTTGCTCTACCTTTTCGGTTTAATGGCGTTAGTAATTGCGATCTTTGTAGCCCCAATAATTTATGTTGTAGCCAAAAAACAAAGGTATACTAAAGCGAAATCAGCAGTGGTTTAGCTGCCGTTTGAGTAATCCTCCTTCAAAATCTGAGTAACTACAGAGCTGCAAAATCACCTAGTTTGCGGGACGCTGCTTTAACAGGGGATAGATGATGTCGCCGTCCCAGCCTCAGGGCAAGTAATTTACACTCTGGTTGATTTATAATACCACAAAGAAAAGCATGGTATACCCGCATGCTATCTTGTTAACCAGCTATTTTTTTTGAAGCTTCGAATTGCAGGAAACAGTACCCATGGCAATACAAAAGCGGACATTAAATTCATCACTGGTTTATACTTCCATTGCTTGGCTGTTGGATCCCTAAATTTGTAGTCTAAACCCATAACTATTCCAATCATCAACTGTCCAGCCAAGTATGTAACAGGGTACAAGTATGAGTGAAGAAAAATTGGACCATAAATGAATATGGAAATGATTATAGCTGGAGAGATAAAGGCTGACATGAACTCCAAATAGAACATCACAGCCATTATCGGGCCGAAAAAAAGGGGGCTTATCATAGCGAAACCCCCAGTGAGCACCAAAACTGTTACGATTGTTGCGACAACCCGCAGCCTCAAATCCTGGACTGCTCCTTTTTGGTTTGTGAAGATTGTATCGTAATTTCGCTGGGCAAAACAACCGTCATTTCAAGTTTGCTTTGGTCTTTATATATCTCGTTGGAATGGAGTGCAGCGGATATGATGGATGAGGCAATAGGTGTTTGGATAGTTCATAATACATTCTTGTATCTTTAGGTAGGCAGTGTCCGCCTATGCCTTGTCTAGCTTCTAGAATGTTTTCGTTCCATTTTGTATTAACTGAGGCTCGGAGTTTCCTGAAAGTTAAGGCCTTGGTCGTCGCAGAACATTTTTAGTTCTTCTGCTCTGAAATACTGTAAAATGGGGAGCAGGAGTATCTTCAGAAGGGCAAGCCCTCAATTGATTCTTTTGTCTCTGTTTCTTAAGAACGCGTACGCCCGGGAGCGCCTTGTAATCTCTCAAAGTCCATTAGCATTTTTGACCGCACTTCTTTTGCTCAACAGACCGCTCTAGCATATTTTCGCATGTTTAACGCCTAGAAACTTTAACGCTTACGCGTCAACATAGTTTCCCAGACGTTGCCGTCCGTGTAACTCTGAGTTTTCATCCCGTTAAGTCAACTTAATGCCTTCTCATCATCCGGCAAACACATTAATGAAGCCGAAAATAAAAGCCTTTAACCATCAAGTGTAGAATACTTATGGGATTACACTTTTATTGGTGTTCAAGTAAGCATTTGGTAAGGAGTAGTATACCGTGGATTTTATTGGAAGCCAAACCGAAAAGAACCTCTTAACAGCTTTCGCAGGGGAATCCCAAGCGCGAAACCGATACACGTTTTTTGCAAGCGTAGCCAAAAAAGAAGGCTATGAACAGATAGCAGCCATCTTTGAAGAGACAGCGGCAAACGAAAAAGAACACGCTGAACTATTCTTCAAACACCTAAAAGGCGGCATGGTTGAAATCACCGCTTCGTACCCGGCAGGCGTCATTGCATCAACCGCAGATAACCTCAAAGCAGCGGCGGAAGGCGAAAAACTCGAGTGGGGAACGCTCTACCCAGGCTTTGCAGAAATCGCCCAAAAAGAGGGGTTCATGGATGTTGCAACAACGTTCCGTATGGTTGCCCAAGTGGAAACTTACCATGAACGCCGATACAACAAGCTACTGGAAAATGTTCAAACAGGCAAAGTCTTCAAGAAAGACACCAAAATCAAATGGAAATGCAGAAACTGCGGCTTGGTCATCGAAGGCCCCGAAGCCCCAGACAAATGCCCAACCTGTGCCCATCCGAAAGCTTACTTTGAAATATTCGCAGAAAACTACTAACCACTTTTTTCTTTTATGATCCGTTAACTGGCTCTTTGAATAAGGAATTTAACGCTTTCTTGTTCTTTATGTGGGTGTGGCGGTTTATGGAGCACCACAAGACTGCAACTGGACGCGGTTGCTTTTTGGGGCTGCAATGGTTTTTGGCGTCTGTTACGGTGTAGGAATGGCATTTTCTTCCACACGCGGTACATGGCTCCATGCAGGCGCCGACGCGATGTGTGTGTGAAAGCATGTATCATTTGCTTTCTTAGCGAGACAGCGAACAGCAACGACAGCACAATACAGCGGGCACTAGCATGGCTTCCTTAAATCCCTTATTAGACAAGCTTGCTGGCACTAATTCCAAGATAATAATCACATTCCAAGATATCACATTGGACACAGAAACAGTAAAAGCAAAAATAAGCGGTTCAATAGCCTTAAATGCTGAATACATAAAGCCACTACAAACCAAACGCTGGCAGAATAGAAAAACGAGTCCTAGTTAAGCCTAAAGTATGTGTGAGCTTAGGCTTTTTCCTACAAGTCCTCTTCCGCCTGATGAAAAACGCTTTCTTAAACAAGTGTTGCTACAATCTTGCAATCACATGGATATTTATTGTTTTTTTAACCATAGAAAAATGGTGTTTTAAATGCAAAATAATAAAGCAAACATGTCAGAGGCAATGGATAAAGGCTCACAAGCCCTGCAACAAACCGCTGAAACTGTTGGCGACACTATAGTAGAAGTTTTGGATAAACTTGCTGGAACAAAATCAGACCTGAAACTAACATTCGAAGACTTAACACTCGACGCCCAATACTTCAAGGCAAGAGTAAACGGCGCAATAGTGCTTGATGTCACACTGGCAAAAGAAGCTAAAACCTCTGCAAATTACTAGCTCTTGGGCAAGCAAAACTACTTCCCAGTTTTTTTAATTAATTATTATGATTATGACTGTTTTTTAGTGAAAAAGAAAATCGATGAAAACAAAATCGATGGACAGAAGCAGTGCAAAGAAATCGCAAAATATCCTCGAGTTAGCGCCATAACAGTATTTGCAAACTTTTAGGTATAAATTAATTTACGCCTTCCTACAGGGATGGATATTAAGGTTCAAGAGGCGTTAGCAGATTTAGAAATCCCTGATATATTAGGGGGAAAATCTATCTACGATAAAACCCAACTGTATTCATTGTGAACAGTCATGAGTCAAAACCAAATGTTCTGCTACCAATGCGAACAAACAGCCAAAGGAGTGGGCTGCACCATTGCAGGAGTCTGCGGCAAAACAGCAGAAGTCGCAAACCTCCAAGACCTACTTGTTTACAAACTCAGAGAACTCAGCCAACTCGCAATCCTCGCGAATAACAATGGCTTGCGGGATGAAAAAACTGATGCCTTCACAGCAGAGGCACTATTCGCCACGTTGACCAACGTAAACTTTGACCCCCAAGCCATCGTAGCTTACCTACGGAAAATCGAGCAACTCCAACTGGAAGTGCAAAAGAAACTCTACAACAAAAACCCCTACCTACAACTTGAAAGCACCACTGAGGGCTTAGTTGCACAGGCCAAAGAACACGGCATAAACTCTGAGCCCAACCTCAACGCCGACTTGCACTCATTGCAGTGGCTCTTAACTTTTGGCTTAAAAGGCGTCACCGCCTACACCTACCACGCATACCTGCTGGGCAAAAAAGACCCCAAAGTCTTCGACTTCATCTATGAAGCATTAGCCGCGCCACTAAACAAAGCCTTGGGCGTCAACGAGTTCGTCGCTTTGGTATTCAAATGCGGAGAAATCAACATCCGAGCCATGGAACTCCTCGACGCCGGCAACACTGAGCACTACGGCAACCCAACCCCCACCAAAGTGCCTCTGGGACACAAAAAGGGCAAAGCCATCCTTGTCTCAGGCCACGACCTAATCGACCTCGAAGAAATCCTCAAGCAAACACAGGGCACAGCCATCACAGTCTACACCCACGGCGAAATGCTCCCCACCCACGGCTACCCCGAGCTAAAAAAGTACCCCAACTTCTACGGCCACTACGGCACCGCATGGCAAAACCAACAGAGGGAATTCGCAGCTTTCCCCGGCGCCATCTTGATGACCACCAACTGCATTCAGCGCCCCATGGACAGCTACAGCAAAAACACCTTCACCACAGGACCCGTCGGCTACCCCGGCGTCACCCACTTGAGTGGACCAGACTTTAGCGCCGTCGTCAACAAAGCCCAAAAACTCCCAGGTTTCCAAGACGACGCCGAAGGCAAAACCGTGCTGGTCGGCTTCGGACACAACGCAGTGCTAAGCGTCGCAGACAAAGTCATCCAATCCGTCAAAGACGGTCATATCAAACGCTTCATACTAGTCGGCGGATGCGACGGCGCCAAACCAGGACGCAGCTACTACACCGAATTCGTAGAGAAAGCACCCAAAAACACCATCATCTTGACGTTGGCATGCGGCAAATTCCGCTTCTTCGACAAGGAACTGGGCACCATCGACGAAATCCCGCGGCTCCTCGACATTGGACAATGCAACGACGCCTACAGCGCAGTCAAAATCGCCAATGCATTAGCCGACGCATTCCATGGGGGAGTCAACGATTTGCCACTATCGATAGTGCTGTCTTGGTATGAACAGAAAGCCGTAGCCATACTGCTCTCACTGCTCTACTTGGGCATAAAAGACATCCGCATCGGACCCAGCCTCCCCGCATTCATAACGCCAGGCATCCTCAAGGTTTTGGTTGAGAAATTCAACATCATGCCTATCAAGACGGCGGATGAAGACCTCAAAGCCATCATGAAGTAAAAAGGGCTTCACCCCCTTGCCCATTTTTCTTTTTCAATATTCTACAAAACTAGGTATAGATTCACGGCGTTCTCTGAGGTATTTATCAATAATCTTTTGTGCTTTAGAAGGCACCTTACAGCTGTTTTTGGATAAAACCGAGTAGGTAAATGCTTGGGTGTCGGAGTTGGAGTTGTAGGAAGTCACTGAAAAAACCACGTCGAGTTTTTTAGCTTGCAACGCCAAGTTGATTTCCTTTTCCATAGTCTTTAAATCTTGGGGTAAGTCCAAAAAGTCACCAATACAAGGTTGACGGGCGAGAATATAAGTCCGTAGCATTGTATCTCTATAGCCTTAGGAATGTTTTATTAAATTAGACGGCGTATCAGAACAGCAAAATTAAAGGGGGAAAAGGATAAAATGCCGAAGGCGCCGATGAACACTAAAGTTAAAGCTGTCTTTTTAACCATACTTGCCGGCGCCCTCTGGGGCACTTCGTTCCCAATTATCAAGATCGGTTTAGGAACCATCGACCCCTACACATTCGTTTTCTGGCGCTTCCTAGTTTCCGCAGTTACGCTCCTTGCGGTTATGCTTGCTCTGGGAAAATTCAAATTCGGCGTACCTAACAAAAAACTGATTCTTTTTTTGGGCATCATGAACGCCGCGGGTTACCTGCTCCAATACGTTGCTATGCCATATACAACAGCCGCTAAAGCAGCGTTATTCATTAACCTCAGCGCCATGTGGGTTGCCATAATGAGCCCCAGACTTCTAGGAGAAAGCTTCACACCGAAAAAGATCGCGGGCATCGTCGTCGGCTTATTGGGCGTTGTTTTAGTCAGCACAAACCTCGATTTCGGCGCGCTTGTCGAGGGCCAGTTGATAGGCGATTTGGTGCTGATTGTTTCGGGCGTAACTTGGGCAGTGTTTATGGTTTACAACAAAAAAATGGTAATGAACTCCACCACTGAAACCTTTCAATCTATGACGTGGGTGCTGCTGTTTACTTTTCTCTCGATTGTGCCTTTCACGATTCTGGCTGGCCCGGGCTTCTTTACGCTTTCCAGTTGGGCATGGTTGGGCATCATATGGACAGCCATTGTATGCTGGGTGATACCCTATTACCTGTGGTTGGAGGGGCTGAAGTACCTTTCAGCTTCGGTCTCCACCGTGTTGCTGCTCTCGGAAATCGTTATAGCCGTGATACTTTCGATTGTCGTTTTAAAGGAGCCTATCACCGTCTTCTCTACAGTAGGCGCCCTCCTCATCGTTATCGCTATAGCGTTTGTTTCTGTGCAGGACAAAAAAACCAGCGCAGCAAAAACCGCCTAAGTGTTCACTTGCATAGTCCTTAAGCTTATATACGTAAAGCAGCGATTATGGGGAACAGGGAGAAGTAAAATGGCAAAAGTATTAACTGTAGCTTTAGTTGTGATAATGCTCGTTGTTGGCTTTGGCATCGGCTTAATTTCCAGTCCATTTCTAATGGCGCAAAATTCCGGCACTACAGATACTGTTTGGGAACACATCAAGAATACAGGTGTCATCAGAGTTGGTACAGACCCAACTTGGCCACCATACCAACTGACAGATTCAAAAGACACCAGCAAAATAATCGGCTTCGAAGTTGACTTAGCAAATGCGGCTGCCGCAAAACTTGGCGTAAGAATCGAATGGGTATCCTCAAACTTCGGTGACATCATTACCTCAGTGCAGAACGGACAACTCGATATGGGTGTCAGCGGCTTCTCAATTACAACGGAAAGACTTGCTCAAGTTGACTTCACAATACCTCACAGCGTTTCACAATCACAGATAATCATGCTGAAAAGCACCATGGACAAGTATCACTTAACAAACACAAGCATAACTTCTCTTTCACAGCTCAATGACTTAGGCATAATTGTTGGAACACAAAGCGGCGAAGTTGAAGAGCAAGAACTAAATGATGCACACGTACAGAACCACGCATGGACAGATTCGACATCAGCCCCCATGGACATGATTAGCACGAACCCAAGTGTAGAAGCAGTATATGCAGAAACTCCAGTTACCAACGCATGGATCGACCAGTACGCACTAGAAGGCAAAGATATACGCGTCGTCTACAGTCACCCATACTATCCAGTAGCGTTCGTTGTTGCTAAAAATTCACATACATTTCTGGACCAGATAAACGGTGCTATAACCGAATTGATCGCCGATGGAACAGTTGATCAACTGAAAGCACAGTGGCATGCAGAAACGTGATAAGTAGTGGTTGCTGAGCAACAATTAATCTACCTATTGGAAGGAGTCCCACTAACTCTTTCCATTTCTCTCATTTCTTTTCTAATCGGGATAGCGGTTGGTATACCGTTAGCGTTTATCAGGGTTTACGAAAGAGAAATTAGTTTTGTCGTCGATGCTTACGAAAAAGTTTTCCGAGGTCTTCCAGAAATCGTTCTTATGCTCCTATTATATTTAGGCCTGCCACCTTCTTCCCAGTATTTAGCAACCCATTCTTGGTGGCGTGCTTTGTGTTGGGTTTAAGAAGCGGCGCCAATCAATCGCAAATATTTAGAGGTGCAATCAGAGGGGTTGGCGACGAACAGTTGATTGCCGGAGTATCTATTGGCCTCTCTAAATGGAGGGCTATTTGGGAGATCATGGTTCCACAAGTTTTTACCTTCTCAACTCCAGGTTTAGCAAGCGAGTATGCACTGCTGGTAAAGGACTCCTCATACGTCTTTGTCCTCGCATTGCTGGATTTGACAAGGCGGGCAGATGTACTGAGAATAAACACGAATAACTACATAACATGGTATGTACTCGCAGCGTTACTCTATGTTGCCTTAACTTTCCCAGTTGCGTTCTATTTGGACAGATGGGGAAATAAACGGAAGAAAAAAATAGGGTTGTAAAGCAAATGACAGAATTTGTGATGGAAGCAAAACATGTCTTCAAGAATTACACAATCAAGGGTCAGAAAAAGGAAGACACAAAAATAGTTCAGGCAGTCAAAGATGTCTCTCTACAAATTCGCAAGGGAGACATTAAACTCATCTTTGGTCCAAGCGGTTCTGGAAAAAGCACGTTTCTTCGTTGCATGGATATGCTTGACATCCCCGACCAAGGCGAGATATACCTTGGCGACATGTGTTTAACAGCAAAAAACGTTGACTTAAACAAGGCTCGTGCAAGAATAGGCTTTGTTTTTCAGCATATCTACCTATTTAGGCATCTCACGGTTTTAGGCAACGTTGAGTTGGCTTTGCGGCAAGTTCTTAAACTGTCCAAAGATGAAGCCCGTAAACGTGCAATGGCTGCCTTGACAGAGGTCAAAGTCACTGACTGCGTTAACAAGTACCCAGCGCAGCTTTCAGGCGGGCAGGCGCAGAGAGTAGGCATAGCCAGAGCCATAGCGCGTCAACCAGACATTATACTGCTCGATGAACCAACATCAGCCCTGGACCCTGAACTTACCGGTGAAGTCATCGATACATTGCGCGACTTAGCTCACGAAGGCACAACTATGCTTATAGTAAGCCACGAAATGCCGTTTGCAAAAGAAGTTGCGGAAGAAATGATATTCTATGATGAGGGGCACATCATCGAAACTGGGCCGCCTTCTCTTTTCTTTAACGCTCCAAACACTGACCGTGCAAAACAATTCATGGATAGAATAATTAATCGAACAACAAGGTAATAACCGCATGTTTGAATGGCTAGCAAACCCCTACTACGTGTCCCAGATCCTTCAAGGTCTGGCTTTAACCATAGAGATAACCCTTTTTGGCGTTGCTCTGGGGTTAATATTGGGAACACTCGCTAGCCATCGGAGACCTCTACGGCGGAAAAGCGCCCAAAGGCGCAATTGCGGTTTACGTCGAATTCTTCAGGGGAAGCCCGCTCTTCATACAAATATTCATAGCCGTTTACACCGTACCTGCCCTGCTTGGCCTGCAGATTGATCATCTGTTCATGGCCATTCCTGGTTTTTGGATTAAACAGCGCTGCATATCAGAAAGGGTACATGAAAGGAGCTATGCAAACCATACTTGACGACCAAATGGCTGCGGGTTTATCCGTGGGCATGTCTAAATGGCAGACTCTTCGCTTTGTAATTTTACCACAAGCTTACCGCATAGTTATCCCATCTTGGACAAACGAGTTCTGTTCATTAACAAAAAGCTCCGCGGTCCTAGGCGTTATTGGGTTCTATGATTTAATGTCTGTGGGCACAAGCATTTCACATAGGACTATGGAGATTCTTGCCACTTGGATAGTGATAGGCCTCATTTATTTGGCATGGATTACTGCTTTCGCAAAAGTAATGGACGTCATTTACGAGAAAAAGAAGATTCCGGGAATACAGTTGGAAATGCAGTCTTAGGCTTTCAGTTTTGAGTAGCCACACCATGTTTTTGCCTAAAGTCTCCATCGTCGCCAACCCTTCCTCATCCTTCTCGACGTCGCCTGCAGCTCTGCCTACGCTGACGTTCCAGTATATGGAGCCCGAAATAATTATTTCGCTAATGAGGAAGAAGCGGGTGATGGCATCAAATGTTGGGACTGCTCAAGCTCCGCGTACCATATGCGCTTGCACTGTTTGGTACCACCTACCTATACCCGCCTATGGGCGATATTTAAGGTTGAGGCAATGAAGGATTTTTCGTTTAGGTTCCTTGACTAGCGATTAGTCGCCAATTTTGTGAGCTATCAAGCTGTTGATTAGAATTAGCAAAAAAAAGGAAAAAGGGAAAGGATTTTTGGTTTTGTTTTTTACCGCTTATTTCTTCCGAAGGATAAGTAAACCGACGATGACTACCACGATGATGATAGCTATTACGCCAGCCGCCATGTAGGTTAACAAATCAGCAGTTGTAGCTAAGCCAGTTTGCGGTTGCTGAGTTGGTTGTGGAGTTGCTGCTTCGCCTGCATAGAAGTAAGTCGTTGCAGACGATGGATAGTACGAGTTGGAACCGTCAAAGCTTGCGATCACTTGGAAAGTGCCTGAGATGTCAGGAGTCCAGACGAATGCGTAAGTGCCATCAACAGTCTTTGTTGAACCGATCTGGCGGTAGTTGCCGTTAGAGTCGACTACGCTGATTGTCACTGAAACACCGGTGGTATCCATTGGGATTGGCTGTTGCTGGTAGACATGTTCCATGAATTTGCTTTGGCTTTCGTCAGATACGCATGGTACGCCGTTGGGGAAGTTAGCTGCAACTGCATGTTGCTTTGAACCTTCAGCAATGTCGGTTACTCTGCCAGTGATGGTAATCGGGGAAGCTGTTGAAACGCCGACTTGTGGAGCAGATATAGTGGTTTGGCTTGGACCTTTACCGAAAGCATAGAGTTGACTGTCATACATGTTCAAAGAGAACAAGATGCCATAGGCGATTGATGAAGAGCGAGTGAAAGTTCCAAGTTCAGTCCATACAGGTGATCCATCGGTCAAGTTGAGAGCTATCATTTGTGCGCCGTGGAATAGCGGTGGGTTGTATTCGTGTCCTACTGGTAAGTATGCGACGTCGCTTGAGAAGCATGCGCAGTTAAAGACCCAGAAAGGCCAGATACCGTAAGGTGTCTCAATGCCCGGGTCGCCCAGTATCTTTGTTGTGTTTGTGTACCACAGCAGTGCACCTGACTTTGCGTCATGGCACCAGACGTCTCCTCCGAGACCCTCAGTGATTAGTTTGCCGTTTGCAACGTAGGGTTTGAGGCTGAAGAGGTCGTAGTAGTTTGGTTCTGCACCGTTATCGCCTGCAAGGGTTGCTGTCCAAACCTTGGTTCCTGAGCGTGCATCGATTGCATCGACGACGTAGTTGACGTCGTTCATGTTGAAGATGATGCCTTCACCGTATACCTGAGAAGTTCTTGTGTAGGGCAGGAATGATTGGAAGCCACCATCGTAGGTAAAGTTCTTGCACCATAGTTGAGAGCCTGAGTCTGCATCGAAGCTTGCTGCTACTAGCCAACCTGCTGATTCACCACCGACACCCTGGCCGTGGACGAAGCCGCCTGTCATAACGACTGCATTGCCAGTAATGGAGCTAACTGCCATAGCGGGGTTTATAGCTGCACCTGAGATGTCTGTTGGTACTGCAACTGACCACATGTAACCTGTCTTCATTTCGCGGACTGTATTTCGCGCTGGTTGCCATGAACCACCGGTTTGACCGATAGCCATAGTCATGTTCACACAGGTTAAGTGTGGACCAGTACCGTTGACAACTTTACTTGTGCCCACAACTGGGTAGACGGTTTCAGTCCATGCGCCTACAGTATTGTTTAGGAAGTAGCCGATCAAGTTACCGTTCGCATCAGGTCTAAGGGTTAGAGCTGAGCCGTTAACGATACTTAGGACGTACTCTCCGTTCAGTGCATCATACATGTTCCATTGGGTAGTGCCTGATTGCTGTTTAAACGTAGTTCCTCCAGTGTCACTTGCTGGGAGCGTACCTGTTGTCCAGATGAATGGACCGATAGTGCCGTACTGGTTGATTTGGCCATATCTAGTAGTCATGCCGCATCTCAAAGTGTTAGTAGTGTTAATCGTGTACATTGTTTCGCCAGTGTAGATGTTAACTGCCTGAATACCGTGACCCTGGTTTGTGCCCATAGTTATGTCAAAAGTCTGCGAGTACAAGATGCCGTTAATGATAACTGGAGCGTATTGTGGCTGGTATTGTCTAGTGGACCAGTAGTGACCTGTGTCTTCAGTGCCGCCTGCATCGCCGCCGACTACACCGCCGTTCGCCCAGACCTTAGTCCAGAGAACGTCGCCAGAAGTAACGGATGGTGTGTAGGGGTTACAGAAGCTGCTAGCATTGTAGGAGCCAGTTGTTGCGAAGGTTACGGAGCCAAAGCCTAGCCATGGTCCGCAAATCTTGTACCATTCTTGAACGTTTTCAGCATTTACTGGAGTCTCCCACCAAGCTGTTGGCAACGGAGTAATCGGGTATGAACTTCGAGAGATAGCTTCCTCTTGAACAACGAGTGTAACTTTTTCGCTTTGACTGGGTGCATTGGTTAAGTTTGCCCATCGGCTGGTTCCTGTGAGTACTTGTCCACCATAGAAGAACTGGAACGTCCAGTTACCCACATGGTCAGGGACAAATGTAGTGTATGAGCCGCCAGTGGTATCGCCAATAAACGGACCCAACGTCTTGGTTGTGCCATCAGGATTCGTCTGAACAACCGTCATGTTGACGGGCCTTTCACTAGTTTCCATAGGTGTTGCTAAGAAGAAGTTGACGGTAACAGTTTGACCGACGCCTGCGGGATTTGGAGCAACGTTTAGGTAAGCATAAGTCGGAATTTCGGTGCCTGCTGGTGGATAGACTTGCGCTGCGTTTGGAGCCATAAGAACTGAAGCTGCCATTGATAGGATTAGAATTGTCGAAATTAAAATCGCGGATTTATTTCTAAGGGTTTGCATTTTTTTCTTTTCTTCCTTTTGTATTTTGGGAACGAGTCAAGGGTTGATACTTGCTCGTTCTTCCCACCTTATCAGCGGCCCTAGTATTTATAACTTAGCAATTCATGGGGGTTGGCTTCGCAAAATTGTTATTTTCATAAGATAGCTTTGGATGCGATACATTTTTTTAGCCCATAATTTGTATTTTTATTAGGAAATAATGTTTCAGAAAATTAGATTTCATCTAGTAAAGGACAAGAAACTGCACCATTTTTAGTAAACAAAATGGATATTTAAGAAAAGGCTAACCTTTAAGGATCCAAAAGGAAAAGAAAATCCCCAAAGAGAAAAGGTTAGCTGTACGCTTCTTCGCCATGTTGGCTTAAATCCAAGCCTTCATCCTCTTCTTTTGGACTAACCCTCAGAGGCGAAAACAAATCCACCAACCGCAAAAGCAAATATGAACCCGCAAACGCGAAAGCCCCAACAACCACCACAGCTAAGACCTGAATACCCAGTTGAGCAGGATTACCATAGAACAAACCGCTCACGGCAGGATTAACGGCTGCTGTTGCAAACAAACCCACCGAGACCGCACCGATTATACCGCCTATGCCGTGACAGGCAAAAACGTCGAGTGTATCATCGATTCTTGACCTGCCCGCACGCCAGTTAGCAACCAAATTAGAAATTATACCCGCTGCTAAACCAATGATGACTGCAGACGTTAAATCAATGTATCCTGCCGCCGCCGTGACAGCTGCCATACCGCACACTGCCCCCACTGAGATGCCGATTGCAGAAGGCTTGCCTTTAATGACCCAGTCGAGAAGCATCCAGCTTACCGCAGCCGCTGCCGCAGCCAAATTGGTGGCGACGACCGCTGAAACCGCGATGCCGTCTGCCGCCAACGCGCTGCCGCCGTTAAATCCGAACCAGCCAAACCACAATAATCCAGCGCCCAAGATGACGTAGGGTATGTTTGTAGGTTTGAATTCCGTTGCCAAAGATTGGGCGGCACCTGCCGTTTTTTTATCAAGTGCTTTGAGTTGGTCTTTCCAGTACACGCAACCCTGTCTTCTGCCGACAATCAGTGCTGCAGCCAACGCTGAAACACCTGCAGTAACGTGGACGACGATGCCTCCAGCGAAGTCCCATGCGCCCAGGAGGTGTAGCCAGCCGCTGGCGTTCCATATCCAATGCGCGATTGGAGAGTAGATCAGGGTGGACCAGAGCACGACGAAAATAAGGAGGGATTTGAAGCGGATGCGTTCAGCGCAGGCGCCTATGATGAGTGCCGGGGTGATTGCGGCGAATTTAAGCTGGAAGGCAAAGAACAGAAATTCTGGGATGCCTGCTGCGTAGGTGGGGTTGGTTTTGGTTATTGTGATGCCGTGTAAACCTACAAGGGACAGGTTGCCGATGACGCCGCCGACGCTTGGAGCGAAAACCAGGCTGTAGCCCCAGAAGAACCATACTAGGCTGACGACGGCGAAGATGGCGATGCATTGTACGAGGGTGGAGACAAGGTTTTTTCTGCGGACTAATCCGCCGTAGAAGAAGGCGAGGGCTGGTGTCATAAGCATGACGAGTGCTGTTGACATGAGTACCCATGCCTAGGTCTGCTGCGTTGATAGCCATCTGTTTCCCTGTTTTTGCTCTTGTTTGTTCATCAAGTGTGGTAAAACTGGTATTTAAACTATGCATCCGCATTGATTAAAAGCTGAAAAAACGACAATTGTCAAAGAATAAGTTTCTATGCCCCAAATTTAATCAACACTCCTGCATGTCCGCACCATTTAATCGCAAAAATGTCCAAAAAACCGCTCCCACTACTCAAAATGTCAAACAGAAAAAATGGCAGTAAGGATTAAACGAAAACATCTATCAAAGGGCAACAGTCTTGAGTGCTCTGCCTGTGAAAGCTGCATAACCGGCCAGCAACCCAACGGCATTACGGAAACAAAAAAGCAGTAGCGGGCACAAACCGCGTGTTGTGGTTGTGTGTAGGAGAATCCCCAGCAACATCAAATAAAAAAGTTTTACCTACTGCAAAAGCAAACGCTAAACCTCTACAACCGCCGATTGGTTAAGCATATTAGCACCAGCTTGCATTGGCTGTTTAATGTAATTTAACTAAAAAAACAGTCGATGCATGCTTCCACATCCACATAAAGAGAGAAAACCGATGAAATTATACCTAACCCCGCCCTAATATTTGGGCAACCATGAACCCCACCGAAAAGGTCGCGTCAGCAACCGCAATTGTTGCACTTATCCTAGTTCTAATGTTATCCAACAGCTCTGTCTATGCCACAGCAGAGGAGCCAACCCAATTCACATCCGCCACCAAATTCGCCATCCCACTCCAGAACAGCACCATCACGTTTGCCCTCAACGGCACCTACACCTCGGCGACGCTTGACAAGGACACATGGGTCTTTAAAGGACTGCGGTTTGACGACCCACAAATCCCATATTTTGACTTAAGCGGGGTGCAAAGCGTTGGCGACTTACACATTTCAGCGCAGAACTGTAATTTGACAGTGTGGATTTACTTAAACCTCAACTTCTCCTTGCCAATAAGCATGCTCAACTATTACGTGGAGGGCGACGGCGTTCAAACCGTCAACTTGGGCTTAAACACCACTAGCCCAACCCACCCCAGCGAATGGGGAGTGATAGCCGGGGACGACTTGTTTTTGTCGCAAGGGCAAAGTTGGGCACTTCAACCCGACAACACCATAACTGTCCACCCGCCAAACCCAGGCAATGTTACCGTCATGCACTATGACTTCAACAACTCCGAGTTTCAGGAATCGCTGCCTTTTTGGCTACAGCACTATGTAGCTTTGCTTACCGTTGCAGTGGTGGCTGCGGTGGTTGCTGTGACAGTTGTAATCAGGTTGAGAAAACGCAAAGCAGGTTCAAAGTAGCGTTAAGGCGGGGGTTCCTTGCACTCCCTGTCTTTTTCCCTGTTGGGTTTGTACGGTATAGTTAAGACGTCTTTGACGCGGTTAGTAATCACTGGACCCAACCCATGCACCGCCTTCTCCCAATCATCCACATTAATCAACGCGTTCATCGGCGTCTGATAAGAATCCAAAATCGCCGTCGCCTTCTCACGTCCAATACTTGGCAGACTCGCCACAAAATACACTTGCGCGTCCGAGAGGGTCTCGCATTTTTTGAATGCATGCACCACTGCACTGCGTTTCTCCACGACCTGTTCTTGGCGGGCGGCGGTGTAGAGGAAGTCGATGGTTTCTTTTTGACTGGCGGTGTTGACGATGGCGATGCCGTTTTTGGCGAGGTTAAACATGGCGCCCCAGATTGAGGCGGGAGATATGCTGCTGTACTTGTAGATGATGGGCAAGTAACCTTCGAGAACTATGAGTGATTTGGGGTAAACGTCTTTTAAGCGGAAAAGCTGCTCAAAAAGATAGCGGCGGGTGAGAGTGTATACGAAGTCGTTGACGGTTTTGCGTTCCACCGCACATTGGTCAGAGAGGATGTAGTCGCCTTTTTCAAGCATCTGCGTTTTCACGGTGGCGCCTTTTTCGGTTAAGCCTTGGGCGATTTTTTTGGCGCTGCTGGCTTCGCGGCTATCCATGATGATGGTTGGTTCTTCACTGGGCTTCTTTTTTTCGTTGATAAATGGCACGAGCGTTTCGGATCCTGACATTTTGGTGCAACTCTTGTTTAGGATACCCATGTGGGGGGTTTATGTTTTTATCGCTTTGAAGGTGTGTTTTGTGTTAGTAGTTGTTGGTGAAGAGTGCCTATACACAACAACAACCAGCGGGCTGTGTCGGTGGCTGCTTTTTTGTGTCTGTGTTGGTTTTGGGTTGCTTGTTGGTTGTGGCATTTTCCTCAAGTAGTTCGTTTCTGCAGGGATTAGATGCCTTGCTTTTGGGGTCTTGCTTCTTCTTGATTGGGCAAATTGGTTTTTTGACTTTATGTGGGTGTGGCGGTTTGTGGGGTGCCACAGACTGCAACTGGAGGCACTGCTTTTGGGGGTTGCAATGTTTTTCTTGTCTGTCGGGGTGTGGCAACGGCGTTTTCCTCCACACGGGATACATGGTTCCATGCAGAAGCGGTCGGGATGTGTTGTGAATCCATGCACCGTCTGGAAATAATTCCACACCTCAGCAAAGAAAAAGAGTTCAAACGGCAAAGCAATTTTTGACCACTGATAAAGGCGGTATATCGCAGGTTCTGTTGCTTTCCAATCTGTCCCCTTTCCTTATGGATAGAAGACTGTTTTAACCACTTAAACCTCAAAGGGTAAATATGCATCGTTAACCAATTGCACTAAATTCGTCCAATAACACGTGTGCTGAAATGCACTAATGAACCTGGAGATAGCATTCTACTTAAATTGCTGATATGAACTAAGAAAATAGTTAATAACTTAAAGAGAAATAATCCACCATAAAGTGGCAGTGGAAATTTTGGAAAAGAAAGAAGCTAAAGATGACAAAAAAACAGTGGATTTTCCAGTTGTCGGCGTCGGCGCTTCCGCAGGCGGATTAGACTCCTTTAGGGGTTTACTTGAAAGTTTACCAGCCGACACAGGGTTATCGCTTGTTATTATACAACATTTGGCAGCTGGCCAAGAAAGCATGCTTGCCGAAATTCTTTCAAGATACACCAAAATGCCCGTCCAAGTTATCCAAAACGGAATGAAAGTAAAACCGAACCATGTTTTTGTGATTCCGCCTGGAGCAACTGTGACAATTGAAAATAAAGCTCTCAAACTCAGTGAAAAAGAAAAGTCTCTGAAGCCGAGACCTATAGATGATTTTTTTAAGTCACTGGCAACTGATTTGAAATCTAAAAGTATAGGGATTGTGTTTTCAGGCACTGGTTCGGATGGAACTGAAGGCTTAAAAGCAATCAGAAGCCAGGGCGGAATCACTTTTGCGCAGACGCCCAAATCCGCTCAATATCAAGATATGCCACAAAGCGCAATCTCCGCTGGCGTAGCAGATTTCGTTTTATCACCCTCTGAAATTGCTAAAGAACTGGAAAAAGTAGCGAGCAACCCTCAATTAGCTCATGCTGGGATTGGGGCAAAAGAAGAGCGAAGGGGTGCTGAAACAAAACCAAGGAAGGAAAATGCTTTAAACGCTATATTTACAATATTAAAATCCAAGTACAATGTTGATTTTTCCCACTACAAAGAAACAGTGGTTAACCGACGCATTTCACGTAGAATGGTAATAAATCATGTGGAAAAATGGCTAATTACAAAGAATACCTCAATACACATCCAAACGAGCAAGAAGCATTATTCAATGACATGCTAATTGGGGTTACAAACTTCTTTAGGGAACCTGAAACTTTTGTTGCCCTAAAAGAGGCTGCATTTCCAGACATAGTGGCGAAGCATTCGCCGAAGGAACCCATTAGGATTTGGGTTCCAGGTTGCTCAACAGGGGAAGAAGCCTATTCATTTGCAATAGCCATCACAGAGTTCCTCGAGGAAAAATCAATAACTGATCTTCAAATTTCAATTTTCGGAACCGACATAAACGAGAAAAATATAGAAAAAGCAAGACTGGGGATTTACCCAAAAAGCATCGAAGAGGATGTTTCTGAAGCCCGCCTAAAACGTTTCTTCACAAACATAAACGGCAGCTATCAAATAAGCAAAATTATTCGGGACCAATGCGTTTTTGCACAGCAAGACCTAACCGCTGACCCCCCATTCTCAAAGATCGATATTATTAGCTGCCGCAACATGCTCATTTACTTTGACGAATACCTCCATGGAAGAGTATTGCCAACAATGCATTACGCATTGAAGGAGAACGGTTTTCTTGTTCTCGGACAGTCCGAAAGTATAGGGAAATTCACGGGTTTATTCGAACAAATTAAGAAGACATCAATTTATGTAAAAAAGCGAACCCAACCCAGCATTACCTTTGGATTAAAGATTTCTCCTTCCCCCCAACAGAAACTAAAGGGAGTCAATGTTGGAATAAAAAAAGATGCACTTTCCATTTTGAAAGATGAAATTGACCAATTATTAATAACCGAGTATGTCCCCGCTGCTATGCTCGCTAACACAAATTCTGAAATTCTGCTTTTCCGTGGGAACATTGCCCCTTACGTATTACCTGAATCTGGGCTTGCGAGTTTCAATGTGGGCAAGATTCTTCGCAAAGAATTAAAGTCTCAAGTCCAAACGATGATTTTCAGGGCTAAAAAAGAAAATAGGCCCATAAAGGAAAATGCAATTCGCATAGATTTTTCTAAAGAACAAAGAACGATCAATATTCAAGTAATCCCGTTGCGTTTTGAACAGTTTGAGGAGCCTTTTTTCCTAATCATGTTTGAGGACATTAGTTCCGCAGCGGCGCTGCTTCGACAAACTTTAGAGTTAGCGTCCACTCCTCAGTGGCGAAGAGGGTGCAAAAGACCGACAGATTAAGGAACTCAGAGAGGAATTAGATTCCTCTAAGCTATCTTTGCAGAAAATTATTGAAACGCAGGAAGCCACCAACGAAGAGTTAAGAACCACTATGGAAGAGGCGCAGTCTAGCAATGAGGAGCTACAAAGCACCAATGAAGAGTTGGAAACAGCTAAAGAAGAGCTTCAATCGAGCAACGAAGAATTAAAAACGTTGAATGACGAAGTTAAGAATCGAAATCAACAACTATCACAGTTAAACGACGACTTAGTTAACATTAATAGAAACATAGGTCCTGCAATCGTTATATTGGATAAAAGTCTCAGGGTCAGGTTGTTTTCGCCTTCATCACAGAAAATTCTAGACCTGTTGCCCTCTTCAATTGGGCTACCAATAACTGGTATTAAGCTAAATATTGACTTGGAGGATATAGCCGCTAAAATTTCTGAAGTGATTTCAAAACTTACTGGTCTTACCCAAGAGGTGAAGGACGAGAAGGGTCAATATTATGAAATGCAGATTAAACCCTACATAACACTAGACGATAAGATAGACGGCGTTGTCTTATCGTTTATAGATATTGGGGATAGAAAAGAACTTGAAAGAGCACAACGACTTGCCGCCATAGGAGAAACCGCGGGCATGGTTGGTCATGACATTCGCAACCCACTGCAAGCGATAATCGGCGATACTTATTTGCTTAAGGACTATTTTGCTAGAATGCCTGAAGGGCCACTTAGGGAAGATGTAGCTGAAAGTTTAGGTGGCATGGAGAAAAATGTTGAGTACATTAACAAGATTGTTGCTGATTTGCAAGACTATGCAAAAGCGGTCCAACCAATTGCTCAAGAGACAGACCTTGAAGCTTTGTGTAGAGAATTACTTCAGGGAAAAAATATCCCTGAAAATATTAGTGCTGAATGTAAAGTCGAGAGTACAGCTAAAAAACTCTTGGTTGACGGTAATATACTAAAGCGCATTCTTGAGAATCTAGTCACTAACGCAATCCAAGCTATGCCAAACGGGGGAAAACTAACCATGAGCGCACATCGAGAAGTAGTCGATACAGTTATCCTTGTAGAGGATACGGGTTTAGGTATTCCTGACAAAGTTAAAAGTCAGCTTTTCACTCCCTTCTACACGACCAAGTCTAAAGGGCAAGGCTTGGGCTTAGCCGTGGTCAAACGTATGGCTGAAGCACTACATGGAAAAGTAACCTTTGAAAGCATAGAGGGCAACGGAACAACATTTATCCTACGATTACCCAAGCAAAAACCAGTTGACAGAAACTCGAATTAGACAGTTATGCAGTTTTTGCTGAAAAAATAGCTAGAGGATAAGTACTTTCAGAGTGCAATGAAAGGATGGAGAAGCAGCTTCCTGAAAGCTCGCTTAGTATGTGGGGCGGTCCTCTTTTAGGATGGCGGCAACAGTAGCGGCGGTTCTGCGCCTACGCTTAACAACCACCACAACAGCCACAACCACGACTAGTACGACAATCACCGCGATGGCTGCAATGGCTGTCCAAGGCGTCGAATCCGACGTCAACGCCTGCCCAAACGGAATCTGCAAGACAAAAGCGTGTTCGCTCTGAGTGTACACGAGGGATATAACCCAAACGCCGTCTTGGTCTTCACTGGAAAACGCGATTGGCTGCTCATCCATTTTCACCTGCAACGCCGAAACGTCGCTTACAAGGGCTTTTGGAAGGGAAGCGTAGAGGTATCCTGTTGTGGCTGAGGTGCCGTTTGTGGTAAAACTGAGTATTTGAGTTGTGGAGTCGTAGTTTAAGTCGGATAGGGTCGAGTTTGACGCAACCGAATACAGGTTACCCGACGCATCAAGCGTTAACGTGAGGTTTACTTTTGCATCCAGCCAATGCAGCGTGTCATTCCCGCTCCAATGTGCATCCAACACGTAGTTGCCTGTTGCGTTAGGAGCAAACCACACCGCGGCAAAAGTGCCGTCACTACGAGTTGGCACCAACGTGGTGTTTTCCCAGTTGCCCCCAAAGTCAGCGCTAAAGCCAATGTAAATTGGGGCATTTGGAATGCCTGTTTTGTTGTAGCTCAACGTGCCTGAGACTTGGACTTTGGGGTTGCTTGAGTCTGCGCCAGTTGTGCATCTCAGGTCCAATGTGGGCCAAACGGTGGGTTCGGGTTTAGGCGTTGGAGTGGGTGTAGGTTCGGGAGGGACGGTGGGTGTGGGCGTGGGGGTTTCAAATGGAAAAGGGGAATCGTTGGCTAACGGCGTGTATAAAGCGCTCCCAGCACTTGCCAAGGGAAATGCAAAGGATATAGAGACACAGCTTGAAAGTAGAAAAACTATCGCAAGAGAAGTGAGGAGTTTTGTTTTGATCATGGTAACACCCAAGTTATTGCTTGTTCTATCGTAACTATATGGTGATCGATGGTATGCTTTTAAGTTTTTGAAAAATGGAGGGAAAGGAAAAGTGTCTAATTAATGGACACTACGTCGTCTGAGAGCAACCACTGCCACGACTGCAACAATGACTGCGATGGGCACTATGTAGATGAGGTATTGCATTATGTCTGAGGTGCCAGTTGGGATTGGCTGTAATGCGTTATCGCCGAGTTCCAGGGTAATGTGGTGTTGGCTATGCGAGTATGAGAACATTATCAGCCATGAATCTGCCAGGGATTGACTGTTAAAGGTCACTTGATTGTTGTCGATATAGGCTGATCAACAAACAAAAAACATGTGGACACTTGTTTACTACTGGAACGAAACATAGCTTTCTCTTATTCGTACCGGGTTAGGAAGAGGGGTTTTTCGGCTTCTTGCCGCCTAACGTCGAGAGGCACATCTTTGAGGGAGACGGGATCGTTTTTGAGGTGGGCTCTTTTTTGGGATAAGCCAGATTTTGCGGTTGAGTAATCCATTATGCCACCCTTTAGATAGCACTTTGCAATCAACGGATATATGGACTTGTGACTGTAAACGCACAACAACAATCAAAAAGAAAAAGGCGAAGACGAACCTATCCAAAAAAACACAATTTCTATAAACAGAACTTAACGACAAAAAATAAAATGGAAGGGTGTTTATGGACCCTTTTTGGTGACTTCTTTAATCGCGCCTGCCGCGACGGTGGTACCCATGTCTCGGATTGCGAATCTGCCGAGTTCAGGGAAGTCAATGAATGCTTCAACTGCGATTGGATGCAATGGTTCCATGCGTACCCAAGCTGCGTCTCCTGTCTTTAGGAAACTTGGGTGCTCTTCTGACACTTGTCCTGTGCGCGGGTCGATTTTCTTGATGAGTTCAACAAAGCGGACTGCGATTTGACCTGTGTGGTAGTGGAGAACTGGGGTGTATCCTGCTGCGATTGCGGTCGGGTGGTAGATAACGATGATTTGTCCGATGAATTCTTTTGCGACTGTCGGGGGGTTGTCTGCTGGGCCTGCTACGTCTCCGCGGTGGACATCGTTCTTGGCGATGCCTCTGACGTTCATGCCGATGTTGTCGCCGGGTTCTGCCACTGGAATTGATGTGTGGTGCATTTCGATGGATTTGACTTCAGCGGTTTTGTTGGATGGCATGAAGACCAAGGTTTGACCTGGTTTGAGGATGCCTGTTTCTACTCTGCCGACTGGGACAGTGCCGATGCCTGTGATGGTGTATACGTCTTGAATTGGAACACGGAGTGGTTTGTTGGTTGGTTTTGCTGGGAGCTCTAATAGGTCGAAGGCTTCCATTAGGGTTGGACCAGTATACCAGGGCATCTTCTCGCTCTTCTTGAGCAAGTTGTCGCCTGTCCAGCCTGAAACTGGGACGAAGTTAATTTTCTCGATCTTGTAGCCGACCATTTTGAGCATTCTTGTAATTTCGTTCTTCATTTCATCGTAGCGTTCTTTGCTCCAGTTAACTGAGGCGTCGTCCATCTTGTTGATGGCAACGATCAGTTGGCGTATGCCCAAAGTGAAGGCTAAGAATGCGTGTTCACGTGTTTGACCGCCTGCGCCGATGCCTGCTTCGAACTCGCCTTTCTTGGCTGAGCTGAAGAGGACTGCAGCGTCGGCTTGGCTTGCTCCGGTAATCATGTTTTTAATGAAGTCTCTGTGGCCTGGTGCGTCGATGACGGTCATGTTGTATTTCTTGGTTGGGAACTGGAGGAATCGAAGGTCAATGGTGACACCGCGTTCACGTTCTTCTTTGAGGTTGTCTAGAACCCATGCGAAATGGAAAGTTGATTTGCCCATTTGTTCGGCTTCTGCTTTGTAGGCATCGATTGTTCTCTGGTCGATTACGCCTGCTAGGTATAGTAAGTGTCCTGTGGTGGTTGATTTGCCGTTGTCAACGTGCCCCATGATGATGATGTTTAGGTGGGGTTTTCCTTCTTGTTTGCTCATATTCTTATCCTCTATTAATCTAACCTGATTTTGTGAAATCGTTAACACATCAGTTCTTCCGATTATTTTAGGTTTATGGTAACCGTTAAGCGTGAAATATGACCTACAAAAGGGTGACCCCCCAAGAAAACCGCGGCAATCATCTCTTAGGCGATAGGACTTTTAAGCCCTGACCATTAATAGCCAACTATGAGCAGCATCAGCGAACCGCAGGGCATATCGGTAGTTACAACAACATGGAATGAAGCAGAAAATATTGAAGAGCTGCTACGCCGTATCAAAACCACGCTTAAAGCGACATTACATGAAATTATTGTGATCGATGACAGCTCAACAGACGGAACCCTAGATCTGGCTAAACCGTTGGCGGATGTTGCGTTGCCGAAGCTCAGGGAGGGACAAACCACGGGGCTGCTGTTCGGAGCTAAACTCGCCAAGTTCCCCGTCATAGTTACCATAGATTCCGATTTGGAGAACAACCCCGAACTGATACCTGCCCTAGTCGAGAAATTGGATAGCTATGATTTGGTGGTGGCTTCTCGGAGGAATCTGCCAAGGTTGTCTGAGCGTTGGGCAGCTAAAACCTTGGGTAAAACCGTGGGCGTCTCGGATTTTTACTCGAACTTTCGAGCCTACAAAAAAGTAACCATTGGGGAGGTTGAATTGACTGGAGGGGAAACCTTTGGCGGCGAGTTACTGGTCAGGGCTAAAAAGCGTGGCTTTAGGATCGGCGAGTTACTGTATGATGCACCGGCTAGGCGCAGGCAACCCCGAATCGGCGGCTCATTTAGGGCGAACATGCGGATAACGTTTGCATCTATAAAATGCTGGTTCATACTTCATTTTTGATTACAAACAAATTAGCGGTAAATTGGCATCATCTAATAACTATTTGGAAATATTTTCGCATTCTATGGTTAAGATTATTAGTTGCGGCATTTATGGAATGACAAGGGAAAATAACACCCATGCTTAAAGAGGTAATCTTAGGCGGTCTGTGGAGATTCAAAGGCTTCCGCGGATGCGACGGAGAAGAACAAGGAGCCTACCGAACAGACATCAACATCGACGATTGGTTGCTGGCAGAGGCACCCCTGACTGCCCACACCAATTTGTTAGCTAACAAGATTATCCCCGACCCGTTCATGGGCGTCAACGAGCGCGATGTGCAGTGGGTTAACGAGAGCGAGTGGTGGTACCGCAAAGAAGTAGAGTTGACCCCCGAATTAATCGGCAAAGACATTGTAGAGTTGGCTTTTGAAAGCTTAGACACCTTCGCAACCATCTGGGTAAACGATGTCAAAGTGGGCGAAGCAAACAACATGTTCACGCCCTGGCGTTTTAGCATAAAACAAGCCGTTAAAACAGGAAAAAACCTCATCGTAATCCGATTCAAACCCATCAACAAAGTCGCCGCTGAACTCGAAAAGCAGCACCAGCACAAATACGTGAGTTTGAGCGCAGACAACTTTTCTGCCCGACCCTACGTGCGGAAGGCTCAGTACTCGTTTGGCTGGGATTGGGGGCCAACGTTGCCGACAGCTGGGATTTGGCGGAAAGCCAAAGTCGTCGCATATGACACTGCAAGGATAGGGTATTTGGCTGGGTTGCCTGAGGAAGTATCCAGTGATAGGGCAAAGGTGAAGCTAAGCGTGGAAGTTTATGCTGCAAAAGATGTCGTGCTCCAAGTAAAGTTTGTGCTTGCTGGGTTTGGGCAGAAAAGTGAACAGGATATGGAACTCGAAAACCAGGGTTGGCAGAAACTTTGCTGACTGCACCCTAGAAGTTGAGAGTCCAAGGCTTTGGTGGCCCCAAGGATACGGCGAACCCAACTTATACATGGCAACCGTCCAAGTGCTCGACAAAGAAGAACTGCTCGATGAATCCACAGTTAAAGTCGGCGTAAGAAGCATCCGTCTTGTACAGGAGCCCGACGAAGAAGGAAAAACCTTTATCTTCCAAATCAACGATCAAAACGTCTTCTGCAGGGGCGCAAACTGGATACCCGCCGATTCGTTTCTGCCCAAAGTCAACTATGAACGCTACGCTAAACTCCTCGATTACGCGGCAGAAGCCAACTTTAACATGCTCCGTGTCTGGGGCGGAGGAGTATACGAAGCCGACGAATTCTACGACCTCTGTGACGTATTGGGAATTATGGTTTGGCAGGATTTCATGTATGTCTGCGCAGGCTACCCTGAAGAGGAATGGTTCCTAAAAGAAGCAGAACGGGAAGCCATGGAAGCCGTGCTGCGGTTGCGGGGGCACCCCTCCATTGTGTTGTGGTGTGGCAACAACGAGAACCAATGGTTACACTCTGTACTATGGCGGGTACGCGACAAAGTCGAGCGCCTGTATGGCTCACAAATCTATGAGTCGCTGCTGCTTAGGGTCTGCCAGTTTCTGGACCCCACCAGACCTTACAGGCCAAGCACACCCTTTGGGGGAGAAGACGCCAGTGGGCGACATGAAGGCGACAGGCATAACTGGGAGGTTTGGAGCCAAGGCATCGATTACCCCGCTTACTTGGAGGATAATGGGCGGTTCATTTCAGAGTTCGGTTGGCAAGCTCCGCCTACGATGAAGCTGCTGCGCTCTTACATTGAAAAGCAGGATTTGAACCCTGATTCCTTTGCGTTTCGGGCACATGAAAAACAAGTTGGCGGCTTAGAACTGCTAAAGGCTCTGTTATCGATACATTACCCTGTTCCTCCGGATATGGAGCGGTTTGTGCTCTACAGTCAACTTAACCAAGCTGAAGCCCTAAAAACAGGAGTAACCCACTGGCGCAGCCGCATGTTCAAAACCAGCGGATGCCTCATTTGGCAACTTAACGATTGCTGGCCAGTTATCAGCTGGAGCCTCATCGACTACGGTTTAAACCCTAAACCAGCCTACTATGCTGTTAAACGGGCATACCAACCCGTTATTGCACCGTTTATTGTTAAGGGCGACAGTTTGGAATGCTACATCATAAACGAGACAACCGCAGAATTAGATACAAAGTTAAGGTTTGAAGTGATGAGTTTTAGCGGAGAGGCACTGTTTAACCAGGTAATTGAGAACACCGTGCCGTCGTTCTCCTCAAAACTTGCGCTGGAAAAACCGTTGGGTGGTCTGCCAGCCAGAGACGATTGCATTTTGGTGGCGATGTTGGAAAGCGCCGGCAAAGAAATCGCCGTAGACACCAAAACCATAGCTGAACCCAAAAACCTAAAACTCCCCGCCGCACCAATCCACGTCACTCCAAAAAAAGTAGGCTCCAAAACCTTTGAAGTCACCCTTCAATCATCCGTCTACGCCAAAGCCGTTGCGTTGGATACAAGCGATTTAGGCTGCAAGTTCAGCGACAACTTTTTTGACTTAGTCCCGAACAGACCAAAAAACGTTCTGTGCCATCTAGAAAAAGAGTTAAGCCCAGAACAATTTAACAACGCATTAAGCTGCCAATCATATCCTTATCGTCAACAGACCTAAAGGCTTAATTTTTTAATTCAGTAGGCAGGATCGGTACTGGGGCTTTTATAATGACTGGGGGTTTTATGCCGCCTTTTAGCAATGATTTGATACCCATCCACTCGATTATGGGGTAACCGACGATTATTTGGCACCAGTAAGTCAACAATCTAACGATGGTGGTAGCGGCGCCTGCTACAGCCAACGGAACACCGTAGAGCGCAAACATGTTAACCATCGTCACCTCCACGGCGCCCACAGGGATACCTGCAGTCACGGTTTCCACGGTTGTGACTATGCAGTAAACAGTTGCTAAGTCAAGCAGGGAGATAGAGGTAAAGTTGAGGGCATAGAAAATCAGCAGGTACACTATGAGACTAAACATCCAAGCTGCGACTGCGAAGAGGGCTGGTTTTATGAGTTTGCGGGGTTGATTTTTGAGGGTTTTGAAGACTTCGACAAAGGACAGTAAGCCATCATGGATTCTTTGTATGTAGGAAACCTGTTTTTCAGGGTTTCTTATTACGTGCTTGATGACTTTGGCTATGAGCCGAGTGATTGTATCGACTGCGCCTGCTTTAAAGGCAATTACAAATATACCCGTTAGAACGGTTGCGGTTCCCAGAACCACCAGTATAACGGGGGTTACGAGGAAAACAGGTAGTTGATGAGTGCACAGAAGCAACGCAAAAGCCACCAGTAACCCGCCCGAATACACAAAAGTGCTGATGATGCGTGAACCGATAACTGTTGCGGCTGCGATGCCTGTGTCATGGTTAGTTTCTTTCTGCGCTAGGGCTATGCGCACGACTTCGCCGCCGACTGTGGCGCTGGGAATGATTAATTCAATAAAGTTTCCGATCCAGTTGTAGAGGATTAGCTTGCGGAGTTTAACTTTAACTGACAGTGAATCTAGGAGGCTATGCCAGATTAGAGAGTCAAAAATGACGGAGACAACAAATGCGCCGATCGCTAAAGCCAGAAACAGGGAGTACTGGTACATGTTGAGTCTACTTAGCAGGGTGAAGAGACCGTCGAAGCCGACGAAAAACCACAAGTATAGAATAAAAGCTACTAAACCCAAAGCCATAAACGCAAAGGTTTTTCGGTCACCCAAACCCAGTTCAAACTCTCTCCTATTGATTCATCTGATATTCGCCGTAGGCCTCAGCGTGCACTGCCCGATGCGTTTGCTGAGCTTTTCGACTCGGGCTAAAAGGTATTGCTACCCTAGTTTGCCATTCAGTTTACACCCAAAAAGGGTTTTTAACATATATTAATCAAATGGCGAGTTAACAGCATTTTCTCCAAGCATCATAACAAGCAGAAAAGCAATAACTCAAACAAACGTTCAATCGAAAGGTGGACGGTTGAAAGAAAAATTGGGCGGTTACGCCCGTTTTATGGGTGCAAATGTTATTTCGATTTCGCCCCATCCTGATGCCGCAGTGGATTCCGCTGTTTCTGCGCTGGTTGATTGTTTTGCAGTTGCCTCCTCCTGTGGGTTGAAAGCTACTCGTACCTTGCTGTAGACGCTGAAGTTCTTGGGTAAATCACGTTCAATGACAAAGCCCACACGTGTAATAAGCGCTTGACGTATCTGATCGGTTGTCAACGGCGTTGTTGGTAGAGGTTGAAGCTTCTTTTTGCCTGCTTCAATACTGATTTTTATTGGCAATTTAACCCTGAGATTCTGGATACTTAGCAACGCACTGCTTTTACCTAAGTCTGTCCCCTCCGTGTCTGCAACTGTGCTGATATAGTCAAGGGCGCTTTGGACTTCATTGTGGATGGCAAGTATCGCTTCTGTCAGGTAGGATGCGTTTTTTTCAGTTGCTTGTGTCATAGAACCACCGTTTTAAAGGTTATTTGTACTTCACTTAGTACGTCGGCTTTGAGGGACAGGAATTCTGGGCGGTTAGTGTTTACTGGTTGGGCAACGATTTTGCGGATACCTATACCCGCGATTTTTGAACCAGTCGTGGAAGTAGACGACGCAGTTGAGTCCACTTCAAACCTCAAGGTAAGTTTTGAAGTTATTTGCCCATTATCCACGTAAACTCGGGGGATGCCACGTGAAACGACTGTTCGGATGACGGCTAAATGCTGCATAGCCAAAGCCAAGCGTGCCGCAGCTAAAATGTTGTTATAGCCAGCGGTGCTGATTACGGTTTTTCCTCGGTTTACGCGATCTACAGTTAAGTCGCTTTTTGTTATCTTGTAGCCGGTTTTGCTATAGATTGGGGGTGATTCGCCTGTTTCCTTGTTGCTTGTGTATGGTTCGCCTGCATCTGCCGCGCTTTTGTCTGGGGTGCCTGTGCTCGAGGGAAAAAGCCTTAGAATTTCCGCTCGGAGTATGTCGTCGGTTAGGTTTTCTTTGGCATACTCCTCCGCTGAAAGTTGAGCTTGCTGTGCTAGCTGTGCAACCTGTTTTTCCTGTGTCAGTATTGAGGTAACTACTGCGTTGAGGGTTTCGGAAATAAGTGTGGAGGCGAACTCAGCAAAGCCCATCTCTGCCGATTTCGCTGTGCTGACTGCCATATTCATGCATCTAGGTGGTCATGGGTTGATAGTCAGTCTTGAAGTCGATTTGAACGCGTCCGTAGATTTGCACTTGGCTGCCTGAGATGTCGCGGTTGGTTTCTCTGGCGGTTGAGATGTTTAGGGTGTTGAAGCTTGTGGAGGCTGAGGCTTTTACCCAGAGGCTGGTTAATCCTCCGGTGCCTGCGGATGCCCGTGCAGAGAAAGACGAGGTGTTGTAGTTGTTTTTTGTGTTTTCGTAGAAGGTGTTGGCGTAAGTGTTGAAAGTTAGGCGTGTTTCTATGACTCCGTGTTCAACGACTAATCTGAGTACGCCCATCTTTACCATTTCCTTTAGCAAGGTGTATTTGTCTGCAGCGATTCTTTTGGCGACTGCTTCAAGTATCGCATCTAAGGCGGTTTGGTTGGCTATCGATGTTGCTGTAATTCCGGGGTTATCCTGTACATCGGGAACTACAAGGGCGCTGTTTAATCTGTCTGCATCCGCGGTTGTTAAGGTTGCGCCCACTCGGATCTTGGTGCCGCTTGTATCTGAGGTGTCTGGAAGGAGCCGAGCCAAAAACTGCAGGATCATTTCGCCGCTGATGTCATCTTTGGTGTCGTTGATGTAGGTAACTAAGGATTTGGATACTGCCTGCATAAGGTCGACGTATGCCTCGGTCTGGCGGATGTTCGCAGAAATCAAGGCGTCGAAGACGTCGGTTATGAGTTTAGCTGTGAACTCGGGGAAACGGATTTCTCCCAGAGGCGATTGAGCGCCTGCTGCCGAAAGTTTCTGTGCGGCAACTAGGGACAAATTAGTTCGCCTCCAGTTGACCGAACACTATTGTGTGGGGATTGGTTTGTTCCTTGTTGGGGGTTGCTTGTTTTTGCATATGGGTCACAAGCGGTCACTAGCCTGCTTTCATTAATAAGACTTGCTAAAGAATTTGTGTCTAAACTTTCTGTTGCACAAGTAAGAAAGCCCAAGGATATAGACAGGATTATCAAAAAACTCTTATGTACTTGAATGGGACATACAGAGAAGCGATGCAGCATGCAAACTGATACAGAAGCAAAAATAAAAGCGGACCTCCTAGCAGAAACCCAAACCCTTGAACAGAACTACAAAATCTTAGCTGGATTCACTTCAGGAAAAGATTACGACCCCGCAACCGTGGGCAACAGCATCCAAGCCTTCAAAGACAGCCTCAGCCGCGCCAGCGCCTACGTATTAGCCCTCTACAACCTCAAGGGCCAACGGGTCAACATCCCCTGGGAACAACTCTTTACAAGCCTCGATTACGCGTTGGCGACGCTTTCAACTTCTGCTTCCACCAAGGGCAGGGATGCGGTTAGGGCGGTTTTGGCTATGTCGCAGGAGCAGATGGGGCAGGTCATGTCCTATTTTGCTGCGCTCAAAGAATCACTTACCCAGTGAACCCATGCCAAGTGAAGGCTGCTATTTAGGCAGAGCATCTCCTTTGGGCAGCGGACGCCTCTATGTTGCCATGTAATTTGGCGCTGGCTCAACGATTTTCAGCAGATCGGATTGTTTGTTTGGTTTGATGGTGTTAAGCCTGTTTTTTGGGTTGCTAGAGGCGGATTGATGTGCCTTTTTTGCTATTCAATGGTTTTTATGGAGAAAAGCATTCGATACATGCACCCCATCCACACCCTGGCCCATCCAACATGCTCCATGCAACGCATGTGGAGGAAAATACGTATGCCACACTCTAACAGGCGTTGAAAACCATTACAACCGCAAAACGCAACACAATCCTCAAGCAGTCTTGTGGCACCCCACAAACCGCCACACCCACATAAAGAGAGAAAACTAATCAGTAAAACCTCGACTTACTGACAAAACAATACTATTCGTTTCCAAAGGCTTTTAGGCGTTCACACCCATAATGCACAACGGTGCCCTCTTGGATAAGACAGACATTATCCTCTGCCAACTTCTCCTAGGCAACTCAAGGATTTCCTACCGTGAACTGGGACAAAAACTGGACCTCTCCGTAACCGCAGTGCATAACCGCATTCAAACCCTAATAGAATTAGGCATAATACGCAAGTTTAACACAAGCCTAAGTGTTTTCGCCCAAAACGCCATACACGTGTTGATGTTTGGGCTTTCAAAAGCCACCTCTGTCTTAGATGTGAAAAACCGCGTTGAGAATCAAGGGTCGATTTACTGGTTGGCAGCCGGCGGCGGAAACATACTATATTTAGGCGCGTATTTGAGAAACATCGGGGATTTGGAATTGCTGGTTCGCTTTGTAAAAGAAAAAGCCGAGATCCCCGAGTTAACTGTGGGTTTAATGGGTTCACCTATGCCGCCCATTCTAAGAAACATTAACTTCAAAAAAATCGATACCAAACTCTGCGACTTAGACTACAAAATCATTCGAGCCCTAAAAGATAACTCACGTAAACCCACCTCCGAGATAGCTGAGGAAATCGGTGTATCCACAAAAACCGTTAGACGCCGCCTCGGCATGATGGAGAAGAATTTTCTGGTTCAGTTCTCCATAGAATGGTACCCGGATGCCTCTAACGATTTACTGAGTGTATTCCACGTTAACATAAAAGACGACGCTAACCCCAATGTTGTAAACGCCATTTTGCAGCAACATTACCCCAACACATTATTCTACTGGAGCTTCAGCAATATACCGGACAGCTACATCTTTATGATTTGGACGCCGACCAGTAAAGAAGTCCGTGAAGTCCGAGAAGACATTGAAAGGAACCCTGCCGTCAAATCAGTCGCCCCCAACGTCATATACACAGGCTACATTTTTTCAACTTGGCGCGACCAAACCCCCTAGCTCTTAACGCCAGATGCAACTATGGGGTTGAGTATTCTATTGCAATGTTGCCGTTGCCAGAGTTAAGCGACAAACTGAGGTTTCCCTCCCCACCCGAAGTAGCGCCCTTAAGACGGGTTGCCGAATCAGGGCTTGCATCCAAAGTGATTCCCTGATGGGTTATCTTGCCGTTTCCAACGCTGGCGGCAACTTGAAAGAGCGTACCTTGCGTTAAATCGATTTTGACGTTGCCATTCACTGACATGGCGTCGATTTCGGTGGCGCCGCCGTCTTTGAGGTCTATGTTGCCGTTGCTGGTGGTAGCCACTACTTTGGTGTCGTTTAGTTGGGGTTTGATTATGTTGCCGTTTGCGGTGTTTAGGGTCAAGTTGTATGAGCTGGTATTGGGCAAATTGAGGATAAGGTCTGCCTTATAGTTGCTGGCTTGGTTAATCTGGAGATTGGCGCTGGTTGTTATGGTCGTTGTATTGTCGGTTTTGGTTTCGTTTGTGTATGTCTGTATGTCATTTAGGTACCCTTCCTGTGCTGTTACGTTGTAGATGACTTCGATTTGGCTGCCGGTTGTCGATTGGATCACTATGTCGCCGTTGAATGTTCCAGCTTGAATTACAACGTTTGGCTTGGGCGTGTACTGTGTTTTGTCTTGTCTCTGCGCCAACGGAGCCGTAGCGTGGTATAAAACTGCATAGACACAGACTGACAGAATGGCGGCTATCACGATGACTGCAAATATGATGCTTCGGGTGGATCGCTTCACTGTTTTTCTATCCAGGAGGTTCTGTTTAGGTCTCTGAACGACTCCGCGGTTTTAAACCTTCTCCCATAACCGCCCGCATATGTCCCGTTTATTAATCTGGTGTAGGTGAAAGGGGAACTTTTCGGTCTTCACAGTGCACTTTTGTTAACTGAACCGTAAACATGAAACTAAATTCCCAAACGACCACTACCAGTTCAGGTACGTAACTATGTTTCGTGGTTACTTAAATCTAAAATCAACCCTAACTAAAATCCAGCAAACAAGGAGAACCAAACATGAATGAATCAGCAATAACAATCAGCAACCTAACCAAAAAATATGAAGACAAAACAGCCCTTGAAAACCTAACCCTTGAAATCCAAAAAGGCGAACTCTTCGGATTACTTGGACCCAACGGCGCAGGCAAAACCACCGCAATCAGCGTCCTCTGCGGACTTATTAAACCAACCAGCGGCACAGCGAAAATCTGCGGCTACGACATAGAGAAAGACACCCGGAAAATCAAGGAATTACTCGGCGTCTGCATACAGGAAACCGCCATCTACCCCTATTTAAGCGGCAAAGAAAACCTTGAACTCTTTGGCAACCTCTACAACATGGACAAAAAAAGCATCCGTGAAAGAAGCAAACTCCTTCTAAACAAAGTCGGCTTAAGCGAAGATGCCAAACGGGTAACAGCCAAGTACAGCGGCGGCATGAAACGACGCCTAAGCCTTGCACTCGCCCTAATCCATGACCCTGAAATCGCTTTTCTCGATGAACCCACCGTTGCCATGGACCCGCAGTCTCGGCATGCAGTCTGGGACTTCATAAAAGAACAGAAAGCCAAAGGCAAAACCATCATCTTAACCACCCACTACATGGAAGAAGCCGAAGAACTCTGCGACCGCGTGGGCATCATCGACCATGGCAAACTCATCGCCTTGGGTACCCCCAAAGAACTCGTCGCTAAAGGCAGCGTCAAAAACCTCGAAGACCTCTTCATACAGTTAACGGGCAGAGACATCCGGGGGGACGTGTAAATGAAGGTTCAACGTGTCTTAGCCATGAGTAAGAAGGAACTCAAAAAAACCATCCGTGAACCCGCTGTCCTATTCATGATCTTTCTGTTCCCAGTCATCTTCGTCTTCGCTTTCGGCGCATCGTTTGGCGGCTTCGGAGGGAGCACATCTACAACTTACCAAGTGGGTGTGGTGAATTTTGACCCCAGCGGCCACCAGTCGCAGGTGTTCATCAATGACTTGTTAGCTACAAAAATCGTTAACGTCAACGTTTACAGCGACAACACAACGGCTCAGACGGATTTGAGCCAAGGAAAAATGCAGGCTTTAATCCTAATTCCCAGCAGCTTCACAAGCAGCATCGACACCTACAACGTTGCCCCCAAAGATGGCAGCCAATGGACCAACACCACTGTCTCGCTGTATCTCGATAAGGGCTCTCTGGTGGCTACACAGGCGATTCCACCCATCATCGGGCAAGTAATGAGCGCCATGGTCAACCAGAACCAGCCCTCTCCACAAAGCCCCATCCAACTCCAAACCGCGTCGCTAATCGAAGTCAAACAAACCTCCGCATTGGACTTCATTGCGCCAGGCATGTTCACGTTCGCCTCAATATTCCTCATCATGATGGTCGCCCAATCCTTCACACAAGACCGCGAGAACGGCATGATGAAACGCATACGCATCTCCCCCATCACATCCACCGAATTCATGGGTAGCCTAGTCCTCTCCTACATGGTCATCGCACTAATACAGGCAGCAATCCTGTTCGGCATCACCTATGCCTTGGGCTTCCGACCCACAGTTGACACCGCGGTATACGCATTCACCTTCGTTATGGTGCTGATATTTAGCGTCTCAAACATCGGGTTTGGCTTAATCACCGCCACCATCGCAAAATCCTCCAGCGCAGCCACAGGACTAAGCTTCCTCTTTGTGCTACCCCAGCTGTTCCTTGGCACGTTTGTGAGTGCATCGCTCTCAGGCGGAGCCCAAGTCGCAAGCAACATCGTCCCCAGCCACTACGTCACCGACGCGTTGACATCCCTGTTCCTCCGAGGTGCAAGCATCGCCAGTCCCAGTGTGCTCCTTGACTTCACAGTCGTCACTGCTTCATGCATAGGCATCCTCGCAGTTGGCATAGTGCTCTACTCAAAATATTACAAAATCTAAAACACCCTCTTCTTTTTTGTTACTCTGTTGACGACAAAACTGCTTTTCAGAAGTGAGCAGTGGTTTTCATCCTGTTTTTGGGTACCTTTAAAGCCTCCTTCTTAACCTTTAGTATTGACTGTTTATGGAGAGGCTTAAACGATACAAGATGGCCATTGTTGCTCTTCTTATTCTCTTAGCTTTAATGGCAATTTTTTTAGTAGCCCTCAACTACCTTGAGAACCCGCCCAAAGCACCCCAAAACCTCTACCCCGGCGAAGTCCAAAACTACGAAGGAGAAAACCTCGCTTCCATAGGCGATGTCTATGAAAACGCCGTAAAAGGCACCCAGTACCTCAACAACTCCGACTACCGCCTAACCATCACTGGGTTAGTTAACCAGAACCTTTCCTTAACCTATGACGAGGTAGTCAATGGCTCGCAGAGTTACCAAAAAGTAGTCAACCTCTACTGCGTAGAAGGCTGGAACGCGACAATTCTCTGGGAAGGAGTTCTCGTCGATGACCTGCTTAACGAGGCAGGTGTGAACCCCAGCGCGGTAGCTGTCATCTTTTATGCTTCCGACGGCTACTCTACCTCGCTGCCGCTGGACTACATCAGAAACAACCACATACTCCTAGCTTACAAAATGAACGGACTTACGATTCCCCCTGAACGGGGCTACCCCTTCCAGTTGGTCGCGGAAAGCCAATACGGCTACAAATGGATAAAATGGGTAACCCACATCGAAGTAACCGCTAATCCTGACTACCGGGGTTACTGGGAAAGCCGCGGCTACCCCAACAACGCCACCCTCCGCTAGCAGGGGGATCCAAGAACTTTTTCCTAACGCCTGATTGCAAAAGGTACCCGACAACTATTGCACTGTAAATTATCTCTGCTGGCGCTGCAGACTTTGGGATACCTGGTACGCTGGTTAACTCTAGAAGTGTCAGCGAATCAGTGGCGATAACGAAAAAAGATACAGCCACGGTGCCAACCCAACCTGTCCTCTTACCCTGCCAAAGATAAACTGCAAACACCAAAGTTAACACCCCATAAGCCACAGTGTAAACATCGTAGATAGCGGTTGTGGGAAGAAACGCAAAGTTCTCGTATGCAAGCAATAGGGCTCCGAAAAAGGCGTGGATTACGCCGATCAGCAACTAAGATGGCTACGTCGATGCTTCTGTCCCGAATCGTTGCTGGCGGTCCTTTAACGCTCACTTACACCACGCTCTTAGCTATTGTAGCCGAAAGCAAAATAGCTTCGCAAATACGACCAAGCGAATCATATCAAGCATTTGCCAGTGTCAGCTTAGACTTTCCGGTTGCCCTTTTTAGAGGCTGGTTTCATCTCGATTATTTTAGATAAAATGTCGATGAAAAGTTCAATACGGTCTCTTGTCCGCCCCAAATCCGCCATAGCCGTGATGGTTGTTACAGGCGTTTCCCCTTTTATCATCATGCGGCTGGTTTTTGGGTCCTCTACTTTAACCTCGACAAGGAGCGTGGAGCCGTAAGATAGGAAGCCTCCTTTGGTTTTGATTTTTAGCGTGTGTGCCTCTTCATTTTTCTCCTCGATTTTCCACTTTAGAGCCTCAGTTGCTGTGGGGATGGCTGCCCAAACCTTTTCTATGGGATAGTCGATTTCGAATTTTTCGTTTTCTTCACGCAGGTAAGCCATGGTCGTCACCATTACTGTTTAGTGTACATGCAGTGCCCCTAATTAAATATCAAAATTGCGTTTAGAACAAAGTTGGGTCGATTTGTTTTGCAGGGTTTTTGTTTTTTCTCTTTATGTGGGTGTGGCGTTTTATGGGATGCCACAAGACTGCAAGTGTGGGCGGCTGCTTTTTTGGGTTGCAACGTTTTTCTATGCCTGTTTCGGTGTGGGATACTTGTTTTTCTTCACATGTGTTGCATGGTTCCATATAAAGCCGCAACGGTGTGGATGTGAATGCATGTATCGTTTGTTTTTTAGGCGTAAGTCAGCGAACAGCAATGGGCAGTAGCATACCGGCAATAACCGCACAAAAAAAACCCGCCACCCACTTCCATGCTTGCCTATCCCCACTTTTGCCACTGTTTTCTTAACCGCTAAAGTTAAAGCCAACCCAACAAATAACATAGAACGCACCCAAGCCGAAAAATAGAAAATTGGCGTAGTGGGGCCCTCGGCTAGCTTGGTTCAGGCTTGTAGCCTCGGGCGCTATAGACCCCGGTTCAAATCCGGGGGGCCCCACCATTTGGTTCTTGATTTCCTGCGAAACATGCTCTGACGACGGTTTTCGTCAAAAAAACCTAAATCTAAAGATTACTAAGACTTCCCTTATGAGCGCAGGCATCGAAGCTCTCTCTAAAATCTTAAAGGACCAAACCAGAAGACAAGCCATTACTCTGCTCAAAGAACACGGAGGCTTAACATACACTGACATGATGGATGCCCTCAACATAGTCAGCACGGGAACACTGAATTATCACCTAAAAGTGTTAGGCGATTTACTAACAAAAAATGACAGCGGACGGTACATGCTCTCAGAGAAGGGGGAGCTTGCCTTCAGAATGATGCAGTTGTTTCCGGCTGAAAACGATGTCCAACTTAGAAAAAGAAGGCAAAAGCAGTTCTGGGCCGCTGCGGCAGTCAGTCAAGTCATCTATTTTGTCAGCGTCTTAGCTCTCTACACACGGGGATATTTCGATGTTGGCAATTTGGTTATGTATACTGTGTGGTTTTTCGGCGGTCTGGTTTTAGCTTATTTAGGTTTCCGAATGCAGGATAAGCCGCTTGTACTTGGCTCGGAAGAAGAGAGAAGGCGATTTAGGATTGTTTATCCCATGGCTGGTGCCACAGCGGGTTTAATAGTGGGTTTCCTTGGACCGGTCGTCGTAAGCGTCATTTCGTTCAGTACAGGTGGACCCAACCTTATAGCAAATGCAGATACTGAAGACGCCCTTTTAATCATTACAGTGGCAGTGGCTTTGGGAGTTGTTTTAGGGTATTGGCTGGGTAAAAGAAAAGATTTTCGAAAGCCAAAATGGATGATAAAGAGCGATGAGAAATTTGGGTTTTAGGTCGTGCTCCTCACAAAGTCTCTGATGAGTCAATTTAACGTGTTTTCTTTGAAAAAGCCTTTGCATTTTTATTCTGTTCACATTTGGAGAGCACCTGCATGAATTAGACGTTTTTTTGTGACCTGACCCATAGACCCCGGTTCAAATCCGGGAAGCCCGCCATGCATTTTCTAGTTTTTTTAAGCGGCAACCCTTAAGTATTCATTTGCTTCATTTTAATATAGTGAAGATATTGCCCACAACCTTAACAACCAGAGTCGAAGATGATCTCGCCAAACTCATCGACAAGGTTTCCGAAGAGGAAGGAATGGACAGGTCAACCGTTATACGAAGGTTTCTTATGAAAGCAGCCAAGGACTGGCTGATCGAAAAGAGCTTGGATGAATACGAAGAAGGCAGAATAACGCTGTGGCAGGCAGCTAGAAAATGTGGCTTGTCGGTTTGGGAAATGATGGATGAGGCAAAAAGAAGAGAAGTGCATGTTCCTTATACTCTGGCTGAACTTAGGGAAGATTTGAAAGGCTTACAGAACGGCCGCCTAGTGCCAAGTGTCGTCTCAAACTCAACGCCTCTTATTTATTTAGCTAAAATAGGCAAACTTGATCTTCTAAGAGTACTTTTCGGAGAAATCCTTATCCCAAAAGAAGTATGGATTGAGGTAGTGGAAAAGGGGAAATCGCTTGGACGAAAAGACGCTTATGCCGTGGAAAACGCGGTAGCGCAAGGCTGGATAAAAGTTGCAGACGCTGACCCCATTGAGATGCCGATAGAGTTAGATAAGGGCGAAGAAGAGGCACTCTCCCTTGCAAAGCAGTTGAGTTTGGAGACGGTACTAATCGATGAGGTGTCGGCTCGTTCTGCCGCACGATTGCTGGGTTTAACGCCTCGGGGAACTGTTTTCGTTTTGCTTATGGCTCTTAAGGAGAGAAAAATCGTGTTTGATGAGTTTCTGCAAGCGCTTGATCGGTTGATAGATGAAGGCTTTAGGCTCAAAGAAGAAGTGTACGTTCAAGCAATCAGAGAAGCAACAAAATTAACGAAGGAAAAATAGCCTAACCTTTCCTTAGCGCTTAATTTTTTCTTACCTCTTTCCAACTGCTTAGACAAATGTAGATCCGAAAATTTACGCATTTCTATCAATTGATGATGTCTTGATTAGGCTTGTAGCCTGTCGCCATGGCACTGATTCAAATCCGGGAAGCCCCACCAATTGCCTTGGCATTAGCTTTAAGGTTTAAGCGTTTTTTTAGAATACATCGTATAGGCTACGGAGTGGTAAGTGTTGTTTCTTTCGGTAGCCAAGCTCAGTTCAAAGCAGAGTTTGTGAAAAGCAGAAGCGTTCCTTTAGAATACAGGCGGTAAGCAACATTAAGTAATAGCGTGCCGTTTATAGTAGATATAGACGAAAGTTTCCTTGCCATAGCGTAAAGGCGGGCAGCATCTATTTCCGATTAAGGGGATTAACTTGAAAACAGACGACATTTTACTTGAACTCAACAGAGCAGCCGCCGATTATATGCGGCATATTCCTCCATTCAAGTATAGGAACAAATCGTACCATTTACTTGACAATTACGTCGCAACACCCCCAATGAAGTGCGATTTATGCGGTAACTATCCAGAATTAGAGATTTCAATCATCGAAAGCCATAATGGCCATACCCTACACTTAGGGAACGCTTGCATTGATCGTTTGACGGGACAGAACGTTTCAGAATGGATGAGCAATTTTAGGAAAAAACGAGAAAACATTATGGCAAACAGAAAATGCATCGAGCGATTAACAACAATTTTAGAGGCGAGCACCAGAAATTCTCAAATGCAAATAACTAAGGAAGATTCTAAAAGAATCCAATTACTCCTTGAACAGATGACTAAAGGTGAAAATCTCACGGTGAACCAGCAGGAAACAGCAGACGCCTATTTGACCCTAACAGTCACGGCATAGAGCGCTTGGAATTTAAGGTTTAAATGTTGACGTGAAATGCCCAATGTATGTATGAGGTTATGTCTCTTGAAAGCACCAGAGAAGGTTCAACGTAGCAGTGCAGGCTGCATTTTTGGCAGTTTTCTATTTTTTTCCAGTCAAACCCCGAAAGTGCACTTTTAATTTCGCTCTCAAAAACAGATAAGCTACTCGCATAGTCATTGTGGACATAACAAGGCAAAACCAGGTTTCCATGGGGGTCAATGTTTATCATAGTCCAGGGTTTGCATTGCCAGTTTTTCTCTTTAGCATCACTTTGAGGTAACCACTCAAGTTGGCAAGGGGGTAACCGCGCCGTTTCATTTCAACGAGACGATGCGCGACTTTCGGTATTTTACCGTTAACATCAGAGGAGGTGCTTGCATTACAGGATTCATGGGCTACCGCGACGGATATTTTTGTTCCCAACTCTTTAGCCAACTCAACTAAGCTTTCGATTTCGTCAACGTTTTCAGCCATCACCGTTGTGTTAATTGTTACAGGAACTCTTTTTTTCGCCGCACATATGCACTCTACTGCTTTCCTAAAGCTTCCCCCGACCCCCCGAATGTAATCATGTGTTTTTTCTAACCCATCCAACGAAACGTAAACCACACCATTAATGTAGGGAGCTATCTCGTCTATTCTGGATTTAAGCAGAGTACCATTTGTTATTAGGCTGGTATGCAGGGGCAGAGAACGGGAAAAAGCAAGAATATCTGCTAAGTCTTTTCTGAGTAGCGGTTCACCCCCTTCAAAGGCGACTCCGCAAGCCCCAGAATTGTAGATCTGCTTTAGAATTGCTTTTTCCTGCTCTAAACTGGAATCGGGGCTGGGGCGCTTCCAAAAGGGACACATTTTACATTTTAAATTACAGTTGTAAGTTAATTTATGCCCACAGAAAAATGGGGCTCTAACCCCGCAAAAGTTCGAGATTAATGCACAGTAAATTCTTAACCCTAACAAAACAGGCGATATGTACTGGCGAAAAGTTTTTCTTTATGGATTTCAGGCATGTAACAATGTTTTTCCTTGAATGATTACTATAAAACACTTCATGGGAAATCTTGGAATTTCGGCCTTTTTTAGGCTTTTTCAAGGCTTTAATTCGCGGTCTTCACTGTAGTCTCTATCCTCATGGACTTCTTCTTCGACTTCATCTTGCCGTGCTTCTTCACGCAAGCTTGCGGCTTCACCTTTAGCTCTGGCTCTATCTTCAGCTTGCCCTTTCAACGGATAAACTGTACCCAACCAAACTTCAAATTGCCTCTTGTATTGAGGGCTAGAAAAAACCCAATCGCATAATCCACCAATGACCATACTAACGTCAACATCATGATCATTAGCTAGATCTTTCAGAAAATCAATCCATTTTGAGGGTAAAGACACCAAAGAACTGCTCATAACTAAGTCTCCACTAACATGGTTACTGTAACGGCGTATTTAAGCTTCTTTGGCGCAAGCAAAAAAAGAGACTTTTTTCTTGGCTTTTCAATTGTAGACGCGTGGGTAAATACACGCACTAAATCTACGCGGAAGGTGGTTTAGGCGGTATTATGTCAACGGGAATCTCCGCCTCAAATAGCCCTTTAGAAATTCGTGGTCATTTGCTAATTCAGTGCTTTTTACGATTTGACCCTCAAGCCTATCTAATGCAATCTTAAACGTCTGTTCAACCCCATAGCCTTCGCCTGAACTGAAAAACGCACCCTTCTTTGTTCTAAATTGCAGTCGGCAGTGAATTAACTGGTCGCCCTTGAAGTTTGTGCCATGCGTTTTCATGTAGACAAATAATGTGCCAGCCTCTAGGGTTCCTCCGTATCTGTGGGTGAAAGATTCGAAGTCGTCCATAACTGCGCCTCGTTGGATTTCGTCAAATTCCACGTCTTTTACTGAAAACTGCACGGTAAGTCTTTCCATTGGTTTTTCCATTTGCGCTAGAGGTTCAAGAAAATCTCGCTTAGTTATGATGCCGACAGGTCTTCCTTTGTCAACGATTACCAAAGAGGAAATGTTGAATTTGTGCATTTGCTCTTCAGCATCTCGCAATTTGGATTTAGGCAAAATAGTAATCACAGGCTGAACCATGATTCCCTTTGCTGGAATACTGAGCAGAGAGACTTTCTGGCCTACCCTTTCGCCAAACCTTTGTACATGTTTAGGCTGAAAGATATTATCAATAATGTCGGAAATGCCTACCATCCCAACGAGTTTTCCATCTTTGACTATGGGAACATGCGAGATTCCTTCGTTTCTTAACAGGCTTAGCACCGCCCCCAGTGATTCGTCTTCTTCGATGACAAATGGCTTCTTGGTCATTATTTCTTCAACAGGTGTGTTACCCCATTGCTCCATTATAGCGCCATGGATAACATCCTCATCTGTTACAAAGCCTAAGAGGTCATTTTCACTGTAGACGGGAAGTTGCCTGATTTCGCTTTCAATCATTAATTTAGCGACTTTGCTGAGCGTATCCTGCAAGGTAACGGCGGGGGCTGGCTGAGTTAAAGTTTTAACTTTGCTTCCAGATGCATCAAAACTGGACCGCTTTATTGATTTTCGGGAAATAACCCCTTTGTAACTACCTTTGCTGTCAAAGACCGCTAAAACAGGCGGCATACCTTCTTTGAAACGTGATAGACAAGAAGAAACAGTGTCATTCTCCTGTACTTCTATAAAACCCTTTGAAAAAACATCTTTTACAATTTTAACCGTGAAAAACACATCCATGTACTATCTATTGCTTCTTGATTGATTTAAGCCTTGGTGTGCCCTACCAACTGGGCGCATAGTACGTTGCGCTTCTTTAATATTAGTCTCATCTCGGATGCTTAAGAATTGATTCGCATTTTTGCACGATCTATTTACCGGAGTATTATTTGGGCGTTCCTTTTTTCTTATAACTCAAACCTTTAATACCATCAGCGCCTATCCTTATAGGGGGCAACCAGTTGCTATTTAGGCGTAAAAACGAAAATGAACCCCGAAACAAGCTCCAAGTTGACCTCGGGGACTTACAAACCGAAAAAGAAAACCTCACAAAATATCTTGAATCAAGACTCAAAGTTGAGGTTTTCGAAGTAAAAGACAAGTTGGCTGTTGATTCAGAAAAAGTAACGATTTCGGGGCTGCATCAAGCAGTGAAAAAGTTTCTCTACAGTCGAGGCCGCAACATGACTCACTGGATATCGCTTGAGGGTTCAACCGTTAAAATCAACCGGTTTGGGACTCATAATAAGAAAAAAGAGAAGCATGAAAAGCAGTCATCGCACCAAACGGTTGCACAGAGCTGGGGGCTTTAGCGGTCTTCTCTCCGGTTGGCTTGGCTCAGATAAGCAACCTTCTCTTTTTTCGTGTAGTTTGTGTACATATCACGGGTACCCAACGCTTAAAAGAACTCTTTCCTTGAAGCTTAAACGACACTCGGCATGAACAAATCCAAGATAATCAAGATAGCGTTGAGCGCCCTAACTATTGTTCTCACAGTTGGCCCATTGCTCGGCGTTGTTTGCCTCTACCGAGATAATCTTCTGGGATTAGTGCTTCCATCCCAAACCACAGGCGAAAGCAGCGTAACCAACAGTGACATCAGCAACTTAGATTTCACAGCGTTAGAATCAATGCAACCAATCAAACCATTAGGGGAGCCAACTTACAATCAATCCACAGGCGACTTCTCGTACCCGCTCAACTTTACCAATCCGCTGCCACAGGAGCTCTCACTTGACAACCTGTCCGCAGACATAAAAGCGGGTAACGGAGAACTGTTGGGAACCATAAGCATCCCAGATGCAATACATGTTAGCCCTGGTCAATCAGCTGTTATCGACTTAAACGGTAACATCAATCAAGCGGCTTTAGATGCCTATAAGGCGCACTTCGGTGAAAACGCATATGTTTCTGTAGAAAATCTAGTCGTCACCGTTGGAGGCATCAGTTTGCATTTGGATGAAATACCTGGTGTGGGGTCAATTCAGTTAGGGTGAGAATGTTTGGAGCGAACGATTAGCTGGTTTGGTTTAGCTGCTGGGATAGTAACGCTTGTGCTGGTATTAGTATCGGTGTTTGTGCCTTGGTGGCAGCTTACAGTCGGCAACAACTTTGTTAGCGTCTATGCTTCGCCTATTGTTACAAACTTTGGGTTCTACGGCGCCCAGTTTACCCTTCCTCTGCTTTGGGCATGGAACCTCTCAAACATCCTCCTGTTCACTGCCGGTGGCATAATCATGCTCATCTATTCAGTGTTTCCCACAAAGTCCTACTCTAAAGACCTACTCTGCTTCTCCTACAAAAAGCCGCTATACGGATTGATTAGTTTCGTGGTGGGCTTGGCTGTAGTCGTTTTAGGTGCAGGCTTCTTTGACCTGGGCATTCCACTGGTGGGTTCGGCAAACGTAGATTTCTCTTTACCCTCATTCATACCTTTGAGCGCCAGCATTAGCTCTACGGTAACTGCGATGTTTCTGTTTCCTTTCTACCTTGCAATAGCGGCTGTGGCGCTGTGTATAGCTGCACGGGTTTACCATGGACGGTTAACAAACGCTGTCCAACCAACGCAGACCTCATCGCCAACTAACCCTGTGATGCAGTAACGATGATATCGAAGCTGTAGGTGAACCCAAACGTCGGTGTACCGCTGGGAACATTGGTGGATTGTGCTATAACCAAAGTTAACCCCAGCCACATGCACTGCCCCGGCGCAACTGTGTTGCCTGTTGCCAAGTTGTCGTATCCCATCCATTGCGTGCCAATAGGCGCCCATGAAGAACCCAGCGTTTCTTTATGCATCGAAATCTCGATGTTTGCGGGGTTGTTTACGTTTTCCAGTGCGGTGTTGACTGTTATGGGTGTGTTGCCGTCGTTGCGGAGCACTATGAGGTTGGTTTCAGGCATAAATTGGCTGCCGTAAGCGCTGGGTGACACCATGATGCCGCCGATGTTTAGTTGTGGGTTTCCATATTGGAAGGTGCCGCTGTTTATGGTGAGAGGGAAAGCTGTGCCGTTAACAAACCACAAAGAATAGCTAACCGGTTGGGAACTTGGCTGTTGAGCCTCCGCTGGCAGAGTGATTGATAGGTTAACGAACAACGCCGCCAAAACCAATGCCAATACCAAAGCAGCCGCAACTACCCTAGACGCCCCCGCCTTTGATTTCGCGTATCTTCTAAGCATTATTGCAGTTGCGGGTAGAAAAATAAGCAACGCCAAAACGACTGCTACCCAGCTGAATTCGGGGATTGTCCCTGTGTCTGATGGCGAGGGAGATGCGGATGAGTTAGCTGTTGGCGAATCGGTTGGGTTAGTTGTAGGTATGGGTGAGGTGTTGGGTCTGGTGGTTGGGGTTGCGGTTGCTTGCGGCGTAGACGTTGGAGAAGATGTGGGTGAAGGCGCCGTGGGATACTGGGCAACTCCGTAAACGCCAAAGATGCTGCCGAAACTGCTTGCGTTGGATTCTACTGTGACTTGAATAGCATAGTTGAAACTGGCGCCCGAAGTGTATTGGCCATTGGTGTGGAAGTCCCCGCTTAACTGAAGTGTTTGTCTGCCTCCTGCTGCGATGGTGGTGGAGGTTTGGTTGTTGGCTGTTTTGCATGTGAAGGTGGAGGCTATGTTTTGGGGTAACTCAACCGTGTTGGTTGTGGTTGCTGTGATGGTTATTGGGGTGTTTTGGTCGTTTGTTACTATGAAGCTAAAGGTCCACTGCGTCGGGGTTGCGCTGTCGCTTACGGGGATTTGGAACCCGTTTATGTGGTTAGATAGGATTGTGCCGTTGGTGAACCAGAGCGTGAAGCCTCTGTTGGGTGAATAAGTGAAGGCTCCGTTTACATGGATGCGTTCATCGCCCGATGCAGCAGCGGCTATGGTGGGGACAGAAATCAGTATAATCAAAGTAAGGGCTAAAAGCAAAAGCTTCTCTCGCATACGATTCACCCACAAAAATATGCAACAAAGTAGAAGTCGGCAAGGAATTTAAGGCAAATGTCAAGCTGCCTTTTGTCTCATCTCAGCCCCAAACCCATGACTGATTAAGCGTCAGCTTTATCCAAGGTCGGGGGCGCTCGCCTAGCATCCCACGCGTGATGCAACGCTAAACCCGGGTGATACAGGAGCAGTCGGGGACCAGAATACCGCATAACCTGCCTAACTTGCTCTTTCATGTCGGGTTTGTAACAGTGGATTTTGCATTTGCCGCAGGTGCTTTTTTTCTCTTGGAAGGGGCATTTGCTTAACCGCAGAAAAGCGTATTCTTTGAATTGGCTGCATTGGGGGCATAATTCGCCGTGGGTTCCATGGTGTCCTCTGCAGTAGATGTCAACCATGTATTCTATGGTTTTTCTTTCCCTCTTCATTCTTTTGTGTTCTGGGTTTGGTGGTTGAGGTTTCATATTCGTCGGCTTAATGGAGAAGGCGGTCATTTCACATAAGGTTTTACCCTTACAATTAAGGGAATTTTGCAGAACGCTTTAGGCAATCGATGCCTTCTGCTTTCTATCCCACCAAAAATTTGTAGAGTTACCGACCTTGAACGGCACAGACAAAAAACAGAAAACAGGCTATCCTGAACTAATAACTAATCTCCCAGAAGCACACCACAGAGTTAGAAGACACCAAGCAGCTTTGCCAATGTAATACCGATGGAGATTGCTGCAACCAAAAATATGATTTTCCCCTTCGATAAACCGCCTTTGGAGGAACTTTCACCTTCTTGGAACTCGTACTCCCGTATCTCCTTGGTTTTAGAGTTAATCTGCACTTTAGCATTTAACTTCTGAAACATCATTTCCACAATGTAGAGTTCCCCATCCATTGAGACTTTCATAGGTAACCAGCTTCCCTTGTAGCCTAGACGCTTCAGAAAGTCCGCTGTCAAAGCGGTTGCGTTTTCGGCGTCAAACCTTGAAATCTCCGGTGAAATTTCGGGGGTACCTGTAGACATTAATCCTCAACCAGAAAAGGATAATTAAAACCTTATAGGGCTTATGAATCCGAGAACTGAATTACCAATCAACATGCCCAGCTAAGCATAAACAATTGGAAAACATGTCCAGATTACGGCACTGGTGTAGGCGTCGCCATAGGCAATTCGGGCATTGTGCCGTTGAAAGGGGATGTCTGGTTTAGGAGGCTGTTCTGTATTTGGTTCATCAACTGCATCTGAGGGCTTGTTTCACTGAAAGATTGCTGCAGCATGTCCACGGCGTAAACCACCACTATGCAGGATAAAACCACGGTTGAAGTAACTAAAAGTAGCGCAGCTACTGTTGACTCCAAATCTTCTCCTCCTTCTCCGTTCTCCAAGCATCCAATACGTTGAAAAATATATTATAGGTTAATTCCAATGGACAAAATATGTCGATTTTAGGAATATGTCCTGGAAAATACTGCTTATTTACGGTTTCTTTTCAGGTTCTGGCTGTGTCTGAGCCGCGGCAGGAGCGCTTGATGCAGCAGGAGTTTCTTCTGATGCAGGCGATGCCTCGGTTTTTTCGGATGCTGCTTGGCTCTGTGGTGGTGTGCTGGGGAGAATCTGTATTTTTTCAGCCATCGGATGCAGTAGGTCCGGCGGCGGATAGGGCGTGTTGAGGTTGCTGGAGAGTATGTAGATGGAGTTGAAAACATGCTGGTAGATGGTGAAGAGAATCTGGGGAATCCGGGTTTTGGGGTTGACTTCCAACTTCTTTTTTATGTCCTCGGCTTTTCCCGTCAACGTCACCGTTCCCGCAGTTGCATATTTAACAACGTTTGGTTTTGTGGAGATTGACAGTTGAAAACCTAAGGTCACTTGGTTGTTTTCTTTTTTTTGCTCTTCAATCTTGGCGTTCACGTCAAAAAACAGTTCTTCCGCCCCAGAATAGACGCCGCTTCGTTCAGCCTGTAAACTACTTAGACTTATCGAAACGGTGACTCCAGAGACAGAATACTGTGGGTTTACGGTTGATTCCTCTCTACTTCATTGCTTGCTCTTTCATATTTAACTTTTATACTCTTCAGATAAGTGATTCCCCTGTAAGGCGTCGTAGGGGTTCTATGGCGGCGGGGTTTCTGTGAGGCTGTAGTATGCAGGCACCATCAGTTCAGTGTCGAATTTAAACAAGTCGTCTCCTTTAGCGGTAGCTTTCTGTTTTAGCACTATTTTTTTAGGCATGTCTTCTTCGAGGTAAACGATGTAGTTAACGGTTTGACCCAGCCCCAAGCGGGTAAGCTGCTGTATGGTGCCCTTGAACTTTTCGTACTCCTGTATTTTCACTGAGATTTTCTCGATTGCTTCAAAGAGCAGTTCTGATTGACCCTGCTCAGTAAACGCGATTGATATATCGCCAGTTTGAATCCAAGGCGACTCTTCTTCTTTACCTTTGACGCCTTTTTTTGATTTGTCGGGTTCCGGAGGCTTCTTTGCTTGGGATTTTAGGGTTTTTTGTAGAGCAGTGGATTTTTGGAACCATTCCTCGCTTTTATGCTTGCCTTCTGCATCCCTCAACACGGTGCCGAGCCATTGGCTGTAGTCTTCAAACAACGCTTTGTACTGGCTTGTTTGGTTAGCTACGTACTCTGAGATGTCTTTGAGCGAGGTAAACGTGCGTAATTCAACTCCCAATTTTCACTCCACCAGTAACTTGTCAATGGTTCAATTATTAGTGTGAACGATACTGAATGCTGGTTTATGGCATAATAGGATTTGTCTATTTCAGAAGTGACATACCTTTTGTTTGATACAGTGTTTAGCGGTTCTTGGCTTTTTCATAGGAGTTTGAGATGGCTTCGCTTGTTAAGACGCCGACGACTTTGGTTGGCGTTTGCTTATCCACCACAGGAATTAAATCGATTTTCTCTCGAATCATAATTTTGTTTGCTTCAAGTATCGATTCATCCTCATGCACTGAAATGTTCTGAGTCGGCATCTGCCCAACCCTCAAAGTTTCTCTCTGGTCAGCATTGACTTTCATAAGCTCCATCCAAGTGACAACCCCCAATAAAACGCCGTCTTTTTCAACCAAAGCGTCGTGGTAACGGTTCTTAAACATGACTTCAAGGGCTTCAGTTAGGGTTTGATCAGGGTTTACGCTGCCTATCTCTGACTGCATAACGTCTCTGACGCGAACGTCTGCAAGTTTGGTTGAGACGATGGTTTGTTCGCCTTCTTCGCTGGCGCCGATGTAAACGAACAATCCCACCAAGATCAGCAGGAAATATTCGGGGAAAATGAAACCGACGATAACCATAGCAATGCCCAGGATTTTGCCGACTAAAACGGCGTATTTGGTGGCATCAGAGTATTTCATGCGTTCGGCTAAAAGCGCCCTAAAGACTCTGCCGCCGTCCATGGGGAAAGCTGGGATCAAATTGAATATGCCTAGGAAAATGTTGAGGATTGCAAGGTCAAAGATGAGGTTGCCTGTTGTGGTGAAAGTTAGGATTTTCGGTGCAAGTTGGGGCGAGAGGGCGAGGCTGACGGCTAAAAGCGCAAGACCCAACAGTAGGCTTGTGAGGGGACCCGCGAAAGCCATGCGCCATTCCTGTGAGGGATTGTCTGGGATTTCTTCGATTTCTGAGACGCCGCCGATGGGGTATAGCACGATTTTGCGCACTGTAATGCCGTAGCGGCGAGCGACTACGGAGTGTGCAAGCTCATGGAAAACCACGAATACAAACAGGAACAACACAATCAAGAAGGTGTAGAACTGCATCCCCAGTACAGACAAAATCAAAACGGCTATGATTAGAAGGATGAATGTGAAGTGCAACTCAATTGGGATGCCCCACGCGGAGCCTATTTTCAGAGAAGACTTCATAGGTTAAGATGCCTGATTAGGGGCTTTTTAAATTTTCGATAGCCACGATTTCGCCTCGGATCTATGTTGGCTAAAGTTTTTTATAATTGCCAGTGGTAGAGTGTTTGAGGCATGTTTCTTGTCGGAAAATGTTTGGAAGAAACCTGTAATCTGCATCTTCAAAGAACGATCAGCGGGTAACTGGCAATCTGACCCCTTTGTCGTGATCAAAGCTAAACAGGTAACCCTCAATGACACTGGAGAAGACCCCAAGTATACAGGAAAGCTTGAGGATTTCTTTACGCTGATGGGTGATACCGATTATCTGTCTTCAGCTGAAGGCAAAGCTGACCACTATGTAATGTGCTGGTTTGACGACGCTGAACCTGATGAAACCAAGGATCTTCGGCGCCTGCGAGGCGTGCGGATAACAGGCGAGGTTTTCTGCAGTTTAAACGAGAAAACCCACAAAAGAACATACAATGCGTCTTTCTCTGCTGATCAAGCAAAAATAGAATAGGAAAACTTTTCAAGAGACATTGCGGAAACTTTTTATCACAAACGATTGCTAAACGTAATTATGGGAAATGTCCGTAAGACTTTTGTTTATTTTCTCGCGATTTTCTTCTTGACTTCTCAATTTATAATACCCACCGTATTCGCGAAAGGGCAAACCATTGAAGGTGCTATCGTTATTAATGCCGATGGCTCAATAAGTCCCAACAATAATTCTATTCCCATCGAGAAGGTTAACAATACTTACTTATTTACGGGTGATATTTATGGCTCAATAGGCGTAGAATGCAATAATGTAGTGATTGATGGGAATGGATTTAGTATTAATCTTGAAACATCTACTTTAACAGATCAATTGAACTGGAGGTGGAATGGGTCAATTGGCTTGCATTTATGTCATGTCAATAATGTAACAATTACTAATTTAGTTATAAAAAATTTTCATGATGTCCCTTATGATGGTCTTGGGTTTGAAGGATATGGTATCTTTCTTGATAGCTCTACAAACGTAAGTATTTACGATAATACCATAACTGGTAATGACATAGGTGTTAAGATTAGGGGATCAAACAACAACAATATTTACTGCAATTGTATTTCCAACAATTCGGGGATTAAAGGCGCGGGAATTTGGATAGGGGATTCGAGCAATTCCAATAGTGTTTTCAATAATAGTTTATCTTCGAATGAAAATGGCGTTTTCATCATTAATTCAAACAATAACATCGTTTACTTTGATGACATAAGAAGCAATACACAAGTTGGTATTTGGGCCAATTCTGATGCAGAGCACAACATTTTTTACCTCAATAATTTTATGGGAAATTTGAAAAGTGCGCTAGTTTTAGGAACTACCGCTAATTCTTGGGATAACGGTACGTTTGGCAATTACTGGAGTGATTATCAAATAAAATACCCTAAGGCCTGTCAAGCGACGGAAATGGAATAGCAGACATTCCTTATGAGATAGCGCTTGATGACATGGAACGTTCTCATGCAATAGCAAACTATAATGTCGACCATTACCCTTTGGCACAATCGATTAATATTAGCACTTCACCAATCACTATTCCTGAGTTTCCAATACTGGCAATTCCGTTATTGCTTTTAGTTTTGTTACTCACCGGTATTGCGTTTAAGCATCGAATTTACGAGAAAAATAAAAGCAAGAAGCATCGTGAAAACTTTGATGCGTTTTAATCGGAAGAAGAAAAAAGTGAATTTTTGAATGCCCTCGGAAAAGATTACTTCATAAAGAAAAAAGGGGGTGTTAATGTTTTCTTTTTTTAAGCGTAATCGTTAATCCTGCTAAAACTGCTGATGTTATGGTTATTCCTATGACGACTAGCGCAAGGTTTGCGTTTATTACTTGAGGCTCTTGGTGCGGTAGTGATAGATTTGAAACTGCACTTGGTTGAATAGTTGTATTGGGCAGAATTTGTCCACTAGGTGTTTGACCAACGAAATTCCAGTAAGCAACTTGGCCGTTGTCTGCCCAGACGCCGATTTCAATGCCATCTGTGGAGTAGTATTCTTTGTCTGTTAGAAACTTTATATCATAAAGTGCATAAGCTGTCATGTTGCCCCTTACCGAACCGATCAGAGTAACTAAAGGGTACTTCATGAATTGAATAGCAACATTTCCAACGCCTACTATCGATACAGAGGTTATATTCGTTGCTTGATTCCAAGCAGTATTTATTGCTTCATCTTTGTTGACCTTAAGTCTTGTATCGCCAACTTTGTAAAGGTTCGAGGTGTCTGAGAAAGCAGCCAAATCACCCGCTTTGTTAAACGAGATTATTAATCGATTGGGGTAATCAACACCGTTATAACTTGGTATAAAGAAAACATCTGTAGTCGGGTTGTTAATCTGAAGGTCTATTTTTAAGTTGTTTTTAGTGACTGAGAGTGAATTAGTGCCATTGTTATAGCTATTTACAGTATCTAACATTTCGTCCAATGAGGAGGTGCCAAGTGAATCCAGCATATGTTGAACGTTCGATGTGAGTAGATTATGAGCGTTTCTTAAGTTAAGGTATCTGGTTAGTACAAGGGCAGTTTTTTGGGACAGAGATGTCGGCATGGGTTGAACATAGTAGGGACTACTTGTATTGCCGGGCGAGTTCTTATAGTATGATAAATGGCAGTAAATGGAATCTCCTAATGAATTGTTCGCCTAAAATAACTGTGTTTCCGTCTTTTGAAGTTAGATTGTAATTGACGCACTCCGGAGATAATCCGTCATAGGCTTGTGCAAATTGTGGTGAAACCAAAAAGTCACTGGCCAGTGTTATGTTGTATTCTGAGGTATCGAATCCTAGTAAGCTTGTCATGGAATCGACGGCTTGAGCCCTTATTTTTAGTTGCGCTGCATCTGTTGAGTTCATCACTGAGGTAAAAGGCGGCGTTGAAGTTGCCGAACTGCTTTGTGTGATTGCTGAGCAGTTACCGACATACATAGAAACCAACAGCAATCCTATGACAAACATACATCCCAACGCAATAGATCGTTTTTTCGATAGTTCCATGTTTTATCACCAACGGGGTAAAACCAAGCTTCCATCACCGTACACTCGCATCTGACCAGGTTGGGACCATGTCGATGTAGAGCTGTCCCAGCCGTCTGAGTAGCCATTGCAAAGCGAAAGCTGCGAGAAAGAAGAAGCGGCGCCTCCAGTAGAATAATAAGTTGCATAATCAAGACATGAGTTCACAGGATATCCGCAGCACAGATAAATGTAGAAGTAGTCAACGAACGTTTTGTAGGTAACATCTCCGCCCCAAGCTTCATATTCAAATCTTTGGCTGAGGTCCCGATCTCGCCCTTGAAAACTGATATAACAATAGCCCGAATAATCAGGGCTTGCATAGCCATTGGTGCTATAAGATTGTCCGCGTAGCCAAGCATATGCCATTCCGACCCAACCCGTACCATTTTGCCAGTCTGTATACCCATACAAATTAGCGTTTGCGGGGTCTGTAATTACATTTCCATATTGATCGTAACGCCAGAATAGATTAGCATCTGCGCAAGTGTAAATGAATGTAAAAATGCATTTCGACCACCCTGGATAAATATTTAGAGCTTCGTGAATACCGTTAGAAGGCCCATCATAACCACAGTAATTATAGTGAACCGTTCCGCTTGTTGTTGAGGGATAATAATTCCCTACGTGAAATGTCGCTACATAATCATAGCTAGGGTTCCCTTGAATATTCCCATAGTCGTTGTAAACATTTGTTCCACTAGTGCCAGGATATCCATAACCGTTCATAGGTTGCCAACTCCAAAAATCATAGGTTGCAAAATAACTGTTTATGTCAGCACACGTTTGCTGTTCATAGCCTGCTTCCATATCACTTTGCCAATACCCCGAGCCCCAAATCATTGATGCACGAGTTGCGCTCGCAGAAGGAAAACATAGAGAAGCAAATGTAAAGCATAAGACACAAATCAATGCTATCAACGCTTTTGTCGAATGTTTTATCTTTAGCAAAAGAATCACTTCTTTTTTCCTTTTATTTACTTGAAACCAGACGTAGAACCCTTAGCTGGGTTCAAAGTCTAGCCTCAGCAAGCCTAGTTAGATATTAATTGCCTATTAGTTTTTGTATGACTTCAAAAAGTGAATATATCATTTGTCTGAACACTTAACTGTAAATATTCAATTAGAAAAGGGCAATATTGTTACGCTTTGTTACCTAACCTGAATTTTATAAGGCATAACTTAAAAAAAGAATCTTTTTTTAGACAAAAATGCTAGAGATAACTAAATTCCTGTTAAATGGCTAAAGTGAAAAAGAGAGTATCGGGAGAGAAGTAATTAAGTGAGAACGTTTTTGAGGATAACAGTGGGAAAACGGTTTTTTTGACAGATCTGCTTGTGGTTTACTCCACAACCCGTCTGCAATGTGCTTCAACCGCAGAACCGAGAAAGCACATCACAGCATAGCCCGCGGGTAGATGATGAGTAAGGGCGGCGCTCTCTTCTTCTTAACACTAGAAAAACAATCCGCTGTTTATCGCCAAAACGTCTCTGTTGCCCTTCTTATCCATGCAAAACAGCATTATAATCTATAGAGTTAATTGGAATTTTGAGGTAATTTTGAACTTACTCTTAAATATATGTGCATAAATTTCTATTGTTAAAGGTTGTAGAGAATGGTAGAGCAAAAACTACACGCAACTCTAATTACCGGTAGAACTATCGAACAGGGCGTTGCAAAGGAGCTGGGAAAAGGCTCCATAGAGTACTATGACAGCTGCGCCGTTTGCTTCTTCGACAAATCTGACATGGTGAAGCTGGGCATAAAAAAAGGTTCAACCATCCGAGTCACCTCGAAGTTCGGCTCAGTCATAGTTAAAGCCCAAAGATATCCCTGGGGAACAATGCAGGGGATGGTTTTTATTCCATGCGGTTCATGGGCAAACGCCATCACTGGCGACGACACCTACAGCATGGGTATGCCTCTCTTCAAAGGGTTCCCTGTTGAAGTTGAGATTGCTCTAAACGAACCCGTCTTAACCTTAGATGAGCTCTTACTCAAAGAGTTTGGGAGGAACAGTCAATGAGTAAAGTTGTGGAAAACGTAGTTTGTCCAATCTGCGGTTGCCTCTGCGACGACTTAGAAGTAACGGTGGAAAACAACGAAATCGTAAAGATGAAGAATGGCTGCTCAGTATGCGAAGCAAAGATGGTTCACGGCTACAAAAGCGAAGAACGCATCCTCAAACCACATATTCGCAAGGACGGCAAACTTGTACCTGTCTCCATGGATGAAGCAATCAAAAAAGCCGCCCAAATCTTAACAGACGCCAAATACCCGCTTCTCTTCGGTTGGAGCAGCACCGTCGGCGAAGCCCAACGCATCGGCGTCGAGTTAGCTGAAGAACTCGGTTCAACACTGGACAACTGCTGCAGTGTCTGCCATGGTCCCTCAGTGATGGCGACACAGGAAATCGGCATACCAGCCGCAACCTTAGGCCAAATCCGTCACCGCGCAGACCTAATCGTTTACTGGGCATGCAACCCATGGACTAGTCACCCACGCCACGTTGAACGCTACACAGCATTCACTGACTGGCCGCTTCGAAGGAAGCGAATGGAAAGATTACATGCAGAAACTCAAAGCCGGCGCAAGCCGCAAAAAAATGGAAGTAGCTTCAAAACGCATCGCACGCGCCGAGCCACCCATCCATCCCGCCGTATGCTTCACAGGTCCCCCGCCTCAGACACTGCAAAAGCATGGGCGCAAAATGATTGTAGTTGATGTGCGCAAAACCATGACTGCGGAAGCCGCAGACTATTTCATGCAAATTGAACCCAACCGTGACTACGATGTAATCGAGGCGTTGCGGTGTTTAGTTCAGGACCAAGAAATCGACGTTGACAAAGTAGGCGGAGTTCCCGTTGACTACCTCCGTGACGTCGCTGACGCCATGATGAACTGTGAATTCGGCGTTATCTTCTTCGGCTTAGGCATGACTCAGAGCCTGGGCAGATTCCGAAACATCGAAATCGCCATTGCACTCGCCCGTGACCTCAACAGAAAAACCAAGTTCATCATTTCACCCATGAGAGGGCACTTTAATGTTACAGGCGCCAACATTGTTTTCGCTTGGCAAACCGGTTACCCCTATGCAATCGACTTCTCACAGGGTTACCCACAGTATAACCCCGGAGAAAACACCGTTATTGACCTGCTAAAACGCGGTGACAACGACGCAACCATGGTTATCTCCGCTGACCCCGGCGCTCACTTCCCCAAAGTCGCCATGCAAAACATGGTAAAGTACCCCTTAATCACCATCAACCCCGACTGGAACGCCATTTCAAGAATAGGCGACGTAGTGTTTCCGACGCAGTGGTGCGGCATTGAATATGCAGGCACCGCCTACCGCATGGATTCAGTTCCGATTACACTCAGAAAAGTTGTTAATGCACCCAAGGGCGTGTTTACTGACCAGGAACTTTTAACCCGCATTCTTGATGAAGTCCGCGCTATTAAAGTAAAAAGAGGCGACATGGTCGAACAAGCTGAGGTAAAACCCATTCACCAAGAAGTTAAAGTCAAGGCTGAGAAACCTTGTCCTGAACCAAAAAAAACAGTGAAAAAGAAGGTGGTTGCTAAATGACTGAAATACTCATAAAAAACGGTTTCGTAGTAGACCCCTTACACAAGATTAACTGTGAAAAGATGGATATAGCCATCAAAGACGGCAAAATCGTTAGGGATGTTAACGAGAAAACAGCCCAAGTCATCGACGCATCAGGCATGACAGTTATGGCTGGCGGAGTAGACATTCACAGTCACATAGCCGGCGCAGAAGTTAACATGGGCAGAATGATTCGCCCCGAAGATCACTACAAAGACGTCGTGGCAAAAACCGCTATTACCCGCGCAGGCACAGGCTACTCGATTCCCTCCACCTTCGTTACAGGCTACCGCTACTCAGAGATGGGTTACACATCCGTCTTCAATGGTTCCATAGCGCCGCTGAAAGCCAAACACTGCCATGAAGAACTAAACGACATACCCCTCATGGATAAAGCAACTTACGTTTTAACAGGCGACTGGTGGTTTGTACTTGAAAACCTCGCCAAAGGCGACATAGACGAATGCGCTCGCCTAGTCGCTTGGCTACTGCAAGCCTCACGTGGATACGCCATCAAAGTCGTGAACCCCGGCGGCTTAGAATCCTGGGGTTTCGGACACAACGTACACAGCATCGACGACCAAGTGCCCAACTTCTGCATCACACCCAGAGAAATCATGCGCGGCTTAGTCAAAGTTAACAAGAAACTCAACTTGCCCCACACCATCCACCTCCACACTAACAATCTCGGAGTCCCCGGCAACTACCAAACCACACTGGACACCATGAAGGCGCTGGAGGACCTCTCAACAGACGGCAAACCAGTTTGCCACATTACCCATGTTCAATTCGCAGCTTTCAAAGGCGAAAACTGGGGCAAATTCAAATCAGGCGCAGAAGAAATCGCCAACTACATGAACGCCCACACCCACATAACCTTAGACATGGGGCAAGTGACATTCAAAGACACTACAACCATGACTGCCGATGGCCCCTTCGAGTTCAGCCTCTATGAACTGGGCGGCCACAACAAATGGGTTAACAGCGATATCGAAACCGAGAGCAGCGGCGGCATCATACCTTTCCACTACAAGAAAAACAGCCCCGTCAACGCGTTGCAGTGGTCTATTGGCTTAGAAATAGCGTTGCTAATTAAGGACCCATGGAAAATCTTCATGACCACCGACCACCCCAACGGCGGACCCTTCTACGATTACCCCAAAGTACTTTCTTGGCTATACAGCAAAAAAGCACGTGAAGCCACCCTTGCGAAGTGCCACAAGAGCGCCAGGAGAAAGAGCTTGCTGCCTTCGATTGACCGCGAGTTGAGCCTCTACGAAATTGCTATCATGACCCGCGCAGGCACTGCTAAAGCGCTGGGGTTACCCAATAAGGGTCACCTCGGCGTTGGTGCAGATGCAGACGTAGCCATCTTCAACATTAACCCTGAAACCTTAGACATCACACAGAAGTTCCGAACTGCCCGCAAAGCCTTCGCAAATTCAGCTTACACCATCAAAGATGGCGTAATAGTTGTTAAAGACGGTCAAGTGGTTAACAGCCAAGTTCCGGGCAGAACCATATGGGTTGACTCGCAAACCAAGGATCCCTGCAGAATCGATGATGATATGAAACGCAAATTCCGAGAGTACTGGACCATCGAATACGAAAACTACGCAGTTACCGACCACTACGTAAAGGTTCCAGATAAACTAACCATAAAGGCAAGTGTGTAACCATGATAACCCTCACACCTCTTAGAACCTTCGAAGTCCCCCTCCAAGCACCCTGCATCACACCCGACAACTTTGCAGGCAAAACAAAAGCTGAAATCGCAAAGCTCCCCCTAACCGAAGGCAACCGCAACCTTACAATCGGTGACCTCTTCAAAATTGAAGAATCCCCCGAAGCCACACCCAACATCACCTTAAACGGAGACTTTGGCAAAGTCAAACGTGTCGGCCAACGCATGCAAACCGGCGAAATCGTATGCAACGGCAACATCGGCATGCATACAGGCGAAATGATGGCAGGCGGCAAAATCACGATTAACGGCAATGCAGGCGGCTGGACAGGCAGCGAAATGAAGAAAGGCACCATTGAAATCCACGGCAACGGCGGCGACTACCTTGCATCGCCCTCCAGAGGCAACGACGCCGGAATGAAAGGCGGCTTAATCACCGTTGACGGCAACGTAGGCACCGACGTAGGCTGCTACCTCAAAGGCGGCGTAATCAAAGTCAAAGGCTCAGCCGGCAAATTCCTCGGTTACCACATGAGCGACGGAGCCATCTACGTTGAGAAAGAGTGCGATGTCCGAGCAGGCGCATGTATGCATGGCGGAAAAATCATTGTCGGGGGCGCCTTGGAAATCTTGCCGTCATTCACGATAGACAACACTAAACCCAAAGTCAAAGTCGACGACACCCAAAGCGTGGCGGGACCCTTCTATGTGTTCCTAGGCGACCTTTCTGAGCACGGCACAGGCAAAATCTTTGCAAACAAAGCCGCAAACACTGCATTGAAATTCTACGAAAAATACCTCTAATTGGGCACTTTTTACCCTCATTACTTTCGTTTTTTTTGTTCGTAAAGCTATGCTTTTGTAGCCGAATGACTTATCAGCGCCATTTAATTTTTAGAAGCATGCGGATTGAATTGTTATGCGCCAAGTTGACATGACAAGGCTTGACCTTTCAGCGGGTACAGCCACCAAAATGATGGATTGGGTCGCGGAGGAGGTTCCGCTTAAAATAACCGTTAACAGCGAATACACTTTTGTCATCTGGTGCTCGCCCATGCAGTTCAAAGAGTTAGCTGTGGGGCACCTCTACGCCGAAGGCATCCTGCACTCGGTGGATGAAATCGACGGGGTAACTGCGGGCGAGGTAAAAAACTTCTGCTATGTGCAATTCAAACCTGAAATCGACATTGGCGAACGCATGGAGAACCGACGCCAAGGAGCCCGAATCGTGCCTTTGCTCAAAGCCAGCACCGCAGCCTACCAAAAAGACGCTAAACTATCCGTTGTACAATCGGATTTTACTGTTAAAGCGCAGGTTATCTTAGACGCCATCGCCCAGATGAACGAAAAAGCCTGTGGCTTCCGCGAAACAGGCGGGCTCCACGACAGCGGCATATTTAGAGCCGACGGCACCATGGTTGCCTTCTCCGAGGATGTGGGCAGACACAACACCGTAGACAAAGTCATCGGCGAAGCCCTGCTTAACCGCTTAAACTTTGGCGAATGCTTCATGGTCATAACGGGCAGGGTGCCAGGCGACATGATTTACAAGGCGGCGAAAGTTGGTTTGCCTGTTTTGGCTTCGGTGGCGGCGGTGCTAAACTCTGGTGTAGCTTCAGCCGAGAAAGCCCACGTCACTGTTGTGGGGTTTGTGCGGGGTAAACGTATGAACGTCTACACTTGTCCAGGGCGGATCCAGCTTTAATCTTTGATTTCTTTTTTTAGTATCCCAATCAGTTTGACGCCTTCCTCAGGCAACTTAACCAGCGGTATCCCATCAAAACTGGTTTCAGGTGTGCCCTTTGTGTACAAGCCTGTAATCGCCAGCACTGGTCCAGAAGTGCCCTGCAGGGTTCGCTCCAAATCTTCTTTCTCTTTGGCAGTAACGATTTTTATGATGTCTTGGCGTTTAGAAATCAAACCGTGGAAGCCCTCTATGAAAACTATGTCGAGCCGTTCGTTCCGAATAAGCCCCAGTATTCTGTCGAGGTCTTTTAGTTCCTGCTCAGTCTTTTTTATGATGTCGATTTCATGGGGAGAGACGCCGACGACGACTTTGGCGCCTGCCTGAGCATAACGCCAAGTGTTGGTCCCTTCCCTGTCGATGGAAAAGTTTTCGTGGTGAATGTGCTTAACTGCGCCGACGCAGTAGCCTTCCCCTGAGAAATGGGAAATGAGGTATTCGAGGACGGTGGTTTTTCCCGAGCCACTGATTCCAACTGATGCGATGATTAAAACCGTTGTTTTTTCTCTCCGTTGGATGTGATGGACTTGGCTTGTAATAAATAATGTCTCTGCCTACCTATAGCATGCCGACTATTCAACGGTGCTAATTCCTGTGGCTAACAATACAGGATTTTGTTTGCGCTGATGGCGAACTTGCGGGTTTTCATTGGGCAGAATAAAGAGGTTAATGCAGAGTCCAAAACGCGTTTAGAGGTAGGCTTCTGTTACGTATCTGCGCATCATGCGGTGGCTGTTGAAGTAATACGCGATTTTTCCAATCGAGTTCTTCATAAGCCCGATCCATTCGTCTCTGCGGTCATAATAGGTTGGGGTGATGACGTATTCGAGTTTGTTGTAGAGGTCCTCGAATTCTTTCTGGAAGCAAACGGGGTCGTCGATGTTTTCGTTGGGGTGTGGTCCAATAGCCCAGCCGGTGAGGTTTTCTATCCAGCCCTCAATCCACCAGCCGTCGAGCACGCTGAAATTGAGGACGCCGTTGTGGGCTGCTTTCATGCCGCTGGTTCCAGACGCCTCCATCGGACGCAGTGGAGTATTTAACCACACATCCACGCCGCCCACCATTTTAGCAGCAATAGACATGTCATAATTTTCTAAATACACGATTTCTAGGTCGCCCTTGAGTTGTTTGGCGTAGCTAAAGATTTGCTCGATTAAGCGTTTGCCGCCGCCGTCTCTTGGATGTGCTTTGCCGGCGAATACTGCTTGGATTTTGGTTTTGTGGCTAATTGTGCGTAGCCGCTCAAGGTTAGAGAATAACAGCGTGGCACGTTTGTATTCGGTGGCTCGCCTAGCAAACCCCAATGTGAAGACATCGGGGTCAAGTTGGGCGTTGGCGGTTTGATTTGCGTAGTCAATAAGTGTCTGTTTTTGTTCTTGGTGTGCCTGCCAGATTTCGCCGTCGGGAATCAAATCCACTTTGGCGAGCAGTTCAGGCTCATTTGCCCAGCTGGGGAGGTATTCGTCGAATAGTTTGCGGTAGCTCTCTCCTGTCCAAGTGTAGGAGTGGACGCCGTTGGTTATGGCATGGATTTCGTAGCCTGTGAACATTTTGGAAGAGATTTCTTGGTGCCGTTTGGCGACGCCGTTAACGTAGTTGCTGAGGTTGAGTGCGAGGCGCGTCATGTTGAGGCGTTCTTCGCCGCCGTAATCCTTGAGCAACGACAAATCGACTGTTTCGAGGACTTCGCGCACCAAGCCATAGTTGAAACGGTCATGTCCCGCTTCCACCGGCGTGTGAGTGGTAAAAACACAGAGTTCCTTGACTTTTTCCTCGGCCATCGCGTATTTACGCATGAGTTCAACCGCTAAGAAGCTTGAGTGTCCCTCGTTCATGTGGTACTTGCGCACGTGGAAACCTAACGCGTCAAGCATGCGTACGCCGCCGAAACCCAAGATGGCTTCTTGTTTTAGGCGGTAGCGTTCGTCGCCGCCGTAGAGGTAATAGGTTATTTCACGATCCTGCGTTGCGTTGGCGTCGAAATCGGTGTCTAGGAACAACACTGGGACCACGCCACCTGGGATGCTTCTGTACTTGTAGAGCCAAGCCTTAACTTTGACTGTGCGTCCCTCGATCTGCACGAAAACCTCGTTGGGCAGAAGCTTCATGAATTTTTCGGGGAACCATTCGTTAGGCTGTTCGGTTTGGCGGCCGTTTGCATCGAGTTTCTGCTTGAAATAGTTGCGGTGACTGATCAGGGTGACTCCGACGAGAGGCAGTTTCAAATCGGCGCTTGATCGTATGGCGTCGCCTGCTAGGGTGCCTAAGCCGCCTGCGTAAGTGGGAATCTCATTGGTTAAGCCTATTTCCATGGAGAAATAAGCGATTTTCTGCCCCTTTAGCACACCCTGTAAGTCATCGATTTGCAATTATGTTATGCCCCCTCTCTTGCGCTTAGAATCTGCCCTGTACTATTCTAAACGTAACTTATGCATTGGGTTGCGTTTAATATCTACCTTTCCGTAAAATACGTGTTTTCATCGAGTGGTGTACAATAGAACATTTTTTTCATGAAATCGATTCAGGGCACTCTATTTTGCCGTCGAAGGCTCTGGGCTTTGATTGATTTTGTTTTTCTATTGTTAGATGAAGGCGGAGCGTCTCTTACTCTTCTTCTTCCTGTGGGCTTTGCTGGCGGCTGTTTTTTTGCTTCTGCGTTTGGCTTGGGTTGCTGGCTGGTTGTGGAGCAAGCCTCAATCAGAACACCAAACCTTTAGTCCACTGATTTAAAAAGGGAGACTAAGTAGAGGGTGCTGGACGAGTGCCTAAAGGCACATGGACAATTATTGTATCTGCGCCTCTCACGATGCGTAAGTCAACGTTTTGTCCAGGTAAAGTGTTCTCTTCAAGGTAGCTTGCTAAGTCATCGTTGTTGCGTATTGTCTGATTTACCTTGCCGTTATCCATGCCTACTAAAATGTCGTCAACTGTTAATTTGCCGTCACAGGGCCCGCCTCTTACAACCGAGGCGATTTTCCAGCCATAGGTAACCTTAGAGTTGCTTTCCTGCGCTAAGGGGTAACTCATGTCGGTTCCTGTGACGCCTAAATAGGAGTGCCCATTGTAGCCGCCCGTAGTAATCAAAGACGGGATCTCCCGAAGAATAGTGTTGGAGGGAATAGCGAAGCCTAAACCCTGCGAATCGCTAACGATGGCAGTGGTTATGCCTACTACGTTGCCCATGGAGTTAAGCAGTAATCCGCCCGAGTTGCCGGGGTTAATTGGTGTGCTGGTTTGGATAACGTTGGCTATGGCGTATTTATCGGCGGTGTCTTCGGTGATGCTGCGTCCAGTTGCGCTGACGACGCCAGTGGTTAAGGAACCGACGAGACCATAGGGGTTTCCGATGGCTATTACGGGTTCGCCGACGCGCAGGGGAGAAGAACTAACGATTGTCACTGGTTTAAACTGGGATGAGTCTGCCCCGCTAACTGTGACTACGGCTAAGTCAGCGTAGGGGTCTTTACCTATGACGCTGGCGGGGTATCCTTTGCCACTGTTGAAGGTGACGCTTAACGAGGTTGTGTCTTCAACAACATGGTAGTTGGTTATGACAACGTATTGACCACCGTAATTGTAGACAAAACCCGAACCCTGTACGCCGCCACCGTCACTTGTTTCCCCTTGAATCAGAACCACAGAGTCCTTCACGTTAGCGTACAGGTCAACCAGTGAAGTGCCATTCTGCAGTATGGTGATGTTTTGGTACGTAACATTCTGGAAACCCTGAAGCCCCAAAAAGTCAGTCTGCAAGTTCGCCATCTGCCCAGTTAGGTTCTTGACTTCTTGGTAGTTAACATAGAACATGAGTAATCCGCCGACGAGTAACCCTGCAACGAAGAGCAGTATGAATAGGCTGGCGGAGGCTTTAGTGGCACTCTTAGACGTTAACACTTAGGTACACCTCGAAACAGAATTACAGAATAAGAACATAAAAGTTACTGTACTCTGCGATCGATTAAGTCAAGTGCTTCAGGACCAGTACCGATCAAAGTGATGGGTATGCCTGTTCTGTTTTCAACCTCTTTTATGAAACCCTTGGCTTCCACGGGTAAATCATCAAACTCTCGGGCACTCCTACAGGACGGGTAGAGCACATCGAGTTTAGTCATAGCACCCATCGTGGCTCCGTTGATCTTGGCAGTTTTCTTAGCTAACTCGAAATCGAAGGGTGCTGCCCTACGGTCGCGTCCTGTTCCAGCGGCAACCTCAAACCAGCCCCGCTTCTGCGCTTCCTCCTTGCTGATTTCGCCGGGCAACGGTCCAGCGCCAACTCGGGTTATGAATGATTTGTAGACTATGATGACGTCGTCGACTCTTGTGGGTCCAACGCCGGCTTCGGAGGCAATGGCGGATGCACCGGTATCTCTGCTGGTCACGTAGGGGTAGCCGCCGCTTAAGAAAAGGGACAACATAAAACCTTGAGTACCTTCCAGAAGCACCTTTTTGCCTTGGTCTAAGCCGTCGTTGACTTCGGCGATTCCATCGCAGAGGTACGGTTGCAACTCAGGCATGTCTTTGGCAAGTTTTGCTGTGCGCCTCATGCGTTCTTCGATGGCTGGTCCGACACCCCAGCCGGTGGTGCCGATGCCCTTGTTCACGGCAGATGCCTTGTCTTGGTCGCTGTGCTTTTGCTCGATGATGGAGGCGTTTTTGTCTATGCCTACCCGTTTGGGGTCAACTTGGGTTAACTCCATTTCCTTGAAGAACTGGCCGATGTGAACGTTTGAGCCTGCAGCGATTAGGAGCCGTGTTTTTGGGTTAATGAAAGCGGCTGGAATCATGTGGAGAGCAAATTTTTTGTTTTCGTACCATACAGTGTGGGCTGCATTCACTGATCCTGTTCGAACGCAAAAGTCAAGGTTATCTTTTAGGGCTAAATATGAGATTATTTTTCCTTTGCCTTCGTCTCCCCAGAAGGCGCCGACAATCACTTGGCATGGCATAACGTTTACCCTCTGAGAATTCAGCATAGCGCTTATTTAAAGTTGTATGGTTAGCCGGATAGCTTTTCGGAGGATTTTTTGTCCTCGGTTATTAGTTCTGCTAATCGGTAGGTGACGTAGGCTGAGAAGCTTCGGATGCCTTTTTTTATGGTATACTCTTCTTTCACTTTGAGCCATTCATTGAAAAAATAATCGTAAACTTCAGTCTTCACAGTGATGGTTTTGTAGCCCTTTTTCGGCGTTGTGTTCCCCTCTTAGCATAGTAACCGAACGTACATTTATATAAGGTTTAATGATACATGCGGTACTTCACCGTTAATTATATATTGTCAAACGTACCGTAAAGTACGGAGACAAGTAGTTAGAGAGGAGTATCGGTTTTGCCCAGAAAAGGTTACAAATGCATAACAGTGACAACAAAAATCCACGAGGACATCAAAAAAAGAGCCAAAGAAACAAACCAAACAATCAAAGAATACATCGAATACCTACTCCAACAAGAGAAAGCCGCTAAAAAAGGAAAGTAGCCCTTGCCAGCCAAAATCATCCAGAGCAACGAACGCGTAGCCGAAGTACAATTCGTATGCGACGCATGCGGCAAATTGGTTAGAACAAGCATCATCCCAAAAAGCCAAGCAGACGCACTCTCAAACGATAAAATACTCTGCTGCCAATGCAAACACCATACCCGAAAATAATTTTCTGCCTCAAGAGCGGCGTTTGAGCGCTTCAGAATCGATAACTTCAAGCAGCTTAACTACGCGTTTACCCTTCAACTGCTTCTCAACCTCAGACACCGTGTTTCTAGCTTCACAAATTGTGTCAAGAACGATGCCTTTTTCTTCGTCAACAATGACAGGGTAAACCTGGCAGCCAGAGGGCCGATTTGAGTACACACTGCATCGCCGATTCGTCAGGTCGTAGAAGAAGCAGTAGCCTTCAAGGTTTTTTAGGGTAGCGTAGCCTTGCTTATCGAAGCGCACAAACTGGTTTCTGCGGTATCCCAATACTTCGAGGCGCTGAATATCTTTTTTTGAGAGCAGCATCTCTGTTTCGGTGCAGCATACTCCACAGTTTGAGCAACGCATAACGGTGAATTAATGCGGCGGTATTTGTGCCTTTACCCGACGCGCGGTTGTTTATGCTGGGTTATTCATGAGGTTAACATTAATCATTTCTGCGTAGGCAATGGTTCGTAGTGGTATGCGTGTGTTTTTTCGGTTAGCTAGGTGGTATTCGATTTGGTTGTTGTTTTTGCCTAAGCCCTTGTGGAGTCGTGTGAGTTGAACGTTGATGATTACTGCGCCGTCTTTTAGGTGTAGGTTCACGTTTCTTCCGATGTAGGATCTGGCGCTGTTTGCGCTGAAACTCTCCATGTTCACCATTCCTCTTCAGCATCGGCGATTTTGCTCCAGCACTGCTGGCAAATGGGCAGGTTTTCGCCTTTTATTTGGATATATAGTTTGATGTTTTCGCTTTTGCAGGTATCTTTCCAGGGGTTTCTACAATGCTCCATGTTTTTGCCTCAAAGTAGCGTTTGGCGTTTTTTGCTTATAAGGCACAGGTTTATGCGACTATTGCGTGGTGGGGAGGGGCAACTGAAAGTGAAAACTTAATACCCAGCGTCCACATTGGGCTAGTGAGAACTTTATGGCGTTAACTGACCCAGTTGTGCTTATTGCCACAGTCACGGCTGTTATCCAAGTCATAGTCCTCTTTTTACTCATCTACGGCTATACCTTAAAAGCCAAACTAGAGTATGCCCAACATGGAAAAGTCATGGCTTCAGCAGTCATAATCCATGCAGTAACGATAGTTTTGGTTATGCTTCCCTCCCTTGTCATAATAACATCGCCAAACTATGTCCTGCCTGAACCTGGAACACTATTCTATACAACCAGCATTGTTCATGTCGCTGCAGGCGCAATCGCATTCGCCTTAGGCATCGGGTTAGTTTTGGCTTGGCGGTTCAAAGACGTCAAAGGATGCTTTAAACGCAAAAGAATCATGGACCTTACAATAAGCCTATGGATTATTGCATTGGTTTTAGGTGTTTCCCTCTATGTCGTCACTTACGGAACCCAACTGTTAATTTAAAGATCAACGATCTCTGGGGTAATGGTTTCCTTTGTGATTTTCAATAATCCCACCGAAAGTTGCCCCATAGACGTAGCTGGAACAGTGGGGCTGCCGGGGTTAATGAAGAGCGTTTTGTCCTCCCATTTAACGTTTGCAACATGCGTGTGCCCATAAACAAAAACGTCGAAGCCATGCTCTTTTATGAGTTCCCTCATCTTGTTAAATCCGAAGGCGATGTCGGGGTCATGCATCACGCCGATTTTCCAGTCAAATACATGCAGCGTGTTTAGTCTAGGCAGGGCGCCGGCTACGTCCATACCATCCATGTTGCCGTGAACCGCTAAAACAGGCGCCAACTGCTCCAACTCGTCCACAACCGCTAACTCCACTAAATCGCCTGCGTGTATGATGTAGTCTACTTTTTGGAAGATTTCGAGGACTCTTTGGGGTAGGATGTGGGCGTGTTTGGGGATGTGGGTGTCTGAGATTAAGCCGACGGTTTTGGCGGCTTTGAGTATGGGCGGTTCTTTACTTACGAGTGCTGTTCCACTTATCATTATGTGGGTGCCTCCCAAACAGGCGTACCAAGCTATCTATGGAATGCTATCAATAAAAAGGCATTCATGAAAAAAGAGGGAAGGCTCTAAGTCATGAAGCGCACCACGGTTTCATAGAAGACGCTTGTGCCCCAAACAAGGTTTTCTATGGTTAAGCGTTCGTCGATGCCGTGCATGCGTTTCTCGTATTCGTCGTTGGGTTCATCAGGCCGCACTGGGTGGAAGCCGTAGCAGACGCTGCCTGTTTCTCTGAAAAACCGTGAGTCGGTTCCGCCTGTGGTAAGAGTGGGGGTTAGGCGCAGTTCGGTTCAAGCTCTTTTAGTACGCTGGTTATGGCGCTGTAGAGGGAGGTTTGTGTGGTGGATTCTGAGCCGTCATGCATCTGGATTATTTCGTAGCTTAATTTGTCGTCCCCGACTTCTTTTAGCATGGTTTTGAATAGGTTAAGGGTTTGGTTTACGCTCTGTCCGGGTAAGACGCGGCAGTCGAAGGTGACCTCGCATTCGGAGGGGATTATGTTTTCTTTGCAGCCGCCCCGAATTATGGTTGGGGTGATGGTGGTTTTGGTTCGAGGTCTGATTTCCTCTGATAGGGCTTTGTCTTTTTTTGCGAGTTCATCGAGTATTTCCTCGCTTTGCCCCGGATTAGCCAGCAACCGATTGAATGTTTCTTGGTGCAGGGGGTTGCTTTTAGCAACTTCGGCTATGAACTCTTTTAGAGTTGAAACATACATTGTCGGCGGCTTATAGGCTGCCAGTTTCTCTATGACTTTGTTTATGCGTAGGATGGCGTTGTCAGCCATGTTCGGAGTTGACCCATGCCCCGGAGTGCCCTTCGCCTTAATCTTGAACCACAAAATGCCCTTCTCTGCCGTCTGAATGGGATACACGTTTCTGCCGTTCTGGGGAAACGCTGTTCCGCCTCCCTCGTTTAACACGTAGGGACACCAGACTTTTTCTTTGTGGCTACGCAACAGGTATCCTGCGCCTTCTTCACCGCCTGCTTCTTCGCCTGCAGTCGCAGCTAAAACGACGTCGCCTTTGAGGGCAACATTGTTTTTCTTAAGCAGCTTTAGCGTTAAAACTTCGACGGCGGTCATACCCTTCATGTCGATAGCGCCTCTGCCATAGACGTAGCCGTCTTTTACTGTGCCGGCAAACGGGTCCACGGTCCATTCGGCGGGATTCGCTGCAACCACGTCTAAGTGTGAGAGCAGTAGCAAGTTGGGTTTTTGGCCTGTTCCTTTGAGGCGGGTTACTACGCTGCCTCTGCCGGGGTCGGATTCGAAGATTTCGGATTCGAAGCCGTCTTTGGCAAGGTAGTCTGCGAGGAAGTGGGCTGCTTTGGTTTCGTTGCCAGGGGGGTTGGTGGTGTCTATTTGGATTAACTGTGAGAGGAAGCTTGTGATTTCCTCTTCGATTTCTTTTTGGATTTTTATGGGCATAAACCGGGCTCCTGTCATGGTTTAGGCGGTTTTTTCTCTTAAGTATTCTGTTTCTGAGCTTTGAGGTTTTTTTGAAAAAATTTTAGTTATTCAACAACGATGTTTATATACTATGTCAAAAAATGCTTATTGAACCATAAAAATTACGAGTTGAGCGCAATGAAAGAGCTAAAACCAATAGATTACAAAATTCTGTTTGAGCTAATGAAGGACTCACACAGAAGCGACCGACAATTAGCTAAAGCCCTGGGTGTTTCCCAGCCTACCGTGACCCGAAGACGAGCCATGTTAGAAGAAAACTTTATTGAAGGATACACTGTTATACCCAAATTCGGCCAAATCGGGTTTGAGATCGCAGCCATAACCTTCTTGAAGAGCAAACTAAAATACGAAACAGGCGACCAAAAAACCGCTGCTCTACAAAAAATGAAAGAATGGTACATGAAAAAGACCAATGTCATTTTGGTTTTAGACGGCAGAGGCATGGGTTGGGATACAGTTTGCATTTCACTGCATGAAAATTTTGCAAATTTCGCCGAGTTCATCCGAGCTCATGATTCGGAGTTGTCGGATTGGGTGGTTGAAAGCCAAACTTTCAATGCTGACCTCAAAGGCGGAATCGTCATCAAACCATTCCACCTCAAATACCTTGCTTCTCTGAAGCAACAATAAACTTCTTTTTAGCCCTCCATTCTTATCCTTATTTATTTTTAAAAAAAACATGACTAAACCAGAACACCTTGCCGTTGCTAAGAAATAACACTATAATATATGTGAACCCTTGGAAAGGATTTAGTGGGGTTTAACTTTTTTGAGGAACCGTTTCTTGGGCAATTTGGGTTTTTTGACCCGTTCTGCATCAGCAGTCAAACCGATCAACCAATAGAATATTGGTTTGAAGCAAATATAAAATGAATGCATTTCCCTCGGAATATGGGTCATTGTCAATGTACCTATAATGGGAGGGTGTCGGCGGTTTATTCGACAACGGGTTTCTTGTTTTTGTTGCCGAACCGCAGTTTTGCTGTGAGGATTTTCTCGGTTGCAAACAGCCGTGAAGCAATGTACATTATAACGACTGTGAAGGCGGCAACATAGATTATGCCTAAGATGACGGTTAAGTAGTTGCCTGCGACGACTTCTTTGGCGGCGATTATGGGTTGACTGTAGGGAATGGCGTATAAGACTGCTTGCAAGGGGAGTGGCAGCGAGTTGATGTCGAGGTAGATCAATGCCATGGCTGGTAGGAAGATCAAAGGGTAGATGTAGCCGACAAGTGCCTGTGCGCCGCGGACGTTTTCGCTAAACGCTGACATTACCACTGCCAGTGCCAACGCAGAGAGCAACGTAAAGAACAAGCTTATACCCAAGAGAACATAGCCGCCGAAGCTGGGAACAAGCCCCAACGCGACGAGATTTATACCTGCACCTCCAGTAGTGCTCGTGATGCCCATTGAAATCGAACCGAGCATGTAGTTGTAGCCTATTAGCACAGTGACTGCGGCGACGCCTGCGACGATGATTGTGCTTGAGACTTTTCCCATCAAAATCGCGAAGCGATCAACTGGTGTTGTTAGGAGGGTTTCGAGGGTTTTTTCTTCTTTTTCCATGGCAACGCTGGTTGCAGCAATCTGCATCGCATACGTCAACATAATCATAATGGTAATTGGCAACGCAATGGATTGGGAAAGCATCAATCCGCCTAAAACGCTGGCGTCTACGCCTTCTTGGATTTGACCTTTGATAATGCTTGACTGGGAAACCACAACTAAGTCGGGTGCGACGGCGCGGTTGAAACCTTCTACCAGTAGCGATACGCTTGAGCCGCCGATGCCGCTAAAGATACTGCCGCCGCCGTTGAACACGCCGTAAACTGCAACGGTGCCTGTGACGTCATAGTTGCCTGCGGCATGTTGCGTCAAATTAGCACTGAAATCCCGCGGTATAACCACAAACAGGGAGCTATTGTACTGCGTAAGCAGGGCTTGGTCTACGATTTGCTGCGGTTGTGTGTCGTTTATGACGGAGACGTTCATGCTGGCGTTCATGTATCTCACAAACGTACTGCTCCAGTTGCCGTTGTCGTTATCCACAATCAGCAATGTTGAACGGAGCGCTTCGTTCTGCGCGGTCTCCACTGCATAACCCAACACTAGCCCCAAAACCGGGAACATAATCAGGGGCAAAACAATCATGCCTATGAGGATTTTGGGGTCGCGCCCTAGCTCTTTTAGTTCCTTAAGCAGAATTGTTGTGAAGCCCTTAAGCATAGCCGACCACCTTCATGAAAACCTCTTCGAGATTCTCAGCCCTATACTGCCCTTTGAGCGCTTGAGGTTCGCCTTCAACAACCAGTTTGCCCTTGTTAACAAGTGCCACTCGGTTGCAGAGGTGTTCCACTTCAAGCATGTTGTGGCTGCTCAACAGAACGGTTACGCCGTGTTCTTTGACGTAGCGCTTAACGATTTCTCGGATATGATAAGCGTACATGACATCAAGGCCGCTTGCGGGTTCATCGAGTACAGCCAACTTGGGCTTAGTCATCAGCGCCCGCGCAACCAGCAACCGCCGTTTCATGCCTTTGCTGTAGGTTTTGGCTTTGTCTTTTAAGCGGTCACCTAACCCGCAAATTATCGCTGCCTCCGCCACAACCTCTTTAATGTTCGTGCCCGGCGCGGCTTGGAGTTTAGCCATGAAGTTGAGGTATTCCCACCCTGTGAGGTTGGGGTATGCACCGGATTCTTCGGGGAGATAACTGAGGATTTGACGGGTTTTCTCTGGTTGTTTGGTGGCGTCTTGACCGAAAATGTTGATGACGCCGCCTGTGGGCTTGATTAAGGTGCAGACCATGCGGATGGTTGTGGTTTTGCCTGCGCCGTTTGGACCGATTAAACCGAAAATTTCGCCTGGTTTGATGTTAAAGTTGATGCCGTCAACTGCTCTTATCTGGCCAAACTGCTTTGTTAACGAAACCGCTTCTACTGCATACGGCAAAGTTGTGCCCTCTTTCCTCTCCAATAAGCAGGTAGGATTTTAAGGCTTTTTGGTACAGCGCTTAGATAAGGATTGCAGTTTTGCGTTTGTATTTCTTAGCCAGTTTAACTCGGTGCCTGTAAGCTAAGTAGGAACTGAACCAGAGCAGGCTCCGAAACCAGCTATTTGAAGTAACATCCAAGGATCTAACATATTCCTCTCTCCTCGCCCATGTTGTATCCATGGCTTATTTAATTTTCCATATTTTTCTATAAAAAAGCCCCGTCTACTATGGTAGGAGCTCAAAAATTGCCTTTATCTGCAAAATAGCTGCTTAGTAGCGAGCGTTATGGCAACCCGTTTGATACATATCGCCACATCCACAGGGCGGCGACTCCAACATAGAGCCATGCAGGGCGTGTGGAGAAAAACCCATATCCCACACCGAAACAGACGCCAAAAAACGTTGCAACCGCAAAAAGCAACCGCCCTCTTTTGGCATCTTGTGGCACCCTGCAAACCCGCATAAAGAGAGAGACCTAATTTGCTTGCGAATCAAAGCTACAACATGCATCTAGAACCCCACTAACATTCCAATTCATCGCTTTGGCAGAATAGACACCTTGTTTATGCATCAATTTAATAAACAGAAAGTCCTAAACATAGATGAGCCATGAACAGCCAAGACTACCAACCTAAACCATATACTTACACGCCCATTATTACAACCGTAGTTATGCCGCTTCTGATTTTTGGACGAGGCAAAAAGAAGGACGCAGCCCAAGCCCAAGCGCAGCAACCCGACGCTGAGCAGGCGCCCCCGCCGAAGCCTAAACCCAAAAAACACACAGGACTCACCGTACAAAAATACGAAATCACCGAAGACAAACTCGAATTTTCGGCGTTGAAAGGGCTTTTCAAAAAAAGCTGGGGTGTAATCAAAGAATTCCCCTTAAACGAAATCTCTGCGGTTGAGTTTGAGGGCAACTGGCTGAGCCTAACATGGAAAGATGAAAACCAACAGTTTATGCTAAAAAAGAAAACTGACTCCTTCGCCAAACTCAACGAGGAGCTACAGGCGAAAATCGAGGAGCAACACCAAAACCAACTCAAAGCTGAACGTGCTGCCCTGCAAAGGAGCGAGCTCTTAGCCGCTGTGAACACGTTTTTGCCGGCGGTGGATGCTTCGTTTGATGTTTTGATGGGGTTGCATGAGAAAAGAGTAAACTGGACCCTGCTTGAAAGCTATGTCCAGCCTTTAGGTGGCACTTTGAGTTTCAAAGCGCAAACGCTCCTCCCGCTGGAGCTGGATTTCACAAAAGTAGCGGCTGCCATAAAAACCGAGGCACCCAACGTCGCCTCCAAAGAAGCATTCGCAGTGCTTAAGGCGATTCACAGCTATTTTATAGCGCAAAAACCCGAGGAGGATTCGGCGGATGCCGTAGCCAATTTTGAGCAGGTTAAAGAGTTGATTTTGGCTTATTATACACTCAATGATTTGATGTTTGCGCAGGTCATTGAAGAAAAGGATAATGCAAAAGAATCAGCGGCGTTTGAGACTGTGTTAGCGGATTTGGCAGCTCAAACCAACTTTAAACTTGCCGCAGATGGGTTCAAGGAGAGTTTCGAGGCGTTGGGTGTTAATGAGGAGCGGGGCGAGGCTGTTTTGGATGCTCGGTTGCTGTTTAGGACCCAGTTGAAGCAGCTTTAGGCTTGTGGTTTTTGCTTTTGTGCGGTGAGGGCTTTTTTTGTTGTTTTCTGGGTAACCTTTAAGAGTATGCCGCGTGGCATATACTAGTTGTCCCCTAACAGGAGGACCAAAAACGAAAAACAAAACAATCATAACAACCCTCATTCTAACAATCCTACCCCTCCTCCTAATAACCACCCCCCAAACCGCATCTGCCACACCCTGGGATATTCAACTAACCGACGCCACTGGAGCAACAACCATAACCCTCACCTACGCCAACCTCACTGCCCTGCCCCAAACCACCGTCTTCGCAGACCTCCGATGCTACGGCTCTCCCGTAACCAGCGGAAACTGGGTCGGCGTCCAACTCTCACAAATCCTAAACCAAGTGGGATATGACTCCAATGTGGGTTCAGTTGATTTTAAAGCCCAAGATGGCTATAAAGTCAGTTTGTCACTCGACACTGCCCTGCTACCAGATGTGATTATCGCTTACGAAAAAGACGGGGCGTTACTAGGCGAGACCTACCGATTGGTTGTTCCAATGGCAAACGGCAACGTCTGGATATCGATGATCACAAGCATTAGTTTAAGCAATACTGTAATAACGTCAAGTTTATCCTCAAACTCTATGCCTCCGACAGAGCCCTCATGGATAACGGGGCAAACCGATCAACCTACGCCGACACCACAAGCCTCCACTCCCAGCCCCAGCGCCGCCCCCACAGAGACTCCCCAATCAACTCCTTTGCCCTCAAATGACGTTACTCAAACCCCACCGTCTCAGCCTAACGATCCAGCTACATTGAGTTTTCCCTATGCAACCGTCATTGCAGTAGTGTTGGTTTTTGTGTTTGCTGCAGCTGCGGGTTTTGTGGTTTATCATCGCAGAAGAAGCACCGCTTAATCACTTTCATTCCCCCTTTTCTGTTGTTTTTTTGTTGTACAGAATTTTCAATAAATATGTAAACGCTGTTGCTTTGATACTGCTTGGGGATTCGCTAACATTATATACATAACCGCCCAATTGGGTAGTCAGACAGTGGGGGATTAATAAACGTCAAAGAATCCGCAACAAAAAGATGAAGCACTGGAAGCCTTAGACTTCATCGTTAATGTTTTAAAAGAGCATGAACGGGACTTAGACAAGCTTATCAGCGAGTTAGCCACTGTTACTGAACAGATGGGTGACACCGGCGAGTTAACCGGCAAAGTGGAGAAGGTTGAAGAAAAAATCGGCAATCTCCAAAAAGAAGTTACGAATCTGGTCGGTTACATGTCAGGCATGCCTAAAGAAGCCGCAGCCATTGCAGTTAAAGAACAGTCAGCACAGGCTCAGGTAGCAACTGCACCTGCGGTTGCACATGGGGGACCATCGGTGGTTGTTAGGTGTCAGCAATGGCAGGACTTCCAATCTATGGCAATGGGGGCTCAGACAATTTCGTTTAGCTACAAAGAAGAAGAAAAGTTGTTCCAAGCAGACGCGCTTAGGGGCAACCAAATCATAACTTACAAGGGTCCCTTGCCCAACTTGACATTGGTTCTTAAAGCGTTTTTGTCTAAGGAACTCGGCGTTTCTGAACGCAGCATTCTCGAAGGCGCCTTAGCCATCAGCTAATCTTGTTGCTGAGGCTAAATCCACATTTTTAATATTGATTACGATTTCATAAGCCATATAACCCTTTTGCGACATCTTTAGTATCAGTGATTGGAGGGATTGGTTAAGGTTGAAGGCTAAGCCAATAGCCAACTCAAACCTTTTCCGTTTTCGAAGCCTTCTCCTTTCTCCTCGAACGACGGATGGCTAAGTGGCCCAACCAACACACTTAACCACCCTCCAAAACACCTACTTCCTTAATCAAGTTTTACTTAGATATCCCTTCTCTCTTTATGTGGGTGTGGCGGTTTATGGGGTGCCACAAGATGCCAAAAGAGGGCGGTTGCTTCTTTAATTTCAATAACGGAGATTTTTGGACAAAATTGCCTATGCTTTTACTGTAGGTGCATGCCGATTTCCACCATGAGTTCTGGTGTCAGCATGCCCTGTGCGAGCATGATTCCGCCTGCCGAGTTGAGTACAATTGTTTTGTCTGGAAAAGGTTTATCTCATTGCATGTCGTTTTCTTGGGAACTGCAGGCGGATACACTCGTCCGCTGGGATGTGGTCCCCTCGGGGACTGAACCGCAAACAAAACAGTCAAAAGTGAAAAGCAATGGCATACAAATACATGGCCGACGAATGGGCTCAGCCCGAAAAAAGCTTCGTCGAAGAACTTAATCGCCAACGCCTAGTGCAATGGCGTAAACAACCAAGCACCCTTAGAGTAGAAGGCCCAACCCGGCTTGACCGAGCGCGTAAACTGGGCTACAAAGCCAAACAGGGCTTCGTAGTTGCACGCACAAAGGTCCGCAGAGGCGGATTGCGTAAGCTCAGACCAAGATCCGGTAGACGCCCCAAACGTATGGGTGTTGCTAAATTCAAACCTGGAAAATCAATCCGCTTAATTGCGGAAGAACGAACCGCCAAACATTTCCCCAATCTAGAAGTCCTAAACAGTTACTGGGTCGGAGAAGACGGCAGACACAAGTGGTTCGAAGTTATCCTCGTTGACCCCAACGCGCCAACCATCAAAACAGACAAAGACATCGGTTGGATCACCGAGAAACAGCATACAAACCGCGTTTTCCGCAGCATGACCAGTGCGGGCAAAAACGTGCGTGGCTTACATCACCGCGGCGCAGGCGCAGAGAAAGCGCGTCCAAGTCACCGCAGAGGAGCCAAAAAACACAGCGGCGTAAAACGTCAACGCAAAGGAGATGGACCATATGCACCAAGTTAAACCCACCGTATATCGCCCGAGAGGTAAAGAGAAACGGGGCAAGGGTTTTAGCCCCAATGAACTCAAAGCAGCAGGCATAAGCAGACAACAAGCACGCCAAGCAGGATTGCCGGTTGATGTGCGCCGTAAAACCAGCCACGACGAAAACGTGGAAGCAATTAAAGCGCATACCAAACCAAAAGCCTAAAAACACTGGACGCATAAGACACAATCGACAACTATGTCTTCCAACTTTCCAATAGGCTACATCGATGTCCGCGTATTCGCTCATGCAACTGAGGATATGCAGAAGGTCGAGGCAGCCACCAAAAATCTTTTTCCTCTTTCTCTTTCAGAAACCCTGGTTTTCCAAAAAACCGCGTTATCGGGACACCATTCGAACCCTATCATTCTCCTCACAACCCAGTTAACTGACCGCAAACTTTTACTCTCTGCGTTACAGAAACTCGGCACAGACCTCTCCGTATTAGACAAGGAACAGCTTGACGCGGACATAAAATTGCATCTTGAAAAGGGTAACCTTTACCTGCGTTTCGATAAGCAAGCCGCCTATTTGGGCACAGTCAAACTCACACAGAACGACCCAATCCACGTCAAAATCCACTTCAAAAACAAAAACGCTCAGGAAATAGTTGATTTGGCTAAACAGTCTGGGTTACTGCCATGAAACGCGTCTTTGCAGACCTTCACCTTAAATTTAACCCCAAGGATACAGCGGCAACACAGCAAGCCATCGAGAAGGCAGCACGGTTCGGATACGAACGGGTTGGTTTTGCGTTTTCTTTTGGGCTGCAAGACGCTGAAGTAGCGGCGCTCAAAGCTGCCTGCGCCAATTTGGGGCTTGACTTGGTTTTGCGTGCGGATTTTAAGCCTCGCAATCAAGAAGACCTCATGCGTTTCTTGCGCAAATACCGGCGCAAACTCGAAGTCATCTGTATCCTCTGCGACGACAAAGAAATCAGCCGCCAAGCCGCCAAAGACCGCCGCGTTGACCTACTCGACTTCACCTCATTGGATTATCATAAACGCTTCTTTGACCGCGCGGAAGCCGAACTTGCCAGTTGCAGCCAAACCGCTTTGGAAATTGATGTTAAACCGCTTCTTGTCCTTGAAGGTCCAAGCCGCGTCCGTCTGCTCACAAGTCTGCGCCGTGAGGTTACATTGGCTAAAGAGTTTCATGTGCCCATTGTCCTATCCAGCGGCGTCGCTGAGAACCGCTTAATGCGTATGCCTCATGACTTGGCAAGTTTGGGGTTACTTTTGGGTTTGAACGAGGCTGAAACGTTGGATGCAGTTTCAACTAATCCCTCGTCGATGGTTATGCGTAACCGCCTAAAATTAGGCTCAGCTTTTGTTGCCCCGGGCATTACTGTAATCAAGGAGGGCAAGGCACAGTGAAGCGTGTTAAGAGGCGTTATTTGGCGGTGCAGCTGGAACGTGACCGTTTGCCAAGCGAACGGGAGTTGATGGATGCCATCTGGGGTTCTCTTTCACGGTTGTTTGGTGAGGTGGGGGCAAGTCAGGCGAGTTTGGCGTTGATTAGTTTTGATGTTGAACGTAAGGTTGCTGTGGTGCGGACTTCGCTTGTGTGTTTGCCGTCTTTTAGGGCGTCTTTGGCTGCGGTTACGTCTGTTGGTGGGGTGGAGGCTTCGCTGCATGTTTTGGCTGTTTCGGGAACGTTGAAGGCTCTGTTTTCAAATTTCTAATGTAAAGTTTTTCTTTACTTTGTGACAAAACAAACGGGAGTTAAGTCAGTGTATTATTGGACAAACTATTAGAAGTTATGCAGAAATATTTATCAACCCGTAGATAAGCGTTAATTAACGTTACAAATATGCGTTGGGAGAAACGCAAAACCAGACCGAGAAGAGCGTAAAATGGACATAAAAGATTACTTCTTCAAAATGCCCTCCCTAAAAACGGAGCCAATAATAGACGACACCACCCTCCGAGACGGCATCCAAATGCCCGGCCTAGCCGCAAGCTCAAAAGACGCCCAAAAAATCGCCCAGCTACTCTGCGACATAGGCGTAGAACGCATCGAAATGTTCCACTATCAAGAACCAGACAAACGAGCCGCCAAACTCATCTTAAACAACAAACTAGACATGCGCATCGCCGGATGGTGCCGAGCCGTCAAAGAAGACATCGACAGCGCCGTAGCATGCGGGTTCAAAGAAGTCGGCATCTCACACCCAGTTTCATTCATCCATTTCAAGGCTAAATGGCCTGAAAAAACAAACGAGCAAATCCTCGTCAACGTCGTCGAAGTCACAGAGTACGCAGCTAAAAACTGCGGCTTACGCACATTTGTGCACGGCGAAGACAGCACACGCGCCGACTGGGAGTTCGAACGCAAATTCATCAACGCCATCGCAGACGCAGGCGCAGAATGCTACCGAATATGCGACACCGTCGGCATCGGTTTACCAGACATAAATGCGCCACTGCCCAACGGCATCCCCGCCAAAGTCTTGGCAATCAAAAAAGAAACCAAAATCCCCTCCATCGAAATCCACGCGCATGACGACTTCGGCAACGCAGTCGGCAACACCATGGCGGCGATACAGGCAGCTGACGGCTTATACGACAAAGTCTACGCCAGCACAACACTTTTAGGCATCGGTGAACGCGCAGGCAACGCGGAGACAGAAAAAATCATGCTCAACCTGTATTTGCAGCGGGGCGTCAAAAAGTTTGAGGGCAAAACCGAAAAACTCAAAGCCACCGCAGACTTCATTGGCAAAGCCACCGGTTTCGTGGTGCCGCCTAACAAAGCCATCGTCGGCGACTACGGGTTTGCGCATGAAAGCGGCATTCACACCCACGGCGTCCTAAACGACCCCTGGACCTACGAACCCTACCCGCCTGAACTGGTCGGCAACACACGGCGCCTAACCGTTGGCAAACAATCGGGCAAAGGCATCATTAAACATAAAATCAAAGAACTCAGCGGCAACGTACCAGACGACGCCACGGTCGCCACTGTTTTGGAAACTGTTAAAGACATCTATGCAGGCGGACGCAGAGCATCGCTTAAAGAGGACGAATTCAGGAAAATCCTGCGTATACTAAAAATATTGCCTGAAAACGCCAACGGACACTGCTAAAACCAATCTTGTGCCCCGTCGCTACTCTTTTTCCTTATTAGAAGGAAATTTTTTTTCTCTAAGTTCGAAGGCTTTTCTTTTTACTTCTTAGCAGCTTGGGGGGCTCTAAACGCTTCGTGGGTTCCAAATACATTTTATCGCTTTTGAGTCGCAGGCTAAGACGCAGGGGGTTTGGTTGGTTTCGGGTTTGCATGCTTGGCAGGTGTAGCATATTTTTTTGCGGTGTTCCTCTTTGATGGCTGCGACGGTTTTGTCTTCTAAATCGATGAATTCGGTTTGAAGGTCGAAGGCATTTTGGGGGCATTCCTCAACGCATTTACCGCAGCCGCTGCAGCGGTCAGAGTCGACTACGATGTAGTATTCGCCTGAACCGTCACAGTAGCCATAATGCGTGATCATGCCTTTCGCTATCCTTTCTGGGCTTTCTCGTAGAGTGCTTTACCGAATGCTGCTGCGCCCAGTGCGCCGGCAACCATGGGGTCTAAGCCGCCTTCACGCCATCTCGGCGAGGGCAGGGTTTTGACGCCTAGGATTACTTCGATGCGGCTGACGATGCCGATGTTTTTGGATTGCCCGCCAGTGATAACCAATTCTTTTTCGAGTCCGACGCGGTTTATGAGGTTAGCCATGCGTACCGCCATAGCCCGTGTGTAGGCGGCGAGGACTTTCTCTTTTGTCCAGCCCTTACGCAAGAGTCCCATGGCTTCGGTTTTGGCGAAAGCGACGCAGGTGCAGCTGACTGGGTCAGGTTCTTTCTCGACTTTAAGCGAGATATCGCCGATGTCCTCAATTGGAATTTGGAGTAAGTCGGCGAAGACTTCCATGCCTCTGCCTGTGCCAGCGGCGCATTTGTCGTTCATAAGGAAACTGACGACTCTGCCTGTTTCATCGATTTTTATGGCTTTAATGTCTTGTCCCCCTACGTCGAGGACTGTGCGGACGCTGGGTCCCCATATGTAGTTGGCACCTTTTGCGTGGCAGGCGATTTCGGTGATGGCTTTGTTCGCCATAGGCACATTTACGCGTCCGTAGCCTGTGCCAACGATGAATTTGAGGTCGCTTACTTTGAGTCCTGTGTCCTGCAATGCGAAGCTGAGTGCTTTGTTAGCGCTTTCAGGGCTGTTGCTGCCTGTGCGGGTGATGCCCCAAGCGTAGGCTTGCCCGTTGACCATGATGGCTGCTTTGGAACCCACGGAGCCCACGTCAACGCCTGCAGTGATGAGGTCTTTGCCAGTCGGTTTGATGTTGGGCATTACTCGGTGGTACTCATTCCAACGCCAAAACTCATTTCCGTTGCTCATTTAGCTGCCTCCTTTGACGCGAGAAACTGCAATCAACGCAGCACCTAAAGCCCCAACATAGTCGGGGTATTCGGGGATAACGACGTTTAAGCCTATTTTGCGGTTGAGCGATGCCACGAAGCCGGGGTCTTTGGCGACTCCTCCGACCAGCACCACTTCTGGGTTAATGCCTAAGCGGTGGATCATCGAGGAGACGCGGTCTGCCATGGCGTCGAAGACTGCGCGTGCGATTTCAGGTTTGCTTTCTTGTCGGTGAATAAGTGAGACCACATCGGATTCGCCGAAGATTACGCAGGACGCGTTGATTGGGCTTGCCCGCTCGGCTTTGAGCGACAAGGGACCCATGTCTTCCAATTTAACCTCAAGCGCCCTCGCCATGGCTTCAATGAAAGCGCCTGCACCCGCGGCACAGCGTTCGTTGACGACGAAGTCCATCATGACTCCTCGCTCGCCAGTTTTTACTGCGCGGGCTTCCTCAGCGCCTATGTCTACGATTGTGCGTGCTTTGGGAACTAGAAAAACGGCTGCTTTAGCGTCTGCGCCCATCATGCTTACTGTGCTGTGTTCGTAGGGTGCCATTTCCATGGCGGAGCCTGTGGCGGCGAATTGGTTGACGTCTGATTGTTTGAGGTTTGCTGCGGCGAGGGCTTCGTTGACGGATTGCTCTGCTGCTTTGGTAGGGTCGAACCCTGAGAAGGCTTGTGCACGGGCGGCGACTGCACCGTCTTTTAACACGACAACTTTGACTCTCTGAGTGCCCAAATCCATTCCAACGGTTATCACTACTTCATTTCACCTTATAGGTCGATTCTTGCGTTGAGCATCTCAAGGAACGCTTCCACACGAGTCTTCATTTGCCCAACGTCTTCACGTGTGTATTCCGTATCCAAATAGTAAACAGGCACATTAATTTTGTCCAAAGCCTTCTTCACACGGGTGTATTCCATGGCGTAGAGCATGCAGCCTCGGACCACATAGTAGATGACGCCTTGTATTTTCCATTCTTTGACTTTGTTGAGGAGCCAGTTGATGCGGTCTTGGTTGCCGTCTTGGCTGGTAAAACATGGGCACGTCGAAGCCATCAAGTAGCGGTCGCTTATCGCTTTTAACATGTCATCCATAGACCATTCATCGATGCCTATGGGATCGTTTAAGATGCGTTCGCCACTGCACTGTTCGTCAGCGACGATGATGCCAGGCGGATTGCCCTCTTCAACCAGTGTAGGCAGCTTCCAATTGTCAGGCCAAAACATCGGCGTCCCCGTAACCATAACCCGAGGCGTATCGGGAGAAACCACCCAGTCCTTGTTTGCCACCCGCTTGTCAAGTTCGTCGCAGAGAGCTTCGGTTTTTTCTGTCCACCGTTTCTTATCATCCCAGCTGTAGGCTTGGTTAACAAGCATAGCGTCTCTGCCCATGATGACTGAGTTGCCTTTGCGCAAGTCCTGTAGCCGCCGGAAAGCTTTGGTTGCACGGTGACTGGTTTCGATGGCTTCTTTGAGGCTTTTACGGTCAATCTTGTTGCCGGTGAACTTTTCAATCTGGGTTTTCATTTGCCTGATTTCGTCGCTCCAGAAGCGCAGGGAATGCTCGGAGTCTTTTATGCGGGGAACATTCATGCCCCAAACCTGTTTTTGGTCGCTTAAAATTTCGCTGAGTTTAGTCATGCCATCGCAGGTTAAAACGCTGATTAAGGCGTCGCTTTGTTCGAGGAAGGGGGAGAGCTCAATCATTTTGGCGCCGATGGTTGAGCGGATGACTGGGCAAACCTCCACTGGCACCACGCGGTCACCCAACTTGCTGGTGTCGTACCAGCCTGAGTTAACGCGCACTGGGATAGCATCTGCAGCCGAAATCAGCTCTGTGGGGGCAAAGAGGCACATGTAACCGATGACTTTTTTGCCCTTGGCTTTTTCAGCTTGGATTTCTTTTTGGCGTTGACCAAACAAGTCGGCGATGTTGTCGAAGTACTTCATGGCTTCGGGGCGGTGGGGGTCAGCTTTCTTCATGCGTTCGATGTTGTCAGCTATAATTTTTTGTGAAGCGGCTTTCACGGTGTTTCTTAGTTCTTCACTTTCTTTTTGAGATACTTCAGGCATGTATTTTCTTTCATTGGTTTGACTTTTCATTTTTTTCTTCCTCATTCACTACTTGATGGTTCTAACCAGTTTCTCGACCTAAACAGGGTCTTACTACCCAACTTTAACTTGAGTGTATCCTCATAGGGACACATTTCTACGCATCTTGTACACAGCATACATTGTGAGGTCCCGATTTTTCCGCCTTTCTGCTCGTATACCTCGTTGACTTGGACGGGGCAGACTCTTTTGCAGACGCCGCATTTGGTGCATTTCTCCTCGTCTTTCTCTATGTAGAGCGGGGGGAGGGCTTTGAAGCCTTTGAATTGGTTGAGGGCTCCAAAAGAGGCGCCTGCGGGGCAGAAGCGGCACCAGATTCGGCGGACAAAGAAGGCGCCTACCAACGTGACCGCGACGAATGCGATGGCTAAGATTTGTCCGAGGTTGGCTCCGACGAAGGCTATTATGTCTGCGGCGTAGGGGTAGCTTAAGTTGACGTTTGCTACAACCAACTGGCCGGTCCATGGAACAACAAACGGAATCAAAGGGTCTATGATGACGCTGTAGGGGCGGAAGGGACCTGCCAAGAGTTGCCCCATCATGACTGCGAAGTTGATGTTCTGCGGCGGACTTAGAAGCCACAGCGGTATGGGCAGGAGCAGGAAAACAGCCAGGATGACGTATCTGCCTTTGTGGAGGGCTATGTTTAGTTTGTCGGGGACAAGGCGGTACCGAATTTTAAGTGCCCGTCTGAGGTAACTTTCAACGTCCATGATGAAGGCGAAGGGGCATACCCAGCCACAGAAGAATCTGCCGATGAAGAGTGTTGCGACGAACCAGCCGATTAGGACGTATAGAAGCGGTACGGCTGGGTCTTCTAAGGAGAAAATGTAGAAAAGCGTTACAAGAGAAACAAGCTGCACAATTACGCGTAGAAAACTTACGCGGGTAGACTTGTTTTTTTTCCAAATCAAGATTGCCAGTACGCCTGCTGCGCCGAGCCCGGCTAACACTATCAACCTTAGTACGTCGCCGATTATTTCCACTGCTTCTCCATTTCTCCCTTTTAAGTTAACATGAATAAGGAACTAACGATTGTGTAAGCGCCTAACAGTATTAGGATTACTCCGCCGCCGATAGCTAGCCACTTGCGGAACAGCGGCGCCTTGTTTAGCAGCCACCCCGTAACCCCTGCTAAGAGCAGCATGGGCGAGAGGGCAGTTCCGAGCCCGAACAACACCGCGATTCCGACGCTACCCAGCGCGTTTGAAAACGGAAGCGAATAAGCCAGTAACGCAATGAGTGGGGGACAGATGATTAATCCACGGGTCAACCCCAGTGAGAACGCCCCAAAATCCACGCCGTATCTGCCTGCTTTCCCCGCGGCTACTGCTTTTTGTGCTTGCTGGGTGTTGCAGTTGCATGTGGGGTTTTTGGCTTTGTACATTATCCACACGCCGATTATGATGGTAACAATCCCAAAAGCAAATGAAGAGTACATTTGAAACGGGGAGAGCATTGCATCGGACACAAAAAACCGCAGCAACCCGCCGAATAACGCAATCAACCCACCAATCAAAGCGTAAGCCAAGATACGTCCACCGTTAAAGATCATGGTGAGTTTCACGCTTTTCTTAAAACCTGAACCAACACCCGCAACGTAACCCGCCACAATGGGCAAGCATGAGGCAGTGCAAACCGCTAAACCGTAGAGCAAACCGCCGGCTAATGCCCCAAGATACGGATTAGATATTTCAGGTATCAACGACATGCAGCAGTTTCCTAAATGGAATTATTAAAGCAAATATAAGGTTAGAACATTTAAAGTTTACACATTTTTGGGTTGAAGCGTTTTCTTTGCGTTCGTAGAGGATTAAATTCTGTTTTTGGTTGTTGCCGACCTCATCCTTGTTTTTTCTAGTGTTAGAAGAAGAGAGTGTCGCCCTTACTCATCATCTTCCAGTGGGTTTGGCTGTGGCGCCTGTTTTGGCATCTGCGTCTGGTTTGGGTTGCAGGCTGGTTGAGGCGGAGTCCACAAGCAGACCACACAAAACTGCCGTTGATCTATTTTAAAGCCCCCATAACACAACCCACACTTAACACAATACCCATTCAGCCCAAAGCCTATCAAAATAGCCGCGGCAAACTGCAACCAAACCCGTGTGCTTACTCCACAAATCAGGCCCTGTGGTCAAACGAGCAGCCCATCAAAAGTCATAGCCACCTGTGCGCCGTCAAAAACGGCGATGACAGCTGCAGGCGCATTAGGCATCGTCCGCAGCTCAAAAACCGCGCTATCAAGCGCATTTACCCATTTGGAGACGGAATATCGAGACGGTTTCTCAACAACCACACGCACCCGCACACCCCGCTTAAGAGCAGCCTTCAGCTCACCCTCAAAATGAAAACACAACTGCCTAAACCGCACCCAACTACAAACCAACTCAACACAACCCTGCGCCGCCTCCAACGCGGCGGCATATTTTTTGCCCCCTTCCCCCTCGCAGACTGCGCCAAAGCAGGGCAGAAGCGACTCCATCACCGATGGGGCTGGCGGGTTTTGGCTGAATTTCTCCGTAACATGCTTTGCCTTATGAGAAATCACCATTAACTCGCTAGCTCTAACCGCAAACAACGTCTTTACAGCCTCAGGAAACGGCACCGCAACATAACTAACAGGAACCGTCAAATTCTTTTGCACCAGCCCCAACTGCTGCAACTCCAAAAGCAAACGATATGCCTCCTGACGAGCTACGCCTGCTGCGTTTGCAACAGGTCGCGCCCTAGCATCGTCCGCTTTAAGCAGTGCCAGATAGACACGCGCTTGCCGCTCTGAAAGACCCAGACCAATCAAAACCCCAACCCCCTCCAAACCAGCACGATTAAACGTTTGAGACAGCTTTCGCGGTTTAACTACGTTTGATTGCAATCTATTTTCACCTATAACAATACTCAATTATTTGAGCATATATAATTTTTCTATCTTTAGCACAAAATAACGAGCATTTATGTTATCTGTGGGTTTAGCTCATAATCAACCAAGGGTTAGATTTGAAGATTTCACAGATAGTCCAAATACCCAGCGTACGCATAATGCTATGCCTATACGAAAATGGCGACCTAAGACACGCACAACTATCCAAACTAACAACCAGCAGAGGAACCCTGAGCCTAAGCTTAAGAGAACTCGAACAAGAAGGCTTAATCCAAAGACAACTATTAGACACAAAACCTCTACAAAGCATATACAGCCTAACCGAAAAAGGAAAAACAATCGCCAAACAACTAAAAGAAATACAACAACTCATCACATAGGCTTCATGGGGCGGATGTAGTTGTGGCAGATTTGGTAGCCTTAAAGAATAGCTGTGTATTTTGGTTATGTTGCGAGTTGTTCTTTCTATACAAGTGCTTTTTTGTGTGGGATTTAGGTTTGGTTGTTCAGTGGGTTTTTTATTGTTAGGTTGGTGTATTTGTTGGGTTACCTTGACCAAAGACATAACTGATTGTGTGTAAGCGGTTATTGTTCTGTTTTATCCCAGATTGACTTCGTTTTTTCAGGAGACAGTTTTCGGGTTTGCCTGTTCGTTTGTGCTTAGACTTGATTTATCCTTCGCAGTTCTTCAGTTGGGTCACCTTTTTTGTGAGACGCCATACTTCTCATAGATTTAAGGAAATGTTTGTATTTAAAATTAGTAAAAAAGAAGAAAAAAGAGGTTTAGTTGATGATTCTTGTGTTGTATTGTTGCAGGTAGGCTTGGTATGCTGGGTCGTTGGGGTAGTGTTCGTCGGTGGTGTAGGGGAAGCCGCTCATCGCTTGGAAAGGCATCGGGTCAACGGTGAAGGTGAAGCCGTATCCCCATTCTCCCGGCGGGTCCTTGAACCAAGAGGCGACGACGAAGAAGTAGTCGCGTACCATGCCGGGTGCGGGTTCGGTGAGGTTTGCGGCTGGGAACAGCAGGTTAACTTGGTCGCCTTGTCTCCCTACAACGAACATGTCGTCAGCGTCTTGTAGTAGCGGCAGTACGTCTCCGTAGCGTGTGAATGCGCCTGTGGACTGTGAGGTTGTGTCCCAGAGTTGACTAAGGACTGCGGAGGATGGGCTGATTATTTGTGTGGTTATGTTTGCTTGGTTGGAAGTGTCGATGCCGATGTAGTCGTAGGTTACGTTCCAGTAGTTGTTGAATCTGATTTGGTAGTCAGTTACGTCTGGCGGGAAGATGCCTGTTATGTTGACCGTGTAGGTTCTAGCTCTGTAGTCTGATGGTAGGGGTATGTCTTGGTTAACACGTATCCAAGTGCCGTTGGCGGCTTTAACTTCTAAGTAGGGCGCTGGCGAAATCTCAGTGTTACTGGTGATCAGGCCTTGGGCTGCAGCGTCTTTGAAGCTGTCAATCCAGTTATAATACGAATCAGCGGGACCCCAGTCAACGATGCCACGGATGACCAACTTTACTTCGGATGCCCCGGTCAAATTGCCAAGGTCCAGCGTTAACTGGTTTAAGGTAATATTATTCCATATGCTGTCATAACCGTTAACGCCGGGCGTGAACACACCATCTATGCTGCTTAGCTGCGGCAAGACGTTTTCGCCTTTCTCGTTGGTAGCGCTGATTGGCGAGGTGGTAGTTTGGTTGGTAACTGTGTAAACTTTGCCGGTGGAGCCGTCGCTTAGGTAACTGGTCAGTGACATATAGGCGTCGGTGCCAACAGGATGGTCGACGCATAGCAGAGAGGCTTGGTCTAGGTAGAAGAGTTCGTTCCACTGCTGCGTAAGGGTGAAGCCGTAGTAACCGTCTTTAGTTTTAAGTAAGCTATTGTCTAACTTGACGTAGTCGAAGGGGTTGCCGTCTTTAAACACGATGGTTCCAGCAGGGTCTATGTAGCCGATGTAGCCCAGCCAACCCGAATTGGAAACCTCAGTGACATATTGGTAACCGGTGCCGTTCCAAAAGTACAGCGACGGACAGCATGCATAGCCGCTGATGAGGGTGTAGGTGGCAACCAAAATCGTGCGTTTATCCACGGTAAAGGTATGGGTCGCGCTTGTTGAGCCATCACTCCAATACGAGAACGCCAAGACCCCAGTGCCCACGTCAAAGGGGTTAGGGACCGTCACGGAGTATTCCCCCACGGGCACAAGAGCCATGTAGGTGGTTTCATGGTTTTCGCCATTGAGCGTAAACGGCAAAGCCTTCGAGCCGCCGCCTGATCTGCCGATTGTAAGGGTGTGGTAACCTTCTTTCACGACGGTATAGGTGCCGCTTAAGGTGTTTAGTTTAACGTTATGTTTGCCCTCGTTTGACGCGGTGAGGTTAAACACTACTTGTTGGCTGGCACCTGCTTCTAACTCTATCATCTGTGAATCCACAATGTCGCCGTCATCTGTGACAGTGATCATTAACCGGTCAGTTTCTCCGGAAGGATTGAGTGCATCAGCTGTCACCCTAACGGTTTGGTTAGGCCAAACCTCATATGGGTCGGATTTATAGTTTGAAAGCACGATTTTACTGGATTCCGGTGGAGCAGGCTTAAGGAGGAAGGACCCCTCTAAATCGCCGATTTTGACGCTGTAGTTGCCGTCTTTCAATTTAAGAACTGTAAAGTCAATGATCTGGGAATCCCTCAAACCCGCTAAAGTAATGTTCTGCGAATCCTCAATAGCCCCGTTAATTTCCAAATTCACCGTAGTATTGCCTTCAACATCCCCTTGGTTGGTCACGTTGACAGTGATGTCGATGCTTTGCCCCACAAAAGCTTCAAGGGGGCTCACCGTCAAATCCGAATAGGTGAAGGTTGCGGGTTTCGCAGCGCCAGTGATTACGCCCTGACTTTGCAGGTAAAAGTAAACTCCTACCGCTGCACCAACAATCAATAAATCGATAATCAAAATTGCTTTTAGTTTTACTACAGCAGACCGAGACAGCATCCTTTCAACTCACTCAATTACAGTTTATACAATGCGAGGTGTACATTAAAACTTTATTGAATACAACATGCAGCGATGTGTGTATTTGGAATTGCAATCCGCATGACTTTTTAATCGATCTCTTAAGGGCTAAGTGAGCAAAGAAACGGGGAAAGCGGCAAAGTTGGGTGGATCCAGCCAGCCATTATACCTACGTGTACTCAACTCGCCGTAGCTTATTCTTCGCCACCACCGCAAACCCCTTGTACAAACCCTTCAGTAGCGAACTGTACCATTTATTTGAAAGAGATGAATCGATCAAGTCATTAACCCATCTGAAGTCGTGTTCAGCGCATTTAACAAAAAGCTGTTTATGCAGTGGACTTAGTTTTACTTCAGAAAACCAATCTTCTCTGCCCAACTTTCCCAGCGGCACAAAAAACAATGGCACAATAAGGCTGCGATAATTTTTTAGATCATCAATTAACTCCATGGTTTTGAGGACGTCAGATTCTTGCTCATCAGGCAACCCAACAATCAACGTACATGCAGGAACAAGCCGATTGTCATGCATTAAACCCATACCGGCGAAAACCACTTCTCTCCACTGGTTTGGTTTAAACGGATGCGCCTTGGCAGGCATCAGTTTCTCCACTATCCTCGACGACCCGGTTTCCACTCCTATTTCCGCACCCCAGAAAAGTTGCTTTTGCAGAATAATCTCTGATAACTCTGAGAAAAGTTTTGGATTTGACGCAACAGCCGCGATTGAACAGTGGCTCCACGCCATGTCTGTGCACTTTTTTGTTACATAATTATGTAGTTCAAGCAGTCTTTCAGAGTTGGGGTATGTGTTGTTTGACCCGTATAGCATAACATCTTCTGCATGCAGACATGCACCTGTTTCACCTGCAGTCATGTTAACGTTGATTTCACGGTCTATTTTTTCGATAGGGTACCATCTTAGTGGTCTTAGGGTTACATTGCAGAATTGGCAGCCTCTACAGCAACCTCTGCCGATTTCAGTTAAACCATTAATTGAACCCCCAACAATGTCGGGGATCTCTTCTAAGTGAGGCGTTTCGGCAGCCGCAGCCTCATAATGCGTAGGCAAGTTTTGTCCCCTTAACGCTGCCTCAACAAGTTTACCGATGGCTTTTTCCGCTTCACCTTCTACAATGCAATCAACGCCTAAATCTGCCCTGGCTCTCTCGGTAACGGAACTGCCATGCCCCCGGTCCACCAACAACAACTTTCAAACCACTTCTTTTCGCCTTTTTAATAGCTGGGTTATTTAGTAAGGACCGGAAATGTTGTGCAAGAAACGGTTCTTTTCGGAAAAAGGAAGCAAAAGTTGTGGATGCTGGACCTAAACCAAAAGGGTCCATGGCATGTATTCCCAGCACTTTTGCGTCATGTAGAAAACTGCTCAGATAATCTGGGCTCACTACCTTAACGGTGAAGCCTTCTTTTAGTAACTGGGCTTCTATTTTTCGTAGCCCATAGGGTGCGACAGATAATTCGCCTTTACAGGATTTAAGGGGTGGAAAGAAAAGGTAGCTGTAGAGCCAGCCCGGGATAATGTTTGGGGGAGCACAAGCGCCAAACCCGGCGAATTCGTTGTTATGGTAATTGCTCATCACGGTTCTGTCGGCAGTTAAAATTACGTCAACCATGTGATTCTCGCCTTAAAATGCACCCAAAATACTGGAAAGAACGTAGTGATAGTCAGTAGTTGGGATGCTTTTAAAAAACGTGTAACTTTTCAATTAATTTCTTGATATAGCCACTAATAAGACTGTGTGGTTGCATTTGACAGCACCTCCTGCGTATGAAACAAAGAAAAGGACTGCAAGCGGGATAACGCAGCCGCTAAGGTTAGAGGCTTTCTGTGATTGTGCATGCGCAACTACATAGCCATATATATTTTCATCCGCTCTAAAATGAAACGAGTAAGCAATACCATTTTTAGGAGAAGGTTCGAATGGTTAAACCCCAAAAACCTTTGGCTACCACTTTGCTATTGTCACTGGTAATATTTGCAGCAATAGGCTTTGCCAACATAAACACCGAGGCACAGGGCACTGCAACCGTTGCATTCCTAGATTCCATCGGCGGCATCACCGACCCAACAGGAACCCAAACCTACGCCGACGGCACACCCGTACAAATAACCGCAACCGCAACCGACGCCGGCTACATATTCTCGAACTTTATCATTTTAGGCCCGGGTTCGACAACAACCACTACCACAGACAGCACAACTACGCTCACAGTTCAAGGCGGAGAAACCTACGTGGTCCAAGCAGTTTTCACTCCACTACAGGCCCCGCCCGGAAGCAATCTGCCGGTCGCATCAGAAATGGCTAACGCGGCAATCGTTGTTGTTTTGCCATCTGCTGGAGGAACCACAACTCCAATGCCGGGAACCTACGTTTTAGCAAACGCAACCTCGCTTAACCTCTCTGCAACAGCCGACAGCGGTTGGACATTCTCACATTGGGTAATCTCAGGCGTAAACGTTACAGAAAGTCACGGTGGATACCCGGTTAACTTAGAACCAACTGATAATCCGTACAACGTAAATCATGGCTATGGATCAACTTTTGAGTACCAGGCAGTTTTCACTGAAACCAACGCGCCCTCCCCGTCTATTCCGGAGTATTCGGTAGCAGTAATAGTGGTTGTAGCATTAGCGTTAATCTTCAGTGCAGTAGCGACGATTGTCTATAAGCGGAAAAAATAATTTCCTCTCTTTTTCTTTTTTCTCAGTTAAGCCTACTCAAATAGAAACTCGCCACTTGTTTTTAGAAGGGTAATAGTTGTTTCTGCGCCAAGGCCCTCTCTGCAGGGGTTTCTGCATAACAACGATTATACGTGCTCTACAAATTCAACGAGAATGGGTTTGATGAATTCTAATTTAACAAATCCAGAAGTAGCTCTTTTCTGAATTTTTTTCTGTTTAGCATTTGGAAAATCAAATTTCGTTATAGTGATTGGTAGATTGCACATACTTGAATTGGGAACCAATTTTGCATTTACGTTTTATGAAGTTCTAATCCACAATTAACTCTTGGCGTGACCCAAAGAAATGAGGTTCATGACCTATTGCGGCAACTGTCTATGCCAATCGATCTCAACCGCCACTTGTTTGTTAGTCAAGAAACCTTGATGAAAAACTTTTTATCCGCAGTTTTCTCAACGCCTACTGTAGGAAACGGTAAAGTATGAAACGCCAAACTGTACCGGTAATTCTTGTTCTGCTTCTACTGGCTTCAATAGTAACAGGGCTAATCTCGCATGATTTAACTTTTGGGAACGCCGAGGCGGCTGACTCAACAGTTACCGACTGGCCAATGTTTGGCTACAACGCTGCCCACACAGGTTCACCAGACGATGTTGCACCGATAACCCACGACTTGCTCTGGAAATTCGACACGGGAGCGAGTTGCGATTGGATAATAAGTTCCTCTCCAGTGGTGGTGAACGGCGTTGTCTACATTGGCTCCGACGATGGGGTTTTCTATGCTGTGGATGCTTCGAGCGGAACCCCTATTTGGAGCCAGAAGGTCGGGGACTTTACGGCGATGACTCCTGCAGTCGTCAACGGGGTGGTTTATGCCTCTACTTGGGAAGGGCATGATTATGCTTTGAATGCTACTACGGGAGCGGTTATTTGGAACTCCTCTAGAATGTACAGTGCCTCTTCACCTGCAGTCGCCAATGGGCTGCACTACATTTTTTCAGGCAACAGCTCTGTGATAGCGCGAAACGCTTCAACAGGAGATACAGTTTGGATCTGTGAAAACATCAGCCTTGGAGGCGAAAGTTCGCCAGTAGTGGTAGATAACACCCTTTACGTCACCAGTTATGGCGGTGTCAGCGCAATAGATGCATCAACTGGTGAGCTGAAATGGGGCGGTAATATAGGCTTAGGCTCCACGTATAATTCTCCCGCCGTCGCCAACGGCATCGTTTATGCCAGCTGCCAAGGCGATGACCTTTGTGCGTTGAATGCCACCACAGGTGCACAGATATGGAATTACCCTATTGGCCCAAGTGACGCCTGCATGCCATCGGTAGCTGAAGGAATCGTTTATGCAGTTTCTTTAACCAATGGTGTCTATGCTTTAGACGCTGCAACAGGAGCTTTGGTTTTGAATAATCCCCTTAAAGTTTGGTGCTCTTCTTTGGCTGCTGCAGGCGGACTTGTTTATGCATGTAACAGCGACGGCATCCATGCATTGATTGCTGATACCGGCGCGGAACAGTGGAGTTATGCCCCAAGCAACATTAACATCAATTCGTGTCCCGCAGTTGCCAATGGCGTTCTCTTTGTTAAAAGTGGAGACGGGTATCTGTATGCGTTTGGAAAGGCAAGTCACCCCTCAATTTCTCTCCAGCCAAAGTTTGGTTTTGCAGGCACCCAAGCGAGCGTTTTGGGAAGCGGCTTTGCGTCTGGCTCAACAGTAACCGTAACTTTCGGTGGAACAACCATTACTCTTAGCAGCTCAGCCGTTGATTCTTTAGGGCATATTGCAGGAGCCTTCACAGTTCCAGCGTTAACTTCTGGGGACTACCAAATCTCTGTAACGGACGCCTCAGGCAACGTTGCTTCTGACAATTACTTAATCGTCACCCCTACAGCAATTACGTGGCCAATGTACATGCATGACCCCCAACACTCAGGTTCACCCGATAACACAGCCGTAGTGGACAACTCTTTGCTCTGGAAGTTCAGTGTAGATAGAGCGAACATGATAATCAGGGTGGCTTCGTCAGCTGCAGTAGTCGGTGGCATAGTATACGATGCGTCACAGAACAGCTATGTTTACGCATTGGACGCTTATACGGGCACTCGTTATTGGAGGTTTAATTTGGGCGGGTTGGGCACGCTTTCTTCGCCAGTGGTTGTCGACGGCGTAGTTTACATTGGAGGCGACTATGGAATATACGCAATTAACGCTCACTCTGGGACCCAAGTTTGGAACAATCCATCACCAAGAGCTGTTGTCACTGCACCAGCCGTGTCGAATGGAGTGGTTTATGTAGGTTCATTCTTTGATGGAGTATTCGCTTTACGAGCGTCTGATGGTCAGCAGATATGGAGATACTCAGAAATCGGTGAAGTACTCACCTCCCCTACAGTATATGGCAGCCTCGTCTATACTGGTTCAGAAGACGGGGACATTTACGCCTTGAACGCAGCAACCGGCACACTGGTTTGGAAATACAACTGCAGTGAAACCTACCCCTATAACGGCGTTTCTGCTTCCCCTGTTGTAGCCAACGGAATAGTTTACACGGCATCTGAGAACGGTAACATCTTTGCCTTTAACGCTACAGCGGGCGATAAACTCTGGAACCACACCACAGTTCCAGCGTCTTTACCATCTGACCCATCTGTTGCCAAGGGCATAGTCTACATTGAGTCGACTGGCGGTGTTTACGCTCTTAACGCCGACACAGGCGAAGAAATCTGGCACTCAACCAACGCTACAGGATTTAATGCGCCGGCAATTGCAGGCGGAGTAGTTTACGCAGCATGCAACGACGACCACGGAAATCTCTATGCTTTGAATGCTGTTACAGGCGAGAAAATCTGGAATTACTCAATCGATGACTACTTCCGCTCGGCTCCCTCCGTCGCTAAAGGGGTAATTTACGTCGGAACAGAATTCGGCACCATCTACGCTATTGGTACGCCCCAAACCGTGCCCGACCCAACCCCCACACCAACGCCAACACCGACTCAAGCGCCAACACAACCACCAACCACACCGGCTTCCACACAACCGCCTACAACAAGCAGCAAATCAACCGTAACCGATACACCTGCATCCCAACAGGCATCTGAGCCCACGCCGACATCCACATCCAACCAGCCATCCACATTCCCCACGGTTAACACTGGCCCACAACAAAACCCCGCGCCATTCCCGGCAACGCTTCTAATCGCAGCTGGAGCAGGCGGAGCAGTGGCCGTTTTAGGCAGTGTAGGCTTGATCCGCCATAACAGAAGAAAGCTCTATGCGGCAAAGCATCAAAAAGAGCCTCGATAGAGTGAAACATAAACAAACCAACATACTTCCACACCCACATAGCGGCTGGTTCTGCATGGAGCCATGTTGCGCGTGTGGAGAAAAATGCACTTTCCACACCGAAACAGGCATAGAAAAACGTTGCAACCGCAAAAAGCAATTGAGTTCTCAACCATTCTTGTGGCATGCCGTAAACCGCCACCCCACATAAAGAGAGAACACCAACAAAACATTTGACCTACAGCTAAATAATGGATGGGCGATGCTAAGAGAGCAGCAAACGCTTCTTTTACTTGCGTTTTAACATGTTCTCAAGCAACGGCTTTAGCTTAGCATTCTCCGCCTGTATCTTTTCTTTGCCCAAGGCTTTGCGCTCTACGTCGATTTCTTTTATGACTTCAGCGTAGTGGATACCTTCTGCGGCAGAGATATATTCAACTCGGAAACGCTCTGGACTCATACCCAGCTTAACCAGCATATTCTTCAGCGCATCGGTGCGGGCTTTCATCTTGTAGTTGCCGTTGATGTAGTGGCAGTCGTAGGGCAAGTGGCATGCACCAACCAAAACCGAACCCGCCCCTAAACGCAGCGCTTCAAGCACGAAGTCTCTGGCGACCCGTCCGCTGCACATGACGCGGATTGCTCGGACGCTGGCAGGGTAGTCACATCGGCTGATACCTGCCAAATCTGCGCCGGCGTAGCTACACCAGTTACAGAGTATGGCGAGGATTTTGTCTTCCGGGTTAGTTTCTAAGGCAGCGTGGATTTGAGCCATGACTTGTGCATCGGTGAAGTGCATCTGGGTAATGGCGTGTTGTGGACATTCGGCGACGCATGTGCCGCAACCGTGGCAGCTGGCGGTGATGATGCTGGCGGGTTGCCCTGGTTCTTGGCGGATAGCACCGTAGGGGCATTTGTCAACGCAGATGCCGCATTTCTTGCATTTCTCTGAGTCCACAACGCTAATGATGGGTTCGATTTTCCATTTCGGTTTACTGATAACTGTGGCTGCACGTGAAGCAGCTCCGCTGCCCTGAGAGACACTGTAAGGAATGTCTTTGAGTCCTGCACAAGCGCCCGCATAGAAGACGCCGTCGGTTGGGGCGTCCATGGGTTTGAGTTTGGGGTGGGCTTCCATGAAGAAGCCGTTGGAGTCACGGCTGAGGTTGAGGATGCGGGCGACTTCTTCGCTGCCTTTTTTGGGGATGGATGCTGTGGCGAGGACGACCATGTCGGCTTCGACTTCGATGGGTTGCCCAAGCAAGCTGTCTTCGCTGTGCACAGTTAAGTTATGGGTCTTGGGATCTTCGTCTATGCGGCTTACACGTCCACGGATAAAGTTGACGCCCCTCTCCCTTGCACGGTCATAGAATTCCTCATAGCCTTTGCCAGGGCTGCGTATGTCCATGTAGAAAACGTAGACTTCCACGTCTTCTTTGTACTTCTCTTTAAGCTGCACCACGTGTTTGAGGGTGTACATGCAGCAGAAGTTGCTGCAGTAGGGGTAATGCTGCTTGTCTCGGCTGCCGACGCATTGGATGAATACGATGCGGTGGGGTTTCTGCCCGTCACTTTGCCGTATGACTTTGCCTCCGGTGGGTCCCGCCGCCAGAATCAGCCGTTCAAACTCCATGCTGGTGATGACGTTGGGGTATTTGCCGTAACCCAAAAGTGGCATGTCATAGGGCTCATAAACGTCGAAGCCTGTGGAAACGATGATGGCGCCGACTTCAATGTCTACTTCCTCGGGTTTTTGGTCGAAGTCTATGGCGTCGCGGTCTCCGCAGGCATCAGTACATTTGAAACATTCGATGCAGTAGTCCTTGTTGATGCTGTAAATCAATGGAACCGTCTGGTCGAAGGGTACAGAAATTGCTTTCCGAGTGCCCAAGTTCATATCCCATTCGTTTGGGTACTCGATGGGGCAAGCGTCTTTGCATTCGCCGCACCCCGTACATTTTTCTGGGTTGACAAAGCGGGGGTTTTTGCGGATTTTAACTTTAAAGTTGCCAATGTAGCCCTCGCATTTGACGAGGTCGCTGTTGGCGAATATGGTGATGTTTGAGTGGCGGGCGCAATCCACCATTTTGGGGCCCTCGATGCAGATGCTGCAGTCCAGTGTGGGGAAGGTTTTGTCCAGCGCCGCCATGTGGCCGCCGATGCTCTGCGAAGTCTCAAGCATGTAAACTTTGAAGCCTTGCTCAGCTAAGTCGAGGGCGGCGTTCATGCCTGCTATGCCCCCGCCGATTATGAGTGCCTTGTTGGTGACTGGCACCTCTATGGTTTGCAGCGGCTGCATGAGGCGTACTTTGGCGACTGCCATCTTTACGGTGTCTTTGGCACGTTCCGTCGCTGCAACTGGGTCGCTTTGGTGGCACCAAGAGGCGAATTCACGGATGTTTGCCATTTCGTAGAGGAAGGGGTTTAAGCCTGCTTCGGAGACTGTGCGGCGAAAAGTGGGTTCGTGCATGCGTGGAGAGCAAGCGGCGATGACTACGCGGTTGAGTTTTTTTTGGCGGATTGCTTTGCGGATTTCTTCTTGACCCGGGTCGGCGCAGGTGTAGCGGTTTTCTTTGACGTAGACGACGTCAGGTATGGTTTTGGCGTATTCCGCAACTGCATGTACATCTACAGTTCCGGCGATGTTGAGTCCACAGTGGCATACAAAGACGCCAACACGGAGTTCTTCAGGTTTAGTTTGATTTGGATTGGGAGTGCTCATTTCTTCTTCATCTCTTCCACTTCAAAGCGGTGTGCAACCAGTTCACGTCTGGTCTTTGCTGCATGCTCCTTGAACTCTTTAACTGCATCTGTGGGGCTGGTGATGCGCTCCAAAGTTTTGTTCCATGCACCCGAGTGGATGGGGGTATGGTGAACTTTTGTGCGGTGAACTGTCAACGCTTCAGGTTGGGGGCAAACGTTTTTGCATGCGCCGCAGAAAGTGCAGGTTTGCTCGTTAACGTAAACTTTTTTGTCGTCGCCAAGCACCAGCGTGTCGGTTATGGGGCAGACGTCAAGGCAGTCTTTGCAGCCAGGCGGACACTTGTCTTGGTCGATGTGTAGGTTGCCTTCGAAGGCTTTTTTTACTCTTATGGCGCCTGGAGGGCATTTGAATTCGCAGACGCGGCATGTGGGACAATGTTGTTTATCGATGTCTACGGTGACTTGGACGCGTTTTTGTCCCATCGGCGAAAGCGTAGATATGTCGGTGACGGGTTTGCCGTCATAAGCCACCTTTGAGACTTTGATTAGCTGGAGTGGACAGGCGGTTTCGCATTCGACGCAGGCTTTGTCGCCTTTACGTGTGTCCACCACTATATCCCTGATTAGTTCTGGGTAGCTGTCTTTGGATAAGATGTTTAGATCATGGCTGCCGTTGTGGGTGACGGTTATGGCGCCGTAGGGGCAGGTGACGTCGCAGATGCCGCAGAAATTGCATTTCTCCAAATCCACATCCACCTTCACCCGCTGCGCGGCATCGCCGACTTTGGGTTGTTTCTGGTGGGTGATGGCTTGTTTGGGGCAGGCATTCATGCAGATTTGGCAGCCTACGCAATGTTTGCGGTCGAGGCGCAGTTTGTAGTTTTTAACTTGCAAAACCCATTCTAACTCTAAAGCGTCTGCCGCATCTTTCTTTGTTTTCTTAAACGGCATCTATTTTTTCACCCAATACATGGTGGAGCCAAATTCTCCAGCATATAAGCGAATTATATGAACTGTTTGAATGGGTCATTTATGTTATAAATATTGCTTGAAAAAAGAATGGTTCCATCATTGCAAAACTGGCAAAAACACGTCACTTTTTGTTCGTTAATACTTGGAGTTAGCAAGTAAATGCAGGGTTGAGATGGGCTTATCCGCCCAATAATCCCTAAACAGAACCGCCGTCACCCCAATGGCTTCAACAGTCGCCCCACGGAAAAGCGATAACCAAACATTACACCTACACAAGCGAGGTATTCTTTTTTCTACGCATAATTACTATGATTGCAAAAAGCACTATTATAACTCCTAGTGCTGCGAACAAGCCAATTTCTGTCCAATCGACGCCGCCTTTGCTTGTAGGCACCCCAACTTCTGGCAAGTATGGGGTTGCTGTGGGGTTTTCTGGCGTTGTCGGAGTGGGTGATACTGATTCACTGCGGCCAGGTATGGTTAGAGTTTGCGTGTTGCTCCAGTCGCTTGTCTGGCCTGTGAAAACCCAGGGCCACATTAAAATTTGAACTGTTTGACTAGGATCATATTCTCGATGGCCATACCCGATTAATGCTTGCACTTGAAAATCAATTTGTCCACCAGGGATAATTTGGGGGCTTCTACAATCCGAAAAAGCCCCGAATGTTAATACGGTAAATGTTGAATTCGAATGTTTTGGATAAGGACTCTCCACATAATAAGTAACTACCCACTCATTGGTAAAATGACCTTTAAAACGAACATTGTAATATAGGTCAGCCATCCAATCAGCGGTCCCCTCTTTGGTCTCTATCGCCGTGAACGGTTGATTTTTGATTGCTAGTTCCACTGTGTAGTTCTGGACGTGGTACCCTTTGTTGGTTACACTTTGACCGGTATATGGGTCGGTTGAAGTAGTTGTGGCTACGTCGTAGGAGTGGTCGACAAACTTTGCAGTGAATTCTGGTACCGATGGCTTAGGAATCTGCTGTGCAGACGCCGTTTGGATGAGCATTAAACTGGCGACTGCCAAAATCAGTACAAGAATTAGCGATGTGAACTTGTTTTGGTATGCCATAGGTCAGGGTGTGTTTGGTTTTGCTTTAAAGCGTTCTTGTATAGGTTTCTTGACTAAGTTTAGTCAAGGTTTATCGACAAGGTTCTCGCAGTGGGTTCGAAAAAGCTCCTGTAGAGTATTCCAGTTTCCGGCGATGAATAGCTTGCTTTTTAAGGCGTCTATTTTTGGCAGCAGTTCAGTGAGTTGTTTAAACTGCTCTTCAGTGGGTGCAAACTTGGATTCGAAGTCCGGGCTTAAAATCGTAAACTTGGATTTACGACCTGCCATCAGCCTGACCGCCTCAATCTCGCCGTAAGTGTAGTAGCAGCTTTTATTGCTGAGCCGCAAGAGGTCATCTAGGCGCCAGTCCTTGATTTCCTCATCAATCGACCCTTTCGGCTTCTCCTCCCCGCCTGATTGTAGGGGCGGAGGCACCCCAAACGCCGAAGTTACAACGGAAATATCCTCATGCGACTCGAAACGGCTTGATTTGCCCAAACAAACGATCGCAATCCGCTTATCAGTAAAATATAGGTCGTAACGGCTGTTGATGTCAACGGGTAAAATGACGTCTCGGATTATTCCTATCTGTTTCTCTGCGCTTGCCAACCTTATGCCTCTACCTGCTTATTTGTTTGCGCTCTTTAAGGGCTTTACGCTGCAGTAGGATTAAAAAGAAGAATCCTATCAAAAATTTAATAGGAATTTTTTTATGGTAGGACACTCGCCTATTTAGTGGGGAACAATCATGCAGACAACTGACCACAACATTGTTAAAGTAACCAGACGCGGCCAAACAACAATACCCCAAAATCTGCGCAAACGATTCAACATCAAAGAAGGGGACCGCCTAATCGTAGAAGCCACAGAAAACGGCATACTATTCAAACCTGTCCCCAACATCTTGGATATGGTAGGCATCGATGCAGGATACGCAACAGTTGAGCAAGTTAACAAAATGATCGATAAACTCCGAGAAGAATACTAACTTGAAAGAAGTCCTCGACACCCGCTTTTTGAGGGAATACTTGTACTCTAACCAAGACACGCCAAAACAGAAACTGGCAAGGAAACTCGATGCACTTATAGCCACAAACGAGGGCATACTGCCAACAATAGTCCTGGCCGAAATAACCCAAATCACCTGTGCACTGCGGGGTAAAGATATGGCACATAGCCGCTGCCAAGCCCTAATCCAAAGCGGACTCCAAATCCAAGAATTAACACCTCAAATCGCCGAGCAAGCCGGATTATTCAAATGCCAATACAGCAACCTGCCAATGGGCGACTGCATAATCGCAGCAACAGCGCTGATAACTCACGCGAGGGTGCTCTCTGACGACCCCCATTTTGACGCCATCAAAGAAATAAAACGCATCTGGATATAGCACCCTTTATCTGCCCTGTTCGGCTTGAACTGCACTCTGCCTAAGTTCCTCAGTCGCGTAAAGCTCCACTTTGCAGCAGTTGGGACACACAAACACGTACATGGGAATCATGGATTCTCCGAGTTCGCCCCACTCGCCGATTAACAGGTTGATTCCGCCGCTGGTGCCGCCGACACGGAAGGGGGCAGTGTAGAGGTACTGTGCGTTTTGACCGCAGAAGGTACATTTCCTTGTATTTCCACTCAAGTGATTCAGCCTCTAACCCATTAGGCGATCACAAACTAAAGCATTTACTCAAGAGGAGGGTAAGTGCCACCATAGAAAAGTGGCTTAACTTGTTTTTTTGTGCTTCCTAAATAAAAATAAACAAAGAGTTATGACAATTATCGCTGCTACAACAGTTGCAGTAACAAGTGACAAGGTTGAGACTGTTCCTGCAAAGATTGATTCTACTGTAAAGTTGATTGTAGAACTACCTGTATTATAATAAGTATCGCTTGAGTAGACTGTCAGATTATGTGCTCCTGTTGATAAGTTGCTAAGAGTGATATTCCCGTTTATAGTGATGTTGTTTTGTCCATCCAAACTATAGCCAGTCCACACTGTTTGCTTGTTAACTACAAAATCCAATGTAATTGCTCCCGTGGGATATGTGGATTGAGGATTAATCAGTTGTATGGCTGAAGCCTGCGCCCAATCGGGTATTAAATTAGGCGCATTCGAGATGTTGAACAGTGTCATCAATGGGTAGCGGTCCGAGCGGTTTGCGTCAATAACGTAGGGAGTATCGCCAATGCCGTCACCGTTTGAATCTGTACCATGGTAGTCACTCCAATAGTTTCCTCCTTTCTCGTTATCAAAGTAATCCGACTTAGCGGAAAACAGCGTGTTAACTTGATAAGTATTATCAACAAAATTGTTATCGTATAGCAGACTACCGCTTAAAGTGCCATCACCGTTAGGGCCTATAGTAATACCGTCTTTGCCAATTGCACCAGTGTCTAACCCCCATGCGTTATTAGTTATTTGGTTTGCGTAAAGAGTGTTATTTGCACCTGGGAGAAGTCCTTCGCCACAATCAGTGATCGTGTTTTTTAGGATGGTGTTGTTCGACCCGCTTGCGGACAATCCGTATGCAAAGTGGTCGATGGTGTTGTCATCCACTATGTTGCTATTGCCGCTTAGAATAAAGAATGATCCGCTTGCTCCAGTGATTGTGTTGTGTGCTAAATAACTTAAAGCGGTGCTGACGTAAACCCCTGATCCAGATATGGCGTTGTTTGTAATTATATTGTATTGACCATCGAAGCTTATGCCGTTATAGTTAACACTGTTCTGGAAGGTGTTTCCTCTAATCGTTGAATAACTTGCGTTTACGCTTGAGTCTTTGCAGAAGAAGTTCCGTTCAATATCCAAGTAATCTCCGAATGCAGCAAAAACTGGTGTAATTGAGCTGTCCGTGATTTGCGTCTTGTCGCCTGTAACTACGATGTTTCCGCCATTAGAGGTTACTGTTAATTTAGACAGCGAAAAGTCGTTGGCGGTTATGTTAATGGCAGGGTCATAAAAAGGGGTCTTATGCCCCAAAATATCTAGTATTATCTCAAAACTGTGGGATTTTAGGTTGATTATGGTGTTTTGTGAGCCTTCACCTACAATTGTGAGGCTCTTGGCTGTGTAGATGGCGCTGTCTTCATAGGTTCCGCTTTTGATCAGTATTGTGTCGCCATCTGCTGCATTACCGACAGCAGAAGTTAGGGTTGGGTAGTCATCGGGGACAATGATTGTTTCTGGTTGTGCTTTTACGGTTGCTAATGGAAGGATAACTATTGAACCCACAAACAGGAGAATAAACAGTACGGCTAATTTCTTTCCCATACTTGACCAAGTTCAAAGGTGATAGACTTTTCAATAAAAACTTATTCGTCAAGGTTCCTTGACTAAACTTGGCTAAGTTTAGACCAAAAAACTGTTTGGTGGACGAGGCGGGATTTGAACCCGCGGCCTCTGCAATGCCAATGCAGCGTTCATACCAAGCTGGACTACTCGCCCACTTTTTTGCCTGGCTTCTGAGATTTACTCCATCTCGTTTAATAAGCATTTCTTTATGCAGCGGCTGAAGCATCCACAGAAGCCACGAATGTGCTTCAAAACTGTCGGTTGAGCATTGAAAACTTGGTTTTTTGACGGTGACACTAAAATAGGATGTTTCCCCATGAAATAGTATCTTCGTTTATTCCGTTTTATAGGTAAATTGGGAGATGATTTGTTGAGAGTAGAAATCGTTCGTGCTGTAACCAAACCAATCTGCTCCTTTAGGGAGCATTTCAAGAATTTCGAGGACATTGATGCCGTGCAAAAAATATTCGGCGGCAAAACACAACATGTAATCGAGAACTTGGAAGTTGAATTCACCGATAACACACTCTACATGAGCGTCGACTACGACGGACGCTTACAAGTCAACCCCAACTACTTAGCAACCGGCAACTTCGCCGACTTATACCTTGACATCATCCATGAACTTGTCCATGTACGGCAGGTGCTAAACGGCAAGAACTGCAACCATGCATTGCCCTATGTGGAGCGTCCCCTCGAAATTGAGGCTTACCGAACTGCAGTTGACGAAGCCAGAGCGTTAGGGTGGGATGAGAGCCGAATACTATGCTACTTGGATTCTGATTTGATTAACGCTGAAGAATTCCGCAAGCTGGCGGCGGCGTTGGAACTCACCGTGGAAGAGGAGCCGCTAAGAGAAGAGAACGATTAATGCTTAAGCTGGTCAGCGTCGGCGTTGCTTGCGGAATCCGCCTCAACCAGCCTGCAACCCAAACCAGACGCAGATGCCAAAACAGGCGCCACAGCCAAACCCACTGGAAGATGATGAGTAAGGGCGACTCCCTCTTCTTCTTAAACTATAAAATTGTCTCCAAAGGCTCAAAAGGCCAGAGGCAACCCTAAAATCCTGCCTTGGGAGCGCAGAAAACCAGGATGTTCTAAGCCAACCAACACCGTAAATGGCATCCCCAGAAAATGGAGACGCAGTCTGCATGTACGAAAGGTTCTTAAGGTATATGGTATTCTTCTACACGGCAAGAAATCGGCATATCACTGCCAATTCAGGTAACAACCAGCTTCAATTTTGGAGCAGGTTAGACCAACATAAAAGAATAAATAGTCCGATGAAGAGGTGAAAAGGTATGGAAAACATTTACGCAGCAATGCTCCTTCACAAGGCAAGTAAAGAAATCAACGAAGAATCCGTAACCAAAGTCCTAAACGCAGCAGGAATCACAGTGGACGCAGTTCAAATCAAAGCACTCGTAGCTTCACTAAGCGAAGTAAACATCGATGAAGCAATCAAAGCAGCCCCAACCATGATGGCAGCAGCACCAGTTGCAGCACCAGCAGGCGGCGAAGCAAAACCAGCAGCTCCAGTAGAAGACAAGAAGAAGAAAGCTGAAGAGGAAAAAGCCAAAGAAGAAGCAGCATTAGAAGGATTAGGCGCCCTATTCGGGTAAACAAGCCTCACATTTCTTATTTTTAACCATTTTTCCCCAAATTATTTATTCTACTTCTGACTAGCCTTGATTTTACCTGAAAATTCTTTGATATTTAGTAAGAGATTGCCGAGGGAAATTCTATTCGCTATAATGGAGTTGCCGTTGGCTGAGCAGCCTGCTCTGCAGTTGTTGCTGGAGCAGGCGGTTTAATCTTGTTTCTTGTGCTAAAGATTTTCCACGCAGCCACAGGCAACCAACCGGTGATGATGCAGACAGTCGCGGGGAAGCCTTTGATGCCAAAGTAACCGGTTATTTCAGGTAGAAAAGCTTCCCATATACCAAAGGACAATGCAATTGCGGCAGCCGCTATTAAACCGGCGCGTACATCAAATTTCTTGTAAGTTTGTGTAACCAAGATTCCCGCAAAGAAGAAATCACCTAATCCCAGACCGCGAAGCCCAATTTCACCCGCCTGAGTCAAAACCAAAGGCAGGTTAGGCAAATAAACCAGTACCGGAAGACCTAGACCGGTGAAGGTTTGGGCTGCAGCCACCATTGGTCCAGTGAAAACTAAGATTACGTCGATTATTGGCAGGACGGCGGCGAAGATCCAGGTTGTCTTCCAACTGAACAGGGATGAGAGGTAGAGGATGATGAGGATGGCGAAGGTGAAGGCGAAGACATCCATTAATATGGGGAACCAAACGTTGAAGGCGCCATTGTATATTGCTGCGAAAAAGAGAAACAGGAGCACGAACAGGGCTGGCGGCTGAGCAGCGAGGTACCATCTCGGCTTTGTGATGCTGTATTTCTGTTCAAACGCCACTGCGGCAAAGCAGAGGCCTGAGAGGACAAAAAACGCTATTGCCCTATAGATTGTGTATTCGTCGGTGAATGGCGCGGCAAAGCTGGAGAACCCTGCGATTAATGCGCTGACGCCGAAGGCGGTGGAGATGATTTGTGCACGTACCCTAGTCAGGTTGGTGAAGACATAGGAGAATGTGAAGAGCAGCATGGTGTAGGATGCTAGGAATAAGAGCAGTAGAAGGTTTGGCACTAAGCCGCTTGGGTTAACGGTGGATGTATAGCCGATAACTACAACCATAATTACGATGAAAGCCGCAAGTGCAAGTATATCGCGTGTCTTGAACTCTTTCTGTTCAACCGTTGCCACCAACTTTTTTTCAACACGCATGTTGAGGAACATAGCTACCGTTATCACTATGAAGAGCGCTATGGGCATGGCAAGGTCAAGAGTCGGCATAGGCTTCACAATAACCAAAAGAAACATTTATTCCTTTAGCCAAAATCCCCAAAACTTAAGCAGAAGGCTCAATAGGGGAAATAAACGTTAAAAATGGCTAAAGTAGCCAAAAGCGCCTCTTCAGTGCGAACGGTAACTGTACCCTGATTGGGAACCGTGTTCACCATAAAATCTGATAGCTCAGACAAATTTAGAGATTCATCTTCGACAATCTCATGGAGTCCACGTGAGGGTGCGCCAAAAGCTACCAAAACATGGTTGCTGCCAAGCCATCTCTGGCTGATTTTGTCTAAAACATCGGTAAAGTTGTCGCCGACTCTGGCAGTAGCAATTTTCAAATCAAAAGCAGAATCCTTCAAAAGCTGCCCAGCGGAGCGTTTTTCAACGTGCACGGTGTAGCCCCAGTACAGCGGCACCTCGTCGCGGCTAACAGTTTGCACCTCCACATGGTCGCCTATGTTAACCACCTGCACAGTTAACCGCTCGCCGACACGATACTGTGTTTGCCTTAGAAGCGCAGACTGCTGAACGCCAATGTCTACCAGTAAACCTTCTTTGCCCCCAGACTGCACTAAGCCTTCGCGGTACTCGCCGATTTTAAGATGCTTGGTTTTGCCGCTCAACGGGTGATGGGGCGTGCGTAGCGGCGGCAGAATCCCCGCGTATTGCAGGTCAGGCTCCAGTTTGAAGAGTGTTTTTCGGAGGTACTGGGGTGTTTCTATGTAGTTTAGGAGTAGGGCGATGAGGTCGAGGTCTTGGCGTTGATTGATTTTGGCGTTGTCTGGGTAAACTATGATTTGGTTTACACGGAAAATCGCTGCGGACCGGGCGATTAAGCCGATTTTGGCGGTTTTTTCCCGCAGGTGAGGCGTGTCAGAGATAACTGAGGCTGGAATGGCGATTGAGAGCTTAACTTTATTCATGCTAACTCTATCCATGCGCTTTTTTGTCTGCGTTGAGCTTAAAAGGCGGGATTGAGATATAAAACTGCGGGTTGTTTGGAGGACACAGAGTTGGTTAAACCCATTTTAGATGATATGGAAAAGATTCTTGCAGTAGATAAAAGCGGAACCATAAACTACTATGTTGATTCGCCCAAGCATTACAGAACGGCACTGGAAATTGCAAAGGACATCACGGTTAACTATCCCAAACCAGGCAACATCGTCGTGGCTGGTATGGGCGGCTCAGCCATCGGCGGCGACCTACTCAAAGACTGGACAAAAGACAAACTGCGTGTCCCCATAGAAGTCAACCGAGAATACCAACTACCCCAATACGCCGGCGAAAAAACCCTCGTGGTAGCTTCAAGTTACTCCGGCGACACCGAAGAAACCCTCAGTGCCTTCCTAGACGCCCTCAAACGGGGGTGCATGGTGTTCTGCATAACCAGCGGCGGCGCACTACTGGAAGCCGCTAAAAAACACAAGGTGCCGCATCTGCAGGTTCCCGGCGGTATGCCTCCACGGGCAGCGTTACCCTACATGTTTGTTCCTACACTTGTCCTCTTGGAGAAGCTTGGTTTGGTTGAAGGCGTCGAAGACGAGGTAAAAGAAGCTTATTTGCTGCTTGAGAAAATCGTCGAGGAGAATGGACCCCAAAAGCCGGCGGTCGAGAACTTTGCCAAGAACACCGCATACCACATCGGTGATTCTGCGCCGGCGGTGTATGGTTTTGGCGTTTACCGCAGTGTGGCACAGAGGTTTAAGCAGCAGTTTAATGAGAACAGTAAATCCGCCGCTAAATGGGAAGTTTTCCCCGAACTTGACCACAACGAAATCGTGGGCTGGTCAGGTAGAGGCGAGCAATGCCGCTTTTTCTCGGTAATCTTCATCCGCGATAGTGCTGAGCCGGTTGAAATCGAGGCGCGGATTGAAACCACTAAGAGCATTATGGAGCGGGTGGGCTTAATCACGTTTGAACTTGACACACAGGGCACAAGCCTGCTGGCGAAGATTATATCCACTATAGTTGTAGGTGACTTCCTCAGCGTGTATTTGGCTGTGATGCGTGGAGTCGACCCCACACCTGTCCCAACCATAGACTACCTTAAAAACTCGTTAAAAGAGAATGGGTTTAGGGAGAAAGTTGTGGCTGAGCTAGAAAAAGCCTAACAGCCTCTTTTTCTGAAGTGAACAACTTTTTGTTATTTGCCTTTTTTTCTCTTTATGTGAGGTGGCGTTTTGTGGGGTGCTCCAGGACTGTAACTGGTGGCGGCTGCTTTTTTGGGTTGCAACTGTTTTTGGCGTCTGTTTCGGTGTGGGATATCCGATTTTTTCCACATGCCATACATGGCTCCATGTTGGATTGGCCATGGTGTGGATGTGGAGCAACATACCTCCCAAAAAAACTAGTTCATGTACAAAAAAGTAACACGGAAAAAAGGTAAAACAAACAATAGTTGGTTACTTGTAAATCATGGTGTTTACAGGTTTAGAATGTTTTTCGGGCGGAGACGGGTATGAGGCTATCGGGCTTGGCTGTTGAGGGTAAGCTCTAGCAACAGGGGCTATATAGCAAAAAGCATTAAATGAAAAGGGAAAGTTAAGCCAAGAATTTTTTGAATTCCGCTTCCACAGTTTCCATTGGCAACATTTTAGGCGGATGCTTAAATCCATAAGCGCAAACCGCTTCGACTGCGCCCTTCTGCTTCCTTGACAGCGCCAACTTAACAGCTCGGACCACGTCGAGGAGGACGCTGCCCGCGTTGGGGGCATCGATGGTTTGGAATTTAAGGTCGATTTTAAGCGGTGTATTGCAGAAGTAGACGCCGCTTATGAAAAAGTAGCTATCCCGTTTGTTCTGCAGGAAATCCACATAGTCAGTGGAGCCTGCCACAACCTCGGTTTTGTATGGAAGCGCAGATGCGACGGATTGGGTTTTGATGTTGCGTTTGGTGTCGCGGGTGCGTTCCATGGTGTCGACGGATTCTGTTCCTCCGCCCACGTCAAGCTGGTAGGTTTCGTTGATGTGGACGCCGCTGTCACTTAACAGTTTGAGAAGGGTTTTGTGGAGGGCGGTTGAGCCGACTTGGTCCACTAAGTCGTCGCCGACAACGGGTAAGTTTGCGTCTTCAAACTGCGCTGCCAATGAGGGTTCGCTTGCAACGAAGTTGGGTGTCGCGTTTATGAATGCGCAGTTAGCCGCTATGGCTTGTATAGCGTAGAATTGGGTGGCGTTGGTTGCGCCGCTTGGGAGCAGGTTAATGACGATTTCTGCGCCTGCTTTCATGAGGACTGCCGTGACGTTTGCGTCGGGTGCGGTGCTTAATTCAACGAGTGCTTTTGTTGATTCGCCGATACCGTCGAAGAGTGGACCTTTGGAGACTTTAACGCCCTGTTCTGGTACATCGGAGACTTTGGGGGCGTTGTTGGGTTTGGCGAAGATGGCTTCGGAGAGGTCGTAGCCGACTTTGCGTGCGTCAACGTCGAATGCAGCCACTACCTCGATATTTAGAGGAGTCAAACCCGCCAGTAGGGGGTTGCGTAGTCCAAGGGTGTCTTGGGGGTTGGTTGTTTTGCTGTAGTATTGGATGCCTTGGATGAATGATGAGGCGCAGTTGCCTACGCCGATTAATGCTACTTTGACTTTGGGCATACTTTATGGCACCTTGCTTGGCATGCTTATGTAGTGTTACCTTATAAAAGCTACGCACCTGCCTGAACTTGTTTTTAGTATTAGAAGAAGGCAGAGACCGCCTTACTCATCATCTTCTCGGGGGCTTAGTGGACAGCTTCTTTTTTGGTTCCGCGTCAGGTTTGGATTGACAGCTGGTTGTGGCGAATTCCGCAAGCAGATGCATGTCGGTTGAAGCGGGGACTTCACGTCTCCGATTAAGAAAACCTCTGTGTATTCAATAACGCTTATCTTTATGGTGTTCTTCAACAATGCGGATAACTAGGGTAAGATTAACATGGGAAACATTACCGTCGCCGTTTTAGGCGCATTGGACTACAGTAGCGGCATAGGCAAAAAAGGCACCTCTACAGACATCACACTTTTTGACCTCAAAAAAGGCGAAACCACCATTACAATGATTGAGCCCACACGTTACCCTGAACGGTTGGCACCCCTGTTCTATGCATGCGCATTAGCCACCAAAGCACTGGTCGTAGTAGACGAGTTATCCGCGACCTTGGGCGAGCAATTGGTTATGCTGCAATGCAGCGGCATCCAAAGCGGCTACTTCGTACTCCGCAACTACATCCCCAAAGAAAAAATCGCACCCCTAATCAAAGGCACACCACTCGAAAACTTTGAGTTCCTCCCAGACGACCCTAACTTGATACGGGAGAAGCTGCTGGCTGAGGCTGCACAGGTTAAACCAGTCGGTGACGCACAAGTGGGAACGGTGCCGGTGGACCATGCTTTCAACGTTAAAGGCGTCGGCGTCGTCATATTGGGCATAGTCGTCTACGGTTCAGTCCAGAAACACGCTATCCTCAAAGTGCTTCCCGGCTCCAAAACTGCTCAGGTGCGCTCCATACAGAAGCATGACGACGAATTCGAAGACGCCTCTATTGGCGACCGCGTCGGATTCGCTCTTAAAAACGTTGAAGTTGAAGACCTGGACCGCGGCGCAGTCTTAACCAATGACCCAGCCGTCAAAACAGAAAACAAACTCCAAACCACCGCTGAGCTGGTCAAGTACTGGCAGACCCCCATCAAAGCAGGCATGGTGATGCATGTTGGCCACTGGGCTCAGTTCGTAACCGCCAAGGTGGAAGCGGCGTCTGAGGGCGGCGACTTAAGAAAACCCACTTTGACGCTGGCGTTGGATAAGCCGTTGGTTTACCGTGCAGGCGACAGAGCGATTTTGATGTATCTTGAGGGTACCAAGCTGCGGGTGGCTGGAACACTTGAGCTACCCTAAAGTAGCTGCCTGAGTTCATTGTTGATTCTGGATAAACAAGGTTTATTATGCTTCACGTTAGGCTCAAATCAGTGGGTCCTCTGAAGGCAAGAAACCGCGACGGCATACGTGCCAATGTACATTTGCCGAAACCTAACATAGGCTTCACAGGCGCATTGGAAAATAAACTGCCTTTTCTGGTTGCTTTCTCAGTGGTTTACGGCTTGGTCTTCATAAACTACATTGACATTGCGTCGTCAGGGTTAAACTACGGCTACCACATGTGGCTGGTCGTTATGTATTTTTTGCCGTTTGCGGGGTTTTCGATGCTTAACATGAGAAACTGGAGCCTCACGCTGGGCTTAGGATTGGTTGCTTCGCTTATGAACGATGTCTTCTATGGCGCCGTCAAGTACCTTGCCGGTATCCCATGGGATTTGGCCGCTACTACAGCTTATGGTTGATACCGCAGGGTAATCACCTATTCAACTTGAACTTGGGCTCCACCATAATCCCAGTGTACTCTTGGATGATGGCGACTTCGATTTATCTGCGGATAGCGGCGGTTGTGGGTTTGCTTTGGGTTTGGCGGCGAAGCCAGAGGCAGCAAGTGGATAAGCAGACGGCGCGGTTTCCGCATTGGAGCTCTTAAACTTCGGCGCAAGAATAGTGGTTGTATCTTTGTTGTAGCATTGACTTTTATATCCCGCTACTCCTAGTTTGCTTGATATTTTTAAAAAAGAATAAAATGGAGAATGAATTGTTTTGACAGAAACAAGAACTTCTGGTGGTTACCGAGCACTTGAAATAATTTTGGGCATAATCGCGTTAGTTGCTGGTTTCTTGGCGCTGTTTTATCCTACTGCAGTCGTAGTCACTTTGGTTGTGTTCTTCGGCATCATAATTTTGGTTATCGGCATTTTGCGGTTGGCAACTGCTGGCTCGTCAAGTTGGCTTCCGGGAGGGTCGCGGGGAACAAACGCCGCCATAGGCATCATACTAATCATCATTGGCTTGCTGATTCTGTTCTTTCCCCTGCCGGCGACGGTTACAATCGCAATTCTGTTAGGCATCGGCTTGCTGATTTACGGCATCGGGCGCATCGTAGTCGGCATCGGCGCAAAAAACATGAACGGCGGAGTGCGGGCATTGCTAATCCTCTTAGGCATTTTGATAGCGGTGTTTGGGTTGATAGCAATTTTCTTCCCAGTGATAGGCGTCTACACGTATGCGTTCTTTGTCTCCATCGCTTTCATCCTAATCGGAATCGACGCTTTAGCCGCTGGCGCTACTGGAACAAAGATGCTTTAGGTGCTTTGCCCCGACCAAACAACGTAGGAACCCGCCAAAAACCCGACGGCTACCAATGCCATGATGACGCCCAGTAGCCAACGGTTTTTGCCGGCGCTTTGCCCAAGCTGAATGCCATACCATGTGACCCAAGCGACACCGAAAAAGTTTGATATAAACCACGCCAACAGCTTATCTGGAAAAACCAGAAAAGGCAAAGCCATCAAAAAACCCACCGTCAAATAAATGCCAACTATGGATAGCCAGCCCAAAATTTCCTCTTTTGTTAGAACCCTACTATTTTCTTCCAGTTTTGCGTCTGAAACATAATTCATTATGTCCTTTGCAACCGCGTTTTTGCCTTCTTCGCTAAAGGTTGCAAGAAAAGTGTCGTCTAAACTGGTTTTTACCTGCTCAAGGATATCGGGGGCTTTGAGGCACCCTTTGAGCGTTATGAGTTTGTTACGGGTGTTGTTTCTCTCCATGGAGCTTGATACTGCGTAGATTAACCCGTCGATGACGCCCCAGCCAAGGCACGCGCCTAAATTCACCGCCACAATGTAGACGAATCCCGTGTTGAGGTTTGAGAGGGCAACATAGCCGTTGATGATTATAACCATAAGGACAGCGAACGCTATTTCGCCTGTGCGGTCAGTGTAGGAGAGGTATTTAGAGAACAAAAAATCGCCAAGTACACACATGTTAAAGGGGCAAATAACGCTATCGGAAGCCAAAGCTGCCGTCCTTGGGGTAATATACTACGCCGTGGGAAACCTCCACTTCTGAGACCTGTTTGCCCTTGCCCCTGCACTCTGCAACACTGCTGTCGAGGTCCGCTTCAAACTTCGCCCACTCCTCCTCAGACCAATCTTCCTTCTGCTTGAGCTTTGCCAGCAACTCCTCCCGGGAATGGGGGCCCAACATTTTGCGGCGAAGTGCCCCACCCATCATCTTACGGTAACTGTAGCCCTCGAAGAGATAGGGGGCACCTGAAAAACCCATGCCGCGCAGAGCCTCCGCCACGGCGCTTGGAAGCACACTCCAGTCGGGGTAGGCTAAGAACTCGTAGGGTTCAGGCACATCGCCTTTTCTTTTGGGTTTTGGGGTTCGCCAGACCCAAGGCGCATGGTTGGGGAACTCGCCGGCTGATTCTTCGGTTTCCGGTTCGACAGTTGATTTTATTTTGCCCTGCTCGGGTTCAAACACGTCGCCCTTTCGGAGAAGGAAGCGGACTGCGTTCTGGTCGGGGATTTTGGCGATTTCAACCATGCCACCGCTTGTTCTCTGCTTATTCTGAATCCATTTCAGCGTTTCTTTGCCGCGTTCGGTAATCGATTTTTCAGACATTGCCTATTCCGTCTCCCAAGGACTGTTAAGTTCTCTGTTTGGGTTAGATTCTTTCAGATAAATAAAGAGGTATTATCAGCCGCCACCACTACGACTCGCCGTTTCCATGCTTTAAGAGCTTATAGAACGCCACCTTTGCAAAGTCCGTTACAACAAACAAGACCAAAGCGTAAGCCCACACGATTAGCGCCAGTCCCCAGCCCATGGCTGGAAGCAATATACCGTATACCGTGATGAGTGTAGCCACCAACTGTGTACCGATAACCGCCAACAAAAGCGGCGTTGCTGGCCTCACCGACCAGAAATGCCCCTTAGTTCTCGCAACAAATACGGTCAGGTGCCCCGCTACTGAGAGCTTAAGGTAGATAAACGACTGTAGCACCAGCGGGTCCAGTTTAAGCACTTCTGTTCCTATGTAGAGGATACCAAAAGAAGAGAACACCCCAATAACGCCCAAAAAAGTTGCAACAGACAGCAGGACTCGCATGTTCCATTTTTCGGGTTTGTTTGAATATATCACGTTGTCGTAGGCAATGGTCATTATGGGCAAATCGTTGAGGAGCGCCAGCAACACAATCATTAGCGCCGTAACAGGGTAAAACTGGAAGACAATGATCGATGCAGTGATGAAGAGGAGGACTCTTATGGTTTCTGCAATGCGGTAGATTCCATAGTTATTCATGCGCTGGAAAATCTTTCGGCTCTCCTTAATCGCATCAATAATCACTGACAAACCCGACTTTGTGAGCACGATGTCAGCCGCTGATTTAGCCGCATCAGTTGCACCCGCCACCGCTATTCCCGCGTCGGCTTTTTTGAGTGCAGGAGCATCGTTAACGCCGTCGCCGGTCATACCGACGATGTGCCCTTTGTTCTGCAGAAGCTCCACGATGTGGTATTTGTGCTCGGGGAAAACTTCGGCAAACCCGTCTGCTTCCTCAACCGCTTTAACTGCGTCTCTTTCATGTTTCTCTATGAATTCTGAGGGCAAAACAATGTTTGTCCCTAACCCGACTTGCTTGGAGATTTCTTTGGCGATGGCGATGTGGTCGCCAGTTACCATCTTCACTTCGACACCCATCGACTGAGCGGTCTTGATGGTTTGCGCTGAATCCATCCTCGGCGGGTCATAGAGGCCGATTAGTCCTACAAAACGCCATTTGCCGTCTTTGTCGGTGGCTGCTACTCCCAGCGCCCGGTTTCCAGTTTTGGCGAAGCTGGCAACTTCATCTCCTACTTGCGTAGCTAGGGCTTTGTTTTTCTCCGCGAGTCCCAAAATCACCTGTGGCGCACCCTTGGTGACCTTAAAACTGCCTCCGTCGACTTCGGCTACTGACGCTTCAGTTCTTTTGGCGACGGGGTCGAAGGGTTTGAAGTTGCTTACCGAGTATTTGGAGACGCTTTCGGTTATGGCTGCGATGCTTTTGGCCTGTTTTACTATGGCTTTGTCGATTGGATCGGGGTCTTCCTCTCTTGAAGATAACATCCCAAACAGCAGCGCATGATTCTCTGTGAAGCCACTGAAGGTTTTCACTGACCCCACGGTCAATTGGTTTTCGGTTATGGTTCCTGTTTTGTCTGAACACAGTATGTCCATGCCCGCCATCTCTTCGATTGCCACCAGTTTGCTGACTATGGCTTCCTTCTTGGCTAGGGCAATGGCGCCTATAGCCATGGTAACTGAGAGGACTGCTGGAAGCGCCGCAGGAATCGCTGCAACCGTCAAAACCAAGGCAAACTGAACTAACTCAAGGATGTTTTGCCCCCTAAAGATGGAAACCAAAAAAATCACGATTACCAGCATAACGGCTAAAACGATGAGGTAATCGCCGATTTTGACAATTGCTTTTTGGAAGTGGCTCCGCGTTTGCGCTGACTCAACAAGCTTTGTGGTTTTTCCGAAGAAGGTTTTGGTGCCTGTGTTGACCACTAAAGCGTCCATTTCGCCCTGCCGCACGATGGAACTGGCGTAGCCCACATCAGAAGAGTGTTTCTCAACAGGCAAAGATTCGCCGGTTAAGGCCGATTCGTCAGTGAGCAGGTAGTCGCCTTCAACGAGTTTCACGTCGGCAGGTATGATTTCCCCTAGACGCAACCGCACAATGTCGCCGGGCACAAGGTTCTTTGCAGGCGCCTCCTTCCAGACACCGTCCCGCAGAACCCGCGCGGTCAGCGCCAGTTTTTGCTTGAGCAGTTCTATGGCGTTGTCAGCTTTGTGCTCCTGCCAGAACCCAACGACCGCGTTAACCAGCAAAAGCATCAAGATAATCCCAAAATCCGACCAGTGCTGGATGACCGCAGACATGATGATTGCGGCTTCAATCATGAAGGGGATTGGTCCGGTGAAGTAGGTTAGGAATTTTTTGATGGGGTTGACTTTTTTCTCTTCTATTTCGTTTAAGCCGTACTCTTTGAGGCGGTTCTCTGCCTCCAGGGTTGAGAGGCCCTTCTGAGTAGTCGACAGTTTAGACATTAAATCTTGGACGTCTGCTTTTTTTGCTTCTTCAGTGCTTAGATTTTTACTCACTCAAGCTTTGCCTCTATGGAGTTATCTGGGTATCTTCTGAGGTGACTTTTAGCCACTTTCCAATGGGTGCTACTCGTAGTTGATGCCCCAAATGTTTAGCTGCGATACGTTGCCCTCTTTAAGATGCTGTATTAGTTCAAGAGTTAACTTTTTGTGGAGATGCGTCAACACATAGAAGCTTTCGATCAAGAAGAGGTGTACGCCCAAGGTCTCGAAACCTGCGATTTCAAAATCTCTAAGCGCCTTGAAGTAGCTCTTGGGCATGGCGATTCCATAGTCTGTCCAGGCTCCCCGTTCCCGCATTCGCTTCACGATTTTTCCGATTGCATAAGTGATGCTCTGCTCAGGGGGCTGGTCGGTTTCCCATATGCCCTCGATTAGGAATGTTTCGCGTCCCTTCTTAGCGGTTATTTCCACGCTCAACGCGTACTTGTCTTCTTGGTGGGTAACGGAGTAACCTTTGATTTCTAAGTGTTGTCTGATGCTTGAAATAACATCGCCTATAGTTAAACTCAAATCAGGCTTCACCATCCAAACAATCCTTGACTCCTCAGCTCCTCTTGGAGGTCAAGAGTCAAAGCTTCTTGTAAAACCTATGAGGGTGTACTGCTTTTTTAGTCTATTGCTTGTGTAAGGTCGGCTCTTGGCTGCTTGATGGGCAAGCGTCACTGTTTTCAAATGAAATTTGTAGCTCCACTTTATTCTACATTAAAAAATGCATTTAGCATGCTTCGGGCGGTTTTTGCCGCCTTGGATGCAATAATCCATATATCGCCGCTGTGCCCCATCCAGCGTTGATTGTGATGTACCGTTCTGGCACTGCTGTTCTACCATTGCATGGTGGCAAAGCGCCCTCATGGCTTACGGGGCGCATGCGTGGGCTCGCCCGAGGAATCGCCGATGTCTTCATCGACGAGTACGGCGCCGCCAAATTCATCGCGCGACTATCCGACCCTTACTGGTTCCAAGCGCTCGGATGCGTCTTGGCTTATGACTGGCACAGCAGCGGCGTAACCACAGTTGTCACCGGCGTCCTCAAAACCGCCCTGTCGCCAGAAGAGCACGGCGTCGCGGTCTGCGGCGGCAAAGGTAAAACCAGCCGCAAAACACCCAGCGACATCCAGTTTATCGGCGAAAAATGGGGTTTCTCAGAAGAAAAAATCGACGACCTCCTCCATACAAGCCGCATGACAGCCAAAGTCGACAACGCCGCTGTGCAGGATGGCTACCAACTCTACCACCACGCGTTCCTCCTCACGGCGGAGGGCGAGTGGGCGGTTGTGCAGCAGGGCATGAGCGGCGCAGAGCGGAGTGCTCGGCGGTATCATTGGCTGAGCAGCAGCACCCAAAGCTTCACTGAGGATCCCCGCAACGCAGTCGCCTGTGACGTCACACGGGAAAAGGCGCTCAACATGGTTGCCCGTGAAAGCCAAGAAGCACGGAAAGCCTCGGTTGACCTTGCGAAGGAGCCGCCGAAGAAACTGTTTAACCTCATCCAATCCACGACTAAGCCCCCCAACCAAGCGTCGCTGCAAACGTGGCTGCCCCAAACAGACTACCCCTGGACACAAACCCAAACCACCCTCAACATGCCCCGTCACATCAACTGGGACACACTCAGCCGCCTATACGAGTTCCAACCCCGCAACTACGAGGAATTCTTAAGCGTCAAAGGCGTCGGACCCGCAACCGTCCGAGGCTTAGCCCTCGTCGCCGAACTCATCTACGGCGAAGAACCCAGCTGGCAAGACCCCGTCAAATTCAGCTTCGCCTACGGTGGCAAAGACGGCGTACCCTTTCCCGTCGACCGCAAAGCTATGGATGAATCTATTGAAATCCTCAGAAAGTCAGTTGAGGAAGCTAAAATAGACGAAAAAGACAGGCTGCAATCGCTGCAGAGGCTGAGGCGGTTTGTGCCCCAGACCACAAACTCTAAACGGGCAATCGCCAAATAACCACTGTGAGCAAAATGACTAAACCCGCCCAGATTGGAGCAATCGCAGGAATCATCGCCCCCATAGTTGCCTTCACCTGCATCCTAACCGCCATCGCGTCTTATCCAGCGTTTAGCTGGACAAACAACGCGTTGAGTGACCTAGGCGTAGTCGGAGGCGCAACCAGCATAATCTTCAATTCTGGGCTCGTCACCGCGGGGGTGTTGGCGTTTGTCTTTGCCGTTTTAGGCGTGTACTCATACGTTGGAAGGCAATTGGTAGGAAAGGTGGGCGTTGCGGTTTTTGCTGCTGCAACGGTTGCGTTGGTCTGCATTGGCATCTTCAACGAGCACTTTGTGCCGACGCATTACATGGTTTCGGTGGCGTTTTTTGTTTTGGCGCCGATTGGCTTTTTCAATTTGACCTGTGCTTTTTGGCTGGGTGGACGCCGCAGTTTGGCTGTGTTTAGTCTGGTGCTCGGCGTGATTGCTGCTTTACCCTGGATTTTTGAGTTCACAATATACTATGCGCCAAACGTTGCCATACCCGAAACAGTGTCTGCGCTGGCAATTGCGGCTTGGGCTATTGTGCTCTCAAAACTGATTCTTACCCAAAAACGCTAGTCTGAGGCTGAGGAGGAACTCCACTTCTTAACCATCCTATACCCCGCATAAGCTATAACCGCAAACACCACAACGATGCCGACGATCCCGATTACTTCGCCTGCTAAACTTGCTCCGTCCGCTGTGTTGGAGGCCTGTGTTGCCTCCGCACTAGCCAAGGTAAGTGTTGAGAAACAAAGCAAAACTGCGAGTGCAGCGACAGCTTTTAGCATTTTATCCCCAACCTCATTGGTTGGTTTAGGCGTTTAAAACCTTTGGTTCACCGCTTTACCGCCAACATCCGAGCCCACTTGGGCACAGCAACACGGCGAAAAAACCGTTTGGAACCCCCTGTTTTTGGCGTATTCAACAGCTTTTTCACTTGGAAACGCCACCCCATCCACGCCGGCTTTTAGCGCCAAAACGTCGGTTTCCCCGCGCAGTTTGCCTTTGGGGCGCATGCAACCCAGCACCAGTGGGGTGTGGGGGAACATTTGGCGGGCTGCGGCGGCGACTTTGGCGATGTCGAGGGGTTGAGGCGGCGGGGTTTTAGCCATTTCTGTGCCTTGGATGGGCATAAATGCGATGATGACCACAGCAGAGGGTGTGCTGTTTTCTTTGATGGTTTCCAGCGCGTGGAGTTCGCCGTCGAGTTTGCCCCCGTTTAAGCCGACGATGACATGGGGCACCACGTTTAGGCGGGCTTCTGTGAGGGCTTTTAGCGACTGGGCATAGTCTCTGACGCCGACTTTAAGGTTCAACGTATGCTGCATTGTTTCTTCGGAGCCCAACACATCGATTAACGTAGCGTCTACCCCCGCCTTTTTTAGCAAAAAAGCGGATTCTCCACGCACAATTCCCGTGTGGACAAACACCGTTAACCCCAACTCATGCTTAAGCCGCCCCAAAACCGCTGTGAACCCATCGATGGGCACGGAGCCGTCGGGTAAGCAACCGCCGCTTACCAGCACACCTTTGGCGCCTTCACGCTTAAGCTTCACCGCCAACTCAAACAGAGCCTCAGGCGACTGGGCTGCCTGCATGGTTTCGAGCACTTTGCCGCCGCAGTGCTTGCAGTTCAATGCGCAGTTGTTGCCGGTGACGGATATGGTGGGAAACTCTTTGGTTGAGGTGCAGAAGTACTTGGTTTTGCAGTAAGTGAAGCTGGGCGCGTAGAAGTGGATGGTGTTGCTTGTGGGTTTTAGGGTGCCTGAATTTAGCAGTGTGTTGAGTTCTGTTGGGTTTAGGTTCCAAATGGTCTGAGGGGCAATGTTTTCCATGGTCTTCAAAATAGGATTCCCGGCTCTTAATAGTTTAATCCCGCTGTGGCGTGTGGAAGAAATCGCATGCCCCCAACAGACAAGAAAAAATGCAACCCAAAGACAGCCGCACCCAGCTACAGACTTCTGGCACCCCATAAACCAGCACACCACAAAAGAGGCAAAGAGACACTTACGATTTAGACGTTTATAGGGGGAGGGGCAGGTCTGAAAAGCAATTAAAAGAGAACGAAAGGCCGAGGGAAAGCCCAAATAAAGGGGTAGAGCCAGTCCCTCTTAGTGTTCTGTGTGGTCGTGTTTGACTATGTCTTCGCCTTTCTTTGTGAAGAAGTGGCGGACGAAGAGTTTGCGGACCTCGTCAGCGAGTATAACCACAACCGCCAAAAACAGCAGGAACACCCAGTCCATCCAGCCCAACGCTACAGTGCCGAACACATCTTGCATTAAGGGCACGTAGATCAATACGGCAAGGATGCTTAGTTGCGCGATTATGCCCCAGACGATCCACTTGTTTGTGGCTAAGCTGGTTCTGAAGATGGATTGTTTGCTGGTGCGGCATGCTAAGACGTTTCCTGCTTGGGCAACGACTATGCCTGCGAACATCATCGTGACACCTTTCAAATAGATTGGGTCAGGAGTGATGCCGGGAACGCCGAATTGCCAGTTGGCTGGTACAGGCATGCCGATGTGCCATCCGCCTGTAGCCCAGACGTTTAGGCATCCGATTAGGGCGCCGATAGCAATGATTATGCCGATGTAGAGGGACCGGGAGAAGACTTTGCCTGTGAAGAGGCGTTCTTTGGCGCTTCTAGGAGGCTCCTCCATGATGCCAGCTTCTGGCGGTTCACGGCTCAACGCTAAACTGGGGATGACGTCGATGGCTAAGTCGATGGCTAATATTTGAACCACCAACAGCGGCAATGGGAAACCCACTAACGCATAAAGGACGAAGGGGATGAGTTCCGCCCAGTTGTGGGCGAACACGTAAACGATGAATTTGCGGATGTTCTCATAGATGGCGCGTCCTGACTCGACGGCTTTAACTATGCTGGCGAAGCTGTCGTTTAGGAGCACTATGTCGGCTGCTTCGCGGGCAACGTCTGTGCCTGAAGCACCCATGGCGACGCCTATGTCGGCTTCTTTAAGTGAGGGCGCGTCGTTGGCGCCGTCTCCGGTGACCGCGACGATTTCGCCGCTTTTCTTAAGCACCTTGACTATACGGAGTTTCTGTTCAGGTGAAACCCTTGCAAAGATGACGTCGCCTTTTTTGACTTCGTCCACTATGGCTTGGTCGCTTAAATCTTCAAGGTCAATGCCGCGGATGACTTGGCAGCAATTTTTAGCGACGATTCCTACTTCCTGTGCGATAACCTGTGCTGTTGGGCCATAGTCGCCGGTGATGATGACGGTTTTTATGCCGGCTTGTCTAGCTTTTTCCACGGCGTCTTTTACTTCCATTCTTGGGGGGTCACGCATGCCTGCTAACCCGACAAAAATCAGGTCTTTTTCTAGGTTTTCGCAGTTTTCGCCTTTTTTGTATTCGGATTTAGGCATGCATTTGTACGCCATCGCTATAACACGTAAGCCTTCGTTGGCGAACTCGTGAAGTCTTGCTTCTATCCAATCCTCGTTTTCTTTAGTTAGGGGTTCCTCTACTCCGTCAACGAAGACGCGATTGCAATTATCCAGAAGTATGCGTGGCGCGCCTTTGGTGAAGATTGCAACTTCATCGCCAAGATCATGCACTGTGCTCATACGTTTGCGTTCATAACTGAAAGGCAATATGTCAACTGTGGGTTTCTCGTTTGCTGATTCGTCGATAACTTGGCCGTATTTGAGTGCGCAAACCAGCAGTGCTCCGTCAGTTGGGTCGCCGATGACGCTCCAGTTTCGGTTTCGGTCATTGGGAGGCTCAATTTTGGCGCCGTTGCAGAGCGCGGCAATCTCTAGGAGTCTGTCAAGCGATTTTGTTTCTCCAGCATGTAGCGGCTCACCGTTTATGGTAAAGTCGCCCACTGGCATATAGCCTAAACCTGAAACTTCGATAACACGGTCTTTTACCCAGAGCTTGTTAACGGTCATTTCGCCTTTGGTGATGGTGCCTGTTTTGTCAGTGCAGATCACCGTGACACTGCCCAATGTTTGCACGGCGGATAAGCGTTTAACCAACACGTTTTGACGCACCATTTTGAGCACGTTGATGGCTAACGCGCTGGAAACAGTGACCTGTAAACCTTCAGGGACACAAGCCACCATGACACCGATCATGAAGAGGAAACTTGTGCCGGGTGGTATGTGAAGGAAAAGAAAACTTGCGGCAAAAAAGGATATCCCAACGAGGACTGCAATGATAAAGTCAAACTTTGCCATGGACGCAATTTCTTTTTCGAGTGGACTGTCTTCTTCTTGGATTGTTTGGGTTAAACTGGCGATTCTGCCAAACTGTGTGCCCATGCCAGTGGCGTATGCGACTGCTTTACCCTGACCTTTTGCCACGCTGGTGCTCATGAACACAAGGTTAGGAGCATAGAGGTAGGCTTTTTCAACCACCTTTGCGGTTTCAGCGACGCGTGGTTGGGGTTCCGATTCTCCTGTGAGGGGCACGTTGTTCGTCCATAAATCAAAGGCTTCGATTATCCGTGCATCGGCGGGGACGCGGTCGCCTTCCTCAAGCGCGATTATGTCGCCTGGAACTATCTCTGAAACAGAGATTTTCTTGAGTTCCCCGTCGCGAATAACTTTTGCATATTCAGGCATCCAGCTTTTCAATGTTGCCATGGCTTTTTCAGCACGTGACTCCTGGAATATGCTGACTAAGATGTTAACAAAAACTACGGCTAAGATGATGAAGCCAAGTGAGGGGTCGTCGCTTACAAAGGATAAGATAGCTGCGAAGATGAGAAGTATGCCGAAAAGGTCGCGGAGGTGCTTGATGAATTTGTGTATTAAGGGCAGTTGCCTGCGCTCGGAAAGTTTGTTGTAACCGTATTTTTTGAGGCGTAATTTAGCCTCTTGGCTTGACAAGCCCTCCGAAGTTGTTTGCAGGTCCTCGAAAACCGTTTCAATCGGCATAGAAGCAGCTTTTTCCAATCTTATACCGCCAAAATTTCAAGAGACCGAATTTGAAAACAACCCCGATGAAAACTTAATGCGAGGGGCGCTTGGGCTCTGTAGACTAATATGTTAATCGCCTGCAATAAGACTTTTTGAATCTGCATTCGGATCCTCAGCGTATTTCTGTGCCTATTTCTGTGTCACAGTGAGAGTTTAGTTTTTGGTTAGTATAGGATGTTGAATTTAAAGCAATCGGGTTTAAAGAGTCTTTTAATCGCGAAAAACTCTGTTTCTGGCGCGTATTGTTCGCAAGCGTATATGTATCCATTAGGCTCCCCTCGAAACTTTTTCTTCACTCATAGAACCCAGTGTTAATTTATTCTTTTTTGCGAAATAGGGTTAACTAAAATGCAAACTCCAGTAAGCGCTATCTTTCATGGTGAAAGAAAGCTTGTAACGGTTGGAAACTCTCTGAGGGCACTGTTTGAGCTAAGTTTTGGGGTTGTTTTCATCACAATTGATTCCAAAAAATATTGCCATAAAGTTAATAGGCTACAAATTCAATTTCCCTGTAGTCTCACCGTATTTCCATGGTAGATTAAATGCTTCAAATAATCAAAAATACACATTTGAAGATACTATTTCAAAGATAATGGAGAAAGAATAGTTTATGGCGCGATATAGACAAACAGACGAAATCGTCAAATTGATGGATAATCCAACTATCATACGTAACACCAGCATCATCGCACACGTTGACCACGGCAAAACCACCCTCTCAGACAGCCTCCTCGCCGCCGCAGGCATCATCAGCACCCAAACCGCTGGGCAAAAACTGTTTTTGGACAGTTGGGACCTTGAGCAGAAACGCCAAATGACCGTTTTCGCCTCCAACGTCAGCTTAGTCCACACCTACAACAACCAAGACTACCTCATCAACCTCATCGACACCCCCGGCCACATTGACTTCTCAGGCGCAGTCACCAGAAGCCTAAGAGCCGTCGACGGCGCCCTAGTCGTCGTAGACGCAGTTGAGGGTCCCATGACTCAAACTGAAACCGTCTTGATGCAGGCGCTACGTGAACGTGTCAAGCCACTGTTATTCATCAACAAAGTTGACCGATTAATCAAAGAAATCAAGTTGACCCCCGCGGAAATCCAAAAGAAATTCGCAAAGATCCTTCTAAGAGTCAACACCTTAATCGAAAAATATGCTCCGCCAGAACACAAACAGGACTGGCAAGTGAAAATCGAGGACAGCCGCGTTGCCTTCGGTTCAGCACTGCACAAATGGGGCTTAAACCTTGACCACATGAAACTAAAGAAAATTAGTTTCCAAGACATCATCGACGCTTACAGCGGCGAAGCAACCGAAGTAGGCAGAAAAGTTGATGAACTAAGCAAGAGAGCGCCCCTGCCAGAACCAATCCTTGACATGTTCTGCCAGCACCTTCCAAACCCATTCCAAGCACAACCGTACCGTCAACCACAGATTTGGCCAGGCGACGTCAACAGCGCAGTCGGCCAAGGCATGGCAAAAGTAGACCCCAACGGACCACTACTCATGTGCATCTCCACAATCGAAGTTGACCCACACAGCGGCACAGTCGCCATCGGCAGAATCTTCAGTGGCGCCATCACCAAAGGAAAAGAAGTCCAACTAGTCAGCGCAGGCCAAAAAGGAGTCATACAGCAGGTTTTCATGAGTATGGCAACTGACCGTGTCTTCATTGACCGTGTCCCCGCAGGCAACATCGGCGCAATCTCAGGTTTACCCGCACTGCACGTCGGTGAAACCGTCGGTGAAGCAGGCATGGAAATCCACAGTTTCGAAGGTCTCCGATACGTTTCTGACCCAGTCGTCACCGTAGCAGTTGAACCCGAAGACGTCAAAGACCTACCGCTCTTCGACAAAGTCATGCATAAACTCACAACCGAAGACCCCAACCTGCACTTCATCATGAACAAAGAATCAGGCGAATTCCTCCTAAGCGGCATGGGCGAATTGCACCTTGAAATCACCGCTTACCGCATGCAGGAAGCAGGCCTTAAAGTTAAACTCAGCAAACCCATCGTCATCTTCAGAGAAACCATCGGCCACGATTACAAGGGTCCAGCTATCATGGGTAAAAGCCCCAACAAACACAACAAACTCTGGATAACCATTGAGAAGCTATCCGACGAAGTCATCGAAGCCATCAAATCTGATAAAATCTCTGACATGCAAAGCAAAGACGAACGCACAAAGCTTCTCCGCACCATGGGTTGGGACCCAGACGATGCCAAAGGCGCAGTCGCCGTTGAAGAAAACTGCATCCTATGCAACCGCATCCGCGGACGCCAATACGTAGAAGAAATCATCGACCACATAAAAACAGGGTTCCGCGAAGCAGTCCACACTTCACCCTTAGCTAAAGAGCCAGCTTACGGACTGAAAATAAACTTAGAAGACATAACAATGCACGAGGACCCAGTCCACAGAGGCCCCGCACAAGCTATCCCCATGACTTGGAGACCAATCTACTGTTGCATATTGCTAAGCAACCCCAAACTGCTTGAGCCACTGATGAGTTTCGAATGCAAAGTTCCAAGCGAATACGTCAGCGCCGTCATTACAATGCTTAACAAACGCCGAGGAAAAATCCTTGACATGCCCTCAGAAGAAGACATGATCACCGTTAAAGCTGAAATGCCAGTTTCTGAAAGCTTCGGTATAGCTGACGAGTTGCGTGGTTCAACTTCAGGCAGGGCTTTCTGGGCGACACAGTTCAGCAGATGGGCATATGTGCCAGAACAGATGCAGGCGGACACAATCAAAAAGATTCGCGAGCGCAGAGGTTTACCACCAGTCCCGCCAAAGCCAGAAGAATACTTCGAGAGCGAATAAACGCTCCTTCTTTATTTTTATTTTTTAACGTTTTAAAAGGGAATTTTACGTTTCTACATTCCGGCATTCAACTTTAGTTTCTGACCTTGGTTGAACATTTGGGGAATTGTCGCTTTCCATCGTTACCCGTGTTTCCCCCACATTGTAAGCGCCCATCGACGCCGAACCCTTGTAGACGGCATATGCCTTGTCGATGTCCTCTTGGAGCCTTCGCAGTTCAACGTCGGTTTCAGCCCTTATCTTATCAGCGGTCCAGCCGTCCTCCATCCGGACTTGCACGCGCTCCGCAACTTCTGCCGCCACACGCTCCGGTAACCCAGCCGCTTTCAAGTCGCCTTCAACCATTTTAACATCAAAAGTGGCTTCGGCTCCATCTTTATTGACTATTTTAACCACTAAACGCACCTCCTAAAGCAGAAAACGCAATCAATTGAGTGATGCTTCAAAGAAACATAAAGATGTGTGACTGCTCAACCACACCAACTTCGCCTGCTCTACCATTTTTGGGGCTCTTTTCCTAATTTCTAGGGTATTGCTTGCAATCTTGTGGCACCTCGTAAACTGCCACACCCACATAAAGAGAAAGCCGTTTTGGGGTAAGGCTTTAATGTGGAGTATAAGTTAACGTTTAACTGGTTACTCTATGATTGTGGGAATCAGCGGTAGTCCAAGAAAACAAGCCACAGAATACGTTCTCGAACAAGCCCTAAACATGCTAAAAGAGAAGGGCCATGAAACCAAGCTCTGGACAGTCCGCGGCAAATGGATGGAGTACTGCATCCACTGCGACTACTGCTTAACAAACAAGGTCTGCACCTTCCAAGATGACCTAGAAGAACTCTACGAAGCCCTCGCCAAATCCCAAGGCATCATCTTCGCAACCCCCGTCTACAACGGCGGAGTCAGCGCACAACTCAAAACCGTCATGGACCGAACCCGCTCACTGGCGGCTGCGGACATAAACTTTTTCAAAGGAAAAATCGGCATGGGCATAACTGTGGGAGGCGACCGAGCGGGCGGCCAAGAGTTGGCGATGCAGCAAATCCACACCTTCTACATCATCAACGGCATGATTCCAGTGGGCGGCGGACCCTTCGGCGCGAATTTAGGGGCAAACCTCTGGAGCAAAGACACGCTTGAAGGCTTAAAGGCGGATGAGGAAGGGTTTAGGAGTTTGAGGAAGACGGTTAAACGGTTTGCTGAGGCCATAGAGTTTTACCATTGTAAAAAGTAAGGTGAATTGTATGGGTGAAGTCAAAGTCAAGAAGCTCAAGGTTGCCTGGGGCATAACGGGTGCAGGCGACAAAATAGAGGAAATCGTCGAAACCATGAAGACGCTCAAACAGCAGTCTGAAGGCAAAGTGGACTTCGACGTTTACATCTCCAAAAACGCTGACACCATGCTCAAGTTTTACCGCCTCAACGAAGAAGTCAAACGGAGCTTCCCAAAAGTTTCTGTTGAAGCCAACTCGAATTCGCCTTTTTTGGCGGGTATGGTGCAGAGCCAAAAATACGAGTTCCTCCTCATTATGCCTGCCTCGTCCAATACCGTGGCCAAAATCGTGAACAGCATAAGCGACACGTTGCTCACCAACGCTGCATTGATGGCTCTGAAGGCGTTTGTGGAGGTTTGGATTATGCCTGTGGATTTCAAAGAAAGCGTCATTTACACTAAGCTGCCAAACGGCAAAGAGATGAAGCTGCGGGTCCGCAAAGAAGAGGCGGCGCAGGTGCGGCGGCTGGAAACCACCGAGGATGTGCGTGTGTTTGAGAGCCCAAAAAAGGTGGCGGAGGCCTTCTCCGAGTGGCTAAAAACCACCGAACCCTGATTTGTGGTTGTATAGGGGCAACAACAAACCCTTTTATTCTTCCGCGGAAACCCTCTTTTTTTAAAAGTGTACCTAAAAATGGTTAGTTGTCCTAAATGCGGGAAAACCCTTACGAAACCGGAGCGGAAGATCGAAAACGCCAGCTTCTGCATTGAACGCTACAAATGTGACCGCTGCGGCTACACTTTTAAACGTTTTACTTAAGGTTGTAAACGATAACTTCGTCTGCGTTGTCTTTGACTGTGAGGTTACGTTTTTTAGCTATTTCTTTGAGGGCTGTTTTATCCGTTTCATGCATGTTGCCTCTTATGTGGACACGGTAGCCTACGGAGTCGCCGCCTTTGGGCTGTTCAAACGAGACCGCGTTTGGGGAGAGGTCGTTGCATTGAGTAAAAAGTTCTTTGAGGTAAGCGACTGCCTCCTGTCGGTCCATAGACATCTCCAATGTCATATCTTCTGTGTCAATATATATGGTTTTATGTGGCAGCTTCAAGTTAATCCATCAGCTTGATGCCTTCTTCTGCACATACGTTTTGCTTGATAAAAGGCAAAGTCAGCCCACCCCCCGTATTTTTAAGGAAAAATAAACATTTACCCTTCTTATTTTTACCCAAAACCGCCTTTTCCCTTCACAATTTGTTGCATCAACCTGTAACCAACAACGCTTTATATCACTAAATCGGGTTAGCTGTTGTATGGAATGCAAGGGATAGCCAACAAAGTTAGGCGGGTTAGCTGCTGCGAAAGGAGAAGGCTTGCCCACCTGCTACTTTTAAGCATCTGCTTTTGTAGCACAGGGCTTGGTCCGCTTAACTCAACCTTTTTCCCCTCCCTTAATACAGTAGACAAAACGATCTGCTTGCGGTTTGCTCCACAACCAACAAACAACCCGCATCCGTTGCAGAACGCAAAACACAGCCACCTACACAACCCCTAAGAAGATGAGTAGGGAGCGCTTTGCCGCCGAATGGACTATGCTAGTGCCCGCCTGTATTGCGCTGACCGTTGCCGTTCACTGCTACCCTAAGAAAACAAACTATACATGCTTTCGCACACATCCCGACCGTCCCTGCATGGAACCATGTATGGCGTGTGGAGAAAAATCCCTATCCCACACCGAAACAGACGCAGAAAACCAATGCAATCCCAAAAAACAATCGCATTCAATTGCAGTCTTGTAACACCCCATAAAACACCACACCACATAAAGAGAAAAAAAGGCGCCCATTAGAACTGAGAGGGCTAGGCAGCAGAACCATCTCTTTTCGGCAAGCAAACGGTGAGTTTTCCCATACATTTTTAAAATAGCACAGGTTCCTTTTTAGTCGTTAACCATCAACATGTCAGGACTGGTTTGTTTGCAGGTTACATTTTTGGGCGGCGCAAGAGAAGTCGGAAGAATCGGAATCCTAGTTAAGTCAGCGAAGACGCAGGTAATCATCGACTACGGCGTGATGCTGGATAACGAACCGGGGTTTCCAATGCATGTGCCGCCAAAAGACGTGGACGCCCTCATCTTAACCCACAGCCACCTCGACCATTCAGGCGCACTACCCATTTTCTACATCAACGACAAAAAACCCCTCTACACAAACAAACTCAACCTCGAACTCTCACAGCTCCTCATCCAAGACTTCATCCACCTATCCAGCTACTATTTGCCCTTTGAATATCTTGAACTCAAAACAATGGCGCGCAGCAACCGCCACCTTGAATTCGGTCAAACAGAACAACTAGGCGACATGAAAATCACCCTCTTCAACGCCGGCCACACACCGGGCAGCGCACAGATCCTCATCGAAGCCGACGGCAAACGCTTCCTCTACACCGGCGACTTCAACACCGAAGAAAGCAAACTCCTCGCAGGCGCCTCGATGGACTACGGCGACCTAGACTGCGTTGTCACGGAAAGCACTTACGCAAATGCCGACCACACTGAACGCGGCGAACTTGAGAGGCAGTTCGTTGACAGTTGCAACGCCGTCGTCGAAACAGGCGGAACCGTGTTGGTGCCCAGTTTCGGTGTGGGACGTGCGCAGGAGATGGCGTGTATCTTGGCGGCGAACCATTTTGAGCATCCCATGGTGCTTGACGGTATGGCAAGGGAAGCCAGCCGAATCATAATGAACTACAGAGAATTCCTCAAAGACCCGAAGCTTTTCATGAACGCCATGCACAGCTGCGAATGGGTCGAAGGCTGGCGCGACCGACGCAAAGCACTCAAAAGCCCGGGCGTCATCATATCCACTGCTGGCATGCTCAAAGGCGGCCCCGCAGCGTTCTACATGTCTAAGCTGGGCAAAAAAGCCATAAACGCCGTCTACTTAGTCAGCTACCAAATTCCCGGCACACCCGGACGCGAATTAATGGAGAAAGGAGTCTGCACCCTAGATGGTAAAGTCCGAAAAATCAAAGCCTCCTACCACCACTTCGACTTCAGCAGCCACTGTGGCGCAAGCCAACTAAAAGAAGCCCTCGTCAAACTCGGTGGCAAACCCAAAGTGTGTGTTGTCCACGGCGCAGAAGGCAACTGCGAGTTGTTTGCGAATTGGGCACATACCGAGTTGGGGTTGGACGCTGTTGCTCCCCGCACTGGTGATTCTTTTCAAATCTAATGGAGTTAGCTATGAAAGTTGCTGTTTTAGGGATTGGGCAGATTGCGCCTGAATTGTTAGCTGCAGTACAGCATGGTTTAGTCCGCGTTCTGCCTGACACTGCGTGTTCTTTTTTCAGTGAAGCCTTTGCAATGCCTGAGCATGCTTACGACCGAAAACGCAGCCAATACATATCCACCTTGATCCTAGATGACTTAGACTCTTATGCCGAAGGGTTGCGGGGCTTCGACAGGGTACTGGGCGTTGTAAACGCGGATGTTTATGCTGCTGGGCTTAACTATGTGTTTGGGGAGGCTTATGCGCCTGGGCGGGCAGGGTTGATTTCTCTTTGGCGCCTGCACCCGGAATTCTACGGTGAAGCAGCAAATTCTAAGGTGCTTTCTGCCCGTATCGTCAAGGAAGCGGTGCATGAGGTTGGACATACCATAGGCTTGTCGCATTGTTCCCGTAACTACTGTGTAATGCATTTTTCTAACAGCATCTTTGAGGTAGATAAAAAACAAAGCTTATTCTGTGACCAATGCTATCTAAATGCTTCAACAGCAATACTTAACATGGGATAACCGCCATGACAACGCCCCAGCCACCAACAGAGCAACCTCCAGCAAAACCTGAAACCGCAGAAGACAAATTCAAATTTCAAGTCATCTACCTGTTGCCCATACTGGCAAGCATACTTTTTGGTTTAGTCTGCGCTTGGGTACTCCTATCCCAACCAGCCTCAGTCATACCCGTCACGCCAATCCCTGAAAGCACCCCTGGCGCCCCATTCGGCAATGCACTGTACTTTGTGGTTTTAATCGCCATAAGCGCCACTATGTTCTACATATTGCTCAAGCGCCGCAATAAACGCATCATCAAAGGCTTAATCATAGTCGCATTGACCACTGCGTCGATGCTGCTCTCGCTTGTGTACCTCTCCGCTTTAGCTTCATATGTGCCCCAAATTGGAGACTGGCTAATCATCATTCCAATATCCATCGTCATAACCATCCTCTTCGACTTAGCCATCTTCAAATTCGGCAGCGCCGCCAGAAACACCGCAGTCATCCTCATCGGAGGCGCCCTCGGCATATTCTTCGGCTGGGCCATTCCCCTGTGGAGTGCAATCGTGATTTTGGCGTTCCTCGCAGTCTACGATGTCATCGCCGTCTATAAGGGTCCAGTCGGAAAAATCGCTCAGACGGGGCTTGATGAACTGCAGGGGTTGAGTTTCAGCTTCAAAGACATTCAGATGGGACTCGGCGACCTTGTCTTCTACTCAATGCTTACTGGGGCCATGCTGTTCAACTTCGTGCCCAGTTTCTTCCCAGTTATTGCGGCAACAATCGGTATAATGGCTGGCTCGATTGTGACTTTCTTTATGCTGGAGAAAAAAGGCATCTTCCCCGGCTTACCCTTCCCTATCCTGCTGGGCTTGGTTTTCGGGTTAGCAGTAGGCTTTCTACTGTAAACGTTTAAACCGTCCCTTACCTAGAGAAATAGTGTGGTGTTTTTAGTTGGAGCAATCAAAGGTAGCAATTGTTCATGGCGAACGTGGAGTAGAACCCGTTTTCGAAGCATTAGACCTCATTGATTACCGAACCGCTTTGGAGGGCTTCAAAAAAGTCCTCATCAAAGTCAACTTCATCACAACCATGACCTGGGACACAGGCGCAACAACCGACCCCATCGTCGTAGAAGCCCTAATCCAGCGGCTAAAACAGTTCCCAGTCGAAATCTACGTGGTTGAATCCGACGCCACAATGACCAATGCTGACAAAGCCTTCGCCGCCACAGGTATGGCAGAACTCTGTGACCGATATGGCGTAGAACACCTCAACCTCCGCTACGCCAAAGACAAAGTTAAACTTAAAATCCCCGATGGCGACGCATTAAAGAACATAACTGTGCCCCGCATTGTCACTGAATCCGCCATCGTATCTGCCGCCAAAATGAAAACTCACATGGCAACCAAGGTCACTTTGGGCATGAAGAACATGTTCGGCATGTTGCCTGACAAACTAAAAATGAAGTACCACGCTATGGGCATAAGCAAAGTCATCGTCGACATAAACACCGTTATAAAACCGCACCTGACAGTTATCGACGGTTTTGTAGCGATGGAGGGTCGTGGACCCACAGATGGTTCACCGCTTAAGATGGATTTGATTTTTGCAGGCAAGGACCCCGTCGCCACCGACGCCACCTGCGCAAGGGTCATGGGCATTGACCCGCATGAAATCAGCCACATAAGAGGCGCCTACAAAAAGGGCCTGGGCAACATAGACGACATAGAAGTTGTAGGCTCAAAAATAGAAGACGTAAAAAGGGGCTTTCAGCAGGGCCACTTCAGGAGATAAGGGAAGACGAATAATCGGTGCCGCATCTCGGATGCATCTGTCCATAAAGCCCTTGTTTGTTGCGTCAATTTGTTGCCACATTGGTTTAATTGGGGCAGATTGCTTCTTGACATTTGTCAGCGAAGCCACATGAAGGGGCTTTTGCTCTACGCTTTTAGGTGAGAAAAAATGGCGCATACAGACACAGATTCTGAGGAGATGCTCCTAAGCGGCTTATATAACCAGATGAGGAAGATTTTGGATTCTACGGGGCAGCCGGTTTTCATCTACCTAGATGATGACCATAAAGTGTGTAATCAGCGGTTCGCAGATTTTTTAGGGTACAAGTCGCCGCAGGATTGGTCCAGAATCCCCGGTTTCATCGAAATATTCGTTGATGAACCAAGCCGAAACGCGTTTATGTCAGCGTATTGGAGCGCAGTGAATAACATGAACGCTTCAACGATACAGGTAACTTGGAAGAGAAGAGATAAAACCAAAGTAGAGTCAACGATGATTCTTTTACCTATGGCGTTTGAAGGACACATCATATCAGTTAATTTTATAATCAACTCAAAATAAGGGTCGGCCACAACAGGGCAAGGTTTTCATGTTCCCAGGCGTCCAACGCGTAGTTTTATTGAAGTGGTTTTGTACCGTCTTTTGAGTACAGTCGAGGAACCGAAGAACCCTTCACGTAGTTGCTGACTTGTTTCTCCAAACATTTATTTTCCAATTACGCGCCTATACGTTAAAACAGTGAATCCCATGCAAACAAAAACTAAACTACTCAGCATCCTCTTACTCTTCACCTTAGCAGCCATACCCCTCTTAGCAGTAAACGCGGAACCCACCATCTCCCTAAGCCTATACAAGGACAACGGCTACGGCTGGGGCAACGACATGGCTGGGCAGTGGACGGTCAACACGCAGGTCTCAGCCGACGTCACATCCGTGGAATTCTATCTTGACCATCAACTCCAACAAAAAGACACCTCAGCACCCTTCAGCTGGCAATTCAACACAAACAACTACACCACGGGCGAACACACCATAAAAGCAGTAGCCTACGACAACCAAAGCAGCAGCCAAACCGCACAGATAACCCGCAACTTCGTCGAAGACAACACCAACACCATCCTTGTCACCATAATCGTTGCCGTCGCCGCTGTCTTTGCTGTTTTGGTAGGAGTTGCAGTATACAGGATTAAAAAATCAAAGAAGTAACTTCGCTACTTTTCCTGTTTTCTGTCATTGTTTTTAAGCAACGCTTTGGCTTTTTCAGTGTAGGGGTTATTGAACGCCTCGTTCTCCAACTTGTTGCCCTCAGAGAAGAAATCATCTATTCCCTTGCCCATGGCTTTGCCCCGTGCCGTATGCATATCCAACGCGAACTCTGGAATCGGCGGATACTTGCCCTGTTCCCTCTCAGCGGTGACCACGTTTAAGAGGTCGTCAGTGACTCTGCTTTTCTGGCTAAAACACAGACAAACCACCGCATCGGCAAGATAGAGGCTGGCGTTGTTTTCGCCCAGCTTAGATTTCTCAGCCAAGTAATTCTTCTGCAACACGTCAATGAGGGTGGGCATCTGGGGGTTTGCGGGGCCAACGTCTTCGGCGGCGACGACTTTTAAGCGGTTCCAAAGCATCGTCGGATTAAACTCTTCTAGTTCCACGGCGAAGTGGACTGCCTCGTACTCCATGCCCCGCCTGATACACTTCTGCAATGCACTGAGCAACTCGTAGTGGTCAAAGCCATGCTTAGTATTAGCCAAAGTCCTTCATCTTTAGGCTAAATTGAGTATTATTCACTAAAAAAGTTTCAGTCACTGCACCTGCCAAAACGTGCAATCTTGCTCTAAAGCTGAATCTGCTGCTTTTGGGGGCTCTTATGCAGTGAAGTTCGATGACCCTTCAGAAACGCCGCCAACTCGTGTCTCTTCCAAAGCACCATGGAAATGGTTGACGACGCAATCAGCAACAGGTAAAACGCTGTTGAGCCGAAGCCGAAAACTGCAGTGCCAAATAGCGCTGTGGCTAACACGTCATCGAGGGGGCTAACAATAAAGACTGCTAATGCGATAGCCAAAACTGAGTGTCTCTTAAGTTTGTTTGCTTTCACCTGAATTCACCCCTTTCTTTTAAATGTGGCTAACATAGGCGAATGTGTTTTGGTCTGCCGTCTCCATAGCGTCTGCCGACTGGGACTTCTTGTAGAGCCTATAGAAGCCGCCAAGGTTGACGAAGCTGAGGCATCTTTTGCACTGGAATATCAACTCGTTGAGTTCGCCGTTTCTCTGAACGATGTCGCAGATGGTGTAGGTGGCTTCTGTGTGGTCGTCTGGAGAGATTCTCGCGCCACAGTTGGGGCATTGGAATGTGCCGTCTCTGTTGGTTTGGGATATGTCAATCTTGTAGGCTTTGATTTGCTGTGTTGTTTTTCGCTTCAATTTTGTTTCCTCGATTCTCTCCAAGTCAGCTACAATATAAAGGGATTTTTCAGAATTATACTCAAATATACCCCAAATTAAAACCAACAAAAGAGTCAACTTGCTACAAAACAAAGCCCTTGAATGCAATGAGGGTTCCCTATAGAAAAAAGATGGTGCCTAAGCTTCTGTTTTCGCCTTGGCCTTAAAATGCGGACAAGCTGTTTCTTCAGGGTTCACATTAGTGAAATGAGCTATCTTGCATGCTCCATTATCAAAATTGGCGCATTCTTCATGCGTATGCTTGTAAAAATCCAGTTTTCGCCGCAGGGCATTTTTTAGACCTATTTTCTGCACCTTCTGTATCAATTTACTGAGTTCTACAGCAGATGAGATAATTATGTTTCGATGCCAAACAAGAGAAACGTACTTTGTCTTACTATTGTTTATAAACTTTAAAGCTTAGGTGGCTACTGCTCTATTAAGAAGGATGATGTCGCCGTCCCAGCCTTAGGGCAAAGTAATTTTTGATAACGAGTTTTCACTCTTTTACTTGATATTTATGATGGGAATTTATATAAAAAAGCAAAATAAGTATTTTATGCGAACTTACAGTCACTACAGAATATCTCATTAAATCTTAAATTTATGCTTCATCATTTGTTGACAGTGCGCACTTAGGGTTCTAACTCTTTAAAATTCTATCTCGTTGTATAAGCGCTATTGATAGAGCCGTAAGGATTCTTGTTTTCCCTTTTCAAAGCAGCATCTTTCATTTTTTCAACGTCCTTAACTATGCTTGTTTCCGATGACAAGTCGCCTATGACGACTAAACGAGACAATAACTCAACTTTCGGATTATTTGTTTTGTACTTAACCTCTGAAATCTTAATTTTCCTTGAGGAACTATAAAGTTCTATTATGCAATCTTTTGGACGCTGCTCAGGAACCCCCCTGACAAGTATTAAGTAATAAGCATTTTTTCCCCTTGCAGAGAGGCTTCCGTCTGAATCAATTTTAGTCCAATTCAGCACACGTTGTAGCTCTATGCGCCGATAAGGCGGCTTCAATCAGTGCATTCCACAATTTCTTGAGAGGATTCCAGTTCTTCAACTGTTCTGGAAATTGTAACTACATGGGCAACTGCTTGAACCATACTAACAGGTATGCATATTTTGGAACTTCTAAATCTCTTTTTCATTCCAAGACTCTCTGCTGCCTCGCCAGTGAGCTTCACATTTAAGAATTTTATTTCCCAAGAAGTGGTATCAAGTTTTGCACCTTTCACTTGTCCAATTATTTTTGCTCCTGAAGTTACTACATCTAAACCCATAATTTCTTCAAAATTTATCAAGATTACACCCGAATCAACTAACTCGCTTCCTAAATATAATCCTTCGCTCGCCTTACTCTCTCTCAAAATGAATCGGCGGAAAACCAGTCACGTTGATAGTCGCCGAAGCAATTTTAATTCTTTCAGACTTCGCAATTTCAGTTAGAATCAAACGACCTATCCTATTATGCAGTTCTCGCCGACTTCTAACATCAGTCACATACCTAATACCAAATGTTATCCAGTTATCTGTTAAACTCAAAAATATAGAAGGCTCAAGCGAGCGTCTTGTAAAATAATATTTCCCCTCTATACGCTCCATCGTCTTTTGAGCATTGACAATTACGTCACTAGTTTCTGTTTTTACAATTTCAAGAAATTTTTTAGCAGCTTCGTTCCAATCGCTATCATAAGTTATAGGAATGGTCATTTCATCCCAAATAAAGTCAAAATCCCTAGTATAATTCTGAATAGTTCCAGCGAGAACCACACTATTAGGAATAATTGTTAATCTACCCGTTACTTGGTCACCAGAAACCCACTTGCGAGTTTCCATAAGCGTAGTGTTAAAAATACCAATGTCGATTACGTCCCCAAATTTGTCGTCAATCTCTATTCGGTCACCTACACGGTAAACGCCGTTAACAAAAAGAAGTATGCCGCCGATGAAGTTTTTGAATATGTCTTGAAGCGCAAAAGCTATTGCTGCACCAATGAGACCAAATGCAATTAGAATGTTTTGAGTCTCGGTTATCCAAATTATAAGCAGGGACAAAAGAGCGGTACCAAGGCTAACGATTGAAAGGACTTTTCGGAAGGTGTAGCGAGTTTTTGAGTCTCTAAAGTGTTTGGTTGCGTATTCGTCTAAAAATATTTGAAATAAAAGGTATGCTACTGTGATTGCAATTGTTGAGTAAAGAATTTTTCCGAGGTATAAATTTGGGTATTCCAGATTGGCAGCAAAAAAGGTAAAAGTGGCGGCTATTAATACGGTTGCAGTTAATGCCTTTGACCTATTAACCATTCTTGCTTCAAGAGTAAGAACAAGTTAGGGTATATTTAACAATATTTGTGACAGGAAAGGGCTAAGATAATGACTCTTTCCCCGAAGTGTTTCTACTTATGCTTTCTGGGATAGTCTCAAACGTGTTGTTTGAATATAGAAAAATATTATTTAGCGAACTAGCGGATAACAACGTGAGGCTCAGAAATGAACAAGAAATTACCGCTTTTATCTCTGCTGATTACATCGATGTTTCTTTATTCTTCTATAGAACCTGCCCTTTGCAACATAACGGCTAATCCATTCCAACAGACGTCGATTGCCATTCTTGGAGGCATGGTTTTCTTTGCGGTTCTTATAGGGTGGCTAATAATAAGAACGCTTATTCGTAATAAGAAAAAGAAAGAGATCGAACCCAAGAATGAAGCACAATAAACCAATGTTTACTCGCTTGTGAATCCCCCAGTATGTTTGATGCCATCGAGAGTTTTTTCGTCGCCTTCGCACTAACCTTTATCCTCGAATGGGGTGTTATCTTCTTATTCGGGCTCAGAGCGAAGTCGGATTTGCTTGCAGTCCTCGCAATAAACCTGATCACCAACCCCTTGATGAATTACTTTATTTCAATGGCTCAGAGCCTAAAACTGGTCACTTTTGATTTTTTTTAGCGTATTGCTTCTGGAGTTAGTTGTTGTCGTTATCGAGTGGCGACTGTTAGTTGTTTTGGTACCGGCGAACCCGAAGAAACTGCTGGTTATTTCGTTGGCTATGAACATGTTCTCTTTTTGTTGCGGTTTATTCTTTTCCTTTTTCTTCAGTCCGCCCTTCATGCGGTTTTTCTAGAAATGTTCTTGGAACAAGATTTTTTTCGGGGTAATATTCGGTAGCCAAAGAAGTCGATATTTCAACAATGGAATCACTTGTAACGCTTAAATGGTTGTTTTGGTGAAATTTTACCACCTGCCTGGTTATTGATTACCGTTAACGCGGCATTATAAGCCATTTTTGTATCATACGTTAGTGATAACTCAATTCGGCACATACTTGGTTGCTAAATGAGGTCGCCAAGTTGGAAAAGCTTTCTTTCGACGAACTATACTTCAACGCGCAGCTCATTTGGGGTCAAAAAGTCCTCGCTCAACTCATTGCTTCAGAATGCTGTTATATCATAGGCAAGGTTGAGAAACGAAACAAACCTTTCTTTAGCGGCAAAAGACCAAGCGCTCTTGTTGGCGGCTTGTTCTATCTGTTGGGTTATAGATTTGGAGTTCCAATAAATCAAAATGAGATAGCTAAAAAACTTCATACAACAGATGTCACAATCCGATTGTCTTATAGGAAGTGGTTGAGGGAGTTTCCTGATTTATTTGTTGATGTCATTGGTACACTAGCCCAACATGAGAGCTTGAAATACTTTGTTTTGCTTGACCTCAAACATTTAGAGCATTAGTTAGCTATCGAATGGTTTGAGGTGGCACTATTATCGGTTCATTTAATTGGCTTTCTATAATATCCGTATCGAACGGGGTAGGGTCTGCTTTCTCACAAATAAATTTTATATCAATGGATAGGCCGGTTACACTGTAACTTTCTAAAATGTTTTTGATGTCAGATATTGTTTCACCCACTCTATCTGCTTCGCATAAAGCAATTGCAACAACATTATGTTCTCCGAATGACCTAAAAACATACTTTACTCTGCTGTATTCCTTGAGCTTTTCTACAAGTTCATCTTGGAATTTCTGCCCAACATTTAGGGCAATACCGATGTTTTTTAGATGGAGCTTCTGATAGTTTATCGTTCCACGAGTTATGCCTATTATTACTCCGCTTTCTTCTAATAACTTGAATCTACGGTATATTGTGTTTCGTGAAGTATTGCATTCTCTGGCGAGTTCTTGATAAGATGTTATTCCCTGACTAAGCCGATTGAGTATCTGCTTATCGAGTTGGTCCAAATTGACCATGGATTTAAATCGTCGATGATTGTATATAAAATCTTCCTGATTCATATTCGACAACTTTTCGAGATCTGCTTATCATATATTAAGATTCATGTTGATCTACGCAACAAGTTTAACTAATTCTGACTCATCATTCCATTTTTAACACAATCTTAACCTAAACGGGGATAATATTTAAAAAAAAAGTGGTTCCTTGCAAAGGGGCGGGCAAGTGCATAAGCATAGTCGTGTCCGCTTGCGAAGTGTCTTACTCTATACCCTCTATTGTGGGGGTGAAAAGCGATTTTTTCACCAGTTTTGGAGGTCTCTTGAGTTTTCTTTAGCGTCTTTGCTCATTAGACGATTCATAGAAACATAATGGATTTTAGGCAAACAGCTAACAACGAAAAGCTTGGCACAGTGCATTGACGATAGATTTTAGATGCACTTATTGGCCCGCAACTCGACAACTAAGTCATAAACGATTAGAAAATAGCTGATTATTGTTATTTCTCAGATTTAACTTTTAAGAGAGCCTTCGGTTTTGGAATTTGCATTCCCCAGCTTTTCTCGAGTGCATGTTTGCATTGTTCTGCAAAGTTATTTTCGTCGTAACTCCTTTCTGTTATCAATTCAATCACCTAAAGCATAGTATTTTTATTTGGCTAAGATCAGATAGCCTACATAGCCCATGACACAAAAGACTATACCTGTACCAATCAATCCCAATACTGCTTTAGCTGTATCACACATTTTCCATTTCACCTTTATCTGTAGCAAACCAAGACCTTGAAAGATGATATAAGCAAAGTTTCTGAAAAAACAACATATCAATCCAACAGAATATATCGAAAAGGGAAGCTGAACACGTTTTCAGCGGAATATACTTGTACAGAGTAGAAATAACAGAAGGGACGCTGAAAATGATGTTACAGCTAATTCTGCCTTAATTGAATCGGTTAGACGCATAGTTTTTGCCTCTCTTGCAAAAATGGCTTTTTAAGAATATAAGTAACGTTTCAACTCCAAGATTATGTCAATTTAAAAATGTTTCAAGTATTTCGCATACAACCTATGGGCTATAGGTTTGCCCTTAAGCGAGGGATGCATGCTACACGGGCTTTTTTGTTGGGTATCAAGGGGTGTGTTTGATGGTATGCCGCAATCAGCCGCAACCTGTTGGGTCCCTTATGACGAAAAGCTGTTTGTTTTTAAAAAAAGTACGGATTGATTATTAATCATGGAAAACCGGGGCCATAATCTGCTCCTTGAAAAAAATTCCTGTTAGGAGGACTGTATTGCGGGGATATTAGAGGCACAACTGCAGAGGTAACCCAACATGCTTCCACATGCACACTATGTCGGTTTCAACATAGAGGCATGTATGGCATGTGGAGAAAAACCCCTATCCCACACCGAAACAGACGCAGAAAACCAATGCAATCCCAAAAAACAATCGCATTCAATTGCAGTCTTGTAACACCCCATAAAACACCACACCACATAAAGAGAAAAAGCTGGACAAATAGGCATTAAAAAAAGAAAAAAAAGAGAAAGCGGCTGATTTTAAACGGAGGTTGGTGGCGGTGCAGGTGAATATGCGGTTGCTGGTGGCTGGGTTGCGGTTGGCTCAGTGGGTTTAAGCTGGAAGAAAGCGATTGCTAAAAGCAGGAAACCTATCCAGATCAGGAGATACCCGATCGCGATGACTGCTAAGAATCCGCCGATGAGTATAAGTAATCCAGCGGTTCCGAATAGGCCAGTAGTTGATTTGTTAGCGACTGTTACTAGAGAGCGCCGTAGGAAGAAAGTTGAAATTATAGCTATAATCCATGCTCCTACCCAGAGAGTTGCGAGGGCACCAATGATTGGTAACCAATCAGAGATGTTCACGTTGTTGAAAGCGTTGGGGTCAGGGGTCATTCCTTGTAGAGTGCTCCAGTTGCCATCCCAACCTGGATATATTTGATGAAGTATTGTGGAAGCATTTGCAAAAAGAACAGTAAATGCCAAGACCGCTACGATGATTGTGCCCACAATTAAAACAATAACTGCGATGAGTGCATTGTTAAGAATTCCGCGTTCCCTAAGATAGCCGCTTAAGCCGTATAAGCCTACTAAAACAAGAATTGCGCCGACGAGGTCTATAATGCCGAAGTAGTTGATTACGGGGAAGACTCCTATGAAAAGCAAGATTGCGCCTATGCCACCCAATGTTTTACTTGATTCAAGATTCATTTGTTTTCCTCTAATTTTTGGAAGAAGAACTAAGAATAAAAGCTTTTTCTTAGCTTATGAGCGCTTGGGGCAAAATCAACATAACACCAACCAAAAAACCCAAATTAGGAGGTTTCGGCTTCGCCGCTTTCAAGTTGACCCTGGAGGATACGGTAGTAGGTTTGCAGATAGGTTTTGCCATCGGCAGTTATCGTGTACACTTTGCGGGCGCGTCCGTCTTTTTGCTGTTTCTTGCTCTCCACAAACCCCTTCTCCTCAAGCATATTTAGGGTAGGGTAGAGGGCGCCGTGGCGCAGTTTGATGTTGAAGTCGGTTTCAACCTGCTTTTTTATCTTGTAACCCCATGTGGGTTGAGCTTGGATGATGCGGAGCAATTGGATATCGAGTAGATTTCTGACTATGTGTTGTACAATTTCTTTTTTGTAGTTTTCAGACATGCATTGTTACCTTGAGGGGGTTGTTAATGTATGGTTTGATGTTTGGATTTATTTAGCTTTATGTTAACTCTTGAGGTTGGTGGTATGCCGAATTATGTTTTGGTATGCTTGGGTTATGTATCAAGCTTTATATTCGCGTGTATTGTTACTCTGTAATTAAGATATGTCCGAAGAAGGACATATTGTATACAAGTCGAACAGAAGAACTGTTCAACAAAAATACAAACGGGGAAGAAAAAAATGTTCAAACCAAGCTCACAAAAAGAGGTCTCAACCAAACTCATGAAAGGACTACTCGACATGATTATCCTACAATTCCTCAGCAGCGAACCCATGCACGGATATCAAATCATCACCAAAATCCGTAAAAACTTCGGCGTATACTTCGGACCAAGCACCATCTACCCGCTCCTTGGTACACTAGAAAAGAAAGGCTTTGTCGCCAGCACATGGAACATGAACTTCGAGCGCCCAAGAAAAGTTTACAGTCTAACCAAAGACGGCCAAAGCATGCTTAACTTCACTGGAGAATCACTCAACCTTATTTGCCGAAAAATCACCATCGTAAACCCGGAATCAACCTCACCGACCGTAGGCATCATAACATCAAAAAACAGAAACGACCTAACCCTCATCGTACCCTAAAGCGGCAAGCCTTTTTTTGAAGCTTGTCAATTTTCTGATTCATAAGGAGCATCAATCTTACAAGATCTATGCAAGCTCTAAACGGCACCTTCTATATTTTTAGGCATTTATCAGCGTTTTAAAAATCAGTTCTTAAATATGGCACTCATCATCTTTATTGGCACTAGGTTGAAGCATTGAAACAGCAAAACAGCGGCGATAATCGCGATTTAACGGAGCAAATTCTCGATTTTTCTACACATATCGCTGGGCAAGCCAAAATAGCGGCGGTTGCCTTGGTTGACAGTTATGCTGTTAAACCCTCAGATGAGCGGGCAATCCACGCCGTCATGGTTATTATCCATGATTTTCAACCCAGACTGATGAGTTACCTAAAACGCGTAAGAAACAAAACCTTGTTCGTTTTCGCCGTTGACCAATGGGTTTTTGAGCGGGACGTTGACCGGGGATTGCTGGGTGATGCCATCGCGAGCAAACTCGTTTTTCCCTACATTGCGCTCAAAGGTGACGCTTATTTGCGTGAGGAAGAAGTTGCGTTAAAGAAGCGTCTGGTTTCTGAGTTACTTGAGAACTTAGTTATAAACTTCCCAGAGTTGGCGTCAAGCATTCAAATTCTGCCACAATACTTCATGTACGAGGTATTCTCTAACCGCGTCCGAGTTTTTCCGTTGTTGGCTTATGATTTGATCGAGTTAAACGGCAGTTTGGCGCAGAAAGAAAGCCAATCCCTTGCCAGCTACAAAATCGCTCTCCAGCAGCTTGAAGCCGAAGAAAAAGTGAGAATGAAAGACGAATATGTTGTCGTCACCAAGAAGTTTATAGCAAAGTGCCAAAATCCTAGACTGCGATTCATCAACCTCTCGAAAAATGCGCCCAGAACCCTTTTTACCTCGCTTTTTGGTGTCATCCCTCAACTGATGAACATTGTCTCCCAAAACGCGGAGGAGTTTTTGCGGACTCAGAAAATAAATTGGGTTACGTTCCCAAATCATGCGGTTAACTTTATTGACCCGCAGAAGTACGTATTTTTCCCAACTTCGGAAGGGCTGGTTTCACTGTCGGACAAAATAGACATCAAAGGGTACACGCAGAGGATGCTGCTTAAAGGAGAAAACGTCGACGTGGATGTTGAACCCATCGGCGGTGTATTAAACGACGTGTACTTAATCAACGCTTACGGAGCTAACAGCGATACGAAGGTTTTGGTTAAACGCTTTAAAGATTGGTCTGGGTTTAAGTGGTTTCCCCTTACGCTTTGGTCGTTTGGGGCACGTTCCTTTGCAGTTGCGGGGCAGGCACGGCTGGCTAAGGAGATTGCGGCAAGCGAGTTTCTACGAAGCCAAGGATTCAATGTGCCAAAGATTTTGCATGTGAGTAACGCGGAACGCATAGTTTTCATGGAGTACATCGAAGGAGAAGGCTTAAACCAAGCTATCAAACGTTATTCGACCGCTTTGAACGGAGAAGTTGCTTCTGGCGTCTTGGGAGCGGTTGAAGGATTCGGGGAAATCCTAGCGCGTGTCCACGGGTACAATGTCGCTCTGGGAGACACAAAACCTGATAATGTGCTCGTAAAACCTGATGGCACCCTCTACCTTATCGATTTTGAGCAGGCACTTCGGGGCGGCGACAAAGCATGGGACATAGCGGTTTTCCTCTATTACTGTGGACATTACCTGCAACCGTTTGAAAGCACCGTCAAAGCCGAATCCATCGCTGTTGCATTCATTGAGGGGTACCTGAGGGCAGGAGGAACCTTGGAGAACATTCACAAGGCTGCTTTGCCCAAGTACACGCGGGTGTTTAGCATTTTTACTATGCCTCCAGTTATGAGTGCAATTTCTAACGCATGCCGAAAAGCAGAATTACCCTATGTAGACCCTAAGGTCTAGTTTTTGCTGTTGATTTGTTGCTATTTGTTTGTGTTAGATTTTTTGCCTGCTTTTTTAGTAAGTTCAAGTACAACTTAATGCCTCTGCTTTTTCACAGTTCTGTTTTTATTTAGTTGTTGCCTAAGGCTCCGCGCCTTTTTTATTTTGTTTTTCTAGTGTTAGATGAAGGAGAAACGCTCCTTACTCTTCTTCTTCCTGTGGACTTTGTGAGCGATTGCGTTTTTGTGTCTGCGTCTGGGTTGGGTTGCAGGCTGGTTGTGAACAAATCCTCAAGCAGAATTCGGTTGCTAGTAGAGATAAGCTCCAAAGATTTTTTACCTAAAAAAGCATCTTATAATATGTGGATTTTATGACCCAATTCTACTACAAAGGCCTCTACAAAGTCAAAGTCGTAACCGAAAGCGAAGGCTACTGGATAGTGGAAGCCCAAGAACAATTTGAAGATGTTGAGGACGACAAAAAAGTCACAGTTAAAACTGGCGAGCAACGCATCGTGCAACCCAGTGAACTGCACAAGAAAAAAGTGCTTGCCCCACCTGTTCCAGAGCACGTGTATGAGCGTAAGCTCGAGAAAAAGGTCAAACACATTGTAGAAGAAGCAGAAAAGAAATAAGCGTTCTGTGCCCAGTGGTTGTTGCTACCCGCATGTAACCACATAGACCTTAAAGAGCCTTCAACAACTGTTTGGGATGGTGAATTTTTTGGGTTTAGGACAGAAACTCTTTGAAGGCAAAGGCAAAAGCGGATCAAGCTTCATCAAAGATGTGAGCATGGAGGGCGTGCGGCAGATTTATTCGTGGTCGGCTCAAGTTAAAGGCGCAGGAAGAGCGGCGGGCGTTGACTGCTTCATCACGGTGACAGCTAAGGGCATGACGCCGCCAAAAGGGCTTGGAGTAGCAAAGGACCAGGGTATCTTTAGGACTTCAACCGGCGATATGGGAACCGTAAAAGGCTTTGACGTTGCAAAGATGGTGGCGGGCAAAAACATGAGTGTTGGACTCTGGACTTTCATGACAATGTCGGACAGTCTTGCTTGGCTCAACGACACGATAGCCATCGTGACTTTTGAGGGCTTGGACCCGATGTGGCAGGAGTTTAAGATGGAAATTTGGGAGTGGACTTAGCGGGTTAACCCATTTTTCTCTTATTTTTTGTTTAATTAAAAAAATTTTTCGAGTGGGGTTGCTGTAGTTCGTTTGTCTCTTTTTGTGGGTGTGGTGGTTTGTGGGGTGCCACAAGACGGCAACTGAGGACGGTTGTGTTTTGGGGTTGCAATGGTTTTTGGCGTCTGTTTCGGTGTGGCATAACTGTTTTTTTCCATACCCCCTGCATGTCTTCATGTTGGCTGGGTCAGGTGTGGATGTGGGGGTATGTTGAGTCTTCTTGAATTCACTTGTCGTCAAGGAACTGCACAAGATAACTGTACTCCAAAAATGAGGTTACAATTACTTAGCTAAAAAACTCCAAGAAACGTATGGTTTAACCGCACCTGCCCTTCCCTTATATGGCTATAAAAAAAGCTCATGCGCCCCATTTTAATTATGTGCTAAAAAATAATTGGTCTATATACTAAGATGGGTTTTGAATTGTCTAGGCTGCGGGGGCGGCGGAGGTATTTGAGTCTCTTGGAATAACTTTTCTTTGTCCCTATAACTTCTCGCTAAATAGACTGCCGAAAGAATAATATTGCCAGCAACACAAAACAAAACAATTACAAAAGTACCATTAATGTAAGGGTAAGTTTTGATTGTGCCATCAATGTTTGCTTGCATGTTTAAGATAAAAAGGCTCCAAGACCCACTTAACCCGAAATCGCTTACAAAGCCCTCAAAAAGTTGCTTATCCATATCTATGAAAAGATTCACAATCAATAAATTCACAATAACCGTGGACAGTATGGGTATGATGACCTGTTTGCACTTCCTAGTTTGCTGCTTAAACAATGCGCCTTCTGCTACACTCCAAAGTACCAATCCAAAAACTGCAATTATCATTGCCCAACCAGACAAATAAATAGAGAGAAAACTAACCGCAAATATTGCCACTAGAAAACCGATAACTGCGAAGGCGATTCCGACAAGAATTGTTGTCGTATTCATATTTTCTTTTAATAAGGCAATTTAGTTTTAAGTTTTGCCATCGCTTTCTTTTCTAGAGCTTCTCAAATTGTTTTTCGCTTTATATCAGGTTATTATCCTGCAGTGCCGTAGCCGCTCACTGACACCGACGCATCAGTTGATGCTGTGCTGACTTTGGCATCAACGAGAATTGCCCAGATTATGCTCTGTGAGGCGTAGAGTTGCATCATTTCGTCGTCGTTTAGCCATGCAGATCCGCCGGAGGTAAAGATGCGGGTGACTGTGCTGGAGATGGTGTTATCGATGTATTCTATTCTGATTCGCACAGTTACGGTTTCGTTGTGGCTGAAGCTGCCTGATACAGTGATTTCTGGTTTGAAATTAAAGATTTTTAGCGGTTTATCCTCTATGCTTACGTTACCGCCATATTGTCCATTGACGCCAACGGGGACTGAGACGCCACTGCGTTCAAAGACGCTGCCGACACCTAAAATCCATGTGCCGTAGGGGTTGTGGATTCGGGCGGTCCAGTTGCCGAGGAAGCTTACGCCGCCGTCGAGGATGGGTGCGGGGTCGCAGGTTTTGCCTATGTCGATGGCGAACATATAGATGGGGTCGTTTGTGAAGGATTCGAAGACTACTCCGAAGAGCAAGGTTTGGTACATGGAGCCGTCTACTTGCAGGGCGGTTTGGTTGGCGCGCCCATTTTCACCCATCCAGAAACGGACATCTTGGATTTGACTGTCCGAGAATTCTGCTTTAGCTTCAACTTTTATGCCGACACAAAAATTGGGGATGTTGAAGCTGCAGCGTTCGATTATGGAGCTTGCGTAGGAGCCTGTGGCTTGGCCTGTTTGGTTCTGCGGGGTCCGGAAGGCGATGCCTTCGGTGTCGTTGATGAATTGGCAGTTTTCGATTTTGTTGTATTCGCTCCATGTGTTGCTGTTTTGGAATTCGATGCCTGTAGTGGAGTTAATGAATTTTGTGTCGGTTATGGTTGTGGCGAACGAGTTTTCAACCCTGACCGTGGCGTTGTTTAAGGTTAGACCCGAAATAAGAGTGTACTGTGAAGCTGTATAATTGTCGCCATAGATGACGATTTTGTGTCCGTTGCCGTTTATGGTTGCGCCGTCGCTGACGAGTTTGGCGTTTAGCTTGTTGGTGATGTATACGTCGTCGGTTAAGGTGTAGGTGCCGGGGTTGAGGTAGACCGATTTGCCCTCTGACATCGCCGAGTTAATGGCGGAAGATGCACTGGCGGGCTGGTCCACGACGTAGCCTGTGACCATGTTTTTGAGTCGGTAGTTGCCGCCGTCTTGGCTAAGCACATAGTCGTAGTTTACTACGTTGGTGCTCATTGCTTGGTGGGTGCTGTCCAAAATGAGGTATGTGTTGAGGACACAGAGTACAAGCACAACTAAGAGAACAACTGCGATGGCACGTGTGGAAAACAGTTTCTTTAGGGAACTTTTCATTTTTCCTGATCCAAGGGGAGTTTAGTTAGATGTACCAAGCAACGTTAATTAAATTTATTGATAAACCGCTCAGGCAGCGCTTATCCCTATAACCTCCTTTCCAAGGCATCCTGCCGCTAATTTTTACCTCATACACAAACCATGGAAACTGCGCTCAAAAAAGGGATATTTGAATTAGCGTTTTAGGAAGGATCGGATCTCGCGTTGATAGAAGTAGAGGAAATACATTACGGTGAATCCGGTCAAACATAACTCGAGCGTAAGGATAGCTGAGTTATTCTCTATCGCCCTGAAGTAGCCTTGCTGAAGTATGTTAGTGAACACTAGAACTTGAATGAAGATTGCTCCACCTAGGCAGCTTAAGCCTACACTGTGGAATACAAGGCGCAACCTGTTTAATGTGGTGTTAGTCATCATAACTTATCAACCTCACCATAAATATTGAGATACAAGACAAAAATACATATAGCTTGTTAGCGGCAAAACATAATTCAGCCTACAGATCAAAACTAAGCAGCCACTTTGCGGCTAAACACTCAAACCATCAACTTTAAGCACACTTTCGATTTTATTAATAATCAACGGTTGCGGCACCACTACGGTTTTGCAGTTATCCATCACACCTCCCTTGAGCAGTATCTCCATAGTTTGGGGGCCTTCGTTAAACAGTAAATCAATTATGGACATATTAGGTTGGAAACCCTCGAATCTTTGCCGATAGACAGGGTGCACGTAGTTGTGCCATTGCACTTCGATGTTTGCGGCGGTGAAGAGTGTTTCGTCGACGTAGTTTTTGCCGCCTGACCCCGAAAGGTAAACGTCGGCGCCCAAAAACTTGCACATCGAGACCAGTTTCTCGTTTTTTTCTTTTCCAGCGTAGGGGAATTCTGAGGAACGCATCATTTTGGCTTTTATGCCAAGCAGTTCAGCGATGGCTTTTATGAGATGCAGATTTAACCCGATTAACAATTCGTGGTTGAAGTTTATGGCGTCTTTTATTATGGGATAGTACATTTGGAAGTAGGGGGTTTTCTCGTAGTTGCTGACTATGAGGTTTAATTGTTTGTTTTTCCATTGGTCGCCTGAGATTTTGACGTCTTTTATGGTTTGGGGGTGACCGTGGATTATGGGCACGGTTAACCAGTCCCATCCCTGCAGGGTTCGGATGCGGTTGCGGTTGTGGAAACCGCCGTGCTGGTACTGTGCATCATCGTAGATGACAAATGTGTCGCATCTGGCAAGCTTGTCAAAGAAGCCCAGCCAGGGAATGTATTCGGGTTGATGTACAAAAATAATCATCTGTTTACTCCTCAGGGAAAAGCCTCACTGTTTAGCAGCATAGTAGTATTGTGTCAAACCGTCGAAAAGTAGCTTCTACCAATGTATTGTGGGTCAAAGAGGGAAATAAAAATAATGGGGGCTTAGGAGTAGTCATAATGGAGACTCAGGGGTAATTTACGCCACTTTTTTGGGGTCTTCGATGTCTTTAACTGAAACGTCAGGATAAGTTGTTGTAAATTATTGCCTTTCAAACAATCAACCTCGCCGATAATGGATGAAGTTCGAAATTATAAGCAATAGTTGTACCCCATCTGATGCCACAGAAATCTATTGGAGGCTGGCGGCGGCTTCACTGAGCAGTTTACGCACGGGCAGATGCTGCGGACAGATGGCTTCGCATTGTCCACAGTGAAGGCAGGCGTTTGCACGCTGTTCCTCGGGCACCGCAGCGAGGTAGCGGCGTTTGATTTCTTGTTGAACCGCTGGTTCCCGACGTTTCGTCGAATACTCGTTAAGATACGCCAACGTGAGGGGTATGTCTATGCTTTGGGGGCAGTGGCTGCAGTAGTGGCATTTGGTGCAGCCGATGTAGCCGTATTTCTGGAAAAGCTCCCTTGACCGCCTGAGCGCGGAGAGTTCTTTTTGAGTCAACGTGTTTGGTCCGCTGCGGTCTGCACACGCCAAGTTTTCCTCTACCTGCGCCATCGAATTCATGCCGCTAAGCGCCAAAGACACCTCAGGCTGATTCCAAACCCACTGTAGCCCCCAATCGGGCGGGCTCCGTTTTACCCCTGTTTTGTCCCATTCTGCTTGGATTTCGGCGGGCGGCGGCACCGCGAGTAAGCCTCCGGCAAGTGGCTCCATAATCACCACTGCCAATCCCCGATCTGCAGCGTATTTTAAGCCGTTTTTACCTGCCTGATAGTGCTCGTCTAAGTAGTTGTATTGTATCTGGCAAAACGTCCAGTCGGAGTAGCCATCCACTATTTCTTTGAAGACTCCAAAGTCATCATGGAAACTGAAGCCCAAATAGCGGATTCTGCCCCTATCGATTTGGCGCTCTGCCCACTCAATCATGCCTAACTCTTTGACTTTAAGCCATGATTCTTTGGTTAGCGCGTGAAGCAGGTAGAAGTCGATGAAGTCGGTGTTTAACCGTTGCAGCTCCGTGTTTAGGATGCCGTCGAGTTCACTGCGGCTCTGGACTGAGAAAACGGGCATTTTCGTGGCGATTTTGGCTTTGCCCCGGTACTTGCCTTGGAGCGCTTTGCCGATGGCGACTTCGCTGTTACCGTCGTGGTACACGTAAGCAGTGTCGATGTAGTTGACTCCGTGATCGATGGCGTACCGAATGAGTTTAATGGCTTCCGCTTCATTTACAGTCGCTTGGTCACCGCCGATGATGGGCAGCCGCATTGCGCCAAAACCCAACGCAGAGGGCTTCCAATCCAGTTTCCCAAAAGAACGGTACTGCATAAGAACACCGAAGAAACTACCCGTTGGAGCCCTTTAATAGTTTGGTGTAGCCGCAAGGCAACATCTAAGTCAAAAAAAGCCCTGATTCTCAGTCAATATTTTTTTCTCTTTATGTGGGTGTGGCGTTTTGCGGGGTACCACAAGACGGCAACTGAAACGGCACCACTAACCAAGTAGACTCTATGGATCAGCTTTCACCTGTTATGCAGCAGATTGGTATGCTTAACCTGCGCATTAACGATATGATGACTCAGCTTAATTCCGTCATGAAAGCTTTAATGGATGAGAATGCTGCCCTCAAAAAAGAAAACTCTGATCTGAAGACTAAAGCGGAGAATTAGCAAGTTTTGCTTAACCAAGCTTTTCTTTTTATTCTTTTATTTCGTCGCCATAACCCTTTTCCAGATTGCGGCAGCTTTTGGCTAACAAGTAAACTTTATAACGCATAGATGGGCCAAGTTTTGTTATGGTTCGCATTGGCAAATATCTCACACTAATCTTAATGATAGGGTCACAATCTCTATTCTGCTAATGGTTGTACATACTAATGCACAGATAGTAACTAAACCATCTGTTCCAACCTTCACTATTGCGTTAGCAAACCATCCTCATTATGTAGAACGCACTTATGGAGTTGACCAATACACTGGAGCGACTATTGTTAGGGGCGGTTACTCTGTAGATAATAAAACCATTGATGTTTCCATTAATAATCAACAATTTACTTCTTTCGTAGATTCAAAGGGTAATCAAGTGAATCTGTACTATAACATACGTGTTAAGGGACACTTTGGTCAAGACTTAGATTGGAAGGAACTTTACTCGCCATATTCACAGATACAAAGAGAAGGCGTTCAGTATACCTGTGATATAGGGCCAATCCAATCAGCTACCCAAAATACCGTAATATCAATTCCAGCAAATTATCCATCTAACTCACAGTTAGACATTCAAGTGCAAGCACTTGAGGGATATTACACACAATACTATCCATATGCTGGTGTAAGCGGATACGGGTGGCGTTTTACCGGGGAAGCAAGCGATTGGAGCAACACACAAGCAATAACTATTGATGAGAGCACTCCCCTGATTACTCCTAATGCATCTTTACCACCACAAAGTGTATCGCCCCCTGAAATTCAAAGCTCAGTAGCACCCTCCACGTCTGGTCCTCAAAGTGTGGCTAAGCTAAGTCCAGATTGGACACCTATTGCCATGTTTGCCTTACTTGTTATTATTGCTGTTCTGCTTGTTTTTGCAGTTGTATTTCTGTATAAGCGGAGAGTAAAAGAAGAAAAACGCTGAGATAACCCTTTAAGAAAAATAGCCTGCTGATCAGCTCTAGATGGCTATCGACAAAATAGTTGGAGAATTTAGCAAAGTCGCCTGGTTATAGTTTACGTTTGAGGGCTTAAAATGTTTATTAAGATACATTTGGGGGCTTGAATGCTAAATAAAAAGTAGATAAGGGAAAAGAGTTTAGTTTGTGCCTGTTTGGCAGCGTAGCAGCAGTTTTTCCCAGCGTGCGTCTGTTTCGCGTTGTAATTCGTCGATGATGTGGCTGTTCTTCGGCGTGAAGAGGTGACGGAATCTGCCTTGCCCTTGAAGGTAGTCTTTGATGGGCTTCTTTTTCTGTGGTGCCAGCGAGATGACTTTGCTGGGTATTGAGAGTTGGCGTTTGCCGTTTACTGCTTCCCAAATGGGGAACACACAGGACTCCACTGCCAACTTGGAATACTCCATTGTCTTTGCTGGGTCTGTTCTCCAGCCTCTGGGACAGGGAGAAAACAAGTGCAGAAACGCGGGTCCCTCGACTTCTAAGCCTTTGCGGACTTTGGTCAGCATGTCTTTCCAGTAGTAGGGTGTTGCAGTAGCTACATACTCCATTTCATGTGCCAACATTATTTCGGTGATGGGCTTCTTTTTCTCGAGTTTGCCAGGGATCACTTTGCCAGCGGGGGTGGTTGTGGTTGCTGCGCCGGTGGGTGTGCCGCCGCTGCGTTGGATGCCAGTGTTCATGTAGCCTTCGTTGTCGTAGAGCACAAAGAGGAAGTCGTGTCCACGTTCAACTGCTCCGGAGAGGGCTTGCAGTCCGATGTCGAAAGTGCCTCCGTCGCCTGCAATCGCTATAATGTCGATGTGTTCTTTGATTTTTCCTTTCTTCTGCAGAGCTTTCAATGCGGCGTCGATGCCAGAGGCGTTTGCCGCTGCGTTCTCAAAAGCTGTGTGTATCCAAGGTACTGCCCATGAAGTGTAGGGGTAAATCGATGAAACGACTTCCATACAGCCTGTTGCTTGAGTTACGATTGTTGGTCCACGGGTGGCTTTCATGATGAGGCGGAGCGCTGAAGCTGGTCCGCAGCCTGCGCAGGCTCGGTGTCCCGAGAGGAACAGGTCGGGTTTGTTTGCGATGTCTTTGGCTGTGAATTTCCATTCTTGAGTTGTCATCTTGTTTTCCTCCTCTACTCCCTCAACCCTAAGTAACGCACTTGGGTATCCATTTTACCGGTTTTAACGATTCGCATTAGATCTTCGAAGACTTTGCGTAATTCATGGGTGCTGTAGTCTCTTCCGCCTAACCCATAGATGTAGTTTATGACTGGAGGACGGGTTGCCGTGTCATAGAGCACATGGTGTATTTCGTGGAAGACTGCGCCGCCGTAGCCGCCGAAGCTCATGCTTTTATCCATGACAGCGATGGCTTTGGCGTTCTTCAGTGCGTTCTGTAGCTCTTCGACTGGCAGTGGCCTAAACGTACGTAGACGCAGAAGCCCTGCTTTCACACCTTCCGCGCGTAGTTCGTCAACGATTACTTTTAGGGTTCCAGAAGTGGAGCCAACACAGACTACAACGATCTCTGCGTCTGAAACCTGATAGGGGTCAATCAAGCCGTTGCCGTAGCTTCTTCCACTGATCTTTGCGTATTCACTGTTGACTTCCTGTATTCGTTTTAGAGCGTTTTTCATGCCTTCTTCTTGTTGACGCTTGAACTCGAAGTAGTAGTTTTGGAATGCAACGGGCCCCATAGTCATCGGGTTGGAGGGGTCAAGTTTGAACGGTACTGTTTTGCCTTCTTGGTTAGTAACCATTGGAAGCTGCCTTTCACCCACGAACTGTTTAACTAAGTCGTCTGGGAGGATGTTTACGTTTTCAAGTGAATGGCTCAGGGTGAATCCGTCTAAACATACCATAATCGGCAAGGAGACGCCGAAGGCTTCGGCTATTTTGAATGCTTGCACAACAGAGTCGTAGGCTTCCTGAGCGTTCTCAACGTAGATTTGTATCCATCCGCTGTCTCTTGCAGCCATACTGTCCGATTGGTCGCCGTGAATGTTTAGCGGTGAAGACAGGGCACGGTTTGCGATTGCCATGACAACAGGTACACGGGAACCTGAAGCGACAAAAAGCATTTCATGCATCAAAGCTAAACCTGCTGAAGCGCTGGCTGTGAAAGTTCTGGCGCCTGTTGCAGCGGCGGCGATGCATGCGGTCATTGCGCTGTGTTCGGATTCTGTGCATACAAACTGTGTTGGAACTTCCCCGTTTGCGACGTATTCGCTGAATTTTTCAACGATGATGGTTTGTGGAGTAATTGGGTAAGCTGCAACAACGTCAACGTCACATTGTTTAGCAGCAAAGGCGACCGCTTCGTCGCCGTTGAACGGCATCGTTACTTGTTTAGTTTGCTGTTGAGTCATTTTATTCCGCCTCTTCATCTTCTATTTTCATAGTAATCGCCTTGGTTGGGCATTCGTTAGCGCATATTCCGCAGCCCTTGCAGAACGCCATGTCAAACTTGATTTTGCCCTGTTCAGGACGCCAATTAATCGCGCCTTCAGGACACAGCATTACACATGTTAGGCAAGTAGTGCATTTTTCTAGGTCACGTATAGGCATGTAAGTTTTCCAGTCGCCAGTCATGAAGCCGATGCTGGATTTGGGGCAGACTCCAGCTATTGAGATTTCTTTCCAACCCTTTTCTTTGCTCATTCAGTTTTTGCCTCCTTGAATGCTTCTTGGATAACTGCAAAGTTTTTCTCTGCCAAGTCAGGGCGGAAACGGGACTTCAAAGTTTTCTCAATACCTTCTAAAGTCACGATTTCTGTTGCTTTAGCAACTACTCCTAACAGTGCCGTGTTTGTTATTGGGGCACCCAAAATCTTAAGAGCAATCGCGGTTGCGGGGACTGTCCACACTTTTCCTTTGACGACTCTTAGGTTTTCTTTTAGTTTGGCGGGTTCCTCGTTCGAGTTAATAATTAAACAATCTTCTTCACGGTTTAATCCAGCAGTTACAGGGACAGTTTTTAGCAAAGTATCATCTAAAACCACCACAACGTCTGGATCATAGACTGCACAATGCAACCTTATGGGGTCAGTGCTGATTCGGGTAAACGCGGTTACCGGGGCACCCATTCTCTCTGGCCCAAACTCTGGGAAAGATTGAATGTACTTGCCTTCGTCAAGCGCTGTTCTGGCCAAAAGTTCACTGGCAGTCCAAGCGCCCTGACCGCCTCTACCATGCCATCTAAACTCTACCATAGTTTTCAAAGCAATCCCTTCATTAAAGTATTGGTCAGTAAAACTGGCGTATCTCTTTGATATACATTTTTCTAGGGAAAAGTTAAAAACATGCCTATTAAATGTAAAAAATTGGAGGACAGGCGTTTACATAAAAACCGATTGCGCAAAGTTTAACGGAAACCACTACTTAGGGATAGAAAAATCATTCAGTATTTAAATTTTTTATGGAAAGACAACGAAGAACACTTTGAAGAGGTGGAGCTTCCTGCCTGATAAAAAGGTGCCTAATAAGCCAGTTAGCATTCAGCGGTCTGATGTAGAGACATGAAAACTACGATAGAGTTATATTTCCCAAATGATGACAGAATTTCACTTAATAAGTTAGTTTTAAAGGAGATGAGCCCTATGGCAGAAAAGCAAAAAGCAAATGTGCTTTTGACGGCAGACCGAACGCTGATGAGCAATTACCATCACAATGAGTTCCTCGGCTTCGGCACCTGTGCACCGCCCAATTTCATACCAGAATGGCTCTACAGCTACCTGTTTTTTCCACCTTTAGATACCAATCATGGACACCCATGGACTGCGCCTTACGGGCTAAGGAAAACCGAAGCGCAGCTACTAAAAGAAGGCTTCACTGTTGACACAGTAAGCCCCACCCACATAGGAGAGCACCTAAAAGACACCAAAGTTCTAGGCATACACGCCATGGATCCTTTCGGTTTAGGTCCAGCATCCACTACACTTGCCGCGCTATTCCATAAAGAACCATATTTGGCGCAGCATTTTCAAGCCTTGCTGAAAAGCGAAGAAATCCACAAAGCCCGCAGAGACGGCCTCAAAGTCATAGTTGGCGGTCCTGGAGCGTGGCAGTTTAAGTACCGCGAGAACTGGGTTAAAGACTTAGAGATTGACTGCATCGTTGAAGGCGAAGGGGAAAACGTGGTCGGCAAACTTTTCCGAGCCGCAGTCGAGGATCAAGAACTTCCCACTCACTATGAGGTCGGAGTGGGAGAAACACCAAGCGTAGAGGAGATCCCTGATATAGTGAACCCCTCTATTAACGGGTTAATTGAAATCGGCAGAGGTTGCTGTAGAGGCTGCCAATTCTGCAACGTCACCTTAAGACCACTACGATGGTACCCTATCGAAAAAATCGAGCGAGAATTAAAAGTTAACTTGAACTCAGGAAAAGTCAAAGGTGTCTGCCTCCACGCCGAAGACGTCATGCTCTACGGCTCAACAAACACCAGACCTAACAAAGAAAAATTACTGCAACTCCATCAAACAGTGATGAAGCAAATAGAAAGCATCAGTTGGAGCCACTGCTCCCTCGCCGCCATTGCTTCTGAACCCAAGCTTTTCCATCAACTCTCAGAGATCATCCAGACAAAACAGAAATGGTGGGGAGTCGAAATCGGAATAGAAACAGGTTCCTCAGAGATTGCGAAAAAAATTATGCCTGCCAAAGCGCATCCGTTCAAAGCCGATAACTGGTATGACGTAGTCGTCGATGGCATGGGTTTAGCACATGACAACAACCTTGTCCCCGCCTGCACCCTAATCGTGGGGTTACCGGACGAGAAAGAAGAAGACATCAACAAAACCATGGATTTAGTCGACGATCTCAAATGCATGCGCAGCCTCATTGTTCCACTGTTCTTTGTTCCACTGGGGCACCTCACCAACAAAGACTGGTTCACCAACACTAAGCTAAACCAGCGGCATAAGGAATTACTGATTCGATGTGCTGAACACGATTTCCGCTGGGTTGACGACCTCATCGACTGGTCGTTCTCAGATAAATGGTACGGAAGAATCATGAAGGAATTGTACAAGGGTTTCTCAGTTATTGCAAAGCGTAAGGTCAGAGCAGTAGAGTAGTCCACTGCAACCATTAAGCAAAAATTTATTTGTCCAGTGAGGACTGAACCCAAAATTTGCGCAATTCACCCCTTTTTGTTTGCCAATGTTCTGGAACCTAATTAGGTGACAGAAGGGTAAGGTACAACCGTTTACAATTCGACCAGTTAATTTACAGTTCTAGAACCCACTAAGCTCACATACTGTCAAAAAATCTTTTGATCCCAAAAAAAGGGAAAGGGAAAGTTGTTTGTTTACCTGTTTTTATGCTCGTTTTCTAAGCAGAAGCAGTGTGGCTATTGCAATTGCAATTATGATAGCGACAGCAGTAACTGCCATGTACATCAATAGGTCACTGGTTGTAGCTAAGCCAGTTTGAGGCGGCTGTGTTGGCGCTGCTGTTGCTGCTTCACTTGCATAGAGTGCTGTTGAAGCCGAAGCTGGATAATACGAGTTGGAGCCTGAGAAGCTTGCGTAGATTTTATAGTTTCCAATAATGTCTGGTGTCCATGTATAGCTGAAAGTACCGTCAGCATCGCTTGTAGTTGTGCCAATCTCGCGGTAGTTGCCATTAGAGTCAACAACAGCTAACGTGATTGGAACTCCAATAGTATTCGATGGTAACGGTTGTTGCTGGTAGACATACTCCATCCATTTGCTTTGGCTTTCATCTGAAACACATGGCACGCCATTGGGGAATCTTAATGCGACTTCGTTTTGCTTTGTCATTGTAATGTCAGGTGAAGTAATTGCTCTTGTGCCAGGCGAAATATCCATTATTGTACCTCTTATAGTCAACGGTGTTGCAGTTGTTAAGCCGACATCAGGGGCTGTAACGGTCATAGTGCATGGACCCTTGCCCCAAGCGTATATCTGGTTGTCATAAGCGTTCATTGACAGCACAATGTTGTAAGCGACTGCGGTAGACCTAATGTACATGCCTAATTCGCTCCAAACTAACGAGCCATCAGTCATGTTGAGTGCTATCATCTGTGAGCCATGGAATAGCGGTGGGTTATACTCGTGACCAACGGTGAGGTACGCCACATTAGTCGTGTAGCCAGGTGAGCTGAAAACCCACAGTGGCCAGAACGTCATAGGGCGTTTCAATGCCTGGGTCACCGATCAGTGTAGTTGTGTTCGTGTACCAGAGTTCAGCGCCTGTATGAGAGTCAAAGCACCATACATCTCCTCCTAAGCCGTACCAGAGTAATTTGCCGTTTACGTATTGGTTGCTGATTCCAAAGTTGTCGTAGACGTTTGGTGTTCCGTCTCCGTAAGGTGTCTCAAGTGTTGTGGTCCATAGTTTATCTCCGGTTCTTGTACTGTATGCTGCCATTTCCCAATTAACTAGGTTGACAGTTACGAATTGTCCATCTCCGAATGCGCGGCTTGTTCTGGTGAAGGGCAGAAGTTCTGTTGATCCGCCTGCATATGTATAGTTCTTGCACCATAACTCGGCGCCAGTGTTCAAGTCCATTGCACAGTAAATTAGCCAGCCAGGTACTTCGTCACCGCCTCCTTGCATGTGGATGAATCCAGCGCTAAGCACCAATTCGTTGCCAGTTATCGAACTCAGCGAGAGAGAGAGCCTTGGAGTAGTTGGAGATGTAGATATCGGTGTGCCATCATCAGTTGTAGTTGGTACGTCTACGGTCCACATGACTCCGTCTTGCCAGTTGTATGCTCTGTTTAGGGTTGGTCCCCATCCAAAGGCTGCGGCCATGCCAAGAGCCATGGTTAGGTTAACGCATGTTAAGTGCGGTCCAGTGGTGTTCACAAGGACTTGTTGAATTCCTGTGCCGCCGCCTGAACCTGCAGCTGCGGATGTTCCTGGATAAGGATAGGTAGGTTCGTTTATGCCTGCGGTACTGTTAATGTAGTAGCCCATCAAGTTTCCGTTGTCGTCTTCTCTGAGCGTCACTGAGGAACCGTTGACGATGCTGCAGATGTATTTTCCATCCCAGCCTGAATAGAGGTTCCACTGCGTTCCACGGTTATTGTATACTACTCCGCCTGTGTCTGCTGCGGGAAGCGTTCCAGTCGTCCAAATATAGGGACCAACAGCACCGTACTGATTAGCCATGTGGAATTTAGTGACCATTCCGCATTTCAAGGCGTTTGTTGTGTTTATTGTCCAAAGTGTTGCGCCAGTGTATAAGTCTGAGCATATGATACCGTGAGCTAAGTTTGTGGCTTCTGGGTATGATGTTGAGTACATTCTGCCGTTTATTATGACTGGTGCATACTGAGGCTGGTACTGCCTAGTTGACCAGTAGCTGCCTGAGTCTTCTGATCCGCCGCTTGTTCCAACGCTTTCACCGCCAGCTACACCACCTGAAAGCCACTCTTTTGTCCAAAGAACGTGACCTGAATAGACAGAATCAGTGTAGGGGTTGTATCGTGTGGTAGCATTGTATGCGCCAGTTTGTGCGAAAGTGATTGAGCCAAGGCCAAGCCAGTCTCCTGTAACCTTAGACCATTCCTGCACGTTCTCTGCGCTGACGGGGGTTTGCCACCAATCAGTTGGAAGTGGAGTAATCGGATAGGCAGTGCGCTCTAGCGGTTCCTGTTGAACTGTCAGAACGTAAGGTTTGCTTACGCTAGGCATTTCATAGAGACTACCATAGCCTCCCTCTGTAATGTTGCGTCCAGTTAATTGTTGTCCGCCATAGTAGAATGTGAATGTGTAGTTGCCGACTTTATCTGGGACAAAGTTGAAGAATGTTCCGCCTGTGGTGTCTCCAGTGTAGGGTCCGAAGGTTTTTGGGGTGCCATCTGGGTCGACCATTTTAACGGTCATGTTAGTTGGGCGTTCACTGGTTTCTAGCGCTGATGATACGAAGAAGTTGACGTTGACTGTTTGTCCGACACCCACTGGGTTTGGAGCTACGTTGATGAAAGCATATGTTGGGACTTGATAGTTTTCGGGGAATAAGACTTGTGCGAATGTGCTTGATGTTAATGCCATAGAAATTGTCAAAGAAGCTATTAGAAATATTGAAAGCATAAGTGTTTTTTTATTTTTAAATAATTTGTTTTGCATTTTTGGTTTTTCCTTTTTTAATAATACACCTAAGTGTATAGCTTGCTGTTTTCACCTGAATAGGTATATAAGATTTTGGTACATACCACCGATTGATTAAGAATTTGACCATTTGAAAGTGCAAATGCAATGTGGGTTGTGTATTCTTTTTTATACATTTAAGATAAATCAGCGTTGAAAAAGAGCGTCGCGTTAGGACTTTTGATTAAATGGGGCTTGTATCTTTAAGCTATAAAGTATATTATCAGTCATCTTACATATGAGGATCAATTCCCAAGAAATTATATTTCTGTGTTTAGGGGGATTTTTCCAATACTATTTTCAGTGACAACAATTACGCTTAAATACTTATTTTGCTGTGTGTGTGACAGAAGTACCGAGGGTTTGCCGCCGTTGCACAGCCCGGTAGTGCAACTGACTGTTAATCAGTAGGTCAAAGGTTCGAGTCCTTTCGGCGGCGCCACAACTATCTCGAAAAAACTACCGGTTTTTTCGTTTACTTTACTGAGACCTAGCTTTAATCAACTTTAGGTTAATCCGCAGAAGGTAAGCCAACCTATCGCCAGAAACATAAGTCTGCTTAAACCCAATACTCCAAAATGGATACCCCCTTCTCACTGTTTTTTAGAGTAGCCAAATGTGTGGACTTTAAGGAGGATCAACCAAAGCTTAACTTAAAATATGCAATGCGAATAACTTCAATGACTCAAGTTGATCAAAAACAAGCGTTCAATACGATTCGCCACAAAAATCGTGCCCTACCTTGGCTCTACGTTTTGTGTAGCCAGCCGCGTCCACCCTTTTTTGGTTGCTGAACCGCCTTTTTCTCTGGGATGTATGCTTGTGCACGCTTGTGTTTTTGGGATGCGCCAGTGATTTCTGTCTTCACAAACTTTGCCCAGCCGCCTACTTGCACGTTGGGTGGGATATAGTTTTCTGGTTTCTCCACATGCTCCTCGAGGATATCTCGGAAGTTAAGCGGTTTAAAATCCCTTGAAGCCTTTATGACGGTGCCCCTTTCAACTTGTAGTTTGTCATAGTTTTCTGAGGAGATGTCTTCAGCGCGGACTTTATCGTTTATTTGCTGGCTCCAAAGAAGCTTCCACTGGCCCTTCAGTTCCTCAACCAGTTGTTTCTGCGCTTTAATCCGGTCTTCCGCCGATGATTCCTCAACCTTATTGGTTGAGTCGTCCTTAACTTGCAAGTTGCCCTCTCTTCCGTTGCATCTACATACGTAAAATCGCTATTTAACCTTGTGAGCGTCAGAGGTTAGACAAACATCTCTACCCGCAGAGAAGGGTTGTGACATGCGAATTAAGCAGCAACCATTCGCGATTGCCAACATTCAAACCCGTATAGAAAAAGGGGCGAAGCAACTTTTAGTCGCTTAAAAATCTGAGGGCTCTGTGTTACTGGTTAGCCAGTTTTTTAAACAATCCACCTTGCCCTTCCTGAATAACATCTGCGGTGGCGGTTCCGTAGAGCTTGAGCAGAACCGAAACCAACCCAGTCCAACCGGTCTGGTGGCTTGCTCCCAACCCAGCGCCGTTATCACCGTGGAAGTACTCGTAGAAGAGAATGTTGTCTTTCCAATTGGGGTCTTTTTGGAATTTTTCGGTTCCGCCATACACGGGTCGTTTGCCGTTGCTGTCACGTAGAAAGATTTTGCTTAGTCGAGTGGCGATTTCTTTGCTTACTTCGAAGAGGTTCATCTGTTTTCCTGAGCCTGTGGGGCATTCAACTTTGAAGTCGTTGCCATAGTATGCGTAGAGGTTTAGCAGGGCACGTAGCAGAAGGATGTTGATTGGGAACCATATGGGTCCTCGCCAATTCGAGTTTCCGCCGAAAGCTCCAGTTGTGGATTCTGCAGGTTCATATTTTATACTGAAGCTTTGTTGGCCCAGTTGGACCGTGTAGGGGTTTTCGTAGACTCGAGAGAGTGACCTGATACCGTATGGTGAGAGGAATTCTTTTTCGTCGAGCATTCTTGAAAGTACACGTTTAAGCTTTTCATCTGTCAGTAGACTCAGTAGGAATGTGCCGTTGGCGCCGCGGACGCCCGGTCTATGAATGTTTGAGACCAATTCTGGGTGATTCTGAACGAACCAAGTCACTCTTTCCATGAAATGCGGCATTTTTTCGATGGCGTCGCCGGTGAAGATGCTGTTGGCGCAAAGTGATATTAAACCGACCATTGTGCGGACTTTCAACCTAATTGCTCTCCCGTCTTTATGGCGCAGTACATCATAGTAGAAACCGTCTTCGTCATCCCAAAGTCCTATCTTGTCTGCACCGCCACTATTGAGTGCATGTGCAATCCATAGGAAATGCTCAAAAAACTTAATCGCTTGATCTTCATACGCTGGGTTCTCCTTTGCCAGAATCGTCGCTAATGTAAGCATGTTTTGACAGAACATAGCCATCCAGGCGGTTCCGTCAGCTTGATCTAATGTTATATCCGGGGGCAGGGGTGCGCTTCGATCAAAAAGTCCAATGTTATCTAATCCTAAGAAGCCGCCTTGGAAAACGTTGTTGCCGGCGCTGTCTTTTCTGTTTACCCACCAAGTGAAATTCATCAGTAACTTTTGAAAGGCGTTTTCAAGAAATTCAGTGTCCGTCTTGCCACGTAATGCTTCTTCGAGGTTATGGTTGAAAATTATCGCCCAGGCATGTACCGGTGGGTTAACGTCGTTGAAGTTCCATTCGTAGGCGGGGAACTGCCCGTTTGGATGCAGGTACCGTTCGTTTAACATCAGGTTTAATTGGTCTTTGGCGAAGTCTGGGTCAACCATAGAGATTGCAACGGTGTGGAATGCCAGGTCCCAAGCAGCGTACCAGGGGTATTCCCATTTGTCAGGCATCGAGATAACGTCGCTGTTCACCATGTGGAACCAGTTAATGTTTCGAACGGGCTTTTGAGATTCAGTGTAAAAGTCCACTTGATGCTCGTTTAACCATTTAGCGATGTCGTAATCGTAGTATTGTTTACTCCAAAGCATACCTGAGAGGGCTTGGCGTAGCACATTTTTTTCATCGTCATTGAGGGTTTTGGGGCTAATGGAATCATAGAATTCATTTGCTTCTTTTGTGCGGGCATCGAAGGTTGCATCGAATTCAGCGCCAAAAAGTTTGTTCTGAATTTCTTCGGGTTTCTTGTTGGTTAACCGCAGCTTAACGGTTTGGGACTGCTTGGCGGGGATGGTGAATTTGTAGTTAGCGCTGGTTTTGGTTCCGACTTGCGCGGAGTTCACTGCGCCGACATCTTCGTCTACGATGTAGTCGTTGATTCCGTCTTTAACATAGGGGGTTAGGTTGGTGCCTCCGAAGAGGCATTTGTTGTTGTTTTCGTTTTCAGTGAAAAGCAGCGGTGGCGATCCGTCACAGTAGAGGTAGCGTTTGCCCAGCAGTTGATGCTCTGCTTCAACCGCGGTCACGGTGGAGGCTGCCTTGATTTCTTTGATTGTTGGGCGCTCAACTGGGATTTTGCTGCCGTACCAGATGTTGCGGAACCAAAGCGTGGGCAGAATGTTTAGTGCTGCGGGTTCATTGCCTCTGTTAAAAGCGGTTATTTTAATGAGGATGTCTTCGGGTGATTCTTTAGCGTACTCGACGTATACGTCGAAGTAGCGGTCGTCGCTAAACACGCCGGTGTCTAATAATTCATATTCCATTTCGTATCGGCTTCTGGAGCGGTTCGTGTTAACTAGGTCAGTGTATGGGTAAGCCCTCTGGGAGTACTTGTAGAGGTATTTCATGTAGCTATGCGTTGGGGTGCTGTCGAGGTAGAAGTAGTATTCTTTGACGTCTTCGCCGTGGTTGCCCTGGCTGTTTGTTAAGCCGAAAAGGCGTTCCTTAAGAATAGGGTCTTGGCCGTTCCACAATGCCAGTGCAAAGCAGAGGGTCTGTTTTTCGTCTGATACCCCAGCTAAACCGTCTTCACCCCAGCGGTAAGCTCTGGAACGGGCTTGATCATGTGAAAAGTAGTCCCATGCGGCTCCGTCGTTGCTGTAGTCTTCGCGCACAGTGCCCCATTGGCGCTCGCTTAGGTAGGGCCCCCATTTACGCCAAGGAACGTGCTGTTGACGTGCCTCGGCTAATCTGTCTATTTCAGAATTCAATTTGATTCACCTAAAAACAGGATTCCACGTTTAATTGACTGGAAGTCCTCTAATATGAATATGTGACTTCAACACAAACACTACAAACAGACCCTAACACATCATCATAAGGCTAAAATTTCAAGCACAAAAAATATAGCCCAACACACACCACACTACAGGAGTGAGTACACATGCAACGGTCCTATTCGCGTTTACTGGGAGTAGTGGGCAAACCAAACACGGGCAAATCCACTTTTTTCAGCGCCGCCACCTTAGCCACAGCGGAAATCGCCAACTACCCATTTACCACGATTAAACCCAACCGGGGCGTCGGCTACGTCCGAACCCCCTGCGTCCACCCAGAATTCAAAGTGCAAGACAACCCCCGAAACAGCCTCTGCCTCAACGGCACACGCCTCGCCCCCGTTGAACTCATCGACATCGCAGGCATCGTTCCCGGAGCTTGGGAAGGAAAAGCGCCTGGGCAACCAGTTCCTCGACGAAATCCGCCGTGCAGACGCGCTTATCCACATCGTTGACGCATCCGGGGGCACGGACTGCGAGGGCAAAAGCTGCAAACCCGGCGAACACGACCCATTGGAGGACGTGCAGTTCTTAGAGAGAGAAATCACCTTGTGGATGGTTAACATCCTAAAGAAGGACTGGTCGAAAATCGCCCGCACTGCAGAAGCAGACAAAAAAGGCATCGCCCACCACCTCGAAGACCGCTTAGCAGGTTTAGGTATAAAACGCCAATTTATCAGTGAAGCTGCGAGGCGGGCAAACCTAAACATTGAAGCCCCAGCATCGTGGTCAGATGAAGATTTTTACCGCTTCGTAGACAACCTTCGGCGTGTATCCAAGCCAATGTTGATTGTCGTCAACAAAATCGATTTACCAACCGCCCAAGCAAACCTTGAGCGCCTAAAAAAACTCGATTACACCGTTATCCCCTGCTCAGCCGAAGCCGAATTGGTGCTGAGACGTGCAGCCGAAAAGAAGTTAATTGATTATAAGCCCGGTGATGGCGACTTCAACATAGTGGCGCCTGAAAAGTTATCCGCTGGCCAAATCCGAGCGCTTGAGCAGGTGAAAGAAAAAATCCTAAAAACCAACGGCACAACAGGCGTCCAAGAAGCCCTAAACACAGCCTACCTAAAACTCCTCGACATGATAACCGTCTACCCCGTTGAAGACCTCGAACACCTCAGCGACCACAACGGACGCGTGCTGCCCGACGTCTACCTCGTCCCCAAAGGCACCACCGCCCACCTCTTCGCCTACATAATCCACAGCGAACTCGGAGAAAGCTTCCTCTACGCAGTAAACGCACGCGACAAACGAAGAATCGGCGAAGACGCCATCCTAAAAGACCGCGACATCATCAGCATAGTCAGCACACAGAAACGCACATAACCCCCGAAGAAAATCCACCAACCTAAACCAACTCTTTCTTCACTTTTTCCGTTTCCCCTTTTAACCACAAGCAATCGACGAATTGACATAAAACCCAATTAGAGTCAGTTACTCGTATGCCTTTTCACGTGTAAAAATAGAGTAAACAATTGCTGTTCGATCTGCTGAAAGCTCAAAACGTATCCTGATAAGCCTCCCAACCCTAATCCGATAATGGTGCTGGTAGCCCTGCAGCTTCTTGATGTCCAATTTGTTTGACAGCCCTTCAGCCTCTAGGGTTGCCAGCGTTTCAAATATCCGTGTCTGGTGGTTTTTGGGCATCTTTTTGAATTGTTTCTTCGCCTTGCTTTCGATTAGAACGGTGTATTTGGGCAAAGTTTTAGTTCCCTTTGGTTAATTCACTCAAAGGCTCAAAATGCAGCTTCTTGTTTTTCTTTGCCGCCTCGTATTCCTCTATAGCCAAAACGTCTTCCTTAATGGGTTCCTCGCAACCGATTAGGCGCTCCTCCACTAACTCGTTTAGCCCTTGCACTTTCTTGTTTAATTCCACAAGAAGGCTCCGAATCTCTTTAAGTTCAGCTTCAGAGGTCATAAAGGTCAACTCCCAATATCCCATCAGACATATTTAACAGTTATCAAAAGAACCTCAACAGAACTAAAAAGCCACTTCTAACACTACCCAGACGGCGCAACCGTCTTGCTTGCTGAATCCGCCACAACACGCCTGCAACCCAAAGCCACAGGAAGAAGAAGAGCAAGGGCGCTTATGCCTTCATCTAACACTAGAAGAAACAGAAAAGCCCAAATCTTGATCTACCGTGAAATAGTGTTCAAGCAGCCTCCTGGTACCACGCCTCAGAGTCTCCGACAGCGTCGCAGGACTGATACCCAACTTCGCCGCCAACTCTGCCATACCGATTTGGCGGGGATAATCAAAAAAGCCGCTTCTAAGCGCCAGCCAAAAAATCCGCTCCTGATTCCTGGTTAACACGCCGATTTGCTGTTCAAACTTGCCCACCTTGAGCACATTGACAGCATACCCTGCTTTTTCTAGGTCACTGATTATCGCTTTGAAAGCGTCGTGTGTGGGCACCATGAAACTGTAGGTTATGAGGTTGTCCTGCATGCTTTTGCCTGAAACTAAAAACGCGTCGTGGGCAAGGATGGTGTTGCAGACGCCGCAGCCTGGGCTTTCCAGCCAAACCGCAGATTTGCCTTTTACATGGCCTTTGGCTGCGAGTTCCTTGGGTACCTTTTTGGCTTGTTCTTCGCCGAGGTCCATGAGGTGGCGCACTGAACCGCTGCTGGAACTGCGTACATCCACGACTTTTAAGTGTTTAAAGCCTAGCGAAGCCAGTTTGCCGACCATGCGGCATTCTTTGTTCTCAACCTCAATTACCACGTGGTAGGGTTCCCGCCAAGTGTCAGCCATCCAATCAGCCTCACAGACAATAAACGGTTCATGGAGTTAATGACAGTTGCCCCGAAAAGCTACCATAATCCCTGATTGACGTTTGCGTTTACAGGCGCATCTTTGGCGCCTATTCAGAAACCATAGAGGGGAGAGGTCCCTTTGGCGGAAAAGGACCACATTAAAATGTTAGATTAAGCGCCGACTACTCAGGCTGGGCACGTTTCATCCAATCAAACGCAAAAACTTCTGCTTTTCCACTCTGGAGGGCGTCAAGTACCAGTTGAGCAACGTGCTCGGCGGTGTCAGCTTTAGCCCATGCTTGCTGCCCCCTCAAAGATTTCCTCTTGCCCCTGCACAGAAGCATCTTTAATCGTGTTTTCCTCAAAATCTGTTGAGGTGATATAGGGGTAGACTACGGATACGTTGATGTGGTCTTCTTAGTTCCTCGCGTGCAGTGAGGCTGAATTGCGCCAGCGCCGCCTTCATTGCTGAGTAAGCACCCATATCGGGCAACTGCATCAACGCTGTTCCAGAACTGATGTTGACGATTGCGCCGCCGCCCAACATACGCATAACAGGAATCGCCTCTTTCATAGCCACAACTGGGCGTAGCATGTCTAGGTCAAAGAGATACTGGAAAGTGCAGATATTCGTCTTTTCAGCTGGCGCATCGTAGCCGACTCCTGCATTGTTTACTAAGATGTCTATTCTGCCAAAATGTGTTAGCACAGTTTTTACCATGCTGATTACTTCTTCAGGTTTAGACATGTCCGCTTGGACTGCAACTGCATCAGGTAATTCTTTAGCCAACGCTTCAAGTTTCTTTTTTGAGCGGGCAACCAACGCAAGTTTGGCGCCGCTGCCCGATAAGAGCTTAGCCACCGCGTACCCAATGCCCATTGAAGCACCCGTTACAATGGCGACTTTTCCATTAACATCCATCCCTAAAACCTCCAATCATACAGGAGCAACCATTTATTAAAAATAATCTGTCCAGCGCTAAGCAACTTTCTGCTGAACAGTAACCAAGTAGCTCGGCAAACTTTCGATGCATTGAACTTCATGCCCGACTAGCCCACGCAGTTCAAGCCAGAAACGGATGTTTGCCTTAATTTTAACTCTCTCAAGGTCACGCTGCAGCCGCTTTGTGCCTTCCCTGCCACGGCGATCAAAATCCAGCAGCAAAATAACCTCGCGTGCGCCTGACGCTTCGATTTCGCTGGTGGCTTGCAGAAACGATTTGCCGCCGCTCTTCACCATCAAAACCACGCCGCCTACCCCTAAACCTTGGAGTGCTTGGGCGTCTTTTTTGCCTTCAACCACGATGGGTTTGCCTTTAGCGGATTCCTCTGTGAGTTTAGCTATGAGATGCTCAATTTTTTCAACGCGGTCTTTTTGGTGCGTAGACAAAGCGTCTACCTTGTGATTTTTGCTTGCCGCACCGTTTCTAAGCAGTCTTTAGCTTCCTTGTTGTTTGCAAAGTAGCGACGTACAGGTTCAAGAATTTCGCCCAACTGGGTGGCGACGCCGTTTTTGAGGTCCATGGGGTGCAGTTTGCCTTCGGTGTAAGCTGATTCGAGTGCTTGGAAGCTTTCGAATTGGATGTTTCCGCCGAATTTGGCTGGGCGCTCGATGGTGAGGACTGGTTTTTCTCGGAAGACGATGTATCGGCAGATGTCCATTATGGGGTTGTGCTTGACGGTTCGTTCGGGGCAGAAGGCTTTGGAGAGTTTCTGCTTGATTTCTTCAGGCGAATCATAGATGAAGATGCATGTGTCAGGTTTGCTCTTAGACATTTTTGCCGATGCAATGGCTTCGCGTTCTTGACCCTCTGGAATCGGCCAAATCGCTGGTTTAGCGAGGCCCTGAAGCAGGTGATGGTGAACGCAGACGGGTTTCCAGTAACCGATTTTTTCACCGATTTCCCGTGCAACCATGTTGGCTTTACGTTGGTCCAAACCAAGCTGACAGATTTTAACGTCTAACTCAAAAATGTCTGCGACCTGCATCGGCGTGTAAAGGTAGTCGCTGACATAGTGGGCTTCACCTTCCTTGCGTCCCGCGATTTCCAGTGTGCGGGTGGTTCTTGCGATGGTGAGTTCTTTGGCGATTTTCACTGTTTTTGCCCAGTAATCAATGTCTTTGTAGAGTTCATCGCTGTAGATGAATTCCACTTTATCGCCAGGTACGCCCAATGCGAGCCAGCTATGGCGGAAGAGGTCTGCTGCTTTGCGGATGAGTTCACGGTCGCCACCGAGCTTGTTATTTAGCCACGCGTGCCAGGTTGCGAGAAAGGCTTTGAAGTTGATGCCGGCTTCGGCGAAGTCCTTCATTTTGTAAGCGCAGATAACGCCTGTGCCGAGGTGCGCCAAGCCTGAGGGTTCCCAACCGTTGTAGGCGATGGGGTGCTCTTCCTTCTCTAATAGGGTTCGGAGGTCTTCTGGGGTGACAACTTCCTCGGTTGGTGGTCTGCAGATAAGCTCAATTTTTCGTTCAATATCCACGGTTATTCCAGCATTGCCTTTGAATTAACAGCCTTTTAATGTACTTCTTTGACTTAAAAATTTAGGGGCTGAAAAATCAGCGTCCAGTATTTTTTTGAGAGAAAAGAGGGGTTGAAAAATTATTTTGTCACGCGAGGTTTCCTACGTTTATAAAAGGTCCACTCAACAATGGATGATAACGCAACGGCTGCAGCTATCGATGCAAACAGGTAAATCATCTTTGCATTTACGGTATCTTGCGGTTGTTGTGTAGGCGAAGGCTGTGTGGAGGGCTGAGGAGTTACATAGGGTGAGGGGGGAGGTGTCACCGAAGGATTAGGAACTGGAATGACTGGCCAAGTGAAATTGTAATTTGGAAACTCTTGTCTAGTAAGCATCATTTCAGTAACATGCGTGGTGTCGCCGTTGTCGGGTACCCCGTCGAAGTCGCTGTCTGGCAGCCATGGGTCCAACCCAAGTTCAAGCTCTACTGAATCGCTGACTCCATCGCCGTCAGTGTCATTTGAAAGCGGATTTAACATAATCTCGTATTCGAATCCGTCGGGTAAGCCATCGTGGTCAGAGTCGCCGCTTAAGGCATTTGTGCCAAGCAAGACTTCATAGCCGTCTACCAGTTGATCATTGTCTGAATCGGCGTTGAGAGGGTTGGTTCCGTCTTGGAATTCAGCGTTATCAAATAGGAAGTCGCCATCCGAGTCCGGATTTAGCGGGTCAGAGCCGAATAGCACTTCTTGGTAGTCAGAGATTCCATCATCGTCTGTGTCTGTGTCTGCGGGGTTGGTGCCCAACTGGAACTCTTCCAGATCAGATAGCCCATCGCCGTCGGTGTCTTGTATGGTTGGGTCAGCGCCCGAAGTCAATTCCGACGCATCAGGCAAACCATCGCCGTCTGTATCATAGTTCAGTGGGTTCATGCTGGGTGAATGGTGCCATTGGAATTCTGTTAAGTCTGTGACTCCGTCGCCGTCTGTGTCAGGAGACTGCGGATTGAGCCCCGAGTCGTATTCGGCTTTGTCAGATAACCCGTCGAAGTCTGTGTCTGATAGCATTGGGTCGCTTTGAACATGAATGGTGTAGGTTCCGGTGGTGTTTGTGAATGTGATGTCCCAGCCGTTTGTTTCGGTGCTGCTCTGTAGTCCGTCGCCGTCGCGGTCGGGCATGTCATCGACGATTGGCTGTTCATCAACTGCTTTCTGTGTAAACATGCTAATTCGGTTCAGGTAATGGCTTTCTCCCGTACTTTGTTGGATAACGTATATGGTGTCGTTTGAACCGATGGCTAAGTATGTGGGGGTAAGATAGGACCCGCCTATTCCTGAGCCCTGTCCACCCCAAGACGCTATTGGCATCCAGTTCGGATCAAACTTGTCTATTCTCTGGTTGCCTGAGTCCATGACGTAGAGGTATCCCTCGACGTCAACGTCTACGCCGGTTGGGTTGTCAAAGGCAACTGAATAGGTGCTGTTGGCGTAACCAGTTAAACTGTGCATGTAGTTTCCTTGGGTGTCGAATACTGCGACTCGGTCAAGTTTTGAGGGTTCGCCCAGCCAAGCCATTCCCTGGCCGTCTTCGGCAACGTATACTCGGCTGTTGTTTGAGTCGACAGCAATGTCAGTTATGTAGCTGAATTCATCTATTTCTGGGCCATAGTTGCCCCAGGTTCGCAGCAATGTCCCGTTTGAAGCGTACTGGTCAACGTAAACTCTTGTAGCTACTGTAGCGGTGTCGGGGTCCCAATAAACCATGTTGAAAATCCAGCCCGCGGTCCTTGCGACGAAAACGTTGCCGTCAGCGTCACAAGCCAGTGTTATTAGGCCTGATTGCAGGTCAAGGTCTGTTTTGCTTGCCCAAGCGGCTCCAGCTTGCGTTCCATCTAGGTGGAACGTCTTTATGTTGGCTTCGTCAACGATGTCTCTTGGCACTTCTGTGCGGTAATAGTTGCTGAAGTGAGCTAAGGCGTTTTTTTGGTCGATTGCTATGCTGTCTCTGAGTTCCCCCTCAGGCAATGCCCCCGTCAAATTCCATGTGGTGACCAAAGTTAGGTCGGCGTCAAAAACCCACACGTGACAGCTGAAGCCTTCGCTTGCGTTTGCCCTGCCAAAAACGTAAACGTAGCCGTCGCCGTCTAAGGCGATGTCATAGAGACCTCCCTCCAAGGACAAATCCACCTGCCTAGTTAGTTCAAGGAGTGTTTTTTCAACCCGCGGGTTCGAAGTGTCTGCAACTCCGTCCGCGTCTGTGTCTGGAGTTCTTGGATTCAACCCGGTCGAATACTCCTCATAGTCGGTTACGCCGTCGCCGTCGCTGTCACTTACGCGTGGGTCAGAGAATACTCGTATAGTGAACTGCTTTGAAGAATCACCCAAATAGTTAATTCTGATAAGATAGCCCGATAGCTCTTGATAATCGGGCAAGCCGTCTCCGTCGGTGTCACTGTTTGTGGCGTTGGTCCCAAAAATTAATTCGTACCCGTCTGTTAACCCATCCATGTCCATGTCATAGTTTTTGGGGTTCAAACCATTGTACACTTCATATTTGTCGTTTAACCCGTCAGCGTCGCCGTCAAAAGCGAATGGGTTACTCGTGGTTTCATTCACATTGGCGATGCCGTCGCCGTCGCTATCGATTGGTTTTACTCCTGCCCAACGGGAGAAATCGTCTATGCTGCCAGGTAACACGTCATAGTATACTGTGGTGAATTGAGATGAGGCGGTGCCGCTTTGCAGGTCTGTGTGGTAGCAGGGGACAAAAAGTATCCAGTGATGCCAAGCGTGGTATAAACCGTAGTTAATGTTGACTCTTATGCTAACAGGGAAATTCGGCATGCCAATCCCGGGTTCGATGTATGCACTTGTGGAGTACTCTTCTGTTTTGTAGTTGCCAGCCACTGTAACGTTCTTTTGTGAAACCGGAGGTATCCCTGAGGAGGCATTTTTAGAATTAGACCCAGGCGGAACATCGATTGAAATGTAGGGTCTATACCAGCTACTGGCCGCATACGAGTAGCTGTTGCCCACTGTTACGTTGACTTTGCTTGTGATTTTTAGTTGGGCGCTTATTCTGTCGCCTACGTCAAGGCCGTTTGCGTCTTTGTCAGTGATGGTTATGTTTGGTACACCGATGTCTTCTAGGTTTCCGCTAACAACGGCGTCCTCTTTTGGACCAAAAGCCTTCATCAACACGTTCATTAGTTTGTCTGAGAAACCCCCGAATATGTCGGCGATGACTATTGCTAAATCTATAAGCCATCCAACGTAAGGTATCTCGCCAATGGCATATAGAACCGCAGCGTAGATTATTGCGTAGGTTGCAGCGGCGATTCCATAAGATGCCCCCATAGATTGACCCAGATGCCCGCCTACCTGGTTTGCAATGATAAAGCCTGAAACAATCGACAAGCCGACATCAACTATTATTGCCAGTATGTCTAAACCTTTCATTACTTTATCGAGGGTTCTTAGTCCTTTTAATCCGACAACGCCTTTTTCTGCAGCGCCCATTTCCTGGCAGGTTTTTGCCCACAGCTTAAAAGTGCTTGTTTTCCCAGTACCCAGCATGTTAGCTATTGAGCCACTGCTTAAGCCACCTATCTTGAGGAGCTGAATTGATTTGTAAGCTTTTAGGGCAACTCCGCCGCGGGTTAGAAGCATCATGCTTTCAAAGCCTATGGTGAAGGCGATGAACCACTCCGGCGTGCCAGCATTAGAGGTATCGGGAACACCCGCCGTTGTTATGGTCTGTTCGCCGGTGTTCCACATTAGAACCAAGGATTCTGTGTTGAAACGGGCTTCCTCACTCAGTTGCCAACCATCAATGTGGCGAATTACCTCGTCGATTTCAAGCGCTGACTGCTGCGTTGTTTTGTAAAAGTTCATCTTCAGCGATTTAGTCGTCATCAACGACTCATCAACCATGTCGACGCTATAGCTGCTGCCTAAAACAGCTCCGCCCGACGAGAACTGGGACATCTCCGCCATCTTTAGCCTTTCTTCGACGGCGATGATTACTGGAAGCGTTTGGTTCTGGGGTAACGTTTGCAGAGCAGCAGGCAACATCGTGTTACTCATCTCAACTAAAGCTTCATCGCTTGTTTTAAACGACCCCACCAAAGAGAGAACATTTGCGCTGTAACTTGAAAGGATCGACGGCATGTCTGCGAGACTATTTGACGAGTTTCTCAAGAAACTGTAGCCCATAAGCAGGTTGCTGCGGATTGTTTCTTCTTCATCTGAGCTAAAAAACAGTCCTAAGTCAGCTCCAAAAGTTTGGCTGACAGTAAAACCGGTTAGCGCCATCGGCTGTTTATATGTGGATAACACCGTCCACTCTCCCAAACAGCCCTTGTCTACCAATTGGAAACGGGCTGCTGTGGAGTTAGTGCCGTCAGCGACTAGAGAGTTGTCTGCTGTGACAGAAACAAGTTTGCCGTTTGAAGCAGTTAAGCTGATTGAGGTGTTAGTGGGGTAGGATAGCTTGAAGGTTTCTTTATCGCTGATTGTTTTGCCGTTAGCAAGGATTGAACCGTTATCCGCCATTGACAGGTAGGGGCCATCTTTTAATTTGAATGCAACCGTGTCCTCGCCTGTGGGAATCCACTGGAAAGTTTCAGAGAGCGCGGGTGTTTGGCTGTTAGCAACCAGTTTGCCTTCGGCTGTTGCGGAAACATAGTTGCCGTTGTATGCTACCAGTGCCTTGGCTTCTTGGTCGCTGTACCCTAAGATGCGCCATACAAGCTCCACATCCATTGAAAGTGACAGCGGTGTGGAAGAGTTGTAGAATATTTGGGAGGTAAAAGCAACTATGGCGTCGTTTTCCCATACTGGGTAAACAGGCGTGTGCATGCCATAATCGGTTACAACTATGCCGAAGTCAGCTACGTCTGCCTGATTGGGCTTAACATTAACGGTTATATTCAACTGGGGGGCTGCCTTTACGTCTTCCCGTGAATCATCGAGGTCTCTCATGGAACCTTGGTCGTCACTTGGCCAATCCCACTGCTGATAGTACAGTTTTAAGGAATCAGGGTTCTTGGGCTTGAATTGCAGAGTAATAAACGTGGGTTTTCCTTCTAACTCTAAATCAAAATGGTAATTATCGTTGATGTTAGTTTTCGAGAAAGGCGACAAGTCAACCCCGTCATTCACGCCGTCCCCATCGTTATCGTAGTCCCAGATGTTCGTGATGGTATCCCCATCTAAATCAAGGTTAGCGCACCCGTGGACCTCGAGGTAATCGGTTAAACCGTCACTGTTTGTGTCAGGTTTGAGAGGATCAGAGTCTAATTGAACTTCCTCGTAATCGGTGAGCCCATCAAAATCTGTGTCGCTGTTGTTGAAGTCGGTACCTATCACAAACTCAACGGTGTCGTAGAGAGAGTCGTTGTCGTTGTCGGTTCGGTTTTCAAGCGGCGTTGCCTCCATAAGCTGAGGCACTAAATCCTTTAGACCTGTGGTTGTTCTGGGCGGCGGAACCTCCCCTTTAACTAGACTTGTAAGTGAAGGCGTTACTTCAGAAGCAAAAAGCAAAACAATTAGCGTTAAACCTACGATTATATACCGTAGCTTCTTGGGTGCCAAACTCTCTCCTCTCCAACAAAAAGTAGTTTGCAGCTTGTATTTAGTGTTAACGCTTGCTTGACCTTAAACTCGACTAGTCGGCGCTCATTAAAAAAGAGTAAATTTTGGCTTTGTTTTCGCGGGCGGTTTGTCTCCCATCGTAACCTAACACTCCACCTCATCGCTGAGCGTCGCTTTATGCTTGGTGGAGCTCTCTCGGCGCGGGAATTTGTGCCCGTGCCCACCGTGTCTCATGTTTGGGTGAACCCTTCGTCACGGCAACGCAAGCTTATTGGGTCTTGCAGCATCTGTTGGGTCCGTCGTCATGAGTGGATTTAGCCAGTGGGATAATTTCGTATTAAGGCGAACCTGAACTCATTAAGGTTGTGCCAATCCAAAGTTACTTCGTAGCTACTCTATGGCTTCCCACGGTATGCTGTGGTTTACCAGCGATAAACGCTTGTATGTTCTCGATTGTGACTTCAACTAGTCGGCGCAGGGATTCTTGACTGTTGAATGCGCAGTGAGGCGTAATAATCACGTTGTTTAGCCTGAGCAATATATGAGCCCTCAGCATCGTCGCAAACTGTTGGCGGGGCACTACTCGGTTGAAGTCATGAAAGAAGTAGGCTACGATTTGACAAATCAAACTTCGAAAAGTCTTGACCAATTCCCGGGGGAACACTTCGGAATAATCGTCACCGTTTGTAAAAGAACAGAAGAAGAATGCCCAACCCTGCCGGGGGTATCACATCAGGCCGTTTTGGGCGATCGAGGACCCCGAATGCGTGATCAGATAGATGTAAAGTCAAAGAAGTGCTAAAAGAAAAAGGCATCCCAATGCCAGATGGAACGGCAACATTAAGATGGCGGGCGAGATTTGAACTCGGGCGAAAGGCTCCACAGGCCTCTATGCTGCCAAGCTACACCACCCCGGCCACGTTGTTTGAGACGTGTTTTTGCTTGGTGTGTTAGTGATGTTTGGATTGTCCTTATTTTTGTTTTCGGAAGCCCTCATAGCGTTTATACAAAAAAATCAAATAGCGCCGGTGGGTTGAAACCCACTGATTGAAGAGTCTGCATTATGTCAAAATCTATGTTTGTTCTGTTTCTCTTTTGTCTAATAGCCATTTTTTGGAGTTGCATGTTAATCACATCCACATGCTTTACGCCTCTGCATGAAGGCATGTACCGCGTGTGGAGAAAAAAGCGTATCCCACACCAAAACAGACGCCAAAATGCAATGCAACCCCAAAACACAACCGCTATCGATTACCGTCTTGTGACACCCGCAAGGCACCACACCCACATAAAGAGAGAAACCACAATTTGCTTTTTCATAGGGGAGAGAGGTCGCAGAAGCAACCGCTTTCTCAATGTTCGCTGCCACGCTGAATTGCTTGCGGAATCCTCCACAACCAGCCAGCAACCCAATGCAGACGTGGACAAAAAAACGGGCGCCAAATCAAAACGTGCTGGAAGATGATGAGTAAGGGCAGCGGCGGCGTCTTCTAATATTATAGGCAGCTAAAAAATGGGGGTTGGAAGGAGACTTAGCCGAAGTCGTAGGCTTCTTCGCCATGCTCACTTAAGTCTAAGCCCGCATTCTCCGCTTCCTCGCTTACTCTTAGCGGCGAGAACTTGTCGACGACTTTTAGCAGTACATACGAGCCGACGAATGCGAACGGAACAACCACTGCTATGGCTTCCAGTTGCGCCACGAATTGGCCCACGTTACCGAAGATTAAGCCGTTGACTCCGCCGATAGCTGCTGATGCAAAGATACCTGTTGCGATTGAACCCCAAAGACCGCCGACGCCGTGGCATGCGAATACGTCTAGTGAATCGTCGATTCGTGATCTGCCTGCTCTCCAGTTTGCCACCGTGTTCGAGATGACTCCTGCTGCTAGACCTATGATAATCGATGCTGGGACGCTGACGAAGCCTGCTGCCGGTGTTATGGCGACTAAACCAACGACTGCACCTATACCTAAACCGACTGCTGAGGGTTTACCCTTCATCACCCAGTCTGTTAGCATCCAGCTGACTGCAGCTCCTGACGCCGCCAAGTTTGTGGTGACGAGTGCTGAAACTGCCAAGTCGTTTGCTGCTAACGAGCTGCCTGCGTTGAAGCCGAACCATCCAAACCACAGCAATGCGGCGCCAAGTAGCACATAGGGAACGTTGGTTGGTTTGAACTGCGGGGGCGTCTTCTTTTGTTGATCTATAGCCTCCATGTGATCTTTCCAGGCGACGCGACCGCAGCTACGGTGACCCACAACGAGTGCAGCTGCAAGTGCTGAAATACCTGCCGATACGTGGACGACGATGCCTCCTGCGAAGTCTATGGCGCCTATGCCTTTTAGCCAACCGTCGGGGTTCCATACCCAGTGAGCGATTGGCATGTAAATCAAAGTACTCCATAGCACCATGAATATGAGCAAAGATTTGAAGCGAATGCGTTCAGCGCATGCGCCGATGATTAGTGCAGGCGTGATTGCTGCGAATTTCAACTGGAAGGCAAAGAACAGTAGTTCAGGTACGTCTGGTGCAAGGGTTGTGCTTACATGACTTATGTCTAGGCTGCCCATGCCTAATAAGCCGGGGCTGAAGCCTATGATTCCGTATATTGAGGGTCCGAAGACTAGGGCGTATCCCCAGAGGGCCCAGACTATGCTTATGACTGCAAAGATGGCGAAGCACTGCACGATTGTCGAGACGAGGTTCTTTTTGCGTACTAGTCCGCCGTAGAAGAAGCCTAATGCGGGGGTCATTAACATGACTAATGCTGTTGCGGTTATTACCCAAGCTATATCTCCTGCTGCCATTTCCTTTGTTCCTCTTGACACTTGTTTAGTTATTTGCTTATTGTCTGTGCATTTATCACATGCACCTATTTAAAAGTATCCGTTTGGAAGCAATTGAAATAGTAAAATAGACGATTGTTTTCAAAATATGGAAAAAAGCAAGCAATCGTTCAGCCTAATCCAGGGCAAAAACCAACAAACTTGATATTTATCCAAAAAAACCAACAAAACCACAAACAAACACAAACCCAAAAAGCACTCAAACGACAAATAAACTAACAGATATCCAATAAAAAACACTTAAAACAAGCAAACAGAAAAAAGAAAAAACCTAACTTGAGTATTTCCATTGATTATTCTTAAGCATGTTAGTTATGCGGGAAGCAAACAACGAACTAACCAGCGCCGCCACCACCAGAACACCAGCCCACAAAAAAACACTCGGCGACAGCGCAAAATAGAAAATCGACGCTAACACGACAAAGAGAAAGAGGAAAGAGCCTCCGTAAAGCAAAGACACATTTAAGCTAGTTATGGCGTGCATGATTCTTTTGGTTGCCCTGCCTTTGTTTTTTTCGGCTTCAATTACTTCTTTGAAGTTTCTTCCTTTTTTATCTCTCATTTCAGACATTCCGCACTTACCTCTTTACAGTTACTTGCCTATTTATTTTTCACTGCTCCATTGTTTTCGGCGCTTGCTTGCGATGTATTTGCCGGTTTCAAGTACGCCAAACACTATGGCGGTGAAGACTATAGCCAAAGCCCAGTCGAAGGGTTCAGGCGAGTTAACACCGAAGACACTTTGAACACCAGGCGTGTAGAGTATGAAGAGTTGCAGAGCCATCGATGAGAGGATTGCGTACCAGAGGAACTTGTTCTTGAACAAGCCTACTTTAAACACCGGAAACTTTAGTGATCGAGCGGAAATGGCGTTTGCTAGCTCCATCAGTATCATTGCAGTGAGCAATTGTGTACGTGCTTCTGTTAGTTGGGCTACGCCTTCCCATGGGCGATACAGGAAGTAGCCGAACAGCAGCAGGGATGCCATGAGCAGTGGCACCAATGTCAAGTAGAGTTTGACGTTTAGGGTGAATATGCTTTCTTTGGGGCTGCGTGGCTTGCGTTCCATCAAGTCAGGGTCACCTGGGTCAATGCCTAGGGCGATGGCGGGTAAGCCGTCGGTAGTTAAGTTTACCCATAGCAACTGCACAGCAGTTAAGGCTACAGTCGCATCGCTGATTGCCTCCACGTTGGAGCCAGGTGAGAGGATGCTTGCTAACCAGGGTACACTTATCACTGCTACGAACATGACGATGATTTCCATGATGTTACAGCGGAGCAGATACGTGAGATATTTTTTGATGTTGTCGTAGATTTCTCTGCCCTCTTTGACTGCTTTAACTATGCTGGCAAAGTTGTCGTCAGCTAATACCATGTCAGCGGCTTCTTTGGTGACTTCGGTGCCTGAGATGCCCATGGCGATGCCAATGTCACTCATTTTCAGTGCGGGAGCATCGTTAACGCCGTCGCCGGTCATGGCAACAATTTGGTCTTTTGCTTTCCAAGCTTTCACTATGCGCATCTTATGTTCGGGGCTCACGCGAGCATAGATTACAGTTTTGTCGACGACTGCTGCCAGTTGGTCGTCAGTCATGTCTTCGAGTTCTTGGCCTGTTAGGACTTTACCTTCTTCCCTGTCTTTTATGAGGTTGAGTTCTTTTGCAACAGCTGTAGCGGTGAGTTTATGGTCGCCTGTAATCATGACGACGCGTATGCCTGCGTTGTTGCAGATGCGGATGGCGTCTTTTACTTCTTTGCGGGCGGGATCGATCATACCTGCAACGCCTAAGAATGTGAAATCAACTTCATCTTTTTCTACGAGTTCCTCTACTCTGCCGCTTAACGTTCTATAAGCGAATCCAAGGTTTCTTAATGCACCGAGCGCCATTTCTTCGGTGGCTTTGAGGATTTGTTTGCGTTGTTCTTCACTGAGTTTTTGTGGTTTACCAGCGATTAGGATGCTGCTGCATTTTTGCAGGACAATTTCGGGGGCACCTTTCATGTGTGCGATTGTGTCTTTGCCCGAAACATGCAGTGTAGTCATGGCTTTGCGCTCCGAACAGAAAGGTATCTCGCCGATACGGGGTTCTGCTTGGTCTAGGGTCTGTTTCCACAGGTCTGCTTTTGCCGCGGCAACGATTAGGGCGCCTTCAGTTGGGTCGCCTTTAACAAGCCATTTGCCGCTTTGCTCATCTTTTTCTAATCCTGAATCGTTGCAAAGGACCGCAGTTTTTAGGAGCATTTTGAGGTTGGCTTGAGCCTCTGCTTTGGCGTTGCCTAATTGGAATTCACCTTCCGGAATGTAACCTATACCTGTAACTTTGTACAGGGTACCGTCAGTGTAGACTTTCTGGACAGTCATTTCACCCTTAGTCATAGTGCCTGTTTTATCGCTACAGATAACACTTGCACAACCCAGAGTTTCAACCGCGGGTAATCGTTTGACGATGGTATTCACTTTTGCCATGCGATACATGCCCACAGCCAAAGCGCCAGTGACAATCGCGGGCAACGCCTCTGGAACAGCCGCAACAGCTAAGCTTACTGCCCAAAGCAACATGTCGATGGGGTTTCGACCATCAATAATGCCTATTACCGCAACACCAACACAGACCGTGACGGCAAGGATAACAATCCATTTGCCCACGGACGCCATACGCCGCTCAAGCGGAGTACTCTCTTCAGGGGCACTTTGGACTAGTTTAGCGATTTTACCAAATTCAGTGCTCATTCCAGTTTCGGTGACCGCTGCTTTTGCTCTGCCAGCAGCAACGATTGTACCGGAGTAAAGCATGTTTTTGCGATCATTTAGCTGTGTATCGGCGGGGAGAACTTTGACGTCTTTTGTGCCAGGTGCGCTTTCGCCTGTTAACGCAGCTTCATTGAGTTTTAGCTGAATGGCCTCGATTAAGCGTGCATCCGCTGGAATCTTATCGCCTGTATAAACCAGAATTATGTCACCGGGAACCAATTCGGAGGCGTGGATGCGTAGTTCTTTGCCGCCGCGCAAAACAGTAGCGGTCGGCGCAGCCATGCGTTTGAGGGCATCAACGGCTTTTTCGCTGCGATATTCTTCAAAGAAACCCAAAGACGCACTTGCAATAACAATTACAAAAATGATTAAGGCATCGATTGCTTCGCCAACCACCAGTGAGAGGACAGTGGCGATGATTAAGATGATCATGAGCACGTCTGTGAATTGTTCGAGGAACATGCGGATGGGTGAGACACCTTTTTCCTTTTTGAGTTCGTTTGTTCCATAGGTGCCTATGCGGGTCTCGACTTCGCTTTGCGTTAAGCCCTTCTCGTCTGTTTTTAGTTCAGTCAGGGTTTGTTTGACGTCTAAGGAATGCCAGATTTTGGCGATTTTTTGTTCTTCAAGTGATGTGTTGGTTTGCTGTGTCATGTTATCTCACCCAGAAAATCCATAGTAGCACGTTAGCTACTGCTACCGCCACAACGGAGAGGGGTAATCCAATTTTGATGTATTCTTTAGTGCTGACTAGACAGTTGTTTTTCTCCAAGAGGCCACAGGCGAACACGTTGGTTGCTGCACCCATGGGCAAGATGTTGGCGCCGCTGCCTGTTCCGATGAGGGTGCCGAATAGCAAAGGCCAAGCACTCATGCCGCCATACGTTGCTAACTGTTGCCCCACCGGAATCATCAGTACAGTATAGGCGTTGGGGTCGATGAAAGACGATAAACCCACGGAAAGCCAAACCATGAACACCAGCAATATCGTGGGGTTGCTTATGCCTAAATCTATTATAGCTTGAGAGAAAGCCGATAGTAAACCGGAAGTAGTCAAAGCATAGATTACTCCAAATATGCCTGCAAGGAAGATAAGGGAGTTCCAATCGAACTCAACAATCATCCGCTTTGCATCTTTTCGTCCGATGACAATAGCAATTAACCCCACGATTACGCCGACTATACCCAAGCTTACGTTTAATTCTGGTGCTAAGGCTAGGGCTATAACACCTACAACGAAAAGAACACTGGGAAGCTTTGCTACTTTGATTTTTTCAGGCTCAATCTCAATAGTCTTCTTCATGTTTCGGAAGATTATTAGAAGCGTTAAAAGCGCAGCGATAACGCCGACGGTAGTGATTGCGCCTAACCCTAATCTGCCTTGGAACCAGTAGAAGTCCAAAGGAGTTAGGCCGGTTTGGATTGCCAAAATCAACGCGGGAGGGTCAGCGATCATGGTGGTTGTTGTTACCATGTTGGCGCATACACCGACTGAAACGATGTAAGGGAATAGGGGGGAGCCAAGTTTTTTGGCCATTTGGATGGCAACTGGAGCCATCAGGAAGAGCACTGCGACGTTTGCCATGAAGGCGGAGAGGAAAGCGGCGACTGCACAGATTGCAAGTAATGCATATTTTTCGGTTTTTATGTGTGTTAAGATTTTGTTGGCTATGAGTTCGGGCATTTTGCTCTCTGAGAATATGAAGGAGACCATCATGAAGCCCCAGATAACGGCCAGTACGTCCCATTGTATGGCTGTAAAGATGGTGTCTTGCCAGGATACTATGCCGATGACTATGAGGGCTATTAGTGAGGCAACGGATACGTAAGCAAGTTTTACTCTTCGGCTTAGGGCTAACGCATAGCAAGCTATGAAGATGGGTAGGATTATTAGTTGTGCGTCTACTTGTAGCGTCAACCATCACTCTCTGTGGCTTTTTCCCATCTCACCGCTCGTTGCCATATAAGGATAGTTATGATTTGTTCATAACTTTTCAGAAAAAAAGAAATAACGTTAAGTTTAATCAGGGATAACTGGACAATTATCGATAGAGAAATGGGAACAATTTGCAAAAAAGAAAAGAAGGGAAGATTTTGTTTTTTTACGATTAAGCTAGTCCTTTCCTACTGCCTCACCCTTCTCTTTATCGAAGGGTTCTGGAGTAATCCATTCCTTAGCTTCGGGTTTCATCTCAACCTCTGGATAAGCTGTGAAGCCATGCTCTGTTATGTCCAAGCCTTTGATTTCTTCATGGTGCGGAGCTCTGAGTCCAATTGTGTACTTGATTACGCCGAATATGAGTAAGCCCATACCGAAAGCGAAGCCTGCAACGACTGCTATGTCAACGAGTTGTGCTGCTAACTGTCCTAAGCCTGCCGCCCCGTTTATGAATACACCTTGTACGCCGCCGTAAGTCCCGTTTGCAAATAGGCCGACTGCGAGTAGACCCCAAAGACCGTTAATGCCGTGAATGCCGAATGCGCCGACTGGATCGTCGATTTTCAGTTTGCGTTCAATGAACATGTTGCCGTAGATTGCGAGCGGAGCTGCGATGGCACCGATGATTAGAGCTGCCCAGGGATCGACAAAAGCGCATCCTGCTGTGATAGCGACTAAGCCTGCTAAGGCACCTGAGCATACCACCTGAATGTCTGGTCCAGTGAAGTGTTTATGGTCGAGATAGCTAATTATTATGCCGATAACAGCGCCTACACCGCCTGCGAGGTATGTTGTGACTGCTACGTTTGCTGTTTGAAGGTCAAGTGTGCTAAGTGTACTGCCTGGGTTGAAGCCGAACCAGCCTAGGAACAGAATCATCGTACCAATGACAATATACGGCACGTTTGTGTATCCGAAACTGCGAACCTCACCGTTCTTGCCGAATTTTCCGATACGTGGCCCAATAAGCCAGCATGCTGCTAAACCTGTAAAGCCACCGACTGCGTGCACGACTCCTGAACCTGCAAAATCTCTGACTCCTACACCCAATGGCAGTGTCGCGAGCCATCCTCCACCCCAAACCCAGTGACCATAAATTGGGTAAATTAGTATGTTAATGAGCACTGTGTACAGAAGGTATGCTTGGAATTTCATTCTTTCTGCAACCATACCTGCTACAATTGTGACGGAGGTTGCTGCGAATACTGCTTGCCAGAAGAAGTACACCAATGTCAAGGGGCTTGCTGCAGCACCTAGTAATGCAAATCCGCTCCAGCCTATGAAAGAGTTGCCGGCATCTAATCCTGCGAGTGGCGTATAAACTAGTGCGCCTGCTGAGTCAAAGCCTGTGGGAAAAACCGCGCCTGAACCACCGAACATTAAGCCAAACCCGACTAGAGCAAAGATTACTACACCTACGCTGAAGTCAAGATAGCTTTTTGTCCAGTAGTTGACTTGGTTTTTTTGTCGTATGTAGCCTGCGCCGAGGAATGCGAAGCCTAGCTGCATGAACCACACTAAGGCACCCATGGCCAGTGTCCAGGCGATGCTTACGCCCGTAGCCGTTTGTGTAAGAGCGTCAGTGGATTGAGCGAAGGATCTGCCAATGCTTAGGGCTAAGCATGTGATGAGAATGCCTGCTAGTATGTAGAATTTGCGTTTCATGAAGATTGCGGAGTGTTTTTCTAATGTTTTTTGTGCTAAGTTTGATGCTTTGCTTAGTATTTTTTTCATGATTTCACCATTTTACAGAACGGTTGGGGCAAAGCCAATATAAGGGTAGTTGTGATTTGTTCATAACATTTATGAATAAATGGATAAATACACATGAAATCGACATAATTATGAATAAACGAATTACATTGAAGATGAATAATCAAACAAATGTTAAAAGCGAAACCTAAGGGGTCAGCTTAACCCTAAAATCCTCTTTCACCACATTAAGAGTAATATTAGTCATCGTCTTCCTGATATGCGGCGTAACCAACAAATCCTTAATCAAAGTATTCAAACTATCCCTATCCTTAAGCTTCACAATCGCAACAATATCAAAATCACCCGTAATCTCATAAACTGCGATAACATTAGACATCTGAGAAAGCTCATTCGCCAAATTCTTAAGATACCCACCCTCGGTTTGAATAAAAATTACCGCAGTCAAGTCATATCCCAGTTTTAGCGGATCCAAAACCGCAGTATACCCCTTCAGATAACCCCTGTCCTCTAAATGCTTAATCCGCGCCGATGCCATAACGCCAGACATGCTCAGTTTGGTAGCCAGTTTTCGGTAGCTTAGGTGGGAGTCTTCTTGCAGAGTGTTTAGTATCTGGATGTCAGTTTTATCTAGTCCGTTTTTTTGGGTTATTTTTTTTCGCACAGTAGCCCTTCTTTGTGTTTTGGTTTCCTACTCGGTCGTAGAGTTGGCACATGCTAAAGGGGGTGTTCATGGGAGTTACGCTTCTGCGTTTTACGACTGTAAGATTAATTCTATCTTGACTGCACAAGTATTGCAATCTTGTATTTAAAACTACCCAATTGGACAGTAATATTCCAACAAAACATTCACTTGTAAAAGCACCTATCAAAAAAGGTGGGGGCACCTCCAAAAACAAGAACCACAAAAACAGCATCCTCACAAAAACCTTATAACAACACAACGCTCCTTTGACCCCAATAGGCGAACGGCATGAATTTCGGTTCATTCACATTCCAACCAGTAAAACCCCAAGGATTCGACTTCCATGTATTCCGCGTCAAACCAGAAACAGGACTACGACTAAAACCCATGCCAGACATGGCAAGCAACATCGCAGTCTTCGCAGACACCCAAACTGGCCAAAACCACCCTGACTGGATTTCACAGTCACCTCTTGGACCCGCCAAATTTGGAAACAACAACTTTAACATTTACTGGAGCGTCCTTTGCCCCACCCAACCCGATTACCGCGAAGACCAACTGAAATATATCGCTGAAGTAGACAGGCAATCGCAGGGAATATGGTTAAACAGCCAATACTTCGCCGAGCATGGCCACTGCACCTGCCCAAGATGCCAAGAACTTTACCGGAAAAGCGGGTTGAGCTGGCTTGAGTGGCGACGCAAAGTAGTCACCGACTACATAGCCCAAATCCGTGATGTCGTCAAAAAAGAGCTTGTTTTAAGCCTTCAACCGGACCCCGTGAGTTCGCTGGAACGCTATGGCGTGGACTTTGAGGATTCCGCAAAATACGCCGACCGCTTCAACGTAGTTATGTTTAGCAAGAACTATGCGACGCCATGGTACTGGGAGATGCTGACCAGAGCTTTCAAAAAAATCCTCAAAAAACCATTCTACATCAGCCTCTACGTTTATGGGCCAGGCGACAGCCCCCAAGATGTGCCGCCTCCCGCTGAACTGTTAACTGTCACCGCACGCTGCGCAAGGGTGGGTGGCATGGATGGTTTTCTGTATTTAACCGATGGAGAAAAAGAAATGATGGATTTCCAGAAGGCGGCAATAGAAAAAACGGAGTTACGCCAGCGTCTGCGGTCTTATGGTGGAGAACCAGTGCAAGAGTTTCTCGACAGAGTTGCAAGCTGGGAAAAAATCTTTAGATAGAGGGGCAGATGTGCCTCCGCCATATTTTTATTAGTAACCCTAAACTACAGAATACTTAGATACGTTTTGGTTGATTTTATCTCCGACTTAGTTAAAGCCATCATAGCGCTCTTTATAATCGTTGATCCGTTAGGCAACATCCCCATCTTCATTGGTTTAACCGAGAAAATAGAACCCTCTCAGCGAAAGAAAATCTACAACGTCGCAGTCCTAGTCGGGGTCATATTGCTGTTGGTTTTTGCGTTTCTCGGACAAGAGATTCTAAACATTTTTGGCTTGTCAATTTATAGTTTTGAGATTGCAGGTGGCATACTGCTGCTCATCATATCAATCAGGATTTTGGTATCAGGCACAATGCGTGAAAACGTAGAGTCGCCTGAGAGTTTAGGCGCAGTTCCCATAGCCATGCCGTTGCTGGTTGGTCCAGGAGCCATCACAACAACCATCTTCAACCTTCAAGCCTACGGAACAGCAATAGCAATCGCAGCCGTCGTGGTTGTGCTGGCAATAACATGGATTATCCTGCGTTTCATTAATGGCGTATACAGGATTTTAGGTAAAACTGGTTCGCTTGTCATTGCGAGGGTTATGGCTCTTTTGATTGCAGCAATTGCGATACAGTATATTTTGACTGGCGCTACTCATTTTATAACCTTAAGTCACTTTGAATAAGATGCTGATGTTGAGTTTTTGTGTCCATTAGAGTTCTCAAAGCAACAGAGAAGTGCTTACAAATCGATCAGCGCCTATGTCTTCAATGCAATTGTAGCCTTCTGGAGTGGCATAGTAGACAGATAAATCACTTAAGCAAGACATCACCTGACAGGACTGTGAAGCCTTTTCAGAAAACTTCAAATATTGACAAGCAACTCCAATGGGTCGTAATTCCCCAAAAGGCACGCTCGTGGGGCCGTCGTCTAGCATGGATTAGGATACTTGCCTGGGGCGCAAGCGATCCTGGGTTCAAATCCCAGCGGCCCCACCACAACAATCTATGCCCCTGCTTAAATAGGGTCTACTACACCAAAACAGCAGTAGAATACTAATGCAGAGCTAAACTAACAGTTAATACAATGAGGACAAACAACGTTATCAAAACGTACTTCCAATTTCGCTCCCAAGTGAAGTAGAAGAATGAAGTTATGGCTCGTATATAGGGCGTCAAAATCAAAATGACGATGCCTAAAGTTATGAAGAGCAGGGCGTTTTCGGCGGCAAAGAGGTTCTGAGCGGTCTGGATGATGAAAGCAAAAAAGTTTTCGCCAGTTATGTGAACATCGGGGCTACTGGAAACCGCCAGGTTGCCATAGGTGGTATAGTAGAGGAATAGGCCGATTGAAATCAGTGAAACGCTAACGACGACGCCGACTATGAGGAGGATGCTAATGATGGCTTCAAGCTTGTTTTCTTCGTCCCTGGCGGTCATAGCACGGTGACTCCTTTGTAGAGCATCTGAATAATTAGCATGATAACGATGGCGAAGAAGAGAATCCGAAGGTACCTGTCACGGATGCGGTGCAGAAACCTGCCGCCGACGACTGCGCCGACGGTGACGCCCATCGCCATCGGAGCCATCAAAGTCAAATTCAAAAACCCAGAAAACAAATACACACTCACTCCAGCCAAAGCGGTCATGCCGATGACAAAGCTGCTGGTTGCCGTGGATATCTTTGGGGGCACCTTAAGGACTTTTTCGTGGACGATGACTTTGAATGCGCCTGCCCCAATGCCCAGCATGCCCGCAGCGATTCCCGCCACGAACATGCCGGCTCCTCCCAGCAAGGAATTAGTGGCTTTGTACTCGACGACTTTGTTTTTGGATGCGTCGAAGTAGCTTCCATGGAGCCCAAGCCATTTGGAGAGCCTATCTTGCTTTGCTGGGGGCGTGTATTCTTCTTGGAAGGACTTGCGGAAGTTGATAAATGAGGTTAGTAGGAAAGCGGCGAAGAGAAAGTAGAGGAAAACCGGTGCAATCAGGACGGTGATCGTTGCGCCGACTATGGCTCCGATTATGGTGAACATTTCAAGGTACATTGCCAATCGAAGGTTGGTGATGCGGTGGCGTACAAAAGAGGCTGCGGCTCCGCTGGAGGTGGCAATTATGGCGACCATGCCTGAGGCGATAGCTTCCTGGATAGGAACCCCCAGCAGAACCAAGAGGGGGGTGAGAATGCTGGCGCCGCCTAAACCTGTAAGCGACCCTAAGAGGCCTACAAGGATTGATATCAGTAGCAGCGTAATCATATCTATCAAGGATGCTTCTCCAAGGTGTGAATTAAAGAGACAGCATTATTTAACCGCTTACTTTAAAGAAAAAATATTAATCCTTAACCCAATGATGTTTTGCACTGAAGAAGTATGAAAAAAGTGTTTATCGGAGGACCCATTCTGGGCATTGAGAAACATCAGGACTACCGAAAAACAGTTACCCAAATCACGGACAAACTGGGCTTAGAAATCATCGACCCCTGGAAACGTGAACGCGTCCTCTACAACGGCACCGAAGAGTGCTGGTGGGATAAAGTTCCGACCTTCGATTTTGTCCAGCGGGACCTCGACGACGCCGATCGATGCGACATTATGGTGGTGTACCTGCCTGTTCTCTCTGCGGGTGCCTGTATGGAGATGTTCTATGCTAAACGTAGGGGCAAAAAAGTCATCGTTGTCTCGCCGATTAAGTGCCTCAGCCCATGGATAGTCTACCATTCAGACATGATAATCAAGGGCTTCGACGAGTTGGAAGATATACTGCGTAAATTACTATAATTCCTCCAATAGCCTATATTCCCAAAAAACAGCAAGAACAGCATTCGGTGTAGCCAGTGGACGCGTTAACCATCCTCTTAATCGCAGTCGGCTTAGCCATGGACGCCTTCGCGGTTTCGATAGCAAGCGGCATGACCATTACGGGCAACAGGCACAGAGCTGGCTTGTTGACGGCGGCTGCTTTCGGCGGCTTCCAGATGATTATGCCGGTGATAGGCTGGGCAATTGGCTTAAGCTTGGCAGATTTTATTTCAAGCATTGACCACTGGATCGCGTTTGGTCTCTTGGCGTTTATCGGCGCAAAAATGATCTACGAGGGAACAAAAAAAGAGGAAAAACACAACAGCTCAACTGAATTAAAAATGCATTCGCTGCTGATTTTGGCAGTAGCAACCAGCATTGACGCCTTGATGGTTGGCTTAAGCTTTGCTTTCCTACAAACCTCAATTGCACTGCCAATCGCGGTTATCGGCGCAGTCACGTTTGGGCTGTCTCTTGTCGGCTTCTACTTTGGCTGTGGCTTAGGCAAAGTTTTCGGGCACAGAATAGAGATCGTCGGCGGGATTGTGTTGATTCTTATTGGCTTAAAGATTTTGCTTGAGCACCTGCTTGCTTAGTGCGCCTGCTTTTAGGCTTGAATTCTTCTCTGACTTTCATTTCACGGCGTTTTTGGTTGTAGCCTAAGGCGAAGTCGTGGGTTGCGTCTCGGATTTTTCGTAGCAGAAGCATCATGCGGCTGTTTTTTTCAAACACTTTGGGTGAGGGGTCGTCTGGCCTGTAGATTTCCTCGTGTTCCTTCGCCAATCCAATCAGGGGAACCATAAGCCCCAGCTTGTCCAACGCAGCTTTAGCTGCGCTGACCTGTCCGGGTCCACCGTCGATCATCACCAAATCTGGCAAGGGATTTTTTTCTTCAACTTGCCGCGTATAACGCCGGGCCACCACCTCGTTCATAGCTGCGAAGTCGTCTTGCCCCGCAAACGACTTGATTTTGAATTTGCGGTAGTTTTTTTTGTCAGGCTTCGCATCCTTAAACGCCACCATGCCTGAAACCACGTGTTCAGTGCCCAAGTTGGAGATGTCAAAGCACTCGATTAGGCGCGGCAACACAGGCAGATTGAGGTTGTTCTGCAAATCCACCAGTGCACTGTCCACTTCAAGGCTGGATTCCAGGTTTTTTTCTGCCAGTTTCAGCAGAGCCAGCTTATCCGCCTTTCTGGGGATGGTCAATGAGACGGGTGCAAGCCGCTTCGCCGCCAGAAACTCTTCAAGCGCCTTCTTTTCCTGCGGTTCCATCCAAACTGGCTTGTTGACCAAGATTTCCCGTGGGATCTGGTTGCTGGTGTAGAAGGCTTTGAGGAATTCCTGCTCGATTTGGGGTTGGACATCTACGGTGAATTCTTTTTTACCCAATAGTACGCCTTTGCGGATGCCCATCTGTACTGCATGCAGTTTCTCGCCGACCAATTTGAAAACCATGACGTCTTGGTCAAAGCGGCGTTCGTTATCGACGATTTGGCGTTGGGTCAACAGCCGTATGGAATTGATCTGTTTACGCAGCTCCAAGGCTTCCTCAAACCGCTCGTTGGCTGAAGCGTCCTGCATCTGGTCAGTCAAACTGTCGATGGTCTGTTCGTAGTTGCCGCCTAGAAAAGACCGTGCCTGCTTAACCTGCTGCTCATACTGTTCGGCGGAGACGTTGCCGACGCATGGTGCGGTGCACATGTGGATGTGGTAGTTGAGGCAGGCGCGTTTGTGCAGGGTTTTGCAGGTGCGGAGTTTGAAGACGCGGACGACTGCGCGTTGGAGGTCTTGGCGTGTGAAGCCTTCGGTGTAGGGTCCGAAGGATTCGAGTTTGCGGCTAACTTTGCGGCTGGTCAAAACCCTTGGAAACTGTTCCCTTGTAAGCGAGATGTAGGCGTAGCTTTTGGCGTCTTTTAAGTCGATGTTGTATTTAGGCGTGTGCCGCTTGATGAGTTTGTTCTCAAGTAGCAGCGCCTCAACCTCATGGTTAAGGATAATCCAGTCGATGCTCCGAATATGCAAGACAAGTTGGCGGGTTTTGGCAGGTTGATCGCCGCCTGAGAAGTAGCTTTTGACGCGGCTGCGAAGGTTCTTGGCTTTGCCCACATAGAGGATCTCCCCTGCTTCGTCACGGTAGATGTAGACGCCGGGCTCAGTTGGGATATCGCTGCTTTTGAATTCCGAGGGGTCGTTTAGGGGAATCATCTGTGTCGCTGAATACTTGACTCATCGTTGGATGCATTAAGCATTTCCCAAAGCCACATAAAATTTGGGGCGTGCTTGTTTTTTCTATAGTTGTTGTTGGCGAAAACCGCCTATACACTACAACAACCAACAGGCGGCTTAGGCGGGTGTGTTATGGCGTCAGGTTGCGTTTTGGGTTGCAGGCTGGTTGTGGCGGATTCTACAAAGTTCAATTTGAGGAAGTTGATGCTCCCGTGAGCTTCCCCTCTTGTATGATAGGGCAAACTGTTTTTTTGTCTCTTTTATGTCGATTCGGCGATTTTTAGGGTTCCACAAGGCTGCAGCTGGGCGGTTGTTTTTTTGTTTTACAAACGTTTGTTCGGAGAATTTTCCGTTTAATATTACTGTATTCGCTAGTGTAGCCACATATTGTTATATTGTCGGAACTCATGGGGTCATGATGGGGTTAAGCAAAGATGGGGTATTCTATTCAATCAAAAGCGGCTCCAGTGTCTGATTGGGCAAAAGCTGAACCGCTCCCGAAAATCGAGGACCATGCGCTGATTGGAGACATGCACTCCGCGACGCTCATAACCAAAGGAGGCACTATCGATTGGCTCTGCCTACCGGCCTTTCGACTCCGACGCATGCTTCGCTGCGCTCTTGGGAACGGCTGAAAATGGGTACTGGCGGATTGCCCCCAGCGACGTCGCGGCTAAGACTTTGCGCCGGTATCGGAAGGACACGCTGATTTTAGAGACGGATTTCACCACTGAGGCTGGTACCGTCCGCTTGGTCGATTTTATGCCACCTTGGGGAGGACGCGATCATTCGGAGATCTGCCGTAGTGTCGAGTGCCTTAATGGAGAAGTCCCGATGCGCTCCGAGTTCACCCCGCGATTTGCCTTCGGACGCGCAATTCCACGGTTTGATCAACTCGAAGAGGCTACACAGGCTCTGGCTGGACCTGACGCGCTCTACCTATTTGGCGGCCCAACCTCAGGTGCCCCGGCTGTAGCGACGGACTTTGTACTGTCCAAAGGAGACTTTGTGTCATACGTGCTTGCCGATTCGCGTTCATGGGAGGCTCCTCCACACCCTTCAAACTACGCCAGGGCAGAGCGCGAAACAGAAGAGTACTGGAGGTGTTGGTGCTCAAAAATCCAGGCACCCGCCCGATGGCGCGACGAGGTCTATCGATCGCTAATCACACTCAAGGCGTGTTCCTACGAGCCGACAGGGGGCATTGTTGCTGCCCCGACAACGTCGCTGCCTGAAACTCCTGGTGGCGAACGCAACTGGGACTACCGTTTCTGCTGGCTCCGTGACGCGGTACTTACGGTTAACGCGCTTACGCGCTCTGGACTTGGGGATGAGGCACTTTCTTTCGTCCGTTGGGTCCTGCGCGCCGTTGCCGGTGACCCTTCTCAGGTACAGATAATGTATGGCATCCGTGGCGAGCGTCGGCTCTCAGAGGTCGAGCTTGGGTGGCTTCCTGGTTACGGCGACGCAAAGCCCGTGCGGATTGGCAATGCTGCTTACGAGCAATTTCAGCTCGATGTTCTTGGGGAAGTCTCCGCCGTAGTCTATGAGGTAAGCAAGCGGCGTGGCATTCTCGGCCCCGATGCGGAGCGTGCGCTTTTTAATATTGCTCGCTACGTTTCAAACGCTTGGCGGCGACCAGACCGCGGCATCTGGGAGATGCGTGGACCTGAGCGAGCATTCACCGCGTCCAAGGTGTCAGCTTGGACATCGCTCGATAGGGCAATCCGGTACGTCGAGGAACATGGGCTACCCCAGCCTATAGATGATCTTCGCGCCGCACGAAAAGAAATATTCGAAGAGGTTTGCCGCGAAGGATTCGATAAGGAGCGCAATACCTTCACACAGTACTATGGAGGTAAGGGGCTTGACGCCAGCCTTTTGTTCATCCCTATTTCCGGCTTCCTGCCGCCTAATGACCCACGGGTTCTGGGAACGGTCGCTGCAATCGAGCGCGAACTCCTCCAGGACGGGTTGGTATTGCGATTCAAGCCCGAGGGGGAGGTTGATGGACTCTCCGGCGACGAAGGGGTCTTCCTTGCCTGCTCGTTCTGGCTGGCGGATGTTTACCATATGCAGGGGAGGGAGGAGGACGCCCATAGGCTGTTTGAACGGGTTCTTTCGCTGGCCAATGACGTTGGGCTACTCGCTGAGGAATATGACCCAAAGGAAAAGCGGCAGCTTGGCAACTTCCCGCAGGCGTTCAGCCACTTCCCGCTGATCAACACGGCTTACCTGCTCTCGCAGGAGAAGCCAGCACCCCCCTGAAAGCGCCCAATGTAGGGCTTGAGAAGAAAATGCGAGGGCTCTGACGGTCGCGCGGTCAGTGTTCATTGATAGATATCGGGTTAAATGGAGATATTGCAGCTTAGTTCTTCTGGACCATTGATTGGGATCATGATGGCTGTGTCACTGTCAAGGGTGCTTCTTGGGCTTTGCCTTTAAGTATCTTCTCCAAAAAATGCCCAGTATAGCTGTGCCCAACTTTTGCGACTTCCTCAGGTGTACCCTGTGCTAGGAGTTCGCCGCCTGCTGCGCCGCCTTCAGGTCCTAAGTCGATGAGGTAGTCGCAGCTTTTGATGACGTCGAGGTTGTGTTCGATGATGTAGACTGTGTTGCCGTTGTCTACGAGGCGGTTGAGGACGCGGATGAGGCGTTTGGTGTCGTCGAAGTGCAGCCCGGTTGTGGGTTCGTCGAGCATGTAGATGACGTGCCCGGTTTTGTGTTTGCTGAGTTCTCGGGTGATTTTGATGCGTTGGCTTTCACCGCCTGAGAGCTGAGTGGAGCTCTGCCCCAGTTTGATGTAACCCAAGCCCACGTCGAGCAGAGTCTGCAGTTTACGGAAAACCCTCGGCGTGTTCTCGAAGAATTTGGCTGCCTCCTCCACAGTCATATCCAGCACCTCCGCGATGTTTTTGCTCTTGTACTGGATGTCGAGGGTTTCTTTGTTGTAGCGTTTGCCCTTGCATTCGCTGCATTGGACGTAGACGTCGGGGAGGAAGTTCATTTCTATGCGGATGACGCCGTCGCCTTGGCAGTTTTCGCATCTGCCGCCTTTGACGTTGAAGCTGAAGCGGCCTTCTTTGTAGCCTCGGGCTTTGGCTTCTTTGGTGGAAGCAAAAATCCTGCGGATTTTATCGAAGAGTTTGGTGTATGTGGCGGGGTTGCTGCGGGGTGTTCTGCCGATGGGGTCTTGGTCGATGACTATGACATTGCGGACGACTTCTGGTACGTCTAAGCCTTCGTGTTTGCCGACTTTGTCTACTTGTTCGCCGAACATTTGGCACAATGCGGGGATGACTGTGAGGTTCATAAGTGTGCTTTTGCCTGAGCCTGAGACGCCTGTGACTCCGCAGAGGACGCCTAGGGGCAACTGTAGGCTGAGGTTTTTGAGGTTGTTCTCCTTGGCACCCTTAACGGTGATGTAATCGACGGGTTTTCGTCTCTCTGTAGGCACCTCGATTTTGAGGTCGCCTGAAAGGTACTTGCCCGTGAGGCTTCGCTGGTTCGCCATGACTTCTTGGGGTGTTCCTTCGGCGACTATGTGGCCGCCATGCACTCCTGCGCCGGGTCCCATGTCCACAATGTAGTCGGCATGGCGCATCGTGTCCTCGTCGTGTTCCACCACGATTAGGGTGTTGCCTAAGTCGCGGAGTCGTTGCAGGGTGCTCAGCAGCTTGGCGTTGTCGCGTTGGTGCAAGCCGATGCTGGGTTCGTCGAGGATGTAGAGGACGCCCATGAGGTTGCTGCCTATCTGCGTGGCTAAACGGATGCGTTGGGCTTCTCCGCCAGAGAGCGTCTTTGCCGCGCGGGACAGGGAAAGGTAGCCTAACCCCACGTTTTTGAGGAAGCCCAATCTTTCGTTGATTTCTTTTAGCACCTGCTTAGCGATGGAGAGGTCTTTTTCATTGAGTTTGGGCGGCAGGTCATGGAAGAAATCTACTGACTCCTCAATCGACAAATCCGTCACATCAATGATGCTTTTATCGAGAATCTCCACTGCCAACACCACGGGCTGGAGTTTTTTGCCGTTGCAGCCGTTGCAGGGGCGGGCAGTCATGAATTTTTCTATGTCTTCTTTGCGCCATTCGCTCTCCGTTTGGCGGTAGAGCCGCATGGTTTGGTGGATGACGCCTTCCCAGCCGTCACGCATCCACATGTTTGCGCCGTTGGACCAGTTACCCACGATGGGTTCGCGGTCGCCGTAGAGCAGCACCTGCAACTGCGCCTCAGTAAAGTCCTTGAGGGGGGTAAACACGTCGAAACCATGCTTCTTGCCCACTATCGCCAACTGCTGGGCTCGCCAACTGAGGTCCATGGTGCCCTTGTAAACTGCCAACCCCCCATCCATAATGGAGAGGTTTTTGTCGGGGATGACTTTGTCAGGGGTGACTTCGGTGATTTCTCCCAAACCGTGGCAGACTGGGCATGCGCCAAACGGAGAGTTAAAGCTAAACATGCGGGGTTCAAGGCTTTCGAAGACGATTTCGGGGTGGTTTGGGCAAGCGCCAAAAGTGCTGTACATGGTTTCGCCTTCGAAGCGTTCCAGCTCTTTTTTCTTGCTTGCATCATCATCCGATGCATCAATAACAATCATCGTTCCCTTGCCAGTTTTTAGGGCCCCTTCGACGGCTTCGGCGACGCGGGAGCGTTCCTCATCTACGATGGCGACTGTGTCTATGACAGCTTCAATCCAGTGCTTCTCATAGCGAACCAGCTTAACCTCTTCTTTGATGTTGTCGGCTTCGTAGATTTTTTGGTCAACACGGATTTTTGTGTAGCCCTCTTTTTTGAGGTCATCGAAAACCTGTTCATGGGTGCCTTTCATGCCTCGGATAATCGGAGCTAAGAACACGAGGACTTTGTCTTTCTCTGCCATGATGAGGCTGGTGATGTTTTCGGGGCTTTGGGGGTGGATGCTGCTGCCGCATTTGGGGCAGTGGTGGGTGCCGATGCGGGCATAAAGCAGGCGGAGGTAATCGTAGATTTCGGTGACTGTGCCTACGGTGCTGCGGGGGTTTTTGCTGGTGCTCTTCTGCTCGATGCTAATGGCGGGGGATAAGCCGTCGATGCTGTCAACGTCGGGTTTGTCCATTAACCCCAGAAATTGGCGGGCATAGGCGGATAAGCTTTCGACATAGCGGCGTTGTCCCTCGGCGTAGATTGTGTCAAACGCCAACGTGGATTTGCCTGAGCCTGAGAGCCCAGTTATAACTATCAATTTGTTGCGGGGCAACTCTAAATCTATGTTTTTTAAGTTGTGCTCCCGTGCACCCTTAATGGAAATGTTATCACGCATTACTCTAACCAGTTCCCTTCTCAGTTATGTGGCAGGTTCTAGCTTCTTTTAACCCCTAAGATTAGAACCTTATTGCATCAAACCCCTAAATTTCGGGTTTAACCGCCGCGTTTTCCATCTTGTGAGCCAACGCCTTGCGCAACTCAGCAATCGCATCGCGGATTTCAATGGCTTTCTCGAACTCCAATTTCTCCGCTGCCTCACGCATCTTCGCGTCTAACTCGACAATTTGGCGTTGGATGTCGGATTTGGCGAGGTGTTTGGTGCCTTTGATGGTGCTTTCTTTTATGGTGACGGCTTTGACGATTGTTGCCGGCGTTATTCCATGTTGCTGGTTGTAGCGTTTCTGTACGTTTCGGCGGTAATAGGTAAGTTCCATGGCGCGTTTGATGCTTTGGGTTTGGACGTCGGCGTATAGGTGGACTTTGCCGTTGACGTTGCGGGCTGCTCTGCCGATGGTTTGGATGAGACTGCGTTCGTCGCGGAGAAAGCCTTCTTTGTCGGCGTCTAAGATGAATATGGTGGCAACTTCAGGAATGTCTAAGCCTTCGCGGAGTAGGTTGATGCCGACGAGGATGTCGTATTCGCCTACACGGAGCTGCCGCACCAGTTCAATGCGGTCGAGGCTCTCTATGTCGCTGTGCAGGTATCGGACGCGGAAGCCCTCTTTAACAAGGTAATCGGTCAAATCCTCAGCCATCCGCTTGGTTAAGGTGGTGACGAGTACGCGGTCGCCCCGCTCAATCGTCTTCTTCGCCTCACCCATGAGATGCCGCATCTGCCCCTCGATAGGGTGCATCTCCACTTCAGGATCCAAAAGTCCCGTTGGTCGCGTAATCAATTCGACGGGGGGCCCGCTCTTTTCCAGTTCATACTCAGCGGGGGTTGCTGAGGTAAAAAGGACTCGCCCCATTTTCCTTTCAAATTCCTCGAATTTTAAGGGGCGATTGTCGAGTGCACTGGGAAGGCGGAAACCGAAGTCGACTAGGTTTTTTTTGCGGCTGTAGTCGCCGTTGTACATGCCTCTTGCTTGGGGGATGGTTTGGTGGCTTTCATCGATTATGAGTAAGTAGTCTTTGGGGAAGTAGTCGATGAGTGTAAAGGGGGGTGCGCCGGGTCGGCGTCCGTCGAAGTGGCGGCTGTAGTTTTCCATGCCTGCGCAGAAGCCGATTTCACGGATCATCTCTAAATCGTAGTTTGTGCGTTGTTTCAGCCGCTGTGCTTCAAGGGGCGGAAGCACTTTTAGGCGTTGTTCAAGCTCCTGCTCGATATGCTCCAGTGCCAATGCATGTTTCTCTTCGGGGACGACGTATTGGCGGGCGGGGTAAAGGGTAAGTTGGTCGAGGCTGTTCTGCACGTTACCAGTGATGCGGTGCACCTCCTTAATTTTGGAGACGATGTTGCCCGTTATTTCGACTCGGAGGATGTCATTCTCGTAAGATGGCACTACGTCGACTGTGTCGCCTCGGACGCGGAACCTGCCGGGTTCCAACACCTGGTCGTTGCGTTCATACTGCATGTCCACCAAGGAGTGGATAAGCTGTGTTCGGCTCATGTGGCCGCCCACTTCGAGTTTGATGGCCATTGTGCGGAAGTCGTCAGGGTTTCCTAAGCTGTAAATGCAGCTAATCGAAGCTACGATGATGGTGTCGTTGCGGCTCACGATGCTCGACACGGCGTGCATGCGCATCTTTTCGATTTCGTCGTTGACTGTGCTGTCTTTTTCGATGTACATGTCCTGTGCTGGCAGGTAGGATTCGGGTTGGTAGTAATCGTAAAATGATATGAAGAATTCAACTCGGTTATGGGGGAAAAGCTCTTTGAGTTCACCGTAGAGTTGGGCTGCGAGTGTTTTGTTGTGTGCCAAAATCAACGTGGGCTTCTGCAGTTTGCTGATCACGTTTGCCATTACATAGGTTTTGCCGCTGCCCGTTATGCCTAAAAGCGTCTGCTTGTCTTTGCCCCCATAATTGTGGACTAGCTGCTCAACGGCGGCTTCTTGTCCAGGCGAAATTTTGTATGGCGAAACAAGCTCGAACTGCACTCTACTCTACTTCCCACAAACGACAGATTCACCCAATCAATTGGATTAATAAGTTTTTGCACCAAACAACGCAAATTCAGGCGCAGTTGATATTGTGCAGAAAAGGTTCGCAGAAACATAGCAAGTGACGGGTAAGTTACGCCTTTATTTAAATCCATGGTTATGTGAAACGCTCGTTCCAAAATAGTCCTTAACTACCAGTAAGCCCCTACTACAGTGATGACCGATGATTAACACTAAAACTGCCGCTTTAGCATTGATTCTCTTAGCGATAATTGCGTTTCCGGTAGTTTTGACTTTTGCAAATGCTCAAACAAACCAAAGCGTAGAAGAAAACCTTGTTGCAATGGCTCAAGGGGCAGGTAACCAAGTTCAAACGTTAATAACAAAAATTTATACCGACCCAAATGCAACCCAAAAAATAGAAAACGCCAACCTTATGGACCAATTTGAGGGCAACGCCACACTATATCAAGCGGAAGGTTTAGCTAAACTTTCAAATGCTCAAGAAGCCCTCGCAAACTCACAATACAATTCTGCTTCAGATTCGGCGCTGCAAGCCCTTGATATTTTTAGAAGCTCCTACAGTTCCATAGAGGTTATTCTTGAAGCAGCAGGCATACCTATTGACACTTCAATAAGTAACCAAGAACTAATTGATGCTATAGAAAGGGAGCTACAACGGGTCGAAACCCTCAAAGAAATCCTGCCCTCAAACACCTCCAAAGATACTTTTGACTTATTAGATAATGCCAAGGAAAAACTGCTCGAAGCCAAAACATCGACGCTCAAAGGAGAAACCGACACTGCCCAAGCACAGTTTGTTGAAGCCAAACAATTCATAACACAAATCTACCAGTACCTCAAAACAGAAGCACAGCAATCAAACACTTGGCGCCTCAACGAGTACTGCCAAAAACTCCAACAGCAAATTCAAGAACGCTTCTCGTACGGAAAACAAAACGGCATCGACTTCACAGCAGCCTTAGCCGCTAAAGGATACCAAAGTGAAACCCAATTCATGCAAGCGATACAAGCCAAAATACAGAACGCGCAAAGTCAGGGGGGCATCCAAAATGCAATTCAAGAGTGCGAATTGATCAACCAAATGGTTCAGCAGATGCAGCAGTCACTTAATCAGGAAATCAACAGCCAACAGCAAAACCAAGGCGGCACCAGCGGAGGCGGAGTTGGCGGAGACGGAAACAGCAGCAACAGCACAGCTCTAGGCGGTAACAATAGCAACGGTAACGGAACCAAAGGCGGAAACAGATAACAACTTTGCTACTTCTTTAATATGACTTGGTTTTCAAGGCCAACTTTCTTTACTTCAACTAGCTCAAGTTTTTCAAGTCGCTTTACTAGTCGCCAAAGGCTCGTGCGGGGCATGTCTGGGAATCTTTGCCTGATCTCCGCCTCGAATGCACGGCCTTCTTTTTCATCGAGGAATTGAAGCACCTCTTTGTCTTCCTTCATTAACTGGGGGTTTTCGTTGAAGGCTTTCTTTATGTTAAAACGCCGTTTTCTTTTAACAACAAACAATGAAACGCTAAGAACAACGGCAAGTAACGCACAGCCCAAAGTGATTATCAGGTACTCTAAAGGTACTGTAGAGCTGCTTTGTATTGGCGTTTGGTTGTTTTGGTCCTGAGTTACCAATTGCAGTAGATAGCTGATTTCCCATTGACCAGAATTTAGATGCAGATTTACCTCGTTGTTGATTGTTTCGATGGCGGCTGGTGCATCGCTCAGGTAGATGACTGATGAGTTCACGGGGAAAACAACTGTAAGGTCATAGGGGTTGTCCACACAGAGGGTCCAGACTTCGTTTGCTTTACTCGTTAAAGTGTTAGTGTCATATTCTACTTGGGCTTTGGAGGCGCCAAACGAGTAAATTAGTAAAGTTTCGGCGTTGACTTCATAATCTACCGCTAACTGCTCCTCATCAAGAATAACCAAGTTTTCAACGTCAGAAGAAAGCAAGGTGCACTGAGCTTGCGGTGCATTGCTGTCTAAGGTTAAGGTTTGTTCTACGTGAACTAAGCCGTCTCGGTAAACTCTAACATATGTTGAGTCTACACTGGTTACTGATTGCGCGGCTGCAGCAAATAGTACAATTACTGCCAATGAAACGGCAACCAGTGTTAGCCACCAGCTTGCGCTGTGTTGTCTCATCAGATATCACTATAGAGTCTATGTTTCCTAAAATAAGTTTTATGTATACAAAATTAACCCTGAACAGCCTGCCATGGCTCTAAACCGGTACTTGAAGCTAACTGTCGGCGATTTTTTGCGTTTCAAGTTTGGAACGTTCGTTTCACGGTGTCCCTTAAGTCAGGCTCTGCTAATCGGGTTAGCGGTGAAAAAATGAGCAGAAATCAAGGAACAAAACAACGCAAACTAAGCGCATTGCTTTTCGCGCTGCTATTAGTTAGTGCCTTTGCGTCTGTGACAATTGTTGCAGCAAGTAACGGAAACGGTGGGGGTTCTGAACAGGGACAGCAAGCACAAACAGGAAACGATGGTTCTCCAACTGCACTGATGAACCAGAATCAGACCTCTGGAGGCAACCAGACTAATGTTTCCAACGGCACTGTTGCAACTGAAAAGTTACAAATTCAAGCCAGACAACAGACCCAATTACAAGTCCGAAACATGACCATGCTTATGAACTGCACAAACAACTGCGAAGTAGTCCTTTCATCGGAAGAAAATGTTGCACCACAAGATTTCCAAATATCACTGGATGCGAACCAGACAATGAAGCTCGAAATGAACCTTTCCAAGTCTCCTCTGAATGGTGCAATGGTTAACGAGCGAACCCTCAATTTCTACTTAGGCATAGAACCAAACGCAACTACCCAGCTCCATGCCCAAATTAGACTACGCATTAACCAAACCGAACTAAGCCAAAACTTAAACTGGGAAGTTAACGCTTCAAGACTTACTTGGATGTACTGGAACCAAACAACAGCCCAATGGGAAAAAGTTGAAAGCCACATGGACCAGAACGGCTACTTAGTATGTAACACAGATCACTTTTCCACGTGGGCAGTCGCCGATGTTGAACCCATCCAAGAACCAACTACACCATCAACACAAAGCATCAGCCTTCCGATGGAATACCTTGTAATCGGGGCAGTCGTTGCCTTGGTGGTTGTAGCGGTTGGAGTAATTGCTTACAAGAAGCGCAAATAGGCAAAAATTACCCTTTTTATTTTTTTTTGCAATACTTCGCTGGAAAAGAATTCTATCACAATAGACCAAAAATATTCGAATCTGCTTGAGGATTTGTCCACAACCCGCCAGCAACCCCTCTCCGATGCAGAACGCAAAACACAGCCGCCCTCCAAGCCCGCTGGAAAACGATGAGTAAGGGCGACGCTGCCTTCATCTTAGAAAAACAAAAAGCCAAAATTCTAAGCTATCGAAGAGTCCTTCGTAGAGCAACAGAATTTTAAAAAGAAAATTGTTGCGAGGAGACGCCGCTTAGTTAACGGTCATTTTGCCGAATTTGCCGACGTTGAGCTGGATTTCGCCTTTGAAGCTCGTAACATAGCCGTTTTCGATTTTTACGTTGTCGCCTATGTTAACCTGCTCGATCTGCTCGTTCCACAGGGTTAGTTTTATGCTGCCGGTTTCGTCGGCGACGACTGCGTCGACGATTCGGTAGGTTTCGTCTTTATATTTGGATCTGACTTCCCGCGGGTCTCCTTTATCTACGACTTTGGCTTCTATGCTAACCCGTTTCATACCATCAGCTAAATCTTTAATATCCGTCAAGTTGCTTCCCTTCTTGATTGTTAGCTACGTTTTCCTTTTTCATTCATATAAATCTTGCTAACTAAGCGCGGGTCAAAGAAAAAATTAAATGGACAAAAAGGGTTGGCGTGTGTTAAACTACGCCGATTAGGAGCCACAGCGCCAGCAAGGTTACTGCGACGCTTACTGCGGCGATGGCTATGCATTTGACTGTTGTGAACTCTGGTTTGAGTGTCTTTATGATTATTGCTCCAAGTCCTCCCAGCCACACATAGGATACTGCGAACATGGCGGCTACGATGCCTCGGAAAATCGCGGTTGAAGCGGTGATGGCGGCTATACTGCTCTGTGCCTGCATGGTGAGGGTATTTAATGCTTCTGTTGGATAGTAGAGTGTCACAAATGGGTCGAAGAGTGTGCCGAATGATACGTCATAGGGGTAATAGGTTACTGGCAACGCCAACGTTGCAGCTAAATTTACGATTGCACGGATAACCATCACGATCATTGCAAAGCCGAAGGCGACGAAGATGGGTTTCCAGGTTACTGCGCTCTTAAAGGCATAGCGGCAGAGTATGTAGATTAATGCTGCTCCCAGCAACCATGTGAAGAGGAACTGTAGCGAGTAAACCTGTAGGAACCGAAGCAGTAAGCCAGTGGTGTCAAATTGAAGGGGGGTAACGTAGAGTCCCCGGAAGAATAGGGCGCCGACGCGGATGGTTATGTCGGTGTTGCTGCCGTAGGTGAAAGTTAACGCTAAAGATGTTATGTTTTGCCACTGGGGAGTGCCTGATTCACTCCAGCCTGTGGCGTCTGGTCCCAGCGGAACCGTTATGTTGCCCCACTGTCCCACTGCATCTGCGTCTGCTACTGCAGAAGTTAAATCGTATGTGTAGTAGCTGGTGTCGCTTAGGGAGTAGAGGGTTAGGGTGGTGTTTTGGGGTGCATTTTGGGGCTGCACAAGTTTGAGCGTGATGGAGAGGTTTTGGAAGCCGCTTGGGCTGCAATCAACGTTGGAAGTGTTGTATAAGACGGCTGTGAGTGTGTTGGTGTTTTGGGCTTGCATCTGCATGCTGAAGTTGCCGAACAGGGGGTAGTAGCCTAAGGGGTCGGTGGGTGGACGCTGCAGGTTGGCTATGTAGACGGTGTTGTTGAAATAATCGTCAAAGTTGTTGGTGAAGTTTACGTCGGATGAACCAACCCAGTTGGTGGCGTTGTTGAAGGCCTGCATTTCCCCGGCAAGCGGGTAAGTGGTTTCCAACTCGGTTTTGTTGAACTGGGCAAATGCAAAGCCAATCTGTAATGCGATGAAGATGAGTAAAATCAGGATTGCGCCAAGATACTTGGGTTTTTCAATGATACTCTTGAATGCCCGCTTAGGCGCATAGATGACCTGTGCAATATCGGTAAGAATCAATCTCTGTCTTCTCCTTGCTATTTCAAAAATACACGGACTATTAAGTGTTATTCAAATCTCCAAACCAGACATCTGCAAGCTACCTGTATAGGCTGCGTTTGCAGGTTTGAAGTTTGTTTGTATTCTCTCTTTGTGTGGATGTGGTGGTTTGTAGGGTGCCACACGATGCCAAAAGGTGGCGGTTGCTTTTTGCAGAAGCATTGTGTTTAGGCGTCTGTTTCGGTGTGGCATCAGAGATTTCTACCACATGCGGTGCATGGGTCCATGCAGACGCTGGCGGGATGTGTGCGTGAATCCATGTATCGTTTAGTATTTTTCTTCACAAGAATTCAGTGAACAGCAATGAATAGCGCAATGCAAGCAGACAATAGCATGTCCCATACGGAACAGACTCCATCCGTCACCAACACCCGCCCCCAACCAACCCTATAAGCAATTTCGCCAAAATAAAAACATGAAAAATAAGTACAATTCTCGTAATCAATGATTTTTTCTGCTCTCAGACGACCTCTATCCCCCTATAAAGAGGCAGAAATATCCGGATTTCCAACCTACTAATGCACCTGTTTTTAGCCCAACTAACTAACTCTTCTAAAGAAAAAGAAACCTCAAAATGGCGCCAACGCACTCAAAAGTGCTGATTAAGTGGCGTCGATTGCGTTTCCAGCACCCAATCCAGCCTACATCAACTACATAGAGAAGCCACCAGCCACCAAAAACAACCCTCCATCCGCCCCTACAACTGTTTTGTGAATAAAATTGAAAGGTCGTTTCGAAAATTTGTTCTTAACCTATCTAAACAAATTGCTCCAAGAAGGTGCTCTGTTGACAACCAACAGCATCTTTTACAATTTTTGCTGTATATCCCTTAAAGCTCAACAAGGTGGCAGCTGAACAATACAAAAGGTTCAGGTACTGCTTTATGTCTGGGTTAACGTTTTTTTCCAGCAACTGCTCAGCTTTTACCCTTCGATTATAACGCTTACTATCTGAATTTGTAAAAACAAAGCTTATGTCATTGCCTCCATTAATGTCCACGCCAGCTCGCTGCAGTTCCTGGGCTGCTATAAGCTGGCTTACATGATGCCTGTAATGAGTGGGATTCTTAGACAAATGCTTCGTTATAACTAAATCCGAGACGGGAATTTCACCATTAATTAGCCGCTGGCGATAATTCTTCACTACACTTAACGCTTCGGGGATTTTTCTCATAAAGTCTTCCGAGTTTCTAGCTTGCGATAAAACCCCAATCATTTCCATCTGGGCATTATAGACAAACTTGGGTGTATCACTTTTCCTCGCATCTAAGCCTCTGATCTTTACTTTACCCGTATTCATGACGCCAAAATACCGATTTAGCACACTAACGTTAGAATGCAGCCGAGACGGAGAAAAAACGATCCACTTATAGAACCCTTCAAAATTAATCGGTACCCCAATTTCTTTAGTTATCTTTTCGCAGAGCGACTGGTATTGTTCTATTGTCGAGTTCTTTTTTTTAAGCCATAACGAATCCACGATGCCATGAATAACCTCAAAGCCCTCCTCTTCTGCAATATGTGTTGCCCTGAGAAACTCTTCTCTAGCAAAAGCACAGACGCCGATATGCCCATCAACAGTCCCAAATTTAGAATTGCTAAAACCCAAATAGCCAAAACAGGTAACCAATATCCACTTCAGTGCTGATTGGCGTCTGTCATAAATCTGCTTTAACTCATTGTCGTCTGTTTGGTCCCGCATTTGCTTATATGTTAAGCGTTTAGTTAGCGCTAGATGCACCGTTTTTGGAACCATGCCTCTACGTTTAGTGCAGATGTGATAGTTCAGGTCTGGAATTCTAAGCGGTGAGTCCGGACAGCATTTACAGAGCACTGTTTCAGCTGAAATGTTGTATTTCTCCATTAAAGAGGGATACATAGATGAGAAGTCTAATTCGGCTACTGAATCGTGAATGCCGAGGCGCGGTTCATAGATAAAGCCTCCGCGGTCGCCGATCAGTAGGTCCATGGCTGACTTGAATGTTTCAGGGATTTTCTTGTTCCTAGGCAACAAAATGTCGTCTTTGAGGGCTTGATAGAACTGTATAGAAGACATACTTGACCCAATAGAGAATCGCGCAGCCGTATGCAGTGGGACACGGCAGGTTCTTGCTACTTCAATGAGGCCATCTAAGCCAGTTTCGCGTACTACGAACGTGTTGTTGTCATCAACGTGGATTCTGCCATGTAGGCGAACGGTTCCTGCACGGTAAAACGTGTGCCCATAGGCGAAATAGGTTTTGCCAGTTTTGGGCGTCTGCTCAAGGGGTATATTGTCTCTGCTTAGGTTGAATTCTTTTAGGACATTGTTACTTTTTGCTCTCCCTAATAGATAGGGAAAAAGGAAAGAGTCTCCTAGGCTGGTTAAGATTATGTCTGGATCCATCGCCTGTATAGCATAAACCAGTTGCAGCAGTTTTGTGGCTTCGTCGCCATAATCGATGACTATGTCTTTTTTGCCTTCCTGCGTTAACCTGATAATTTCTATCTGGTCATCAAAGCTTGGAAGAGCACCCGTCTTTGCTACATCCACTTCCAGCCTAACAACCCGCAACTCAGGAACCACATAATTGGTGCTCTCCACCGAATCCAGTAGAGTGTACACTAAGCCCTCTTTGGATACTTTGATTTCTATATGGGCAAGCGGAAACAGGTCATGCTCAAAAATGTAGGCGCGGTCGCTTTGTATATCACAGTTATGCAGTTCATACCTTAAGTAATCGCCCAGCCGCAGAATCTCAAGCTGTAACGCTCTGGTTTGTCTGCAATCTTTAACCGTTATCTCTAGTACCCTTGATTTTTCACTATCTACGGGGCTTGCATATTTGTAAACAACGCGTATGGATTCTATTTTTTGATGGTTGCATAATTTGGTGATTACCCCTTCAAGTTCCTCTTGCTTGGCTGACACGTAAATGTGAGGTTGAAACTTGTCTGTTAATTTAATTCGTTCGCCCTGTTCTGTTATTATCCAGACAGCTATTTTGCCGAAGTCAGAGGGGTAAACATCTAGCAGCCAGCCTTTAACTGCCTTTGCAGTATTTTGTGGCATCTAAAGCCTTCTCTAAACGCATAATCTTCTTTTGTTGTGCAAGGAGAATCGAAATAACCATGGGCTCGAAAAGGATCGGCTGAGTTGCGTTGCTTCCGGCAGATGCATAGCTTCGGCAAGCATCCATTAGGGATTCAAAGGCTTCCCTGTCTTCAGTTCTTAATGCTTTGGCGAAGCTGCTCCAGCGGTTTATCTCGTCTTCTATAGCCATGCGGTAGGATTCAACTGTTTTTCCCATTATGCCTTCTCTCCCATGAAATCAGTTAAAGTTGGATTTTCTGAATACAATTCGGCAGAGCCCAAGTTGAGGTATGGATGCTTGTCAAGGCTGATGGTTTTACCGTAGTTTGTATGCTTGAAAGATAATATGACGTTTGCTTTTGCATGGGCTAGTCCTTGAAGGGAAGTGTTCCTTTTTGATTTTTCGTGAGGATGGTATGTTGCGATTAGGATGAGGCGGTTTTCTTTGGCAAAGTTTGAAAGGTAACCCATTAGTTGACTGAAGACACGCTGTGCCTCCTCTTCGGCGATATTGTCTAAAAATAAACCCGCAATGTCTGAAATTATGACCAGTTTAGCGCTATACTTTTTGGTGGCTTGTTGTAGTTGTTGCATGATTAAGAAGATTTCTTGGTAGGCTGTGAATGCTCTTGAAATGTAGATGTTATCTAGTACTCGCTTGGGGTTGAGCTGGTATATTTGAGCGGTTTTTGCTATTTTATAGAGCCTGAAAGTTATTCCGCCTCCATCGATAAAAATAACGTTGGATTCTAAGCCGCCAAGCTGTTTGGGTAACTGTGCTCTTACACATAGCAATGAAGTTAGTGATGAGGATGCGCCATATATGAGGGCAAAGTCTCCTTCGGCGAAGCCTGGGAAAAGTGTATCGGCCTTTTTTATGCTCAAGGGAAAAATTGGTTGGTAAAGCATGGGCTTGGCTACTTGATTTCGACTCATTTTCTTCTCACTCTCTACGTAAAAGAGATCAAAACGCTGTTTTTCCTTTTAAAAGATGACATTAAAAGACCGTTCAGTGTAGTGGAGGGGTAGCTGAAAGTGATGGACAAAAAATAGGTGAGATTCAAACAGTAAACCCATAACTCCTGTTATTTTTCGTAGTTCTGCGTTGAGTTCTGAGCAGAACAGCGATTTGTCTACCGATAAGGCGGGATTTCTAATCGGGACGTTAGAAGAGCAAGTTTGTTCTTACATGCCTTGTTTTAGTCTTCGGTAGGTTGTGTAGTCTACGTATTCTATGAATGGGTTTTCTGCTAGGAATTTGACGGTGATTTTTTGGCGGCTGCGTTTTTCTGGTAGTTGGCTGGTGGTGTGGAGTAAGTATGCGTCGCTGCCTGCGCCTGAACCGTAACTGGTAACCAAGATTCGCTCGTCTGGCTTAGCAATATCCAAAATTGCCGCTAACCCAATCAACGAGGCGCCGCTGTAGGTGTTGCCGAACTTTGTCATCTGAATCGCAGGCATGAACTGTTCGTCTTTGAAGCCTAAGTCTCTTGCAACCCGCACGGGGAACGTTGGGTTGGGTTGGTGGGGCACGAAGTAATTGATGTCGGCTGCTTTGAGGTTGCATTTTTCCATGAGTTTGGCGGCTGCTTTTCGCACGTGTTTGTGGTAGGCGGGGTCGCCTGTGAATCTGCCGCCGTGCATGGGGTAGGGTTCGCCGTCACGCCGCCAAAAGTCCGGGGTGTCGCTGGTGCAACTGTACCATCCTTCAACTTCGGCGATTACGTCTTTTTTGCCGAAAATGTAGGCTGCTCCGCCGTAACCGACGAATGCGTCGAGTTCGCCTCCGGGGCAACCGCGTGGCGCGGCTTGAGAGTTGTCTGCGCCTATGACCATGGCGTAGTTTATGTCTGATTTGGGGTAGCTGACCAGTGCGCAGGCGTCTTTGAACACGCTTGAAGCGGCTTTGCATGCGAATTCCGTGTCGACTGCGTCTACGTCTTGGACGTCGCCGTCTTCTTTGCCGAGTTGGAGAACCTGCGCGACTTTAGCTGCTATCGGCTTAACGGCATAGGGGTTGGATTCGCTGCCAGCGTAGACTTTTCCAATCAACGCGCTGTCAAGGCCCGAGTGAATTAACGCCAATTTCCCAGCTTCAACTGCGGCGGTCACCGAGTCTTCGTCGATGAAGGGAACTGCGCGTTCCAAGCTATCCTCTTTGATTCGGAACCGCGAGGAATATGCGCCGTAGCCGACGATGCCTGGCAAATCGTAGTCTTTGGCGGGTTGGATTACTTTGTATTCTTGGTGGGGGTAGTATTCGTCTGCCAATGTGAAGGCTAGGGAAATAGTGGGGACAACATCGCCTTTTCCCACGGAGTAGCGTCGTCGGAAGCGGGGCACAACTTCTCTGCCCTCTAAGCTTGCGAGGTCGATTTTGCCGCCGTCGCATACCAGTTGGTCGGTTATTCTGGCGGGGACACGTATTTTGCCGTCGTGGAAAGAAACGATGCCGTAGACGAAGCTGTTGAGTTTGGCGAATTTGTTGGTGGGTTCGTTTATGTAGGTGCAGAGTTCAAGGGTGCCTTTGTCGTAGAAGAGGTCGATGCTGTCCATTTTGCCGTAGCTTTTACGACCGCAGTTGCTGCAGTAATCGCGGACTTCAAAGTATTCTTTGCCGCAGCATTGGCACCGACAAGCCTTCAACCGGTCGCCCAAATACGATACGCGTCTCTCGATTGGTTCACTGCTCATTGCTTCTTCTCCCCAAAAATAGTAACATAAGCCTTAGTTCCAAAACCCTCAAACTCCACAACTCCCCCATGCCGCAATCCATTGGGCACAGTGATTTGGCGTTCAGCTGCTTCTCCGCGGAGCTGACGGAAAACCTCAAACACCTGCGCTCCACCCGTGGCGCCCAAGGGGTTGCCGTCTGCTTTTAAGCCGCCGTCCGTGTTAACATACACCTCTTTGCCGCCCAACTCGTAGCATAGTTCCCCATTTTGGCTGCTTTCATAGATGCTTTTCCAAGCGGTTCCGGATGCTGCCAAGCCGAGGTCTTCAAGCGAAACCATCTCCATAACGGTAGATTGGTCGTTTAATTCAATAAGCTGCAGATCTGAAGGTGCAACTCCAGCGGTTATGGAGGCTTTTTTCATGGCTAACTGGGCAGCAACGAAGCTTGAGAGGTCTTCTCTTGCGGGGTAATTGAGGTAGTCGGTTGCTGCACCGCAGGCTAACACGTAGATAGGGCGGTTAGTCATTTTGTTAGCGACTGTTTCACTGGTTAACACAAGTGCTGTGGCTCCGTCTGAGATGGGTGCGAAGTCGTAGAGCCCAAGCGGTTTATGGGCTGCTTTACGTGCGTTGAGCACTTGGTCGATGGTGATTTTTCTTTGGAACTGGGCATACTTGTTTTTGGCGCCGTTAGCATGGTTCTTAACTGAAACCTGCGCCAAGGCAACGTCGAGTTTTTCCTGGTCCTGTCCTGTTATGCCGTGTTTTTTGATGTAGGCGCGGAGCATTAGTTCATGGTTGGATTCGGGGGTTCCGCCTGCGTAGTAGCTCCAGGGGTCGTCGAGGAGCATGAGGTCGTCGCGGATTTTGTCCCAGCGGTCTGTCATCTTTTCTATGCCTCCGACTAGCACTGTGTTGTAGACGCCTGCTTCGATTGCGTGGCAAGCGGTCATTAATGCGGCGCTAAAAGATCGGGTGACCTCCATGGGTACGTGTAACTCGGTTAATTCTGAGAGGAAGCCTTCTTCGAGGCCAAGTTTGTTGGTGATTGGTAAGAAACAGTCGGACATGTAACAGGCTTCCAAATTTTTGCGTTCCATGTTACATTCTCTGGAGGCGGCTAACCAGGCTTCCTCGATGAGTTTCTCGGGTTCTTTGCCGTAGTGCTCACCGAACTTGGTTCTGCCAACAGCAACTATGGCTGGGCGTTTCTGCATACTGTTTGCTCCCCTGTTATGGCTGTAAAAATCCTCTCAAACGACTATTAAGTGTTTGCCATAAACGACGTGAATAGGGGGCTTGTTTTTTTGGGTGTTCTTGGAGGTTTTTGGTTTGGGGTGGTGGTGGTGGCTTCTACGCTGTTTTTTAGGTTTTTTGTCTTGACGGGTTCTGGTTAGTTTTTTCATTATTTGTTGCTGCCGGATGCCCTCTATACACAACAACAACCAGCGGCCCGTGCAGGCGACCCTGTTTTTGGTTCAGCACCCCCTGTGACTGCAGACTGGTTGTGGCTGAATCTACCCATAGAAAGGACCAATGGACTTATCGGCGTCTCTTAAAGAAAACAACCACGCCAACAACCACACCCACCACAGCAGCCACTAAGGCGCCGATGATGATAAACGCCAAGGGAAAAAGCTCAACGCTAAACGTCAAGGCTTCAGAAGCACCCATATTGCCATAGGTATCGTTAACGTAGACAGTGACGCTGTGGGAGCCACCGGAAAGCCCCGTCAAAGTAAAGTTACCAGATATGGTAACGTTTTGTTGCCCATCGAGGCTATAACCAACCCAATCCACCACCTTATCTACACAAAAAACCAAAGGCACGGTCGAGTTAGTAATAGCCGTCCCATTAAGCGACGACTCAAGCACAACATTTGGAGGAGAATGCTCTAAGACATACACAGGATCAGACGAACCATAACCAAACGGTGTATACACTTCATTATACCTATCTTGGACGGCTCCATAAATAGGGTCAGGAAAAAGAAAAGGCGTCCCTGCAAAAGCATATAACCTATCTTTTAAAACCGCAACCGTGAGGTAGCATCTAGCTGTAGGCATCGGTTTGCCAAAGGTCCAATTATTGTTTTTCATATCATACACTTGCACGAGATTTTCAGCCGCATAATCGCCTAAGTGTGATCTGTAACCGCCAAAAAGGTAAATTCTTCGGGGCGCCATCTCCCCTGACACAGCAGCCGCACCCGTTCCCATCACCGTAACAGGCACTGAAGCACCTAAGCTCCACGAATTATTTGAAGGATCGTAAATCTGAACAAAATTGGTATTTATTTCTCCTATAAGAAAATCATCTTGCCCTCCTATCGCGTAAATTTTGCCTTCACTCACTGCCGAACTACAACTAGCAACTGGATAGAGCATTGGCGCTTTAGTAGTCCATGAGTCGTTGGCAACATCGTATACTTCATTCAAAGCACTAGCATGAGGATCTGGACTACCTCTTCCCCCGATCAAATAAATCTGACCCCCTATTGCGGCGGCTTCTAGCTGTTCTCTTTTTTCTGGTAACGGCTGTTTAGACTGCCATGTATCAGTTGAGGGATCATATACCTCATTTACATCAAGGCTAACTGGGTTTCCATGGTTCCAATCATATCCTCCAATAGCATAAATCTTACCTTGGCAAACTGCCATAGCAAACCACATCCTTGATGTAGGCATGGGTGCCTTGGCAGTCCACTTATCCATCTCTGGATCATATTGATAATTGCTCGACCCGCCTATAACGTAGATTTTCCCATCCACAACACCCGCTCTACCCCCAACAACAGCGTCTGGCACCGGCGCCGCTGCCCGCCAAGTATTCTCACTATCGGTACCGGCTGAAGCAGGATCAACATAAACCAGCAAAGATGACGATAGAAGAGCAACTGACAAAATGACAGACAGGACACAATCAGCTTTCATGCGGTCGTAATCCCTTAACTGTTATTATTTATGTAAACGATAAATAGTTTGCTAAATTCCATGAGATAAATAAAAAATGGAAAAGGAATTCTTGATCGACTGGAAAAAACAATTATGACTAAGAAATTAGGTACATAGTTGAAATAGGGGATGTTATATATACCAATAAAAAAGTTAAGGTACGGAAGAGAGGATAGGGGTAAAAGAAGGGTATGTTGAGTAATTTAAAGAAGCGGTTTGATGGGTTCTTCTACAAGTGCGAATACATAAAAGAATGCGGCAAAGTAACCCCGCAATGCAGTGAAGGCGGCAACAGCTACTGCGGCGAATACAGAAAACGCCTCCGCAACAGCTAAGCCGTATGGTTGATTTCTTTTTCAGTTATCTTCAGCTTTAGCTCTTCGACCAAATTCTGAAGTTTTTCACTAAGCTCCACTGGATAGGATGGCGCATTTGTGAGGGCTTTGAATTTTTGAGGTAACTGGGCTAGGTTTTCCGCTGCAAAAACGCGAATCTCCTCCAAAGAAGGCAGTTTATCAGTTAATTTTCCCTGTTCCATGACTTTTTTTAGCATTGGTTCACCCTCTGCGGGTTCGTCAGCCAACGCAATCACGTCCTTTAGGAATGCACCCTCGCCATTTCGGAAACGATAAACCTGTTTTCGCCCCGGCAAAGTAATTTTATTTTTACTGAGCTTCATGATAGGCGCGAATTCGCCATCGACGGTTTGGGTTTCACAAAGCTTGTAGATGCCGTCGAGGTAGGGGCGGTCGGCGCTGGTTCCCATTTTTGTGCCCACGCCAAACGCGTCAATCGGCGCGTCCAAAGAGAGCAACTCGCTGATTCTGTACTCGTCTAAGTCGCCGCTGGCAAAGATTTTGGCGTAACCAAGGTTTTGGCTGTCGAGGATTTTGCGTACTTTTTTGCTGGTTTGCGCCAAGTCGCCGCTGTCCAACCGCACCCCGCCCAAGCGCATGCCCTTTGCCTCCAACTCTTTGGCGACGACTGCGGCTTTTTCCGCTCCCGCTATGTCGTCGTAGGTGTCTATGAGTAGGGTGGATTTGTCTGGGAAGGTTTTGGCGAAGGCTCGAAACGCATCGATTTCTTTGGGGTAGGACATGATGAAGCTGTGCGCCATGGTGCCGAAGACTGGGATCCCGTACGCTAACCCAGCGAGCACGTTGCTTGTGCCCTGGCAACCGGCGATGTAGCTGCTTCGGGCCACTTTCATGCCTGCGTCTATGCCGGGTTCACGGCGCAAACCGAATTCGATGACTGCTTTGCCGTCGGCGGCTTGGACTACGCGACTGGCTTTGGTTGCGATCATGGTTTGCAGGTTAATGCTGTTGAGGAGGAAGGTTTCGACGAGTTGTGCCTCTATGATGGGGGCGGTTATGCGAAGGAGCGGTTCGTTGGGGAAAACCAAGGTGCCCTCGGGAACTGCCCAAACCTCACCTGTAAACTTGAAGTCCCGAAGGTAATTGAGGAAGTCTTCTTTGAAACCCTGCACTTTGAGGTAAGCAAGATGCTCCTCGGTGAATTTGATACTCTGCAAATAACCCAAGGCTTCTTCTAGGCCTGCAAAGAGGAAGTAGCTGCGGTTCTCCGGCAAGCGGCGGATGAAGAGGTCAAACGTGGCGGTTTCAAAGTTTTTGTTGTCAAAGTAGGCGGCGCACATGGTTAACTCGTAGAAGTCGGTGAAGAGGCTCATGTTTTCCTCTTTTAAGTAGCCCAGAAACGGTTTCATAGGTATAAGGAAAATCTAACGGCATTTAATCTTTTCTTAACCATTTCTTGCGTAATGGCCGTTGTATTCTACGTCAAAAACCTAAATGTTGATTAAAAAAAGAAAAGAGAGTTATATTTCTCTAGAAGGGTGGAGGTGGGTTAATTATTCTAACACAATCGAAATCAATACTTGCTCCGGTACTACCTGTTGTGGTAGCTGCAATCGCTACGCATGAATATTGACCATAATAGGTGCCGCAATTGAGCCATTGAGGACCGTCTGAATGGTATAGATTTACATCCACTACCGGATTCCCCCAAGGACCATAATAGCTTGGCCCTACATATACTCGAACATGCGTGAGAGTGTTATCAACGGGTGTATTGTATTTTATTTGAAGAGTACCGAAGAAATTAACGCCACCACCAGTTATACCTCCATACAGGTACCCGCCGTTTTCGACGGCATAAGTCATTGCCTCTATGTGTGCATAGTTTCCGTCTTCCTGACCCAGTATCAACGATGGGTTTTGTACAACACCCACTCCGTAAGTATCGCTAAACACTGTCACCATTGACTTGGGCGCCTGAACTCCAGAGTCAGGCCAAGCGCTCGAATGTTCGCTCCCAAAATTTAAATTCCAAGTAGGGTAAAAAACCCAATTACCCAGATAGGACATGCAGTATCTGTTAGTACGGAATCCTTCTTCACCATCGATTGGTGTAGTTGTAATCAAATACCAATTCCATGTATCATAATCGAACCACCAGTGTTCTTCATATATAGATATGTAATAACTATACATAACTCCGTTTGTTGCACTGTAAACCGCTGGAATAGCAACTTCGGTGATTATAGTGATTATATCCAAGATTATTCCGACTGGTTCCAAACTCATTAGAACTGCATAAATTTCTAAGATATCCATAATTGTATCAATATGAACTGTTTCATAATCGTACCACCAAACGTAGCTTCCATGGAGGTGCGCAACATACATATCTTGCCCGTTATCAGCAATTAATCTAACGTCATCGGCCATGTTCTCATAGTAAGGGTCTATAACCGTTCCATTTGGAAGGGTTACCAGAGCTTTTAGTCCGGTTGCGTTGTCCCTTGGCAGAAAACAAATATTATATTGTCCGGCGGGGTCTTTGAAATTCTGATTAATAGTTGCATTGGCATACAGGAGTGAGGACTCGTTTTTGTTCCAAACGCTGTCTCCTTGAAACGTGATATCAATACTTTTAGAGTTATTGGCAAAATGAATGCTAGCAGTGTTTTGTTTTGTTACCGTATCACCGACAATTTTTCGCTCAACTAACGTCATTGAGGAATTGACTGCCCCTCTGATACTTTGCTCGACAGTCGTCAAAATCTCGTTTCCCTTTTCAGCTCTCGTTCGGGATTCAGAGACATAACTTGAAGAGCCGCCGCTTGAAATTTGTGCCGAATAAGTATACCCACCACTTGTCTTTCCTGCAGACATGCTCAGATGATTTTCCACAGCTACCGTTTTCGGTCCGTCAACGGCATCAACGATATATGTAGAGCTTTTACTGATTGTTTCTTGCGAACTCAAAATTCCCTTTTCTACATCAACACGCTCGTCCGTTTTATTTAGCGGCTTTAGTCCAAGAACGTTAAGGTACTTATTGGTAAATGCTTCTGATATGTTCATGGTACTCCAGTTATCGGAGTCTGTTTTCGGTGTGATGTTTTCATATGGCAAACTAGGTTTCTCAAGTTTTTGTGCCTCAACAGTCATTAAAGGGCTTGTTATCAGCAATGAGGACAAAATCGCTAATAAAACTGAGCCCGAAATTACTCTTTTAATTGCTTTTTTCATTTATTTTTACTCCTATATTACACGTCATTCGAACTCGTTAATGTTCGCCCGTCAGATTGTCTTTGTTATAATTAATTTATAAGCTTTATTCATATTCTGAATAAACTTTAAATTTCGATGACCTTATATGATTCGGATCTAACGTTAATTGAGGTTAAGTGTAATCCTTCTAGCAGGCGAGAAAGAATGGTTTGTTGACAAAATTATATAGCCAAACAGCCACTATTACCCCACACCCACGGGTAACCAACCAAATGACCCCCCAAACGCAGCGATTTAGCCTCAAAGGTGCAATATGTAGCAATTACGCAATCATAGGCATCCTCATAGGCGTCGCCCTGATATCGCTCTCCATTGGCCCCTTTCAGAACCCCGACACAACATGGGAATACAAAGCCGCCTCAGGCGTGCTGGAATGGGGTATGCCTTTCACCGAAGTACGGGGCAGCATGATTAACCAGCCGCCGCTTGGCTTCTACGCGGAGGGGCTTTTTCTACGGGTCTTCGGCGCCTCGATCCAGACAGGCACCATCCTCATTACCTTGTTTGGCCTCGGCTGCACCCTGCTAATGTACCTCATTGGCACCGCCTTGTATGGCAAAAAAACCGGGTTGATCGCGGCGGCGCTGTTTGCCTTGACACCTTGGCAGCTGGTTCTGTCGAACAGTTTCTTGATAGACACGCAGTGCCTCTTTTTTAGTCTCAGCGCCCTCTACGTTGGCATCTTGGCTTTCCGCGGTGACTCCACCAAACTGCTCGCCTTGTCCGGTGGGCTGTTTGCGTTGGCTTTCTACACTAAACTCTTCGCGGTCTTCACCCTGATTCCCCTCTTCCTATTCTATCTCTATTATCAACGCAGAAACCTCCGAAGCCTCCCCCTCAAAATCGCCGTTTTTTTTGTACCCCTAATTGCTGCCACATTGATATGGTACACAGCTGACTTTTACATGATGCCCAGCTGGCTCCCAAGCGGCCTAAGCTACATGTTTACCCACTCCGACTTCAGCGACACAAACCCAGCAGGCGCGGCTCCCACTTACAGTTTCGTCACCACTTTCCTGCTAAACTATGGATTAGGCTACTTTTTTGTGGCAGCCGCTGCCCTTTCCTTGCTTGTGGGGTTCGCTTTTAGAAAACAGTTGGCTAAACAATTCGCATCTTATGATGCCATCGTTTTGGTGCCTATACTCTTCATCGTCGGCTTAACCGCCTTCCTAGGCGTAACGCTTGACCTAAAGGTGCCTTACACCAGCGCCATCAAATACCTCTACCAAGCCCTCCCCTTCTTCTGCTTAGCCGCGGCATCCCTGGCAGTCAAATCTGCCTCGATAATTAAATCAACGCAATCAAACGCAACTAGAAAAACAGCTTTCGTGTCCATCGGAGCCCTTGGGTTTGTGCTGGTTTTGGCATCTTTGCTTGCGAACTTTTACGCGGCAAATCAGCTGTCGACAAGTTCCTTTGTACTCTTTAGGGTCCAACTGGGCCAACATTTAGGCTACTCCTTCGATAACTCCGCCATCGCTGTGGACAGCCCGCTGCTGGTTCTACAGTACTTGGGCTTCGGGTTAATTCTGCTATCTCTAGTCTACCCCAACAGGCACCTCATAGTCGCCTCCATACAGCGGTTGGTGTACAGAAAAAAGTGAGCGCCAGACCCCCATATAGGTGTAATTTGTTGCCTTATCAACCGTTCTAATACTTAGATTTAATAGTATTAACCGCTAAAGACAGAGACGATGGCTATGCCGTTAATGTACCCGCTAAAACATGTGTTTCGCAACTGGAAACTGTTCACAGCCCTCCTTATCGGTGTCACTTTGGCGGCAACCTTCTGCGCAGCCATCGGAGTAAAAGCCAACGTATCCGCCGAGCAAGCCCTCGACAAACAAATCAGCAACATAATAACCGACATGACCTTAAGCGCAAGCCTAAACCGGACGAACCTTCCTTTAGCCTACCGCGACCTAACCACTGTTGAGGGCGTAAAAAGTGTAGATACGCTTGCATCCTTCCAATATTCAGTGCGAACATCGAGCGATAACTATAGCACCTCATATTGGACGACGATGTATAGCTTTCCAAATTCTTCCCGCATTAACGGTGAATGGTTAAATAAACCCGTAGACGGCATCCCCCTGAACTACACTTACATCGTCGCCGGCAGCAACTTAGCCCAAAAATTGCAGGTCGGCGACAACATAACCATGATGGTTAATTTTTACACTACCAAATACTCGAACACCACCAGCTTTTACGTTAACTTAACCGTCGCCGGCTTCGCAGAGTTAACTGACACCGGTTATTCGCTTCTTTCCAATGGCGGCGGAAGCATCGTTTATGCCGATGATCTTAGGGGATTCTCAAGTGCTTTGCCCACCTCAGGTTACGGCGGATACTACGGTGGCTATAGGAGCGACGGGATGCTCGTTGGCTGGGACAGCACTCTGGAGCAACTCTGGAGCAAAGCCTTAGAGGGTAGCATTGCACAGATAACCTTCTCTATTAATGTCGACCGCCAGAGCCTCATCAGTCCCTGGAACATAGATGCCTCAATTGACAGTCTCAATATAGTCGAGCAGAGAATTCACAACATAGTGCTCGGAACCTCCTTGGAAAATGGTTATGTCTATAATTATTTAGGTAGCCAGCTTTCTTATTACCAGTACAGTTTCTCATCTATGCTTTATAGTTTCATTGTCGTATCAATCCCTGTTTTCTTCGTGGCTTGGTACTTGGGTTCTACCGTGTCGGACGTTTCCTTTAACATTCGCCGTAGAGAAATCGGCTTATTATCGACCAAAGGCTTATCGAGCGGTCAAATCCAGCGAATGTTCCTAACTGAAGCAGTGGTGATCGGCGCCGTCGGCGGCGCACTGGGTGTGGTCGGTGGATTAATCTTAAACCAATACTACGCTGGCACCGTGGACCTAAATAGTCTCTTTGCAGGTAGAATGTTTGACCCAACCCTCGCATTGATCACAATCATATTCGGCATCGTTTTAGCCTTAGCTTCAGTGTTTTGGTCTAGCCGAAAAGCTTCCCGCATACCCGCCGTTGAAGCCCTCAGAGAATACATGCCTATCGAAACCAAATCACGCTTCCGATGGGTCGCTTGGGTAGCGCTCATCTTGGGCAGCTTCCAAATAGCTGTGTTACTTTCAGGCGTAAACGTACAACAGGCTATTGATCTATGGCGATATGGCGGCGGGGACACCATTATTGGACCCATACTTTCCGATGTATGGCGTTACTTTAACGCTATAATGACTTTCCTTGCACCTTTCCTGTTCTTCTGGGGATTCACCAAAGTCGTTATCCGCGATTCCAGCAAATTCCAAGCGGTTGCATCCAAAATCTCCTCTGTCATGGGCGATTTAGGTGCCTTAGCAGCCAAGAATGTACGGCGAAATGCCGCTCGAATGGCAGCAATAGCATTCCTAATAGCATTAATCATAGGCTTTAGCGTTCAAGTCACTGGGCAAATCGCAAGCCAAGAAGACTACATCGTCCGAGAGGTACGCAATACTGTAGGCGCGGATATTTCTGTAAGTGAAGCTAACGCTACAAAGGGTCAAATCGTATTCAACGATATTTTAGGTAACGTCACAGGCATTAGCAACGCGACTATAGAGCGGTCGCTTTGGGTTCCAGTCCATGGCAGCTATAACACCGTCCAGATAAGAACAATTGACCCGAACACTTGGGCAAAATCCGCATATTACGAGCCTGAATGGTTCACAGGAAACTCTGTGGACGAGATGATTCGGCAGATGAAGGGAAACAACGGCACCATCATACTTGACCGAAGCATCGCTAAACAGTTAGACAAAAAACTTTGGGACACAATAACCATCGACTTCAACTCGTGTCCACGTGAGCTCAAAATAGTCGGGTTCTTCGGACCCGAACCCAGTGATAGTGGCAACGGCTACTCGCCAGTACCCATCTACAACGGCGGTGGAATTAAAGACTCAACAAACTACCTCAACCCAATGTTCTACTCCTATGTCCCCACAGACATATTCAACATGACCTACTACAGCCCCATCTACCACCTCGAATCCTTCAGCACAACCTACCTAATCAAACTTGAACCCGGAGCAAACGGCACACAAGTAACAAACCAAATACGCCAAGTTGCCCCCACCGAAATCTCCAGCGTCGACTCCTTCGACTACCAATGGCGCCAATCCCAAGCAAACAACAACCTCTACACGTACAGTAGCCTCCAAGTCCTCGACATCCAAAACTTAGGCCTCGTCTTCGCAGTCCTCTCAGCATCCGTGGGCATGGCGTTGATTGCTGTGGTCAGCTTGAAAGAACGTAGCCGAGAAGCCACCTTGATGAGTGTACGAGGCTTATCTTATCGGCAACTGGTTTGGATGTTCCTCACCGAGAACATGGCTATAATAACGTTCTCAGTTATCTTAGGTGCCGTCGTGGGCACAATACTGGTGTATGGCAGCGTGGTCTCAGCCAACAACACCCTCTACGTTAACCAACTGGTGACGCAACGCCTCGTATTCCCGCCGGATGTGGTGGGAACCATAGGCGTCTACATCGCCTTAATCTACGCTGCAACAATCGGCGCAATCCTGGTCATGTCACGTCAATACGTAACTAAACTCGAAAAGATGGTTAGAGCAAGATGAGCGGACAAAACGTAAAAATCAGAGACTTAGTTAAGGTGCATCGCACTGGCAAAATAGAAGTCCAAGCATTAAGAGGCTTAAACCTCGACATATCTTCAGGCGAACTCGTCTCCATCATCGGCCCCAGCGGCAGCGGCAAATCCACATTGCTAAACATCATAGGCGGCCTAGACAAAGCCACCGCAGGTACCGTAACCGTCGGCGACAAAACCGTAACCGACCTCTCTGTGCGTCAACTCGTCGATTACCGCAGAAGAATGGTTGGCCACATATTCCAAAACCTCAACCTAATCCCAACGCTGTCGGCTCAGGAAAACATAGAGTTCTCCATGGTGGCTTCAGGCGTCAACCGAGGCAAACGCAAACAACGCGTACAGGAACTCCTAAAAACCGTCGGTTTAGAAGGCCGCGCCCAACATAGACCTGAAGAACTCAGCGGCGGCGAGCAACAACGCATCGCCATCGCCTCTGCATTAGCCAACGACGCACCCGTCTTGCTGGCGGATGAACCCACCGGCGAATTGGACACTGCAAACGCACGGATAATCGCCGAGTACCTTGTGAAAATCAATCAGGACTTAGGCAAAACCATCGTCATGGTTACCCACGACCCCAGCGTCGCCCGCGTCTCCACCCGCATATTGCGCATAGAAGACGGCATAATCAAAACCGCGTTGGCTCCATCGGAGGTTATTGGGCAGGAGAAAGCGCATTCTTACGTCGACCAGATTAAAGCGCGCATCGTTGAGATCAACGCTCAGATACAGCAGTTGGACAGTGAATTCCGCATGGAAAAGATAGATGGCGACGAATATGTGTTTAAACGCCAAAACCTAAAGCATGTTAAAGATAGTCTCAAAGAAGAATGCAGTCGCATGGGTGTCATCCCGCCGTAACAGCAAAAAACCAACATCTAACGGCTGTTTTTTAGCCGGTTTTTCCTTCTATCGTTTGCTTGTTCTCTGTTAAGTTTTAAACAGAAGGGTTTTTTGAAAAAGTATTTCCCAATAGCTTAAGTATTACTACACAATACATAAAAGGTGGTTGCCAGAAGAAGTAGTCGGGGGATACCGTAGACATGGCTGAACAGCTAGATAACTATGGCAGTGCAATTATAGTTGATGCATCCACCAAAGAGCCTCTCGATAAAGGTGCGCTTCTTCAACTTTTAAAAACTCACCATGTCAACACTAGACCCGTAGAAGAAGATGAAATTTCCCTCAAAGAGGTTATCCCTACTCTGCGGAAGGCTAAGGTTGCGCTGCCGGAAGCCTTCTTCAAAGACCTCTCTAAGATTCTGGGCATGGACTTTGTAAGCGATTCTGAAATCACCCAACTCTACAAACACGAGCAACAAAGCAAACTTGTCACAGTCCTACCCTACCCCATAATCAGCAAATACAAAATTATACCTCTAGACATACAGGGCGCCATCGTACATTTAGCCGTCGACAACCCCTTAGACCAACGCGTTCTGGTCACCCTCCAGTACCTGTTTGCTCAATGGAGAATCAACCTCCACGTGGTGTCATCCAAATCAATCGAGTGGGCAATCGATAACATATACAGCGAAATCCACAAGAAAAAAGCAATGCTAGACCTCTACAACCGCACACCTAACCAATCCGCCTACCGAGTGCTCTACCCAAACCAGAAATACTTCCTCATAGCCCTAACCGCAGCAGTAGTTGTCTCTGCGATTATCAGCTCTGCCCTAACTTTCATGGTGTTATTCGCAGCCGTAAGCATAGCTTACTTCATTGCTAACCCCATCAGAATCTATATTTCAATCCGAGGCTTCAAAGGAGGCCGAGCGCCAACCAAAATCACACGAGGTGAAATGCTCTGGACCTCTGACGAAGACCTCCCAGTATACACTGTCCTAATCCCTGTTTTCCATGAAGCCGGTGTTTTAGCCCAAAACCTCTACAACATGTACCGGCTAAACTACCCCAAAGACAAACTGGACATAAAAGTCCTCATGGAAGAAAGCGACGAAGAAACAATCAACGAAGCCAAAGCATTGGGCTTGTTCGGCCTACCCCAGAAAAAGATCGAAGGTATTCCAAGCGAGAAATACTCTGAGTTCCTCAAACTCTTTGACCCCATCATTATTCCAAAAGCAGCAGTGACAACGAAACCGCGTGCCTGCAACTATGGGCTGCTACGTGCAAAAGGCGAGTTATGTGTCATCTACGATGCAGAAGACAACCCCGACCCTGATCAACTCAAAAAAGCCGCGATCGTTTTTCTACGGTTGCCTAAAGATGTTGTTTGCTTGCAGTCCAAACTAAACTTCTACAATGCAGACGAAAACATCCTAACTAAATGGTTCAGCATTGAATATGCCAATTGGTACGAGTTCTATTTGCAAGGGCTAGATTGGATAGACGCCCCTATTCCCTTGGGCGGTACCAGTAACCATTTCCGCAAACAAGGACTCGATGATTTGGGCAGATGGGACCCCTATAACGTAACAGAAGACGCTGACATAGGCATCCGATTGGCTAGGCAGAACCTCAAGACTGAAATGCTTGATTCCTACACTTACGAAGAGGCGCCTATTGCCGTTAAAAGCTGGATTGTCCAGCGGTCACGATGGTTTAAGGGTCATTTGCAAACCTACCTTGTGCATATGCGGCAACCCCATAAATTGTATAAGGATTTGGGCACCGCAAAATTCCTTAAACTCCAATTAACCTTTGGAACCAGCATATACGTGCCCCTTGTAAACCCCTTCCTGTGGGCTCTTATGGCACTGACATTGGTTATGCCAACCTCCTTTGCCTGGTTGGTTCCCAGTTACCTGCAGCCGATTTGCCTCTTCAACCTAGTCGTGGGCAACCTCTCATTCCTTTCAATTTACGTGATAGCCTGCGTGAAACTCAAGAAAAACCGCTACATCCCCTATGCGCTTCTTATGCCCTGTTACTGGGCACTTCTAAGTTTCGCAAGTTGGAGAGGCTTAATACAGTTAATCAGAAAACCCTTCCAATGGGACAAAACAAGCCACGGCGTCTCAAAGCAACAAAAAAATAGCTAATGCGTGCCACCCTGATTGTCCATGATTTTGCTCCAAAATCTTCTTTTGGCAAAGATAAAAGAGGTAACACCCGTAATCAGCGTTGTAAACACTAGTATGACGTTGGCGGCTGTAACCCAACTGGGAACTTGTGTCATGGCAGCTAAAACTGCAAAAGACAGATACACAGAGAAGGCTCCGGTTACAATTTCCGCTGCAAAAATGGCTTTCCGCATACGATATGCCCCGGCTTTCATCCAGTTTAGAGTTGACTCAACCTTTTTGGAGGAATCAGGCAAATCGTCAAGTAACAAAGTCAAACCGCCTAGCATAAAAAACCTGCCCAAGTTTACCACCATGCTGGTGTCGTTGACAAAAAAAATCATAGTCAAGGGAGCAGGGGAAAAAACCAGCACAAAGGCGACAGCGCAGAGGATGACTAGGATTCCGTAGAAGTAGTGGTGAAAGAGAAACCTGCCTGTGTGGAGTTTTCTTCCGAGCAATGCGCTTGGGAATATGTTTATGACGGCTGCGATTATGGCGAGCCAGAATATGTTGCCGCTGACCAAGTAAGGGTTGAAGGGCTGCCAATTTTGGTAGTACCAGTAGAACCCTGCCAAAACGCCCACGGAACATGCGATGGTGAGGAGCGCATTAAAAATTAGTGAAACACTGAATATTTTTTTACAAAGTATCCGCGCTCGAACCATGCTGTGTCCTCGTTACTGGGATTCAAGAAAGCCAGAAGATTCACCTGCTCAAATAAAGTTTATGCCTGAATGATGCTGGAAACTGCAAAAAAATAAATGCAACTTTTAAAAAAACGGAGATAGAAATATTATCATGCGGTTTACTGATTACATCTTAGGCGGAATGTAGGTTGTTGTACCATTCAATAGCATCGTTCCAACGACTTCTATCGGTGCAGAACCCAGCCACATGGGAATTGAGACACGCACCCATGAGGGCACATCAATATGCGACAAAGTAATTGTCCAGTTTGAACTTGGAATTACTGTTGTTTCGTTATGGGCAAAACCAGTAGCTATGGGGATAAACATCAATGACATTGGCGGGATTGTAAAGTTACCTCCTAACGAATCTGGCAAAGTAACGTTAAAAGAGGCAGTCAAGTTAGCAAATAATGTTTGATCTTTCATCGAAACCTGCAATTGACTCGCGTTAGCAGTGAAGAGATTCATCATAACTGGAGGCGTCCAAATGGGAGTACCATTGACTATACTTTTGACTGTAGACATAACAGTCTGATTAGTACCAGTCGAAACGATTGCAACCGGCAAATAAGAGTTCATTGTAGGCACCCAAAGATAAAATTCCATCACATTCGCGCCTTCAGTAGTCGAAGTGTTGTCGACCGCCATTATTGAAACCCTGAGGTTAACAGGATGACTTGGAACTCCTGGGGGTAACTGCATAGAAACAACAGCTCCGTTGCCGGTGTTTACCAAGTTGTTTGATGGTATGGCTGTGGGTTGTGCTTGAGCAAAAATCGTAAGTGCAATTATTGTTACCATTGTTGATGCGAGAACAACCGCAATCGGAATTCGTTTTCTCAACTAAAATCACCTCCAAAAAATCGTTGACTTGGGAAAATAGTTGAAGAAACCCGCCGCCTTTTTTGCGGTTTGGCGACGCACAATTTTCCATTTCCTTAAAGTCGCGGAATTATTAAAGGGTATTTTCAACCGTTAAACGTTCAAAGTGAGGGTACTCCAATCGCAAGAAAGACTGTCTTACGCTTCAATGTTCTTTATGAAGAATAGCAATAAATTGGCTGCTTAATCAACAAAAATACTCATGCGAGTAATAATTTGAAAATACCCAAAGCGAATCCAAGAAACGCTGTTGCAACAATAAATGTTCCACCCAAAAGCGCGGGGTAGAGTCTACTCGGTTTTAGCCCCAACAATCTACCCACTACCGCTAATTGTATTGGCGACAGGACCAAAACACCCATTAGTATGCCAAAGGACCCGTACTTATCGATAATTTTTTGTCCTCTTCTGAGTCTTCTCTCGACCCAATTCCTGATGCCGACCCTCCAATTCAGCAACTTATCCATAACAAGAACAACAATGATAATGGAAATAAAATTCAGTAGTATTGCAGCGGGAAAAACAACCACCGGATTGTACCCTACCCCCACACCATAGATGATTCCCATGCCGCATTCAAGGAAAATGGACAACAATATGAAAAAGGCTATTTCGTACACCGTTGTTCCATCAGGTTAGGGATTGCTCAGGAACTGAATATTAATTTTTTGGAAAATCAGGGAAAAACGTCAAGTTGGCTATGGAGTCTTTGAAGTTTCGACTCCGCGGGTTGGATTGTCACAGAGAGCCTGTTTTGGTGGGGGATAAGTGTTTTTCTCCACATGCCCTGCATAGTCCATGTTGAAACGGCAACGGTGTGTATGTGGCACAACGTACCCAACACTTTTTCCCCGCAAACGGAAGAAAAAGCCTCAAAACAGATCTCAATGCGCCATTAAGTTAAGGATGAACACGCAGCCAATTCTTAACAACCTCAGAAACTGTCCGCTTCTGCTCAACACTGTACTTGGCGCTCATCTTTGGAATGATACTCTGGTAGAACCAGTGGTCAGCGTCACCGAACACATGAAGGTTTTTGTCGGTGGAAGCAAATTTCTCCAAAATCAACGTTGAACTACTGGGCAACGCAATGACATCTGACTCGCCATGCATTATCTGCACTGGCTTGTTGATTTTTGCGGCAGTTTCAGGCATCTTATCCACCAGTTTAGTTTGCACATTGAATAGGTAGCCTAAACCGAATTCTCTGGTGCAGAGCGGGTCTTCGGTGATGAGTGCGTATTCTTCGCTTCTGCGGAATGCTTCTGGCCACTTGTCAATTAAATCAAACATTTTGTGGTGTTGGATAGCTGGGGCAGCGGCCAGTTGGAGGGTGTCTGAGGTGGATAATTTGAAGCCTGTCTCCAGGGGTGGCGAAGCAAGGATTAAACCGTCCAGTTGGTCAGGGTAGTAGGCGGCGTACCAAAGCGTGTAAGCGCAGCCTATGCTGTGCCCAAAAACATACAGTTTTTTGCCGGGGTTCCTGTTGTGAATGACGCTAACTACTTCATCGATGTCTTGTAGATGACGGTCAAACCCATGGGTGTCGCCTCTTGGTAGGTCAGGTTCTTTTGAGTTGCCAAAGCCTCGACGGTCAAAAGCGTACACTTCGGTGGAGAAGTTTGCTAGTTCAGGTCCCATGAATTGGAAAGCGCCTGAATGAACTTCGATGCCATGCATAAACAACACGACTCGTTCAGCCGCGCTTGTGGAGGGCCATCTTCTACAGAACAAATCGAAGTCATCGCTCATTCTGAGGCGTTCTTGCACTTGACCAAAAGCTTGAGGTGATTGCATAATTTTAAAAACTCCACTCAGAAAAGGAGACTAGTGTATTTAGGGGTTTGTGACTCTGGATGAGAACCACAAAACTACAGGACCCTCGCGTCCTAGGACACCAATGCAGATTTATTAGTTGATTACAAGTCTTAAATGCCAACACCCAACCACGGATTGTTAGTTATGTCCAAAGTTAATTCCATGCAGGAAAAAGCAAACGCCTTCGACCAAAACAACGCAGTAAAACGGGAAACTGAACTTGCATTCGGCTCACTTAAGCAGTTTAGACAGAAATATCCCTTCACTGAAAACCTCCGAGAAATCGAGTGGCTCAACCCTGACAAACTCTTCAAACTCAGCCCAGACGAAGTCGGCGAATTCTTCAAAAGCATCGAAGGCTTCCTAAAAAACCTCGGCTACACCCCACCCAACAGCTCCAACGTTTACCGCAACGCCCGACTCCAAATCAGCGACTTCAAAAACCTCCTACGCGCCGCCGTCGATGACCGCAAATCTTTGGCGCAGAAGGTGGATGCGCCATGGGAGCGAATCGGCGGCATAAGTCAAGACAAAGCTCTGCCCAAAAAAATCATCTACTGCTTCAACTACGAAAAGGGCACCGTTTTGCCCATCTTTAGTAACCAGCATCTGCGGCACTTCACCAACCGCGTCGTGGATTACCCGACTGGGCAAACGAAGTATTTTTCGCATGGACAAGAATACGAATACTACACCACCGAGTTGCTGAAAACCAAAAACAGCCTTGCCACCACTAAAGGCTGGAGTACACTTTACTTTGCCCGTTTTCTCTACGCAAGCTATCCACCGCCAGACAGCGAACCCATAGGCGATAATGCAGCTTCGGAGCGGAGACTCGGCGGCTTAGCAACCAACGAGCAGCTGGACCTGCAGGGTTTCATGAGGCTGCTTGGTGAACTACAGAAGCAGGGAAAAATCAATGGGGAACAATTCAGGGAAAACAGGGCTTTATGGACCGCTCAGCCCAGTGAACGCGAAGCCCTAACAGAGCGGCTAAAGCGACTGCTTGCGTAGTCACTGCGGGGTTGTGGTTAAGAATTGCTTGTTGTCCACTTTGCATAGGGTTCGGATGAAGTCTCGCCCCATCAGGGATACTGTGCTGAGCCCGATGATGCCGCCTGCCCACTGCCCCACCATGTAAAAGTTCCGTAGACCCGGCAATGTTTTGCTGACGCCGTTTTTAGTGACTTCTTTCTGGTATTCTTTGGGAGCTCCAAACGCTTGGCCTCCATGGAAAGCGCCTGTCCAATGCACCGTTGAAATGGGCGTGACTACATCGCTTGCTTCGACGTTGCCTTGGAAGCCGGGGAAACGTTTCTCGAGTTGCTGCGCAATCAAATCCGCGACCCTCTGTTTCTCCACACGGTAACTCTCCGGGTTTTCTGAAAGGGCTTTCCAGTAATCGTAGTTGGATTCCATGACAACTTTGACGACGGTTTTGCCTTTCGGCGCCATTGTGGGGTCAAAGTTGAAGATTTCAATGTCCAAGCGGTCTCTGGCGACGTCTTCGACTGTTATGGGTTCGTCGAGGAAACGTACAATCGCATGTGGTTCGCCTGAGAGTGCCATGTTGACGCCGTACCAGACTTCGAGCCCAAACGGTAGCGTCTTGGGGTAAGCTTTGTAGTAGGCGTTGATTAAGTCGTTGACGTATTTGCCGTCCAACATGCCAAAAATGGTTTGGTAGCCGTCGGCGTTAGAAACCACGCGATCCGCAAAGTGCTCGGAGTCATCCTCCAACTGCACTCCCACGGCGGCGTTGTCTTTTACTATTATCTTCTTGACTCTCGCGCGATAGGTAATTTCTCCGCCCAACTCCAGATACCGCTTCTCGATATTTCTTGACAGCGCCATGGAGCCGCCGATGGGCCATCCGCCGTCGCCCTTGCTCTGCACTGAGAGGAAAATCAGCGGAACCAAGGTGGGCACTTCTCCAATGTCGTATTGTATAGTGGGGAAGGCTTTGCGCAAGAAAGGGTCGCTGAATTGTTCTGCGTAGGCCTTGAGCAGGAGTTTGCTGTACTTCATCAACGAACCCATCAAAGGCAGCATCTTGAGTTTGGCTCCTGCACCACCGGTCATAGCAGCAAACAGGTCCTGCCCACCGAACTGCTTGATAGTTTTGACGAATTCATCGATGAGTTTATGGTCTTGTGGCGAGAGTTCTTTTAGGTGGGCTCTGAGTTTTTCAGGGTCAGTATAGAGGCTGAGTACTTTGCCGTCTGCTTCTACTTGAACGAACTCTTGGAAGCTGTAGGTCTCCAACCCACGGAGAGCGCCGAGTTCCTGCCATACCTGCGTGTAGACGGAGTGGACGGAGGGGTTGGTGGTTACGCCGAAGACGTTGTGGACGGCGTAGTCGAAGTTGTAGCCTTTGCGTTTCCAAGATACGCAGACGCCGCCGGGTTTATCCTGCATCTCGAAAATCTTTGTTTTGTAACCGTTCATTTGGGCATAGCAGCCCGTGGCTAAACCGCCTAAGCCAGCCCCGATCACGATTAATGAATTATTTGTCAATTGAATACTGCTCCACGCCAATTTTTGGGCGTTAACTGTTAATAATATTTTCTACAACGGAAAACATCAATTTGTCAAGCCACCAAAAGGCTTACCACCAAGAACAACGCATAGAGAAAAACAAAGACCCAGCCCTCAAGGCGACCAATTTTTCGTCTCGCCAAAAAATACCAAAGCAACAGATTAGCTATCAAAGAGAAAAGAACAATCCTTGAAAAAGCGTTAACGTCGATGGTTGTGGGTGAAGACAGCAGAGTTACTCCAAGAATGGCGGTTATGTTTATGAAGCAACTGCCGATAATATTGCCCAGTGCAAGGTTGACCTGCCCCTTTCTAATCGACGCCAGACTCGTGGATAACTCGGGGACGCTTGTTCCAAACGCAACTATAGTTGCTCCTATAACGACGTTTGGAATACCGACGCTGGCAGCCAAAAAAGTCGATGACTCAACAATCAGAAAAGAACAAAAAACAACGCCTAAAGTTCCCCCAATAGCCAAGGCGGTATACTTCCGAGCCGCCGTCTTCGAAGCAAGAGGCGACGTATTTGGCTCTAAGGGTGTCCTGACTTTGACCAGGCGATACATGTAATAGGCAAAAATTGCAAGCAACACAACCCCTATTAGCCTGCTGGCATAGCCGATGTAGAGTAGGACCAAGGGAACCATTGAAGCAACCAACAAGCCAAAGTTGAGGCTGCCCCATTCTTCTTCAGCCATCTCAGAAACGGTCTTTAGGTTTTTGCGGTAGACTGAGGCAATAATGATAAAGCAGATTCCAAGCACCAAACAAATGTTGACGATGTTGGAGCCTAACACGTTACCGATGGATACGCCGACGCTGCCCGGCGAAAGAACCGCGAAAACGGCGATAAGCAACTCTGGCAGCGAAGTCGAAAAAGCCACCAAAATGAACCCGACACTGGTTTTTGACATTCCAGTCGTTTCCGCCACTCTTATGGAGTTGGAAACAGTAACGTTACTTGCCCAACTCAGAACAATGAGGGCACCTGCTAAAACAGCGATGTTCCCAAAAATGCCCAACTGCTCGAACAACCAAAAAACTCCAAAAATACTACCTCTTTTATCTTATTAAAATGGTCGTGTCACACAGGGATAGAGCAAAAAGCGAGAAAAGCGGGATTGACTGATAAACGCCGTGAACTACGTGTTTGTTTCTTCAACCGAAAAGGTGGAGGTAGAGCTTGTTATGGTGGCTTTCGAGCTTCTCAGGGTTGGTACTCGGTTATTTCTTTGCTTGCACCCAAATCTTTGAGTGGAGGCGTCATAGTCACAACGTCGCCGACAGCCTGAACCATCTTTGTTGGGATACAAACGGTTGAGCTCCGAAACCGTTTCTTAAAGCCCAGTTCTGTAGCAGCGGTATCGGATAGTTTAACGTACAACTGTGGAACTTGCCATGTTGTGGTGTCTAAGATAGCACCTTTTACTTCGCCTACGATGAAGCCGCCAGTTCCAATAACTTGTTTACCAATAATTGTTTCAAAACTTATCATATTATTCACCAACAAATCACTAACCCTTTAAACTTGGGTTTACCTGCATACTCCAATTTCAATTAATTTCCTGAGAATATAAAGCTTGTTACTCAAAGTTAGAGCAGTTAGCTAAACTGAGGAAACAGCGTAAAACAGAGCAAATTGGCGGGCCCGACGGGAATTGAACCCGCGACCTAAGGATTAAGAGTCCTCCGCTCTAGCCTGACTGAGCCACGGGCCCACACGCACTCTAAGAACAGCAGGGAATATTTATGCCCATTGATTTGCTCATAGAGTGTTTTTCATAGTTTCTGTTGATAAATAAAAACCCTTTGCAGCACCGTCAGCCCTTGCTTGCAGCAACGTCAATTCTGCTTGAGAAAAACGCCTCAACCAAACCGCAACCCAAAACACAACCCCCCAGCAAAACACAAACCATCCCGCAGTCCACAGGAAGAAGATGAGTAAGGGCGGCGCTGCCTTCTTCTTTAATACTAGAAACAAGAGCCGTTTGTTACTGCAGCCTGATGCAGACAAGACTAATAGCATCGAGGCACCACTCTTATTTTGGCGATAAATTTGACCAATTCTTCTAGCGAAGTTTTCATCCTAAAAACCACTGACCGCGCCTCAGGCATCCCCAAACTCCTCGAACAATTCAACCTAAACGATTACTCAGGCAAACAGGTGGCGTTGAAAGCGAATTTTAACAGTGCCGACCCCTTCCCCGCGTCAACCCACCTTGATACCCTGCGAGCCGTAGTGGAGGCGCTCAAGAACGCAGGTGCAGGGAAGGTTTCGATGGCGGAACGCAGCGGCATGGGAGACACCCGTGAAGTGCTTGAGCAAATGGGCGTTTTTAGGTTGGCAGAGGAGTTGGGGTTTGAAGCGATCGTTTTAGACGATGTAGGCAAGGAGGATTGGGTAAAGTTTGACCGTGATGAAACCCATTGGCTAAGGGGCTTCTACCTTGCCAGAGTGTTCCATGACGCCGACAAGGTAGTGCAGACCTGCTGCCTCAAAACCCACCGTTACGGCGGCCACTTCACATTGTCCATGAAAAACTCTGTAGGCATGGTTGCTAAGAGGGTGCCGGGCGGCATGTACGATTACATGTGGGAGCTACATGGGTCACCTTTTCAGCGGCAAATGATCGCGGAAATCAACAGCCACTACAACCTAGACTGGGTAGTTATGGACGGTATCAAAGCGTTTGTGGCGGGTGGTCCCGAAAGCGGCGATTTGGCGGAGCCGGGGTTACTGTTGGCAAGTCGGGATAGGGTGGCGATTGATGTGGTGGGAGTTGCGGTTCTCAAATTGTATGGTGCAAGGGGAAAAGTGGGTTCAGAAAACGTTTTTGCCCAAGACCAAATCCGAAGAGCTGCCGAACTTGGCTTTGGCGCACAGTCGCCTAGAGACATAAAGTTGACTGCGCTAAACAGTGAAGCAGAAGTAGAAGTTGAGCGAATTGACAGAGTGTTGAATGCACAGATACTTACACATTAAGCTGCATCCGAAAAAAGGGGAGTTTAGAGGGTTTTGCTGGCGTTTAAGCGTGGTTTGAGTTTTGAGAGGATTTTGGGGCTTGTAATCAACGCAAAAACAAGAGAAATCGCAGTTAAGGTACCTGTGGCGTAGCCAAGCACAACAGGGTCAGCCAGGGTAATCGTCGACTCTTTGGGACCCACATACTCCGTTGAAGCCACCGCACTCGCACAGTACCATGCAACAGGCTGATCAGCAGTGATTCCGCCCCCGACTGAAACGTGATCTATGCCTGCGTTGTGGTTGTTGGTTAAGTTTTGTGCAGCTAAGATTTCGACGTCGTTTAGGTAAAAGTGGACTTCTCCGTTCCCAGCGCTCTGTGTGCCCTTGAGTTCAACGAGGTACCAGGTGTTGGCTGCCACGGTCTCTGTGGAGTTTAGGCTTAGCACTTTGTCGCCGTCAACGTATGCGAGGCTCCAGTGGCAGGCGCCGTTTATGCGGACAACGTTTAGGGCGCAGACGCCGTTTGCAGGGGTAAAGTTGCCTTCTATGGCAGAATTGTATATGCCTCCGGCGCCGATTATGTTGCCGTCGGTTGTGGGCAAGTTGCCGAAGAATAGGTACCATCGCCAATTCAGGCTGTCGTAAGTTTGGTTGAGCCACTTGTAGACGTAGCCCCATTGGTTGGTTGTGGCATAGGTGGTGGAGCATTTCAGCATTGAATTAACCACGCCCAAGTTGACCCCGCTTATGTCCGCGTTTGTCCATGCGCTTGTGTTGCCTGATGCAAAGTCGTCGCTGAACACGATGGAAGCTGGGTCAGGTGTAGGGTAGGGATGTGGAGTTGGAATAGGTGTTGGAACGGGGGTGGCGGTTGGCGCTTGTGTCGGATTTGTGGTGGGTGAGGGGGTTGCAGATGGGGATTGTGTGGGTTTTGCGGTTGTGTCTGGTGTCGGTGTGGTTGTTGGGGTGGGTGGTGTAGGCGTCGGTTTGGGAGTGGCGGTTGGTTGAGTATTGTTGCTATCTGATGCCGAGGGGGAGTACACCATTGCGGTGATTCCTACGGCAATTAACAAAACAGCGATGACGCCAATGGAGAGAAAAACAGTTTTATTATTCATTTAAAATTCTCCTAAACCAGAAGAAGCCAATAGCAAGGAATTCCTTGCCTTCAGAAAATAATATGCGGCGATTAATTATTAATGCATGTGACTGTGCGTTGCCTCTAGCAAATCAGCGCCAAACACAGCTAGTTTGGGATAAGAACCGCTATTCTTCTTGCCTCTGGAACAGTTCAGTAGAAAAAACCTTAAAGTTCTCGCTGGTCGGAGGTTTCTCCAGTAAATTCTGGATTTTTTTCTTAGATTCGGCAAATGCTTCCTTTGCAGATGAATTCAGTGCTTCTTCATCTTGCCAAACTGTCAAAATCACCGCAGTGTTCGGCGCCTCGGTGGAGAACATCGACAAGTAGCCTCGGAACCCCTTGATTAATCTGACCGAAGAGTTGAGTGCGTTGTCGAGTTCTAAAAAGCCCTCTTCTGCTTTACCTTTCTTAAAAGTCCAAGTTGACATCCTAGCCGAAACCATACATGTACACCAATTACTGATTGGCTCTTTGACCTTAAATATTTAGAGGAGGTCGCCGATGCCATAGCGTTGGTCAAGGGCTTTTAGGAGTGCTTTGCGGAGGTCTTCGCCGTAGATTCCTGATGCTTTGAAGCCGCCTACTTCATCGGCTAATTCTTTGTCGCCGATTACTTGGTCAAGCCAGCCTTCGAAGTCGCCGCGGTACAAATGGAAATCCAGTGAGTCAGAACACACCTGCTTTATCTGCCGATAGAACTCTTCGAGTGAATTAGCATTAAACCCCAGTGGTCTATCAACGCCTATGTGGAAGTGGAACGCTTTTTCTGGGGGAACAACGATCGGCATTTTTAGGGCGTTTTTGCCTTTTTCAGTTAAGCCGTATCCAGCGCCGACTTTATGCAGAAAGCCTTTTTTCGCCAGTTCCTGCACATCCGCAATTGCCTCGTCGGGTGTGAGGTGAACTGCTTCTGCGAACACGTGTAGATCCATGCGGTTGGTGGCTTCATGCATGGTTCTTAAAATTCTTAGCTGCTCGTCCTTCAAGAATTGTCGCCTCGACACTAACTATAGTGGGGAGGGGCAATTTAAATGTGTCAATACTTAAAGGTGACTTGAATGTTTAGCTATTCGGCTACTCGTTTAGTTGGTTGAAGATGCCTCTTTAATGTAGCCTGCAACCGTTTCATCCGCTAACATATCCATCTTCTTTGTCGCAGTGGGGATAACGGCGATTTTGATTCTTATGGGTAATTGCCTTGCATCCAAAGCTTTAACCAAACATTTTACCACAAGTTGGGTGCTTTCTTGTAAAGTTAAGCCTTCGCGGTAGGCGTCCTTGAGTATTGACAGGGCTGTTTCTTTTCCTGCGCCTATGGCGGTGGCTTTGAATCCGCGGTAGGTTCCGCCTGGGTGAGTGGCAAATAAATGTGCACCTGTTTTGTCGACGCCACCTACGAGTATGGCAACGCCGAAGGGTCGTCCGCCGCCATGCTGCGTGTACACTTGCTGGACATCACATATCTTCGCGGTTAAGGCTTCTACATCGATGGGTTCATCGTAGGTTAGTTTGTTGCTTTGAGCGTCTATGCGGGCTTGGTTGACTAGGACTCGGGCATCAGAGCTCAAACCCACAATCGCCGTGCCGATATGGGTGTCTAACTGGAAGATTTTCCATGAGTTGCCTGCTTCTTCTAGCACCTCGGGGTTTTCTTCTGAGCCTAAGACAACGCCTTCTTTGCATTGGATGCCCAGTACGGTTGCACCGCGGTTAACTAGTTCCATGGCGTATTCTACTTGAAAGAGTCGCCCCTCAGGCGAAAAAACCGTATTATTATAATCGTAAGCTCCTGGCCTAGCAAACAGAGACATACAGTGGACACCAGATTTGACACCACTCAAGTATCCGATGGTTCATATAAGGCTACGCTATCTAAATGGTCCAAACTAAAGGCGGCGGCAAGTATTTCTGCAGCAGAAACTAAACAGTACCTGAGTGTTAGCTTTGGCAACCGATTTTATCATTGTTTTAGTCACAACCAAAGACAAAGCAGAAGCAGAAAAAATCAGCTTAGCGCTGCTGGAGGAAAGGCTGATTGCATGCGCCAACGTCGTAAGCCCGGTGGCGTCGTGTTTTTTGTGGCAGGGTAAAATCGACCGTGCAGAAGAATGCCTTGTCGTGATGAAGTCACATAAAGACCTGTTTGCCCAGTTGGAGGCGCGGGTTAGGTTGCTGCATAGCTATGAAGTGCCCGAGATAGTAGCTCTGCCGATTGTGGATGGTTCGGCTGATTATTTAGGGTGGATGAGGCAGGTTCTCAAACAGTAAAGCCCTATTCGGCAAGCGTTTTTTCTGCAATCTTTTTTGGAACTGCAAAAAATTATTTGGTCACAGATTGGCTTGTTTTTTAGTTACCGATAAATACAAGCGCAAAAATATTTGACTAAGATGCAGGCAATTAAACGCCACAAACTTGCGGCAGTATTCTCCATACTACTCATCGTTGTATTGGCTATTTCAATAATGGCAATCCTCGAAAACACACCCAAACCCCAGCCTAGGCCATCCCCCACACCGACACCCTCACCAGCTCCAACACCAACCTTGTCCCCGACAGCAACCACAACCGTCGCCCCGACTGAAATCACAACCCCAAAAACCCCCGCCACGCAACCGCCCACACATGGAGTCTCACTTTTGCCCGGCGAAGTAAGCGAATATGAAGGCCAAGCCTTAACACCCATCAATGCTTACTTAGCTCAAACTAGTGAGCACCCCGATGTTGCCATAGCGGGGGTTCAATACATTGATACTGACACTTACCATTTAGCCATCACTGGAATGGTAAATAACCCAGTAGATTACACCTACGACCAAGTTGTCAACAACTTTAATTATACTTTGCAAGTTGTAACTTTGCCCTGTGTAGAGGGTTGGGGCGTAACTATGCTCTGGCAAGGAGTAACTCTAACTGATCTGCTCAATCAAACCGGTGTGGGTTCGGATGCGAATACGCTTATTTTCTTGGCTTCGGATGGTTACTCTACCTCGCTGCCTCTGGACTACGTTAGAGAAAACAACATTATGATTGCCTACAAAATGAACAACCTTACTCTTACGCCGCAGACGGGGTGGCCTTTCTTTTTAGTCGCCAAAAGCCTCTATGGTTACAAGTGGATAGAGTGGGTAACTGAGATTAACGTGTCAAATGATTCTAACTATTTGGGTTACTGGGAGAGTCGCGGTTACCCTAACTTGGCGACTGTGCAAAACGTTGGTGGCAGTGCAGAGTTGCCGAATGGGTTTACGGTTGTTTTCTTGGTTGGTGTTACTGCGGTTGTGTGTGTTGCTGTGGCGGCGGGGGTTGTTTTGTTGCGGGTGAGGAGAAGACAAACACACACTGTACAGTTTTGTACAGATAAGCCTTAAATAACACATTGCTGTATTGATGTGAACCATACCTGGAGCATGATTACAATGGGGAATCGCCTTTGGCACACAAACCACAACGGCCACCAAGCCGCTAAACTACGTTAAACACAACTACCACCAAAACCCACCCATAGAAATCTTTTCAAAACTCCACCAACACTACCAAACCGCCTACCTCCTCGAATCCATCGAAGGCCCCCAAAAACTCGCACAGTACAGCTTCTTAGGCTTCGACCCAAAAATCACCATAACCGCCAAAAACGGCGCCGTAACCACAACCAACACCCAAACCGGCGAAACCTCAACCCAACACACCAACGACCCCTTCAAAATCATACAGCAGCAGCTTGCACCCTACGCAAACGACATGGTGGACTTCCGCTTCGTCGGCGGCGCCTTGGGTTACATTGGCTATGATGCGGTGCGCTACATCGAGAAGCTGCCCGATCAGAAACCTGACACTTTGGGCTTTCCCGATGTTGATATGGGTATTTTTGAGGATGGGTTAGTGTTTGACCACACACAAAAGCAAGCTTACTATTATTTCAGGGGCGAAAACCGCCTGGATGAAATCAAGGCGTTGCTACAGGAGGCGCCTGCAAAAGAGGAACCCTTCACCTACACCCAGCCTAAAGTAGACACTGCGAAACCGGATTTTGAGCAGGCAGTTACTAAAGCCAAACAGTACATTACCGCAGGAGACATCTTTCAAGTTGTACTCTCCAAACGCTTCGGCTTCCAATACAGCGGCAGCTTACTCTCCTTCTACAAGAGCCTCCGCCAAATCAACCCCTCCCCCTACATGTACTACTACAAGTCAGGCAACCGCCAAATCGTCGGCGCAAGCCCTGAGATGCTTGTGCGCGTGGACAAACGCAAAGTCATGACTTTCCCCATCGCCGGCACCGTCCCGCACACGCTTGACCCAGAGGAGAACTCCCGCTTGGGCAAACAGATGCTCGACGACCCCAAGGAGCGGGCGGAGCACGTGATGCTTGTGGATTTAGCACGCAACGACATAGGCAGAATCAGCCGCTACGGCAGCGTGTCAGTTCCTGAGTTTATGCAGATTCACCAGTTCAGCCACGTCCAACACATTGTCTCGCAGGTGGTCGGTGATTTGAAGGAGGGATTGGAGAGTTTTGATTCATTCAAAGCCGTCTTCCCCGCGGGCACTGTTTCGGGGGCGCCGAAGGTGCGGGCGATGGAAATCATCGAGGAACTTGAGCTCACAAGGCGCGGTCCATACGCGGGGGCAGTGGGCTATTTTAGCTGCAACGGCAATGCTGACTTCGCCATAACCATCCGCACCCTCTTCGCCGAAGGCAACACCGCCTACATCCAAGCTGGCGCGGGTATAGTGGCTGATTCGGACCCTGAGAAAGAGTGGTTTGAAACCGACCATAAAGCCAAGGCGCTGATGCAAGCGCTGGAACATGCACAGGGAGGCAAGGGGCAATGAAGGTGCTGGTAATAGACAACTATGACAGCTTCGTCTACAACTTGGTGCAGTACATTGGCGAGCAGGGCGCGGAAACAGCCGTGTACAGAAACGACCAAATCACACTACAAGAGGCTGTGGCGCTTAAGCCTGACCGCATCGTCATCTCACCGGGCCCAGGCAACCCCGAAGACGACAAATATTTCGGCGTCTGCAAAGCCATCCTCCGAACGCTGAGCCCAACCGTGCCCACCTTAGGCGTATGCCTAGGCCACCAAGGCATCATCCACACATACGGCGGCAAAGTCGTCCACGCCAAAAAACTCATGCATGGCAAAACCTGCACCATACGCCACAACACAGAAGGCATCTTCGAGGGCGTCCGCAACCCCTTCAACGCCACCCGCTACCACTCACTCGCAGGCGAACGCACCAGCATCCCCAGCTGCCTCGAAATCACCGCTGAAGCCATCGACGACGGCGAAATCATGGGCGTCCGACACCGCAAATTCCCCATTTATGGCGTCCAATTCCACCCCGAGAGCATTCTGTGTGAAGACGGCAAACTCATTATCAGGAACTTTTTGGAGACAAAACTATGATACGCGAAGGAATAGCCAAACTCATCGAGGGCACCGACTTAACCTACGAAGAATCAGGCGCCATCATGACGGAAATCATGTCGGGCAAAGCCACAAGTCCGCAGACCGCCGCGTTTCTAACAGCACTGCGGATGAAGGGCGAATCGGTGGAGGAACTCATCGCTTTTGCTTCGGTTATGAGGAGTCATTGCCGCCAAATCCACCCCAAAGTGCAGGGGCGACTGGTTGACACATGCGGTACGGGCGGAGATAGAATCAAAACTTTTAACGTCAGCACCGCCGCTGCATTCGTCATCGCAGGCGCAGGCGTCTCGGTGGCGAAGCATGGCAACCGCGCAGTCACAAGCAAAAGCGGAAGCGCCGACGTGCTAGAGAAACTCGGGGTCAACCTCACCGTGGAACCTCAGACAGTCGAAGTTGTCATCGAGCGGGTCGGCGTAGGCTTCATGTTCGCCCCAGCTTTTCACCCGGCCATGAAGCATGTGGCGCCGGTGAGGCGTGAAATCGGCATTCGAACAGTCTTCAATGTACTCGGTCCCTTAACGAACCCCGCTAATGCTTCGGCGCAGCTGCTGGGCGTCTATGACCCAAAGCTGGTGGCTCTGCTGGCATCAGCGTTGGGGCGGCTGGGCTGCCAAGAAGCCATCGTGGTACATGGACTCGACGGGCTAGACGAAATCTCCACGGTTGGAACGACTGCTGTTGCGCACTTAAAAGACGGCAAAGTAACCGAAACCGAGATGTTGCCCAGTGATTTCGGAGTAAAAAAAGCTGACATCGCAGAGCTAAAGTGTGGCTCAGCGGAGGAAAGCGCGCAGGTAACCATCAAAATCTTGTCTGGAGAGTTGCTGGGTACCGCGAAAGCCGACATCGTGCTCGTCAACGCTGCTGCAGGCATCGTGGCTGGTGGAAAAGCTTCCTCGTTTGTACTGGGCATGGAGTTAGCCCAAAAATCTATCACCAGCGGTGCAGCCTACAGTAAATTAAAGAGTCTGGTTAAAATGTCAGGTGGAAACTTGCAGAAAATTGAGGAGCTTGAGCGTGCATGACTGATTTCCTCGACACATTAGCCAAGGATGCTTTGGACAGTATTGATAGCGGATACTATAAGCACTACAGAACCGTTAAGCCCGTCCGCGCGAGCCTAAAAGCGGCGGTCTTAACATCCAAAGCTAACGCGGTAATAGCTGAAATAAAAGCGGCTTCCCCCTCCGTTGGAACCATCCGTAGCACTGTGGACGCGGCAGCCACAGCACAGGCGATGCAGAGGGGCGGTGCAGCAGGCTTATCGGTGCTAACAGAGCCCAAACACTTCAACGGCTCACTACAGGCGCTTAGCCAAGCTCGAGCAGCCGTGAAATTACCCATCCTTATGAAGGATATTGTTCTGGTGCAAAAGCAAATTGAGGTGGCCTCCAAGCTGGGTGCCAATGCGATACTATTGATTGAGGCGCTTTTTGATAGGGGCTACTGCGACGTTGATGACGTAGAGCAAGCCATCGCTAATGCACATGGTTACGGGTTAGAGGTGCTGCTTGAAGCGCATACCGAGGCAGAATATCTTAAAGCGGTTCAGACCAAAGCGGACATAGTCGGCATCAACAACCGCAACCTAGCCACGCTACAAATCGACTTAGGCACCACCAAAACCATCCTACAGCGGCATGGCAAACACGACAAAACCGTGATATCCGAAAGCGGCATCAAAACCGCCGACGACCTCAGATACCTGCGTAGCTGCGGCGCCGACGCTTTCCTAGTCGGCTCCAGCATCATGTTAACAGAAGACATTGAATCGAAAGTCAGGGAGTTTGTAGAAACATGAAGTTAAGTGACAACCCAATAAATGGCAAATATGGCAAGTTCGGCGGACGCTTCGTCCCCGAAGTCCTCATGGAAGCTATCACCGAACTCGAAAAAGCGTATGCGCAAGCAAAAGCTGACCCAGCGTTCCAGCGGCAACTGGACTATTACCTCGCCGATTTCGTCGGCAGGCCCACACTGCTCTACTACGCCGAAAACCTCACCCGCAAACTCGGCGGCGCAAAAATCTACCTCAAACGCGAAGACCTCGCCCATGGAGGCGCCCACAAAATCAACAACACCCTCGGACAGGCATTACTCGCCAAGCGGATGGGTAAAACCCGCATCATCGCCGAAACTGGAGCGGGACAACACGGCGTGGCAACAGCCATCGCATGCGCCGCGCTCGGCCTCAAAGGCATCGTGTACATGGGCACCGAGGACTGCGAACGCCAACGCCTAAACGTCTTCCGCATGAAACTGCTCAACACCGAAGTGTACCCCGTCGAATCCGGCTCAAAAACCCTCAAAGACAGCATCAACGAAGCCTTTCGCGACTGGGTAACCAACCTCGAATCCACATACTACCTCATCGGCTCCACCATGGGGCCTCATCCTTACCCGATGATTGTGCGGGACTTCCAAAGCGTGATTGGCAAAGAAATAAAGCAGCAGTTCAAACAGAAAACCGGCGGTTTACCCGACGCTTTGGTGGCTTGTGTTGGCGGCGGCAGCAATGCGATGGGCACCTTCTACCCCTTCGAAGACGACAAAGAAGTCAAGCTGTATGGTGTGGAAGCTGCGGGGGAAGGCATCGAAACGGGCAGGCACGCGGCAACGTTGGCGGCGGGGGAAGAGGGCGTGTTCCATGGTATGTACACCTACATCCTTCAAGATAAAAATGGCCAAATCCAAAACACCACCAGCATCTCCGCGGGCTTAGATTACCCCGGAGTCGGCCCGAACATTCCTACCTCAAGACGATAAAGAGGGCGGAATACGGTTACGCAGATGACAAAGAAGCGGTCGACGCATTCCTCACGCTATGCAGAGAAGAAGGCATTCTGCCCGCTTTGGAGTCCTCGCATGCCTTGGCGTATGCCATGAAGTTGGCGCCCCAAATGCGCAGTGACCAATCCATAGTCGTTACGCTTTCAGGCAGGGGCGACAAAGACGTGGAAACCATAGCAAACTACATAGGTGCAAAGATATGACCAGCATAAAAGGAGCCTTCCAGAAAGCCGACGGCGGCTGCCTCATCGGCTACATCACCGCAGGCGACCCCTCACCCGAGCAGACGCCCAAAATTGCGGATGCACTCATCAGGGGCGGCGTGGACATTTTGGAGTTGGGGCTGCCGTTTTCTGATCCTATTGCGGATGGGCGTACCATTCAAGACGCCAGCCTACGCGCTTTGAACGCAGGCACAACTCCTATGCGGGTGCTTGAGATAGCGGCGGAAATCAAGAGCCAACATGACATCCCACTGGTGATAATGACTTACTATAACCCCGTGTTCCACTTTGGAGTCGACAAGTACCTTGCAGCAGCCAAAGAGCATGGCGTAGACGGCTTCATCGTGCCAGACCTGCCAGTGGAAGAAGCAGACGACTACCGCAAAGCCGCCAAAGCACAGGGCTTAGACACGATTTTTCTTGCGTCCCCAGCCACCTCCAAAGAGCGCTTGGTCAAAATCGTGGATGCCTCCTCAGGTTTCCTCTATTTGGTTTCGCGGTTCGGCGTCACCGGCGCACAGAGCAACGTAGAAGACTCGACAGTGCAGCTGATAAAAAAGGTGCATCCGTTCACTGAGGGCAAAGTGCCTTTGGCGGTCGGTTTTGGCATTTCCAAGCCTGAGCATGTCAAACGGGTTATCGCAGCTGGAGCGGACGCAGCCATCGTTGGCAGCGCATTCATTAACATCACCCAAAAACACCAGCGCAACACAGAAGCTGTGCTCAGAGAACTGCAAATGACTGCCCAAGCGCTTAAGGCAGCCACAAAAATTTAGTCCCCTTTTTTAGTAGACTAAAAACTGTTCTGCTTGTAGAATTTGCCTCAACCAGCAAGCAACCCGCTTCCGTTGCAAAACGCAAAACACAGCCGCCAACACAACCCCCGAGAAGAAGATGAGCAAGGGCGGGCCTCTCTTCTTCTAAAACTAGAAAAAAATGATCTGGGTATACTGCGCTTTGGAGTTAGCTGTCGTCGTCCCAGCATTCAAGGCACATGCCATCGCAGTTGTCATGGTCCTGTTGAGTTATTTGTCGGCCACAGGTTTTGCATCTAAGTTTGTTGTTTGTGCTCATTGCCGTTCATCTGCAACCATGCTACATTTTCTTGCTTAATTAGAATTTTCATCGCCGAATGCCAAAAAACCATGATTCAAGCCCAACTCCCGCCCTCCTTTTTTGGCATAAGTTTTATAATTGGACTAATCACTCTATTTGCGGCGATGGATCTTAGGCGGTGGGTTAGGGGTCCATTACTTCCGTAAATCCTCTACATGACGGGCTGACATCGGCAGCTGAGGCGTCAAAGGCCGCTTGGAGTTTCATTTCCGAACCAGTGACTATCCGTCCTTTGGGGCTGGCGGTCAACGGGCAGTTTCCGTAGGGAAACTGTTTCGTTGTTTAGCAGGCGAACCCGGCTAGGCTCGGGAGAGAGCAACCTAAGTTTGGACGTTATGCGCTCAAGGGGGTGCGGGTAAGAGCGTAGGGTTTGAGGTTTCCAGGCGGAGTCTAGGCGTCGAACTGCCGCGGTCCATCGCTACTTCTTTATCTTAACGCCTTATCGAAGTCGGAAAAAAGAGTTAAATTTACAGTTGGTAATTACATATCAGGCGATTAATGTGCCTTTAGAAAGCGTCGTTGAGGACTTTCCGTTATTTAATGAAAAAGAGGAAAAAGAACGTTTTCTTCTTGTTTTAGGTCTTCTTGCATCTCGGACTGTCACGTTTGGTAAAGCTGCCGAAATTTTGGGCATGTCTCGTTCAGAATTTTCAGCGTTGCTTAAAACTATCGGTTTTAAATACAGTTACTTAGATGAAAAAGAGTTAAGGGAAGAAGTAAAGGCTAGCAAAGGCTTACTTAAGAAGCGATGCAGTTGAAGGTTACAGCAGACAGTTCAGTTTTGCTGGCGCTGGGTAAACTTGGTTACCCTAAACTTGTTAATGAGTTGTTTGACAAGGTTTTCGTGGCTCAATCTGTTTTTGAAGAGATAAGCGGAGGCTTCTGGATTGACACAGAATTATGCCTTAAAATACTCAAAACAAAACAGAATTAACCGTTCAATTCTACCATCGCCGCAGTTGAAATTTCAGGAATCACCTAAATACTGAAATCTAACCCATCACACTACTTGGCTGTGAAGACGCGTGGATAAACCTGATTACCTCCTCTGGAGCCGCAAATACGACAAAGCCTACGGTTACCTTGCGCAGCGTGAACGCGAGTTAGGCGCCAAATTCCGCAAAAACAAAGCCCTCAGCACCAAAGACCTCGAATCAGTCGTGGAATGGAAATTCAAAGATGACCCAGAAAAACTTGCCCGTGCACAGGAGCTGGTTGCCCGCAACACAGAGGAAAAAGTCCAGCGCATCACCAGCCAAACCCTAAGCATCCCAAACGCCGACGACACTTACCGCCTTAGCTGCCTCACCACACTCGAAGGCATAACACCTGTCCTTGCCAGCATCATCCTCGCGTTCTTTGACCCGCATAACTACGGCATCTTCGACCAAGCAGTCTGGAAACCACTCCTCGGCAACGCCCCATCCGGCCTCTACACACCACAGAACTACGTTCGCCTCTTAACTGCAATGCGCAAAACCGCTGCCAAACATAACCTTGACGCCCGAGTCATCGACAAAGCACTGTACAGGAAAGCCAAAGACATAGCCAACTAAATCCGTTGAAGGGGCAGAGTTACAAAGAATTTTGTACCCACCCCCACCTTGCTCTCAAAGCTTATGGTGCCACCCTGCGCTTCCACCAGTCGCTTCACCACCGCCAATCCCAGTCCCTGTCCTTTGGCTTTGGTGGTGAACATGGGCTTGAAAATCTTGGCTTGAACTTCGGGTGGTATACCGACGCCGGTGTCTGCTACGGTGATGCAGACTGCCCCGTTTTTGGGTCGCGCCGAAATTGTGAGTTCGCCGTCGTTTGGCATGGCTTGGATGGCGTTGTTGATGAGGTTGGTTAAGGCTCGCCGTAGAAAGGTTGGGTCAACGTCTATTGTTGGAAGAGCGCTTATGTCGATTGTTAACTTGATTTCGCTTGGCAACGTGATGGTTTCAAACATCTCGGTGATTAAACATGGCAAGTTTACCTTGTGGTACTCTGGGTTTAGTTGCCTTGAGTAGTCTTGGAGGTCGGCGACGATTTTGTTAATGTAACCAATGTTCTGCTCTATACTGTCGAGGCTTTCGTTCATCTCCGCTGTTGCCCCAGACTGGGGGAAACCGTTTAACTCTGTTTTTATCAGGTACACTTCGCCCGTGAGCGCCTGCAGGGGGTTGCGGATGTCATGCCCCACCATCCCCGCCACCTGCCCAATCGCCGCCAACCGCTCATACTCAATAAGCTGCTTGGTCCGCTCCTCAACAAGTTCCTCAAGGCGCTTGCTGTACTGCTCAATTTCTTCTCTGTCCCGGGTCCGCTGGGTAATGTCGCGGACGCCGCCGATGAAAAGCAGGGTTTTGCCGTTTCTATCCTTTAAGGCTTTAGCAGTGTCTTTAACAACGATATAGTTGCCATTTTTATGCATAACTCGGTACTGCATGCTGTATCGGTCTATGCTTGGGTTGTTCATAGCTTCATTCCAAGTTGCAACCACACGGGGAGCATCGTCTGGGTGTATGCGGCTTAAGACCCAATCCAGCGTGCGGTCAACGCCTTGATATTTGAAGCCGACAAGTTCTTCTTCGCCTCTTAAGGTCTGAATTTTTCCTGTTTCAAAATTACATTCATAAACCATTATGTTGGCTGCCTCTGCTACAACTCTGAAGCGTTCTTCGCTTTTTTTAAGTGCTTCCTCGGCTTGCCTATGCTCAGTGACGTCCTGGTCGACACCCACTACATTTTTTGCTTTACCCAGCGCATCTACTTCTCTAACTTGGCGTTGAGCATTAAGAATCCGAACTGAACCGTCAGGACGGATTATACGGTAATCAAAGGTTTCCCGGTGGTTCAGAGATGAATTCAGCATTAGCTGCGCGTTTTTAAATGCGGCATCTCGGTCGTCTGGGTGGATGAAGCTTAGGTATTCTTCCCAAGTGAAGCCTAAGCGGTGGGCTTGGATTCCGAAGATGTGAAACATACCGGGGGACCATTTAGCCGTTAACTCTGAAACATCAAGTTCCCAACTGCCAAAATGCGCCACCTCCTCCGCTAAAGCTAGAAGCTTGGTGTTTTCAGCGGATACCTGCGCCGCAAGCCTCTGCTCAGTTACGTCTTGGTCGACGCCCACAACAACCTTTAGTTGGCCATCCTCTGTGAGTTCTTTTACTTGCCGCTGAGAATGAATTATGCGCACTGAACCATCCGGTCGGATTATACGGTAATAGAGTTCTCCCTTCTGGTTTACTTTTGCTTGAATGAAAGCATTTTGCATTTTTTTGATTACTTTTTCTAAGTCGTCAGGATGGATAAAACTTCTGAACTCCTCTAATGTTAGCCCCTCAGTTTGCGGTTCCAGTCCAAAAATCCGAAACAACTCTGGAGACCAGATTGCCCTTGGTTTAGTAACGTCCCATTCCCAGCTGCCGAAATGCGCCACTTCTTCCGCTAAGGTGAGGAGTTTGATGTGTTGGTCGGTTGCTGGGGGGTCAGGTTGTGTTCTCGTTTTTCTGGATTTCTGTCTATCGGCAATTAGAAGATGAAAACTTGTTATGGCGGCCGTCAAAGACGTTTGCCCGTATATAATTAGACTCGAAGTTAACTAAATAAATTGCCCTTTCTCGTCGTAAGAGCAATTCGCAGAATCTTGTTTTGCTTCATGGTGGCGCCCACACATTCTTTTATCTCCAAACCCCGCTGTAAATGACGTCATGGTTAAGTGTCAATACTGTGGGAAACCGCTGGAGCCCGAACGTATCTTGGAGAACAGTGTTTTCCGTCTGGAAGCCTACTGCTGCGACCGCTGTGGAGAAGAATTCAAAATAGCATACTATCCCCTGCCCCCTGTTACACTGTAGTGACACATAACCATATATTTTACCAACCCCAAACCGAAATGCCAAAGGAAGGGATAGGGAGAAATGGCTGTCTGCCCAAACTGTGGAAAACACCTCACAAAACCCACCAAACAGTTCGAAAACATAGCATTCAAAATCTCCGCTTACACTTGTAGCAACTGCGGAACAACGTTTAAAACCACTTGATGATTATTTGCATAAATCTTATGTATTACAATGTATTCTCTAGCTATCGGGGTATACATGACTGAAACCGAACAAACCAGCATAGTCACCGTCCGCCTCTCCAAACGCAACCTCAGCAGAATAGAAGCCGTCCAGAAACTCGAAAAAGTCGACCGCAGTACCCTCTTCAAAGAATTCATCGAAGACGGCCTACGCCAAAGAGTCCTGCGCTTCTACAAAAAAGGCAAACTAACCCAACGATGCGCCGCCGAACTCTTAGGCGTCACCCTGAGAGAATTCCTCGAACTACTCGAAGAGGAAGGCATACCGATAAACTGGGATTCCGACAGCATAAAACAGTACATGAAGGAAAAATACGGGGAATAAGCCTGCCGCATCGGGTTGTTGTCGCTGACTCAGGACCGCTTATCCATTTCGCCCAGATAAACAGGCTTGGGATTCTTCAGCAACTTTTCGACTACGTCGAGGTGACAGCAAGAGTCAAAGTTGAAGTTGTAGATGAAGGCATCAAACGCGGCTGCCCAGATGCAGAAATTGTGGGGCAGGCGTTTAGGGATGGATGGCTTAAAGTGGAAACCCTATCTACAACCCAATTAAAGCAAGCCCAAAAATTATCGGAGGGCGAAGGCATTTCACTGGCTGACGCTGAAGTAATCCTCTTGTCCGAGAAGAAAAAAGCATTGTTTCTCTCAGATGACACAGCCCTTTCAGTGATAGCCACAATGTATGGCTTGAAAACCTGGGACACTTGGAATTTGCTTCTTGAAGCTTCAAGCAAAAACTTGATTACCGTACCCCAAATTGAAGAAGCAACAAGAAAATTCTACCAAAAACTTCAGAAGCGCAGCAAAGAAGCTAAGAATACCCAGAAAAACTGGTGCCCTTAGACGACATTTAGAAATCGCAGCCTGCCTGCTCCAATTAACAAAACACACAACAGAAAGCTAACTGCTGAATTAACTTGTTGGTTCATCAGTTATGTAGGCTTTCTCTTCCCGTTTATCGTAGATGAGCGCGTAGTGGTTTAGGATGTCTCTTCCGAGGATACTTGGAATTCTTAGAATACGCTCGTTTAACTGCGGATGCTTAACTACGCAGATTTTTTCAAGCGTTTCCTCATGGGTTTTTCTGCGTCCTTGGTTAAATGTGAATTTGACGTCTTTTAAGTTGTATGTGTCCACGGTTCCGCCGATGCCCAACATGCCCTCACCGAGCTTCTCAAGCGCCAAATAATCAATGCCTAACCTAACTGCATCTTTATCGCTGATGGTTGTTCTTGTAGCTCCAGTGTCCACCAAAAACTCCACTGTGGCGTAAACATGCAGGGTCTGCGATTCAAGTATGGCGGCGACATAGGCTGCTTCAAGGGGTCCGGGCTTGAAAAAGCAGGGAATCCGCAAACCGCTGCCCCTAAAGAATTAAATCCAACTCTTTAGAAGTCACATACTCAACGGTGATTTGACTGTAAACCCCAGCGTACTTCTTTTGAAGACGCTTAACAAGCTTGGATAGGTCGCTATCGTGGTCTACTACTGTTTTTTCTAAAACTGCTACCCATTGATCATTAAACTCTTTCCGCAAACTCTTCAAGTTAGCGGAGAGCCACTTAGCATTTTCTTCATAACTTAAAAGCACCGAAACAGCAGACACCATTCGAACCATCCGAATAACACAAGGGGGTATAACTCTTAAAACATTTTCCTAAAGATGCCTGTCACCAATTGACTGCCTAACTCACAACAAAACACCTCTGAAAACGGGAGCGGTTGGTTTGCACAAAATAGAAAAGAAAGAGCCTCTATTATGATTGTCACAAAACTTTTTCTAAACTCAATCAAGGGCTGACAAACAGTGACCGAAAAAAAGAAACCGCCTCAAAAACGCAACTAGATAAACTCAGCCAAGAAGCAGACCATCCAGAAAACTTCATACCGCTAGAAGACTTGCTAAAAAAATATCCCATCCCAGAGCAAACCGACGAAGCCCTCGACTACGAAAAGCGTCCGCCAAAACACTGCCCAAACTGTGGCTCAACGAACATAGACAACCAAGAATTAGAATCACGCCAACCCACCTCCGAACTCTATGACACCTACTGCAAAGACTGCCAATGGAGCGGCGACATCTCACCAGACATACCATCCACTATTTCAGGGGCAAAACAGAAAAGAAAGAAAAACCGTAGTAGTGATAGTAATAGCCGATGAAGAACCTAAAAGAAATCACATCCACCATAGAAACGCTCAAGCCACTGCTTAGTGAGCGATATGGAGTGGAAACCATAGGCGTATTTGGCTCATACAGACGAGGAGAACAAACCCAAAAAAGGACATAGACATCCTCGTCACCTTCAAAGAAGAGGATTACCCGGGGCTGTTTGAGTTTATGGCTTTGGAAGAATTCCTATCAGAAAAGCTAGGGTCAAAAGTGGATTTAGTATCAAAAGGAGCCCTAAAGCCCCATATTGGTAGAGGCATCCTTGACGAAGTCGTCATGGTATGAAGAACCGCGACTACTGATTTCCTGCATGATATTTTATGCGCAAAACTTAAGTGCAATGTAAACACATCTGTTTACGGTGCAACTAAATGGCCCAAGTGCAACTTAGGCTTCCCGAAAAAACTCTCGAACAAATCGACCAATGGGTAGCTGAAGGCAAATTCAAAAGCCGCAGCGATGCCATAAAAACAATAATCAGCCTCTACGAAGAAAAAGAAAAAACTCTCCGATTCTATGAAATGCTACAAAAGGAAAGCAAAGAAGCCAAAGAACACCCAGAAACACTTATCCTCCTAGAGGACCTCTAACGTGTATAATGTGCTTTTGCGCCCTAAAGCTGCGAAGGCACTGCAACAACTCGACCAAACCAATAGGGAACGGATAAAAAACGCGCTCAGACAAGTTGCAGACGACCCCTACCAAACCGGAGAACCACTACACCCCTCAGATTTCTGGAAAATAAAAGCAGGCGACTACCGAGCCATCTACCAGATTGACGATGACAAAAAAGAGGTAATCGTGCTTTTTGTGGGGCATCGCAAAAATGTGTACGACAACCTCTCAAACGTAATCTAACATGTTATAGACTATGACATGGCTGGAAGGCAACCAATCCTGCGGCTACTTCGGAATCGACACAGACACCATCTACAAAGCAGCCAAAGAAAATCTTCAACCACTAAAAAACCAAAATCTAAAAAATATTAAAAGAACAAGAAACAATAACCCCTATATTCTAAAGTCTCTGCCCCGCCCGCCCAACCATAAAACACACAATAAAAGAGTGCGACTACAACAAACGTGCATATCCATAAGCGCTATGGCAAAGAAGTCACCGTCAAATACCACCCCAAAGCCAAAGCTGCTCGATGTTCGCTGACACGGCAAATGGCTATCTTTGAGGGCACTTCAGCCGACTACAAGGCGCTCTGCGAATTCCACTACCGAGCACACCGAACACCACCCACACGCAAAATCTTCACCATAAAACGCAAAAACGAGCTCTGCGGAGTCATCGTGTATTGTTATCCGCCGCCGATGCGTTTCGGACGCAGACAAGTCTGGAAAGGCAGCATCAAAGAACTGCAGAAGGAAGTCAGCGTAATCAGCCGCATAGTCATCCACCCAAAATACCGCAGCATTGGCTTAGGCGAAAAACTGGTGCACGACACCCTCCTTTTTGCTGGAACCCCCTGCGTCGAGGCAGTTGCGGTGATGGCAAAGTACAACCCCTTCTTTGAGAAGGCGGGAATTCAAAAGATCACACAGAGCAAACCCAGCAAACACGTCACCAACGCGTTGGAGCAGCTTGCGGCTTTAGGTTTTGATATTTCACTTCTGGCTTGTAGCGGCGCTCATCGAGCAGAAGCTGCTGGAAACCGGTGTTGATCCAGTCAAAAACCTCCTCAACGAACTTTCAACGCACGACGGCAGCGTTCGCCGCAGACTCTGCAGCACCGAGAACCCTTTTCCAAGGCACGAAGAGTTTCTCCAAAAGATTGTGGGTTGGGACGCTGGGGATTTGGCGTTGGCACTTAAGCGGCTTAGTTTTTGTGCCCAGAGCAAGTTTTACTTGTTTTGGGATTCCAAACTTAAAATAAACGTTCAATGCAGAAAAGAGAAGAGAGGAGATTAGTTTTGGTCTACCAGATGTGCGGTGCCGTCGGGGCAGTAGACTTTTTCGTCTTTGCCTACTTTGCGGTATCTTTCACTGCACATGTGGAGCATTTCACATCCGTCGCAGTCTCGGCTTAGCATGGATTTTTTTCGCCTCCTGTTGGGGGTAGCTCCATCTGCATTTTGTGCTTATAAGCATATGTAATATGGATGTATAGCTCTGGGAGTAGCGGCGAGCAGGGAGAGGCTGTTTTGGATTGCATCCGCTTGTATCGCAGACCAGGACTCTACGGGTTGCCCCGTGATTTTAGCGCGTGCCGAACGCGGGAACGGACATACCCCATGAATATGAAGGGCAAGGCGCAGAGATCTGCTGCTAACACGAGGGTTGCAGTATCCAACATGCCGTCATCCATCTGTCTTCGGTTTTGCTCTGTTAACAGTATATTCCGACGGCTGATATAAAGGGTGTTGAGAACTGTTCATAACAATTAAGAAAAACCAAACATACGGTCACACCAATTACATATTGCTAATCATACATGCAGAAAAACCCATAGCACCACAGACGAACGCAACCTAAACCAGATTATCCACACGCACAATTGGCTTGCCCATCACATTGCGCACAGTGTCGACAACCATATAGGGAGAACGCACATACACCATCCGAGTATGTCTCTCACCCTGAGAGTTCACGGTTAAATCCCCATAACCGAAAACACGACCGCCCAACCCCTGATACAGCATTAAATCACCAAAACCCGAAGGCGTAACCATAAAAGAATGCAAGCGCACGATGCCACGGCGGACTTCTAATCCGTCTTGGCGTAGGATGTAACTGTTGGCATAGTAGAAAAGCAGCAGCTGCAGCATACTGATTAGCCATACAAACGTAAACACCAAAAGCGTCCACAAGTACAGAGGAACCCCCAAAAGCAGCACTATCGCTATGCCGCCGTACATTTCAAGAAACATTACGAACAAAGTGAACAAAACTATCAGTACGGTGCGCACGATCGCTGAGGGTATAACCCAAGGTTTAGCCATCCAAACCACGACACCGCGGTAAGGCGGCTTGCCAGAAAGAGTCAACGAAAAACACTGTCCACAATATAAAATGGGGAAGGGCGATTTAAGCATTCAAGATAGAAGCTACATGACCGGTCGATGCAACACTACACGCTCGACGGAACGCAGCAGCTGATAACCGAATAAGATTGCCACAAAGTAGGTGGGCCAAAGAATCACCGGCCAGTTCCCCGGGGTGTAGTTCCACAGACCGGTGGAGACAGCGAAAAACTCCATCATCGCCAAAGAAACCATGCCTCCGCAAGCCAACAGTAACTGCTCTTTAATTTCATGGACAGAATCATGCTTTCTGCGGACGAGCATTAAAAGTGCCCAAGCGCCTAAGAAGGCGAATAAAAGCGCATACCAACTTGAGTTAAAATCAAAAAAGACATTCATTTTCATTTACCTAACTAATGTTTTATTGTTTTTCTTCCTTTACGTGGGTGAGGGTAAACAGGTTTGTGGTTTGACCAGCATTTCTGGCAGAAAACCGGTTTGTCTGCTTTAGGCTGAAAAGGCACATCGCATTCAGAGCCGCATTCACTGCAAACCGCCTTATAAGTTGGGGATGTATGGAACGGCTTGAAAAGCTGATACTTCTTTAGTTTTGGCCAACCGGTTTTTGCGTAGCGGATCATTTCAGGGTTATTTTTGAGCCACCGCATCATGTGGAAAAAGTTTTTGCCTCGCTTCTCATCCCGCTCAGCTAGGGGTTCGTAGCCTAGGTTGCGGATTTCGTCGAGGTAAGCGATTTCTACGAGACGTTGGGTTTCACCTTCGACGTGGATGCGTTTAACTCGGTCTTCGCCGTAGACTTTTTGGAGTTCTTCGGCGGCGACGTCGAAGATGCAGCCTTGGCAGATGTGGATGGGCTCGTCTGCTTTGAGGTCAAATTTGGAAACAAGGCTTGATACAACACGTGAAGATTCTTGGAGGTATTCTTTTTCTCGGAAGATGTCTTGGTAGAATCTGACATCGATTAACTCGTATTTGAATTCGCCTGTTTCTTCATGGTAAGCGCCGACTACAACGCCGAAAAGCAAGTCGCCGCTTCCTGCGTCGTCAACGATAAGTGTCAATTGTGCTGTTTCACTCTCTCTTCTCAACTCAAATTGTCGGGGTAATATAAAAACCCGTCTTACCCAGGTTCTGTTAACTTCATGGGCGATGATTCTCTGTGTTAAGAATCGGGTGATAAATCCTCTCTTTTTTGTGGGCTGGATTTGGGCTGTTAATTTTCGGGTGATGACCGAACCGAGCATTTGAGTTCTGAAGTATCGGGTTGGGCTTCTGATTTCTGGGGCATCGGGCTAACATTGAGAGTTCTGAACGGGGCTGGCTGTTACTTGAATCGGCTAAATATAACAGCTAAAAACTAAATACCGATTGCACTCGCTAAATTGCAAAAAAAGTTACAATTAGCCTTAAATACTAACAATATCAGATAACCAACATCAGAAGTGTTTAGTATGGAGATAAAACTATTCGAGTTATTTAGAACCGACACTTTGCGCCATCGCGAAACAGCTAGAATAGTCGTTAATCTCTTAGAAGAAAAAAAAGAAACGCAAAATGTAATAGATTTTGACCAGATTGTATTTGCCTCTCGTTCTTTTCTTCACGAATTATTGTGCGATATCGGCAATAAAAAAGTAGTCTTCCATAACACAAACGAGGAGATTAGACAAATGATGGAAATAGCGAAAAAGGGAGTACATCCCTTACTAGCCTAACTAACGAATTTATAAATTTCAATATCCTTGGGCGTAAAGTTTAGGGCAACTAAGGAACCATCCCATCCAGATTTTAGCTTCAATATCTTCGTTTCATCAGCTTTATGATAAACTAACGCCTTTCCAGACATTATTATCATTTTACCGCCAAACCCATTTACGCATAGTTTAGAAATACTTTGTATACCGTTGCCTCTGCCTTTCCAGTCTTTTTTAGAAGACTTGCCCTTAAAGGCATTAATTATTGCCTCATCATCTGTTTTTGCTTCGTATTCCGTGCCCTTATATGATTTTTTATAACCAATCCCGCAATCGGCAATAACAATCTCGCAAGTTTTTACTTTTGGTTTTTTATAATATTGAGCAAGAAGCCAATAATTATCAATATGAGCATGTTCATTTACGTTGTTGATTATTTCACTCGTAAAATACTTTAGCGCTGTTTTTTCTACGTTCATTTCCTTGATAATCCTATTTTCATACTCGCTGAGCATTTCACTGTCGGCTTCTTTGGCAACCATTTTAGTTATTGGTAAGTATTTTTTTGCTTTAGAAAAATCAGCAACACCCTCTTGGAACCCAATAGTCTCAAGATAACGGCAAACATCTTCATCTTCTTCCAAACAATTGATTGTTAACTCATTATTGTTGGCATAGACAGCTAAGGGTAAAATTGAAAGAGGCGTAACAAACTTAACCTGTATTAAGTCAATTGACTTTTTACCACTGTTTATTGCTTTTTCCATTTCTGCAATATTTTTTATTAGCTCATCGATTCGTTCTGATATCCCAAAAGGGTTAGCTATTACCTGCATTTAGCCATACCTCGGTAGCCCTCAATGAGGGGAAAGTTGTATTTAAAATTGTGTATCTAATGGCGCTAAGTATCAATTACCTGCTTGCTTGCGTTTTCTATGATAGTTCGCCATTTATCCTGTCCCTGAATCATAATGCCGCAAGCCTCGGCGGGTGTTTTGCCGTTTAAAGCCTCATGGGGTCTAACGTAATTGTGGTAAAGTTGATAGCCCTTAAGAATCTGAGTATCGGTCTTCTTTAATCCCCGCATGACCTTTTCTCTATCTCGGATTTCTCCGTTCATGCGCTCCATTTTGTTGTTGTGAATATCCCCTCTAAGTTTGATGTGTTTAACATGCTCTGTTCTTGGTCCTTTTAGTGTCCAGAACTCTTTTTTGTAAGCATCATGATAAGACGCTAACCCATCAGTGACAAACACTGTGGGTTTTTTGCCCATAAGTTCCTTAGACATTCTAAGTAGGTTGCGTGCATCATGCTTGTATTTTGTATCTGCGACTTCTTGGGCTATCCAGAAGCGGGTTTCATCGTCCATCATAGCAAACAAGTATTTCATATCGCCGTTAATTTTTACCCAAACCTCATCAGCCCGCCACTTATCACCCACATTCGGCTTTATCTTTTCAAGATATTGGGTCATAAGTGTGGTGTACTTGTTTATCCATTTTAGGATTGAGACATGGCTGATTATTACGCCTTGGAGTTTTAGGAATTTCTGGACATTGCGTAGGCTTTCTCCTGTGAAGTAGAGTTGCATGGCAGAGGTAATAACTTGTGGGCTTGCCTTCATCCCGTTAAAACCGACATTGACGCTAAAGCGTTTACCACATGCCTTGCAGAGGTAACGTTGTAGGTCATACTTTTTGTTGTGACGTATGGCATCCTTAACGATATTTTCTGAACCACAAAAAACACAGCTAGCCATATTTAGGGGTTGGATAACAATATTGCGTTTGACCTGTTCCTTCATTTTAAGGCTGACTTCAACGGCAACCATGTGTTTGCATTTTACATGACGGAATTGATGGTCTGGGCATTCACAGTTCCATTTACCATCTACCATAAAAACCGCATATTCACCGTTTCCGCTTTGAGATTTCACGGTGTAAAAGTTCTCTTCTATACAATTTACTTGACTCTCTTTTGCTTGGGCGATTTCTAAGCCCCGACTTTCTCTTAAACTGCTAATAGCGTTCAACCGCTAACACCTTGCAGTATATTACTAATAGGTATAGCATATATATGCTTTACGCTATTATACAAGCGCTATAATAGCAATCGTTATATACAATTGCTATTATACAAGTAACCGATGCCTTATGGGCAAAGTACAGATTGAAGCATGGAAATGTGAGAGATGCGCACATGTATGGTTGCCGAGAAACACCTTTCAAGAGCCAAAAGTTTGTCCAAAATGTAAAAGCCCTTACTGGAATGTACCAAAGCGCAATCAAAACATCTCAAAAGAGAAAAAAGGGATTGAAAAATAATGTCAGAAAGTCTTTCTCAAGGATTACCTTTTTTGGAACTTAATCAGCAAGGCTTAAAACTTTACAAAGCAAACGATATACCCTTTACTAATCTCAAAGAAGCAGGATTTAATTGCCAAAAAAGCGCTAAAAAGCCTGACCAGTTTGTAGCGCAAGGCAAAAATATCTTAATTGGAATTGAGGATAAGGCATCATCAAGCGAAATTGATATTGCATCCAACCAATTAAAAACAAATTATTTAGATGCTCTTCCAGATACAAAATACTTCATAGCGAGAGCTGGTGAAAGAACTAAAGTATACTATCGAATTGCCTCTAACAAAATTATTGAAATCGGCACAACATCAAAAGGTAAGGAAGTTATTTGTTTCGCTGCAAAAATAATAACAGGTGAAAACAAAGAAATCCAAAAAAACCTACTTTATTTACCGAGCAAGTTCTTGCTGGGAAAGAGCCTATTAACGGTTCAATCGAAATTCAACCCCCAAAAGAGTATTACAACCCTCTAATCGTCAAACAAAATACCATCTATAACCTATGGCAAAAAATATTCGTTTGCACAGGCGAGAATGCACATAAATGCCTAGAAACCTTTGTAGAACTCCTATTATTCAAGGGAATATCAGATGCAAAGCTATTACCAAAAGATTTTTCGATAGAAACTTTAGCAGACCCTAGTAAAAGCAACTCTCTTGAAACATACAAAAACACAGTTAGAAATTACATAAAAACCAACATATTCCCCACGATATCCAATCAACCAGGTGTCATCAATGGTTTCGCATTTCAGGATGAAGAAACAGTTTTTAAGACTGTACTAAAGGACTTAATAGGTCTGGGAAATATAGCTCAGAAACAAATCGACCCTGATTTTAAACGCAGAATAATTGAAGCTTTCTTAGGCTCAGCACATAGAGAAGGAACCATAAAAAATGGAAAACATCTAACACCAAGAGCAATTATTCAAGCAATCTGGGAGATGGCAGACCCTCAAGAAGGAAAGCGTATCTGTGACCCCGCTTGTGGAGTAGGTGGCTTCGTTCTTAGAAGGTCTCAATTATCCTTACGAATTTGACCCCATCAAATACAACTGCTTAGGGATAGATAGGGACGAACAAATGATAATCACGTCGAAAGCTAACATGATACTTCACATACTCGACAAATTTCTTGATACAAGCATTGGAAAAAATGCTTTATCTGCAAAGATTAACTCGACATTCTATCAAGCTAAAAATAACGGAACAGGAACTCTGGGCGAACTTGTAGAAGTTGCAGACAAAACGGCACAATTCCAACCTAAGCATCAAGCAGACTATGTTTTTTCCAATGTCCCCTTTTACATAAACGGAGTCACGCAAATCGATGATAGCCTACGAGATTTAGGGTTCGCAAGTTTCTATAATGGGTGTGGTTTAGGAGTCGAAAGCCGATTTATTAAATATGTTTTGGGTCAGATAAAGAATGGCGACCCTGGACTTAGCTTTTGTAATTGTAACTGACGGCATATTATATCGGCACAAAGATAAGGCAAGAGAAACAATAAAGGAAAATGCGGATGTACTCGGTATAATCTCATTACCAGAAGGCGTTTTTCAAAACAACAACTGGAAAACCTCAATTCTAATCCTAAAAAAGAAAGGAGTACAACCTGAGTATTCACCCGTATTTCTTTATAATGTTGACAACATTGGAATTTCCCTTGATTCTTACAGGACTCCTACTGAAGAAAATGATATACCTAACATGAAGAGAGCATGGCAACAGCGTTTTTCGGGAAAAACAAATGATGACCCAAAATGTAAATTGGTTCCAAGAGAGGATTTTATTAACGCTGATAAGTGGTCAGACCTGTTTGCAGACTGGAGAAAAGCCGATACATCCAATAACATATCAATTTCGGAGTTTATTGAAAATGCAAGCAGTGTAAACGCTGATATCGGAAAAATGCTTAATGACGCAGATAAAAAACTTGGAGAAATCTTTGCTATGGATAGATACGCCGAGTTACAACTAAGTAACAAAATTTATTTCCAAGTTCAAACTTCGCCATTTAAAACGACTGTAAAAACTGCTCGGCTTAACCCTGGAAGATATCCGTTATTCTCTTCTCAAGTTAATGGTCCAATCGAGTTTATGGAAGACAAGAAAACGCCACCTATCTTAATTGGTAATGAAACAAATGGAGAAAATAAGAGACTTATCAGTTGGAATATAAAAGGTGACCCTTGTAAAGATATTAGGGTACACGAAGAACCGTTTTATGCCACCGAAAATAGAGGACTAATATCTGTAGTAAACGACAAGATTGATTTTCACTATTTGCTTTATTACTTGAGAGAGCATTTGGTTACATCAGGGAAGTTTAAGCGTTCTAATGAAGCCCATGCTGGTAAAGTAAAGAATATCAAGATTAAAGTTCCGATTGATGATAAGGGCAAAATCGATTTGTCGAAACAAAGAGAAATAGCTAAGAACTATGAAAAAATAGTGGATTTACGCAAGAAAATGACTGAGAGAATAACAGAGATGCAGACACTATTAAGTGAAATCGATATTTTCAAGTAACGGTTTCTTGGTTTCAATTTTATTTTCCTATCTATCACTTTAGAGATATGTTAAGCGAAAAATAGGCAAACCTTATTTGCTTTCAGTTTTAATAATATTTGATTTGGTGGTGTCATTTTGCCTAAATGCCCATCTTGTGGAACTAATACAGAGAGGGTTTTAAAGGAATGGGATTACTCATCATTCCATGTAAAGAATATGGAGTGCCCTAACTGTCTAAAAACCTTTAAAGTATACTTCAAAGAAGGCAAGCTTAGCCACATAATTGAGACCAACGAGGCAAATGCTAAAAAAAGAATAAAAGATTTTTTGGAAAAAACTGGGGGGGCAACAACATTAGAGATAGCTGATATTCTGGAACTTGATGTAATGGATGTTATACGGTTGCTTGGTGACCTTGAAGACGGTTTCGTTATTGAAAGAATCTCTCAACCAAAAGAGAAAGAGCATATGTTCCGTAAAACAAATAATAAACCAATTGAAAGCGCAATTGTTGATAATTAACCCATCCTATTATCACCCGACTGTTAACATGGACAATTTCCGCACCTAAACAATCACCCGAAACTTAACAAGAAGAAGTATCGCCCACGAAGTTAACAGAACCCTTACCCAAACTACATAAAAACAGGGAAAAACAGTACTAGATACATATTTTTGGAATAAGCATTGTAGAGTTACTACTTTTTGTTAGTGGTTGAGAGAATTATCACAGAATGGCGAGGTTTGCCTTGCAACCCCTGTGATGTTGCCTTCTACTGCTTTGATTAGTAGTTCTGTGTTTACTGGTTTTGAAAAAGCTATGTCGGCACCACACGCGATTGACGCTATAGTATTTTCCAGTGAAGGATAATCAGTTAAAACTACAGCTATTGTGCTTGGCAGCTGCTTCTTGGTGAACGTTAGGAGTTCGGTTGCATCGTTGCAGGAAGGACCATAATTGACAATTATGCATGAATAGGCGCTGTTTTGTATCTTCTTTTGGGCTTGCAAATGGTCGCCCGCCACCTCAACATTGTAGCCTAATCTGCTAAATAATCTGTCGAAAGCTCCGGAAGTGCGTATGTCCGAATCAACAATCAAGAGTTTTTTAGCCATACAATCCCCTTTTTGCTGTGAATTACCGTTTGGAAGGTTATAGAACAATGGTTGCTTTGGTACATATTTAGGGGTTTGTTGTAACAGCGTGTAACCAACAAAGTCACCAAGCAGCCCTTTTCGCCTCAAAAAAGTGTTTTTTGTTTTTTCTAGTTTAAGATGAAGGCAGCGTCGCCCTTACTCATCTTCTTCTGGCGGGTCATGCAGGCGACTGCATTTTTTGTCCTGCAATTGATAGAGGTTTCTGGCTGGTTGTGGACGTTTCCACAAGCAGAACAACGGAATGTTGAATAACAATTAGATAGCGCTTTTTATTCCTGTTTGAGTAATGAAAACGGTGAGATCTACCAAAACACACGCTTTATTTCTAGAAAAATCCAAAAAAGGGGATGACGCTGCATTTAGCTGCAGTTACTTCCAGAAGCATATGCCATGATGTTTCTCTTCTTTCTTTGCTTTAACAAACATTTTCAATCCAATCGCAGTCATAGCGGCTCCGATGCCTGCAAGCACCAGATATTTCTTGTAATGATGCATAAAATCACCCAGAAAACCCAACGGAAAAACATCTAATAAATTTGTGTTGGCACAAAAGAGAAGAACTCCCACTAAACAGGGGTACCCCCCTCTACTTTTAAACGTTTGATTAGTGCCTCCATGTATTGCCTGTCAAACACCCGGTCTTCAAGTAAAGCATTCGCCAACACATGAAGCTTCAAATCGTTTAGCACCGCAGTCTTCCGCAGTTCCTTATGGATGTTCTCGCGGACTTCAACTACAACACGCCTACTCATCACATCACCTACGGCTTGGAGGTTTTGTATCGGCTTAAACTGCTGGTTCGGCTACGCAGTACATACACGTAATCCGCTAACAGAGGCTTCTCATGCCCCAACTCCAAAGTCGCCTGCATGGTCTGGGTTTTACCGTCAACCCTGTATTCGACGGATTCCACACGGAAATCGCTCTCTACACCTTCGTTGGGTAGGACGACGTGGATTTTGTCGCCTGCAAGGATGGGGTTGTTGCCGTAGTCGAGCACGGTGGTTTGGAGGCTCAGTGTTTCGGCGGGGTCTTTGAGGTTGGCAAGTAATGCTTTGGCGTGGGATTCACATTGCAGGTCGCTGGCATACTCTTCGTTGGCATCTACCAGTTCGCGGAGGCCGATGCTGTTTTGGCTTGCCAAATCGTTTTGGATGCTGCTGTAGCGTCTGCCCCCGAAGTTTAGGCCATCAACCCAGAAGTTGCCTGAACCTACACCCGTAAACCACAACGAGACCTGTACACTGTGGATTTGGTTCCAGTTGAATTGCCCTGGAATCTGCCATTGATCAGCGCTGTTGGACCCTACTGAGAGCTGTGTCTGGAACCATTTCCCGTCGCCCAAAGTCAATTCACGGGAGACAAGGTTGCTGTTGACGTCGTGGAGTACGATGGTTGCGTTGCCGTTGAAGCTGGCATCTCGGCTAAGCCAAAGGTTAAGGGTTGGGTATTGGTCAGCGTCGATTTCTTTGCCGCTGGCTAAGGTGAATCGAGAGCTGGCATAGTAGAGGTTTTGGGCTGCGGTTTTTATGCTGGCGGCGCCTTTGGCATAGTTGGAGGTGTCTTGGCTGATGCTGCCTGAAACCGCCATCCAAGCGCCGTCGCTGCAGGAGAGGGCTTCGGTCCACCCGTCCTTGTCTAGGGGGACGCTTTTGTCTTGGGCGCCGTAGATGATGATTCGGTTGCGGACGCGGGTGATGTCTTTGCTGTATTCACACCCTTCGATGCGTTCACTGAGGTCTACCTGGCTGTTTTTTGTGTTTTTGGGGTAGACTCGAATTTTCCGTCTGGGGCAACCCGATAATCGTAGCCTATTACGCCTGCTTTGTCAGCGCTGCCTGCGATTTCGCGGAGAATATCCATGACTGGGGTGTCGCTGTAGCTGAGTTTGGTGTAGGTGGTGTCGGTGGATTCTATGAGTTCGGCGCCGCTGCGGCTGTGGCTTAAGCCCACGTAGTAGTCGAGGAGGTCTTTGACTATGTCTTCGCCTTTGATGTTTTCGTAGGTTGCGGTGACGACGCGGCGGAAGAGGCGTTCGCCCCAGCAGCGCCCGCTCACTGTGAGATAGTTTTCTGCTGGGCTGGATTGATACTTGATGTTTTCGACCCGGCAAGTAATCAGCTGGGGACAGCTGGCGCCTCTGCATAGGCTTATGCTGCCATCTAAGCCCACGGTGATGGGGTATGAGCCGTTGGGACTGTATTTGCCACTCCAATTCTGCAGCACCACCTCAAAACTGCTGACTTCTTTGGTGCAGCCCAAATGCAACATCAACTCCACAACGTCACCCTGCGGAGGAGTGACGGAGCCGAAAACGATGGCTACATCGGGGGTGTCAAGGCTCATTTATTCGACTCCTCTACGGTAGAGTTCGTCTTCGCCTGCCCGGATGATTTTCCGTGTGGCGGTAGCGGTTTGGGCGGTTGTGCTGTTGAAGTTTTGCATGCTGGCGGTGGCGGTGTTCATGCTGTTAGCGAAGCCATACATGGCGGCGGCTGCGGCGACGATGGCGTCGATGCCTTCTCGGGGGTTTAGGATGATGGTTTTTAAGGTTTCTGCTTGAAAGTCTTCGGGGCTTCTGTGCCCGCTTTTTATGGTTTTATCGGTTTCTTCCCATGGCATATTACTATACCTCACATGTCTGATAGCCAGTTAATAAGCAAAGAAAGTGAAAAGGCGAATTGTACAACGGGTTGAGCCACGCGGTGAGTCACCGGTGACCATCCTGTTGGGTCATTTACCAGAAAATGGGAGAAGAGAAATGTATGCCTAGAAAGTGTATAGTTAGAGTTGTGCTTAGCAAGGAGCAAAGAGAGATACTTACCGTGTTGTCTACGCGTTTGGGGACAAGCGAGAGCGAGGCGATGCGGATGGCGCTTATGGATTACGTGAAAGAATTGAGTTTGATGTCTGAGACGCTGCATCGAAACAGAAACAAGCGCGTGGAGGATCAAAGCAAGAATTAGCTGCAGATTATTTTTAGTGTAGATGAAGGCAGAAGTGCCCTTACTCATCATCTTCTTGCGGGCTTTGCTGGCGACTGCTTTTTTGTATCTGCGTCTTGTTTGGGTTGCAGTCTGGTTGAGGCAGATTCCGCAAGCAGTTCGGTATGCAGCGATTAAGAAGGCTCTGTTGCTCTGCCGACCTATCCCCTTCCTTATAGGTAGAAAGACAGATTTTCTCTCTTTGTGTGGGTGTGGCGGTTTAGGGGGCACCACAAGACTGCAATTGTGGGCGGTTGCTTTTTGGCTTTGCAACGTTTTTCTCTGTCTGTTTCGGTGTGGGATACACTTTTTTCCCCACATGCGGTGCATGGCTCTATGTTGAAGCAATCAGGATGTGGATGCGAAGCATGCACAACCCCCAAAAGAACCCACAATTCCACAGGCAAAAAATGCATCGTGACCACCAATCTGCATCGAAACAGCTATTAAATTCAAAATTGATTTCTAAGCAGGTTTGTCTTATGATTTTTGAAGAAGAAGACGATGACTGCTGTTGCGATGAAGATTGCGACTGCGAAGAAGAGGAAGAATAAGCAAATCCCCTTTCTTTTTTATAAGTGTGCTCATCATCCGCATACATTGATTTTGAAGTCAATATCGTTCGTAAACGCTTTAAGCCTCCACAGTCTAGTGATGTATTGCTTGATGAGGCGCAATAAATGCAGGTTAAAAGAGTAGTCCTTATAGCAGCCCTAACAATCGTATTAGCCACCGTCGGCACTGTTGCCGCTGACGAAGCAGGCATAATCACGATCAATATATTCAACGATCCAGGCAGCCAACTTAACACCGAAATAGTCAACAGCACAGTTCAGGGACAAACCAACTACACCAACAGCAACGCACAACAAAACGTCACCCTAACCAACTCCACCCTAACCATAAACGTCAACGGCCAAAACATCACAATCTCCGCCCAAGGAGACAACCTTACAGTAACAACCCCCAATCAAACCCCCCCAAGCAACCAAAACCCAAACAACACACCCCTACTCAGCATAGCCTTTCTCAAATCAGGCCCAAACCAAGAACATTTTCTCTCTGGCAACGCCAGCTACCAATATAACTTCAACATCACAGTCGGTGTCCCAACAAGCATGAACTACCCCTACGGAAGAAACGTCACACACGAAGCCCTCTCTAAAGCGTTAATGCCGCTGGCCGCCAAATACAACTTGGCAACCTACCAAACCGTGGAACCAGGGGACTCTATACAGGTGACGAAAGTTGCGGCGTTAACCACGCAGGTCGTTGGAGGAGAAAACGTGTTTATCGTATTTAGCAGCAACTACTACTCCTCTGAACAAATACAACAGTTAACAGATGACCTCTACAACGCTTTCAGCGCAGCGATGAATGGAAACGTGTAACCCATTTTTCTATATGATCACCTTTTACCTTCAAGCTACGTAGATTATAACTTCGTTATGTAGATAGTATACTCAAAATTAGTCAAGGCATCTTTAGGATTTGTGCTATCAAATCAATCAGACTGCTAATTTTTATGTATAAAATTAGTTTGCTTTTTGTTAAAATATCTTTTTTTTGCTAGTTTGGTGCATTAAGATAAAAGCATTGCAAAAACTAATTTCCGACGAAAGAATATTTACACGGCACTGTTAAGACATATGACATATTCCAAATTTGAATGTATGACAAGCGTGTTATACTACCTTTTATAATACTTAATCTTGCTTGAGCTAATGTGCTTGCAAAAGCGATTAGTTCTAGTTAGAAGGCTGAGAAGTAAAACCATTGGCGAGATTGTGATAATATGCAAAAGCGAAATTTCTATCTTACAGCTGTAATGGTTCTCATTGCGCTAATGTTTCTCTCACTTGGCGTTCCATTGGCAAGTGCGTATAAAGCCTCTGCTAACTGGGGCTCCTACTACTTACAAGATGCTAATGAAATCGCAGATGAATACGAAGTATGTCAATCCATATACAATTACATGGATGGTGCCTACAACTGGGATGCCGTGAACTTTTGTGGTAGTTCAACAACAGCGTCAAACGTTTACCAAACAAATATCAATGTAAGAGACAGTGGCACTTGCAGTTATTTGGCCACCTTTCATGTAGGTAATTGGTTCTGTTCAGGCATTGAAGGAGGCTATTGGGATTTTGTTTACTATGGCGAATGGCCCATATGGGAATGGATATCTCTAGGCTATACCACACACTATAATTATTACTCTTATGATGGAACTGGAGCGCAGATTGCGGAGTACTTAATACCATACTGCTCAAAAACCCACTTTACATTCATATATACCTGCATGAACGGCGGTTTGTATTGGAACGAGGAAAACGGTCAAATAGTTGAGGGCCCAGTCGATGCTGGAAACCAGTATTCCCAGTACCCTAATGACAATGAGTTGTACGCATACTTGGACACTGAGAAAGGAACTGGTAGAGTGGGAATGCCGTATGCATGGTTAGGAACAACATCAAGGAGTACCGACGGCTACAATGATCCCGACGGATCTGGTTACTGCTATATTGGCTTTCAAGGCAGAGACCCAGATTTGCACCAAGTCTGGGAACAGGGAAGCTTTGACGGTACTTTTAGATACAAGCATTGGGTACAATACTTTTATTATCGTCTCTCTAGTGGCGATACAATAAAAGAAGCCCTTGATTGGGCCACCAACCAAATGGGCGGGGATTATGACTATTTTGACGATTCTCTATTCTATAAGGGCTATAACTTTGGTTATGATACACGACCTGGTTCACCCACATACCATGAATGGGTGCTCCTTCGTCAGATGCGAGTTTTCGGCGATGGAAATATATATCTAGTCTGAAGGGTGAAATAAATATGAAAGTGTTAACTTCAAAAAATTTTTGGAAATATGCCATTATCCTTATGTTAGTTGCACCTCTTTCTATGAATTGTTTTGCCATCGCTGAAAATAACTCCTCGACAGAACAACCTTTTGTTTCAGTGTTAGATTCACCGAATTCGCTTCAACTTGAACATAGAGCCCAAGTAAGTTCTTCAATGAGTAACCTATTTGGTCTTGACATGTCAAAATATAATGTTACCTTAACAAAACATAACTTAGAGACTAATGGGCCAAATAAGGGGAGAACAGGCGCAGAGAATCTTAAGTATAATCTCTCGACGAGCGGTGGCAACTTTATTACCATTTCCGCCGATATTTCAGGAGACTCAGTCTATTACCTGTTATCATATTTTGGTAACGATTCAATTCATTATTCACAGGCTTTGCCACAGTCGCTTTCGGATAAAGCTTCCGCTATTCTTAACCGCTACCAAACGCTCAAGAGCGGGGCATCGTATATCGAGCCAATGCTTGAAGTTGCTAATCATAACTCACTAGACCAGTTAGTAACTACAGCAAAAAGTAATAAAAATGGTACTGCCTCAATAGTTGAGAATAACCTGAAAATGGAGATAACATCTAATGACTATCATACAGCAGTCTATTTTAAGCCGAGTTTTGAGGGTTTTGATTACCCGAATGTCTTATCGATGAGATTTGACAACCGATTAAATGTAATTGATGGTTTTTCTGATAGATGGACTACATATAAGATAGGCGATACTCACGTTAAGATTTCTATGGATGAAGCTGTAGATTTAGCTTGGAAAGCAGCCAACAACATTTCAACTGTAACCATTTTTGGTGTTGGAGACGTCTACATTCACTTGATCAAAGACCCGTTGGTCTCCATATCGGGTGCTGTTAGGGATAATATGACGGCTTATCCGCTGTATTGGATTCGGATTCCCACTGACAAAGTATACTATACTATCGATCAGGTTCAAGTTGGCGTTTGGGCAGATACAGGCGAAATTGCTTACTGTCAAGCGACCGGTTTTGAGGGGCAGCCTGAACCTAACGGTGAAGTTGCACCATCAAGCTCAGTTGCGGCTTCGGCCACTCCAGCTACGTCTGAGGTAACAGATGCAAATGCTGCTTCAAACAATACAGCTCTCATCATAGCCGCGGTAACTTGTGGTTTTATTGCCGTAGCTGCTGTTACCTTAGTCGCAGTAAAAAAGAGAAATCATCGAGGTCGTTAAATCAAAGAATACGATGAATTGCTGTTTAATGTGGGTCTGTGCAACGTTTTCTTAGGAGTTCAAGCGGTTTGGCGGCTAAAAGACTAAAGGATAAGCCTAAAAAAAATCGACGATAGGTTCTTATATTTCAATTAAGTCTCATAGGTGCACTCAACGTATATAAAACGGCAAAACAATGGATTGATGGACCAATATGGTTAGAAAAGCACGAATACGCCTCACAAGCACCGATTACGCGAAACTAGAAGAGGTTTGCGGAGAACTACGAAGCATCGCTTCCAAGACAGGGGTCAAAATGAACGGCCCAGTCCCGCTGCCGACCAAACGCCTACGTGTTCCAGTCCTCAAAGGCCCATCAGGCGAAGGAACCGCGACATGGGACCGATGGGAAATGCGCATCCACAAACGCCTCATCGACATCGATTCTGAAGAACGTGTCATGCGTCGTATCATGCGTATCCGCGTTCCCGAAGAAGTACACGTAACAATCGAGCTTATCTAAAGCTTAAACTTTTTAATTTTTAGTTCTTCTTTAATTAGCATAGGCCCTAAATCTGTCTCGGCTTAAGCTAACCCATTTGCAGCAGATCAGTAGAACAAAAAGTTTCTTACGGGCGGCTTGTGGTTTATTGCACAACCAGCCTACAACCCGAAGCTGACGCTGATACCAAACTACAATGCGGCAGGCGGTCTGCGGGTTGTTGTTGTGTATAGGCGGTTTCTGCCAACAACACACTGTAGAAAAAACAAACACCCGCACAATAGTAACATAGGGAATCGGTAAGTTAGATGTCAACTTCTTGGCTTTGCAAACACCTTAAATCCTGCCGCCGTAACCTCAAACGTTTAAGAGGTGAATGGAATGAAGGAGTGGCGATGCATCTTAGTCACCCATCACGACGAAGTAGCCAAGGTGGTTGCGGAGTGGGAAGCACAGGGTTGGCGATTACACACTTACAACACTGCGGGCATGGGCGGCGCATGGAACTACACCGTTAACCATTACCTGCTTTTTGTAAGGGGGAATAATCCCCCGTTTTAACCGAATATAATGAATGGGAATACTGCGATAACTACTATAACGAGGACAATGCTTATGATGAATGCGCCTGCCCAGATTTTCTTGTTTAGAACGAATAACTTGTAGCCATCTAATATTCCGAATGGAATTAGGTTGAATATCGCCATGAATGCGTTAATGTATGCTAGGAATGCTACTGCAAGATAAAATGGGATACTCATTGGTATTATGGCTAAGGACAGAAATGTCAACGTGAGAATCATATTAGTTATCACTCCAGCGATGGAGATTTTTATCATGTCTTTGGCGTTTGTGGGTTGACCGCCGATCATCATAGCTCCTGGAGAAATCATCTTGAATGGTAGAAATACTGAGATTAGAGTTAAGACTGCGCCCCATGTTGTAAGACGGAATTCAGCCCATAATCCTGCTTTTTGAGCTGTCACTTTGTGTGCTATTTCATGAACCAAAAATGACACTGTCATCAACCCTGCAAAAAGCGACATTGCTATTATGTCCCAGTAAGCTTGATTGAATAAATATAGATACATAGAGTAGCCGATGCCTATGACGAGCAAAGCTGCAATGCCTATATGCTTGATTTCTTTTGGACTCGAGGTAATATAACGCTTTTTCTTATAGGGATCGTGGCCATACACATAGGTATAATTGTAAGAACCATCGCCTTGCCGCGTCATCACGCGCTGCTGGGTTTGTGCACGGGCGTTGCTGATTCTGGGGCACTGGTGGTTTTCGGGTAGACGGTGTGCACTACAGAATTGTCCACCGCAGAAGGGGCAACGGAACGGCATCATGGTTTCTGTATTGCATACTTGACACTGCATGGGGAATGGCGCCTTTTTTAGAGTTAATGTAGTTGCTTTCTTATATTTTTACGCCAAAAATAACCCAAAAGTTTCCTGAACTCCAAGTTGCATAAATGCTTTAAACAAGTAGACTATAACAACAGGCTAAAAGGCGTTTGATGGAGAATCGCTGAGTTGAAGCCGTTTAGCTTTGTCCACGCATCCGACCTCCACTTGGGATACGCCCAGTACGGGCTGGAACAACGCAGACAAGACTTCGACAACGCGTTTAGCGAAGTCGTCGACAAAACAATCAAACTCAAACCCGACTTCATGATAATCGCCGGCGACCTCTTTCACCAAGCCCGACCCAGCAACCACACCTTAGAAAACACCATACGCAGCTTCAAACGCCTAAAAGACGCCGGCATCCCCGTCTTAACCGTCGACGGCAGCCACGACTCCGCACCCAACACCATAACCAGCACCATCCTCTACCCCCTCGACAGCGCAGGCTTAATCTTCCATCTGCCAAGGCACCGCGGCGCATGCTGGAGCAAACCCGGCTGCTGCTACGTGTATGGCATCCCCAACTACCACAACCGCCACAAAACCGAAGAAGCCCTGCCCAAATTCATGGAGGAAAACCCGCCTACACCCCAAACGGACGTCGCAGACATCTTTGTTTTCCATGGCGCCGTTGACCTCCCAGACATAAAACCACCCTACATTGAAGCGGAAATATCGCCTGAGTTGCTGCCGGATGGCTTCTGCTACTATGCGGCGGGGCACATACATGACCGTCACATGGGCAAATTCAAAAGCGGCATCTTAGTGTACAGCGGATGCACCGAGTCAGTGGGCTACGATGAAGCTAAAATCGCCAAAGGCTTCTACCATGTCCAAGTTGACGCGAAAGGACAAGCGTCGCCAGAACTGATAGAGTTAACTTCGCCCCGCAGATTCATCATACTAGACGAGGATTATTCGGGGATGGCTTCTGCTAAGATTACTGAGCAAGCGGTCCAGATGGTTAAAGACGCCGACGAAGCAGACGCAATAATCATCCCTGTCCTCAGAGGCACCTTGCCCGTGGAAGCCAGCCGCGCCGAAGTCGATGTACCCAAAATCCGCGGCGCCGCACAGAAAGCCCTCCTCGTACACCCCATCGTTCAACTTAAGGAAACAGCGGTCTCCGACGAAGTCGTCGCCTCCATCTTCGAGGGCGGAGTTAAGGACCTTAAAACCAAGGCGTTTGACTATTTTATGCAGATTTTCTGTGACCGATACAGCAAAGAAGACGCCGAAAGAATAGCCCACGGCGCCTTGGGCTTAATTGACCCTTTAGCACGTAAACAGGAAGAGCGAGTCCGCCAAGCCATAGAGGAGCTGGCGAAATGAAAATAGACGTCGTGCAGCTCGAGAACATCCGCAGCCACATCAAATCCACCGTACCCTGCACACGAGGCTTCAACTGCGTCGTCGGCGGTGTAGGCTGCGGCAAATCCAGCGTGCTGTACGCTTTGGACTTCGCGTTTTTCGGCGACTCCGTGGGACGTAGCTTTGACTATTTGATGCGGGAAGGCGAAGACTCGTGCAGAGTCACCGTGCAGTTCACCCATAACGGCAGCACCTACAAGTTAACTCGCGGCTTAAAACGCAAAGGCAAAGGAATAAGCCAAGATTTTGAGCAGCTAAAACTCTGGGAGGACGAGAAACTCGTCGCCAGCATGAAAACCGAAGCCATCGCCGAACAATTCAAAGCCATCACGGGGCTCGATAAGGAGCTTTACCGCGAGATTGTTTGGTTCCGTCAAGAACACCTAAAAGAACTCCTCGACGCGGCACCACGTGACCGTCAGAGGCGGCTCGATGAACTCTTCGGTTTATCGGACTATGAGGTTGCATGGAGCAACATCGCCCATTACCAGCGCGACTATGAAACCGAAAAACGCCTCCTCGAAAAAGACCCCGACGTCAACGGATTGGAGAAACTCAACGCCGACTATAACAGGGCAAGCGAAGAATTCACCCTCCTCGAAATGGATTTAGAAGAATCAACACAGAAACTCGCAGTTGCAAAATGGGGGCTCGAAGATGCTAACCAGCGGCTCAAGCGTTGTGAAGAGAAAAAGCTTGCCCTTGAGGATCTTAAACGCAGAGAAACACGCTTAAACGCAAACATCTCTAACCACACACGCACTTTAGCGTCGCTTACAGAGCAGGTTGAAGGCAAAAAAACCATAATTGACAACCTTCTCCAGCGTCAGGCGTCATTGGATTCTCAGATGAAGCTGTGTTTGGGCAAGCTTGAGCAGGCTGGGCTGCCAACAAACCAGCCCATCGACGAGTTAGGCGCCTACTTATTGGGTTTCGACGACAAAATCTCCCAGTTACGCGCGGAGCAAGAAGCCACTTCACGGAGCATGCAGCAGGACCAGAAAAGAGTCGCCACCCTCTCGGAAGCCGCACAGGAGAGCAAATGCCCCATCTGCAACCAACCCCTCATGGGCACCTACAAAACCGATCTGCTCCAAAGCATCAAACAGGAAAACACTGAACGGGAAAAAACCATCAACCACCTTCGCCTCGAAGTTGCGTCGCAACAGAAAACCAAAACCCTTGCCAACGACGCTTACAGTGGCCTCCAAACTTGCCTGACGCGAGGTGCAGATTTGAAGGCTCGCATCGGCGAAGAAGAAGGCAACCTGAAAAATATTTCAGTGCAGCTTGAGAGTCAGCAGCGGCTTGGCGCTGATGATCAGAAAGAACTTGAAGCGCTGCTGGTGGAAATAGGCAAATTCGACCTCTCAGAGCTTCAGGCGGCTAAAGACAGGAAAGACCAAGCTCTCAAACAGTACTACGCCGTTGAATATAACCTCAAAAACAAAGAGAGTCGCAAAGCGGACTTAGCCGCCGCTTAGACGAAACCAAAGAGCGAATCGGCATAGCGCAGGAGAAACTGGAGCGGATGGAAAGAATCCGCCGCACCGTCGAGCTCTTGGGTGCCATCCGAGACGCCTACCGCAGTATCCAACCTAAACTACGAAGCGAATTCGTCAAGGTTCTGCGCAACTTTGTCCAGCAAGTCCTCGACAGCTTAGTCGGCGGCGAAGGCCCCATGCTAAACGTAGTCATCGACGAAACCTATACGCCGTATGTGAAGAGTGAGGCAGGGGTGGACCGTGAAGTCAGCAACCTCTCGGGTGGCGAACGCACGTTGTTGGCGTTTGCTTACCGGTTGGGACTGGGACAGTTGATTATGCAGTCGCGTACGGGGCACGGGTTGAGCATGCTGGTGCTGGATGAGCCTACAGAGAACTTGGGCAGTGAAGACGGCAGCATTGAGCGGTTGGCGGAAGCCATCGGCAAATTCAAAGCCATCGAGCAAATCATTGCGGTGACGCATAGTGAGGCGTTTGCGGCTAAGGCGGATCATGTGGTTACTTTGGAGAAAGAGGCGGGAGTCAGCAAAATTTCAATCGAGCGGTAGTTTTTCTCCTTTTTTCGTCCTGGATTCTGGGTTGTTCGGTAACATTTTATACTTTTGTAAGCTTTTTTCTTAAATAAATTGATATTTTTAAATTGGTAGCCGTATTTTTTGAAAAAGCTTATATTGATTTTAGTTGAACAAAGTAACAAGTAATCGGTGATTCAATGAATAAAAAAACAATCTATATAGTTGTCGCAGTTTTGGTTGTCGTGATTGTTGTCGGCGTAGCCGGCGTTCTGTTATTAAACAATAATAACGGAAACAATGAAACAACTCCAACACCAACTCCGACCCCCGCAACCGTCGTTGACGCGAGTACTCTACAATTCAATGTAGCTGAAGACACAAATGGTGCAGTAGTGAACTTTGAGTTTTCAGCTAAGGACGTACACACTTCAACGGTTGAATTACGAGTAAACATACCAAGTGACTCCGGCAACTACACATACATTTTAAATGCGGGCACTGAAGAATCATACATCAGTATGGACGATGGCGCTACATGGACTCCGAGTGACTTCACTGTCGACTGGCCATCTGTTGGCGCAATATTCGAAGAAGCAGTAACTCAACTGGTCCACTGGAACGGTATTGACGCAACCTATTCATACACCGCCTCAACAGGCTCTTCGAACGTTGTCTCAGACATCGTTGTTAATCCAACACTTGCAGATTCATTATTCGCAACGAGTTAAACCATAGTTGGTTTTTAAACCAACCCCCTCTTTTCCTTTTTTGACTGCAACCTGATGCTAAAAATAATTGCGTTTTTTTGTCGTCTGCTCCTTTTAATTCAACCAGTAGTAGTCTGCGGTTGAGCAAAAATTAATAAGGGTAGGGCTGGATAAACCATCCCTAAACCATTGGGGAAAAGAGGGGCAGACTTGAACCTAAAAAAAATCGCCGTAATAGCAACCATCGCTGTCATTGTTTTGGCAGCGTTTATCTACGTGTATTATTCAACCAACACCTCCGCATCACAAAGTGAGGAGGGCATAACGATAACAGATGCTGAAGGGTACCAAACCACCCTCACAGCTGTTCCACAAAGAATCATTTCACTGGCACCCAGTGTGACACCCATCCTCTACCAGATAGGCGTCGGAGACAAAGTAGTTGGACTAACAGAATATGACAATTATCCATACAACTTCACAGCGTGGTTTGAAGCAGGAAACATGACCTGTGCCGGCGGTTTCTCAACACCCAACATGGAAGCAATCGCCTCACTTGCCCCCGACGTAATCTTCACAACCAACATAAACGACCAGTATATACCCAACATGCGCGAACTCGGCTACAAAGTAATAGTAGTCGGCCCCACCAGCATACAAGGCGTCTACGACACCATCAACATGATTGGAAAAGCAACAGGCACACAAACCGGCGCAGCCACCCTAGTTGACTCCTTAGGCAACCAGATCAGCGGCATAACCGAGAAGATAGCTGCGGCAGGCATAACTGAGAAGCCAAAAGTGTACTATGAAGTATGGTATGACTCCGCAAGCATCATGGCAGCTGGAGGAGGCTCATGGATCAACGATGTAATCTCAACAGCAGGCGGAATCAACATATTTGCCAACGAAACCACAGAGTTCCCAAGCAGCAGTTCCGAAGTGATTGTTAAAGACAATCCAGATGTAATCCTTATACCCACAAACATGGGCGACTACCATGGAAGCATTGACGATATTAAAGCTAGACCAGGCTGGAACGCAATAAACGCAGTGAAAAACAACCGCATATACATAATCGACGAAGACGTTTTCAATCAAGCTGGAATCAGAATTGCAGATCAGGTCCAAGCAGTGGCAGAAAGCCTCTACCCCAACCTTTTTAATTCCTCTTCTTAAGTTAGTGTGGAAAAATATTGACAAATGACATCCAAACCGCCTATTCAAAAAGGTCAAAACGTTGGAAACTTATCCTGCTTGGACTAGTAATTACACTGGTTTTTACAGTAATCGTTTCCCTAAACATTGGGTATGCACCTATTCCATTCTCTGAAATCATCGCAATTCTGGGCAACCATATCCCGTTCGTGGGTGGTGGAGTTAGCCCCGACTCCATTTCAGCGGTCAACCAAGCAATCATCATAGACATTCGGCTTCCAAGAATCTTGGCCGGTGTACTTATCGGTGCCGCCCTAGCCACGGCAGGCGTGCTTTATCAGGGTGTCTTCAAAAACCCAATGGCTGACCCCTACGTTTTAGGAGTTTCCGCAGGCGCTGCCCTGGGCGCTGGACTGGGTATAATGTTTGGTGCGGGCTTGAGTTTGCTGGGTTTTCCCATTGTTCAAACCACTGCGTTCATCGCCGCATTGGTCACTATCTTTGTGGTGTATAACATTTCAAGAGTAGGTACAAGGGTTCCGGAAATGACTCTACTGCTTTCAGGCATTGCCATTACCATCTTCCTCTCAGCTTTATTCCAGATACTGCAGGTTATTGCCCCCAACACTCAACTGCATGCTCTAGTGTACTGGCTAATAGGTGGCATATCAAACATAACTTGGGGTGCCTGGTGGTCGATTTTCCCCTTCATTTTTGCGGGAATATTGTTGTCGTATTTTTTCGCTCGAGACCTAAACATGATTGCCATGGGTGAGGACACCGCGCAGCATTTAGGCGTCAACACTGAGAGAACCAAACAGATCTTGTTGGCTCTGGGTTCAATGGTGACGGCTGCAGCAGTATCTATAAGTGGCCTCATCGGATTTGTTGGGTTAATGATTCCCCACATAACCAGACTAATATTCGGCCCTGACCATCGAATCCTAATACCTGCCTCAGTCGTCATAGGCGCCATCTTCCTAGTAATCTGTGACGCAATCGCAAGAGTAGCCACCGGCGCTATTGAATTGCCCGTCGGCGCTATAACCGCCCTTGCAGGCGGACCCTTCTTCATATTCCTACTTAGAAGAAAAAAGACAAGCTACCGCATGTAGAGTGAACCTGATGGTTACGTTAAACGTGAATAGTGTCGAATGCCGTTACGGCTCCACTAAGATACTGTCAGACATCAACTTGACGGTTAAGCCAGGGGATTTTATAGGGATCCTAGGACCCAACGGGTCGGGAAAAACAACTCTCCTAAAAAGCATAAGCAGAGTCCTCAAACCCTACGGCGGCTCCATCTTAATCGATAAAGAAGACATTTACCAACTAAAACCTCTTGACGTCGCCAAAAACATGGCAGTAGTTCCCCAAGACACCGCTGTCGGCTTCAACTTCTCCGTCTTAGACGTCGTTTTGATGGGACGAAACCCCCACATGGGACACTTCCAAATGGAATCCCCAAAAGACGTTGAAATCGCCCGAAAAGCAATGGAATTAACCAACACATGGAGCTTGGCACAGAGACCCATCCAAGAATTAAGCGGTGGAGAACGCCAACGCGTCATAATCGCCCGTGCTTTGGCTCAGGAACCGAAAATTTTGCTTTTAGACGAACCCATGAGTCACCTAGACATAATTAACCAGTTAGAAGTCATGGACCTCATCAAAAGCCTATGTGTAAACAACGGTTTGATGGTTTTAGCGGTTATCCATGACCTCAACATGGCGGCACGTTACTGCAACACAGCCGTGATGCTCAAAAACGGAAAAGTTTACGCGCTGGGCCAAATAGAAAGTGTGTTGACAAGCGAAAACATCCGCAGCGTCTTTGAGGTTGACGCCATCGTCCGCAGAAACTTTGTCACTAATACCCTCAACGTTATCCCTCTCTCACCCAAGAAAGCTTCAACGCAAAAGAAATGCGGCATCCACGCCATTTGTGGTGCAGGAACTGGAGCCCTTCTTATGAAAGCCCTAATTGACGAGGGATATAGCGTTACAGCAGGTGTCTTAACTACGCTCGACACCGACTTTGAAGCCTGTGAAATGCTAAAAATCCCAGTTGTAACCGAAGCGCCATTCACAACTATAACCGATGAAGCCTATTCGCAAACACTAGAAATGGTTGGCAACGCAAGCATGGTCGTTTTAACTTCGGTGCCCTTTGGCTTGGGCAACCTCAGAAACTTGGAGATAGCTAAAGAAGCGCTTAAACGCGGGACCCCAACCTACGTCATCGATGAGGTGCCTATCGAAAGCCGCGATTTCACCGGCGGAAAAGCAACTAAACTCATGTCGCAACTCAAGGAGGGTGGCGCAGTTTTTGTTAAGAGCCCCTTGGATGTGCCTTCACTGCTCAACGGCGCTAAGGAAAAACCTGACTTGTCCGTGCAAACGGCGCTTGCCGGCCACACAAAATAATTTACGCTAGGTTAAGCTGAGAGGTCGTAGCCTCTTGCAGTAACCATCTTTCCATTGATGATTTTGGTAGCAGAGTTGCCAACGACTATGGTTGTGACCATGTCGATGTCGCAGTTTAGCATATCCTTGAGTGTGGTAATGGTGAAGTTCTGTCCTTCCCTGCCCGCTTGCCGAACAACACCCACAGGCGTTTTGGGGTCAATATGCTTTAGCATAATCTCGTAGGCTTTTATCAGCGGTTCCGTGCGTCCTTGGCTCTGAGGGTTATAGAGCACAATCGACATGTCAGCGGACGAGGCAGCTTCCAAGCGGCGCTCGATTTTTGCCCATGGCGTCAACAGGTCGCTTAGGCTGATGACGGCGAAGTCGCTGATCAGGGGTGCGCCGAGAATGGCGGAGGCAGCTGTTGCCGCGGTCACGCCGGGGACAATTTCGACTGGCACGGGGTTTTTGTCTTTTGCAGCTACTTCCAAAACGACGCCTGCCATGCCGTAGACTCCTGGGTCGCCGCTGGAAACCATCACCACGGCTTTGCCCTCTTTGGCTTTGTCGACTGCGATTTGGGCACGTTCAACCTCTTTGCCCATGGTGCCTGAGATGACTTCAGCGGTTTTTTTGACTACGTTTTGGACAAGTTTGATGTATATGCCGTAGCCTACGACTACGTCGGCGCCCTTGATTTCACTGCGTGCCTTAGGCGTTAAGTGCTCGAGGCTGCCAGGTCCGATGCCGACGACGCTTATTCGCCCTGGGCTACCGCCACTGTTACCCCGTTTAGCTTCGTCTTTTTTAGAATCAACTTTGCGTTGTTTCCCGCTACCAGTAACGCTGCTCGTTCGCATACTCCTCCAACACCTATTTTTTCTTGAACCATCGCTGAATCAGGCGACAAATCCTCGTTAGTGACCAAACGAAGTGCCTCGACACTTAAAAACTCCAGCGGTGCCCCCAACTTCTCCACTGCCTCAAGCATCGGCTGCGAATCCCGTTTGATATCAACTGTTGCGAAGCGGTACACCCGCGATAGTGGCACATGGACTTTTTCGAGTGCAGTGTCGACCGCTGTTATTATGCTATCCGCTGACGCATCCTTGCGGGCTCCTAACCCAACCACAACATGCCTGGTTTTTAGTATAGTGAAGGGCTTCACAAAGCTGGCGACGGACAATGGTTCATGGGTGATTATGATGCCTGCGTCAAACCTGTTGATTACGTCAAGCGCTTCTGCACCATTCTGTGCAGTTTGCACTTCAAACGCGCCTATGGCGTTAGCTGGAATCTTGGGCTCGGCAACCAAAACAATCACAACGCGGTCTCCGTTGACAATTGCAGAATTCACTGCGACGAGGCTGTCAGGATTCTGGATTGAAAGATGCAGGGTTTGGGCGAGTCCATCCACGCTTTGCTTGCCCATCACATCAGTGGCGGTGGTGATGACGGGTACGGCGTTTATGGCTTTAGCGACGATGTGCGCTAAATCGTTGGCTCCGCCTAGATCGCCGCTGAGGAGGCTTATGGAGAATTTTCCCGCTGCATCCACCCCGACCACTGCAGGGTCAGTTAGTTTGCTCTCTAAGAGCGGTGCAACGGATCGGATGATTATGCCTGAAGCCATAACCGCCACGATAGCGTCCACTTTGTTGTAGATGTCTTTTAGGAAGTCGGCGAGTTTTTTATCCATCGAGAGGACGCCGTTTTGGCTGTACTTTTTTGTGGCGTAAACCGTCGAGTTTAAGCCGGCGACGTCTAAGCCCTTCTGGATTTTCAGCGCTGTCTCGATGCCTCGACGCGTAATTGCAACAACAACTATGCCGCGGTCATACATCTTACTCTTCGCCTTTACGGAACCCCGTCGTGAATTTGGGGTCATAGAGCTTAGATAAATCGTAAGCTGGGGGGTCTAAAACTTTTCCCACAAAAATCAAGGCTGTTTCCGTTATGCCAGCCGCTTTAACCTTCCAAACGATGTCTGCTAGGGTTCCTTTGACGATTTTCTGCTGTGGCCAAGTGGCTTTGTATACGACTTGACAGGGCGTGTCTTCTGCGTAGCCGCCTTTCTGGAGTTCCTCCACGACTTTGGCGATGTGGGGGGTGCCCAAGAAAATGACCATGGTGGCTTGGTGGGTGGCGAGTTTTCGGATGCTTTCCGCTTCGGGGACGGGTGTGCGGCCTTCTGGTCGGGTGATTATGACTGTCTGGGAAATGTTTGGCAGAGTCAATTCGCGGTTGAGTGATGCGGCTCCGCCTTGTAGGCAACTGACGCCGGGGATGCGAAAGTATTCTATGCCTTCGCGGTCAAGGGCAGTCATGACTTCTTGGATTGCACCGTAGAAGCTTGGGTCGCCGTCGTGGAGGCGCACGACGAGTTTGTCGGCTTTGATGCCTGCCACTATTACCTTGAGCATTTCGGGCAACCCCATCTTTGCGCTGTCATAGAGTTCCACGCCTTTTTTGCAGTACTTGAGGTAATCTGGGTTTAGGAGGCTGCCTGCGTAGATGACGACGTCAGCTTGCTCCAGCACTTTTTTGCCCTTAAGAGTGATTAACTCAGGGTCACCGGGGCCAGCGCCGATAAACACGAGTTTCTTCATTTTTTGCCGCATCCGTTTCCGTTTTCTTTCCAGTGAATAGGAACCTGACTTTTCTTGACTATAGCAACTGAGAAATAGTCTTCTTTCACATCCCACTTGGCAACGTCGCCGAGTTTACCAACCATCACCTTCTCCTCAGGCAAAGTGCACCGCTTCACTAAGGCGACGGTGGAGTTTTCGGTGAAGCCAGATTTAAGCAGGATGGGGATGAATTCTTTGAGGTGATAAGCGCATTTCATAAAAACCAGGTTTTCTGCGTGTTTAGCTGCATCTTCCAAATGGGCGGGGCTTAAATCTGTTGGAATAATGGTCACGACTTCTTCTTTCTCCGCCAACGGCAATTTGGAGCTGGCTGCCACGGCTGTGACTGAGGTGACGCCCGGGATGATTTCAAGTTCTATCTCGGGGTAAGTTTCTTTCACAAACTCATAGAGGTAGAGGAATGTGCTGTAGAGCATGGGGTCGCCCAGTGTAATGAAGACAACGCTGCCTCTTCGGGCTCTATCGGCGACGATAGCTGCGTTTTCAGCCCAGAGTTTGCGGCAGTTTAGTTCATCTCGACTCATGGGGAAAACAAGTTCGAGGATTTCAGCGGGTTTAGTGCGTTCATCCAAAATCGGTTTAATCATGCCCAGTGCCATGCTGGGTTTACTTGCGTGGCTTTTAGGTACACAGATTACATCTGCTGCTTTGAGCGCTTTTGCCGCTTTAATTGTGAGGAGTTCGGGGTCGCCTGGACCAACACCGATGCCTATGAATACGCCAACCAAACCAATTTTCCCCCTAAAGTTTTGTCGCTGAAACTACCGTAATTGGATTTCTCGCCAACATCATGGTTCCACTGTTTATTTGTTTTCCTTTAGCCACAGAAATATTGGCTATATCAATGTCTCTGTAGCCTAAAGCTTGGAGTTCAGTTATTGCAGCAGTTGCGGTTTCCAGCAGTATGGCATTGATGACGATTCTGCCGTTCGGTCTAAGTTTGCTGCTGGCAATTTGGAGAATTGCCCTAAGGGAAGCGCCTCCTCCGCCAACGAGGACAACATCAGCGTCTGGGACAGTAATAAGAGCCTGAGGCGCTTTGCCGCTTAAGATTGTTACGCTGCTTTTGACGCCGAATTTTTCGCAATTGCTCGATGTCAATTTGATTGCTTCTGGATCTTCGTCGATGGCGTACACTTTGCCTTTTGACCCCACTTGGAGCGCTGCCTCCACTGTTAAGCCGCCTGTGCCACAACCAACGTCGACAACGATGTCTCCTTCGCTTAGCCTCGCTTTGGCGATGGTGACTACTCGTATTTCCTCTTTTGTCGGTCCTGGAACCGCTTCGCTTTGTATGAATGCTTCGTCAGGTATGCCTGGCGTCTTGTATGCCCATTCTTTGGTCATTTCCTTCAACTTCTCGTTTAGTTCGTTATTGTTTGATAACCATTACACATAGATGCCTAAAACTTTGGGTAGCTGCCTTTTCAAGGGTGGTTTGGGTGATTTTTTCGTTTTCTAGGGTGATGTTTTCACAGGCGTAGACCGGGGTTTGGGGGTCTGCACCGGTCTCGAGGAGTAGGGCTGCGATGTCTTTGGGTGCAAAATCCTTCTGCGCAGGCAACAGGAGGATGGTGCGTCCACATTGGTAGGCGGAGACCAATTTGCCTTTAGCGTCGTCGGATACGTCGCCTTCATGGAAAGTGAAGAGGCGTGTGTTGTCCCAGCTTATGTTTAAGCGGGCTGCGCAAGCCTGTATTGAGCTGACTCCGGGAATGACATGGATGTCTTTTTCTTGGAATAATCCGCTTTCCAGAACCGTATGCAGTAGCCCAGAGAAACCGGGGTCGCCTGTGGAAAGCAAAGCAACGTTTTTTCCTGCTTTAACTGATTGGGCCGCTTTTTTTAGCGAGTCTTCTAGGTTTTTGGCGGTTAAAACAACTGTTTCCGCTTTGATACCCCCAGAAAAGAGTGCAACACTTCTTTGCGCCCCAAAAACCAAATCTGCGTTCTGCACAGCCTTTTCTGCGGCTGCTGTAACATAATCGGGTGAACCTGGCCCGACGCCGACTATTTCAAGTTTAGCCAAGGCTTATCACACCGTGCGTTCGTGTCCATCCCAAGGACTTTGCCGTCCATGGCGACGATTACAACACTTATCTTTATCTTATTTTCTACCCTGTCACTGACTTGCTTGTGGATCCGCTCGGCGATGAGGTTGTATGTGGGTTCAACGAGGTTGGTTTGGCGGAGGATTTCGGTGGCTTCGTCGGTGGTGTTTGCTTCGAGGAGTGCCCTGATGGTTTTGGTGTCTGCCCCTGCGGCTCCTGCGTAGGATGCGACGACTTCGTTGCGTGCGTCGCCGACTTTGTGGTGAGTGTTAAAGATTCTTGCGGCAACTTTGACAAGTTTCCCCGAATGCCCGAGCATGATAATTTCTTTGACGCCTCTCTCGACGGCTTTGTCAAGCATGTAGCCGACGAAGTCGCCTGTCTGCACAATCGCATCCTCGGATACGCCGAATTTTTCTTTGGCGATGCGTTCGCCGATGTTGCCTGGTACGTAGAGTATACGCTTGTAGCCTCGGGCGATGGCAACGTCGATTTGGGGCACCAGTGAACGGCGGCATGCTTCGAGCGAAAGCGGCTTCACAACGCCTGTTGTGCCCAAGATGGATACGCCGCCTTTTATGCCGAGCTTGTCGTTCATGGTTTTCTTGGTGATGCTGGCGCCTTCGGGTGCAGATATGAGGATTTCTGCGCCTTTTCCGGGCGGGAGGACTTCTTTGACGGCTTCGATTATCATGGCTTGGGGCACGGGGTTGATGGCGCCTTCGCCGATGGGCACCTGCAAACCGGGTTTGGTGACTACGCCGATGCCTTCGCCGCTTTTAATGGTAATTTTGCCGTCGTCAGTCAAGGTGACTTTGGCAGTGATTTCCATTTTGTCGGTTACGTCGATGTCTTGCCCCGCGTCCTTTACGGTGACTGCTTCTGCGGAGTCCACGCCGAGTTTTCTGCTGCTTTTAATTGGCACCTCAAAACGTAGCCCGATTGGGGTAGGGATAACAACGCGGTCCACCGGCTCCTTTTGTGCTGCGATTGCCGCGGCTTTCGCCGCCGCAGCCGCTGTTGCACCCGTCGTTATGCCATACTTCAAAAACCGAGCCATAACCAATCACTTTTAACCGTATAGTTTGCCTTCTGCTTTTGTGAGTAACGCGTTGAAAATTGCAACGGCTATGGTGCTGCCGCCTTTGCGTCCCCTTGTAATGACATAGGGAACGGGGAGTTTAGCTACGACTTCTTTGGATTCCGCTGCACCGACGAAGCCCACGGGAACAGCCACAATCAATGCGGGTTTGACTTTGCCAGCTTTGACTTGGTCAGCGAGTTCTAAAGCTGCAGTGGGCGCGTTGCCAATGAGCACAATCGCACCGTCTAAGCCATCGTCAATGGCAAGTCGCATGGCGGCTGCAGAACGGGTGAGTTTTTCGGATTTAGCCAATTCCATGACACGATAATCATTCATGTAAGTTTGCACTTGCGTTCCGAATTTCTTGAGGCGCACGTCATTGATGCCTGCTTTGACCATCTTGACGTCTGATATGACTTTGGCGCCTGCTTTAATCGCGTCAACGCCAGCTTGAACTGCGTCGTCGCTGATAACTAGGAGTTTTGCGAATTCGGGATCGGCTGTGGTGTGAACAACTCGCTCAACAACGGCGACTTTGTCTTGGGGGAGTTTGGCGAGGTCTTCTCCGATGGCTTCTCGGATAAGCATCATGGACTTGTCCACGATTTTTACTGCTGCAGCAACGGAGTAGGCGTCTTGGATCTCGCTGTCTTTTTTGATTTCTGCACCGGCGGCTTTGAAGGCTTTCTCTTCAAGGATGTCGGCTATGCGTTCGTCGCTGCCGATGGGTTCGCCGTAGACGAGTTCGATGCCTCTTGCTTTGAGGTCAGGCTGCTTCTCTTTCACCCCGATGAGTCCGGGAATGTCTTGTGTAGTGTGGACACCCTGTGCAAGAAAAGCGGGAACCAACACAATTTTTGTTACGCCTTTGGCTGCGACGGTGTCGATGGCTTCTTCGACGGTAGGGGTGTCGCGGACCATAAAGGCGATTTCCACGGTTTTGAATTCTTGGCGACTGCGCAGTATGTCTGCTAGTTTTTCGAGGTTTTCTCGGTTATGGGGCAGTTTGCTTCCGTGTCCAATCAGTATTAAACCAACTGTGCTTAGTGACTTTAACAATTAGTTTTTCTCCGCTTTATCAAACAGTTTCGCCGCAACTTCAATGGCTTGCCTATCACCATTTTTGGCGGCTACCCTAAGATTTTCAACTATAGGAATAAAAGTTTGCTTGAGCAAAATAGAAGTTAAATCGTTGAGAACCCCTTTTTGGCGTTCGTCAAGGTTGCCCATCATACCTATTGCAGTAAGGAGTTCTCTTTGCCGTATCTGTTCCGCTTGGGAGAGCAAGTCCGAGACAATCAAGCGCACGCTGAGGCCTTTCATGTCATCTTCGAGAACAAGGAGGTCTTTGTCTAGGATGGTTTGGGCTTTCTCGATGGCTTTCTCGCGCTGTGCCTTGTTTTTCTCAGCGATCATCTGGAGGTCGTCGATATTGTAGAGTTTGGCGCCTTCGACTTCACTGACGGTTTTTTCCACGTTGCGGGGGTTGGATATGTCGATGATTATCATGGGAGCTTTGTTTTTGCGCTGCTTCATCAACCGCGACATAATCTCTTTAGTGAGCAGGTAGTGGGGGGCTGAAGTCGAGCAGATAACCACATCTGCATCAACCATGACCTCGTCAAACTTGTCAAACTTTACCGCTTTACCCGAGAGGTCCTCTGCCAGTTTAACTGCACGGTCATAAGTGCGATTTGCTATGAAAATCGGGCTGAGGCATCGGCGTGCTAATGCTTTAGAGACTAAGGTGCCGATTTCTCCTGCGCCCATAACGAGGATTTTTTTGTCCTCCAAATTGCCAAGCAAAGTGACTGCTAATTCTACGGCGGCGGACCCGACCGAAACTGCACCCTTGTTGATGCCGGTTTGGTTGCGGACCCGCCGACCGATTGTCATGGCTCTGTTGAAAAGGTGTTTAAGTACTGGACCTAAAGTTTTTGCGTTGTCAGCTTGAAGGTAGGCGTCCCAGGCTTGGTTGAGGATTTGGTCTTCGCCGATAACCATGGACTCCATGCCCGAGGTTACTCGGAGGAGATGGTTTATGGCGTCGTTGTCAGACGCGGTTTCTATGGCTTTGAAGGCTTCCGCGGTGTGTTCCCCAGCTCTCTTTGCAAATAATTCCTTAGCCAATGCGGCTGTGTTTTGGGCTTCTTCTGCGACAAGATAGATTTCTATGCGGTTACAAGTCTGCAGGTACAGGCATTCCTCCACGCCTTCTATGGCGTGTAGTTCGGCAAGGGCTTGTGTTTTCTCTTTGAAGGCTACTGCTTCCATCAGCATCACACGCGCTGTCTTATGCGTGATGCGAACGTTGAGTATGTGATCCGTCTTTGCCGAGGAATGCATGGTTGGATAAACCGACCGGCTTAAATATAAGGTTTACTCGTAAATAGCCGATGGCGCTCTTCGATGATTTTACGTCACAAAATAGGCTTAGTTTACCTCCCAGGCGCACTTCCCTGCTTTGAAGACTTCGGAAACCTCCCAACAAACCTCGTTTGCGCCGACGCCTTAGTCGACGGCAAACCCGCTTCAGAGGTTTTAGACATGCTCATCATTCCAGGCGGCAGCTTAGTAGAATCTGGAAGCATCAACCCACAAGTCACCAAAGAAATCATAAAAATGGCTGAATCCGGCAAGTACGTGCTGGGTATCTGCTCGGGCTTCCAAGTTTTAGCTAAAGAAACCGATGTGGGGCGCCTCTCCACAATTCCAATCACCCGAGAAGGCCTCGGCTTATTAGATGCAGAGTTTTCTCCACTTATCTGCACCGACCGTGTAACCGCCGACATCGTGGACACAAGCTTTCTCACCAAAGAAGTCGGCAAACAAGTAACAGGGTTCCACTGCCACACCTACGGAGAAATAAAACTGGGAGGCGACGCCAAACCCATCCTTATCACCCACGCCCAGCACGTTAACTATTTTGTGAGGGGCAAAGATTTGGTGTCAGGCGTTTCAAATAAAGACGGCAACGTAGTGGGCGTCTTCATCCATGGTTTACTGGATAATAACCCAACAATCACTGGGAGCATCATAGAATCGCTTGACCTAAACCAAACCGACCTCGCGGCAATTAAGGAGGCTAACGCTAAGCTTCTGGAGAAAATTAAAGGCGAAGTCGGCGTCTCCACCGGCATACACCAACAGCCCCCCATCGTGAGCAAAGTGCCAAAACTTTTGTTGGTGACAGCGTTAGCCAGTGGTTCAGGAAAAACTTTTGTGGTAACAGGAATCGCTGGAGCCTTAAAGAAATGCGGGTACAAAGTCGGCGTAATCAAAGTGGGCGGAGACATCCGAGATGCTGTTCCCTCACTTTACCTGATTAAGGAACCCATGAGAGAGTACTCCTCCATCAAGGTTGGGCAAAGCGGCTGGATGTCGCCCGAACAAGCAGTCAAAGAGGCAGCTAAAGACTACAATTTCTTGCTTGTTGAAGGCGCCATGAGTGCCTTCACCGGGTTACTAAACACCAAATATACTCGGCCCATGTCAACTGTTGAAGTAGCCGCCGCTTTAGGTGCCTCAACTGTTCTGGTGGTGGCATGCGACCAAGAAGGCTTAGAAGGCGCCTTGCTCGACACACTCAACAACATTGTTGCCCTAAGAAGCTTAGGTGTAAACACGACCGGCGTCATATTAAACAAACTCCACATCAGCTACATGACTAAAGAAACCGTGGCTATGATGAAGGATGCTTTCGCAAAAGTGGGCGTGCAACTGCTGGGTATGCTTCCACGTCTGGATTTGCAGCACCGGGGAATGATTCCGGAAGTGGAAATTCGCTATGACGATTTCTGCGCACAAGCAGTTGAAACCGTCGAAAAATGTCTTAACTTAGATTTGCTAACGGAGGTGGCTGCACCGCCTAAACTCGCCAAAATCGACTATGACGCTTTGACTGCTAAATTCAAAAACCTCTTAACCAACTACACCATTAACGCTTCCAAAGGTGGCAAACAAGAAAAGTGTTAATCGACCTAAAACTCGAAGGCAAAACCGTCATGGTAGTCGGCGGAGGCGCAGAAGCCCACCGCAAACTCCAAAGCATAATCGGCTCAGGCGCTAAAGTCTGGGTGATAAGCCGAGAATTCTCCGACGAAGTTAAGAAACTCGGCGAGGAAAAGAAGGTTGCCTTGCTCAAGACAGGCATCAAAGACGCCCAAGCCTTCGTGGACAGCCTCAGCCCAAAACCCTACATACTCTTAGCCGCCACCAACGACAGCGGCCTTCAACTTGGGGTTGGTTAAAGCCGCCAAATACTACGACTGCATGGTTTATGCGGTGGATAATCCGCAACTGAGCGATTTCATTTTGCCTGCAGTGGCGCATGTAGGCGATGTGAAAGTGGCTGTTTCCACAGGGGGCAAAAGCCCAGCGATGGCACATGTGCTCCGCGAAAGGATAGAGAAACTAGTCACTCCGCAAGACCTACTTGAAATCGAATTACAAGAAAAAGCCAGAACCGCCCTCAAAACCAAGATCTCCGACCCAAGTCTGAGAAGTAAATTGTTATATGAGATATTGAATAACGTAGACATCAAGCGTGCCCTCTCAGAAGGTAAGCTGACTGAGGCAGAAGAATTAGCTACCAAACGCATCGAAGGAGAAACAAGACAATGAGTTTTCCAACTGTACGAATGAGAAGACTACGCAGAACCCAAGCCCTGCGCGATATGCTTAACCAGATTACACTCAACCCAGCGCACCTGATTTACCCCATCTTTGTTGAAGAAGGCATCAAGAAGCCTGTTCCAATCGCGTCTATGCCAGGCTACGCCCGACTGCCCCTCTCCATGGTTGCGGAAGAAGGCAAAGCAGCGTTGGCACAGGGCGTCAAAAGCGTGCTCCTATTCGGCATACCCGCCAAAAAAGACCAAGAAGGCACCTCAGCCTACGCCCAAAACGGCATAGTGCAGCAAGCCATCCGCGAACTCAAGAAAGCCCATGGAGACGAACTCGTCGTCATCGGCGACGTTTGCCTCTGCGAGTACATGAGCCACGGTCACTGCGGTATCGTCAAAAACGGTGAAGTACAAAATGACTCTACATTGGAGTTACTGGGAAGAATTGCTGTAAGCTATGCCGAAGCAGGTATCGACATCGTTGCGCCCTCTGCGATGATGGATGGTCAAATCATGGCTATCCGCGAGGCACTTGATGAAACTGGGCACGAGAACAGCCCAATCATGGCATATGCCGCCAAATATGCTTCGGGCTTCTATGGACCCTTCCGTGAAGCAGTTGAGTCCACGCCTAAATTTGGAGACCGACGCAGTTACCAGATGAGCCAAAGCAGCCCAGAGGAGGCGTTGCGTGAAATGGAACTTGATGTTGCAGAAGGCGCCGACATGATAATGGTCAAACCCGCCTTGGCATACCTCGACATCATCGCCTTAGCCAAAGCCAACTTTAATGTACCAGTCGTTGCCTACAACGTCAGCGGCGAATACAGCATGGTCAAAGCTGCAGCTGCCAACGGGTGGATAGACGAAAAAACCATCATCCGCGAAATCCTTGTCGCTATGAAACGCGCCGGCGCCGACCTAATCATCACTTACCACGCTAAAGACGCAAAATCCTGGTTGACATAACTTGACTGAACCCAAATCCAAAGTGCTCTTTGAGAGAGCCAAAAAAGTCTTGCCCGGCGGAGTAAACAGCCCCGTCCGCGCATTCGACCCCTACCCCTTCTTCGTCGAATCCGCTTCAGGAAGCAAACTATACAGTGTAGACGGCAAAACATACGTTGACTACTGCATGTCTTACGGTGCCTTGCTTTTGGGTCACGCATTCCCAGAAGTCATGGAAGCTGTGAGGGCACAACTTGCCAAAGGCACACTCTACGGCGCCCCAACCGAACTCGAAATCCAGTTTGCCGAACTCATAGGCAAAGCCTCGTCCTGTATGGAGATGCTGCGTCTCGTCAGCACGGGCACAGAAGCCACCATGCACGCCATCCGGGCAGCCAGAGGCTACACCGGCCGCAAAAAAATCGTTAAATTCGACGGTTGCTTCCATGGCAGCCACGACAACGTCTTGGTCAAAGCGGGGTCAGGCGCAGCCACTTTTGGCACCCCCAACTCATTGGGCATCCCCGAGGAAACAACCCGCAACACTATCGTGCTGCCCTACAACGACGTGGAAGCGCTCGAAGCCACTTTCAAAGCGGAAGGCAACGACATCGCAGCAGTCATCATCGAGCCGGTGTTGGGAAACGTGGGTTTGATTCTGCCCAAAAAAGATTATTTGCAAAACTTAAGAAAAATCACCGCTTCAAACGGCACCGTTTTGATTTTCGACGAAATCATCACAGGCTTCCGACTGGCCCTCGGCGGCGCACAGGAGTTCTTCCGCGTTAAACCCGACATGGCAACCTTAGGCAAGGTTTTGGGCGGTGGTTTTCCGTTGGCGGCGTTTGGCGGCAAAAAAGAAATCATGCAAACCATAAGCCCCGTCGGCAAAGTCTACCAGGCGGGCACTTTTAGCGGCAACCCCGTCTCAGCCACCGCAGGCTACACCATCCTCAATTACCTAACCAAGAACAAGAGCCAAATCTACCCTAAACTCCAAAAAAACGCCTCCGAACTCACCAAAGCCCTAACCGACCTAGCCACAGCCCACAATGTACCCGCACAAGCCTACAATGTTGCCAGCATGTACCAAATCTTCTTCACCTACAAACCCGTCGTCGACTACGCCTGCGCCAAAACCTCAGACACAACCATGTTCACCACGTACTTCCAAACCCTACTCAAAGAAGGCGTATTCATTCCACCCTCCCAATATGAAACCTGTTTTGTCTCCGCAGCACACACTGAGGAAGACCTCAAATTCACCATCGGCGCCTTCGACAAAGCCTTAGCAGCGGCGGGTAAACTGAGGAAACAGGCATGAAGTTGAAAGTTGGCACAAGGGGCAGTAAACTCGCGTTAGCACAGACAAACCGCACGCTTGAGTGGATTAAAGCCAAAAACCCCAAGGTAGAGTTCGAACTGAAAATCATCCACACAATCGGCGACAAAGAACACGGCAAACCCCTCTTCAGCATCGACTGCAAAGGGATATTTGAGAAGGAAATCGATCAGGAAGTTGTTGCAGGCGAAATTGACTTTGCAGTGCATAGCTTAAAAGACGTGCCCATTGTGGAGCAGCAGAGTGGCACGGTTTTAGCCTCAATTCCCAAACGAGACTCACCCCACGACGTGTTCATCTCCAAAAACAAGGTTCCGCTAACAAAGTTGCCCCAAGGCGCCGTGGTTGGTACAGGCAGCCTCCGCCGCCTCGCAGAAATCAAGTACATCCGCCCCGACCTCCAAGTGGAACCCATCAGGGGCAATGTGGACACACGCATCGGCAAAGTCCGCAAAGGCGACCTCGCAGGCATAGTCATCGCCGAAGCTGGGCTGGAACGCATGGACATCACCAGTGAAATCACAGAGCGACTCCGCCTCAACGAGTTTCCCTCTGCAGCTGGACAAGGCGCCATTGCAATCGTCGCCAAAGAAGACAACACCGAAGTAATCAAGCTCCTTCAATCAGTCGAGGATAACGCCAGCCGAGCCGAAATCACCGCTGAACGCAGCCTTGTCCTCAAGTTGGAAGGCGGATGCCGCGTGCCCATCGGTGCAGTCGCCAAAGCAGACGGCGACAACCTTAGCCTCCACGGCTGTGTGTTCTCGCTGGAGGGGGGCAAAAAAATATTTGCCCAAGCAGAAGGCACAATTTCTCAGGGAGTAGATTTGGGCAGAAAAGTGGGCGAAGACCTAATAGCGCAGGGCGCAAAAGACTTCGAAAAGGAATGGAGAGAAAAATATGGCGTATGGTAAAGTTTTCCTTGTCGGCGCAGGCCCCGGCGACCCCCAACTACTCACAATCAAAGCCGTTAAAGTGCTAAAGGAAGCAGACGTAGTAATCTACGACCGACTGGGCGTCAGCGCGGATGTGCTTTGTTTAGTGCCCGATGACGCCGAACGCATTTTTGTGGGCAAACGCACGGGCATCCATGAGGTGCCACAGGACAAAATCACTGAACTCATCATCGAGAAAGCCAAGGAGGGCGGCAACGTGGTGCGGCTCAAAGGCGGCGACCCCTTCATCTTCGGACGGGGCGGCGAAGAAGCCGAGGCACTCGTCGCGGAAGGCATCGAATTCGAAGTGGTGCCCGGAGTCAGCTCGTCGGTTGCGGCTCCGATGTATGCGGGTATACCGTTGACTCACCGTGACTACGCTGCGTCAGTTGCCATCATAACGGGGCACCGTGCGGGAGACTCCGAGAAACCTATCGACTGGGTGAAAATCGCCAACGCCGTCGACACCATGGTCATCTTGATGGGCGTCGAATCGCTGGAGGGCATTGTGGGGAAGCTACTGACAGGCGGCATATCTCCAAGCAAGCCAGTCGCAATGGTTGAATCAGGCACTCTTCCACAGCAACGCACCTTAATCGCCAATTTAGGCACCATCATCAAAGAAGCCGAGGAGAAGCAGATCAAGCCGCCCTCAGTCATAGTTATCGGTGAAGTCGCCAATTTAGGCAGGAAACTGGCATGGTTCAAAGAACCCCTCTGAGCGGCAGAGTCATCGCCATCACCCGCCCCATGGGGCAAGCTGAAGAAGCAGGCGAACTCATACGCGCTAAAGGCGGCGTCCCCTACTACATACCCGCCATAGAAATCAAGCCCCTAAACAAGCCGGAGCCCATGAAGAAATTCATCGCCGAACTCCAAGAAGGCACTGTGGACTATGTTATTTTGATGAGTACCAACGGCGTCAAGTATCTTTTTAGCGCCGCTGAAGATTTGAAGCTAACTATGCAACTTCGCGAGGGCTTAGCCAAAACCTTCGTCATCGCAGTCGGTCCCAAAACCGCAGAAGCCATAAAAGAAACAGGCGTCCACGTGGATTTGGTGCCTCAAAAATACAGTGGCGAAGGCTTACTTGAAGCCCTAAAAGACACCGACGTTGCGGGTAAAAAAATCCGTATGCCAAGAACCAGCAATGCGCCTCCAACGCTAAGCCAAGCCCTCAAAGCCAGAGGCGCTGACGTGGAAGAGATTTACGTGTACGAGTCGGGTTTGCCCGTGGATGAGGCGTTGAAAACCAAATTCTACGACGACCTCACAGGCGGACGCATAGATGCAGTTCTATTCGGCAGCGGGCTAAGCGCCAAAAACATCTTCAAAATGCTCACCGAAAAAGCATCCATGGAGCAACTAAGAAAGGTCCTCGCCGAAAAAGTCACCGTCGTCGCCATCGGACCCACAACCGCCGAAGCCCTAAAAGAACTCCAAGTCAAAGTAGACGTGATGCCGGACGACTACCTCTTTGATAAAGCCCTCGACGCCCTTGCCGACTACTGGGCAGAGTGTTAGTCGGTTTTTATTTCGATGTTTATGCGGCGGATTATGGGGATAGCTAACGCCGTGATAACCGCAGCCAAAGCAAAACCTACCGCGTAGCCGAATGTGCCTATGACGACTCCGCCGATAAGCGCCCCCAAAACGTTTGCCAACGAAACCACCGCCAACAACTCACCCTGTACAGTGCCCTTTTTGTTATATTGTGCCTGTGAAATCGCAAAACACATAATTGGGTACCAAACAAGCGCGTAGCAAATCAGAAAAAGAATCTCGAAGATTAATGGAAAAATAAACGCGAAAGACACTTGGGTCAATAAAAACACGGTTAAACCCGCCCAAGACAGGATAATCACTGACCGCGACGCCATCATCAAAGTCATCAGCCGCTGATACTCCAACTTCACTCTGGGCATCAAACTTGAAAAGGAAAAAACCGTTGCAACGTTTTCAGCTACGGTGATGGAGAGGATAAAGCTTGCAGACAACCCGATGGCGCTCATAAACGGCACCTCACCGACACTGTAAGCGTAGACCCCTGTCCAATGAATTAGGCAAGCAATGAATAGCAGATGTAGTGGTTTGAGGCGGCGTAGGCTCTTGGGCACCCTGATTTTTCTTATGTCAAAATATTCGAGCACCGACATCGATGTTGGCTGCTCCTCATCCTGCACGTTGATTATGGCGTAGGCTTCGCGTTCCAGAGGCAACATTGGCTCCTTGGCAGTGCGCCAAAGAATCAACGCTGAGCCCACACAGAACCACGCAGCTAAATAAAGCACCCAACTCAGCGGAATCACCAATGTTATTAGGCTGTTGACGACTAAGCCTATGATGACGCCTAGGTTCCAGTAAGAGTTGTATTTGATGATTTCTTTCTGCCAGTCTTTGCCTTCGCGGGACTCGACGGCGTACATGGCAGCGATGGGTTGGATGCCAGCAGTAAACACCGCCAAAACCGTATAGAGCAAAATAAGCTGCCACACTGCCCCAGCTAAACCAAGTAGGACAAACACGGGTGCAGAAGCCAAAAAGAGCACCAGCATAAACCGAACGCGTAACCCATAATAGTCTGATAATCTGCCCCATGCAATCGACATGACTATGGTGGCCCCTGAACTGGCTGCGATGATTAAACCGATTTCAAAGAGGCTGGCGCCCAGTGACAGCGCCGCAAGCGTGATTACAACTCGTATGGAGCCCACTGCCATGTTGATGGGAACCAAAGAAAAATACCATTTAGAAGAGTTGCGGCTGATTCGGCGGATAGAACACATAAAATCCCAGAGCGCCAACATCGAGGCGGGCTCAAATATACGTTTACTGTGAAGCTTAATTTCTCTTTAGCAACACTGTTGCTGTGCCTATACAGCCACTTACGTTTAAGATGCTCAACCGCCAACCAATAAAATGGATGAATCGTCTTTTTTGATTTTTAGGAGGTGGAATTATGGAAGCAGCAGATAAAACAGGTAAAATCAAGTTGACCATGGAGTTAGAAATTAACCCTGCCGCCATGGAGCTCATTAAAGAAAACATGTCCAACATGATGGAGATGGCTCAGCAGTGGCGACAGAACATGGGTCAAGGCGGCAAAGGAAAGATGGGCGAAGGACACATGGGCATGATGCATCATGGCTCAGAATAGCCGCTATAAATAATCAGAGGTGAATGATGGTTCATCAGCTACAGAAGCGATGACTTGAGCCGCAAACTCCTCTTGCTCTATTTCTCCCGAAACAGCCACCCAAACTGAGCCTTCGGCACCACATACGCCGCCAGCCGCAATCAACTCCACCTCGGCAGCAGTCAACGCCCGCAAAGCCTCTAACTCAGTGAACACTTCACCGTTGATTGGCAGCAAACGGTATCCGCCTGCACCGGGGGCGTTGATTTTCGCTGCCAAAGCATCTAAGTCGCCTGTTATGCGCTTCTCTAATCCAACGGGTATTATGAGTTTAACTCGGCGTCCCACAACTGCGGGCAAGGCTAAGCCTATGGTTCCAGCTTTGGGGTGACCAATCAAAAGAGCAGCACGATTATGCTCTAAGTCCAAGGCGTTTGCACCCTTCAAAATCACATCGCCCTCTTTTAAGTCGTCAACTACGTCGGCGATGGTTTTGCCCTTCTCCCAGACGCCCTTGACTATGACGACGTCGCCGGGGAATTTACTTTCGTCAGACAACCTTCCTTCCTTTGTTACGGGCCCATTTGGAGGCATGGTTATGCCACGGAAAAAATGTTTTCTCAAAAAGTCGCCTGCTATGTTGTGGGTTTTAAAGATTTCTTCAACTACATAGCCGTTGGTTGTTCCAGCGACTATAACGATTGTACCGTTTTTGAGGGCTTTTCGGATGGCCGGGTGGGTGGCGAGTGTTTTGGCGATTAAACGTTTACCCATAGCGGGTGTAATCAGGAATTGCTTCAACTCAAAGGCTCCTTTTGGGTACATTGATAATCCAGTTGGGCTTAATAATTTAGTGCTTCGCAAGGTTAGTCAAGAAACATGTACAAGAACCCTTTAATTTGATGGTGAACCGAGCATTCTATGGGAACTAACATGCGAAAAGTCTACGGGTTTACACTACTTTTGGTTTTAGCTATCGCACTTCCGGTGCCGTTTGGATCAGCACAGAGCGGAACATTCAAGGGCGGAGTAATCAGCGCCAACGAAACATGGACTCCAGAAGGCAGCCCCTATAACCTTACAGGCAACCTCCTTATAGCCAGCGGTGTAACCCTGACTGTTCAATCCGGCGTAACCATCAACTTCGGCAACTACTTTCTATGGGTCAATGGCACCATGAATCTGCAGCCGGGCGTCACCCTCAACATGAACCTATTAGGCGAAAGCCTGCGCGTCAACGGCGTCCTAAAAGCAATAGGTACACCCAACAATCCTGTACACATTAACGGGGTAGCGTTGGGCCACAATTTCCCACAGCCCTTCTACTCCTACTCGTCCCTTACCTTCGCCGAGGGCAGCTCAAGTGACACGGTGGTAGAATATACAGAGTTCACTCAGTCATACCTGGAAATCAGCAACTCCATGAAATTCCAGTACAACAACATGCCCAACGGCAGCATCATAGTGCATGAGGGCACACCAACCATCAAAGGCAACACCATTCCTGACGGACTCAGCGTTGGAGGCGGCTCCCCAACAATCACCGACAACACCTTGGGAGCAGTCATGTTCTACAACCTCAACAGCCCCGGAAACGCGGCGGTGTTGCAAAACAACCAGATCCACGGCAGCTTAACAATCTACGCCGAGTGGCAACATCTATTGGTTCAGGGGAACACTATAAGCGGCGCTGGCATTGGCATTCAAATCTCTACCGGTCAAAGCGGCGACTCTTTTGATCCACGCTTATACCAGAATTCGCAGACCATCATCCAATACAACACCATAACGGGCAACATAGTCGGCGTCTACGTGCCAATCTCCTACACGCCCACTATAACCCACAACAACATTTACGGCAACCAAATGAACCTGAAACTTGGCACGTGGGGAGGCATCCCAGCATCAGGCAACATTACCATGATCAACAACTGGTGGGGAACAGCCGATCAGGCGGCAATACAACAGTCAATCTATGACTACAACAACGACTTCACCTTGGGACACGTCAACTTTGTTCCCTTCCTGTCAGCCCCCGTTTCCGGAGCGCCACCGGCAACCCCGACAAATTCGACCACTACCCCAACGCCTCAGCCGACAGCTAATCCAACATCTGTTTATCCGACGACAACGCTTCTGCCCCCGTGGAATGGAACCACAACACCCCATGGACCCAGCAGCAACAACGGAAGCGGCTCTGACGTGGTGGAAATTGCGATTTTGTCGGTTCTGGTTGTTTTGGCTGTTCTTGTCGCAGTCTTAATTGTCACATTAAGACGCAGACGATGATTCTGCTGTGGAAAACGCCACAACCAAACGCAACGTTTGCCAAACGCTTGAAGTTTGTTCCACAACCACATAGCAACCTGCCGCAAACACCAAACAAAAAAAGCAGCAACCTGCCAAGCCCGCTGGTAGTTGTTGTGCATAGGCGACTTTTCACTACTACTAAGACACTAAAAAACGAAAAGCCAAAGAGAAACAACTAATCAAAGAACAACTGAAAGGTTAAAAATAAAAAAAAGAAATTTAAATTGTTAGGACAGATGCATAAGCTTGCGCTTAGTATCTTCTTGGGGGTCTACGCTTAGAGTAGCACTCACGGCAGTAAACTGGTCTTGTTCCGTCTGGTTTGAAAGGAACATCGCATTCTTTTCCACAGTCGGCGCAAGTTGCCTTGTGCATCTCTCTGTTACCATATGACATTTCGCTATTTCAACTCCTACTTACTTCGTGTGCAAAAACTTCTTTTCGCACAGTACCCACATAGACGAAGTCGATGCTTATAAATTGCATGCTTCATTAACTAAATATGCAACGAAAAAAACAATCCAAAACACCAACGAAACGCCGACGTGGTAAATGGAAAAACGATGAATAGTCAAACTAATATAGTTAAAACCCCATAATAGATGTCCTATTCGAATTTAAAATACGAATAAAAGGGAAAAGCAGACAACGCGGCAAGAAAAGGCTTTTCTCAAAAATGAGTGAGGGCAGTTTGAGACAAAAAAAATCAACTTTAGGTGAGCATTTGGCTTTGCTCTCCGTAAAATACAGCGTTTACCCAAACGAAGTTTTCCAAGCCCTCGTTCAAGCAAAACAAAACGAGAGAGCTATCTGCGGCAACCTAACCGTAGAATACCGCGGCAAAACCAAAACCGAAACAATCTTCCTCATTACCAAAGATAACGACGTCGTCGCCCAATTCCGCGTTGAGGAAACGTTTCTCCACCGTAAAGACAACCCCTTTGAAACTTGGATGAGCACTGATAAAATCAAAAGGAAACTCGCCAAACAAAACACCGAATCTACCCAAACCCAAATCAAAGACCTCCGAGCCGGAATGAAACGAGTAAACCTAAAAGCCACGGTCATTGAAGTCCCCAAACCAGCTCAGGTACATACTCAATTCGGCAACACAGTCATGGTTGTTAACGCTATAGTCGGGGATGAGTCAGGAAAAGTTAAGCTGTGCCTCTGGGAGGGACAAATCGGCATCATAAACGTCGGGGACAGCATTGAAATCAAGAATGGGCAAGTCTGTGTGTTCCGCGGCGAAAAACAGTTGCGGCTGGGAAAGAATGGTTCGCTCTGCGTGCTCAAGGGCGCAGATGTTGACCCGCAAATCGCAACAATCCAATAGTTGTTCTGCATCCCTAATAATTAGCTCTACAGCCTCCATAGAGGATTGTGAGCCGCCGCACCCTATTTCTCCAACATCACTGTCGAAAGGAGATTAGAAAAGACAGATTGCCGATAGCTTTGGCGGTTTACCTCTTATGGTTTTGCTGCTCCTAATTGGGGGATCTTTGAGTTAGCCAATGCTTCCTCGATGTTCTTGCCTTCACTGACTTTCAGGTCATAAGCCTGTGCAAAGTTGCGAGCGTTAGGCGTTAAGCTAGGGATTGCGAAAAGCAGAAAGTCACATTCTATGTCGCTAATTTTACCGAGTATCCGTGTGATTTCCTCCACATCGACTGGTTTTGAGGAAATGAGCACTTCAACTGCGGTGTTGCCGTTGCCGATTTTAGGTGAAGCCTTATTCGGGCTGGTGTTTTGGGTTTCCATCCAGCCAACACGCCCCAAGATTAGGATGTCAAAGAGGTGCTGGGTGCCTGATCGCCCACTAATAAACGCAGGTGCCACAATCGTGTAACCTAGCGCCTTGAAGAATTGGGCGCAGGTGTAGAGCGGCTTTATATGGGGCAGTTCCCGCAGAGGAACACGCAAGTTGGCTGTGTACTTATTGAGGAGAATTTCAGGTTCATCATCCACATCTTCAGCAGAGGTGCAGTCGCCGCATTTGAGGGCAATTTTGGGTTCACTGCTAATTGCGTTGCAACTTAAGCATTTGTAGGCAGATGGCAATTGGCGGTAATCTGAACCGATAGATTGAAGCTTGCTTTGGCAATTAGGACAGATTAGATCACCGTTTTGCGTTTTGAAATCACTTTGTGTATCTACTTCACCGCAGGAGAAATGCTCGATTAAAGCTTCTTTACGGATAAGCGGCGACCCGCATTCGGGACAAGTTTTTATCAGCCTAAGGTTACCTGAACCGCATGTCTGGCAAACGATAACCTTGTCGACGGGTTCAGCATTCAAGTAGCCTTTTTGAACAAGCGTATCGAGCACTTGTCGACTGTGCTTAGTATCCCAGTCCAATTGGGGGATACCCTCATAGAAGTAACCCTCAGGTTTGCTTGCGTCAACTATTGGAGTGATTTTGCTGACTTTACCGAATAGAAAGAGCTCCATTATACATTGCTCGTCCCGGCGCAAACCCTGATCAAAGTCGGTTTCAGGGGTTTTAGATAAAGCTATGTTGGCGGCAGTTGTGGGTTGAGTTTGGCTGGCGGCTTTTACGGGGGTTATAACGATTGGTTCATCGTTTTCGTGGGTAACGGCGGATTTGGCGGAACGTTGCCCTATTGCAAAAACGATTCCAAAACCTAAACCCAATCCTGCTTCCAGCGCCGCTATGAGAAAAATATTCGCAACTAATGGAGCGTTATATTTTATGATATCAATATTTACGCCGACGAAGATAGTGGTGAAGTTTTGGAATAAACTAAGCGAGCCCAAAGCGTTACTGACTGTGCTGGTGAACAGAAACGCCACTGCTAAGCAAACCGCACCGGCTATTACGGCGAAGAGTACCAGGGGAAGAGCCTTACGGCTTTGGGATTTAACTGGAACAAAATTGAAAAGTGCCCCTATAATTATTGCGACGGCTATTGTGAGAACGGGAAAAAGCAGGGAATCAACTGTTACCATGTAGACTCACCATTAACTTTCTTGTTATTGTTAGGTTGAGGGAGATCAAAGCAAACGGTGTTTTTGGTAGGTTTGAAAGTCAAATGTTGCTTCTCTAAGCAATGAACGGTTTGGCCTTCTACTACAACCATTGTTGTGACACTTTGCGGTTTAGGAAGCAAATTCTTGATTATGGAAATGATCGTGGATAATTTGTCGAAGGTTTCCGCTTTAACTCTAACCACTATGTCGTAGGCGCTTTGGACAGGATAAGCTTCTTGAACGTACTCCTGTTTCCTTAGGCAATGGAGGATGGCTTTTTCGGTTCCTGCTGCCGCACTTAACAATATGATAGCTGAAGGCATCTTTTATCCTTAGCCACAGTAGGGCTCGCTAATCAATTAAGCATTTTTGAAAAGAGCATTTTGCATGATTTGCAAACTACTCTATAGCTCGCAATAGGGGGCTATTTTCCTTAGCAAAGCCCAGTTCGCTTGGTGGTTTAAGTCGAGAATTGTCTGTTCAACATTTTTCTTTATTAGTGAGTGATTAAAGGTGGGCTTGTCTTTTACTTCGTTAGTAGGAATATGAAAAGCAGTTGCTGTATTGTGGCAGTCACGTGATTATTTATGCATCAATAACACTGTAATGCATAATTCAAAGCTAGAGTGGTTAAATTTTGGAGTTCGTAAGCAGCTATAAGCCTCATAATGCCCTGTTTGGTATTGCAAATGTAGAATCGTCAGATGGCAACTGTAGACTTACAATCGGATACTACTTGGGCGAATCAGCGTTGACGCTCATTCTACCGCAGTCCTGTCAAACCTGCCAGCGTATAGTTGTTTGCACAAGGGAATTCGGCGAACAAATAATACAAAAATACAATGAGTCACATAAGGGCGCAGAAATTTATTTTCTATTGTAGGGTCTCCTTGGAGCGGGACTGACTTTGTGTGGACAAATTTGGGCTAGAGATTCTGCCGTATTTTCTCTGCATCTAGCTCCAGCGCTTCAGGCATCCGTCCCTGAGAGTGGTCCCTGTAAGCCTTACCGTGCATAAACCCCTGATGTGGCTTCATGGGAATAACGTGCACATGGAAATGGAATATTACTTGCCCAGCCGCCCAACCATTGTTCTGCACCACCCTAATTCCCTCTGCAGCCATAGCATCCCTGACGCCGACTGCGACACACTTGACTATCTTGAAAAGATAAGCAATTTCTTCGTCAGGTATCTCGTAGATGTTTTCATAATGTTTTTTTGGAACCACCAAAGTATGTCCCTCGTTGACTGGGCGGTTACTCAGGAAAGCCACTACTTTGTCGTCTTCGTAGACTATGCATGCGGGGGCTTCTTTGCGGATTATCTGGCAGAACACACAGTTCTCAGACATAGAATGTCATACCTTTCAGCGGTTTGATGTTAGGGTAATGGTTTAATAGAATTTGCCCTTTCAATAATACTTTATGGAAATCTACGTTGACGACATCGGCAGTTTCCCCTTGCCTGCGGGAATAAGAAGAGACGATTATGCGAAAGCGTACGAAATGGCACGGGACTCCATAACAAGTGGCCAAGACCCCTACAGAGACGAGTTCATAGAGAAAATCTTCTGCGCAACAGTCGTGGAATCGTTTAAGAAAAAACTCGCCTCAGGCTTAGACGTGCCCAATTTCCCCCAGCACTTCAGCGGGCTCAGACAGGTCGGCGACGCCATACACACTGCAATGGCGAACGGTTCATTTGTGGTTGAAGAAAAAAACGCGGTTCTCCCAGAAATTTTTGTTTTGAACAGAGAAGCAAAGCTTCTGAGCGAGGAAATCGGCAAAAAAATAGAGTTACGAGTGTCAATTTTTGGACCCATAGAACAGTACCTCAACGAAGTGGGCGCAACAGCATACCCCGATGTGCTCGACGGATTTGCCCAAACCATAAATCGATTCGCAAAAAACAGCATCCTAAACAACAAGTACATCGAAACCAAAGTTGTCTCCATCGATGAACCCAGCCTCGGCCACAGCCCCTTCACTGGCTCCGCTGAATTGGTTAGGGAAATGCTGGAAAAAGCCTACGATTTTCATGGACCTGTCCGCCAGATTCATCTGCATTTTGCTTCAGGTTTACAGGACCTGTTAGCCGTGAAAGGCTTGGATGTGGTTTCGTTTGAGTATGCGGCTTCGCCGAAAAACATCTATGCAGTCTCTAAAAACGTACTTGAGCAAGCCGACAAACATATCCGTGTGGGCATCGCCCGAACAGACATCGACGCTATATGGGCTGAACTCTACGAAAAAGGCATCACTCAACCATCCAACGAGCAAATCGTTGAGCCTCTAGAAACCATCAAGAAGCGCTATCGATATGCGAAGGAAAAGTATGGGGAGCAGATGACGTTTACGGGTCCCGACTGCGGCATGGGCAGCTGGCCCAGCCAAGAGGCAGCGGCACTCTTGTTGAAGCGCACGGTTGAAGCGGTAAAAACCGCTTAAGCGATTATTCCTGTGGTTCTTCGGGTTGAGTCGGTTCAGGGAACGGAGGTGTAGGTCTGGACCCTGTTTTCTTTACTGGTTTCTCGCCGGGTTGAGCTTTGGGTAGTTCTTTGAAACCGAACGTGCCAACGGGCGGCCACCCTGCTTCAGGCATCGCGGAGGGTATGAGCATTATGGTGTTTGTGCCAGCTTGTTGACCAAGCTCATAGATAATATTCATCCATCTTAAACGTAAACCTTGCTCGCTTGACTCATACATTTTTGCTGCTTCAATCATCTTTGCTGATGCTTCAAACTCGGCAGTTGCCAAAGTTACCCTTGCAATACGTTCGCGTTCTGCTTGTGCTTGGCGACTCATTGCATCTTGTAAGCTGCCCGGGATGATAACGTCTCGAACTTCAACAGCTGTGGCTTTGATGCCCCACGCCTCTGTCTTCTCATCGATGATTTCTCGCAGGTGCGCCCCGACTTTTTCACGTTCAGCAAGTAGTTCGTTGAGGCTGACTTTGCCGATGACTTCTCGCAGTGTTGTCTGAGCCGCTAATTGCGTGGCTTGGTAGTAGTTTTCGACTTGCAACACAGCTTTCTCCAAGTCCACGGGCTTCATGTACATAACGGAGTCAACGTTTACGGGTACGTTGTCTTTGGTTAAGGTTGATTCTGTACGAAACTGGATTGTATCAAGCCGTGTTGAGATACGAATAGGCGCTCGGTCAATCAACGGAAACAGATAAGCTAAACCTGGTCCACGCAAACCTACATAGCGTCCCAGTCGCAGCACAGGCATGCGTTCCCATTCTTTGAGAATACGGATACCACTTAAGAAGAAAATTGCGATAAAAATAGCTACAATACCTATTATTGGAAGTATAACATCAACCATACGCTTCGCCTTCAATAGGCTATCGGTAGTTTAGAGAGTTAAGCTTTTTGCTCAACTGGCGTAACGATTAAAAACATGCCTTCCATATCGACCACTTCAACAGTTTGCCCAACAGGAAGCGAGCCAGTTTTAGAAGTTGCTTCCCAGAACTCGCCAAGGACACGAACTTCCCCTTTAGGTGCAAGCGCAGTGGTTACGATGCCTTTGGCGCCGATTAGGGCCTCTTTGCCAGTTTTGATTTTTTTGTGCTGCGCTCTAACGCCGACATAGAGCAGCCAGGTTACAATAAGACCGAAGACTATGAGGATTAAAGCGATTACGGTTTCAACTTGTAGGGCTAAACCGTAATATACTATGCCAAAACCAGCGGATAAAATAAGAAATACGCCGACGGCGAATAAAACTCCTGCCAGAAAGGCTAGCCAAGCATGCATGCGAAATCCCTCTAAATAGGATAAGGGGATTCGGCTTATAAGTTATTACAAAAAAAAGTGGATTAGTTCCACTGTTGATTCACGAACAGTCTTAGTGACGAAGGCTCGTTTATGCTGCTAAACTGCGGCGTTATAGATGGTCGTTTGCGTAGTGGTGGCGCAGGCATCGGAGACGGCGGTTCGAGTTCAATGGGGATTTCAGCGATCAGTCTTGCTCGCCTCCATTGGCTGTTGGGATAACGGTTGTTTCAAGGAGGGTTTCTCTGCGGATGATGACAACTTTGGCTTCTTTGCCAACAACATCTTCTGCTAGCAGCCTTGGCAAGTCATAGAAGTGGGTGACGGGTTTGCCGTTGAATTTCACCAGTACATCGCCCATGGCTAAGCCGGCTTTGCGTGCGGGGGAGCCTGCTTCGACACTGAAGATCATGACGCCTGTTTCCTGTTCTAGCCCTGCTTGCTCGGCGATTTCTTCGGGGATGGCGACGGTGTTGGCTATGATGCCGAGGTAGCCGCGTTGTGCGGTTTTGCCGGTCATGAGTCGGTCTGTGATGGCTTTGACTTTGCTGCTGGGGATTGCTATGCCTCTTTGCCAGACGTAAGCGGTGTTTATGCCGATGAGTTTGCCTTCTGCGTCGATGAGTGGTCCGCCGCTGAAGCCGGGGTTGAGTTGTGCGTCGGTTGCGATGACGTTTTCCATGGCGGTGGCGCCTCTCCAGCCGCGGATGGTGCTGTTTACGCTGGTCACCATGCCCGATGTGGCGGTGGGCTGGCTTCTGTTGAACGGGTTAGCCAACGCCAAAACATATTGGCCCACGTTTAGTTTTTCGCTGTCACCCACCTCAATGGGCGTAAATTCCCCCTTCTCAGCCTTCAGCAAGGCAACGTCGTTGTATGGGTCAACCCCCACGATTTTTGCGTTTATGGTTTTTTCGCCTATGCCGATTTTGACTGTGCTGCATCCTTGAAGCACATGGCAGCAGGTGACTATGTAGCCGTCCGCTGTGAGGACGACTCCTGTGCCCCGTGACATTTGAGCTTTTACGGCAACGACGGACTGCGCGGTTTTCTGGATTAGGCTGCTGGTTGCGTCTGAGAGCGACTTGAGGACTTCAAGCGGATTAGCAAGTTGTTGAGTCATATTTTTTCACTGCAACAGTAATAGGCAAAAAAGTATTTGTTGACTAAGGAACCCCAAAAGTCAGTCACAAAAGCAGCGGTTTAGCGAAAGAGGCCCCTCCCTCTATAGGTTTCTGCATAGATATGCTATTAGGATCCTAATATGATTCCCAAAGTCCTGAATTTGCAAATTAGTGAAGCAATGAACAGCAAAATACAGTCGGGCACTAGGCATGACCCATTCGGACAACTTCCGCCCGCACCACAACTAACCCCCAGCCAACCCTATAAGCAATTTTGCGCCACAAAACATCCTTCTAAAAAAACCTAAACAAACAGTTGCTACTCGAATTCGGAACGGGGCTTCTCCGTCTGCTTAATAATGTACTGAATAACAAAAAACCGAAACTTCCCCATGATGCGGAACCCACGTAGTCAAAACCCTGCCCCCAGCGCTCTTCTTAAAAGTCGTATGCTTACCCGAACGAACCTCAACAAAACCGTTCGACTGCAGAATCTCAATGACTTTTCGCTGAGGAAGCGGTCGAAGCTTGCGTATCAGGATCATGGAGGTAATCGTTAATCAAATCCGCCATGTTCTCCTTAACCTCCACCTCAGACTTGCCTTGCGTAGCAATATCCAGCAGCGGGCAAGAAGCAACAAACCACTTCCCCTCACGCGCAATAATAATGGGAAACGGCAATTGAACAGACACATCGAACACCCTTACAACAAACAACCACAATAAAGATATAAATTATTTCTAAAAACCAGCGCCACTACAAAACCCAAACAGGAAAAAATGGATACTCTAACACGATTTAGGCTCTGGGGGCTACACCAGCCTTTCGTTTTAAGGGGCGTATAAATGTCAATGCACTTCAACGGAAGACTTTCCAGCAGCGCCCCGCGCCCTTGGGCTAGATTATTTTGATGTTTGCCTCAGCCAGACACTCAAACCCCTTATCCCTCGTCAACAACACATCCCCACACGCAACCACAACCCCCGCAATCAACAAATCATTCTCATTAATCATCGTCCCCTTTCCCCGCAGCCTCCCAAAAAGCAACGCAGCCTGCCTAGCCGCAGCCCCATCAAACGGGCAAACCCTAACGGCAGAGAGAAACTTTTCTGCAACCTCCCGCTTCAACACATCACCATGCTTGAGCAGTTCATACTCGGTTATGGCTGTGGTCTTAAGGGTATCCCGCTTCGCAAGACCCTTTATCATCGAGACCACCTTTTCGTCGCCAGCCAAAAAATCAATCACAACGCTGGTATCAAGAAACGTCATCAAATCACTTCAAGCTACGCCCGTAGTTAGCTTCCCGTTCCTCTGCGATCTTGGCTTTTAACTCTTCAAGAGCCTTCTTTTCACCCTTGAGAGCGCCCGCAAAAACCATGATGTCGGGTTTTTCTTCTTTGCCGCAAAGGCTTTCCTTTATGACCTCTGAGAAACTGCGTTTGCCTTTCTTCTCTAACAGTAACTCGTACACTTCGTTTGAAACGGAAATTTGTCTAGCCAATTTCATCAACACTCTTTCAAGCATATACATATGTATACATATCGATAAAAATGCTTCTGCTCAAGAAATAAGGGCAAACCAAAACCGCTTAACAACCTTCACAAAAAACCCTGTGCGGCCATCACTTTTTGCCGCCCTTCTTCGCACAAGCACTACTACAATACTTCGACTTCGCATCAAACGTAGTACAGGTCTTCTTACAGACTGAACATTTCTTTTCCATAACATTCCCTCCTCCATATTGCGGTTTTAATAAATTAATATTTTACCCAAATCACGGTGACTTCTGCTGCTCTCAAGAGACCCCCCTCCCCCCTATAAAAAGGCGAAACAGGGCATACGGAAAGATCGGAGTGACTTTCTAAGGCGGGAGAGCGAACACAAACTGTCAAAAATTGACTAAAGTATTACACACGAAGCCTAAAGGGCGAGTAGTCGGTCGGACAGTCTGTCAATTTTAGTAGGATTAAAGGGGAAGTAAACGCAAAAACTAAAAGCTGTAACAATAAACATTTGCAGAAAGACTACCAAATAGCATGAGTGAATAGTCTGTGCGAACAGAACACCATCATCCAGTATTCAAAGAGCTTGATGCAAAAATAAAAATTTGGCATTATATGAGTTTTGCTAAATACGTCTCACTTCTCGATAGAAAGGCATTACACTTTTCGAGAGTAGACTGTTTTAAAGACGACCCACTTGAGGGTGCCTTGCCAGAGCATATATTTGACCCAATTCTTGAAGCACAAGCTACAGAAGAACAACGGCGCATTCTTAAAATTAACAAAGAAAGGCTCAAAACAGGTAATGAATTGACTATGAGGGAGCTAGTTATAAACTGCTGGCACATTGATGAATGTGCATCTGATTATATGTGGACACAATTCTTGAAATGCGAGGAAGGGGTTGCCATCCAATCAACTTTTAAACGGCTCTCAGATACTTTTGCCAACTATAACGAAAATGACGTGTACATTGGTGCGATAGATTACATTGACCACGAAAAGGACACTATACCGTGGGACAATGCATTTTATCCGTTTGTTCATAAAAATAGAAACAAGTTTGAACACGAAAAAGAGCTAAGAGTCGTTTTGTCAAAAAATATTAGATTGGAACTTGCCAAAGCCCAAGAAAGAGGCTATGACAAAATAGTGGATACTATTGAATTTCCAGTTAATGGTATAGAGGTTCAAATTGATTTACAAACATTGATTGAAAAAGTAGTCGTTTCTCCAAAAGCTGGAAAATGGTTTGAAGAAGTAGTACAGTCAGTAACAAAGAAATATGGTCTAAATAAAGCAGTAATCAAATCTTTAGCTACTTAACGCTTCAACCTCCCCTACTTCCGCCCATGTACAATTTTAATTTTTTCAAAAAGTGACTTCTAAAAAACGCTAATCCGAATCGTTCAAAAATCTTAAATCTGCCAACAAGCAGAATTGGCTAATATGAATCAAAATAGCTCTAAAAATCAAATGCGTTTGGTCTTTTGGTTTGCTATATTTCCTCCGTTCATTTTAGGGCTATATCCCTTTGTTGTCAACACCGAGTACGTCGTTACAATTGCCAATGGCTTAGTGACGGCACAAAGTATACTTGTCGCTCTCGCTATTTTTTCAATTGATAGAGGCAATAAAAGTAAACGTTCTTTACACCTTTTTGCACTTTTGCTTCTTTTGCTTGTTGATGTAGTTGGTGGTTATCAGTTAATTTTAGCTAACGAATTGTTGGTGGCGGCTAAAGTGTTCTTAGAGTGTTTATTGTTTCATGCTGGTTTTTGATGGACTTGTGGATGACACAGTAAGTTATTCATATTTTCATGTTTACCACTCTTGAGCATATTCACTAAGGTTTGATTTACTTAGGAACTAAGTATATGACATAATCCCACTTTACCAAAAACTTAAATCAAAATGCATAAAATAGGGCAAATGAGGATGATTGAACTGTCTGAAGAGAAGAAAGGAACCCTTAACATTCTGATAGGTTTCAAAACAAGTAATGCTGATTGTGGAACGTTTAATCCATGGAATGCCTATGCCCTCAAAAGTATGGGTTACACAGGAGGCGCAGTAGACCCAAAAAATTGGTCATACAATGTGCGAGGTGATTTATATGAAGTCCCAGACATAGCTCGCAAAAACCATGAATGTGGTGGCAGCGTAAACGTTTGCGGATTAGACCCTACAGGCTGTAGCATTGCGTTATCGCATGTTTTTTACATTGACGAAACTGGTCATGGTGAAAAACCTTACCATTGGAATCACGAGATTTATACTAGAAAAGGGGATGGAGAATGGGTTCTGTTCGATAAAAAAATGACAGAGAATCACATAATTCCGATTTCAGAGTGGATTGAAATATCAGTAAAAGAATCCGATGGAAACGTTGTGGCAAAAAAAGTTAATAGAAACAAATAAAACCTCCGCGGTCTAAAAACATATTCCAACACGTAAGCAGTTCTAAAAAAAATAAACCATCTTTTCAAAACGGTTTGGAATTAAAAAGAATTTTACAACAACTTCAAAAAGCCGTAACAAGCTTCCAATCCGCTTTTTCTGAAAGCGATCAAATAAACGACCATGCCTAAAACAGAATTTGCAGAATTCATCTTTCAGATGTCTTGTCACAGTATTGCGAAGCAAGCGTTAAGGTCCAAGTATTTTTTCTATCTCCGCTAAATGCTCCGCTACCTTTTTTCCCCTATCACTCAAGGAATATTTAGGTGCGCCTGACGACATGTCGATGTCTAAAAGCCCGTTTTCGTCTAGGAATTGTTTTGCCGAGTAGAAAGCCCTCTGACCTGAAGCAGAACTTTTTAGAATTTTTGTGGTTTTTGAGTTTGGATGCTTGTAGAGATATAAAATTAGCCTGTTAACAGCAGTTAATTCATCGAATTCGTCGAATTTCATGCCGATTTCAGCCATTACAAGTTTATCGCAACCTTGTTCTTTTTGACTATTATCTTTTTGTATGCATAGTGAGTATGCAATATGCACAAGACTTATATGTGAAAACGTGTGCAAATTGAATATGCACAAAACACATTAAAAATGGTGATACCTTGAAAAGAGAAAAAACTAACCCACTCCCACAGGGGGATATAAAAAACTTAATCGACAAGTTGCCTGAAGAACTCAGGGCAAAATACAAAACGCAAGCGTGTGTGTGTTGTGATGTTGTTGAGTGTTTGAAGGTTGTGGCGGCGTTGAAGTTGTGGTGTGATCGTGGTTATCGGGAGGTGGAGTTTAGTGCGCCGTTGACGTGGGGTAGGAAAAAGTTTTTTGTTGATGTTTTGGCGAGGAAGGGGGATGGTGTGGTTGGGGTTGAGTGTATGCCGAGTCTCAATTTGGGGTGGTTGCGTGGGCGTATGGCGTTGTTGCGTCGCTGTTTGGGTCCAGACACTTATTTTGTTATTGTTTTTCCCTCAACGGTGGATAAGCGGGTTGATAAGGCGGCTTTTTTAGCTGACGAAGTATGGGTCACCAGCGAGGACAACGACAAGGTGGCACGCACGATGTTTGTCTCGGTCTGCCATAAAGGATGAAAATGCCAAACGCAGTCAAGCCTGTTTAGGTTAGGAGGTAGCTGCTGCCGAAGTAGCCCACATTCCTTGTCGCTGCTGAAGCTGTCTGTGAGCTGATGCAGACTTTGCCGATAAGCGACATCAACTGGTAGGAGGCTTTGAGGGCTAAGTTGAGGTTGTTGTTGGTTAAGAATTTGGCTTCGATGTTTAGTGCGGTGCCCTGTATGTTAGCGGCGACTTGTATTCCGCCATCCTCAGTGATCCACTTCAAGGTGACGCCTTGGTTGTTCTCGGATATGCCTAGCCAGCGGAGCATGCCGAACCATTTGCCACGGAGCTGTAAAATCAGCTGTTGGGTCATCAAGTCCGAGGGCAGATAGGTCTGTATAAGTGTCGTCGATGGGGTTTCGGTACGGGGCGGGGTGAGTTTGACTTCTGTGATTTTTGGGGTAACCCGGTAGCCTTGGGGACCCTTTTTTATGATGCCTTCCTCTTCGAGGTGGCCCAGGATGCGGCTGAGGGTTTCGGGGTGTAGTCCTGTTCTGCGTTTCAGTCCGTCGAAGGTGAAGGTGGCGAAGTCTTCGGTTTCAATCAGTGCCAACACGTCTACGTCGCGTTCGCTAAGGGAGTAGTCGGTTGCTGCATTTTGCAGATTAACGTTTAGAATAGGTACCATTATTGTATGGATGGCTGGGATGTTGCTTTTGAAGGTTACCCACATTACCCAGGATTATCCATGGAAAAACAGGATTAAATTAAAAACTAATTGCTCAGCGAACCGAACGTCCAGCAATGGGCAAACTAGGAATCCAACTCGGGGATACAATGGCTGCTGGGCGTTGATTCGCCGAGCCTTACTCGCTTTTGGCTTTGCGATTCTCGGCAAACTATATGGTTGGTTGAGGGCTCTTAAGAGTTTCACAAATAATCTATATAGAGAAAAGATTCTACATAGGAATTTCTTAACTTACTCCCATGAGAAAGTATAGTTGAGAGCGTGAATAGAACTTGAAGGTTAAATGCATAGGCTGCGACCATAAATTCGAGGTTTATCCTGAGAATTTTTCTAACCACGAAATAATTTTTTGTCCAGTATGCGGTTTAGACCATGAAGTAATCAAGAAAACCAGCCATGCCATAGTGGCGTCCCCCATTTTATAGCTGACAACGCAAGTCTTAAGGCTTTTAAACTCAAAATGCTAGTCTTGAGTTATGAAAGAAGTCGAAGCCAAAATCTTAGAAATAAACAAAGAAAAAACCGTCAAAAACCTCACAGCATCCGGAGCGTCAAGAGTTTTTGACGGCGAAATATTAACCCTCTTTCTAGACTTCCCCGACAATCGAATCCACAAAAGAAGAGACGTTCTGAGGCTAAGAAAAGAGGGAGACAAATCAGAGTTAACATACAAAAAAATTGAAGAGAACAAAGCGGTTAAGCAAGCGCAAGAATACTCCGTGGAAATCTCCGACATAGAAACAACCCAAAATATTCTACAGAACCTCGGGTTGGGGGTGACACAGAAAATGGAGAAACATAGGCTCAGCTATAAAATAGGGCACGTCCGCTTTGACATTGACCGCTATACTGGTGAATACCGATTTATTCCCGAATTTCTTGAGATTGAAGGGCCCGAGGAGGATATCAAAAAGTACGCCAAGGTTTTGGGTTTCCAAGAAAAGGATTGTTTGCCTTGGTCCACAGACGAATTAATCCGTCATTATCAAGGTAAAAGGGTTTAGCGTTTGGCTTTGGGCGACTTGGGTTTGCGTGCTGGTGGTGATTTAACGATTTTTGCTGCTTGTTTAGGTTTAGCAGGTGACTTCTTAGAAGTATTCCACTTTGGGTATTCGCCGTGCTCTTTTTTGAAGTTCTCAAGCAGTTGTTCCTGAGTGGTCTTGGGTTTGTCGCTTAGCATCCAGCCGACTGCAACCTTTTCTATGAAGCCGTCGTCAAAAAGCAGGGAGTGGATTTTCCTGGTTGTTTTTCCGCCGTATCCAGCTAAGTAGCCGCCGAAGACTCTTTTTGTGGGTTTTTTGGATTTGCCGATGAAGAGTATGTCGGAGGATGGTTTGTCACTGACTGTAGAATCGATTAGCACTATAACGCTGTTTTTGTTGTAGGGCAGGCTTGTGATTGGTAGGCCTTTGAGGGGTAAGAATTCGGTGAAGCCATTTTCCTTTAGGTTCTGGGAGTTCATGTATTTGAGTAGGCGAATGCCAGAATTTAACCGTTACTATATTAAATATATTGCACTATAGATTTTATGTTCAAAGGACTTAACCATCACATGCGACTTAACTCGTTCACGGTGTTCTTCAGTGAACAAGAAAGTACCGCTCTTCAAATTCGAAAGCTTTACAGTCGCCCGCCCTAAATGCAGAGACATAAGCGATTTGCCAAGGAAGCACAACCGCTGAATCCCTTCGAGTCTACGCCCACAACTTATTATTTACACGAGTCACTATATAGTATATTGCGCTCATTGTCTTTCGGTAAAATAGATGCGCCGAAGGAGAGGGCTCGGTAGGGTAAGGTTTGTCGACTAAATCCAATTTCTATACTGAAGAAAACAGTGTTCTGCCCCAAGAGATTAACCTAGATAACCCAAGGTACTACATTAATAGGGAACTGAGTTGGGTAAGATTCAACGCCCGCATCCTAGAAGAAGCACGTGATGAATGGCACCCCGTACTTGAGAGAATCAAATTCATCGCTATATGCGGTAGCAACCTTGACGAGTTTTTCATGACAAGAGTCGCCAAGTTGATAAAGAAAAATAACAAGCGCTCTGAGGAAAAATCCATGGACGACACGACCGCTATGGAACAGATAAATGCCACCCGCCAAGAGATTATTCCTTTGCTTGTGAAGCATGCGGATTGCTGGAAAAACGAGCTTGTGCCTGCTCTATCGAAAGAGGAGATATTTATTCGGCAGTTTAGCGAGTTGCCCGATAGCTCCAAAGAAAGTTTGCGGGAGTATTTTAAAACCGCTATCTTACCTGAAATGCAGGTTTACAAACCCGATTTTGACAGCGCATGTATAGAGAATCTACGGGTCTGCATATGCGTTGTCGGCTTTGGAGAGGATTCTTATAGGATTGTTGAGGTTCCAACTGAACATGTTGGCCGCTTAATTGGGTTTCCTCAAAGAACCTACAGGCAGGTTTTAGATGGCGAATTAGAGTTTGTATTTCTTGAAGACCTCATTTGTAATTGTTTAGACCTTGTTTTTCCAAACGAAAAAAGCATAGCAGGGTATCCTTTTCGGTTGACCCGTAACGGCGAGATAGAAATTCTTATGGATGAATCCTCTGACTTCATGAGTTCCATAAAGAAGGGGGTTTCCAGAAGGAAAACAGGGTTCCCCACCAGACTTGAATTCGACAAAAGAACGCCCTCAAAAGTCAGGGAAACAATAACAGCTCACTTTAATTTACCACCGTACTTGATCTACGAGTTTGATGGACCACTAGGGCTTGTAGATTTATGGCAGCTACATAAGGTGAATCGCCCGGATTTGAAGGACAAAACGTTTCTTCCCTCAATTCTGCCGCTGCTGACTCCCAACGAGAACCTGTTTCAAACTATAGCGAAAAGGGATATTGTCCTCTATCATCCCTATGATGGGTTTGAAGTAATCATCGACCTGCTCAAGGAAGCAGCACAGGATAGGGGGGTTGAAAAAATATTCATCACAATGTATCGCATGGACCATAAATCCCCCATCGTTGATGCACTCATAGATGCAGTGAGAAACGGCAAAAAAGTAACCGCTATAGTTGAGTTGAAGGCAAAGTTTGATGAAGAAAACAATATTTTGCTGGTTTCTAAGTTTAGGGCGGCAGGCATCAACGTGGTTTACAATTTCCCTAACCTGAAAGTCCACGCTAAACTCTGTCTTATAGTTAGGAAAGAAAAGAAGAACATCGTCAGGTATTCACATATAGGGTCAGGCAACTATAACGCGGTAACCGCAAAAATCTACGGCGACATCGGGTACTTAACAGCTAACCATGACGTTGGAGTGGAGTTGGATGAGCTCTTCCACATATTGATTAATGGATTACAGGAAAAAGAGTTCAAGCATTTACTTGTTGCCCCAAGGTCTCTTAAAAATGAAATTCTTAGACGAATCGATAGGGAAATCGAGGTACACCGCAAAACCGGCAAAGGCTACCTCGCATTTAAACTGAACAACTTAGAAGAGAAAGATATCATAAAAGCGCTCTATAGGGCATCTATGGCGGGAATTAAAGTGGACCTTAACGTGAGGGCTCTTTGCTGTCTACGACCAGGAATCAAAGGAGTCAGCGATAATATCTCGGTGATCTCCATTGTGGGCCGTTTCTTGGAGCATGCCCGCATGTACTTTTTCCAGAACGGCTACGACCATGAACTCTTAATCGGCAGTTCAGATATGATGTTCCGCAACCTCAACGAACGAGTGGAAGTTCTCTTTAGCGTTCCTGACCCCCAGATTCGATGCGCAATCCTCGAGGACATGCTGAAGATACACCTCAAAGATAACGTTAAAGCCAGAAAGCTCCTTTCTGATGGAACTTACGAAAAGGTTTTACCCAAAGAAGGCGAAAAAGGTCTAAATTCTCAGTTCTGGCTAATTCAAAACCGAGGCATCTGGCATGAATACGCAGCCTACATCTCAGATATGTGAGTTAAACAGGAGTTACTGCAGATTCGGAACGGAAACACTGCTTAAACTTCTCGACGGCGTCGACAACTTAATCGATGGAGTCGTAGAGAATGTTGATATTGAATGTGTCCATAAAACCCGTGTTGCTTCCCGTCGATTAAGGGCGGCTCTGCCTCTGTTTAGCGCCTGTTTTGACAAAAAAGACTACAAAGACTGGACAAAGGAAATCAAGAAAGTCACTAAACTGCTTTCCCAAGCAAGAGACCTTGACGTCCAAATCGCCTTTATCGAACAATACCTAAAAAAACTCAGCTCAGCGGAAGAGAAAGCAGGCATTAATGTGCTACTTAAGGACCATAAAAGCTGTCGAAAAAACATCCAATCCCAGGTCGATTCAGGGCTAAAAGAACTAAAAGACTGCAGCACCCTCGGCGATGTGGAGCATAACTGCAAGGACATACTTGCTCAAGAGCTAAACCAACCCTTTGACCCCGCTCAAGTGCTGGAAAAAGCCCACTGGCACATATCCTATAGACTGGATGATTTTCTGTCGATGGCAGCCTACGTTTATGTGGAGAAAGAAAAATCAAAGCATCACCAGATGAGGATTTATGCTAAGAAGCTACGTTACACGATGGAGTGCTTTGCTCCTCTCTATCCAGATAAGCTCAATGGTGAAATAGAAACCATAAAAAACTTCCAAGATGTCCTAGGCGAAATGCATGACTGCGACGTCTGGACCGATTACATCCCCCAATTTAACAGAAAAATACAGGGAAAAACAAAACTTCCAAAGGGCACAAATAAACAAAAAATCAATCAAGCCCTCCATAACTTCCAAACCTACGTAGTAGACCGCAGAAAGAACTACTACAACCAGTTCATTAAACTCTGGGAGGAAAAAGAAGAAAACGGTTTTTTTGATAAACTAAGGGAAAAAACTGGGCGACACTATATGGCGTTAACTCAAGAGAGAATAAAAAAAGCGCTCAGGGACCCTAACGTGAAAATCGCGTTGATATCTGACGTCCATGCTAACCTGCAAGCTCTGGAGAAAGTGTTTGAAGACGCAATGAGCCGTGGAGCCAACGTTTTTCTCAATGCAGGCGACTCAATCGGTTTCGGCGCTAACCCCAACGAAGTGATAAAGTTGCTTTGTGAAAGAGGCGTCTTAAGCATCATGGGCAACTATGACTTAGAAGTGTTAGAGGGTAAAAGTGATGCTAAAGCAGAAAAAAAGGCAGCTTACAAATTTGCCAAAAAAGAACTGTCACAGTCAGCGAACTGTTATCTTCAGTCTTTGCCGCATGAACTCCGCCTTGAAGCAGTAGGACAGAAACTTTTCGTTACCCATGGAAGCCCCGAATCCATCGAAGAACACATTTACCAAGATACTCCGCCACAGCGTCTTGAAGTTTTTGCGGCTGTCGCCCAAGCAGACATCATTGTCGGGGGGCATTCGCATGAGCAGTTTCAGCGGACAACAAACGGAACCTGCTTTGTGAATCCGGGGAGCGTGGGCAGACCCGGCGACGGCAACCCTCAGGCCGGCTACGCTCTCCTCACCTTCAACCCCCTCAATATTGAATTGGTCAGGGTGGATTATGATGTTTGGGCTGCTGCAGACGCACTTAGAAAAGAGGGGCTGCCGGAGAGTTTTGCACAGATGCTTCTGTATGGAGTATCCCTTGATGTTATAACAAAGGAAGATCATGCTAAAGCTGGCTTTTCTGAGGCAGACTGCACAAGGGCGGTGGATGCATCAGGTAAGTTTTCGCGGGAACTATGGCCGGACGTTGACCATTATAAACAGGTAACTAATCTTGCGTTAGGCTTGTTTGATGGGCTGGCTAAATTGCACAAGTTGGGTAAGCGGGAGCGTTGCTGGTTGGAATGCGCCGCCATATTACATGATGTCGGCTTGTCAAAAAACAGCGGTAAACACCACAAAAGCTCGATGCAAATCATCTTAAACAGCACCCAACTGCCGTTTCCATCCATGGATAGAAGGGTAATCGCAAGCATCGCCCGATACCACCGCAAGGCAATGCCGAAACAAAAGCACTACAATTTAACTACTTTAAACCGCGCCACAATCCATAAAATCTGTATTTTATCGAGTCTTCTGCGTTTGGCAGACAGTCTTGATTACACTCATGAATCCGCCGTTAAACTGTTAGGCATCAAAGTTGGGACCAAAAAAGTAACTGTTGAATGCGTTTCTAAGACGGATTTTGCACTGGAAGAGCAGGCGTTTATTAAGAAGAAGGACTTGTTTGAAAAAGTCTTTAATAGAAAAACGATGCTGGTATGGAAACAGTGAAAACCGCAGAACGTGTCGTGGGATTCATTGATATCGGCACAAACGCCGTACGACTTCTAGTGGTTAGGATAAACCCAAACCTTTCTTACACGATAATAAGCCAAGAGAAAGAAGTAGTGAGGCTAGGCGAACAGGAATTCAAAGATTGCATTCTAAGACCTGACGCTAAGGAAAGAGCTATTTTCGTATGCGGTAAATTCGCTGCGCTAGCTAGAACCTACGGTGCAGACGAAATCGTTTCGGTTGGAACTTCAGCGATTAGGGAAGCCATAAACAGAGACGAATTTCTTGGGGAACTTAAAGCGAAAACTGGGTTAGAAGTTAAGGTTATTTCGGGGCAAGAGGAAGCAAGGCTCATCTGGTTGGGCGTATCCAGCGGGATAGACATCGGCGACCAAAAAGCGTTGTTCATAGATTTAGGCGGAGGCAGCACTGAAATTGCAATCGCAAATCAAAACGAATGCTTCTACATCAACAGCCTCCGCTTGGGTGCAATCCGTTTGACTTCACAGTTTATCGGTGAAGGCTGGACTGGACCCATAAGCGCCGAAACATACAAGCAAATCCGGAACTACTCCTGCAACAAAATAAACATCGTAAAATCCCGAGTTCTACAATACGGTGTCAGGTTAGCGTGGGGTTCTTCTGGGACGATGATTAATCTGGCAGAGGTTTCGAATAAACTGTTCAAGAAAACTGCCGGCGAAAAGGAACTGGTATTGTCCAGAAAGAACCTCAAAAAATTGGCCACTGTGCTTTGTTGGCTGCCCCTTGAGGAACGAAGAAAAGTACCAGCCATCAACCCTGACCGCGCAGATATTATTATCGCTGGAGCCGCGATAATCGAAGCGGTTATGGAACAGTTTGGACTCGAAGAAATAAACATCAGCCACCGAGAACTCCGAGACGGCCTACTGGTTGACTACCTCTCCAAGTATGAAGGCTTTAGGCAACTTCAAAAAACCCCTATGAGAAACCGCAGCATTTTGCATTTGGGGAGATCATGCAATTTCGATGAGAAACACGCTGAAACAGTCACTACATTGGCTTTACAGCTTTTTGACAGTGCAAAACAGGTTGGTTTACATCGCATGGGCGAAAAAGAAAGAGAACTGCTAAAACACGCGGCTACTCTCCATGACGTCGGCGACTTTCTCTCCTTCAACAATCACCATCTCCACTCACACTACATCATCAGTAACGCGGGGCTCCCAGGCTTCGATAAGGAAGAAATCCAAATCATTGCTAACATCGCCCGTTTCCACAGAAAAAAGTTGCCTTCCAAGAAAGCCCTAAAATATGAGGGGCTCGACGAGGAAAACAAAGACACTGTGGCGTTACTATCTACGTTTTTGAGGTTTGCTGAAAAACTTGATCGAAGCCACTGTGGGTTGGTGAAGAAAGCAGAGTTTGTCAAGGTCAATAAAGACCAAGTGCTTCTTAGGTTCTATTCAGACACGGATTGTAGCCTTGAAGAGTGGAGTATCATCCAGAATCGGCAGGCGTTTTTCGAAGCGTTCGAGAAGCAGTTGGAAGCGCAATGCATCGAAACCCCCAGCAAATAGCAGTAAACTGGGTTATGGAGAGCCCAACGTTCCTTTATAAAAACGGGGGATACCTCTAAGATAGGTCGCGTGGGCTCCAACATGGCTTTTGAGCTGCTTGAGGAAAACGCCTCAACCATATAGCACCCCATCTCCGTTGCAGAACCCAAACAGAGCCGTCTGCCAAGCCCCTAAGAAGATGATGAGCAAGGGGCACTCTCTCTTCTTCTTAAACTAGAAAACACAACTTGCCATTCTGCAGGATGCGGTCACTCTTTTTCCAGTTCCGCCTTAGCTTTAGACAACTCTTTCCGTTGCGCATCAGACACAGAAGGATACTTCAAGTCTAGTTTCTGTATTTGAGTAACGATGATTTCGGAGATAAGGGCATGCGTCACCCATTTTTTGTCTGCGGGAATAATGTACCAAGAAGCCCACTCAGTGCTGGTTCTGCTTAGCATTTCCCCGTATGCCTGCTGGTACTGCTGCCACTTGGAGCGTTCAGAGAGGTCTGCTAAAGAGAATTTCCAGTATTTATCTGGGTTTTCTAGGCGTTTTAGTAAGCGGTCTTTCTGTTTCTTCTCTGAAATATGCAAGAAAAACTTGAGTACCACCGTGCCGTTTCGGATTAGATGTCGTTCGAAGCAGTTTATGTCTTCATAGCGTTGACCCCAAAAGGCTTCACCATCGGCATGAGGCGGCAACTTGTTTTTTTCTAAAACTTCAGGACGAACCTTCACGACCAAGACGTCTTCGTAGTAAGAGCGGTTAAAGATTCCGATGCGTCCCCTCTCTGGGAGGGCTTTTTGGTGTCGCCAAAGAAAATCATGGTCAAGTTCCTCCTCACTGGGGGTTTTAAAGCTTGTTACCTCGCATCCCTGCGGATTAACCCCAGACATAACATGGCGGATGGTGCTGTCTTTGCCTGCGGCATCCATGCCCTGCAGAATAATCAACATTGCGTAGTTATCGCTGGCCCAAAGCAGCTCCTGTTCGTTTATTAGTTTTTGACGGTTTTCCGCAAGGACCGCTGTCGCGTGTTGTTTTACGGTTTTTTTGTGTTTTTCCTCTCTAACCCACTTCGGAGCCCAGTTTGAGGGGTAAGTTTTCAAGTCTACTTTTTTGCCGACTGGCACTTTAAAGTCTTCAGGGTGCATTGACATTAAAACCAACCTATTGTTTGTAGGTTAATGTTGCATATATTTGCTAGGGCAACTTCCGCTGTCCCGGTTGAAGAATCCATGGCGTGAATCGTCAGACTTTTTTATAGGAAAACCTAAAAAACAGCAGCTACCTTAACAGTAAACTAAGCGACACAGCGAATCAGCACTGTGTTAAGCGACTAATTATCAAAGTTAACTAATGCTTGGAGAGAGGAGTCCCACAATGGTTGAAAAGCCTGCATTCACCGGTGAAAAGAAAGCCAGCGGTGACAGTGCCAATTGCCATTCAGTCAGCAGCCAAAACATCCACCAGGGCTTATTCGTGCATATGAACGATGGATTCGCATACTGCAAAGTAATCTTTGACCAATCAGGCAACCCCATAGACTACGTTTTCTGTGAAGTAAACAAAGCTTTTCGACAGATAACCAAGATATGTGACAGACCTATAATCGGGGAAAAAACCACCGAGGTCTACCCTTGGTCAAAGACAGAAGCGTCTGAATGGATAAAAATATGCGGCACAATCGCTCAAACAGGAAAAAGCATGATGTTTGAGGGACAATGCAAATCGTTGAATCGATGGTTTGCAGTTAACGCTTACTGCCCAGAAAAAGGCTATGTCGCCATGATAATCAAGGACATCTCTGGGCGCAAAAAAACGGAGCAGGCGCTGAGGCAGAGCGAAAGGCAATATAAGAAACTCGCTAACAGCATAACTGACCCCTTTTTCGCTTTGGATTCCTGTTTAAAGTTCACTTACTGGAATAAAGCAAGCGAAAAAAGCATGGGAATCAAAAGCGCAGATACGCTGGGGAAACATTTCTTTGATGTTTTCGGCCGAACTAGAGCTACCCGCAAAGCCTCCAGCGTCTACCTTGATGTTATGCGGACAAAGTGCCCCCGGACCATTATTGACCGGCTTCCTAAAGCCGAAGCTGAAACAGTGTTTGAAATCGAAGTGTCCCCCACCGGCAACGGCATTTCAGTGTTAGCTAAAGATATCACGGAACGTAAGAAAAAGCAAATTATCATGGAGGAATATGCTAAGCGGCTTGAGGAACTGGTGAAGGTTCGCACGGAGAAGTTGAAAAATGCTGAGCGGTTAGCTGCGATTGGTGAAACTGCAGGCATGATTGGTCATGACATCCGCAATCCGCTACAATCCATAATCGGTGAATTGTATCTGGCAAAAGATGAGTTAAGTGATCTAGCGGATTTAGGGGCAAAAGAGAGATTGCTCGACAGCCTCGACCACATCGAAGAACAAACGCTCTACATCAACAAGATTGTGGCGGACCTTCAGGATTTCGCTAAACCCCTAACCCCCGTCACCACAGAAACCGACCTTGAACAAATAGTTAAAGCGGTAATGCGGGAGTTAGAAGTGCCAGCCAACGTTAAAGCCGCGTATTCGGTTACCAAGCCCTTTCCACTCCTCAAAACCGACCCCTCGTTTATCAAACGCATCCTCACAAACTTGGTTCGCAACGGCATACAAGCCATGGATGAATACGGAGGCGAATTGTCGGTGAATGCTTTTCCAAGAGATGGTTCAGTTATACTGGCAGTTTCAGATACTGGCGCAGGTATCCCTGATGCAGTTAAGGAAAAACTGTTCAAACCCCTGTTTACAACCAAGTCAAAGGGGCAGGGTTTTGGGTTGCCTGTGGTGAAAAAACTAGTTGAGGCGTTAGAGGGAAACGTGAGTTTTGAAACTCAAGTGGGTAAGGGCACAACTTTTGTTGTTGAATTGCCCTTGAAACGGAAGGTTTAGCCTAGGCTGACTTTCTCGCCTGTAACAATGTAGATGATGGATTCACAGACGTAAACCGCGTGGTCTGCAATGCGCTCGAGATATCGGCTGACCAGTAAGCTCGATATGATGCATTTGTAGTTTGGCGTCTCATGGTCGATTAGTCTAGTTGAAAGTCTAGGTACATTTTATCGACTTCTCGTTCTATTGGGCAGATGGTTCTTGCATGAACCAAGTCGTGTTTACGCAACGAGTCTATGCTGATTCTCACCATGGTGAGCACTTTCTGACTCATTTCTGCAAGGTAATCCCTTGTTGCCTCATCACATGGGTTAAGTCCGCTTAATTGATCATTAATTGAGGAAATGTCAAGTGCGTATCTGCCATACCTTGCGAAGTCGTTGCCGATTTTCATGTAAGATTTTATGGCGCGTAAATCCGAGGCAACTGGCTGATAACGTGCAATCAACTCAAAGGTTTTATCTTCCACTTTATCAGCCATCACAACAAGCATGTCGGACATTTCTCGCACTTGGGCTTGGACGCTTTTGCCTTCCAAGTATCCATGTATAGACACCGATAAGGCTTCATACGTTAAATCCCCCATGCGAGTCAGCAATACGGACTGTTCTTCTAATCCTTTGTCGATTATTCTACTCATCTAACTGGTCCCTTATCCGAATTCTCCTGTTATGTACTTCTCAGTTAATTGGTTTTTCGGAGACTCAAAAATCTCTTTCGTAGAACCATACTCGATTAAAGAGCCCAAGTATAAGAAGGCGGTGTAATCGGATACTCGGGAAGCTTGCTGCATGTTATGGGTAACGATGACAACAGTATAGTTTTTCTTTAATTCAACGACTAAACGTTCAATCTTTGAAGAGGCAATAGGGTCCAAAGCAGAGGTAGGTTCATCCATCAAGATAACTTCGGGCGCCAAGGCAATTGCACGGGCAATACACAAGCGTTGTTGCTGCCCGCCTGAAATGCTTGTACCCGGTTTCTTGAGGTCATCTTTGACTTCCTCCCAAAGGGTTGCTTGTTGCAGGCTATGTTTGACAACTTCGTCAAGGTTCTTTCCTTTTCTTGCGCCTGTTAATTTTAAACCTGCTGCAACATTGTCATAAATGGACATGGTGGGAAAGGGGTTTGGTTTTTGGAAAACCATGCCAACTCGCCTCCGTATCATTACTGCATCAACGTTTGGAGCGTAAATGTTTTCGCCATCCAAGAGTACCTGCCCAGACATCTTGGCACCGGGGACTAATTCATGCATTCGGTTGAGAATGCGGATAAAAGTAGATTTGCCGCATCCTGAAGGGCCAATTAACGCGGTAACTGCGTTGGTTATGATTGGTACGTTTATGTCTTTGAGGGCTTGCTTTGTTCCAAACCAAGCGTTCAATCCTATGCTTTGCATTTTAATGTTTTCTGAGTCATACGTCATCTTGCTACTCCTCCATATCGATCTCTAGTGGCTAATCTAACGCCTACGTTAAGAGCCAATACTATTAAAATCAACACTAACGATGCACCCCAAGCTTGAGCTTGTGTTTCTAAGGAGGGCATTCTTGAATCATAGAAAATTCTAAGGGGCAATGCATCCATCGGCGAACTGAGTCCTTGAAAGAAGAAACTACTGCCCAGAATCGTAAGCAGTATGGGCGCGGTTTCTCCTGCGATTCTTGCGACCGCAAGTAATGTTCCGGTAACTAAGCCGCCTTTTGCTGAAGGTATTACTATGCTAAGGATGGTTCGCCATCGGTGGACGCCTAAAGCCATTGATGCTTCACGCACGCTGGTGGGTACAAGTTTGAGGGATTCCTCAGTTGTTCTTGCCACAATGGGAATCATCATGAAAGAAAGTGCGATGGCTCCAGCAATCGGTGAGAAGCCCATGCGTATTAAACCCACAACAATTAAGCTGTAAGCTGTGATGCCAACGATTATTGAGGGAAACTCTGTTAATATGTCGTTGATTGTCCGCATCCAGGTGGCATACTTGTTATTTCCGTATTCAGCAAGGTATACGCCGGATAATACACCGAGCGGAATTCCTATGAGGCTGGTTAAACCCAAAAGAATTAAAGTTCCCTGAATAGCTGGTCCAATACCCCCCTGTAATCCGTTAGCAGTTAAAAAGTGCAGGTTAATTACGGGAGCACCTCGGGCTATTACTTCAAAGAGGATACTTAACAGAGGCACAATTGCAATTAGGACGCAGAGGAGACAGAGCACGTAGAAGAACTTGTTCCTGAATTTGCGAAAGTGATAGTTGTCAAGTTTTATTTTTTGGAGGATACGGTTTGCCATTACTCTACAGCGCCTCCTTTTACTTTCAGAACACGAGTAACCATTACATGAGCTATGACGTTTATGATTAAACTGATTGCAAGCAGAACTAATCCTGCAGCGATGTATGCTGAACCTTCAATTGGTGATTGGGAATCGAAGAAGCCGTTGGCTATCAATGAAGGCAAAGTTTGGCCTGGCTGAAACAGTGTAGTGGGCATAGCGGCTGGACCTGTGGCGTTGCCTATTACCATGGTTACAGCCATAGTTTCACCTACTGCTCGGCCTAAACCGAGAATGACTGCTCCGAAGATTCCAGAGCGTCCATAGCTGAGAACCCAATGTCGGATAACTTCCCATTTTGTAGCTCCAATGCTGTAGGCGCCTTCTCTAATCGAGTCTGGAACTGCAGCGATGACTTCTCGAGAGACTGAAGCAACTGTGGGAATAATCATTATGGATAGAATCAAGCCTGCAGTTAGGAAATCTAAGCCGAAGGGAGTTCCGCTGAATATGGGAATCCATCCGAGGTAGGTGTTGAGGGGAATTTCAATGTAGTCTAAGACCCAAAAACGCAGAACAAACAAGCCCCAGAGCCCAAAAATAACACTGGGTACGGCTGCAAGCATCTCTACCAGGTAGGAAAAGGGAACTTTCACGAATTTAGGAGCCATCTCTACAATAAAAATGGCGATTCCTATGCTTAAGGGTACACCGATTAATAGAGCGATTCCGGATGTTATGAGTGTACCAAGAATGTAGGGCAGAACCCCAAAAGATGCAATACCAGGATTCCAGTTTATCCCTGTTAAGAATCTAACTCCAAATTCGCTTAGAGCTAAGGTTGATCCGGAAACTAGGACATAAGTATTCAAGATAAAGACGACGGCGGCTGATGCGGCGATTACTGCGACCAATATCTGGAAGACTTTATCGCCAGTTAGCTTACGCGTCATACAAATCTGCCTGAGTTTTTAAACTTGAAAGAAAAAAAAGGTTTTGGAGTTTGATTCGTCATATCATCGTCGCATTTAATGGGTCGGTATGGCTTGTCCGTTGAAAGTTATTGAGTTAAGCGTTGCTTCGTCGATCTGAACTAGGTTTGAGGGAAGCGTTGCATATTCTAGTGAAGGCGCAAGTTGCTGACCGTCATGCACTACATACCACATGTATTGCACAATTGCTGTTGCTTTGTCTATTGTCATGCCATCGACTACGCCGAGGTCTTTGTATATCAACATGTATGTTGGAGTCACAATTGGGTAGGCTTGAGCACCCGAGGTGTTGAGTATGGAAACATCTGCCCAACTGTCACTTCCAGACGGAAGGGAACTTGGAAGCGCTTGAGCTGCTGCTGTTGTTGAGTCCAGTGTGGGGAGAATATAGTTGCCCGCTGGGTTTTGGATTGCTGCCACGGTTACGTCGTTTTGTAAGGCGTAGGCTAATTCGATGTATCCGATGGCATAGTCTGTTGTGGTGACTGTCGCTGCAACGGCTGAGTTGCCGCTTTGACCTGTTCCGACTGGCCATTGAACAGTGGTGTTTGCTCCGACGTGTGTACTCCATGTGTTACTGACTAGTGAGAGGTATTTTGTGAACCAGTTGGTTGTTCCTGAACCGTCTGATCTGTGTACAACAGCTATGGAGTGGTGTGGTAACGTCAAGTCTGGGTTGAGCGCTACGATAGCTGGGTCATCCCACGTTGTTATTGTGCCAAGGAAGATGTTAGCGATTACAGGACCTGAGAGTTTTAGACCGGAGTCAATACCGGGTAGGTTGTAAGCGACTGTGATTGCACCGATGGTTTCTGGGATGTGGACGGTGTCAGGCGCTGCTGCTCTCTGAGAAGCAGACAAGGGCGCGTCTGAACATGCGAAGTCAACGACTTTGTTTGTGAGGTCGCTGACACCTTTGCCGCTGCCGCCACCTTGATAGTTAATTTGTACATTTGGTTTCATGGAAGAGTATTCGGTTATTGTTGCATTAAGGAATGGCTGGGGGAAAGTTGCGCCTGAAGCGGTTAAAGCGATTGTGGGAGTGCTTGGGGTTGATAGATAGACGTATGCTGCTACACCGCCGATTATTATTACGATTGCGACTATTGCTAATATGATTGAAGTCTTCAAACTTATTTCCTCACTTGCCCTAATTGGAAAATAAGTTACTTATATTGAACCTACGTACAAGCTATAAACTATATAGATATAGCATATATAATTAGTAGATGCTAAAGACACTATATTAGAGCAGGTTGAGACTTTCTCTTGACTAAAGAAGAAGCAAAACTAAACGAGGAACAACGGAAACTCCAAGTCACAGGCGGATCAACTTTCATACTGTCGCTTCCCAAAGAGTGGGCAACGAAAAATGAACTTAAACGCGGAAGCTCGATGCTGGTCCGCGAAGAAGACGATGGCTCACTGTCTATTGCGCCCGCAAGTTTTCCTAAAAAAGAAAAACAAGACGAAGCCTTCATTAGGGTAGGACAAACCGACAACCCTGACGCCGTAATGCGGACAGCAATATCAGCCTACTTAAACGGCTACAACATACTCCACATTCGATCACAAGGACAAAAAGTCCTCTCATCTAAACTACGCAACCACCTCAAACACTTCGCAAGACACTACCTAGTGGGCACAGAAATCGTCATAGACACACCCACAGATTTAACGTTACAGGTTTTGCTCAATTATCCTGAATTAACGGTGCAGAATGCTTTGAGTCGCATGGCAATCATCGCTTCATCCATGCATAAAGAAGCTATCTCGGCACTCAAAAAACTGGATACCCAGAGCGCTAAAGCAGTTATCGAAACAGACCGCGAAGTCAACCGTTTCGGCCTCTATATCGTACGCCTGTTGAAGCTGGCGGTTTCAAACCAGAGGATAGTTAAAGAAATTGGGTTAAGCTACCAAAAAGAATGCTTGGGCTATAGGCTAATCGCTAAAGCGGTAGAGAGAACCGCTGATCACGCCACAAAAATCGCTGAAAACACTCTGCTACTCAAGGAGCCAGCAAACGCAGAATTCCTCGAAAAAATCAGCCAGCTAAGTGAGTCGGCGAATTCAATGTTTGACAACGCAATGGAAGCCCTCTTCAAACGTGACTTTAACTTAGCCGAAAATGTCCTTGAGAAACTCAGTTACGTACATAAAGTTGAGGAAGAAACAGTATTGCGCTTGCCTAACGCAAAAGTCGATGACATGGTCAACTTGAGGTTGATAATTGAAAGCGTCAGGCGTACTGCGGAGTATGCAAGTGATATTTCTGAAGTTGTGCTTAACCTTAATGTTGAATCGGTCTTAAGCTAATTTTTTTCTTCCAGAATCCTTTTTTGATTGCTTACGAAGCGCTTGAAGGCTATGTTTTAAAATAAAAAAGTATCGTTAAGTGAGTTAGTTTGGCTCACTGGTATTGCAGGAAGCAAACAACGTTTTGGGTGTCTATTATACTGCCGTTGTCTATTAGATGGGCGGTTCCATCTGGACAGTAGACTTTGTCGCCCACTATGGCTTTTTTGTAGCGTGCACTGCATTCTTTTAGTTTACAGCAGCCATCACAATCTCTTGACAGCATACGTATCATCTCTCCTTGTTTTCAATAGTGTATCACCGGAATACGCCTATATAGATAATCTTCATAAAATATATACTCTAAATATCCAGGCGTGCCATCCGAAAGACCACTAACAAAGAGGAAACTTTAAGAAACAAGAACCCCAAAATCAACCAGATGCAACATAACAGGTTAAAAGCCAAAGGCATATTCTTAGATTTAGACGGAACCCTCGTCGACTCCACAGACGCCTACATAGAAGCCGCACGCATCGCCTTTACAGCCCTCAATAAACCCTTACCGCCAAAAGAAATTTTACTGGAAATCCCCCGCCGCATAGAACAGCGGTTAAGCATCGACGGTTACACCGAGGGCTGCACCCAAAAGTTTCTGCCCATATACCTCCAAGCATACTACTCCACCACAGAGAAACACGCAAAACTCCTCCCCAACGTGGCAGCCGCCCTCGACACCTTATCAAAAAAATCCAAGCTTGCACTCATCACCATGCGCCATGTACCCAACGAAGTCATCTATAAAGAACTGGATTACCTCGGTATTGCCAAGTATTTCAGCCATATTATGACTGCACTGGACACAGCTAAACCGAAGCCTTCACCTGAAGCGTTAATCCGCTGTGTGGAAACCTTGGATTTAGAGATGCACCAGTGCCTCATCGCCGGCGACTCCATTAACGATATGCGGGCGGGAAAAGCGGCAGGCGCAAAAACCGTGGCGGTGCTCTCAGGACTCTATGGAAAAGAGGAATTGGCAAAGGAATATCCCGATTTAATGTTGGCGGATGTTAGTTTGTTGCCAGAGCATGTTGAATAGGACTTCTTTGGATATATCGATTCCCGTAATATTACCAGTTTTTGCTTAAGGCGTTATATGTGAACTAACAAAATAAAGTTTAATTGGAACCTCAATCTTTATGGTTGTGGAGAGGGCTTCAGCGGGAATCATAATGAATTTCGTAGAGATTATGATAGGGGAGAAATTAAGGGACGCCGATCCAGCCTTGGATATTATGGGTTCGGACCGCAAAGTCTTGCAAGTGGCGTGTCAGGACTTCACAAACTACCTTAAATTCCATTGGAACCTAATTGGGAAAGAGGCAAACCAATGCGAAACGGTAGAAAAACTCGAGACACTTTTCAAAGAAAACGCTGATGAACTAGACGCATTTTTAACTGTCTGGTGCAACATCTGGTTTAAGAAGTGGAAGCAACGGGTCAAACTGCTCATCGGCAACCAAAACGCCAACAAATGGAATAAAATGACCAAAAACATAACCGACGCAGAACCCCTCTGGCACAAAATCGAGCGCAAACAGGAACTCCAAGAAATCGTCGTTGCAACTCTGATTAAAAACGGGGAAATTTGCGGTACAGAAATTTTAGCCGAGAATCTCCTCAAGATGGAGCTTGGCGAAAAATCTGTCCAAAACTTAACTGAAAGGGAAAGGGTGCTTATTATTTTGAACAATTCGTTGCGTAAGGCGCGTGAGATGGCGCAAAGCCGTGGTCCCCTGATCTTCGTTAAGATCGATAAGGGCTACTATAACACGGCAGCTGAGTAAACTTCCCTAACTTTCCTTTTGTGATTACTGAACGGTTTTTGTGTTTTAATGCATACGCTATGCTGATTTGATGCTAAAAAGAATGTAACAAATTGAAAGGACAAACGCTTGCTTTAAAAGAGAGTTTTGGCGGCGTTCAACAGACTCTTTGCCTCTGTAGAGTCTTGGTTCGCCAACTGTAGCGCCTCATGGTTGCTTGTTCGCCGTAACCGCAGGCTCCACAGCGTTTGTTGCGTACGTGATAGGCACGTCTGCCGCAGCGCCTACATTTTATGTGGACAACTTTGCCCTGGCGCTTGCCCATCGAAGGAGTACCCTTACCCATTTAACTCACCTGGGTGGGGGTGAAATAAGGACTACGTTGTCTCCTCGAACGATAATTAGCCCTAACTTCTTCTGGTTTTCAATGGCAGTTGTGTCTTCTGTTTCTTCTAGAACCAAGTTTAAGTGTTGATCGAATCCTTTGAGCCGTCCTCTGAGGCTTTTGCCGCCTTTTAAGCGTACAAGCACTATTTTGCTGAGGTTCTGTTCAAGGATTTCGGTTGTCATTTCGCTCATATTGGAATCCTCAAGTATCTTTATCTCTTCTATACTTTATATCTGCCCATTTAAACCTATCTCAAAGACATCTCAAAGACTCACAGAAATAGGCATTTAGGGCCTGTTCGGATTCTGGGCAAGGGAAAAGCACGTTTTCTGCCAAGGTAGGAAAAACGAGGAAGAAAAAAATGAAAGGGAGCAAGCTTTAGGACTTGCTTGTTTTTAGCTCTGTATTCTCTTTTTTAAGATCAGCATTCTCCTCCATCAACGCCTTCATGACGGCGTTAAGCTGAGTCATCATGTCGTTGATGCGCAGGTTCAACATACCAATTTGCTGCATGATTGGAGATACTTCTGTGGGTGCTTGTGTCAAGGGATTCACCTCCGGTCTTGTATTGTGCCTGTTAGTTGTTTAGGAGGCTGTTTGCTGATTCAACAGTTGTTTTTCAAGGGCTATTATGCGGTCACGGAGTTTCTTCACTTCAATGAGCATTGGGATTGCGAGTTTTTCGTATTTGACACCCTCAACTTCTCCAAAGTTGTTTCTCCATGTAAGAAGAGTACTGACGGTATCAACGTCTTCGGCGATTAATCCTATTTCTTGTTGTGTGCCTCTTAGTGCCTGCTGGTCAGCTGTCCAGTAGAAAGTCACTGGATTTAGGTCGTATATCCAAGAGCAATCTTCAATGGGTACAATGTTATCTTTGTATTTTTTGGCTGAGCCGCTGTTGTACAGGGTCCCGTTTACATTGGAATAAACAGTGCCGCCACTGCTTAGTGATTGAGGAACAGAGATATAACCATCCCACCAAACTTGGAATAAATTAGTTCCCGATGAGTACCTGTCGATATGCCAGTATTTGCCGGTTGAGCCACCTTCAAAGTAGAAGTTGCCCCATTGGTTCTCTATTATTAGGCCGCCACTGGGTGTTCCGTTATTGCTATTGGCGTTGTACGATTTGAAAAATGCCCCAGATGTTGTGGATGGCGTAAGAAAACCATTGTAACCGCCTGTTACTATACCTTTCGAGCTATCTAAGGGAACTAGGTAATTAGTGTACAATGAACCTATGTTTAAGGCGCCATAGTAATATGTGGAGCTGTTGTAGACGAAAGAGCCGCAGCCTGAATCATAGCTTGCCCCGAGCCGAAGTGTGTAGTTGTTTGTCCAAATCAAGTAAGCGTAGTTTCCACTGCTTGGATTGAAGTTTATTTGTCCTGCCATGTTGAGTATGCCATTTATGTTGAGGTCGTCGCTTGTGGTTATTTTGTTTGTTCCGCCGCTGCCAACAGTTAAGTATGCTGAGTTGTTACCGTTGAAGATTACATGGTCGCAATATACATCATCGCCAGCATAGACGCTATATGTTACGTGATGGCTTCCGTCAGTCGTCGCATCGCAATCAATGAAGCACATAGCTGCTGCTGAACGATAAATTGGGACATCTCCGCCGATCAGTAAACCGCCAGATGAACCCTGGGTTGGCAATGATAACTTGCCTGTTATTGTTGTAGCTCCAAAAGTTTGCGGTAAAGTCCCAGCAGTATTAGTGGCATAAACCTGTGACCCTGACGGACTTGACACTATAGGAGCAAAATAGCCGTTTGTGCCATACGCATTGTTTTCATCAACTCTCAACGTTATATCCGCATACGCTTGCTGATAGATATATAGGTAATAGTTGTTGCTCCCATCATTGTAAATCGCAAAATATGACCTGTTTGAACTATTGTCGCTTAGAGCACCATAGTTGATGTGAACAGGAGCCGTGGCTCCACTTCTTGTTCCCGCTATTAGACGCGTGCCGGATGATGTGTTAACTCCAAAGTTTCGACCATCAGTCATAGTTACGTCAACATAGCCAATTTCGCCGCTGCCAGTAGAGCCTACTATGTTATTGATTTTTCCTATACACAACCATCGTGCAGAAGCCGTGTAATTAATACTTATTACTTGAAAACCATTTGCGACCTTTAACCCAGCAAACGTTGGTATACTTGTTGTTAACAGTGGATTGCTTCCAGCGATGGTTGCTGAGATGTCTACTCCGTCTACTGTATAGCCGCTACCCATCGCAACATTGACGTTGAATGTAGTCGAGCCCGTCACTATGCCACCGTTCCAAGTTACATTAGACCATGTTGGCGTATTGCCGGTACCTTGCGAAGTTAAGACTTGTCCTGTTTGTCCCACGTTGCCATTAAGGTTTATTTGTGCAGTTACACCATTTAGAACCAGATTGTATGTTCTGACGTTGGTGCCGTAGATGTCATACCACCTGTTTGTTGAAGAACCAAGCGTGAAGGTTTTAGCGGGGTTCTGGGGAATAATGCCACCTGTGGAGGCGGAAGTATCAAAGCCCAAAATCAACCCTGAACCATCAATAGCCATAGTTATGTAGCCGCTGCCGACCACACCCATCTGCAGATTCCTAGTGCAGACGCTGTTCCACATCTTCTCCATATTGCCGACAAACGATTGATTATCATTAACGGGGGCCACTGAGCAACCGTTTTGGAAAGACGCATTCCCCATCACAGTATCGCCCTCAACGGTCAAGTTGCCATGCGCAGTCAAGTTACCCAAATCCAAATGAGCAGGATCCTCGCTCGCGAATTTTTTCAGAAAAAGGGTATCGAAATTCCCTGCATAGTTAGAGGTTGGTCCCTTGTCATACCAATGAGGTGCTGATCCTTCCTCATGATACTCGTATAAGTGATTATCGTTTGTATTGATGTAAAGTTGCAATTGCTGATGTGTTGGCGGTTCACCTGACAATTGGTCAATGTGGTCTAGGATTCCCATACCAGAGTGACCCAATACAATCTTTGGGGGATCACACTGCCAATTTAAGCCGCTCCCAAGCGTTAATACACCTTGATTGCTGCATATAAAGCCGCCCGCAGAGAAGTCCTTCTGCACAACTAATCCTGTGTTAGTGGCTAAAAGTGGTTCATATTCAGGAGGGTCATCGAATTGACTAATTATTCCAAAAAGGGATGCTGTTTTTATATATTGGGTACTGGTGTCTTTGAATGTGATTTTACTTTTATTAGCAGCATTTTCTGGGAGTCCTGCAGGTGACCATATGCCATTTGACCATCCCCAGATATCTCCCACAATTGTTGCTTTATTAATTACAGAAAAGTTATAAGGAAGAATCAGAGAATCACCTATCTGAAGGGCTAAATTGTCATAATCATCAAAGATTGTCTGTAGATCAATTTGATCAGCGTCAGCATTCTCTTTAATAGTGAGTATGGGTTTGCAAGTTAAGTGAAGAAAATTTCCATCATCTACCATATGCTCACCTCCAAAGCGTTAAAGCACTCTGAAGTTACCATATTAGATCTGATTTGAAACTTATTTTCTAACATTTTTTTTACCTCTAATAGTGCTAACAACAATAAAATGAATAAGCCGAATTGTACCACCCATTGGACATTGTGTTGGGCAGTCTGATGACCGCTCTGTTGGGTCAATGAGAAAAATTAGAGATAAAGAGAACAATGCGCTAATAATCAGAATTAGTTATATGAGTAAAGCATATGAATAACAAGCGATGAATAGACTTAGGTCACTGATATATGAAGAAACCGCTCTTGTGCTTGTTTTTACTCATGGTGCTTGCATGTATCGCGTTAGTTAGTAGCTTCCACTCATCCATGGGACAAGTAACGAAGGAAGTTAAAGGCATATTAGATTCAAACACTGCATGGACAAAGGGAAACAGCCCCTACATGCTTACAGGACCTATATTAGTGAATAGCGGTGTTACTTTAACAATTGAACCTGGCGTTACAGTAAATCTTGGCAGTTATTACATACAAGTAAACGGAACATTAAACGCTATAGGTACTACCAAAGATAACATACATTTCAACGGAGGCGGCGGCACCTTGCCAGGTGCTATCGCCTTCACCAGTTACAGTCCAAATGGGTGTAGCACCATAGAGAATGCTGTCATAAATGCGTCTAACTCAATAGCCATAGGCATCGGTGATACTTCCCCTAAAATAAACAACAACACTATTTATGGGATTATTTGGGCAGCAGCCTCTACACCGACCGGGGAACCATTAAAGTCATCAACCCCAATTATCACCAATAACAATCTCATAGCAAAAAACGGTGAGGGAAGTGTATTAGAAATGAGTACTTCACCTATAATCGCCAATAATACAATTAAAGGAGACATAAGAGCAGATTCAGAGGATGTGATAATTTCCGGCAATTATATCGAAGGCTCAGTAGTATCGAACGGACAAATAATCAGCAACTTTTTGTCTGGCTGTGGTGGCGGAAATGGCATACAGGCAGGCTTTGGGGGCATCATAGATCACAATCTAATCACAAACTACGACAATGCGATTGAACTCGGAAGAGGTGCTTCTCCAATAATTAGAAACAACACTATTATCAACAATGTTAACGCTGTCTCGGTTTCTGGGTACATCAAAAGTTCATACAACCCCCAAATTTACTGGAATAATATCTACAACAATTCAGGTTACAGCATTAACCTGTATATGAGTGAAACCTACCCAACTAGTAACATTAATGCAACATGCAATTGGTGGGGAACAACCAATACTCAAGCAATAAATGAGGCTATTCATGATAACGCGGACGATTATAACTTGGGCACGGTTAATTTTGTTCCCATCTTAACTGAACTTAATCCCCAAGCTATGCCTAACATAACTGTATTAACGCCACTGCCTTCATCATATCCTACCCCCAACGCATCAGGCGCGACTTCTCAGAACCCAGTAACCCCAAACCAACCCATTTCTGGAGAGTCTATCCTGTTCGGTTTAGACTGGGTGGAAGTCGCCATAGCGGTTTTACTTGCGGTGATTGCTGTTTTGTTGGTTGTTGTGGTTGTGTTTTTGCGTAGGAGAAGCGTTGGGTAGCGCTGTTTTGTTCTGATTTTTTTGTTTGCATTGTGTCGATTATGCTATTTAAATCAGAAAAAGCAGTCTATACATGCTTTCACACCCACATGGCGGCTGCCTCTGCATGGAACCATGTACCGCGTGTAGAGCGAAACGCATTTGCCACACCGAAACAGACAAAGAAGCAAGCTGCAATCCAAAAAAGCAACCGTCCCCTCAACCATTCTTGTGGCGCCCCGCAAAACGCCACACCCACATAAAGAGAGAAAAGCAGTTTATCCCTTGTTTTATGGAAGGAAGTCGGTGGGAGCATTAGACGCTGCCCACTGGTCCACCAGCAACAAAATAGTGTAGCAGTTATCTATGCACAAATCTTTATGGGGTCAATCTGTAAACATCCATCAGAGGTTAACCGTAAATGCAGAATATAGTTGAGGCGCCTGCTGAAGTCAACGTGTATGAAAAGTTTAGGAACCCCATTCAAGAAATCATAAACTTTACTCGGACAATCGATGAAGGATACCGCGAAAAATGCTTCGAAGTTTTACTAAACCACTACTTATCTGGCGGCTTAGAAGTGAAAACCTGCGGCGTCGTTGAATCACCCCTAAAGAACATGTTTGAAATGGCAAATTTTTCGGGTGAAACCAAAGTTTTCCTTGAACAGAACAACATATCTGAACAAGTACTCACCAAACTGTTCACTAAAATAAAAGGCGACATTTGCCCCATCTACAAAATCACTGAAAACCGAAGGGCAAAAGCCCAAATCCAAATAGCTCTCCTAACAGCCCTTGAGAATGCACTCAGAGGAGCTAATGGAACTTTCGAGTTTTCAGTCAACACTGTTAGGCAGAGATGTATGGAAATAAAAATGTATGATGGAAGAGACTACTACATCAATTTCATGGATGCTGCAGGCTTGTTTGGCAATCTCAACTACGAAGTAATTAAGCTCAGTGGGACAGGCAAGACAGAATTAGCAAGCATAGTCGCGGCCCTTACCAAGCAATAGTATGTCCGTTTCAACCGGATACTAAACAAGCATCCGACACCTCCATGGCTTCCTGGCTTGCACTTATAAGCTGCGCACCTAAATCATAAAGACAGGGGGCACCCATAACATGGCAACACCAATTGACTTCCTAATAATCTTTGCAACATCCTTTGCCCTAAACCTCATTCCGTTTGCGGGCCCCTCAAACCTTCTAATTGCATCCACAGCAGCGATTGGTCTAGCCGGCGCCGACGCAGGCACCCTTGCACTTGCCGCAGTAACCGTTGCCCTTGCATCCGCCCTCGCAAAAGGCATCCACTACATGGTCACATTCTTTGTCAGTGGACACCTCAGCCAAAAACGTCAGCAGCGGCTGCATCAAGACGCAGACAAAATCAGGCGATGGGCTTTTCCACTGCTTTTTGCGGTGGCTGCCACGCCTTTGCCTGATGAACCGGTGGTTATTCCATTGGGGTTGATGAAGTATAGTCCGGCGAAGTTTTTCGGCGCTTACTTTTTGGGTAAATTAACGATTGCTATGGTTGGGGTATTCATTGGTAAAGAAGCCAGTAACATGTTTGCACCGTGGCTGACGCCTGACCAGATCTTCATACTATCCATCGTTGTATCAATCATCCTAACAGTAGCCATCACCTATGTCCTCTTAAAAGTGGACTTAAACAAGTTAGCCGAAAAGTACATGCACCGCAAACCTGCAGGGACACAAGAAAAGCCATATAAACCCAGCCAATAACCCATTTGAGACGATACAGTATGCCAACCAAACAGCGTCGATACCCCTTAAAAATGAAAGAAGCAAAACAGGTCCTTGAAGAAGCATCTACCAAACTCAACATAAATGTGGAGGAGCTCTTCGGCGCCAAAGCCAACGTTGAAGTGGTTGAATCCGACGTAGGCTTGATTTACCTCATCGGGGGCAAACCAGTCCTTTTCAAAGCTGAGGATAAAGTGTTGCCGACACTGCTTTTTACTGAATTCACAACTCAGTCCCCTAAAATAGTTGTGGATATGGGGGCGGTTCCCTATGTTTGCAAAGGCGCAACGGTGATGGCTCCAGGTATTGTGCGGGTCGAAGGCGACTTCGGCGTGGGCGATTTAGTGTTGGTGGCTGATGTTAAGTTTGGGAAAGCGTTGGCAGTGGGGGAAAGCCTCATAGATGCTGCAACCGCGAGAGTTACCAAGAAGGGACCGGTAGTCAAAAACCTGCATTATGTGGGCGATAAAATCTGGGATTACATAAAAAACATTGACTGAATAAAAAAAGGATGCTTTGGCTCCTACATTGGGCTTGCCATTGTTTCATGTGTAGGTGCATTTCGTGCTTTAAAGTTGTCCGAAGATTGCCTTACACGGGTTAATAGCAAGTCAATTTCACGCATAGCCTCATCACGTCCCATCGTGTTGGTCCAGCCGTCCATTTTGCGGTCTTCGACTCTCTCAGCGATGTCGTCTGCAATACATTCTTCAAAGCCAGCGTGTTGGAGCTCATGCTTCAACTCACCCTTGTTAAAACTATCTTTAACCAAATAAGTTCACCTCCAAAAGAATCCTCAAATCCAGACAATACTGGAACGGTGTATAGCATTAAAACATAAGTGACTGTGCCAAACCAACAACAGGGCAGGGCAAACAAAAGATGCTTCGCTAAAAAGTTGGGAAGAAGGGGGATGGATAAGCAATTCCGAAGAGGAAACCGAACAAAAGACTAATCACAATAAACACAACCCAAGCAAGAATCGCTATAGCTATCGCCCGCAGCCAGCCAGTACCGAAACTAACCTTATACACCCCAATCCACGCTAAAAGCGCCAAAAGATAGGCAAAGATATAGGCGGTTGCGCCGACCACTGATCCAAGTGCAAAGCTAACCAGCCAAGTCACCAGGAAAAAAACGATGGGACCCGCAAGCGTAGCGAGGAGAGCTCCGCCAAAGCTGGCGTGTCCACCCGTCAACGCCTTTGCAGCTAACCAAACAGGAATAGAAACAATAATCCAGAGAACAACCAGTCCAATAATTGTAAAAAGAATGCTTTCTAAGCTTAGAGCCGCGAAAATCAAGCAAATATTCCTCAATAGAGATTGTGGGTGCTGCCTTTTAAGGGTTACCAATACACCGTTAACACCAAAACTTACCTATTAAAAGAGCACAACTCAGGAAAACTCTTTTGCAAGCTCATCAAGTTCCCTTCGGCATTTATCGCATACTCCATCGTTAAAAAAAAAGTCCTCCTCAACTATTTCGGCGCCACATTACCACACTTTATCACTCTTCACCCCTCTCTATGCGTTGAAGTAAAAACCGCTTATTCCGGATTGCAACAGGCAAGTCTCCACCTAAATAATAACTTGGCTGGAAATTTAAGACTTTTCAAAGATACCCACACGCTAACGGCTCGCCCAAAGCGTATAATACTCTTTAGCGGTATCTTCTCTACACGTGAATGCAGTACAATCCCCATTGGTTGTCTTGGAACCAAAAGAATTCAGCAAAATCGCTGTACTGGGGACCTGCATGGCGATTACAAATCACTCAGCACCCTGCTTGAACAGGTGAATTTAGAAGGGGACTTGCTGGTTTTTTTGGGCGACTACGCCGACCGCGGCTCAAAAGGCGTAGAAGTTATCCGAAAAGTAGCCCAGCTTCGGCGTGAGCACCCAAAAAACGTGTTGGCATTAAGGGGCAACCACGAAGATTACTCAGCCACTGGGGAGCCAAAGTTCCAACCCTGCAGCCTAGTCGGGGAAGCAGAAGCCAAAACTGGAAGTTGGATTGTCTATTTTGAGGACGAGCTTAAACCCTTCATCGACAGCCTGCCCCTATGCGCCCTAATCCCAAACAACGCACTACTCGTCCACGGAGGCGTCTCAAGCAAAATCCGCGGCATCGACGATTTGCGTGAGCCCTCGGATGAGCTGCGGACAGATTTGCTCTGGTCAGACCCCATGGATGGCGAGGGGGAGGAGCCGAATTGGATGCGGGGCGTCGGCGTGTTGTGGGGCAGTGATGTCTCCGAGATGGTTTGCCGCGCGTTGGGTGTGAAGCGGATTATTCGAAGCCACCAACCGCAGTTGGCAGCATCCAAACCCCACTTAGCACATGGTGGCAGGGTGATAACGGTGAATGCGACCTCAGTATATGGGGGAACGCCGTTTGTTTACTTTCTTGACCCAGCTACTCCACAGAAGAACAGTTTCTGCAACAGCTAGTAAGCGAGTTTGGTTACTGTTTTGATGTAGCCACATACTCTTATTGGGTAATTCTGTTTCTTTGCTTTTTGAGGTAAATTATGTTTGTCTCAGGATGAACGCATGAGTATGCTTCCGCCTAAAAGGACTGCTGATGGCAAATACGTCTGCACAGTGGACAACACAGTTTTCGACAACGAAGACGATTATGATCGGCATTGTATGGCGGCGCATACGGTGGCGGGCGGAGGAAAAACCTGGTAGCAAATAGTCTCGCCGCAGCAGTAGCCCTTGTAGCTGTCACCGCCGTCCTAACAATACTGCTCCTGACTCCTTCAACCAGCAAATTGAAAAAAAGCCCTCTTGAAGGGTTAAATGGCGTGATAGCGATTGGTAAAACTTATAACCCTTTTTAAAAATCACATACAAGTAAGTATAGAGGTTTTTTGGCGGAGGTGAATACAATTTGAAGATTGGCGAACTAATACAAGAATCAGACTGGCGCTCAGAAAAGCATGTTCCAGTCGTTGACTGTCCAGACACCGTCAAAAAAGACGAGTACTTCGAAGTCACAGCAGCTATAGGCAAAGAAATCGCACACCCCAACACAACCGCCCACCACATCAGCTGGATCACACTCTACTTCCTCCCAGAAGGCGAAAAATTCCCCTACCAAATAGCAAAATGCGACTTCACCGCACACGGCGCCTCAGCTCAAGGACCCGACACAAGCACCGTATACACCAACCACAAGGTTACCGCTTGGATGAAAACCAGCAAGTCCGGAACAATCTTTGCGGAGTCGCTTTGCAACATACATGGGCTTTGGCAGTTCTCTAAACAGATAAAAGTGCAGTAGCCACCCGACGAGGAGAGTGGTCTATTTGTCACTGCCCAATTTTTTAATCCACTATTTAATAGACTTTTAATTCGGCAGTTAGCGCGACGACAAATTATGAACGTGAAACGACAGATGAAGAGTTAGATAGGCAGCCAAAGATTTGCAAGAGACTTGGGGTGAGGGAACGTTTTGGTGCGACGCCCGCTTTCCTCAGTCTATTTTGAAGCTTTGCCGTGCAGGTCTAGACGCTAAGCCCTACACTTTCAAACGAGAAGATGGCTTGCGAGAACTTGGAAGCCGCCTAACACCTGCGAGTGATGGGCATCCCCGCCAGTTTGTAAGCAAACGCTGCGTTAACCTCATATCAGAATTGTTGGAGTATCGGGAAGACGTCAAGGAAAACGATCATGCGACCGATGCTTTGCGGTATAGTTTGCCGCTTACAGCCGAAGAGAAGCCGTTTCTGTATATAGTTAGACGTTGACGATAGTGAGGATATACCCCACGTAGCAAGTCGATGGTCACGAAAGTTGACAATATGTTCTAGCTATTAGCTCAGGCTTAGTCAAGAAAGTTTGACGAATTCCCTTATATCATTCATGCATTCTAACAACATATTGAAAGGATGGATGGTATGAACAAAGGTTCAGTCTTAGCAATTGCTCTCATTTTTCTAATGTCATTGGGTGTGCTTCCATTTGCTACAGTAAAGGCCCAATCAACAACGATTGTTGTTCCCGATAATTATCCATCAATTCAAGATGCGATAAATAACGCTAATGCAGGTGATACCATTTACATCAAGACTGGTACTTATGTGGAAAATCCAGTTGTCAATAAATCGGTTTCATTGGTTGGGGAAGATAGGGATGCAACTGTAATTGATGTGACAGCAGGTTTGAAGGTAGAAAGCGATAATGTAACCATAACAGGCTTGACCATATATGATGGTTGGCAAGGAATAACAGTAACTGCAAACTATTCAAAAATTTCAGGAAACAAGATAACAGATACTCAATACGGCATAGTATTACTAAGTTCACAAAATAGCACTATAACGGAAAATACACTTCAATCAATCGGACTTTCGGCAGCTATTCAATTAAGCTACTCAAACAACAATTTGCTTAAGAATAATTATATTGAATCGTGCACAGAGGGAATTCAGCTTAGAGCAGGCAGTTCAAATAATATGGTTATAGAAAATATCATAACAAACTGTCAAGATGTAGCTATACGATTACTAGCGGAATACTCTCCCCCAAGATGGTATAATCCAAACGGCAACACAATAATGCGAAATAATATCTCAAATTCAGGATGCGGAACATCCGTTTATGGTTCAAGCAATAACATCATATCAAATAATGACTATGTTAACAACACCATACAGTTTTCTGCTAATGAAGACTATTATCTTACATGGGGCGGTAGTCATTCAACTAATACTATTGACCGAAACTATTGGAGTAACTATAACGGGACAGACGCTAATAGAGATGGCATCGGTGACACCCCATTCATTATAGACTCCTACAATAAAGATAACAATCCTGTTATGGCCCCAATTCCAGTTACTTTACCTAATTATGGTCCAACTTCCTCTCCAACCCCAACCATCAATACTGGTCCGCATATGCCAGAAACAGAGCCGTTCCCAACTTCAACACTTTTAGTTGGTGCTTTGATTCTTTTAGCGGTTGTTATCGCATCAGTTTTGCTTTTTAGAAGGCATCGAAAAACCGCTAATTTGGGTAAGAAGAGTCTATAGCAAACCATAAATTCATTCTATTTTTATACTGCTTATTGTGGTGACCTTGAACAATTTAAGTAGGAATCGTTTGGTCGGTGCGTTCGGAGCTATTGGTATAGCACACCCACAAAAGAAAAAACAAGTTAGCCCCTCCAAAGGGATGGGAGAGGCGGCAGAGCAACAGAGGCTTCTATGATCTTGATTGCTTCTGCTTGCAGAATCATATACAACCAGCTTGCAGACCGCAGAATCAGCCAACGCAAAAGCAGAGCCCATTGGAAGTTGTTGTGTATAGGGGGTTTCCTGCAACAACAACTATAGAAGAAACCATTTTTTAGAAAATAAGAAATAGAATTGTAACCCAATTTGCTCAGCTACAGGGTTGCTATTAGTGGGCTTTGACGTATATCCTGGATATATGCTCTCCTTGCTCCTCCAGTTAAGCAGATACATGCTTATTTACTTAGGAGGTGATCCGGCCGCAGGTTCCCCTACGGCCACCTTGTTACGACTTTTCCCTCCTTGTGAAACTTAGATTCGATACCGCCACAGAGGACGGCACCTCACCCAAGAGTCACTCGGATGGAACGACGGGCGGTGTGTGCAAGGAGCAGGGACGTATTCACCGCGCGCTAATGACACGCGATTACTAGGGATTCCATGTTCACGAGGGCGGGTTACAGCCCTCGATCCCAACTACGGCAGGCTTTCGAGATTGCCTTCCCCTTTCGAGGTCGGAACCCATTGTACCTGCCATTGCAGCTCGCGTGTGGCCCGGGAGATTCGGGGCATACTGACCTGCCGTGGCCCGCTCCTTCCTCCACTTTATCAGTGGCGGTCTCCTCAGTGTGCCCAGCTCAAAGCTGGTTGCAACAGAGGACGCGGGTCTCGATCGTTGCCTGACTTAACAGGACACCTCACGGCACGAACTGGCGACGGCCATGCACCTCCTCTCAGCTCGTCTGGCAAGACCTTTAATCTGGCCTTCATACTGCTGTCGCTCCCGGTGAGATTTCCGGCGTTGACTCCAATTAAACCGCAAGCTTCACCCCTTGTGGTGCTCCCCCGCCAATTCCTTTAAGTTTCAATCTTGCGATCGTACTCCCCAGGCGGCAGGCTTAACAGCTTCCCTGCGGCACTAGAACGGCACGTCGCCGTCCAAACACCTAGCCTGCATCGTTTACAGCTGGGACTACCCGGGTATCTAATCCGGTTCGCTCCCCCAGCTTTCATCCCTCACCGTCGGGCGCGTTCTAGCAGACAGCCTTCGCCACTGGTGGTCTTCCCGGGATTATAGGATTTCACCCCTACCCCGAAAATACCGTCTGCCTCTCTCGTCCCCTAGCCAAGCAGTATCCCCCGCAATCCAACGATTAATTCGGTGGATTTAACAAGGGACTAACTTAGCCAGCTACGGATGCTTTAGGCCCAATAAACATCCACACCACTCGAAGAGCTGGTATTACCGCGGCGGCTGACACCAGACTTGCCCTCTCCTTATTCCCCCAGCGTTCTAGACTGGGTAAAAGCCTTCCTCAGCGGATGGCACTCGGGATAGCCCTGTCACACTTTCGTGTATTGCAAAGGTTTCGCGACTGCTGCGCCCCGTAGGGCCTGGGTCCTTGTCTCAGTACCCATCTCCGGGCTCCCGCTCCCACGGCCCGCACCGGTAAAAGGCTTGGTGAGCCATTACCTCGCCAACAACCTGATCGGCCGCGGCCTCATCCTTGGGCGACTCCACGAGCGTAACGTGAAGTTTTTTGGGTGAAGACACATTCCAGTGTTCTTCGCCTATCGAGAATTAGCCCCAGTTTCCCGGGGTTGTTCTCGTCCCAAGGGCAGATTAGCCACGTGTTACTGAGCTGTGCGCTGCGCGTCGTTTTGGCTGACGCGCTCAACTAGCATGTCTTAGTCCTATCCCGATAGCAGTGGGGTCCGGCAGGATCAACCGGAGTTATGCACTCCGATGTGATTTGTCGGATCTTTTGTTTTTTGTGTGGTACGAATATATTGACACATTTCCTCGCATTCTCTAACTTAACTGGATTTGGAGGGAAAACATTCCACTCTATACGTCAAAGCCCAATTCAGACCTAACTGAGCAATTAGTCAGGTCTACATACGTGTCCCCGCAATTGGAGGCCAACTCCATCATCCCTGTAAGGCGAATCGCCGTTTCGGTACGGGTTGAGCCGCCGCCATGTGAAATTGCGGGGCTAGCAATTGTAGCTGAATTCTAACAGAAGTGACCTTAATTGATATAAAGGTTTCTTTTAACCCCATACAAACGTCGCCTACCATAGTAGACCGCGTTTTATGAGTCTCCTTCTGCCTAACAACATATTGTTTTGATTAGTTTTTAACGTTTCGACTCAGTTTTTGAAGAACACAGCGTTTCCACAGTTGGGCTTTAGAGGGGAGTTTTGGGCTTTTTCAGAGGGAAAAGCCGTTGATAAGCAGCAAAACAGTGAAAAAAAGGTTTCCCCCCGCAACTTCCCTCCCCAAAACTGATTTTCGACGTATTAATGGGCTGATTTAAGCCAATATGGACTTACAGTTTTTTGGGATGCCCTTTTGATTTACAAAAGTCCCTTTTGTTTAGCCTTTCTCTCTTTATGTGGGTGTGGCGTTTTATGGGGTGCCCCAAGATGGGTTGAGATGGCGATGGCTTTTTGTGGAGGCGTTGCGTTTTGGCGCCTGTTTCGGTGTGGAAAGTGCGATTTCTTCCACAAGTGACCAGCAATGAACAGCGCAATGCAAGCGGGCACTAGCATAGCCCTCCGACAACCTAAGCCACCTCTCACACCCAACCAACCCCGCCCCAAAAAAGAATCCCCACAAACAAAAACACAACAAAAAAGCACAATACAACCAACAAAACCCCTCACCCCAAAACAGCCCAAAGCCCATCAAAATAGCCCCGACACACCGCAACCAAACCCACATGCCGACTCCACAAATCAGGTCCACTTGCCAAACGGACAGCCCCCATCAAACGCAACCGCCACGGCGTTTCCTAAGGAATAGCACCGCTTATCATGTTGTTGATATCTAAGTCGGCGAATTGCCCAGTTATCCATTCTGCGATTTGGTCTCTTACTGTGCGGAACGCTTGGAGTTTTTCTTCTTCTGTGCCGTCCACTTCGGAGAGGTCGCTAAATCCATGGACCAAATAATGTTTGGTTTTATGCAGTTTTGCGTTGATAACTTGGGGTCGCCCCATGACGAGGGGTGATGAGCAGAGTGCGCAGAGTGTTTTGGCGCTGCTTTTACACACCGACACTGCTAAGTCGATTTCTTTGTCACTAAAGTCATCTAGGCTCTTAGAGTACTGTTTTGAGATGTCTACTCCTATTTCTGCCATAGCTTTAACAGCCAATGGATTAACTTTTGTCGGGTTGGTACCAGCACTGAAAACTTTGTATTTTTCCCCGTAAATGTGCCGCAACAACCCTTCCGCCATCTGGGAGCGTGCGGAGTTGTGGGTGCAGATAAAGAGGATTCTTGGTTTAGGCATCATCTGGATTTACTCTGAAATTCTTCCTTTTAACCAATTCGTCAGTATTCTAATTAGGCGCGCCCATGCTCTACCTTCTTTATTTCTGACCGTTTAGTGGGACGGTAAATTATGACCAGCCAGTTGTCTGCTGAAACGTTGACTTGGTATCCGTATTGCTGTGCGATGGTTTCCACACACCGTAGCCTGCTGGCAGTAACCTTCATTTTGATGTGCACTTGGTAGCCTTTGGAGAGCAAGCTGCTTTCATTGGGCTCAATAAGCATAAGCGAGGAGCCACGGATGTCTTTGCATTCCTCATCGATTTCACGAATAATGCTTATAGCTTCTTCCCTGTTCAAAACCTAAAACCACTGAACAATGAGTGTGGAGCGCCTTATTTCTGCTTGCTGTTGATTAGCTACAATCACTAAGCCAGAAGATAACTTTAAGAATTAAGATTTAAAAAAAATAAAAAGGGAAAGGGAATTTGATTTTACCCTTAGATACTTAGTGTTTCTTAACTGCCATCATGATGACTGCGCCGACTATGGCAATTGCGATGATTATTGCAATTGTCGAAGCAGCGAAGTACATCTCAGTAGGTGGCAATGCTTGAACCGGGGCAGGTGTTGGAGTTGCTGCTGCTGGATCAACGGTAAATGCTGTATCAGCGCTTGATGAGTAGTATGATTCTGAGCCTGCGAAGACTGCGTAGACAGTGAATGGACCTTCGATGTCTGGCATCCAATTGAAACTGAAGAATCCGTCAGCATTGCTTGTGGTACAGCCGACTTGGCGGTAGTTGCCATTAGCATCAAGCACATAGATATCAACGTTAACACCGGTAGCATTGTACGGTTTAGGCTGCTGCCCATAGAGGTACTCCATCCACTCCTCCATACTTGCATCTGAAACTGCTGGAGTGCCAGCGGCTGGGATGCCTAAGCATGTTTCGCCTGGAGACTGATCTGTAACAGTACCGCGAATAGTCACACTAGAGCCCATAGATACAGCACTCATAGGAGCATCAACAGTGACTGCGCTTCTACCTTTACCGTATGCATAGATTTGGTTGTCATACGAGTTAGGTAGCAGTAACACGCCGTCTGCTGCGCCGACTACTGGACTGTTGGAGTGGCAGAAGCTTAGTATTTGCCAGACTGTTTCGCCTGTAGTTGCGTTGATAGCTACTGCATGTGAGCCTCGGAACATTGGCGGGTTGTATGTGTGGCCTTGGTTAATGAAGACTTTGCCGTCAGCAACGAGTTCAATGACTTTACCTGGGAATGAACCGTAGACTGTGTCATAGCCCGAGTCACCAGCGTACCATGTCCATTTGAGTTCGCCAGTGTTGGCGTCCCAAGCATAGACGTGGCCGTCAAAGGTACCTTGGTAGAGCATGCCGTAGGCTTCGATTGGTCGATAGGCTGCGAAGTAAGTCCACATGTTACCTCCGTCTGGGAAGTAGCATTTACAGACTAGTGCGCCTGTGTCTGCGTTGTAGAGGTCAATTGATTGTTTGCCCTCTGTGACAAGTTCACAGTATTTGCCATTGCCAGAGGTGTAGAGAAGAATTCTGTTCCATGGGGCTTCGTTGGTGCGGTTTACGAGGAATTTTTGGTGTCCGTCTGTTAAGTCGTAGCCTGCTTCTACTTGCCAGTTTGCCCAGTTTCCAGTGGTGCCATAGCCCATGATGACTGAGTTACCGGATATGCCTATGTTGCCACTTGATTGTGGACCAGAGAGAGTCAGTCGAATCGGGTTGCCATCAATGCTCATTGCGATGGGTGCCTGCCATTGGATGCCGTAGGTCCAGTTGAGTGTCGAGCCCTGGGTTGGTTGGAATCTCCAGTTTGAGATGTCACCGGTTCCGTTTCTTGCAAGTATGCATCGACTTGAGTTCCAGCATGTGAGATAGTACTGGCTTTGGTTGCTTGTGTCAATGTAGTAGTCAAGTATGCTGCCGTCATCTGAAGCCATAAAGTCGCCGTTAGTATTGCCGCCGAAGATGTCGAGTATCCAGTTGCCTGTGGTTGCCTCATACATAGACCATGTTGAGCCAGAAGTAGACCAAAGATACGCTTGTCCGCCGTATTGATTAGGTGAAATATAATTGTAGACCTGACCCATTCTTAGGGTTCCCTTCCAATCGTTCCGATCCCAGACGATTTCGCCTGTCTTGATGTTCTGAGCGATTGTGCCTTCAGGTAAAGATCCGCTTGCGGGTAGGTAAGTGTAGTAGACAATGCCGTTAATGATGACTTCCTTGAACTTGCATTCATACTGAGCAGTAGCATAATAATTGCTATTCAATGTATCACCATATTCGCCGCCGATCAAGCCGCCGGGGGCTAATGGTGTAGTCCATAGAACATGTGGAGTGTTAACGATTTGGACGTAGGGGTCGAAGTTGCCGGTCATGTTATAGCCGTAGCCAGCGTTGGTGTATGCTTGCATGCCGAACCAGTTGCCGCTGATGGTGTTCCAGTTGTTGTTCATCATGTTTATGGGGCGTTGCCAGTAATCAGTCGGTAATGGATTGTTTGGGAGACTGGTTGCGTGTTCATCAGTTACTGTGACAGTTACTACTTCGCTGTCACTTGGCAGGTATTTATCACCGATGTAGACTGCATAGCTTGCATAGCTTCCAACCCATCCTCCCGGCGGCGGGTTTTCACCGGTTAGTTCTTCGCCGAGGAAGTGGCATTGGAAGGTGTAGTTTCCTTCGCGGTCAGGTGTCCATGTAGTGTAAGAGAAGCCAGTATCGTCAGCTACGAAGCCTGTAAGGGTTTTGCTTGTTCCGTCAGGATAGCCAATTGTGAGGGTAAGGTTGTTCCATCTGTCGCCATATCTGGTGGCAACGGTCATGGGGACTTTGTCGATGCCGAAGGTAACGAATGCTTCCTGTCCGACGCCTACTGGGCGCGGGTTGACTTCAACGTATGCATAAGTGGTTACTGTGTAGGGGTGGTTGTCTGCTTTTGCGGTTGGAATAGCGATTATGGCTGCTGCAATTGATAGCAATAGTATAGCAGTTAGGGTAGTTGCTAATATTTTATTAAATTTTTTGCTTTGCATTTTTTCAACTCTTTTATCCTTAAACGGGTTAAGGATGCCATTTATGTGTAGTTGATCGCTATTTAAGAATTATGCAAATAAACGCACACAAGTTAACATGGTTGCTTTGAGATGAATAAAGAAAGCATCGATAAAATGCTTTTGAACAATTCATTATAATCCTAAATATTATTGTTCTTAAGCATTTTAGAAAAAGTTAAAAAAACAAGTTAACTACCAAAATTTGAAATCTAAGACCCTAAAGAATAAAGAAAAGAGCATTTTTTAAACAAAACCAACCGATAATGTGGACCCTAACAGCGCCAACTCAGATGACGATGGATGAAGAGGGGGCGAAGAAACTTAACAGGAACCACCAAGCCCTCTGCCGTCGAAAAGGCTACAAACGACGGTACACAAAAAAAGTTTTTCTTCCCAACCCTCTTTCGTTGGCGCTGATGTTTGAACTCCGTGCATCTCCGAGAAGTACCTGTCATAATCCGCTCATAATGCGAAGGTTTTCTATATGCTTACGGGTATTTACCGTCAGAAGTCATTTTGGGCTCCAATTCCACGCGATCACTATTCGAGCATGCGGTAATCTATCGCTTTGTTACTGCAGGGTGTGCCCACATTATCTTTTATTTCTATTTGAAAATTAGGTTGTTGTGTGGAAAAGGAGTGAATGGTGCCCGACAGTTGGGCGGGTCCGGCTGCTAAAGTTGAGAAGGCATGGATCTACAATTTTTGTGCTTGCTCAACCTTAGCACGGGGCTGAATCCGCTTAACAACTTTTTTTGCGCACAAGTGTTGTAGTGCTACTACAATCACATTGTTATTTATGGTTCTACGTGGATATATCTGATACAGAAAAGGTTAGCTTAAAAACAGGCGAGGTTGTGTTTCCCCTCTCTCTTCCTGAAAATTTCGCTTGTTTTTAAGCTGATCTTCCCCTCTCGACCCACCTCATTTTATTGTTTAGCTAAATAAAAATTTATTGACCTTATACCGCTAACTTGTTTGGGGTACTTCCTTCCCTATTCCATCCAAAAAAGCGTTTAGCCGGGTAAAGCTTTATTGACACTTTTCCTTTTGTAGGTTGTTATGCCGACGTTTGAATGCAGTGTATGTGGGCGCAAAATACGCGGTGAATTTGAGGTTTCCTGCACAGGCGATGCGAAAAGGAACGTAGAGAAGGCGCCCTGGTGCTGTGGCAGAGAAATGATTGAATCAATCGACGACTAAAGCTTTGAATTTGTGTAGAAGGTTGCTAAGAACTGCTTGAGGTTTCTATGCAGTCTAATTGCGGGTTGCCTTAGACACTCTGTGAATTCAGGGCTTGGCTGAAAGTACCCATGCTGTGTAAGGTAAAAGATTACACTTGAGTAGTCGCCTGCTAATGCACATGTGATTTCTTTTCTGCCCAACTCAAGGTAGGCGTAATAGCGGTGGTGCCCGTCTAAAACTGCATACAGGTCTTTACGCGGATGCTTAACAACGATTAGGGGGTTGATTTTTTGTTTTTCAACGATTTTTTGCTTGTAAACCTTTATGCCCTGCCTAGAAACCTTGGAGTCAGCAACCAACTTTTCTGTAGGTAAACAAACAGCGTATTTGTTAGGGTGCAAAAAGACATCAACGTTTATTTCAGTTTGTCCGCTGATAAATTTCGAGAAATCATCCTTCAAAGAATAAAACAAAGCTACAACCGACAACAAAAACCGCACGTTACCAGTATTTTGTGTCTCTAACGCTAAATTAAGTCTTACATTGCTTGTTTAACCACTAAACAAATAAAGGATTCTCCATAAAAAAATACGCGTTCAATTTCTTAGGATCCAAAAGAAAATAAAACTGGGAAATTAGTGATAAGGCTTAAGGAAGCCTCTTTTCTCTTTAATGCTGGCTTGAGCCGCTGCTAACCGAGCCACGGGCACACGGTACGGGGAGCAACTAACATAATCAAGGTTAATTCGGTGGCAGAACTCAATCGACGAAGGTTCACCGCCGTGTTCTCCGCAGATGCCCACTTTGAGGTCAGGACGGGTCTTGCGTCCCCACTCAACAGCAATCGCCATGAGTCTGCCGACGCCTTTTACGTCGAGGATTTCAAAGGGGTTGTCTTGGAGTATTTTATGTTCGTTGTAGAAGGGCAGAAACTTGTTTTCAGCGTCTTCACGTGAGAAACTAAAGGTGGCTTGGGTTAAATCGTTAGTTCCGAAGCTGAAAAACGACGCGATTTCCGCCAGTTTACCCGCCCTCATGCAGGCACGCACCACCTCAATCATCGTGCCCACTGAGTAGGGGATGTTTATGTGGAGTTTGTCTTTGACCCGGCGTTCCACCCGCCGTATCATGCCGTAGACGCGGGTGAGCTCTTGACCGGTACAGACCTGCGGAATCATAATCTCCACTTTAACAGGGATGGTTTGCTTGATTAATTGACCCGCAGCCAACAAAACCGCTTCCACCTGCATCTCGTAGATTTCAGGGTAAGTAATGCCTAAACGGACACCACGGTGCCCCAGCATAGGATTGACTTCGCGCAGTGTACGGATTTTCTGAAGGGTTTCCATCTTCTTTTTGAGTTCAGCCACTTGAAGTTCCGCAAGGTTGGAGAGCACATGCTCGTTTTCAGTTAAAACTGGAGCAAGCGAGGGCTCGAGACTGCGAAGCATCTCTGGAAGCTGGCTTACGCTGCATAGGGCTTCTTGGCATTTTTCGAGGGTTTCAATTTCGCGTTCAATGGCTTCTTCAGAGGGCAGAAACTCATGCAGAGGCGGATCAAGCAGACGAATTGTAACGGGAAACCCCTCCATAACCCGCAAAATATCCTCGAAATCTTTTTCCTGAAGCGGCAACAGCTTCTGCAGGGCTTCCACCCGTTCCTCAACCGTATCGGCAAGTATCATATCCTGAAATAGCCCGATGCGGTCGGCAGCGTTGAACATACGTTCGGTTCGGCAGAGTCCAATTCCTTCAGCGCCAAACTTTAACGCGTGTTGTGCATCGACGGGTGTGTCGGCGTTTGCGCGGACCCCTAATCTGCGATACTCGTCAGCCCAATCAAGGATGGTGGTCATGTTATCGGAGATTTCGGGTTCCACCATGGGGATTTCTCCGAGCCACACTTTGCCAGAGGCGCCGTCGATGGTGATGATGGAGCCCTGAGTGATTCGGTTGGCGCCGACTTGAGCGGTTTTTTCGAATTGGTTAATTTTTATGTCGCCGGCGCCTGAAACGCATGGTTTGCCCATTCCACGAGCGACAACTGCGGCGTGACTGGTTTTGCCTCCGATAGAGGTCAAGATGCCCTCTGCAGCGAAGAAGCCATGGATATCTTCAGGCTTGGTTTGTTCACGGACAAGGATGACTTTTTTGCCTGCTTTTGCCTGCCGCTCCGCTTCGTCGGCGTCGAACACAACTTCGCCTGAAGCTGCGCCTGGAGAAGCACCCAAACCGGTGGCGACGGGGACAACTGTGTTTTCAGGGTCAATTTGGGAGTACATCAGCTGGGTAAGCTGGGCAGGGTTAAGCCTCAAAATTGCGTCTTCTTTGGTGATCAAGGCTTCGTTAACCATGTCGACGCTGGTTTTCATGCTTGCCGCCGCGTTCATTTTGGCGTTGCGGGTTTGCAGCATGTAGAGTTTGCCTTCTTGAATAGTAAACTCCATATCCTGCGGTTCATGGAAATGACGTTCCAATGTCAAGCGAACTTTATTGAGCGCATCATACGTTTCTGGCATGTTGTCCCGCATCTGTGCAATCGGCTTGGGCGTACGGATGCCAGCAACGATGTCTTCACCTTGCGCTTTGTCCAAGTAATCGCCGAACAACACGTTTTCGCCTGTGCCCGGGTCCCGTGTGAACGCCACGCCAGTAGCTGAGTTGGAGCCTAAGTTGCCAAAAACCATGGTTTGCACGTTGGCTGCGGTGCCGTTGGCAATTTTCGACGTAATCTTGAATTCACGACGGTAGTCTATAGCGCGTTTCCCGTTCCAAGAGGCAAAAACAGCTTCTATAGCCAAAAACAGCTGCTGGTAAGGGTCCTGTGGAGCGGGTTTGCCCGTGCGTTCCTGAATGATATGTTTAAAAATGCTGACTAGTTCCTGCATATCCTGAGTGGTTAATTCAAGGTCTAATTCGACTTTGCGGTCCTCTTTGAGCTTCTCCATGGCAACGTGGAATTCTTCATCGGGAATACTAAGAACGATATTACCGAATAAGGATAGGAAACGGCGGTAGCTATCCCAGCCGAAACGTTCATCGCCACTGCGTTTGATAAGTCCCTCCACGGTTCGGTCGTTTATGCCTAAATTAAGCACGGTATCCATCATACCGGGCATTGAGATTGCGGCGCCGCTACGCACTGAAACAAGAAGGGGCTTATCGGGGTCTCCGAAACCGAGGTTCATGGCTTTCTCCACTTCCGCCATGGCGGCTTCCACTTGGTCGATTAAGCCTTCAGGAAAATGGAAACTGTTTTCAAAGTATTCCAGACAAGCCTGCGTCGTAATAACGAAACCTGATGGAACAGGCAACCCTATCTGGGTCATCTCGCAAAGACCAGCGCCTTTGCCGCCTAAGAGTTTTTTGTCTTTTCCGTTTCCTTCTTCAAACCTGTAAACGTATTTTTGAGCTGCCGTGCTTTTGGGTTCGTGTGTTTTGGCATAGCTTTGGCTGGTTTGTTCTATCAAAAATATTCCTCACGTTAGCGAGGGGGAGTTGTAAAATAAATGTATGTGGTTGTAGGTGTAAGCCAACATAAAGAGCTTGATGGTTTTGCTTCAGGATGTAAGGGAGAACGTATAAACAAAAAATTGTGTGAGGCAAAATCCTAAAAAACAAGTTTTTTCTTATTTACTAAGGCAACATTCAATGTAATTTTGGGTTAACTTCGGCAGAGGTTTAATCGCTAACAATAGGTGATTTAATGGTTTTAGCTCAGGCAGATGTAATCTCAAGCATCAGGGAGCACCTCCAAAAAAGAGGATTCAAAGTCTCTCATTCCATCGACAAAGACTCCATCGAATTCTATGCGGAAAAAAACCGTGAAAAATTCGTAATAGAAGGGATATGGGAGACTGAACCGCCGAACCCAAAAAAAATCACCTATGCACTTGGCAAAATTGTAAAGCGAATGAAAGAGCGGGGATTCTGGATTTATTATGGAATCGCCATGCCGAAAAGCTACTTCAGGCTCCTAAGCGAGTTTGAGGTAACTGGATTTGAGACGTTGGGGCTTCATTTGTTTTTGGTGGAAAGTTTCTATGAAGTGTCACATCTTGACCCCAAGATGGCTATTGAACTAATTGAGGATGTTAAAACTGGCAACATAACCGATGAATATGTTTGGAGCATCAATTATGGATTGTAGATAGCGCAGTTTTTGCGGAATTGCCTAGGAGCAACTCGATAAGAGCCGCTGACAAAAATTTTAACAAGAGTTTACACTTCGATTTGGGAAAATGCTTTAAAGCAATCCCATCAACCTAAGGGGCTAAGCGGGTAATCCCTCGGCATGGCAGAACAAAAAGAGAAGAAAGAAAAAAAGAAAACAGCATTCGATTACCACTCGTCGCGGTTTTTTGCGCTAGTATTCCCCGCCATCTACTTAGCCGCCATAGCCGTCTTCAGTTTAATCTACCACATTATCCCCGGACCTGAACTGATTATCTTGGCGTTTCTGATCTACGCAGCCTACAACAAAACCACTTGGCGGTTCCTCAAAGACTGGCTGCCCTTCATCACGGTGTTTGTTTCCTACGAAATCCTCTATGGCTTCGTCGGCAGCGTCGCCGCAAACAATCTCCACAGCGGACCCTACAACCTTGAATTAGGCTTGTTTGGGCAACTGCCAAGCATTACCCTGCAGCAAACCATACGTTTGCCCACACTGGATTATCTGGGCGCCTTCTTCTACTCCCTGCACTTCTTTGCCCCCACCATCTTCGCCTTCATCCTCTGGAAGGTGAGCCCAAAAAACTACTGGAAATACACTGTGGCTTTCGGCGTACTCACATATGCTGCTTTGATAACTTTCCTGTTTTATCCTGTGGCGCCGCCTTGGATTGAAGTCCCAGGAAGCGTTAGCCGCATACTAACTAGTTCAGTAGACCACAGTTTAGGCATTCCAGTTTACAAGACACTCTTTGACTTCCTCAGCCCAGACCTATACGCTGCCTTCCCCAGCATGCACTCGGCACTGCCCCTGCTGATTTCGCTCTTCTCCATCAAAATCTGGAGAAAAAAAGCCCTGCCGATACTCATTTTCCCCGTAGGCGTATGGTTTAGTGCAGTTTACCTCGGCGAACACTACATCGTGGATGTGTTGGGCGGAATCGCTTATGCGGTCGTCGCCTTTGTTGCGGTCGAGAAGTTGTTGCCTCTGATTTCAAGCCGAAGCAGTTTCCTAAAGAAGCACCTGCCAATCTAAAAGTGCTAGCGGCATTTCTTTGACCAAGGATAGAGATTATTCCCAAGAAAAAGGGGAACCAACCCTAGCTCCGTTTAATTCAATGATAATAAAAAAGTTTGCAGTTGAAGGTATGTTGCTTGGCTAACTAAAGCTTTAGCCAGAGCAGGATACCCATAATTAAACCGTAAATCGCCAACGCTTCGGCCAACGCAACAATTAGAAAGCTTCTGAAGAATGTTTCAGGCTTCTCAGCTAACGCGCTAATTGCGGCGCTGCCAGCAGCAGAAATCGCAAGACCAGCACCTAAAGCGGGTAAACTAATAGCCAACGCAGCGGCGAATGCAATGCCAACTCTATCATAGTTACCAGTGGTGGTTGTTTGCGCTTGTTGGGTTTGCACTGTTTGAACGGTTAATGCTGCTGCCATGCCCATAAGTGGCAGGAGCAAGAGCGGAAGTACGACGAACAGCAAGATGTTATGTCTCAATTTCATGTTGACGTCACTCCAGTTATTGTACAAATGCACACTTTGCCAAGCTATTAAGTTTTTTCTTGTCTAACATCTCTTCCGCTTGAATTAGAGGAGCTTTCGGCTGCTTCCCCCACTTTAGCGGCTAGCACCGTGAGCGCTTCGAGGTCCCCGCGGATTTTGGCTATATCCTCCGATACAACGCGTTCAATGTTGGCAACGAAGGCTTTGTAGTCTGACTCCAGTTTTTCTGCCAAAACAATCCCTTTACTTAACGATTAATACGGGACAGAGAGAATACTCAATTACTCTTTCTGCAACGCTGCCTAAAAGAATTCTCTCTGCACCACGGCGGCCATACGTTCCCATCACAATCAAATCCACTTCCAAACCCTTAGCGAACCCCGTGATCTGCTCAAACGGCCTACCCTTTGCAACAATGGAGGAGACTTTAACATTTTCTTTCTCTGCGAGACCGACAACATAGTTTACGTTGCGTTGGCCGTCAGCTTTGAGTTCACCTTCGATGTCTGCTTGCTCGATGGACTGAGAAAACTTTTCGACAATCAATTCGTCCACGACGTAGAGGACTATGATTTCGGCGTTGTGGGTTTTTGCGATGCTTATGGCATACTCTGCCGCGCGGATGCTGTAGCCTGAACCGTCGGTGGGAACAAGTATTTTCTGGATTGTTTGAGAACTAAACTTTTTCAATCTCACAATCTCCTTCTATGGCCGCTAATCATCGATTTAATCCTTTTAGTGCGGACGAATTCTTCGCGTTCCTTCTCCTCCAAAACCAACTCGATCCACTTAGCGGTGCTGCGGTATCTTGGAATCAACACGTGGTTGAGGGCGTTGACTCTGCGCTGGGTTCGGCGGACATCGTTTGCAATCTGGAAAGTGGTGCCTTCAGCTTGGGCTAAATGCGACAGTATTTTGATGACTTTGTAGAAGTGTTTGAAGGCGCGGTCGAGTTCAACGTTGGTGTTTGCGAAGCCGTAGTCGGGTTTAACGTCGGTTTCGCCTTGGAAGGTTACAAGGGGAACAGTGACGCCCATGATGCTGCGGAAATCTTCAAGGTACTCAGCCTTGTTGGTGGAGCCTAACGCGACGTTAGCTATGGTTTCTGAGCCTTTAGCTATGCTGGCTTCGCGCAGACTCACATAGGCTTTACGTAGCTCCTCTGAGAGGTCAGCGCGTGTTCGCTCTGCATCGTAGATGCTGTTGCGGAGTTCACGGAGGAGTATGTCGCGTTTGCGTTCCAGCACTTCCCGTCCAGACTCCGCGAGTTTAAGCGTTTTTTTGGTTTGTATAAGGTTGATTCTGGTGGGGCTGATGTTTTCCTGCGACATCTTCTATGTTGCCTCAGCATCAGTTTTGGGACAATACTTCTGAATATACTCTGGTTTTATGCTTGTTAACTCTTCTTCCGGCAAATCGGAGAGTGCATCCCAGGCGATAGAGAGGGTTTGCTCGATGGTTCGGTTCTCGTTTTTGCCCTGGTTGATGAGGGTTTTCTCGAAGAATTCGCCGAAACGGAGGTACTCTTTGTCTCTGCTGCCTAAGCCTTCCTCGCCGATGATTGTAACCAAGGATTTAACCGAGTTGTACTGGGCATAGGCGGCATAGAGTTGGGCGGCTACGTTGGCGTGGTCTTCTCGGGTGCTGCCTGCGCCGATGCCGTCTTTCATCAGTCTGGAAAGGCTGGTTGAAATGTAGATCGGCGGGTAAATGCCCTGTTTTTCGAGACTGCGGCTAAGCACAATTTGTCCTTCAGTGATGTAGCCTGTTAAGTCGGGGATGGGGTGGGTGATATCGTCGTTTGGCATAGTTAAGATAGGCATCTGGGTGATACTGCCTTTCTTGCCTGTAATCCTGCCTGCCCGTTCATAGATGCTGGCTAAGTCACTGTACATGTAGCCGGGGTAGCCTTTGCGGCTTGGCACTTCCTCCATAGCTGAACTGACTTCCCTTAGCGCCTCACAGTAGTTAGTCATATCCGTCATAACAACGAGCACGTGGGAGTCTTGGTCAAAGGCAAGGTACTCCGCCAAAGTCAAGCCAGCACGCGGCGTAATGATACGTTCAACCGGGGGGTCTTCAGCAAGATTGAGGAACATGGCAACGTTTTTGATGGCACCTGTTTCTTCAAAGCTCTTCTGGAAGAAAGCCGCGTCGTCGTGTTCGAGTCCCATGGCGATGAAGACGATGTTGAAGGGTTCGTTGGCGCTGCGGATTTGTGCTTGGCGGACGATTTGAGCGGCTAATTCGTTGTGGCTCAATCCTGGACCAGAGAACACTGGAAGTTTCTGTCCGCGGACTAGGCTGGTTAAGCCGTCGATGGCGGATATGCCGGTTTGGATGAAGTCTTTGGGGTAAGCGCGTGCAGTTGGGTTAAGTGGGAACCCGTTGACGTCGCGTTTTTCTTCGCTGAAGAAGCGTGGGTGACCGTCGATGGGTTCGCCGAAGCTGTTCATGACTCGCCCCAGCATTTCCGTGGACACCGGCACTTCTAGGGGTCTGTTGAGGAAGCGGGTGCGTGTCGCCGAAAGGGACAATCCTGTGGTGCCTTCGAAAACCTGCACTGTAACGGCTTTCTGGGTTACTTGGATGACTTTGCCGAGGCGGGTTTCGCCGGTTTGGGTTTTGACTGCGACCAATTCGTCGTAGCCGACTTGCTTAACGTTCTCGACTACTATGATTGGTCCTGAAATTGAAGCTACGCCTTTATACTCAAGTCCTGTTCCTGCCATAGGGATCTACCTCAAAGTTGCCTCCAACACAACAAAATTCTCATTCATACGCGTCTCTAAATCATCCAGTTTCCCCACTTGGTCGTTGGGAATCTGGTTTTTCATACGCATAATTTCTTCTACAACCGTTAACTCTGTTACTTTGAATATGGGTGCGCCTTTACTCACTACGTCTTCGGCGAGACGGTGGAAGTCCACGATGATTTTTAGCATCTTGAACTGTTTTTGGGGGCTGCAGTAGGTGTCGATGGGGTCAAGCGCGTTTTGCTGCAGAAAAGCGATGCGGATGATGCGGGCGGTTTCCAAGAGTAGGCGCTGTTTGTCGGGGAGTGCTTCGGGACCCACAAGTTTAACGATGTTTTTGAGTTCATCTTCGGCTTGCAAGATGCGCATGGCTTCTTCGCGGTAACTGTTCCATTTACTATCGATGTTATCGTGCCACCAGCCGGCGAGGTCAACGATGTAGCCACTGTAACTTTGCATCCAGTTAATGGAGGGGTAGTGGCGTGCGTCTGCAAGTTCAGCGTCAAGCGCCCAGAACACTCGGGTGAAACGTTTAGTGTGCTGTGTAACTGGCTCTGAGAAGTCTCCGCCTGGAGGCGAAACCGCTCCGATGGCACAGATTGAGCCGACGCGGTTGCCGCTGCCCAATGTTTGGACGACACCTGTGCGTTCATAGAACTCAGCGAGGCGCGAAGGCAAATAGCTTGGGAAACCTTCTTCAGCGGGCATTTCTTCGAGTCTGCCTGAAACTTCACGGAGCGCTTCTGCCCATCTGCTGGTTGAGTCAGCCATCAACGCCACGGCGTAGCCCATGTCGCGGTAGTATTCTGCGATGGCTATTCCTGTGTAGATGCTGGCTTCGCGGGCGGACACTGGCATGTTGCTTGTGTTGGCGATGAGGATTGTGCGTTCCATTAGTGGGTGACCTGTGGTGGGGTCGATGAGTTTGGGGAAGCTGTCGAGCACATCGACCATTTCGTTACCGCGTTCTCCACAGCCCACGTAGATTACTATGTTGGCGTCTGACCATTTCGCGAGTTGTTGTTGAGTAACGGTTTTGCCTGCGCCGAAGGGTCCGGGGATAGAGGCGCTTCCGCCTTTGGCGATGGGGAAGAATGTGTCGATGACACGTTGCCCCGTAATTAGAGGACTGAATGCGAAGAGGCGTTTGATGTGGGGACGGGGGCTTCGGACTGGCCATTGTTGGAGCATGGCAACTTCGGTTTTCGCGCCGTTGTTATCCAAAGTGGCGATGGAGTCTGTGATTGTATATTCGCCCTGTGACACAATTTTCTTTACTGTGCCCTGTACACCTATGGGAACCATAACACGGTGCTCAACCAAGTCGGATTCTTGAACTGTACCCAAAATGTCGCCGCCGACCACTTTTTCGCCGATTTGAGCTTTGGGTGTAAACATCCATTTTTTTGTTCTGGAGAGCGCCGTGACTCCTTTGACTTGTTTGATGAATGGGCCGGTGAGTTCTTTTAGTGTTTCTAGCGGCCTCTGTATGCCGTCGAAAGTGTTGCCCACTAAGCCCGGTCCCAACTCAACTGAGAGGGGGCTGCCTGTGCCTACGACGGGTTCGTCGAGTTTTAAGCCGGTGGTGTTCTGGTAAACTTGGATAGTGGCGAATTCGCCTTCTAAACGGATGATTTCGCCGATTAAGCCGTCATGTCCCACTTCGACCATTTCATGCATAACCGCGTCTGACATGCCTTTGGCTTCCACGACGGGTCCTGCAACACGTATAACGCTGCCTTCAACAGTCATTGCGGGGTCTCTCCAAAGAGTTGTTTAGCTACTTGTACACGCAGTTGAGGTTTAAGTTCCTCTAGGCGGTTATCGAGAGTGGCGTCGTAGATTATTTTGCCGTCGCCGCTTTGGATTTTGCATCCGCCAATGTAGTCTTCAGTTTTCTCAGAAAGTTGAAGGTCACTGTGGATTTTCTCGGAGGTTTTTTCGAGCATATCTTGGGTTAACCAACCTTTATCTTTGGCGTTAACTTGAACAATGAGGTTTTTTTGCCCCATCTTTTTAGCAGTGTCCTCTATGAGGGTGAGGAGATAGTCATTGTATTCGCTGCTTTGGGCAAAATTCTTGAGTTTCTCCGTCGCCTTCTCAAAAGCTGCATCCACCAAATCCTCTTTTGCTTGAAGCAGGCGGTTTCGCACTTCAACCTCTGCAACCGAAGCGATTTTACGTTTCTCTGCCTCAGCTCTATGTTTAGCTTGAACAATTATTGCACGGTAGTTTTCTTTCGCTTTTTCGTTAGCGACTTTCAAGCTTTCTTTAGCTTGGTTTTCAGCAGCCAAGATGAGTGTTTCAGCTTCTTTCTGCACGTCGCCGATGACTTCGTTGGCAATCCCGGATATTCCAGTTTTAACAGTCATAAATTCCACTCTACATCTTTATGCCCAATATTTTACTGATGGTATCGGAGAGTTTCACTTCTGTTTGGGGACCTTTACTGCCAGGGCAACTCGACGATTAAGGGGGTTACGCGTTCCTGGCGGATCCTGTCGATTTGATCACGGATGGCGGGGTCCCTGGAGAAGGCTTCGCTGATGATAATTATAACTATGTCGCTGCGTGCAAGGGCTTTGTCTAAGGCGTGCCTTACTTCATCAAGGGAGTTAGCTTCTGCGCCTTCGAGCCCGATGAGCTTAAAGCCAGTGAGCATGTCACTATCCCCGATTACATAGCCAATCATGCACTCACCTAATATAACTTTAAATGCTTGTTAGCAAATTCAAAATTACTGTTAAAAATGTTGCGACCCGAAAGAATGGCTTCCACATCGATTATTTGCATTAGAAAAGATGTGGAACCCGTGCTGGAGACGCTAAACACCTTCGGTGAATTCCATATTGAACCGTCTTCTCAAGACGACGCAACCCTCTCAGAGTACAACCGAAAAATCCAAGTGGTTGATGAACAACTCCTTGACGTCAACGGGTTAATAAATCAGTTACCACAGCAAAAAACGGGTCTATTTAGCATTTTTAAAGTTCAGCAGCCAACCATCGTTCAGGTGACGACGGAGAACTGGCGCAGCCTCCTCGAATTAACACGCCAAAACATTCACTCACTCAAACATGAGATGGAAAGCCTCAACGCTGCCCTCACAGAGTTAAAAGAAAAAAAAACAGGGTTAACCCACCTGAAACTGACGTTAACATGCATGCACAGTATGGGCGTCGACGTTGCCAGCATGGAAAAATTTAAGCTCATCCATGTTGCCATCGCAAGTTTGCCGATTAAAAATTTTGAAGCGTTTGAAACCGCGGTCGCGGGGCTGCCGCTTGAAGTCCACCATACCATCTTAACCCACGAAGTGTACTTCCTCACAGCAGCGATGCCGGCGAAACATTGGGAAGAAGTGGAAAAAATACTGCGCACCTACCACGCGGAGATTTTTCAGTACCCAGAGGATTTGCCTAAAGACGCCGATTTAGCTCTCAAACAAGTCAAAGAACAGTTATCTGAAAACGCCCAGCAAGAAAAGGAACTTTCCGCTAAACTTTCCAAGCTCTGTGAAGGCAACCGAGGCAACCTTGCTTCTTGGAGGGAAACCTCACAGAACATACTGGCGTTGCTTAGTGCTGAGAAAAAGATTTTGCAGTCAGGCAGATTGGCAACCATCAAGGGATTCGTGCCCCAGAACAAGTATCCAGAGCTCGAGCAAACCATGCATGGAATGCTCAACGACAAAGTGTTGGTGTTGCCAGACGATTCATTGGAAGCCAAAGAGGAGGTGCCGCCGTCAAAGTTTAGGCATGGCCGATTCATTAAGCCCTTCGAAGAAATCACCAAGCTCTACGGCGTGCCCAAGTATAACGAAGTGGACCCGACACCGTTCATCGCAATCACTTTCCCGATCATTTTCGGGTTGATGTTTGGGGATTTTGGGCAGGGATTGGTGCTGCTGATCGGCGGTTTAACAGTGGGGTTGCTGATTAAGGGTAACCAAGGCATGAAAAACACCTGCTATATTGTAGCTGCTTGCGGCATAGGTGCCATGGCTGCGGGGTTGGTATTCGGCGAGTATTTTGGCAAAGAAATGTTTCCAGCCCTATGGTTTAGCCCAGTACCATCAATAGAAGGCGGTGCAGCAGCCTTGGCAAATGCGTCCACAACCGTATTTAACTTTTTGATATTTGCGTTGTTCGTTGGTGTAGTCCAGATTGTCAGCGGCTTAATCATCCAAGGCGTGAACTTTGCACTCAAACATGAATACGTCGACACCTTCCTAACAGCCGTCCCCAAAATCGCGTTTTACGTCGGCGGCATCTGGCTAATCGCAGCTTATCAACTTAACTTCGCGGCTTGGCTGACTGGACCCATACTTGCCCCCATAATACCCTTCGCCATCATGGTCGCAGGTAAACCCCTCTATTTGAGAATAGCTAAACCAGCAGTTACCCACGAAGGCGAAAGCGCTGAATCAGACACTTTTATAGGCAGGCTTTTTGAAGGCGGAGACTTCTTCACCAGTTTGCTAAGCAACACAATCTCATACAGCCGTATCCTCGCATTGCTAATGGCGCATTGGGCATTGCTGTTGGTTACCTACACTGTTGCAGAGTTGATTGCGCCAGCAGGTTCAGGTGCACCCGCATTGGTGTTGGCGGGCGTCATCATAGTCTTCGGCAACATAGCCATCATGGCGCTTGAAGGCTTAATCGTGTTCATCCACACCTTGAGGCTGCACTTCTACGAGTGGTTCAGCAAATTCTACGCTGGCACAGGCACCGAATTCAATCCCTTCAAACAAGACTTTACCCATACCAAGCTGACGCTTAAAGGCAAAAAAGAACAGAAAATTTAGAAGTAAAGTTGAGCTCGAATGGCATCAGGCTTCATGTCGCCGTCGATGCCTAAAGCTAATGCGCGTAGGTTGTAAACTTCAGTTTCTTTCTGAGTCATGTATGCAAGCGGCGTGCCGATGTTGAAGGTGTTGGAGATTGTGCTGGCTTTTGCATGCTCAATTGCGGCTGCTCGGAGAACTTTTTCAGCTTTAGCCAACGTGTCCTCGGGAGTGTCTTCTTTGACGAAGTATTTGGCGTAGTCTGTGTCGAGAACTATTTTGTATGCTGCCTCAAAGCTGATGGCGGATAGGACAGCTTCAACCTGCTTCTTGGTCAACTTGAAATAGTTCTGCGGCACCGCCAACCGTAGCCAGTTAGGGTCGTAATTGAGGTTTTTACCCCTTAAAAGCGAAAGCAAAACGAAACCGTCGTTTTCTGTGCCTGCGTAGAAGCGGGCATGAGGCTTCTCTTTTTTTGGTAAACGCTCAAAAACTTCATGAAGATGCTCAAAGAAGAATACATCCAGAAAAACATCCAGGCACATTGTTGAGCCGCTTTCGTTGTAGCTAACTAACCCAGTGTTAAGCGGGCACCAATACGCTGTTTTCTTAAAGACACCCACCAGATGAGTCAGATCAGTTGCTTTAGCAGCATCCTCCAATAAAACAGGTTTTTCAATGTGGCATCCCACGAAGGGGTAGAGTTTAGCCAGTTTCTGCTCAGGCGACTCCTTGGCGAAGGTTGCTTTCACGAGCACCTTGACGTTTTCCACTTCAAACCGCAACAGGTAGAGGCGGAGGTATTCCTTTGCTGTTTTGGGTGAGTACTTGATTATTTTCTGGTAAGTCTCAATCAGGTTTTCGTTGAAAGCGCGTTCCAATTTGCGGCCAGATAGGGGAAGCGCAGTTTTAGCGATTTGCTCTTGGTATGGGGTGTCGCGGAGTTGCCCGGCGAAATCGTTGAGGTTTTTGCTGTCTGCTAAGGTTTTAAGTTTTGCTTCGCTTAGCAGGCTGCTTCGTTGAGCGCCGATTTTAGCGAGCACCGAAGCGTAACGGACTGTCTGGGGCAACCTTAATTTTCCTCGAGAACGGCGGCTACAACCGTTGAAACCGCATCATCCATGCGTTTTTGGGCTTGGGTTTTCAGTTTTTGGGCGGTTGCTTCGTTTGCTTTGAGTTTTTCAGCGCGGTCACGGTTAGCGTCCTCGACGGCTTGGGAGTAGAGTTTCTGTGCTTCTTCTTCGCCGTAGGTTTTACCGTTGGCGACGAGTTTTTCGGATTGCTGCTGTGCAAGCGCCGTAATTTTTTTGGCTTTTTCCTGTGCATCCGCTTGGATTTGGTCAGCTTGGGCCTCAATTTTTTTTAGTTCATCCCATACTTTCTGCATCTTGCGGTCACTGCCTCTATAGGGTTGTTAGCACTCATAATATTCTTACGGTTTCTAAAGGTTTGCGCCTAACCGTTTTGATCGGTACCAGACAAACTTGGATGAACGTATAGAGGTTTACAGGTAACTCCCACACCTACCCCTATACCGACTCCAACGTCAACTCCAACACCTAAGCCAACCCAATCAACCAGTTCGACCCCAACAGCAACTCAATTGACAGCAAAACCAAATACACCCGATTTTATATTATCTCTGTTAATAGTCTTAATAGTCGGCGCAAGTGTGGCAGTGGCAGTTTTATACAAAAAGAAATCTAAGCCCAAAAACACCGCTAAGAATACGTTACCGTAGCTTGGAGTAAATTTTTGGTGTTCTGCTTGCGGATTTGCCCACAACCAACCTGCAGCCCAATACACAATCCAAACCCAAAAAGCAGTTGCCAGCCAAGCCCACAGGAAGAAGATGAGTAAGGGGCGTCTCTGCCTTCTTCTTAAACTAGAAAAACAGAAAAGCCCCAAATTCTGATCTACAGGTATAGGGGTAGGGGAGGGTCTCTTAGAGCAACGGGTCTTTGGCTACGCTACTTTTTGTAAGTTTGAGAAACAGTAAAAAGGTGCATGACCCCTTAGTAGGAAGAGAGGGCAAAATGGTTATTCCAGACAAATTCAACGTGACCGCAGAGGATGCATACAATTACATTGCAAGCAAGTACTTTGCCGACCAGCAGCTCTGCATGGTGCTGAAATTCGACGGAAAAATCGATGAAGCCATACTTGCAAGGGCGGTTCGCGTAACTTTGGATTTAGAACCTGTTTTGGGCTGCCGATTAGCCATCGACAGCGGCAACTTGTTTTGGCTACGCAGAAGCGACCTCGACGAACTGCAAACCTGCCAAGTAATCGCAGTCCAGCAGGCACTGCAAGACGTCATCAACACACCCACTCATGCGGACGTAGACCCGCTGGTTGCCACACGACTTCTGAGGGAAGGCGGCGGCGATACAGTCTGTGTTAAAGTTAACCATTCAGCCTGCGACGGGGGAGGACTCAAAGAATACATGTCGCTCCTTAGCAGTGTCTATAACAGCTTGGTATTGGATGGCAAATGCTTGTTGGAACCCAATTTGGCGGGGAGAAGAGACCAAACACAAGTCTTCCAATACACCAAAGACCCCAAAACCGTACCACTCAAAGACTTCCCCAAACCCACATGGGCACTCCCCCAAAAACAAGGCCCAGAAAGGCGCCATATCTATCGTACACTACCTGCGGGGAAACTGGCAGCGATCAAACAGGTTGCAAAATCCAAAAAAGCCACCGTCAACGACGCCCTCTTAGCCGCACTCTACCGCCAATTTTTTACGGTAAACAATGCGCCTGAGGGTAAACCCATGATTATCCAAGTATCCATCGACCTCAGACGGTACTGTCCCAACCGCAAAGCAGAAGCAATCTGTAACCTTTCAAGCGGGTTGCACCTGGAGTTAGAGCGTAAACTGGGCGAAGGCTTTGAGCAGACACTTGAGAGGGCAACGGCGGCGATGAACAAATTCAAAGAAAAGTATCCAGGCATCGAGACTGCGGTGAAGTTAGACTACCTATTTAGCCACGGCTTCGCTTGGATGGAGAAGTATATGGGGCAGACAGCTGAGTTAAGCCAAAAGTACAGTCTAACTTATCCGCTTCTCTCCAACTTCGGCGTTCTACCCGACTATAGTTTCGGAGGATTACACGCAAAAGAGGGGTACATTACGCCTCCCATTATGTACACGCCAGGGTTCATGCTTGGCGCCTCAACCTTCGACGGCATGTTAACGCTTTCGATTGGTTACTGCGGAGTAGAAAACACAGCGAAGATGCAGAGCTTTTTGGATAGCTTAATCGAAGATTTTACAAGGCAAAGTAGGAGGCGGTTGGATGCAGGAATACCTAGTTAAAACCAAAAGAGTCGGTGACCAAATCGTCATCGCATTACCCAAGGAACTATTGGCGGCACAACAAATCGGCGCAGATACGACTGTGAAGATTACGGTTCAGAAATACAAAACCGCTTCCGCCACAAAAAATGACTCCACGCTGGGCCCAGATGACCCATGGAAACTACTTGAATGAGTTCTTAAGAACTCTTCAGAAGTGAAGCCAACTCCGCCGTATTTCCAAACATGACGCAATGACCTCTTCCCTCGAATACCTTGACCTGCGAAAGAGCTATGGATTTAGCAAGCAAATATGCGTTCTCAACGCGGCACGTCTTATCGTCAGCCCCATGCCAGATGAACAATCTATCCCCCGGAACCCGCGAAAAAGAAAAGCCCCAGGGCTTCATAAACATCTGATGCTCCATAACCACCGTTTTGACTCCAAGATTGCCCTGACGAAATGCTTCAGCCAAAGATTGATACATAAGCCCCATCCAAGCAGGATCACCGAAGAAATTCAAGTCATCCTTAGAACAGCCACGGAGCACCTGTTTTCCGCTTCGCGAACGCAGAAAAGCCTCAACGTCACCGTTGGCTCTAAGCACGTCTGAATGCATGTTTTTCATGGCTAAATAGCCGATGGATGGGATTTTCATGATAAACCTTGCCAGGGGCATGTTATGCGCGGTTGACACATCAAAGGGTAAAGCGGGCGCACCCACAACAACCGCTCTATTCACACGCTCGGGAAACAGGGCGATGTAGGCAAGTGCAAAAGCGCCTCCGCCAGACCAACCTAAAACCCCGAACCGTTCAAAGCCTAAATAATCAGTCAAGTGATTAACGTCGCCGGCAAATTCTTGGAGGCTCTTTCTCTGCTGGAAAGTTGACAAGCCATAGCCTGACCTGTCGACGCCTATTATCTGCAGGTTTGCGGCATTAGCAAGGTCTTTTAGGAGAAGGGTTTCTAGGCGGCTGCTGGCTGTGCCGTGGAAGTATACAACGGGGACGCCCTCGCCTATTGCTATGTACCCGAGTTGTCGTCCATCAGGCAGTGAGAGCACTTGTCCGCTCCGTTGTTTTTTCTCCATCGTAATCTCACTTGTGAGTTGTAAACTATTATATATAATCCCAGAAAATTAACGCAAACTTAGGAGACTGGTCTAGGGGGTTTGCCGGTTGGGATAGCGCCGGCACCCCTGGTAGACCCTCGGTTTCTTTCGCGGCAATCTATGACAGATGGCGCCGAGTTTCGGGGCAGGCGAGACTCAAGGGCTGATCTGTTGATTTGTTGATGGATACATCAACATATAAACCTTGGTTAAACTTAAGTTAAGGCTTGGTTGAGTAAATTCACGGATTAACCCATCAATCCCCAACAGAATAATCAACCAACAATTAACCCAAATTAAGCAAAAGTTTATAACAGCAGAATAACCAATGCCTTCCAGCATCAACCAATAAAACAGTCGCTAGGACACCCCAAAATGCTTCTAGAGCAAACCCAGATTCACATCAAAAGGGAAAATGAGAACCTGTACTACCCTCAATACAGAGACAACTGCATTTCAAACATACCCGACCTACTTCTGGAAATATTTAACGCCCAAAACAAAACAGTACACCCCCTGCAAGAAGAAATGGCAGAAAACTGTCCTGAGCGTAACTTAAAAGTTATACTTTTAGTCATTGACGGCTTTGGGTTTAACCAATACCTAAAACACCAAAGGGAAAACCAATTCTTAACCAAACTAGCCACCAAAGGCGAAGTTGAACCATTAACAAGCGTTTTTCCATCCCAAACAACAAACGCCCTAACAACATTAAACACGGGTTTAACCCCCCAAGAACACGGCATATTCGAGTATTTTATCTACCTCAAAAATATTGGAATAGTTAATTCCCTGCGATTCGAACGCATAGCCCCAAAAAATAAGCAGATTAACAACGAAATTGACCCCAGCATAATGCTCTTAAAAGGAAAAACCATTCACAACCGCCTAAAAGAAAAAGGAATCAACACCTTCACGCATATAAACGCAGCCAACGCATTCAACGCCTGCTCCAAACTGATTTTCCAAGGCAGCACAGTAATACCAGCAGCGAAGACATCCGACACTATCGTGCAGCTATGCAAAAAACTCGAAGAAAACAGCGACAACAGCGCCTACTTTTTTGTGCACCTCAACACCCTAGACACAATATCACATGAATATGGACCTGACAGCTATGAATACAGCGCCGAGTTATCTATGATAACTTACCTGCTAAACCGGGAGCTAGTGCAAAAAGTAGACCCCAAAACCGCCAAAGAGACCATCCTCATGTTGACTGCTGACCATGGCGGAGTAACCGTTAACCCCAAAGAAACAATCTACCTATCAAAAACAGCGTTACCCCTGCAAACCACAAAAAAACGTAAACCAATTTTGCCCACAGGTAGCCCTCGAGAGATTTTTCTACATATCAAAAAAGGCAAACTCGCTGAAACAAAGGATTGGTTAAACCAGAAAATCGGCGGAAAAGCCCAAGTAATTGAAACACAAGAAGCAGCAAAAAACGGTTTGTTTGGGTTAAACTCGGTAAGTGAAGAATTTCTTGAAAGAACAGGGAATCTTTTGATTCTGCCTTACGGTAACGAAACCGTGTGGTTTGAGAACCCGGAAGGTAGAAAAATCAGTTATTTAGGCCAGCATGGAGGGCTGAACAAGCGGGAAATGGTGGTACCGTTTGCAGTTGCTAATCTGGGCAATCTAAGGGAAAAGAGCAGTTTTAGGTTTAAGACTACTGTTTAATTGCTTGGGTATCGAGTAATGACCAGCTGGCTGCGAAAGCACCATGCATTGCCTTTAACGGTGTTTCTCCACTGGCAATCACTATTGCATCGTTTTCTTGCGGTTTTAGGTCTTGAAGTATTTTATGAGCCGCTACGGGAAACACTTGTTCAATGTCATCGCTAACAGCGTTGATCCGCAATCGCCCGTTTTGGAAAATAGCTACCAAGGCGCGTGTAGCACCAACCACAATCGCCTTATCCCTCTGTTCAATACCTGACCCCACTTTATCTGCGCCTTCTCGAATGACAAAGCTGTAGTTGAAGTCAGAGGGAGTTAACTCTGTCCAAGAAAACTTGCCCCGTTGAGGAAAAACTTTGTCGAAATCGCGGCAAACACGTAAACCCTCGCCTGTAAGCATACATCCAGCCTTAGAGATTTTTACCAACCCAGCGTCAACCAATCGACCAAGTATGGTTCGAGCGGTGCCTTCCCCAACATTTAACCGTTTAGCAATATTGGAGCGGGAGATTGTCGTTTTAGACATCAGTTGCATGGCATAGAATAGTTGGAAGGCAGAAAATGACAAGTATCTGCCTGCAGCTTTAATTTCAGCTAAACCATCAAAATAGCACTTAAATTCGTCACAGTTCAAGCCACCTTGTCACCCCCTGCTTGAGTCAAAAATGGGATTAATTTCATCTTTTCGCCGTCTACACACTAGATTTCTTCAAAGCAACTATGCAACCGGCAAAGAAGGCAACTCCAAAAGCCAAGAGACCAACAAAAGGCAGCCAAGGAAACGGTAAACCCAACACGGTTGCACGTAAGAGTTCAGATGAGTGAGTTAAAGGCAAGAAGTACAGTGCAGCTTTAGCGACGTCGGGCAATTGGCTTAATGAGAAGAAGGTGCCGCATAGAAAAGTCATCGGCAAAATGACCAGAGTGCTAAAGGTGCTCATGCCCTGGTGAGAAGTGATAACTAACGCTATGAGCACGCCAAACAAAGCGAACACAAAACAGGACAATACCAGCATTAAGAAGAACAATGGACTAACTAGTAAGGTCGGTGCGAGATACAATCCTACAGCGTATATGGCGACAGAGCTAATCAATCCCCGTATTACACCTATCAAGGCTTTACCCATAATAATCGAGTATGAACTAACAGGGGACATCAAGAGTTCGTCGAAGCTTTTGTAAAAAAACTTATCCACCTGAAGCTTTGAAGCGGCACCGTTAAAACTGATGGAAAAAGCAGTCAACGCTACGATACCTGGAATAACAAAGGCAAGATAAGTGACGCCGTCGACACTTATGTTGCGGCCTAAACCGTAGCCAAAAGCAATCAAATACAGCAACGGCAACACGAGACTGGTTGCGACTGTGGATTTCCAATGGCGTCGCATGTTACGCAGGTCAACCCAAAGAACCGAGTAAATATCGCGTAGTAGTTTCATCATTGGTCACCGACCTTTTCTCCGGTTTGTTCAATAAACACGTCTTCCAAGTTGGATTCGCGGATAATCACTGTTCGTGCTTCGGTGGGCAAATCCTTGATATAGGTGTTAGCGGTTTCGCGGTCGCCAAAAAACTGGTAATGCGTCTCTCTATTTTCAATGAGGGTTTCAACGACAACTGAACCGACTTTTTTGCGGAGCGCCAGAGGCTTATCTACCGCAATTAGTCGCCCGTGGTGCATGATGCCGACGCGGTTGCATAGAACTTCTGCTTCCTCAATATAGTGGGTTGTTAGGAAAATCGTTGTACCGTCACTGTTTAGGCGGCGCATTAAATCCCACAGGCGACGCCGTGCCTGAGCGTCCAAGCCCACTGTTGGCTCATCCAAAAACAGCAGTTTAGGCTCATGTATGAGACTGCAGACAATGGCTGCTTTCTTTTTCATTCCACCCGAAAGGGTGTCAACCATTTTGTCCGCATATTCCTTGAGTTCAACGTATTCCAGCAATTCAGCTATACGGTGTTTGCGCCTAAAAGAATCTAAACCATGAATGCGGGCGTGAAACTCCATGTTTTCGCGGATTGTGAGGTCTCGGTCTAAACTTAGATGCTGCTGCACAACGCCAATCATTTTTTTAGCTTTATTTGGTTCCTCTTTAAGGTCGTAACCGCCCACTGAAACAAAACCTGAAGTGGGATGGGAAAGAGTCGTTAAGACACGGATTGTCGTGGTTTTTCCAGCTCCGTTTGGACCCAAAAAACCAAAGATTTCTCCGCTGTGAACACGCAAGTCCAAGTTATTTATCGCGTTTATGGTTCCATAGTTTTTACATAGGTTCTCGGTGTAGATGAAGTCTATCAAATGTTTAGCCTCCAAGGATTAGTTATCATGTTTTTTTAGCGCCTCTGCAACGGCGGTTTTGGCGGTGTAACCTATCAACTCACCCATCTTCGTGTGCCCGCCTGTATGCCGAATCAGAAGGTCAGGATGCACGCCTGAAACAACAATCATGCTGTCTGTTCCGGTGCCTGTGGCTTGAATCTTGGGGGAAGGCGTACTTCTATAGTCTAAGTCTTGTAGGGCAGCGGACTTGGCTTCTGTAGCAGTCATAATAGCCCGAGCCATGGCGCCCCAAGTCAAAGACACATTCGTCAACAGAATAATGTTTATGGTGCCTGGTTTAGCGTGAAACGCCTTTTCTTTTTCGGTCCATTGACCCTCATCTACGCCTGCTCGGAGCGCATTGTTCCGTGCGCCGCCTGTTGCGATACAGCAAACATGAAAGTCTTCAAACGTTTTTTCACAGAAAGCCACCTTTTCCATATCAACGCCTGTACTTATGAAAGTTAACTGGCTGCAGCGAAGACCTAAAGTAGCGGGTAAACGTCGCACGAACTTTGCGTATTTTTTCAACGTCATGTTGTTGGCGGATATGGGGTCGGGGACATACACGTTGGCAACGTTGTTTACGTGCCTAATGCCGTCTAATGTTGAGAGGACGCTTCGTTTTTCTTTGAAAGATACAAGGGTTGTGTTTAGTTCAACGCCGTCAAATCTGTGGTAAACTACGTTTGCTTCAACGCCTTCAAGGTGCAGGTTCAAACTTTTCTCTTTGTATTTTGTTACGGGATCGATCATTTATTTTCCTCCATTTTGTTTTTCGTTTGTGTCTTCAAGTAAGCCTTCAATGCTTAGGTAGAGTTTCTCAAGCTCTTTCTTCATATCCTCAGGAGCCTGCCAAATATCTCGGTTAATAGCTTCCAATAGCCGCTCAACCATGTTCTGTAATGCATAGGGGTTGACGTCTTTGAGCCACTCCTGCATGGCTTTATCCAAAACGTACTTTTGCGCTAAACCCTCCCACATCCAGTCCTCAACTACTTCGACTGTGGCGTCCCAGCCAAGCACAGTATCCATGGTTCGGGACAGGTCTGCGGCGCCCTGGTAGCCGTGCCGTTTCATGCCTTCTATGTATTTTGGGTTGAGTAGCCGGCTACGGAAAACATGGCAGGTTTCTTCGGCGGTGCTTCTGACTTTTACACGTTTGGGGTCACTGCTGTCGCCGCAGTAGGAGCGGGGGGCTTTGCCGCCGACGATTTTAACAGCGTTTATCATGCCTCCGTGGGAATCGTACCAGTCGTCACCGTCCAAGATGTCGTATTCCCGTGAATCTTGGTTCTTCACTGTCACGTTGATTTTACTTAGGCACCGCTTAAACTGCTCTGGAACCTGCACTCCGTAGGTTGTACGGGTATAGGCATAGCTGCCCCAGTTGATGTAGATGTCAGAGAGGTCTTGCTGGGTTTTCCAGTTTTTAGAGTCAATAGCTTCGCTGACGCCGCAACCGTATGCGCCGGGGCGGTCGCCGAAGATGCGGTAGCAGGCTTCTTGGCGGGCTTTTTTGGCGTCTGTGCCTTTGGCTGTTTCCTCGGCGACTTCTGCTTCCACGTGTTTCCTCACAAAGTTTTGGCTATGCGACTCATCTAAGCCCGCTACCAGCTCGATGGCTTGGTCAAGCAGGTTTACCACGACGGGAAAACTGTCGCGGAACATGCCACTAATGCGCATTGTAACGTCAATACGGGGGCGTTTTAGCTCGCTTAGAGGGATGACTTCTATGCCTACAACTCTGCCGCTGGACCGCTCCCACACTGGCTTCACACCCAGCAGGTAGAAGATTTCAGCAACGTCGTCTCCTTTAGTTTTCATGGTGTCGGTTGCCCAAATGACGACACCGACGGATTCAGGGTATTTGCCTTCCTCTTTGAGGTAACGCTCCAGCAGAACGTTGACTAATGAGACGCCGACTTCCCAAGAAGCTAATGAAGGGACGGCACGAGGGTCAACGGAATAAAAGTTTCGTCCAGTAGGCAAAATGTCGGCCATGCCTCTTGTCATAGAGCCTGATGGCCCAGGAGGCACGTAGCCACCGCTGCATCCGGATAAGGTGTAGGTTATTTCGTCTGTTGTGCTGGAGAGGGCGGGGGCAAGAAAGCTGCTGATGTATTGGAGGCAGGATTCGATTTTTGGGGTGCTTGCGCCAAGTACAGCAGTGGTTACTTCGCATATTTTTTCCTGTTTGAAATCTTTAGCGTGGAACTTCTGGATAAGGTCAAGGGAGATGGCGCTGATTTCGTTTAGGCGGTCCGCGTTGGTTTTGCCATTTGCACACAGTTTGCCCCTATGCGCCAAGAGGTCCTCGAAGTCATAGCCTTTGAACTCTGCAAGGGACTGACGCAAAGAGGGCACATCACCGTTGCTTAAGCGAGTTAGAGATACTAAGAACTCGTCGAGCCGTAGGTCTTTGGGAGCTTCGCCTAAAGTGTGGAGTCCATCGCGGATTTGCGCATCAGACAATTCGTTAATGTATGCGTGCAGTTGCTCAAGGAAGTCGTCGAAGGCGGCGTAGGCGGCTTCTTGGGTTACGTTTAGGTCTTTGTCGAGTTTGGCGGCAACCACGTTCTCCCAAATCAAGCCTTGCAGAACAGACAATTTCTCTTGGTCAACCGTTTTTGCATGATAGTATTCTTGTAGCTGAACTTCAAGTCTGGCGAGTTCTTCGTAGGAGTCCGCGTTATGCATAACGGGAACGAGGTGCTCGATTATACAGCAGTAGCCGCGCCGTTTAGCTTGGGTACCTTCTCCGGGATTAGTAATAACGTAGGGGTAAATGTTGGGCATGTCTGAGATGGTGATGTCGGACTGGCAGGACCTGGATAATCCGACGGATTTGCCGGGCAGCCACTCTTGTGTGCCATGGGTGCCGACGTGCATAATGACGTTTGCGCCGAAGACGTCGCGTATCCAGCGGTAGTAGGCGTGGTAATGGTAGGGCATGGCTATGTCGGGGCTATGGTAGATGTTTACGGACTCCTCCATAAAGCCGCGCGGAGGCTGCATTCCGATGAAAACATTGCCGTTGATTAAACCTGCAACCACCAATTTGTCGTTATAACAGAAGATTTTACCAGGCCGCTTTCCCCAGTCCTCCTCCATCTTGGCTGCGATGTCGGGGGCTAAATCTTCAAACCACAACTCATACTGTGAAAGCGAAATTTTGTCCAGTGCACGTTCGTAGAGTTCCTGTGGACTTGCCCATCTTCTATCGTTAGTTAAGCCTGCAATGATTGTGTCCATGAGTTTCTGGCTGCTTTCCGGCAACTCGCCCAGCGTGTAGCCTTGCTGCTTTAAGCCCTCAAGAATGTTCATCACTGAAGCGGAAGAATCTAAGCCGAAAGCATGACCAATCGTGTCGTTTCTTGGGGGGTAATTGTGGAAGATAATTGCTACCTTCTTCTCTTTGTTGGGTAGCCGACCAAGTTTTCCCCAGTTAATGGCGAGGCGAACCGCTTTTTGGGTGCGTTCCTCTATGGCTTCATACTTGATTAGCCGTGTTCCAGTGGATGGGTTGATTTGGCAATAGTCCATGGCGGCAACTGGCACCGTTATGAGGGCGCCGTCGAATTCTGGCATTGCAACGTTAGCTGGAATGTCCATTATGTTGAGGCCTTGTTGTGTGTCGCGCCATTCCTCGTAGGTGTTGCAGGTTAAAATGGCTTTTATAATCGGGACATTGAGTTTTCTGAGTATGCCTGATGCGTCGATGCCTGAGAGGCATGTGGAAAACGAGAAAGAAAACATGCTCAAAACCACGTCAACGAGTGGTTTGCCGTTTTTTAGGAAGTAGTTGTCTATTATCCATTCAAGCCCGTTTATGCCCAGTTTGGGGTTTTTTGATCCGCTGAAGAACACTGGAAGTACATTGGCGCCTTGCGCTTCGATTTCACGGATTGCAATGTCGATGAAGCCTGTGTTGCCGCCGATCCAGTGGCTCTGATGGAACCATAACCCAACAGTCACGCGGTTGTGCAGCAGCTTCTTTTCTGTGTACTCCTCCAGAGTAGGGAGATGGTCGAAGTCAGGGTGGTAGATGCCTTCCCAAAGCGGCTTTGTAGGAGGTTCAACGGTGAAGTTGGCGCCAGCAAAGCGGCTGAGCAAATAGTAGAAGAGGTTTTCAAAGTTTTTTACGCCGCCATAGTTGAGGTAAAAGTAGATTTGCTGTTTATCCTCGGCCGGCACCGTTGTATATTTTGTTTGTTTATTGCCTCCAAAGAAAGGCGCGGCAACCATTAGCGGCACTTTAGCGGTTTTTAGGGCTTCAACTAACTTGTCGAATTCTGGGAGGTCACCCATCAAATGTACGATGACTATGTGGGCTTTTTGGGAGAAACGGATAAAATCGTCCAGTGTACCGAAGTCTCGGAAGTCGCCGCCAGTACGCAGACACAGCTCAACGGAGTCGGGATTTTTCTGGTTTAGCAGTTTAGCTGCTGCTATGGCGGGGGTCGCATCAGTGGGGATTGTTGTTGCTAATGCTACTTTTAGTTTGGACATGCTTTTAGCTCCTTGGAGTCTTTAGATTTATTTTCGAAGAACAGGTGTATTCTTGAGGAATACTCGTTAGCTTCGTTCACTATCGGCGTAATTTGGGGTTTACCGACAATGGAGAGGGAAACATCTGCCTTGATTCCGTAGACAGCCTCGATATTTTGGGCCGTAATCACTTCTTCAGGGCTTCCCACCGCGTAAATACAGCCGCGTTTAAGCATAAGCAGCCGATCAGAAAAACGACTGGCTAAATTCAAGTCATGCATACTGAGAATAATGGAGCGTTCTTTGCTTTGCGCTAAACCCTTCAGCAAACAGAGAATCTCAAGCTGATGTTTAATGTCAAGTGAACTTGTGGGTTCATCAAGAAGCAGAAGCTGCGGCTGCTGTGCTAGAGCACGAGCGATGATAACTTTTTGTTGCTCGCCGCCGCTGAGTTCAGTGAAATGGCGCATGGCAAGGTGGTCAATTCCTAAGAACTGCAGCATTTGAGCGACGATTTCGTTGTCACGTTCGCCGATGCTCCAGTGTATGTAGGGTTTTCTGCCCATCATTACGATGTCGAATACTGTGAAGGGGAAGGTGCTGGTTGAGCTTTGGGGGACATAACCCATTAGTTTGGATAATTCTTTGAGGTTGAGTTTGCTGGTGTCTTGGTCGTCAACGAGGATAGTGTTCTGTTTTGTTTTTAAAATGCGGTTAATGCATTTTAGCAGGGTGCTTTTGCCTGAACCGTTAGGGCCAATAATGGTTACTAACTCGCCCAGTCCAACGCTTAAATCGACGTCTTTTAGGACCTCAACTCCAGCGTAACTGAAGGATAGATCATTTATTGTCAGTTTCAACCGAAACTTCGCCGCCGTTTGCTTATTAGTAGATAAACGAAGAATGGAACACCTATTAGAGCAGTAACGATGCCCACGGGAAGTTCTGTCGGCATAATTATTAGGCGGCCTACTGTGTCGGCGCCAAGAAGCATAAGTGAACCCATAAGGATGCTGCAGGGGATGAGGTAGCGGTGGTCGTTGCCGATGAGCATCCTAGCGATGTGGGGAGCAATTAAATCTACAAAACCGATGATTCCAGTAAACGCTATTATGCTTGCAGTTGCGACGGTTTCCAAAATCATGTTTGTAGCCAAAACACGTTTGGAGTTCACACCTAGGCTTACGGCGACGTCTTCGCCCATGCTCATGATGTTGATGTTCCACGATTGAAACATCATAAGAACCATTGCGATGCCGACAATTGGCAGGCAGATTAGGATGCTGTCCCAAGTTGCCGTGTAGAGCCCGCCCATGAGCCAAAAGACAATAGCTTGCACAGCGTTCTGTTGAGGAGAAATATATTGTATCAGTGAAAGGAGCGCTGAAAACAGGAAGCCGACGGCTACCCCCGCCAAAATCACGGTTTCTGAACTCATCCCCCTTATGCGCGCGATTGTATATACGATTATCATTGCTATCAGGCAGAATACGAAGGCGTTACCGATTACCAGGTATCCGCCTAGGGTGGCGACGCTTATTCCAAAGACTATAGCTAAGGCAGCGCCGAAACCTGCAGCTGAAGAAATGCCCAGTACATAAGAGGAAACAAGTGGGTTCCGCAGAATTCCCTGCATGGCGGCACCTGCGGCGGCAAGACCTGCGCCAGCTATTATTGCCATGACAATTCTTGGCAGTCGTATGGTCCAAATTATGGTTTGGTCAAGGGATGACCCGGGGTTAATATGTAGGAAAGGGAAAGTTTTTGAGATGATAACGTTTATTGCTTCACCGAGACCAGGGGAAGCAGCGCCTAAACTCAGTGAAACAATAGCGGTTAATACTAAAGCTAAAAAGATGGAGAGTATGACAAGAATTTTTTTCTTCTTGCCTTTACTGTAGAGTTTCTTTATTTCAGCGGTTGTTGTCATGGATACGCAAACGTCCCTGCGATGGCTGTTCCGAAAAACTTTTGATTAAGTTCCTGGCTTACTGTACCTGGGTCTATGTCTGAGAAGAGGCTTGGCTGGAGCCATTTCGCCCAGTAAAGGTATCCGACTACCGAGCGGACACCGTTAATGGCGTAAAAGTCGCAGATATAGACCCTATCATACTTGACAGCATCAGTACCTTGTGTTGAAACACGGTTCATTACTGAATTTTTCGCAGCTATGAAATCATTGATGTTGAAAGTTTGGCTGTTAAACAGTTCGATAATTACAGAAGGGTTCGCTTCGACTATGAATTCGGGGCTTATAAATGGCGAGTAAGCTGACTCGTTTTCAGCAATGTTAATTCCTCCAGCTTGGTATACAGTTTGAGTGACGAAGGTGCGGTAATTGTTGTCGTACCATTCAAGGAAGACTTTGACTTGTTGACCAGGTTCTAAGGAGTATATTCGGTCTTTGACGATTTTATTGTAGTTCTGCGCCCAAGTGATATATTCAGTTGCTTCTTGTTGGTGACCTATAATTTTTGTGAAGTTTTGCATTAAGTCACATGTCAAGTCAACTCTTGTGGGTAAAGCGTATAGTTCATCTTTGGTCATTTCAGATGGATTGGTCGGTTCAGGAGTTGTTGAGTCAACAATAAAGACGGGTATGCCCGCGTCAATGAGTTGTTGATAGGCTGTGGGGTTGTATGGCAGCATTGAACTGGCAAATATTACATCAGGGTCTTTTTCTATAAGGGTCTCAACGTTAGGGGCGTAATCGTTTTCTCCGACTGAGGTTACGTTTGAAAGTGAAGGCGGCATTGTGCAACTGTCGCATCTTGCAACAATCATGTTTTGGGCACCCATGGCACATAAAATCTCAGAAATGCCTCCGTCGAGGGCTGCAACAGTGTGCACTGGAAGAGGAATAGTCATGGTGTTTCCTGCGTTATCAGTAACTGTGACGCTTGTAGGGGCTGGTGTGGGACTTGTAGTTGGCTGTGACGTAGCTGTTGAGGTAGCCGTTGGGTGAGGAGTGGATGTAGATGTGCCTGTTGGGCTTGTGGTAGGAGCAGAAGTGGGTGCTTGAGTGGGGTTTGCTGTTGGAGTTGGAGTCGGCGACGGGGTGTTTGCGAAGTAAACGGTGTATGCGCCATAAGCTGACGCAGACAAAATTACTGCAACAAGGACGAGGGTGATAACAGTGTAAGTTTTATTCATTTTTTCACCTCCCCTTAATTGTTAATAGGTATCCCGGAGGGATCGTGAAACAGTTTAGTTCTAACAGCTGAAGCAATAGGTGCCGCGCTTAATTCCTCTAAACGCAGATACTTACCGCGCATCGCATCAGAAATCTGCTTAACCAAACCAAAAGTGATGAAGCCGCGTTCAGTGTCTATAGCGATTGATTGTATGTTTTTAGAAGCTATTTCACAAGCGAGACGTTTTGCCTCTTCCACTGGGTCGCCGCCGTATAGGTTAACGTTTGCACGCCCGTCAGAAACCAACACTAAAAGAGGAATGTCATCAGTCCGCAGGCTATACTCGACAGCATCCATACCGAGTTTTAATCCATGAGCCAATGGGGTTCGACCGCCCGTGGGTAGTTTAGCTAAATATTTCTGCGCTAACTCAACACTGTTGGTGGGAGGCAACACCAGCTCCGCTGAGTTCTTGCGGAACACCACCATGCCTACGCGGTCCCGCCGCTGATAAGCATCCAGCAAAAGAGAAAGAACCGCGCCTTTGGTGGCGCTCATCCGTTCCTCAGCCGCCATAGAACCGCTGGCGTCAACAACAAACATGATTAAGTTGCCCATCTTGGTTTCCCTGACTTTTTCACGTAAATCGCAGTTTTCAATCAAAAGGGCTGTCGGCTGGGCGCTGGCTGATTCTTTTCGGCGTTTCTGGAAGGGGGCCGCCGCACGTAGGGTTGCGTCAAACGCTAAATCGGTGACTTTGCCTTTGGGAATCATGCTGGCTACATAGTGGCCTCTTTTAGAATCGGTAAGTGTTTTTGACCTTCGTCCCGAACCATGCCGCTCAACATCGTCGAGGACACATGCGGATAAGGGTTTTACGGTGTAGGGTTTGTCAGCTTGGAAAACCTGTTCTTTTGCATGTTCCTCTTGCTTATTGGATTCGTTGGGATTTTGGGAACTGTCGTTTTCTTGTGGTTTTGGTTGCTTGTTCTGGTTCCATTTCTGTATGCTCTCCTTAACTTGCTGTTGCTCCATTTCGGGTTCTTCGAAAGGCTGGCGGCGTTGGCGATGTGGAAGCACCAGTTCGGCGGCTTCTTTTATGTTGTCTTCGGTGACTTCTGTGCGTCCATTATAGGCGGCTATGGTGCAAGCAGTTTTATACATTGTAATGTCTGCTCGGTGACCGTCCACGCCAAAGTCAATACAAATCTGAATTATAAGATCAAGTAAGTCTGCACTTAGTATTACCTTGGGTAAAAGTGCGGTTGCAGAGAGAATTCTTTGGCGCAGCATTTCTTGGTTATCAAACTGGGCAGCAATGAAGGAAGCGAAGTTGCTTTCAAAAGCAATACGTCGGCGAACTATTTCGGCTCTGGCTTCCCGGTAGGGTATACCTTTAACCTCCACGGAGAGGGCAAAGCGGTCTAATAATTGAGGCCGCAGTTCGCCTTCCTCAGGATTCATAGTTCCAATCAAAACAAATTGGGAGGGATGGCAAAAAGATACGCCTTCGCGTTCAACAAAGTTTACGCCCATTGCCGCCGCGTCAAGAAGTACATCGACTAAGTGGTCATCGAGCAAGTTTACTTCGTCAATATAGAGGATGTTGCGGTTGGCTTGAGCTAGGATGCCGGGATCAAAATGTTTCTCGCCTGTTTTGATGGCTTTCTCGATGTCGATTGTGCCTACCAATCGGTCTTCTGTGGCGCCGACGGGCAACTCAACAACGGAAACAGAACGTTTGGTTACTGGGAGTTTTTCGCCGTTTGCATGTTTTGCGGCACAGGCTTCGCAGAGGGCTTTGAGGTTTTTTGGGTCACAGCGGAAGGGGCAATTGGTTACGGTTTCGACTTCGGGCAGTAGGTTTGCTAGTGCGCGTACGGTTAGGGATTTGCCGGTTCCTTTTTCGCCTCGGAGAAGGACGCCGCCGATTTTTGGGTTGATTACGTTCAGGATTAGGGCGAGTTTCATCTTTTCTTGGCCGACGATGGCGCTGAAGGGGTAGACGATTTTGTTTTGGCTCTGCATTGCGAACTTCTCCACGGTTGGATGGATTAGCCAATACAACATATAAACTCTTGCTTAACACAAGTTAATAGTAAGTTGATTAACTCAGGTTGACCATAACCCAACAACAATACAAACCCAAACAAAACACCATACAAAACCGAACTAAAACAGATCGACAACTAAAAAAACAAACCCAAACCTAATCAATGAACCCATCCACAACAACACCTTCAAAAAAGCTTCAGCAGCACACACACATACTAAGCGTCTTTTGTGTTGCCGCCGACCATCTCAACGATCTCTTTTCTGGCTTCGCCAATAGTCAGCGGATAGGGTTTATCGGGCATAAGCTGGTGGTGCTTGCTTAAAATCTCAAAGAGATGCGTGATTCTTGGCAACCTCAAATCCATGCTCCGCAAAGTGTCCGCTTGAGAGAACACCTCTTGCGGTTTACCATCCAAAACGATTTGCCCCTTGTTTAGTATGCAGATTTGGTCTGCGAAAAGCGGCACCAAGTCCACATCATGAGTAGCTATAATGAGGGTTAATCCCAATTCTTTGTTGAGTTGCTGGAGCAAAGCCAATATTTTGCTTGATGTGCGGGGGTCAAGATTAGCCATAGGCTCGTCTAAAACTATGATTTCGGGCTTCATGGCTAACACGCCAGCTAAGGCGGCGCGTTTTTTCTGTCCAGTGCTAAGGTTTTGGGGAGGCTTATTCTCTAGTTCCATTATTTCTGTGGCTTCAAGCGCCCATTTTACCCGTTCTTGAACTTCCGTTTTCGGTAAACCCAAGTTAATGGGCCCAAAAGCAACGTCTTGGCCGACTGTGCGTGCAAAGAGTTGGTCGTCGGGGTCTTGGAATACTAAGCCAACTTTTTGGCGCACCCAATCAAGGTTTGAAGCGGTGACTTCTTTTTCGAGAACCATGACTTTTCCTGAAGTTGGCATGTTTAAGCCGTTGAAATGGTGGAGCAACGTTGATTTGCCTGCGCCGTTTGGCCCAGGATTGCCATGTTTTCGCCTTTTTCAACGCTGAAGTTGAGGTCGTTGAGGGCTTTTGTGCCGTCATGGTAAGTATAAGTTAAATTGACTGTTTCGATTGCTTTCAAACAGGTTACCTTTCTTGTTTTAGATGACGAATGCGTCGAGTAGGACAACGCTTATACTAGCAGCAACAACTAATAAACCTACAAATACATCGAGCCGCGGTATCTTTCTGTTTTCATAAGTAAAAAGCGTGTATTTTCCAGTGTATCCTCTGGAAACCATGGCGTTGCCGACTTTAACTGCTCTGTCAAACGACCGTAGCAGCAGGGACCCTGCTATGTTGCCGTAATTAGCTATTTTGCCTAAATAGCTGACTTTGCCTGAGTGCCCGCATCTTGACTGCTGAGCACGGTACATGCGTGTGCTCTCGTCTGAGAGTATGCCGATATAACGGAACATCAAAAGCATTGTGTCAATTATTACTGACGGTACTCGGAACCAAGATAGGGAATCCATGACTGTTGTGATGGGTGTAACGAGGATAAGCAGGTTTAGAACTGAAACCGCCGATATGCAGCGGGTGAACACGAGGACTCCGAAGTAGACGCCGTCTGAGTATAGGGGGATGTTTATGCCGGGAACTGTTGTAAGCACTACTGAGCCATAGGTAAAGGGCATGATTATTGCTACAAAAGCAACAAAGGTGATTGGGATAAGAAGTCTTTTACAGTAAACTGTCAAAGATGCACGTGAATAGATTACCAGTCCGAAGCAAACGGCAAAGAAAAACAAAGGAACATACCAGTGCTGCAAGAAAACAATGCAGAATACCGACACTATGGCGCTGATTACTTTTATTCGAGCGTCTAACCTATGCAATGGAGAATTTCCTTCAGTGTACTCTTCGAGGTTTATTACGCGCATCAAATCTTAAACGGGTCCGTTTTTCTTATTCGCTTTAGTTTTCTAAGTTTCAGGTTTCTTCCGATGATGAGGAAAACGAAAAAACCAACGGTTGTTAGTATACCAACAAGTGGGTCACCCAATAGCCATTCCAGCATTAGTTTACCCTCCCTGAAGTTGTACTCTTGTTAAATACTGAAGGCATTATGTATCCAACGATGAATCCGCCGACTGCACCAGCTATGAAGAATGCAACGTATTCGCCCTCTTCGCCGAATGCTTCAATGGTAAAGGGTGAATAGGTTGTGCCTCCTCCCCCTAGGTCGTTCACTATGTCATCTGTTGCCGCGTTGCCGCCCACAGCATAGCCGACATAGGCGCCTACAATCATGACGGCTACAATCACAACCATGGTTATTAGGGCGTATTTTGTAAACTTATCCATATCTTTTACCACCAACCTCCATATTTCAATAATTCAGGTCTATGATTTGCCACATACTGCACCGCCGCGGCGCTAAACCCGAATTCCAACACTGCCAAAGGAATCTGAGTTGGCAAATATCCAAGGGTGAATATTCCCCACCACTCAAAAAAGCTTGTAGGATGCAAGGAAAGCGCCATCTGGAATGCTGCCGCAACATAAGTCATCAAATCACCGATCAACGCGCCTACACCTGCTGAGAGCCAGATTGATGCACCTGCCTTTCTCAAGCCGCGCCAAACAGCATATCCGGTGAATGTTCCAACGATACCCATGGATATAGTGTTTGCGCCTATGGTGGTTATGCCTCCGTGGCCGATGAATGTTTGGAAGAATATTGCAATTGCAGAGATTACGACCGTTGGAAAAGGCCCAATTATCATTGCGGCCATAGGACTTCCTGCTGGGTGTGAACATGACCCTGTAACTGGGACGGGGATGTGCCAGACTGAAATCACAAAAACAGCTGCACCTAAAAGGCCCACTATTGACATGTAAGCGGGGTTTAGTTTGCGTCGTTTGTTTATTTGTGCTGCACCGATTGCTACAAAGATTCCTGCTACTATGAACCAAGCTATACACCATTGTGGGGTGAGGATTCCGTCGGATATGTGCATATTTTTTTTCCTCTCTCTTGGATGGTATATCCAACCCGAAAACTTATAAACATTCGTTTAACTTAAGTTTAACATCAGGTTGAATTAATGATGGGCAAGCAATCCGATACTCGCCTCCTACAAAACAAAGGCGAATTCACCAAATTCCAAATCCTCCTCGAAATCATGCGCAACCAACCCCACGTTAAACAAAAAGACATCGCCGAAAAACTCGGAATCACCATACAAGCGGTCTCAAAATACTTCAAAAAACTCGCCAGGGAAGGATTGCTGGAATCCAGCTCTGAGAGGGCAGATTATCGTTTAACCCCTAAAGCCCTTTCCACGCTTCAGGAGAACTTGAAGGGGTTAGAAAGATACGTTAACTCAACAAAGAACGAAATGAAAGTTGAGCGATCCCTCCCCGCCATAGCAACCATGCCAGTTAGAAAAGGAGAAGTAGTTGGTTTAATCATGAAAGGAGGAGTCGTATACACTGTTCCTTCGGATCACTCTGAAGCAAAAGGCACTGCACTGGAAGATGCTCAACCTGGAGAAGATTTAGGATTAACCAATTTACAGGGCAAAATAAGTGTTAAAGAAGGAAAAATTCTCATCCTAAAGTTACCCAGCATAAGAAAAGGTGGGTCGCGAGCAGTCGACCTTGAAAAAGTCAAGGCGTTCTATGACGAGTTCAAACCTGACCGCGTCGGCGTTATGGGCGCAGTTGGAAGAGCGGTAGTAAACAAGTTAGGGCTCAAAGCAGACATTGAATTCGGAATCAGCCGCGCCGCAGCCATAGCAGCGTCGAGAGGACTAAACGTTTTGGTGCTGGTTGTAGGCAGAATGAGTAACCGCATGACAGAAGAAATAGAGAACGTAAACATGAAAAACACCGCCAACATCAGCTACGAAGTCCGCGACGCAGTCAAAAAATAGCCAAATTAGAATTTACGGAGGTTTTTTGTGAGGACCGCCAGAGCTTCATCGTAAGTTATTGGCACCTCATCTATAACTCCCAATGCTTTGAGTTTACCGAAAAGCCGTGCTATCGAGGGCGGTTCAAGCCCTGCCGATTCAAGCAAATGTTCGTCTTGGAGAACCTTGTGCATTTCGCCCCCGCCAAGCAGCGAACCGTGGCTGACAACAACAACGCGGTCTGCAAGTTCAGGCAATGCCTCAACGTCGTGAGTGGAGATGACAATTGTGGTTCCTTCGGCGCTGAGTTCGTTAAGCAAGTCGATAAGCCCTCTTCTTGACACTAAATCCAAATTTGCAGTAGGCTCATCAAGGATTAGCAGTTCGGGTCTTAGAATCAGGGCGGTTGCCAGGGAGACTTTTTTCTTTTCTCCGAAGCTTAGCCTGTGGGGTGGGCGGTCTTTGAGGTGGCTTATGCCGATGTCTTCGAGGATGTGGTCGCATCTTTGGCTTATAACTTCAGGGGCTAATCCGAGGTTTTTGGGCCGTATTCTATGTCTTCTTTTACGCTGGGGGTGAAGAGTTGGTCGTCGGGGTCTTGGAAGACGATGCCTATGCGTGAGCGTAGTTTGGGGAAGTCCTTCGAAGTGGTTGGTTGACCGAACACTTTGATGTGGCCCTTACTTGGAGTCAGCAGCCCTGCTATGAGGAGAATCAGTGTGGATTTGCCTGAACCGTTAGGCCCTAGAATTGCGACTCGCTCGCCGGGCTTAATCTCAAGAGACACACCCTTCAGTGCACTGACGCCGGCTGGGTAAGAAAACTTTACATCTTCCACAGAGACAATCGATTCGGTCATGTACTGGGCCTTCTATGACAGCGCAAATAATGCAACAGTGATTATTAACGCTGACGCAAAAGCCACATCATAAACGTGGAAAGACGGAAGTGAGGACTTGGCGCTTTTTTCTATCTCGAACCCACGGGCTTTCATGGCTAAATAGACCCGCTCCGAACGCTCGTAGGTGCGGATGAACAAAGTAGCTACTACTGATCCTAAATCTTTGAGGGCTTGCATATTGAACGTCTTTTTATGCACGTAGGTCCGGGCTTCTTTTGCTATTAAGACGCTTTGAGCCTCATGGACAGATACAAAAAAGTACCGGTAAGTAAGGCTGAATAGTTGGACAATTACGCTAGGAACTCTCATGGCGGAGAGAAGCGCTAACATTTTGTCAAACCCTGTGGACAAAATCAGCGATATTAGGGATGCCACACAGAACCATACACGAACAGTGAAGACGGCAGCATTTGTCAGACCCTCGACAGTTACTGTTAGGTGCAGGCCGCCGAGGCTAGCTCGCCCAAATGGGGGTTCCTGCGGCAAAGAAGATGGGGGGTATTGAGAGCAATGCTGCTAAAGCTGTTACAAAAGCGGTTCTTACGAAAAAGTGCGTAAGCGGAATCCTCGATGAAACCGCTAACACAATTGGAATTATGCAAAGTATAAGCAGGTATGATAGGTTAAAAATAAAGAGGGAAGCCACAATCATCGCGACTACCGCTACCAGCTTGGCTAAGGGATTAATCGATTGCAAGAGGCCTTTTCTGTTGCTTAAGTCTTCTAAGTAAACTAGTGATTCTGCGCCTTCCATTAGGTCTCTTAGGGATTGCGGTGCCTTCATATGCTTAACTCTTTTTCCTGCCCAAGGCTTTAGCAACTGCGAAACCTACAATGAACAACAACGCTGTTCCGCCTATGCCGATAATCAGTCCGCCTGTTGTACTATCGATGCCAGCGATTGAATAATCTGCGAATGGCGCCTCATAGACGGGTGATTCTTGTGCGCCGAGTTGTTCTGCTTTTACGTCAAGTGTCTCCATGGCGTAGGATAGGAAGAAAACGCCGATGAGGACAAAGATTATGGCTACTGTTAAACCCACTATGATTGTTTTCTGGTTTTTAGTTACCATTCCTTATGCCTCCACTGGTTGTTTGTTTTTGAACATGCTTAGTTTGCCTAAAATTGGGCTTCTTTCCAAGACATCAGGGCGCAGTTTGAATAATGTGCCAATGATGATCACTGAAACTATGCCCTCTGCCACGCCAATGATCGAGTGATTCAGCGCCATTGCGGGAACTGCAATGCTTAAGCCGTATTGGAAGGTTGGTGTAGATAAGCCGAGTTCTGTGCCTGCTGAGATGGCTGCGAGCACGTCACCGACGAACGCTGATATGAATATTGTAACGAATATGCTGGTCATGGTTTTTAATTTGAAGACTTTGTTGGCTACTAAGAATATGATGCAGGGGACAAATATGCCGATTATGCCCATGTTGAGGACGTTTGCGCCTAGTGTTGTGAGTCCGCCGTCGCCGAAGAGGAAGGCTTGCAATACGAGGATTATGGTGATGGAGATGCAGCCTGCGAAGGGGCAGTATGACGGCCGATGGTTGCGCCGCCGAGTAAGTGTGCTGTTGTTCCTCCGAGGATGGGGTAGTTCATCATCATTGCTGCGAAGAAGAGGGCTGTGAGTAGTCCCATTATGGGTATTTGTTGTTCTGTTAGTTTGCTTTTTTTGACTGATATTCCCCAGAATATGATTGTTATGATGAATGCGGGTATTATGACGTATAGTGTTAGGAATCCGTCTGGTATGTGCATATTTTTTACTCCCTAGCTCTCGAGTATTACGTTTGTTTAGAAAAGTGTTACGTTTATATTAAGCTTTTGCGTGAAATAACCCAATCCGACCCATTCAAAACCCTCACGGTGAAGCAAATGGTTGAAGCACTCACAAAAGAAAAACTCAAAGAAAGAGAATTAATCCGCATGTTCGAGCCCATAGAGGGCGAAATAAGCTTAATCAAAGCAAACGCAAAATTCAATCACACAGTAAATAAGACGCCTGAGCGGGAAACAAAGATTATTCTAGCCTACGCCGAAGACACTCAACACCTTGTTCGCATCCTAAAAGAGAGGATAAAGCTGCTGTTGGATGCCACAAGCTAACCTTGTCTACGGTGGCCAGATAATAGTTTTTGTTTTTTAGTGTTAGATGAAGCGGGGAGTCCTTTACTCTTCTTCTTGCTGCGGGGTTGGCATGCGGTTGCTTTTTGGTTTGGTTTGTGTGTTGGGTTGCTGGTTGGTTGTGGCTGGTTCCTCATGCGGAGGGAACTTGTTTGGCTCTGTTCGAGAAGTATATTCCCCCCCCCCCCCACAAACACCTATAGTATTACTTATTTATAAAAAGGTAATACTTATATCTCTGCCGCACTTATGCATACAACGCAACTAAGCAGTCGGGAACAGTTAGTACTGCCCTACTAACGCAAAGCAATCCCCTCCCGGTGCTGCGCCAAAACTGAACCTTTCGGTTGGCTGTAAACAACCGAAACCCCAAAAGGGCGATTAGGCAAACACCGCGACTTTTAACGCCTAATCGGGTTTCCTTGGCGCTTCGGGCTTCCAAAAAAATAGACAATTTGAAAAAAGTTAGCGGTCAAGCGAGAGGGGCTATAGGGATAATGTACGGACTTTTCCTGCTGTAGTTTATCTCTACTTCCACACCATAAACTAACCGTATGTTTTCAGCAGTTAAAACAGAAGAGGGATTGCCTGCAGCATAAATGTTGCCAGCCTGCATCATCATGATTCTGTCACAAAATCTCGAAGCCAGATTCAAGTCGTGAATTGCGATGACAGCGGATAAAGATTGTTTTGAAACGATTTCTCGGGTGAGACTCATAACTTCGAGTTGGTGTCTTATGTCTAAATTGCTTGTTGGTTCGTCAAGGAGGAGAACCTTTGCTTCTTGGGCTAAAGATCGGGCTATGAGAACCCGCTGTTGCTCCCCGCCGCTGAGTTCAAAAAAGTTCCGCATTGCGATGTGTTCGATGTTGAGGGCTTTTAGGGCTGCCCATGCTTTCTGGCTGTCTTTTTCGCTGCCCGCCCAAGTAATGTGGGGTCTTCTACCCATCAAGACGATTTCGTAAACAGGAAGTCCTTCGGGGTTATCGACTGAGGTCTGAGGGACGTATCCAAGGTGTTTGGCGACTTCGAGGCGGTTCATTTTTTTTATTGATTTGCCATCTAGCATTATTTTGCCTTGTGTTGGTTCGATGATTTTGTTTATACATTTGAGCAGGGTTGTTTTTCCTGAGCCGTCGGGCCTGGATTAGGCGTAGTACTTCTGAGTTTTTGAGTTCTAAGGAGATGCCTGCGAGTGTGGGGTTGCTGCGGTAGCTGAATGTTATGTCTTGTACGGTTATGTTCATGGTGTTGTCTCGGTTAGGGTTTAGTCTTTTTTGTGGTATTTGAGTATTACTTTTCCAGCGTTTGGTAACACAACACATAAGTATTACATTTTTACAAAAAAGTAACACTGTGACCGAATATGAAAACAGTAACCATAGCAGCCATCCTGCTCATAACAATAGTCGTCATATCCTCAGCCGTAATAGGATACAGCCAAAACTGGTTCCAAACACCAGCCCCAGAAGCAACCTCAACACCCCAACCAACCACCACTCCTACCGCAACACCAACCACACAGCCCACGGCAACAACAAGCCCAACCGCAACAGCCAAACCAACCGCCACTACCCAACCGACCCCGACACCAACAACTCAGCCCACAACAGTCGCAGCCATGGACTTAACCCTTGAAATATACGGAAACGCCAACATGGATGATAAAATAGACGCAAGTGACGTAACTTACTTACAACAGGTAATCAGTGGTTCAAAAGAGGCCGACTCAGTTTGCTGATGCAAACCATGACGGCGCCATCAATTTGACAGACGTAGACCAAATCAACACCATCATAAACGGCAACGAAGAAAAAATCTACCTCTTAGACGGCAACAAACAGGAAATATCGGTTTCGCTGCCTGCAAACAGATTAGTAGTTGAATACAACCAAAACACCGAGCTTGTACGGATACTTGGAGTAGAAGACCTTGTTGTCGGCATTGACTCTGGCGTTGAGCCAGTCAAAGAATTGTTCTTCCCAGACAACTACGCTGACATAACTTGTGTGGGACAAATGAGTTCACCGGACTACGAAGCAGTCCTGAACCTGAACCCCACCACATTGCTGACTTTCACAGCTGCCACCGCTGACAAAGCTGCACATCTACCCGGCGTGGACGTGGTTTACTTAGGATTGTACAATCCAAACGTTACCAAGCCTGAAGATTCCAGATTCATCCAAGGCGTACTCAAAGCAGGCTACATCTTCGACAAAGTACCCCGCGCAACCGAATACGCAAACTGGATACTTAGCCTAACATCCGCCATCAACGAAAAAGTCAACAGCATACCAGAAAGCCAACTGAAAACAGTTATGATAACCAACTGCCCAACCCTCACCACCTCTGCCCCCAAAGCCTACACTGCACAGGACACTTTGGCGCAAGCATGCATTTTGTCTGGAGGCCAAAATATAGCTTCGTCGCTTACTGGTGCGTCCATAACCATCGATACTGAATATGTACTTGACCAAGACCCAGACTACATCTTCGTCCACACCGTACGGTACACATACGGCGGAGGCACCATGGAGCCACCACAAGGCATAGACGCTACCGAAATCGCAGGCATGCGCTACCAGTTGGCACAGTACATCGCTCAACCTGGCTTTTCAAACTTAACCGCAGTCCAGAACGGCCACGTCTACATGATCGCAGGCGACTTCCGAAACAACGCAATGGGCGGCACCTTAGGCGCAGTCTACATGGCAAAAGTCCTCTACCCTGACGTCTTCTCTGACTTTAACCCGCAAGCAATCCACGAAGAATACCTCACACACTTCCTAGGCTTAGACTACGACTTAGATACAAAAGGTGTTTTCCTCTACCCAGCAATAACCGTCAACGGCGACACTGTAGGCATACCCAACGGAGCAAGCTAAGAGATGGTGCAAGACTGTTTCTTCTTCCCCCTTTATTTTTTTCAATTTAGGCTTAACAGAAACCAAAGGTTGGTTTTATGACGGCAGGCGTGGTGGATTGGTTACAGCTAAGGCAAAATATGCTGCTATCCACAAAAAGAATCGAGTTGTATAACCCAAGTTACTGGGATAAAGAAGCCACTACTGTCAATGAGAACATGGTGCAATGGGCTGAGTTTACAAAGAAACAGCTAAAAACACTGCCTATTTCCTCTGAAGCCACGGTTCTTGATGTGGGCGCCGGCACGGGGCGTATGACGTTGCCAATGGCAAAACTTGCCAAACATGTTACGGCGTTAGATCCATCCCAAAAAATGCTCACCATCCTTAAAGAAAACGCTCAAAAACAGCGTATCCAAAATATTGAATACATTAATGACTCCTTAGAAGAACTAAAAGTAACCAACTCTTACGATTGGGTCGTTGCTTCGTTCTCACTTTTTATGTATAACATTGAAAGCGCACTGGCAAAGATGAATGCGTTAGCATCCAGAGGCGTTTACCTTTTCCTTTCAGCGTCGCCATGGATGGACACGGAAATGCAGAAAGCAGTCAATGACGGCTTGAATGTTTGGTCAGACTTCATTTTCATCTACAACATTCTCTATGACAACGGCATACCCGCCAACGTTGAAATCTGGGACTACCAACTCAAACAGAACTATGCAGACTTGGAATCCGCAGTTTCAAAGCTATCACTAACCTATCATATCCCAGCTTCAAATACAAACAAACTAAGAGAATACCTCGAAACAAAATTGGTTGAAGAAAACGGAAAATTATGCTACAACCGCGAAAGGAAGGCAGCAACAATATGGTGGACAACCAACCAATAACGCCCCAAATTAAAGAAACAAGCAACGTCGATGAAGAAAAACGGAAATACCGGCGGCTTGTTGCCAAAAGAGGTTTGTTTTTAGGTTTAAGCTTGATCTTGCTCTTCGTTGTGGCCGGCATAGCTCTTAGTTTAGGTTCAGCCGACATGACATTTTTCGATGCTTATGCAGCAGTGTTTGCAAGGGCTTTCCCAAACACGTTCCATGTAAGTGGGTTGGCTGACACGGTTGTTTGGACGCTGAGGTTGCCTAGGATTTTTTTGGCGGTTTTTGCGGGGGCAGCTTTAGCTATGGGCGGCTCTATTACGCAGGCAACTTTGAGAAACCCCATTGCAACCCCGTATACTCTGGGTGTTTCGGCAGGCGCCGGGTTAGGAGCAGCCATCGGCATCATATATGGTACGGGATTTCTCAACGGCGAATTTGTTATAATCGGAAACGCCTTTGTTTTCTCGTTAATCCCCGTCGCAGTAATCTTGTTGTTGGTGAAGCGTAAGGGAGCAGCGCCGGAAACCTTGATTTTGGCGGGGATAGCGATGGTGTACATTTTTTCTGCCTGCACCACTATTCTGCAGTATTTTGCAGAATCAAACGCTGTAAGCACCACGGTGTTTTGGATAGTGGGGGATTTGTCACGGGCTGCTTGGTGGCAACTGCCCTACATTTTGGGAGTGCTGGTTATTTGCATTCTAATTAACATCAAATTGGCTTGGGACATCAACATCATGAAAATGGGTGATGACACAGCAAAAAGTTTAGGCGTAGAAGTTGACCGCACAAGAACAATCGTGTTAATCACAGCTTGCCTCTCAACCGCGACGGTGGTTAGTTTCACAGGAGCTATCGGATTTATCTGCCTTGTTGCGCCGCATATTTGTCGTGCCGTTGTAGGCGGAGACGAACGGTACTTGATTGTTTCGTCTGCGGTTTTTGGGGCAATTCTCCTATTAGTCGCCGACATAGTTGCTAGGCGGTTGATTGCTCCGGTTGTGTTACCGGTGGGCGCGATAACTGCGTTTCTGGGTGGACCAATGCTGCTTTATCTGCTCGTTCGAAGGAGGCGAATGCGTTGAAACAATGTTGGGGGTCTAGCGTTTTATGCATTGCCCTGTGGCGGGGTCGAAATGGTTTGTGTCGCCGTAATCGCAGTTTTTGCAGTCGTTTTTTATGTCTTGCCCAAACGGGCAACCCTTCAAATCAGCCATACTCTGCACCTAAAACGAGTGGTAGCACATATAAGATTTAAACCTTCTTTGCCGGTCCACCCAGTTCAGCTCAAGCAACTGCCATACCTGATTCCAAACCTACAAGCAAAGGCTCAAAGTTCTGATCCAAAACCACGATTTGATCAACTCTTGCAAAGAAAGCAGCCACTGAAGCATAAACCTCAGAGTATTCAAATCTCATTTTTAGTAAATAGCAATCCGTGAAGGTAAAGTCATATTCCCACTCAACCTGTTGGTAGCTGCTTTGATTTTTGTAGAAGAACTGCATGCTGCCAGAACTAATGGTTTCTAGCCCGTTGGGGGTGGATATCACGATAGTGTTGTTATGCCATGTTACGTTTGGAGGGGGAAGGCTGTTATATATTTGCAACTCAGAGCATTTCGAAGCGTTTGCACTGTAGTTTAGCGACACACCTTTGGGTGATTCTTTACCCTGTTGGCTAACGTAGCGTGTTTCATAATAGCTCAATGTTTTTGAGTCGACATAGTTAGGATAAACATATGATAAGTAAGTGCCGGGATTTAGGTAGGCTTGAGGGTCACTATCACCGCCGAAGCGTTCTTTTGAAGTTATGGCTGCATAGTTGAGAGATTCGGCTTCACTAATGGCATGTTCCTCATCGGCGGTCTCAAAGTTGCGCTCTACAGTCCTCTGGTAACTTGGTGGAATTTCTGGAGACAATACGCTCGATAGGTACAGTGCCGTCCCAACCACCGCAATCAGGCAGACCGCAAGTACCACAAGCACTGTTTTTCGTCTTATCGGGGAGCACCCTCTCTCTATTTTATTGCAATTGATTTAAAATTATCCCCAAAATCAGGAGCTGTTAAGGCTGCGGCGGCGAGAAGCACAACAAAGAGTAGGGGGCTATTCGGTTGAGGCGATTCATGGTTGTTGTTAGCTAAGAGTTGTGATAAAAGGCTTCTTGTATAGGTTTCTTGACAGAGGTTAGTCTAACTTTGTTGACAAGCATTAAAGCTGCTTGTGGAACAGCCCACAACCAGCCTACAACTTGAAACAGATGCTGAAGCAAAAACGGATTGTTTTAACCAATCGGCTGGTAGTTGTTGTGCATAGGGGGTTTTCTGCAACAACAACTATAAGAAAAAAGAATAATCGATGTTAGTGGTAGCCCAGAAGAGATTCGAACTCTTGTCAAAGGCTCCAGAGGCCTCTATGCTTGACCACTACACCACTGGGCTGCGCAGACACAGAGAAACACCGTTGGGTTTTATTAACTTTAACTTGCGTTCCGCGGGCTTTGAGCGTTTTCTCTCCAAAAAAAGATAAAGAACGATCACCCGGGAGGTTCTCAGGAAGACTATCTATCCAGCGGAAGAACAAAAGCTAAAAGGACAAACAAGCCAACTATATAGTCGGGAGAAATATGTGGAGAAATGCAAAATATACTTGCAAGAGTTGTGGCTTCGCTTTTCCTAAACAATCGGCTGTGATTAGCGGTCACGAGGGCGGAGAACGCGGCAAACACGTGCACTGTGACAGATGCGGAGCTATCGTAGCCGATTTTATCAAAACCGAAAAGACAGCAATGGCAGCTTAAAGCAAACAGAATGATCTATTGGGCACAGAATACATAGCCAATTTATATGACCGTTAAGCCTCAGGCAGGTACCTTCGAATGGGCTGAAAATCAAGAAAACAGTGGACACTCAAGCAAAGGTGTTTAGAACGGCTTTTCCGTATGTAGGAGGATTTTCTATTGGAAGAAACCCTTAAGGTGGCAGTCAAGGTACTAGTATTGCTCTGCCCACGATTTTACCCTGCTTAAGCTTAATCAACACATCCTCCGCTTCACTAAGCCGATAGACGTTAAAGTCCACTCGCACCCTGCCCATCGAAGCCAACTTCAAGGTCTCATTCATATCCAGCCTAGTACCGATAACACTTCCGATAATGGAGCGTTCTTCAGGAAAACTAATTGACACATTACCAAGCACCCCCATCAAAACAGTGCCTCCACGCTTAACAACCCGAAAAGCTTGATCCACGGCTCTCTGTGAGGGCGCATGAACCATAACTACGTCGGCACGCCCAGTTTTTACAATAAAATCCTCAAGCTCCGAAGCATCCATAGCGTGGTCAGCACCAATGTCCTGCGCCAACCTCAATTTTTCCTCAGAAGTATCCACCGCGATGGTTTCGGCACCCGCTAACTTGGCGAACTGCAAAGTCATATGCCCCACGCCGCCAACGCCGATAACCGCTACTCTTTGACCTATGCATACGTTGGCACGTTTAACTGCATGGTAAGCGGTGACGCCTGGACAGAACAATGAGGCGCTTTCTTCAAAGCCTAAATTGCCGGGTAATCGATGAACAAAAGCGGCGGGCGCAACCATGTATTCAGCGTAGCCGCCGTCGACGACTTCACCTGTGGTTTGACGTTTGAGGCAGAGGTTTTCGCGCCCAGAAAGACAGAATTCACATGTTCCATCGGCATTCCAGAGCACTTGCACTCCGACGCGGTCGCCGACTTCAAAACCCTTTGCAGAGGCACCGATCCGGTCGATGACGCCTGTGACTTCATGTCCGGGGATGATTGGGAGTTTCGCTGGGACGCCGAATTGTTTGAGTTCACCCTCTATCATGTGGAGGTTACTGTAGCATACTCCACAGGCTTTGACTTTTATTAGGACTTGGTCAGGTTGCGGTTGTGGGATGGGGACAGTTGTGTAGATGAGAGGGTGGTTTTCTATTTTATCGATTCGGGTAAGGAGTTGGGCTTTCATTTGTGAACAGTCCACTGGCAAATAGTTAATATGTTTTTGAAGTAATTACTCTTAGGTTTATTGGTATGTGACTGATAAATCCGCAGCTACAAGCCACCTTTCTTATGTTTGGCAGGCGAAGGGAAATCACAATAACCCTTTTATTTCCCAAAAAAGTTGAGATTAAATGGATACATTATGCCCACAATTAAAGACATCATGACTAAAAAAGTTATAACGGTAGAAGCAAACAGAACCGTGTTTGAAGCCGCAGAGCTTATGACTGAAAAAGGGGTAGGCTGCATAATCGTGGTTATCGAAGGGTTTCCAGTGGGGATAATCACAGAGCGCGATATTGTTCGGAGAATCGTGGCTAAACGCAGTTCACTAGACATTAAAGTCACGGAGGTTATGACAAAGACACTCATAACAGTCGACCCCGACACATCAGTAAGGGAAGCCGCAAGAATAATGTCAACCAATCGAATTCGACGGCTGCCCGTTCTAAAAAATAATAAACTGGTCGGGATAGTGGTCGCTTCAGATTTCGTTCGCAACGCCGGCAAAAAAACCACTACAGAAGAAATTTTGGAGGCACTGGGGCGGTATCCAACTGGACCCGTCTCTTAGAGACCCCTTTTGCTTCTGGCTTAAAGTCGGTTGATTTGTAAATTGTGTTCCTTCATGACCAACTGGGGATTCAGAGGTTTGTTTTTGGAAGCCAGGTACGGTGGTTCTTGGGGATTGAGTAAGCGTCTGATTCTCTGCCACATCTCAATGAAAAGGCGGCCCTCATCTGTTGTGTAGTACTTGCGTTCTTTATACTGGTATGTTAGAAGATTGGAAGCTTGTTTTAGTGATTATTGTGCCTTCCGCATATTTGGATGTTGAGAATCAACGGTGGGTTTCCGCAATAGAGACCCAGATGCCCATGCTTGTCCGCGGAGTCTCCGAATCCCAGGAAACCGGGTTAACCCTAGTTAAAGCGTTGGAGAAGGTTGTTGATAACAAGTTAATCAGGCATCCATTATCCGACGAAATCAAACGGTTAACTGTTCAGATGGCTTGGGGCACATCGTTTGAGCAGGCATTAACCAACTTTAAAGAGCGAATCAACTCACCCATCGTAAACCGTTTCTGTGCGCTTGTGCTTGAAGCCAGCCAATCAGGAGGAACCATCCGCAAAGTCTTCAACGCCACCGCAGGATTCATGGAGGAAATGAAAGACATCGACCGAGAAACAAGCAACCAGATGAAACCCTATATAATCATCATTTACTCAGCATTCATAATCTTCATAATCACCGCTGTGCTGCTGGTTCAATCCTTCTTTGCCCCCATGCAGGGCGCACCCCAAATCATGGGTTCTACTTCGCTGGGCAGCATCGGCGGACTCAAAGATTTCTTTTACAAGGACATGCTGATTTCCGCGATAAGTGGCGGCTTAATGGCTGGGAAGCTTGGTGAACGCCGGGTAATGGCTGGTTTGAAACACGCCATAATCCTCTCTGCCATAGGTTATGCAATTTTCTTTTTAACTATTCAACCGACATGGAGCTAAAAGAAATGAGAAAGTTTGTACGTAACAAAAGAGCGTTGTCAACGGTGATTTCTACGTTGCTGATGATTATGGTGGCTATGGTCGGCATGACTGTGGCGTTTGCCAGCGTCGTCGTCTACGCGGACACTTATAAGAACGGAGTAGGAGGCTCAGTGCTGGAGTCACTAACGGTCGAAGACGTTTACGAGAATGCTGAACACAATATTGTCGTCACTGTCTATAATCCATCGACAAATGACAATCTTGGAACAGACGTCCAAGTGAAAGTAACAGGAATCTACGTTGACGGCGGCCAAGCTCTTGCTAACGTCAGAGGCAGCCAGAGCAGCAACATAAACTACAACAAAGTGGACTTCGATGAGCAGACCGTTGCTGCGGGTGAACACATTACCTTTGTGGGCAGAGCTAACTGCGTGCTCTCGTCTGGATCACATGCCTTAACGGTCGCGACACAGAGAGGGTCCAACTTTTATAGCCAATTCACGGCATCTTAGGAGCGAAATGATTTGCTTAAAAAATTTAGAAGAAACCGAAATGGCACAGCAGAAGTAATAGGAACTATCATGCTTGTCATGATACTTTTGTTTTTCTTCACCAACGTTTATGTTTGGCATGACACAGCGGTGAAGCAGGCAAACCAACTGTACGTGAAACAACTGAGCTCTAGCTTTAAGATACAGCAGGACACAACAGGCATAAACATCACCGCCGACGGCGGCTCAGACATTTATCTTTCAAGACTATGGATAGTTGACGAATCAAACCCTCATAGCCCCCACTTATACGCAGATTTGTCTGGCGCCCATATCAACGCAGGCGCCACATTTTTCATCAAATTCAATGAGGAATTGGCGCCCCAAGACAACAAGGTCCAAGCAGACCCACCTTACGGCAACGAATTAAAAGTGCACTATAGCATCCAAGAAGGGTTAACCTGCAAAGTTGTTAACACGTTGGGGATAGAAAAATCAGTTGTAATTACTGGTCTGCCAGCATAAACATTCCTCTTTCTTTGTGTATTTTTCTCTCTCTTTATGTGGGTGTGGGGGTTTGCGGGGCACCACAAGACTGCTTGAGGCGGCGGCGGCTTTTTTGGGTTGCAACGGTTCCCAGCGCCTGTTACGGTGTGGCAATGATGTTTTTCTTTCACGCCCTGCATGGCCCTATGTTGAAGCCGTCAGGGTATGTATGTGAAAGCATGTATCGTTTGCTTTTTCCCATTTAAATAGCAATGAACAGCACAATCCAGCGGACACTATCAGGGTCATTCGGAATTACGTCCACCCGCAAAACCCCCAACCAAACGCCCCAATAAGCAGTTTCGGAAAACAAAAAGCACAATACACACAACCGAAAACAACCCTTATAAACCCCGAAGGGCAATAACTGCAGGTTTGCCGGTCATAGGGCACGGGTTCCACCTGATCCCATTCCGAACTCAGAAGTTAAACCGTGTTCCGTTCCCAGTTGTAGTGTGGTCTTAGGCCACGTGAACCTGGGAAAGCTGGCAACATCTTCTCTTCACTCAAAAACCCAAATGGGCCGAACTACAAAGCCAAAACAGCTCTACAAATGCCCAATTAATTAAGCAAGCGCCTTATCCTTTGTTTTGTACAGGAAACCTTAAAACATGACAGGGCATTTTTATTCCAATTCAGTTTGGGCGAGTAGCTCAGCACGGATAGAGCATCAGCCTTCTAAGCTGAGGGTCAAGGGTTCAAATCCCTTCCCGCCCGCCACTGAACCTTTTCTAGCAAAGCTTTAATCCCATTTGTTATACATGTATAACTTATGAGTGCCAAAACAAAAGTAAAATGCTGGGGCAACTCCTTAGGCGTAATCCTTCCCAAAGCCCTCGTAGACCAAGAGGAACTAAAAGAAGGCGAAGAAGTCGAAATAACAGTCCACAAACTATCAGACGTTCGTTCCCTCCGCGGCAAATACCCTTTCAAAGACCTGCAACATGAAAAAGACCAGATGAAACACGGCTGGGAATAAGTTGGAAAAAACCCGTTTCTTCTACGACAGCTACGCGGTTATGGCTTACCTCAGCGACAACTCCAATTACAGAGCATACTTTGAAGAAAACAACGGCTACTTAACCAAATTAAACCTCATGGAAATTTCTTATCGCACACTCGAACTCCACGGTACCCATGCAGTTTCCGAAGTAGTCAACCTATTTGCAAAATATATCATTGACTTTGGGTTATCTGACATTGTTGGTGCAATGAAGCTACGGTTGAAGCTTAAGAAAGATGGTCGAAACATATCTTACGCGGATGCCCTTGGATACTACATGGCGTTAAAAAATAGGCTAAAATTTCTAACAGGTGACCGAGAATTCGAGCGGTTAGAGAATGTTGAATTTATTAAGTAACCCCATCGTCAGCCTTTGTCTTCTAAGCGAGGGGTAAGGGTTCCAAATCCCCTCCCGCCCGCCCCACCCAACTTCTTCAGAGGCTGTTTGGGCTTTACAAGTAAATTATATAACCCAATAGATACACCAAGTTTCCTTATGGATTGGCTGTGCAAGTATCTCTCGATATGCTTAGTTATAATCTTAGCCGTCTCAAGCCTAATTGCAATTGAATTTGCGGAGGCTCAAACGCCATCCACTCCAACATTTAAAGTTAAACTAATAAGTGGCTACAATGAAGTCCCAACGACTTACTCGACTGACCCGTATACTGGGGAACAATAACCAAAATAGGCTACACAGTAAATACAATGAATATTTCATTTGTAATTGATAATTCGCCAAATACTTCGTTCTATCTAATACAACTAAAGGGTCACTATACCCCAGAATGGTCAACACTATATGAAGACGGGTATAACATTACTGCATTTGCCTCTTCAGATCCGCAGACTGCCTTTATCCTACTTTATGGTAGTAACGAAACAAGCCCTGAAGGAAAAATTGGACTTTTCTTCCCACCTCACTGGGGAATCAATGTACCTCTGGGCAGTCAGTTGGATTTTCGATTGCAGGCAGTTAGTGGAAATATAGTAGTCTCAGACTGGGGTGCAAACTACAATTGGGCTGTAGGCGAAACAAGTGCTTGGAGTAATACACAGACTATTAAAGTAGTTGAAAGTTCACCTACACCATCTCCTTCAGTTCCAAGTTTCCCACAACCTTGTCATTGGCTACAATACTATCTGTTGTTACTTTATTGGTACTAATACGGAAAAATGTAATCCCTTTTCGGCAGCCCAATAGTTTTTTAGCAGAACCAACAAGCCTTTAGTAATGGTTCACTGTTGACACCTATATCTGGTGGATTCATGAAATTCGGCGTTTAGTCGAAAAAATGAGGATGGCTATTACGTTGCTTATGTTCCAGATTTGTCTGGCTGCCACACGCAAGCCAAAACGCTTGATGAAGTCATGAAACGGATCAAGGAAGCAATTCAAGCCTGCCTTGCCGCTGAAGGACTGAAAAGCCATGGGCGCACTGAACTTGTTGGCGTTCAGCACAAAAAACAGAGAAAAAACCTAAGCAAGAAACTCCTCATTGTTTCTTGGACACCGCAATTTCTTTCGGGAATAAGATTCTGATAAAATGATGGTGCCTGTCAGCTTAGCCTCCGAGGCTACTATATGAGCTAATTCACCTGTTTTTCAGCAATTTTTTCATAACATGTATATTAACTACTCGCTATTCTTAGTGGGTTGCATTGAACGCATTTTAGTTTAAAGCCCTAAATCGGGTTTTAATCGTTTAATGACGCTCTTTGCAAGTAGTGAGTCGAAGTGAGCATAACCCAAAAAACCGTAGGTAAAGAGGCCCCAAAACCGCAACAGCATTTCGCTGAAAAATGCCCTGAATGCACAAGCAAAAACCTAGTTCACGATTACGATAGTGGCGAAACGATTTGTGGCGACTGTGGCCTTGTTTTGTTCGAGCAAATGATGGATAAGGGACCGGAATGGCGTGCGTTTACTCAGGAAGAGAAAGCCTCAAGAAGCCGCGTCGGTATGCCCTCATCATATTCAATTCATGATAAAGGATTATCTACAACCATCAGTCAAGTCGATAGAGACGCACTCGGCAGAAAACTGCCAATATCCACACGTCTGCAAATGTGGCGTCTACGCAAATGGCAAATCAGAAGCCGCGTGCACTCGTCTGTAGACCGAAACCTCTCTCAAGCCATGAGTGAACTTGATCGATTAGCAGGTAATGTTGCCATTGCGCCGCATGTCAAAGAAAAAGCCGCTCTTATCTACAGAAAAGCACTCGACAAAGGCCTAGTCCGAGGCAGATCAATATCCGCCATCGCTGCAGCTTCATTGTACGCCGCATGCCGTAAAAGTGGATTACCACGTACACTACGCGAAATCGCGGAAGCAAGTTTAGTGGATAGAAAAGATGTTGCGCGCTGCTATAGGCTTCTGCTTCATGAACTGGATTTCCACATGCCAATCTCAGACCCCTTGACTTACATATCCAAAATTGCAGAAAAGAACCGTGTTTCTGGAAAAACACAGGGTGCAGCCATTGAAATTCTTAGGAATGCACGCCTAAAACGTGTGTCCGCAGGAAAAGACCCGATGGGTATGGCTTCAGCTGCAATTTACATAGCTTGTCTGCAGAATAACGAGAAAATAACTCAGAAGGACATTGCGGAAGCCGCTGGAGTCACAGAGGTTACTGTTAGAAACAGGTACAAAGCCTTAAGGAAGCAGTTGGACCTTGAAATTCCCGAAAGAGCTCATTCTTAGCTCTACCTATTTTTTGGTAAGCGCTTAAATTCTGGGTTGAAGTTAGGGGTTCAAATCCCTTCCCGCATGCCATTTCCTCTTTTGCGCTTTTTGTTATACTGAAAAGACTTTTGTGGGTCGAGGCTTACTATTATTTGTGGTTTTTATGTCTGAGATTAAAAATCCGCTTCCAATTTGCCCAGGCGTCTTTTGGGTAGGCGTCAACGACACCGACATCACGCAGTTCGAGGGTCTGTGGAGCATCCCCGAAGGCGTCTCATACAATTCTTACCTTGTGAAGGGCACAGAAAAAACCGCGTTAATAGACTGTGTGCATGAGCGAAAAGCACAGGAGCACTTCGAAAAAATCAGCCAAGTCACAGATATCTCCAAAATCGATTACCTCGTCATCAACCACATGGAACCCGACCACACAGGCGCAATCCCCCAGTTCCTCAAGAAAGCCCCCAACGCAAAAGTAATCTACACCCCCATCGCACAGAGCATCTTCCGCAAATTCTACCACCTCGACCCCCAAGCCATCCTCACCAAAGGCGACGACATGACCGTCTCCTTAGGCGGCAAAACCCTGCGCTTCATCCAGACGCCGTGGCTGCATTGGCCCGAAACCATGAGTACCTACCTCCCAGAGGATAGGGTGATGTTTTGCTGTGACGCTTTTGGCGCATTCAAGCAGTTGCCATCAAACGCCATTTTGGAGACGCAGATGGACGTGGATAGGCAGAATGTTTGTGGGTGTTCAAAGAAGTATTTTGCTTCCGTTTTTAATGGGCAGAGGGAGTGGGTTTTGAAAGCCATAGATAAATTCGCCAAATTGGGCTTAGCCATTGATGTTTTGGCGCCAAGCCACGGCCCAGTCTTCAACAAAACCCCACAGAAAACCCTTTCTGATTGGGCAAACTGGGGCAGAGGTGTCTACAAGAAAACCGTTGTCGTCGTCTACGGCTCCATGTACGGCTTAACCGCCAAGTGCCTAGGCGCCATCGAGGAGGGTATTGGGGAAGCCGGAGGCAAAATGCAGGCCTTCAACATATCCGAGGCCAAACCCGTCGATGCCTTAACCGCGTTGGTTGAGGCGCCGGCGCTGATAATTGGTTCATCCACTTATGAGCATGAGGTTTTCCCCAAAATCGCTGACTTCGTCAACTTGCTACGGGTGAAAAAGTATTCCGGTCGGTGTGTTGGTGTTTTCGGCAGTTTCGGATGGAGCGGCGAAGCAACAAGGAAGATTGCTGCAGAGTTGGCGGCGCTGGGGTTTGAAGTGGTGGGGCAACCGCTTCCGGTTTATGGCAGCCCAACCGAAGAAGACCTCTCCAAAGCTAAACAATTAGCCAAAGAAACCGCACAGCAAGCCTTCTTAAAATACCGCGCCACCTAACCCGCCGTCTGTTTGGCACCCTATCCCTTTTTTCTTGAGGGCAACCAAACAACCGGTACAACAAGCAAAACCAGAAGCGGCAGCGCAAACAGGGGGAATTCGGGAACGGTGAGTGCCCAAACCTGCGGGTTAGTGTTGGTGATTGTTTCAGTGAAGATTTCGGTTTCTGAGCCAAAAGTGTCTCTGCTTATGTAGTATGAGGATACCGCTATGCCTTTAGCTTTGTCAAAGTGCATGTCGGTTTTGTCATAGTGTTTACCCGATGCTGTTTCAACTAGGCGTTCGTTGGTGTCTCGGTCTCCGTTTTGGTAGGTGCGCACGGCAGAGTTGGTTATGGTTGCGTCGCCGCCTAAGGGGTAGATTTTGTCGTTAACGTTGAGGTTGCCGGCTATGATTAAGTTGCCGTGTAGCATGTTTATGTCGCTTGACTGGACATCGACATAGCCTACTTCGGTGCTGGTTGACCCGTCAGTGTAGGTGGTGGTGACTTCGCCGTTGACTCTTGAACCGTCAACATCGGTTATTTCGATTTGGAAACTCTGTACCTTGGCAATATCCGCTATGACATCGGGCATTGACACGTTGGGGTCGGTTGAGTTCCATGTAACATAATAGTTGTAGGTGAAAACGTCGCCTTTCGCTACGCCGGGTGTGCGCTCTTGGGCTGAGGCGACTCCTACTGTGGATGAGGCAAACATGATTGATATGATAATTAGGGTGATTAGGCTTTTTTTGTTAGTCATAAATTACACCTTTGCTGTTGGGGTTCCTAAAAAAGGGGAAAAAGAGATTATTTGACCATAGTTATGGTCACGTCGTCGATGTAGATTGCTGCTGCTGATGACATGCCTTGGCTGATGAACTGGAATCTAAAGTTGCTGGTGAAGGCTGGATTGTTAGGTATTACCACTGTGTATTGATGCCATTCGTTGGCTGAGTACTTGCTGGTATCGCCCAAGTTTACACCTAGATTTATCCAGTTTACACTGTTGTAGTTGCTTGTGACGGTTACTCCGTATCGTATCTGGAAGTTGCTTGGCTGCACATACTGGTTGATCATGAACTGGAAGGTTACCGTGACGTATTTTGCTCCGGTGGCGTCCTGTGGGCTGCTGGAAAACGCGCCTTGGTTGCTTTGCACTGACCGTACACAATCGGGTGCGCTGTGATATGTACCTGTGTAAACATTCCACGGCGGGTTAGTCCAGTAGTTCCAGCCTTGATCCCATTGTTGCCCGTCAAATCCGGTGGTAGCAGGCAGTTCGGTGGTGGCTTCTGGGTTGCTGATGGTGAATGTTGTGCTTACTGAAGCGTAGTTTGAAGCTGAAGCGGTTAGCGTCGGTGACCCTGCAGCTGCGGCTTTATAGTACACGTTGGCGTAGCTGCTGCCGCTGTTTATGGTTATCGAGGTTATAGCTGCGGCGCAGTATTGGTCTGAGTAGAATGTTCCAGCAGTTGCATCTAAGCTGACGGTTGTACTGCCACTTGTTATTGCTGAACCGCTGGAGGTTTGGCGTTGTATCCTGATTTGTCCCGAAGGCTCACCGACTAGCATAGATTCGCCTGTGCCCTGTGTCATTACTAGCTTGTTAGAAGTTGATGGAATAAAGTTGGCGGTTATGGTACCGGCGCCGGCTTGGTTAGCAGTTGCTGTGGTTGAGGCTGAATTGGGGTTCGCGAATGTTATGCCGTCACTTGAGGTCCATGATGAGAAGACATAGTTGGTGCTGGGCTGAGCAGATATAGATGTTGGAGTGCCCAATGTGAATGGTTGTGTCCCTGAAGGGGTCGTGGTTCCGCTTGCTGTGGGGTTTACCGCGAAAGTTACTTGCATTTGATTGGGTGCATTTGTCGGTGAAGGCGTTGGACTTGAAGAACTGCTTGAGCTTGAACTCGAGCCCGAACTTGATGAGCTTTGCGTTGCATGAAGGTGCCTTCGATGGTGACTATTTTGATTCTTATGTGGTCAACAGGGCTGTAGATGAAATCTGTGACTACTTCTGCTGTCTGTCCTACGTTGATGGGTATTAAGCCGCCTGGGCTGATTGCCGTTCCCGAAGGACTCTCGATGATATTGTAGAGGGTGTCGTTGACGTATACGCTGCCGTCCTGTTTAAGATGCGCTATTCCTTGACCAGTGTTCTGAACGTAGACGACTAGGTTGCCGTTAGATGCGTAGCTCTGGATTTGGATGGCGTTGCCGGCTTGCGTTGTTTTGCCGCCTAAGAAACCCATGACCCACGCGTAAGCGACAAGTGAAGCCACTACGGCTATTGCAATCATTAGTAGAACTGAGATTACTGGGGAAATTGCTTTGACTGAACGTCGAATCTTTGTTATTTTTCGCAAAAATTTTTTCTCCTAAAAGTTTGGCTATCTAAAAAGTTAGCGCTTTATTGAGAAACCCTTTGATGTTTTGGGTATTTAAGCTAGGATAGAACAAACTTCCACTTGATTTGAAAAAAGTCAGAAGCCTTTCGAGGGTTGATTTCGTTTCTAAAGATTTAGGACTAAAAAAGAAAAAAGTTGTTTAGGGTGTGTAGGTGACTACAACCCATACTTGAGTGCATTCCGCATAAGTAAAGTCTGAACCCCACCAACTGCCGCTATCATGTGATCTAAGTCCAACGCCGATTTGCAGGTTATTAATGTCAGCCCATGTCCAAGCGCCGCCGCCTCAAGCAGTCTCGTGGTGCCCCGCAAACCCCCACACCCACATAAAGAGACAAAACAATTTTGCTTTTTTAAAAAAGAAACAACAAAAAACGCAGCCGAGACGGCGTAATTCCTTTTAAACCTTCCCTGCATATTAGTGTGTGAGGAATCAAGTTATGTTTATTGAGCAGACCCCTGAAGCGAACACGGTGTTTTTTGTTTGGCTAAACCAGTACAGCGGCATCCTGCTAAAAACCCCCACAGATACGTTGGTCATTGACCCCGTGGACGTTAAAGCAAAAAAACTAGGTAAACTCGACGCAGTTTTAATCACCCATGAACACTACGACCACCTCGACCCGCCCCTAATCATGGAAATCCAAAAACAAACCGGGTGCAAAGTAGTCGCCGACGCCGCCTCCACAAAAAAACTCGCCCACCTCCTACCCACCGATAAACTCCAAGAAATCAAACCCGGCGACCAAACCAAAATCGGCGCAGTCACCATAAAAGCAGAAAAAAGCAATCACCCCGCACAAGCCCCAGTCACCTACATCATCACAAGCATAGATGGCGTCAAAATCTATCATACCTCTGACAGCCTGCCATTCCCCGAGTTAGCGTCGATGGCGCAACAGGAACCATTCGACGTGGTCTTCTGTACCGTCGGCATCGCTCCTGGCGCGACTTTCGAAACTGGTTTTGAAATCGCGCGTTTAACCAAGCCGCCGCTTGTCGTGCCCTATCATACCGCGTCGGTGCAGAGCCAAACCATGTTCGAGGAACTCGTCAAACGTGACCTCCGCATGACCACCTGCTTGATTCCCCAGCAAAACAAAATCTACCAAATCACCAAGAGGCAAACCCCATGACACAAAAAGCAGCTTTAGACAAAAAAGAGCGCATGGCAAACATCCTCTTAAAAATCGACGCCGTCAAATTCGGCGTATACAAGCTTTCCACTGGCAAAGCAAGCCCCTACTACATCGACCTCCGTGTCATCCCCAGTTTCCCCGACGCCTACAGAGAAATCTGCGACTTCTACACCCAGACCATCACCGCACAAATCGGCTTAGAAAACTTTGACCGCATTGCAGGCATCCCACTCGCCGGGCTACCCTTCGCCAGCCAAATCGCCTACAACCTCAAAAAACCCTTCCTCTACGTCCGCAAAGGAATCAAACTCCAAGGACGCCAACGCCGAGTAGAAGGCATACTCATTTCAGGCGACCGCGTTCTAATTGTCGACGACTTACTCACCACCGCTGTAACACTCAAAACCGCTGTGGAAGCTGTCCGCGCAGAAGGAGGCGTAGTCACCGATGCAGTTGTGTTTTTGGATCGTGAGGAAGGGGGAAGAGAGATGCTTGAAAAAGAAGGCGTGAAATTGACTGCGCTGCTTAAGATAAGTGAAGTTGCACGTTCCCTCTACGAAATCGGTGGGTTGGACCAGGAAAGCTTGAGGACGATTCTAAAACAGGTAAAGAAGCCGTAGTTGATTCTACTCGTAAAAGATCAAGCTGTATTCTTTTAGCAGCAAATGCAGTTTATCAACTGCGCCATAGACATCTTGCTCTCTTTTGGCGCCGGTGCACACGAGTTTTCCACTGGCGAAAAGCAAAACAACCACTTTAGGTTCTTCCATGCGGTAAATTAACCCGGGAAACTGTTCAGGCTCATACATCGCGTGCCCCAACGAGTACGCGGCTTTTTCAAGGTCAATCATGCCGCCGAGTCCTCCTGAAGCAACGATGTTTTGGATTTTAAGTTCAGGTTTACTTATGATGATTATGCCGCCCTTTTTGAGTTCTTTAACCACTTTCATCACGGCGCGTTTGGCTTCTTTTTCAGATTTTGCGCCTGTGCAGACCATTTTGCCAGAATTAAAGATTAAAGTGGCGGTTTTTGGGCGTTTGAGGCGGAAAACTAAACCGGGGAACTGTTCTGGGTGGTATTCGACGCCGGGGTAGCCTTTTACAACAGAGTTGAGGTCGACTTTCTGGTTAAGTGTTGCCGAAGCGACCACGTTCTCTATGCTTATCGAGGCTTTACCTTCTGGCAATAAATTCTCCCCTGCTATACCCGCTGTTAAGTATTCTTATTCCATATCTTTGTTAATAAATACATCTATACCTGTATGCCTTCATGTTTTTGTTGTTGCTCAAGCCCCTTCTTCTTTTTGGCTTTTGTAATCGGCAAAATAAACTGCAAAATAATAATCAGGACTATAACGCCGACCACTGTAGGGAGAAACCAAGAGTTGGCGTTCATAAACAGAGTTATCCAGCCAAGATAGGGTATCCGCATAACTACTCTGCCCAACACCTGATCCTGTGATACTCCTTGTCCCGTAGTCCAGAGAGTGTTAGAGTCGTATTGGGAAGAATTCACTGAGTTGGCCAAGGTATACAGTTACCGTCGCCTTTAGTTTGAAAATACAGTGTGCCGTTGATAGTGTACTCTGCGACTATGCGATGGACAATCGGGGTGGCTTTTAAATTGCCCATTACGGCGGGGTTCTGGTAAACGATTATGTCACTGTTTGGGTAATTGGCGTTGAGGTCTTTTGGGTCTACTTGTTGGATTATGATTACGTCCCCGACATGCAGGGTTGGTTCAAAAGGGTGGCTCCAACCGTCACATCCATCAGTATTGGTGCACATGCTTCCGCTTTCCACCACACGGATGGGCACTGAAGTCCCAAGCACCAGTCCTAAAGCCAAAAAAGAAGCGATCACAATGGCGATGACCAAGACGAGTGTGACCAGGACTGTGAAGGAATCGCTTTTTAGGAACTTGCGTAGTTGGGGCACTTTTTGGGTTCACCGAAGATAAATATCCTTGTTTATCTGGGGGTTTAAAACTACCGCTCCTAAAAAAGAAAAAATAGAGTGCTCTAGAGAATGGCACTTTAACAGATGGGGGTTTAGATTTTCTGTTTACTTAACACTTCACGGAACACGTTGCCGCATTTGGGGCATTCATAAAGGCCGATTTCTAGTTGCATGCGTTTACCCGCTTTGTCTGGGCGGCCTGCCATTTTCCATGTTTTCTTTGGTTGTGCAACGTCGGTTCCACATTTTGGACATTTTGCCATAAGTCGTTTATCTCCGTGTTATCGCTTTGAAGGCATTCGCCTGATTGGATAAAAAAGTTTCCATAGTATTCTCATAGATAATGGGTTTTGCTTCATAGAAATTAGACATCTTTATGTTTACGCCATGGAAAGCCGATAAAGGAAATGTCGAAAACGCCGATGCGATCATGGGCGATTCATCAGGAACAGAGTCAATAAATCAGGCAAACCTCAAAAACATATTGCCAAATTATGCTCGTAAACGGTGCATATGCGCCCTAACATTTTTTATAGCACAACACAGGCTTATGTTCTAATCAGTTCGAGGTTCAATTTGTATTGCAGGCAACATTGGAAACCGCTTTTGAAATGCTTGTAAAGCCAGTGCGACGGCTAGTTGAGCAGAAGGGATTCTCTAAACCCACCGAGCCCCAAGAAAAAGTGATACCTAAAATCCTCGACGGCAAAAACGTGCTGTTAATCTCTCCAACCGCCACAGGCAAAACCGAAGCTGCTTTTCTGCCTGTGCTTAGCATGCTTTTGCAGCAACCCAAGACTCCGGGCATAAAAGTGCTCTACATCACGCCGCTGCGGGCACTTAACCGGGACCTAATGGAGCGGCTGCAATGGTGGTGCAACAACCTCGACATAAAACTGGCAGTGCGCCACGGCGACACCGAGCAGAAGGAGCGCACACGCCAAAGCCAATGCCCCCCAGACATCCTCATAACTACACCTGAAACCCTCCAAGCCATACTCTCCGGTTGGCTGTTGCGGCAGCATCTTCAAGCCCTCAAATGGGTTGTCATTGATGAGGTGCATGAGTTAGCGGATACTAAACGGGGTAGTCAGCTGTCGCTGGCGCTTGAACGCATCCGCGGTTTAATCGGCAGAGAATTCCAAACCGTAGGCTTATCCGCCACTGTGGGTAGCCCCGAAAAAGTCGCGCAGTTCCTCGTTGGCAGCCAGCGCCCTGTCGAGATCGTGCGGGTGTCAGTGGCTAAGATGGTGAAGCTGCAGGTGATTTATCCTAAACCCACCGAAGAGGATGTGCAGTTTGCAGGCAAAATCTATACGCACCCCGAAGTGGCGGCTAGGTTAAGGATTATCCGCGATTATATGTCTAAGCGTAAATCGGTTTTGCTTTTTACTAATACGCGTTCTGTCAGTGAGGTTTTGGCTTCGCGTTTCAAGGTTTGGGATGTTGATTTCCCGATTTCTATTCATCATGGTTCTTTGGCGAAGCCCAGCCGCATCGCCGCTGAAACGGGGCTCAGACGCGGGGACCTCAAGGGGTTAATCGCCACCAGCAGCCTCGAATTGGGCATCGACGTTGGACACATCGACTTGGTCATTCAATATATGAGTCCAAGGCAGGTGTCTAGACTTATTCAGCGTGTGGGCAGGGCAGGGCACACCTACGGCAACCTATCTGAGGGCTTAATCATTGGCATGGACTCCGATGACACACTTGAAGCGCTGGTTATTGCCAGACGGGCATTACAGGAGCAACTCGAACCCATCGCAATACCCGACAAACCCTATGATGTGTTGACTCATCAAATCGCTGGGTTACTGCTCAAAAACAGGCGCCTGACCTTCCAAGAAATCCTTGACATATGCAGAAAAGCTGCCCCATTTCAGAACCTAACCATCGCCGATATAGAAAAAATCATCAAGTACATGCATGGACGCTTTCCACGTTTGGCATGGGCATCCATCGAAGACCAAGTGGTCCTAAAACCCCAACGTACCAAAGCACTCTTCGAATACTATTTTGACAATCTCTCCATGATTCCGGAGGAGAAACAGTTTTTAGTTATCGATGAAACCTCGGATTCATCCATAGGCGTCCTCGACGAGGCGTTTATGGCTGAATATGGGAAACCAGGCACCAAATTCATCATTCGCGGCAGTCCATGGCAAATCATCCATGCCACCGAAGAAAAAGTTTACGTGCGCCCAGTCGACGACCCCACAGGCAGCATACCTAGCTGGATAGGCGAAGAAATCCCCGTGCCCTATGAAGTGGCGCAGGAACTCGCGGAGATCCGGGGCTTCGTGGAAGAGGAAACCCACCGTGGCTGTTCGCCCCAACAGATTAGCGAGTCACTTTCACAGCGTTACCCCGCTGACCCAGAGAACATTTTGCATGCGCTCGCAGAGACCGTGGAGCAGGTGCACAGCGGTTTCCCAGTGCCTACGCCACAGCGGATTGTGGTTGAAGACTGGGGAGAATTCATAATTGTCCACTCTAACTTTGGCTCACTGACCAATAGGGCTTTGGCGCAGCTTCTGGGGCAGGTACTCTCCGATAAGTTCGGCCGCGGCATAGTCGTGCAGCATGACCCCTACCGCATATTTGTGCAGACCATGGGCACCATGACTGCCGACCGCCTCGTCGAAGTCCTAAAAGAAATCAAAGCCCTCCCCGAACAAGTCATCCGCAGCACCCTGACAATGTCAACGGTGAAGACAGGCTTATTCAAACGTCGAGTCATACAGGTCGCCCGCCGCTTCGGAGCGCTCAAGAAGTGGGCTGACTTCGGCAACATCAGTTTACAAAAACTGATCAGCAGTTTCGAGGGCACCCCCATCTATGAGGAGGGCCTCAAAGAGGTTTTCAGCAAAGACCTTGACGCCGACGGCTTAGTCATGGTTCTTGGGCGCCTCCGCGATGGTAACGTGCGGTTGCAGGTGGTGGATACAGGCGGCAACGCGACGCCAGTGGCACGTGTCGGCATTGAACGGGTCAGCATGAAAACCGACCTTATCCCGCCTGAACAGATGCGTGCCGTCTTGGTTGAATCTGCCAAAGCACGCTTACTTAACGAAACAGGCAACTTTGTATGCACTGCCTGCTGGGATTACATGCAACTAATCCGCATAAAAGACCTTCCCGACAAGCCCAAGTGCCCCAACTGCGGTTCCGCAGCCATCGGATTGCTAAAGGTTGAAGAGGAAAAAGCCATGGGCTTGCTTGAAAAGAAAGGGGAACACTTAGCTAAAAATGAGGAGCGAATGCGCAGCCATGCCAAACAGACCGCGGAGTTAATCGAGCGGTATGGCAAGGTGGCGGCGGTTGGTTTGAGTGCAAGGCGTGTTTCGGCAGCGGATATTTTGGGTGTTTTAGAGAAGGAACCGAAGCTTTCAGACAAGTTTTACGAGTTGGTTTTGGAAGCTGAGCGTAAGGCATTGAGCAGACGTTTCAGGTAATGTTGCTTGGAGCCTAAACGATTCGTTAGGGATCAAAATTTGGGCTTTTTTTATTTTTATTATTAGATGAAGGCAGAGTCGCCCTTACTCATCTTCTTCTCGAGGCTTTTAGGGTGGTTTGTTTTTTGTGTTCGGGCTTGAAGTGGCGTTGCTGGCTGGTTGTGGAGACTTTCTCAAGCAGACAGCAAACTTTGGAGCCACCATTAAACGCTAAAAGGGAGAGCCAAGTATTTTGGAAGCCTCCGTTCCTATGTTTTGCCACTCAAATTCCACTCTTTGGTCGTGTATTTTTCTTTATAGAGCTTGTTCGCCATCTCTTTTTCTTCGGCTATAAGCTCGCCCACTTCCAACTGTATTTTAAGCATGATACGGAAGCCCTGAGCTAAGGCGTTGGCGACTGTGTCGGGGCTGATTCTGTGCCCCAATTCAGCTTCGAGGCTGGTGATTTTGCGTTTGGCGATGTCGGCGGCTTGGATGCAACTGGCTCCTTTGAGTTGGAGCAGCTGGAACATTTTCGGCAAATCCACGCTCCGTAACAAGGTGCCGTGTTGGAGGACGACGCCGTGGGTGATGGTTTGGCTGCTGCCGCTGATTTTTTTGCCGTTGACGGTAAGGTTTGGGCAGTTTTTTGCGTCTCCACTGCTAAAGTCTGAGCCTGAGCCCAAAATCCGCAGGGCATCTCTTACGGCACCGTAGATTTTGGTGTAGACGGCGGTTATGTCGGCGCCTCCTAAATCGGCGGTTTTGGCGACGACTGCGTAGGTGACTTCGCCTTCGCTGTCATGGTAGACGGTGCCTCCGCCGCTGATACGCCGAACCACATCCACGCCCAACTGCTTTGCCGCGTCGAGGTAGACTTCCGCTTCGGGGTTCTGGTTTCTGCCCACGCTGACCGCGGAGGGTTGCCAGCGGTAGAGCCTAAGCGTGTTGGGGGCTTTGTCGGCGATGCGGGCTTGGAGGATGGCTTCGTCGATTGCCATGTTCAATGCGGCATCGTTGGTTGAGAGGGGGAGGTAGCGCCATGTATCCATAGGGTTCACTATGGAGATTACCACTTAGTTCAACGTTAAAAGCGTAGCCTACTGCCCCTGCTGTTTTACGCGGGCGTTGATGGCTGTAATGTTTTCGTCAACGATTTCCAGCCACTGCTTGTTCTGAGCGGAGTCCAGGCCTTTGTCGGTGAAAATTTGTTTTGCCCGCATAAGCGCCTCCACTGCTGCGGGTAAGCATCCGAGCGCCGCCAATGCAGTGCCCTGATTCACCTGCGCCATCAACCACCTGCCCACATCCGCTGGGTACTTGTCGCCGCATTGATCGTAGAAAACCAACGCCTTATTCGCCGCTGCGAAGCTCTCCAGATGCCTCTCCAACCGCCCCAACGCACCAGACAAACCCGCATAGCACGAAGCCTCAAAGCGACGGCGGTCAAACTCCGTGGTTTCTGGCAGGGACTGGCAAAGCCGCAATGCCTTGTTGTAGCATTCAACCGAACCCTCATAGTTACCCTCATGGAAAAGCCGATCGGCGTCTCTGTAAGCGTTCTGCATGTCCCTGATTACATGAGCCATTTTCATTACTTAATCATGAAGGTTAGTTGCATACCGATTTTATCAATCTTTGTTAACGGCATTAGTACCAACTTTGGATACCTTCTTATTCAACCTGCAGCGTAAGGTTCTGTAGGTTGTAAGATGGTAGCACGGAAATTTACTGTATTGCTGGAACCCGCAGAAGAGGGCGGCTTTATAGTTAAATCTGTGGAGCTCCCCGTTGCTTCGGAAGGCGAAACCAAAGATGAAGCCTTGAGCAATATCAAAGAAGCCATCGAGGGTTACCTTGAAGTTAAGGCTAAACTTCTTAACCGCAAAACCAAAGCTGAAAAGGCTGAAGTTGTTGTCGAAGCTCCCTCTGCTCTCATGGCGTGTTACCGTTAAGGCACTTTCAAAGCTGGCTTTGAGGTTGCAAGGCAGAAAGGCAGCCATTTAATTCTTGTGAAAGGAGAGCGTATTGTGCCTGTTCCGAAACATGAGCAAATCAAGAAGGGAGTGCTCTTGGCAATTATTGAAGAGGCAGAGCTAACGAAAGAGGAATATAGAGCTGCTAAAGTAACTTGCAAAGGTACGAAGATAAAACCTTAAAACCTGAACCTGCATCACTAAATTGCGAGAGGAAACAGATTTGAAAATAGTCTCCGGTCCCGCGTCCAAGCCCTTGGCTGAAGCTGTTTCAGCCCAAAGCGGCATCCCAAACGTTCCAGTCATCTCCAAAATTTTCCCTGACGGCGAATCCTACGTGCGCTTAGACGGCGACGTAAAGGGCGAAGAAGTCGCCATCATCCAAACCACCTGTCCCCCAGCCCAAGACGGCAGGCTGTTCCAACTGGCGTTTTTAGCTGACTGTGCTAAGCGGGCGGGCGCCGCCAAAGTCACCGCAGTCGTCCCCTACCTCGCCTACGCACGGCAGGACAAAACCTTCCTCGCAGGCGAAGGCATAAGCGTTGAAACTGTTGCTCGCATGCTTAAAGGCGCCGGTATCGACGAATTCCTCACCGTAAACATCCACTCCGAGCACTCGTTGGCGCAGTTTCCTTTTCCTGCACGGACAGCGAGTGCCATCCCGCTCATCGCAGACTATTTCGTCAACAAGGGCTACAAGGGAGCCTACGCCCTCTCCCCCGACAAAGGCGCCATGTACATCGCAGAGCAGGCGCAGGCAGTGTTGGGCGGCGACGCAGGGCACCTAAACAAAACCCGCGACCGCTACACCGGACAAACCGTGCAGACCGCTGAGGGCTTAAACGTCAAAGACCAAACCGTCATCATTCTCGACGACATCATCAGCACAGGCGGCACCATAGTCGGCGCAGCAAAAATCCTCCGCGAACAAGGCGCCAAACACGTATTCTGCGGCTGCGTGCACGGCTTGCTCATCGGCGACGCAGAGAAACGCATCCTCGACGCGGGCGTGGAGGAAATCGTGGGGACCGACAGCGTACCCTCAAACATCAGCAAAGTGTCTTTGGCGCCGCTGATTAGCCGAGAACTTAAAGGGGCAAAGTAGTGCCTAAACTCTTCTTTTTACTCTCCGGCGAAAACTCGACGTTGCCAGCGGCTGAAGTTGTGGCGATTCTGGAATCCGAAGGATACCCCTACAGCAACCCAGAGGAATTCGACCAGATTCTGCGGCTCGACGCATCGGTGGAAAGCGTCAGGGCAGTGCAGATTCGCTCGGCTTACACGCGGGTCTGCGCACAGGAACTCTTCGTCACCGAAGCAACTTACGCCGCTATTGCCCAAGCCGCCGCCAAAGTTGATTTTTCCGCGGTAATCCAGCCGGGCGAAAGCTTTGTGGTGCGCATCAACCGCATCAAAAACTATGCTGACGCCGACATCAACACGATGCAACTGGAGATTAAGCTGGGCGAGCAAATCCTGCAGCAAACAGAGGGCGCCACAGTCAACCTCAAAAACCCAGACAAAACCCTAATCGGCATAATCACCAACAACAAACTCATCTTGGGCTTAAAACTCACCGACATAACCAGCAAAACCTTCTCGGAACGTCGTCCCCGCAAAAAACCGTTTTTCCACCCGTCGGCGATGCCGTCGAAGATGGCGCGGTGCATGGTCAACCTATCGCATGCCAAAGCCGAGTCGGTGCTTCTCGACCCCTTCTGCGGCACAGGCACCTCACTCATCGAAGCCACTTTCATCGGCTGCCGAGCCGTCGGCGTTGATGCGCAGAGGCGGATGATTTTGGGTACCAGAAAAAACCTTGCCTACTTCCACATCCACGCCGAAGGGCTGCTGCTAGCGGATTCCCGCAAAATCCCGCTCTTTAAAGTCGACGCAGTCGTCACTGACCCACCGTATGGGCGCTCGTCGAGCACGCTCAAATCAACGACGATTCAGTTGGTGCAGGATGTTTTGGCAGCCTCCTATGCGCTGCTCAGTGTGGGGCAACGAATTTGTATAGCCGCGCCCAAAACATTAGACATATCCCGCCTCGGCGCCCAATCCGGGTTTAGACATGTTGAATCCCACTTCGCCTATGTCCACCAGACGCTGACAAGGGAAATCGCGGTGTTTGAAAAGGTGCAGAAGCCATGAGCATCCGAGTAGTGTTCCTAGGAACAAGCGGCAGCGTGCCGACGCTTAAGCGGAGCTTGCCCTGCGTGGTTGTGCAGTGCCCCCGTGACCAATGGATGTTTGACTGCGGCGAAAACTCCCAGCGCCAGATGATGGCTTCGAAAGTAAGTTTCCACCGTAAAATGAAGGTCTTCATCACCCACCTCCACGGCGACCATGTGCTCGGTTTGCCGGGGCTGCTGCAGACGATGGCGCTTATGGAACGCAGAGAACCCGTAGAAATCTATGGCCCTGTCGGCATCAAAAACTTCCTCGTATGCACCAAAGAAACCCTGAATTTCGGCTTAAACTACCCCGTCACCATCAACGAAATCATCGCTGAAGGCATCATCTGCGACACCGGCGAAATCCAAGTCACCGCGTTTCGCTCTAGCCACGCCGTGGAAAGCTACGCCTACGCGTTTGAAGAGAAGCCTCGTCCAGGCAAGTTTTACCCTAAAAAAGCGCAGGCGCTGGGCCTCCCAGTGGGGGAGTTGTGGTCTGAGTTGCAGAGTGGCCAAGAAGTCACCGCGTCAAACGGCAAAACTGTTAAGCCCAGTGACGTGATGGGTCCTATGCGGCGGGGCAGAAAAATCGTTTACACAGGCGACACCAAACCGTTTAGCGGCTTTGCCAAGTATGCGGAGGGCGCTGATTTGGTGATTCACGACTGCACTTTTGACGATTCTTTGAAGGAAAAAGCGGAAACGGACGGGCACTCGACACCCAGCCAAGCCGCAGCCCAAGCCAAAGCCGCAGACGCAAAACGCCTTGTCCTTAGCCACATAAGCGCACGCTACCCAGACGCCTCATCCCTGCTAGAGCAAGCCAAAAAAATCTTCCCCAACACCATCTTAGCCGAAGACTACTTGGAGCTTGAGTTGCCCCTAAACGAGTAGACGCTTAAGCTCGGCGATGCTTTGGGGCACGTCTCGGATGGATTCGACGAGGACGGTTTTGTCGTAGCCAATTCGCTTGAGGTTGGCGATGACGTCTTGGTAGTTGATGTTGCCATCTGCGACGCCGTTGTGTTCGTCGTGTTCGCCGTGGTTGTTGCTGGCGTGGATATGCACGATTTTGTCGGCTAACTGGTCAAAGAAAAGCTGAATTTGCCCCTCTAAATTGGCGTGTCCAAGGTCAAGGGTGATGCCGATGGGCAAACCCGTTTCTTTGTAGAACCGCTGAAACTCCGCTGGAGAATTCATCAGAAACCCGTATTTGGCAGGCAAATTCTCCAACCCCATGTTCAAACCGTACTCCTCTGCCACAGCATAGAGTTCTTTGATGCTTTCGCAGCCCTGCTTAAAGAGCGCGTCAGGGTAGAACTGGCTTATCCCCGTGATTTGGGCGGGGTGGAACACCCACATTTTAGCGTCGAGTTCATGGGCGTTGGCGAGGGATTGTTTGAGGCGTTTTATCCCGGCGGCGAGCATGGGTTTGGCGGGGGATCCGATGTTTATGTCTGCGAAGGGGGCGTGGAGGGAGTAGGTTAAGCCGTAGCTTTTGGCTGCTTCGCGAAGTTGTTGGATGCGGGTTTTGTTTAGGTCGTGGGTGCCGTCGTCAACGATTTCTATGTATTTGGCTTCCATGTTGCCGAGGCGCTTAACCATGCGGTTGAAGGGTTCGCCTAAGCAGTAGAGCATTGAAACGCCGACTTTGGGTTTAGACATAAAGTTTCCTCTGTAACTGGGTGTTTCTGGTTAAAAGCCAAAACCGCCTAAAGAACTTACCCAAAAACAACGTGGAAAAATTATGGGAACAGATGTCTTCCCCATTGGTTTGGCTCAGAGGAAACCGGTCGGGTGGTCTTGTACTGGTTTTCTCTTTGTCCCAGCGCCAACTCTGTAAACTCCTTAACTGTCGTATTACGGAACTCCCAAGTCGGCGTGCCAAACCGCAAGCCATTACACATTGTATCAGCATAGACGTAGAGAGTGTGCCCCATGTACGGGTATTCAGCCTGTTTTGCTTCGCCGTATTTGGGTTCCGCCAATACCTTGAAAGGCCAGATTTTGCATGCGTTGGGCTTCATGCCTTGCAAGCCGCAGAAGTAGTTGTGGTTTTTGCTACAGAGAAAAGCGCAACTGCCGTCGCTGCATCGTTTGATATAGAATTTATCCAGTGCCGCCACAGTGGTTTGGCCGCCGAAGGTTTTGGTGAGGTTTAGCCATTCATGGAAACCTAAGACGACGCCGTAGAGTTTACAGCAATACCCGCAGCCTCTGCATCGCCAATCCGCAACGGTTTGCCATGGAACAAACTGCATCCTAAGCTACACTCAGAGGCAAAGAGGAGAGGCAACACCTAAAAAATCTTTTGAGCCAACTCAGGGTTTACGATAGAGGTAAATCGTGTGCGACGGGTAGCCCAACTGGGGGTTTTCGCAGAAGGTCTCTATTTTTTCTGGGCGCCAACCGACCACTTCGTAGTCGTGGGAGACGACGCGGGCGCCTTTTCTGAGGTCGCGTTCCAGTTTAGGCTTGATTTTCTCGTTTGCACTGGTGGTTAAGTACAGGTAAACCACGTCGGCGGAGGTCAAGTTCACGTTGAACATGTCGTCGTTTATGATGGTAACGCGGTTTTCTAAGCCGCTTTCATGAATAGTGCTCAACGCCTTCTTCGCCAAGTCCTCTCGAAGTTCTATACCGACGCCTCTGGCGCCAAAGGTCCGCGCCGCCATAATCACCGTTCGACCATCACCGGCACCCATGTCAAAAAGCACTTCGCCCGATTTCAAATCAGCCAACTTCAGCATGTACTCTACTACACTGTTTGGACTTGGAACAAAAGGCGCAATAAACATACATAAACCTCTAAAAGCTAACGTTTGCCAATGTTATGCGACATACGCGTCCTTTTTAGACTGCGGTCTTCTAGCTTCGCCGCATTTCACGCAACTTTGCGCACATAAGTCAAGGTATTTCTCTTCGTCTCCGGAGCCTATGGCGACTGCGGCTTTGCTGCATAATTCGCTGGGTTCGCTGCAGCCTTCCTCTTTGCACAGTTTTGAGATGTGTTCGCATATTTCCTGTACGTCGTTGGGTTCAAGTACTGCACGGTTTGTGCGCACAAGTAAACAGAGTTCCCGCGCCATAACACAGGTTCTAACGAATTTGATTCGCTCCAAAACTTCGTTGCGTAGGTTTTTTCGGCTTATTTCCAACTTTTAATCTCCTATGGCACAACAAGCGCAAACAACAGAAATAGACGATTCTACACTTAAAAAGGTGATGTATTCTAAATATCGCAAAAGACTAAATAAGTAAAGAGCAATTTTTTAAAAAGAGATAGTGTTCGCCCCGAACAAGAAAAAAATCCTCATAACAGTAATAATAATAGCTTTAGCCCTAAACACATTCACTTTCATCACAGCGTACCCTCAAACCTTAAAGCCCTTGTCCTCATCGTTTGCAGCGGATTTCTCAGCCTACTACATCGGCGAATGGCGATTCTTCCATAACCCCACCCAAATCTACGAAGCCGGCAGCTATCTGCCAGGCGACTACGTTATTGAACCAAGCCCTCAAAGCTTCATGTACACACCGTCTTTTCTGCTCTTCTTCGCACCCTTCCTCGCCCTAAACTACCAAAACGCACTCAACGCCTTTGATATTCTGCAGTTCTTTTCGGTCTTCGCTTTAGCCCTCTTCATCTACAAAATCGTCAAAGGCAAAAACCTTATTCTGGGTTGTGTGGCGACGGTGGTGGTTTTGCTTCTGCCCATACCCTACTCGATCAGTTTGGACCCTGCAGCTTTTTTCCAAGGTTACTATTGGGGCTATGCCTTGGCAAACGCGCATATAATCCAAGCATCACTTGCCGTGGGAGCATTGTATTTTGGCTTCACAAAAAGACCTTGGGCCTCCGCGTTTCTGCTTGCAGTTGCTTCCTTTGACCCCCGTGTTACGCTGGTCGCCCTGCCCTTGATGGTATGGTATAACAGGCAGAAACTACTCAAGTTTGCATTGGGGTTTGTCGGGTTCATTGCCCTGTTGAACTTGCCCTTTTTCTTCTATTATGACGTAGGTTTCACTTTTCTGCAGAAAAGAGCATTAGGCCACATTGCAGTTCAGATGTACGCGTATGATTGGGTTCCAATATGCACCGTTTTAGCATTAACCATTGTTGAAGCAGTCACCGTTATCTCGGCAAAGAAGTGGTTCAATTTCCCAAAATTGCAGCGTCCAATGCGAGTTCACAACAAGGAGGTTGCGAATAATCAGCAAACCCCTCTCCTCTAACAGCGGATTGCATTGTTCTGCTTGTAGTTTGTTCCACAATCAGCCAGCAACCCATTGCCAAGGCAGAACACAAAACGCAGCCGCCTGCTAAGCCCATAGGAAGAAGATGAGCAAGGGGGCATTGCCTTCTTCTTAAACTAGTAAAAACTTGATCTACCGATAAGCCGAGAGGACCTAAGTTTTCTCTTTATGCCATCTTATGCCTTGTGCGGTGTCTTCTAGCACGATGCCCATGGCTTTTAGTTGCGCACGTATGGCGTCGGCTTCTTTCCAGTTTTTGGCTTTGCGGGCTTCCTCACGCTTCTGCACCAACTCATCGATATCTTGGGGCAGGGCTTCTTCCACTTCAACTTTGCCGATGACGCCTAAAACCTCGTCAAGCCGCATCATTAAACCGCCTACATCCGCCGCCTCATTTTTGCCGACCAAGTTGACGTCAAGCAACGCGTTCATTTCACGGACAAAGTCGAACAGCGAGGAGAGGGCAATGCCAATGTTGAGGTCATCATCCATGGAGCCGCCGAAGCAAGCTTCCAACTTTGCGGTTAAAGTGGCAACTTTTCCCGTGGCAGTTCCCTCTGCCTCATGGAGGCGCCTCACAAAATTCCGAAGCCTATCCACCGCCGCTTTCGCTGCGTCCAGTCCTTCGAAAGTGAAGTTGAATTGCTGCCGATAATGCGTCGACATTAACAGGTAACGTATGGCGATTGGGTTATAGCCTTTGGCTAAGAGGTCGCGGAGCGTGTAAAAGTTGCCGAAGCGTTTGCTCATTTTTTTGCCTTCAACTTGGAGGTGCTCGTTATGCATCCAGTAATGCACAAAGGGTTTGCCTGTGGCGGCTTCGGATTGGGCTATTTCGTTTTCATGGTGGGGAAACATGTTGTCGACTCCGCCGCAGTGGACGTCAAAGGTTTCGCCCAGAAACTTCATACTCATCGCAGAGCATTCAATGTGCCAGCCAGGGCGACCCTTGCCCAGTTCAGTCTCCCAAAACACGTCGCCGTCTTCCGGGCACCACGCCTTCCAAAGTGCGAAGTCTTGGGCTTCTTCTTTGGCGTATTCATCTTGGCTGACACGTGCACCGGCTTTAAGTTCGCCGACTTTTAAGTGGGAGAGTTTGCCGTAATCAGGGAATTTGGCGACTGAGAAGTAGATGGAGCCGTCTTCGCCTTTGTAGGCGACGCCTTTTGCTATTAAAGTCTGGATTATGTTAACCATTTCGGGGATGTGGTCGGTGGCTTTGGGGTAAACGTCGGCGGGTTCGATATTGAGGGTTTTGATGTCTTCGAAGAAAGCTTTAATGTAGAAGTCGGTGAATTCTCGGAGGGGGATACCTTGTTTTTGGCTGCCTTTGATGGTTTTGTCATCGATGTCGGTTAAGTTCATCACATGGGTAACTTGGTAGCCGCTGAATTTGAGCCAACGCTTCAAGAGGTCTTCAAAGAGGAAGGCGCGGAAGTTGCCGATGTGGGCGTAATCGTAGACTGTGGGGCCGCAAGTGTACATGCCGACTTTGCCAGGTACAATGGGAGTGAATTCCTCTTTTTTGCGGCTCAAAGTGTTAAAAATGCAGATGGACTGTTGCTTGGTGGTCAAGTTCTCAGCTCGAATAAGGAAGGTTAGAGACCGAAATTATTTAAGGATTAACCAGGCAGTAGGCAACTGATTAGCACGGGTTCTTCAGGCGACTTTTTTCCCGCGGTGTCAGCGTTGCCCAATAGAGGTCTATGGCTTCTCGGATGTTATCCAGCACTTCGGGTAATGTGTCGCCTTGTGTGTGGCATCCCTGCAGGGAAGGCACGATAGTTACGTAACCGCTCGTTTCATCCTCCAAAAGAACAATATCAAAATCCTGCAAATCAATTCGCTAACACGGTAGCGGAGAGCAATAAAAGCCTCAACTATCCACGCGTCAAGTTGCACAGAGGTCGGCTGCAAACGCCCGGCAAAAACAAGCCGTATCCCACACATCCCTTTTGCAAAAGCCGCCAACTCAAGAACGCAGCCTACTGCTAACCAGAGGACTATGCAAGCGTACAGCCTATATCAGTAGATCAAAATAGTTGTTTGTTTGGGGTTGGTGGCGGTGTGTCTGTTTGTTTTGCCATGCTGGTGCCCCGACCTGCATTGCGCTGTTCTTTGTCTCGCTAAGAAAGTAGTCGATACATGTTTTCACACACACATCCAGTCCACCTCTGCAGGGAACCATGTAGGGCGTGTGGAAGAAATGCATATCCCACACTGAAACAGACGCCTAAAAACAATGCAAACCAAAAAAGCAGCCGCCTCAAGCATTCTTGTGGCACCCCGTAACCGCCACACCCACATAAAGAATGAACAAACAACCAGCAAAATCCTCGGTGACCGAGTACTGTGAAGCTCGTTCACGCTGGCATATTCAGTGGCATCAAATAGCAACATAACCCAATTCGCCGCTGTCTTCCTGTGGCAGAACTTTGCCTTTGAGGTAGGTTTGGGAAGCCTCAGTCACTTCAACCCGCAAGTTTTTGCCAAGCAGGTCCTCGCCGCTTTTAACGGCGACTGGTTTGTAGGCGAAGTTGCGTCCCACCCATGAACCCTCCACTTTACCCCGCTCATCAAACAGCACCAACCCGCTCCAGCCGACCCAACGCAGGTTACGCTTAGCCGACAACTCACTAGCCAACTGAGCCGCCAACGTGCTTCGCCGCTTAATCTCTTCCCTATCCACCAAACCCTCATGGAGGTCCCAAGCGGGTGTTTTGGGGCGCGCAAAAAACTTGGAGACGTTGGTTATGTCTGGCTGGATTTCTCTTAGCAGCTTGAGCGTGTTTTGGAAGGCTTCCTCTGTTTCACATGGGTAACCCACAATCACATCGGTTGCCAAAGTTAAATCGGGGAAAACCTCGCGGAAAGCGTCCACTACCTCCCTAAACTGCTCGACGGTGTAGAACCTACGCATCCCTTTAAGCACCGAATCATCACCGCTTTGCACCGGCAAATGCAGGAACTTGAAGATTTTCTGCGACTCAAAAGCACACAAGAGCCGCTCCTCAATGTTGGCAACCAAGTTGGGAGTCATCATGCCCACTCGGACACGGAAATCACCCTTTAAACTGTCCAGTGCCAACAGCAAGTCGGCAAGACTGGACTTGATGTCTCTGCCATAGCTTGCGGTGTCCTGTGAGGTAACCCAGAACTCCCTTGCCCCCGCCGCATAGTCGGCTTCCACACGCGCCACTATGTCTTTGATTGGGTAACTGCGGAGTTTGCCTCTTGCTTGGACAACGCAGCAGTAGGCGCAGCTGCCTAGGCAACCGTAGTTTATGGGAACTATGCTTACGGCTGGGTTGCTTCTTAGGTGCGGTAGACTCAACGGCGGCAGTGACTTCTCCTTAGAGGCAGCTAAATCAACCACTTTTTCCCCAGCCAAAACCCGCCGCACAACATCAACGATTGCTAGGCCTACCGCTGGGCCCACAGCGCCGTCAAAGCGGACTTCACGTTGGAGCCTTTCGTAACAAATTTTGGGGAGACAGCCTGAGACCACGATTTTTTTGCCTGTTGGCACCGTTTTTATGTCGTTGATTATGCGGTTCTCAGTTGGCCCTTTCACTGCGCAGGTGTTGTAGATGATTAGGTCTGCTGTGGCTTCGTTGTTTGTGAGGGTGTAGCCTGCTTGTTTTAGGCATCCTGCGAGGGTTTCTCCGTCTGCGGTGTTGCCTGAGCAGCCGTAGTTTTTTATGTGGATGTTTTGGGGCATGTTTGTCTGTTTTGTTAGTTGCTGTGTCTTGGCATAAAAACGTGTTCCCTGCATCTGCATATTTGACATTTCCCTGCTCCAAACATGTTTGCGCTTTTATATATGCTGGAACCAACATATTATGTGCATATATGTAGCATGATATGTAGGAGTATAAGTGTCGAGTAGCGTTGTATAGTTGTAAAAGCAGTAGGGGAGACTAACCAACTTGAAACTAATCACTCTGTATCTACCTGAAACGTATATAAAAGCTTTGGACCAGTTAGTGGACGAACGGTTCTATCCCAACCGGGCTGAAGCTATCCGAGTTGCCATACGCGACCTCATCAGCGCAGAAGTTTGGAGGAGAAAAGGCGTTGACTAAACACTTACATGACGAACTCAAATGCCACGTCTCCGTTGAAGACGCCAAAGTGCTGCCGCAACTCATCGACAACACTTCCTTGGTTATCGGTGCTCCCGTCATTAAAGTTAAAGATAAAAGGATGGTTAAGGCAAAAATGACCCCTAAAAAAACCAAACTTGACCGAGCCACAAGCAGCCTCTATGACCTCGAAGACAGCCACGGCCCTGAAAAAACACTCAACATCGACTTGGGACTCTACCAAATGGAAGACTTCTAAGCCTTCCACCCCAACAGTTTTTGTTAAGTTTAGAAAAGCACTTATTTTCCAGGTAACTGATAAGTTTGTTATGAGTCCTCTCCTTGAGCAGGTCAGAGCAGAACTTGCCGCCAACACCGACCCGCAAACAAAAATGGGCGCCCAGCGTTATTTCAAGGAACCCATCAAAGTGTATGGCGTCAAAACCCCCTTGGTTGGGAAAATCGCCAAGAAGTATTTGCCTCAAACCAAAAAGTTAAGCAAAGAGGCGCTTTTGGGTTTATGTGAGGAGCTGCTTAGCTCAGATTACATGGAGGAAGCCTTCGTCGCCGCCGAGTGGCTGCCACATTACATAGACAAACTCCAAGCCAGTGACATACACACCTTCAAACGCTGGACAGAATCCTACATGGACAACTGGGCAAAATGCGACAGCTTCTGCAACCACACAGTGGGCGACCTCATACAGAAGTGCCCCGAAGTCGCGGTGGAAGTGAAGAGTTGGGCGAAGAGTAGCAACCGATGGCTCAGGCGGGCTTCGGCGGTTTCGTTTATTGTGCCTGCGAAACGGGGCATGTTTTTAGAGATTTCGTTTGAAATCTGTGATGTGCTCCTGCTGGACGGCGACGATTTGGTGCAGAAGGGTTACGGTTGGCTGCTAAAAGAGGAAAGCCGAGTCCACCAAAAAGAGGTTTTCGACTATGTGGTCAAGCACCGCAAAGAGATGCCCAGAACAGCATTACGCTATGCAGTTGAGTTGATGCCCAAAGAATTCAAAGCGGAAGCAATGAAAAAAGACTAGCTGCGATGCCTCCTCTTTCCCCTCATCTCTCAGTAATCAAAAGTTGTTTGCTGGTTGTTTGTTCATTCTTTATGTGGGTGTGGCGGTTACGGGGTGCCACAAGAATGCTTGAGGCGGCTGCTTTTTTGGTTTGCATTGTTTTTAGGCGTCTGTTTCAGTGTGGGATATGCATTTCTTCCACACGCCCTACATGGTTCCATGTTGAAACCGTCAGGGTGTGGATGTGAAACAATATGGGAACCTCAAAAGCCCAAGCGGTCTCTACCAACTGGGGCAGCAATCCTTTAACGCTTGTTTTTTTCCGGGTAGACAACCCCCGACAATTTTAAATAAGGATAAAGGGTAAAGTTTTATGTCGATTTTTGGAGCCCGAGCCAATGAAAGTGGAAATTGCAGCAAAAAACAGCCTATACCCATTGCCCACCGTTTTAGCCGGAGCATTAGTTGCAGACAAACCCAACTACATTGCAATAGCACACGTGGGCATAATTTCGCCGGACACCGTGTCTTTGGGCATGAACAAAACACACTACACTAACCAAGGCATAAAAACCAACAAAACCTTCAGCGTAAACATCCCATCCGTCAAACAAATAAAAGAAACCGATTATTGCGGCTTAGTCTCGGGCAGAAAAGTGGACAAAGCAGCCCTGTTTAAAACCTTTTATGGCAAACTAAAAACTGCTCCCCTAATTGAGGAATGCCCCCTAAACATGGAGTGTGAACTCGTACAGACAATTGATTTTCCAGAGCACGATGTTTTTGTGGGCAAAGTCGCCGCTACCTACTGCGAAGAATCCATCGTCGCCCAATGCGCTGTAGACATTGAGAAGTTGCAGCCAATCCTGTTTGCCATGAACGACCGCAGTTACTACGGCGTAGGCAAGAGGTTGGCAAGGGCTTGGGATGCTGGGAAAGACCTGAACAAATAGCTAAACTAACGTTTTAGGGTTCATCTCTCCCTTAGGGAAATCGACAAACGTACATAATCTATATAAAGTATGTTTTTTTTCTTCGAAATAGGTGCAAACCAGATGTCATATAACCTGCAGAGTGGTAAAACCTTTGAGGAAACAGTTGAAACATTATTCAAAGTCATGGGCTACAATACCAAACCCAAAACTGTACTGCATACTCGATCGGCACACATTAGTGCAGTAATGCATCATCCGAAAGGAAAACAGAAACTACTCATAGAATGCCAAACTAACGAGGAACCCATAAGCATCCATGATGTGCAACAATTCTGCTCCAAAGTTGCTCACGCCAGAGAAAAATCAGAGGCGGATACCGGGGTGCTTGTTTCAACCACCGGTTTCAGCGATGAAGCAGTCGCATGGTGTACCAGCAATTGCTCATTTGTCCAGCTCAAGACTTACAGAGAAGTGATTTCAAAGACAAGCAACATTCAAAAACTGCTACGAAAGTTCCCACAGTTTTCTTAACCCCATTTATTAATTTGGTAAAAGAGGGTTAATTCCTCTTTCGTTATCCCTGCTTTCTGTAGCGTGGCAACGCAGTTTCGGTATTGCCTTGCTGTAAACTGGGCTTGTCTGATTGGCTGAGTCGTGAAATGGAGTGTTTTTTCTGTGGCTTTGCCCTTCTTTAATGCAGCAAGCTGTGTTTTGAATCTGTTTAGGGGTTCGCAATCGATTGTTTGCATGCCAAAAAGTGTGTTGGGGTATTGTCGGCAGCCGTCAGGGCGGATTTCATAGATAGAACAGGTGTTGCCACTTAGGAATGGGCAGGGAGTATGGGTTATGCGGTGCTCGTATTTTTCTGGGTCAGCCTCCCATAGCGTTCCTAGTTCTTCGTAGAGTGCATCAGCTTTGGCTTGGGCATCTGGGTTTTTTGGTTCAGTTTTGATTTTACCTGCAATCAAGAAATCGTCTAATGTGCAGCATACGCCGCATTTGTTGCAGAGAAAGGGCAGGTTGATTGACCATTTTCCGTTTTTGGCTTTGAATTCTAAATGGGCATAAACTGTCTCAATCACAATGGATCAGCAACAGGTTATGTGTATCTCACTTTCAAGTTTTTCCCTAAGAAACCTACTAATTTAAAAACGATCTTGTGCTAGAATAACTTTTGTTAGTTATGACTATTAACGGCGCCAATTTACTCGAAGTCCTCAACAGAATCAAAGACAACATCGTTGCCCTCGACAACGACTACGTTATCACTTATGCTAACCCAGCGTTTGGCGAATTATTCGACGTTAAGGTCTCAGAGATCATTGGAAAAAACATTTGGAAGATTTTACCCAAAGATGTAGAGGAAGTCGTTCACGATAAAGTTGTTGAGACCGTAGAGAAAAAAGAGATCACACTGTTTGAATGGGAAGGGGTATTCTCTGGCAGATGGTGGGAAACCACAATTTACCCTTCTGAAAAAGGCATAACAGCCATTACCAAGGATATAACAAAGCGCAAAGAAGCCGAAGAAGCGCTAATCAACACAAAAAAAGAACTTGCCACAATTCTAGAAAATATCGATGACGGATTCTTTTCCTTGGATAAGAACTGGCGTTTTGTTTACATTAACGATAAAGCAGCCCGTAATGTTGGTTATGAACCTGAGGATTTGGTGGGCAGGAACATTTGGGATTATTTTCCCAAGATTGCAAAAACAAACGCAGAAACACAATATCATAGAGCTATGGCAGAGAGAAAGACCCTGTTATTTCAGGAGCACGGCGTCTTAACTGACCGTTGGTATGAGGAAACCGTTTATCCGACCGCTCAAGGGATAGCTGTTTTTTGGAGAGATATCACAGAAAAAAAGAAAACAGAAGAAGCCATAGAAAAGCAAAGGAAACTCGGAGAAGCCATTAACCGAATCCTAGAAGAAGCGTTGAGCGCAGGAGATGAGGAAACTTTAGGCGAACTCTGTCTTTCTATCGCCGTAGAGTTAACAAATAGCAAAATCGGATTCATAGGTGAAGTTAACGGAGAAGGCTTGCAGGATATCGCTACCAGTAATCCAGGCTGGAACAATTGCTATGTTATAGCACCCGAAGGTCACCGGTCAAGGCCTGGCAGCTTAAAAGCACATGGTCTCTACGGTAAAGTGTTAAAAGAAGGAAAAAGCTTCTTCACCAATGACCCCGCAAGTCACCCAGCGCATATAGGGTTGCCCACTGGTCATCCGCCGCTGACATCCTTCTTAGGCGTACCGCTCATTAACGAAGGCAACACAATCGGCATAATTGCAGTAGGTAACCATGAAGGCGGTTACACCCAAATTGAACTTGAAGATTTAGAGGCGCTGGCGCCCTCCATCGTGGAAGCTTTTTTACGTAAACGCGCCGAAGTAAAGCTTGAACAATACAGCAAGCACCTAGAAAGCTTAGTTGTGGAACGCAGCAGGCAACTGCAGGATAAGGAACGCTTAGCCGCGATCGGCGCCACCGCAGGCATGGTAGGACATGATATCCGTAACCCCCTGCAGGCGATTGTGAGCGATGTTTACCTGCTCAAAGAGTACCTTGAAACGATGCCTGAGATGAAAACCAAGTGTGATGTAACTGAAAGCCTCAACAGCATCGACCAAAACGTGGGGTACATTAACAAGATAGTGGCTGACCTCCAAGACTACGCTAGACCCCTAAACCCTGAATACTCGGAAGTTGATTTGGCACAGTTAATCGGAAGCATCTTCACCGTAATCCCCATACCCGACAACGTAAAACTATCGATTGATGTTAAAGAGTTCCCCAAACTATTAACCGACCCCATGTTCATCAGGCGGGCACTGACAAACCTGGTGAATAATGCGCTTCAAGCCATGCCAGACGGCGGAAACCTGACGCTGGAAGGGACTGAACACGACAATCTTGTAACAATCACTGTTTCTGATACGGGCGTCGGCATCTCTGAAGGTGTGAAAACCAAATTGTTCACGCCTATGATGACGACTAAAGCGAAAGGGCAAGGCTTAGGTTTGGCGGTTGTTAAACGGCTGATTGAGGCTTTAGGCGGCTCCGTAACCTTTGAAAGCGAGGAGGGCAAAGGAACAACGTTTATTATCATTCTGCCCGCCAAACGCTAAAGTCTCAGGCACCCACAAACGGATTCTATTAATATGAGTGGACACCATTGAAACTATCAGAGATTTCGTGTAGAGGCTGAAGTTTTGACAGTAGGAATGCGGTCTTATGAGGTTACTCCCGAAGTTCCACACTCTTATAACCGCACGCTCTACCAGTATATTTACCGGTTTTTTCTTCTCCCACAGAAGGAACGGTTCGCTGATATTTCGAGAGATGATTTTTCAATCAGTTATACTGTTATAGATGCTTCACAAAAAAGAAGATTAGAAGTTCAAGTTTCAGGCAGCGACTACTTGAAGGTTTCTATTGAGCCATTGGTTGATTCTGTTTCTGACGACGAATTTGTAAGATCAAAAGAAGATATCGACATCGCTGTAAACATGTTCGAAGACCAAGTAAGAAAAAACAGTGTCTTCTTCGCGTGGAGAGAAGGCGAATCAGTTGTGCCTGAAAAGGTTTCAGGAAAAGAGAACAAATCTTTGCAACGCATTTTCTTGGAAACCCAAATCTTACTCATAGCCGTCTTCATGACTGTTGGCATATTCCTATTCTTCCTCATAGGTCCCTTGGTTCCCATTGTTTTGCTTGCCATACAATTCGTGTTCGTTTTTTACTCAAACAAGATAATCTCTAGGGCAGCTGATTGGCACATTACCGAAAAAAACCCATACATCCACATACTCCAATATCCCCTCTCCGCGGGAATAGATAATCCCAGTGCGAAATTATCTGATCAAGAGTTAGCGCAGTTGAAACAACAGATTTACAAAGAAACCATAGCTGAGAACGGAGAACTTGACTGCCAAAAAGCCCACAGCATATTCTCCAAATTCGGGATAAACTGCGACCCACAGAATTTGATTGCACGAAAAGTAAATGTTTACGATATCGTGAAGACAACAGCCGATAAATTCGGTTATAAGGTGCCTGAGACAGTAGTTTCCAACACCCTCTTGCCCAACGCGGCGGCTTCTGGCCCAGCCCCAGCCGAGGCTTGGTTCTAATAACAACCGGAACTTTTCTGCAACTCAACGACGAAGAAATCATAACGGTTCTGGGCGATGAATTCGGCCATTTGAAGGGACGAGACCCGCTTTGGCTGTATGGGTTATCAGCGGTTCAGTATATCTTCTGGTTCTATGTCCTTTTCGCTTATATTCAAACCACCTCCTTCATTTTGATATTTATCTATTTGTGGGCGCTTCTGACGCTGACTTATTTCATCGCCAAATTCTTCGAGGCGAGGGCAGACTTGATCTCGGCGATGGTTATAGGGAAACCTAAGCTTCTGGCGGATTCATTGGAAAAGATAGGTTTCCAGAGGCTGCTCTACGAGCGCGTGCCCGCTTTTCGTTTTCAAGAATGGTTAAGTGCGGATCCGCATCCGCCTATCTACTTTAGGATAGCGCGACTAAGAGCGCTTCCCGAGCCATACACTGAAAAGCATCCGCTGATCAGATCGGCAAATGAAGTCATAAGGGGCTTCCTACACAGTTTTTGAGCAAGCCGTTTGATTTAGGCAAAGCGCCGGGCGAATAGTAAGCTCTCTTTACTTGGTTTTGTGCTCCATCACTGCAAGGCTATGTTTATGGCTGTGCAGAATAAAGTGAAATCAAAGGGTTCTTTGGTTCAGCTTGCGGATTTGTCCACAACCAGCCAGCAACCCAAATCCGTTGCAGAACACAAAACACAACCGTCTGCTAAGCCCACAGGAAGAAGATGAGTAAGGGCGCATTGCCCTCTTCTAATACTAGAAAAACAAACAACCCAAATATTATCTACCGATAGTTGGAGGCACTGCGGCTTGGGCTGGGGGAGGCTGGATTCTAAAAAACGCCACTGCCAAGAGCAACCAAGCGATTTCCTGCACCACGGCACCTGGCAAAACCATGAGACTTAATTGATCATAAGTTATCAAATTGACATAAGCAAACACGCCGAAAACAACGCCGGATACAGCCATCAACAGACCGCCCGCCAACAGAACCTTAGCGGCAGTCCTAAACATTGGAACCCCCGATTTGCCGCCCAGCAGGTTGAAGGCAAGTACATCAAGCACGATGTTGATTAACGCAATAAAACCGAACACTGCCAGAAAAGACGCAAAGTAGGGCATTAATAGCGATTGAATTTGGCTCGATGAAGGCATGGAGGAAGCGGAACTTGGGAGGATGCTGGCAAAATAAACCAAGAAATATGCAATCATAACTATCACGGCGACTATAGCGGCTACTATGCCGATGAGGAGCCCGTAGAGGACATAGTTGAAGATTCTGCGTTCACAGTAGTCTCTGGAGAACCCATACATTGCTACCAAGAACAGTATGAACCCGACAAACGCCAAGACGCCGACGGCGCCGGCGACCGCGGAAACTGCAAGGTCAGCAGCTAAGGATGTGGGATATAAGTACCGAAATAGTGAAAGGGCGGTGCTGACGGCGCCGACCAGGGTGAAGCAGGCGCCTAACAAGCCCAAGGTTCGGTTACTCTGAATAGTCACGTTTAACACCCAAACCATGTATTATGCAGTGAAGGGATAAGTTTTTTGTTCAGTTACTGAGCAGAAGCTTTCTGGGCCTTCAAATCCACTTTGCCCACCCGCAGCTTATCCACCTCAGCCCTCTGCGGCAACGTCACCGTAACGGCTTTGCCGAGGCTGGTTTTTCCGTATTTGACGGTGGCTTGCGGGGTTTTAGCGTCAGAGTAGAACGCTGTCAGTTTTGCCGCGGTCTCTATTGCAGCTTTGGTTTTGGGACCCTGAAGAAGCGTGACTGGGCCAACAACTACTGGCAATTCAAAATAGTAGTCGCCCGGCAGTTTGTTGGCGGTTAAGTACTGGTTCTCAGAGCGGTTTCTGCCCACGATGAATTTGTTTTCGCCGACTCGGAAATGCCTGCCCACGCGGAGCAGGTCAATGTCGGAGGCTGAGACACGTTTTTTATGCTCGAAGAGGTCCCAGAGTTTTTTGCTGTACTCCTCGCAGGTCAAAAGGCAACCGCCCGCCGGAGAAGGATACACTTTTATGTCGTATTCTTTGGCAAGGGCAAACTGGGGTTTACGAGACCGACCCTGAATACCCAAAAGTTTGCTGCGGTCAACATGCCCATTCTTCTCAGCCTCAGTCTGCGCCAGCAATTTCGCTGAGAGGGGACGCAAAAGTTTACCCTCTAAACCGGCTTCCTGCGCGATTGTTTTAAGTGCAGGTCCATGCTGTGACATGGGGCGTTCGCCTAAAACTTCGCCTGTAAATAGAAAGTCAGCGCCGATTTCCTTGGCGTATTTCTTGGCTTGTTTTAGGATGAAGATTTTGCAGTCGACGCAGGGGTTGAGGTTTTTTCCGTAGCCGTGTTTGGGGTGGCGGAGCATTGTGATGTATTCTTTGTCCACGCATTTGATTACGAGTGGGATTTTGAGTTGTGAGGCGGCTTGGGTGGCTTCGGTGGCGCCGTCTTTTTTGGGTATGCCAAAGGGGGTTTTAACGTTGAAGGCTATGACTTCTATGCCTTGGCGGCGTATGAGTTCAGTTGCGAGTATGCTGTCGAGTCCCCCGGAGAATAAGCTTATTGCCTTAACCTTCGCCATAACAGTGACTTAGGCTGACCACACAAATAATAATGTAACTGTCCACTGCAAAAAAAATGCGAATGGAAGACAAAAAAAAAGGCGCTAACAGCAGGTTTGTTCATTCAAAGCGACTTGGCACTTACCTGATACTAGAATAATTTAAAAAGCCTCTTGCGAATTACTCTTACTTTGAAGGCTTCAGGGACAAACAAATGGACATCAGCATTTTCATTCCCGTTTACAAGGAATCAAGCCAAGTAGAGGGCTTACTCAATAAGCTCTGTCCCCAGAACGTCAGTAAAGAAGTCTTCGTCACCGTAGACGCCCCAACCGAGGATTTCCAGAGGAAAATTAAGCAACTGCAAAGAGAAAACGTCCACTTCATAGTTAACTATGAACGCACAGGCAAAGCCAACTCCCTAAATGCGGCGGTACCCCAATCAACCGGCACAGTGCTGCTTTTTCTGGATGCAGACGTAGGTGTCCCAGACGACCCTGACTACCTCCGCAGAATCATCATGGAAATGCAGCATAACGACGTATTAGACATCAAAAAACAGGTTATCAAAGACAAATCCTTCCTCTCAAAAATGGCCTACTACGAATACCTTACCTTTAACATAAGCGCATGGCTTGCATCCCGATACATGCACAAATGCCCAGCCGTCAACGGTGCAGCATTTGCTATCAGGCGGGAGATGTTTGAGAAAATAGGCGGTTTCCGCAAAGTCGTCGCCGAAGACATCGACATTGCAACCCGCGCTTTCCTCCAGGACAGTCGCTTCGCCTACATTCAAGATGTGGAGGTACAGAATGTGGTGTTTGGCGACTGGAAAAAATGGTTTACCCAGCGCCGGAGATGGGCAATTGGGCAGGCGCTTTGGCTCAAAGACTGGTATAAACAGTTAATCAGCCGTTTTATCAAAAAACCTCAGGTGTTCTTGCCAAGCCTGTTTTTCCTCTACCCGTCAGTTGCAGTGTTCTTTTTGAGTGCGGTGGTTCCTAGTCTCTGGATGTATAATGGGCTGCTGTTTTTCTCGCTTCTGCTCTCAGTTAAATTCAACATTGCCTTGCCCATCTTTTTGGTTTCGTTAGGAACGGCGGACATACTTAAAATTCTGCTTATTTCTATGTCAGGCTTCGCCATAACAGCCGCGGTTTTCTATGGCTTCTCACGCAAGCTGGGTTTCAACGACTTTAAAATCCACGAACTCTTCGTCTATTATTTCCTCTATTCCTCAGTTTGGATGATAATTATCGTAATTGGACACATTCAAGTGTTGGTTATGCGTAAAAACTCGGGGCCAGACTGGAAAACATAGACGGTCCAAAACGTTTTTTCAGCATTTAATGGGCACTCTTTTCAGCCAATAGGAACCACCCCTTTTGCCCTTGCTTTGATAAGGCTTAATAGTTTCTTATACGGTGTAACATCAATTATACGTGATTTGGCATGGTTGATGTTTGGCTTCCCTACGGAAAAACAGACGTATGCGTCCGAATCCCGGCTCGAAACCTGCTTGGCACCATAGAGCCTAAAGAGAGGGCAGGCGTAACCGACCCAAAAGCCGAAGTAGATCGCGCACTAAAAGAACCCATCGGCACTAAACGTCTATCAGAAATCGCCAAACCCGAATCCAGAGTCACCATCGTAGTCGACGACGCCACCCGCAACACCCCAAGCGAACATGTGCTACTGCCAGTGCTGGCTGAACTCAACAGCGTGGGCGTCAAAGACGAAAACATCACAGTGATTTTTGGCTGCGGAACACACCGCGGAGTCACTCCCCAAGAAGCCCCCAAACTTATAGGGGAAGAAGCCTCAAAAAGGGTCAAAGCCATCAACCATGATGCCGCAGCCGCTGACTTAGTCTACATCGGCACCACCAAAACATACAGCAACAAAGTGTTTGTGAACAAGGTGTTTGCCGACGCAGACGTTAGAGTGCTCTTAGGCGACGTGCAAATCCATTATTATTCGGGGTACGGGGGGGGCAGAAAAAGCGTGTTGCCAGCGGTGTCTGGTGCGGAGACCATCCGGCATAACCACGCTTTGCTTGTTAACCCCAACGCCACTGCCGGCAACCTCGAAAATAACCCTGTACACATAGACATGACTGAAGCTGCTCGGTTAGCTAAAGTGGATTTCATCGTAAACGTGGTTGAGAATAAGAAGGGAGAGATCGTTAAGGCGTTTGCAGGCGATTTAGAGGCGGCATTCCTTGAAGCCGTGAAGCTGGTTGATGAACTCTACAAGGTCAATGTTGACCGCCGCAGTGACATCATCGTGGTAAGCGCTGGCGGAAGCCCCTGGGACCTCACCCTTTACCAGGCGCTCAAAGGCATGGATGCTTCTTTGGACGCTGTTAAACGGGGAGGAGTTATCATTCTTGTCGCTGAATGCATCGAAGGCTACGGTAACCAAGTGTTCTATGAATGGATGACTCGACTGGGAGAAATTAAGGGGATGGAGCGTGAGGTTAAACGGAACTTTGCCATAGGCGGACAGCGAGCTTACTACCTGCTTAAGGCACTGCTAAACCACCAAATCATCCTCGTCTCTTCGATGCCTGATTTCTACGCTACCAGCATATTCAAGCTCAAAACTGCACGGGCAGTCAACGACGCCTTGAACGATGCATTGAAGGTGGCGGGTTCAGCGTCGCGTGTTTGGGCGATGCCGCAGGGCAGCAACACTTTGCCAGTTTACAAGTCACCTGAAGAAATTAAACAGTAAAAAGTCAGTTTCCAGGTGAGACTAGACGGGCGCTGGGTTGACGTGGAAAGCGCAACCTTTAAAATCTGGACAAATAAATCCTGTTAGGCAAGGCGAAAAGATGGAACCAACCTTTACGCTCCGGAAGTTTGCTCCGGACGACTTACAAATGGTCATGCAAATTAATCGAGTGTGCCTACCTGAAAACTATACTGACTTCTTTTTTGTGGATTTGCATCAACGGTTTCCCGAAACCTTTATTGTGGCAGAGCAAGAAGGCAAAGTCATCGGCTACATCATGTGCCGCATAGAAGTGGGCTTGTCAAACTATGGTTTCGGCGGGTTAGTCCGCAAGGGACATGTTGTCTCCATTGCGGTTTTGCCTCAGTACCGGCGCAAAGGCGTCGCCCAAGCCATAATCAACCGTGCGCTCAAAGGCATGGAGTACTATAAGGCTAAACAGGGGTTTCTTGAAGTCCGCGTAACTAACGAAGCTGGAATTTCACTCTACAAGAAACTGGGCTTTGAAATAACCCGGACAATCAGCGGGTACTATAGTGACGGCGAAGACGCCTACGTTATGACCAAAAAACTCGCCTGACCATAGTTTTGCGGTAAATTACATTTCTTTTTTCTTTAGTTGTTGTTGGGGGAAACTCCCTATGCTCAACAACAACCAGGGGCATTTGTGGGCGATTGTTTTTTGGTGTCTGCGTCTGCTTTGGGTTGCAGGTTGGTTGTGGCGGATTCCACAAGCAGACGCCCCTAAATCATGCCAAAACGGCAGTTTTCTGTTGCTTCTTCAAGCCAGCCACATATGCTTAAACTCTACTTGACACTTCTGTTTGCCGCCAAGTGGAGGTGAACGTGTTTTGAGCAACAGAAAAAAAGATTTACCCATAAACGAAGCGGTTTCCGAAGACGTTGAGGTGGAACCCAAAGACCACACGGTCACCGTGCCCACAAAGGAAGGCATCAAGCATAAACCCGACACTCAAGAGGACCTCTACCATCGCAGGGAACGCCGCAGCAAACAGCATCTCTAAGCCGCTTTCACGTGCAGGTTGGGTTTTGGCTGCGCAACCATGTGCCTTAGTGTTAGGGGAATAGCCAAATCCAAAGTGGCAATCACGGCTATGAGTTCAAAACGCACACTTGAGGCAAGAGCAGCAGTGTCGACGAACACTTGGAAGTTCTGGGCGCCCGCCAACAGATTCATCGAACCCATCCCCAACGTGATCAGGGTCAGGGGAATGGCGGCGTAGAAGGATATTTTTTCTTTCATCTTATAGAGCAGAACATACGCGAATAGGAGTACAGGGGCATAGAACGCAAACGCGCCAAGGATACCCAGAGGCCACCCCAAAGGGTTGAGTTCGATGGCTAAGCCTGTGACGTTTATGGCGTAGAAAGTTGTTATCATGTCATAGCTCCAAAACGCTAAGGCGACACCTTGAAAGGCAAAAAGCAGGTTGCGCCACTTATGGCTGTCTTGTGTTGCCGACGGGGGAGTTTTGAGTTTCAGGATGGCTATGCTTGCGGCGGGGATAAGCAGTATAAGCAGGTAGGTTAAGCCTAGCCAAGCGTCTCCCCCACGTATCAGCGCCGCCACGCTCAATATCCATATTAGCCCGGTGGCGACGAGAAAGCCCTGGGCTAAGCTTTTCAGTGAACCCACTATATTTTTTCTCCCCACTTATTTGCCAATGGAAGCTAAGCTAATTAACTTTTATTCCCCAGACCCACGCCTAAGCTTCTGTTCTACAGCGGAACAATTATAAGCGAACCCCCAGAACCCATAACTGACAGGCGAAGCAGCATGATAAAAAACGCTGTGTTGAAACATAGAAAACGTATAGCCCTCGTTGCGCATGACAACAAAAAAGAGGATATGATGCAGTGGGCAAAATACAATTTAGGCACATTGCAGAAGCATGACCTCTACGCCACGGGAACTACGGGGAGGCTGCTGCAGACAGAGTTGGGGTTGGAAATCCACAATTTGGAGTCCGGACCCTTAGGCGGCGACATGCAGGTTGGCGCACGCATTGCAGACGGCGACATTGACTTTCTGATTTTCTTCTGGGATCCCCTTTCGCCTTTGCCCCATGACCCCGACGTGAAAGCGCTGTTGCGGGTAGCGGTAGTTTGGAACATACCCATCGCAATGAACCGGTCATCCGCCGACTTCATCATTTCGTCGCCGCTGATGTGTGAAGAATACATTCGCAAACTGCCAGACTACGAATGCTACAGGCACCGCTTAGACAAATAATGGCTTAATTTTTGGTGTGATTGGGTACTCTCGATTGCTCGCGAAGGCTATTAAGCAGGCACTAAATATTGGGAAATACCTATCTCCAATTCGCAAAAACTAAAACATGAGCTAAATAACTAAATTAGAATAAAGAAAAATTGGTTTAAGCCGCTTTGGGCTTGGCTTTTTCTTGGACGATTGTTGCTTCTCTGTTGGCTTTGCGGATGATGTCTGCGATGGTTTCTTTGGTGGGTATGGCTGCGCCGACTGAGAGTGCAACTGCTTTCTGGTGGGCTGTCTGCAGTAGTGGCTTGATGGTTTCTTTGGTTGCATAACCGATGTGTATAGCCAATGCGAAGGCTTCTTGGTTGCTGGCTTCAACGCTGTGTTTGGTGGCTGCAACGTCAACGTGGAGTTGGTCGCCGTTAATCATCATGCCGTTGTCGAAGACCGCACGCATAGATATGCCCAACTCAACGGCTTTTATGCCGAGTTTGGAGAGGACACCGGCTAAGCGTTCGTTGATTGGTTCACCTCTGCGGACGACCAAGGTGTCTTTGCTGACCCAGACGCTGCCGTTTTCGATTTTAGTCGGTAAACCGACGGCGTTGAGTTGGCTGATGATGGGACCTGGAGGTTGACCTGTATTGCTGGATGGGACGACAACGTCGAATGCTGCTATGTCGCCTGATTTCGCGGTGGTTTTAACTTTGCCCCGTTCCAGCAGTAGCGCCAGTTTGAAGGGGTTGAGGTCGGTGAATAGGAAAACGTTTGATCCCTCCAAGTATTCCTCAAGCTTTTTGAGTTCCGCTTGGTTGAGTTCGTCAATGGCGAGTTTAATGAGTGTGTTTTTGAGGACTCGGAGGTAAACTTTGCCAGCCATGCTTTTCTTGAGTTCTTGCAACTGTGAAGCACGGACCTTTTTGAGGCTGGCGATGCCGACGGACTTGTATTCTTTGAATATGTCTTTGATTGCTGCTATTTCGCTTGATTTTTCGTCTAATACTTGTTGGGATGGCATGATATTTCGTCTCTTGTTTAAGCTTTAATTTTGACTGGTTCACCCATGGATGTCTTGATGAAAACGTACTTTACGTTTTTGAAGGCCACGCTTGAGCTTTCCATCTAAGGCACGGAGAACAGTCATGGTGTTTTCAACTATTTCTTCATCCTTCATCTGTTCTTGACCAACAGGAACTTGGATGATTGGTTGAGCACGCATCCTCACAAGCACTGTTTTGCGGTGTTTCGCAATCAGGGCTGTTAGGTCAGCGTTTGGTGGAACTGGAATAGGCATTTTTCCTCTTGGACCCAGAACTGGACCGAGGATTTTACCTACCAACGGCATCAACGGCAATTCGCAGATGAAAACGTCGTAGTCGCTGGCTAGTTTACGCAGGTCCTTCTTTTTACCGTTTAATGAATCTAAGTCTGCGCGTTCGATGACTCTTTCAGCTTGAGAGCTCTTAGCTTTAACTATAAAGTCTCCGCTCGAAGCAACAACACAGACCCTGTTAGGTTTGCCCACATGTGGCAACTCCACTATTTCTTGGATTTTGCCTTCTGGAGCCTTCATGTCTATTTCGATGATGTCGAGTATTAAATCAACTGTCTGGTTGAATTTTTTCTGACCAGACTTCGCTTTTGCCTGTTTAACTGCTTCTGTGATGGTTTTGTTGTCTAGGGGCATTTTTAAGCCTCGTGCCAATGAGGGATAAGAAACCCATTATAAAAATATTCGCTTATCATTGTTGGCTACCGAATAGGGTTTCATAGTTGCCAGCATCGATGTCTTTCTGGACTTCTCGGGGGTCTTTGCCTTCAACAGTGACGCCTAAGCTAACGCAGGTACCCAGCAACTCTTTAGTTGCATCCTTAATGTTGGATGCTAAAAGCTGCGGAGCCTTGATTTTGGCTATCTTCACCATCTGATCCATGGATAAGTCGCCGACTTTAACGGTGTTGGGTGTACCGGATCCTTTCTCTATCTTTAATTCAGCAACAAGAAGAGCGGATGAAGTAGGTGTACCGACGGTGACCTCGAAGGTTTTGTCTTCGGTATCAACACTGATTTTCACGGGAACCTTCATGCCAGCGTATTCTTTGGTGATTTCATTGATTTTGTTGACGATAGCAACTATGTTGACGCCTAAGGGGCCAAGAGCCGGACCCAATGGTGGACCCGCGTTGGCTTGTCCGCCGTTGACAATTAATTCTACGACTTTTTTCTCTGACATATTGTTTCACTTTATGCTTTTGCTTTTTCTACTAGTTTTACATAGTCTGAATGTACTGTGATGGGCAAAGTGAAGGTTGCTTCGAGGAGTTCGAGCGTAACTTCGCCTTTGGATTTGTCGAGCCGCGTGATTTTGGCGCGCATACCTTTGAATGGTCCACCAGTGATTTCGACAACGTCTTCTTCGTTGAGGTCTTCCATGACTGGTTTGCGGACGATGTAGCGTTCAATTTCGTTGAAGCTGATGAGTCCGGGTATTCGGCTGCGAACGTGACGGACGCCTTGTATGGCTTCTTCGACGAGGTGTGGTCCATCTGCTTCTATGAACACATAGCCTTTTAGGGTGTCTGGGACAAGAAGAGCTTTGATTGGAATATGGGTCATCTCGACTTTTGACGCGATTAACCGTGCAACGTTGCGTTCTTGCCCTGTGGTGGTTTTTACCGCGAAAATCTTCACTGGTGAAAGCTCTTCTTTTTTGTCCATAAGCGTTTGCCTTCTAAGCTGATGCTCCGCCAAGAGCGAATGATATGAGTTTAATGACGAAACCTATCAAGCCGATTACTCCTATGCCTAATGCGCTAATTTTAATGGAGAGCCACAGCTCTTCGCGTCCGGGTTTAACGGCTAGCTTCATCGTTCTTGCTGCCTGTTGTAGCCAAGATTTAATTCCCATTTTTACCGCACCTTCAAGATTTCACTTAGATATAATAAATGTTACTGTAAGTTTTGGGCTTAAAAGGCTACTCTATAGAGGCTATTAAACATTTATGTTACTATAGAATTAGCATTTACAAACAGTTTTATAACCTTAAAAACATAATTAAGCTATTAAAAGAGTGCCTTACCTAATGCAGAGAGTAATCGGTATCACCTTACTTATTATAGTAGCGATTATTATTGCAGTTGAAGCAGTTGTTTTTCTTCACATTGCAAGACTGCCCTTTGTACAAGTTAATCTGTTTGGATATTCCCAATCTTTAACGCATTGGATCAGTTGGGCAGGCACCCTATACATAGCCATTACAACCCCCATTTTGACCATCGTCAAATACCGAGCGCCAAAGCGGTATGCGGCAACCCGTAACGCCCACATGATTGGAAACTTGGTGGCTGTGCTACTAGTTTCAATTCATTTTGCACATCAAGTCACTCGACCCGCTGCTTTCTACCCAGAATTAGGCACAGGAATAGTGCTCTACACAACGATGGTTCTGTTGGTAGCCACAGGCATCATCATGTCCACGGGATTAGCGGCGAGAGCCCATAAACAGATACGGTTTTTCCATCCAGCATTCGCAATAACATTCTACATGGTCATTATCCTGCATATAATTCAGGGATTATAGGCTGGGCTATTTAGACTCGCCTGTAGGGTAACTGTGCTTTTTCAAGCGCAGCCAGTAACGATGGTTTATCTTCGCTTCGGATGCCCTTCCAATCCAGCAACGCCAAATGCACCTTCTCAAAAGTCCTCTCCATACACTGCTTAACCATAGCGGCATCTATGTTTGGAACGGCGTATTTAGGAATCATGTGTCCAAAAGCGGCTGCTCCAACCAGCGCCATTGTGGTGAATTTCTGGTTGTAGTGGGTACCGCCTATGCCTAAAACCGCTGACGGGGTGGACTCTTTGAAGGTTGCGATGGCGGTCATGGCGCTGTGTGCAACTGCCTCAGCGGCTTTGACGTCGCTCCACTGTGCGGGTGAACTGCCCAACTCAACAAACATTGTGGGAACATTTAGGCTGGGTCCGTGATGAGTGCATTCATAGGAAACTTCATAATCAAACACCAACGACAGCGGCTCTTTGTAGTGCACCATGGCTTTTAGCGCGGTTTGCATGGCGAGGGCAGGCGCAACCGAGACTGTTTTGGGGGCTCCGCCGAGTTCTGCTGCGCCAAAGTTTCCAGGTGTGTGGACGGAGAGGGTGGGTTTGCCGCTTTGGCTACTGTGCCTTGAGATAAAAACGATAAACTTGGCAGCTGGGAACTTTTGGGGTAAATCTTGGGCTGTCACGGATTCACGGTTCAAGGTCACAAGGGTTACTTCTTTGCCGTTAACGTCAGCCTCGTAAACTGGGTTGTCCTCGAAAACTTCAGTGCTCTCTTGGAAGATGTAGTTTTTGAGGAGTTGTTCTTTGATGTTTAAGCTTGCAGAGTCCTTGTTGGATGAGACGAGCAATATCATGCCTTTACCCACAGGTATGGTCAGTGTTGGTGCGGAAAAAGTTTTTGCATAAAGCTTATTATTGCATGGCTGATTGAACCATCGTTGAAGGCATAGAAAAGATGCATTTGCTTAACTTCAAAGAACTCTCAGGCAAAGACCTCGCAGACCTCGTCGATTTAGGCTTAGAAGTAAAGCATAACCCCAAAAAGTACCTTAAAACCTACGAGGGCAAATCGGCTGCCTTGGTTTTCCAGAAAACCAGCACCCGCACCCGCGTGAGCTTCGAAGTAGCCATGACACAGCTAGGCGGCCACGCACTCTACATCGACTGGCGCACCACCAACTTCACATTAGCCGACGTCTCCGACGAAATCAGGTACCTATCCCGCAACGTCGACTGCATCATGGCACGGCTGCTCTACCACTCTGACCTCCAAAAGATGGCGGCAGCTTCCCGCGTCCCAGTCATTAACGGTTGCGACGACATGTATCATCCTAGCCAAGCGCTAGCGGACTTAATCACCATCAAAGAGAAACATGGTAAACTTGAAGGCGCCAAACTCGTCTACATAGGCGTCCACAACAACGTTACCAACAGCCTCATCGAAGCCTGCACCAAAACAGGCGTCAAATTGACTACGGTGACGCCGATTTTCAACGAAGCAGCCAGAGATGAAGCGCTTTTGGTTGAAGCGGAGAAAACTGGGCTTTGGGAAAGCACCTTAGACGTTAAAAAGGCAGTTGAGGATGCAGATTTAGTTTACACTGACACATGGATTGACATGGAGTTCTTCACCGACCCCAAATTCGCCGTGGAGAAAGAGAAGCGCATCAAGTTGATGATGCCCTACCAAATCAACGCCGAACTGCTCAATGGGAGCGACGCCTACATCATGCATGACATGCCTATCCACCGCGGCTACGAAATCACCGCAGGAGCTATCAACAATCCCAAGTCAGTGATTTTTGAGCAGGCAGAAAACCGGTTGTATTCGGCAAAGGCTATACTTCTGACGTTAATACGATAGAACCGCAAGAAGAGGGATTTCTATAAGAAAACGGTAACCTCACGGGTTTTCCTGAAAAAGGTTAAACCCTTGACCTTTCATATTTATTCATAGCAGTTTTTGGTGACATAACCTTGGGTTTAGAACAAGAAGCAGAAACCGAACAGACACAGACAGAGAAAACAAGCGCGCCAGCACCCAGCCGCTCAATCTGGTCAGGCTCAATCACAATTGGACTCGTCAACGTCCCAGTCAAACTTTACTCGATGATTTACGATAAAGGCATCGCATTCCATTTCCTGCACAAAACCGACGGTCAACCAATCAAGTATGTGAAAGTCTGTGTTAAAGAAGACAAAGTCGTGCCTTGGAACGAGATTGCTAGGGGTTACCAAGTCTCCAAAGACGAGTACTTGCTGTTTGATAAAAGCGAGTTGGATGCTGTTCGCCCCGAATCGGACAAGCGTATTCGCATCAGTAAATTCGTCGATTATTTCTCAGTAGACCCCATTTACTTTGACCGCACCTATGCATTGTTGCCAGACAAAAGCAAAGACGCCTACAGCCTGCTACTCAATGCGCTGGAGAAAACCAACAAGGCGGGGCCGGGCGAATTACCTTGCGTACTAAAGAGTACCCGGCGTTGCTGCATACTTACAAGGGTGCATTGGTTCTTACGACGCTGCGGTATGCCTATGACGTGGTGGACCCCCATGATTTTGATAAACTTCAGAAGTTACCTGAGCCCCAGAAAGCCGAAGAGGACTTAGCCGTCAAAATCGTCAAGGACCTCTCAGGCGACTTCGACATCGCCGAATTCAAAGACACCTACATGGAGCGGGTGCAAGAACTCGTAGACCAAAAGTTGAAGGGTGAAAAAATCCATGTGGAGAAACCGCCAGAAGTAGAAGCTAAAGGACTCATGGTTGCACTGCGGGATACGCTTAAGCAGCTGGAACAGCAGAAATGAGCCGAAGCCACCACTACAAACCCATGCTTGCAAAAGCTACAGAGCAAGCGTTTACGGATAGCGACTGGATTTTTGAGGTTAAATGGGATGGTTTCCGTGCAATCACCTATATCGAGGAGCCATTAAGCATCCAAAGCCGCAACGGCAAAGAACTTAAACAAAACTTCCCCGAACTCGAACAACTTACTCATCTTGCAAGCAACATCGTGGTGGACGGCGAAATCGTCGTCATGCAGGAAGGCACCCCCGACTTCCAAACCTTGCTCAAACGCGGCCAAGCAGTCTCCAAAGGCGAAATCCAGCGACAAGCCCAGCGCGCCCCCGCAGTCTACATCGTCTTTGACATTCTCGAAAAAGACGGCAACCCCCTCACCCAAATGCCGCTTACAGAGCGCAAAACCATCCTAAAAGACAGCCTCAAAGAAGGCGCCAACGTAGTCCTCTGCGACTACATCGAAGAAAAAGGCGAAGACTACTTCGGGCTGGTTTTACAGAAGGGCCTGGAGGGAGTGGTGGCGAAACGCAAAGACAGCCGCTATGAGGAAGGCTTGCGGACAGGGAATTGGCTAAAGATTAAGAAGCTAAAAACCTGCGACTGCATCATCTTCGGCTACACCCATGGCCAAAATGTTCGCCAAGAAACCTTTGGCGCCCTGCTCTTGGGGCTCTACAACCAAAAAAAGCAGTCGGTCTACGTTGGCAAGGTAGGCACAGGCTTCACCGAGCAAATGCTCCGCCTCCTCATGGATAAATTCGAAAAAATAATCACTAAGGAACCACCGTTCAGAGCCGAGAGCGGCGACGTAGTCACGTGGCTGCAGCCCAAACTCGTTTGCGAGGTCGCTTATCAAGTTGTAACAAAGGATGGAAGGTTGAGAATGGCACGTTTCAAACGGTTAAGAGACGATAAACCCCCAGAACAATGCACCATAGACCAATTGACGCAGGTCCAACCCAAAACTGAGACGCCCGTGGCACCCCAAAATCCAAAACAAGCCGAGCTACCAGCAGACGAAAAACTCTCCCAATATGCCTCCAAACGCAACTTCCAAGAAACCCCCGAACCCAAAGGCACCAAAGAAAACAAAGAACCCCTAATCTACGTCATACAAGAACACAACGCCCGACGCCTCCACTGGGACCTCCGACTTGAAAACGGCGGCGTCCTGAAAAGCTGGGCGGTTCCCAAAGGTATCCCCGAAGAAACTAAAGTGCGCCACTTAGCTGTGGAAACTGAAGACCACCCCTATGAATACGCCAGTTTCGAAGGCACAATTCCCAAGGGGCAATACGGTGCTGGGACAGTGAAAATCTGGGATAAGGGGCATTATGAGGCTAAAGTTTGGGAGAAAGACAAAATAGAAGTAAGGCTTGACGGCGAACGCCTGCACGGGAACTACGTTTTGGTGCGGCTCAAGAAGTCTGAGAACCAGAAGGATTGGTTGCTGCTCAAGGGAAAAGACAGCCATGGCTAAGCTGCATTTGGGGACAATTGGGTGGAGCTACAACTTTTGGAAGGGCAGTTTCTACCCCGCCAAAACCGCGTCGAAGGATTTCTTGGCCTACTATGCCACCCAATTCAACACAGTAGAAGTGGACAGCACATTCTACCGCAACCCCACAGAACAAACCGTCAAAAACTGGCATGCCGTCGTCCCCGCGGGCTTCTTGTTTTCGCTAAAGTTTCCACAACTCATCACCCATGTCCTGATGCTTAGGAACTGCCAGCCCCAAACCGACGCCTTCCTCGACCGCGTTGATCTTTTGGGGGAAAAGCTGGGTCCCCTGTTGCTCCAGTTTCCGCCCGCCTTCGCCGCAGACCACTTCTCAGACTTAGCCGATTACTTGCATAAGCTGCCTAAATGGCACCGCTATGTGGTTGAAGTACGGAACAAATCGTGGCTAACTCCGGAATTCTTTGGTCTTCTGCGTGATAGTGGAGTGGTTTTGGCTTGGGCGGATAGTGCGTTGATGGCTGAGTGTCGGGAGGTTACGGGGGATTTCTTGTATATGCGTTGGGAAGGCGACCGAGCGGCGGTGGTGGGGACTTTGGGCAAAATTGAGGTTGACAAAGCTGTGGATAGGGCACGTTGGGCTGCAATTCTCAAGCCCTATCTTGAAAAGATAGAGGTTTTCGGATACTTCGCCAAATACTACTCGGGATTCCCGCCCCAAGACATCGCAGCCACGTCTTCACTATTGGGTGCCCAGCCTAAAGCAGTCCAAGCCCTAAAGGAGAAACAAAACAGCTATTATCAGGCTGCTTCTAAAATCAAGTTAAAAGATGAGTGAAAATGAACATAGACAAGCTCTGGCAGTTAGCAACGCCTATCTTGGAGAAAAACGACTTCGGCATTTCGCACACCCAGCGAGTCTTCAACATAGCCAAACAACACTTCCCCGTAAAAGCGGAACTCCAAAACTTAACCTACGCCTCCATAATCCTACATGACATCGGCGGTTGCACAATCAAAGAACAATACGAGAAAGGACCTCTAATCGCCGCCGAACTCCTCAAACAACTAAACTGTCCAGATGACTTCATCGGGCAAGTCTGCGACATAGTTGGCTCGCACCATGACCACCCAGACAACCCATCGGAACCCTTCAGGGCACTCTATGATGCCGATAAACTGGTTATGTTCACAGCCGAGGAGTATCCCTACTATAATGCACGGGAAGGGTTTGACTGGGACAAGATTGTGGCGTTGATTTACACGCAAAAGGGCAGAAAGCTTGCCGAGGAATGGTTGGCGCAGAGAAGAAAGAGCAGGGCATAAGGTGAAGGCGGCAGCGATGTTTTTTAGGCAGATTCAGCGGCATGGAGACAACTTTTCGTATATCATAGCTGACGAAGCCAGCGGGGAGGCTGCGGTGGTGGATTCAAGCTACAACGCAGACGGGTTCATTAGTGTCCTAAAAACGCAGAATTTGACCCTAAAATACATAGTCAACACTCATGGGCACACCGACCACACCGCCGGCAACACCGAACTCCAAGCTTTGTTCGGCGCAAAAATGGTAGCGTACAAACAATCAAAAACCCGCTTCGACATTGCGGTCAACGAAGGCGACGTGTTGGGCGTCGGCAAAATCAAGCTTAAAGTAATCTATACGCCTGGGCACACCCAAGACGGCATCTGCATCTTAGTCGACGACTCCAAACTCTTGACCGGCGACACCCTTTTTGTGGGGGAATGCGGAAGAACGGATTTGCCAGGCGGCAACGCAAAAAGCATGTATGACAGCCTCTTTAACAAGCTTCTAAAACTGGATGATAAGGTTGAGGTTTATCCGGGGCATGACTACGGTGCAAGACCTTCTTCAACGATTGGTTTAGAGAGGAAAACAAACTATACGCTACAGCCTCGGAGCATCAAAGATTTTCTGGAGTTTATGCGTCAACCGTAGGGGCCACTGTTTCCTGGGGCGGGCGGCTACACCGATTATGATGAAGAATATGATGAAGGCAATTACTGCAAGGGCGATTTCAGGGTGAAGCAGAAGCTGAAAGACTAACCCAAAAAACCGCACCACCGAATTGTTTTCTAGAGTTTGCGGCGGAGCGTTCTGCGGCGACACAGGTATCCCCTGATAGGTAATGTATGAGGGCAAGGTTACCGAGTGCGCAGTTAACCATCCGCTGACGGGGTAAAAACTCGTCGGGTTCTTCATCCAAGCAAATACAGTTGCGACCCCGTAAGCATCAAGCGAAGAAACCTCTTCTCCAGCGCCGCCGCCAACACTATAGAACAAATACATTAAGTCCCCGGTATAGTTGCAGTGTCCAAGCCCAAGCCCATGTCCCAGTTCGTGAAGAGCAATGTTCTGCATATCCACGTCATTTAGGCTCATCTGGTGGTTTGCATGGGCGGCAAGGCTGATGGTGCAATTAGTTATAGTGGTGTCTCGGCTAACGAAGGTTCGGGTTAAGCCGATTTCGTCTGAAGTGTTGCTCAGCGAAGCTTCAGTCCAGTTGATGTAGATGTCATAGCCGGATAAAGTCTCATTTGAAATATTAGACTGAATAATTAAGCCTGAGAGATACGAGTAATCCGTATTGTTTTGGGCAAACTGTGTAATGGCTTCGTTCCATTGCCCGATTGCTCTGAGCGTGGCATTAATGTAGAGGGGATTCCACCATGACTCGTTGTCAGCGGGGATAACAAGAGCGTTTAAGGAAGAGTGTGTCCAAGCAAACCCCTGCACCTCGAGAGCATACGCTTCTTCGCCTGCTACGTCACTGAGAAAGAAAGCGCCGAGCAAAAGCATGGAGAGCAAGGAAAAAATTAAAAAATGCCGCATGAATTAATCAATATAGAAAAGTGATGAAGCACTTTTAAGTTTTCTTACAAGCAAAACTCTAAAAATAAAAGCGTGATTGTGCCCAATAGATAAAGCGGTAGCAGCCTAAACCTATACTTGAGGTTAAGCGAATCAAGTTATTTGAGATATCTATTTATGCATCCTGTACCAGAAAATGGTTTTAAAAGTCTCTAAGTTCATACGAGGTTAAGAGTGAAAACAAAAGTTAAAAAGTTTAAAAAGGCATAGTGAACATTGTAATGAAAATACGATTTGTCAGTCCAGAGAAACCTCAAGTTCTAAGCCTAGAGGCTTTAATTTTTGCTACACTGGACAGCGTAAATCATGTTAGTCAAACGGTGCAGTTGAAAACCGGCGGCACAGGGCTGGCTGAAAAAACATGATAGTAACTGACATTATCTCAATTGTGCTCTTGGCAGTTTTGCTTTTTTGGTCAGTGTATAACGGCTCAATCATCTACATCGGAATAAGGAATAAACGCAGAGTCCAAGCTGCTGCCCTTGTCTCCGCCGAATCCAAAAACGCCTCAGGGGAAACACCGAAGTTTTCATTAATCGTGCCTACAAAAAACGAGGAAACCGTAATCCGACGGTGCCTAGACGGCATACTCAACTTAGACTACCCCAAAGACAAAATACAAGTAGTCGTAGTCGACGGAAAGTCTGCTGACAGAACCTGCGAGATATGCAGCGAATACGAGGAAAAGTATCCGGGCATGTTTAAAGTGATCTCAGAGCAAACCACACATGGCAAACCAGCAGCTCTCAATCTTGCCTTATCATACGTCAACGGCGACGTAGTGGGCGTTTTTGACGCTGACAGCCTACCCGAAAAAGATGTCCTCGCAAAAGTCAGCAAATACCTAGACGACAAAAAAATCATCGCTATACAAGGCATGACCACATCCATAAACGAGAAAAGCAACGCCCTCACCCGAGTTATCTCCATGGAAGAAAAAGCGTGGTTCCAAATGTTAATGAGTGGACGCGAAAGGCTACAGTTGTTTGTGCCCCTCACAGGAAGCTGCCAATTTGTCAGACGCAACGTACTAGAAGAATTGGGCGGCTGGGACGAAAACTCATTAACCGAAGACGTAGAGTTAGCGTTGCGTCTTGTTGAGAAAAATCACATTATCAAGTATGCACCGGATGTTTGTTCTGGACAGGAAACCCCGAGTGTTCTGAAAAGTCTTGTTAAGCAGAGGGTACGCTGGTACCGGGGATACATGGAAACCGCTTTGAAGTATGGGCGGCTCCTTGACAGGATTAACAAGCGGACGGTGGACGCTGAAGTCTCTTTGGCAGGACCTTACATGATGGTGGTTTCACTGTTAAGCTACATTAACTGGTTTATAGTAGCTGTGTTTCTCTCCCAGAGTACACCGATCCTTAACTTTACGGGTTTAGTAATCGCTTTAACCGCGGTGTCGTTGGTCTCCATCGGAGTGGGCTTAATCGCCGCCGAGAAACCGATCAGGCTTCGAAACATTTTGTGGATACCCTCAATCTATGTTTATTGGTTACTGCAGATGTTCATTGCAGGCTGGGCATTCCTCAAACTGGTTTTCAGAAGCAAAAGAGACTGGACTAAAACCAGCAAAGACGGCTCCGTGGCTCCGATGACAAAAAACAGTCCTCTATGATAACTTTCAAACTTTGCGTAGAGGTTTTGGCGGTGAAACAAGTTATCGCCCTGACAAGGGCAAGGGTTTTTAGGATGTCAATCGAACAGATTCAACGGGAAAACCAAATCATGAGTTGGGCAAACAGTAAGCATACGCCTAGTTTCAAAAGACCCACTTTAAAGCATAACTGGGAGATTTAGAGCGCTTGAGGGTTTGCTTTGTATCCTCCTACCCTCCTAACTGGGCTAGACTAAGCGAGTACGCGGAGAATCTTGTCGAGGAACTAGCCAAGCGTCCCAATATAGAGACGATATATGTTTTAGCGGATAAAACAGACAGCAACGAGAGCCTCAAGAATAATCCTAAAATTCAGGTAATTCGGGCGTGGAACCCAGATGACCCCTTTTCGATTGCCAAAATTCTCTTTTCAGCATTAAAGTTGCACCCTGATGTTCTCCATTTTAACATGCACTTTCAGAGTTTTGGCAGAAACAGAGTCGTGAACTTCAGCGGGTTCTCACTTGTTCTGCTCTCGCGGATGTTTGGCTTGAAAACAGTGGTTCTTCTCCATAATTTGGGGGAAAAAGTTGATTTAAGAAAAATGAACCTCAACCCCAGCCTTTTAAATAAAGTCGGCATCCTATTAGCAACAAAAATATTACTCACCGCTCAAAACGTTGTTGTACCAGTCCAATCATACGCTCAATACATCAAAACCCATCATAAATACAAAAACGTCAAATACATACCGCATGGAACCAATACATGCAACAGCCCAAAAAAAGATTGTGAGGACAAAAAGATTCTATTGTTTGGCCACATGGGACCATCAAAAGGAATTCCAGTGATGTTTGAGGCCTTCAAAAAAATCGCAAAAGAACAAAAAAACGTGACCCTTATCGTAGCTGGAAACAGTCACCCAAATTATTCTCACTTCATAGACAGCCTCAAAAAAATTGCGCCGCCGAACACCAAGTTCCTAGGCTATATCCCCGAAGAAAACCTCTCAAGCGTATTCAACGATGCAGACGTCGTTGTGTTACCTTACCTGATTGCTACGGGAACAAGCGGGGTATTTCACATGTCGTGCGGTTATGGTCGACCAGTGGTAGCCTCAGATTTGCCTGAGATTAGGGAGTTAGTCAACGATGGAGCCGCGGCGATTCTGGTGCCCCCCGGCGACGCTGAAGCATTGAAGAATGCGGTGCTGCAGGTGCTCTTCGACAAAGACGTCGCAGAAAAAATTAGCAAACAAAACCTATGTTTTGCCCAAAAAGAAAGCTGGAGCTCAGTCGCCAGGGCTTACGAAGATGTCTATTTTGAGTTGCAGCACACTAAACATCCATAAAGCGTAACGTTGCCAGTAGGTAATCTTTAATTGCGTAGCCACGATTTTCCTTTTTACCTTGAATTCAAAAAAGCTACTGTTTCCTCTGCTTGCCTTTGTAATCCCCATGTTAGTCAGGTTTGTTCCTGAAATCATAATGGGTCCATACGTTGTAGGGTTCGACACGTTGGCGCATTATGTGCCGACAACGCTGCTGTGGCAGCAAGGCCAGGTGAACCTGTGGAGTTTCATCGGCACAGCACCTCTGCTCTACACGATAACAGTAGGGTTGACGGCTATAACTGGTTCAGTCATGGTTGTACTCAAAGTGCTCCCGTCTGTACTGCTGGGGTTCTTGGGGCTGTCAATTTATGTTTTTGCAAGGCGAGGCTTATCCTGGTCCACTAAGAAAAGCTTGGTGCCAGCCCTAGTTGGAACCCTCTATTTTGTGGCGCTACGGATTTCATGGGATGCACTGCGAGAAGAAATCGCTTTGATCTTCTTCTTTGTTGTCCTAACAGCAATCGCCGCCATGTCAACCAAGAAGTTTTCGTGGAAAAACTACCTTTTATTCGCGTTGGCGCTGGCTGCAGTAGTATTAGCTAATCAGGTAGTCGCTGTGTTGGTGTTGGGGGTTGTGTTATTCACCGTCATCTACAAGCTGTTCCACGAAGGACGCCTAAACGCTGCGCGGTTGGTGGCTTTCTCATTGCCGGCGGTAGCGTTGTTTTTAGCAGTTTTCTATTTGAGTCCCTCTATCCCCGAGTACCGTTTAATCTTCGGTTTCCCCAGCACCCCAGACGGTTGGCTGGCGCTGTTTGGCTACTCATCCTACTTAGACATGCTGGGCAGCACAGCAGTGTTTATCCTGTTTTGCTTCTTACCCCTTCTGCCTTTGGCGCTTTTGAGCGTGCGAAGCTTCAAGAACTTCCAGATGCGTATCTGGATTCTTTTGATTTTGCTGGCTGCTTTGGTGCCTATGGTTAGCCCAAGCAACCTGCGTTTGGTTATGCTGCTGAGTTATCCGCTGGTGTTTTTCGCCATTGAAGGGGCAAGCACGTTGCAATCAGTCCGTTGGAAGCGTTTTAAAAAACCGCTTTTGGGAGTGGGAATGGCGTATCTTGTCGCTGTCACTGCGGTGTTCAGTTTAGGGTTTATGGTGTTGCCTTCGTCGTCGCCTTTTCCCTACTTTGTAGCGGGAGAATTCAACAGTCACATCTACCAGATACCCTCGTCTATGCTGCAAAACACCGTTTCCATAGAGGATTGCCCAGACGCGGCTAACGTGGTTCAATGGGTCAAAAACCACATGGACGCAGACTCGGTGCTGTTGACGCATAGGGCTTTCTACGGATGGGCGCTTCCAGAAATAAATTCCAGCCAAATAGTCTTGTACGAATACGATAATCCCGCCGACGCCGCAGGCAGCCTAACAGGCAATTACAGCCATGTCTACTTGGTTTGGTGGATAGACGGGGAAGGCTGGTACGGTTTACCATCGGTGCCCTCGGTGTTTCAACAGGTCTATCAGAGCGGTAACATGGCAGTTTACACGTATGCACCCAGCTAGACGGTGGTTTCTAAAGAGGACTCAACATGCCTCCACGGCATTGTAGAACAAAAACACAGTCGCCTGCCAAGTCCACAGGAAGAAGAAGCGTATAGGGGTCTGCGCCTCCTTCTAATAATAGGAAAATACAAAAAGCCAAAGTTGATCCACTGTTAACAAGGAGAGGGGAGGTCTATTAGAGTATAACAAATTAGGGTTGAGTTTTGGATTCTTGAGGCTCCGCCGTCTTACGCTTCCTAAACAGGATAAACACGTGTCCGCGGACTTCAACCAACGCTGCCTCAGTTTCCTTTGCCGCTTTATCCGCAATGGTCTCAGCAGTGTTTAGTTCCTTTAGTGCAGCGGGCAATATTCTGACTTTTACCATCTTGTTCTGTTGAAGCTGCTTCTCCATTTCAGCGATTGACTGCGCTGTTAAGCCGTCTTTGCCTACCCAGATTGTGGGGGTTTCATCCTTCAAGACATGCCTAACGTGACGCTTCATCCTTGTCGTTATCTTACTCAACTTCGGTGTGCACCTTTTTCTTTAACATATAACGGGTTTGGTTCCCGCAGTTTAAACATGTTACTACCACGTGGGGCTCCCTTTTCTGTTTTACCCTAACACGGCAGTTGACGCCATGTACAAACATGGCATTGCATTCTTTGCAGGTGCGGCGGCGAAACTCAAGGGGCAAACGGATTTTAGCTGCCATCGCAATTCGACGGGCAGAACCAACGTATTGAGCCGCCAACTTGGGGTCTGCCCTCGCTACTTTCTGGGCTTGCCCAAACAGTATTTCGATGCGTTGCCGCGCAATCTGCTTGATGCTGCTTTGCTTCATCATATGTTTAAACGATGCAGAATGTGCGGTTCGCTTACATAATGCTTGCGCCTAAACATAGAAAGTTCTGTCTTCTGTGCCTTAATTTCTTGTTTTGGTTTAGTTGTTGTTGCAGAAAACCCCCTACACACAACAACCAGCACTTTGTGGGGGCAACTGCGTTTCTGTGTTGGACTGAGAGTTGGGTTGCATGCTGGTTGTTGAGGAAACCGCAACCAGAAGATTTCCAAGCGGTATGGCTTTGCTGCTTTGCCGCATTCCGCCCCTCCCCACAAAAAGGCGGCTTTTCAATATACTTTTGAACTGGTTACCCGCCAACAGCACCTACCCTCTCCAAGAGTCCACCACCCTCCAAAATGCGCCAAACGCACCCACCCGCCGACAACACAGACCCCTCTACAGGTTCTGCAACGATCTTCTATTTGTATCCAAATATGACGGCGAAAAACGCACCCAAGAAACCGCTTTACAGGGCAGCCGTTGCGTTTCCCGTGAAACCGTCATCTGGCTGAAAGGAAAAAAATCTTGGAAAGAAGCCATACTCCAAAGAAGCTAATACGGTCCAAGTTACGAGCTATTGTTTCATTTAGTGACTTGTGGGTTATAGCCAACTTGTTTCAGAAGGAACTTATTGGTATCCCTATTAACAATTTTCAGTAAACTTCCTTTTTCCCATTGTTTCTGTTTCCTCAGGGCTGAGTTATGTACTTATTTCTGATTTAGTGGGTCTTTGATTGTTAGGTTGGTGTTTTTCCAGGTTATTTTTTGGTATTTTAGGAGTTCTTTGTCGTGGGTGTACATGATGGGTGTTTGGTTGGCTAAAAAATTGGCTACTATGAGTGAGTCTCTTCCGCCCAAGCTGTACTGAACCGATATGTTGAGGGCTATTACGCTGTTTTTTCGAGTTTGATTGTAGTATTGTGTGTTGTCTTCGTTTAGCAGTGTTTTTAGGGCGTCAGCGGCATCTTCAGGTAGCCATTTTTGCGAGCGGACTAGTGTATGGTATGCTTCATGGATTGTTGTGGCGTTGAACGCAATTTTATTTTCAAGGGTTCAGTTCAGAGAGCAAATGTTTTAGGGTTTCGTGTTCGGGGTATGCGTCGTCTAGGGCATAACAAATGATGTTGGCGTCTAAGCCCACGATCATTCAGTCTTGCTCCAGATTGACTTCATCTTTTCAGGCGACCAATTCTCAGGTGTCCCCGTGCGGCGATGTTTTGAGTTGATGATTCTGCGTAGTTTTTTGTTGGTGTCTTCTTTTTTGCCTGGTAAGAGGAGAAAACCTTCGGGGGTTCGCTTTAGGGTCGCGGTGTCGCCGATTTCTTCTCGGATTTCTGCTGGGATACAGATGCGCCCTTTGGAATCCACTTTAACGGTGACTTCTTCCCCGAACTCCATGTTCCCACGCTAACAAGTGGGCGAAAGAAGAATTTAAAACATCCCAAAAAATCTCTAACCGAAATGGAGTTTGGAGGGAGCAAAGAGGGAGGGGTTTTGCCGTGTTGGGTCTAAACCCCATAGCAGTCACTGGCTGTCTAAGACATTGTGCGCATTATGTTCGGTTAGCCGTTGAGGGTATTGAGGGCTTGGTTAGGTAAGCTGCCGCATTTAAGACGGTCCCGTATAGCTGGTTTTTTGGGTAAGCTCCAGTTTTAGCTGTTCAAGCGCCCTATCCATCGAGAGAGGTTTACAGTTCAGCGCCCGCTGCGCTTTGGAGGTGTCAAGCGAGGAGTCCTCTGGGCGTTTTGCGGGCCAAGAAAACTGTGAAGACACTGCCTTATCGATTAAGCTCTTGTCAAGACCGAAGACATCGGCGATTTTCTCTGCAAACTCAAAGCGGCTAACCCTCGTAGCCCCACACAGATGGTAAACCCCTGTTAAGCGGCGCTCAACAACTTCCAAAGTCATCTCCGCCAAGCTCGTATTGAGCGTTGGCGTGTTCCATTGGTCAGTAACGATTTTCACGCGGTCACCCTTGCGGAGGGTTTCTATTAGCCATAGTGCAAAGTTGACTTTTCCAGCGGCAGGCGTTGAACCGTAAATCACGCTGGGGCGGGCGATTAAGAAGTCGGTTTCTGGGAGGGTTTGCACGATTTCTTCTGCGAGAAGCTTGGTTAACCCGTAGTAGTTGGTGGGTTCAGGTGAGTCTGATTCGACGTAGCATCCTTTTTCGCCGCTAAACACGTAGTCGGTGGATATGTAGATTAAGAATGAACCGGTTTTTTGGCTGGCGTGGGCGATGTATTTTGTGCCGTCCACGTTGACTCTCCAAGCCAACGCCTTATCCAACTCGCATTTATCCACGTCCGTTAGGGTGGCTGCGTGGACGACGACGTCTGGTTTGATGGTTCTGAAGGCTTCCTCGACCCGGGCTCTGTCGGAGATGTCGAGTTTAACAAAGTTGCCGTAGACAGAGAGGCTTTGGATGTCTGATGAGTAAACCTCGATGCCTCTACTAAGGGCCAGCTGCGCCAGTTTCGAACCGTACAGTCCGCTGGCGCCAGTGATTAGGAGCTTCAATGGAAACCGCCCAGCTTCCAAGGCGTCGGGTGCAATATTACTTCAGTGGCAAACGGCAGCCACCAATGCTCGTTTTTAAGGTACCACTGCACCGTCGACTCCAAAGCATCTTCGAAACTTGCCTTCGGCTTCCAGCCTAACTCATGGCGGGTTTTGCTGGAGTCCAAACTGTAGCGGATGTCGTGTCCGGGTCTGTCTTCAACGAAGGTTATTAGATTTTCAGGTTTGTTGAGTTGAGCGATGATTTTTTTGGCGATGTCTATGTTAGCGACTTCGTTACCTGCGGAGACATTGTAGATTTCGCCTGGTTCCCCCTTTTCCAGTACAATGTTTACGGCTTCACAGTGATCAGTAACATAGATCCAGTCTCGGATGTTGGCGCCTTTGCCGTAGATGGGAATCGGCAGGTCGCGGAGGGCGCGGATGACGGTTTTAGGAATCAACTTCTCAGGAAGCTGATACGGGCCGAAGTTGTTGGTGCAACGGGTGATGGAGACGTTTAAGCCGAAGGTTTTGTGGTAAGCAAGAACAAACATGTCTGCGGCGGCTTTGGAGGCGGAGTAAGGGTTAGAGGGTTTTGGCGGCGTGTTTTCAGTGAATGACCCTTCAAGTGCTTCACCGTAGACTTCGTCGGTGGAAACTTGAACAAACCGCGCCTTATGGTTATGCCTTCGTATAGCCTCCAAAATGGTGAATGTGCCCAACGTGTTGTTTTGCAAAAACACGTTTGGGTCTGCGATGCTTCGGTCAACATGCGTCTCCGCGGCGACGTTAACTATTGCATCCACCTGGTGAACTAAGCGGTTTATCAGTTGAGGGTTGCAGATGTCGCCTTTGATGAATGTATAGCGTTTATCGTTCTCTATATCGTGCAGGTTCGCGGGGTTGGCGCCTATCCCCACTTTGTCCACGTTTATCAATTCAATGTCAGAGTGCATTGCAAGCATATGCCTGCAAAAGTTGCTTCCAATAAAACCTAAACCACCTGTAACTAACACTTTCATAGTTCATCACTTATGCGGCGGGTAATTCCAATCCCAGCTTTTACCAACACGAACATCATTCGTTTTGCCGTTTATGCTTTTGGGGATGAGTGTTGGATCATTCCATTCTCGGCGGTCTTCGTCAGGGTCGGCGGAGTCATAGAGATTAGTGGTGAAGTAAAGCAGCAACGCAGCTTCATCACCTAATGCTTTAAACCCATGCCAATAGTGGCCTGGCACACGAACAAACTGCAGATTAGAGCCGCTGGAGACAACTTCGTCTAATTCACCGGTTTTATCGTCGAAGACACAGATTTTAACTGAACCTTTCAGCAGCAAAAAATAGTCCACCTGACCCTTTAGGTGGCGGTGCCATGCACGGATAACACCTGGATAAGTAGAAGAGTGATTAGCCTGCACTATATCGTCTCCTGCGAAAAGGTCTTGCCAGTCTTTGCGCATGACTTCGCAGAAGAAGCCTCTTTCGTCTACAAAACGTTTTATCGGTCTAACTCTTACGCCTTCCAACATCAAGTTATCCTTGCCTATCAAACATATCGATTAAAAATATTTATAATGTTTCCCTATTTTGGTTGCTAAACCTCCAACTCTGAGTAGTCGCCTACATGCAACTTCAGGGTGCGGTTGCGCTGGTTACGGGTTACTTTCGCGTTTCTACCGATTAAACTCTCTTCAAGCCGTTCAACGTCTCTGATGGTAACGTGGTCTTGGACAACACAGTATTCGAGGTTTGAATTGATTATTTTAGTCTCGTCTCCGACGCTTGTGTAGGGTCCGATATAGGAGTGTTCGATCAGCACATCCTTTCCGATTATGCACGGTCCACGGATTGTGCTGTCCACGATTTGTGCGTTGGAGTCCACTTTGACTCTCCCATCGACTTTACTGTTAGTTATGGTTCCTTTGATGTCCCGCTGTATGTATTCATCAAGTATTCTTGCATTTGCCGATAAGATGTCGTCTTTTTTGCCAGTGTCAAGCCACCAGGAATTAAGAATCTCTGCTTTAACGGAAAAGCCCATGTTTATCATTTCTTGTATGGCATCAGTGATTTCAAGTTCTCCGCGCCAAGAAGGCTTAATCCGCTCAATTGCTTCATGGATTTTATTTGAGAATAAATAGGTACCTATGATAGCGAGGTTTCCTATGGATGTTTTGGGTTTTTCGACCAGTCGCACGATGTTGCCTTTTTCGTCCAGTTGTGCTATGCCAAAACTCGACGGGTTTTCTACCTCTTTTAAGATGATGAGGGCGTCGAGGTGTTCATTCTTGAATTTTTTGACAAAAGTCTGCAATCCTTGACCTGTGACGTTGTCGCCAAGGCACATAACAAAGGAATCTTTTGCCAAAAAACGCTTAGCAGTCTTTACTGCATGCGCTAAACCCAACGGTTCCTGAGGAATATAGCAGACATTAAGACCCCAGTTTACCCCATCAGCCACATAGTCCTCGACATAATGCCCTGTTTCAGGGGCCGTTATGATGCCTATTTTTTTTATGCTAGTTGCTGCCACCTGATCCAAAACGTATCCCAAGATGGGTTTGTTAGCTACGGGGATAAGCTGTTTAGCGCAGGTAAAGGTTAGTGGACGGAGTCGAGTACCTTTGCCGCCGCTGAGAACAAGTGCTTTCATAGTCAGTCACTAACTAAATTTTAGTATAACCGATAATATTAACTTTAAAAAAAATAGTGGCTTACGCGAATTAAAACATCTTTTTTCAAATTGTTGTTGTGCAGGGACAATCACATAACGCTATAAACTAACAAGCAATAACTCTCTTCAAGGATTTTTAGATATAATTCGTTTTTAGGAGCATAAAGAATGAAAAACAGCATTCTTAATTTATTAACAGTGCATCGGGGAAAATGTAAATTCTCACGATCATGCGATTTCTTTTCGAGGTCAAGTTACACTTGTATGCATGCTGGTGGAGATTACTGTGGCAAGTACCGAATACTAAGCCGTTCTGACAAGGGAAAAGCAGCTAGACACAGAAACAAGAGTTTGATTGAGGTCTCAGTGTAAGCAGACTTTTGCGGATAAATCCTCTACTGAGACCCTCTGGATTATTTAGGCATAAACTTCTCAAGAAGGTTCAGTATCGCAAAAACGGGTTTTCTCAGAGGGCCAAGTCCGCTTACGATTTGGCGAATACTCGTCAGGTCATTTCTATCTATTGTCCGAGTAACTACTGCAATCAATAAGAACACTACCGTAAACACCACAACTCCAATCACCAATTGCACTGGACTACTGAAGGGCAACAAGTTAAGCAAGAGATAAGTCAAGATGCCTGTAATGCCTGAGGAGAATAAAATCTTTGCCGATGAAGCCCAATCCAAAGATACGCCATAGTGTTGCTTTATGAACCGCAGGCTTAAGAGCAGACTCGGAACACTGACAATTATGGTTGTTACTATTAAGCCTATAATGCCGAACTGGGAAATCAAAATGAAGCTCAAGGGAAAACCGATTACAACCGTAATTATCGAGAGTTTAAGCGTATATTTTGTATCACCTTGACTGTTTATGAGGCTTGAGACGCTTAGGCTACCTGCCGCCGCAAAAAGGTAGGTAACCGCCAACAAGGCAAGAAACAGGGGGGCTTGGAAGTAGCTGTTTTGGAAGATAGTGCTGATTGCCGGTTGAGAAAGAACCATAACCATAACGGTGACAGGCATAACTATGAGTGCAGAGTACTTGACGGAGTATTGAAAAACGTTCTTGAGAACATCATAATCTTTTCGGTAATTTAGTTTTGAAAAGGCTGGCAGAAGCATTGTTGTCACTGGAACAGCAAAGAAATTGATTAAGATGACAAAGTTTAAGGCGACTGAGTAATTGCCTATGGCGCTGTTATCGATTACGAAGATTGCCATGATTATGCTGTAGAACTGGGTTAGAAAACCAGTCAAGATATTGCCTATAGAAAGAGGGAAACCATACTTGAGCATAGTTTTTGTTGTGGACACTAACTCTAATTTTGCGTCCGTCTGCTTGGGCAGAGAAGCATACATAGTGTACATAAGCAGTAAGCCGGTTATGCCAGCAACTAACACCGCTACGGAGAAACCAACGATTGCACCCAGCGTTCCTAAGCCTAAAAGTACTAGGCCAATTATGAGGGCAGTTTTAACTAAAGATTGAACAATAAGCATGACACTGTTAAGATGCATTCGCTCCAGACCGGTGAAAGAGGCGGTTGCAGCATTAACTAGTGCACCGGACAGAATAAACAACGAAGCGACTTGGATTAATTGAACTATAGCTGGTCTTTGGAAGACATCCGCGAGAAAACCTGAGATAGCAATAGAGAAGACCGTTAACGCTAAACCTAAAATAATTTCGAACAAGACACCCGAAACAAAAATGCTGCGGATTTTGGCAAAGTTGTTTTCACCGTTGTACTGGGCTGAATATTTCACCATGGCCATGTTGACACCCCAGTCTCGGAATGTAATGATAACGTTAGGCGCTGCCACGGCGATTGCGTAGATACCCATATTGTCGGTGCCTAATAAATTAGCGATGATTATGGTGGCAACGGCTGAGATAACTGTGGAAACGACAAGGCCCCAGAGCAGGTGAAAGCCGCCTTTCGCTGAAACCTTAGCCATCTCAGTTGCCTTGCTCATCTTTCTCTTCCAGTCCTCGTTTGGTTTTTAAGTTAACTGTTGGTGTTGAGGAGATGTTTATCGCTTTTGGTTTAAGAAGCTAAATTTTCAGACTATATGAAGCAAAGTTGGGTGTTAACGTGTTCCCCATTTTTTGTCTTTCAAGGTTAGCAGACTGTAGACGAAGATGGGTACGCTGATTAAAGAGAAAATCAACTGGAAAGTAACCCTTGACGTCCATGCATGAGTGTACTTGCGAGCATACAACGCGTATAGCAATCCCAGAAGCGATAAACTGAAAATATAGAATACTGTTCCCATCCATCCCCCCTCTATGACAAATGGACAGATAAATAGCATAAATGTTAGAAAACCGTAATTCACGAAATGCACAAGAGTACTAAGATAGAAAAAGATGCTTTTAGATTTGCGTTTGTAAGCAAAAGTCATCATGTAGAGGGTTTCACGTATCCAGCTTTTGGTCCAGCGGACTTGTTGCTTGAGGAATTTCTTGGCAGTGTCTGGAACTTCAGTTCGGGCGACTGCGTCCATCTGATAAACAGCCTCATACCCCTCGCGAATAATCAAGTTGGTTATTGCACGGTCAACCCCCGCTGTAACCTCTAAGCCCAAGAATTTACCGTAAAGCCACTCATTCTCTATCTCGGGCGTTATAGCAGAGCGCCGATGAGCTGAAAAAGCCCCCGCACAACAAGACACCATACCTATTTCCGATTCAGCGCCACGGTAAACCCTAAACCCGATGAAATACCAGACTTCTTGAAATTTTGTGAGAAGATTCTTGCTCCAGTTTTCAACTTGCAAGTGTCCGCTCACTGAGCCAACTTCCGGATTCTTAAACGGTGCAACTACGTTAAGAAGCGAGTTTTCTTCTAAGATTGTGTCCGAATCCAAGAAGACCATGATTTCACCTGTGGCGTTTTTAATGCCTTCCATGCGAGCGAATTTGTTGCCTCGGTTTTTTTCAAAGGAAATTATTTTTACTTCTTTTGGGTCAACTATTTTGCTTAGTTGCTTTACGGAGTCATTGGCGCTTCCGTCGTCGACGACTACGATTTCTTTTTTGCCTGCAGGGTACTTGGCTTTTTGAGTTGACTCTATAACTCGCTTTAAAACGTCGAGGGGTTCGTTGAAAACTGCGAGGACAATGCTGACTTTGGGTTGATAGTCTGGATCAACGGATACGGATTTGTACTTAACAGATAGGGTCAAAACTATACCAAGCACCACCGACGTCCCGATGGCATAGATAAACAGGGCGGGATTGTAAATGTGCGCTAACCTGTACAGTAGCAGCAGAACTATAGCGATTATTACTGTTGCAATCAACACTTTCTTATGCTGCATACCTGCAACCAGCCCTAGGACCCACGCTGCTTTACCAGTGGCACAAGCGGCGCTGGCTCAAGGGGCTTCTTTTGTTGACAGAAATGTTGCACGTAGGCATCGTTTGTCTGCATGGCTCCTTTCAAGAGTCCAAACTCAGAGGACAAGTTTGATAGAAAAGCGGTGTCTTTGGGGAGACATTCTTTGCCGATTCCGTCGCGTGCCTCAAGCAGTTTAACGTTCCACTTTGTGTTTATGGCTTCTCGCCATTCCTCAAAGTCCAAGCCGTTTTTGCTTGCGATGAGTTTGAGTTCCTCAACAAATGCTATTTCAACGTAGCGGTGAGCATTTTCAGCAATTTTGCTTGCTTCGGCTATTTCTAAAGTAGACACTAAATGTACGGGAATTTCGAGTTTACTGTAGAACTCCATGGCTTTCCGGAGGGTCTCAACGTCGTAAGCGCCTAAAACCCGGATTTGTTTGACGCCATGGTTTTCTTGGTCATCTTCCCACCATCGATGGGGGCAAACTGCGACGAAGCTTAGACCATGTTTCAAACTCATTTTCCTTGCTGTTCCCACAGCGAGGGTTGATTCGAAACAGACTAATGCGTCATTGTTCAAGGCGCTGATTTGCCTGCAACAACTATCGATGGCGGACATATCGATCATGCCGTTTCGGTAATAAGTATTAACGCAGACGACATAGACGTCGGCGCGTTGGGGAACAGTAGAAGAGTCCACGCCATTGTTTAGAGCACGCACTATAGCCTGCTGGTTAATGTCAAATCCGATAACGTGCGGAAAGTATTTCAATGCATACCGTGCAACAGGCAAGCCGATATTGCCGAGACCCATTATACATACAGTCACTTTCAATCCAGCCATCCGAGTGTGCCTTCACTATATTGTTATGAAAATAAATATTTATTGTAAGCTTGTATCTACAGATATGTATGCACTTTGGCGCTAAACGGATTAATTTATTTTCAAAAGTATTTTCTCAACCAATTAAATCCATCAGTTAATAAAGGAAAAGAAAGCTGCCTCCATACCTGTTACTGCCCCAAACCAATTGCAAGGTAATTGAGTTTATCCCTAAACAATTCAGGGTTAAAGATGCGTCGACCATCCACTATATTTGGCTGTTTCATAGCGGCTAAGAAATCTTGAGGAGTCAAACTTTTGAATTCCGGCCACTCAGTCACAATTATGCAGCCGTCCGCACCTTTCAAACAATCAATCGCTGAGACGGCGTAGGCAATTTTGTCTTGGAAAACTGCTTTTGCAGTTTGCTCAGCAACAGGGTCGTATGCAGTTACCACCGCTTCTTCTGTCAACAGTTGATTGATTATGGGGATGACCCGTGCTTCACGCATGTCGTCTGTGTTCGGCTTAAACGCTAAACCTAGAATCGCGATTTTTTTGCTCTTCAAATCACCAAGTTGCTGCTTGCACAGTTCCACGGCTTTAAGCGGCTGATGCTTGTTAACTTTCTCCACTGAATCTAGCAGTTCAGGCGTGTAACCGAATTGTTTAGCGCACGCAATCAGGGCTTTGACATCTTTGGGAAAGCAGGAACCGCCGTACCCTAAGCCTGCATCAAGGAAAAGGGGTCCAATTCGTTTGTCTAAACCCATGGCTGTCGCCACAACTCTGACGTCCGCACCCGGAATTTCCTCACATATATTAGCGATGGTGTTTATGAAGCTGATTTTTGTGGCAAGCATGGCGTTGCTGGCATATTTTATAAGTTCAGCTGTTGAGAGGGTCGTTCGAATTATCGGCGGCACATGGGCGCTGTAGAAGTCCCGGTAGAGTTCTTCAAGTTTGTCAGCTGCGGTTTTGTCTTGTGAACCTATGACTACGCGGTCGGCGTTTAAGGTGTCATGGAAAGCTGAGCCTTGACGTAGGAACTCGGGGTTCATGCATAAACCGAAGTGTTCACCGCATTTTTTACCTGATTCCTTCTCGAGAATGGGCAGGACCACGTTTTGGGTTGTTCCAGGTATGACAGTGCTTTTTATGATGACGATGTGGTAGCGGTTTTTTTGTTTGAGGGCTTTGCCTATGCCTGTTGCCGCGTTTTCTATGTATTTGAGGTCTATACTGCCGTCTGAGTTACTGGGTGTACCTACCGCCACGTAGGTGAAGTCAGTTTCCATTACTGCTTTATCTATCTCGTTAACTAAACCGCTAAGATTTCCTTTCCAGATAATTTCAGATAACTTCTCCTGCAGTTCAGGCTCAAAAAAAGGCGGAATTCCCTCATTGATTTTGCCGATTTTTTCGGCGTCAATGTCACATGCAATAACCGAGTAACCTTTACTTGCTAAACCCACTGAAGTACATAAACCGACATAGCCTACACCGATAACTGAAATTCTAAAGTGTTTACTCAACCCTTAAACCCACCAGATGACCTTAACTCAGAGTTTAGTTATAACATTAAATATATATCGGTTAAGATAAGAAAAGAAGAGAAGTGGACAGCGATGGTTCAGAAAGTAATCATTCCAGCGGCAGGATTAGGAACACGACTGTTTCCAGCAACCAAGGAACAGCCTAAAGAAATGTTGCCAATATTCTCAAAAACAGCCCTTAGTGACATGACGGTTAAGCCCGTTGTGCAACTTGTGTTTGAAGAGTTGCATGAAGCGGGGTTAAGGGAATTCTGTTTTGTTGTAGGACGAGGCAAACGTGGCATAGAAGACCATTTCACACCCGACGTTGACTGCATAAGAACCCTCGAGGGTATGGGAAAAAGTGGACAGGCCTCCGATTTGGAGGGGTTTTACAGTAAACTTGAAACTTCAACCATTATGTGGGTTAACCAGCCTGAACCCAAGGGATTCGGTAACGCAGTGTTGATGGCTCAGCCCTTTGTTCAGAATGAAAGCTGTTTAGTTCACGCTGGAGATAGCTGTATTATATCCAAGAACATGGATTACGCAAAAAAACTACTTGAGGGTTTCGAGCACTTCAATGCAGACGCAGCCTTTTTGGTCTTAGAGATTGAAAATCCAAAACAATATGGGATTGTAGTGGGTCAAGAAGTTGAGCAGGGTTATATAAAAGTAGAATCAGTGGAAGAAAAACCAGAAAAGCCTAAAACCAATTTGGCAATCATGGCGATGTATGTATTTCGCCCCGTAATTTTTAAAGCATTAGAAGCGACCAAACCGGGAAAAAACGGTGAAATCCAGTTAACGGATGCCATCCAGAAACTGGTGGATTGGGGACTCAAAGTATACGCAGTTAAACTCGATAAATCCTATGAGCATTTAGATATTGGTAGCCCCGAAAGATACTGGTCAGCCCTGGAATTATCGTACAATCAATTTTGTAAGAGAACAAAACAATGATAGATAGAATAATCAGCGAAGAAATAGAAGGCATTCGAAACGCCGTTAAAGAAGACGCCTTCGCAGGCAAGAATGTGCTTGTTACTGGCGGCGCAGGATTCATTGGCAGTTGGCTCTGTGACGTCCTAATCAGGTTTGGCGCAAGCGTAACAGTAGTCGATAACTTTTCTACCGGACGAATAAAAAACATTGACCATCTAATATCAAGCAATAACTTTAAGCTAATCAACGCAGACATCTGTGATTTCGCCGCCGACCAAAAGATCGATTTTATCTTTCACATGGCAGCCCATGCCTCACCTGACGAGTACATGGCACACCCGATTGATACATTGCATACTAGCGCATTCGGTACCCAAAAAATCGCTGAATTAGCCAGAAAAAACGATGCAGCACTCCTGTTTGCGTCAACTTCTGAGGTTTATGGCGACGCTGAAATCGTGCCGACCCCTGAGACTTACTGGGGAAGAGTTAACCCGATTGGTCCCCGTTCCTGCTATGATGAGGGGAAACGTTTTGCTGAAGCTCTGTTAATGGCTTATGTTAAACAGTATGGGTTGAAAGTTAGGATGTCAAGAATTTTTAATTCTTATGGTCCACGCCTGCGAGAAGATGGATTGTATGGAAGGGCTTTGTCACGGTTTGTGCTTCAAGCGTTGACTGGTCAGCCGATTACTGTTTATGGGGATGGAAAGCAGACTCGATCTTTCTGTTACATTAGCGATACGGTGACTGGGCTGTTACTGTTAGCCGCTAATCAAAAGGCAGAGGGCGAAGTTGTGAACGTTGGCAGCACAGAGGAAATCACCATTTTAGAGTTAGCTCATAAGATTCAAGAATTAACCAGGTGCCGATCAACCATAACGTTTAGTCCGTTGCCTAAGGATGATCCAATGAGGCGTTGTCCCGATACTGCTAAACTTGAAAACTTAGTCGGCTGGAGGGCTGGCGTCGGGTTTGAGGATGGATTAAAACGGACTATTACGTGGTTTGCTGACAAGTCGTTTTAGTGGTTTTGGGTTGTTAATGTGGTCTGTTTATAGGCCTTGTTTGTACCCCTATATGGGGCTGGTGGGTGGTTGGCTTGTGTTGGTTTTGTGCGGCGGGTAGGTAAGGCTTGTGTGGTTTTGGCGAGTCTAACTGCGGCTGAGGCGGATGGAGTGACGCTTAGGTTTTATGTTGCCCACTTGATTCCCTCGAAGAGGATACGGTTCACTGCATTAACCAATTAGAACAGAAAGAGTGCCCAAAGAGTTCTACCACCCAAACTGAAATCCAACATAACAGCCTTAACTTGTTAACTGCCCAAGCAAACTGGCGGAAAAAGAACTGCTTTAAAACCGATTTCATTTTTGTTGTACCGCTACAACCACTCACATATTTTAAGGCAGCCATCAACTAGAAATGTTGGAATCCCCCTCACCCTGCACCCAGAAAACGGCTTCTAAAGAAAAAATGCGGCTCGGCAGTTACACATGCTAGGATTCTGAATTGTTTTTAGGTGAAGACACTTTTGCGTAATTATCCTATCAAAAGCTTAACCATAACGCTAATTGGCTTCTTGATCGTTTGCTGCTTTGGCACAAGTTTCTGCGGTTCAACAGAAGAAAACGCCACCAGCGACTCCTCAGCCTTCTGGCTAAACCTAGCCAACAACGCATGGAACTACTTCCAACCCGGAGCAGGCATAAACCCCACCACGGGACTACCCCAAAACGGCGTCGGAGCAACCTACTTCACCGACTGGGACACAGGACTCTACATCCAAGCAATAATAGACATGGAGCAACTGGGTCTGCTAAGTAGCGGTAGCATATGGGGTGCAGACGACCGAATCAATAGGGTGCTGACTTTTCTGGAAACCCGCCCGTTGATGGCTGACGGTTTACCCTACCTTGCATACAACTCTTCCACCGGCAAAGAAGCTGATAAAACGCAGCAGGTTGCCACAGACGAAGGAAACCTCTTTGTCGCCCTAAAAAACCTTGAAACCGCCAAACCAGCCCTAAAACCCCGAATCGACAACATTGTCTACAACCTAACCAACTACACCCGACGTGAAATCTCAATCGATATCGTACTTGGCCAACTGCAAAAAGGCACACGACCACTAAACAGTTACGACTTCTATGTAACTTACGGGTTTGCAGGATATTGGCCTCAAAGGTTTAGCGCTGAAGCAGACGCCATCCTCAACCTTACGGTTACTGCGCCCAAAATAAACTATCAGGGAATAGAATTGCCTGCTGTGAAAATAGTCTCAGAGCCGCTGTTGCTCTCAATCTTTAACCTTCCTCAAGTTGACTCGCGGGTTGTGGCTTTGATGAAGCAGGCGTATTTGGCTCAGGAGGCACGTTATAACTTGACAGGTAAGTTTACTGCTTTCAGTGAAGGCCCAGCAAATGGCTTGTTTGTGTGGGAGTGTGTGGCAATGCCTGATGGTCGCATGTGGGTAGTGCAGACCGGCGACTGTAACGATGTAGATACAGATGTGGATGTGACGCCGGTTGTGTTTTTGAAGGCGGCACTTGGGTTTTTAGCTGTTTATAATACGCCGTACGCTCGGGAGATGGTTAGTTATTTGCTTGAGCGGCAGCCATCGATTTCATTGGGCTACTACACAGGGAGTAACGAGGACGGTAACGTCATCACTGGGTCGAGGGATGTGGGCAACGCTTTAATTATCAGCGCATCAAAATACGCCATCAACAACCAAGTCTATGTGCCATTATCCGTCTATCCCCCACCTACAGGTACCCCTTCAATGATCCCTGCCAATCCAAACCCAACCATCAGCAGCGCCCAATCCACAAAGTCAAGTCCATCACCTTCCAATACACTTAACCCTTCCGCAACATCGGTCAATCCAACTCAGGTTTTGCCCACCAACAATCTAAACCAAACGCCTATCCCTGTGCATGCACAAAATGCACTTTATGTGGCTTCTGCCTCAGCAGTCATAGGGTTACTGGTTATTGTTAGTGTTTGGTATTTGAGGAAGGTTAAGTTGTCTGTTTTTGTTTAGTTTTTGTTTTGTGTGGTTGTGGGTGGTTTGTATACCACTACTTCTTGGGTTGCGGTTTGGTTTGCTTTTCTGTTTTAGCGCCTGTTTCTTTTAGTGTTGGGTTGTGGGTGGGGGTTGTTTTGCCACTTCTGTACATGGGTCTATGTTGGTTTGGGTTGGTTGTGGAAGTGGATGCATGTTGAGTTAGTTTCTTGGAACCACTGCTAAGAAGGGTTCAGGCTCCATGGCTGCAGTCGCATAAACCGCCAACGTCTCTTGTTTTAAAAATTTTATAATCGATTGGGCATTGATAGGCGCCGTCTTGCACCCAAAATATCGCGTTATAGAGTGCTAACAAGAAAGCCACATTAATCGCAAGGTTTTCTGTTTTTGTTTTCCATGAAAAAAGAGTTAAGAGCTTGTTGCGGGCTTTTGAGGGGTTATTGAGGACGTTGTTGCGGCTTTTTCCATGCTTTTGTATGGTATGCAGCAGTTCCAGAGCCACAGCAGGCTTTAATCTTGTTAGCTCAGGGCGTTTTTGAAGAGATAAAAGTATGCTGGCCGTAAAGAACTTGATGCTGCAAGGAAGATAGACCTAAAATAGGCTTAAGAGAAATTATCTCTCAAGAGCTGATTTGGGTACCTCAGGCCCAACATTAGTGAGGACCATTTTCTATTTGATCAAATTTTTTGTTCCTTTTCCACCATGCAATTTTAGAGTTATAGCGATAATATTTTTAGACATCTGCTCTATTTAGAACTATAACAAGGGGTATAATTGAGTAGTTTCGAGCATAATGCTGAAATCCTCTCCAGTTTCGGCATGACGGTGAAACAGGCCAAAGTTTACTTGGCACTGGTCTTTTTGGGAACGTCAGCTGTAGGTGAAATCGCCAAATTATCCAAGGTCCGTCGAGAAGAAGTTTATAGGATTCTCCCCAAGCTTGAAAAAATGGGGCTCATTGAAAAAACCTTGAGTTCTCCTGTCAAGCTTAAAGCAACCTCGGTAGAGAACGCACTCTCAATTCTCATTCGCAATGAAGAAGAAAACGCAAAAAACCGAATTATCCAGTTAACAGCCCAAAAAGAAGAGTTTTTAGAACATTTTAGAACAAGCACCAAAGAAACAAGACTGGGAAATGGCGACCAATTCTCTTTAACTTCAGAGAAGGCGGTTGCTCTCGGGAAAGCTGAATCTTTGATCGATGGAGCCCAAACTGAAATAAAATATATTTCCTCAAGAGAAAAACTCTTCCAATTTTTAAAATATTACTCTAAATCATTAACGGATGCGGTTGAACGGGGGGTAAAATTCCGTTTTATTTCAGACCCACCCAAAACCAGTGATGAAATGCCCAAGGCAATCAATGATGTTTTCTCTTCTGGGAAATTGGTTTCGTTAAGATATGCCGAAAGCCTTCCAAACCATTTTCTAGTCGTCGATGATAATGAGGTTTTAATTGCAACTTCAAAAGTTGGCTACTTAGCGGATAATCCTCTGTTGTGGTCCAACAATTCACCCCATGTTATGGTGTACAAAAAGTTGTTTGAGGAACTGTGGAATTCATCGGTTGAAAGCATTGCACTCAATATGGAGAATGAAACTGATAAACTCAACCGATTCATTAGTCAGATGAAACCCGGGCAACATGTTATTCTCCTCTATGAAGCGATAGATGGCAAATTTAAGGTATTGCTGAACTACTGCAAATATGCGTTGAAAAAAGGTGAAGCAGTGGTTTATGTGTGTTCAGAATCGAGTGTGGAAGAAGTTAAAGCTGCCATGCAAAAGTTCGGCATCAATGTAAAAGAAAATGAGGATAATGGCGCCCTTAAAGTATTAGATTACACCCAACACTACATAATTGATGGACACTTTAACGCAGATAACACACTAAAGCTGTGGAAAAGCTACTATGATGACTCCGTATCCAAAGGATTTAAAGGGCTAAGAGTAACCGGTGAAACAGCATGCTTCTTTAAGCATAACCTAGTCAAAGAACTGGTTGATTATGAAAAATCACTGCACAAGACTATTGAAATACCTATAATAGCCATATACGCTTACCATGTAACCACGCTGATGCACCCCGGTAATCAACTAAATGTTTACGGGGAACTTGTAAAGGCACATGGCAAGGTGCTGTTCACGTGGGTGGATAGAGAATTTGGGCGGATAGCCATCAGTTAAAGTTGGCGTTAAGCTTTAATACCGTTTTTGTCTTTTCCTCGCCCCTGAAATACTTCTGTGAAACCCGACTAGCGGCAAAGCAATTAAGAAGGCTAATGGGTTCGGGGCGTCACCGGTTTGAGCAGCCAATCGCCCTCTGTAAGATAGCGTTTGTAGCTTTGATTCAGTCTCATGCCGTTTTTTTGACATTTCGTTGGCTCTATACGTGGTTTATATACGCTTTATCGGTTGTCAGCTTCTTGTCTTCGAAAATACCGTAATTTTTAGGTGCTATAAAAACGGAGTGGCCTTCACCCAAATTATGGATAATCATGTTGAAATCTATGACTGCGCTCTCCACTACCTCTACCGATTCATCTTTATCGCGTACAACCAAGATTTTGAATAGCTTTCTGTTTTTAAGGGGAAAACTTTGAATAATTGATGAGGGTTTTCTCATTCTGCCTTTACTTTTTTGGCTAATTCCTATTGCTCTTTGCGTTTTTATACCTCCTTTCCTGACTTACTATTGGTAAGTTCTTGACTTAAACTCCTGTGACTGTAGACCTCACACAACAGCGCTGAATCGGTTCACTAACAAAAGAATTTTGGGTGAAAAGGATATGTTCTCCCTTGCTCGCTTGAATAAGCTGGTGTTTTAGCTTTTTTTAGACAAGATTGATAAGGAAGTTAGATAAGCTCTTGAACAGGGCAGTTAATGAGCAGTTTACCTTTCGATGCCACAACGTTTGAACACCTTAAGGACGTAGTCTTAGTCCTTGATGAATCTCTTAACATAGCATTTTTGAATGCATTTGCTGCTGACTTCTTTGAGACGAAACAAAAAGAGATCTTGGCGAAAAGGCGCATTTAATTTTCCAAGATGATTGGTTATCGTCTGAACAAGAACAAACTGCGAAATCAGCCCTTATAGAGGATGGTTCATGGTCTGGCAACAGAGTATATGTTAAAAGAAATGGTAAACGAACTATAGCGTTTACAGCGATTACTATCATAAAAGATTCTTTAGGAAGACAGCGTGGTAGCATCCAAATAATTCACCCGCTCAAAGATGGTTCAGAGCAAGAATTGATGGTAGGCAACGATGTGCTAAGCAAAAAAATGGATTTGCTTCTAGCCCCTAACATAGACATTGATAGGCAGCAATTGGCAAACCTGCTTGATGCTGAAGCGTTGCAGTCTATGATGGATGACCTTTACTCAGTAACAAAAACCGGTTTTGCAATAATAGACTTGAAAGGTAACGTTTTAGCTGCCGCAGGTTGGCAGGATATATGTACTAAATTCCATCGAGTTAACCCTATGACACTTTGGAACTGCTTGGAAAGCGACCTTGTGCTTACTGAAGGGGTTCGACCTGGAGAATTTAGGACTTACAAGTGCAAGAATAACATGTGCGATATTGTTACACCTATTTTTATTGGAAAAAAACATGTCGGCAACCTTTTCTCCGGTCAATTCTTCTTTGACGATGAAACGGTTGATAGGGAAGCATTCGCCAAGCAGGCAGAACTTTATGGCTTTGACAAGGCAGCTTATATGGAAGCGTTAGATAGGGTTCCACGTTGGAACCGAGTCGTTGTACAAAATCTCATGCGGTTCTATTCTAAACTTTCAGGAATGATTTCGAAGCTAAGCTATACAAATCTAAAGTTATCTAAAACCTTAGTAGACCAGCGACTAATTGAGCGAGAACTCAGAGACAGCCAGCATGATTTGAACCGAGCGCAGAGTGTTGCCAAAACTGGCAGTTGGCGTTTAAACATCCAGAGTAACCAGTTATTATGGTCTGATGAAACCTATCGCTTGTTCCAGGTTCCTAAGGGTACACCTCTCAACTATGAAAGCTTTCTAAAGTTCGTCCATCCGGAAGATAGGGAAATGGTGAACCGAGCATGGAAAGCTGCACTTCGTGGACAAGGCTATGACATAGAACATAGAATCCTCGTTGAAGACAAAATCTCTTGGGTAAGAGAGAAGGCTGAATTGGAGTTTGCGGAAGATGGATCGCTCGTATCTGGTTTCGGCACGGTCCAAGACATTTCAGAACGCAAGATAAATGAACATAAACTTCGGCGACTTAATCGCGCATTGAGGGCAATTAGTAATAGCAACCAAGTACTCATGCGGGCGACCGATGAAGCTGCATTTCTACAGCAGGGCTGCAGAATAATTGTCGAAGATTGTGGCTACAAGCTTGTTTGGATCGGCTTTGCAGAAGAAAATGAGGAAAAAACTGTTAAGCCCATGGCATACGCTGGATTCGATCAAGGATATATTGACGCACTCAAAATATGCTGGGCAGATAACGAACGTGGAAGGGGACCAACGGGCAGAGCAATACGAACTGCAAAACCTCAAATATGCAATGACTTGGAAAGTGACCCTACCTTTGCGCCTTGGCGAAAGGCGGCGCTTGAAAGAGGTTACGCTTCATCGATCGTGCTTCCGTTAATATCTGAGGGCAGAGCTTTTGGTGCACTAAACATATATTCACACCAGCAAAGCGCCTTTTCAGACGATGAAATTAAGCTACTTGTAGAATTAGCAAGCGATTTATCATATGGTATAACGTTGCTTCGTACTCGTGCAGCCGCTAAGAAGACGCAGGCAGCTTTGCGTGACAGTGAAGAACGGTTCTCTAAAGCTTTTAGTGAAAACCCTGCTGCAGTAGCCATCACAAGGCTAATAGATGGGCGATACCTTGATGTCAATCAAAACTTTCTCGATCTTTTCGGTTATACGCGTGAGGAAGTGGTCGATCACACTTCGACTGAATTAAATATTTTCGTTGATCCAGTCAGCCGTGAGGATTTCTTAGAAATTATAAACAAGAGTGGAAAGGTCCGCAACTTTGAGATGACATTTAGAAATAAAAAAGGCATGAATATACCCACTTTGCTTTCGGTTGAAAAACTGGTGCTAAATGGTGAAGATCACATTATCAGTACATTAATCGATATTACCGAACGTAAAGGTGTAGAAAATGCGATAAGTAAAGCAAAAGAAGAGTGGGAACGCACCTTCGACGCTTTGCCGGACCTTATAGCTATAATCGACTACAATCACCGTGTTCTTAGAGTTAACAAAGCTATGGCAGAACACTTAGGGGTTAAACCTGAGTATTGCTTTGGACTGAAATGTTATCAATGCGTTCACGGTTGTAACTTGCCGCCAGAATTCTGTCCCCACACTAAAACCCTCCAAGATGGTGAACAGCACACAGCGGAAGTTCATGAGGAAAGACTTGGGGGTGACTTCCTTGTAACCACAACACCCTTAAGAGACGGCGACGGCCGAATCTTCGCTTCCGTCCATGTCGCACGAGACATAAATAGACACAAGAACACGCCTAAAAAATAATCAAGGATGGCTCATTCGTCTGAGATTACTTTATGCTGGAAGAGGATACAGACACCGAGAAAACGACGATGCTTGTGCAGTCGTGATTGGTTTAATTGCACCTTCCATTCTTCTCTTCCTTTTACTGGGTTTTAGACTCCAGCAAACTCTACAACCTCAACAGGTTGCAGGGATTAAACCCGCAAAACTTTGAACAAATAGATAAGTCCGCTAAAGGTTGTATAGGTGGACCGAGCCTGATTTGGACGCAAGTCCGATTGCAGATTTCACTCGCAAATTCCATTTTTATTTTAGAACTAACGCAAAAGCTGAATAGGTACAAATGGTTCACCTTAAAACAATATAAATATTTTTTTATAGGCAAGGTATGATTAACTAGCGCTAACTATGGAATCTGAATTGATTCTGCTGATACTGGCTTCGGCATTAATCCTAATAGATATAACCTTATCATCAGCATCCAAGCCTCCTTTCAAGCGGTTGAGCAAATACACAGTTGTTCTTAGTTCACTTGCATTTATCCTAATTTTATCGTCTTACATTCACCTTCTCTTCGCTTTCGTCAACAATGATTTTTCTTTTTCAAGTGTCTACTCTTTTAGCTCCTCAAGCCTGCCGCTGCTATCGAAAGTTTATGCCAGCTGGGCTGGTGCAGGAGGTTCGATGCTTCTGTTATCACTCATCTTAAGCCTGTTCTACTTTGGCACCAAATTAGCAGTATATAGAAAAACCGAAAAACTCCAAACCATTTCCAGTCAGATCTTAGGGTTTGTTGTTCTGATATTTCTAATTGTTACTCTGCTAAGAAACCCATTTGAACGTTTATCTGTAGCCGCAGTTGAAGGATTAGGACTCAATCCCCAACTTCAAAGCCCTTGGATGGCAATTCACCCTCCGATAGTTTTTTCAGCTTATGCATTTGTTGTATTAGCCTTCGCCTTAACACTTGCCAGCTTACGCACTAACCAAGACTTAGAAAAAAATAGCCTTTTTAAAATTTCCACCTATGCCTCATGGATCCTTCTAACTATCGGAATAGCGTTAGGAGGTGTGTGGGCGTATGCTGTTTTAGGCTGGGGAGGATACTGGGCGTGGGACCCAGTGGAAACCGCTTCGCTGCTACCGTGGCTTATTTTGACCGCTTACTTCATATCAAAAACGATTTCTAAAAACAAGAATAGTTTGACACAGCAGTCGATGATTATGTTAACTTTTGCTAGCTTAGTTTTCTTAAGTGCTCTGGCACGAGGCGGTTTAACTCAATCTGTACATTCGTATGCGGTGTCGGCGATTGGTCCAGTAATGCTTTCTTTTGGAGCGGTAATGATGGGTCTATTCGGTTTCTTCGCGAAAAGCAAAGCCAAGCCGTTTCTGAAACTCGAATTCAACCGTGCCTCCCTGATTTCGCGGTCATCCTACGTCGGCTTTTGGGCGTTAATCCTTATCTCGATCGTTTGCCTAATGGGGTTGGCTTTCAGTGATTTCCCATATAGTCTTCTAACTTACCCTTTTGTGCTGTTGTTTGTTGTTGCGCTCGTCGGTTTCAGTTTAGACGATAAAACGCATTACGCCCGGCAGTTCCTCATTGTAGTTGCCTCCCTTATTGTAGGGGTTGTCCTCTCGGTAGTCGGATTTGCCTCAGTGAATGTTTTGCTAACCTTAACAGTGCCCATTTTTGTTGCCGTCCTATCATTGTTACTCTACAGGATTGCCAAAGATACTCGACGTAAATCGATTGTTTGGCAACGTCTCTTCGGTTTAGCCGTGATAATCATGTTGCTGGGCGTATTTTTCAGCGCAGGCGCTAAAACATCGGCCACCCTCACAGACTTAAAACCTAACGTACCTACTACCGTTTTAGACGGCACCATTGAGGTTTCTAACATAAAAATCGTAAACGCTACTTCGCAAGTTTACAATAGCCAAGCCCAAAAAGTGATTCCCCAGTACTCCATGGTCACCGCCAATGTAATCATACACCAATCAGGAACCACCTATAGCGGAGAGGTTTCAGCCAGCTTCTATCCCAACTACGGCTTAGTGCTAAATCCTCTTATCATCAACACTGTCTCAGGCGATGTCTATGTACACTTGGAGGCCACAAAAGAACTTTACAACATATTAACTGCTCAGCTAACAGGAAACAGCACTATACCTGAAACCATGACATTGAATGTACAGAGAATCCCTCTGGTTTATTTTGTTTGGGTAGGTGTTGTCTTGATGGTTGTTTCAATGGTTATCGAATGCATACACGACTTTCATCAAACTAGAAAGCAACAAAAACTGTTAACCAAAACTGATATGCAACATATAATACAAGACGCCTAAAGCTAAAGCAAGAAGCCAAAACGCAAGAATTCGCCACATCAGCTTTTTTCTTGGAGCACAATATGTGGTGCTGCTTGACTCGTTAATTGCCCAAATCCAAACTAACCCCACACCTAACAAAACCGAAACAACTCCAATCAAGCCATGTATAACGCCTGACAAAGCCACATAATTAAAACTGAATAACGTTTCGGAAACGGCGGAAACAAAGGAGGGTCCCATATGGGCAATCACCAGCAATACGGTAATTATCATGACTACCATCATTGAGTTTCCATGCCAAACCCACTTCTTTTTCCTCTCCAAATACAGGCTTAAACCCACTATGCATAGAGCCCCAACTAAAAGGGCTATGTTAACCTCTGCCATCCACTCGTGAACTATTTCGTAGGTAACCATGTCTTTTTCGCTTGCCTAATAGGTATTTTTTGATTTAAAAGAATTTCATCTGTTTTTTAAAATAATTAAGCTTAAAAGGGATTGATCGGTTTAATAGTTTACTGGTTAGCAGTTTAGGGTTTGGCTATGGCGGCGGCAGAAAAGGAGAAGGGACCAGAAGGCGTTAGTAGCAAAGATTCTGTAGACTTAAAAACCGCTGATTCGGTGGCGAAATACTGGTGGTACTCGGCGCTTCTGTGGTTCCCAGTTTTCACAACCTTCGGCATGATTATGGCTATAAAATTCTTTTACCCAACTTTCATGGTTGACTCCGCTTGGGATACTTTTGGTCGCATAAGACCCGCGCATGTTAACGGTTTACTCTTTGGGTTCCTCTCTTCAGGTTTAATCGGCGCCATGTACTATGTAACGCCAAGACTAAGTCACGTATCTCTGTATAAGCCTATAATTGGGAAAATCTCAGCGGGTTTGTGGAACATAGCGGTTTTATTGGGAGTACTTCTGATTTTAGGCGGTAATACCCAAGCAAGAGAATATGCTGAAATGCCCTGGGTGATCGACGTTTTAATTGTTGCGACCCTAATCTTGATAGGCATAACAATTGTCGGAACAATCATCAAACGTAAAGAACGCAGGCTCTACGTGAGCCTCTGGTTCTTTGCCGCTATTTTCCTCTGGTTCCCCATCGTTTACTTCATAGGGAATGTAATGTGGAACCCCCCATCAGGTGCTCTCTTTGGGCTAACTGACGCCATAGTTAACTGGTTCTATGGACACAACGTTTTAGGCTTCTGGTTTACGCCATTTGGCTTAGCCCTGTGGTACTACTTTATTCCAAAATTATCAAAACGCGCCCTCTACAGCGTCACACTTTCGCTGATCAGTTTCTTCGCTTTAGCTTTCTTCTACACAGGCGTCGGAGGACACCACTTGCTCCAATCCTCAATCCCTGAATGGCTAAAAACAATCGCAGTCGCCACCAGCGGGTTAATGATGCTTTCAGTTTTGACCTTCGCTACAAACATCGGCATGACCCTTCGTGGCACATGGAAGGAAATCATGAGCAACGTGCCGCTTCGGTTCATAGTTTTTGGTTTCATATGTTATATTTTCGTCTCGATTCAGGGTACATTCCAAGCCCTCCGAGACATGAACATCTACCTACACTACTCACAGTGGACAGTCATGCACTCACATTTGGCGCTGTACGCTTCGTTCGGGATCACCATAATGGGTATTATGTTTTGGGCAATCCCTAGAGTGACTCAAAAACCGCTTTACAGCAAAAAACTCATGGATATAACTTGGTGGGTTTCACTGCTGGGCTTTGTAATCTTTATGTTAGGTATGATGCTTGCTGGTTTAGTAGCTAATGCCAACTGGTTCACTCATCAAACAATCGCCCAAACGCTTCCAACGCTTGAACCCTATTTCATGGTTCGAGCCATCGGCGGAGGCATTGTAGTTGTTTCAGCGTTCTTATTCGCCATAAACATCATAATGACCATAATCTCCAAACAACACTCGCCGTCAGTGGTTGAGAACAAAACAGAGGTGAAGCAACCATGACAGACTTAGAAAAGAAGCTTGAACAGCAACTAGAAAAAATCGAAAATGCAGCCGCCCAGCAAATTAAGACAATGAGTAAAAAAACCACGATACGAAACTTGTTTCCGATAGCAGCCGGGGGATTAGCGGTCTTTTTGCTTATGGTTAGCATGGTTGTGGTTGCACCCTACATGTTTCTACTTGATGTTCCAGCATCTGACACTGCCCATCCCTACACCACACAGGAACAGGAAGGTAGAACCCTTTTCATGAGTTTAGGCTGTTTTTACTGCCACTCACAACAGGTTAGAGCTGCTGATTGGGGTTTAGGTAACGTTTCACAAGAAGGCGATTATGTGTACGATAGCCCCCACGCTTTGGGCACAGAACGTACGGGACCCGATCTAGCTCAAATAGGGGGTATGCGACCGACGATTTGGCATCACTTGCACGACCGAGACCCCCGAAGTGTTAGCCCCGGCTCGATCATGCCAAACTTTAACTTTTTAACAGACGAGCAAATTGATGCACTAACCGCTTACATCCAGAATTTAGGTCAAGAAAATCTCCAAGTACAAGAGTCAATCACCAACGGTTCTTCCTACCACCCTGTTGTGCCAGAAAATTACTTTAACGTAACAAACCAATTTGCACCCATTTATTTAGATGTCTTATCAGAGTATGACGCTGGAAACGACGTCTTCAACGGAAACGCTTCAATTGCGGACCAATGGGCTGCAATATACGACGTCGCCAAAGCAGACTACACTGCACGTTGCCTGCCCTGCCACGGTTGCTCGGGAAACGCTCAAGGACCCTACGCCCGCCATGTAGTCACTCAACCTGCTAACCTTCATGAACGCATAGCAACTTTCCCCGGTGATAATTACCATATTTGGCGAGTAACCGAAGGCGTTCCCGGAACGGCAATGCCCGCATGGGGTTTAACACTTAACGATACAGCGATACAGATGATTGCCATCTACGAGATGAGTTTCGTTTTCGGCTCCGCAAGAACCATCGATGGCGGAATCTCCGACGCAGAAGGCGACGCCTTCGCCCAATCGACCCTCAACTCGCCACCGATAGCTGGTACACAACAGGAGTTTCAAGCAGGAAACGACATCTTTAATCTTTATTGTGCCCAATGCCACGGTATGGACGGGCAAGGCGATGGACCTGCATCTGGAGAAGTGCCTAGTGGGTACATAGTTCCGGTTCCGGCTAACTTTACAGAGTCAGGAAGCGACTTTCAAATGTATGGAAGATATGTATGGAAAGTAAAAGAGGGTGTTGAAACAACCAACATGCCCCCTTGGAAATACTCCTTAACTGACGATGAAATCTACCAAGCAGTATTCTATGTCCAAAGTTTCTCTACCCCCCAAGACTACAACACCAAGTGGGGACCACAATACAGTGACCCATTTGCACAAAACCTAAAAATCAGCCAAACTGGAATAAGTGTCAATCCAGTTGCAGCTCTGATTCTGTTGGCTGCTCTTGTCTTGTGGGATAAAAAGTTCAACCAAGAAAAAATCAGGGTACAAAAGTGCCGCCAGAAAATGTTTGCAAACTCTTGTGGCTATAGGAGGTTTAGCTTTTGAATTTTGACATGTTAATCTATACCATCGGCGCTTTAATGATTACGTTGATCACAGCGGGTTTTGTTGTTTGGTCTTTTAAAACTAAACAGTTCGAATCAAACGATTTTCTCCGCTACTACCCACTTGAGGAGGATGAAGACCAACAGTGAGCTATCTTCCCCCAGTAAAAATCGTCGAGTTAGCTCCCAACGATGTGTACTTAGCCCTGTTCTTAATCGCTGCTGTAATAATAGCAATCATCTTGATTATCAGAAGCTCTGATGAATACTCTGTTGAGGAAACAGAGAAAAACTCTGAAGAATTCGCTGGAGTAATCCGCGACTCTAAGGGACCTGTTACCAAATGGCTATGGGCAGTTTACATTGTTTTGATTATTTGGGCTTTGGCGTATTTAGTTCAGCATTGGAGCGAATTTGCGGTCTTCCCGTAGGGTAGCATAGCATTAGATTTAAAGTTAACATGACTGCCAAAATTAAAATAATCAAAGTTTCGCGCCATATTTTGTTTAAAGGTCATCATGATATGCTTTATAGAGAATTTTTCTGTTCACAAGTAAGAAGTTTACTTTACATTGCTCAACTTCTTGTCAGTGCGGCTATCTTGTAACATCGTCGCCGTTACAAAAAGTGCTAAACATAAACCACAGGAAAACTGTATAAACGTTAAAACAACGTTGGGGCCTTCAATGGTGAATAGATGGTTAAAGCAGTCCTGAATGTTGAATTACGATGTTTTCACAATGTTTTAACTGAAAAAACACCGTTTTAAACTTAAGAACCCAAAATATCGTGTTATAGAGGTTAACAAAAAGCCGCATTAACCGCGATGTTTTCCGTTCTGTTTTCCATGAAAAAGAGTTAAGAGCTTGTTGCGGGGTTTTGCGGTGTTACTGTTGAGGCTTTTCCCATGCCTTTAGGGCATATACAACAGTTCCAGAGCCCCGGCAAACCCTATAGCCTCAAAACAGTCATAAAGCGCTCAAGAATGATAATACCTTATCAATGATACCGTTCAAGGCACAAAGCCCTGATGGTAACCATAAAAGTTGAGAAAATACTAAACCCAGGCAAAGTTCAAGCTCGATCTACCAATAGACTTGCGATGAGACCACAGAATAATACTTGAGTCCGGCACTGGACCCTAGACTTGGGACAAACTTGTATCAAAAAGAAACGACGTATATGCCATAGACAAAGCCGTCGCGAGGATTATGCTGAATCCGCCGGCATAACGGTGGAGGACTGGAGCGCCAAAACAGGGCCAATACGGCTTGAAAGCATCGACGAGGTTCGGCTTTGGGCATTCTGCGAAGCAATGCTGTGGCAAAAATGACCAAGATAAAAACAACCTTTAGTTCTTGCTAAAAAACCGCGTCCTCTACGCGTCCACTACCTGAGCAAATAGAGAAGCGTGACTAACTGGTTTTTATGGGGATGGGGTGGGTTAATAAGTGGGTAAATACTACTTTAACCACTGGTGACGTGATGTGACGGCTGAACTTAAAGCAATAAAAATCAGCAAAGAAACATACGCTGAATTAAGCGCTATCGCAGGCGAATTACAGATCAAAACAAAAAGGTCAGTATCCATTGATGAAGCAATGAAGTACTTAATACGTCAGAACAAGAAGGGAAGAAAGATTTCGGATTTAGCTGGTTCTTGGATCATGAGTGATGATGAAGCAGAAGAAATCAAAGCGTCAACAGCTAAGGCATGGGAAACATGGAAACCTTAAAAACGGTAATCGATACCGACCTCTTAATTGACCTGCTAAGAAACCAAAAACAAGCAACATCATTCATTGCTAAGATAGAGGAAAAAAACTACCTTTTGGCCACTACCGCAATTAACATTTTTGAACTCCATCATGGAGCGCATAAATCCCAAGAAAGCGAAAAAAATCTTCAAGCAATCAACGTACTTGTAAGCCGATTGTCCATTCTTCCGTTGACATCAAAGGCTGCGCAGAAAGCAGGCCACATATACGCTCAACTAGAGCGTGAAGGACAACCGATTGGGCTAAGAGATACCCTCATTGCCGCTATCGCCATAACGCGGGAATGCAGCGTCGCCACACGCAACCAACAGCACTTTAACAGAATTTCTGGTTTAAAAATTATCACACCATAAAACCGCTGAAAACGCTCTCACTAACGACCCATCGGGCTTCTACTACTGAGAAAAAAGACAAAACCCAAGATCAATACTAGCCAACTCCTCGGCTCTGCCATAGAAGTAGTCGACGCTACAACCCCTATGACGACTACTACCAGTAAAAATAGTACCGAACGATTTTTACAGTAGAAAAAGTGCAAATTTTGCCTCTTTCTTTTTCTTTTCAATACATTGGATTTCTATTTGAACCCACTGTTATATGTGGGTCCACGGCCAAAAGTCAATTTTTTATGTATATCTGATGTTACTTAAAAAAGAGAGAATAGGCTCTAGAATGGCGCGAATACTCCGATAAATACCAGCCATGCCAGTGCCGTTTTGGCGACAAAACTAAGCACGATGTATGTTCTTTCGCCGTAAAGATAATCCTTCCAGCGACCTACACCTTTGTATTGCAATACCATGTTGAGAGCAAATACATTGAACACTGCAAAGTAAACGAGTAATATCGAGTATACAAAGGCGGGCGGCTCAACGCCTGTTGAGGTAATTGCTGCTACGAAATAGGCAAATAGCACCACCCATGGGATACCTCCTGAAACGCAGCCCACCACAAACGCTGACCACGAAGTTTTTTCGGTATGCTGATTTACTACTTCCATGTAGTATCCGAACATTATCATCATGGCGTTTAAAGTGAAGATCATAACTAGCGACCAGAAGTCCCAGACACCTACGAATGTGGCAATTAGTACAATCATTATTGAGCTGGAAAGGGCGTACTCGTACCACCGGTATGGGTTCATCCCTTTCGCCAAGTTTTTGTTATAGTCCTTGTTTTTTGGAAAAGCGATAATGAAATGCGCTAATGCTGAAAGTAACGGAAATGCTGCAACGATTACTCCCAGATAGCTTAGTGTAAACCAGACTTGAGGGTCAGGTGCGATATTAAAGACAGGTGGCGATCCAGGGGTTATGTCGAGTTTAAGGTAAAATGTGTATATGTCTTGTTCCCAAATTAAAAGTGTGCCTAGAACGAGCATTATTATTCCCTGTGATAAGTGTAGGATTCCAGCACCCAAATTGAATTTCTTTAAGTAACCAAATGAAATAGGCGATTTTGCTATTATCTCCTGTCTTTCCTTATAATTCAACATTTCCACCTTCTCTGCCTTAAAATATCCTCAAAATTAATAGAACATTTTATTCTAAAAAAACGAGTGACATGAATTAGCACAGTAGAGGTCTTTAATGCGCCATTTCCATCGGTGGTATCAAAACTTTATCGATGGCATGAATTACGCCGTTGTCTGTCACTATATCCGCTTTTACTATGTGGGCATCGTTAACTTTAGGCATACTATGGCCATGCCACGTAGACGCATCGATTCTTATATCTTCACCTTCAACTGTTTTCGCAGTTTTAAGCTTAGCTACCTCTGAGGAAGTAACTTTACCAGCAACAACATGATATGTTAAGATTGATTTAAGCTTTGGAATATCTTTAAGGAGATTCTCAACTGTTCCCTTAGGCAGTTTCTCGAAAGCATCATCTGTTGGAGCAAAGACTGTAAATGGGCCGGGACTCTTTAGTGTCTCAACTAATCCGGCAGCCTGAACAGCAGTCACCAATGTTTTGAAATTGCCCGCGGATATTGCAGTGTCGACAATATCAACCATAAAACTCTTCACCTCCTAATGATTGACTAAATTTTCAATCCCGTATTCGCAAGTTTAACAAATAAAAATATGTGATTACATAAGATCAGTCACATTGACAATTTAGTCTTGCTTCTTAATTGTAGTTGGAGACATATCCAGTAGTTTTTTGATGGGTTGATTATGGTTCAAAGTGCAAAGTATCAAGTTGTAAGGAAATTAGGCAAAGTGCAAATTCGGCGTTACCCAAAAATAGTGATAGCAAAAGTTTCGAACCTTGAGTTAGATAATTTTGGGCTCCTTTTCCGTTTCATATCAGGAAACAACAAGCAAAAAGCAAAAGTAAAAATGACGGCGCCTGTCGTTTCACAAGATACATCTCAAGAAATAAAGATGACATCACCCGTTTTATCCGAATTCTCCCGTCAAGGTTACATGGCTTTTGTTATGCCTTCTGAACTAAATCTGGAAACTACGCCCCTGCCTCTAGATAGCCGTATCAAGATAGAAGAGGTTCCCTCAAGGTTAGTTGCGGCATTGCGTTTCTCCGGAAGCTGGTCTGAAGATCACTTTGAAGAAAAAACCAGAGAGCTACTACAAGAGCTAGCTAACGCAAACATAACAACAAAAGGCACCGTCTTTACCATGCTGTACAATCCACCTTTTACTCCAAGCTTTCTAAGAAGAAATGAAGTAGCAATCGAGGTTGAGCATACAAGCGAACCTTGACTGTATCACCTCCCGGTATCTGTCATAGAAGTAGACGATGCACACTATCTAAACGACTACTACCATCAAAACAGCACCGAACGATTTCTATAGTAGAAGAAGAAGTGCAATTTTTCCTCTTTCTTCTTCTTTTCAATACATTGGATTTCTATTTGAACCCACTGTTATATGTGCGTCCAAGCAAAAAGTCAATGGGCCTTTTTTGGTTTAGAAGTAGTAGTTGAACAAAGAAAATATCCTGTACTACTACTTCTGAGATAAACCAACAAGCGCAGCTTCTTTTATTATTGCAGGTAGTAGTCGTCGATAGGCTGCTAAAGACTACTATTTCTCGCTCAACTGGCACTTAGATTATACAGTGGGCGCTTTTTGTGGGGTTGTAATAATCATTTTATAAGGGCTATAGTACCGCTAGATAAACTTTCAAGTATCTTTATCCACCGAAGCCCCTTCAACACCCACACCGACCGAGCGGCCGCAGCCTGCTGCCGACCTCTACTTTATGCCTGCAGTGGCGGGTATAATCATCGCAATCGCAGTAGTAGGCGCATTACTGGCTTTACTGATGCTAAGAAAACATCCATAAAAACACAAAACGCTACAATCATCCCTTCCTTTTTTTGGAGTTTAATTGGCAAAATGTGGGCTGAGTGGGCTCTGGAATAGAAATAACAGATCGCGGTTGAAGAATGGTTTAGTTGCATTTTCCATTCTTTTCGCCTTTAGTTGCGGTCCAGAGCCCCCGCAAACCGACATCTGATATTTCAAAATTGATACTCTCAATATCAACAGGGAACAAAGTTAAAATAGAAGAAGACATGAAAGCAACGACACGACTTAAATTAGACGTAAAAAAAAGCAACGATTCAGCAAAAATGACAAACATAAAAACATCATTTTAAAAATGGGACAAAACAGCAAGTTTGCAACTTATGAGTAAGATATCTCAAAATGTTAGAGCATCTAAACCACCAAATTGGAGCAAAAAAAAGTACAGCACGTTCAGCGAGGGCACAAGCGACAGCGCCATGTAGGAATGGATTGCCACTCATGATAGGGGCAACCGGATTATCCAGATAGGCGACTCTAACTACCTCAACACAAACCTAAACATAACACCTATAACTTACTTTAAGGCGGCAATAGACTATCTAGCACTCTACAATACGGGGCAGCTTGCGTTCCTTGAAGCCACAGTATCGCAGCATAAACAGCAAAGACTACGAAGAATCACTATGATTGCTGTATAAATCACCGAAGTGGCTATTTAGCCAGTGACTCCCGAGCCGTCTCCACTTAGAGTTTTTAGTTTTAGACATTAGTCGGGCGCCCAAGTAGCATAACCATCAAGCGTTTAGCAGGTGTCACCTGAAGTTAACAAGTATCATTCAAGGGTACTATGAAGCGAGCCAAATCTGGAAAAGCCTACAAAAACAGAATAACAATTAATACGCTATTACAGATATGAAATCGCTAACAAGATTGGAAATCTTCTTTCTGCTGGTCCTTATTAACCGACTTAAGGCAATGAGTAAAGATCTGCGCACTAGTTTGGGCTATATACTCAACTTGAGTGTCTGATAGTGAGGGATAGATTGGGATGCTTATAGTTTCCTTAAAACACCTTTCAGCATTCGGAAAATCTTTTGGTGAAAGCCCCATTGACCTATGCAGTAAGCTGTCTACACCTTTTCTCACCGCAATATTTTTTTGTTCAAATTGTTTTTTAAGGAAATCAAATGGTAACGGGACCATTAATGGAAATCTAAAAAACATACTCCGTTGCCGCAATGAAGGGGGCATACAGATATTTTCAATATTTTCTAGAGATTCAAAATACTTGTAGGCAATTACTTTTCGAATTTCTAAAAATTTATTATACTGTTCTATTTGGCTAATCCCTAGAGAAGCTTGAAGGTCACTCATAGGAAATAAAGACTGCATAGACCGTATTCGTTGTATGTAATCCTCGTTATTGCTTAACACCATGCCTCCCTCTCCCGTAGTCAGACATTTTGTAGCTTGGAAAGAACATACAGTCAACTGACCAAAAGTTCCAATCTTGCGCCTGTTAATTTGGGCCCCAAACGCTTGGGCTATATCTTCGATAACAGGTACACCTAATTGTGTTATAGGTTCAACGTCTGCAGCGATTCCATATAAATGCGGTACAATTATTGCCTTGGTTTTTGAAGTTATAAGACCTTGAACTGAATTGCAATCCATATTCCAGTATTTACTCACATCACATAGTACAGGAGTGGCACCTATACTAACCGTTGCGAGGAGGACAGTTGGGCAGATATAGGTTGGCAATATTATTTCGTCACCAGTTGTCACGCCCAAGGCTTTTAACGCAAGGAATATTGCAGATGTACCGCTTGAAGTTGCCAAACCACTCTCTAAATCCAAATAGTTAGAAACCGTATTCTCAAAGTCAGCGACCTTGTTCCCCCTTGCAATCATCCCCATTCGCAATATTGTTAGAGTTGAAGTTTCATCACTTAAGGTTATAGAGGGCTTAGAGTGAGAAATTAATGGATCCATGACATTTCCTCAATGCTTTTTTACTGGTAGTTCTTAGTTAAACCTTCGCTATATTTTAGTTTAAACCACACACACGATTTCATTCATTATTTTCAGAAAACAATAAAATCTTGAATAAAAAAGTTATCTAAAGAAATAGTCTAAATTGTTAAAACCCATTTTTTCATTTCAGCTTTAATGTCCCTCAAAGCCTCTTCGTAGGAGTACTTCGGAGACCAATTTAAGTCAATTTTGGTTTTGGATATATCATACACCCAGCTTCTTTCAATATTGTTTGATTTTTCCGGGCAATATATTAGTTTAGACGGGTGATCCATTGGAGAGAATACCTTTATTATTGCTTTAACTTCATTCTCAAACGTGAGTCCCACGCCTGAAGCCAAATTATAGCGACCAATAGCTTTGTCACTATTTATAGCAGCGATAATACAACTCACCGCATCTTTCACGTAAATGTGGTCTCTCACATTTTTCGTTGGATCACCCCAAATTTCGATTGGTTCGCCTAGCTGGGCTTTCTCAATGAATCGTTCCCAATGGCTTTTTTTAATGGATGCCCCTGTATGTATTTTAGCATAATAATAGTAACCGCGTACGCTAGTAGTTCTCAAAATTATGCCCTGTATTCCATATTCTTCTGTAAAGTGTTGTACATACTGAGCACCAGCAAGCTTCGCAATTATATAGAGCGCATGATCACCGGTATACTTAAAGTCGATTTCATTTTCCTTTACAGGCAGGTGTCTTATATTACTAGCTTCGTAATGTGATGTTGTATATACGACTTTTTTAATATAATTTTTCCTGCAATACTCAAGGACATTATAAGTTCCCAGCGCATTGATTTTTAGATAGTCCTCGCCAGTTGTCATGGGCCCCGCACGTTCAGGAATCAAAGCAGCGAGGTGAATTATTGCACTAACATTCTTTTTAGGCAATTTATTGAAGCTTTGTTTGTTAGTGATATCCAATTGTGTGAAGGGTATACGCTTAGTCTCAAAATATCGTCTACCCTCGGCACTATTGCCAGTTGCAAGTACATCAAAGCCGGCTTTAACTAATTCATCAATTAAGTATGTCCCAATTGATCCTGTAGCACCCGTAATCACTATCAACTGTCTGCGCCTCCAAGTATTGCATTAATTATTTCCATCTTGCCTTTACCTATTTCCATGCTATTTATATCGTTTCTTTTAATTATGTATTCACGATTGGCATTAAAAATAACGATCGAGAATTTATCAAAAAATTGTTCAGGAGAATACACAAACGGGAAATTCCTATATGCAAAAGCTTGCAAGTCGTTCTGACATACTGCAATAGTTGGAATCCCAATATAAAGTGATTCAAGCATTGATAATCCGGGAGATGTAATTACCAAGTCAGCATTATACATTAGTTCAGCCACATTATCGATATCCTTGTATATTTTCACCCTTTTGCCTTTAAAATGGGTATTAACTGCGTTACTTAACTCTTCATGGTAAATGAAAGCTGCACCTATTATAATATCGACATTAAAGACAGAATCAAGGGCCAATAACTTGGTGATAACTAATGAGGTAAAGTTTGAAGGGTCACTGCCGCCAAAGATAAGCGTTATTTTCCTTAAGTTTGTCTTATTAACAGATCTTTTCAGGTCAAAGTCTTTTTTTAAAACTAGATATTTGAGACCTTGTAAATAGAGCGTTTTTGTCGTTTTATCAAGAAACGACCTGCTTTCATAGTTACCACTTCCAAGATTAGAATCTACTATTACATCGCAATATTTAGCTGCATTTGAAGGTAAATTCGTTAGTAAGCCACCAAAGACTATCACTTTTGCTCCTGAAGCGGACCGCAGCCCTTAAGAAACTGCTCTGTAACGTACAATCGGTCTACTACTAACACACACGGTTTGCAGATTTTAATTTCATTAATGATACCATCATCATTTTCCTGTTGAATCACCCTGAAGCCAACGCGGGATATTTTCTGGGTAACAATGTTATTGCTTTTTGTTAGGAAACTGATTGTTACTTTTGCCATGTCACGCATTTCTTCGGCTAGAGTTAAACTTCTATAAACATGCCCCATACCCATTTCTAAGCCGCCATCCGTGATAAAAGATATTGTGAAGCCATCCATACGGTGTGGCACCATCGGGCTATTCCTCGGATAAATCTTCGGTTTTAATAACTTGCCCCATTACAACGCTTTTGATAAATATTCTGTTCAAAATCTGATCCAAAAATTTGGGATCAAGCCCATCTGCCGGGCGTTTAAATGAAACAATATCCAAAGTTAAAGTTTCACCAATGGAAATATCTCTTCTTGCGACTATGCTTCGCCGTGCTAGACCGATCTTTTTCATTTCAGATAGACTAGGGCATTTTATTCCTGTCCCTAACATCTTTTCGGTTTGGCGGATACTTTTAATCATTTCTGTCAGGTCTTTTGGATCAGCAGATACCTTATGGTCTGGACCCGGTAAATTCTTGTCGAGTGTAAAATGTTTTTCTATAACTTTGGCACCCAAGGCAACAGCTATTATTGGAGCGAGAATGCCTAAAGTATGATCTGAATAGCCGATTATTGCTTCATTAAAAACCTCTTTTAATGTTTGTATCGACTTTAAGTTGACCTCTTCAGGATCAGGAGGGTAACAGGTTATACAATGAAGTAAAATAATATCACTATTGCCTTGTTGTTTTATAATAGAAACGGCTTCTATAATTTCATCAACTGTAGAAAGACCAGTTGATAGGATTATTGGCTTGCCTGTGATAGATGTTTTTTCTAACAGCTGTACGAAAGTCAGATCCCCCGAAGCTATTTTAAATGCAGGAACGCCAATTTTATTTAGGATTTCAACGTAGTCCAAATCAAGGGGGGTCGACAGGAATATTATTTCCTTCTTTCTTGCATACTCGGCGAGATCTTTGAATTCATCTTCTGAAAGTTCCAATGACTTGAATAAGCCATAATATTTGGCGTTTGGACCAACAAATTCTTCTGAATGATAAGACTGAAATTTTACGGCATCTGCACCAGCGCTCTTTGCTTGATCAATCAGTTTTTTCGCGAGAGTTAAGTCTCCGTTATGGTTCAACCCAACTTCAGCTATAATAAATGTCGGAGTCTCGCCTCCAATTTTTCTGTTTCCGATTGATATTGTTTTTTTCATTTCCTCATTTCTCCATTTTCATTTATTTTGTAACTCAGCACTATCGATAAGGTGGATAACTGCAGATAAAGGAAAAAAATTATTCCGCTTGTATAAATGCTTAAAAATTTTTGTTATCAGCTCGAAGTCTGCAGGGTAATCTATAGTCAGACGATAGGTCGGTCTGTAGAGGTTTGGAGGTGATTGCAGAATAAGTTTGTTAAAGAGTGTATTGTTACGTATAATAAAAGGAGTTACATGCTCGAGGTCATATGGTTCTCTTGCACGTTCATTCGCCATGGCAAGAGCAGAAAAAGAGACGCCTTCGGCACCGATACCGATTGGTAAACCATCGGTCCAAGAATAATCAGCGCCAGCATCAACATGAGCAGCGATCATATGGTCAATAACATATGGGTCTGTCAAAGGATTATCTGAAGTCACCCTCACAGCAATGTCGGCATTAGCAAGCTTTGCAGCCTGGAATGTTCGCTCTAAAACATTTTTTTCGCTGCCTCTAAACCAGTTAGCGCCATATTTCTGAGCAATCTCAACGATGATATCGTCTTGTTTAGCATCGGTAGTTGCTATAACAATTTGATTAAGCATCTTGGAGACCTGTAATCGGCATATTAAGTGAGCTAGCATAGGCTTATCGATGATAGTTTTGGCCACTTTGCCGGGGAGACGAGTTGAACCCATGTGTGCTTGCACGATAGCAACTACTTTCATAACATCACTATCAAGAATTGACGCTTTCCTTTATTTGCCTCACGATATAATCCATCTGCTCGGTTGTCAATTGATGATACATTGGTAGAGACAGAATTTCCTCGTAAGCTGCTTCAGCAACCGGGAAATCTCCTTTTTTGTATCCGAACATTCCTTTGTAGTATGACAGTAGATGAAGAGGCGTATAGTGTACACTCAAACCGATACCCTTCAACGAAAGCTTTTTAAAAAGCTCATCACGACTTAATCCAAAAATATCTTTGACAACACGTATAACGTACAGATGGTGGATGTGGTTACGGTCGTTGGCTTCATAGGGTGGAATAATCCCAGATATCTTAGAGAGCTGAGAAGTTAAATAGCGAGCGTTTTTCTGTTTACCTTCGTTCATTTGATCTAAGCGTTTAAGCTGAGAAAGACCAAGCGCTGATTGGACATCATTCAGCCTATAGTTATATCCCAAATCAGTAACATCATAATACCAAGAGAACCTTTCTCTATCAAAAGCATCCTTTGTCATGCAGTGAGACCTACTTTGTTGGCACTTCTTGGCAATTGCTTCATCGTTCATAGTAATCATACCACCTTCAAATGTCGTCATATTTTTTGTGGGATAAAAACTAAAACAGCCTATACCAAAAGACCCTGTCTTACGGTCATTATATAAGGAACCAGCTGAATGAGCACAATCTTCTACAACAAACAAATGCTTGTCTTCAGCTATCTCCATAATCTCATTCATGTCACACGATTGCCCTCCATAATGCACAGGGATTATGGCTTTAGTTTTTCGGGTTATTTTTTTCTGAATATCATCGACTGAAATGTTGAATGTTCTTTGATTAATATCAGCAAAAATGGGTTTTGCTCCACAAAATAGAGCACTATTAGCTGTTGCGGCAAAAGTCAAATCAGGAACAATAACTTCATCGCCAGGTTTAATGCCATATGCTTTGAGAGCAAGGTGCAGAGCAGCAGTACAGCTATTCACAGAAACCGCAAACTTTACACCGATATAACTAGCGAATAATTGCTCGAATTCCCTTGCCTTAGGACCTCCTGTAAGCCATCTGGAGTCGAGAGCGGTTAAGACAGCTTTTTTGTCATCATCAGAAATATCGGGAATTGAGAATGGTATAGAAATGTCATAGCTCAAGTCTTTTTAACTCCAGTTTTAAATTATCGATGCTTCTTTGAGTAAGTTTTGTATTGCGGATTTACTAAGGGGCGTTATACTCTTTGATGAGTATCCGTGTACCTTTCGTGTATCGTTATTTGTGACTCTGGGTGGATCACTAAAAGGTGAATAAACAATAAACATATCGGTGGCTTCAACGCAGGTATTTGCTTCATATGGAGTCATCAACTCTTCATGAATTTTTTCTCCATTTCTAACGCCAACTATCTTAGCTTTACTGTTATTGGTGGAAACTTTATGATTAGAATCAAAATTTTTAATCATAACTTCGGCGAGATCTGAGATTCTAATACAAGGCATTTTTAAGATAAACGTTTCACCGCCGTCAGCGGATGCTACAGCCTTAAAAACCAAGTCTACCGCTTGAGAAACTAGCATAATAAACCGAGTCATTTCATTACTGGTAACAGTTACAGGTTTACCTGACTCTATTTGGCGCTTAAAAACTTCAGTAACAGACCCTCTAGACCCCAACACATTACCGAACCGTACACACGAAAACTTTGTCCTTCTGCTACCCTTATACGAACAGGCTTCAACAACTAACTTCTCACACAACAATTTTGATGCACCCATAGCGCTGGTTGGATTGACAGCCTTATCAGTGCTGATAAGAATGAAGCGCTCGACATTTTCCAATAGTGAAACTTCCACTAAATTTTGTGTCCCTACCACATTTGTTCTTACCGCTTCAAACGGATTGTATTCACATATCGGAACATGCTTCAATGCAGCTGTATGAAAAATTATGTCAACACTTTCGCAAGCCATGCGCATACGATCTTTATCACGGACATCACCGAACAAAAATCGAAGATTTTTATGTGAATATAATTGTTGTTGCAAATTAAACAGGCCATTTTCGTCATTGCTTAGAACCCGCACTGCTTTAGGATGGAATCTAGTTACTAGTTGTTGTACAATTTCTGAACCTATTGTTCCTGTTCCGCCAGTGACTAGTATAGTCTTGCTTTCGAATAAGGCATAATGCTGCAAATCGTCTTTTTGTTGCTTGGACATGATTTTCGCCGATCTATGGTTAGAGGTTAGTTTTACATAACCGATAGCATAACTTAAAGGCTTTTGCTAAAATCGGAACAGGCGTACAAATAACTGGAACAGCAACTTTGACGCAGTTATGTTTCAGCATGAGCAGCGCAGAAGTGGTTTTCTCTTAAATAGACCAAAAAGTCACTGTCCCCTCATTAAGCAGCGTTTTAGATCGGTCAGAACCTTGATTGAGCAATAGATCAATAACGCTAAGGTTCGAAACATACGCTCCAAAAAGCTGTTGGTAAACGGGAGGCTTATACTCCATGAACTCCGCTTTAATCCCCGCATTTCTGAAAAGTTTTTCTGCGCTATCTTGCCTCATGTATTCTTCAGCGCCTACAGACGCTAAATATCGATCAGCATCCATTGCTTTGCAAATATTCAAAACCATTTCTGTTCTTTTACCTTCAACCCCCAACTCGGAGGACCTAACAAAAACCGGAGATAGACCAAGTTGAGTTGATAAATATTTGATTATGTGGATGTTTAAATTTATAAGAGACTCCCATTTTGCGGTATACAATGATTCAAAAAATGGCAGATAATAGTTGAAATATGGCGCCCTGCCGTAGCATGTTTTGATAGCTAACAAGTGCTTTTTAGCCCAGAGTTGCGTGTTATCTATAACAACATCCTCGATTGCTTCGAACCCCTTGTGGTGAGTAGGAACAGTTAGCCAAATTGCATCTTTCGGACCCTTAATACGGTTCCTTGACTGCCAGGAATTTTTTTCAAATTGAACATGATCAAGGAAGACATATACATCCGCCTGCTTGATAAGGTAGAAGAACCCTGTCCAAGGCAAATAAGTAGGTTGGCTAATTGCAATCGTTCGGATCTTTATCACCGATTTGTTTCTTAACTTTTGCTGGACACCCTAGCGCAATAGAATACGACGGTATGTCATGTGTAACGACGCTGTGAGCGCCAATTACCACATTGTCTCCAATAGTTACGCCTTGTTTAACAAACACATATGCACCTATCCAGCAATTGTTGCCTATAATTACGTTACCAGATATACTTTGTCTCGTTTTACTGAAATCTTGGTCTGCACGTCGGTTAGTTGTGTAAGCCATAAAGTAGTGGCTTATTGCCGTGCTTTGGCCTATCTTTACGACATAACCCTTTAAGGCTTGAATCGAGCTATAGCGACCTATATAACTGTTTGCGCCAATGTGAATTTCCCCGTCACCGTACATTTTTATACCTTCGCCGTTGAAAAGGAATGTTGGATGGATGTTGTATCTTTCACGGTATCCTCTATATTCGGCTACCCACCGAAGTTTCTCTAAACTCTCGAAAAGAAAAGCAATCGCTTGACTCAGCATATTAGTCACTTTAATAACTTATAGCGCTAGATTACTGTTCTATTAAATTTACTGTTTTTATTTGGAGTAAGCTAATCTTAGAGAAGCAAAAACCTCCCGAAGATAGTGTCGCTACTTTTAGGATTGTTATGCGATCAGCGACACGCATATTGCGGCTGTAGTAATTTAAGTATTTTAGTTGTTGTCTGAAAATACTCTACTCTTGTTCCTTTGCCACTATCAACTTATTATTAACCATGCCCTTTCATTCATACATAGACATCTCCCTTATCAGGCAAGCAACCCTTTTTGAAGCATTGCCATCGGCTATGAATGCATGTTCATATACAAAATTACTTCTTGACTGTTTGATTTTCTGCTCAAAAATTTGGTCAGTAAAGACTCTTTGGAGTGTCGGTCCGAGAGCATTAATGCTAGAAACGCCTATAGCGGCACCCGAACTTACGTAAGGATAATATTCAGAATCGTTAAATATATTTACTATAACAGTAGGCTTTTCTAAAATCAGAGCTTCCATAGCCATGGTTGAAAAATTTGACAGGAAAATACTACAAGAATTTATCAAGCTTGAAATGTCAAAATCCTTAACTACAGCAACAGTATCACAATTTATATCTTTAAGAATAGATTGATAGGCAGTTATTTGCTCCTCTAAGGGATGTAGTTTGATAATAAGCTTAATAGTCTTATATGGCTTGAAAGCTTTAGCAACGCCTTCGATAAAAATTCTTCTTTTTATAGCGCCATTTTCTTGCGTAGCGAAAACAGGCGAGGCTAAAAGGGCAATATTATAGTCCGATTTCAAGCCAAATTTTGTATATAGTACCGATTTGGTAAATTTTGGGTTAAACAATTCATCAAACCTTGGTTGACCAGTGACAACTATATTGTCGGCATTAAAACCGAGTTTTATAAAAACCGACTTTGCATATGGGCTCATTACAGCAACCTTCGTGCACTCGCCATGGCCATAACTATGCGACTTTCTTAGGCGTACAAACCCATGTAAATATTGCTTTAAACCGCAGGTACTCAATAGGAAAAGTGATTGAGGAATAATTATTCTTGAATTCCGTAATAAATAAGTCAACCCGAGAAGTGATGCTTTGGTTGATAGAGTTTTTGGCAAGTTAATGATGCCATCTTGGACTAACAGACTGGGTATCCCCATATCAGCAGAACCCAAAATGAAAGATCTTTCTATTGCATTGTTATCGTTTCCGACAACGACAACGTCTGGTTTTTCCTCTCTTAATATATTCTTTGTATTTTTAGTTTGGTATATTTCCAAGCCTTTGGTAGGTATCCCTTCATAATTAAGCAATTTAGCAGAATCTTCCCTGAAATAATAATCCCTGTTTAAAACTATAACGTTAAAACCATCATTGAGCTCCTTAATAATGTCAATGAACATGCGAGTTATCGTTTTTCCACCGGAAATAAACAAGATTTTCTTCATTTTATTCAGCTTATTTTTTTTAATGTGTCTAATATGTTACTGCATAAATTGTATAATTGTTGTTCTGGTAAATTACTCGAAAAGTAGACAGCACTGATACAAATAATACCGCTTCTTGGTTGTTGAACCCCAAACTTGTAAAGTTTTTCATCGGCGGTTCATAAACGTATGAAATGTTAAGAGAATGCAAAGCATTGCACATAGACGCCTGGTCTGAAGAGTTTTGTTCATCCAAGAGGTTAATTACTACTTTCGGAGACATCACCTTTGATTGGGTAAGAGCGCAAAGTTGTGTGTAACTTTGATCGGACAACGGCAAAATAACGCTATTACGCGAAATGTTGGCATTAACCCAATTAAATACTTCAGCGTCCACTTGAGGACTATGGTTTGAGGTATTTCCAGCTTTCAAATAATATTCAGTCCCATAAGGCATATAAAGGAACGAGAAAGCGATAATAACGATAAATAGAAGAGGAACCATTTTTTTTAAAATTGTGAACTTTCCAGAAAGCGTTGATTTGGTTTTAAGATTGCCCGTCTCGTCATTGTTCTTTGGTTTAGACCAGTAAACGCTCAAAACTAATGCAGCTAAGGAGCTTGTTAAGTAAACTATTTGCTGGAGAAATCTGTTAAAGATAACACCACCCTCAGTCAACGAGGGGAAAATTTTAACTAATAAATAGGGACCAGACAAGCCTAGTAAAATTAGCGACAAAAGCCAGCAAAAAATAAACAAGGTACTTTTCTTTTCAGTTGTTCGAAAAAGCAGCGGCAGACCTGCTATGGATATAACTAAGGGAAAGCCCAAGCAAATAATATAAACAAACCAAGGAAGGAACGGATTTCGCATTGCAGATAATCGTTCACCCCAAGTCAAAATGCTTAGAGTTATTGGAACAAACATAATAATTAATGAACCTGACCAGAAAAGAAACCTGCGTTCTTTAAGTTTAGAAAGTTTTTGCTTGGCAACTATAGGCAGCGTCCAATTGCGACCAAAATGACCAAATTTATTCTTAAAATAAATAATCAGAACGAGGACAGGAAGAATTGGCCAGAAAATCATGAGAAAATAGGAACTAGTTTGATTCCCAGTAAGCAGAAAATGAAAACCATTTAGGAAGTCAAAAACAAACAGAAAGGTCGAAGAAATTACTATAAAGAGCATAAGTTTCTTGGAGAGGCCCTTCTACTTTCTGTAATAACAGAAAGATGGTTAAAGCTGAAAAGAATAAGGGTAAAAAGAAAATGCCGTGCATGAATAGGGTCGTTAATAGAAAAAGAGAACCAAGTAACAAATCGCTTATGTGACCCTTCTTAAAGTAACAGTACGTAAAAGTAAAGGCAAGGGCGCCTATTGCAATTTCTATCATTCCCACGAAAGCGGAAACCCAGCAGGAAACACCAGACCCAACCCCTGAAAAATAAGAGTTGAGAACACCCATAACGTTCCCACTCATATACTGTGAGTATACGGCTGGTTGCGTTATTAGGATAATTGCGACTGAAAGGGCTGCGAGACCTTGCAGGAAAACGAAAACTGCGGTCAATGTAGGAGCTTTCTGGGAATTTGGAAAAAGATTTTTTATTAAAATATAGAATGCCATTGGAACTAAGAGCACAAAAAACTGGAGACCGGCAAGACTGTAAAGTGGAGGCAATCCAGTAATATTGCTTACTATTTGTATGAAAACTTGAAACCAAAGATAAGGCGAGGCCGTTGATCCGAAGTTAAAAAATTCATTTCCGGATTTAAAGTAAAAAGTGAGATCACCTGAGTATATTCCCCCTAATGGCTGTGAAAATAAATGAATGAGATAAGAGGAAAAGACAAGTATTACAAGCAACGAGAGGAGAACCCCCCATTTAGCATAGTTTACCTGTATACAGCTACTATTTACCGCAGTGTTTGGTGCTTGTTTTAGTAACCGTTCTTTAACGAATTTGTATAATGCAGGAGGTAAAACAAACAGCCAAGTACACGCAAGTAATGATAAAGGATTTATGACAAAGAAACGCAGCAGAATTAATCCTATTATAGTGGAAATAATCCAGCTAATTCCAATTATAAATCCAGCCTGTTCAAAATTATCAAAGTTATGGTCTTTTTTAATCAGGGAATCATAGATTGCTTTTCCGGGCAAAAAAGAGACAATAAAAAAGCCAGAAAGAATTCTGAAAACTGCAACAGGTTCTAGCATCTGGAATGAATGAAACACACTATCGGAATAAACACTAAAAGAGTATGATGGAGAGACAAGAATAAATGTACTAGCTATAAGCCCCCAAAAGTAGACCGATGTAAATATCTTTCGAAGGGATAGTTTAGAATGATGACAATCAGGAAAGATTTCTAAGGAAGTAGTTGAAAAACAATATTGTTGAAGAAAGAATGAGAAAACAAAGAATAATAAAGAGTAGAAAAGTCTTAACACCAAAGTGCTAACCAAAAAATAGATTATTAAGGAACCAATTAGAGAATTAACTAAGAAAAATAGTAGTTTTAATTTATTTAAAGTCATAATATTACTTTTTAGTTGGGTTAAAGCGCTTTTTAGTTTCCAAGTCACTCAAATAATTTGTCATCGGCAGTAAAACCACTCGCCAATCATAGTTCATTAACGCATAATTTCTAGCGTTATTGCCAATCTCATTAGCTTTGGATTGATTTTTGAGAAGAGTGACAATCGCCTGTGAATATTCAGAGGGATCATCCCATCTTACAATGATGCCATTAACGTCATTACGTATAATTTGGAGATGAGGTAAGATGTTAGATGCTATTACTGGCTTTCCCATGGCCATGTATTCGAATGTTTTTGTTGGAGAGGAAAGCGAATAATATAAGTTATCAGGTATAGGTGAGACTGCAATGTTGGCCGAAGCTATGTAAAGAGGCACTAATTTATTATTTATGTAACCAGTAAATATTACGGAATCTTGCAAACCTAGTTCTTCGGACATACGCAACAAGTTTACTTTTCCATCGCCGTCACCAACAATTAAAATGCGAACACCATTTATTTCATTTTTAACGTATTTCATGGCGGTTATAATTATTTCAAGGCGGCGCTCTTTTGATAGAGTTCCAACATAGACCAAAACTTTGGCATCAAGAGTAATATTGTATTTACGTCTTACACTCACACCACTTACTTTAGGAGAGAATAACGTAGTATCCGCCCCCATAGGAATAACAATAATTTTTTCCAGAGGAATACCATAATTACCATTAAGGAATTTTTTATACGCAGAACTAATGCTGAATATTTTTTCGCTATTTTTAATTAAAAAAATATTAAGGGGCAACCAAAACGGCCGATAAAATTCTATATTTGGCGCTCGAATATTATATAGCAAGTGAGTTCTCAGAAAAATTTTGGAAAGAAGACTTGCCAGCCAAGTCGCAAAATTCATACATTGAACAATCTCAATCGAAAGGCGCTTATTTATTCTCGCTAATAAAATAAAAGCGCAAAAATTGAACAGGATAACGTCAATAAACTCATTATTCACAGAGGGCAAATAGTGTATTCGCAGATTTTTTTCTTCAATTGTGATAGTATTGAGCTGATCGTTACGCATAATTATATCCACTTTTTGCCCGTCATTAACCAATACCCGCCCTATTTCGCGTGTATCAGTGTCAATAGAAGGGTGTTTTGCCCAGCTAAGCAAACAGATATGCATAGTAAGGCTCCAAAAGCAAAGATTTTATGTAGAAACGGTCATTATCTTTCAAGACAACGATAAGCCTAGCCAGACCTATAGGTACTGTTGATTGCATCATCGTAAGCTATAGCAAGTTTTCTCAATACGATATCCCAGCCATAATTTTCTATTGCAAGTTTTCTCGAATTTTGCCCTAATCTTATTCGAAACTCTTTGTCATTCAACAAAATTTTAACCGCATTAGTTAGTTGCTCAATATTTTTTGGTTCAACTACCAGACCGTTTTTCTCATGTGTAATAAGTTCCCTATTGCCAGTGACATCAAATACTACCGCAGGCAATTCACATGACATAGCTTCGAGAAGAGCTATAGGCATACCCTCTTTTAGAGAGGGAAATAAAAAAATTGTTGCCTTTCCAAGAATTTCCGCTATTTCTCGCCTAGATAAAGGTCCCCTGATAAAAACAGACTTATTAAGCAATCCAAGACCACGTGATGTTTCAATAACCTTGCCCTTTAATTCACCATATCCTATTAGTAAAAACTTAACATTTGGAAAACTTCCGGATAAACGTCGGGCAACCTCAATTATATACTCAACGCCTTTTTCCTCAACAAATCTGCCAACCCAAACTATCAAGTCATCGCTTTTGTTATAAGCCGGTTTAAAAAATTCACTGTCAACAGCATTTTGAATTACTGATATTTTGTTTTTGGGACAGCCTATTTTTACCACTTCAGCTGCATCACTTTTCGTAAGACAAATCACCTTATTGGCAGACCGAAAAACTGAGAGCCCAATAGTTCGAAGAAAAGCTTGTTGGGCATATTTAAGATAAACACCTCTTTCAGCAAGGACACCATGCACCGTCACTACGCAGGGTATACCTAATTTTTTTGCTTTCCATAGCGCTTGAACTGTGGGCAAAAAAAGATGTGATTCTCCATGAATAATATCAGGTTTCAAAGCGGCTAATTCTGATTGAAGCCCGGGTAAAAAAGGGTAATCCTGAATGAATCTTGGAAATAAATTTATTCCATTGAGTCGGTGGACTCTAAAACCTCGACAGATTTTTTCTTCAAGTTGCCTCTCAGGGTTCTTTCGCCAAGTTATTAGGTCAACCAAATTTCCTGCCTTAGCTTGTCTCATCGATAACTCAAAAAAATAATCCGCCGGCATGTCGGGATAGAACAAATGCCTAATCCTTGCCACATGCACTATATATTATTACTCGTTACTTGGTCTTTAATCTGGTTATCGCATAAAGAGTTATGGCGGTGAATAGCATAAAAAAACCAATCAAAATAAAGGAAATAGATGCTAACGCAATATTTGTTATTATTTGATGGGAAGAAGCGTATAAGTTAAGCATCCAAACACCAAATAGGGAACCTACTGCTAACGAAAAGATAGCAGGTATCCCCAAAAAAAGCAGGGGTCTTTCTTCGACAACAAATCTTAGCAGGGACATCATCAGGCTTATTCCATGTGAAATGGGATGTTTAGTTGATGTTTCTAAACCAACGCTGCCACCGTACTTACAAGAGATGGGAACCTCACAAACTCGCAAATCAGTTTTATCAATCACGCGGAGGAGTTCAATACTGGCACTCATACCTTTCTCAGAAAGAGTTCCTAGCTGGTCCATAGCAAGTTTGCTATAGGCTCTAAAACCGCTTTGGGCATCACTTACGCCGTTTTTGCTCGAGCCGTTATTTAAGGCTGTGATGACTTTAATGCCGAATTTTCGGTAACGTGGCATCTCAACGGAACCGTTTTTGTCCATAAATCGGCTGCCTAAAACAACCTCAGCTATGCCTGCCTCGATTGGTTTTACAAGCAGAGGAATCTGTGCTGGGTCATGCTGTCCGTCTGAGTCAAAGGTGACCAAGACATCAGCTTTCAATGCTTTAGCCCGTTTAAAAAGACATTGCAGTGCAGCTCCGTACCCAAGATTTTGGTCATGACGGATAACCACTGCACCTAAGCGTTCTGCAATTTCACCCGTCAAGTCAGATGAGCCGTCATCACATACAACCACGATGTTTGCGTATTTTTGGGCATCCAGAACTACCCGAGCAATGGTTTTCTCCTCATTATAAGCGGGAATGCCGGCTACGACAAGAAGGCTAGTCTTGGCGACTTCTAGTTTTTTAAGTAATTTTTTGGTTTCTTGAAGCTCAACCATTAGCGCATCAGTTCTTCTTCAAGCAATGCCTGTAAGCCAACTTTTAGACTAACCTTAGGCTCGAAACCTAATAACCTTTTAGCCTTTGAAATATCTGCGTAGCTGTCTTTAATGTCTCCGCTGCGTGGTTTTTCATGTTTGATTTCGAGGTTCGAGCCGGATAATTCTAAAAGTGTGGTAGCTAATTGGTTGATTGTGACTGCGTTGCCTGTGCCAACATTAAAAACTTCGCCTTCAACACCCTTACCGGTTGCTGATGTGAAAACCGCTTCTGCAACATCTTTGACGTTGACGAAATCTCGTGTTTGCAAGCCGTCGCCATAGATTACTAGGGGGTCTTTGTTTTTTATGCGGTCTATGAAGCGGGTTATTACTCCGCTGTAGTCGTTCATGCCCTGTCGTGGTCCGTAAACGTTGAAGAAACGCAAGACAACTGACTGCAAAAGTTGTCGCTCATGGAACCCCAAGCAGTAGTTTTCGCCAACAAGCTTTGACTCTGCGTAGGGCGATAGGGGGTTTGGGGTTGTTTTTTCGTTGACAGGTAAGGTTTGGGGGTTACCGCATACGGCGCAACTCGAAATGAACACAAACCTGCCAATATTTTTGCTTGCGCTTGCTCGAAGTAAATTCAAAGTTCCAAGCAAATTAATATCAAATGTTAAATCTGGGTTTTCCACCGAAAGCGGGACACTAACTAAAGCTGCCAGATGAATGACGGTATCAACGTTTTCAACGCACTTTTCAACAGCCTTGCCATCGCGGATATCAGCGTTAACAAAATTCACTGCACCCGAATCCAGATGACTCTGGATATTTTTCAGCTTGCCAGTGGAGAGGTTATCGATGACTCTGACGTTATACCCTTCTTTTACCAAGCGGTCAACAACATGGCTTCCGATAAAGCCAGCCCCACCCGTAACTAAAACGTTCATTGACTTAGGCAAAACAGAAAGTACCCAGCAGTTTATTTAGGGAGTCACTTGTTTGCATGCATTACAACCAAGTATATAGCAAATGACCTATCAGTTGCCCAGTTTTTAGCAGAGGCGTTACCTAGCTTCTGAGCTATGGCACTGATTTGTTCTGCAAGAGAGCAGCCGACTGTTCTGGCTAAGCGAACGAATCTGCTTTCTAATAACCCTTCCAACTTACCTACGACTGCAAATATGCTTTTCAGCTAGATATGCACTGCGGATGGTTTCTGCTACTTTTATCGTCAAATCAACAAGCACTCTGTCAATCCGTGGCAAAGCTTTGAACCATACGCCAGCGCGTATGGCTTTCAACTTCAGTTTGGCCAATTGTACGCTAGTGAGTATGCTGGAAGGGTTTTCTTGAGAGTTCTTTTTTAGCGTGAAAGGTACACCAGTTAAACCATCTATCCTTCTTTGAAGCCTAAAAAGTCTTGTGGTAAAACCGCAGAATTAGGCTAGAAACACCCGCAACCTAGCAGAGGCGACTTTTGGCATATTAAACCATAAAAAATGAGCTTTTGACCAGTTATTCGGTTGAATTAAACTTGTAGACGGCCATTTGACCGTACTGATAGACCTGAGTGAACTCAGGGGGTAATGTGGAAACTTGGTACCAGCCTTCGCCGTTTATCCACCAAACAGTGTAGACTGAGCTATTGCCAGCGACTAAAGCCTGCCTCGAGACGCCAACCATTCCATCTACTAGTACCGTTTCATTATTAAGAAAAACCCACATGGGAGCATCCGTTTTAACTTGAATGACGACGGGTCCATGCACATAGATATTCGCTAAATTATACAAAGCGTAATGAATCACCACAGCTGAATCATTGGAAGAGTGGGTGTTCACCCAGTTGAAGCAATTCACCAAAGCCGGATTGTCACTTATGGGCAAAGTGTTTTGGAGCATTGAGGAGGGAATAAAAGATAGGTACGGGTTGGCTGACGAGAACAAGGGGATTTGGTTTTCTGGGCTTGCTGCTAAATAGAAGCCCGATAAAGCCAGCAAAAGCACCACATAGGATAGGGCTACTGCCTTTGGAATCAACCGCTTTAGTTTCTTCTTACGCATTGATTGGAAATGCCATAGCTTGTCTAAACCTGCAACTGCAAAGAACAGCAGAGGATATACAAGGAGGTTTACCCAGCGATTCCAGTAGTACAAGGGTAAACTGGGAAAAACAGCGAGCAACAGCGGAGCAATGACGCACCAGACTATCCAGTATTTTAGAATCCAATCTTTAAGGCCACGGAAGCCTATGGCAACCAAGGGCAAAATTAGGGCATAACAATACACTATTAAGCCGCCTACAAAGAGAACAAAACTAAGAGAAGGTTCAGAGCCGACATTAGCTACTGGGATAGCGATTGTATTCGTCTGTTGAGAGTAGGTTCTAAATAGAAAGAACGACCCCGCTAAAAACAGTGAAATAAGAAGGTATAGACCTTCTCTTCTGTTCTCTTTGATTAACAAACGGATGGCTTCGAGCCCCAAAACAAAAATGAGTATAACAGAGACTAATTGGTGGCTAAACACGGTCAAAATCATTAGCGTAAAAGCGAGTGGGTACCGCCATTTTGAGTGATAAGCCTTCAGAACCACGAGTGTAGCCAGTAGGAAAATCAAGGCGAAACTTTGAGAGTAGAGGTCCCAAGAGTTACGTAGTGCGACAAAGTAGGTGCCGACGAGTAGGGCTACAAGAAATGATTTGAAACCACTCCAGCCTAAGCCATGCCGAGCATAGAGGTACATCATTAGAGCAACACAGCCCATGAGCAGGGGTCCGAAAATTTTGATTACGGTGGTTATGTTGCCGATTAACCAATAGGTCAAGGTTTCAAATGAATAGAACAGTTGGGAACGGATAATAGTTAATGGCCCCGAAAGTAAGATACGCCCGGACTCAATTGTGCTAACCATGTTGAGCGTGTCTAGCCCCAAGGGGTATGGCCATGAGAGGATTTCAGGTATACTTCTTATCGACAATGGAATGAAGAACGCCGCTAGGAACCAAACGTGCCTTTTGAGCCGAGAAGCCAGCTTGCCAAGGGCGCTATTCATTGGCTGACCCCTAGAAAGTTGCACCCGTGGGGCAAACCCTAAAGCGGCACATATTCACTCGTAAGACAGCGACATCCATAGGATACACGCCATTAACTCCCTTCATGCCCGTTATTAAATTTACGCCATAAAACGGAATTTTAAGCCGACAATTGCAAATCAAGAAGCAAACACACTGGTTAAACTGCTACTTTCTTAACGTCCAAACAAAATAAAGCAACAGCAAAGAAAACAAGCAGCTCAAAACCGCCAACCCAGCAACCCGCAACGGGTCCAGCCACCAAACAACATGCACCATACCAACTAAGCCATCAGCCGCCCAAGGAGCAAGGGGCAAAAAGAAAAACGGCAACGGACAATTCAGCACCGCAAACAGCAGCACCACACCCGAAGCAGCCCAAAACAGCGCCCCCCGAACCCGCCCAACCGCAAACAGAACAATCAGAAACGGCAGCGCCCAAACAAACCACTGCTCAGAGACAATACGGTAAGTCAAAAACAACGCGGCGACGCAGAAGAGCATGGTTATGCTCAGGTCCAGCAGGGGCTGCTCATAGCGGAGTTTGCTACTGTACCAATACACCAAGGCCAAAGCCGCCACAAAAAGCGCCAGCGACACGGCAGAAACAAGAAATTCAATGCTGCCGGTTGCTGGAAGGATTCTGCTCAGGGTTGCCCAATATGTTAAGCCGAAACTGTAGGGTCCAAGCGGGGTGACTGCGCCGAAGTTGGTGCCGCCGCTTTGAAGCAAAAAGAAGTCAGAGACAAAAGTTGCAACTGCACCCAAGTAGGGCAGAAACAGCACCAAAGAAGTGGCGGCGAAAACGCCCATGAACTTGCCCAGGCTTTTCGACCGTGCACCCGCTGGATAGGTTTTGTAGAGAAAAAACGCTATGGGTACAAGGAACATGATTGGGTACAGCTTTAGCGCAACCGCCAAACTAAACGAAACAGCGGAGAATGCAAACCGCTTTTTTACTAGCAGAAACAATGCGGCAAGCGAGAACAGTGCCGGCAGGGTGTCCCACATGCCCCAGCCCGCGGATATCCAGATTACGTAGGGGTTGAGAAACCATAGTGCCGCTGCCACCCATGCGAGGTGCTTGTTGGGTGTTAATTCTTCGACGGTCTTGTAGAGTAGGACTGCGACCGCAATGTCGGAGATTAGGAAGGGGATTTTGACGACAAAGTCGAATAGCATGCCTGGGACGACGGCAATGGTGTAGGAGGGATAGAAGTTCAGTGCTGACGGAAGGTTGGACATGGCTATGGTGCCTGTGGGCAGGACAGTGGAGAGGGCGCTGTAGCTGTACGCGACTGGGACCATCAGGTAGTGGTACCAGAGCGGCGGAAAACCCTGCAAGTAAAGCGGACCGTTTTTGAGGATGCTCTCGGAGACGTTGTACCAGACGTATATGTCGAAGGGGTGGGCTGAGATGGGCATCAGAACCAACCGCACCACTATGCCTACCGCTAGGATCGTTGCTAATTTGTGTGTGGACAAGAATTTGCGGGACCACTCCAAACTCATCGTCTTCCGCATTTTATCTAGCTATTTCTTGTTTATTAAACGTACACTTGGTTTGTGGTTTGGAAAGTTATTTTAATAAATTAAGCGCAATTATTACCGTAAGCCGAAATCTGTCGGCTGAGACGCGGCGAGTTTTTTGAGTAGTTACCGAAATTACATATTTGAACTTCTAAAAAAGAAAGGCCACCGAGTTGCCACGGACCCAGCGGGGGCAATACGCGAGTTTATAGAGGAAAAAAAGTTTGAGCAAAACCTAAAGCTGCTTGACCAACAGGACTTCACCCAAAACGATCTACAAAAAAACAACGCAGTAATGAATGGCTTCCGTACACTAACGAATTTTGAGCCAAAAACAATCAACTGGTTTCTACCGACCTTTGAACACGCCTATGGCGGAATCTATACCATCCTACGCTTTGCCGAGCACTTCCACAACGAAAAAGGCATAGAAAACAACTTTATCATCTGCGGAGCCGAAGAAAACGCATTAGCAAACGCCAAAGACGCAATCACCAAAGTATTCCCCAGCCTCGCAAACCAAAAAACTCTACACCTATCGGACAGCTATCTGGGTAATGTGCCAGACTCAGACATTTCCGTAGCAACCTACTGGACAACAGCCTACCACCTGCTAAAATTTAACAGGACCAAAGGAAAATTCTACTTCATTCAAGATTATGAACCTCTCTTTTTCCTCGCTAGCTTCACCTATGGCTTGGCAGAAGCAACTTACCGTTTTGGGTTCCACGAAATAATAAATACGGTGGGGGTATGCAATGAAGTAACAAGGGGTAACGGTGGAATCGCAGAATACTTTACGCCATGTGTCGACAGCAAAGTATTCTATCCCCCACAACAGAGCGAAGCCGAAACAGACAAACCCTTCACAATCTTCTTTTATGGTCGCCCAAACCCAAGAAACGGATTTGAGCTCGGAATACAATCCCTAAAGCAACTCAAAGAAAAGTATGGCAACAGAGTAAAAATTTTCTCTGCCGGCAGCAAATGGAACCAAGAAATCTATGACTCCGAAGGCGAAATCGAAAATCTGGGTGTACTGCCCTATGAAAAAACAGGGGGCTTGTACCGGAGCTGCGACTTAGGGGTCGTCTTTATGTTTACTAAGCATCCGTCTTATTTGCCGTTTGAGTTAATGGCTTGCGGCTGCCCAGTGCTCACAAACAGAAATGCAGCTACCACATGGCTACTAAAAGACAACATCAACTGTGCTCTAGCCGAGCCAACGGTTTCAGCCGTATGTGAAAGAATCGAATCAGTAATGGCCAGATCCAGAACTACGCCAAACACTCTCGGCTAACGGTATAGCAACAGTTGGGCAGACAAACTGGTATGACGAGATAGAAAAAATCTACCGCTATATCTGCAACAACAAGCAAGGCAGGGACAAAAAGGCTTGAAATGCAGGATCTGCAGCAATGATGTCGGCAACCGTCTCTTCGCAGTTAAGGAGATGTTTTTTGGCACACACGAGACATTCGACTACTTAGAATGTGGATCGTGCGGATGCCTACAGCTAACCCAAATACCCCAAGATATTTCAAAATACTACCCTTCGGAGTACCACCAAACAAGCCATAACCTTAGTCTAGGGGATAAAGTCAAAAACTCAGCAGCAAGGATAGCAATCAAAACCCAAATTAAATTAAACAGGAGGTTTATTGGCGCAAACACGTTTCCTGCTTCAATTTTTTTTGATTTACCACAGAAAACCCACTTGAGCTATTATTCAAGAATACTAGAAGTCGGCTGCGGTAGAGGCGAACTGCTAAAATGGATGAGGGGCATGGGCTTTAAGAATGTACTCGGAATCGACCCATATGTAGCAGAAGGCAACAAGTGTGACGTCGAAATCAGAAAGGACCCAATCGACACTATCCCCGAGGACGGCTCCTTTGACCTCATAATTTTCGATCACTCTTTTGAACACATTTTCGAAGAAGCCCAGACGCTAAGGGAGGTAAAAAGGCTACTTTCACCTAAGGGTTCATGCCTAATCCGAGTGCCGATTAAGTCGGAGTACATTTGGCAGAAGTACAGCGTAAACTGGGTTCAAATTGACGGACCCAGACACTTTTATTTACATACGCAGAAAAGCCTCAGAATCTTAGCCGACCAAGCCCAATTAACTATCGATAAGACAGTTTTCGATTCGTCCGAATTTCAGTTCTGGGCAAGTGAACAATGCCTCGCCGGAATTCCGCTGCGTGCAGAAAATTCCTATTGGGTTAACCCAAGTAAATCCATCTTTAATCAGATCCAAATGCAGCAATACAGGAAACAAGCAACCGAACTAAACCGCACGCAACAGGGTGATCAAGCAGCATTCTACCTAACGAAGAAGTAAAACTCATGTCTTTGGTCTCTTCAATACCAAAGGTATGCTTAAGAGGGCAACCGCTAAGGGTATTACCATAGCTAAGTAGACAGGGATAAAATAGTAACCATAGGACTTCTGTGAAAACTGTAGGTAGTTTAACTTAACTGAGAAGCCGTAGTCGCCGCCGCTGAGTTTTCCGAAGGAAACAGTTTTTGCTGGTTCAAGGGTAAAGGAGTGGTTGCCGGCTTCGACTTTGCTGTAGGCTGGAGCAGTTAGGAAGGATAGGTTGATTTCGGTTGAGTCAAAAGGAACTTGCTGTATGCTTTGTGAGCCATTGTCAATGAACAAGGTTCGCTCAACGCTGGTTGCAGGTTGCCAGTTGAGGGCAGAATACATTTGCGTTATGGACGCCACAGAAGAAGTAAGGTTGCCATAGATGTTTGACCCAATCATCAACGTTACGTCGGCTCCAAGCGAACTGTTCTCTAAACTCAGCGGCTTATTGTTTACCCATGAGTAGAAGCCATTGTCTGTAAATTTGAAGGCTAAAAGGTTCCATCCGGTGGCTGAAAAATTGTTGTAGTTGATGGCTGCCGATGACTGGTTATGCGTGGCTAAGTTGTTGTAGTAGAGGGATGCGGCATGATTGGAAACGGTGTATTGAATTAGGCTTTGCGGGGTTCCGAAGTGGAAAAGGAGGTTTTGGGATGTGTTGTTTTCTGGAAACTTGAATCCGATGAGGTAGTACCGGTCCTGTGATGATTCGTTGAAGCCATAGTTTATGAAACTGCAACGGCCCCATACGGTAAACGCCCTCATCAGTGTAAAAGAGGTGTGTGTTGACTTTCTGAGGGGCGACGCCACTCTGCCACTTTGGGTTCACTGCTGACAGGTTTGAAGATGCAAAGTCTGGCTGCACAGCTACTCCCAAGGAGTAAATATCGGTTTTTAACAGTTCAAAGCGCCCGTAACTTTCGGTTTGCAAACTAAAACGCAGGTTAAGGTCTGTTTCCTGATACGTTAGAGGATGACTAAAAGCAATAGGCTGCGACCAATTATTATACACGACCAATCCAGCCCAGGACAGATAGTAAGTTCCAGAAAGGGGTGAAGAATCATAACTGCTTGCTGCTGGGAAAAGGTAGAGGGGGAAAACCTGCTGGTTAGAAGCGACAATCGGCTGCGAAAGGGCCCCATTGAAACCTAAACCCAAAAGCAAGAGCAGCACGACCGCCAAAGCGACGAGAGCTTTCTTTTTGGATGTTAAAGCGTGGCTCCAGCGTCCAATCCATGCATTGGAAGGGCTGGGAGAGGCGTCGGCGTCTGATGTACGGTTATTTGGGGCAAGGCAGAACCATGAAACCGCAACCACTGTTCCCAGCAAAAAGAGGTTAAACAGAAATATCCAGCCCGAGTAGAGTTGGGGCGAAGACACCATCAAAGGAATATCCAACTGCAGTAGCGGATAAGCAAAATAAAATAGTCCCGTCTGCACCCCGTTGCCGATTATGAAGCTTATGAAAAATATGCCTACAAAGACGGGTAGGCTGGTCAATAGCAGTTTTTTGTTGAATGAGAGTTTGGAGTTGGAGGTTAGGGCTAGCAAGACGCCGATGGGGTAGAGCCAGAGAAAATAATCCGCTAAAGGCACGGCAGACGTATAAATGAACATAAGAAGGACAAAAAACAGTGCGGCGGGCTCATGGTACTTCAGGTTTTTTAGCAGAAGCGGAATGGCTAAGCCTAATACGGCTAAGAAGACCAGATAGGGCAACTGGGGAATACCCATCCAATACTGGAACCCCTGCACCCCAGACATGTTAATAACAGCGCCTGAAAGTGCACCCGCATAATTGTACAACTCACCCCTAAAGAAAGCAAACTCAACCGCGAACAGCGCCCCAGCCTCAGCAACGGCGATCACCAGGGCGGAAGCTTTCTGTTTTGCACCTGCAGCGTCATAGAATACAAGCGCTGGGATAAGCAGCAAAGCATACCGGTAGATGAAGGCACTTATCAAGATGGGGAAAAACCCGACCAAGTACCGTTTGATGTTGCTTCCGCCAAAATCCACATACCGAAGCAAAGCATAGCCCAATGTGAAGAAGAATACGGGTAGAATGTCGACTTGTGTCCAGAAATAGTTAACGTAGAGGACGGCGGGGTTGAGAAGCGTGAACAGCAGAACGGCGTCGGCGTAGGCAGGTTTTATTTTTTGGGTGATGCGGTAGAGCAAAAAAGCTGTGAGGAGAGTGAAGAAGAATAGAATCAACTTTAGTGCGACGACTGAAGCATAGAGGTTGAAGCCAGAGTAGAGGTAGGTCAGGTATAGTGGGGTTAGAAACATGAAGGAGAAGAATCCGCACTGGCCACGCATTGTTAACCATCACAGGCGCGGAGCTGGTTATGATGCTGCCAAGCGAAACCCAGCAGCGAACGTTGAAAGCGTCGTAGGTTGGTAGCAAAGCTAACGCTAAGTTCACAGCTATGGCGACGTATAGGAGGATGAGGGTTCGGTTCTTGATCGGTTTCACCTTTGATAGGGGTAGAGTATCTCTTTGCGCAGAATCTTTGGCAACACTAAGTGGTGAATCAGAATCAGGACAAGCCTGAAGCCCAAATTTTTGATTCCCGAATGCTTCATAGACCACAAAGCGTTTTCCTTTTGATCCTGATACCGTGCTGGAGAATAGAGCGAGTAAAAAGTCGACAGGGTGTTGGACTTGTTTAACTTTAGGCTCACCATCGCTGTCGACTTAATATAACCGTTAACCAATCTGTTGCGGAGACTACAGTTTTTTAGGTTGCGTCCAAAAGGCTGGAAAATCAGAACTTCGTTGAGACGCACCGCCACGTAGCCGCTTTCTTTAACCCTACGGCTGAACTCTAAATCTGCCCAATCCACAAAAAAATCCGGGTTATAACCGCCACAGTGGTTGAAAACCTCCACATTAGTGAATACCCCAGAAGTGATAACTGAACTTATGATTGAGTAGCGATCGGTAAACCCGAGTGTTGAGTTAAAGTATCCTTCGTCGTTGGTTATTATAGGCGCTAAAACCCCCACAGGCACCTCCTGCAACGTTAATTCCCTCCAGCAGCTCTTGGCTTTGCGTATCCAGTCGACGTCAAAGTTGGCGTCGTCATCGAAGAAGTAGAGCCAAAACACCCCAAGAGTCTGGGCAAAGGCGACTGATTTGTTGTAGGCTTTAGAGATTCCCAAATTCTCGTTGTTCTTGAGCAAAACAAACTTTGGATGGCTACTGCAGAACCTCTCCAAGTACCCAATCACGAACGGATCGGAGCTGTTGTCGCAGATTATTACGTAATCTACCAGTTCCGAGGCTTTTTCAAAGTTTCTGAGGCTTGGAACCTTGTTGTAAGTTACCGTTATAATGGCGCTCTTTGCAGTTTCAGATTCACCTTTAACGTGTGACGTCATGGCTAAAGCAACCTTCTAAGGATTCCCAAAGCATAAGCTACATCCAACAACACCACATAACCCCCCGACTCCAAAAGCGCAGCCAACCTCCGAGTCCTCCGCCAAAAACGCCAGAACCCAATCCGAAATAACACCGCCTGAGTATAAAACAAGCCCACCCCCAAAACCAAAACCAACAACGGAAGCACCAAAGAACTACCAACCAAAAAAGCAACACCGAACGCCACTATTGCTATGGTTTCCACCGTTAGGAAGAGGATACGGGCGAGTTTTTCTTTGAAGTAACCCGTTGATTTTAGCCATTTTCGGTTCGAGTATCGCCATGCGTCGAAGACTGATTTACCATAGAGAAACTCTTTTTTGAGGAAGAAACTGAGGGTAGCAGGGTCACGGTGGCCGACTTCACAGGCGGTGGCGTTGCTGGTGACTAATTTCTGGTTTTTGCGAACTATGGAGGATAGGATGATGTCTTGGGCGGTGAAGGGGTTGGCGGAGCCTTTTGAGAACAATTCAGAAAGGACATGTTTGTTTAGTAAGTCGGCTTTTGTGAAGGCGATTTCGGCTTCAACTGCTTCGTTGGAATGTAACTCGTTTGTGGAGTTTGCGGGGTCAAACACATCCAAATTCGCGATGCGCCGCTTGTAGAAAACATATTTTTTAAAGTCGGTTCCAGCGTCGATAACCAGCTTCGAGGTCACGATGCTTAGGGGACTGGATTCAAGCAGTTCAACCAACCGCCCCAAATACTGCGGGCTAAGAGGAACAATATCTTGCTCCAAAACAAGGATACTCTCATGGCGACAGTGCTTCATGTTTTCTTTTATTGAGCAGTAGAGACCGAGTCTTTGGGGGTTGTTTCGGTACTGAAAAGGCACACTGCCGAAGGGTACAAGATCCGCGATTTGGCTTGCGAAGTCTGCGCCGTCGTTGGCGATGACTACTTCGAAGTTGCGGTACTCCTGGTTAGCTAAAGCTTGCAATATCTGTCTGATGTCGCTGATGTCTGGGTTGTAGGTGGGGATTAAAACAGAAATGCCCTTAACTATATTTTGTTGTTGACTCAAAAATAAGGTGTCTCCTAAAAAACCGATAAAACACAAAGAGAAGATGAGTGCGAGAAAAAGCAGAAAGTGCGCTCATGCTTTAGACCACTGATAAAACAGTTTAGTTAAATTCTCGAATAAGCGGGAATATAAGATTTTCCTAAATCTACTGTAGTAGAGCCGAAGCCTAAGCAGCGACACAACCATAAGGAACGATTGCTTTGCATATCCGCCTGATAGTTTGCTCCCGTCTTTTTCAAACCAGCTAATGCCCACTTCCTTAACTTTAAAACCGAAACTTAAAGAGGAGTAGATAACGTTTACATCGAAGGCGAAGCCAGTTATCAAAAAATCGTTTTTAATCGCATCAATTAAGCGACGGGAAAACACTTTGACGCCGCATTGCGTATCCCGAATAGCCCACAGTCTCCAAAAAATCATTCTTGACAGGACATTAAAGGATCGGCTCAAAAAAGTCCGTTGGATGGGTCTTCCGCCTTCTATTCTGGAGTTCCGGCGATATCGGGAGCCAATTACCAAATCATATTGGCCGGCTAAATCTATCAACCGACGAAGTTCAGCCGCGGGTATGGATCCGTCGGCGTCCATAAAAGCGATCACGTCGCCTTTGGTGCGTTTTAGGGCTTCCATGATTGCGCCGCCTTTTCCTAGGCGAGAGGGAAAAACAAGGGCAACTGCGTTGGGGTTTTGGCTTATCAATTCTTCAACGATTTGTTGCGTGCCGTCTGTGCATCCATCCATAACAACGAGGACTTCGCATGTTCGGTCAAAAAGCAGGGGTTTTGAAGCCATAAGAGCGTTTAAGGTGGTTTCTATCCTAGCTGCTTCATTATAAGCAGGTATCACAACGGAGAGCTGCGGTTTAGCCTCTAGCAATCATCACCGACCCCTAGAATTTTCCTCAAAAACCAAGCTTTTTCTAGTTGAGCCTTAGAACAAATAGTTGATAGAATCCTAAAAAGCACCTTCTACAAATAATATGCTCCCCAGCGTTGATCGGGGAATATATTGTTAGGATAAGAATGCACTCCGAAAACATAAAGGCTTTCGTTGCAGCAAATCCACAAAACAAGCGGAGACTAAAGCGGTTTTAGAGTAAATCAACCATCTTGCTTGACGGAAAGAAAAATACAGAGGTAAAAAAGAGGGTTAAGCGTATTTTTTGTCGTTGTAGCAGTACCATCTTTGATACTGGGGAATCCAAGTTAACGGTTTGCCACATGTTGGACAAAGCGGCGGCGACTGTTGCTGCGGCTGGACTGGCTGAGCGGCTTGAGCAGGCTGCTGCTGGGTTTGATAGGCACTCGGCTGGTAAGTGTTTTCTGCGACGGGTTTTAAGATTATGAAGTCCGAGGCTGCTTGGATATCTTCCCATGAAATGCTTTGGATTTCACCATCTTCTTGTTCCACTGTTAAAGAGATGCCCATTTTTCCAACAGCAAACGCAACGTCCTTGACTTTGCCGACTAAACGACCTTTTGCGTCAATAACTTGCATCGAAACTAAAGCGTCTCTTGTTAGTGGTTTATCAGTTCCACTCATCATTAATCACTCAGCTGTGAATAGTGCGTAGCTTGTTTAAAGAATTTTCGATTCAGCACCATTAACCATTTCTCGAACTGTAACAGCAAAAACGAAACATTCCACCGTTCAGTTAGAAAGGGCAAGTTAGCTAGTTAGCAAGGGCTAAATAGTTTAAAATCGGTTCTATACTTGGATGGTTTTCATGACAGAGAATATTGAATTTTCTAACGAGGGAATGACTAAAATTAAGCAGGCAGCAAACGAATTCAAAGACACAGTGGTAAACTACTTCAAAGATAACAATGTTGAAGTTAAAGACTGGAAATTCTCCGTCGAACACAACGAGGCAAACTACATCGTCGACGCTTCCGTCAAAATAGTGATTAAACCAAAAACCCCAAAGTAGCCGCTGTTTCGGAGCAAAACAAACAGGTGAAAAAACAAAAAAACCCTACACCCAACCCATTTTTTGTAGTCTGCGCTAAACTCATTGCAAGCCGCCCCATAACATTCCTCTTAGACCCTTTTATCCCCAGATTACTGACTTCTTTTTTGTCAGAGAACCTTAAGAAATGGAAAACTATGGGCTGGTTGAAAAGCTATCGCTTCAAAGTGGAGAGAGTAAGAAGGCTAACCTACATGGTAGAAGTGCATGTTTTGGTTAGTGAGCAGGAAACCAGAAAGAAAGTAATGGAGTACATTTCACAGCTTTTAGGTCCAGCACTAAAAAGCATCGTTTAATCAGCTATGCCAGCAGATGAGATGTTGCTGGGTATACTTGGGCTTTTACGTACAGACGATTTTAATCCTAAAAGATTCACAAGCGGGTACCCGATTAGAACTTGAGACCAATATGTAAGCAACCGTGAAAGCGTCGTTGCCGCAACCGCCACAGCAACTGGCACACCATAGAGCGAGAACATGCTGATGAAGGTGATTTCAACCGCGCCCACGGGGAACCCAGCAGTTAAGGTTTCCACAGTAGAAGCTACACAGTAAACGGTTGCTAAATCCAAGATGCCGATTCGGTTGAAGCCTAAAGAATAAAAAACCATTAGGTAAACCAGCAAATTGAATAACCAAGCGACAACCGCAAAAAAAGCTGGTTTCACCAGCAAACGTGGATGGCCACGGTATGTTTTAAAGGCTTCAGTGAAGGAGAACAGGGTTTTCTGGAGATTCTCTTTTTCTTGCTCCAGTTTTGAGCGTCTTTTAATGATAAGGCGGAGGATTTTCATTAGGAAGTCAACGATTTTTTCTGCTGTGCCCTCTTTGAAAACCACGTAGAAAACCATCCCTAAAACCGCAAGGGTTCCAGCAGTAATCAGGACTACAATCGTTAAGAGGTAAGATGGCACCGCGTGAGTTAACGCCAACGCAACGAAGCCGACGATTAAGCCGCCAGTGTAGACGAAGGTGCTTATTACGCGTGAACTTACGACTGTGGCAGAGGAGACGCCGATGTCGGCTTGGGGTTCTCTTTGGGCAAGGTAGATTCTTGTGGCTTCCCCGCAGACGGTCTCGCAGGGGATAATCATTTCGACAAAGTTGCCTATCCAGTTATAGAGCATTATGCGTCGAAACCGGATTTTCACCGCTAAAGCATCAAGCAAGTAATACCAGATTAGAGAGTCAAAGAAGATAGCTAAAACCACTGAGAGTATGGCTAAAGAGTAGAAGAGAGCGTAATCGCGCAGGTTCAGGGTACTGAGCAACGTTAAGAAACCCTGCAGGTCGCCGAAGAAAACCAAGTAAGTTATGAACGCAATCAACCCTATGAACATCAGCAAAATGGTTTTTCGTGTGAGCAGACCTGGCGAATTTAGCATAGGTCTGTTTCTCTCGTAGGCTTAAGCATGTTACGGGTTGACCCCAACAAGGGCTTGTTGCTATTTATGTCAATTGCCAAAGTCAGCGTAAAGGTAAACGCAAGACAACAAAAATATGAGGCTACTGCAAGGGGATTTCCCAGTAACTGATGATGTCGCCCTTCACCCATCTGCCGCCTAAACTGCGCACCGTCTCGTTTATGTCGTCCCATTCAGCCTTCAGAAACACCACGGGCTTAACAATAACCGAGTTGCCTTTAACGGTGAAACTGAGCAGTTTACGTTCATCGGGGCTGAATTCATTCTCCATTTTTGCTGCATAACGACTCGATGGCGGCGGCGTTGGCTTGACAATTGAGGGACTAGTTTCTAGTTTAGGCTCAACTCGCAGCACGCCAGCTATTGGCTTAGGCAAAGGTGCAGGTTGGGTTTCTGCTTTTGCTATTAGTGGCAGTTCTGGGATAGGCACTGCTTCTTCCACATCATCGAAGCTGTCGCTTCTAACAACCAACTGGACCTGTTTGGCAGCTAAATCCATTTTGGCGTCGAGAAGTTCTAAATCGCTTGGTACACTGGAGGTCCAAGGCGAAGGCTTTCCTTGCAGTAGAGCAACAGATTGTTCAGGTGTCAATTTGATGATTCGCAGCTTCATGTGGACTCGCTCACATGCTTTAAAGGAGCGGTTAACTTAAAAGTATTGGAAAACAGCAAAAAGGAAGAGTTTGGTTGTGTGTTAAGCTTGTTTTTTACTGCGCCATTCTGCAAAGTTGCCTGTGTACATACCCCATGTTCGTAGCTTTGGGGAGATTGCCCTGATTAGCGCTGGACAAGCGATTAGTACAATTGGCAAGTTAATGAAGAAAGTCGGCACCAAAATCGTCAACGCCAACTCGGCGGTGAACAGTTGTGGCAGTACTGTGTATTGGTAGAGGATATAGCTTGTTCCCGCTAACAGGCTGATGGCTAATACAGATAGCATGGCGGCAAGGTTACGTTTGTTTCCGTCTTCAGCGGCTTTTTTGGGGATGAGCACCCAGTTTATGAGGTAGATTAGAAGGGCAACTATGGATTCGAAGATGCCCAGAAAGCCTAAACCTTCGATGAAGGCGCCGCCGATGAAGCCGCCGATCATTGCGCCGACCAGTCCGCTCCAGCCGAACCAGATGGGGAACACTCCGAGGAGGATTATGGGGAGATAGAGGAGGGTGAAGTTGGGGAGGGTGATGGTGTAGGAGAGGAAGAAGAATATTGTGTAGAGGGCTGCGGTTATGGCGATTATTGAGGCGCGTTTTGCGCTGCTCTGTTTGGGGGGTAACATTTTTTGGTTTCCTTTGTTGGTTTTAAGGTTTGGAAATGGTTGAATCAATAAAAGCGTTGCCACATGTAAGACAACTGTGATACAGGCAAATTCTTTGGCGGCTCCCGCTTACACAACCAAGTATAAAAGATAAAACAGCCATTGAAAACCAGCCACACGCTGATAGAAAATGACCGACAAAACCACCCTCTTCCTCATAGCAGCCGCAATCACCCTCATAGCCCTAAACGCCACCACCGCCATCGCCGCCTACCCCGAAACCTACACCCCCAGCCCCGGCATAACCACCAACGGCGACTTATTAGCAAAAGACTTCTCAGCATACTACGTCGGCGCATACCGACTCTGGAACACCCCCACGCAAATCTACAGTTTGGGCGCACTAGGCGGCAGTGAACCCCTAACGCCTCCGCATCCAGAAGCCTACAAGTACCTCCCCAACTTCCTCCTCGTCGCCACACCCTTCCTCGCCTTACCCTATCAGCAGGCACTGTGGGCTTTTGACATCATCCAATTCGCGCTTTTACCGCTTATGGCATACTTAATCTACAAACTCTTAAACGGCAAACACCCTGCAGTGATCTTTGCGGTGTTGGTTGTGGTGTTGCTGCTGCCATTTCCAGGGACGCAGTGGGGTTTGTTTCCAAGCTACTATTGGCAATGGGGAGAAGGCCAAGCAAAAGTTTTCCTGACTTTCCTGCTTCTGTTAAGCTTCTATTTCGGCAAACAAAACAAACCCGTCCTCTCGGGGTTGGCGTTTGCATTCGGGTTCTTTGACCCCCGCTTTGGACTACTGGCAATCCCGCTCTACGTCATGTATAACCGCAGACACCTCAAAGCGGCAGGTCTTAGCGCCTTGGGATTTTTGGGTTTATCAAATGTGATGCTGCTCTATCCGGGGTTGGGTTCAGCGTTTCTGTCCATGGTTTTTGGCGCTGGGCTAATGACGCCGCTGTATTACTATGCGTTGATTCCACTGCTCACCCTGCTGGCGCTTATGCTGGTGAATTTTAAGGAGTTGGTTGCGGCGTTTGATTACAAGGGAGTTTTAGCTGGTTTCACGGGCGCCAAAACGCAATTGGACAGGAGAAGTGGTGAGTCTGTTCCTACTCCAACGGCAAGAGTAACCCCAGATAGAAGGGAGAGGGGTCTCCAACCGCTTCACAGGCTCTCCTCACCAAGCAGCTAAACACTAACTTGATTGATTTAAAGCCATCGCAACTAACGGGTAGGTCGTTTTTTGGTTTTTTCTATAGTAGTTGTTGCAGGAAACCGCCTATACACAACAACAACCAGCGGCTTGTGCAGGCGACCCCGTTTTTGAATCAGCTATCCCCTGTAACTGCAGACTGGTTGTGGCTGAATCTACAAACAGAAAGGACTAATTGACTTATCGGCGTCTCTTAAAGAAAACAACCACACCAGCCACCACACCGACAACGGCAACAGCTAATACGCCAATGATGACAAACGCCAAGGAGAAAAGTTCAACGCTAAAAGTCAACGGTTCAGAAGCACCCATATTACCATACGTATCATTAGCGAAGATTTGGATGCTATGAGTACCACTGGATAGCCCCGTCAAAGTAAAGTTACCCGCCACCGTCACGTTCCCCTGCCCATCAAGACAATAACCAACCCAATCCACAGCCTTATCTACACAAAAAACCAAAGGAACAGACGAATTATTAGTAGCCGTCCCATTCAACGACGACTCCAGCGTAACATTTGGAGGAGAATGCTCTAATACGTAAATAGGATCAGGCGAACCATAACCAAACGGAGTATACACCTCACAATAGTCATTTCTTTCATGGCTATAGTCTGCTGGACCAGCCCAAGAGGAATAACCGCCAAATGTGTAGAGCTTGTCATCTACAACAGCAGAAATTAGGTCAAAACGCCCAGTGGGCATGGGTTTTCCATACGTCCAATTATCATTCACAGGATCATATACTTGCACAGCAGACGAGCTGGAAAAGAATTCTAGCCCATGCCCGCCCAACAGATAAATTCTTCTAAGAGCATTTGCGCCTGCCACCGCACCAATCGCTGCGTCTATTACGTTTTTAGGCATAGACGCACCTATGCTCCAAGAATCATTGTGGGGATCATATATTTGGTTGAAACTGGAGTAGGGATCATCGATTTGTTCACCCATTACGTAAATTTTGCCGCCACTAACGGCAGAAACACAAAGAGGAGACGCATAAGACATGGGTGCTTTTGTAGACCATGAGTTGTTTGTAACATTGTACGCTTGGTTTGAGAGAGAACGCGCTAATGTTCCATTCATAAAATCTCCGCCGATCACGTAAATTTCATCCCCGACAGCGCTTCCCGTCACAAAATATCGAACTTCTGACAATGGAGCCGTAGTTCCCCACGTATCAGTATAGGGGTCATAAACCGCGCCTTCGGCAGTCGCAGTTGCATTCTGGCTCCAGCCGCCCAATAAGTAGATTTTGTTCTGGCACACAGCAGTTGCAAAACCCATTCTGGGCATAGGCATTGGCGACTTTGTGGTCCAAGAATTATTTTCGAGGTCAAACAGATAAGTATCGTAAGGACCCATAACGTAGATTTTCCCGTCAACAACTGCTGCTCCACCGCCGGTTATGCCCTTGGGCATCGAAGCTTTAATCTCCCAGGTATTTTCACTATCGGTGGCAGCTAAAGCAGGCTCAACATACACCAGCAAGGATGACAATAGAAGAGCAACTGATAAAATGATGGACAAAACACTATACGCTTTCATACTATCGTCATCCTAAAACCTATTATTGGTGTAAACGATAAATAGTTTGCTAGTTGAATAAAAAAATAAAAAAGGAAAAAGGAAATTTGAATCGGTTTACACTTGTTTAATAGGTCCATAAGACATCTATTGAGTTGCCAGTGCCAGTCCAATACCAGTCCGCTGAAGAGTAGTGCATCGATGAATCAGCATAGTTGTATGCCCACATGAAGTACCCATTCCAACCAGTGAAATCAAAGTAGTTGCTTCCGTAAGGCAATTGAATATTGGTGCTACCCATAAAAGTGATGAGGTCAGGACTTCCGCCCCAGGTTTGATACCAATTGATTGTAGTAGTGTAGGTGTTTTGAACGAATACAGGAGTAAGCGTAGTGTCACTCGCCATGTAGATATAGATCGGATTTTCATAAGCGTTGTACCAACCGTCTAAAATCCAATGGTCAAAAGCGTAGCCAGAGCCAGTATCAGGATAAGCAGTTACTGTTGCGGTTGAATCTTCCATGTATTCTGGAGCGCCTGCGGGTGTGGTGTATCCTCCGGTAGCTGATGAGATGTATAGTGTGTTATCGTGTGCCACTAGATGTATGGATGAATCGCCGATAATATGCATCTGACCGGGGCCCCACCACCCATAATCTGGAACCATCGTTTGCTGGTACCATGCAGTGTAACCTGAGGATAGAGGTATATGAAGTGTAGAGGGCATAAACGGTTGCATCGTCTATTGATTGGGAAATACATTTGCCCTCAACTATTGCGCTGTAGTAGAAGCGATCAATGAAGTCCTTGAGCGGACGGTCCCACGATGGCTCTCCAAAAAAAGCTCCAGTGTCATTTCCGATTTGAGGCGAGGCACCGGAGAAGCCTATAAAGCAGTTGCCAGCTAAATCATGGAGCCATGCATAGACCATGTCTGAAGGGACTCCACTTTGTGTCTGTGAACATACCCATAAGAACACGAATCGATCTTGCCGGAAGTAGTTAAATCACGTATATCATCTGATTTTATCCAAGTACCTGTGTTGTCAACGAAGCCAGGGTCTGAATAATCGTGTGCATCTGCTAGATGTCCAAAATGGAATACCATAGTAAATTCGCGAAGAAGTCACCGGCAATGCGGTTACTGTTGAAGACGCTAAACTGGATACAATCGTTAGACAGAATAATGCAGCCCAAAGCTTGCGATTGAACAGTTTCTTGGCGCCTGATAGCGAAGCCCTTCTACTGGTGGCAATTAGTGCTCCTGTGCATAAAATTGCTCCAAAGGCAATTGGGATAATTATCGTTAGTGACGCTTGGCCTTGGCTTGTTTCTTTGCTGGCTAAGGTTTGATTTTTATATGTACCTTCCGCCGTCATCAGACCCGTAGCGGCAATTTTGCCTGTGTCAGCCCAAACTCTAACAGCCACTCCAGTTACGTCTCCTGGATATGCTTTAGTGAAACCCAAGGGAATATTCCAGCATGGGTAGAAAGTATATATGTCAGAGTTGCGGGCGCGGCTTTGATCTGGGCAGTTAACGTAGCCTATCGCAGTTTTATTTAGAGACTCTGGATTAAGTTGGAAACCAGCCACTGAGATAGATGTTGTAACGTTATCGATGTCAATTTGATAAGTGAACTTTTGTGCAGCCGACAAGGCGTTTTTCACAGCTTGCTCTTTAGTTATTGCACATTGTACATCGGCTATTTTGTATAAAGGCCAATTATTCAGGAATAATTTTAGTCTTCCTTGATCGTAGCTGAGGACAACGTTTTTGGATGGAGCAGTAATGCCTTTCTCATCTACGTATGTCCAGGCATAATCTATGGTTTTTTGGTCTGCATTCGTTATCTTAAGCATGACATTATTCGCAGTTTTTGTAGAATTGTTGTCTACATTTATGTCGTTGAGTGTTGAGGCAAGTTTACTGTATAGTGAGTCACCAGTGTAGGCTTGGTATTTTGTTAGAAAGTCCTTAGCCATGCCAACTGAGTCGCTGACTGTTTTTGCCTTGGCAAAGGACCCGGAATATTCGCTTAAATAAAGTAGGTGCAAAGAATCATGTATATAGGATGCGCTTATCCTAACTGATGTCTGGTTTCCTGTTAGGGTTATGTCGGTTGTAGGCTCAGAATTATCGTAAGACTTGTCAACTGGTGAATTAAGTTTTGTCGAATAGGCAGTAGTATCTATGTTTAGAATATTATTGAGTATTGTGTTAGTTTTCTCTTGAGTAGATATCGTTGATGCTTTTGTGCTTGGCAAGAAGCTGAAGATACTTGAAATTAGAAGAAGTGTTAAGAGGACTGTGGTTATGAAAAGTTTTTGTTTGGAGATTTTATTCATTCTAATTACCTCCATATTGTGAGGCGGAAACCTCCTGTTTTCCGCTTGATCTTTTTTGTCCTTCGATTAGGACTGGGTGGTTACTCGCCCCCAAAGCAGTTTAGCTCTGGATAGGCACCCGTTGATTGTTTGAGAATATAAAATTAATTAACTGTTAAGAATCAATTGATACGTAGCTAGAGAAGCGATTGTTTACATATAACTATTAAAAATATTCATAGCAAAAATTAAGGATACGATTCTGACGTTGGTACATAAACTAAACGGCAAACAGGATTCGTCAAACTTATCTTGACTCAGGCAAACCGCCTGGAATTTAAATAAAAAAGGATTTTTCTCTTGGGATGATAAGTTAGCGTAATCAGAGGTGCTGGCTGATCAGCTTTGCCATATCGACTGCAGAGAGGTCGTATTTGCAGTTAGGGCAGGCTTTCTGTACTTCCTGTTTAGCGCCGACTTTGAGCGGTGCACCGCAGTGGCAGCAGAAGTACGTGAGGGTTTGTCCTCGACTGGTTAATTCAGCTACAAGCTCATCCAAAGTCAATGGCTTGGAGGGGTGTCCCTTAAGCTTTTTTCGTGCAGCCGCTACTTTCTCTTTTGCTTGAGCTACCACGGCTGGGTCTTTGCTGGTGGTGAAGAACTCGCATCTGGCGCTTTGCAGGTAGGGTTCGTCGAGTTCGGTGCCGTAGAGTTCACATAAGCCTGTATGGAAAAAGACGCATGCTAAGCAACTGTTTTTTCGGTATTCGGAGTCGAGGACTTTGTAACAGGAGGGGCAGACTTCGACTTCTTTGCCGTTTTTTACGGAGTGTAAGGCGATGCCGCGGTAGGGTTGATTGCAGACTTGACAGATTGATTTTCCCATTGTAATCGCACATTGAAGGTGAAAAAGGCTTATTTAATGTTCGCCAACAAAACTCGATTTCAATAGGGCAATATCCAAAGGGCATCAGTAAAAACATCGAGATTTAGAGCTTTTTGGCATAAACTAAATACATGGTGCTTAATACTTTTTGGGTATGGGTTACCAACCTCGCATAAAATCGCCTAGGAACACGGCGCACGGTTTCAAAAAGCCTCTGCGGGAGAGGAAAAAAGAGAAAAAACGCCGCCGCACAGGCGATTATGAGCGGGAGAAGCGTGTTGTTACTGAAAAGGAGGTAAGTGAAGCCACTCTTAAGCGGCTGCATACCTTGGGCAACCAGCGATTCGGTTCCTCCCCCTACAGCGAGCATTATAACCGCTGGCTAGCCGACGTAGAAGTAGTTCTCGCCGAATTCGAGGCGTACCCCAGCATAAAAACCGATGAAGAATTCAAAACGGAATGTACCCAAACACTTGGCATTATCCGGGTGCAGCTTGAAGAGCGACGCAAAAAAGAAGCCACAGTCGACCAAGAAGTCAAAAACTTGGCCTACCTAAAAAAGCAAGTTGAAGACATCAACGCCCAATATGCCCTCGCCGCAAGCACAATTAAAGCCCGCAGAAAAGCTCAAACTAAACGCCTCAACAACGACATAGAACAACTCAAAAAGGAACAGGACATTGTAATAAAGATGAAAACTGGTTTTTGGCGCGGCATCTCCAAGAAAAAGAGGGAAGAAAAAGAGATAGCCCTATCTCAGCAGTTAAACGATAAGCAGACAGAACTTGAACTCTTAACGCTCAACTCCAGAGCCGAACTTAAAATGCTCCGGGAAAACATTGAAAGAAAACGTGAGCCTGTGGTGGAGCAGATTAAGGAGTTTAAGCGGAAAATCAGGGAGTTAGAGACAGATGGTTCGCTGGAGGAGCGGTGGTTTGCCAGTGAAGCCCTCACCGACGCCGTTAACAGTTTTCTGCAGAGAAGAACCCGCGAAGCAGCTGACTCTAAAAGTCCTCTTTAACTAAACGGTAAAAGAACCAGTCATCTAGGCACCTTGCCTTGTTCTTCGCGTAAAAGTCCTGCGCTGAAGTGTTCCATTTCAAGACGGTGAATTCTATTCTGCCGCAGCCTTCAGTCTTGGCGATTTCTTTAACGAAATCAAACATTTCTTTGCCCACCCCGTCGCGCCGGTACTCTTCGAGGACAAAGATGTCTTCAAGGTAGAGGGTGGGCAGCGCAAGGAAGCTGGAGTAAGTGTAGAAGTATATTATGTAGGAGACGGGGGCGCCGCCGATTTTGCCGATGTAGGCTTGATATTTTGGGGTTTCGCCTAAACAGTCGCGTCTCAACCGTTCTTGGGATTCGGGGTTTGGAGGAGAGAGCTTCTCGTATTCGGCGAGTTTATTGATTAAGCCTAAGAAGTCCTCGAAGGTTTCGGCGGTGACTTTTTTGAGAACCAAGGAATTGTTTTCTTTGTCCATGCTGCTTATTGGTTGATTAGGGATAAAAAATCTTGCTTTTTCAACTAACGCTACCGCTGGTCTTCTGCAGTGAAGGAATGCTTTTGGTGAGCCCATTACTTGTTTTCTGTCAGCATCAACGTTAACGTTGAGGTGACGTTGGGGATTTTTCTAAGTTTAAAGGTCACCAACTCTTTTAATTCAGCCGTTGATTGTGCTGTGGCTTTAACGATCAAGTCGTATACGCCATAAGAAACGTAGGCTTCCTCTATTCCGCCTGTTTTCTTTGCTTCTTGCAAAACCTGATCTTCTAAACCTGGGGAAATATTGAATAATACATACGCGCTAGGCATCTTTTTCTCCAATAGGTATTGGCAGCTTTTCAAATAAAACATTTGCGCAAATCAGAGTTAATCAAATTTAAATTCAGATTTTCAAAGGGCATCTAAACAGTGCATTTTTACAGTGTACGAAAAACACCCAAATATTAAATAGTCAACCACAAACCAGTTACCTAACAGCAGAAGGCAAGATAGTGAAAATATCCCTAAAAGAGGAAATGCAAACTCTCCTAATCCCCCTATACGGCAGAGCCCAGATGAGCAAAAAAGGCATCTTCAAAGACGAAGACGCTGAAAACGCCCTCGCCCAATTAGACTATGACTTCTCAACGCTCCACATAAAAGAAAAAACACAGGTAATGCTCTCCGTCCGCAGCCAATTAATCGACAACTTCACAAAACAGTACCTTGCTGAGCACCCCGACTGCACCGTGATTTACCTTGGATGCGGCTTGGATTCGAGGGCAAAGCGGCTCGGTTTTCCAGCAAAACACTGGTATGACATCGACTATCTACAGGTCATAGAAATCAGGCGACAACTCTACGCGGAAAAAGAAAATTACACGTATATCCCGTCATCGGTGACTGACTGGGCGTGGATGGACAAAATTGAATCCAACACCAACTCAACGCTTGTAATCGCAGAAGGTCTGTTAATGTACCTAAACGAGCAAGACATCAAGACATTGCTGCTAAAAATACGCGACAAATTCAAGGATGCAACGCTAATCTTCGACGCGTACTCAGAGGCGACAGCTAAACAAGCAAAGAATCACCCCTCACTCAAGGAGACCGGCGCAACCGTTCAATGGGGCATCGACTCGCCAGAAACATTAGAAGCATTCGACGACGGAATCAGCCACATCAAAACCATATACCTCACCGACGACTCCGCAGTCGAAAGCTTGCCAAGAGGATACCGCATGATGTTTAAGTTCGCAGGCAAGTTTAAGGCAGCAAAAGAAGCACACAGAATATTCGTTGTAAAACTCATTAGTCGATAGGAAAAAAAATGAGCGGCAGCATCTTTGTGCTGCTATAGGTGTTTGAAGGAAAATAGGTCGTCTATGGTTGTTTAGAAGACTTTAGCACTGTCATGTGCTAGTTTGAGTGATGGTTGCACTCGCCTTTTTCGATGAAGAGGACGGTGTCTCTGCGGACGCCGACTTTTTTGTGGGGTCGTCTTGGGCTAAGTTGTGGGAGCTCTTTGATGCTGGTCCTCGAAATCTTCCCTTCCACGGCAGAACCAGATACGAGAGAGCGAAAGCCAGAAGATAGTTCACCACTACACGTTTGCTACAGTGGCTCTTAGGAAGAGAGGGATATGCTTAGTTGTTGATTTGGCAGTGACGGTAATAGTTCTTGTCTATCTTTATTGCGACCAAAGGACCCTTTCTTTGGGAAAGCTCACGCGTTTTACGAAGGGCATTTTTTAGAAGCGCTAAGGTTTGCTCTCTGCTGTTTACGTCTTGACCTGCCTGTTTAGCCAGTTCAGCTTTGAGGATGTTTTCAGCGATAATTTTGGTGCCGCAAATCTCAGTGTTCCTAATCAATTCAGAGACGATAATTTCTGTTAATTCATATCTGCATGCAAGCCGGAACCACAGGGCTTCTGTTTGCTCCGCTTTCTCTGCAGTTTTGCCCAAATTAGGCTGCTTGCTTGTGCATATATCAAGGTTGAATCGTTCTTTCCATTTTTTGAGCCAGGAACCCGACCAGATGGTTAGGAAAGCCTCGGTTTCCTCGGAGTCGTTTGGTAGAGGCTGCTCCGGCGTTTCAGTGCAATCGGGGTTTGTTTTTCCAGAGGGGTTGGAGAGGAATTTTAGGTAGTTTTGGAGGTCTTGGGATGCGACTTGGAGGACTTTTTTGTCTGCGCCGGTTATGTCGAGGGTTGGTTCGGCTTCTTTTATTTTTCTTGAGAGTTTTGTTTCAAGGTCGAAGTGGTTCATGTAATTTGTCTCCTTTCTTGTGTCTGGTTTCTAAATACTCTTTTCAGGTCGCCATATAACTGGCTTAGGCTCTAACACACAATATATCAAATTTAGACATACTTTATTCCTGCAGAAACAGCCATAGTAAAAATGCAGTGGCACCGAAGAAACTTGGCTTATTTTCTTACGGCACTTTATGCAGACTCCACGTCACAGCATCATTGCCTACTGCGATAAAAAGCCTAAAGCTGTTCCAGAGTTTTTTGGCTGTTAAATTGCCTGAGAATACCATTGCAAGTCTTTGAAGAATGTGCGTGTTGTCTGGTTCGCTTAGCCATTTTAAGTCTACTTCAAGGGTAATTGTTGAATCAGCTTGTCTTCCTTCTATAACTCGTATGTACTCGACGTTTGTTTTGTTGGTTTTGAATACGAAACTAGTTATGGTTTCATCGAGTTTTAGGGTGCATTGGATAGTTTGTGTACCCAGCAATCGCAGGAACTGTCTCATTTCTAAGACCTCATGCACGCCCACCTTTCGGGTGTAGGCTTCCACTCTTGGGTCTATGTATGCCTCAAGAAAGGTAGCTATGTGTTTTTCAAAATTATCCTTCTGCAGCGCGTTTCCATTGTTGGCCATGAAACCCAGATTGATGATTCTTTCCTGAGCGAAATCTAATATTGCCTTTTTTTGTTTGACGCGCATTTGAGAAACCTTTTCGTGGTCGAAGAATGTGTCGAGGTTCCAGAATTTCGCCATACAATGCGTAGCCAACTCTTCAATTTTCTCCTTTGACAAATACTTAGCTGTGTAAACTGAATGCATTTCATCAAAATTGTCCCAATTCCTTTCAAAAATTAATCCTTGCGCATCCAGCTCTTTGTAGAAGTCCGTGCCAGGAAAAGGCGTTGCAACGCCAAAAGCGGCTCCAGTTAAACCAATCTCTTTGGCATAAACCGGAAACATCCGGATCTCCGCTTCAGTCTGGTCAGGTAAGCCTATAACGAATGTTCCGCCTGCTCTGCCGCCATTTTCCCGTATGTTTTTGACTGCTTCGCCGTGAACCTTGCTGGTTATGCCTTTCTTTGTTGACTTGAGGTCTTTAGCATTTGGGCTTTCGATGCCCATTTCAAAGCGGCGTATGCCAACCTGGCACATTTTCTTTACAATCTGAGGATGCGCCGCCATAGCATCCGCTCTCACTAGGGCGCAGAATTCCATGTTTAGGTCATGTTTCATCATTAAATCGCAGAGGCGGTCGACTTGTTGGGGGTTACCCATAAAGTGCGGGTCTGCAAACATGACGTTTACAGGTTTTCGTTTATGATAATCAGACATCTCCAGAAGCTCTTCCATGACGTTCTCTGGTGATCTGGTTCTTAGACAGCCATGACTCATGCTTGGTTCGCAGCAGAAACTGCACATGCCATTACAGCCCCTGTACATGGTTATCACGTCGCAGTCTGTTACTCGGTCTTGGCTTTTGTAGGGGTACTGCCTCAGATACCGAGCGGGAAAAGGCAAAGCATCGAGGTTTTCTATGGGTTTTCTTGCTTGGTTGTGGACTATTTTCCCGTTCTTCCTGTAAGATAGTCCTAAAATATTCTCGAAGGCGCCTGTTTCTACCAGCTCTTTCATGGTGGCCTCGCCTTCTCCGCGGACTACAGCGTCGATTTGGTGGTGAGAAAGCATCAGGTCAGGAACGTTTGTGGGGTGGTAGCCGCCTACTACGACAGGCAGATTGTTTTGTTTAGCGGTTTTTGCAAGGCTTAGACTTTGGTTGTGTTCTGTGGCGGATAATGTGATGCCTACTATGTCGGGGCGGTAGATTTTGAGGATGTCTTGGAATTTTCTGCTGTCCAGTTCAAGGTCCACTATGTTGACTTGATCCACAGCGTCTTTGAGGTAGGATGCTATGTACTCTAAACCGATAGGTATCGAATCAAAGGAAAAGCTCAAGCCTTTCCTTCCAGCAGGCTTCACCAGCAGGACTCTCTTAAACGCCAAGATGAAACACCAAGTTAACCCACCGACAAATACAGTAATGCATAAAAATTAATCGCGTCCACGGAGCAGTTTAGCTTGGAGAATTCATCAAAGGCTGAATCAGCCATGGTGAGCCGCCCATTTCTTTGGCATACAGGGAGAAACCCCGAGTATTGTAGCGGAATGGTGGCGGGGGTGGGACTTGAACCCACGAAGGCCTGCGCCAGAGGATCTTAAGTCCTCCTCCATATCTTAGGGGCAATAGGTTAATCTGGCCCTATTTAGACCTGGCTCGGATACCCCGCCACCAGCACCCCGATAAAGTCCAATCTGGCATAGTTAAAGTTTTTTGCATTCCAGAAGTAAAATGGCAAAAATCTACTCACCCATTTTTGTTCCTAATAACAAGGGCAAAAAAACGCTGGAGATGAACCGGCTAAAACCCTAAAAATGTGAGCGCCCGGTGCAAAACCAGCAAGACCTAGACCTAAAAAAAACTATTGTTGGGGCATTGCTTTTAGCTTCTCGATTTCTTTGTTTAAGTGGTCAACTGCTGCCTGTAGCCTATTCTTTTTGCGTTCAAGTATCTCAATCATTTCGTCTTTTGTGGGTTTAATCAATGGCTCGCCGCAAACTGGGCAACGTGCCATCATCATTTTCATTTTCCAGCCCATAGGACCCATGGGACCCATTCCCATACCCATTCCAGGCATCATTCCGTGACCGCCCCATTGGCCTTGACCGCCCATTTTCTCCCATTCCAAAAACATTCACCTCCAAAGCCGTCAACACTTCATTAACCATGACGGTTCCAGGTTCACTTATGCTTATGTGGCTACAAAATTGAGGTTACAGGTCAACTAGTTTTTTGGCGTTAAGTTAGGGGTTAATGGTTTGTTTTGGTTTTAACTCGGCCTTTGTGGACTCTTATGCTGTGTTCTTGGAGTTGTTTTGGATCGGCAAACCTTGCTGAGCAGAAGGGGCACTTAAACGTTTCATATAACATGGCATCTGAAGAGACCATTTTGATTTATAATTCTTTATGACATAGAAAAGATTCTTCTATATAGCCACCGCTAATCCGGTGCTTAACTCTTTGTTATTAGTTTTTGTAGTCGAGTGTTGCCCACAAAGGATTTAATGCGATGTATGCACGTTGTTTCTTGCAGGTTGAGGAACAGGCTTCACGGAAAAGCACCTGTACAAACCATAAGCGGCTATTAAAGAACCAATCTAAGATAACATCAAGGAAAGGACTTGGTAAGCACTTCTGGTTAAGTATGTGCTAAAGAAACGTGGGGTTTAGACTCAACCTGCAACTGACTGTTTTTTGAACGATTTTTTTGTCGTTTCCTTGAATTTTTTAATGGAAGCAGTTTGAGGAAAACGCCTCAACCAGCCAGCAACCCAGCGGGATAACAGAATCCAAAATACAGTCGTCTGCCAAGTCCGCTGGAAGAAGAAGAGTAAGGGCAAGCCTGCCTTCATCTAACACTAGAAAAACAAAAGCTCAGACAATTTTGCTATTTTCAAGCTTTTTTAGCATGCTGCCTGTGCGGTAACCTTCCAAATCAAACGTCACGTAAGTAAACCCCAACCCCTTGAGCGCCAAAACCACCCGATCCATAACTGATTCATCAAGGAATAGTTTGCGCTCTTCTTCGCCGACTTCTATGCGGGCTAATCCGTCGTGGTCTCGAACCCTCAGCTGGCGAACAGGCACGATCTCCTCGATGGCTTGCTCAGCTTGGTAAATGCGGCTCAGTTTCTCAGCGGTTATAGGCTGATTGAACGGTATCCGTGAAGCCAGACATGCGTGTGAGGGCTTATCGTAGACCGTTAAGCCGAGGTTTTTGGCTACTTGGCGGATTTCGTCTTTGCTAAATTTAGTTGCGACCCAGGGGCTGTAAACGCCGTGGGTTTCCTGTACCGCCCTAAAGCCGGGTCGGTGTTCGCTTAGGTCGTTGAAGTTGGTGCCTTCAAACACCACTGAGTAGCCGTGTTGATGGGCGAATTTGAGGAGGTTTTGGAGAAGCTCCTTTTTGCAGTGGTAGCAGCGGTCTGTGGGGTTTCGGCGGAAATCTTCGTTTTCCAATTCGTGGGTGTGTATGACGTAGAGGTCTATGGCTATGTCTTTGGCAAGTTGCTGGGCATTCCGCAAATCCTTAGGCGTGTAAGTGGGCGATTGCGCGATGATGGCTACTGCTTTTGAACCCAGAACTTGATGTGTGATTGCCGCCAAGGTGGCGCTGTCTACGCCGCCTGAAAACGCGATGACGACGCCGTCTTTGCCCTTATCAGCTATGAATGCCTTGAGCTCTTCTATTTTTTGTTCTAAGGATTCCACGTTAATCACCTACTTTTTTGGGATAGGCAGCTTGGGCTTTAGTTACGGCTAAGTCGAGGAGTTCACGCAGCGGCACCTTGGTTTTCTCCGCCAACCTTTTGAGGTCCTCATACTCGGGTTTTATACGGATGACTTTGCCCTCTGAATCCTTGGAGATTTTAACGCGCACCGATTCTCTGTTGCCCATAACCACTAAATCAACCATAAGCAACTCCCTGCTGATGATGTGTCGTTGGCAATAGTAAACCCTGACACCCAAGGTGCCTGTCTCCGCTATGAGGAGTTTTGAGAGATAAGCAACGTCTCTTTGGTCAGCAACGATTTTTACGATGTGTCCGGGACGGTTCTTTTTAGTTACGGTGGGGATTACGCTGACGTCTTTGGCGCCTGCCTCTATCAGTCGGTCGATGGCGTAGCCGAGGACTTCGCCCGAGGCGTCGTCGATGTTTGTTTCTAAAACTGCGATCTCTTCATGGGAGGATTCTTCTGCGAGGGGTGTGCCGAGTGTGAGTCGCAGAACCGCAGGCATCCCTGGGAACTCTTTGGTTCCAGCGCCATACCCCACTTTGAGGGGCATAATCTGGGGGTAGAAACGGTTGACTTCAGTCGCCAAATTCACCAGTAAAGCCGCGCCGGTGGGGGTTGCAAGTTCCTTTTCGATTGGTCCGCCGTGGAAGGGGAAGTTTTTGATTTGCAGAATCGCCAGTGTAGCTGGGGCGGGAGCGGAGACTATGCCGTGGGAAAACTTGAAGGTGCCACCGCCAACCGCCAGAGGAGTCGAGTAAACCTTGCCTTCGAAAACGTGTAAATCATCCAGTGCGACGGCGCAACCCAGGATCTCCGCGGCTGTATCGACCAGCGCTACTTCATGGAGGTGTGCTTCGTCGAAACCGGTTTTGTGCAAGTCAGCTTCTACCGTCACTATGGTGTGGATGACTTTGGAGGCGTATTCTCTTGCGTTATTGGACATGTAAATGTTGGCTGCAGCGTTCTCCACTATCTTGATTAGTTGGTTGCCGTGGCGTTTTTCTGTGGCGGTGGAGGTTACGTTGATTTGAGTGGCGCGGAATTCCCCCCGCATCACCTCGTCGATTGCTATGTCGATGTGTTCGTAGCCGTACTCTGGGTTCTCCAGCACCTTAATGGCGGTTATGACACGTTCGACGTTGGCGCCTAAATCCAAAAGCGCCCCAAGCAGCATGTCACCTGCAACTCCTGAGGCGGTGCAGTCGATAACAAGAATTCTTTTGTTTTCACCCATAGTGTATCACAAAACCCATGGTTTACCAAGCAAGCATAATAGATATATTGTTAAGGCTTTTTTTAAGTATTGTCTGTTCTATGCAAACAATAAAAGAAATCCTCGACAAAGTTTCATGTGGAGAGCTTTCGGTGGCTGAAGCCGAGAAGATGCTCAAGTTGCTCTCGGTCGAGGAATTGGGCTGCCTAGCTAAACTCGATGGCAACCGTGAGTTGCGCAAGGGTGTGCCCGAAGTGGTTTTGGCAGAAGGCAAAACACCAGCGGACGTCGCTGAAATCTGCGATGTGATGCTTGCGAATTGTGGCAGAGTGATCGTGAGCAGAGCAGACAAAGACCACCTTGCAGCTGTAAAGGCTATTCGAGCAGACGATTTAACGGTAATAATCAATGAAAAAGCAAGGATGGTGGTGCTCAAAAGGAAAACCTACCCTCAAAGAAGCAGCGGCGGACGCATGGGCATTTTGACGGCGGGTACCTCAGATATCCCAATTGCTGAAGAAGCAAAAATCATCGCAGAAGAAATGGGCTGCACCGTCTACACCAGCTACGACGTCGGAGTCGCAGGAATCCACCGACTGCTTGAACCCATAAAAGAACTCATCACAAACGATGTTGACGTGGTTGTGGTGGTGGCGGGCCGTGAAGGCGCGTTGGCGTCGGTGGTCAGCGGACTGGTGGATGTTCCAGTGATTGCGGTGCCCACTTCGAATAGCTACGGCTTCGGCGCGGGGGGCGTGAGTACGTTGATGGCAATGCTGCAGTCCTGCTCGTTGGGATTGGCAGTGGTTAACATTGATGGCGGGGTGGCGGCGGGGGCAGTTGCGGCTTTGATTGCCAATCGGGCTTCAAAATCCCGAAAAAAAGCATAGTTACTAGCAGGCAACAGCAACAAACTAATATATTCGATGCATGAGCGTAATATTTTTGCCGGTTGAGGAACACGCTTCACGGCAACATGCGATCTGTGCCTTCAGTAATTGCTAAAGACCGTCCAGAGATAATATCAAAGGAGAGCGGCTTTGCCAAGTGCTAAAGACAGTCGGTGATTGCAGTGGGGTTTAGACTCAACACGGCACACAATATTTTTATTTCCTTCTTGCGTTGGTTTGCTGGGGCTCTGGAACCCGTCTAAGGAGAAAAGAATGGAAAATGCAACTAAACCATTCTCAACCGCAACTGCATTAACTATATCCAGAGCCCACTCAGCCCACATTTTTACTTTCAATTTATCCCAAAAAAGGGAAAGGGGAGATTGATTCGTGTTTGTGTTTTATGCTCGTTTCCTGAGTATGAGTAGTCCAACGACTGCTATTGCAATGATTATAGCGATTGTTGCACCGACTATGTACATCATGAGGTCTGAAGTTGTTGCATAGTTTACTGCGTTGACGGTTGGTGTGGGTGTTGAGGCTGATTCGTCGACTGCGAAGCTTGTTTCTGCTGATGATGGCCAGTAGCCGTTGGTTCCAGCGAATGATGCGTAGAGGAGGTATTGGCCTGAAATGTCTGGGACCCATCGGTAGCTGTATGTGCCGGTTAAGTCAGTTTGTGTTTCGCCGATTTGTCGGTAGTTGCCGTTAGCATCCACCACTGATAGAGTCACAGTGACACCGCTAGCATTTGCGGGTATGGGTTTCTGCTGGTAGACGTATCCCATCCAGTCTTTCATGCTGCTATCAGAAACGCATGCGACGCCGTCGGGGAATCTTACTGCTTGCTCATCTTGTGTTGTGCCGCTAGATAAGTCAGTGACTGCGCCTCTGATGACGATGCTTTGTCCTGGTGCTGCTCCCAGATCAGGTGCAGTTACTGTGGTTTTGCTTGCTCCTCTGCCAACAACGTAGACTGAGCTGTCATAACTGTTGAACCATGTAGAGAAACCGTCTGCAATTGCGTAGCTTGTGCTGCCGAATTCCATTGTAGCAGAAGAGATTGTCCAGATTTCTTTGCCGTCAGTTGCGTTAACTGCACGTGCTAAGCCGCCCTTGTAGATGGGAGACGTCCATGTATGTTCACTCGTAACCAAGTAGACTACATCATTGCCGATTGCGTTGACGAATGTTGGTATGTTGCCGTATGGCCAGTTGAAGCCGCTGTTGGTACTGTTACCTTCGCCGCCGTTACCATAAGTCCAGAGTAGATCGCCTGTTTTCATGTCGTAGCAGTAGAGTATGCCCGCCATTGCCATGCTGTAGAGTTTGCCGTAAGCAATTTGGCCTGATAATACGCCTGCACTGGGGCTGCCGTAGTAGTCGAAGGCTGCTTGAGGCTCAGATTGCCAGATTTTTTCACCTGAATCTAAGCTGTAAGCTACCCACATGACGCCTTCTTTTAGCGATTGTAGGAATACACGGCTATCCCAGTCCACTCCGGCTTGGATGACAGTGTAGTTGTTTGCTGGAGGGTCTAATGTCTTCCACCATGATACTGAGCCGATTGTGCCTTTAGTTGAGTCGAGGTTGACAAAGAAGTACGTGTAGGGAGTGCTGCTTGGTGTTGGGAATAAGTTGTTTTCGCCGTTTGAAGGGAATGTACCGTTGTAGCATAAGATACCGTCTCCGTATTTGGACATAATTATATTTGTCGGGTTAGTTCCCGCTGTTTTTGTCGGCATTGTGTTTAGCCATGGTACAGATATGTTCCAGTCATAGCACCAAGATGCCCCGCCGTCCAAATTCCCGAATTTAGGTGCTGCAGCAGTAATTCCCTCGCCATATATGAAAACTTTAGTTAAGTTCCACTGACATAAACACCAATCAGGGTTTTCAGCAGTGCCTGCATTAGCCAAGACATATTGTAAGTATTCGCCGTCTGAACCCATAGCCTTTGCACCTGACGGAACATTGGTTATGTTAACTACGGCTTTGTCCTGTGTCCGCATCGTAGCCAAGCCAAGTAGTGCCGCTCTTAGCATATAGAATCGGTTGGCAAACGCCGTGTTCATTTTGTGTTTGTACATCCATGATATAGCCGAAAGACAACGCTGGTATGTCTTTTTCCCAAAGTACTTCGCCTGTACGTAAATCGACGCACGCTAGTGGCCCTTGACCGCCGTTGTTGCTAAATCCAAAGTTTACGGGTTCTTTGTAGTAGATTTTGCCATTCAATATTATGGGGTTGTCGTATCTGATGATGTAAGCTGAGCCGTCAAAGTATGTGTTGCCTTGAATTTCATAGTTGTCTCCGCCGACTACACCACCGGCTTGCAGAGCTTTAGTCCACATAACGTGGCCAGTCTGAGAACCGATAGCATCGCCTGGGAACATTGCCTCGCCGCCCATGAAGCCCATCTGGGCTGAACCAGAAGAGGCGTAGCCACCATAGTTGGGTGCGCCAGTGCCTAGCCAGTTCGATGAGATGCTCCACCAATCGGTGTTCTCACCATAAATTGGGCGAGTCCAGTATTCAGAAGGCAAAGGATAGCTTGTGATGGCTGCGGGTATAGGGTCTTCTTGTACGGTTAGAGTAGTGGATGCACTGCTTGGCAAGTAAGTGTCATTTACGTAGGCATTGCCTGCGTCTGAAGCGTATGTTTCTCCGGGGTAGGTGAAAGTTAAATTATAGGTACCGACTTGGTCTGGAGTGAAAGTGGCAAGCTGAGCAGCGGTTGTGTCTCTGATGGTATCAAAAGTCTGCGTTGAAACCTCACCGTTAGGCGCAGTAATAGTAAGCTTATAGTTATGGAACCTGAGATTGTCTGTTCCGTACTGTGATCCGAAATAGTAGTTAGTGAGCATCAAAAAGACATTCGCTTGTTGCCCAACACCGACTGGGTTAGGCGCAACGGAAATCAATGCATATGTTGGCCACTCGGTTGGAGGATCGTGTGCTAAAGCTGTTGGCAATAACGTTGCAACTGTTCCAATAGATATGGTTAGGATCATAGCGATTGCGATAGCGATTATTTTCGTTTTAGATAGTTTCAAGTTTTTTATTCTCCTTAATAGTTGTGGCTCGTTATTTCTTTGCCACTAGTATTTAATAATTTCTATAAAAAGCCAATTTACAGTAAATAATAAATACTTAAAGCACTTTTCGGTTTAAAAAATACAACAAAAAAAGCTAGCTACAAACCCACCCATAAAGATATTAGGAATGGAGAATCGTCTTTGTGACATAAAACGGGGGAAAACAACGAAACCTCTGGACGAAAATGACACTTTGATTCTGAAGAATCTATTAATAGATTCTCGGATGAGTTTCAAAGATCTCGCCGAAAAATGCGGAATTTCCTCAACTGCAATAATAAGAAGGTACTCCAGATTAAGAGAAGAAGGAATTATTCTAGGCCATCAAATGCATCTTAATCCGCTAAGCGTTGGGTATGAGAGTATAGCAGAGGCAGGGATACTTACCGATCTATTAGACAGAGAAAAGGTTAAAGAGGCATTAGAGCAAAAAGGGAATTTCTGGGCGGGACCGATTTCGCTTGGCAAATATGACATTTATGGAAACCTGTTTGCGAAGAAAATACAGGATTTAAACGAATTAATCCAGCGAATAGATGTAAAACCGTACGTAAAAAGTTTAGATGTCTTAATTTTTTCGGACCTCTGGAATAGCCCATGGCACCCTGAAAATCTTTTGGTTAAACCTGATGAAAAATTAGATGCAAGCTCAAGGCTAGACAAAGTGCGGAAAGAAAATGAGCCTGTGGCTATGGATGAAACAGACGTTTATGTCATAAGGGCACTGAATAATGATTCCAGGATGTCTTTTAAAGAAATAGCGAGCAACCTCAACGCTGCAGTTTCTTCAATTATACAAAGATACCATGCTCTTAAAGAACAAAATGTTTGGACACTTTCAACACTAAAAATTGACATGTTTAAACTTGGGTACAAGGCAAATGCTGATATTTACATAAGAGTCACCCATCGAAGCGCTCTACCAGACATTGAAACACAACTGCTTGAAATACCCAATTTAACTTTCATTGCAAAATTCGTCGGCGGAGCGTACGATCTAAGAGTGGCGGTTGTTATCTCCGATTTTGAAGATTTCTTTGACCTAAAAGAACGAATTCTAGCTATTCCCAATATTGGGAAAGCGGAGTTCTATTTATTTAGAATAAAAGCGGGTTATCCTTGGCTATACGATCTTATAGGCGATATAATTATCAGGCATTTGCTAGGATATGAGAGACCCTCTCTGACTTCAAGGAACTAGACACTTTTTAGTCGAAAACTTTTGCGATTTTTGTGCTATGACTGGAGTGGGAGAAGTGAAGGAAAAAATTAGCAAAGTCTTACTCTACTCTTTTTGTTAATAGCTATTTATTTTATGTTTTTTCAATAATAAAATTGTTTCTTGGGGTGGGTTGGGTTTGTGGTTGGTTGACGGGCAAATTTCCTCTTTGATGGGCCATGCTATTGCGCTTGCATTTTGCTGTTCATCGCTGTCGCTAAGAAAGCACTTGATACATGCTTTCACATACACACCGAGACGGTTTCAACATGGAACCATGCACCGCATGTGAAGAAAAACGGTTATCCCACACCGAAACAGGCAAAGGAAAACGTTGCAACCGCAAAAAGAAGCCGCCCCACGTGCAGTCTTTTGGCAATTCTAAAACCCTCACACCCACATAAAGAGACATAACAATTTGCGCTTCAACTGAGGGCAGAAGAAGTAGGCTGTCGCGGATTTTCGCTGCTTTCGATGGAAAAAAGTTAGTCCAGAAACCTTGACTAAGGCTTAGTCCAGAAACCTTGACAAAAACGCTTTTACCCGCAGAAAACAAAAGTTTTTTCGGTGAAAAATGTGCCGACCAACCATTATGTGATAAACTCCAGATTGATGAAACGAGTGGAAAAGAAAGGTCGAGTTTTCTGTTTAATCTGCCATCAACCCATCTTGGTGGGGCAAAGGGTAGCCGCCAAGAAATGCACAGCCATACGCCATGAAGAATGCTACCAACGCTCCTTCCTATAACAACCGCATAGTTGGCATCACAAATAAGAAGTCCCAAACCTAAAAGTTTGGTATGACAAAAGCACAAGAAAAACAGCAAACCATCGACGAAATCCTCTCCAGCCTAACCCTCGACCAGAAAACTCTAATCCAAAACCTCCGCCAACTCGTCAAAGACGCCGTGCCCCAAACGCATGAAAGCGTGAAACAGGGCAAAATCGTCTATAAACTGGAAGACAAAGACTTCGTCTGGATCAGCCGTTTCCAGACACATATGGACCTTGAATTTGCCATGGGCGCAAGCCTCTCGTCGGATATGCTGCGGAGCCGTGGAATAGCCGAACAAAACGAAAACGTTCGCCATGTCTCCGTCAGCGATTTTCCACAGCAAGAAGCTGAACTGCGTAGACTACTCAAAAAGGCTGCAACCCTGGGTTTTGAGCATTGCCAAACCGGTTAACCAGCGATTTCTGTTGGGAAAAGACTGGACTTCGCATCTAGGAAGTGGACTTTGCAAACGTTGTATACCGCAGTTCGCAAAAAAGCGAACGTTGCTTAACAAATCATGCGAATTTGCCTTGTTAGAAAGCATTATCTTCTATAGCAAGATACTGAGCGGTAAGTGGTGCTATGGAATCAGTTTGCATAGGATGTAGATTCGGCTCAGTTATTGTCGAGATAGCGGTACCCGAAAAATGCGACTTACTAAAACTTACGAGGAGAACCGAGGCATTCACCGCGGATTTACCGGCTGCCATCAAGCAGAAACCCATCCACTACTCACTCAATTTTGACGAGGAGAATTCCTTAGATGATGAGCCAAGCTTTACAGTGAACTGCATATGCATCTTAAATGTGAACAAAAAGGATTGCTCAAAATTCGAAGAAGCAGCAGGAAGAAACCCAAGAATTAAACACCTTGAACATCAATCAGCGGAAAGGAGGAGAAACATTGAAGTTATCAAAACCCATTGAATACAATTTACCAATAATAGAGTGCCGATGCGGGGCACAGATTCTGGTTATTTCAGATGTTGAATTAATGAGTAAAGCCATCGAAGCCCACGTCAGGGAGCATAGAGAGAAGGCAAAGGGGCGCAGGGAAGCTGAATTCGAAGCTGAACGGGTTCGCGAGGACTTGATTGCAAAAGTTTTCACTAAAGTCTGCGAGATCTGATTCGCTTCAGCCCCCTTTTTAGCGGGTAAAAGGGTCCATCAGAAACCGTGGTTTTAAATCTGTTAATCCATGGAACTGAGGTGTATTGCCAGTTAATATTTACAGTTTCACGGCATAACCCAAGCTGTAATGAAATGGCAGCTTAAGGGTTCTTTGAATTTTTTCTGTTAATTAAATTCTTATCTCCAGAACGCGCCACTGTGAAAAGCTGATACTATGGCTATTTGTCCTCACTGTGGCAAAGATGTTGCCAACCCGACGAAGGAGTTGAAAAATCAATTCTTCTGCATTAAAGGATACCATTGTAATCAATGTGAATCCAACTTTAAACTTACAGATTGTTAAACCTGACAGATAAAAAAAGGAAGGAAGCTATTTTGCGTACGCTTCCACCAGATCACGTGCGGTAACGATGCCGACCAATCTTCCTTCTCGAGCAACCGGAAGCCGCCTGATATGTTTGAGTGCCATTATAGCTGCAGCCCGATGCACACTTATATCGGCAGAAACAACCACCAACGGCGAAGAACAACTTGGCCCCACTTCGGGGAACAAATCTTTGCCTTTCGCCAAGAAGTTGGTGAGCAAGTCACGTTCTGTAAAGATGCCGAATGGTTCTCCTTTGCGCGTGATGATGACGCTTCCGATTCTCTGTTGTCCCATCATCTTGGCCACATTCAACACCGATGTTTCTTCGTCTGCGCTGACTACTTTCTTAGTCATAAACTCCTCGACTTGGGCTTCTGTTTCTGGAACATCAGGTAAACTCTTGATTAAATCCGAAGCCGTTATGATGCCAACCAATGTTCCAGCGTCAAACACTGCAAGTCTGCCTTTTCTGCTGGTCATAAGCTGGGCTGATTCTTTGAGTTTAGCCGTCGATGAAATCCCAGCTAACGGGTAAGACATCACTTCTTCGACTTTTTGGTCGCTCAAAAGCAATCCGTAAGCCAAAACCTTACTTAGCAAATCCCGCTCGGTAATTATGCCCACGGGAGTCTTATACTTCATGACGATTAAGCTGCCGATGTGTTTTTCACCCATCAGTCGCGCTGTGGTTTCTAGTGAAGTCTCTGGAGAGGCTGTTGCGATGTTTTTGCTCATTAAGTCTTTTGTTTGGCGGTAGAGGGGCAGGTTGCGTTTGTACTGTTCGTAGGCGATGTCGATTACGCTGGGCAAAATTCGTTTAGTTTCAGTTTGAGGATTCGCCATTTCTCATCCCCAATTAAGTAATGGACGATACAAGCATATTAAACTTCTATAACGCCGTAAAAACTACGATTGGCACTGTTTGTTGCTATGCCAACTCTATTGAGTTAACCCTTTTGCCATTCGCGTCGTTGGGAAGCGTTGAGGTAAAGAAGTTAACAAACCATCTAAAGAACAAAAGAATCACAACCTCAATATCCAAGCCTACAACTGCAAGAATTGCCATAACTACTTCACAGGCAAAGTTAACGAAACACTCTATGGGAAAACCTAAGGCTCCAAGAATTTACCAACAAGTTTTAAAAAAGATAGCAGAATCTCCTTCTAAAGACTGCAGTTGAATTTCATAGGTCCTCAAAAACACCATTTTCTCATGAAGGCTAACTAGCAATACGGTATAAGAGTTTGGGGGCAGCACAATTTCGTTTTCTTTATTTGCTGAAAACCCATTCACTGAAACATCAGAGATGATAGTTTGTGAGGAACCATTGTTTAGGACTGTAACTAATAATGTGTCGGACGCTTCGTTTGACTGCACACCGGTTATTGTTAACTTTTCAGGGGTTAAGACGGGAGAAGATGCATTTGTGGTTGGTGATTGCGATGACAGGCAATTAATTATTGTTGTATTCGATGGGAAAGAATACGCCAACTGGACTGTAGGTGCAATGGCATCGGTTATATCGTCAGCGGAGTCATCGGTTTTTTGTGTTAATACTCCTGCAAACGTGACGCTTAGGAAAACCGAAGATACGATGAGGAGAATCACCAAGCTCTTTTGTCGCATACAGTCATCTGAATACAAGTTAATTTTTAGTAATTATATAACTTATGAATTTTAAATAAATATTTGAAGCGATAAAAAATTCTCTTGAAAAGCTAAACAACTCGAAGGATAGTTAGAGAACTAGTTTCTATGAGTGAGCCCCCTATTTCTTTGGGAGATTGGTTGTTGAGGGCAATAGAGCCTGTGGGGGTTTAGAGGTTGCTCTAAATTGAAGTGAAACGTTACCTGCGGTGTTTCGCAGTGGAAACATTTGGCTCAAATGACCCCCCGGGTTTAGATGGAGAGGTTTTGCTTAATTATTTAATTGAATTTGCCGAGTAGAATTACTTGCAGGTTTCTTTTGCAAGTGCCAAGAAAATAGGCGAGTAAATGCCCGCACATGTGTCTGTCGCTGAAGGTGACTTACAAATTCTTATTGCCTCTCTTGGTGTCAAATAAGCAGGTTTAGAACTTGAATTTCGAACATGAAGAAACCCTCATTATGGTCAACAATTTACTGGGCATTCATAATCGTGTCTCTTTAACTAGTAAACGGCTAGTTTTCGAGGAGGGCAGCGGCTATCTCTTAGTTTTTTGGAAGCAGTATCATCAGCTACGAATAGAAGATATTGAAGAAGCCTCTGTTGACAGGGATTGCTTCATAATGGATTGCATCAAAATAAAATTGAGGAATGGAGCAAGTATGCGTGTTCAATTCAAGTTGGCAGATGGTGAGGCTCTGTGCGCTGACCCAGAATTAGACCAATACTGTAGTATCGCTGAAAGATGGGCTCACGCCATTAATGAGCAAGTGGGCAAATACGCCTTGATTGCATGAAAGCCTAAACCAATATTTTGCTAGCCTTACTATGAAAAAAGAGGCAACTGCGCATCAACGCTGACAAGCCTATTTCTGCCGTTTAAACTGGCCAGATCCGCCCAAATCAACTATGCTAGTAACAACACCTTGGCTTACCTTATCAAGGACTTCTTCGGCTTGTTTCCAATTATCCGCTATGACTTCAACACGGTACTTTGGAGCTGCGATAACAGAGAAATGAATTTGCGAATCTTTGCTTCCATGGGCTTTCTTTGTCTCTATGAATGCATCTTGGATACATTTAACGCCGTTTGGGCGAGAGCAACGTACTTCAAGAACGCCCCAAACTTTGACCGTTTTAACCCTGATCCGTTCCTCGGCAACTTGAAATGCGGCCTTGGCAAGATCCTCAGGAACGTTTAACTTGGTCAAGGCTGAGGTGCCTTCCTTTAGGGTTCTTTCAAATCCGTCGTAGAGACCATAGTTCTCTTCAAGTACAGCGCCGACTTTCTGGTACACTTCTTCCTTTGTCAGACCAGTTCGTTCAGCCAGCACATGTAGCAATGCGTCTCCTTTGCGGTCTTTTTTCCAGAGTTTGACTTTTTCAATTCGTTCCCGCTTTGTGACACGCCTCAACGATAAATCAATGTGTCCTTTTTCGACGTCAACCCGCAGTACTTTAAGAACCATCTTTTGGTTTTCCCTAACAAAGTCACGGATGTTCCTTATACGGGCGCTGGAGATTTCGGAGATATGGAGAAAGCCTCTCTTGTTATACTCATCAAGATTAGCGTATACTCCGTAATCCATCACGGTTTTAATAGTTGCCATAACCAAATCGCCGGGCTCTGGCCACTCAAGTTTTTGCTCAGACATATTCTTCATCCAAAAATTTTAATTTTAATATATTTAACGCGCTAGTGCTAAAGCCACCCTTAGGTCGTTTTTCATTAAACCAACAGTACCCTCTTCAAAGTGACGTTTCGCAGCCACTGCAAGCGCCTTTGTTTTACAGAGATAGGCAGCTTTTTCAGTGCATTCAGTTATAACTAACGACGAGACTTTACCACACTTTTTCTGGCAATGGCTGTTTGCACAATTCACTATTGCCAAGTACAGTTCTTGTATGTCAAAGGGAGGCATGTAGTCTTCTGAGACATGCTGAATTTTCTGTTTACTCATCTCTTTAAGTGCGTTGTCGGTGAACTGTTTACTTATCAAGATTGCAGAATCGTAGCTGTCACGTTTGATTGCCTCCGCCATGTTCTTGACGTCGTTTAGGCATATGTACCCGTTAGTTAATGGTTCCATTGTCCTTAGCAGTACTTTGTTGTTAGAATTATCAAGTGCTGTTACATCAGTAAAGTTGGAATTCTTCTGTTTTTTTACGCTTTTGTAACCGCGTACAGCCATTATGAAGTTAGTTTTGTTTTCACTCATTTTCTCACCTAATTTGGCTGTTAGAGTTCGCCGGGGTCGCTTTCGTCGAAGACAAAATCTTCTAACCGCAGTTTACCATCGGTGGTTGCCACTACTTTGTATTGGGCTTCACAGATTGGACAGATGACCACTTCGCCAAGTACTATTCCATCTTTTTTGAATGTGTTTCCGCACTCAGTGCATTTAGTGTTGATTTTAACGGTCCCTCCCTACATTGTCAGATAATTGTGGTTTCTAAGCCAATCTGACTGGTTCTTTCGGTACCGCCAAAATATATCGCCCCTAGTGTCGATCTGGAAGTCCCATGGCGAAACCAAAACTATGTCGCCTTCTCTTATCCAGACGCGTCTTTTCAGTTTACCTCTGACCCTGCAGAGACGTTCCTTTCCATCTTGGCATTTAACCATAATTCTGTCGGCACCCAGCATTTTCACAGCTATGCCCAAAACATCGTTTGGTGAAGGGAGAACCATACTGTCCAAGTTGCCTTCATTTGTTACTTTGCGTTTACCCATTTTTATTTTCCAGGTGTGGTTTTAAACCACTTTATAATCAGAATAATCAGGAGAAAAAGCAGTTTGCATTCGGGACTCTTCCTCTAAAGAATTCTAATAACACATAAATGGCTTCAGCGCCTATATTAGGGTATATGTGCTCAAATTTTTTTTGAGCTTAAAAAAACAAAAAAGGCAGAAACAACCGTTTTTCTGGGAAAAGACCCAAAAATATTTTTCAATCGAAAAGACGCCGATAATTTCAACCTTTATTAGACTGATGAGGTATACTGTTGCCTGAAGAGTTTCTCTTATCCTCTTGGAATCGCCTGATTGAGTAATTGATTCTTTTCTAAACAAAACAATGAGAGGTAAATGAATTTATGTGTATGTTAAGGGTTGGTCTCGTTAAGAACTGTCGCAGGTGTAAATCTTCAGTTAGACCTCACTGTGACTTCAGAAAGAAAACCACAAAGAAAAACTACGTAAACACCGTCAAAAAGAAAGAAGCGTAAGCCTCTACCTCACTTTTTTAGAGCAAACTTCCATGAGCAAACCTATCCAAAAACGCTTTGATAGGGCAGAATGCAGAGGCTGCATGTACAAAGAAAGCCCATATTGCTGGAATCAATGCACATTAAACATTTGGAAATCCATGACCTGACCCAATACTAGGTACTATTGTGCCATATCGTGCGTTAACTCGCTGGTCTTCACGCAAGACGACAAAAAGGATTAAATAATCTATGAACTGTTTTTGGAGCGTACCCTAAAGGGAGCAGGAATTTTTTCTCGCTCAAGCAGCGCATAGGCACTGACTCGTCTTCTTTCAGTATTTGTCTGAGGTAATGCAGCTATATTGGAGAGCTTCACGACCCAACCTTCTTGAGCCAACTCATTTATTTCCTTTTCAAACCTTGACTTCACCGTTGTTCCAAAAGAGAATTCTCCTGATTCATCTTCCCAATAGACAACTTTGTATTCATTCATAATGGAATCCACACACTCTGCATCTTTTTTAGGATTAAACACTTTGCTCTCAAATTGATTGCATCTGTTTTGAATTAGGGAAATGCACAAGGTTTCCGAGCGAATCTTTTTCGGTAGCATTCTTTGCAAAACGGGTGCTTGTATCTTTTTATTTTTGCCGCCTCAAAGGTCTTCCCGCATCCTCTGCATTCAACTTTTCCAGCTTGTTTGGGGTCGAGAAGCTTAAGTCTTTTCTCTATCTCCGTTTTTACTTCAGCGTCTCTCTCGTTCAATAACGCCTTTTTCAGTAGCTCTATTGCATAGTCTACGCTTTTTTCTCCAAAGAGCTTTCCAAAGGTGTTTAGGCTTTTTCCCTTAACCAAATCAATTTTGATTGGTAACATACAAACAAAATTCGCTGGATACTCACATGCCTTACTGTAATCTAACACAGCAAAACGGTAGGTGGGCCCTGAATTTCTTGTTCCCATGTCGAACCTAAAAGCCTGCAATCTACAGTCCATTAAACCAACTGCTACTGCTACTTCCAGCTTTCGCGTCGCCTGGACCACGCTTGCTTTTCACCATCAGGGCTTGAGTGGGCTGTTTCGGTTCGGTTTTCAGAGCCTGCTCGGGGGGTTCTATGTTTAGCTAAGCATTCGCGGCAGTAAACAGGTCTATCAGGTTTAGGTTTAAAGGAAACCGTTGTGGTTTTCCCACAATCACTACATTTTATTACTGTTGAAACTCTTTCGGACATAACTTTGTAATCCTGTTAATCTTGAGCTAAAAAATAGCCGAAATTAACTTGACCATAAAAGGAATACTTTGACATAAACATTTGGTTACCTACAAGGAAAAATCTCATTAATTTATAGGTAACAATTTTCTGAGGGGTGGGTTTTTGTTTTTCTAGTGTTAGAAGAAGATAATCTCGCCCTTACTCATCATCTTCCCATGGGCTCGGTAGGCGGCTGTGTATTATGTTTTGCAATGGAAATGGGTTGCTGGCTGGTTGAGGCGGATTCCACAAGCAGAACCAAAAGAATTGTATTATACTGATAAGCAAAATTCCAAATCACCATATTTTTGATTTAAATAATGGAAGCTGCAAAACAGAGCCCTTGGGTGCGAGAGAGGTTCCCTTTTGGGAGGTGCACTCGCTGCCTTGAATGATTCAGTCGGTCATAGAAGGGTTTGTATATATAGTTGGCTTCTACAAGTTGCAGCTAGTTGAGCGAGTAGCAGTTCGGATTCGCGAGAGCAAAGGAAATCAAAACGTGAATCTTGAATATTACAGTTCACATACCGTTTGGTTCTGAGCGCATATTCAGAAAAGGATAGTCGAGCAAACTAGCAAGCTCAAGCGTTATCGATGCAAAAACTTATCTTTCGAAATGAATGCATACAAATTAATGAAATTTACAAAAGAAAAACTATCAGGAACCTTATTTATCATAGCCGTTGCCCAGTTTTTACTTTGCATTATTATTGCTGAGGCCACGTTTGGAGGTTACAGCACTCGCGATAATTACGTCAGCGACCTTGGAGTAGGACCGTCATCAATTGTGTTTAATTCCTCGGTGTTCTTTTTAGGATTGTTAATCTTTTTAGGAACATACCTCCTAAAAAATAGCCCCAATAGAACTTTAAGGATACCATTATTCCTGATGGCTTTGAGCGCAATGGGTGTAGGAATTTTTACAAAAGATTTTACCCTTGCTCACGCGGCAGTTTCTTCTGCTGCGTTCTTCTTTGCTGGGCTTTCAGCAATAGCATCTGCATTTATCTTGAAAAAACCATTATCTTGGGTAAGCGTAATCTTAGGGCTAATAACTCTTAGTGCATTAGCTCTTTTTTCCATCGGCATTGTTGTAAGCGGGTCAATGACGAGCACGGTTGCATACGATAGCCTTTTTTACTTGGGCTTGGGTCCTGGGGGAATGGAGCGAGTGATAATTTATCCAGCTATGGTGTGGCTAGCATTATTTGGGAGCCAGTTAGCGCAACCAAAAAGTTAGGAAGCAGCAGTTGTTAGTCAGCTATTTTATCTATTGTTTAAAAGCTTAAATAAAGAATGGTTCAATCTCCACTTGGCGGTTGGTTGGTGTGTCAAGGTCTGGGCAGAATAATATTTACGTTTTAATTCTTGTTCTAAGCATAATCGGCGCCATTCTTTTTATCTTCACTGAATTCGGTGGATACACCGCGTATTACTCCTATTCCGTTAACATCGAGTCGGTTTTTAGAAACCCTGACTTGCTGCTTTATGCGCCAGTTTATGTTTTTACTGCTTTCTTGTTCTTGATAAACATTTTACTGCCGATAATTGAACTAAAAAACGTGAAATTGTCTCTTCCATTAACACCTGCACAGTTAGGTTTCTACACTTCAATTATCATTCTAATAATAACCGCTGCCAGCGGCGTTATATTTGCGGTTCGTCTATCTAATGCTTGGGATTGGTGGTTTAACTCGGGATTTTACGCTGGGATAATTGGGGGGATACTCCTTCCGATCCTGTATCGCATAAGTATGAAAAACCCTCATCAAGCAACCCCGCCCGATCTTCCCCCGCCTCCCCCACCTTAATCTGCTACAGGCTACGCAATTTCACTCTTTGGATCCCAGTTCTGCTCAAACTACCCTCATAACGCTCTCAAGAATTTGTTTTGTTTTGTCAATACCTAAAACAAAGTCCTTGAGTGTAGGGAATGCTCTTTAGAGAGGAGTTCTGAGGTCTTTTTGTAGGAGAAGCGTTTGTATATTTGGTAACTGTTTTCTGTTATCTAATTGGATTTGGGCGAGTAGCTCAGTACGGATAGAGCACCAGCCTCCTAAGTTGGGGGTCGAGGGTTCAAATCCCTCCCCGCCCGCCACCAAATATGCATTAATATTTGTCTATGTTGACTTTTTTCCTTTGGTCTTTATCCTTACGGTAGGAATAATACGCTTTGTCACTTTTTGCATAAAGAAAGAAAGATCGCCAGATGACCGGTTTCTCAACAATCTTAAGAAAAAGGAACCATAAAGGAATTCCTTCTTAGCTCTATACCTAATGAATTCCATATAGGCTTTTTTCTGCAGGACAATCATTTCTTTTGAGCTAAATTGTGTAGTATTCATTGAAGAATCCATTGTTCTAAGCTTTGAGAGATCAAACTTTTCGCCTATAAGACCTATAGACTGAGCTAAAGCATTCAATTGAGTACCCGGATAAGGGGCAGCAATGAAAAAGTTAGCGCTATCTAAATCCGCATCCTTTGAGAACTGAATAGTTCTCCGAATGCTTTCAAACGATTCCCCCGGAAAGCCTATAACAAAGAAGCCATGAGACCATATTCCCAAAGTCCTACAGTAGCCAACTACTTCCTTGACCTTTTCCAGATCTAATGGCTTATGAATGATTTCTTTTAGTACTCTTGGGTCTCCAGATTCAATTCCAAGATTTAATTGGAAACATCCAGAATCTTTCATTTTTTTTAATAGAGCAAAATCTAAAGTGCTAACTGCAACACCGTTTGGCGTAGTCCATCTTATGCCTAAATTCTTAGAAAGTAATAAGTCACAAATTCCCATCATATTTTGTCTTGATAAAGTGAGATTATCATCCTCAAAATGAATTTCGTTAATTCCGTATTCTGCATGTAATTTTTCAATCTCTTTCACTACATTTTCAGGACTGCGACGTCTCCATTTATGTCCCCAAACAGTATGAATTGAGCAAAATATGCAATTTCCCGGGCAGCCTCTACTAGTAATCATAGGCATGAATCTTTTCCTACGCTGGCTTCCATGTGCCTGTCCTAATGAAATGTAAGTCTCAATCGGCAGAAGATGCCATGCTGGAAAAGGCAGGGCATCTAAATCTTCAATAAACGTCCTATGTGCAGTCTTTACTATTTTTCCTTGCTGTTTATACATCAAGCCATTAATACTGTGCAAGTCGACACCAGATTCTAAACCAGTCAGTAATTCTGAAAATGTTAATTCGCCTTCACCTAAAACTACAAAGTCTATGTTACTATTGTTTAGGACGTACTCTGGCATGCTAGAAGGGTGAGCGCCACCTACTACAACCAGAATATCTCTATCAATTTCCTTAACAATCAAAGCTATGTTTTTCATCTCTTCATCCATAAGGCTAAACGGGCAAGTAATACCCACTAAACTGGGGCGAAACTTTGCAATCTCTGATTTAATCATTTCTTTAGGTAATCCAATTCTAATTAAGTCACCTTTCGCTTGCCTAAACCTAAAGCCAAGTGCGATGGTATCAAGAATCTTGACTTTATGCCCCAATTGTTCAGCTACTGACCCTAAATATGCCAAGCCTAAAGGCGGCGTGACAGCAGTAACTTCGTTTTCTTTAACTGTTAGGGGGGGTTGAATTAAAAGAACCTTCATGGTTCTGTCATAGCAGGCTTTTAGGCTAATAAATTCTTTGAAAGAAAACAATCAAATTATCCTTTCGCAGTTGTTAGTCACCAAATAATGGGTCAACCATTCAAAAAAACATTGACATAGATAAGATCACTCAAGCACAATTTTACAATTCAATTGAGATAGTAGATAGTATAAATAGCACCAGCAAAAGTTGAAAGATCGAGGAGCCAGAGCCCTCCCCGCCCGCCAAAGAATTTTAACTTTTAATAAACAAGCCTTAAAATCCAAATTAAGAGAAGGAAGATTTAAGCCCTCATCAGCATTTAATAAAAAGCAGGTTTCGGGATGGTTCATAGAAGAGTAAGAGGCGGAAAATACAAAATAAACTATGTTGGTCAACCCAGTCCTTTCGTGGTGGGCGACGAATTAGAAGTCAACATTACCGATATATGTCCAAGTGGGGATGGCATGTCAACAATTCGGGGCTATGTTATTGTGGTGCCGAAAGCCAAGCCGAGGGATCGCATAAAAATAAGGGTTACACAAGTCGGCGAGAAAACCGCGACTGGCCAAATAATTCAATGATTTTTTTCCAAGTGCCCACCAAATCAGGGAGCTTTTGCTTTTCTACTCGTTCGTAACCTAACCAGGTAAGCCACGTTCATTACTAAAGAGACCCCAATAAGGAGGCCTTCCAAGAAACTGGAAATTAAGATACCGCCAATTTCAAAGGACAAGAATTGCCCTATCAAGATGCCGAGGGCGATGGAAATCATGCCGATTGACAGCATCGTTTCGTCTTTAAGAGGCATATTGAGATCACAGGTTAGGGTTTATTTGGGGTTCCTTAATAACAGTTTCTTTAGAGCCAAAAGAGCGTTTGGAGAGTTAGTCGAAAATCTCGATTTTCTCTACCTTTCGGGACTCCGCCTCTATAAGCATGTAATAGGCAACGATTAGGGCAAGAATCATCGCTATCCCTATAATCAATGCTTCACGGGGCATCCCAACCAGCAACGCAATCAACCCCACAATACCAGCTATAGAGAGTGCTGGGTAGAGGGGGGCACGGAAGGTTGCAGCGGCTTTTTTGCGTCTGAAATGGATCAGGGCAAAGCTTGCGATGAGGTAGCAGAATAGGATGCCGAAGTTGCTGATGGAAGCCATCACGTAGATGTTGCCTGAAAAAAGCATCACTATGCCGATGACTGCGGAGATTATTACGCCGTTAACTGCCACATCTCTTTTTTCATTGTATTTGCGCACGAATTTGGGCAGTAACTTGTCTTGTCCTATCTGAAACAGCACCCTAGAGGAACCCAGAATCATCGCCAACGCCGCTGATGTGGTTGCTATTAAGGCGCCCACGGAAACCAAGGTGAAGAGCCATGTGGGGGCACCCGCCGACCGCAGTGCAAACGACAGTGGATCAGAGGACACCGTGTATTGGCTTGCAGGCATCAAAAACAGGAGTGCAATGACCACCAAGATGTAGAGGACCATACTTATAACGACGGATGAAACGATGGCTTTTGCCGCGCCTGACCCGCCGCCTTTAACTTCTTTAGTTATCGTTGAAATGGCTTGGAAACCGGAATATGCGAAGAATATTACGACGCTGGCGGCGAAAATGGAGCCTACATTAGCTGATTGGAAACCAGAGCTAAAGTTGGCAGCTCCGATGGATTGGTTGCCGAGGGCAAAAACCAACGCGAAAACAATAAAGATAATCAGGATTACGATTTTTATTATAACCAAACCGAAGTCAGCTTTTGCAGCTTTACTCACCCCTAAAATATTAACTACTGAGAGAGCCAAAATCAGCAGTATGGCAAATATAGTCGGGTAGACGCTGCTGCCTAGCCCTATGAGGTTGGTGAGGTAGGAGCCGAAGCCCAATGCTATAGGCGCAATCGAGGAAGCATAAGCAAAATACAGCATTATACCCGTTATGAAGCCTAATTCGCTTCCAAACGCTTCGTAAGCATAGCTGTAGGAGCCGCCTTCTGCGTTGGGCATGATGGAGCCTAACTCACCCAACTCCAGCGCCACAATCAAGGCTATGACGCCGACGATGACAAAAGCGATGAGGGCTGCTGAACCAGCCAACGCAATGGCGGTTCCACTTAAGACAAAGATGCCTGCGCCGATTATGGCTCCGAGCCCAACGGCAGTTGCTACTTTAACGCTAATCATGCCTTGATCCCAGCGAGTACCAAGTTAGAGGTTTTACTGTATTAACGTACTCTTTGCATGTAAACTTATCATAGACCCATTCGATTTAGCCGCCAACAGGCCAATAAATCTGTCTTGCCCACCAAGCATCCACATCAAATAAGCGTCCAATTTTATCCCCACTGTCCAGCAGAATTCGGGCAAAATAAAGCACAACTATTAGCAACACTTATAGCGTATGCCCTACCAAAACAGTACCATAATGGGAGAGGGGATTAAAAATCCTACAAATAAGTGGCAGCAGTGTAAACGTTAGCTTTGAGAGTGTTCTTGGAGAAAACGTGTTTTGGGGGGGCTTCTGTGTCTGGCGCCTCATTCGATAACACGCACATAATTGAAGCCGCGGAAGAGAGAGGCATCCGCTTCTGCCCCGTATGTGGAGGCAGAATGAAGACATGCTGTGAAGTCCACCGCCAATACAACTTGGCAGGGCATAGACCCAACGGTGTCCACAGGGCACCTGAAGAGTGGATATGCTTAAACTGCGGCATCAGAGAATACAAAGAGTTGGCTATGCGGGTTATGTGTGGACGAGCAGGTACCGTCTAACTTAAGATAGCAGTGCCCGTTCAAAATCCTGCATAATCTCTTTCTCGTAGGGCGGTCGAACCTGCAGAACATCCTCTATGTAGGCGCGTAAGGGTTCAGCTACACTCCACGCTTGAGCAATGCAGCCCCTCGGCGTATACGGGGAATCGCCGTCGCAGATTTCGTTGATGGTGCCTAAACCGCCCCGCCTAACCTCACCCGTGAACAATGGCATAATAAAATTGTTTTGCGCATATTGCACGCTGTTGGCGCCATAGCCTTTCGCTTTCAGATAAGCCGTTGCCAACGGTCCAGTGAGCCAAGCCCAAATCGAGCCGTTATGGTAGGCTCTGTCGCGGTCCGAACGGTCACCCTCATATCTGCCCTTGTAGCGGCTGTCTCTGGGTGAAAGCGTTCGCAACCCAGCCGGCGTCAAAAGCTCGGAAGTAACAAAATCCACAACAAGGTTAGCCCTCTCATTATCAACCATAGAGAAGTCAAGCGCGCAGGCAATGAGTTGGTTGGGTCTAGTTGAGAGATCAACTTGCCCAGCCTCATTGACGACATCGTAGAGGCAGTTTCTGTCACTGTTCCAGAATTTCTCGTTAAAACTCGATTTTGCCTGCTCAGCCATACCAGAGTATTCTTCAGCTAATTTTTTCTCTCCGAATTTAGTGGCTAACAGCTGCATCGTTCGCAGGGTATTGTACCATAAGGCTTGGACCTCTACAGCTGTTCCAGCTCGGGGCGTGAAGGGCATGTCATCGACCACAGTATCCATCCATGTAAGCTGGGGTCCATGCGCGAGCAATCCGTCTGGGTCAACGTGGATGCGGTTGATTGTGCCCTGTTTGTGGTTTTCCACGATGTCTTTTAGCATGGGCCAAAGCACGTTCTGGACGAACGCAAAGCTTCCAGTGTATTTGAGGTACTGCAAAACAGAGTTGATGTACCAAAGTGTGCCGTCGACGGTGTTGTAGAGGGGTTCACCTGTTTTGTCATCAATCAGATTCGGCACAAGCCCCCGGTTGCAGTACTGCATGTAATCGGTGATGACGCTTTTTGCATCGTCGTATCTGCCAGTGGTAAGCATCAAACCGGGCAGCGAAACAAAGGTGTCGCGCCCCCAAGAGCCAAACCATTGATAGCCAGCAATGACAAAACGCCGATTATTGGTGCCTTTGACTATGAAGTCGTTTGCCGCCTGCAGAAGCCAACTTAAACCATCAGTAGCCTCCACCTGTTTATGCATACTGTAAAACTTTTCAACCATAGCTTCTCTTCGCTGCATCTCCAAATTAAGGGAATTCTCTACAGCCGCAATGTTAGCTCCTAAACTGTCCGAGCCCCTCCACGCCTCCACCGAAGTGTCACCTACAACAGCGGTAACTGCAAATTGGGCAGTGCTGTTTTTGGATACTTGGAACTCAAAGTACCCCGGCTGATAGCTTTGGTCCATGCTTGATTCGCCCCGGTTGGCTTCTTCACGGTAAAATATGCCCTCAATCCAGACAGGTTTCGCGACGAATTTGCCGTCAAGCGCCCTTAGGACTACAGTAGAGGTGGGGTTTTGAAAGGTTAACTCGTCGGCGTTTTCTCTTTGTGTTTCACTAATGGAAACAGGTTTTTGTTGTCTGTTTATCACTTCATGGTAGTGCCTGTACGAGACCAAGGGGTACATGCGTATGGTAGCCTCCGCGTCAGATTGATTCTTGACCGCATAGAAGGCTGCGACAGCGTTTTGTTCATTGGGCAAAAAAACAGTTTTGGTTAACTCGACTGGGCCAGCAGTGTATGTGTGGGTGGGGAAGGGTGAGATGGAGAACTCTTTTAGCAGCGTGTAGCCGTTGGGGTAGATGGTGTGTTGGAAATCGTTTGCGCCCAACTGGTAGGTTTGCCCGTTCACTTCGACGTCTTCGTCGATTTTTGACAGAATAACCGTTCTTTCCCCAGGAGGCCGCAGGGCTGCAACGAGCAGAGCATGGTATTTTCTGTTGTTGAGGTTTAGGGCTGTTGAAGAAGCATAGCTTCCTAACCCATTAGTTATCAACCACTCGTTTTTGTTGGCGTCGTCAAAACGTGAGAGTTCCTCTTTGGTAAAAATGATGGATGGTAGCCTCATCTTTTAGATCAGATCCTTGCGGATAAACTGAATACGTGCGTTGATAAAAGCCTATGTTGGCACTAAAAGTTAGCAATACACTGCCGCAACTGTTTCAGTGCTAGAAAATTTCTGTTTGCCGGTTTTTGGGTATATTGAGGCCTTGGAATAATTAAAGTAAGAAAGATGGAAATGCAAACCCTATTCCACCGCGAATAGTTAATTCTTCCAAAGCCCTTTCAACCCCTTGAACAGTTCTGAGCAGCATTTTTCAGTATTTATAATTTGCGACTCACCTCTTTTATTATGCCTTTTATTTAGGTAAAAGGGGCTAAAACGTTTAATCTTCGTCAATATTAATCAATTAGGCATCTTTTTTAGCAATTAAACCGACATTTTCACATCCCTCAGAATTCCCTGCGCCATTACTTTGATGATGACTTGGAACGGTAAGATGAGTTCCATTTAACCCATTTGTTAGTAATAAGCTAAGAAAGCCGAAACTTAGCTTAGTAACCAAACCTAATCTTACAGGAAACCTTTTATCAGAAATGCAGGCTAATCAGAGATTGGAATGAGGAAAATATCGTTAGTAATCCTTACAGCAATTATATTGTTAACAATAGCTGAAACACAGCTTAGCAATCAAGCACACGCAAATCCATACAGATATGTCCCACATGTTACCAATATTCCGCCACCAGCAGGCACACAAGCACCAATAATTTCCATACACACACCACAGAATGGTTCAGCTTATCCAAAAAATATCATCCCGCTAACCTTTGAAGTAATTATTCCTAAAACAAATGGAGAGAAATCAATAGGTCAGATAAGTGAGTTATATTATAAAGCCAGTTGGGAACCAAAGGAAATCCAAATTATTGATAGACCATTTTTTGAGAACACTTCATTCTCAATAGACCTCTATGTTATCTCAGGAGGTAATCTCTCACTCAAAATCTACGCAGTTGGCAATGGTGGTTACGAGAACCGAACTGAACTCACAGACTTTGAAAGGCACCAGTATTATGACCAATTTGAAATGAATAGCTCCTCAGCTGTTAGCTTTACTCAAGACTTTCTTCCCCCTAAAATCACTGTCCTCTCACCACAGAACAGAAGTTATGAGACTTCAGATGTTGAGTTAAATTTTACAGCTAATGAGGTATTGTCCCAAATTCAATACAGCATAGATGGTAAGAAAAACCAAACTACTACAGGGAACATAACTCTAACAGGATTAACAAATGGAGCACACAACATAACTTTCTATGCATCTGACTTAGCAGATAACAAGGCATTTCCAGAAACTATTGGCTTTAGCGTAAGAAAACCAGAGCCTTTTCCGATCTTGATTTTTGTAGCTGTTATTGCAGTCTTGTCTGTGGTGATTGCAGCTTTGGGAATGGCTTTTTTTAGATGGCATCGGAAAAGCTCCAAGGCGGCAACCTCCGCTTAGAAATGGACTGTTTTATGTGCGCTTATGCTAGTTCTACCGATAGAAATTGTATGTCAATTTTTTAAGCGTCTCCAACATGCTTCACATCCACACCGAGACGGTTTCAACATGGAACATGCACCGCGTGTGGAGGAAAAAGCACTTCCCACACCGAAACAGACGCAGAAAAACGTTGCAACCCCAAAAAACAATCGCCCCCAGTTGCAGTCTTTTGGCACCCCACAAAACCCCACACCCACACAAAGACAAAAGAACACAGCCAATCCAGCTAAACAAAAAAACAAAACAAGCAACGGTTCTCCATGCACAGGCAGAGCATATCTGAAACGCCTAACTTTTTCGAAACATGTGTGTCTCATCTAAATATCGCTCAGACACTACATTGACTCGACATCTCAGGCGATTGGTGGCCGCGGGCTGAGCTAGTCGACCGAAGTCTTCTAGCTTACACCCCGGCTCCATCAAACCCATCTTTTATGGGAGCCTTCGTCCCGGTAAACGGGAATGGCTGCCTCTTTTCGGGAGAGGCTTCGAGCTTAGATGCTTTCAGCTCTTATCCACAACGGCGTGGCTGCCCGGCGACTGCCTTATCAGACAACCGGTTAACTAGAGGCCACAGCGTCCCGTTCCTCTCGTACTCAGGGACCCTTTCCCCTCAAGCAGCCAACACTCCCAGCAGATAAAGTCCGACCTGTCTCACGACGGTCTAAACCCAGCTCACGTTCCCTTTTAATAGGCGAGCAGCCTCACCCTTGGCCCTTATGCAGGGCCAGGATAGGAAGAGCCGACATCGAGGTACCAAGCCGCGGGGTCGATGGGGACTCTCGCCCGCGACGAGCCTGTTATCCCTAGGGTAATTTTTCTGACACATCCAGCCCCCACCAATGGGGAGCATGGATGATCGCTAAGCCCGGATTTCTCCTCTGCGTCCCTTACTGTTTGGGACTCAGTCAGGCTGGCTTTTGCCCTTGCACTCTACGGAGGGTTTCTGTCCCTCCTGAGCCAACCTTAGGGCGCCCTTGATATCTTTTCAAGGGCGTGCCGCCCCAGCCGAACTGCCCACCTACCGTTGTTCCAACCCGCAAGGGGTCGGTGAGAAACACGGTTGCAGAAAGTCGGTGTTCCATTGTTGCCTCCCCCGTGTCCCGGAGAACACAGGATCGACGGCTCCCGACTACGCTCTGCATCCACAACCGTATTCCAGCGGCAGGCTGCAGTAAAACTCCACAGGGACTTCTTTTCCCGCTGGGAGATCGTGGACTGTTCGTCCACGTTATGTGGTTTCACCGGGTACTACGCGGGGACAGTGGGGCCCTCGTTGATCCATTCATGCACGTCGGAACTTACCCGACAAGGCATTTGGCTACCTTGAGAGAGTCAGAGTTACTCCCGGCGTTTGCAGGCCTTAGCCCAGTTGGACCCAGGTTTCAGGTACCTGTACTGGCCAGGATTCAGAAGCCGTTCACAAGCTTTCGCTCTTGCGGCTTCCTGTGTTTTTATTAAACAGTCGAGACCCCTTTGTCACTGCGACCTGCTCTCCTAGCCCGAAGCTAGAAGAACAGGCACCCCTTATACCAAAGGTACGGGGCTAATTTGCCGAGTTCCCTCGCATTAGTGTATACCCGACACGCCTTAGGTTTCTCGCCTAGGGACACCTGTGTCGGTTCTAGGTACGATCATAAAGAATCCTTCTTAGTGCGTTTTTCAGTGGCTCCAGAAATCAGCTGAACCTCCCTAAAACGGGTGGCTATTCCCAATTTCGTCCAGTTCTCGCCATTACGGCACTCCCTGGATTTATACGGTTAAACAAGGCGAAGACCTTGCTCAGCTTATCCCGAAACGTCAACACTAAGCTTGCGTTGCCGCGCGTATCTCTATGGTTCCGGAATTTTAGCCGGATTCCCTTTTTCGACATAATCGGTTAAGTTATGCCTTAGGATCGACTTACCCCCGGCTGACGATCGTTGCCGGGGAACCCTGGCCCCTTCGGCGGAAAAGATTCTCACTTTTCTTTGCTGTTACTACCACCGGGATTCGCAATCCTAATCGGTCCACTGGACCTCACAGCCCAGCTTCTGCCCAACTAGGACGCCTTCCTACCAGCGCAGCATAAGCTGCGTTCTGAGGTATCGGTAGCTGGCTTAGCCCCGTCAATTTTCGGGGCCGTCAGCCTCGGCGGGTGAGCTGTTACGCTTTCTTTGAAGGATGGCTGCTTCTAAGCCTACCTCCCCGCTGTCTGAGGCTGACGACGCCCTTTGGTTTGACATTTAGCCAGCATTTGGGGACCTTAACCTCAGTCTGGGTTGTCCCCCTCTCGGTCGTGGAGCTTACCCCCACTAACCCGTCTCCCGAGGTCTACGGTGCGAGTGGATTCGTAGTTTGAAAGGAAAGTGGACCCTTTCGGATCCTTGTTTTCCAATCAGTGCTCTACCCCACTAGCTGCCTCGCTCAGGACTGGGCTCAGGCCCACTTCGGAAGGAACTAGCTATCACCAGACTAGATTGGTCTTTAGCCCCTAGCCCCAGGTCTGAGGAACAAATTGCACGTTAGAACCCCTGCGAGCCTCCACTAGGCTTTCGCCTAGCTTCGCCCTGCCCAGGGCTAGATCGTCTGGTTTCTAGTATGTATAGTCACGACTTCGGGCCCTTTCAGACCCTGCACCTGGCTCTTGCGAGTTGCGTGCTTGTTGGTTTCCCTTTGCTTACAAGTTTGACACTTTTAGGCTTGCCGTGGCTATAAACTCCCCGGCCCGTGTTTCTAGACGGAACGCATAACCCTGATCCACTTTCTTCGTACAACTGCATCACTACAGGTTCCTTCAGAAAGCTTCTACTCTTCTGGGCCATGCACGTCTGTAACTGTCTGGTTTCAGGCACTTTTCACCCCCATTCCGGGGTACTTTTCAGTTTTCCGTCACCGTACTAGTGCGCTATCGGTCTTGAGGTATATTTAGTCTTGGAAGTTGGTGACTTCCAGTTTTCCATACCAAAGCCATGGTATGGTAGTCTGGGACTCTCGCTCAACTCTTTCTGGTTTACGTTTACGGGGCTATCACCCTCTATGGCAGGTCTTTTCAGGCCATTTCAACTTCGCCAGCGAAGAGGAAGCAAGGCCCTTAACCCTACATCTCCAATGCATTTCTGCACCGGATTCGGTTTGGACTGTTCCCATTTCGCTCGCTGCTACTAAGGGAATCCCAATTGGTTTCTTTTCCTCCCCCTACTAAGATGCTTCCGTTCGGGGGGTTCCCGCTCCGTTAGGAGCATACCCTTGCGGGTATGAGAAGTCTCATTCAGGTATCCTCGGTTCTAAGGCTGCATGCGCTTACCCGAGGCGGTATCGCGGCTTGCCGCGCCCTTCTTCGGTTCTCAAGCCGAGCCATCCTCCAGACAGCGTGGCATGTTACGGGCCAATGGTAGTGTCTGTTTGGCGTTTAGTGAAACACACATGTTTCAAATATATAGTGTTTTGGCGTCGTTGTATATGCTCTGCCTGTGCATGGTGTCATTTTGAGCGCCAGTAGCGCCCATTCACCGCTTCACTCCTCATCGTGTTATGGTGGGGAGTTGCATTTACTTGTGTAACCCATGTTACTGGGATTGCATAAGAAGCAGACTCGGCGAATATAAGTGTTATGTTACACTTCATCCGCGATTGTCGTCGGTGCCTTATCAGCTTCCGAAGCGCTTCTCCGCATGTGCACCCACATTTTTTTTGGGCAGCATCCCTTAACGATAGGGAAACAAACTAAGCATCAAACCCTCAAATAAACCTGTCGCACTAGATAGAACAACAGAACAATATTTTGTTCCAGTTAAGACCATTTAAAAAGAATTTTTTTGGGGCTTTTTGAGGCGCTTTTGTTTAATTTCAATCTCCAAGTTCCCGCCTAAACCAGATGTGTGCTAGCGTATAGAAAGCCAAGAACGTGTTTATGTTCAAAAAGCGGTTGTTTACTACCCCATTTAGTAATGGTAAATAGTAAGGAACCCCTCTATATTCTTGAATGAAATGAGATTAAGAACGCAATTCTTAATCAGTCTTCTCGTTTTTGCTTTTTTAGTCGCTGCTTTTGTCTCTTCAGTTCTCTATACGAACGTTCAGTTAGCGCAGCTTCGGGTTAACCGGGATTTGGCTGAAATGGCGGAGGACAACGCAAGCAACCTTGACTATTTTTTCATGCACTACATGGAGCAACATAACCTAACACAATGGCAAAATCTGGTCTCCCATATTAGCCTTGAATTTACCAATCTTAATTCTACTAATCCCAAATTAGTTAACATAGTTATCATAGATTTGAAAAAAGTAAATGACACATTCCACACCAATGCGCCAGCGATTAATAATACACAATTAAACCAGAGTTCCAATATAGCCCCCTTTCAGGTTCTCTGGAGTACCATTGAAAATCAAACACAACGGCTATCTACAGACGCTAAACAACTCAGTGAATGGTTACAGGGGCAAGAACGGCAGATGAATCAGATTAATCTGCTCATGATTTCATCTTTGATAACGTCATTTTTAGCGTATTTTGTATTCATGTATCTGCTAGTTTTCAGGCGAACTCTAAAACCGATAAAAGATCTAAGCATAAAAACAAAAAGGACCAAGGAAGTCACTCTACAGATCCCCCTCACCAGTCAACCCAACGATGAAATCGGAGATTTGTCCAGTGATTTTGATGAGCTCATGGGAGAGCTCAAACAGACAGCAGCCTCCAAAGAGGTGCTTGAAAAAGAAATTTCTGAGCGTAAAAAAGCTGAGGCTGCATTAGTGGTTGCGCAAGCTCAATTGAAGGATTACGCAAATAATTTGGAAAAAATCGTTGAGGAAAGAACGAAGAAGGTAGTTGAAAGCGAACAAAGTTATCATGAGTTGTATGAGAGTTTCGGGGAAGCCTTCATTGCGATGGATTGGGAACTCAACATTATCCATTGGAATAAGGCAGCGGAAAAAGTGACGACTGTTAAAGCGGAACAGGCGCTGGGGAAAAAAATCTATGATGTTTTTCCCGAAATGCAATCGGTTGACGTTACGCCTTATTTTGAGGCTTTGAAGGATAAACAGTCCGCACGCTTCCAAATGAACACTATAAGCAGGGAGACAGGTCGCCTAGCAACTTTTGAAATCTCAACCTATCCCTCTACACAGGGCATAATAATCATCGCTGAAGACATAACCGAGGAAGAGAAAACCAAGCGACTATCAGCCATTGGTCAAACGGCAAGTATGGTTGGACACGACATTCGCAATCCCCTGCAAGCCATAACCAGCGATGTTTATCTTATCCGAGAGGAATTAGCGACAATCCCGGAATGTGTTGAAAGAGACGGTTTACAGGAGAGTCTAAACACTATTGAAGAGAACATTTTCTACATAAACAAGATTGTAAGCGACCTGCAGGATTACACACGACCCCTTGCCCCCTTGAGCAACGAAGTTAAAGTTAAAGAATTATTGGAGAGCATCCTTGCGAGCACAAAAATTCCCAGTATCATCGAGGTGCAACTTCAAAGTCAAGACGACTTAGTCATAAACACAGACGGCGATTACCTCAAAAGAATCCTAAGTAATCTATTCATAAATGCGGTGCAGGCTATGCCTAACGGCGGAAAATTAACAATGCAAACCAGAAAGATCCGCAACAAAGTGCAGTTCAGCGTCAGAGACACCGGTGTAGGTATGCCTCAGGAGACAAAAGACAAGATTTTCACGCCCTTGTTTACCACGAAGTCGAAGGGGCAGGGGTTGGGGTTGGCGGTGGTTAAGCGGCTTGTGGAAGGGTTGAAGGGCCAAATCACCTATGAAAGCCAAGAGGGGAAGGGTACAGTGTTTTATGTGGAGTTGCCGCTAAAATTAGTCATTTAAGTATGTGGCTTTTCAAAGTTTTTGATGAAACAATTTTATGGGATTTTAGCTCGAAAAAATAGGAAAGAGGGTAGCTTTTTGTGTCCTTAATGGCAAACGGAATACCTATTTGCCAAACACCCTACACCTTCCCTACATAAGCTAGATTGTAAGTTCAATGGTTAATTGAGGAGTAACTTTTATTTGCTTAAAGTTTTATGTGTTGTGTGTTCTGGGCGATATCTGGGTGCCTCGATAGCTCAGCCCAGTAGAGCGGCTGCCTTGTAAGCAGCAGGCCGCGGGAGCAAGGCCCGCTCGAGGCTCTCAAAAAAATAAAATTTGATATCAGCATTACTGATTAAAAACAATATAGCAACACGGAAACAGAGTCAAATATTGTTTTTTGTTCTGTTTGTGTTTTGCTCCACTACCTGCCTGCAATCGCCCTCAGACGCTAAAACCCAACAGCAATGCACCGCCAGTTCCGCTGGTTGTTGTTGTGTATAGGGGGTTTTCTGCAACAACAACTATAAGAAAAATGCAAACCATCCAAACTTTGATCTGCTGTATAAGGAAGGGGGTCAATGCAGAGCGATGGGTTTGCTAACCCAATGTTTCGCGGTTTTAGCTGCCATTACAGGTTTTTACTTTATGCTTCTGGCTCTTCTTCGCCTTTAGCCGCAAGCTTCTCTTTAATCGCTTTTGTGTCAGTAATCGTTAATTTGTATTTGCGGGCTTGTGTTGAAACGATTTCGTTCTCAAAAAGCTTCTTTAATGATTTGAAGACTTTTTTGGAAGGCTCACCGGTTTTGTCAGTTAATTCCTGAAGAGATAATTCTTTGCCTTCAACTTGGAGGGTACTTACGACTTTTTCGTCGACTTTGTTGAGCTTCACCATAGATACCACTGGTAGTTTTAATTCTCTATCTGCATTTGGCTTTTTGTATTTTGCGGTAACTAAGGCGCAGTATGCATATAGCTTTGTGGCGGCTGGCGTTCGTGTGTCCGGAAATGGTGTGCGTCGGCTTCTCCGAGGGTGTTTGATATGAAACCGCATTCCATGCATTTGTAGCGTCCATCAGGGGTGGCTTTGGCGTGAGTTCGACTTCGCAAGCCAGTGGGTTTGCTGCCTTGGTCAACGGGTTCCGCGTCATGTTTGCTTTTGGTTGCTGCGTTGACTGTTCGAACTTTTTTAGACAAGAAATTCACCAACCATTCTGGGAATTGGCTGGTATCTAAATGTATGTGACTACAACAGAGCAACATTGGATTTTTCTACCGGTTATACTCCTTTTGCCCTTGCAGAAACCGCTGAATTCGCAGGTTACACATGAGCCTTTAACGCCTAATTCAAAGAATTCGATGACTTATCACGGTTTTATTTTGTCTTACACCCAAAAGAGAGGCATAAGCCGAATTTCAGATGCGGACAATCGAAAAAGGAAAAGCTATTCAGAAGCCCTTGAAGCCTCGTCTCTGGGTTTTACGATGCCCTTTCTCTCAGGAGCAACTTTTAACCCGTGATATTCATACATGATTCGAAGAGCGTCGCGGATGGCTTCGTTGCGGCTATTGTAAACGCCTTTTTCGATCAGGGTGTTTAGTAAATCCAGGTACCGCTTGGTTAAACGGATGGTTATACGTTCACGTTTGTTACCTTCAGACATATCCATCACTTTTTCGTTGGCTGCTTAATGGTCAATTTTTTGGGCGCTTCAGATATAAGTGCTTGTCAGACAAACATTCACCATCTATCAGCCCACATGTTGCAAAGCACAAAGCCCAAAAAAGATTAAAACATATCGGCAATCAAGCGCTCAATTTACCCAGCAGTACACGGAAACCACTTTCCCTAGCCAAAACCTCACAGTTCCCAAACGCAGCAAGGAACGCTTCAGGAAGGGTTTTGGCGCCGATTTTGCTGCGGATAACCATCTGGAAACTGCCGCCTCCAACCAAAACCTGGGATGCACCAGAAATGATGGCTTTAACCGTATCCATGCCTGCGCTTACCGGCGGATTAGAAAGTACACAGTCAAAGCGGTTTTCCGCGACGGGTTCATAGAGGTAGCCATACCGCACCTCAGCGTTGCGTATCCGGTTAGCTTCCAAGTTCTGCCTTGCCAACCGCACAGCCCGCATATTCACATCAGACATAACCACATGCAAATGGGGGTTTGAAGCCGCCGCCGCAATTCCCACTGCGCCGTAGCCGCAGCCGATGTCAAGCGCCATGCCCTTTTGAGGCAAAACCATCGCGTCTATGAGCACGTGGGTTCCTAAATCCACTTTACGCTTAGAAAAAACGCTCGACGAAGTCAAAAACTCAAAGTTGCGTCCCCGCAGGTTAGCACGCACTAACCCGAAGCGGTCATTGCATTTGGGCGCAGATGTATAGTAGTGCTCGACGTCTCTACTGCTTTTCTTGCTCATCGCCGCCTGCACCAGTCTTCCAGACTCGGGGGTAAATGTTGCGTGGCATCAGCACCCGCGCCAACGTTGAAACTACACCATGCCTCAAATCAAGCATTTCCTGCGTGGAAACCTTTGCACGACCCAAAGCAATTGCTTCACCTTTAAGCGTGAAAATTGCGACTACATTGCTTTTTTCTATGCCACTGTCCACCTGCAAAACGCCGGGCGCGGTCAAGTTGGCTCCGTGGCAGAGGGCATCTACCGCAGAGTCGCGGACGACGATTTTGGGCAGCCCCATAAGCGCGGTTTCCATGGGTTCGATGAATTTGCAGAGGTATGATTGGTCTTTGGTGCGTTCGTACTCGCTGAACCAGTAGGCGACGTCGTGGAGGGTAACGCATTTGACACTGGTTTCTTGGAAGGGCCTGCGCGGGTTCTGCGGAGCTCTTGCATGTGGCCGCCGACGCCGAGGATTTCGCCGATGTCGAAGCAGAGTTTGCGGATGTAGGTTCCGCCTTCGCAGCCGACTTTGAAGAGCACGTTTCTGCCGTCGCGTTCGATGTAGTCGATGTAGTAGATGCGTCTTGTTCGGAGTTGGCGTTTGACTGAGGAACGCAGGGGTGGACGCTGGTAAATTTCGTCTTCGAATAAGCCCAGAACACGTTTGAGGGAGGCTTCGTCGACTTCGCCATGCAGTTTAAGCACGCAGATGTATTCTTTGCCGCTGTAGAGTAGTGCCTGCACCATCTTTGTGGATTCTTCTAAAGTTACGGGTAAGACACCGGTGACTTTGGGGTCGAGGGTGCCGCCGTGTCCGATGGCGTCGAGTTTGAGGATTTTTTTGACCCATGCTGCGACTTCGTGACTTGTGGGTCCGGCGGGTTTGTCGAGGTTTATGGTGCCGTATTTTATGTATTGTTTGGCGGGTCGCTCAGAGGGTGTGCAGCCATATTTTGGGTCTGTGTAGTCTTCTGCTTTGGTTTGTAATGTGCGTTTGGTTTCCCACGGCGGAAGCGTTCTAGCCATTAAGGTTTTTTCTCCTAAACAGGGTAAGAAAAAGAAATCAAGGTATTAAAGGTTAAAACTAGTAGGTCTGCTTCATTTCGTCTGTTTTGCCTGCAGCTTCAAGCGCTTGGGCAACTTCGTCGTCTGAGGCGCCCCGTTTAACATCGATTTTGTCTTCTAGGGGCATAACGTGGCTTATGTTTACGCGTCTGCGTTTTACGCCTGTGAGTTTTTTGGGTCCGGTGACTAAAACGAAGCTTTTGTCCATGACGTCTATGACAACGCATTTGGTGCAGCATTCGCGTCCTGCTTGTTTAACGCATATTCTGCCGACTTCAATAGCTGGCATGTTTTGGTAATCTCCTGAAAAACATGTACTGCAGTCGGTAGATATAAGCATAACAGACCAGATGGCAGAAAACAACTGTTTGCCGCTCCCCAACGCCATCCCTCCCCCCATAAAATCGGTATTGTCTCTTTATGTGGGTGTGACGGTTTGCAGGGTGCCACAAGACGGCAACGGTGGGCGGCTGTTTTTTTTTGGTTGCAACGGTTTTTGGCGTCTGCTTCGGTGTGGCAATTATGTTTTTCTCTACACTCGGTGCAGAGGCGAGCGCGTACCGTTTGCTTTTTTTCTCACAAGAATAGCAATGGACAACGGAATGCAATCGGCATTAGCATGACCCATTTCAGGGTTTCATCTCGCACAATAACCAAAGCCAACCGCCTATGAACAAAACAGAGTTTGCAAGTAAGCATATTTTTAATTTAGCAACGCCTCGTTTTATTTATATAATATTAGGGTATTATGGGCTTGAAAAACTTTGAGTGACCCTACTGATTTCGTGTTGCAACTGTCGATTCTCTTAGTTGCCGCCATAGCCGGTGGGTTGTTGATTAAGAGGTTCGGTTACCCCGTGGCGTTGGGCGAATTGTTAGTCGGCATAATTTTGGGACCCTCAGTGTTCAACGTCATCACGGATCAAGCTACTGTGAGTGTGTTTGCCGAGTTAGGCGCCATCATCCTGCTCTTCTACATAGGCTTGGAAACGGAGATGGGGGAGTTGAAGAAACAGCTTTTGCCTTCGCTTTCAGTCGGCGTTCTAGGCGCGTTAGTGCCGCTGGTACTCTGCTACTATACGGCGTTGGCTTTCGGCGTATCCGGCGATGAAGCCCTATTCATAGGAGTAGTTTTCACTGCAACCAGCATCGGCATCACTGTCCGACTGCTAAAAGACATGGGGAAACTAAACAATCCCATTGGGTTAACGGTGTTGGGCGCAGGCATCGTTGACGACGTAGTGGCAGTGATTTTGCTGTCGGTTGTTTTGAGCATACTTTCCGGCGGCGCCAACGCAGTTGACATCGCCTCAGTGATTGTCAAAGCCATAGCGTTCTGGGCGGTTATAGTGTTGTTGGGTTCAAAAGTCATCGGGAAAGTCCTCGATAAACTCCGATGCGACGACGAATACATAATCCTGTTCCTGCTCGCCTTCTGCTTCCTATCCGCATACATTTCCGCAGCCATAGGGTTATCCGCCATCGTAGGCGCATTTGCAGCTGGCTTACCCTTAACACGGAGACACCCAAGAGTCAGGATGGTTCTAAGAGAAACAAAGAGCCTCTACATGTTCTTCGTGCCAATATTCTTCATATCCATTGGCACACTCATCAACCTAAGCGTCTTCGGCGAAGCAGCGTTCCTGGGCTTAATAATTACGGCGGTGGCTTTCATCGGCAAGATACTGGGAAGCTACTTGGCTGCCCGTGCAAACAAGTTCTCAACTAAAGACGCTTTCAAAATAGGAATCAGCATGACGCCCAGAGGCGAAATGGGACTCATCGTTGCAAGCCTCGGATTAACCAGTGGACTAATCTCATCAAACATTTACTCTGTAGCGGTAATGGCGGTTATCTTAACCACCTTCATTGCAATGCCAATCCTAAAAATGGTGTTAACCGACAAAAAAGAAGGCAAACAACCACCCGCCAACGAAGACGAAGAATGCACTGGAAACACGGAACCGCAAGAATGCCAACCGAAAACTTAGTTTCACCAAAAAAATAGGCACAGGCAACCAGAGTGGCAGGTATTGCTCAGTCGACAGCTTGCCAAGCGAAGTTGACAAAATAGCAAATTCCCCTTGTCAAAAATAATTAAATTAGATCATTGCCACAAGCGCTACAGGGAGAGATAACGAATGGTTGTTGAAACAACAGAAAAACTGGTAAGTTATGAGGCTTACCTTGCTCAGAACGTCGATGCCCACGCAAGCGTTTTTGAATGGACAGATTACAGGTGGCAGCTTGCTAACTCTATTCGAACTATCGACGCATTCGAACAGTACACGGGCATAAGTTTTTCTAAAAAACAGAAACAGTTGCTCCAAAAAACCGTAAAGAAGTTTCCGCTCAGCATAACACCCTATTACGCCTCACTGATAAACAGTGACAATTACCAAGTTGACCCAATTTTTAAACAAGCGTTTCCCAACGTCTCCGAATTGACAATTTCTAAGTCCGACATGCAAGACCCCTTGCACGAGGACAAAGACAGCCCCACCAAAGGCATCACACATCGGTACCCAGACAGAGTCCTTTTTTTGATCAGTAACAGGTGTGCAATGTACTGTCGGCATTGTACACGGAAAAGAAAAGTCGGAGACCCCGACCATGTACCTTCTCAATTCCAAATTCAAAACGGAATAGACTACATAAGAGGGCACCCTGAGATTCGCGATGTCCTGCTTTCCGGCGGAGACGCATTAATGCTGCCCGATGAATACCTCGACTGGATCCTAACAGAATTAAACAGTATATCGCATGTGGAAGTGGTAAGAATTGGGTCAAGAACCCCCGTTGTTCTCCCCTACAGAATTACCGATGAACTAGTGAACATGCTTAAGAGGCATCACCCACTTTGGTTAAACACACATTTTAATCACCCACGAGAACTCACGCCTTCCGCCCGAGATGCACTAAGAAAACTCGCGGATGCAGGCATACCCTTAGGAAACCAATCCGTCCTACTGGCAGGAGTTAATGATTGCCCCCAAATAATCAAAGAACTCAACCAGAAACTCGTCCGAAACAGAGTCAGACCCTACTACCTGTTCCAATGTGACCTCTCAGAGGGACTGAGCCACTTCCGCACACCCATCGCAAAAGGCATCGAAATCATGGAGTGCCTAAGAGGCCACACCAGCGGCTTTGCAGTTCCCACATACGTTGTGGATGCTCCAGGCGGTGGAGGAAAAATCCCAGTTATGCCCAACTACATCATCTCTTGGTCTCCCAACAAAGTTGTGCTCAGAAACTATGAAGGCGTAATCACAACCTACAAGGAACCAGAGAATTACCAACCGATTAAATGCAAAAATGACTGCAGAAAATGCGGTCTACACCTTCAATCCGTGCCCATTAAAAAGTCAGCTGTGGGCGTGGAAAAGTTGCTGGGTGACTCAGGCGAGATTTCGCTTGTCCCAAAAGGGAATCTTAGGCATACCCGGCGAAAACACTGTTGAGGTAGAAGACGCTGACGCTTAGTTGTGGCTATCAAATCACAAACGTATCCGTCAAAGACATAGACGAAGTCTACAAACTACTAATTGCTAATCGACCCTATGTGGGATTAAACTCCCGCTACACCTACTTTCTGCTAGCAAAAGACTTCTTTGAAACCTGCCATGTCGCCAAAAAAGATGGAAAAATTGTTGCTTTCTCATCCGGTTATGTACCGCCGAAGAGGAAGGACACTTTTTTTAATTGGGAAATAGTTGTCGACCAAGAGCACAGGGGCAATGGACTCCAACAAGCTCTTCTCATTCAACAGATTAAGGTGTCAGGCGCCAAATATTTGGAGTTAACAATAAACCCCTCTAACGATGCCTGCAAAAGAAACGTGTTGGATTTGGCTCACATGCTAGGCGCGGGTTGTGTGGAAAGCGTTTTGTTTAGCGAACAAGATTTTGGAAATGACGGTCACGAAACTGAAATCCTGTTTAGAGTGGGCCCCATTTCAGCTTCAGCGATTTCACAGATAAAGCCCTGATAAAAATCGACCGCTTTAGCAGGCAAGTTCCCAAACGTTTTAAAACATACAGCACATATTTCCCTGCAGTCAAGTGGTAAGGTTTGAGTTTAAGCTATCATTACATGCAGTTGCCCCGTGAAGTCATAGTTGGAAAAGGCACGTTGAATCGCCTGCCCGAAGTGGTGTCACGGCTGGGGTTAAAAGGCAAAGCGCTGGTACTATCCGATGCGCAATGCTACAAAATAGCCGGAGAAACCGTTTCCGAGTTGCTTGAAAAATCAGGATTAACCCCAGAGTACCTTCTTGTTAAATCCATGACTGTAGACGACCTTGTACTGGTTGAGAAGCAGCTCAAGGATCAGAAGCCCCGGGTTGTCTTCGGCGTCGGCGGCGGCACCATCATCGACGCAGCCAAACTCAGCAGCGCCAGCCAAAACATCCCCTTCATCAGCGTCCCCACAACCGTCAGCCATGACGGCATCGCCAGCCCCCTAGCATCCATCAAAGGCTCAGACAAACCCTACTCAGTACTAGCGCAGGCGCCCATGGCTATAATTGCAGATACAGAAGTCATTGGGCAGGCTCCATGGCGCTTCGTCATAAGCGGCTGCGGAGACGTCATCAGCAAATTCACAGCCGTCAAAGATTGGAGGCTCGCTTACCTAGAAAAAGGCGAGTACTACGGCGGCTACGCGGCGAGCCTCGCGTTGATGAGTGCTAAACTTGTAACGGAAAACGCGCATCAAATCGAAGAGCAAACCAACGAGGGCTTACGTGTTCTGCTTGAGGCGTTGATTAGCTGCGGCGTCGCCATGAGCATCGCGGGCAGCAGTCGCCCCTGCAGCGGTTCCGAGCACCTTTTCAGCCACGCCTTAGACCTAATCAACAGTCACCACGCTATGCATGGCGAACAATGCGGCGTAGGCTCAATTTTAACTTCTTTTCTGCATGGCTCAAACTGGCAACGCATAAAAGCCACCCTCAAACAAATCGGCGCCCCCACCACCGCCCAAGAATTAGGCGTCAAAGACATCGATGTAGTTAAAGCCCTCCAAGTCGCCGCGCAAATCCGCCCCGAACGCTACACCATCCTGCATAAACTCAACTTGGGCTTTGACGCATGCGAAACCGTGGCGAGGGCAACAGGAATAATCAGTTAGACCCTAAGCGGTTCGATTAACGCAAAGGCGTTTCCCTCTGGGTCTTCTGCCGCCGCGATCCATCCGACCTCGGGAACTTCCTGTTTGGGCTGCGTGATTTTGCCGCCGGCTTTCACAATTTTATTCAAGAAATCAGTTATGGATTCTACGGAGTAGTAGTTGATGGGTTTGCTCTCAGGCGCCTGCCGCTTGTACATGCCGCCGTTTACGCCGGGGCGAAGCAGCATGCCTTTGGGGTCAACGGGCACGGTTTGAATTACCCAGTACTCGATGGGTCCCGCTGCCTGCACGATGTTCCAGCCAAAAACCTGTTCGTAGAAACGCTTGATTTTTTCTACGTCGTTTGCTGGAATTTCAAAATGGATGATTGTGTGGTCCATTTCTGCTTTTTCACCTCAATTTACCTGACAGAAAGGCACTTTATAATATGGGTTGGTTGAATTTAATTGTTTTTTCTGTAGAAGAATAAGAAATAGACACTAAAAAGGGAAAAGGGTTGGCTGCGCGTTTATGGCGCTGCAGTCTTGGCTTCTTCAGTTGCCGCCGGCTTCGTTTCTTCCGCTGGCGTCGCTGCTGCTGGTGCCGCTTCGGGTTTAGGCTCTGCCTTGAAGGTTTCAACAAACCGTGTCTCAGCTAAGTCTGGGAGGAACTTCTGGATATCCATGGCTATGCCGCGTTTAGCGATCTGGATGCCTTCAACGTAGAAGGTTTCCTCGGGCATGTCGATGATTAAGTTCTTGGCTTTGACGGCTATCTTGAACTTGTCTTCTTCGACGACTGAAACTCTGCGGTGGATCAAAGCAGCGATTTTTTGTTCCTGTGCGTCAAGTTTCTTGGTGACGGTTAAGTCGTAGATGAGGGTTCGCCCAGCCAACGCGGGGTTGTAGTCCAATAGGACGCGTCCTGCGCCGATGGAGCGGACAGTCGCCATTTTGCCTTGGAATTCGATGCGTGCGCCCACTACGGGGTTGATTTCTTTGGCGTAGAGTTGTTTGATGGAGACACGGCGGATTTTTTCTGGGTCACGTTGACCGAAGGCTTTGTCAGAGGGTATTTCCACGGTTGTTGGTTTGTCAACTTCAGCGGTTAGGAGGGCTTCGTCTAGGGCTTTTAGTACCCAGTTTTCGCCGATGACTACCAGTTTAGGCTCGTAGATTTCGCCTTCTTTTTTGAGGTGTTCTTTCTTTGCAACCTCGTCTTTTGTAGTGTCGAAAACTTCGTTTGTTTCCTTAACTTTGGCTACGTAATCGATTAGAATAAAATCTCCTTTTTGTAGGGTCATCTGTTGAATCTTCCTTTTTCTTTCGGAGAAGTGTAGAGTTTCAAAGGAGCATAAAAACTTTATCCACCAAAAAACGCGGGAGTGTATTTTATGGTAACGTGGGCGTTTATAAAAGACCCTACGGCATTGAACTAAATACAGGTGAATCAAATTTTCTGGTTTTTCTAGTGCAAGAAGAAGACAGATGGCCCCTTACTCATCATCTTCTCAGAGGCTTGACAGGCGACCCTGTTTTTGGTTCTACAACGGAAAGGGATTGCTTGCTGGTTGTGGAGCAAACTACAAGCAGAACCGTGAGCTTTATAATTTTTTAAGGGCAAAAATCAAAACAAAACTTTTGATCCATTGATATAGCGCTTTGAGGTTAGAAGCAGCAAGTAACTGTTTAGGGGTTTGCTGGGGCTCTGGAACCCGAACTAAAGGAGAAAAGAATGGAAAATGCAACTAAACCATTCTCAACTACCCATGACCGATTAATGTTATCCAGAGCCCACTCAGCCCACATCTTACCAATGCAATTTGATTCCCAAAAAAGGGAAAAGGAAGCTGGTTTATCGATTGATCTTAAGGTCGTTTTTTGACTGACATCAAGATAACTGCGCCGACGATGGAAATTGCTATAATTACGGCAACAGCAGAACCCAATATAGTCATAGTATTGTCGACCGCTTGTAACGGTTGTGTCGTTGGCGCTGGTGTCGCTGCTTCGCTAGCATGGAAATATGTCACGGCTGAAGATGGGTAATACGAGTTTGAACCACCAAAGGTAGCAATTATAGTGTAGTCTCCAGCTATATCGGGGGTCCATGTGAAGCCGTATGAGCCATAGGAGTTCGAAGTTGTTGTGCCAATCTCTCGGTAATTGTTGTTGGAGTCGACGACAGATAATGTTACGGTTACACCTGTGGCGTCAGATGGTCGTGGTTGATCTTGGTAGGCGTATTCCATCCATTTGCTCTGGCTTTCTTCAGAAACACATGCTAGACCATTTGGGAATTTCTTTGCAACCTCAGACTGTGTTGTACCCGCTGATATGTCTGTTACAGTGCCAGTGATAGTAATTGGTGTAGCAGTAGTCACTCCAACGTCTGGAACATCTACAGTCAATTTGCTGGGTCCCTTGGCAAAGGCATAAATCTGGTTGTCATAGCAGTTCAACGAGATCAAAGTGTTGTAAGCAATTGCAGTAGCGACAACATATGTTCCTAACTCTTTCCAGATTAGTGTACCATCTGTTAGGTTAATAGCTAACATCTGTGCACCATGGAACAGCGGTGGGTTGTATTCATGTCCTATTGGAAGATATGCAACGTCATTGGTATAAGCTTGGCAACGGAATGTCCACAGTGGCCACATGCCATAGGGGCTTTCGATGCCTGGATCGCCGATGAGTGTTGTTGTGTTGGTGTACCATAGTTGTTTGCCAGTCTTTGTTTCAATAGCCCATATGTCGCCGCCTAAACCGGCGATGATAATTTTGCCGTTAGCTCCAGAGTAGCCAGCTGTTCCACCTAACATTGAATAGGTGCTTGGTTCGCCATTACCGTAGGGGGTTTTAAGTGCTGTTTCCCATGCTTTGGCACCAGTTCGGCAGTCAATGCCTGTGCTTATCCAGTTTACGTGGTTAGTTATGGATACGATTCCGTCATCAACTATTATTGATGCTCTAGTGAATGGCAGTAGTGATTTGCAGTCTGGGTAAGTCAAGTTTTTGGACCACAATGTAGTACCATCAGCGGCATCCATGGAAGCCATTACTAGGTAACCAGTTGATTGGTCGGAAGCGTGAATTAATCCCGAAGTTAGAATAACAGTGTTGCTGCATAACCGCGATACTGAAAGTGTTGGGGTAATGGTTACGTCATTGACTGTTAAAGGAATTGGTTTAGCCCACATTAATCCGTAGCCCGCATCAATAGCGTTGTTTGTGGTTGGATACCATAGCCAATCATTGACTAAAGCCTTTGAAAGGTTAAAGCAGCATAAGGCAGGTGTGGTAATGTTTATCACTTCTTTGACCTGTGGGATTTGGAAACCGACCATCGGTATCATTGGTGTTTGTTGATAGGTTCTGACTTGACCAATAGTGCGATTGATATAGTATCCGATTAAGTTACCAGTTGCATCGGTTGTTAAAGTCATTGAACTAGCATTGCATATGCTGCATACGTATTTTCCACTTAACGCAGAGTATAGGTTATATTGGGTTCCAAAGTTTTTGTAAACGATTCCTCCAGTTTCAGCTGCGGGAAGAGCACCAGTAGTTATAACGTACGGACCGACGACACCATATGCGTTGACTGTTTTCCATTCGTTAGCCATGCCTGTGGCTAAAATTGAAGTCGTGTTGATAGTGTACAGCGTTTCACCTGTAGCAAGATCGGTGCAAATGATACCAGATGGGCAACCGTAGCTTTCAGGGTACCAGGTGGAGTACATTTTGTCAGCAATTATAACTGGCGCAAACTGTGGGGTATATTGTCTTGTTGACCAGTAATGTCCTGATTCTTCGTCGCCACCAGCTTCACCGCCGACTACACCGCCAGTACACCAGACTTTAGTCCAAATGACGTGACCAGAAAGTACTGAAGCAGTGTAGGGGTTGCATAAGCTTGTTGCATTGTAGTATCCCACTGATCCCCCGAGACCCCATGGACCCATGTACTTGTACCATTCCTGAACGTTCTGTGCTGAGACGGGTGCTTCCCAATATTCTGTTGGAAGTGGCGTTATTGGATATGCAGTTTGTGTGATGGGCTCTTCTTGTACAGTTAATGTAACGACTTCGCTTTGGCTTGGCATTTCTTTGAGACCTACAAATCCGTCACCGAGAAGCGCATTTCTAAGTGTGGTTTGTCCACCGTAGAAGAATTGAAAAGTCCAATTGCCTACTTGGTCAGGTACAAAGTTGAAGTATGATCCACCAGTTGTGTCGCCTGTTATTGGACCTCTTGTTTCTACATTACCGTCTGGGTCAGTGATTTTAACTGTCATGTTTGTTACTGCTTCGCCGGATTGTATTGAAGTTGCTAGAAAGAAGTTGACGTTGACTGTTTGACCTACCCCAATTGGGTTAGGAGCTACGCTGATAAAAGCATACGTCGGAATTTCTGTTCCAGGAGCAAATGTTGTATCAGCTAATGCCGAAGACAGCAATGTTGAGCCAGCAATCAGAAGAATAAGCAGCGTTGCGATTGCACTTTTTATATTTCTTGCATCAATTTTAAATTTCATTTTTATCTCCTTTTTGTGCGGGTAGGGTAAACTCCCAAACTCTATTTATAACAAAGCGGTTGCGTGCTACAACCGCAGATTTAGTCAATTTCAACATATAATTAAGCAAAAAATAGATGGAGAAAAAAGACTCTGCATTAAATACTTTTGGAATTTTGCCACAATAGCTCAAAATATTCTTGGAATACACCCACAACCGTAGTGTTATCCATAAGTAAACTCGCAGTCATAGGCTTAGAAATCATAGGTTCGATAGTAACGAAAACCTTTTTCTTATCCCATAGCGATAACGTAGCTTGAGGGATCGCCTCAGTTCTTTTAATCGCAATATTACCGTAATCCCCAAAAAAACCGGATAACTCCACGGGATTTTTGTTTTTTTCAGTAAAAATGATAAGCCGTATTTTTATGCCCCTAAGTAATAGTTTTTTAAACATCACTACAAAAAAATCCTTTCGTAATTCTACATCGCGGTAAAAAAGAATACCATCATGGCAACTCTTGCTTAAGTCAACCAATTCGTTCAATTTTCGGAATGTGAATTTTTCACCGGGGACAAGAGCGAATTGACATGATTTCCCCTCGTTAGATCCATTGCTTCTCTGTTTGTATCTTTCCAATAATTTCTTCGCGTTGATCTCATTTTCTTCATAATCGCTCTTCCTATGTTCAAGTAACAGTCTTAAACCTTCATTCATCGGCAACGCTTTAAAGGTGGTTGGATTAGTCAGAAACTGTTCGACCAAATTGAGTTTGAATAGTTCTTTTACCGCTCGATAGACATTGGCTCTATCAATCTTTGAGATTGATGCGAGAGTGTTTACCGTTGCGTTCTCCAATTCTAAAATAGCAAGGTAAATTTTAGCTTGACTTTTAGTCAGCCCGAGACTCGTCAAAGTCTGAATTTCAGACTCCAGATTAACATTTATTGATGTCATTCTTAAGCGCTCTTATTAGATTAGAGGTTTGCTGGGGCTCTGGAACCCGATTAAGGAAGAGAAGAATGGAAAATGCAAATAACCATTCTCAACTACCCGCGATTATTAGATTTTCCAGAGCCCGCTCAGCCACTACTTAGCTGTTCTAATCCCAAAAAAAGGGAAAGGGAAATTATTTCAATCAATTGTTTTTATGGTCGTTTCCTAAGCGCTAGTATACCGAAGATTGCGACTGCGATTATGACCGCTATGCCTGTTCCTACGATAGTCATTGTATAGTCAGCTTGCACTGGTATCTGTGGCTGTGCCGTAGGTTCTGGTGCATTATCTACTTGTATGGCAGATTCGGCGTATGAGCCGTAATAGGATTTAGAGCCTGCAAATGTAGCAAGGATAGTGTATTTACCGGGAACCTCCGGAGTAAACACATAGCTATAACTGCCGCTTGTATCACTGGTAGTTCTACCGACTTCATAGAAGTTGTTGTTTGGATCAATCACTGACAAAACCACCTCAACACCTGTAGCGTTGGTGGGCTGTACCTGATCCATCCACAGATAAGCCATCCATGCACTTTGGGATTCGTCAGAAACTGCGGGAACACCATTGGGGAAACGCGTTGTCAGTTCAGTATTTTGTGAATAACCTGGACTATTATCTGTAACTGTGCCTTCCACAATTACGCTGTTGCCATTCACTGAAGTCTTCGGTGATGCTGTGACAGTTGTTGAGCTTTGACCTTTACCGAAAGCGTAAAGTTGCATATCATAGCTGTTGAGGCCTACAAGGATGCCGTCTGAGATGATGATGTTGCTTGGGGTAATATAAGCATCAGCCCAGAAAGGCACACTAAATATTTCAGTACCATCAGTCGCATTGATGCAGCGAATCATTGCTCCGCGCCAGAAAGGCTGGTTTGGCGAGTGCTCACTTGAGGTAAAGTATAGTTTTCCGTCAGACATGCACCCGTATATTAGCGGGTAATTCGGGTAGGGAGATTCTGTTCCAATGGTGTCAGCAACGTATTTCCAAAGAACATTACCGTTAGTGACGTTGTAAGCGTTTACTTCACCGCCCATGCCATAGGTTATCAACATACCGTCGTAGATTATGCTACTCATAGTGAAGAAGTTCCATTCAGTCTCTGGGTCGCTATGCCACACCTGTTGTCCAGTCGTCAAGTCATAAGCATACCATGTCCTTAAGTCATCGTTTTTAAAGAAGAAGCGGTTGTATTCCGGATACACTTTATCGAAGGTCATAGATAAGTTGCCGGGGGATGTTGATGGCGGCGTAAAAGTAATATTACTCAGCAGAGTGCCTTCAGAACCTGTCTTCAGGCTTACAGTCCAAAGTTGACCCGTTGTAGTCACTGAAGTCCCTAAGCCTACAGGATTTGAATCTGAAGAGCTTATGCCTGTTGTTCCACCGATGATAGATTCGCCTTCACGAATTGACATTATCGAACCAGCTAAGTCAGGCACTGAGACGTTCAATGAGTAACCGTTGGCGCCGTTTACAGTTGCACTGCCTCTTGCTAAACCGAATTCGCTATCAGCAGCTACAAAGTTGCCAAATGGATCACTTGCACCGAATAGTACAGCTCTTGAAGTATTCCAAATTTGCAAATAGCGGTTGGGGTTTGTAGCGTTTCCAATATTAACAATGTTGTAACGCAATACGCTTCCGTCTTTGCCCGTAACAGTTGTGCCGCTGCCAGCGTTAGTTATGTTGAAAATCGCCTTGTTCGAGTATGGATCATATGCAGTCCATGTGGTGCCGCTGATTGACCATAGATATGGGAAGACTCCGTGCACGTTCATAGAATGGTAGTTCATCAACGAAGCAAAGTTTAAGGTTCCTGATCGCCAGAGGTCTGTTAGCTCTTCGCCTGAATACAAATCGTAGACGTAAACGCCTGCATTTTGGTCCCATGTGTTGATGTTTCTTTGGCAGTAAATTTTTCCGTCGACTATCACTGAGGGCTGACTAAATGCTTGGTATTCTTTGCCGATCCAAAAGCCTTGTGCTGATTCAAAGCGAGCGTCGACAGCGCCACCGACCCAAAACGGCGTTGCCCATAGTACGTGTCCACTCTCTGGAGCTGAACCGTAGGCATAGTTAGCTGTTCCACCGTAAGAGCCTGTTGGGTAATACTGAGCACCAGAAGAGGTTCCCAGCCAGTTGCCTAAAATTGGCCACCAATCTCTGCTCATACTGTTTACTGGACGAGCCCAATACTCAGTTGGAAGCGGAGATTCAACCCACGTCTCAATCGGATCAGCCTGAACTGTCAAAACGAACGGCTCACTAGTACTATCCCCGAAGGTATCGTTGAGATAGGCTTGGTTATATTGTGACTGCGTTGTTCCTGGGCGTAACCCTAATCCCAAATCCCAAGTTATGGTCTCTTTGGAGTGGTGAGCTACAAATGTGTAGTTACCCTCTTGATCAGGCACATAAACAAAGGAGGCTGCGCCCGCTGCATCAGACATTATAGTGCGTGTTTCGTTAGTGTTGTCAGGCTTGGTGATTGTTAAGTCGAAAGTCCATCTGCCGCCATATCCATAATTATCAGCTGTCGGCGGCCACCAGTTAAGCCAGACAACGACAAGCGCGTCTTGACTTACACCAATAGGATTCGGTGACACTGTGACGTAGGTAAAGGTATCATAATTCCATGCGGGAGTGTGCGATTGAGCCATTGGCAAAGCAATAAGTGAGATTACAGCGGTTACCATTAGAATCAAGGCCAGCATCGTAAGTTCTGTCTTACCAAGTTTTATTTGTCTAATTTCTTTCATTTTTATTCGCCTTAACCTTATTTTTTTCCTACATAGCGCTAATAAGCGTCACTCACGTATAGTGAGCGTCAAAAAACGTTAACGTTTTTCGAATTTCGCTAAAAAGGAAAAAAAAATAAGACACAAACAAAACATCTTAAAGCTATGTTCGATATCGAGCGAATAGTAATAGAGATGGTTTCAGCAATAGCCTGCTTCATCCTCGTAAAATTCATGATAAAACCGTTTCAACTGACAGGAGAAACTAGACATCTTTTTTTAGCTCTCGGATTTGGTTTACTTGGCGCATCCTACGCGTTTTCAGCCATATCGTTCGCGCTTGAAGCACTCCAAACGTGGTCACCTGTTTTCATTAGCTGGTTCTGGGTGGAGCTTCTGGTGAGAGCATTCGCCTTCCTATTTCTCGCAATTACATATTACTTTTCAAGATTGGAGAAAAAAACTAAGCCATTATGGAATACAACCCTTGTTATTTTAGTGGCTCTTTTGGCAGTTTTAATCCTATCGGCGATTATTTTTCCACAGTTGCCTTGGTCAAGTTATATAACCATCAATATTTATGTGCGGTTTTTTTCTTTGATATGCCTTCTTTACATTTCGATTCAATCTTTGAGAAGCCATATTGAGCAGGCAGAGCCAAAAACACTTATGGTTCCATTAGGGTACATTCTACTTGGAATAGGAACCTATTCATCGTTGATCGGTGCCGTTGACTTAACGCTTTTTCCGCTTTTTGGAGCGTTAGTGCTACGCCTAGCTGGTCTCGCGGTCTTGCTTTTCGTTTGCTATAAAACATTCTATAGTAAAGACAAGAGGGTATAAACGTGAAAATTCAGCGACGTGACAAATTGAAGATTTATGGCGATCTTCTATTTGCCCTCCGTTCTGAATCCAGCACTGAAAAGATTGTGTTATCCCGAGTTCAAGCAAGAATAAGAGTCCCTTTTGATCGTCTAAAAACATACATTGCAGAGCTAGTGAGTCTTGGTCTGATTGAAGATGAGAGCACAATGAGGATTACAAAAAAAGGAACAGAATACCTTAGAGAATACGAAAAGGTCCTTGATTTTATGAAACGCATGGGTATTGCATATCGATAATTTTCAAGGTCAAAAATTTTTCTAGTATCACCCCCAGAAGAATCAATCTAAATTTGTAAACCTTAGTTTTATTCTTTTGTAAAGGGTTTGCTGGGGCTCTGGAACCCGAACTAAAGGAGAAAAGAACGGAAAATGCAACTAAACCATTCTCAACCGCGACTACGTTAATTTTATCTAGAGCTTCTCAGCCAACAGTTATAAATGCAATTTTGATCCCAAAAAAGGGGGAAAAGGGAAATTGTTTGTTTTTTGTGTTTATGGCCGTTTTCTAATCAAGAGTACGCCGACTATCGCTATCGAGATGATTATGGCGATTACACCGATTGCTAAGTACGTTAGAATTTCACTAGTTGTTGCTAAGTCTGTTTGAACCTGCTGTGTAGGTGCTGGTGTGGCTGCTTCACTTGCATAGAATGCTGTTTGCGCTGACGCTGGATAGTACGAGTTGGAGCCGGCAAAGCTTGCGATTATCTGGTAGTTGCCTGAAATGTCGGGTGTCCATGTAAAGCCGAAGGTGCCGCTCGCAGTACTCGTTGTTTGTCCAATTTCGCGGTAGTTGCCGTTTGAGTCGATAACACTAATCGTAATGGGCACACCAGTGATGTTGTAAGGCATATCTTGCTGCTGGTAGACTGCTTCCATGAAAGCGCTTTGGCTTTCGTCAGAGACACAGGGCAATCCGTAGGGGTATTTGGATGATACTAGAGTTGATTCTGTGCCTGGCGAGAAGTCCAAGATTGAGCCTGAGATGGTAATCGGTGTAGAGGTAGTTACTCCGACTGCTGGGGCCTCAACTGTGATACCGCTTGCACCTTTGCCGAAGCAGTAAAGCATGTTGTCGTAGGCATTTAGGGATACAAGTTTGCTGTATGCGATGGCTGTGGAGGTGACGCTTGTGTCCAATGTGCGCCAGATGAGCGAGCCGTCCGTTAAGTTGAGTGCATAGAGTTGGCATCCGTGGAATAGCGGTGGGTTGTATTCATGACCGCCTGTGATGTATGCAACATTATTGGATTCACAACCGCTTGCAAAACTCCAAAGTGGCCAGATGTTGTAGGGTGTCTCAATTCCAGATGGACCTTGGAGTTTTGTTGTGTTGGAGTACCAGTTTATCTCGCCAGTTTTACTATTAACGCTCCAGATGTCTCCGCCTAAACTGTTGACTATGAACGCGTTGTTTGCCTGATACAATTTCATACCAAAGACGTCGTATATGTTTGGTTCTGCGCCGTTATCGCCTGTCAGCTGTACTTCCCATGCTTTACTGCAATCCTTTGTGTTTATACCAACGAAATAGCCGTTGACGTTGTTGCAGATACCGTAGATGCCGTCGCCTGCTACGGTTCCAGTTCTACTCCAAGGCAGCATTGCATTTATCGTCGGATATGTCAAGTTTGCAGAGCCAACTACGGCACCGGTGTCTTGATTCATTGTTACAATGCAAGTGTAGCCTTTTTGTCCCGTGCTCGGGTTTCCTGCGGTCAAAACCAATTCATTGCCAGTTATTGCACTCAATCCAAGGGCGGGGTCAATGGAGACACCGCTGATATTGTTTGGCACTGGCACATCCCACATATAACCTGAGCTAAAGGCGCGGACAGTATTTTTAGATACGCTAAACTGACCCGCTGTAAATCCTGCAGCCATGGTCAGGTTAACGCAGGTTAAGTGTGGACCAGTGTTTGTTACAATAGCGTCTGTTGATTGTGTCGGATGTACGATTTGTGTACCTGCTGTGTTGTTGATAAAGTAGCCGATCAAGTTACCGTTTTCGTCGTTCCGGATTTTTAAATCAGAACCGTTTACTATGCTGAGAACGTAACTTCCTGTGACAGCGTCGAAGAGGTTCCATTGTGTTCCTGTATTGCGAGGGATGGAACCGCCAGTTTCGCCTGCAGCACAAGTGCCTGTGGTCCATAGGAATGGTCCGAGAACACCGTACTCGTTCAGGTTTTGATGGAAAGTAACCATGCCGCACCGCAATGTACTCGTAGTGTTGAGCAGCCAAAGAGTCTCACCAGTATACACGTCGATGGCTATGATGCCTTGTTTACCGGCAGTGCCTGTAGTTGAAGTAAACCATGTGGAGTATAGTATGCCGTTGATGATGACAGGAGCGTATCTGGGCTGATACTGGAATGTTGACCAGTAGTGAGACGTAACTTCGTTTCCGCCAAGTTCTCCGCCTGCTACACCGCCGCCGCACCAAGCTTTCTTCCACAGAACGTGGCCGGATAATACGTCTTCGGTGTATGGATTGTAGTTGCTAGTACTGTTGTATGCGCCTGTGATAGTGAAGGAACTAGCGCCGGCATATCCATACCAAGCGCCAGTAATCGAGTACCAGTTTTGCGAGTTTTGCGCGGATACCGGTGTTTCCCAATAAGTAGCTGGGAGTGGTGTGAAGGGGTATGAGCGTCCAATGTTAGGTTCCTCTTGGACAATAAGCGTTGTTGGTTTACTTGTACTAGCATCAGCGATCATTCCGTTTGTCAATGTTTGTCCTTTGAAGTAGAATTGTATTGTGTAGTTGCCGACCTTGTCTGGGGCAAAGTACGCACAGGTGCCTTCAGTCGTGTCGGATGTATATGGTCCTAAGGTGGTATTAGTTCCATCGGGTTTAACTATGTCTACGTAGAAGGGTGTCGCTACTTCACCAGTTGGATATGGAGTTGCAAGGAATATGTTGAGGGTGACTTGTTGACCGACTCCAGCAGGGTTAGGAAAGACGTTAAGGTAAGCAAAGGTTGGCATGTGGGTCCCTGTGGGGAAAGTGCTATCTCCGTAGGCTGGATGCACTGCGATAACCATTGAAAGCAACATTATTATAGCGAGAAAAGCAATCGTAATTTCTTTTTTACGTATTTTCATTTTTATTTCTCCTGATGTGGCTGCTTGTATGTGGTGGAGCAGTAATAAGGCTCGCTCACTTTTCGTGAGTGCAAAAATGTATCAATATTTTTTTGGTATCGATTCTTTAAATAGTCAGAATAGCATCAAATATGTTTATCCATTAACTGGAATTCCCTGTCACCAGTGCTGTTGCTGAATCATTCTAAGGTGCTTATAGCAACTCGGGCACACCAGACTTATTTTTTTTGCCATGGTCATTCGCCATTCAATTGATGTTATTGGGTCAATGCCTTGTTGCCTGCATTTTCAGGCACTTCTGGAGAGAGGTTAGTCGTTTGCATTAATGATGTTTAATTTACTTCTTGTTTCACCATCGGCGGTCGTTAACGCTATAGGAAAAGAGACGACCTCTAAGCCAACAAGCCCCATCGTGTTATTTGCGAATAAAAGTTAGCAACAGCATGTTTTTAACGAATACAACTAAACCAACAAATTTTTAGAGTATTTAGCGGAAAATCGAAAGTAAAATAAAGATAGGATGTGTAGCTTAGCGGTATGTACCCTGACAACAATTATGCTACTTACCGGATGATAGCGGAGTTTGCAGCAGCGATTATCTGCATTGTTCTCGTATGGTTCATGTCAAAACCATACAAGTTGACTAGGAAGGGAAGTTATCTGGGTTTACCACTTGGATTTGGGTTTCTAGGGTTATCATTTCTTCTAGGAGGCATCTCTATTTCAAAAATATTGCCTTCTAATGCTAATGATATATTTTGGTTACCATGTTTAACTAAAACATTCGCATTCATTTTCATCGCGGCAACATATTTTTTTGCAACCAGAAATTCAGAACTAAACCGCAAAGTCGGAGACATTACTATTGGGGTCTTAATAGCAGCTCTCGTTGCTTCAATCCTACTTGCATTTGCCGCTCCACAACTTGCTTTAGACTACACAGCGGCGAATCAGTACCTAAGAATCTTTAACGTATTTTGTTTAATCTACGTAGTTGTCTTCACACTTCAGAGGCATATTAAGAATCTTGATCCGACAACCATTTGGATTCCTTTGGGTTTTATTTTTCTTGCCGTAAGTCAGTATTCACTACTCTTTTGGTATATTGATTATAGTTTTTCTGCATTCGTAGGAGCTCTTATCTTGCGGTTTATTGGTTTAGGGATCTTTCTTTTCGTTGCTTATCACAGCTTCTACAAAGAGGCCGGATAAAATGAAAAAGATTCCTCGCAGAGACAAATTGATGCTTTATGGAGATCTTTTGTCTGTGCTGAGGGACAATAATTACTGTGAAAAAGTAGTTTTAACTAGAATCCAAGTGCGAATTAATGTACCGTTTGATAGACTAAAAAATTATATTGAGGAACTAAAAAACCTTGGTTTAATTGAAGACGAGGAATCGCTTCAACTCACCGAAAAAGGAAAGGAATACCTAAAGGAGTATAAACAGATTCTGCGTTTCATGAAACGCATGGGACTTACCTAATAGTGAAAAAGGTCTTTGCACTGTGCTCCCGAAATGGTTTGCTGGGGCTCTGGAACCCGTTTAAGGAAGAAAAGAATGGAAAATGCAACTAAACCATCCTTCAACTACCCTACTACTAGGTTAACTTGATCCAGAGCCCACTCAGCCCATTTTTTATCCATTACATTTATTGTTCCCAAAAAAAGGGAAAGGGAAAGTTGTTTGTTACCTGTTTTTTATGGTCGTTTTCTAAGCAGAAGCAGTGTGGCTATTGCAATTGCAATTATGATAGCGACAGCAGTAACTGCCATGTACATCAATAGGTCACTGGTTGTAGCTAAGCCAGTTTGAGGCGGCTGTGTTGGCGCTGCTGTTGCTGCTTCACTTGCATAGAGTGCTGTTGAAGCCGAAGCTGGATAATACGAGTTGGAGCCTGAGAAGCTTGCGTAGATTTTATAGTTTCCAATAATGTCTGGTGTCCATGTATAGCTGAAAGTACCGTCAGCATCGCTTGTAGTTGTGCCAATCTCGCGGTAGTTGCCATTAGAGTCAACAACAGCTAACGTGATTGGAACTCCAATAGTATTCGATGGTAACGGTTGTTGCTGGTAGACATACTCCATCCATTTGCTTTGGCTTTCATCTGAAACACATGGCACGCCATTGGGGAATCTTAATGCGACTTCGTTTTGCTTTGTCATTGTAATGTCAGGTGAAGTAATTGCTCTTGTGCCAGGCGAAATATCCATTATTGTACCTCTTATAGTCAACGGTGTTGCAGTTGTTAAGCCGACATCAGGGGCTGTAACGGTCATAGTGCATGGACCCTTGCCCCAAGCGTATATCTGGTTGTCATAAGCGTTCATTGACAGCACAATGTTGTAAGCGACTGCGGTAGACCTAATGTACATGCCTAATTCGCTCCAAACTAACGAGCCATCAGTCATGTTGAGTGCTATCATCTGTGAGCCATGGAATAGCGGTGGGTTATACTCGTGACCAACGGTGAGGTACGCCACATTAGTCGTGTAGCCAGGTGAGCTGAAAACCCACAGTGGCCAAACGTCATAGGGCGTTTCAATGCCTGGGTCACCGATCAGTGTAGTTGTGTTCGTGTACCAGAGTTCAGCGCCTGTATGAGAGTCAAAGCACCATACATCTCCTCCTAAGCCGTACCAGAGTAATTTACCGTTTACGAATTGGTTGCTGATTCCAAAGTTGTCGTAGACGTTTGGTGTTCCGTCTCCGTAAGGTGTCTCAAGTGTTGTGGTCCATAGTTTATCTCCGGTTCTTGTACTGTATGCTGCCATTTCCCAATTAACTAGGTTGACAGTTACGAATTGTCCATCTCCGAATGCGCGGCTTGTTCTGGTGAAGGGCAGAAGTTCTGTTGATCCGCCTGCATATGTATAGTTCTTGCACCATAACTCGGCGCCAGTGTTCAAGTCCATTGCACAGTAAATTAGCCAGCCAGGTACTTCGTCACCGCCTCCTTGCATGTGGATGAATCCAGCGCTAAGCACCAATTCGTTGCCAGTTATCGAACTCAGCGAGAGAGAGAGCCTTGGAGTAGTTGGAGATGTAGATATCGGTGTGCCATCATCAGTTGTAGTTGGTACGTCTACGGTCCACATGACTCCGTCTTGCCAGTTGTATGCTCTGTTTAGGGTTGGTCCCCATCCAAAGGCTGCGGCGCATGCCAAGAGCCATGGTTAGGTTAACGCATGTTAAGTGCGGTCCAGTGGTGTTCACAAGGACTTGTTGAATTCCTGTGCCGCCGCCTGAACCTGCAGCTGCGGATGTTCCTGGATAAGGATAGGTAGGTTCGTTTATGCCTGCGGTATTGTTAATGTAGTAGCCCATCAAGTTTCCGTTGTCGTCTTCTCTGAGCGTCACTGAGGAACCGTTGACGATGCTGCATATGTATTTTCCATCCCAGCCTGAATAGAGGTTCCACTGCGTTCCACGGTTATTGTATACTACTCCGCCTGTGTCTGCTGCGGGAAGCGTTCCAGTCGTCCAAATATAGGGACCAACAGCACCGTACTGATTAGCCATGTGGAATTTAGTGACCATTCCGCATTTCAAGGCGTTTGTTGTGTTTATTGTCCAAAGTGTTGCGCCAGTGTATAAGTCTGAGCATATGATACCGTGAGCTAAGTTTGTGGCTTCTGGGTATGATGTTGAGTACATTCTGCCGTTTATTATGACTGGTGCATACTGAGGCTGGTACTGCCTAGTTGACCAGTAGCTGCCTGAGTCTTCTGATCCGCCGCTTGTTCCAACGCTTTCACCGCCAGCTACACCACCTGAAAGCCACTCTTTTGTCCAAAGAACGTGACCTGAATAGACAGAATCAGTGTAGGGGTTGTATCGTGTGGTAGCATTGTATGCGCCAGTTTGTGCGAAAGTGATTGAGCCAAGGCGAAGCCAGTCTCCTGTAACCTTAGACCATTCCTGCACGTTCTCTGCGCTGACGGGGGTTTGCCACCAATCAGTTGGAAGTGGAGTAATCGGATAGGCAGTGCGCTCTAGCGGTTCCTGTTGAACGGTCAGAACGTAAGGTTTGCTTACGCTAGGCATTTCATAGAGACTACCATAGCCTCCCTCTGTAATGTTGCGTCCAGTTAATTGTTGTCCGCCATAGTAGAATGTGAATGTGTAGTTGCCGACTTTATCTGGGACAAAGTTGAAGAATGTTCCGCCTGTGGTGTCTCCAGTGTAGGGTCCGAAGGTTTTTGGGGTGCCATCTGGGTCGACCATTTTAACGGTCATGTTAGTTGGGCGTTCACTGGTTTCTAGCGCTGATGATACGAAGAAGTTGACGTTGACTGTTTGTCCGACACCCACTGGGTTTGGAGCTACGTTGATGAAAGCATATGTTGGGACTTGATAGTTTTCGGGGAATAAGACTTGTGCGAATGTGCTTGAGGTTAATGCCATAGAAATTGTCAAAGAAGCTATTAGAAATGTTGCTAGCAATGTAATTATTTTATTTTTATTGAATTTTGTTTGCATAATTTCTTTTTCCTTTATTCATATACGAAACGAAAGTTTCGTAAACCTAAGTTATGACTTTTCAATATAAGGCAGTGTAGAAGGCGCCACTTACAACAGTTTGGAAGGTTGAAGAGAATTCATTTTCGCAAGCCCCCACTGGCAAAGCTTAAAAATAGATTGGGCTAATAAAGAAGGCGCTATGTTCCAAGAAGAAGCACTCCAGACACTTATGACTTTGGACTTTCACTTCTGCAATAGAAAATTTACATTTGTTCATAATATCAGGAGCAAATGGGATAAGAGGACGACAACTATCAAAAATTCGGAAATTTGTCGTGAGGTTGTATATCGAGTTTTGTCGCCGCTTGAAAAGAAGGGTTTAGTCGAAAAGATAATATTTCAAGCAACCAGATACAAACCCCTTCCATTCGAAGACGGGGTTCGTTTGCTATAAAGAAAGAGTCAGAAAAATTTCATGAAAAAGAAGGCTAAATCTGTTCTTCAGAAATATGTTCCAGATAGTAATTCCGTTGAAAAAGAATCAACATTCATTATTGCGTCTGAATTCTCCTTATTACTAACCAAGAAATCCCAGTCTGTCGATCTATTTTCGATAATAAAGAAGTAATACTTCGCACCAACAAGAGCATCGTTCCAGCAATATGGACAAATAACGAAAATATAGTGAAATTAACAGCGATTTACTTTAAATGATTATCGAATAGCCATAAACAGGCAATCACAGGTAGCTTAGCACTTATTCGAATTATTGGGTACACCATACTCCAAGTTTCTTAATTTAAATCTTGTTGAAAGTGCAACTTACAACGGTTGAAAGGTTGAAGAAGACCAATCGCAAATAGATCCCTGAAGCGTTTGATAATCCGTCACATAAGGCAATGACAAAACTTAAAAATAATGAAAAACAAAAAGCTTGCACATGTTCCAACATGAAGAAGCCCTCCAAATACTTGTTGACTTCGGACTTACCCCTCTGCAATCAAAAATTTACATTTGCCTTATTACAGGCGGTTCAAATGGAATCGGAGTAAGAAATATTTCCGATATTTCGAGCGTGTCCCGAGAAGACGTTTACAGAGTTTTGGCAACACTCGAAAAAAAAGGTCTAGTTGAAAAGATAATTGCACATCCAACCAAATATAAACCGCTTCCATTTGAAGACGGCGTTTACTTGCTTATTAAAAAAGAATCAGAGAAACTCCATGTGAAAGAAAAGAAGGCTAAATTGGTTCTTCAAAACATATCAATTCCAGATGCCGACCCGATTGAAGAAGAATCGGCTTTCATAGTTGGGTCTGAATTGTCCTTATTACTAAAAAGGCTAAAAGATAAAATCGCCAATACCGAGAGAACAATAGACATTATCTATTACAAGCCATTAAAAGTTATCTTATTTCATACGATTGATGAACTCCTCCAAGCATTAGAAAAAGGCGTAAAAATTCGAGTAATAGGCAGAGAAAACATCAATGAACCATTAAACGAAAACCTAAAGAAATTGAAGAAAAAAAACTCTTTTGAACTAAAAATAATAAACCAAGAAATCCCTGTCGGTCTATCTATTTTTGATGACAAAGAAGTAATACTTCGTACCGGCAAGAGTATCGTTCCAGTATTGTGGACAAATAACGAAAATATTGTGAAACTAACTTCAATCTATTACGATAGTATGTGGAGTAACGGTGAAAAGCAAGAGATAATACTAGGGGATCAAGCATAAAAACCGGTTGCCTGCTTCACCCAAACCACCTTATGCCTTCTTAAGTTAACATGCCCCCTGAAGAAAAGACGACAAAAAATCGAGTTAGCTCTCAAGATGCCACTAAACAAGACAACACTACTAGAAAGAAATAAAAATTCTGTTTCGGTATGTTGGAGGTTTGCTGGGGCTCTGGAACCCGAACTAAAGGAGAAAGAATGGAAAATGCAACTAAACCATTCTTCAACTACCCTACTACTAGGTTAACTTTATCCAGAGCCCACTCAGCCCATTTTTTTATCCATTGCATTTATTGTTCCCAAAAAAAGGGAAAGGGAAATTTGTTTTGTGTTTGTGTGGTGGTGTTTAGCGTTTTCGTAGCATCAGCACAACGAGGATTGCGCCGACTAGGAAGACTGCGACGAGGATTGCTGCGACTGCTGGCAGGAAGTATGAGTCGATGCTTGATGAGTTGTTTGATGTTGGTGGAGGTGTTGTTGCTTGTTGTGCTACTGCGAAGCTGCTTTCTGCGTATGAGGATGCATAGCCGTTTGTGCCTGCGAAGGATGCGATGACTGTGTAGTCGCCTGCGATGTCGGGAGTCCATGTTAAGCTGTATGCGCCTGATGCGTCAGTGGTTGCTGTGCCTATGGATCTGTAGTTGCCGTTAGAGTCAAGCACGTTGACATCGACTGTGACACCGGTAAAGTTCATTGGCGCTGGTTGTTGTTGATAGACATAGCCCATCCAGTCTTTCATGGATGCATCAGATGACACTGGAACACCGTTGGGGAATTTGGCTTTGGCTGCTGTTTGCTGTGTGCCTGCTGCAACGTCTGTGACTGTTCCACGGATAACTATTGGTTGACCGTAACTTGCTGCTAGGTTTGGTGCTGAAATGGTGGTTGCGCTTGGTCCGCGGCCGACGCTGTAGATTTGGTTGTCGTAGCCGTTGAGGAATACTGAGTAGCCGTCTGCGATTGCATAGCTTTGAGCGGTGAATTCGCCTGTGTAATCTGAGAGCGTCCAGATTTCTTCGCCGGTGGTTGCGTTGATTGCGCGTGCTAGGGCGCCTTTGTAGATTGGTGTGCGTATGGTGTGTTCACTGCTGACCAGGTAAACGACATCGTTGCCTACGGCGTTGATAAAGGTCGGGTAGTCACCGTAGGGTGTGTTGAGGCCTGCATATGTGCTGTTGCCTGCGCCGCCGTTGCCGTAAGTCCAAAGTACGTCGCCGCTGGCGAGGTCATAGCAGTAGACGATGCCGCCGTAGGAGCTGCTGTAGAGTTTGCCGTTAGCTACTTGTCCGTATGGTTGTGCTGGTGCTGGTTGACCGTAGTAGTCCCAGTCAGTCTGAGACTCGGTTGGACCCCACATTTTCTCGCCAGTCAGTAGGCTGTAACCGACGAAGTTTGTAGTTTCTTTGTATGTTTCAACAAATACGTTTGAAACTGGGTCAGCGCCTGCGTAATAGACAGTTAAGTTACCTGCTGGTGGATCGACAGTCGTAGACCACATCTGAGTACCAAAGTGAGCGTCAGAGACGTTGATGTTTAAGCCGTAGTAGTTGTAGGGTGTCCAGCTTGGAGTAGTGAAGCTTGAGGGAGCAGCTGGGTAAGAGCCGTTCTCGAGCAATAGCATGTTATTGTAGAATGCTGCTAAAACGGTTGGTGCGGTGGGTGCATTGTAATCTGCTAATGAGATGTTCCAGTCGTAACTGTATGTTGGGCTTGCGGGGTTAACGTCGTTTCCGTTGACGATGAAGTTGCCATTTGTGGTTGAACCGATCATGGACCAGGTTGCGCCGTTGGTGGCATTGTGGAGTGCTGGTGTGTAGCCACTGTAATCCCATAGTTTTGAGGAGTTCCATTCAGCAAGGTACCAGTTTGGATTGGTTGCGTTGCCATAGTTGGTTACTACGTAGCGTAAGTGTTCACCGTTTGGTCCCATAGCTTCAGTGCCTGCAGGAACGCCAGTGACATTGAACAATGCTGTGCCTGTTAATGCGTCGAATGCACGTGCAAAGTTGGAGGTGAACAGAATAGGTTGCATAACACCGTGTTGGTTGGGGTCTTCAAGGTCATAAACGTAGCCAAATGATAGTGCTGGAACATCATTGCGTGACCAGAGAACTTGGCCTGTGCGTAGGTCAACTGCATCGGTTGGACCTGAATTGGTGCCTGAGAAGCCGACAGGTTCAGTGTAGTACAGAATACCATCGATTACGATTGGGTTAGTGAATCTTTGCAGATATGCTGAGCCTTCAAAGTAGGTGTTGCCTTGGATTGCAACTGAGTCACCGCCTGTGATACCGCCCATTTGCAATGGCTTAGTCCACATAATGTGGCTTGTCATTGGACCAACTGCATCACCTGGATAGCGTTGCATCACTGACCCAAAAGCATAGATTGGGGGGCCAGTGGTGAAGCTGGTGATGTCGCCGGAGCCAGTTGCAGATAAGACGGGTGCACCTGTGCCGAGCCAGTTAGAAGAGACTGTCCACCAGTCACTGTTAGAACCATAGATTGGTCTTGTCCAGTAATCGGTTGGCAAGGGGTTGCTTCCGATGGCTGCAGGGATTTGTTCTTCTTGTACGGTGAGGGTTGTTGAGGTATTGCTTGGCAGATAGGTATCATTGACTAGTACTGAGGTGGGGTTGTAGCCGCCTTCGTATTGTGCGTATGCCTGTCCTGGGAATGAGAAGTACAATTTGTAGACGCCGACTTGGTCAGGGGTGAATTGCATGTATTGGTTAGAAGTTGAGTCATGGACTATGTCGAAGATTTTTGTGGTAACGTTACCGTCTGGCGCAACGATTGTTAGGTTGTAGTTGTGGAAGCGGTAATTGTTTGCTAGAGCAGCAACAGCGTTAGATTCGAAGCCTGCGCCGAATACTTGGTCAACCCACGTGAAGATGATCATGGATTCGGCCGACGCCAACGGGGTCAGGTGTTGCTTCGATGTAGGCGTGGGTTGGGATTTCCCATGATGGAGTGTGTGCTGAGACGTTTGGTATGGCTGCGACAGCGATTGAAGTCGTTAGTAGTACAGTGAGGATGATAGCGATTAGAGCTTGTTTTGATTTTGCGAAGTTATTCATTATTTTTTCTCCTTTTGCGTGGCTGAATGGTGATCTAGAGCATTAATAAGAGTTTTCGATACAAATGGAATAAACAGCCAGTTTGCATCCCAATATGGCGATAATATTTAAAATCAGCGGCTGATAATGGTAAAAAAGCCGATTTCATAAAAAATGGGCTACAACATCAAAAAGCATCATTAGTGGTGAACTTTAAATTGTTGTACATCCAACATAACCGTGAAAAGGGAACAGTGTGGTTAAAATAGAGCAATTCAGCGAAGTCCAAGCGAAAATTCTTAAACAGCTACTAGTTGACGGACGCAAAAGCGAGAAAGAAATTGCAGCAGCCACAGGGGTCTCAGAGCAAATTGTCAAAAAGAATTACCAAGAAATGGAAAAAAAAGGCGTAATCACAGGAGCAACCACACACATAAATTACAAACTGTTTGGCTACCAAGCAGTTAGTTACATCTCAATTAATGTACACTCCCAGCAAGCAGACAACCTCATCAAATACTTACGAGGGATGCCAGATGTCTACGCTGTTTATTCCACAGGGATAGGTGGAAGTGTTGATTGTCTGTTGATTCTAAGAACCTTCGAGCAATTAAACGAAGTCAAAGACTGCATTAAAAGAAATTTTTCCGTGCTTGAGATGAAGACTTCTATGTGGACTGGAGTAAGAGAGATGAATTATAACATAGCAATCACTGAGGGAAATCGAAAAAATAATGGGTTAATCCACAGTGAGAAAACTAGTAGAGTAACCGCAAATTTGATGCAGAAAACAGGTATAACCCTAGATGAGATCGACTTGAAAATGGCTGATCTTCTAACAGAGAACGGGCGGATACCTATCGAAGCCTTGGGTGAAAAATTAGGGCTTCCAACTTCAACTGCTAAAAGAAAGTTTGAAAGACTAAAAAACAATGGAGCTCTAAAAGTCACCATCCAGATTAGCCCATATAAAATCGGGTACCGTGCTCTTGGAATTTTTTTTGTAGTCACCTCAGACGAAGAATCCAGTCTCATTATCGACCAACTAAGCGAGATACCCGATATCATAAGCATAATGAAAACAAGCGGAGATTATGATCTGCAGATATACGCGATGCTGCAGGACTTGGATCAGTTGCTTAACATTCAGGAAAGTATGGGTAAAATTCCGGGAATAATAAAATTAGACACAGAACTATACAGATTTAGCGAAAAATGGATAAAATGGCCTACGCCAAGACAATATATGTCAACGCTATAGAAAAAGGGCGTAAACGGCATAAAAAAGCCAAGAATTAAATAATCAGAGTTTAATCTGTAGACCCTATGTCCAACAGGAGACCAGCGACTGCCAAACTCAATGACTTAGACGCAAAGATTCTAAGAATTCTGCTAAACGACGGTCGAACAGGCTTCGATGAATTGGCGAAAGCAGGTAAAGTCACCAAGAACGTCGCATGGAAACGTTTTAGGGTAATGGAGAAAAAGGGCATTATTAAAGGGGCAACTGTTCAAATCAATTATGGCCATTTTGGGTTTGCTGTAAATGCAACGCTGCTAATCAGTGTTAATGCTGAACATGTTGAACATGTTATGGAGCTTATTCCGAAGATAATTGAGGTGCAAGCCAACCGGCAGTATAATTGTGTCTACAATGTCAGAGCAGTTGCTTGTTTGAGGGACCTAAATGAACTGGACACAATAAAACAGACAATAAAACAAAAGATACCCACGATTGGGCTGAAGACGTACATTTGGACGGGTGTTAGAAACATACCTGAAAACCTGAACCTTAGAGGTAACTCAAAATATCCAGATGAGAACGTCGGACAAGAAAAAGCTAAAAGGGCAAGCAGCCCTAAGCCCGAAAATCCAATTGATGATCTTGACAAACAAATCACTGAAAAGCTTACGTTGGATGGACGAGCCTCGTTTACTCAAATTGCAAAACAAATTGGAGTATCCACGGAAACCGTCATAAACAGGTACAGTAAACTCAGGGAAAAGGGTTCCTTGAAGGCATCAATTCAAATTGACCCCAAAAAAATAGGTTACTACTCTCTGGTAGATTTCAACATAGCCTTTGCAGTGCCCGGCAGCATGTCAAATGTAATTGTTGATTCACTTACAAAAATACCTGACATAGTAAATGTAACCAAAGTAAGCGGCGACTACGACCTCCAAGGAACCGCAATGGTTAGAGACATATCTGAATCCTTTGCTATTCAAGACCAAATTGCCAGAATCAACGGCATAACAAAAGTTGAAGTTAGTGCAAGAAAAATTCCCGACACTTGGCCGGCGCCACATCAACACATCTCAACTTTCTGAATTTCCTGAAACTCTTGTCTTTTAGGGTTTGCTGGGGCTCTGGGACAATTAAGGAGAAAAGAATGGAAAATGCACTAACCATTCCGGACCGAAACCGCGTAATTTAAATCCAGAGCCCATTCAGCCCATTTTTATGCATTTTTTCTTCCAAAAAAAAGGAAGAGGGGAAATTGTTTTTTTATGGACGTTTTCTGATGAGTAGTGCCAGTACAGCGCCGATAACGATGATTACCACGATTATGGCGATGCCTATGGTCAAGATGTAGCTTTGAGTTGATGCCATGTCAAGCGTCGACTGTGTTGAGGTTGGTTGAGGTGGCTGCATTACTGTGAAGTGGTCTTCAGCGTATGATGGCCAATAACCGTTGGTGCCAACAAAGTTTGCGTAGACTGTGAAATCGCCAGAGATATCAGGAGTCCAAGTATAGCTGTAGATGCCTGTTGCATCAGTGGTTGCAGTGCCAATTTGGCGGTAGTTACCATTGGAGTCAACAACGGAGAGAGCCACCGTGACACCAGTATAGTTGCTTGGTTGAGGCTCTTGCTGGTAGACATAGCCCATCCACTCTTTCATGCATGCGTCAGATGCAACGGGTACACCGTTTGGAAAGCGAGCAGATTGTTCATCTTGGGTTGTGCCGCTTGAGATATCAATGACTGAACCAGTGATGACTAGGGGTTGTTCCCATGCTAAGCCAGAGTGTGGCGCTGAAACTGAAGTAGTGCTTGGTCCTCTGCCGACGACGTAAATTTGGTTGTCGTAACCGTTAACCAGGTGTTGAAGCCGTCTGCCATAGCGTAACTCATTTGGCCGAATTCCATAGTAACTGAGGAGATAGTCCAGATTTCTGAACCGTCAGTTGCGTTGACTGCGCGGGCTAAACCACCCTTGTAGATGGGTGTAACCCATGTGTGTTCGGTTGTAGTCAAGTAGACAACGCCGTTTCCAACCGCATGTATGAAGGTTGGGATGTTACCGTATGGCCATGCAAAGCCGCTGTTTGTACTGTTACCTTCTCCGCCGTTGCCGTAGGTCCAGTCTAAGTTACCGGTTTTTGCGTCATAGCAGTAGAGTATGCCGCCCATTGCCATGCTGTAGAGTTTGCCATAAGCAAATTGACCAGATAGGACACCAGCGCTTGTGCTGCCGTAGTAGTCGAAGGCTGCCTGTTGCTCAGACATCCAAGTTTGTGCGCCTGTGTCTAAGTCGAATGCAACCCATTTTGTGGCTTCTTTGTAGGACTGCAGAAAGACGCGTGATTCCCAGTCGACGCCGCCTTGTACGACGGTGTAGTTGTTTGCTGGTGGGTCATATGTCTTCGACCATGATACTGAGCCGATTGCGCCTTTAGAAGAATCAAGGTTGACTAAGAAGTACGTGTATGGCGTTGTGCTTATTGTGCCGAAAGCCAAGTTTTCGCCGTTACAGGGCAATGTGCCGGTATAACAGAGTATGCCATCTCCATATTTAGCTGCAACTATGGTTACTGGAGTTGTATCGGGCTTTGTGTTTAGCCAAGGTATTGAAACGTTCCAGTCGTAGAGTGTGTTAGTACCAGTGGAAACGCTACCATCTTTTACGCCAGTCATTGAGGGAGCCGCTGAAGTGCCAGGCAGAAAGACCTTTGTGCAGTTCCATTCGCCTAAGCGCCAATCGGGGTTTGTTGCGTTGCCTGCGTTAGATAGTACATAGTTTAAGTATTGACCGTCTGGACCCATTGATCTTCCAGAGGTGAATGTTGGTACGTTGGTGATGTTGAATAGCCAGTTTCCTGTATATGCATCATAGCCCAGCCAAGTGTTTCCGACGATAGCGATTAAAACAGGTGGACATACACCGTGTTCGTTTTGGGTTTGAACGTTCATGATTAAGCCCATAGACAATGCAGGTACATCAGTTCTTGACCAAATTTCTTCTCCTGTCCGTAAATCAACGCATGTTGTAGGTCCATAGCCTGCTCCAGGGTTTTGTCTGTAGCCTGTGTTGCTGAATGAGATTGGTTCAGTGTAGAAGAGCATTCCGTCAAGTATGATTGGGTTGTTGTATCTGATGAGGTAAGCTGAGCCGTCGAAGAAGGTTTGTCCGGGGATGTCATAGTTGTTTCCGCCGACCACACCTCCGCTCTGCATTGGTTTAGTCCACATAATATGACTTGTCATAGATCCGATAGCGTCGCCAGGGTACACTGCTAAACCGTTAGATGCGCCCATGAGGGCATCGGTACCTGTTGCTGTCCAGCCGCCATAGTTAGGTGCAGTTATACCGAGCCAGTTGGATGAGATGCTCCACCAGTCAGTGTTTTCACCATAGATGGGGCGAGTCCAATACTCAGATGGAAGCGGATAGCTGGTGATGGCTGGGGGTATGGGTTCTTGTTGTACAGTGAGGGTGGTTGATGCACTGCTTGGGAGGAAGGTGTCGTTGACGTATAGTGAACCGGCTGGTTGGTCTGCTGCAGTTATGGTTTGTCCTGGATAGGTGAAGTTTATTGTATAGGTTCCGACTTCGGTTGGGGTAAAGGTTGTGGCTTGGTTGGATGTGGTGTCAGCTATGTATGGGAAGCTTTGAGTCTCTACGTGACCGGATGGCGAAGTGATGGTGAGTTGGAAGTTGTGGAATCGGTAGGTGTTCGTGTATCCTGAACCATAGAAGTAGTTAGTTAAGAACATGAAGACATTGACTTGCTGGTCGACACCGATTGGATTTGGTGCGCAGACGACATAGGCGTAGGTTGGTATTTCCCATCGGGGTTCATGTGCGTTTGCTGTTGGCATAAGTGTTGCGGTTGCTTCGATTGAGCATATTAATATTATCAATATTACTATAGCTAAGGTTTTGTTTTTTTCAAATTTCATTTTTTATTCTCCTTTTAGTTGGGTGGTTGGTCTTTTAGCGGATAAGCTATTTAAAATTTTGCAATTAATGTTTTTTTACAGAAATAATTTAACTTTAACAGGGGGCTATAGTTGAAACTTTTTTAAGCAATGAGGAACTCTGATACCATTGTGAAGGCAAAACAGAGAGCCAATAACATAGAGAAAGCAACCGAACAACCAATAATGATATAATACAGACAAGTCCTCTTCGATAAACAGCAATCTCAAAAGCGTGAGAGCCGAACGAGAGAAATTGACGAAAACGATTCAGCGATTCTAAGTGCGCTTTTAGTCGAATCGAGAACTAGCTTCACGGAATTATCTAAACGCTGCGGCATATCCGTAACAGCCGTTACAAAGAGGTATACACAACTAAAAAATTCAGGCATAATTCTCGCTGAACGCATGTTCCTAAATCCATTAAGCGTAGGCTATGAAAGCATCGCAGAAATCGGAATACTAACCGACCTATCTGACAAAGAAAAAGTCAAAGAATCATTAAAAAACAAGCCCTCGGTAAGGGTCGCATCGCCAATAGGTAAATATGACATTAGCGGTCAAATATTTGCTCGAAAATTCAACGATTTATCAACACTAGTTCGTCAGATCGACATCAAACCATTCGTTAAAAGCTTAGATGTCTTAATCTTTGCTGATTTATGGGATAACCCATGGCACCCCGAAAACCTAGTTATACCGCCAAAAGAAAAAGGCGAAAAAAAAGTATCCAAGCCCAAAAAAAGCTTTGAACCAACAGAACTGGATGAAATAGACCTCAAAATCTGTAAAGCCTTAATGCAGAATTCGCGGGTGCCCTTCAAGAGTTTATCTCAACAAATAGGAATCTCAACATCCAACATCATTCAGAGGTATCGCTCGCTTCGAGAAAGAAACGTACTGAACCTCTCAAGCATAACTGTGGACCCTTCTAAATTGGGATACAAGGCGAACGTGGACAGCTACATCAAAGTTACAAACAGAGGAAGCATGGCTGAAGTAGAGGCACAACTGCTTGAGATACCGAATTTGACTTTCTGCGCCAAATTCATAGGAGGCACCTATGACCTAAGGATTGCAGTTAACGCTCGAGACTTCAACGATGTAAACTCTCTTAAAAAAGCAATTTACTCAATAGATAACATAAAACATGCTGAATTCTATATTTTTGTGAATCCGACCAGGTGGCCAACCGACTTTATAGGCGGTTCACTAATCTAAGACTTGGCTTTGTGGTTTGCTGGGGCTCTGGACCGCAACTAAAGGAGAAAAGAATGGAAAATGCAACTAAACCATTCTTCAACCGCGATCTGTTATTTCTATTCCAGAGCCCTCTCAGCCCAATTTTGCACTTTTTGCTTCCAAAAAAAGGAAGAAGGGAAATTGTTTGTTGTTGAAGTTTATTGTCGTTTTCTAACTAGCAGAGCCAGTACTGCACCGATTATGATGACTACTACGATGATTGCAGCGCCTATGCCTAAGATGTAGTTCTGTGTTGATGACAAATCGACAGGTTGCGATGTGGGAGACGGTGATGATGCCTGCATTACTGTGAAGTGGTCTTCAGCGTATGATGGCCAATAACCGTTGGTGCCAACAAAGTTTGCGTAGACTGTGAAATCGCCAGAGATATCAGGAGTCCAAGTATAGCTGTAGATGCCTGTTGCATCAGTGGTTGCAGTGCCAATTTGGCGGTAGTTACCATTGGAGTCAACAACGGAGAGAGCCACCGTGACACCAGTATAGTTGCTTGGTTGAGGCTCTTGCTGGTAGACATAGCCCATCCACTCTTTCATGCATGCGTCAGATGCTGCTGGAACACCGTTGGGGAACCGTACAGCTTGTTCGTCCTGGGTTGTGCCACTTGAAAGGTCCATAACTGAACCGGTTATTACCAGTGGTTGCTCCCAAGATAGACCTGTATGCGGCGCTGAAACGGTAGTTGAACTTGCGCCTCTGCCAACAACGTAGATTTGGTTGTCGTAGCCGTTGAACCATGTATTGTAGCCGTCAGCCATAGCATAGCTTGTTTTGCCGAATTCCATGGTAACTGAGGAAACTGTCCAGATTTCTGAACCGTCAGTTGCGTTGACTGCGCGCGCTAAGCCGTCTTTGTAGATTGGGGTTGTCCATGTGTGTTCGCTTGTGATTAGGTAGACAACGTCGTTGCCGATTGCCTGTATGAAGGTTGGAATGTTGCCGTATGGCCAGTGCGTAGCCTGAGTTGGTGCTGTTTCCTTCGCCGCCGTTACCATAAGTCCAGAGTACGTCGCCGGTTGTCATGTCATAGCAGTAGAGTATGCCAGCCATGCCTGAGCTGTAGAGTTTGCCGTATGCGATTTGTCCTGAGAGAACGCCTGCGCTTGTGCTGCCATAGTAGTCGAAGGCTGCTTGAGGTTCACCTGTCCATAGTGAGCTACCGTCGTTTAGACTGTAGGCAACCCACTGTGTAGCTTCCTTGTAAGACTGCAAAAAGACACGGGTATCCCAGTCGATTCCGCCCTGTACAACTGTATAGTTGTTGTCTGGAGGACTAAGAGTCTTTGACCAGAGAACAGAGCCGACTGCACCTCTAGATGAGTCTAGGTTGATGAAGTAGTAGGTGTAATCCGTTTGGCTTACAGTTCCGAAGTTCATGTTTTCGCCGTTAGAAGGCAATTTACCAGAGTAGCAAAGTATGCCGTCACCATATTTTGCGCCAACCACCGTTAAGGTGCTTGCGCTGTATGCTGACGAAACGTTCCAGTCATAGCGGTTGGTAGTGCTTCCATCAATTATGCCTGTCATGGTTGGGGCTGCAGCTGTACCAGCAATGAAAAGCTTGGTTGAATTCCATTGTGCTAGATACCAGTTGGGATTTGTTGAGTTGCCAAGGTTAGTCATTATGTAGTTTAAGTATTCACCGTCTGGACCCATAACTCGAGCAGCGTTAGTTTGGACAGCAAATGAACCAGAGGGATACGATGGGACGTTAGTGACGTTGAATATCCAGTTGCCAGTGTCTGCATCATAGCCCATCCATGTATTACCACTCATGGCAATTAGTACAGGTGGAGATACGCCGTGTTCGTTTTGTGTCTGCACGTTCATGATTAAACCCATTGAAAGCGCTGGGACATCCGTTCGAGACCAAATTTCTTTGCCCGTTTGTAGGTCAACGCATACAGTTGGTCCATAGCCGCTTGCTGCGCCACTCATGCCGTAGCCGGTATTGCTGAAGCCTAGGGGTTCTGTGTAGTAGAGCATGCCGTCAAGTATTATGGGGTTGTTGTATCGGATGAGGTATGCTGAGCCGTCGAAGTAGGTTTGTCCTTGAATGCTAGTGTTGTTTCCGCCGACAACACCGCCGCTTTGGAGGGGTTTAGTCCACATGATGTGGCTTGTCTGAGAGCCAATAGCGTCGCCTGGATAAACTGCCATACCGTTGTAAGCTCCGCCTGCTGCGTCTGCGCCTGTGCTGGTCCAACCGCCATAGTTTGGTGCAGTTAGGCCTAGCCAGTTAGATGAGATGCTCCACCAGTCAGTGTTCTCGCCGTAGATTGGACGACTCCAATATTCAGTTGGCAGTGGGTAGCTGGTGATGGCTGCGGGTATTGGGTCTTCTTGAACGGTGAGTGTTGTTTCTGCACTGCTTAGCTAAAAAGACGTCGCCGATATATGCTGAACCTTCGGGTTGGTCATTTGCAGTCATGGTTTGTCCTGGGTAGGTGAAGTTCAACGTGTAGGTGCCGACTTCTGTCGGGGTAAAAGTTGTGGCTTGTGCTGAGGTTGTGTCAGCGATGTTTGCAAAAGTTTGTTCAGTTACTTGACCGGTGGGCGAGGTTATGGTGAGTTTGTAGTTGTGAAATCGGTAGTCGTTTGTGTATTGTGAGTTGTAGAAGTAGTTGGTTAAGAACATGAAGACGGATACTTGTTGATCGACGCCTACGGGGTTAGGTGCGGCTGTGATGTAAGCGTAAGTGGGAATCTCCCAAACGGGATCATGAGCACTTGCGTTTGGCACTAGTGTTATTGATGCTCCGATTGATACTGTTAGAAGGATTGCGATCGTAATAGCCATTGTTTTATTTTTGGTATAATTCATGCTTTTTTTATTCTCCTATCATTAGGTGGCTTAGCTAAAACAAGCCTTCGCTATTTAAAAATTTCTCCAAATCTGTACCAACTGCACATTTTTTAACGGTTACATTAAAAAAACATTTAAAATATTTTAGACGCCTCAACCAAAAATACAGCACCGAAAACAGGTAACCACCACCAATAACGATATTAACAAAAACAATCGATTTCAGTAGCAAGCAAAAAGTGAAATCAAAACGAGACCAATCGACGAAACAGACGCCAAAATTCTCACCACACTCCTAGCGGAGTCACGCACAAGCTTCACCGAAATAGCTAAGGAAATCGGCGTATCAGTAACAGCAGCCATACGAAGATATACACGCTTAAAAAGAGATGGCATAATTCAAGGCGAACATATGTATCTCAACCCCTTAAGCGTGGCTTATGAAAGTATAGCAGAAATCGGAATACTAACCGATTTAGCGGACAAAGACAAAGTAAAAACGCTATTAAAAACCAAACCATCAATGACAATTACTCCAACCGCAATAGGCAAATACGACATCTGCGGCATACTTTACGCGCACAAATTTAATGAATTATCCGCATTAGTCCAGCAAATAGACATCAAACCCCTAGTCAAAAACTTGGATGTTCTGATTTTTACTGATCTATGGGATAACCCCTGGCACCCTGAAAACCTCGTAATTTCACCGTTAGAAAAAGTGGAAAAAAGGAGCCACAGGCAGAAAAAGACATTTACACCTATGGATTTGGATGAAAAAGACCTTGATATCTGCAGGGCGTTAATGCGTGGCTCACGAACTCCCTTCAAGGATATAGCAAATAGTTTAGGGGTTTCTACCTCTTACGTAACAGAAAGATACCGCCTACTCAGAGAAAAAAATGTTCTCAACCTCTCGAGCATTACAGTTAACTTACCAAAACTGGGCTATAGGGCAAACGCGGACAGTTACATTAAAGTCACAAACAGAGGAGGCCTGCCCGAAGTCGAGGAACAACTGCTTGAGATACCGAATTTGACTTTCTGCGCCAAATATGTTGGGGGAGCCTACGACTTCAGAGTCGCAGTTAACGTTCAAGACTTCAACGGTGTTGACTCTATGAAACAAGCGATTTACTCCATCGACAACGTCAAGCACGCGGAATTCTATATATTTGTGAACCCGATTTTCTGGTTCAGCGATTTCATCGGCGGAAACCTAATCTAACCGCCATATCACTTCGATTTTAATGTGAGGGCAACAACGAAGGCTACTGCCGAAAAAGCACCCATACCTAACAAAGAAACCGTTAACGAACTTGACAAATCGACAAGATAACCAATAATCAAACCTGCAAAGACTGCGCTAAGGGCTCCAAAAACCGCAATTAAACCAATTCCGACGCCTGCCTTGCGGCAACCTAAAATTTCTGCGGGCATCGCATTAATGACTGGCGACGCAATCGTGGCTGCAATACCCATAAAAATAACTGAGCTGAACACTGCCGAAATGGGTCCGAAAGCCAAAGCAACAAATGAAACCGTTGTCAACAGTGGACCCAGCACGATGAAAAGGCGTCTCTTACCCATTTTATCGGACAAGAAACCGAAAAAGGGATTGAAAAGGACAGTTGGAAGAATGGACAGTGACGCCAACAGACTGGCTTCGACTATTGGCATACTAGTGAATTGTGTGTATAGGGTGGGGGCCCACATTGAAAATGCAGAAGCGGCGACATTGATACAGAATCCGACTATTGCAACCTTCCAGAGGCTTAAATTTAAGTAATCATTTCTAACTCCAGTTGCAAGCACTTTTTCCTCGCAAAAGGGGTTTTCCTTCATCACTATTGCATTAATTACTAACCCAAAAACTGCCAATAAAAGACTGACATAAAAAGGAAATTGCCAATTAAAACTAGTTGCGGCAAGGCTGACTGCGGAGTAGGTGATAATCGTTACTATGGGGGTGCTTGCTCCAAGAATTCCCATAGCTTTGCCCAGTTCTTTTCTGCTAAACCACTGTGAAACTGCACCTAAGGTGGTGATATGCATCAAGTTGCCGCCTATACCCAGAAGAAACCTGCCTAAAAGTAACCACTCAAACGAGTTAGATAAGACCGTGACAAAACAAGCCACGGTAATGCAAAACGAGGCTAAAACGCCGGTTCTTCTGGCATGATACTTATTGAACAGCCAAGCGGAGGGTAAACTAAGAAAAAGCCCTGGAACCACAGCAATGGAAATTAGCAGTCCAGCTTGGACGGCTGAAATCGAGAATTGATCCATAAGTTGTGGAAGCACCGGGGGAACCGACTGAAAAGCAACCGTGAAAATGTTTGTTGAAAATACAGCTACCAACATAATTACCCATCGATAGGCCTGACCATTCGGATGCTGGGCTAGCAGATTGTCCCCGATGACTTTTTCTCCCCTCTTCGCGGCAGATTAGCAAACGATTCTCTATTTTGCCAATCAGTCTATGTTGCATCAGTTAGTTTATAGAACTTTGCCAAAATTAGACCTATTTTTTGGTACAAGCAATTAGCCAACAAGATTTCAAGGCTAATGTGAGAAAAGATGTGTTTTTTTCAGCACTTATTGTGCACAGGCGTCGCTGATTGAGTGTATCTCATAGTGGTTGAATAGACGCCGCAGGGCATCCTTGACGATTTCTGCTTGGCTTTCGTACAAACCGTCTTTGATTAAAGCGTCCATGCCGTCGATGTATGGACCCCCGACGAGAACTTTGAGATTCTTCCTCTGGGCAACTGTCATTTCGCTCATCTCCTCTGCAGCTTAATTGGCTCAACAGCTTTAAAAAAATAAATTCGATTCGGATTCAGAAAAATCATAGTTTCAAACAGGGATGTTATCCTTAGAAGCCTCAAAACCAACGATATTGCGCTCCAACCGCCCACTCCGCAACACATAATCAGTCGCTCCCACAAAGGACTCATAGAGGTCAGTAGTAGTAACAACCACAGTCACCCTACCCTCAGCACTAATCTTGCCCAACAAATCCATCACTAATGCCGCGTTCTCATCATCGAGACTTGAAGTTGGCTCATCCGCCAGCAACAACCGCGGGTGATTCACCAAAGCACGGATCACTGCTACACGCTGCCTTTCTCCACCACTGAGACTCTCGGGGAATCGCTCTGCAAAATCGCCTAGCCCAAACTGCCACAGCAACTCCAAAGCCCTAGCACGTCGCACAGATTTCTTAACGCCAGCTAAAGCCATAGGCAACTCCACTTCTGCAACACAGTCAAAGAAGGCAACAAATTAAAGAACTGGAAAACCAAGCCGAGTTCTCGTAGCCTCAAATTGGACTTTTCGCCGTCCCTAAGAGTATGGATGTCTTTTCCGAAGAGGCGCACGACGCCGTCGTTAGGTGATTCGAGCAAACCCATGATTTTGAATAGCGTTGTTTTTCCCATACCGGATTTGCCTCGGACAACGATGAATTCGCCTTCTTCAACCGTTAGGTTGATGTTTTTTAGGATTGGGGTTGAAAAGTAATTTTTCGAAATGTTAACTAAATCTATTATCTTGTTTAGGCTTTTACTTTGCATATATACTCACCATGTTGTTAGCGTAAACTTGGTTTAGGCTTAGGAGTTTGTTGGACCAGTTTTCTGGGAGGGGCGCAACGTTTCCACTGTAGACTACATAGCCGTTGGTGTACATTTCAGGGTAAACAAACAAAAAGGCAGGTTTAGAACCGCCAGCGTCTAGAAACCTGAAGCCGCCCATAACATCGGTGTGCACATTTTGGTAGCCTTCTAGGAGATAGTAAACTTTCATGTCGCCGGCTACAGTCTGGCTTGACGCATAGGTTGCTATCCACTGGGCTGAGGAGGCTTCGGGAACATGATAGAGCCAAAAGTACCCTAAGTATGGTTCCTGTAAAGAAACGGAAGCGTACAAACTGTAGGATCCCACGCAAGCTGCAACCGTGACAGCCACTGCAATACCCACCAGGCAAAACCGCCGCATCGAAGCATGCTGAATGCTTATAAATTTGTGGAAAAATATGCCTGTCATGACAAACAGGGGCAGCAACAAGAAATCCAGTATCCGACAACTCAAAGTCAACCCCATTGATGACCCACTGAAAAATGCATAAGCTCCAAAAGCAACTAATGGGGCAAACCAAAAAACGGGAACCAAGAGTGTGCTTTGGCGCTCATGCAAGCCACTGAAGCCAAGCGTAAACAGCGGCACTATGATTAGGTAGGGAATAAAAAAAATGAAGTAATGTATGGGTAGCGTTGGAGCGGTAGGAATCAAGCTTTTTTGGGTAAAAAGAGCTATAAAGCAACAAGCTAACCCCAGTACGATAAAGTAGCGTATCGCTAAGAACTTTTTGGAGATAGAGCTGTGTTTGGTAATGAAGAATAGGGCTGCTGAAAAAACCAGTATCTGATAGGCACCTACCGCCAGCAAATCATTGGCAGATACAGCATTTGGCAAGCCCTCGTAAGCGAAAAAACCATAGTACACGCCAGCGATGCCTAAAATTATGGCAATCAAACTTAGGTTTTGCTTCAGAGAACCGCCCAAACGGCTGTCTCGGCTATAGAATAAAGCAAACGCTAAAAACACTAAAATTTCGATTGTTAAAAACGCAGTTAAATGATGGGTTAAAACCAGCGCTGTTGAGGCTGCAGAGAAAAGCAGAATTCGTTTCCAAGAAGGTTTAAGCAGAAAAATCAGGATTACGGAGAGGTAAATTGGGTTGGCAAACGTTTCTTTTGTTACGCCCGCGGTTAATTCGATGTAAGGGTAGGCAGTAGCTAACAAACCGGTGGCTATTAACGCCGTTTCTACTTTACCGGTGATTTTGCGAGTTAAAACAAAAAACAGAGGGATAGTTAGGGCACCCGCTGAAGGAACACCGATGGCCATGGCATTGATGGGGTCAAGGCCTGTGACTTCTGAGAAGACTGCTCCAAAGAGGCTGTTTCCTGGCCAAAAGTTGTTGTAGCCATCAAACAAACTGGTATTGCCTAAAGCTACAGGCGAGTTCTGCAATATCAATTCGGTGTTTCGGATGCAACTCCATCCATCTGTGGAGAAGGGTAAACCGCTAACCAAGAAGGGGTATAGCCTCAAGAGGAAGGCAACTGCAATAATAATGGCTAAGAGGTAGATGTATTTTCTCAGCTTAAACGCCTATGTGCAATACTTATCATGACAATACTCGCCGTGAGACAGCAATTCAAAACCACGACAAAGGGGTCAACAGTAAAGTTAACTGTGTGCGAAAACGCCATCAGAAAGCCAGAGTTTCCAAGCATAGACAAGATTGCTGTGGCAAAAATAGACCCCAAAGAGGATGCAATAAGCGATATTGGCAGTACTTTGCAGGCAACATCGAATTTGAGTTGCCTTTGGGATACGCCTATAAAACGCAGGGTTGCAAGGCTATTTTTGTGTTGCAGCAGAAGTGTTTGGCAAGCAACAATGATGGTAGCGCTTGAGAAAAAGAAGACCATAACCGACAACACAACGAAAGCTTCCTTTGTAACACCATATCGGTCAAGAAAACCCTGCATGATATTTTCGCTGTTAGTTACTCCGATTTTGCCTATTGGAAAGTCAACGGTAGACCACAAAAAAAGTTGCTGATAGGTGCTTTGCTGTTTAGATGTAGATGGCTGGGGAGTTGCCTGTGAAGCGTTTTCAGCTAACTTCTCATAGAGTTCTGCGTTTTGGATTAAGTTTGGGTCAATTTTTGCTCTGATCAAAGTAACCCAATTGTAATCCTTGAAGCACAGCCATTGGCCGACATTTAACTGCACAATAGCTTCGTCATCTATGCTTGAGTTAGTAAAGCAAATGCCAGCGACCCTCAACTCTAAGTATCGATCCGCCAAAGTAGCAAAAACCATCACCGAATCGTTAACTCCGATGTTTAATCGGTCAGCAGCCCTTTTGCCCAGCACTACTTGGTCAAAGTTGCTTGCGTTCAAAAAGTCTCCTCTAACCAATGAAACCGCGTTTATTTTGTAAAACTCTTCAGGCAAGACGCCTCTTATAAATAGCGTTTGATTGCGAATTATGCAAGGCGTTATTGTTTCGGGGCTGACAGCTAAAACCCCATTGAGCTGCCCGATTTGGTCTGTTAAGTAAGCAGGAACATAACCTGAAAAAGGAGTTTTACTCTCAACGTCGTAGATTGCAACTACATCTCCGCCTTCCCCCAAGTAAGAGTTAAAACTGTTATAATACCCCAAAAACCCTGCCGCAGTCACCATAAAAAGCGTTGATGCGAAAGTCAAAACCAAGGCTAAAACTAAAAGGTAACGGAAACGCAGATACCGAAACCTAAGTAAACTAAACACTAGAAGTACCCGTCAACGTTTTTCTATACGTAGCCTTTAACGCTGGATAGAGGCAGCCCATTAATGAAAATGCAAGTGTCCACCCAAACAATTGAGCAGCCTCTACTAAACCTAAAGAAGGCGTCACTTGAATACTCTGCGAAATCCACCGCAAACCAGACGCCGCCACCTGAGTCCCCGTGATTCCAAGCGATACTCCCAAAACGGCAGCAGCCGCAGTCGCTAGCAAAGCATAACTGAAAATAACATTAAAAAGACCTGATCTTTTAGCGCCCAAGGCTCTAAGCATCGACAGTTCAAATTCAGATTCAACTACCAAACGTGTGCAGATAACATAGGAAGAAGCAACAACCATAAGGTAAACTGGTATTGACCAAACAGCCAAGAAGTTATGGACTTCTCCGGTGGATTGCTGCAGAAACATGGCAGTTTGCTGAACCTTCACTACCGAGACATCAGAGGGTAGAGACATTGACAGACGGTTAATTGCATTTGCTTTGTTAACATCGGCATTTAGGCTGAATTCGACAAAAGACAAGCTATCATCAGTTAACTGATGACAGACGTCTATGGGCACCAAAATTTCGCTGCCAAGTTGAGAACACGTAGACACTACCCCTGCAACCTCAAAGGTCAAAATGCCACTGGGCAACGTAACATTGACGAAATCACCTTTACTGAGCCGGCAGGTTTTAGCCAGCAGACCCCCGATGTTGACTTCACCCGCATTTTTCACGTATGAACCGTTTACGGTTGCAAACTGCAACTTCAAATAACCACTATAGTTTCCTACCCCATGCAATGTAACCGAATAGTTACCTAACATGGTCTCTAAAGAGACGGTGCTGATTCTCTGCGGGGAAACATAAGTGACTTCGCTGAGGTTAAATGCGCCTAGAACATCGTTGCCGATTTTGCTGTCACTTAAAGAAGAACAGTTACTGCTAACAACTAAAAATTTGTCGCCTACGCTTGCAAGCTGCCCGATGGCGGATGTCTGTGTATCAATAAAATTCATTACGGCAGTCATAGAAGCAATAATTGCAACTAAAAGAGCTAAGGCTAAGATTGCAGTCGCTGTACTTTTTTTTCCAAAAAGCATCCTTAAGCTTAAAGACAAAACGGTGCAGACTACGGTTGTTATTTAGCTCGTTTTTCACAAGTGAACATGTGGAATACTGCTTACACGGGTTTTATTCTGCCAAAGGGGATGATTAAAGCAACGGATGTTGAGAAAGCGCAAACCGTTGTTTTAATACGGGGAAACGTTTAGAACCCAATGTAGCAAGTAATTTTCCTATCCACTTATGGAGAAACAGTTTAAAGCTAACCATACGATCCCTAATCGGACGTCCTCAGCGATCTAGATTTTTCAGCAATTAGAATTATTTCTGTGCCAAGCAAGATTTTGGTTATTTTAAATCGGGTTGTAATGGCTTCTAAAATTTTTTCCAATTTACCAATTAAACCTGTTTGCCAACGTATAGTTTCAGGAATTAATTCTTCTCTTAAAAAAAGCACATCCAACTTGGGGGCAATTATTGACCAAAGCGTCTTACGAGAATAAACTTCAGGGGGCTCACTGCAATTGGAGGTGTTTGATGATTTGAGCAAAAAATTACGAATCCTCTGAGGCATATAAGAAACAGGAAGTCTGGAATGCATTTCAATAGGAAACAAGCCGTTAGGAACAGCTGCAACAAATTTGCCGCCGGGTTTCAAGAGTCTAAGAACTTCAGCCACTACTTTTTCAGCTTGCCGTCTATCACTCGGATACCTGTGAGATTCAACAGATATATGCTCTAAAACGTCGAGGCAAAAAATCAAGTCAAACGTGTTATCTTTGAACGGAAGATACTTTCCGTTGGCGTGCACGAAGGGGTTATCACAATCGTACGTTCGGTTGTATAAGCTGGCGATTTTGCAGCTGATATGTTCAGGGTCGATTCCGATGACCTCTCCGTTGCCTTTACGGATTTTTATGCAGAGCCAGCCCCAGCCAGTGCCGATATCGAGCACTTTCTTGCCGTCAAAAGAAGGAACCGTTTGACAGATAATGTCAAATTCCCTCATCATACGGAGGTCAGATGTGTACTTGAATGCAAGTCGCTGCTTCTCCTTCAATGAGGTTTGTTTTAGCAGAGAACAATACATTTTTTGTTTATCTATCAATTAACTTGCCTGTTTTCTTTTTAAGGTATGACAGCAAGCTTTCGGTAGCCAACATTACTTTAACGTTGAATCGAAGTATACGCCATCTTTTTGTGTTCTTTGCAAAGAATGAGTTGAAGCGAAAAAAAATAAAATCACGTAACAAAGGCAGGGTTATTGGGAGCGGATATTCGAATTTAGGCGAAGTTTGCTTAAACAAAAGCCTTGAACCCGTGAACCGTTTTGTTCGTTTCTTAAATACGCTACTAGATTGTATAGCTTTGTCTACCGAAATACCTGTTAAAGATATAATTGACGCGTCAAGGGCGCTTTGCAGTATTTTAGAACCAGTAATTGTTCTTGCAATAACAACGGATTCACCTAATCTACTATCGGGGGTAGAGTTTATTGTCCAAGGATAAAGTCCCCATGGATCAGCTAAAGAGATATCCGCAAGTTCGCTTGTTTGGTCTGCACAGAGTAAACAGCGCTCGCGACAAAAATACTGTAAGAAACCAGACTTGATGTACTTCGTCATCGGCGTGGACAACTCGGAACCATCCTTCAATTTAACGGTAAAATATCCAGGCCACCCCTTACCCCTATACCGTAAACTGGCCACTTCCTCTTCTGAAATTCCCAGACAACCTAACAAGTATTTTGTTGCGTTAACGGATGGAGTGTTATTGCAGTAAAGACCAATTTTAAAGACTACAACATCGGCTAAAGTGGGCCAAACCTTCTTTGCTAATTCGATGGCTTCAAGGTGGCATGGAAGACCAACAAAGGCAAGGCGGTGACTGTCACGGGCAATTATTTCCCTGAGTACTTCGTGCATGCTAACGGGTGTGTATTTTGAGCCTGTGGAATCAAGCAACTCTTCAACTGATATTACAATTTTGGCTTTTGCAAATAGCGGATTATCATCCATGACCGTGACAACAGCGCCATCGATAAGTTTCTGCTCAAACATGAAACGTATTATCGCAGTGCATAAACCGCCCGAAGAAGCATTCTGTCTTATGGCTAAATCGTTTGCATACCCTACATAGACAGCTCTGTACCCACCGATCAAGTTATTGAAGTATTGAGCGTTGCTTTGTTTAGCAAATTCTCGAAGGTTCAGACCCTGCCCGGGGCAGACACTTGCACAAATGCCACAGTTGGAACAGTATTCAGCGTTAATTTTTGGAGCAAAAAAGCCAGCGGTGGTTCGGGTCATTTTTATTAGGTTCTGGGGGCAAAACGGTTCGCAAACTCCACAACCACAACAAAGATCATTTGAGACTATGTGCGAAATATTCTGTAGCTTATAGTTCATTGAGTATTTGCTCAAAGGTCTGTTGGAAGTCTATTTTAGCCTTATCTACAAAACGGTTGTAATAGGTTAGTTGTACCTTTATTTCAACAGATTTGTTTATCACTTCATTTAACAGCTGTGTAGTTTGGTTGATGTTAAAATTCTTACATTCAACCAAATATTTGGACATGCCAAAGCGTTCTAAGATGCCCAATGTTTTGTGGCTGTAGCCTAAACTTAGTACTGGAACATCTTGCTTAAGCGACGCTATAACAGGATGCGTCAAGCTTGTGAAGACAACATCGCATTGCCCAATAATACCCCACAACTCTTCAACCGAATAATCCCTTTGTATAAGAAAGGCACGTTTTTTCTCTTTGAGCTTTTCGTAGACCAGGGAATTGCATAATTTTCCAGCTTTATCGCAGTTGAGTGATAAACCATGGCAGATGAAAACAACACTAACATCTGGGCGGTGCAGTACGTTGCTAAGAACTTCAGATAGAGAATCGTAGGTAAGCTTAGAGTTGTCGTCTGAAAATATTTTTTTGCTTAAAATTACCGCAAGGAGTTTTTGCTGGGTTGGATCAACGCCGTTTTCATGCAACAAATTAATTGAATCACTCGGTGAATTTATCGGTGACCAGAAACCCATATCGGGGGCAACCAGCAGTTTTGCTTTGTCTATTCCCAATGCTAAACCGTATTTAAGAGAATGTAACTCTCTTACCGCAATCATTCGAGTGTGGTTTAAGAGCCATTTTGCCAAAATTCTTCCCAAAAAAGTTTTGAAGGGACCGATCGATTGGGGGAAGAGATAAATCGGCTTATTTGAAAGAATTTCGAAAACAAACCTCAAGGAATTATAATAATAGAGTATTTTCCCATAATAAACATCGTTGAAGACATCACCGAAATTCATCTCGATAATGAAGTCACAGGAGAGCACTTCGCTTAGAACAGCATTCTTAAAACGGGGCTTGATATTGAAAACTAACAGAAAACGAGTAATAATTAAAACAGCTATTGAGCAAAGAAGTTTAACTGTTGACTCAAGGATTGCATGCAGCTGAATCCGGGGTACTTTGTAGGAGATAACAGCGAAATCTAAATCGCCCTGGTCAGATTGAAAGGCGGAACGTGCTGTAGCTCGATTTTTTGTATATCGCTCGAAAGATTCTGGATACGAGTGCCAAATAAAAAGCTTGAAATTACATGTGGTTAATTGACGAAAGAACATAATCAACCCGTTAAAAATTGCAGAAACGCCTCTATTGTCTGCATAGGGGGTTGCGCCGCCGATGAATATTCTAAGGGACCTTTTTTTCATTCTTAGCCTGAGAAATACATTACTTGAAGTTTACCGTCATAAATTATGTCACAATGTTTGGAGACGTTGACGAAGTCTGTGGTTACGGTATACCCCCAGCCGTCGCCCCAAAGCGGTGTGCCTTTGTCAACGGTTAGCAAATAGTGAATATTGCGTAGATTCATATCACAGAAGAAACGGGTTGTATTCCCCGAAGTATCGGCTTGATAGAGTGTGACCGCGTCGACAGAAAGGGGTTCTGGCACAAGATTACTAGTTTTATTTGCCAGCGCCGCTTGGTTAAAGATTGTACTAGTATAATCGGCATCACCCGTTATCGTAATGAAGCCATCAATGGGGCAATTGGCTAAAAGAAACTCTGAAGCAGCTATAACCTGCTGGTATTCATATGGTTTAGCAGATGCAGAACCATACAACCAACCATTTGCTAGACCACCAAACGATGCTAGTAAAACTACGGCAACAGCAGCAAACGCTAAGATCTTTACCCAATTCAAGCCTTTTTTGGAAAATTTCAGGCTAGCGGCAGTTGGGAGGCGCCATCTTTTTCCCAAAAGACCGTTCGACGCAGTGTTTGACTTCTTATCGATTGCGTACAAAATCAGGTATAATAGGGCAAGCACGCCGTAGGTCATGATCCATCGGAAGGGGTTTAGAGAGCCCAATGCCAAGTAGGCTATTTCTCCAATACTTGCAAGGAGAATAATCAACGAAAAAAGCCAAATGCCATTGACCGGAAAGCTACCCTCGGCATGCTGATCACTAGGTCTAGTGTGTCTTTGTAGTTTAGGCAAAAATATAATTAAGCAGATAAAAATTGAAATTATCGAAATGACTCTTACCGCAAATAACAACTCATTTAAACGGGCGGTTAGAGGGTCTATGTACTTGTATCCATAGAATAGGAGCCATGAGGAATTTTCTTGGCTCTCAATGTGTAGTGATGATTTAATGAATGTAAACGCGTTACTGAGAATTGTGGATATGGTTACGTTCGCAGTTACAGTTTTCAGGAAGGGATTGAGCAGGAACATGAAGGAAGACAGAACAGTTATTGCTAAAGCCGGAAAAGTGTATTGCCGTTTGAATAAGAGAACAGCGGAAAAAACAATTAGGCCCATGGTTAAAGTGAGAACAAGTATCCCAAGGATTGCTGTATAGTAGCAGTAACCTAAAGATACCGTTAATATTGCTAATAATATAAACCAAGAGAAACGGGGCTTGCCACTTAAAAACGATCGGATAAACTCGTAATAGCACAGGATGATGAAAGCGAACAGTGTAACACCTAAAGTCGCGCGTTCTATAGTCGTTACCTGCAAATTAGTAAAAACCATAAAGAGGAAAAAAATAGAAGCAAAAAAGAAGCTTAGACCACTTTTGTTTCCTCGATCCAAAATTTTGGCGGCTAAAACAAAGTAGATTATACTGGCGAGAGCTACAATTGGCAGAAAAATCATAAACTCCGTTGGAATACCGGTGATTAATGTTATTTCGGAGAGGAGAAGTGCAGGCAATGGGTAATCGATTTCAGACTGGATAGCGCTGGCCCAGTAATGGTGGGATGAAGAGATGAAATTAGCAGAGGCAATGTGACCGTTAGCTAGGATATTCTGGGCGTATACTGAGGGGGGAGCAGCATAGGCACCGAGATATGTAAAAAAGGTAGGTAAAGACATGAAAAATAGCAAAACGCAAGTTACGATTATGTAGCTAAGGATTTTTAGTTTCATACAGAACCCTTCGTTCTAATTGCAGACGTTTTCCATAACTTCCACAAAATCTTTGAAAATTTTCTCGTTACTAAATTTCCTTAAATAGTCCTCGCGGTTTTTCAACCCCAATTCAGACACCGCTGCCTCATCGAGGTCAACGACGTAACTGATTAAATCCGATAGCGCCCTAGAATCACTAGGTTTAAACAGGAAAGCCCCTTTTAATCCATCAACCTGTTCTGGGATTCCGCCAGAAAGTGCGGCTATTATTAATCGCCCTCTAAGTATACCTTCAGTAACAACGTAACCCCAAGTTTCAGGCCAAACTGATGGAATTATGACAGTGTTAATCTGTGAAAAAATACGCTCAAAGGTTTGTTCGGTAAGGTGCCTATAATGATTAACCTCTGATTTTCCTATCCACATCAGTTTTTCGGTAGGAAACTTTGTGGCATGAACCCTAACTGAAGAGCTATGGACTAATGCTTTCAAGAGAGTATCATAACCCTTGAGAAAGCTTGGGCCTCCGAAATAACCCATGTCCCTTCCTTTAAGCGGCAATAGTTCCAGCGGTGGCAAGGGATTATGTACAACTTTGAGTTTATGGGCGACTGATGGCATGCGGTTAACTGTTATTTGTCTTTCTGCATTTGAGACACATATTAGTACATCGCTGCCTTTGATTAGCCTTGCAAACAGTCTTCCGAGAGTGAAATTAAGACCAGATGAAAACAGGACACGTTTTAAATCGGCGTTAGTGGCTTCTTCATAGGATTTTATGCATTTAAGAGTACAGATTTTGTCGCTGCAAAGGCTTCTATCCAGAGGGTTATACATGCTTCCAGTTAAACAGGTTAAATTATAACTATGCAAGTGAACGATTACAGGCTTCTTATGAGCTTTGATTATTGGAATCGCCAGATACCAGCAACGTGGAATGTAAACGACATCAGCCCAGTCAATCAGATGCCCAAGAAAATCCGAAAACAAAATACCAGGATGCTCGGCCGTCAAATACTTCAAGCTTGTTTCTCTTGAAAAAAGGGGCAGACGATAAATGGTTAGGGCGCCATTCTGCTCCTTCGCCGGTTCGCCTGGATACCGGTTTGTTACAATCTTGACGTTAAACCCATTTTGCAGTAGCATTCTTACATACTGTTGGGTTGCAACTTCTCCGCCGCTACCATGGGGTGCAAGAACTTCGCTTAGGATTAGAATGTTCTCTGGGATGTTAATCTAACCTTTACGAGTGAGAATAACCCAGTGAAAAGTCCAGCATAAGTCGACGATAGTAACACTATTAAAACGATAGGTGCATAGAGGAAGACAGCGCCATGCTTTATTGAATTAAGCAATAGCATACCAGGAACGATCCAGTAAACTGCAAGAACCGCAATAATCCATGTGGGAAAAAAGGTTGCAAAAAATATCAGCGATAGAACAACTGCTGTAGCGAGTAACAATTGTTTGAGGTATCCTGCTCGTTTGAAGTAAATGCCTGCGGTGACATCATTGATAGCATAGGAATAATTCTGTTCAAAGAAAGCACTTATGCTTTGTCTGGGGGGCCAATAAACCAAAGCGTCAGGTGCCCAGCTTATTTTTGCTTTTGATTCCTCAATTTTTAGAAAGAAGACGGTATCTTCAGCCTTAGTCAAGTGTTCTGGAAATCCACCGACTTTTTCCCAAGCGGTTTTTTTAAAAGCGATAGACCTTGCAGAGGGAATAAAGTTGTGGCCAACCCTGTTTCTCTTTGGGTAATACAGTGCACCTATTACCCTTTGAAGAATAGTGCCAGCGTAGGGCTCATAAAATCCGCCGACGACCTCTATTTCTGGATTGTTAAACGGTTTAACTATATTTGCCAGCCAGTCCTTATCAAGGAAAGCTCCTGCGTCAGTGCATGCTATAAGCGAATTTTTTGCAGTCTGTATGCCAATGTTTCTAGATTTAGCGATGTTTGATCCGGGGGAACGAATGAGTATGCAATTGTTGATTTTTTCTGCTTTGACAATTTGGAGGGTGCGATCGGTTGAGCCACCATCAACTAATATTATTTCCGAGGGTTGTAGCGTTTGACTCTTGATCGAATCGAGTAGACATCGAATGGTTTGAGCTTCGTTTTTAACTGCAATTACCAGTGAGATATCAAGGGGCATTGAAAGGCTCAAGATTGCTCAACACAAGTTGAAAGAAGCGAGGCTAAGCACCGTGTGGAAGTATCCCAAGTTTTTGTTAAGGCTTTTCCGTACCCTTTGTTAACTTTCTGCAGAACCCAAGGCTCCTGGTCCTTTATGCTGTTAAACAGGCGCACATAAGCTTCAGGAGTTGAAGACAAAAAAAGATACTCCTGATTTTTTAATGCCTCGGGGATTGGTGTTGATATCACGGGTTTTCGCTGTGAAAGGTATTCCCACATTTTGTTTGGCGACGAGTAATAAGCGGTTGGGTTAGTCGCATCAAAAGGGATTGTTCCAACGTCGATAGCGCTTAGGTAGAACGGAACTTCCTCGTAGGGAACAAAATCTAACCAAAAAACTTTATCTCTTATTCCTTCTTCGCGGATTTGCTGTTCTACTTTCTTGATGAATTCTGTATGTAATCCCTTACCTACTAGCAGCAGTTTTGCATCTAAACCCTTCCTAGCTGAGAGCGCGACACTTTTAAGCAGTGGCTTCATCTCTAACCAGAACTCTATACTACCGATATAACCAATGATAAAATCTGATGAATCAATACCTATTTTTTCCCTTATCTGAGTCCCATTTCTGAGCTCAAGAAAGCCTGCCGAAATACCATTTGGCACATTTTCAACCCATTTAGCGCCGCAGTGAATTGCGTGTGCTTGGAGAGCAGAGGAGACGACAGTTACCAAACTGGCGTGGCTAATAATTCTTCTTAGAATTAAATCAAAGTAACCTGTTAGAATCTTCCCTTGAACGCTTTGGACATCAAAGAGGTAACCTGATGCGCTAGTCGGATAATAGTCTGGGAGATCAACAACTATTGGGATGTTGATACTTGAAAGTTCATCCATTAAAGTATAGGCAAGCGGAGCGGATAGGTTGGAAAGTACCACAATATCTATGCTTTCTTGTCTTATAATTCGCCTGATTTCGGATGCATGACTTGCTGCATTTCGGAGATAGTATAAAGAAACTGAATTTTTGCAGAATCCGCTGAGATCATGAACGACAACGTTGCTACTCATTTTTTTGTTATTAAAAAGGTGGAATCTAGCTACGTGTACTTCGAAATTCTTGGCGTCGTTTAGGCGTTCGAATATTTGGTTATGACGTTGAGGAAAAGGGTGGCATAAATAATCGCTGCTGGGAACTAGAAGAACACGAATCATATGCTGATTGGCAGTTCACTTTGGTTTTTATGGACGCAGTTTCGCTGTTGACGCAATGGGGGAATCAAACTACTTCAGTGACTTTCAGGCAGACGATTAATAGAAAGACTATGAGCAGGGGTAGTATGCCTACATTTAGGTAGCGGCGAAGTACCTTTAGAGAAGACCTTTTGTTTCCCGCAGTCGCTTCCTGTGTTCCCAACAATGTGATAAGTAGTATCGTAGCTAACGCACCAAGGCTTGCGCCTGTGGTTGTGAGTGTTACGATTGTTGTTACTGTTGTTGTGGTTACAGTTGATATCATGGCAGACAACTGGTTACTATTAAAGCGTCACGATACTAATAAAGTTTATCACAGAAGGCATAATCAAAAACAAAAAAACATTCGTTAAGCCATGAGAAAGGCTAACACCTAAAAGGCTCTTAGTTTTAAGCACCAAAACACCAAAGAACAAACCCACGGAAAATACAAAAAACACGTCAAGCAACTGAAGCCAGCCAATGTGGAGAGCCGCAAAGATTACGGCCACAGAAATAAGACCCGCTTTGGTACCGAATGCTTTTATCGCGTTATTCTGGAGCACACCACGGAAAACCAATTCTTCAACAAATCCCGTTGCAACAATAACACCCACAGAGAGAAGAATAAAGCTCCAAGTTGAGAAGCCTACAGTTATAGCAGCAGGTCTCAGTATCAAATACTCCAATATGCCAAAAGGAATCCCAGTAAAAGTTATTGCCAGCTGAATCAACGGTTTTTTAACCGTCAACCCAATTTCTGAGGCAGTTAAGCCCTCAAGCCACACTACAGTGACGGCTGCAACAAGCATAGGTACACCAGCGATCAGGTACCAAACATATGAGGGAAACATCTGAAGTGGCATTGAGAGGCTAAATACTCTGATCAATGGCGCTATTGAGAGACAGAGAAAAACGTTTGATGTCTGACTATTTTTTTTCCACAATGCCGATAAGCAAAGCAGAGAAACAAGCAGCATCGAATGGATAACGAGCCCAAAGGTGGGACTTATAAAAGACGTAATTGCTTCTGCAACAACTATCAAAGTGATGTAGACTAAAAATATTAGTCCATTTGACGCGGGCATTTCAACGGTCACTTACAGTTATTAATAATTGAAGATGACGATAGGGAGCGGATATGCCTTCTTTGAACAACTGAAATTCGAGTTTCATTTGCGCCCCAGTCTTGTCTGGAGTAAAAGTGTAGGGTCTCGTCCAGTTTTGGCTGTTCTGCACTTGAATGTTATCGATTGTCGCCAATGTTTTATTTTCTAGGCTGATTGTGATTCGGTAGGTTATGTCTTGGTCCTCGTGGTTTATTATACCAGTAATTACTGTACCGTTTTGTCCAAGCGTTAAATTCTGCGGATAATCAGTCAATTTACCATTAAAATCCAGAATATAGAATTCTGTGAATTGGTCGCCTGCTTTTGGAGCTGCACCAAGGTAAGCGGTTAAGCTTCCAACCATTACAATGGCTGCGATAATGGCGAGAAAGAAGAACTTATCAAGTCTGGTAATCTTTGCTAATTTTGGGAAGCCGTGGAAAGAGAGGGCGAGGGCATTGTCAGGCGCTAACGCACTCCTTCGATAAATAGCAAGCAATGATAGTGATGCAGTGAATAATGTTAGTGATATTATGATTGGCACAAGCCTTATCCCCCAAGGAGTATAGTTAAGGCCCAAACCGATCAGGGGAACAACGGCTAAACTCAACCCTATGCTTAGGGCTAAACGCTCCATTCTTCCTAAAGCCGTTTTTTCTGGATACAAAGCGCTGATTAAGCTATATCCAGGGAAGAACAACACAAAGGGTAAGCCTAATATGGTTCGTATCAGCGAATCAGGCACTAAAGCTGTTACTACAATTAGGGCTACAGATATCAAGTTGATTATGAGCAGATCAGTTGCAGCATTTAATCTGAAGCTATTCATGCCTCTTTTCTCTTCCCATGTTTTGCATGAGTCTTGTTTCAGTTCTCTTTAGAACAAGCACCATTGTGCCAACTGCGATTGCCTGGGAGGCAAAAAGAAGGAGCATAACACCCATTAGAGCCCAGCCGCTATGCCAGATACCTAAGAAAAGCTGGTTAAAAAGAACCCAAACCAACACACCAGCCGCGGGAAGTATCGATAGCATCGAAACCGACGAAAAGAGCAATACGGGATTGTATTTACGCGCCAAACCGATAACCGACATCAAAATTCCAAAGCCGTTACGCCAGGAAAGTTTACCTTTTCCCAGCCGTTTACGGTACCCGATTGGCACCTCAGTTATTTCATGCTCAGCTGCGGTTTGGGCGGCAATTTCCACTTCAGTAGCAAAGTTCCTCGACCCAAGTTCAATATACTGGGCTACTTCAGTTTTGAGGAGGTACATACCCGAGCATATATCGGAAAGATGAGTGCCCATTAGGAGGTTGAAAGATTTTGTTATGATCCAGTTTCCCAGCCGATGGAGTAGGCTGATGTTTTTGGGGTCTCTAACGCCGATCACCTGGGCATAGTTAGCGTGATTTAGAAGGCGTTGGATGTCTTGGGCTCGGTAGGTGTAGTCCCCGTCTATTATTAGCAAGTAGGGTGTGTTGACATGTTCTATTGCGGTTTTTACTGCACCGCTTTTGCCTTTATCGTGTTGTTGGATGAAGGTGATGCCGGGTATTTCTTTGATTTTTTGGGGGGTTTTGTCGATTGAGTACCCATCAACCACCAAAATGTTGTCATAACCCTCTTGTGTTAAATCGTTTAGTACGGGAACTATGGCTTCCTCTTCGTCTTTTACAGGTATTACTATGGTGACCTGATCCTTGTCTATCGAGCCCCAAGGTAAACCAGATGGCTCCTGAGGGACAGATGCCTGATTGATGATTGGTTGTGTCAGCTTAGGCATAGTGTGGTTTTGTGGAGTTTCATCGCGACGGAGTTAAGGAGTATAAAGAGGAGGTTCCTACCGCTCAACCCTTTCACACCGCATGGTAACAGAGGAGCCATTCAAACGAAGCAGTTGTGGTTTCATAGTTTAGTGCTGACTTTAAACATAGGAAGGTCATTCATGTCGATAACTGTTAAATGGCGAATGAAGCCTTCATCGTACATCCACTGTGACGCCAACTTGTTCCCCCAACCGACAGCGATTAAACTGATTTGCCGAACCTGCCGCAGCCCAAACGTTTGCATACCATAAGATAAACTGCCGAATAATCCTTTGAGGCCGCCTATTGCATCTATCAGTTTCTCGACCAGTGGTGCCAGAATTTTTAGGATCATTAGACTGTGTATTTTATCAACCGTCTGGATGACTGCGTCGATGTATCGGCGTTTATCAGCGGTTAAGGTTCGGAACCAGGAATTGTGGGCTCTTAGGGCTTTCTGTTTTAAGGTGCTGAGGAATTTTCTTCCGCCTTTCATTATCATGTTTGAAACATCGGCGCTCTTCGGTTCCTTATCAGCATCTTGTTTGAGAGCTAGTGACTGTTGCTTCAGCGTTTTCATAGGGAAGCCTCGTTTGGTTCCATTGACGATTTGTTGGTTGGTCTGCTGCCGATGGAGTCCTGTTCGGAAAGCGGAGTGTTCGTTAGGAGGTTTATTTGGTCCAGAAGGCTTGTGCAGACGGATAGGCAGTCTTCACAAAGGGTGAAGCCGTATCTGAGAAGCAGCGTGTTTGTGGTTTTCTTGCAGATGTCACATATGCCGATTTTGGTTCCGATTAGAAGCGGGTGGCGTATGCGTGTTTTTTTGTTGTTATCTTTTGATTGTTTGGGGTAAGGTTGAGTTAGGTGGCTATCGCTGTCGTGGTTTGGTAGCGTTTTGTTGCAGTTGTTTTTTGTATGTTGTGTTTTGGGTGTTTGTGAATATCGCTGTGTTTTTGTTTGTGGTTGGTTCACTCACATTCCCCTTTGGCAGACAAACGGTGTCTAGTTGTCACAGCGAGTTATTTATAACTTATCACAAAAAACAAACAGCAACCAAACAAGACTCCTCAATAAACCCATACACTGACTGACTAATCCAGCACGCATGGGCAATGCCAAACCAGAAACACCGCAGACAAAGCCACGGATAAACTACACCATAAAACACATCAGTTAATGACGAGCAAGCGCTACTTTTTCTTGCCGTTTTTGCCTTCTTGCGGTTTCTGCTCCAACTTAGTCGGCAAGTACTCATCCACAATGTAGGTTAAACCGTATCTGCTGAAAGCTTCAAGTTCCGTCTTACGCCTGATTTTTAGGAACATCTTGATCTCACGTTGCCAGACAGGGTCGTTTTGGTACCGGGGGTCCTTTTGGAGTTCGTAGAGGCGTTTGATGTCCACTTCGTCAAGCGGGTCTGTGGGTAACTTGTATTCGACGATGTCGCTTGCCCACACTCCGCTCCAGACTGCGTCCGGGGTGTTTAGGTTTCTTAGGTGGGCAGCGTTGGCTGAGCCAGAGATGATAACCTGCGCGATGTGCATTCCCCAAGGGTCACCGTCAGTTAATATGTAAACTGGCAGATTGAGTTCATCATGTAATCTTCGAATGAAACTGCGGGTTTGTCTGGGTGCTTGACCTCCGCAGGCGATTAAGAGGGATTTGTGTTTGTTGTGCACATTTTCTTCGATGAATCTGGTGAAGAGTGCGCCTTTTTCGATGGCTATGACTTTGTCGGCGCTGGTTTTTATGAATTCAGAGGAGGTTACTGCGGGTCCGATGAGGACGCCGTCGGGGTGGCTGGTTAAGTTGACTGTTTTGCCCTCGTAGCCTGGTACTGTGTAACCTATGTCGAGGTCGCCAAATATTGCGCTGCGTTCCTCGGGGAACACGCTGAAGTCTTCCCGTGCAAAGCCTGTTAGGGTTTCGAGGTCGGTTATGATGTTGTTTGATTCCTGCTGGTCTTGGAAGGTCATTTCGTATGCTTGCGCAGAGTAGTAGACATCTCTTAGGGTGCTGGTTTTGCGTTGGCTGGTTAATTCGTTGCTAAACATAGCCACCCAAGCCAGCTGCGTAAAGGGTTTAATGTGGCGGATGTTGCGTGTGCTTCTGCCAACGATTTTTTCGCCTAAAACGTATTGGCGCAGGTTTTCGTCGTAGGTGATGTTTTCGGTGCTGCGGCTCGGCATGTTAACCGTTGGAAACTGTCCTTGCTCCAGCTGGTTGTAAATGCCTGTGCCGAAGCTTTTGAGCCCTTTTAGAACCTCTTGCTTTCGCTCTGAGATTTTAATTTTCTTCTGCGCCATACTTCTGTACACTCTTGAGTAGTTTTTCTATGTCTGGCTTTTGGGTTTGCGCCAGCAAGGGTAGTGGAGAACTCGGCGATTTTAGGCAGGTACTTACTGAAAATGCCCAGCCGCTTCTTTTCATTGTGCACGTGTTCTTGGCGGGCAAGGAAATGCTGCATTTGCCTCGCCACATCACGGATTGCATTGGCTTCTTCCCGGCGTACTTCGGGACGGTCGGAGATGAATTCTTTGCCCACCGTTTTATAGGGCACTTTGGTGCTGCAAATGTGCACTACAATGGCTATGGGCATATCCGGCTGGACTTTGTAACGCCGCCAATTCATAGCTGAAATAACACGGTAAGAAACATCGCTTGCTTCATCGTAGAGAAGCGGGATCTTGTTTGCGAAGCGGTAAATGACAAAGTTGCCACGTTTTGGCACTCCACCCCCGTAAGCCATCGCCATCTCCACGATAAAGGGGTGACCCGCATACGTGGAGGGTTTACGTTGGTGAACAACGAGGTATTCGGGGTTAAGTTCCTTCATGACTCCTGCCTTTAGGAGATCTTCGCCCAGCGGCGAGAGGCAACTGGCGTCCGGCGGCAGGAAATCCTTGTATTTTTTGAGGTTTTGCATCAGGCGCACGATTTCTTCGTGGCTGAGTTTCTTGGGGTTCTTGTTGGCGGGGAGCCCTGTGAAATCGAGGAATTTCTGCGCGGTTATTTCGCCAACGCGGTGGAAATGCTGTCTCAGAAAAGTTGACATGCTGGTGCATTCGGTGATTTGGATAAGCCGCTGTAAAAGCTCCACGTCTACGCCGTAGGGGTGGGGCGCGGTTTCTTTTGGGGGGTCCGGCATGACTGTGGTTGCCCTTGTGAACTTGTAGAGTCTGCCTTTGGGGTCGACGAATGTTAGGTTGGCGTAGGGGTTAACCATGGCGGTTTGTTTGAAGTACTCGATGATTTTTGGCATCGCACGCAAGTAGTCGCCTTCGATTGAGAACTCGATTATGGTGCCGCGCCAGTTGTCCTTGTTGATGAGGACTTTGCGGTCGACGATTATGGGTTTGTTGCGTTGGATGTCAATCATCAATTTGAAAGTGTAGATTTTTTCTTGCCCAGTGCTTGAGGTTACAATTACGGGTTGGTGGGTTGTGATTTGGCCGTAGAGAACCGCCATTTTGCCGCCGAGTCCGAAGGTGCCGCGGGCTTGTTTGAGTTTGTATTTGCTTCCGTAGAGGATTTGGCCGAAACGCTGAGGGGATGAAGCGGGGTTGGATGCCGCTGCCGTTGTCTTCGACTCTTAGCCGGTAGATTTGGGTGTCTTTGGTGGCTTCTGCCTCGAAGCTTAGGCGCACGTAGACTTCGGGGGGGATTTTTTGGCTCTCAGCAGCGTCGAGGCTGTTTTCGACGAGTTCTCGGATTGCGACGAAGATTGACCTTGAAGGGTTGGTTAAGCCCGCGATGTCGCGGTTTCGATAGAAGAAGTCAGATGCACTCATCTCTTCGAAGGTTGCTTGAGCCACTTGCTGCTTACACCACTTTCCCCAATATTTTTTTGGCTTAGTATACTTGCTGCTTGTTCTTTAAGTTAACTGCATTATGCGTATAAAACGTTCGTCTAAAAAATTGTTCGGTAACATACCTGAATGGAAGGTTTTAACATGAAAATGTCGATTAATCCATTGATAGGTTGATTTCAAAGCTAAATTTACCATGCAAACGACAGGAAGCTGTTACTGCCTCTAAGCAACCACACAACTATAAATAAAAACCACCCCTAAAAAACCAAGGAAACAACCCACCAAAACCGCGCGGTCTCACTTTTGACGCAAAAAACATCAAACCTAAAAGACCTCATAACCCAATTCCTAAACGAGGCAAAAGCAACCCTAAAAGAATACATCCAAAAACAAGAAGCAGCCCTAAAAAACCGCCTAAAAAAACTCCTCATCATAAGCATCACAAGCGCCGTCATAATGTCCATAGGCATCTCCATGGCAGGCGCCGCCGCACTATTCTTCCTAATCGGCTCACTGCGGTACCTCGAAACCTTCCTCCCCGCATGGCAAGCATGGTATGTCATTGCCGCCACATCAGCGGTAGTAGCAGCAGCCCTGTTCATAGCGCTGTTTTTGATTATTAGAAACCAGTTGGCACCTCCCAAAACGACTGAACAGCCCCCGACAAGCATCTGAGACTCTCAAGATTTGAAGAGCGATTTGAAGTTTTATTTATTAAAATTAGGGTTTGCTGGGGAACTGAAACCGAACTAGAGGAAGAAAAGAATGGAAAATGCAACTAAACCATTTTTATCTACTGCGATTTCCAAGTTAAGGTTTAGTCGTTAAAATTGCTGTTTTTTATTCCCCTTCTTGTTTGCGAAAATTGTTTTTAGGGGTGGGTTGTTTTGGGGTTGGTTGGGAAGTGAGAGGTGGCTGATGCCTTTTGAAGGGCTATGCTAGTGCCGCTTGCATTGCGCTGTTCATTGCCGTCTGTTGTTTGCAAAAGAATTCAGTAGTTTAGGAATCATATTTGGAGGCTATTAGAATATCTATGCAGAAACCTATAGAGGGTAGGTCTATGGGGCTTGCCTTCTACATATAAGGAGGGGTCTCTGCTGAGAGCAACAAAACGTTGTTTCTGTCGCAAAAAACTTAACAGCAACCCCCCTCAAATAATCCACAAACACACGCTTATTTCAGAGGTATTCATGTTGAGAAGCGACAACATTAAAACTGGAATAGAGAAAGCGCCTCACCGCGCACTCCTCAAATCCTTAGGGCTCCAAGACGACGACTTAGCCAAACCCCTCATTGGAGTAGCCAACAGTTACACCAACATCGTCCCCGGACACATCCACCTCCGCGCACTGGGAGAAGCCGTCAAAGAAGGCATCTTAGCCGCAGGCGGCACACCATTCGAATTCAACACCATCGCAGTCTGCGACGGCATCGCCATGGGACACCAAGGCATGCGTTACAGTCTCCCCAGCCGAGAAGTCATCGCTGACTCAGTAGAAATCATGCTCCAAGCCCACAGCCTCGACGGAGTTGTGATGGTCACTAACTGCGACAAAATCACCCCCGGCATGCTAATGGCAGCAGCCAGAGTAGACATCCCCGCCATAATGGTTACAGGCGGACCCATGGCAGCTGGATACCTCAGAGGCAAAAAAATCAGTTACTCCAACATGCCCGAAGCGCTTGGTCAAGTTGCCGCGGGAAAACTCTCCGAGGGCGAACTGCTTGAGCTAGAAGAAGCCGCATGCCCAGGCTGCGGCAGCTGCAGCGGCATGTTCACCGCCAACACCATGGCATGCATGACTGAAGCACTCGGTTTGTCGCTGCCGTATTGTGCCACGTCTTTGGCTAACAGCGCCTACAAAACCCGCCTCGCAAGAGCCACAGGCAAACAAATCCTAAAACTCATCCAAGCCGACCTTAAACCCAGTAAAATACTCACAGAAGCAGCGTTTGAAAACGCCATCGCACTCGACATGGCACTTGGCGGCTCAACCAACACCACCCTGCATTTACCAGCTATCGCCAAAGAAGCCGGCGTAACCCTGCCCCTGTCACGTTTCGATGAGATCGGCAGAAAAGTCCCGCATCTCTGCAGCATGATTCCAAGCGGCATCTACGCGCTTGAGGATTTGGATGCAGCAGGCGGCGTTCCAGCGGTTCTAAACGAAATCCGAAGTCTCCTTGACCTCAACCAAGTCACAGTTACCCTCAAAACAGTGGGCGAAAACATCGAAGGCGCCAAAGTTTTAGACCGCAACGTCATCCGCCCACTCACTGACCCAGTCCACAAAGAAGGCGGTATCGCAATTTTAACCGGCAACCTAGCACCCAAGGGCTCCGTAATCAAAAGCGCCGGGGTCTCTGAGAAAATGCAGAAGCACACGGGCCCCGCAAAAGTGTACGATTCCGAATCCGAAGCCCTCGCCGCTATACGAGGAGGCAAAATAAAAGCCGGCGACGTCGTGGTCATCCGCTATGAAGGACCCAGAGGCGGACCCGGCATGCCGGAGATGCTGTTTCCAACCGCAACCATCGCGGGCATGGGCTTAGCCGACTCGGTTGCATTAATCACGGACGGGCGCTTCAGCGGCGCCACCCACGGCGGCAGCATCGGACACGTTGCCCCCGAAGCCTTCGACGGCGGACCCATTGCAGTGCTTAGAGACGGCGACACCGTAACCATCGACATCCCCAACCGCACACTCAAAGTCGAAATAAGCGAGGGCGAACTCCAAGAGCGCTTAGCAGCTTGGAAGCCGAGACCGCCAAAAATCAGCAAAGGCATCCTCTCCCGCTACAAGCCAACACCTATCGAATAAACCTCAAAAAAATGGTTATAGGTGACCATTGGTTGCTTAGTTTACCGGCAACCTCTGGCACCGTAACCGTTTCTACCCATGCCTGTGCCCTGCTGCTGGTACTGGTTTTGTTCACAATAACAGAAGCCGTTTTGGTAGGCGCCTGATCCGCAGCCGCATCCATAACTTTGACCAATCTGGGTGCCGTTGTTGAAGCAGTAGGGTTCGCCGTTTGTGCCGTTAACGCAGTATTGTGGAGTTTGGTTGGAGTTGCCTGTGATGCAGGGCGACTGGACTTGGTTGTTGGTTGTGGTGTTGAGTTGGGTTTGGGTTGCGAATTGGGCTGCGGTGACGCCGATTAGGGCTGCTGCGAGGATACCGAGGATGGTTATTGCGAGGATAATTTTTGTTTGCATATGTTTTTCACCTCAGGTATCTATTGGGGTTGGTGCGGTTTGGATGTTGGCTGAAACAGATGTGAAACGGTTTTTGAAACGTTTTTCGATGGTGAAAACGCTGTTTGTGCTGAAAAAACCTTAAATCCCCGTGGAACCAGTCTAAAATAGATATAGCATGAAAAGAGTTAATTTGTTCCTCATCCTACTCATCGCATCCATAACCGCACTGGCAACCGCAACCGCCGTCGGCTTCGCCATCTTCTCCACCCAGCAAAACCCAACCAGCTGGATGAGCCAAATGTGGAGCACCCACACCGGCGACAACAGCGGAACAGGAGTGGGCAGCATGATGGGACACGACGATACCGTTGTCCAAGCAACCAACGTTTCATATCTACCCTACTATGGCATCCTCTACGCCGTCCTAATCGCCGTAACCGTCATCGGCGTTGTAGGCCTAAGCTACTATGTGGTTTACCCCCAAATTCGCGTCGGCGCAGCACCGCAGCCAACTTCGATGATTCAGGTAACTGCTTCCTCTGCAAGCCAAGCCGCAAGTTCCGCATCGGCGTATGAATCTGTCTCTAAAACCCTCACCGAAGACGAACGCAAAGTCATAAGCGTACTCCAAGCCCATCAGGGCAAGTACCTGCAGAAATACATCAAAGCTGAAACGGGCTTGAGTCGACTGCAAACCCACCGCATCATCGCCCGACTCTCCGACCGCGGCATCGTCTCACTCGAAAAAGTCGGCAACACCAACCAAGTTACATTGGCAGATTGGCTAAAACAGAAGCAATAGTTTGCTGCCTTGCCTACCGCTTCCTCCATTTTGTATTGAGCTATTTCTCTTTATGTGGGTGTGGCGTTTTATGGGGTGCCACAAGACTGCAAGCGGATGCGGTTGCTTTTTGGGGAATCATTGCGTTTCCGCGTCTGTTTCGGTGTGGGATATGCTTTTTCTTCCACACGCCATACATGGCTCCATGCAGAGGCCGCCGGGATGTGTGTGAATACATGTATCGATTGTCTTTTTGTCTTTAAATACAGTGAACAGCGATGTCAGCGCAATGCAAGCGGGCACTAACATGAAGTACCCATCAATGTCACACCCCCACTTTAGTCAATAATCCTTGACGAACACCCTTTTATCTCACCAAATCCAGAGCCATATTGAAGTAACATGACCTTCGCTCAACCAAACACTCCAAAGCCCAAACGATTCGGTATAAAATCCGTCGTGGCTGTGCTTTTGGTTATTGCGCTTGCCGCTACCGCCTTTACTTTGGTTGTCAGCTACGGCGTTGCTACTCCACAGGAGAGTACAGTTAATCCTGAACCGCAACTCTTTGGTAACGAAGCCAGAGGCTGGCAATTCATCAAAACCGTCCTCGCCATAGACACCGCAAAATACAACGTCACCGTCAGAAGCAATAATGTGCCGCCGCCCATTTTTGCCACCCCAGAACAGATCGCGAATTTCCCGTCCGATGTAATGTACAATTTGAATTCAACACAGAGCACACTTACTGTTTCATGCTCTTTTATCAAGGGCAACCTAACAGCCTCCCACCTCTACCTCTACACAGGAACCGTCATAACAAAGCAACCCTTGAGCAGCAACCTAACCGAGGCAGCCATAAACTTCCTCACTACGTACCAGAACTTTAGCGGACGCAACGTATCGGATATGCTTCAGACACTGGATGGAATAAACTTGGTTAACGGCAGCACCGTTCAGTTGGGCGACCTTAAATTTAATGCTACGCACCGAGACCTCACGGGCACGGTCTTCGGTGACAGTGTAGACTTTAGCTGGGTGAACATTTACAGCGGCTGCGAATACCGTGCGCTTTCAGTCTCTTTCCAAGATGGGCATTTCGGCAGCTTCATCGACAATCGCCAATGGTACCAAATCGGCGACACAACAGTCAACGTTTCAGCTCAGCAAGCCATAGACATCGCACTTAATGCCGCAGAGAGCTATTCCTACAAGATGTCTGACGATTGGTGGATAAGCGAATTCAACATCACACGCACCGAAGCCATACTGTATCCGCAGTCCAGGGGCAGCGTATGGTACCCCTGCTGGACAGTCAACCTCTACTTCGACAAAACTTACCCTGGGAGTGTGCATGGAATAATGGTTTTTGTTTGGGCTGGTTCAGGAGAAGTACAAAGCATCGGCAATATCGCCTATGCTTCACCAGACGATTAACACGCCAGAGGGGGGTCCTCTGATTCCCCCAAAATTTTTGTATAAAGAGCCGAAACTATTAGCAGTGGAATAATGGAAAAAGCCCAGTCACCCAAAATCGGCAATAAACCTAAGGGGATACTTCTAATCGCTATCGTCGTCTTCGCCAGCGCCATACTTGTCTACACACAGCAGCCCACAAAAGAAAAAAGCCCATCAACCGACACTTTCTATTTCGGCGTCTCCTTCGGCGGCGACACCCCCCAAGAAGCCAAAACCCTAATCGACAAAGTCAAAAACTACACCAACCTCATCCTCATAAACTCCTATCCACTTATGACAAACGAAACAGCACTAAACGAAGTCTGCGACTATGCCTTCCAAGCAAACCTCAAATTCATCGTCTATTTCCAATTTATTTCTAGGATCGTTCATCCTTGGCATCAAATCTGGCTTGTCTCTGCGGAGCAACGGTGGGGTGATAGGTTTTTGGGTGTTCACTTCATGGATGAACCAGGTGGGAAACAAATCGATACCCGAGAGCCCGTTACTAACGCTTCCAGCTATAGTGATGCCGCCAACCAATTCATCTACAACATCACGGCTTCTAACAGCATGGCAGATGCAAAAAACAAAAGCATCAGCACATTCACATCCGACTATGCACTCTACTGGTGGGATTACCTTGCAGGTTACGACACGGTTTTTGCAGAGTTAGGCTGGGGACTTAGTTCAACGCGGCAGATAGCGCTTTGCCGTGGAGCCGCTGATATGCAGGGAAAGGATTGGGGTGCTATAATCGTGTGGACATACAATGATCCACCTTATCTGGCAAGCGCCCAAGAAATCTACGTCGACATGTTATCCGCCTACAATGCAGGCGCAAAATACGTTGTAGTCTTCAATTACCCAACTTATCCAGAAGGAAATCTCTATGGCATCCTCTCAGAGGCGCATTTGGCAGCCATGGAGCGATTCTACAACTACACGCTTGAGAACCCTCGGGAGAACGGCGGCGTAGTGCATGGTGATGTGGCTTTGGTTTTACCGAAAGATTACGCTTGGGGCATGAGGCACAATCAATACATAACTAACGACAAAATCTGGGGCATATGGCCGAAGATGACAAAGCATCGCTCATTAGAAATAACACCGAGAAACTGCTAAACAAGTACGGGTTGCAACTTGACATAATCTACGAAGACGAAAGATTCGATTTTAACGGCAAATACTCAAGGGTTTTCTTATGGAACACTACCCAGCCCTATTTGCCTCCGTAGGCTTGTGGTTGTATCGCCCCTACTGCAAACGCTTTTACGTTTAAACCCGCTGAGTTTTGGTAAGTGACTTGCCCCAGAGTCGGGCATAACCTATTTCTGGAGAACAACGATAAGAGGTTCAACCCCATGGTTTTAGTTGAAGGATTAGAAATGCAAGCGAAACACATACCAAAAAAGCAACTCGTCGCCGCATGGAAAACATTAAGCGACAAACCGGTCCCAAACGTCAAGATGCTCCGGCTCAGCGACGACGACTTCAACCATGTCCTGCAGCACCGCCGCTGCCTCGAAGACGACCTCCGAGAAATCGAGGAATGGGGACGAGTGCTCCCAACAAAGGGAACGGACGCATGCATCTTTAACAGCGAAGGAGACAACGATGCAGACTATATCATACTGGTCAGAGAAACCCCCTACCACACACTGGAAGAAATTATTTTGCATGAATTGAGGCACATCGCCAACGGCGACCTCTAACCAAGGATACAGGCACCAGCTTCTTTAAACAGCCTCAACCCCTCGACGCTGGGCAAATCAGCAAAATACAACATGAAATAGGTAACGCCCAAGTCTACGTAGGCTTGGAAGCCGCGGATGCAGTCTTCAGCGGTGCCCACTAAAGTGAACTGTTTAAAGTCTTCAAGCGAAGTACCCTCAGGCTTGTACCTGGCGATTTTTTCTTCCAGCTCTTTATGGTCGGCTGCAACTAATATTTGCCCGCTTGGCCAGCAGGACAGCTCTATTTGCTTGAAATCTCGGCCAACAAGTTCACAATTTCGCTGCAGAATAGACAATTTACGCCGATACTCCTCTATGGAGGGCAAAAAGCCCCAGTCGATGCGGTCAGCGTATTTGGCGGCAACTTTTAAGGTGTATTTTTCTCCGCTGCCCCCCACAATGATGGGCGGATGGGGCTTCTGTTTGGGTTTAGGTTCGCATGCGGCGTCTTTTAAGGCGTAGTATTTGCCTTGGTAGTTGGCTTTTGGGTATGTCCAGAGGCGCCGTATAACTTCTAAAGCCTCCTCCAACTGCGCTATTCTCACAGCGGGCTTGGGGAAACCGAAACCGTAAGCCTGATGCTCAGCCTCCTGTACGCCTGCGCCTATGCCGAACTCCAATCTGCCCTGAGAAACCACGTCCAATGTGGCAGCGGTTTTGGCGAGTAATGCGGGGTTGTGGTGGGCATTGCAGGTTACCATGGTGCCGAGGTGGATTCTGCTGGTTGAAGCCGCAAGCGCAGAGAGCGTGGTCCAGCATTCTAGAATGGGGGTGTCTTTGTACATGAGGTGGTCGTCGAGCCAAACTGAGTCGTAGCCCAGCCGTTCGCATTCCAAAACGAGGTTTTTTAGCTGCTCAAAGTAATCTGCTGTTTTGAAGGCATAGAAGGGGAGGAAGACTCCGAATTTGATTTTGCCCACGCAGTGCACCGACGCTTACACATTTGGGTGCTTGGCGTATTAGGTTTTAGGTTGTTTTCGACGGTCTTCTCTGCCCCTGAAATAAGAAAAGACACCCGCTATAATCAAGATCCCTATGGAAGCGTAGAAAGCGTTGTGTATACCAAGCAGGAACGCGTTGCTGACGCCGCCGCTTAGATTCGAGGTGCCGATGAACACTTCAAACGCCACCGACCGCGGAACAGAAGCTGCCGCAACCGAAATCGCCAACACATAGCTGCCTACCAACCCAATGTTCTGCACGGTTCGGAGTAGTCCTGAGATGCTGCCGAAGGAGCCTTGTCTCGCGTTTGCCATGACTGCGCTGTTGTTAGCAGGGAAAAACATCGATGTGCCCAACCCTGACACTGCCGAGCCAATCAAAACTATGTAGAGCGGCGAAGTGGTGGTCATGGTTAGGTAGATGAGTATTGCAAGGGCTAAGAAGAACACGCCTGCAGTCGCGATCCCCCGCGACCCATACTTGTCGCTTAGCCTGCCCATGACTGGACCCAAAAAGCTGCCTGCAACGTAACCCGGCACCAACAGCAACGAAGCATCCAGCGGAGAGAGCCCCCGTATACCCTGCAAATACATTATCAACAGGAAGACGACGCTGAAGTAGCCGACGCTGAGGAAAAAGGCGGCATAGATGGCGTTACGCAGTACCCTGATTTTTAGGGCTTCAAAGTCGATGAGGGGGTTGTCTAATCGGCGGTCGTAGAGTATGAAAACAGGGATTAACACGGCTCCCACAACAATTAAAATGGCGCTGAAGACGCTGAGTCCCTGCGCGGCAAAGCTAACCAAGCCCAAAGTAAGAAGAACCAAGGCGGTAGCCAACAAGGCCATGCCTGCAATGTCGAGCTTCTTGTGTGTTTTTCCGGTGTCTTTTAGGTATTTCAACCCAATGGCTGCTGCCACGGCGCCGATGGGGATGTTTATAAAGAAAATGAATTGCCAACCAAAGAAAGTTGTCAATATACCGCCTAAAACTATGCCAAGCATGGCGCCGGCGGTGAACCCCAACGAGTTGTACCCGTATGCTCTGCCGCGGACTTGGGGCGGAAAAACATCTGCGATGATGGCGCCGCTGGTAGCCTGCAAAATCGCTCCGCCGACCCCCTGCACAATCCTAAACGCTATGAGCATGTAGATGTTGAAGGAGAAGCCGCATAAGGCTGAGCCTACGGTGAAGATTAGGAAGCCTATGTTGAAGATTTTGCTGCGTCCGTAGCTGTCGCCGATTCTGCCCATCTGTGTGGTGGCAACGGCGAGCACCAGCAAGTAAGCAATGATGACCCAGATTGTGGTGGCGAGGTCTGAGTGGAGACTGTCGTTTATGACTGGAAACGCCAAGAGCACAATCGTGCTGTCCAAGGCGCCCATCATGGTTCCCAGTACGATGACGGCTAAGATGATTCGACTGTGAGGGGAAGCTGGCGTTTGGAGTTGACTCATCACATGCCTCTTCAAACAAATAAAAACAGTAACTTCCGCCGAGATTTAAAGGCGGCGACCCCGAAACCAAGCAACCGCTCAATAAACAGCCAAAATCCTTGGTTAATTCATATTAAGTTTGGATAAAGTAATTATAATTCAAAAAAGCATTCTAAACCAAACTACCCTAGTGAATTCAAAGATGCCGGACAAGCCGCCTTCTATATTCGATTTGATGGAAGAAGAGAGCGCAGCGGTTGACGAGGAAGAAGAAAAACGCAAAAGACGACAGGAACTCCTCGCACCCACAGGAGTCAAAGAACTCTTTAAAGACGGCAAAATCACCATCAACAAATTCACCTGCGTCGGCGGCCAATGCAAAATCTGCATCCAAAAATGCCCCACCAACGCGCTGTATTGGGGCAGCGGCGAAGTCGGCATAATCGAGGACCTCTGCGTGTACTGCGGCGCCTGCGTGGCTAACTGCATGGTGGATAACTGCATAAAAATCGAGCGTATCCGAGACGACGGCACCACAGAAAAATTCAGCAAGGTCGCCGATGTGGTCAAGATGGCTGAGCGGTTAAACACTAAGAAACGGTTTGAAAGAGTAAAAACCAACGCGGTTATCCTAAGATGCCGCTACAAAGGTGGCAAAGACAAAAACAAGGACTACCGTAAATTAAGGCAGCTCTATGCAAAAGACGAAAACGAAGTTCTATAGCCCCTCATGGCAAAGAAGATAAGCGGACAGATAAACTGATAAGTAAAAACATTGTTTTACACACCCAAAGTGGATAACCTATGAAAACTTACAGCATAGCTGCCCTCAAAGGCGACGGCATCGGACCCGAAGTCACCGAAGCCACCGTCAGAGTGCTGCAAGCAGTTGAGAAAAAAGTAGACTTCAAACTTAACTTCCTCTATGGAGAAGCAGGAGCACACTGCATACCCCAACAGGGCACAAACCTCCCAAAAGAAACAGTTGAGCTTATCAAGCAGACTAACGCCTGCCTCAAAGGTCCCATGACTACCCCAGAGGAGCCTGGTGCACCAGTCAGCGTAGCAGTCACACTGCGGCGAATGTTTAACCTCTATGCTAACGTGCGTCCATGCCGCACTTTCCCCAACGTTGAAAGCCTAAAACCCAACATCGACCTCGTGGTTGTCCGAGAGAACACAGAGGGCATGTACTCGGGGATGGAATCGGTTTTGGCGCCAGGCGTCGGTGTTGCACTCAGAATAATCACAAAAGAAGCCTCTTTGAAAGTGGCGGAATTCGCCTTTAAACTGGCGATGCAACGCAGAAAGCACTTAACTTACATTCACAAAGGCAACATCCTACGCGTCACCGACGGCATCTTCAAAGACGCCGTTAAAGAAGCCCAACAGAACTACCCTGAAGTTGAAGTGGACGACCTCCACATCGACGCAGCCACCATGCAGCTTATCAAGCAACCCGAAAAATACGACGTTATGGTCACAACCAACCTCTTCGGCGACATCATCAGTGACGAAGCAGCACAGGTCACCGGCAGCTTAGGCTTAGCGGCAGGCGCAAACATCGGCGCAGTCTACGGCATGTTTGAACCGGTCCATGGCAGCGCACCCAAATACACGGGCATGAACCGCGTTAACCCCATCGCAACCATAATGGCTGGGGCGATGATGCTGGATTGGCTCGGCGAGAAAGCGGCGGCAAAGAAAATCGAGGATGCCGTGATAGCTGTGCTCAAAGAGGGCAAAGTCAGGACCCACGATTTAGGCGGCTCAGCGAAGGGCACAGAAATAACAGACGCTATAATAGCTAACATTTAGGTGCCTACAAAGGTGTTGGAGTCAACATGGACTTCAACCGCACCACCTTTTGCTTCTTTCACTCTTGCATTCACCAGCAGCAACCGCGCACTTTCACGGAGCGCTTTTTCGAGTTCTTCCACTTTCTCGTTCCACACAACCACCGTCACCTCACCCGAATCATCCCGAAGCGCCAACCGCAACACCACGCCATCGCTGTCATCGCCTCGTTTGAAGCCGCTTTTACCATAAACCGCCTTCACATTGCCAGTAAGGTGTACGTTGCCCATGTTTGGGTTTAGGGTGCCGATTTTTGTTGTAAAGCGTTCGATGGGTGGGATTTCGCCTGTTTTTTCTGGGGGTTGAAGTTCAATTAGGCTTTTGTTGCCCAAGTGCAACTCGGTTTTTCCATAGCGGTCTTCCCTTGTGTAAGCATGCAGCAGTTTGACGGCTTGCCCCGCTTTCAACTCGCCCCGCTCAACTAACTCAGCCTTCTCGTTCCAGAGCATAACCCGCAGCAGCCCCTCGCTGTCGCCCAGCATTAACGTTGCGAATTTACCTGATTTCTCCTCGCCCTGAAATGTCTTCACAGGGAAAACAGCGATTAAGCGCCCTGCAATGTTAACGTCGTATAAGCCTGGGAATAGGCGGGCTGAGGAAACTGTGCTGCAGTTTTGATAGCAGTTTTGCTGGACTTGGACGCCCATTTTTGCGGCGATTAACCGTAGCAGTGTTTCGTCACCGAGTAACCCGTTGGTTCTGGCGCGTTCCGCTTCAAGTCGCTCCAGAATCTGGGTTCGGGTCACCAGTGGGTTTTTGGCTTGAATTTCCCCGATGAGCTCTTGAGTGGTCATTTTGCGCCGAAACCCTAAAGCGTCTTGGAGCTTTTAATTTTTTGCATTCCCACGGCTATTCTGCTACATTTATTAAAACGGGTGTTTCTATTCTGTTGGGTGCCTGTATGGTTGATTTAACAGTTTTTTACTCGTTAGGCACAGCTTTAGTTGTCGTAGGCATAATCGTAATCGTCTTGGCGATTATCCTTGCTTCCAAGGGCTCCAAAAAAAAGGGACATCAAGGGCGGGTGCGGGGAGCAGGAGTCATCATGATTGGACCCATACCCATAATTTTTGGCACAGACAAAAAATCAGTCAAAACAGTTTTAGCGTTGGCAGTAGCGCTCTCAGTAGTGGTTTTAATTATTTTGATAGTTTATTATTGGTTGCTGAGGTAGAAGCGAAATGTTAAGCGATGATGAAAAGGAAGATGGGTTCGCTGTTTCTGGCAGGCTCTTTACTTTTCTGTTGCTGGGGTTAGCTTTGGTTTTCATAGGCGTCGCCGTGATTGTGGTTGCTTCTATAGCGTTGGGCGGGGGCAGTGTTGGCGGCGTAATCTTCATCGGTCCCATACCCATAGTTTTCGGCGTTGGACCCGACGCAGCCTGGTTAATCCTCATAAGCGTAGTCATTTCAGTAATCAGTATAGTTTTGTTTTTGGTAATGAGTAGAAGGGCTAAAAGAATCGAAGAGTAGATGGGTTTTTTATTCGGGTATTTGCTCTTCTTCTCGCCCATAGTAAGAGTATAGGAAGATTAAAGCTAAAGCAATGAATACTGAGCCCATCAAGATGTATTGGAGCGTTAGGAAGTATGCGCCTAAATCCATTGAGGTTCCTCTATGTACTCCTAATCTTGTTACTCTTCATATTTAAGGAGTAGCTTTTTTCCACTCATTCATCAACATGCCATAGCAGGCGTCGTTTTCCTCAAACACAGAAAACCAGCCGAGGTTCTGCGCGAGCTTCTGCGTCAACAAATGATAACACATATGCACTTTCTTGTCCAACACGCGGAAGTAGAAGTCGTCGCAGGGGCAAAACTCGGCTTCGGGCATGATGAGATAATCGCGTTCCCTGCCCACCACAATCCACACCACTCGTCCCGACGGCTTAAAAGTGTATTTTTTTACTCTGCCCTCTTTCACTGCGTCAAGTGCCTTGGTGAAACGTGGCCCAAAAAGTTCATAGAGCCTGTTTAGGTTGTCGCCTGAGAGTTTCCCCGCTGCTTTGGCTTCGCGGCAAATAGCGTTTAAGGTTTCGTCTTCGGAACTGTCACTCATCAGTACTCAAGGTATTATTGTGGGCGAGGGGAATTTAGGTTTTAGCCTATGTTTATGGGTTCGCCCCTCGATTTGGAGGGTTCAGCCTTGGGCAATATGACTTCTAAAACACCGTTTTTGTAGGTGGATGCAGCTTCTTTCACGCGGACTTTGGTGGGCAACTGCACTTCCTTGTAGTACTTGTACTGCGGCGTATCCACAGAGATGTCTATGGAGTCTTCGGTTCCATGCAGTTTAATATCGGTTTTCTCTACCCCCGGCAATTCAGCTACCACACGCACTTCGGACTCATTCTCCACAATATCCACCAGCGGCTCGCGTTCCTCTTTGACTTCGGGGGGTCCTTTGAGGCCTTTTTTGATGTTGCCGAACTCTTGGATTTCAGGTTTCCCATCGGACCCGATTTTCATGCTGTAACCATAAACGAATGGTCCAAGCTCCTTAACTGTGCTGCCGTCGGGTAACTTACGTTCTTTGACGTATTCCTTTGGCACTTTTTCAGTGAAGTCTTTGAGTTCCTCATCCACCATCTTCTCCATCTCCTTGAACATGTCATCTATGTCGCCGAAGAAGGGATCTTTGTTTGGGCTGCGGCGTCTTTTGAACCATTCAGAAAAATCGTTATTATCTGAAGACACACAATTCACCTAAGGCTAATTGTTGTTTTTTCAATCCAATAAATTTATTGCACAAAATTGCGGCATCGCTATGTTGGCTGAGGCACTTTTGGCTTAAAGGCATGCTGGTTGGGCTCTGTTGCTCTGCCGCTACCTCCCTCCTCCTATTTTGGAAAATCTGAATTGGTTTTTTGTTCTTCTAGTGTTAGAAGAAGAGGATGCCGCCCTTACTCATCATCTTCTCAGGGACATGGCAAGCAACTGTGTTTTGCGTTCGGCAATAGAGATGCGATGCTGGCTGGTTGAGGGCAAATCCTCAAGCAGAACCAAAAAAACCCTTTGACTCCCCATTAAAGGCACAAGCCGCTACTTTTTGGGCAACCTACGCCACAACGCAACCAACCCAACCGCCAAAACAGCAACCACCACAACCAACCCAACAATAGCGATTTCTTCCCAATCTAGACTCAGTATAACCCCACTTTGAGTCTGCGGTTGGTTGAAAGCTTCCGATGGGTAAAGCGTGGGTGTAGCAGTCGAGTTTTCGGCAGGCATTGGCAAAGAAGGGGAAGGCGTCGTCGTTGATAGGGTTACTATTGAGGCTCCGTTGACTAAGGTTAACGTTTGCGTGGGGCTCCATTCGCTTACGTCGACCAGTGCAATCGCTGGCTCTGAGTCGCCGCCGTATTGAGGATAGAGCGGATGCATCGGAACATACATCTGCGTGTTCTGCGCCAAGACGGCTTCAACACGGAAATCGACAGAGGAATTGTCTGGGTAATCAGGCGGCAACGAAAAAACAGTGTATTGAGAGTCCGATTGCTCTGGACCGTGGTTTGATAGGTAGTTGGAGCTGGTGTTTAGATAGGAATCCGTGTAGGTTGTATAGGTGTTAGGTGGATACTTGTCTGACCAGTATTGCCCAAAATGGCCTTTAACCTCAACATCATAGAATAAACGGTAGCCCTCGCTTACAAGTTGATTCTTAATGGTTATCTCGATTGTCCAGTTGTCATAGTGGCCGCCCTGGTTGGTAACGACAGTTTCTCCAGTGTACTGGTCGATAGTTGACTCTTGCGCGACATCATAGGGGTGATTTATATACTGCACAGTAAATTGGGGCACAGACGGCTTGGGTACTGCTTGTACAGAACCTGATTCAAGCCACAGCAAACACGACGCTGCCAAGAAAAATACAAGAGTTAATGAGAGTATCTTGCGCATATTGTTCTATGCCCTCCTTCTACGTGAAAGCAGCAACACAACAACCAACACAGCAATCGCCGTGCAAGCCACCGCAAGGGCGATGTCTTTCCAAGTGAACCCAGATTGGACATCTGTTTGGGTGTTGGGTTGGATGGGTGCTTCGGTGGAGTTCTGTGTAGGTTCAACTCTACAGCTATCATTTAGTGTGGCTTGGAGAGGTGTGGGCGAAGGTGTAACTGATTGGCTATTTGAAACTTGGCTGTTGCTCAGGTCAATCGTTTGAGTGCTGCTCCAGCCGCTTGCTGAATCAAGGCTGAACCCGGTGCCCATCGGTTGTATCCCGCTTTGACTCCATACAAGATATTTGGTTCCCGTTACTGCCTGAACCCGGACATCCACTTGGTTGCCTGTTAAGAGGTACCAGCAATCGGAGTTAAGAGGGAATGTTACAACGGTTTCCTCAGAAGTTGACGGCTCGACAGTGTATCTGCCACGAAAATCAGAGCCAGTGATTGGCCAACTTTCAAAGTGACTTTTCGCCTCAATATTGTAGAATAACCCCGTTATGTTCCCGGAGTCTTCTGTGCGTGTAAACGGCTGATTTTTTATTACTACATCGATCGTTCGATTCTCAACGCGATGTGCTGGGGTGGTTATTGTCTCCCCCGTGAGGGGGTTGGTCGAGTAGGAAGTTGCAACATCGTAGGAGCGGTCGACCAGTTTTACCGTGACTTGTGGCACAGACGGATTAGAGGCTGCAGACGCGAAGTGGATAACCGTTAAACTTGAAACTAATAGAACCGCTATGAGTGTTATGGTGATTGTTCTGCTCATGCTCTGCCACCACATAACCCTTGGCGTTGATTGCCAATTAAAGGGTTCTTGTACAGGTTCCTTGACAAAGCTTAGTCTACGTTTCTTGACTAACCATCGATTCCAACATTGAATGGGATAGCCCATATTCCAAAGAAGCCTTAAAGTGCACTTTTTTAGTAAATATTATATGCTTGCTTTTCCTTTTCGATTGGCATCAAGGGTAAGCTACTTTGTCGCATCAAGAAAAAACCCGCACAATAGAGGAAATTAATGCGAAAATACGCAAAGGCGACGCGCAGGTCCTCACCGCCGAAGAAATGAAACGGTTGGTTGAGAGCAGCGGCGTAGAAGTCGCCTTCAAAGAAGTGGATGTTGTCACAACCGGCACTTTTGGCGCCATGTGCAGCAGCGGCGCAATCGTCAACCTCGGCCACTCCGATCCTCCAATCAAAATTGACAGGGCATGGATAAACGACGTGGCAGTCACACACCCCGGTGCGGCAGTGGACTTATTCATTGGTGCCACTAACATTTCTGAGAGGCATAACTACGATTATGGCGGAGGCCACGTCATCTCTGATCTTGTCGCGGGTAAAGAAGTAGAGTTCCGCGCAACAGGCATCGGCACAGACTGCTATCCCCGAACCTCAGTCAAAACCACCCTCACCAAAAACGACCTCAACCAATTCTACCTACTCAACTTCCGCAACTGCTACCAACGCTACAACTGCGCAGTCAACGGCAGCGACGAAATCATCTACACCTACATGAGCAAACTCCTGCCCCGACTCCACAACGCCACCTTTTCAGGCGCAGGTGAACTCAACCCACTGATGAATGACCCTGACTACGAAACCATGGGGTTGGGCACCCGCATTTTCTTGGGCGGCGGACAAGGCTACATCATAGGCGAAGGCACCCAGCATAGCCCCCAAAACCAAGACGGCACCTTAATGGTTAAAGGCGACGCGAAACAGATGTCGCCAGAGTTTCTGCAGGGCGCCAGTTTCACCCGATACGGCACCAGCATGTACGTGGGCTTAGGCGTCCCCATACCCATCCTCAACATGGGCTTAGCCAAAAAAACCGCCATACGCGACAGCGAAATCTTCACAAGCATCGTCGATTACAGTGTGCCGCGGCGGGACCGTCCCAAACTGGGCAAAGTCAGCTACCAAGAACTCAAATCAGGCAGCATAACGGTAAAAGATAAGAAAGTCCGTGTTAGCTCGCTTTCCAGCCTAAAAATGGCAAAAAAGGTTTCGAGGACGCTGAAAAGCTGGATTGAAGAGGGCACATTCACATTAACCTCGCCAGTGGAGCGGTTGCCCACCAACACCGTTTTTAAGCCGATGCGCCAAACTGAGGAAATCCCATTCGTCGTCAGCGTCATGCACTCTGCGGTCACCTGCACCGAAGACGAAGCCATCCGCGCCATCGCCGAACGCATAGTCACCAAATCAGTCAACCACATCGTCGTAGTAGACGAAACAGGCAAACTCAAAGGCATCGTCACTTCATGGGACATCACCCGCGCCATGGCAGAAGGCAAAAAAGCACTCGCCGACATCGAATCACACAACGTCATAACCGCCAAACCAGACGAGCCATTGGAAATCGCTTCTAAACGCATGGCACAACATAACATCTCCGCGTTGCCAGTGGTGGACATAGAAAAGAAAGTGTTAGGCATCATCACAGCTGAGGATGTCTCTAAACTGTTAGGACAGTAACAACTATGGGAAGAATACTTATCCGTTTCAACGAAGAAAAAGTGTCCGAGCCAATCGCCTCCCAAATCATCATCGAATACAAAGTGCCCATGGCAATCCTCTCAGCCCACATAAACTCCAAAGGCGGCGAAATCCTAGCCGAAATCCCCGACGACATGCAGGAAAAAGTGGTGGCGGCTTTCCGCAAACGCGGCGTAACCGTAACCGTGCCCAAACTCATCGAAGTCGACACCGACAAATGCTTCAGCTGCGGCTCCTGCGTGGCGCTGTGCCCCGTCGAAGCCATCAGCATAGACAAAGACTTAACCGTCCAATTTAACAAGGAGAAATGCCTCGGCAGCACCTGCAGCATCTGCGTCGACGCCTGCCCAGCACGGGCTATAAAGTCGCTAAAACCCAACGGCGGAGACCAAAACAGGGACAAAAAAACTTGAATGACATACTCATCAAAGAAAACTTTACCCAAAAAGAATCCCAATGCACCATAATCTCTGACCGCGCAGAAGCCATAGAAGCCGCCAAAGAATCAATCCGCCGCAACCGTTTTGAACTCGAACTCTACGTCAGAGCCAACCCCAAATTTCTCTACACCTTAACGCCGATTCTAGCGCCCCAGAAGCCACTTGTGGCACGGTTGATGACTGAGGCTGCAGCGAAAGCGGATGTGGGTCCCATGGCGGCGGTCGCAGGAGCCATCGCGGATTTAGCGGTTTTGGACATGAAGCGGGTGGGCTGCAGGGTAGCGGTGGTGGAGAATGGCGGCGAAATCATGGCTGACTCCGATCAGCCTGTGGACATAGCGGTTGCTGCTGGGCAAGAGCCACTTTCTAAACGGTTCGGTTTCCGCCTAACAGAGTTCCCCATTGCAGTCGCCACGAGTTCGGGGCGCTTCAGCCATGCATTCAGCTTTGGCGAGGCGGAGGCAGCGACGGTTTTTGCTGGGAATGCGGCTTTGGCGGATGCGACAGCGACGGCAGTGGGCAACGTGGTGAAGGGTGAGGACGCAGAAGCAGCGATTCATGCTGGCATCAAAAGGGGCTTGTCCATCGAGGGCATCGAGGGGGTCTTGATTATCTATAAGGGGCAGGTTGGGACCGCCGGCAAGATTCCCCAAATATTAAAAGTCGACCCCTGATTGTGCGTCACCTCTGAGACACGCCAAGCGCTAATCTCTTCCGCATACACATTTTAGGGTTGGCTTGCCATGACAGCGCAGATTACCACCGAAAACACTGTTGTAGCTCAAGCGTCAGCTCTGCCGCCTAAAAAGCAGATCAGCCTCGACGAAATTGTAGAGTCATTCGACTCGGTCACACAGGACATCGTGCAGATTGGCAAGTTAGCCACCGAGGAAAAAACGGTTTTCGCCCAGTTCCTCGAGTCGCTGAAAAATCATCTTGAACCCTTATGTAGGCCCGTCGAGGTTTCAACGTCCATAGTGCCAATAGACTTAGGAGTGGTAAACCAAGCACACATCAAATGCACTGGGCATTTGGAGTTGACTTTCGTTGACGGGCATAACGATCTTGTGGACCTAGGCGAACCCAGAAACCGCGACCTCATGATGGCGGTAATCGACGACGTTATGCCCAAGTTTGAAGCCTTAATCGGTGAAATAGAAGAGGAAAACCGTCGCAGAGCCAACTATAAAGAGCCGCTGCAGGTCGAGGTTGCTTTGCCGCAGACTCCAGCGCCAGTCATCCCTCAACCAGAGATTGTTCCAGTGGTTGCTGTGGAGCCGCCTGCAGCCGAATTACCCATCAGCCTGCCTGAACCTGTGACTCCAGAACCTGAGCCTGAGCCGCCCCAGATAGACCCCACGATAGCCCTTATGGAGGAACGCAACGCCCAAATTGAAGCCATCACAGCCGAAACCCTCACTTACCTAGACATGTTGGGAAGCGAAATGTTTGAGCAGAAACCTGTGAGCAAATACTTCGACGACTGGATGGGGAACCTCCGCCAAGTCATCCTCTCCTTTGAATCCAGCGAAGCCATAGGCGCATACGAAGACGAAGCCTTCGCCGCCCAGTACAACCAAATCTTTAGCAAAATCCAAACTGAACTTGACAACAGAATCGCCGACGAAGCAGAAATCGCCGCCTCGTACCTCACTCTCGCCGAAAACCGCCATCTCCTCAACAAAATCGACGAAGAACATACAGCTAAAACTAAACAGTTGGTTGAGAAGGGAGCAAGCGTCATCGAAACGCTGATGCGTAACGCAGCAAACATCGAGCGGGAACTCTCTGAGGTGCAAGCAGTCCAAGTCAGTTATCGTCATCCGATGCTAAGAATGGCTAAAGACCAAAAGGCAGAGGAACTAACCCAAAGATTAAACGCTGTTAAGAGGCGGCTGGCACTGGCAGTCGGTTATTCCTCCACGAACGCGGGTAAAGGCGACGTCGAAGCACAGTTTGTAGTGCAAACCAAGGCTCTTGAGGAGAAACGCAAAGTCGTCTTGATGCTACTAACCAAAAACTTCGATGACCTGGCAAACAAAATAGCCAAGCTAAAGAGGGCTAAAACAAGCAACCCCATCCACAACGTTGCCATTCAGCAGCAAGTGTATGAGACGGAGCAGAAACTGTTTGAAGCAAAGAAACAGCTCAAGCTGGCAGAGCAGAATTCCTCCTACGAAATGGCACGCCTGCGAGACGAGTCCGAGAAGAAGAAGCAGGCAGCATTGGGACAGGTGCAGACGCTTGAAAAGAACATTGCCACCAAGGCGGTTGATAACTCGGCTGGGGTGCGTAAAGAGGCGGCTAAGGCGTTGGCGGAGGCAGTGAAGTCGCTGTCAGAGAAGAAAAAGGCAGCGTCGCTTTCTTTAACTAAAGAAAGGGCTCCTCAAGGTTAAGCTCTAAAACCGTTTCTAGCCTATAACTTTTTTACAAACATTTACCCATGAATTATCAAAAGCCAGACCGGTCAGTGTTGTTTAGTAAAGTTTTGAGTTGAAGTACCGCACAAGCTTAACGCCGAGGGGCAGGACAAGAAACGCTTGAGTTGTGCCTGTGAACTCTTTTTTGAGTGCGTTTTGTTCCTGCAAGAAGGATAGACGTTTTTCTAGTTCTGTGCTGTCTATTTGGGTGGCGTTTTGGATTTCACTGAGTTGGAGGGGTCGCTGGTTTATGATGATAACTTGCAGAATGGCCAGGTAATCTTCCAGTTTAGTCCGATGCAATACGAGCGGGGCCTCTTTATTTGTGAAATACAGTAAGCGTCTACTATATACATATAACTGAAAACAAAAGCATCATGAGTCCAGATTTGCATCTCCCAAAATACCCAACTATTGGTTATCTGAGGATCAGAAGCCGTAACAGGAAAACCAGCGGCACCCATTCACCGTCAACCATTAGGGCAGCTTGCAGTCGGGGGCGGGTAGATTTGAAAAAGTACCAAATTAGCAGGCTTTCGTAAATAACTCCGAATCCTAAAGTAGGCAGATATTCAGTAAAGATTGCAGTGAATAAGCAGCAGATGAACCAGACGACCAATAAACCGTTGAAGCCTAAGAGAAGACATTTGGTTTTCTTTTGCCCTAACGCTAAGGGTACAGTTAGTATACCTGATTTGCGGTCACCTTGAATATCGAGGGTGTCAAAAATTATGGTGTTGACTAGAATTTGGATGAATATATAGATGAAAAGCATGACTTCTTTGTAAAAAGCGATTGATTGTATGGCGGAGGGTAGGAATGCGCCGGTAATGCCCCAACTTAACGCGACAACAACGCTTTTGACGCCTAAAATTTCTTTTAAACGCGGTATTGATTTGGCTATTTTGATGCTGTATGTGAACCCGATCATTAAAATTGCAACTAAGATAAGTAACGCCGTTATACCTGCGGCTATGCCTAAGGCGATGCTTACAATTAAACTAGTCACTGACGGAACAAGGTAATAGAGGGTTTTGTTAGGGGCAGCCTCTAAGCGATTGATGGCGTCTTCTTTGCTGTCGGTAGCCATGTTTAAGCTGTAAATGGAGAATGTTAAAAAAAAAGCCGCCAAAACCAAAATCGGCGAAACCTGAATTTCATAGAGGAAGCTTGCAAAAACAAACACTAATGCCCCGTTAAGGGCCAAATAAATTGAGTTGGAGAAAGCTAATTTTAGGACCTTTGCTAACCAGGCTTTCTCTTTAGGGGTTATTCCAATTATACGCTCACCTTTTCCGCTCGTTTTAAGAAGCTTTGGAAAACCTCTTCGCCCCATTCCAAAGCCCGGGGATCAATCGAAACTAAATCCATAGTGTAATCGTATTGTCCATCTAGATGAAAAAGCCCCAGGGACAATATGCTTTCAGTGGTTGTTAACGCGATTTTTATATCATCTAGCAAGTAAAGGTTTAATCGTCCTTCTACCATGAATTTATGGAAAAGCTCCCCTGTACCCGCGGAGATTGCGAATTCGAAGGTTTTGTTAAAGACTTCCTGGGTAATAATTAGGTCAACTGATCCTCCCACGTTTAAGACTTTTTGGAACAGGCTAACAAAGTCAGGGTGAAAAATCGGTGAAATACCAGTCACTTTATTGGTGTTTTCCACTATTTTCAAGAAATTATTGTGGACTTTGGATAATTCACTACGTTCGCTTTTCACCACGGATGAGGTTTGAAGCATACCGATTTTAAGCAGCGAACTGCTGGGTATCTGGTGAATGTCATGGGTTAACCAGAAAGTCTTGAATTTTTCCATGATTTCAGAGGCTCCCAAGCAGGCGTCACATAGATGTGCTTCAATACACCCGAGGGACGAGAGACTGTAAAACCCAGAATTTTTTGTGGTCAGGTCAAGTTTCTCGAATTCTTTTAGGGCATGGAGTATGGTTGTTGCGGTGCTGTCGATTTCGTTTTTTAAGTCTGAGAGCTTTTTATCGCCCCCAAGCAGGCTAATTAGAATTTTTTGTTTGAGTTCCGATCTGATTAATGCTCGGTACTCCATAAGTTCCCCCTCAGTTTAGAAATTATTCATTCAATACCATATTTAAGCGTTAAGACAAATAGGCAACTATTGGACGCAGGTGAGGTGAGCGGTTTGCCCTCATGTTGATTGCTTTGTTTAGGCAACTTTGCCTAGTTTTGACAAGATTTATATTCTTAATCAACAAATGATGTAAAGCTAGGAGGCTAAAAATAATTAGCACTAACTTTCCTAAAAAAGGGACTACAATAAAATGCAGCTGCGGATCAGAAATCCCAGTTATACCTAACGCAGAAGCAGTTGGCAACTTCATAGATGCCCACATTGAAGAGCACCGGAGACAACAACCGGACCCCGCCCAAGGTGAAATCGTAGCCAAAGAAGTCCACGACAAACTCTTCAAAGCACTCTTCAAAAAAATTGGCAGTGCCCCAACTTAACTTTGACCAGCATGAAATGAATGCTCTTCAGATTACGCCTAAAAAAAGATAAGTTAAGCATAACAGCGCACAGCCACATTCACTCTTCTCCCATATTCACATCTCTTTGGTTCCACAGGGAAACATTTATCGCGTGTGAAGAAAAACGCATATCACACCCAAACAGACACAGAAAACGGTTGCAACCCCAAAAAACAACCGCCCCATCAAGCAGTTTTGTGAAAATTAAAAGACTCCAAACACCCAATAAAGAGAGAAAAATAGGGGGACAAGCCCTCGAATCCGAAACGCTTATATTTTCTGTGACCTGAGTGATTGCAGGTTCGAAGCAATGACATCAAAAGAAGCCAAAAGCAGCATCCGCAAATGGCAGTTTCACAGCTTCGACTACGGCTTTTATTATTACGGTTATTTTCCATAAGCCCAGAACTGACAGATTTTTTGAGATTGGTTCTGGGCAGCAAACGGGTGACCTAAAACATGGCTAAACAACTTCCTAGTCGTAAAATCGTTGTTAAATTCGGCGGATCCAGCCTAGCCGACCACGAACGCATGCTAAAAGCAGTCAACTCAGTGGTCACTGAAGCGAAGCGGGGCACAAAAATCGCAGTCGTTGTCTCCGCAATGGGCAAAACCACCGACGTCCTCATGACCACAGCAGAAAACACTTCAAACGGCAAACTCCAAAAACACGAACTCGACGACATCCTCTCCATGGGCGAACGCACCAGCGTACGCATCTTCGCCGCCGCATTGCGCAACAACGGAGTGGACGCCTGCTACTTCGACCCCACCGACAACCAGTGGCCAATCGTCACCGACGAGGCATTCCAAAACGCCAACCCCAACCTCAAAGAATGCAACAAAAACATCCATGAATGCATCCTGCCAATCGTCGAAAAAGGAACCATACCCGTCATCGCAGGCTTCGTCGGCAAAACCAAAGACGGCAAAATCACCACTTTAGGCAGAGGCGGAAGCGACACTACCGCTTTCCTCTTAGCCGAGGGCATAGGCGCCGACCAAGTCGTCCTCGTCACAGACGCAGACGGCATAATGTCGAGTGACCCCAAAATCATCCAAGCACCCAGACGGCTCCAAACCATAGACGTCACCACCTTAGTGGGTTTGGCGGATTCAGGCGCGAAATTCATCCATAGCAAAGCACTCAAGTACAAGCCCAAAGACATCGACGTCACAGTCATAAGCAACCAGCATGGCGACTTAAGCCGTGAAGGCACGATAATCACTGGCGGATTAGCAACAGAGCTTGACGCGGAAATCGCCCACCCCACAGCAGTAGCGGAGATAACTGTGATTGGCAACGGCTTGTCAGCCAACCCGCAGATTATCAACCAGATGATTGAAAAAGTCAAAGAAAACACCGTCCTCTTAGGCATGTCGATGAACACTAACTCGATTATCCTCTACGTGCCCCAAACTGAGTCCATCGCCACATTGTTCAACCAAATCCACCAGATCACAGTCGGCAACAGCGAAACCATCGCGATGGCGGTCAAAAAAGACCTTGTCTTCATCAAAACCAGCGGCGTAGGCCTAGAAGAAACTCACGGCATCATCGGCAGAATCAGTGAGGATTTACGCCTAAACGGCATAAACATTTCAGGCATCTTAACCATCACGTCGAGTATTCTGCTTTTTGTAGATTGGAATGAGAAAGAGAAAGCGCTAAAGTTAATTAAAAACGCGCTTAAAACACATTAGAGGCAAAAATAATGAACGTCGGCAAAACCCGCAGACTTAAAAAAATCATGCAGAAAGACAACCGCACAGTCATCGTGCCCATGGACCACGGCGTCACCATCGGACCAGTCCAAGGCATCACAGACATGCAAAAAATAACCAACCAGCTAATCGAAGGCAAAGTAGACGCCATCTTGGTACACAAGGGCATAGCAAAACGCATTGACGTCGACGGCGCAGGCTTAATCGTTATGCTCTCAGGCGCCTCAAACCTCGGCCCAAACCCCAACGGCAAAGTCCAAGTTTGCAGCGTAGGAGAAGCCCTCCGCTTAGGCGCCGACGCCGTCAGTGTACACGTAAACATAGGCGCACAGGACGAGGACAAGATGCTGGCAAACCTGGGCAAAGTCAGCGAAGAATGCGAACACTACGGGTTGCCATTGCTGGCGATGATGTATCCAAGGGGCCCAAAATCCAAAACGAACACGACCCTGAAGTGGTGGCACACGCTGCCCGAATCGGCGCTGAACTGGGAGCAGATATAATAAAAACCAACTACACAGGCAATATTGAAACTTTTAGGGTAGTTACAGAAAGCTGCCCAGCCCCAGTGGTCATCGCAGGGGGACCAAAATGCAAGTCTCTCCAAGAAGTGCTCCAAACCACCCACGACGCCCTCCAAGGAGGAGCTGCGGGTCTCTCGATTGGACGCAATGTGTTCCAATGTGAAAACCCAACCCAGATTTCAAGGGCGCTCTCAGCCATCGTCCATGAAGGCACCTCAATTGAGAAGGCAATGAAAATTCTCGGTGACAAACGTTGAAGGAACTCTGGCTAGAAATCAATCCAGCCGCTTCGGCTCAAGAAAAAGAAGCCCTACTTAGCCTTGCCCACGAAAACGCTGTCGTAGTCTTGGAGAATGGCAACGCCAGTGGCTCCTCTGGCAAACTGGACATAACTTTTCTAGCCGACCTCAACGAGAAAAAAATTGCCCAACTCAAAAAAGAAGGCAAAAAAAACGTTTACCAAGTTACCATAAAAGGCAAAGACGACGAAAACCGAGCTGCCACAGCCGCGGAACTCGGCGTCGACTACGTAATCATCAACTGCCAAGATTGGCGCGTCATCCCACTCGAGAACCTCATCGCCAAGGGCAGAGGCAAAAGCAAACTCATCGCCGAAGTATCAACAGCCGACGACGCCAAAGTCGTGTTGGAAGCCCTCGAGTTGGGCACAGACGGCGTCTTGCTCCAAACCGCCAATTCGGCTGAACTCGAAAAAACCATCAAAATCATCAAGAACCAAATGCCCAAGATAGCACTGACAACCGCCAAAATTCTCTCTGTTAGACCAATCGGTTCAGGCGCACGTGTCTGCGTGGACACGGTGGATTTGATGGTGCCCGGCGAAGGCATGCTAGTCGGCTGCCAATCAGCGGGCTTCTTCCTCGTCGAAGCAGAGGTCAGTGAAAACCCCTACGTGCAATCGCGTCCTTTCCGCGTAAACGCAGGGCCCGCATCGCACTACACCCTGACATCGCTGCAGGGTACACGGTACCTCTCGGAGTTAAAAGCCGGCGACGAAGTCCTAATTGCGACCCGAGAAGGCAAAGTCCGAATCACCAACGTGGGCAGAAGCAAAATCGAGTTCCGACCGCTAATGCTCATCGAAGCCCAAGCAGGCGAAACCAAAATCAAAACCATTCTCCAAAACGCCGAAACCATCCGGGTCGTCACTCCCAGCGCGTCTAAACCCGTAACTGAACTCAAAGCGGGCGATGAGGTGCTGGTGCATTTGGCGGCGAAGGGCGGCAGGCACTTTGGCATTAGTGTGCCTGAAGAAACGGTGATTGAGAAGTGAGCCTGAGAATCTGCGTTTCTATTCGCCCCAAAAACATGGCAGACGCACGCAACCTCATCGCCAAAGCTGAAGATGCGGGGGCTGATTTTGTTGAGGTCCGCATGGATTTTTTAGAGGAAAACAGCAGCCTCAAAGATTTGGCGGCAAACACCAAGCTGCCGCTTATAGCCACCAACAAGCTTCAGAGCGAAAACGGCTACTTCACAGGCACCGAAGCACAGAGGCTGCAAACCCTGCTGGATGCAGCGAAAAGCGGCTTCCAATACGTCGACGTTGAATACACCAGCTCAAAACGCGTGGAAACCGTCGCTAAAATCAAGCAACTCGGAGCCAAAGCCGTCGTTTCCTACCACAAATACGATGGAATCCTAAACGCTTCCAGTCTCGAAAAAATCCTCGACCAGGAAATCGCAGATGGCGCCGACATTTGCAAAATCGTGTTAACCGCCAAGCAATTCGAAGACAACATCCCCGTGCTCAGTTTCGTCTCGTTCGCTTCCACCAAAGCGAAGCTGGTTTGTTTCTGCATGGGTGAAGCAGGCAAAACCTCTAGGTTGCTCTCTCCCGCTTTAGGCGCTTATTTCACTTTCGCCGCGTTGGACGAGTGCAGCCAGACGGCGGCGGGACAGATGAGTATAAAAGAAATGAAGACCGCTTACAATCTATTAGGGATTGGGCAATGACTATTTCAGGCAAAACCAGGGTCTGCGGAGTCATCGGCGACCCCATCGAGCACTCGTTGAGTCCAATCATGCATAACGCCGCTTTTGAAGCGCTGGATCTTGACTACGTGTTTTTGGCGTTCAAAGTTAAACCTGCCCACGTAGCAGACGCAGTGGATGGCATGCGGGCGCTAAACATCCGTGGCTTAAACGTCACCATGCCACACAAAAAAAAGGTGATGGCAAGCTTGGACCGCATAGACCTCTCAGCCCAAATAATCGACTCAGTAAACACCATACTAAACCAGGGAAACCTGCTGTTTGGCTTCAACACAGACGGTGTCGGCGCAGTCAAGGCACTCAAAGAGAACGGAGTTGAGTTGAAGGGCAGAAAAGTGTTGCTTCTAGGCGCAGGAGGCGCAGCCCGAGCAATCGCTTATGCAATGGCTAAGGAAGCTGACGAACTCGCAGTGCTCAACCGCACCGTCAAACAAGCCAAAGCCCTCGCCAAACTCATAGAAAAAACCGCCAACAAAAAAATCGCTTCAGGCTCACTCTCGCCAAGCGACGTGCAAAAGAACCTGCAGGACTCCGACGTCTTAATCAACGCCACCTCCATAGGCATGAAACCCCACCCCGAAGAAACCCCTGTTCCGCCGAAACTGCTCCGCTCCAACCTCTCAGTCATGGACATAGTCTACAACCCGTTAGAGACGAAGCTGGCGAAAGACGCAAAGGCAGCAGGCGCCAAAGTCGTCAGCGGAGTTGAAATGCTCATCTACCAAGGTGCAGCGGCCTTTGATATTTGGACTGGCAAGTCGGCGCCCGTTGAGGTTATGAGGAAGGCGGTGCTTATGCACCTGCAGCAGAAGGCGAAGGAAGGTTGACTGGGAAAGCTTCGGCAGTAGCGCATGGCGCAGCAACAGTTGTTAATGCGATTGCACTGGGCAAGGGCGCAGCGTTTGGCGTGGATTTGTGGACTAAAGCAGAGGTCAAATTGACAAGTGAACCCGACTTTTTCGAGGCAGAAATAACCTCAGATGCAAGTGAGAGTACACTGCTTCTTGAGCAAAGTGTGGCTCGGGTTCTTCAGCGCTTCGGAGTCGAGAAAACTTATGGTGCCAAAGTCAAAACCACATCCAACATCCCCTCAGCCCGCGGCTTGAAAAGCAGCAGCGTCGCCGCAAACGCAACCGCACTCGCCACAGTAGCTGCCTTGGGCAAAGAACTCGGCGACTTAGAAATCGTAAAACTCGGCGTCCAAGCAGCATTCGACGCCAAATGCACCATAACAGGCGCCTTCGACGACGCCTGCGCCTCATACTTCGGCGGAGCAGTCATAACCGACAACACAAAGAGACTAATCCTCAAGCAATTGCCATTGCCCAACGACTTGGTGGTGCTATTCCATGTGCCGCCCCAAAAAGCCTACACCATCAACTCAGACGTGACACGCCTACAAACGGTCAAACCCCTTGTGGAGACTGCGTTTGAGAAGGCAATGGAGGGCAAACTTTGGGATGCTTTAACGCTTAACGGTTTGGTTTACTCTGCGGCTTCTAATTTGAACCCAGCAATCGCCATTGACGCGTTGGCAGCTGGTGCAGTGGCTGCTGGACTCTGCGGCAAGGGACCCGCCGTAACCGCCGTAACCACCACTGATAACGTTGATAGAGTCAAAGCTGCGTTGCAGAAGTATGAAGGCATAGTTCTGATGGCACATTTCAACAGCGAGAAAGCCAAGGTGGTTTAGTCTATGGCGGATGTGATTGTGAGGAAAACGGAGCGTTTAGAGGGTGAAGTTGAGGCGCCGCCATCTAAGTCTTATACTCAACGCATGGTTATAGCCGCCGCGCTCTCGGAGGGCACTTCTCTTATCACAAACCCGCTTCACTCAGAAGACACAGAGGCGGCGCTACGGGCAGTCACGGCTTTGGGTGCAGGCTTCCGCACTGGAGACGGCTGCTGGCAAATCAAAGGGGCCCAGCCACTCCACGCCGCGGAGGAGCCTATTGACTGCGGTGAGTCAGGCGCAACCCTGCGCTTCATGATACCCATCGCCGTATTGGCAGATGGACCATCAACACTGCTGTTTAGAGGCTCCCTTGAACGTCGCCCCGTAGACCCCCTGCTAAATAGCCTCAAAGACCTCGGCGCCGAAGCCCGTGTGGGGAAAGTGGGCGATTTAGACGCGGTTTTTGTGGAGGGCAGAGGCATAGTCGGCGGCGAAACCTTCATTGCAGGTGACGTTAGCTCCCAGTTCATCTCGGGTTTAATGTTTGCTTGCCCGTTAGCTGATTCCGAAACCGAAATCACGCTTACGTCGCCGTTGGAGTCGGCGGATTATGTTAAGATGACTGAGGCAGTGCTCTCGAGGCATGCGGTTGTCGTCGGAGTTGAAGAACGTTGCATCGCCATTCCAAGCGGCCAAACCTACAAGGCTGCAGACGAGGCTGTGCCAGGCGATTTTTCTTCAGTGACTTTTCTTTTGGCAGCAGCAGCCATCACGAACTCCAAGATTACAATCGCCAATCTCGATTATGAGTCGGTGCAGGGAGACAAAGCCATTTTAACAGTGCTCAAAGGTATGGGTGTTGATGGTAGGGTTTGTCGGGGCAGCGTCGAAATCGAAGGCAAGGGTAAGCAGCTCAAACCTATCGATGTTGATGCCCGAAACATCCCCGATCTGGTCCCAGCCATAGCAGTGCTGGCATGCTACGCAGACGGAACCTCAAACATCACGGGTGCTAAACGGCTTCGACTCAAAGAATCCGACCGCCTGCTCACCATCTACGAGGAACTAAGCAAAATGGGCGCCAAAATAACCATAACAGAAGACAGCCTAATCATCAAAGGCACACCACTCCACGGTGCAACCGTCGACCCCCACAACGACCACCGCATAGCCATGGCAGCAGCCGTAGCCGCATTAGGCGCAAAGGGCGAAACAACGATCACAGACTTCGAGTGCATCAGAAAGTCTTATCCGCAGTTCCTCACTCATCTTAAGCAACTAGGAGCTGAAGTTGTTGGCGGGAAACTCGATAGGTAAAGAATTCATGGTAACAACGTTTGGCGAAAGCCATGGCAAAGTCGTCGGCGTAGTCGTCGATGGGTGTCCAGCAGGTTTGCCGCTTAGCGAAGTAGATTTCCAAGAGGAACTAGACCGCAGGATACCCTCGGAGCCTAAAATCGTGTCAGCCAGAGTGGAGAAAGACACAGCCAAAATCTTAAGCGGCGTCTTTGGCGGCTACACCACTGGTGCCCCCATCGCTGTGATGGTTGAGAACAAAGAAACCAAATCAAGCGACTACGACGCCATCAAAGACTTGCCCCGCCCCAGCCACTCCGATTACCCCGCCCGCATCCGCTACGGCGGCTTTAACGATTACAGGGGAGGCGGACGCTTCAGTGGGCGTGTCACAGTCGCGCTAATCATGGCAGGCACCATAGCCAAAAAACTACTGAGCAGATATGACATTGACGTTTTAGCTTACACCAAAACCATCGGGAAAATCCGAAGCGGCAAAGCGTTTAGTGCCGCGGAAATCCGCAGAAACCGTTTTGCCGCTGCCACAAGGTGCCCCGACTTGGAGTGCGCCGAAAAGATGGAGCAAGCCATCGTAGCGGCTAAAGAGTCAGGCGACAGCCTCGGCGGAGTCATCGAGTGCATAGCATTCAACATGCCTGCGGGCGTGGGTGAGCCGCTCTTTGACTCATTAGACGCGGATTTGGCGAAGGCACTATTCAGTGTTCCCGCTGTGAAGGGCGTGGAATTCGGCGCTGGTTTTAAGTCTGCGGAGATGCGGGGCTCAGAAAACAACGATGCATTCCTTGTCAAAGGTGGAAAGGTGGTGACGGCGACTGAGAATGCAGGCGGCATCTTAGGCGGCTTATCCAGCGGCATGCCCATCGTTATCCGCGTTGCCGTTAAGCCTACGCCCTCCATTGCAAAGGAGCAGCAAACCGTGAACATGTCGTCGATGGAGAACGCTTCCATAAGCGTTAAGGGCCGCCATGACCCCTGTGTTGTCCCTAAAGCCGTACCCGCCATAGAAGCGGCGGTCGCAGTAACCTTAGCGGATCACCTGATTCGTTCAGGCGATATTCCAAAAAAGTTAAAGGAGCAATAAAAATGGATGAAATAGATAGTTTGCGTGAAAAAATCAATGCTGTTGACGAGCAAATCCTAAGAGACATAGTTGTGAGAGTAAAAATTTGCCGTGCCATCGGCGAGTTAAAGAAGCAACATGGCAAACCCGTTCATGACATTTCCAGAGAGACAGAAGTTTACAATCGCATCAAGGAACGGGCGTTAGTGTTGAAGCTTGACCCAATTCAAACTGAACGCATCTTCCACGAAATAGTTAATATGTGCAGCAGCGTTCAACAGTAGAGAACTCTCAACGGAGAGGTATTCATAGATGCTCTATGAAATAAACGAGAAAGCCCTAAAACTCGAAAGTGAAGGCAAAAAAATCATTCGACTCAACCTAGGCGACCCCGACATGGCTACACCCCCAGAAATCGTGGAGGCAGCCTACGCTTCGATGAAAGAAGGCAAAACCAAGTACTCCTCATCCTACGGCGAACTATCACTACGCAAAGCCATCGCTGAGGTACACGGCGTCAAACCCGAAAACGTTGTTATCACCCCCGGTTCGAAATGGGCGATATTCTCCACTATGTTTCTCACACTCAAAAACGGCGGCAACGTCATCATCCCCACGCCGTACTGGACAGCTTACGACTTAATAGCAAAAAGCATTGGCGCAAAAACCAAATTGCTCCGCACAGAGATGGAGGACGGCTGGAAAATCCACCTTGACAAACTCGAAAACCTCATCGACAGCGAAACAAAAATTATACTGCTAAACAACCCTAACAACCCCACCAGCAAAGCCATCGACGACAAAACCCTCGACGGCATAGTTGAATTAGCCAACAAAAAAGGCGTCACCATCCTTAGCGACGAAGTCTACGGTGCCATCGCATTTAAGAAAACCAAGAGCATCCTCGACTACGGCGCAGACAGCCGCCACATCGTCAGCAACGGCTTCAGCAAAACCTTCACGATGACTGGCTGGCGCATCGGCTACTTAGTCGCCAACAAAACCCTAGTTGACAACGTCACAAAACTTAACCAGATCACCTTCAACAACGTACCCGTCTTCATCCAAGACGCCGCACTCAAAGGCTTAGAACTCCACAAGCAAATCGCCAGCAACATCAAAGCCAAATACAAAGCCCGCGCCGACCTCGCAAGCAAAAAACTCTCCTCTGCAGGCTTCGAATTCACTAAGCCCGACGCACCCTTCTACGTGTTCCCAAAGAAAAAAGGGCTCGACGGTACAAAATTCACCCTCAACCTGCTCGACAGCGGCGTAGCAGTAGCCCCAGGCTCAAGCTTCGGCGACTACCCCGAACACTTCCGCATCAGCCTAACCGCTCCAGACGACCAAATAGCAGTTGCCCTGGACAAAATCAGCGAGGCAGCAAATCAATGAGGACAGCCGTTCTCGGCGCAGGAAAAATGGGCATTTGGTTCACAGAGTACTGCAAAGAGAAAGGCGACACAGTAGTCCTTGCTGACCGCAACCCAGAGAAACTGGCAAAGTTAGGCGACGAGTTGGGCGTTTTAACCGCTGATTTCTCAGCCGCAGTCAAAGGCGCTGACCGCGTTTTACTCTGCATATCCATCTCCAGTTTTGAGGAAACAGTCAAAAAAATCGCCTCCTCAATCCACAAGGGGCAGCCTGTCATGGATATCTGCTCCATCAAAGAGTACCCAGTTGAAGTCATGCACACGTATCTCAAAGGCGCCCTCACACTGGGCACGCACCCAGTGTTTGGGCCAGGCAGCAACGGCGTAGCCCACAAAGCCTACGTTTTAACCCCCACCAACGCCGAGGAAATAGCCTACGCTAAAGAATACCAGCGGTGGCTTGAAAGTGAAGGCGCTCACGTCTTTGTCATGACGCCTAAGAAGCATGATGAGTTAATGTCGATCGTGTTGGGGTTCCCACATTTCCTCGGCTTAGCCGCCTGCGAAACCCTGCTGGAGCAACCAGCCTTCGCCGAATCCAAAAAGTTGGCGGGAACAACCTACCGCATGCTATTCACCCTCGTCGAGGCAGTCGCCGCAGAGACGCCTGACCTCTACGCTAATTTGCAGACCAAGCTGCCGGGTATGGAGAAAATTGAGGAGCGGTTCATAGCCAATGCCGAGGAGTGGCTTGAGTTGATGAAGAAAAAAGATTCCAAAGCCATCATGAACCGCATGGACCGCCTCCGCGCGATATTGGAGAAAACTGACCGTGAATACGGGAAGAGTTATGAGGATATGTATAGAATGCTTCAGTCAACTGAGGAGTAAGCAAGATGACTAAGACTTTACTGGTGAACTGTTACCTTGACAGCAACAAAATCAACCCCCTCTGCGACGCACTCAACAAGTTCACAGTCTGCAAAACAGTGCCCTACACAAAAATTCAGAAAGACTATCGGTTTGGGGAAGATATCGCCGCAGTCGTCGTAAGCGGCTCCGAATCCCGCATAGTAAAACCTGAGGACCAAATCAAATTCAAAGGCGTCATAGATTTTATTCCAACATGCGAGGTGCCTCTGTTCGCCGTTTGTTTTGGGCATCAACTATTATGCACTGCTTTTGGCGCCAAAACCGCTTCGCTTCCCAAGCCAGTCATGGACCGGTTTGAACAGGTTAACATTATCCAGACAGGCGACATTCTTAGCCGATTTAGAAAAGGCCAAGCGGTTCCCCTGGCAGAATACCACAACGACTACGTCTTAAAAGACAGCCTCTACGACGCAGGCTTCAACTTGATCGCTGACTCCCCAAGCTGCGAAGTGGAAGCGGTGAAGCACAAGAGCAAGTTGTTCTTCGGCGTCCAATTCCACCCCGAACGCATCACAATCGGAGACGAAACCCATCCTGAAGGTCATCAAATCATTGATAACTTTTTCTGCAACAATGTGAAACGACTCGGCATCTAGCTCCAAAACTTAAACTGCACTATTCAAGTGTGAGATCAGTGTTTTTTCTTTAGTTGTTGTTGCAGGAAATCGCCTATACACAACAACAACCAACAGACTGTCTGGGCGACTGTGTTTTGGGTTCAGCTTGCGTCTGCAATTGAAGACTGCTTGTGGCGTATTCAACAATCACATCAAAAGAGGGCCGTAAAAGTTGATCTGAGATAGAAACGGAGCAAATTTGTATTTTTTGGGCAAAAACTAATTACATCCAAACCCAAGCAATAACAAACGTGACCTCTATGGAAAACTGCGCCCGATGCGGAAAAGAGCTGCTCTGGAATGAGCGGAGAATGGTTTTCTGGAATAAGCAGCTCAAGAAAGGCTACATCAAATGGTACGTTATTGGCTCACGAGATGTGGGTAAACGCAAAGAATTCCCGGAACTCAAAGGAAAAAAACTTTGCCAAGCCTGCGCATACGCGGTTTTCCTCGGACCATTAGAACAATCAAAGACGCCTAAACCATCCAAACAACGCGAGATGCCTCAAACAATCACCAGCATAGAAATCGCTGATTTTGCAGCACTAAACTGTTACCTCAAAGACAACGGCGTAGTCATGTCAGCGTTTAACTGCCCCAAATGCAACAGCATGATAGACATCCCAGAAGAGGGCAAAGTTTTGGTTTGCAGACACTGCGGCAACCCAGTCAAGCCAGCGGATGTCTACGAGAAAGCCAAAGCCCTAATACCCGAAAGTTAAATCGGGGCTTATCTGTTTTTTTCTTTATGTGGGTGTGGCGTTTTGCAGGGCACCACAAGAATGCAACTGAATGCGGTTGTTTTTTTGGTTTGCTTTGTTTTTCTTTGGCTGTTTTGGTGTGGCAAGTGTGTTTTTCTCCACACGCGGTGCATGGCTCCTTGCAGAATCAGCCGCCGTGTGAGTGTGGAAGTATGTTGGATTTGATAATGGATTTACCGTTTAAAGTCAAGGTTTTTCGGAATATTTATGTACCAAATGGTACCATCTGTTAACCATGCAGAAACAGACCGATTCAGAAGGTTGCCAAGCGGCAGTGCGCCTCCCAAAATCAGACTACAAAAAAATCCAACACCTCATCGACGCAGGCCTCTACCGCAGCTTCGCCGATTTCCTAAGAGACGCCGCGAGGGACAAACTCGCAAGCATGGAAGTCATCAGCGTCAAAGACGTTACAGTACAAGAAGCCGAACACATGATTGGAGAATACCTAAAAGCCCATCCGGGGCCAAGTTTTGCCAGCGAAATAGCCGACACACTGGGGCTGGAATACGACATAACTTTTAAAACAATCCATAAACTGCTTGAAGAAGGACACATCAAGAAGGCAAAGAAATGACCACCCTAACCAGTGAAGGCGACGGCATAATCGGCAAACGCATAGTCTACATAGCGCGAAAAGTGTCTGGTCCAAGGCTAATTATGAAGGGTGGGAGGCACCGCGGTATGGAAGGCGTCCTCTACGACGGAAAAGCCTACGTGGACGTAGCTGTTGAAAAGTGATTACTGAATTAGGTAACCCAAGGGCAGGACCCCAGTATTTTATGAAGCGCCCATCAACAAGTTATTTTAATATCTATTACGACACTATACTGGGACGGTATACTTGGGATTAGAAAGCGGCGTCAAACTAGGCGGCTCTGGGGCAGTTTTGTTGCACTCAGCCTTACGTTCCTCATGCTTGCTTGGGGCTACTTCGTAGGAGCCGACGCTGTAACGTTTTGTTTGTTCTTGATAATTTCCCTTGCCGCCGCCTTTTCGGTGCTGATTATTTTTAGGGCAAAACGAGGAGTAAAGCAAGACTGAAATGCCCGCTACGTTGGGCCAGAACTCGTCGGCTTAGATAACTCGCGGGTAGCTTCCCAGAATCTTTATGAAATTCGCGTACTTCTCCAAGGCCGCCAACGCCTCAGTGCAACGTTTCTCTGTCCGATGCCCCTCGAAATCAACGTAAAAGTTGTATTGCCAGGCGGTGGTTTTGGTGGGTCTGGATTCGATGCGTGTTAGGTTGATGTTGCGGGATGCGAATTCGCCGATTGCGTGATAGAGCGTGCCCGGCGCATGTTTGAGCGAGAAGATGATGCTGGTTTTGTCGTCGCCAGTTGGTGCCGCATCTTCTAATCCCAGTACGAGGAAGCGGGTGTAGTTGGTGGGGTTGTCGGCGATGTCTCTTGCGAGGATTTTCATGCCGTAGAGGTCGGCGGCTTTTTCAGATGCGATGGCTGCGGCGTCTGTTCGGCTTTGTTCTTTGACTATTTTGACTGCGCCGGCGGTGTCGTAGGCGGGGATGACGTCCCAGTTGTGTTTTTCGAGGTATTTGCGGCATTGCGCCAGCGCTTGGGGGTGCGAATAGACGGTTTTGATGTTGTCGATTTTGGTGTCGGGGTTGCCGATTAAGACATGGGCGAGTTTGACTGCGACTTCCCCGCAGACTTTGAGGTCGTAAGACAGAAAAAGGTCGTAGTTTTGGTTGATGCTGCCCTCAATGCTGTTCTCAATGGGAACCACACCATGGGGCACAGCCTCGGTTTTGACGGATTCGAAAACATCGCGGAAGTCTTTGCAGGGCACCGGCTCAACTTTGCCGCCGAAAAACTTGTAGACCGCCATCTCACTGTAGGCGCCGGTTTCACCCTGATAAGTTACCTTCATTGTTTCTTGCCTTGACTACGATTCTTTAGTAAGCACTTGTTTATACCGTTTATCATTGCTTCCACAGATGCCATGACGATGTCTTCTCTGGCAGCACGGGCGCTGACTATGTTGCCTTTTTCGTCTTCGACTTTTATGACTACTTCAGCGACTGCGTTGGAGCCGCCGGTGATGGCTTCCAATCTGTATTCGCTTAGGCGGATTTTTTCGAGGTTGCTGGTTAATTTCTGGATGGCTTTGAGTGCTGCATCGACGGGGCCGACACCGGTTTCTGCGGCAACGTATTCTTTGCCGTCCAGCGTCAGGCGTACCGAAGCGGTTGGGATGACTTTTATGCCTGTGACGACTGCCATGTCGCAGAGGTCAACGATTTTTTCTTCGCCAATCACCTCACCCATGACTGCGGATGTTAAGGCTATTAGGTCGGCGTCGGTTACCATTTTACCTTTGTCGCCCAATTCTTTGACGCGTTTGACGATTTCGGATAGTTGCTCTTCGTTGGGGTGAATGCCGATATCTTTCAGTTCTGCTTGGATGCCTCTTGTGCCTGCAAGTTTGCCCGCGACGAGTTTGCGGGTTCTGCCCACGAGTTCAGGGCTGATGGGCTCAAAGGTCAACGGTTGCTCTGTGACGCCTCTGGTGTGAATACCGCTTTCGTGAGCAAAGGCATTTTCGCCGACAATTGCCTTGTTAACCTGCACGTTTATTCCTGTTAAAGAGGCTACCATGCGGCTGGTGCTGTAGAGCAAGCGTGTGTTAATGTTGGTTTTGTACTTGTAGACCACATGCAGGGTGGTGGCGACTTCTTCTAGGGCTGCGTTGCCTGCGCGTTCGCCAAGACCGTTTACGGCAGTGTGGACTTGGGCTGCGCCTGCTTCAACGGCGGCTAAGCTGTTGGCGACTGCTAAGCCGAAGTCGTTGTGGCAGTGGGCGCTAAGTGGAACCTTGATGTAGCTTTTAAGTTCCTTAAAAAACTCAAAAGTTGTTCTTGGTATCATGCAGCCGACGGTGTCTGGCGTGTTTAAGCTGTCCATGCCTGCGTCCTGTGCTGCTAGGCAAATTTGTTTTAGGAAGGGCGGTTCGGTACGAGTGGCATCCATTGGGGAGAATTCACATTTTACGCCATGCTTCTTTACGTATTGAATTGAGTCTACAGCGGACGCTAAAACCTGTTCAGGGGTCATGTTAACGGCGTATTTCATCTGTACAGGCGAAGTGGGGATGAACACGTGGATTAAGTCAACGTCGCAGTCTAGTGCGGCGTCGATGTCTTTTTTTGTACAGCGGGATAGGGCACAGATTTCTGAGGTTAAGCCCAGTTTGGCGATGTCTCTGACGACTCTTTTTTCGCCTTCAGAACTGCTTGGAAAACCAGCTTCGATAACGTCTACGCCGAGTTTGCTTAGTTGGCGTGCAATCTCGATTTTGTCGTCGGTTGTTAGGGAAACGCCGGGGGTTTGTTCCCCGTCCCTCAACGTTGTATCTAAAATGCGGATGGTTCGGGTTTCAGTTTGTTGTGTCATATGGGTCAGCTTTTCGCAGCGGTTAAGGCTGCGGCGATGGCTTCTGCCATGCCCACGGTGGTGGTTTTGCCGCCGCAGTCAGGAACACATTGCCCATTCTTCAACGCGTAGATGGTGCCGTTTTCTATGGCTGCCGCTGCCTTAATGCATTTGGGATCATTGTATTTTTCACCCAGCCAATCCAGCATCATCTTTGCAGACAGGATCATGCTGATGGGATTGGCGGTGTGTTTGCCTGCACGGTTGGGTGCGGAGCCATGGATGGGTTCGAATAAACCAAAGTTGTCGCCGATGTTTGCGCCGGGAGCCATGCCTAAGCCTCCGATGAGTTGCGCTGCTTCGTCAGAAAGGATGTCGCCGAACATGTTGCAGGTGCAGAAGACATCGAAGAATTCGGGTTCTTTGATTAGGCGCATGGAGGCGGCGTCAACGTAGAGTTCGTTGAACGCGATGTCTGGATAGCCTTTGGCGACTTCGCGGCATACGTCGCGGAATAAGCCGTCGGTTACACGCATGACGTTGGCTTTGTGGATGGCGGTAACGCGTTTTTTGCCATTACGTAGGCGGGCGACCTCGAATGCTTTTTTGGCGATGCGCGTGCTGTTTTGGCGTGTGATAACTCGTAGGCACAGGGCTGTGTCGTTGCCTATCATGAATTCTAAGCCTTTGTAGACGTCCTCGGTGTTTTCGCGGACAAAAAACATGTCGATGTTTGGCCGTGCAGCCTGTACGCCCGGGTAAGTTTTCAGGGGGCGCAAGTTGGCATATAAGTCGAACATGCAGCGTAGTTTAACGATGACATCAGCTGCGGATTCGCCGACTGGACCCTTCATGCAGGCGTGGCTGTTCTTGATTTTCTCCACAGTGTCCGCTGGTAGGGCGGCGCCGAGGGTTTCAAGGGCGATGTCGCCTGCTGGGGCTTCGATGATTTTTAGTTTCAATTCAAACTTTTTTTGGACTGCATCTAGGACTTTTAGGGTAGCTTCAGATAATTCGGGTCCGATGCCGTCGCCTGGAATTAGGGATATTTTGTATTCAGTCATTTCTTGTTCATTCTCCTTCGTAAGTTCTCAATTAATCCGCCGTCCGCCAAAATCTCTAAGATGAAAGGCGGCAGTTTCTCCACTTGGAACTTTTTGCCATTGGAAACATTTTCAATCTTGCCGGCTACAAAGTCCACGGCTAATTCGTCGCCAGTCTTAACCGAAGTTGATATGCCTTTGCATTCAATTACGGGCAAACCGATGTTGATTGCGTTGCGGAAGAATATTCGGGCAAACGACTCAGCAATGACGCATTTGACGCCGCTGTACTTTAGCGCTAATGGTGCCTGTTCGCGGCTGGAGCCGCAGCCGAAGTTTTTGCCTCCGACCAAGATTACGCCTGGTTTGGCTTTTTTTACGAAGTCTGTGTCTAAGCCTTCCAAAGCGTGTTGGGCTAAGTCGTGGGGGTCCACTAAGATTAGGTATTTACCTGGTAAGATGACGTCGGTGTCAATGTTGTTTCCGAAGACTACTGCTTTGGCTTTGATTTTGCTCTCCATTAAGTCACTACCTCCAGTGGACTCACTATTCTGCCAGCTATCGCCGAAGCCGCTACAGTGGCGGGCGAGGCTAAGTAGACGCTGGCTTGGGGGCTGCCCATTCGTCCGATGAAGTTGCGGTTGCTTGACGAAACACATGATTCGCCCGCTGCCAACAAGCCGATGTGGCCGCCTAAGCAGGGCCCGCATGCGCTGCCGCAGACGATTGCGCCTGCATCGGTAAAGATTTCCAGCAAACCCTCTTGAGCCGCTTCCTTCCATACCTCCTGAGAGGCAGGGATGACCAAGGCGCGGACGCCGTCTTTGACTTTTTTGCCCTTCATAACTTGGGCTGCTAAACGCAAATCTTCCAGTCTGCCGTTGGTGCAGCTACCGATGAAAGCCTGCTCAATTGGAACGTTACCGACTTCTGAGACGGGTTTAACGTTGTCCACTGAACTGGGGCACGCGATTTGGGGCTCCAACTTTGCAGCGTCGAATTCAACTGTGCGCTCGTATTCGGCGTCTTTGTCGCTTTGCAATGCCGCTAAGTCGGGCATTTTGGAGATTCTGCCCTGCAAGAAGTCCTCGGTGGTTTCGTCAGGTGCGATTATGCCGTTTTTGGCGCCCATCTCAACCGCCATGTTGCAGACGGTCATTCTGCCCGCTACGCTCATAGCTTTGATGGTTGGACCAGTGAATTCTGCGGCTCGGTATATGGCGCCATCTACGCTTAGTGTGCCGATGATGTTTAGGATCAGGTCTTTGGGGGCGACGTATTTTTTGAATTTTCCTTTGACGTTGACTTTGATGGTTGGGGGTACTTTGAACCAGATTTTGCCGGTTGCCATGACTGCGGCTGCTTCTGTGGAGCCAATGCCCGTGGCGAAGGCTCCGAAGGCTCCGTAAGTGCAGGTGTGGCTGTCTGCGCCGACGACAACTGTACCGGGGGTGACGTGGCCTTTTTCGGGCATAACTTGGTGACAGATGCCTCCTCTGCCGACTTCGTAGAACTGGAGGTTCTGGGTTTTGGCAAAGTTGCGCATGGTTTTGTGTAGTTCCGCTGCTTTCACGGATTCAGCGGGAACCTGATGGTCCAGAATCACTACTACTTTTTTGTTATCCCAAACTTTTGGGGTTCCGATTTTGTTGAATGCTTCCACAGCTAAAGGTCCAGTTAAGTCATGCACCATAACCATGTCGACGTTGGCGTCGACGATTTCGCCTGGATGCACGGCTTTTTTGCCTGCGGCTTTAGCCAAGATTTTTTCTGTAATGTTCATTGCATTTTCTTTTCCTTTTAATTAAACTGCTTAACCATAGGATAATGGCAAATTCTAAAGAAGGGACGTTTAAGTATTTGGGCTTTGGACATGCAGTTTAATCGTCGATTCTTATGGATTTAGCGCCCCGCGCCAATGCAGTGATGCCAGTGCGTGCAAGCTCGATAATGCCAAACGTTTTCATGAGGTTGAGGAAAGCGTCGATTTTGTCGGGAGCTCCGGTGATTTCTACGGTTATGTTGTCAGGGAGACATCGATGATTCTGCCTCGGAAGACTTCGACGAAGTTAATGATGTCACTGCGTTCCTTTGAATCTTTAACTGCGACTTTAATCAGCGAGAGCTCTCTCATAACGTAGTTGCCGAATTCGAGTTCACCGACTTTTAAGACGTCGATTTGTTTTTCCACTTGCTTGACAACTTGGTCCAAGGTTTTCTCATCGCCGTTAACTGTTATGGTCATGCGTGCAATGTCGGATTTTTCTGTTGGGCCGACGGTGATGGATTCGATGTTGAAGTTTCGGCGTCTGAACAAGTTGGCAATCATGTGCAAGACACCTGGCTTGTTTTCGACTAGCACAGATATAACTTTGAGTTTTTCCGCTTGCATTAGTAGTCACCTCTCTGTTGGGGTAAACCGCAGCCCGGCGGCACAAACGGAACCACATCCGTCTCTGAACCGATAGGCACATCGATTACCGTAGTAACTTTACTGGTTAGTGCCTGCTTAACTGCTTTGCGGAATTCTTCTATGCTGTTGATGCGTACGCCGTTTGCCCCGTAAGCTTCTGCCAGCTTAACCATGTCGGGGTACTTGCCCAAGTTGACTGCCATGTAGCGACGGTTGTAAAGGGTGCGTTGCCACTGAGCCACCATGCCCAACACACTGTTGTTTAAGACGATGACTGTGACTGGGATGTTTTCGCTGACGCTGCATGCCAGTTCCTGCTCAGTCATGACGAAGCTGCCGTCTCCTGCAACGTCCACAACTGGACGGTCGGGACACGCGACTTTGGCGCCTATAGCTGCTGGGAAACCAAAGCCCATAGTTCCAAGCCCACCGCTGCTGATGAAGGTACGGGGTTTTAGTGCTCGGAAGTATAGTGCGGACCACATCTGGTTCTGGCCGACTTCTGTGGTGATGATGCCGTTTTCAGGCAGCAACTCACGCAGTGCAAACAGCAAATGCTTTGGGACGATGTCTTTGGGTCTATCCTTTAGTAGGGGACTTAGTTGTTCTTTGGCTTCTTTGACGCGTTTAGTCCATGCGGTGCCTTCGCCCTTCCTTAGTTTATTGGAGGTGGCTTTTAGCAGCATCTGCAGCGATGCCTTGGCGTCGGCAACGATGGGCACATCTATCTCTATGTTTTTGTTGATTTCCGCGTTGTCAACTTCGATTTGGATTTTCTTGGCTTCAGACGCGAAAGAGTCAAGGTTGGCGGTTGCGCGGTCACTGAACCTTGTTCCAACTGCCAACAACACGTCGGCTTCACCCATCAGCCTGTTTGCCGCGGGGTTGCCGTGCATGCCAATACTGCCCAAAGACAAGGGGTGGGTTTCTGGGAAAGCGCCTTTACCCATAAACGTGGTTGCAACCGGCGCCATCAACAGGTCTGACATCTGCACTATTTCGTCACTTGCACCTGCGATTATGGCTCCGCCTCCAACCAAGATAAGGGGGCGCTCGGCTTTGGAGAGCAGCTTGGCGGCTTCGCTGATCCGTGCGGGGTCCGGTTCGCCGGGCAGTTTGTAGCCTCGGGCGTCGATTTTATCGGTGAATTCGACTTCGGCGACTTCTGCTTGGATGTTTTTGGGCAAGTCGATCAGGACGGGTCCGGGTCTGCCGGTTGTGGCTATGTAGAAGGCGCTTTTGACGGCGACGGGGATGTCGTTAACGCGGCGGGGTTGGTAGCTGTATTTTGTGATGGCGGTTGTGATGCCTATGATGTCGGCTTCTTGGAAGGCGTCTCTGCCGATCATGTAGGTGGTATTGACTCCGCTGGACGGTACTTGCCCTGTTAAGGCGACTATGGGGGAGGAGTCCATGTAGGCGTTGGCGATGCCTGTTACGAGGTTGGTGGCTCCGGGCCGCTTGTTGCCATGCATACGCCTGCGCGTCCGCTGGCTTTAGCGTATCCTTCAGCTTCATGGGCTGCGCATTGTTCGTGTCGTGCGAGGATGTGGCGGATTTTTTTGTTGCCGCAGAGTGCATCGTATACGGGTAGGATAGCGCCGCCTAAGATACCGAAGATTGTGTCAACTTTTTCTCGTTCAAGGGATTCTAAAAGTGCCTGAGCACCGCTCATTTCAGTCATATCTTACATGGTCTCCTGTTGTTTATGATTTATACTCTTGTCTGGTTGAAAAATTGTTTGCGAGAATTTTATGGATGATTCAGAGGGTTGCCTGGGTGAATTAGTTGAAGTGTACCCGTCGATCCCAGCTATTGAGGTGACGATCCCTCATGGTTCCTGCCTCTATATCTCCAGTTCTTAAAAACTAAGCTGCAAATAAATAAAAAGATTGTGGTGTCAATAGCGACTGTTACAGCAAGCAGTGCACAGTACCAGAGGCTTGGACGTATTTGGATCCTAATGTCCAAGGCATGCAGAAAACCTATGGAGGGAAGTGTTCTCTAATTGGGAAGGTTTTATGAGAGATATTCCCTCAGCAATAGTGGCGGACCTTTTTTTGTAGGTATGGAACGGCAGGTTGATATTTGATCGTGCCATGAACCGCTTCAGACAAAGGAAGCTTTTCAGAGCCAAATGCAATACCTAAAAGACAACGGCTTCACAATAAGAACAATGAGCCAAGAGTTCCTCAAACAAGAATAATTAGTACTGATGACCTAGTTTTCCAAGCGCGCTGTAGTTACATCACTGTTGATACATACTCTAAAATTCCGCAGAATACTTCCACTGTTTAGAATGAGGTATTTTATTGGCAAAACTCGTTGTAAACGGAGCCGAATTATTCTACAAAGAATGGGGCAACGGTCAACCAGTCGTTTTTAGCCATGGCTGGCCACTAAATTCAGATGCGTTTGAAGATCAGATGTTCTTTTTAGCTTCCCACGGATACCGCTGCATTGCGCATGACCGCCGTGGACACGGACGCTCAAGCCAACCCTGGGGTGGCAACGACATGGACACTTACGCCGACGACCTAGCAGAAGTAATTGAGAAAACCCATGCGGAAAACGCAATTCTCGTCGGACACTCAACGGGCGGCGGCGAAGTTGCCCGCTACATCGGAAGGCATGGAACAAGCCGAGTCTCAAAAGTCGTGTTGATTAGCGCAGTACCTCCAGTAATGCTTAAGTCATCCAATAACCCCGGGGGATTGCCGATGTCTGCTTTTGACCAGATCCGCGCCGCTGTCTTAGCTGATCGCTCACAGTTCTGGATGGACCTCTCCATGCAGTTCTATGGCTACAACCGCCCAGGCGCAAATGTCTCCAAAGGTGTTCGGGACGAGTTCTGGCGTGAAGGCATGATGTGCAGCCTGCCAGCGGCGTATTTCTGTATCAAAGCGTTTTCGGAAACTGACTTCAACGACGACCTCAAAAAAATCGATGTTCCAACCCTGATTCTCCATGGTGACGACGACCAAATTGTTCCCTTTGCGGATTCAGGTATGCTTTCGTCAAAGATAATCAAAAATGCCACTTTGAAGGTCTACAAGGGCGCACCACACGGTATGTGTACCACGCTTAAGCAGCAGGTCAACAATGACCTTTTAGCATTCATTAAAGGCGAAATGGCGCCTAGCAGCAGAGAGACTATGCCGATGCAACCTGCTTAGCCCCTTTTTTCTTTGTTTAGAACCAAAAAGGAAGAAGATAGCTTAGAGCTACCATTTTTTCCAAGGCAAATCATCCATGTACTCGTTTAAGGAGCGGATGCTGTTGCCGTTCTGGTTTTTCTGTTTCATAACATCCACCAACGCCTGCGCTAACTGGAGATTGGTGATGACGGGGATGTTGAATTCTACTGCTTGGCGTCGGATTGTGTAGCCGTCGGTTATGATCTCGTTTATGTTGCTGCGGCGGTTGGCAATGGGCACGTTGATAACGAGGTCGATTTTGCGTTCTTGAAGAAAGTCGAGAATGTTGGGTGTTACGTCGGGGTCTTTGACTTTATGCAGCACCGTCGCTGCTACGCCATGGGCACTTAAGACTTTGGCTGTGTTTGCGGTAGAGTAAATTTTGAAGCCCATATCTGCAAACGCCTGTGCGATTGGGACCACGCGGGCTTTACGTTCGACATCGCCGCCAACGCTGATAAGCACTGAGCCGCCTCTGGGAGGAATCGTAAACTCCGCAGACTGCAACGCCTTGGTAAAAGCATCTGCAAAACTTTCGCCGAGACACGCCACTTCGCCAGTGCTAAGCATCTCCACGCCTAAAACGGGGTCGGCACCGCTGAGCCGCATGAAACTGAACTGAGGCACTTTGACGCCCACGTGAGGTGCAACCTGCATGGGGGAGAGTTGAACGCCGTCGATTTTTTTGCCCAGCATCGCCAAAGTTGCGAGGTCAATGAGGTTTATGCCTCTGCATTTGCTTACAAAGGGCATTGAGCGGGAGGCGCGGAGGTTGCATTCGATGACGTTGACGACGTCGTCTTTGACGAGGTATTGGATGTTGTAGGGTCCGTGGATTCGCAGCGCTTTAACGATTTTTATGGTTGCGGTTTCGATGTCTTTCTGCACTTCTGGTTTGAGTGCTTGCGGCGGGATAGTCATGGTTGCGTCGCCGCTGTGGACGCCTGCGTTTTCAACGTGTTCCATGATGGCGCCGATGAAAACGTTATCGCCGTCTGAGACACCGTCAACTTCGACTTCTTTGGCTCGGGTGATGAATTTGCTGATAACCACCGGGTGGTCACGGGAAACCTTCGCAGCCAAATTAAGGAAGTTCTCGAGTGCGACTTCGTTGTAGGCGACACGCATCGCTGACCCTGAGAGCACATAGCTGGGTCGCACCAGTACAGGGAAGCCGATTTTTGTTGCAAACCGTTTGGCTTCTTCAATGCTCTGGAGCTTGCTCCAGCTGGGCTGGTGGATGTCAAGTTGATCGAGTAGCGCGCTGAATTTGCTGCGGTCTTCTGCCAAATCCACGTCCTGCGCAGATGTGCCCAATATGTTTGCGCCTGCCTCGCAGAGGGGCATGGAAAGGTTGTTGGGGATTTGTCCGCCGACGCTGGTGATGACGCCCATGGGGTTTTCTTTGTCGTAGATGTCTAGGATACGTTCAACTGTGAGTTCTTCAAAGTAGAGTTTGTCAGAGATGTCGTAGTCTGTGCTGACGGTTTCAGGGTTGTAGTTGACCATTATGGCTTCTTTTATGCCGTTTTTCTTGAGTGCCCAAACCGTGTTGACGCCGCACCAGTCGAATTCCACGCTGCTGCCGATGCGGAAAACGCCTGCGCCCAAGACAATGACTTTGCTTTGGGTTTTGCTGAACTCTATGTCGTCTTCGTCTCCGCCATAGGTCATGTAGAGATAGTTGGTTTTCGCCGGCCACTCTGCCGCTAAAGTGTCAATTTGTTTTACGACTGGGAGGATTTTGTTGTTTTTGCGGTAGGTGCGGATGGTGGCTTCGTCGGTTTTTTGGCACACTGCGATTTGCTGGTCGCTGAAGCCGATACGTTTGGCTTCGCGGATGACTTCGGCTGCTTCGGAAGTGGCTAAGTTGAGGGTTTTTAGCTCCTGTTCCATGTTGAGGATGTTTTGGATTTTGTATAGGAAGAAGGGGTCGACGCCGCTTATACGGTAAATCTCCGTGATGGGGATTCCGATTTTTAGGGCTTTGCCGATTTTGTAGAGTCGCTCATCAGTTGGGTGCGCCATTTCGTCTCTGAGGCGCTCTTCAGATTCGGGTTCGTTATCTTCAGGGTTGCAGACTAAACCGATTTTGCCTGTGTCCAGCATGCGCACGGCTTTTTGCAGTGCCTCTTCGAAGCATCTGCCAATAGCCATGACTTCGCCGACACTACGCATCTGTGGTCCAACGTGGCGGTCGGCGTTGCGGAATTTCTGGAGGTCCCAGCGGGGGATTTTAACGGTTATGTAGTCCAGTGCGGGTTCGAAGCATGCGGTTGTGACTTCGGTGACTTTGTTGATGAGTTCAGGCAGCGTGTAGCCTAAAGTGAGTTTGGTTGCGATGTAGGCAAGCGGATAACCTGTGACTTTGCTGGCTAAGGCGCTGCTACGTGACATTCGGCTGTTGACTTCGATGACACGGCATTCCTCTGATTTGGGATGCAGCGCCCACTGTATGTTGCATTCTCCGACTATGCCTAAAGCTCGGATAGCGTTAATGGAGATGGAGCGGATCTGGTGATATTCGCGGTTAGTCATGGTCTGCGAAGGCGCCACAACTATGCTGTCGCCAGTGTGGATGCCCATGGGATCAAAGTTTTCCATGTTACAAACGGTTAAACAGTTATCAGCGTAGTCACGCATAACTTCGTACTCAACTTCTTTCCAGTGCCCCACGTACTCTTCGACGAGGACTTGGCGGATGCGACTCTGGGCGATGCCGATGGTAGCGATCTCTTTGAGTTCCTTCTGGTTATGGGCAACGCCTGCGCCTTTACCGCCCAACGTGTAAGCAACTCGGACCATGACGGGGTAGCCGATTTCGTCGGCGATTTCGAGCGCCTGTTTGACGCTGGTGGCGGTTCTGCTCTTTAGGTATGGGATACCTGCTTTCTGCATGGCTTGGCGGAACCGTTCACGGTCGCCTGTGTCTTCGATGGCTTGGACAGGGGTGCCTAAAACTTTAACGTTGTATTTTTGGAGGATGCCTGTTTTTTCGAGTTCTAAGCCGCAGTTAAGCGCGGTTTGCCCGCCGAAGCCTAAGAGGATGCCGTCGGGGCGTTCTTTAGCGATGACTTTTTCAACGTATTCTGGGGTGACGGGGAGAAGGTAGACTTTGCCGCTGAGGCGGGGGTCGGTTTGGATGGTGGCGATGTTTGGGTTGATGATGACGGTTTCTATGCCGTCTTCTCGCAGCGCTTTTAGGCATTGGCTGCCGCTGTAGTCGAATTCGGCTGCTTCACCGATTTTGATGGCGCCGCTGCCTAGAACAAGGACTTTTTTGATCCAGTCGAACTTGGGCATTAGTTGACCTCCAAGGTTTTAGCGAATTTGTCAAACAAGAGTTCAGTGTCGTAGGGTCCCGGCGACGCTTCAGGATGCCACTGCACGGCGAAAACAGGCTTGTTTTTGCAGCGGATGCCCTCGGTGGTTTTGTCGTTGGGGTTGATGAACCAGGGTTCGAGACAGGTGTTTTTGAGTGAATCCAGGTTTATGGCGTAACCGTGGTTTTGGGTGGTGATGTAGCATCGGTTGTTGTATAAGTCTAGTGCCGGCTGGTTTTGGGCGCGGTGGCCAAATTTGAGTTTGTATGTGTCTCCGCCTAAGGCTAAGGCGAGGATTTGGGCTCCGAGGCAGATGCCCATTAGCGGGGTTTTCTCGCTGAGTTCCCGGATGGCGTCGATGGTTTTGACACATTTTTTGGGGTCGCCTGGACCGTTGCTTATGAATACGCCGTCTGGGTGGTAATCCAAGATTTCTTTAGCTGAGGTGTCATAGGGGACGCGGACGACGTTTATGCCTCGTTTGAGGAGGTTGCGGATGATGCTGTACTTGACTCCGCAGTCGATTAATACAACGGTTTTTTTGCCATCTACACTGTAGGATATGGGTTTCTTCACGGATACTTCTTTAACGAGGTCGGTTTGGTTGGGGTCAGCGATGTTTTGGCTGCTTTTAAGCATCGATTCTAAGTCTGGTTCAACGTCTTCTTCGAAAACCTGCAGGACCCCCAGCATGACACCGTGGGTTCGCAGTTTCTTTGTGAGGCGTCTGGTGTCTACGCCGTAGATGCCGGGGACGCCTTCGTCGGCAAGCCACTGATCTAGGGTGCGTGTGGATGCCCAGTGGAAAGGTTCCAGACATAACTCGTGAATAATTAAGCCTTGAGGCTGAATGTGATCGGATTCGAAAAAGAGCGGCAGCCCACGATCCATAACTTTGTCTGGGACGCCGTAGTTGCCAACCATGGGATAAGTGAAAGTTAAAACCTGCCCCTTATATGACGGGTCAGTTAAGGCTTCAGGGTACCCCACCATCTGCGTGGAGAAAACAACTTCGCCTGAAATTTTTGCTGTTGCGCCAAAACCTTTACCGGTAAATGACGTTCCGTCTTCGAGAAGCAGAACCGCTTTTTTATTATTCTTCAACGTGCTATGTTGTGGAGCCAAAGCCCTATTACACCTATCAGTCTGAATTTTTAAGTTTTACGTTTTCTTGCTCGTTGAGCGAGTGTATTCTTTAACAGTACAGTTGAGTGCGGTTTCGGCGGCGGCGAGGTCTGCTTTGAGTTTGGCGATGCCGGCTTTGCTTTCGGCGACGGCTTTTGTTTTTGTCTTGAGTGCCCTTTGAACTTCCGCGGGTGAAGGTCCGCCTTGCACTTTATATGTTTCGATTATTTTGCGTAAATTTGTGCATGAAACTATGTCTTCGCCTCTAACCGCCAGCTTGATTCCCGCCGTTTCCAGGGCAACGTTAGCCAAGAGTTGAGGCGTGACATCGCTGAGCGTCTTGTTTTCGTCAATTAATGCCTTGACGAGTGCCCCAACGATCTTGTGTGAGGTGCGGAAAGCCACATCGTACTTGCCGACCAGCATGTTGGCGACTTCGGTGGCGGCGACAAAGCCCTTTGCAGCTTTCTCCTCAACTTTTTCTGTCTTGACTTTTATGTTGGGTACAAGCGCCCCAAAGATGTGCAGCGACGCTTCCAAGTTGTCAGTCACTGCCCAAAGCTTCGGCGTAACCTCTTGAAAATCCAAGTTGTACGTTGTCGGCAAACTCTTCACAATGGCAGCAGCAGCAACGAAATCGCCCAAAGCATAGCTTGCCCGTGCCCGGATGACTTCGAGGACTTCAGGGTTCTTTTTCTGGGGCATGATGCTGCTGGTCGAGGTGAATTCGTCGGGTAACTCTATGGTGCCGAATTCGGTGGAGCTCCAGATGATGAGGTCTTCGGCGAAGCGGCTTAGGTTAATTGCCAACAGCGCCAGAGTTGCTTGGGTTTCGATGATGAAGTCTCGGCTGCCCACTGCGTCAAGCGAGTTCTCCAAGACATCACCGAAGCCTAGGAGCCACGCGGTTTTTTTGCGGTTAATCGGGAAACTCGTAGTTGCCAAAGCACCCGCACCCAAGGGGCACAGGTTTACCCGTTCGTAGGCGCTTTGTAGCCGTTGCAGGTCGCGTCCCAACGCGTCGAAATGGAACAGCAAGTAGTGCGCGTAGGTTACGGGTTGCGCGGCTTGCAGGTGAGTGTACTGGAGGATGATTGTGTCGGTGTGTTTGGCAGCGGTTTCGAGGAGCGCCTGCTGCATGCTAAGGATTTCCTGCATGATGCAAAGCATTTCTGTGCGCAGAGCCATGCGGATGGCGGTTGCGGTTTGGTCGTTGCGGCTTTTGGCGATGTGGAGGTTCCCGCCGACTTCAGGACCCGTCTCCGCCAAGACGGCTTCTTCGACTGCCATGTGCACGTCTTCGGCGTTGGGGTCAAGTTGGGCACTGCTGAGTTTCTGGAGGGCACACAGGAGTTTTACGCCGTCTTGCTGCTCTATGATTTTTTGTTCGAGGAGCATGGCGACGTGGGCTTTGTTGATGGCTAAAACAGCGTCGGCTAAGCGTGCGTCGTCTTTGCGGGACGAGCAGTATTTTGCTACATCCCCTCGGACATCGCCTAGTCTTCCGCCATGCAGCATCTTTGACACGTCTTAGCCTCCATACAAGAAAAGTTAAGGTTTTTTGGCTTTAGCTTTGGGCTTCTTGCTTGCGGCTTTAAGCGAATTATACATCCGCGTCTGCAGCCCCCAGAGTTCAATGAAGCCTTTGCTGTAGCTTTGGTTGAAGCTGGTTTTGATGTTGTAGTTGGCGAGGTTTTTGTCGTATAGGCTGTTGGGTGAACTGCGTCCGATGACGATTAGGCTGCCCTTGAAGAGTTTGAGTTTGACTTCGCCGGTGACGTTTTCCTGTGAGTGGTTAATGTAGGCGTCTAAGTCGTCTTTGAGCGGGTCAACCCACAACCCCGCATACGCCAAAAACACCCATTCTGCGTCGATTTGCTGTTTAAAGAGCACTTGATGTCGGGTCATAACCATCTTTTCAAGGTCCTTGTGGGCTTCCAAAATAACCAGCGCCGCTGGGCACTCGTAGACTTCGCGTGATTTTAAGCCGACGATGCGGTCTTCGATGTGGTCGATTCTGCCGACGCCATTTCGCCCAGCGACCTTGTTCATTTCTTCGATGAGCGCGAGGGGCTTCATTTTTTTGCCATTAACCGAGACGGGCACGCCTGCTTCGAAGCCGATGGTAACCACTTCCGGGGTGTTCGGCGCCTTCTCAGGCGAAGAAGTCCACTCATAAGCGTCCTCAGGCGGCTCATTGTTTGCGTCCTCAAGTAGTCCGCATTCGATGGCGCGTCCCCAAACAGAAGCATCTATGCTGTATTTTTTAGCGTTTTCACAGATGGGAATGCCTTTGGTTTTGGCGTACTCGATTTCTTCGTCACGTGTTAAACCCCATTCACGGACGGGGGCGAGGATTTGTTTGTCTGTTGCTAAAGACCCCAATGTGATGTCGAAGCGGACTTGGTCGTTTCCGCGTCCCGTGCAGCCATGCGCTAAGCCGTTTGCGCCTTCTTTCTCTGCGATTTCCACCATCTTTTTGGCGATGAGGGGGCGGCTTAGGCTGGTGCTGATGGGGTATTTGCCTTCGTAGAGGGCGTTGGCTTTGATAGCGGGGAAAATGTAGTCTTTGCAGAACTCTTCTTTGGCGTCGATGCTGAAGTGTTTTAGGACGCCGAGTTTATGTGCTTTTTCCTCTGCTGCTTCTAAGTCTTCGCCTTGACCTACATCGACTGTGACTGTGATGACTTGGGCGCCAAGTTTCTCTTGGAGGTACTTGATTAACACGGATGTGTCTAATCCGCCGCTGTATGCTAATACGTATTTGTCGGTTATTTGCTTGTTCCCCCATTTTTTGTTTGGAACTGTTTTCCTAACCTCAGGGGCTGTATTTTTAAAGGTTGCGACTTTTTTGTTACTTAATAAGCTTTAAATGTCTTATTTGGGACATTTATCAGAAGAGTTTACGGTTCATTTCCTTAGTATTTAGTGGCTGCTCAACCCTGTTTTTCCAAACAAAAGAATTTGAAGAAAAAGAAACTGGATTACTGCTCTTTTGATTCAGATTTCATATCCCTCGGTTTCTTTCTCTCGGAAATTAGACCTACTGGATTCTTAGCTTTCCTTTCCAAATAAGCAGCATATTGCTCTGGCGTAAAGTCTTTCCTAAACTTATGTTCTTTACCCAAATTTTGTTTCTCCTGCGCCGCTGCCACCTAAATGCTCAAACTAGGGATGATGTCTTGCTATATCTAAATTTTACCGCAATAAACAGCGTCGCAACAAGCAAAGGCACAATAGCCAACCAAGATAACTCTGGAACGGAAGGAGATGGATTCGATATTAAGGTTGGATTAGGTAATATATTAGCGGTCGGGATAATGATGCTCTGAGTAGTTCTAAGGTGGTGGGGGCGGAGGAAAAGGTCGTCCGTTAATCAAACTATCGGTCTTTCGCCGTTTTATAATTAATAAACAAATAACAATAATCAAAACTGCAAAGATTAGGAAAGCTAAAATCAATAGAAAAATTATATCCGATGAAAAGAGACTTGCCCACCCTAATGTTAATGTCTGAGTGTCACTCCAACCGCTATCTGCATATGAGACAAAATCCACTCCTGTTGGATACAGGAAAGCATAAGTTGTATATTGATAGCCAAAACTTGCTTCAACTTGAAAGTCTTCTTGACCGCCTGCTGGAATATAGACGTCAGCATACCCCATAATTATGTCGTTTGGGGAGCCTATAACTAAAGTCACAACTGTGTAATCGGAAGTTGATGCAAATACTCGAGTGAAAGAATTACCACCTTCATAAGTCGCTGTTGAAGTCCAAGGAACATTAGACGACCACCAATAATCCGAAAAGTGTCCCTTGGTGCGGATTGTATAGTACATTTTCTCCACAGTACCGTTTGCCAAAGTAACAGATGTTAACGGGGGATTTACTATCTTTATGTCAACAGTTTCGTTTTTCACATACTGACCGCCACTTGTGTGGGTTAGTTGTTGACCTGAGAAAGGGTCTGTTGTTTGCGTTGTAGTAATTGGAGCCGTGTAAGAACGGTCGACAAATGTAACCGTAAACTCAGGAACAGATGGTTTAGGTATTGTTTGAGCATTTGTAGGTTTAACTGTTAACAGGGTCAGACATGACATAGCGATGATTAAAGTTAGTAGTAATGCGAGAGTCTTGCTGATTTTACCCATATCCAATTATTGACTATAGAAGCGATTAATAGTTTACTCAAATGGCTGCCTTTGAAGGCGACTCAACCGGGGCATTAAATAAGCTTTAAATGTTCCAATTGATACATCAAAGAAACATTATGACAGTCGCCCAAAACGTCCGAAACCACCTCAGAAACAAGCCGTATCTTCTCGAAGCACTAGAAAAGGGCATCGTTAACCTAAGTGAGCTTTCAAGGCAGCTGCAGACGGAACTAAAAAGTGAAGATACAAGCGCCATAAAAGCCGCCCTGCGCCGCTACAGCGAAGAACTCCAGAAGCACCGCCAAAAGAGAGAGGAAAAAGTTTTGGCGCTCCTTAGACGTAGCGGCATAGCAGTCTACGACCGCAAATCAGTAATGATAACTGGAAAAGAGCTCGAAACCAAAACAGGCATGAAAGTGGATTTGCTCGACAAGTACGTTTACCTCTTGGACCGAAGCGATTTGCCCGAGCGAATTTCTTCGTTGGTTAAGCATGAGAACTGCACGATGATTGTGGTGCATTCCCCCGAGGAGTTGGAGAATACACCGGGGGTCGTCGCTTTTCTGGCTACGCTATTGGCGGAGCAGAACGTGAACATCGTCGAGTTCATTTCCTGCTGGACAGAAACCATAATGGTGGTTGAGAAGAAGGATAGCCTCAAAACCTACGAGGTACTATCAAACCTAGTCGGCTAAGGGTAATGAGCGTTTAGTGGATTCTTTCAGTTAAACCGTCGAAGCCATGGTCAAAGCTCATTATCTGTTTTATGCCTCGACTCTCCATCAATGCTAAAGAGTTACAGTCGGTAAAGCTAAGGGGTTTATCTTTAAAGTCCCTGAATTTTTTCCATGTATGATTAAATGCATCCTCTGTTACCCATATTTTAGTGATGCGAGGAGATTCAATGATGTATTTTCCTAAGTCGATGGCTAAATCTTTTCGTTTTGTTCGAGCTAAAGCGGTAGTTACTGCTTCATCGATGATGTAGTCGGATGTGAATATTGCCCCAAAATCGCCATTTAGGGCTTGCTTGAAGAGTTCTCTGGCTCTTGAGTGATGGTTGTCAACGCTGTTGTTTAATGCAACAAAAATGCCGGTATCAACAAAAACAGCCATGGTTATCTATCAACCGTAGAGTACTTCGTCGATTTTTTCTGACGCGTCTTTTACGCCCCAGTTTTTGGGTTTCTCAAGTAAGTTCCAGGCGGGGTCTTCTTCTAAGGGGGGAAGTGCTTGGAACTGTTGCATGAATTCCTCTTCGTCTTCTAGCGCGTGGTCTATCATTGCGCCGACGGCTTCTTGTATGGTTACTTTTTTGCCTTCACGGAGGTATAGTTTTGCTAAGAAGCGGTCAAGCTTTTGTTTTTTGCAGTCGTCGATTTTTATTGTAAGTGTCATAGTGGAATAGTGTAAAATAACACTAAAATACCTTTGCGAGAATACAAATCGGAAGCCCTTGAACTGCCAACCGAATTCCACCAATTTTAGCTAATAACTAAACTCCTCAATAGCATCCTTGAATGTAGGCATCTTTGCCGGAGCTCATTGCTTCGTTGGTTATCTAACGGAGCAGAACTGCTTTATCTTACCTCTGGAACAGCTTGCCTAAATCGCCACAACCAATCTACAACTAGGCACAGATGCAGAAACTGAAACGCAATGTTAACCTGAGCCTGTTGGTTGTTGTTGTGTATAGGGGGTTTTTCCCTACTACTAACAATAGAAAAAAATTGAAGCGGCTTAAGCGGAACTGCATCTGCTTGAGGAAACCGCCACAACCAGCCAGCAACCCAACCCAGACGCAGATACCAAAAAGCAACCTCCAGATGATGAGCAAGGGCGGAACTCTCTTCTTCTAATACTAGAAAAATGGAAAACAGGTTGCTGCTTAATCTTAGGCTACACCAAAATTATTAATTCCACCGCTGATACTTCTCTGACTATACCCCTAATCTAGTCGCAAGTCCAATGGAGATGCAACAGTTTGGTACATCAAGAATGCATAAACTGCAAAACCGCCTACGACATAGATGAGATACTGTATTTCTGCAGAAAATGCGGAGACATCCTAGAAGTCAAGTTTGAACATGGCGAGTTAGCCGAAGCTGCCAAAGCAAGCGACTGGAAAACCAAGCCGCTCTCTGTTTGGCGGTACCGCCCGTTTATGCCCATCCATGAATCCACAAAACTCGTAACCCTCGGCGAAGGCGGCACTGGACTACACCGCTCGGAACGCCTGGGCAACGAGTTAGGCATCAAAAGCCTCTACATCAAAAACGAGGGCGAAAACCCCACAGGCAGCTTCAAAGACCGAGGCATGACAGTGGGCGTCACCAAAGCCGTCGAACTCGGCGCACGCCACGTAATCTGTGCATCCACAGGCAACACCAGCGCAGCCCTCGCCGCATACGCCGCCAGAGCAGGCATCCGCTGCACAGTCCTCATCCCATCAGGCAAAATCGCCTACGGCAAACTCAGCCAAGCCATGATCCACGGCGCCAAAGTGCTGCAAGTCAAAGGCAACTTCGACGAAGCACTGGAATTCGTGCTTAAACTCGCCGAGAAACACAAAGACATTTACCTGCTTAACTCAATCAACCCCTTCCGAATCGAAGGGCAGAAATCGTTGGGCTATGAAATCTGTGAACAACTAAACAACGAAGCCCCTGATCGTATCGTCATCCCCGTGGGCAACGCGGGCAACATCAGCGCCGTCTGGAAAGGTCTCAAAGAATTCAAGGAACTGGGATTAATCAATAAACTGCCCAAAATGACCGGCATCCAAGCCGCAGGCTCCGCACCCATCGCACAAGCCATCAAAGCGGGCAGCGACAAAATCACCCCAGTGGAAAACCCCGAAACCATAGCCACAGCCATCCGCATAGGCGCACCTGTAAGCTGGAAAAAAGCCGTCCACGCCATCCGCGAATCCCAAGGCACAGCCGAAACCGTAACCGACGACGAAATCCTCGATGCACAGAAGACGTTGGCGAGGGTTGAGGGCATCTTTGTGGAGCCCGCTTCAGCTTCATCCATTGCTGGCCTCAAGAAGCTAATCCACAAAGGCATCATAATGGCAGATGAAAAAGTTGTCTGCATCACTACGGGTCACGGCTTAAAAGACCCAGATACAGCGATTAAGCAAAGCGAGAAACCCATCGAAGTTGACGCTGAAATAGGGGCGATTGAAGCTGCCCTGGGCTTAAAACAGGCAATCCTTGCACGGTGAATTATCGATGAGAATTATACTTGTGGGATACGGCGTTGTCGGTAAAGGTGTATCGACGATTCTGGCTAAGCGGACAGTCGAGAAAGGCAAAGACTACGGGTTTAACCCCAAAATCGTCGCCATCGCAGACATCGACGGCGCAGTCATCAACCCCCGGGGGTTTAGCCCTGAGAAGCTCGAGGCGATAAAGCAGAAGGGGTACCCGATTTCTGGTGACCCAGAATATGGGCATAAAGGCATTAAGGCACTTGACGTGATTGAATCCGTTGAAGCCGAAGTCGTCGTCGAAGTCACCCCGGTCAACATCCAAACCGCAGAGCCTGCGCTTTCGCATATCACAACAGCTTTCAAAACAGGCAAACACGTCGTTACAACCAACAAAGGCCCCTCGCCCTTGCCATGCCAGCCCTCACAGAACTCGCCGAGTACAACAACGTGTATTTCCGTTTCAGCGGCACAGTCGGCGGCGGCACCCCCATGCTGGAATTCGCCAAACGCTGCCTAGCAGGCGACCGCATCCTCGGAGTCAAAGGCATCCTAAACGGCACCACCAACTACATCCTCACTGAGATGGGGCAGAACCGCGTCACCTTCCAAGACGCCCTCTCAAACGCCCAGAAACTCGGCTACGCGGAAAGGGAACCATCCATGGACATCGACGGCTTCGACACCGCATGCAAAACCGTCATCTTAGCAAACTGGATACTTAACCAGAAAATCACTCTAAAAGATGTGGACCGCGTGGGCATCCGCGGCGTCACCTTAGACAGGCTTGACGAAGCCGCAAAACGGGGCAACACTGTCAAACTCATCGGCGCCTTAGACGGCACCAGCAAACCAGTTGTGAAACCTACGGAAATCCCCAAAACCAATCCGCTCTGCGTCAGCGGAGTTTTAAACGCCGTCACCTACCAATGTGAATTCGCCGCTGAACAAACCATCATCGGCAGAGGCGCAGGCTCAATAGAGACGGCTGGCGCTGTTTTGAGGGACCTCTTAGACATAAGACATAAGTTAGCAACTAAACTACTAACGTAGACGAAAAGTGATTTGAGCCATGAAAATCGTGATGAAGTTCGGTGGAACCAGTGTTGGCACAGGCGACAGCATCCGCCACGTAGCCGAGTTAGTTACCCAATACGCCAAAAAAAACAACAGCGTAGCAGTAGTTGTTTCTGCGTTGGCAGGCGTCACTAACGAGTTAATCGAGACAGGGTGCAAAGCAAAAAAAAGCGATGAGAAACACATCCAAGCATTCACCGCCAACCTCCTAAAGAAACACAAAGAAGCCATTGCAACCGCCATAACTAGCAAAACCATTCAAAAAGAAGTCACAGAAAACACGGAGAAAACCATCGCTGAACTCGAAAAAGTCTTAACAGGCATCTGCTACGTCGGCGAACTCACACCTAAAAGCAAAGACTACGTGATGTCTTTTGGCGAACGCCTCTCTGCGCCGATTGTTTCAGGAGCCATAAGAGACCAAGAGGCAAAAAGCCAATTCTTCACAGGCAAAGACGCAGGCATCGTGACTGACAGCAACTTCGGCGACGCAGACCCACTTATGAATTACACCACGCATTTAATCCGCGAACGGCTTGGACCAATAATGGAGGGTGGAGTCATCCCAGTTGTCACAGGCTTCATAGCTGCAAACCAAGACGGAGTAGTCACCACCGTCGGACGCGGAGGCTCAGACTACACCGCCACTATCCTGGGCGTAGCGTTGCAAGCCGACGAAGTTTGGATTTGGACAGACGTGGACGGCATAATGACCACTGACCCCAAACTGGTGCCAGCCGCCCGCATGCTACCGCAACTCAGTTATCAGGAAGCCGCGGAAATGGCGATTTTCGGAGCCAAAGCCATGCATCCCCGTGCACTCGGACCCGTAAGCAAAGCCAACATTCCAGTGAGAATCCGCAGCACCGCCAACCCCCAAAACACGGGCACACTCATCACTAAAGAACCAGCGCAAAACCAAAACAAACCAGTCAAAGCAGTCGCCATGATAAAAGACGTAGCCATGCTAAACGTGTACGGAGCCGCCATGGTCGGTGCACCGGGCAGCTATGCCAGAGTCTTCGATGTTTTGGGCAAAAACGGCATCAACGTCATGATGCTGTCTGCAGCCGCGTCAGAAGCCAACATTTCAATGATAATCAAACGTGGACTGCTGGGCAGAGCCATCAGCAACCTTGAAATCGCCTTGCAAGAGCGCGGCGGCATCGTAAGCGAAGTTTCCGCCGAAGACGACGTCGCAGTCATCGCAGTTATGGGCGCCTATATGAAGGGCACCTTGGGTGTAGCCTCAAAAATCTTTGAGACAGTTGCCAAGAAAAGCATAAACATCCGCATGATTGCACAGGGTAGTTCAGAACTCAACATCAGTTTCGTCGTGAAAGAGAAAGACGGGCAAGCTGTTGTCCGAGCGATTCATGAAGAATTCAACTTAGACAAAGCTTGAAGTAAATACTGAGATAAAAAGCCCTAAACTTTTTGTTCTAATTTTCTATTTTGCAGTTTTGAAAAAGAAAAAAGGAAAGGGGATTTTGTTGCGGTTGCTTTTTTAGTGTTTTCTTAGCACTAGCACGCCGACTATGGCAATTGCAATTACGATGATGATTACGCCGATTGCCATGTAGGTTATCAGGTCAGTGGTTGTTGCTACGCCAGGGGCGGTGTCGTTGAGGGACCAGAAGTGGCAGCTGCTTCGCTTGCAGTGAAGTGTCCTATAGCAGACGACGGCCAATACGAGTTAGAACCTGCAAAGCTGGCAACAACTTCGAAGTCGCCTGAAATGTCGGGGGTCCATGTGAAAGAGTATGTTCCGTCGACTGAAGTGGTTTGGCCGATTTGGCGGTAGTTGCCGTTGCTGTCTACGACGCTGATAATGACTGGAACGCCAGAGGTGTTGCTTGGCAGTGGTTGTTGCTCATAGACGTATTCCATCCAGAGGCTCTGACTCTCGTCTGAGACACAGGGTAAGCCATTTGGGAACCGTAATGCGACTTCGTTTTGCTTTGTCATTGTTACATCAGGTTGCACTAATGCTCGTGTGCCAGGAGACACATCCGTTATGGTGCCAGTAATGCTGATTGATGTGGCAGTTGTGACTCCGACACTGGGCGCTGAAATAGTCATAGCAGTGGGTCCTTTGCCAAAAGCGTACAGCATGTTGTCGTAGGCGTTTAGTGACAGAATGATGCCATATGCGATCGATGTTGAGGTGACTGATGTATCCAGTATCTTCCATCCTAGTGAGCCGTCAGTCCAGTTGAGAGCCAGTAGTTGCGCTCCGTGGAATAGCGGCGGGTTGTATTCGTGGCCTACAGTGACATATGCAAAGTCATTGTCTGCGCATTGACTGCTGAAAACCCATAAGGGCCAAATTGCGTATGGAGTTTCCAAACCGGGGTTGCCTAGAATATCGTTTGTAGTTGTCAGCCATTTTACGTTTCCGTTTGCTGTGTCTATACACCAGACTTCTCCGCCGAAGCCTATTAGTGCAATGCTGGCGTTGGGTCCGTTTAAGCTTCTGAGGCCGAATACTGTGTAGCCGTGTGGAAGATCACCATTTGCATCTCGTAGCTCTTGTGACCAAGCGTGGTTGCCAGTGCGTGCATCAAGTGCGTATACGTCAGCAAATGCCAAGTTCGCCAGTAAAACCTTGCCGTCCTGTATGTATAAGTTAACTCTTGAGTCTGTGGCTAATGTGTCAGTTTCTGAAGCGGTTACGTTGCGAGCCCATAGTTGAGCGCCTGTTGTGGCGTCCATTGCACCTATGACTAGCCAGCCGTTCATTTGTCCGCCGAAGCCCTGTCCGAAAGTATAGCCTGCGGTCATTACAACTGCGTTGTCGGTTATGCCGTTTATTGCCATAACTGGGTTTCCTGAAGCGCCTGTGTTGATGGTGTATCCTCCGGTACTTGTGACGTTGGGTAGGGGTGCAGTCCACATGACGCCTGTTTGCCAATCACGAACCGTGTTTCTTGCTGGTTGCCAAGAGCCACCGGTTTGTCCGATAGCCATTGTCATGTTCCAGCATGTCAAGTGTGGTCCTGTGCTTGTGGTCATGACAGTTTGCCCTGGGACTGGATATGTGGGTTCTGTGCCAGAAGTAGCGTTGATGTAGTAGCCGATTATATCTCCTTGGTCGTCAGTGGTAAGTGCGGGGGTGGTACCGTTAACGATGCTGAGCATGTATTGTCCAGTTAATCCTTGGTACATGTTCCATTGTACAAATCGATCTGATGTGCCCATTATACCCAATGTGCCACTAAAGCCATTACTATTGTTGGGTATAGTTCCACCAGTGTCTGCTGCGGGGAGGGTGCCTGTCGTCCAGATGAATGGACCGATAACACCGTATTGGTTGATTTGGTGGTATTGTGTATTCATGCCGCATCTCAATGGATTGGTTGTGTTTATGGTCCATAGTGTTTGTCCAGTGTATATGTCAACAGCTTGAATGCCTTGTCCCATGTTAGTTCCCATTGTTGTGGGGAACCACTGAGAATACATGATGCCATTCATTATGACGGGTGCATATTTCGGTTGGTACTGCGAAGTTGACCAGTAGTTGCTGCTTTCAGTTCCACCTGCGTCTCCTCCAGCTACACCGCCTGAAGCCCAAATCTTTGTCCAGAGGACATGTCCAGACATTACTGATTGAGTGTAGGGGTTGTAGTTGCCAGTGTAGTTGTAGCCACCTGTTGTTGCGAAAGTAACTGAGCCATAGCCAAGCCATGGTCCAGTTATTTTATACCAGTTTTGAACGTTTTCAGCGGTAACTGGAGTTTGCCAATATTCTGTCGGGAGTGGAGTAACTGCATAGTAGCCCAGCTGTATGGGTTCTTCCTGTACTGTAACCACTACTGTGTTACTTGTAGCCGCTAATGCGATGACGCCGTTGGTTAAGGTTTGTTGTCCGAAGTAAGCTACGAATGTATAGTTTCCTGTAGTTTCCGGAACTATAGTAGTGTACGAGCCTCCGGTAGCATCCGATCTGAACGGTCCGAGGGTGACTTGGGTGCCGTCTGGTTTTGTTTCAACGACTGTCCAGTTAGTCGCACTTTCGCTTGTTAACAGCGGTGCGGCGATGAAGAAGTTGAGTGTCAATGTTTGACCGACGCCGATTGGGTTGGGTCCAGCATTTATGAAAGCATAGATTGTTTGTGTTTGTCCTGGTGATTTTGGAACCTGACTGTTGATAGGTAGAATAGGGATTGCAATCGATAGGATTAAAAGTAAAGTAATTGTTGTTGCAAATAGACTTTTCAAAAATTTCATTTCTTCTTTGTTCCTTTATTTTATAGGCGAAAAGCTTTCTAAAAGTTAGCGTTTCGCCATGTGTTGATTAAAAAAGATATCGTATTTATATTTTTCCATATACCAAGGTACCGTCAAGGTAAAAAGCGACAGCTAAACTAAAAGTACATAAAAAGCATGGGTATCACCCGTGTGTTTATCGCTGGTTAAACCACTAAGAGGTTTGGGTTTATAGAAGGAAAGGAAGTTCTTTGTTTCCTTCTCTTTCCTGTTGCCAACCGCTGTCTTTGCCCACTCGCAGCCTGATTCTGGAGACAAGTGTTGATAGTTTACCGGCGCCGGGTTGATAACCGTATTTTGTTTTTAACATCAGAATAGCTATTGTCTGCACGAACACCACTGAATTGGATGACACCAGTGGCATGTTAGTGACCAAGACACCGTAGGCTAGCCATAGCACGACAGAGGTGCACATGATGCCACACATCAAAGTGGAGATGTCTTTACCTGATTTTGTTCTCCAGACTCTTATTAGCTGCGGAAGCAAAGAAATAGTGCTTAAGGCAGCAGCTACTAAACCTATCATGGTTATAATTTCCATGTTTTTCCCTCTCTCCAAGTTCTCCACTAAATGAATGCATGTCTTATTTAACTTTCGATTTTTTAGACTAAAATACCTACAAAAAAGTATTAAACGAGAATTAATATGATTGGAATTGAATACGGTAAAATGACTAGTTATCAAAAGTTATTAGGCGTGGAACTCAAAGCACGGCTACTCGATCTTCGGCGCTTTATCGGTAGATGAAAAATCTGCCTGAACTGCTTGTAGTTTGTTCCAAACCAGCCAGCAACCAGTTTCCGATGCAGAACACAAAACACAGCCGCCTATACAATCCACAGGAAGAAGAAGAGTAAGGAGCACTCTGCCTTCATCTAACAATAGAAAACAAAAAAGCCCAAAAATTGATCCAATGTTATACAGGGGGAGGGAGACTTCGGCAGAGCAGCAACAGAAACTAACCCGTCGAGTCCCAATAATAAACCGCCGCACTATACTCCTCCGGAACCGGAAAAGATGGATCTGCGTAGGCTATGTCCAAAGCGTAACCATACTGGCTCAGCATGGATTCAACACTGCTCCAAACCATCGGCGACACCTCGTCTGGACCCCAGAAACCCCAAATCTTATCCTCGGGGTAACGTAACCCGTAACCGTAGTTTTGGGGCAGAACCAAGACGGCTTGTGCAGGGCTGTCGCGGGCGATTTTGCCGGTTGTTATATCGGTCCAGAGTTTTTTAAGCGCTTCAAAATGCTCGTCTTCCATGATTCCGTAGGCGCTGCCGTTATAGGGATAGTTGAAGATGGAGATGTATTTGGCTCCAGCCCGATAAGCGGAGACCATCTGGCTGTAGATTAGGTCGCCGCTTTCCAATTCGGCTGTAGAAGGGCTTTTCCAAGTGACTATGGCACCCCAGTCTTTATGCTGAAACGTTGCGGCACCGCGGACTAAGGCGATGTCTTTTGCGGTTGTGTGGTTCCAGCCTAACTCTGCGAAGACGACATCGTAGCCTGAGCGGTAGTCAAACCAGTAAAGCCCATAGTCAGAGCAGAACATGGGAATGCCTTCATTCTTGAGCAAAATAGTGCCTCCGTCCTGCAACATTTTGCTTTCAAATTCTGCTGCCACAGAATCGTAGGTTGCATTAGAAGGCAGGGACGGCCAAGCAGTTTTGTCACTGTCAAGGTAGATTCCGCCTCGCTCGTCATAGTAGTACACGCCCAAGAAATGGTCGCCGTAGGCTTGTTTTGCGTTGCTTACCCATGTGGCACGCCAAGTGAGGTTTTTCTGCGCCAATATGGGTGGGGCGAGGTCGCCGAAGTAAACGATAATGCTTTGTCCCGAGTTGACGGCGTAGTCGCAGATTTCAGTTGTCGCGGACTCATTGGTGCTGATGGGTCCGGATTGGAGGATAAAGAGGTTAGTGTAGGCTTTGGTGCGGTCAATGAGCTGTTTTGCCTGCTCCGCGGTGTCTCCGCCGAATGCCGCTCCAACGTAGCATGGGCTGCTTTTGCTGCCGGTAAGCGATAACTGTTCAAACACTAAAACGCCTACTAAAACAGCTAAGAGCAAAACCGAAAAGCCGATGATCACATGTTTTTTCAATGCTCTGTCTCCTAGCCGTGGCTGTTTTTTGTTATAGATTAATATTGAACTCCACGTTTAAAGCGCGTTTGCTTCCTTCTCAACTGTGTAGAGCAACGCGGTTTCCCCCAGAATCAGCATTGTATCGTCCTCCTGCAAGGTGAAGCTGGGGTCAAAGAGGTTAGTTACCACTTTGCCATCCCTGATTACGCCGATGACTGAGCCGTACTTGGAGATTTCCTGCAAGCCCTTACCGATTAATGGCGAAGATTTGAAGATGGTGAATTCAGCGATCTCTTTGGCCCCGATTTTCTCGGAGAAAACAATCCCCACCAAGCCTTTGGTTACGGCTGAGAGAGCCAAAAGATGCCCCACCGTCACTGAGTCGGGGATAACCATACTTGCGCCTGCCTCTTTGGCGGTGTCGACTAAGGTGGGGTCATGGACGACGGTGATGATACGGACGTCTCTGCGGACTTTTCGTGTGGTTAGAAGGATTAGCATGTTTTCTGCGTCTTGCTCATGTGCGATGACTACCATGGAGGCTTGGTCGATGCCGGCTGCTTTTAGGGCTTCTATGGGTTGGGTTTCGTATTCGAGCACAACGAATATGTTTCGTTTGAGCAGTTCGTTGTAGGTGTTGGGGTCTTTAGTCATGATGACATAGTCGAAGCCTAACTCTTCGAGTTTCTCCGAAACATACTTGCCCAAGTGGCTGTAGCCGAACACGACCACGTGTTTTCTTAGCCTCTTCATTAGCTGTCTTTGGGCTTCGCTTTTTGCAAGTTTACCATCAACCAACATGCTGACCATACTCTGAACTATCGACGCTAACGCTCCCACCGATATGATAATCAACACTATTAAAAGCACTGCTTCAGTGGAGTTTATGGTAAAAAAGTTGCCACCGTTAGGAATGAACATGCCGATGGTGGTTATCGTAGAAACCGAAGCCAAAAATGCGCCTACAGGAGGCAAATGGTCATAAACGTAGAAGATCCCAGCGCCGAAAACAAACATGGCTGCAAGCACAAGCACCTGCCGATAAACAGCTTTTACGAAGGCTATGGGGCCGTAGAAGGCTTGGTAGAAAGCGAAGCTGAATTTTCGGGTTTGCTTGTGTACGCGCCCTTTGGCGTGGCGCCCGAAAATAACTTCGTCTTCATTCATCGATTTAACTTCCGCTGTTAGGCTTTTTGGTTTAATTGATTACGCTATTAGATAACGGTTCCTGTTTTCTGACGCTAAACACGGCTTGTTTGACTTTTAAGGTGGCTTTTGGAATTTTACGTAAACTTCGACATTAACAGTTACCGCACTCTGCCCAGTGAAATCCGACAAGTTCCCTGCCCATTTAGGGGTAGAATCCGCCGTGAACCCGACAGTTTCTGAGATGCCACGCCACAATAGTGCTTTGTCGTAGTCTCGGGCGTCTTGGGGCATAAACTCGAAGATGCTGCGGCTGGCGACGATGACAAGTTTCTTCTTCATGCGGCTAATCGCGACGTTGATGCGGTTTAGGTTGAGGAGGAAATCGCTTTCACTACGCACATAGTCGGGATCGCTAACACAGGAAGAGATTATGATGAAATCGGCTTCTCCGCCCTGATAACGCTCCACAGTGTCAACACGGGCGTTTTTGCAGCCTTCGCCGAGCCTGTTTTTAAGCAGCCCCTTCTGGGCGTTATGGGGAGTTATGACGCCGATGTTTTCGGCGACAGCGTTTTTGACGAGCGCCTGCACAATCTCGGCTTCGACAAGGTTAGATTGAAAACTCTCAGCTTCATCATGCACTATTAGGACAAACACGTTTTCAGGCGCCAACGCAGTCGCTAAACCATCCGTGCCCGCTTTAGTCGGCGCTAACGTCTGTTTCTGGTCAGAGCGGAAATCAATGCCGTCCTTCTCATACACCCATTCCTTGAGGAAGTCGGCGACGACAGAGTGGCAACGGTGGCTTTCACAGAGCCGAACCGCAGGAATATCCGCCTCGTAATCGCGTTTTATGCGTTCGATGCCGAGGTCTTCTTTACGGAGCAGCCGCAGGAAATCCATTGCTGAGAGAAAAGACGCCATTTCTTCGAGGGTTCGGCGGTCTTCTTTTTCCCAGTTATGCGCCACAATCGGGGGCAGTTGGCGGTGGTCGCCGGCGACTATGATTTGGCTGTTTTTGGATAGGAAGCTGCCTGAGAGGATGAGTTCGGGAAGCCGCATCATGCTGGCTTCATCAACCACTAGCAAATCGAAGTAGCCTTCGCCCCACGGAGGCTCCTTGTCGCCGATCTTCTTCATCAACCCGTAGAGTCCCGGCGGGGTGAGGCACAGCACAAGCGGCGCGGAGGCGGCGGCGCTTGACACCAGCGTTGCCTGATTCATCAAGCAATCCGTCAACTCCTTCACGGTTTCGACGTCTTCGTTGTAGTTGAAGTATTTGACGCCTTCAAGCGGCGGAGTCAACGCGGCATCACTGCTCAAGACACGGTAGATATGGAGGTCTTTTAAGTCCACTCCGCCCTGCGAAGTGTATTCCTGCAAGCACCTTGCGAGTTTAGCAACGAATTCCTGGATGGCTTTATGGGTTGGCGCAACCATCAACACCCGGCAGCGTGAATGGGCTCGGTGAGCGGCAATGTGGGCGAGGACTGCAAGTTGGAGGGTTTCGGTTTTTCCTGTACCCGGCGGACCCTGCAGCATAACGATGGGTTCTTTGCCAAACACCCGGTCAACTAGGAGTTTCTGTTCAGCTTTGGGTCTCAGGTGCCTCTTCTCTACCCAGCTGAGGAATGCGGTGGCGCCGTCTTTTGGCAATGCTGTATGTGTTGAGCCGCCGGTTTTACCTGCCAAAAAATCCGCCAGCAAACAATAAAGCACGTTGTTGGCTGCGTAATCTAGGCATTTGGCTGCGCGGTCAGAAATGATGTCGTCGGCTAAGTCGTCGAGGATATAGTAACGTCCCGGCTCGAAGAGTTGCATGTACTTGTTTTTGGCTTTCTCTGGGTCAGTGGTTGGGAGGTTATGCCATGCGCTGTATTTACTGCCCTTGCCCCTTGGCCAACTAATTATTTTAACCACAACTTCAAGCTTAGGCACATCCACCCGCTCAACGATGGCACGCGCCGATTTTTCCACTTCGCCAGGTGAGCGTTTCTCGGTTTCTTCAAACTGTCCCTGCCCGTTACGCGTCAACTCGGTAACGACCATCCAGTCGCCTGAACTGGAGCCGTCTGAGCCTTTGACTCTGCAGGCGTTGGCAACGCAGTCAGCCTTAGGCAACCCAATGCCCTCATAGATGAGTTTGCCCCTGACGATGAACTCCTTTTCTAACTCGTCCACTCTGGTACACTGGAAAATCACTGATCTCCCTGAGGCGACGCGTTGGTAGGGTAGCATAGCGTAATGCTGATACATTTCCTGGCGTTTGGAAAAGTATTCGAGGTCAAGGAATTCTCGGCAACTGCGCTCCAAGGTGGTGGCGCCGAGGCTAAACTCGCTGATTTTGGGGACCACTATGGGTTTTTTGCCTAGGCGACGGTTGCGGATGGTTAGTGACCGCTCGATTTGCTCGAGTGCTATGCAGATTTTTGTGCCCATCAAGTTGAGCTCTTCATCGGTTATTCGACGGGTTTTTTGGGTGTAGTCGCACCATTTGCGTTTGTCGAGGAGAATTTTGGCTGGACCTTTGACCTGTTCAAAGTTGTCGAGGCGGCCTTTGGCACCCCAGAGGTACTCAATTGGCAGTTGATTGCCGAAGCGGGCGCGGGCTGGGTAATAGCCGTCGCTGGTTCCCCCTTTGAGAAAGCCTATGGCGCCGTCTGGTTTTCGATGGAAAGGCAATGAGTAATTGAATAAGCCGTCGCGGAAAACCATGGCTAAATCGACGATTGAACCATCCTTGCGTTTTACCCGCCATTGTCCCCGGTCAAAAAAGCAGGCTTGATCCAGAAGCGGCAGCAACCCCGAACTATGATAGCGCAAAGCTTTACGGTGAACTACTTCGTCTTGGAGGATGGAGAACATGGGTTGGTCGATGGCTTGTCGCAATCCCAAGAGGTCACGGACCGCTTGGGCGCTTATGAGTGAGGGTTGGCGGCAGACGGTTTTCATGAGTACGTCGCGTTCTTGGCGGCTGAAAAAGTAGAGGTGGAGGGGTGCTTCGTCGGGGCTTCCGACTGCGTTTGCGACTTTGGTTATGGCAGCTGTTAGGTCTTTGAAGAAGGCTTCCATAAGTTTCTGTTCTTCGTCAAGGCACAAGTTGCGGTCGTCTGGTAGGCTGCCGATTACGTGGGATATGCAGAGGGGTGCGCCTTTGTAGCGGGTGCAACTGACTTTGGCGCTGAGCATAGAGACGACGTCGAGCATGTAGTCCCATTCGACAAAGAGGTAAATGCGGATCAAGCCATCCGTGTTATAGAGCAGTGCTGAGTCTGCGCCTGCACTTGGGCTATCCTCTGGGAGTCCGCCGTATCCTGTGCCCGTGAGCCAAGGCATCCATCGGCTCTTGCTTGAGTAGAGGCTTTTGGGGCGGATGCCACCGAGCATGTATTGGGCGCGTTGGATGAGCCAATCGAGTTTGGCGCCGATGATTGGGTCAGTTGAGAGTTCATGGACTTTTTGGGGGTCTTTGGCTTGGATGGTTTTGAATTCGTAGGGCCGCAAGTAGGCGGTGTCGACTACGGCTTTTAGTTTGGCGAGGTCCTCGAGTTTGGCGACTCCATAATGCCCCAGTGCCTTCTGTTCGCCACGGCTCAGATTGAGCAGGGCGATGCTTTCGGACTCGACGGCGCAGACGATGCAGCATTCGTTGAAGCCGCAGTTGTCACATCCACAGCAAAGCTGGTACTCCACCTGTTCGATGGGTGTGTGGTGGATGCGGTTGAGTTCGCCGTTTTTAGCCAGCAGCCGCTCCACATCTTGGATTAGTGGGCTTAGCTTGAATTTCGGCAGGTTATCAGCGCTTAGGCTGCCCAGGTTGGTTTCGCGGTTGATCACCCCGCCTTCCAACTCAACACTTGACGCCAACACACCGAGTTCTTGGGTAAGTAGCAGTATGTAGATGGCGACTTGGATTCGGTGGGCAGTCTGCTCTCTCCATGAGGATTTGAGTTCAAAAATGCGGATTTTGACTTTGCCATCTTTTAGGGGCCAAACTGCGATTAAGTCGGCGATGCCTTTGACTTCCCACACGCCGATGGGCCCCTTCATGGGCACCTGGTAGAGAAGAATCGGCCTCTGGTCGGCTTTTTCTCCCTGTGAAAGCTGGTGTTCGATTACGTAGCGGAGGTTATTCATGGAGTCAACAGCTTTTTCCCATCCCCGCTTCCCATATTTGTTAGGGTCGTAAATGGTGAAGTCCACGTAGTCGGTGGCTTTCTCTTTGAGTTCCGCCACCTTTTTCTCTTCTAAGGCTTTGCCGGTGCCGTAGAGCAGTGGGCTGATGGGTTTGAAGGCTTCGGCCAAACCCGTTTTTTGACTTCTTTGCCTTCAAATTTGAGTTTGAAGAATCTGGGGCAGCAGTTGAAGCGGATGTACTCGGCGATTCCCGACGCGGTTAAGCCGCCTTCGTAATCGTCCTCTTCGTCGGGTAATTCTATGCTGAAGTCTTCGCCGCTCACTTTAGCCCTCCTCAGGTAAGTCCTATGTTGTTGTCTTATTTTGGGCGGAGACTATTGTATTTACCGCTGGTATAGCCGAAAAAACGCTTTTAGAAAACAAGAGGTAGAATGGGGAAAGAGGGGTTGGAATAAAAAACTGGTTCGGGTCTGCTTGCGGCTTATTGCACAACCAGCCTGCAAACGCCAAAACCAGCCAAACCCAAAACACAGCCGCCCACACAGCCCACTGGTTGTTGTTGTGTATAGGCGGTTTCCGCCAACAACAACTATAGAGTAAAACAGTACACAGCACTTTAACATGTTTTCTAGGCATAGCAGATATAAGGAACCCCACCAAATATTTCGGCACAGAAGTGTCAGTATGTCAGAAAAACTGTCATTAGTTACATGTACAAGCTGCGGTAAACCAATTCCGCCGGGCAGCGAATCAACAAAGTTCCTCTGCCCCAACTGCGGCGAAATCCAAATTAAACGCGACGGAAAATGCCGCAAATTCGGCAGACTCTACAGATGCCCCAAATGCGGGTTCCAAGGACCATAAGGCGAGTAACCCATGGGCGCAATCCTAGTAGTCTACAAAGTTTTTCCCGAAGACATCGTGGAAGACTTTGAACCCCTAAAGGAAAAAATCAAAGCAGTTCTGCCACAGTTCAGCTCCATCGAAGGCTGGGGAACAGAAGAGATTGCCTTCGGACTCAAAGCACTGCTTGTCCAAGTCCGCTTCCCTGAGGACAAAACAGGCATCGTTGAAGAATTCGAAACCGCATTGGCAAAAATCCCCGGTGTAAGCCAAGCTGAAGCCTTCAACATTCGTCGAACAAGCAGAGACTAAACCCTTTTTCAATTAAACCCAAAATTTCTTCTTTAAAGAAGCACCTGAATGTTATTGGCGCTACGCTTGAAAGTTTATATATTAATCCGTTCTTTTTCAAACACACCTAAGTCAGAGAACTTATTTGGAGAACTTGTAGATGAGTGAAGTTCAACTACGCGTCGGAGACGCACGGCAAAGAGATGTTGGCAGAGGAATCGCCCGCATAGACCAGCGTACCATGCAGAAACTCGGCATAAGCGCTGGAGACGTTATCGAAATTGTTAACAAACGCACAACAAGCGCCATCGCTTGGCCAGCTTACAGTGAAGACCAAAACCGCGACATCATCCGCATCGACGGCTTCACACGTAAAAACAGCGGAGTAGCCATCAACGAATACGTTGTGATACGCCCAGCCAAAGTTAAAACCGCGTTGGCACTCACGTTGGCGCCGGTGGATATGCGCCTAAACGTGGACGAAGACTTCACCAACTTCGTCAAAAACCGCCTTATGGAACGCACACTCGTCGAAGGCGACACCACCCTAGTCATGATGCTAGGACACGCCATTCCATTCACAGTTTCAAAAACCCGACCCCACGGCATCATAAAAGTCACAACCGAAACCCGCCTAACAATCCTAAACGAACCCGCACCCGAAGGCAAAGGATTACCCCGCACAACCTACGAGGACATCGGCGGGCTCCACGAGGAAATACAGCGCGTACGCGAAATGGTCGAGTTGCCGCTGCGTCACCCAGAGTTGTTCCAGCGACTCGGCATCGAACCACCCAAAGGCGTCCTGCTACATGGTCCACCAGGCTGTGGCAAAACACTCTTAGCCAGAGCAGTCGCCAACGAATCCGAAGCCAACTTCTACAGCATCAACGGACCCGAAATCATGAGTAAATTCTACGGTGAATCCGAAGCACGCCTCCGAGAGATCTTCCAGCAAGCCCAACAGAACGCACCCAGCATCATATTCGTCGATGAACTCGACGCCATCGCGCCTAAACGTGAGGAAGTTACAGGTGAAGTGGAAAGACGTGTAGTCGCCCAATTACTGGCGCTTATGGACGGCTTATCTGGCAGAGGCAACGTTATCGTCATCGGCGCAACTAACCGTCCAGGCGCACTGGATCCGGCGCTTCGAAGACCCGGCAGATTTGACCGTGAAATCGAAATCAGCGTCCCTGACAAGAAGGGAAGATACGAAGTGCTGCAAATTCACACCCGCGGCATGCCACTTCATGGGATAGACGTTCCTGAAGACCAAAAAACAGGTGCAGATGTTGACCTCAAGAAACTCGCAGGCATGACTCACGGCTACACCGGCGCAGACCTCTCCGCGCTCAGCCGAGAAACCGCCATGAAAGCCCTCCGCCGCTACCTCCCCCAGATTAACCTCGAAGAAGAACGCATCCCACCAGCGGTGCTAGAAAAAATGGAGGTTAACATGGAGGACTTCGTAGGCGCATACAAAGAAGTCACCCCGACAGCCATGCGTGAGGTCTACATCGAAGTCTCAACGGTCCACTGGGATGATGCAGGCGGATTAGAAGACGTGAAACAGCACCTCAAAGAAGCCGTGGAGTGGCCGCTTAAAAACCCTGAAATGTTCACTCGACTGGGCATCAGACCGCCTAGAGGCATCTTGCTGTATGGTCCTCCAGGCTGTGGCAAAACACTCTTAGCCAGAGCAGTGGCAACGGAGAGCGAAGCCAACTTTATCTCCATCAAAGGACCTGAAGTCTTCAGCAAATGGGTCGGCGAATCTGAGAAGGCAATCCGCGAAGTCTTCCGCAAAGCAAGAATGGCGGCGCCCGCGGTTATTTTCCTCGACGAAATCGACTCGCTCACGCCCCGTCGTGGTATGGGTATGAGTGACAGCGGCGTATCCGAACGCGTCATAAGCCAGCTTTTGACTGAAATGGACGGTTTAACGGCTTTGCAAGATATCGTTGTGATTGCTGCGACTAACCGTCCTGACATGGTGGATGGCGCAGTCATCCGCCCCGGCAGATTCGACCGTTTGATCTATGTGCCTGAACCAGATGATAAGAGCCGTCTACAAATCTTTAAGCTCTACACCAAGGGCATGCCAATCGACGCCGATGTTGATTTGAACCAGTTGACGATAATGACGAAGTACTACAGTGGCGCTGACATTGAATCGTTGTGCCGTGAAGCTGCGATGCACGCGTTACGTGCGGATGTTAACAGCAGCATTGTCAAGATGAAGGATTTCCAAGACGCTATGAAAGAGATGGGCCCATCGATTACACCTGACATGGAGAAGTGGTATAAGAGTTTCATGCAGCAACTCCGACAAGTACAAAAGCCACAAACCCCAGTTGCATAGGAAGGAACACTTGTATGCCACAGATGAAAACTTGGAAAACCCGCCCCGCCTACTTCTTCATATTAGAGATACTGCAGAAGAAAGGCGACATGACCGACGACGACCTCTTTGAACAGCTAAAAGACGAATACGAAGATTTGGGCTTCAAAGACTTCAACCAGTTGCTCCTCAACCTTGAAGTCAGCGGGAAAATCCGCGCTTCCTCGATGGCACGGGGCAAACGCCGCGTCGAACTCGTCCACCACCCATAGGGCTTTTTAACCCTTCACTTCTTGATTTTAGTTTTTTCGGTTCTTTTCTCTTTATGTGGGTGTGACAACCTTAGAAATGCCACAAGACCGCAATTGGGCACGGTTGCTTTTTGCGTTTGCAACGTTTCTCAGCGCCCTTTACGGTGTGAGAAAATCGTTTTCCTCCACACCCCCAACATGCCTCCATGCAGAGCCAGGCACGATGTGTATGTGAAACCATGTATCATTTGCTTTCTTAGCGAGAAAGTGAACAGCGACAGAAAGCACAATAAGCGGGCACTATTCATAGAATACTTAAGGAGTTAGCCCTCTGATTAGATCAAGTAATAAAATTTAACTATGTATGAGTCTCATGCAAGGATATGGCAACTAAGACGATAAGCATTACACAGGAAGCCCACGATGCCTTGCTGCGCGAAAGAATGGGCAAGGAACCTTCTCAGACACAATTCTGCGCTTAACGAAGGAATCAGGAAGACTGGTAGACAGCTTTGGGGTATGGAAGATGACAGACCAAGAGGCAAAAAACATTGAAGCTGCCCTTGCCAAAGGTAGGTTGGCGGCAAACAGAAAAAAGAATAACCAGTGAGATGCCGCGGACTGATTTAGTTTTGGTAAAACAAAGACCGGTAAAAGTTTTCGCAATCCTCTTTAACTTGTTTTTTTCCTAATCTATTTCGTGGTGTTCTCCTTTGGGCGTTAACTTCAAAGACCTCATCCCTAAAACCCCCGTCAAACTCGAAGACCTCTCAGGCAAAGTCATAGCCATAGATGCGTACAACGCCATCTACCAGTTCCTAAGCATCATCCGCCAACCCGACGGCACCCCCCTAAAAAACAGCAAAGACCAAATCACCAGCCACCTAAGCGGCTTGTTCTACCGCACCAGCAACCTCATAGAAATGGGTATAAAACCAATCTATGTTTTTGACGGTAAAGCCCCAGTTTTAAAATCCAAAGAGGTTGAGCGGCGACGTCAGGTTAAGGTTGAGGCGGTTGTGAGTTATGCAAAGGCAGTGGCAAGCGGCGATACAGAAAAGATGCGGCAGTATGCTCAGGTTGCAACCACTATGAAGCCGTATATGGTGCCGGACAGCAAAACACTCTTAGAGTTGATGGGGTTGCCTTGGATTCAGGCACCCAGCGAAGGAGAAGCGCAGGCGGCTTACATGAACAAGAAAGGCGACTCAGACTACTGTGCCAGCCAAGACTACGATAGCCTCCTCTTCGGAGCACCCAAATTGCTCAGAAACGTCACTATCTCAGGGCGACGAAGGCGGGGGAAAGTCTTCATTGAGGTAGTGCCCGAAGTAGTTGAATTGCGCAAAACACTAAACGAATGCGGACTGAGCCATGAACAGTTGATTGATGTTGGCATCTTGATCGGGACAGACTTCAATGACAGCATCAAAGGGCTCGGACCCAAAACTGCGCTTAAACTCATAAAGCAATACGGCACCATAGAAAACGCGTTGCCACACCTTGACGGAGTCACCTATGCAGACCAAATAGAGCAAATCCGAAGTATTTTCCTGCATCCTGAGGTTACCGATGACTATAAAATCGAGTGGAGAGAACCCAACGAATCAGGTTTAGTTAGCTTTCTGTGTAGCGAAAAAGAGTTCGGTGAGGAACGCATCAAGAAATCGATTGAACGCATGACGGCGGGCAGCAAAAAACAGAAGGGCAAGGTTTCGCTGGAAAAATGGTTTGGCTAAATTATTGGCTGAACTTTTTGCAGTTGCATCCGAGTACTGTGCATTCGTTGTCGTTTCTGTGGCTGCCTCTTGGGTGGTTACAGTTACCGCAGTTTTTGAGCACTGTTTCTGAGAGGATTGCATCTCGGGTAAGCAAGTCACTCATAACACATACACCCTGCAATGGTTAAGTAAAGTAAGGGAGAAAAAGGTTACTTTACTGTAACCGATTTCGCGAGGTTGCGTGGCATGTCTGGGTTTAATCCCTTCTCTATGGCAACGTGGTACGCAAGCAGTTGCAGGGGTACCGCGTAGGGGATCGGCGAGAGCACTGGCGGGATGCCTTTTGGGACTTCTATGTAGTCGTCGGCTAAGCTTTTGACTTCTTCGTCGCCTTCTTCGACTACGGCGATTATGTGGGCGCCTCGGGCTTTCATCTCCATAATGTTGCCTATAACGGTTCTATGGGTGTCGTCTCTGGGGCACACGAAAACGACGGGGAAGCCGTCTTCGACGAGGCTGATTGGGCCGTGTTTGCTTTCGCCCGCGGGGAACGCTATGCTGGGGATGTAGGCGATTTCCATGAGTTTGAGCCTGCCTTCAAAGGCGGTGGCGGTGCTTATGCCTCTGCCTAAGAAAAAGAACACTTTGCTGCTAGCGTATTTTTTGGCGATGTCTTTGATTTTGTCTTCTTGTGTGGCAACGATGTATTGGACGTATTCGGGGAGTTTTTCAAGTTTTTCTTCTAGGGCGTCGATTTCGTCTTGGGATACTTTGCCTCGTTTCTTAGCCAGTTTAAGCGCAAGCTGCGCCAGCACTGAAAGTTGGGAGGTGAAGGTTTTGGTTGCTGCGACGCCGATTTCTGGTCCTGCCTGAGTGCCAATGTAGACTCGGCTGACACGGGTCAAGGTGGAGCCGATTACGTTGGTTAAGCTCAAAATTGTGGCGGCGCGTTGCTGGGCACAGCTGACGGCGGCTATGGTGTCGGCGGTTTCTCCTGATTGGCTCACGGCAAGGATGGTGCTGTCAATGTTTACGGATTTGCCGCATTGCTCCAAAAACTCTGAGGCATACACGGGGTAAGTGGGCAGAAACGCCAGTTTGCTGAACATGTATGAGGCTGCGAGGCAGGCGTGGTAGCTTGTGCCGCATGCGACGAGGAATACTTCGTTGGCGCGGTCCAAGAAGGTGGAGAGTAAATCCAAATAGTGGTCTTGTATGCGGAGTGTGTTGCGTAGGGTTTCGGGTTGCTCGTTGATTTCTTTGATCATGAAGTGTGGATAGCCTTTTTTTACCGCCATCTCCGAGGTCCATTCAATGGTGATTGGTTCACGTTCGATTGGGACGCCGTCGGGGATCCGTTTGATTTGGTAGCCGTCAGCGGTTAAGATAACAAGTTCCATGTTGTTGATCATGACGGCTTTGTTTGTTATTTCCAGAAAAGCAGGAATGTCGCTGGCGCAGAACACTCCTCTGCCGTTTATACCCAAAACCAAAGGACTCTCGTTTCTGGCACAGACGATTTTGTGGGGTTCACGGCTGGAGAGGATGGCGAATGCGTAGGAACCCTCTATACGCCTGAGGCTATCCATAACCACCTGCTCAAAAGATAGTTTGGGATTCTGCTTCCATGTTTCCTCGATTAAGTGTGCCATGACTTCAGTGTCGGTTTTGGAGACAAAGGTGTGGCCGAGGTTTTGGAGTTCGGATTTGAGGTCGAGGAAGTTTTCGATGATGCCGTTGTGGACGACGACGATGTCGCCTTTGCAGTCGGTGTGGGGGTGACTGTTAACTTTTAGGGGGGCGCCGTGTGTGGCCCATCTGGTGTGGCCGATGCCTATGGGTCCAGGCATGTCGTCGAGGTTGAGGAGTTTGTCGACTTCGTCAATTTTGCCTTGGTCCTTTTTTATGTTGATTTTACCTTCGTTTATGGTAGCGATGCCGACTGAGTCGTAACCGCGGTATTCGAGTCGTTTAAGCAAAGAATGGATTAGGGGTGCAGCGTTGCCTTCTTTTAAAACACAACCAAATATTCCACACATTATCTATGACCTTCAACTTACTGTATATGACTAGCTTATGGAAGGCTGAATATCGGTTATAAGCATTTTTAACATTTATGTTTGGTTGCTAACACTTTTTTTATAGCGGTATCTGCGGTGTTTATAAGCAATCGGCTGCTAAACGGCTGCTTTCCAAGCGTCACATGTAACTATTATAAACAAATTTTTTATAGTACCTCCGAGCTATTGCCATGACCACAACATGGGCAAAAAACTGCTTCTCCAAGACAACGGCACAACCCAGCAAATCAAAGAAATCAGCATCCTAAACGACTCCCAAGAACTAAAAAATATGCTCGGCAACCTCAGCTGGAAAATCCTCACCCTTCTCTCCAAAAAAGAAATGTACCCCATAGAAATCGCCAAACACATAGGCATGCATGAACAAAAAGTCTACTACCACATCCGCAAACTCGCCAAAGCCGGCGCCATAAGCGTAGCCAAAGAAGAAAAAAAGAAAGGCGCCACAGCAAAATACTACAAAACCACTTCCCCAGCGTTCGGCATAGAGTTTCCCGGAGGATACATGCCCATCCAGAACTTCTGCACCATAGGCATTGATGAGCAACTGCAGACGTTCTTCAAAGAATTCATCTTTGACGGCACCTTCGACGGGAAAATCGTCGTCGGCAGCCCCCAGCCTCATGGACCCTTCAAGACAAGCGCCCGAGACGGCCACTATGCTGCGCACTTGGCGTTGTTTTTGGGGCAATTTGCCAAGTTGCCTGTAGAGTTCGCGGTTAAGCTTGACGTGGACGTTAAGGTAGAGAAGGAAGAGAAGAATAATCTCATTTTAGTCGGTGGACCAGGCACCAACCTGTTAACGCAGGAAATCAACGAGTACCTTCCGATTAAATTTATCATGCAATCCTCTGAGCAGGGTTTTATGCTTGGCGGCTTATCAGCTAAGAAGACGGGGCAGGTTTACACCTCAGATGTGTCTGGGCTTGTAGCTAAAATAGTGAATCCTTGGGATCCCTCTAAACGCATAATCGTTTTAGCTGGCAACAAGGCCGTGGGAACCAAAGCATGTGTTATTGCGTTGACGAATTTGTGGCAGAAGACCCTACAGAAATATAAGGGTGAAGACACGTTTGCGGTTGTTATTGTCGGTTTTGACTTGGACGGCGACGGCAAAGTAGATTCAATCGAGGTACGAGAATAATGGCGCCAAAAAAAATGGTTGAAGTCATCCATGCGTTTGGGCACCCAAACATCCGGTCAAGTCACCCAACCACGATTATGTTCACTAAAGAGCGGCAGGTAACCCAACGCGGCGACTGCGTGGTGGCGGTAGCAGCGGACAAGGCGGTGGCTGATTTAAGCACAGAATTCAAGGAAGCACTACGGCAGCCCAATGCTAAATTAACTATAGAACTGGAAGTGGACGGTTTAGTGGGGCAAATAAACGCTTCTGGCTCCCCTGAGTTGACGCTAAACCACCCAGACGATTTGGTGATACGGACAAGCGAGTTTGTTTCAGACAGAACCTTAGCCGTGAAAGCGGACAAATCATCTGGCGACCTCTCAAGAGCAGTTGTGGAAAAACTGAAAAACCCAAAACAACAAGTCACCTTAACCCTAACTGTAGAAACCTAACGATTTCGGCGTAGCCCCAACCGTTAAGCCCATTCAGGGTTGCGTAAGCACCATGTAGTAGGTTATTGCGGCAGCAGCAGCCGTGAAGCACAGCAAACCAGCAATTGTCACTATGTTATTGCTCAATATTTGACCTAACCCTAAAAGGGAAGCAAACAACGCGATAAAGCAGAAAATCGCCAATTTCAACTCCACTATTTGCTTACTGTTTTGCTCTTGCTGAATGATATCCATTGATTCTCACCGTATAGCAGTACAGTGGCGTGCGGATTATAGCCCTACCATTTAGAACCACAAATCTAAACCTTAGAGCTTTTACATCTAAAACGGCGAACAGAATTATTTACCGAATTTCTGCATCTAAGACAATCTGAGATTCAAACGGCGCCGTCTCGCGGATGCTTCGGGAATAGAGGAAGGATTCGACTTTTCTGCCGTTTAGCTCAACTGCCTCAGTGAAGCGCTGCTTGAGGTTCTCGATTGTGTCAGGCATGCGGACGAACCCATAGAAATGCACCACTCCACCCACAGGCTTGATTGCATTGCAGGCTGCATCGACAAAATCAATGGCTGTCTCGGGCAAATTCATAATGACTCGGTCGGCGACGCCACAGAGTTTGTCCTTGGCAATTTCGCGTGCATCCGCCAAGATTGGGAAAACCCGGTTGTCAACTCGGTTGACGCTCACATTGATTTTGAGCAATTCCACCGCGTTGGGGTTTAAGTCAACAGCGTAAACCTTCACCTCAGGGCACCGCTTGCCGATGAGCACCGAAAACGGGCCGACCCCCGCAAACAAATCTGCCACCACTTCCCCCGGTTGCACCAGCAAAGCCACCCGCTCATGCTCATGGCTGAGGCGAGGCGAAAAATACGCTTTAGCCACATCCACATGGTAACTGCAGCCGAATTCACGGTGGACCGTGCTGGTTTTGTCTTCACCCGCGATAAGGGTGTAGTCGCGGATGCGGTAGATGCCGCTTATGCCTCCTGCTTTGGCTAGGACGGTTTTGATATTTGGGTGGGTTTGGAGGATGGCTTCTCCGATTTGGTTTTGGTGGGGTTTGAGTGGGGGTGGGATGTCGATTATGACTATGTCGCCTACTGTGTCGAAGGCTTGGGGCAGAACCGCAAATAACTCAGGCGGCAACTTACCGTGTAGCGCTTGCTGGAGGGTTTCTTGCGGCTGCTTCTTCTCCTCAAAATCGCCCTTTTCAACTTGGAGGTTGAGTTCCTGCTGCAACTTTTCCAGCTCCATCTGTTCTGGTTGCCTCAGCAACGGGATAAACAGATAATCGGTTTCTCTGCCAATGCCCAATCCCTTATCGAGTAAGCCGATTTTGGCTGCTAAGGCAATCGCTTTTTCCCCCTCTTTCTTGGGGACTTTGAGGCAAACCGCGGTTCTGGCCATGGCAACTTCAGCTTTTCTCTATTCGGTAGAGGCTGTTTACTTTGGTGACGGTGAATTTAACGTTTAACATTTTTTCCATAAGCCAAATGTTGGATTCGATGTGCTCGCTTACGGTTCTGGTGAGCAAGGAGGATTTGCCTTCTATCAGCGCCATGTAGGGGACGAGCATATCCGCCAAGAACACATCCGCCGTGGGCTGTACAGCCAACTCTGCGATGAGTGTTTGGGCGGCTTCTTTGCCCACATCCTCTGCCATCTTTCTGAGTTGCCCAATGGAGTCGGCGCCCAAAATTACACCGCTGTCGGTTTGTGCCCAAAGCGCTATGGAGCTGCCCTTCTGGATTGGGTTGGACTGGTCGTTTACGATTTCGATGTTGGCTCTGTAGCCGCTTTGGCTGAGTTGGGTTTGAGCGGCTTTGGTTTGACGCTCTGCCACCTGCCTATCTGCAAGGAAGGTACAGACAGAAACGCCCTTGATGCTTTGGAGTTTGCCGAAGCTTTCAAGCTTGACGGGTTTGAGGTTAGGGTTAGGTTTAACCGTCAGGGTTGCTTCGCCCATGCCTTTAGGGTAATACCCATACCTCTGAACTGAAATTTCCGCTTCCACACCCATTTGCCTAAGCGCAGGCAGCAGCACGTTTCGGAGGTAGTTGACGGTTGGGGCGTGGGTGGTGTCTGTTCCGCCCTTTGCCGCATGTAGGTGGACGGGTGTTTGGCCGAAAACGCAGATTGGCAGTGTGGAGAGGAACAGCACGGGGATGCTTCCAGCGGTTTCGATGGTGGCTTCTATGTTGCCGCCGCAGATTTCCTTGGGTGTAAACCAGAGTTCCCTTGAACCCAACGCTGCGCCTTTGACTTCGGCGTTGCAGAGTTTAGCCGCCGTCAACACCGATTCCAAATGCTGGTGTTTCAAGCCTGGCTGGGGGCGGTTCTCTCGGATGTTGGTGATGTGCAGCGGTTGCCCTTTGATGGCGGCGACGGCTATTGAGAGGCGAAGTATGGTGCCGCTTCCGCTTTTCTGGCTTCCATCGATTTCTATCATACGCTTTGGCTTATGTGAAATCCAATTTAAAAATAGGTTCTATAACCGCTCGTTTATGAAAGAGCTTATCGTAGCGGCGAGAGCGCCTTTTGACGTCTCCTATAGAGTAACAAGCTAACGATTATGGCAACGATGAGTATTACTGCGGCTGAAATCGCGACTACTAACAAGGTTGGAAAGGTCTCCTCAGCGGGGGAAGCTTGAACGGTGAAATTTAGCGTACTAGAGCTATTGGCAGAAGATGTGTAGTAGGTGTTGCCTCCCCATATGATTCCGCCGCCAACTACAGTGACTTCTAACTGCTGAGAACCAGACGGTATGTCTGTGAAGTTGTAAGAAAACATTCCCTGACCGGTCGGAACATCCGTCAAGATGGCAGGAGTATCGATTGTCGAATTGTAAAGGGTGATTGATTGGTTGCCAAGCCAACTTGCTTTGTAAGAAACTGAGGTTAGGGCAGTCATTAGTGTTTGCAGACCCGGGGGATAACCTATTGCCGCTGAAAACCAAACTGTCATATTTGGGTTATTGGGCACTGCAGAGTTGTTTGCGGTGGAGTAGACAATTGTGGGGGAATCATTTAGATCGTGGTAGGGATAATTTCCGCCATATGAAAAAGAAAATCCCTGAGCGGCAGCAAACAGCGGCATTACTAAACAAACGATGCTCAGAGTTACGATGGCTGCTACAAATTTCTTGTTCACGTTTGTCGCTCCTTCTCCTGACCCATGGATATTATAAAAAGGTATAGCCGTATGCCGTTTTGAAGGAATTGATCAGGCAACAGCAACATGGTTGATTAAAGCACATACAAACGGAAAACGGGAGATTACGCGGGTTAGCTTAGGGGTAAACCCTATTATGGTCCCTTGTTATCTGGTGTTGTTATGCGCATCGTCAGTGCCTGTCTACTGGGTGTTAGGTGCAATTTTGAAGGCAAATGCTGGCTCAACCCCCAACTGCTCAAAGAATTTAAGGCAGGCAAGTTGTTTCCGGTCTGCGCTGAAGTGATGGGCGGCTTGCTGGTTCCGCGGGTGCCTTCGGAAATCGTTGGCGGCGACGGCTACGGTGTTTTGGATAGCAAAGCCAAAGTGATGAACATTGAGGGCGTAGACGTTACAGCCCAGTTTCTCAAAGGCGCCCAAGATGTCCTAAACATAGCGAAAGCTGTCGGCGCAGAGGAAGCGTTGCTCATCGAGAAAAGCCCTTCGTGTGGCTGCGGCAGAATCTTCGACGGCACCTTCACCGAACGGTTCAAAGAGGGCGACGGCGTGACGGCGGCGCTGCTTAAGCGAAACGGCATAAAAGTCACCTGCATACCCGCCCACAAACAAAGCTAGCCTGCTGAGACCTCCCTCTCCCATCATCAACTTGGCAGTTTCCTGTTCTGCTTGAAGATTACGCCACAACCAACAAGCAACTCACAGCAATTGCAGAAACAAAAAAACAGCCGCCTGCCAAACTCACAGGAAGAAGAGTAAAGGGGACTCTGCCTTCTTCTTAAACTAGAAAAACAAAACTGACTACCAGTTGCGCAGTACGACCATGGTGTTGGTTTTCATTATGCCTTCGACGCGGCGGATTTTTTCTATGCATTCGTTTACTTCGGTAACATTCATGCCGGTGATGACCGCGACTATGTCGTATTCGCCTGTGACTTCGTAGATGGTTTCCACGTTGGGTATGGCTTGGATTTTCTTGGAAACTTCTAAGGTGGGTTGGGAGGGGTTGGTGGCGAGGAGGGTGATTGCTTGGGCACCTTCGGCGACGCCGACTTTTACGGTGAATTTGCGGATGACGCCTTCGTCGGTTAGGGTTTTGATGCGTTTGCGGACTGCGCCTTCGGAGAGTCCGATTTTGCTGCCGATGTCAGCGTAGCCGGCTCGGGAGTCGTCTTTGAGGTTTTTTATGATTTGTTTATCTTTTTCGTCCATACGTTTGCCCCGTCTTATGTTGCGGTAAAATAATTTAACGTTTTCCATACTTGAGTTTGGGAGTTGTTGCGGTTTTCGTTGTGGTGGAGTGGGCAGGATGTTGTTTTCGGTTGGGTTTTGACTGTAAAATGCGTATCAAATAGGACATTAGAACCCCATAAAGTAACAGATAAGTCACAATGTTTAAAAACTTCTGGAAATATTCAAAATGCATTTCCTATTAAAAAAATAAGTGACGAACAAAAATGATTAAACAAGCAAATCAACCTGAAGTAAAAGCCTTCACGGCAAAATGTCCAGACTGCGACGCACAACTCGACGTACCAGCAGACACTGAAAAAGGCGAAATCCTAAGTTGCCCCAGCTGTGGACTTGAACTCGAAGTCAAACAGGTCAAAGGCGGTTGCGTAGACCTTCAAGAACTCACCATTGAAGGCGAAGACTGGGGCGAATAAGCAGTATCCACCAAACTCTTCTTTTAAACCACCCTTTTAAGGATAAACCTTTTTTCACGGACGGCACCAAGCGATGAGTATTGCACTTCTCTACGAACGCTCGGAAAACGACGAAAACGGCATAAAACTCACCGCAGAGCAACTTGGCATCGACCTCACCTTTATTCCCTTCCGAAAAATCGCGCTCTCCATCAGCAAAGACGGGTTCCACGCTAAAACCAAAGGCAAAGACTACACCCAGACCTTCCAAGACACCAAAGTCGTGCTTAACCGGGCGCAGAGCAAGAACCGCCGTCTCCAAGCCTCCTACATCATGGAGATGCTGGGCAAAAAAACGCTTAACTCATCGCAAATCGAGTTTTTATGTTACAGTAAACTCCGCACACTCCTCAACCTGTACAAAGAGGGGTTGCCGATTCCCAAAACCGTTTTTGTACCCTGCGACGCCACGGACGTCATGAAAAACGGCAGAGAAATCCACAACCAAAAAGACATCGCTGACCTCTTTGAGGCAGAGTTTCCACTCAGCGAGGGCATTGTGATTAAGGCGGATGCGGGGACACATGGCAAAATGATTATGCTCTCCAAGAACCGTGAGGAGTTGGAAGCTAACATCAAAGAAACCAAGCCGGGCATCATCAACCCCATCGGCGTAGTGGCACAGGAATTGGTGCAGAAATGGTTCTACGACCTGCGCATAATCGTCTTTAAGGAAAAAGGCAAACAGCCCACATGTTACCACACCGCGATGGCTCGGGCAGGCTTCAAAGATTTCCGCACCAACACTTTCCTAGGCAACCTCGTATTCCACTCAAAATTACCCACACCCATCCAAGAATTGGCGGTAAAATGCGGCGAAACCCTGGGCAAAGGCAGTGACGCCTACATATTCGCCTTAGACGCCATGGTCAATGTAGGCGACCATAAAAACGTTGACGAAGCCTATCTCAAACAGCAGCTGGATATGGCGGCGCAGGCTTGGCTCAACGTGCAGAAGGTTAAGCAGGACGAAACCCGCCTCACTGACTTCAAAGCGTGGAACAGCAAACTGGAAGCTGCCTTCAAATCTTATAAGGCGACGGCTGCATACGAGAACATTAACCGCATAATAGAGGAGAGCGTGGCGCAGAATCAGAAGGCACTGGTGTTTCATGAATCCAACAGTTGCCCTGAATTCTGGGAAAACACGCGACTCGCAACAGGCTTAAACGTGGCAGAGCCCCTGCTTAAAATGGCGGCAAGTTTAACACAGTAACACTAACATAACAGAGGAGAGAAAACAGAAATGCGAATTGGAATAATCGGTGGTTCAGGATACGTTGGCAGCGAACTCTTGCGGCTGCTCCTTATGCACCCACAGGTCGAGGTAACAATGGTTACTTCACGACAGCAAGCAGGAGAATTCGTCTTCAACGCCCACCCAAACCTAAGAGGCATAACACAACTCAAATTTGTCCCCCAAGACATGACTGAACTCCAGAAAAACTGTGACCTCGTATTCACAGCCACCCCACACGGCGGCTCACAGAACCTCGTGCCCAAACTGTTGGAGGCTGGACTCAAAGTCATTGATATGAGCGCCGATTTCCGCTTAAAAAACCCAGTTGACTATGAGACCTACTACGGCTGGAAACACGTCCACCCCGAAATGCTAAAAGACGCTGCCTACGGCTTGCCCGAGTTGCATCGGGAAGAAATCAAGAAGGCAAAGCTGGTCGCGTGTCCAGGATGTGAAGCAACAGCGGCGATTTTGGGCTTAGCACCCATCGTGAAAGCTGGGTTGATTGACAAAGACCATGTCGTCGTTGACCTTAAAGTGGGTTCGTCAGGCAGCGGCAGCAAACCCACCCCCGCCAGCCACCACCCTGAACGCTCCAGCGGTGTACGCCCCTACAAAGTCGTTGGGCACCGCCACATCGCCGAAGTCGAACAGGAACTTGCTCCCCTTGGCCAACCAGTCAAAATCAGCTTCACCCCACACGCCGTAAACATAATCCGCGGCATACTCGCCACCATACACACTTTCCCCCAAAAAAAAATCGAAAACAAAGACCTCTGGAAAGCATTCCGCGGCATGTACGGCAACGAACCATTTATACGCATAGTCAAGTACCTCAAGGGACCCTACCAGCTGCCAGACCCCAAAACTACCATGGGCACCAACTATTGTGATGTCGGCTTCGAAATCGACGAACACGCCAACCGCCTCATCCTATTCTCCGCCCTAGACAACATGGTGAAGGGCGCAGCGGGACAGGGCGTCCAATGCCTCAACTTAGTCATGGGTATCGATGAGACCACAGGCCTCAAGAGCACCGGGTTCCACCCCATATAGGTGACTGATATGTTGCTCGTAATCAAAATGGGCGGATCCATCCTCAAAGAAGGCGCATCCAACGAACTCGTAGAGGACCTCAAAGAAGTCTCCAAACAACACAAAATTGTCCTTGTCCACGGAGGCGGAGCCGAAGTCACCGAAATCGCTTCTAAATTAGGCAAAGAGCAGAAATTCATCATATCACCCGAAGGGTTCCGCAGCCGCTACACAGACAAAGAAACCATCGAAATCTACACTATGGTTATGGCGGGCAAAATGAACAAGCAAATTGTCCTCGCCCTAGAAGCCCAGGGCATACCTGCCGTTGGACTCAGCGGATTAGACGCGGCGATTCTTAGGGCCGAGCGCAAACTAAAGCTCATCGCGGTGGACGAGCGAGGACGAAAAAAAGTCATCGACGGCGGCTACACTGGCAAAATCACCCAAGTCAACGCCGAATTACTCAACCTGCTCCTCGAAAAAGGCTACTTGCCCATCGTTACTCCGATTGCGCTGAGCCAAGACAACGAACCGCTAAACGTGGACGGTGACCGCACCGCAGCCATCATTGCAGGTGCATTAAAAGCCGACACACTCATCATGCTCACCGACGTAGAGGGCTTAATACTTAAAGGCGAACGGGTCCCCAAAATCGCTGCTACAGAAGTCAAAGAAATCGTATCCAAGATCGGCGGCGGCATGAGCACCAAAATTCACGCGGGCTTAGAAGCGCTCAATCAGGGCGTCGGAGAAGTCCTCGTTACATCCGGAACCGTCAAGCAACCGATAACTTCAGTGTTAAATCATCAAGTTGGGACTGTGATAACTAGTGAATGATAAAGAAATAATGGAAGCCGAAGATCATTATTTAGCAAACGTATTTTCCAAAAAACCAGTCGTCATCACTAACGGCAAAGGCGCTCTGGTATGGGACATCAACGGCAAAGAATACGTGGATTGCTCAAGCAGTTACGGTGTCGCAGCGTTGGGGCACTGTCACCCAAAAATTGTGGAAGCCGTCAAAGCCCAAGCTGAACAGCTTATCACCTGCCATGGCTGCTACTATAACGACAAACGCGCAGAATTCATCGATAAACTCCTTAAAATCACCCCCAAAAGCCTCAACAAAGCCTTCCTAAGCAACAGCGGAGCCGAAAGCGTCGAATGCGCACTTAAACTGGCGCGTAAAGCCACGGGCAAAACAGAAATCATCGCGTTAATGGGTGCTTACCATGGCAAAACCATGGGTGCCTTGTCGGTGACATGGGATAAAAAATACCGTGAACCCTTCATGCCGCTTATCCCCGACATCAAACATGTCTCACCTGAGGGCTCAGCGAAAGTCCGCGAAGCCATCACCGAGAAAACCGCCGCAATCATTATGGAACCCATCCGTGGCGAAGGCGGCATCCGCGTTCCACCAGACGGTTACTTACAAGAAGTCCGCGAAATCTGCAACCGACGCGGCGTCCTTTTAATCTTTGATGAAGTACAAACCAGTTTTGGACGCACCGGCAAGGTGTTTGGCTGCGAAAACTGGGGCGTCACACCAGACATAATGTGCCTTGCTAAACCCTTTGCAGGCGGCTTGCCCATCGGCATAACCGTCGCACGAGAAGATCTCATGTCCACCCTAAAAGTCGGCGAACACTCCACCACTTTTAGCGGAAGCCCCTTAGTCTGTGCTGCAGGATGCGCCGCCATCGACGCATTGATTGATGAGAAACTGGCTGATAAAGCCGCCTCAAACGGCAAATACTTCAAAACCCAACTTGAAGGATTAGCGGCAAAACATAGAATCGTCAAAGAAGTCCGTGGCTTAGGTTTGATGTTGGGTATGGAGTTGCGTTTTGACGTTTACGGCGTCATCAAGAAGACACTTGACAGGGGTGTGCTTATTATCGACGCAGGCAGAACCGTCGTGCGTATTCTGCCGCCGCTTGTTATTACTAGACCGCAGATTGACCGAGCCATAACCGCCTTAGATGAAGCATTGGAGGAAGAAGAAACTGAGCGAGCAAACAGCAGCGGTACGGTTCCTAACTAACCTGTTGGGTATCTATAGCCCATCGGGTCAAGAACAGAGTATAGCCAACTTTTTAGCGCAGCGAATGGAAAAAATGGGTTTCGAAGTAGGCGTAGATGCAATAAGCAATGTCATCGGAGTCGTCGGCGAAGGCGAACCCGTAATCTTGCTCTGCGGACACATGGATACCGTTTCGGGTCATTTGCCACTGCGGATTGAGGAGGGCAAAATCTATGCTCGAGGCGCAGTAGACGCCAAAGGTCCCCTAGCAGCAATGGTCATGGCGGCGTTAGCGGCAAGCAAAGACCCCCATTTTCAAGGAAAAATCCTCGTCGCCTCCGTTGTTGAGGAAGAAGCCACCAGCAAAGGAGTACGTCACCTTATAACTCAGGGTATCAAAGCTGACTACGCCATCTTCGGGGAGCCAAGCGGCGTCGAAAACGTTACTATCGGCTACAAAGGCCAAATCCAACTTAAAATCACCATTACAACCGAAACAGGGCATGCATCCACACCTTGGATGTACGATAACGCGTTGGAGAAGGCGTATGAGTTGTGGGAGCAAATTCGGATGCACTCGTCTTACCCGTCTTTGGATCCCTCAGTTAGTCCCTATAAAGCCGTCACCGCATGTCTTGTACGTCTCATCGGCGGGGAAGCCACCTCGGTTATTCCTTTCGAAGCGGAATTGAACCTTGACATCCGCGTTCCCATACAGTTCTCAACAGCCAAAGTCAATGAGCAACTAGACAAAATCATCGCCAAATACCAAGAGGCTAACCCGAAAATCGGGGTCAAACACCAAGTCATGGACACGGTGGAACCATTTGAAGTTGACAAGTCCTCTCCGCTGGTGCATGTGATGTCTTCTTCAGTGCGCAAAGTCCTAGGTAAACCCGCTACACTGCTGCATAAAACTGGCACAGGAGACATGAACATCCTAGGCAAATCCATGAACCTGCCCATAGTAACCTACGGACCCGGCGACAGCCACCTTGACCACACAATCGACGAACACATAGAAATTAGCGAGTACCTCCAAGCCATCGAAGTTTATAAAGAAACCTTACTGCGTCTATCTGAGTTGTATAACATCAAGAATGAAAAACAGGCAACCTGACCTTTTCCCTGTCTTTCCTAATATTTCTCAAAGATCAACCGTAGCTGTGCAATCAGGCTAGAATTTTGAGCTAATTTAGAGGAAAAGCTTTTCTGATTAAACCACGATTCAAAATGTCACAAGCAGTACCTCTGCATGCAAATACTAAACTGAAATGGGGTAAAAAAGACGGCAGCAAATATAGAGTTAATCATTGCTGTTTTCTTGCTAATCACTTTCGTAGCCGCCCTAATATCAATTAGGCTAAAAACACCCTACACACTTGTGCTGGTCCTAATCGGCGTCGGCATAACCGCCATAGCCAGCCTACTAGCCGTCGGAGATACCCCCATCCATGGCTTTGCACAGGCAATAATTGAGCAAATTAAAACATTTGACAACCTCCTGCTTGAGGGAGGCGGAAGCGGCTTTTTCGTTGGAATAGTTGTGCCTCCACTTGTTTTCGAGTCCATGATGCATATTCGCGCTGGCGATTTACGTGCAGTCATCAGACCCTCTTTGGTATTAGCTACCGTCGGCGTAGTCATAGCTACCTTAGTCGGCGGCTTATTGCTATGGCTCGTCGGGTTACCCCCCTACGTTGCGCTACTGTTTGCGGCTTTGATAGCGCCCACCGATGTCGTTACAATTCTTGAGGTGTTTCGCAGAGTAAAAGTGCCGCCTAAACTAACCATTCTCCTAAACACTGAAGCCGCATTCAACGATGCAACCGCCATCGTGGTCTTCACAATAATCCTCTCATCCACCGCTCTAACCCAAAGCGGCTTGCTAGGTGCAACAGCAAGTTTTAGCTACACACTCTTGGGCGGTATACTGGTTGGCTTAGGCATCGGCTTCCTATCCGAACTATTACTAAGCCTAATCGAGGACAAAACATCCGAATGCATACTTACCGTCGCAGCAGTCTATGGCTCCTTTGCACTCGCCACAGGCATAGGTGCTTCAGGAATAATCGCGGTTGCGGTGACGGGTTTGTACTTCGGCAACTTCACTATACGTACAGCGCTCGTTTCAACTACTCGGAACACCATTAGGGTGTTTTGGGAAGTAATAGCGTTTCTAGCTAACTCTATTGCTTTTCTCTTCATCGGCTTCCAAACTGACCTCCTTACTCTCTACCAGTCAGTAGGACTCATCATTCTGGCGTTCATTGCCGTCACCATTGCCCGGGCAGCCACGGTTTTCCCGATTTTTGCCTTCTTCAGCAAACGAGGAGAGAAACTGCCCCGCAAATGGGGAAACGTTGCTTTGCTGGGGGGCGTTCGAGGTGCCCTATCGATAGTGCTTGCCGCCACAATAACTGTCTCTGCTGTTGTCAGCGCTAGTGACATAACGATTATTCGCACGATGGCTTTAGGCGTAGCCTTCTTATCTATAATCTTCCAGGTGCCGCTCTTATCCCGCTACGTAAAACGGGTATTCAAAGGTCAAGAGAACGCGCAGGTTGTGAAGACTGAGGAAGAATTGGCTTTGGTTACCGCGGGCATCGAAGAGTCAGTTGACTTAAAGAAAGAAAATAGGATTTCTAATCAAGAGTTTGTCAGTAAACTGGAGGGGTGCCGAGATCAGCTTGACGAAGCCATCTCTGAGACTTCGGCGATGCTTAGAACAAGACAAATAATTAAGGATCGGGCTAACATGCTTTACGCGTCTGTGAGGGTCAAAAGTAGTGTTAAGCGTTCTAAGGGCGACCAGAAGGCGAAATCAGCCCAAGATGCGGATGAAATGAAATAGTAGGGCACCGCTGGTTTGTTGATGCTTAGCACTTTTAGGTGTTCAGTGTTCGAACGCTTTGAACCAGCTAAAGTATTTACTTTGTTCAAGGCATAACTTACAAGGTTCCGCCGAATCCCGATACAATAAAAACTGGAGAAAACAGACCATTGTGCTAAAGGCAATGAAGGATAATTTTGTTTCCAGCATAAAAGAGCGGGAACTAGCCGAAGGCAAAATGCGTGCCGTGCGTGTCAAACATGAGCCTGTTTTGCTGGCAAGGGTAGGCGGCGCCGTATTCGGTGTCTCTAACCGTTGTCCACACATGGGCTGTGAATTACAGGGTGGCATCCTTAACGGCTACATTCTGATGTGCCCCTGTCACGGCTGGAAATTCGACGTCCGTAACGGGCAATACACCGAAAATCCCTTAACCGCCCTGACCACCTACAAGTGCAAAGTAGAAGATGGACACGTCTGGGTTGAAATCAAAAAGTAAGCGCTATTCGCCTCGTGTGTCGTTGCGGTTGCATTCTGCTTTGGGTCGGTACTCCACTTTTTTGGTGCGGGCTTTGTGGTGCATTTCGCATTCTTTGATTCGGACAAGCATCCATTCGGTTTCTTCGTAGACGCATCCGCAGAGCAGTGTTTTTGTTGGCATGATATTGGATACCTATACGTTCATGGTTGCGTGGTTTGATAAGGGTTTCGAAATTGCACCGTTAAACTTGATTTGAAGAAAAAAGCCTGTAATGGGTAGATTTGGTTTTTCGGTGGCTAAGTAGGGCAAGGTTTTAGAGGAGGGTACGCTACTTTGATTCCATCTATAGGTGCACTGTATGCCTAACATGAAAAAGAAAAACATCAACACCCGCAAAGAACAAGAAAAGAAGGCTCTGCGGGAAAAAGAAGCAAAAAAGAAAGAATTGCATTCAAATCTTCCGCAGAAAGGAAAGAAAAAATAGCTGCTTCGGGATTACTGTTTACTTGATTTTCTTCCTCTTTCGTATTTTCTATCTTGGATGCGCTTTCCCCTTGTGTTTTTTACATTTTGTTTAACGTTTTTCCGTTTTTATGAAGGAATGTTAATATAAACCTTCTTTTTACTCTACAAACGCTAAGCCAAACCCGGAAGTTGCGAATAAATGATTCCGCCTAATCCCCAAATTACCAAACCAGAATTGAAGCACACAACCATGCAACTCACTAAACATACCACTTACATTTCAGAATTTACCTCAAAATATGGCTTCTACTCTTTAGGCGGCAAAAGTTAATGTGTGGAATAGTCGGAATCTTTAACATTTCAGAGCCAATCCCTCAGGCAAGGGACAAAGCACTTCGGATGGCAGCTAAAATCAGGCACAGAGGCCCAGATTGGAGCGGCATCTACAACGACGACAAAGCCATCCTCGCCCACGAAAGACTCTCTATTGTTGACGTGGAACATGGCGCCCAACCCTTATTCGACAAGTTAAACGGCAACGCGTTAGCTGTGAACGGGGAAATCTACAACCACATTGCTCTGCGCAGCAAACTTGGAAAGGAGCATCTGTGGCAGACTAAATCGGACTGTGAATGTATTCTCTACCTCTATGACGAATATGGCGCGGACTGCCTTGACATGTTAAACGGCATGTTCGCATTCGTGCTCTACGACAAAGCCAAAGGCATCTTCTTTGTAGCTCGCGACCACATAGGCATCATCCCACTCTACGCTGGCTGGGACGACAGGGGCACCCTCTACGTTGCCAGCGAAATGAAAGCGCTAAACGATTACTGCACAATCATCAAAGAGTTTCCCCCCGGACATTACTTGCTGGGCAACGGCAGCGAAGACTTCACAAAATGGTACAAGCCCAAATGGGCAGAAGAAATCCCGACCAAGAAACTTGAGCTCACCGAACTCCAGGAAGCACTGGAGAAATCCGTGAAGGGCGAAATGATGTCTGATGTTCCCTACGGTGTATTGATTTCGGGGGGGTTGGATTCGTCGTTGATTGCATCTATTGCTTCGAAGTACCGCAAGAAACGGGTTGAATCCGGCGACCAAGAGGAAGCGTGGTGGCCCAGACTGCATTCGTTTGCTGTTGGCTTGGCTGATTCCCCCGATTTGAAGTACGCAAAGAAGGTTGCAGAATACATCGGAACTGTTCACCATGAAATCATATTCACCATACAGGAAGGCTTCGACGCAATAAAAGACGTCATCTACCACCTTGAAACCTTCGACGTCACCACCATCCGTGCGGCGACGCCTATGTATCTGATGGCACGCAAAATCAAGTCCATGGGCATCAAAATGGTGCTCAGCGGCGAAGGCGCAGACGAAGTCTTCGGCGGCTACCTGTACTTCCACAAAGCCCCCAACAAACAGGAATTCTACGAGGAAACCGTGCGCAAACTCCAGATGCTAAGCAAATACGATTGCCTGCGTGCCAACAAAGCCACCGCCGCCTGGGGTGTGGAAACTCGTGTGCCCTTTTTGGATAGGAGTTCTTGGATTTCGCCATTGGTTTTGATCCCGAAGAGAAAATGTGCAGCGGTGACAGGATAGAGAAGTATGTGCTGCGCAAAGCGTTTGAAGGCTACATTCCTGAGGAGATTTTGTGGCGGCAGAAAGAGCAGTTCAGCGACGGTGTCGGCTACGGCTGGATAGACTACCTCAAACGCCATGCCCAAAGCACGGTCACCGACGAAATGATGAAAAAAGCCAAAACAAAGTTCCCAGTGCAGACCCCGTCCTCTAAAGAAGAATACTATTACCGCCAAATATTCGACAGTTACTTTTCCTGTCCGTCGGCGGCGTTGACGGTTCCTGTGGGTCCGACGATTGCCTGTTCGACTCCGACGGCTTTTCGCTGGAGTGAGGAGTTCAAGAAGATGGCTGATCCCTCTGGCAGGTCGGTTAAGGTGCATGAGCACGCTAAACAAGGTAGCTAGGTTTGTTGTTCTGGGTGTTTCTGCCCTTTTTTCTGTGTTTTTTCTATAGTTGTTGTTGGCAAAAACCTTCTATACACAACAACAACCAGCAGGCTGTGCTGCTGATTGCTTTTTGGCGTCTGCGTCTTTGGTGCGTTGCAGGCTGGTTGTGGCTTATTCCGCAAGCGGAACAAGGCGCTATAAACCTACAACTTTTAACTCTTTAACCCTGCCAAAATGAGCATCACACGTAACCATACAATCCACTTTCTCAGCCAACGCCGTCGCCGCATGCAACGCATCCCTCGGCGCCAAATGCAACTCCCTAATCAACCCCAGAGCAGACAACGCCAACTCCCTCGTGGCATCGATGATTTCAAGGTTGGGAAAATTCAGCATCGCCTCCGCAGTCTCCAGCGCCTTCTCCAACCCCCTATTCCGCTTAACCTCCCAGAAAACCTCATCAAAAGTCAAAGCTGACGTAACTGCCTTATCCTCGCCCGACTGGATTTTAGCCAGCAGAGCCACCGCTTTAGGGCCCTCCTTATCGGTGTTTAAGGCGGCAAAAATAAAGATGTTAGCGTCCAGATAAAGCACGTTTGAATCTCTCGTCTAGTTCTTCTTCGTAAGCATGCGGGTCTACATAGGGAACAGATTTGCCGCTATTGGCGACTCTCTTGAAAACTGCGACAGCATCAAAAGCTGGCTTCTCCAACACCGCCCTATTGTCCTCCAAGGTTATCTGCACTTTCATGCCCGGCTCGATTTTAAGCGCCTTACGAATAGCCCGCGGGATAACAACTTGCCCTTTGGGACCGACTTTCATTTCTTCCCGAATCAAAGTATAACCACAAGTTATACAAAAGTATAACCATCACTTATACTTTTCATGGAGAGAAATACCAAAATCACATGGTTTTCTCATGTTTAAGCCAGTTACGGTTTTATATGCAACCAATAGCATAAGACTGCAAAAGAGAGAATCCTCATGTCCGATACTGGTGTCACCGTCAAGAAAAACGTAGACTTCAGCGAATGGTACGTCGAAGTAGTGTTGAAAGCTGAGTTAGCTGATTACGCGCCTGTGAAGGGCTGCATGATTATCCGCCCAGACGCCTATGCGGTTTGGGAGAAAATCCAAGAGGTTGTTAACCAAAAAATTAAAGCGACGGGGCATCGAAACGCCTATTTCCCCATGTTTATCCCAGAAGGGTTCCTCAAAAAAGAAGCAGAGCACTTTGAAGGGTTCACTCCGGAAGTTGCGTGGATCACTCAGGGCGGCAACACGCCACTAGAGGAGAAACTTGCTGTTCGCCCCACCAGCGAAACCATCATGTACAGCATGTACGCCAAGTGGATACGCAGTTGGCGCGATCTGCCCCTGAAAATCAACCAGTGGTGCAACATCGTCCGCTGGGAAACCAAAGCGACGAAGCTGTTTTTGCGTACCCGCGAGTTCCTCTGGCAGGAAGGACACACTGCGCATGCCACCGCTGAAGAAGGCGAAACCGAAGTCCAATGGGCACTCAACATGTACAAAGACATCGTCGAAAACTACCTTGCCATCCCAGTTGTCCTTGGCACCAAGAGTGAGAGCGAAAAATTCGCCGGCGCCCTCTACACCACAGCGCTCGAATCCATCATGCCTGATGGTAAAGCCTTGCAGATGGGCACCAGCCACAATTTGGGACAGCACTTCGCCAAGGTCTTTGACGTGAAATACATCGGTGAAGACAAGGCTGACCACTACGTGTGGCAGACCAGTTGGGGCATCACTACGCGGCTCATCGGCGCCATGATTATGGTGCACGGCGACGACAAGGGCTTGATTATGCCGCCTAAAGTTGCGCCTGTGCAGGTGGTCATCGTGCCGATTCCATTCAAGGGACTGGAGGCAGAGGCGATTGCCGCTAAAACCAAGCAAATCCAAACCGACCTCCAAGGCAGAGGCATCAGCGTAGTCCTCGACGACCGCAGTGAATACACTCCGGGCTGGAAGTTTAACCAGTGGGAACTCAAAGGCATCCCGCTACGCGTTGAAGTTGGACCCCGAGACATCAAGAACGGCCAGGTAGTTATGGTGCGGCGGGACACTGGTCAAAAAGCATTCGTTAAAGATGCCGACATACTTGCCACTGCCGAGAAACTGCTCACCGACATCCAAGACAGCATGCTTGCTAAAGCCAGAGCCATCCTCGCAGACAAAACCACACTCGTCAAGAGCTACGACGAATTCAAACAGGTGCTTGAAGCCAAAGGCGGCTTCCTCAAAGCACCTTGGTGCGGCAACCCAGAGTGCGAAGCAAAAATCAAAGACGAAACAGGCGCAACCATCCGCGTCATACCCTTCCAGAAAGAGGCTCCTACTTCGGGCTGCGTGTTCTGCGGCAAAGAAGCAAAAGACGTTGCATACTTTGCTAGGTCATATTAGACCTAACCAAACCCTTTTTTCACTTATTTTTTGAACAATCGGCTTTTGCAAGCCCATATTTGGGGTGCAAGCGTTTGTTTTGGGGCGGTTGCTGTGGGGAACGTTTATTTTTTGGGTCAGCAAGAGTTGTTGGGTACAGGTAAGGCAATTGTCAGGCATCAAAGTAACTAAGCGTGCAAGCAGCATCGAATATGCCATTCGCGATGTCATAGTCCACACTAAAGACCTGATTAAGAATGGCAAAAAAATCTACTATCTAAACATCGGTGACCCTGCCGCATTCGACTTTAAAACTCCGCCCAGCCTCAAAGAAGCTCTCTGCAACGCCATCGCCCAAGAAGACAACTATTACTCCCCCTCAGAAGGGTTGCCAGAACTGCGGCAAGCAGTCGCCAACAAGGAGAAGAAAGTTAACGACGTCGACATCACAGCCGACGACGTGCTGGTCACTGAGGGCATCTCGGAAGGCATCCAGATGCTACTCGGAGCCATCGTGGAGAGGGGCGACGAAATCCTCTTCCCAGGCCCACTTACCCCCCATACATCAGCTACACTAACTTTTTCGAGGGCAAACCAGTCAGCTACGAAACCATAGAAGCAGAAGGCTGGCAACCCAACATCGACGACCTACGCAAAAAAGTCACCGATAAAACACGTGCCATAGTCATAATCAACCCCAACAACCCCACCGGCGCAGTCTACGACCGAAAAACCATCAAAGAAATCCTCGACATCGCAGGCGAACACAACCTCCCAGTTATCAGCGACGAAATCTACGACCAACTCACCTACGAAAAACAGTTCGTCAGCGCAGCAAACGTAACCAAAGACGTCCCCGTCATCGGCTTAAACGGGTTCAGCAAAGTTTACCAGATGACCGGCTGGCGCTTAGGCTACATGTACTTTAAAGGCGAAGGTAAACAACTTGACGCGCTCAAAGATGGCGTGGAGAAGGAATGCAGAATCCGCATCTGCGCAAACACTCCAGTCCAAATCGCTGCGACCGCAGCGCTAAACGGTCCACAGGACTTCGTCAAAGACATCGTCGAGCGACTCCGCGAAAGGCGGGATTTCAGCCACAAACGCCTAAACGAACTCGAAGGCATATCCACCACTAAACCCGAGGGCGCCTTCTACATCTTCCCCAAAATCGAAGGCATAGGCAAACGTTGGAGAAGCGACATGGACTTCGTTGTGGAACTGCTCAAAGAAACAGGCGTTTTAATCGTCAATGGCAGCGGCTTCGACCCAGTGTATGGCAAAGACCACGCTAGAATTGTGTTTTTGCCGCCTGTCGACGAGTTAGAGCAAGCCTACAGCGCGTTGGAAGGCTTCATGAAAAAGAAGGTTAGAAAGGACAGCCGCGGCCATGTTGGCTACGGCTAAAAACCTTAGATTTTTGTTCCGCTGGCTGGGTCTTCGATTACTTTTTGGAACTCAGCCATTAACCGTTTGGTGACGGGTCCAGGTTTACCGTTGCCGATGACACGCCTGTTTACCTCGCGAATTGGCACCATCTCCATGGCTGTGCCTGTGAAGAAGGCTTCGTCAGCTGTGAAGACCATGAAGGGCGTTAGGTTTGTGGCGGTGAGTTTGACGTCGAGTTTCTGGCAGAGTTGGGCGACGACTTCTGCGGTGATGCCTGCTAATGCGCCTGTGCTGGTCGGGGGGGTGAGGAGTTCGCCGCCTTTGACGATGAATATGTTTTCGCCGACGCCTTCAGCTATGCAGCCGCTTGGTTCAAGGCAGATGGCTTCGTCGACTCCGTTTGCATTGGCTTCAATTTTTGCTAGGACACTGTTGAGGTAGTTGAGTGATTTTATCTCGTGGGTTGTGGCGTCCACGGGGTTTCGTCTGACCCAGCTGAACATGGTGGTTATGCCGACTTCTTTGGCGTTGCCTGCTTTGATGTTGATGGTGTCAGCGATGATTATGATGGTGGGGTTGGGGCATTTGCGGGGGTCTAAGCCTAAGTCGCCGACGCCTCTTGAGACGATGAGGCGTATGTAGCTGTCTTTCATGTTGTTCTTGCGTAGGGTTTCAACTACGGCTTGGACCATTTCTTCTTTAGAGAGGGGGATGTTTAGCATTATGGCGTGTGCACTGCGGTAGAGGCGGTCAACGTGCTCTTTGAGTTTGAAGACGACGCCGTTGTAAGCGCGGATTCCTTCGAACACGCCGTCGCCGTAGAGGAACCCGTGGTCATAGACGCTGATTTTTGCTTCCGACTTCGGATAGTATTTGCCGTCTATGTAGATTTGCAGTTCACTGGTCATTTGTCAATTACTCCTTGGATGGCTGTTTCATATTGTCCAAACGTAGTTATAGGTTGCCACCGTGATACATATGATTCGTATAGAGTGTATTTATTAATTATGAAGCTGTCGATGTCCTGTCCCTAAATTTTAGGGGTTTATGGTGTTGCCCTGATTTGCTTTTTCTAGATTAAGAAGAAGAAAGTATCGCCCTTACACATCATCTTCTTGGGGACTTTGTGGGCGGCTGCTTTTTTGGTTCTATGTTTGGTTTTGGTTGCAGATTGATTGTGCAATCCACCACAAGCTTTGCCAGCGCTCTTGTTTACCAAAAAACGTCAAAACAACAACATATTCTTGCACCCAAAAAAATGATTCAGGCAGCCTATCCGCTTGCAAAGAGAAGAGGAAATTTAGTGTCAAGCACTGTTTTTTAGCCCTACGTTTCCCCCGCTATTTTTCCCTCACTTAAGAACAGCCGTCGTCTCGTATGTACCGCAACCTGCTCATCATGCGTTACCATCAAGATAGTTGTGCCCTGCTCATAATTGAGGTTTGAGAGTAACTTGACGATTTCCTGCTTGTTGGCAGCATCCAAGTTGCCCGTGGGTTCATCAGCTAAGATGATGGTGGGATCGTTTGCCAAAGCTCTGGCGATGGCAACACGCTGCTGTTCACCCTGGCTTAAATGCTGAGGCCGATGCTGCTCCCGCCCCGACAAGCCAACGGTGCCCAGTAGTTCCAGCGCCCTCAGCTTACGCTGCCCCTTAAACTTACCCGCCAACTCCATAGCCAACTCGACGTTTTCCCGGGTGTTGAGGTATGACAGGAGGTTGAAGTTTTGGAATACAAAGCCAATCTTGTCGCGTCGTATTTTGTAAAGTTCTGATTCTGGCAGACGCGCGATGTCTATGCTGTCTATGGCTATTTTGCCTTCTGTGGGTTTGTCAATGCATCCGATGAGATTTAGCAGGGTGGTTTTGCCTGAACCTGAGGGTCCCATGATGGCTGTGAATTCGCCTCGTTTAACCTCAAGGTCTAAGCCGGTTAGGGGCTGGATTTTGCGTTTGCCAAGCGTAAACGTCTTGGTTAGGTTTTCTATTTTTAGAACTGGCTCATTCATGACGCATTGCCTCCGCAGGTCGTATTTTTGCCGCTCTCCAAGCCGGGTACAGGCTGCCAAGCGCACCCAGCGCCACTGCAATGCCCAATCCAGCCAGTATAAGTTGTGGGGTTATGGTTAGAGTGAGGGGAACCGGAACCGTTTGTCCATTCTGTGAAGTTGTAAGATCAACTCCCCACTGGTTTAAGCGAGGTAGCAGTATTTGCCCTAAAGCTGATGCACCGACTGTACCGATGGCTATACCGATTATGCCAGCGATTAGACTCAGAAGTATGCCTTCAATCATGAATTGCCCCAGAATCGTTTTGTTGCTTGCGCCCATAGCTTTGAGGGTGCCGATTTCTCTAGTTCGCTCACGCACCGAATACAGCATGACAAGCAGTATTATTGCGACTTGAGCAGCCACCACAATGCCTATAATCATTATACCCGTGTTTTCTATACTACTCATTTTAGCTTGCGCCGTTTGCAATTGTTCTTCCCAAACATGTTGACCACTTAAAATGTTGTTTATCAACGCTTTATTAGTCTGAACCTGAAGCTGAGGATATTCAGTTTTGATTTTGCTCTCGACTGTATCTACGTTTTCTACAGTGTCAGCAAAGACTATGAGTTTTAGTGCCTGTCCAGTTGTGTTAGTGATGGTTTGGGCATCCTCAAGACTCATGTATGTATCAAAAGTAAAGCCTGATCTTCCCGTCCCCTGAATACCCACTACCGTAAAGTTTTGACCCAAAATGTTAACGGTGGCACCAACACTAGCGTTAAAGTAATATGCAGCTACCTCCGTTAAAACGACGACGCCATGGTTACCAGCCTCTAGGTTTCGACCAGCAGTAATATTCTTCGCCGTGGTTAAAGTCCAATCATTTGTAGGCAAAATTGATGGAAACCTTTCGATATAAGAGGCTTCTAAAGGTATCCCATAAATGTACATGTCGCCCGAGTATGTGTATTCATTATAAGTGATGTTGAAAGGATTATTTTTCTCGTCCGGTAGCCAATACGACAGTATTGGTATCACGTCGGCGACTTCTGGGATAGAGGTCATGTTACTGAAGTCAGTTATGTTCAGGCGCGGCGTATCCATAATGGTTTCATTTTTGTAGGGACCCGTATTATAGTAAAATTGTAATCCCAGAGTGCAGTCCATTTGGGTTGCAGTGATATTCATAGCCTGATTATTGGTGTTGATGGCGCCAAATATTTCATCGAGCACTTTTTGGTTGGCTTGCTGGTTTGCCATGATGTTTGGCGGAAGAGAAGTTATTATCGCTAAAGCAAGACTCAACACTACAACTAGCAGAAGAGCTCTTGCTTTTCTTCTAGATATGTTTCTGGCGGCTCTTGTCAAGATTCCCATTTTCTCTCGTTCCAAGTTTCCTATGATGCCGTGTTAAACTATTATTTCTACGGTGTAGGAGCATTTGTACTACGGTATAGTACAGTCACTTGGCTGGAAGAGAGGACAGTTAACGAGAGGCTGTTAGCTGCTGGCTTGTTATAGGCTGCCCTTACGCCAGACTTTAAGGGTTTCATAACTGAAAATCACTATGAAGATTATTGCGGCGGCGACTGAGATGGCATATGCCGTGGTGAAAAGCGGCTCAAGAACCGCAAGCTCCAACACTAAAACCCCAACGGCGAACAGAAGGTAGAAGAAATGTCGGGGAATTAGGAAACGGCTGATTTTCACACAGTTCTCCAGTTCCACGCGGTTGATTACATAGTCGCCATATTCGCGTTTGACAAGCCCCACTGCTTCCAGTTTGGCGAGGTGATGCTGAGCTATTGAGGGACTGCTAAGTTTTAGGGTTCGCTGGATTTCTCTGATGCCGAGGGGTTTGTTGGTTTTGAGCAGTAAACGGTAGATGTCAAGGGCGGTTCCCTTCAGGGTCGCGGATTCTTTCTCAATCATGCTTGTTCCCCTCTCGAAAAAGAAGTTACAGCATTATCCTTTAAGCAGTTTCCGCAGCGTTTAAACAGTGACTACACAGACTTTCAGGTAAAAACCTTCTTGTGAATCTTCGCATTGGTCTTGTGACTGCATCTGGGATGCGTTGCAGATAGTTGGCGTGTACCACAAGTACATGGCAAGTGGCAGCATAACCCAAGCTCGCTTAAACAGAAGCAAACCGAGCGCTAAAAAGAATCAAAAAAGAAATTAAGGTTTAGTCGAGAACGGCCTAACCGTGGAACTGCGGACGCTTCGACAAATACATTGGCAGCGGCAGGGGCTTGAAGGGTTTGCCAACGATTTTCTCCTCAACTTTGCTGATGAGTTGCTCTGTGGTTAATGCTACCTGTTTGCCCCTCTCTTCACGGATACGCACCGACAGTGTTCCCGATTCGACTTCTTTCTCGCCCACAACGATGATGTAGGGCACCCATTCCTGCTCTGCCTCTCGGATTTTCTTCTGCAGGGTCGAGGAGGAATCGTCGATGTCTACGCGGATGCAGTGCGCAGCGATTTGCTGGGCTAATTCGGCGACTTTGTCGAGGAACTTGTCGGAAATTGGGATAAGCCTAACCTGAGTCGGCGACAACCACAATGGCAGCATCGGAGCCTTACCCGTCATCTGTTCACGGTACGCCTTCTCCAAGAGGGCGTAGATGTCACGTTCGATGGCGCCGCTTGGGCTACAGTGCAAGATGAGCGGATACTGTTTCTCGCCTTTCTCGTCTACGTATTGGATTCCGTAGCGTTTGGCGTTTTCAACGTCGATTTGGTCTGTGCTGAGTGCTGCGGCTTTGTCTTGGTTGTCCACGAAGTTTAGGTCCCACTTCAGGGCGAAGTAGAAGAACCGCTCGTTCCAGACTTCCGCCAAAATGGGCTTGTCGAACTTAGCCGCGATTTCAGCTATGAAATCTTTATGTTCGGCATAGAAGTCTTTGGTGAAGCGCATGGCGATTTCATAGTCCTCTTTGACTAAGCCAATGTTGGCTAATACGTCGATACAGAGGTTGAAACGGATGAGGAACTCTTTTTTTGCTTGGTCGAGGTCAGTGCAGAAGGCATGGCAGTCTGGCATTGTGAATGCTCGGAGCCGTTTGAGCCCGACGACTTCGCCGCTTTTCTCCCTTCGGAAACTGTAGCGGGTTAACTCATAGAGTTTGAGGGGCATTTGCTTGTAGCTGAACTGGGCATCGTGTGCCATCAAGAATTGACCGAAGCACGCTGCGAACCTCAAAAAAAGCTCTTTATCTTCGGATTTAAGCACGTATTGGCGTGCGGGGAAACGGTTAAGGTAGCTTGCGAGGCTGGGGTGGTTGAAGTCGTACATGATGGGTGTTTCGACTTCCATGCCGCCGTACTCTGCCACACGCAGACTCACATACTGCTCAAGAAGCGATTTAATCATGCGTCCCTTAGGGTACCAGCGGATGTTGCCCGGGTCACTTCCAGGTTCATAGTCGGCGATTTCAAGCCGCTTCATCAAGGGAACATGAGGCGGCATCTGGGTAACCGCACGGGTCTTCTTGATTTCGTAATTACTGAATTTCTGGAGGTTGCTGTGACCTTTGAACTTGAATTCTTCTATGGGCACCAAGGAACCGTCGGTTTGTAGGATATGCCAGTAGGATTTCATGGTATCCTCAGCTTTCAGCGCTGCGGAAACAGGTTCTTCCTCTTTCTTAGCTTCGCGTGGCGCTTGACCTGCCGTTCCTGGTGGTGCCGCTTGGGCTGAAGTGTAGCTGCGCGCCATTTCAGCCAGCGGGTGCCCTTTTATGGATATGGTGAATTGCTTGTTCCATCCAAACGGTGCACGGTAAGTTTCGATACCCTTAGCTCTGGCGTAGGTTTCCATGTCCTTAATAATTGCGAACGCCTGAGAGGGCTGGCTGAGGTTGCTGCTGAGATGTGCAAAGGGGTAAATGAGTATACGATTTACTTTGAGTCTGCCTAAAAACGCGCGTGCGTCGTCTATGGCTTTCTGCGCCAACGCCGAGTTGTCGCCTTCCTCAATGGCGGTGAATAACACCACAACTTCTTCAACGCGGGTTTCCTCTTTGGTGGCTTCTTCGGCTATGTTGATTTCTTTTTCGATGGGTTTGAAAACTACGTAGTTAGAGTGTAACTGTAAAATCCGCATGGGTCTTTACGCCTCTTAGCCATAACGCCATTTGTCAAGGGTCTTATCTTTTTTAGTTTTCTTCTTGTATTCTTTGTAGTGCTCTTTGCACAGGTAGGCACGTTTTTCGTTTCCAGCTTTTAAACCTGCAGCTTTAACTTTTTCAGCTGGCAGAGAGCGGACTGCTTCTTGACCGCAGACACTGCATTTCACGCCTTTCTCGATACGACCCAAACGAATCACGCTCGATTTGTGTTACTACGCTATAATTTCACTATTGCTTAAGTTCTTTTTCATACAAAACCTTGGCTCTTCGGTAGATTTCCTCTTTTTTGCCAAAGTAAGTGGGGCCGGGTCCTTCCACCACGCAGGAGGCTACGGCGGAACCTACCGCGGCACACCAAAGCGTCTCCTTCTGACGCATATACTCGGTTAAAAAGCCGCCGATGAAGGCATCTCCTGCACCGGTGGGGTCAACCAACACCTCCGAGGGACAAGCGGCTACTTTGTATTGTGCACCCTCCACAGAGAGCACCGAGCCTTTTTCACCCATGGTCACGATGACTGTTTCTACACCCACATCGTGAACGACTCTGATGGCGTGTTTGAGGTCAACTTCCCCTGTTAGGGCATAGAGTTCCGGTTGAGAAGACTTGTAAATGTTAATTAAACTAAAAATGTGGTTATCAACCAAAGCGTTGTCTGAGACATTGCCTGTTTCGTCGAAACTGCGCAGTAGCCCCTGCGGATCAAGCGAGACCACGTCTACGGATTTTTTGAGTTCCTCGGCAACCTCGTAGGATATTTCGTTGGCTATGGGTCCGAGATGTATGGCTTTGGCATGGAAATCTTTAGGTAAATCCTCAAGGGTCAATGGCGGACCTTTACTTTTTAGTCTAAGCGTGCGACTAGCGAAGTCTTGGCTGTAGGTTAATTCAAAACCCGTTGTGGGTTCCTCTGGATGTTGTATAACCGCTGTGAGGTCGATGCCTTCCTCTTGGAGCCACCAAAAATACGCGTGGGGGAAAGCTGCGCCTACACGGGAAACCACCTTAACCGAGGCGTCGAGGCATTTTGCGGCAAGAGAGGTGTAGGTGGTTGCGCCGCCTAGAATGTTGAGGGGTGCCTTGCGTGTTGGCAGGTGGATGGTGTCAGCTGAGAAGTGCCCAACCACTGCCAAATCGAAGCTTGATACCGCCATGTCTCTATCCGTTTCAAATATCTGAGTAGTCCTATATAGGATTAGCTTAACTCGTAAAGCAGGATTCAACGGAGAAACATTGACTTAATGTTGGGGCTGGGAAAGTTTTAAATCCGTTTTCTGCGCTTTGTGGTTAGGCTATGGCATTAGCTGTGGCAGACGCCAGAACCGCAACCCATTGGATGCTGATAATGCCTACCACAAAAACGGATGGACACTGAATTGAAGTGGATAGAGTTCGGTCTCTTAGTGGTAGGCGCAGTTGTCGGAGCTTTCTTACGGTACAAAATCGTTGAGTCTCCAGTGGCGATCTATGGGTTGCCAGTGAACGTGTTAGCCGTCAACGTCGTTGGCAGCTTCATACTGGGCTTGTTCTCAATTCTTTCAGTCGCATTGAACTTGCAACCTCAGTACTCGCTGCTTGTTGCGGTTGGCTTCTGCGGCTCCTTCACAACCATGTCCTCCTTCGCCTTGGAAACCACCAACCTAATGGAAGGCAACCAATTTATCCTCATGGCACTCAATATATTAGCAAACGTAGGCTTATCCGTGGGCGCCGTCATGGGCGGCAGAGCAGTCGGCAACGTTGTAATGGAGAGGTTTATGCGTTGAAGATGAAGATGTGGCAACTTATGATTCGCATCAAAAAAAACGATGAAGTGGGCGGCAAACGCCTCGAGAAACTCATTATGGATTGCCTCCAAAAAGCTCATATTGAAGGCGCGACGGCTTGGACGGGCGTGGACGGTTTTGGTAAACGGGGCAAATCCACCCTACGGTTTGAGGGCGTCACAGTCAATATGCCCCTGATCATCGAAGTGGTTGACTCTCAAGAGAAGCTGGAGCCACTTTTGCCTGAGTTAAAGCAGATTATAGGAGACGACGGCTTAGTTACGGTGCAAGAGACCCAAGTTGTTTAAACGTCTGCTACTCTGCCGACCCTATCCCCCTCTGTAATAGGCTAGACACCCTTAGCTCTGTGTTTGCGTATTTTCTTATGCCGCTTCTGCGTCCTAGTACAATAGCTGCCGTTAGCAAGCCAACCACAATTGCGACCAGAAACACAAGTATTATCCAGCCTAATGCGTCAGGTTTGCCGCTAGGCGGCGGGATGGCGGTTTGAATTATGGTTGAGGTAGATGTGGCTACGTGAGCGTCCAGGTTAACGGCTTGCGCGGGACTCCATTCGCTGGTTACGCCGACGAAAACATAGGGCATAATCATTGTCCCGGGTTGCAGGTTGCCTCTGTCGCGGTGCCCAATCATGGCTTGCACCTCAAACTCGACAGTGCCCGACATGGGGATGGCTGGGTGGCCTTGGCTTGTCTGCTGCTGCAAATAGGCGGTTTGGCCTGTCACGTAAGTTATTACGGTGGTGGATTCGTTGGATTGCTGTGGATACCAGTCCTCCGCAGTATAGAGCTCCGACCAGTTTTCCTCGCTAGTTCTGATGCGGACGTTGTAGAAGAGGTCGTCTCCGGGATAGTTGGCTGCGTTATATGGCTGGTTTTGTATGGTAAGCGTTATTGTGGTTACGTTGGCTTGATTCTGGGTTTGCACAGCGAATTCAGGAGCAGAGGGCGGAACCTGCGCGGATACAGTTTGTGTGAGAAGAATAGGAGATGCCGCTAAGAAGAGGAAAAGGAGAGATAGGAAACCTCTCTTAGCAGCCTTCATAATTAGATTTGGATTGGGTGTGAATTAAAAGGGTTCTTGTATAGGTTTGTGGACTAAGTTAAGTCAAGAAACCTTGACTAAATAATCCCGCCGCATCTATAGGATAATTTTATTAAAAATGCACTTCAATAAAATCTGGGATTGAAAATGAATGTTTTAATCGCTTACGGCACCCACTACGGCGCAACCCTCAGCACCGCAGAAGAAATCGCCAACATCCTACGAACAGAAAACTACACCGTAAAAGTAGTCAATCTCAAAGAAGAAAAAATCAAAGACATCTCACCCTACGAACTCGTCATCGTAGGCAGCGGCATGCAGATAGGCAAATGGACCGGCGAAGCAGAAGACTTCCTCAAAAAACACCAAAACGAACTCTCAAACAAGAAAGTTGCCATCTTCGCCTCAACCATGAAAATGGTGCCTCAAAAAGAGGGCAAACCAGAAGAAGTGGAGAAAATCCGTAAAGCTGCACTCGACGACATAATCGCCAAGTACAACCTGCACCTTATAGCAGCCGGCTTTTTTGGCGGTGTTTTGAACTATAACAAGATGAACTTTCTTTTCCGACGAACGCTTGGGGCGCTTAAGCCTCAGCTGGAAACGGACGGCTTCAAAGAAACTGAGCCGGGTGTCTATGAACTGAGGGATTGTGATGAAATCCGCGGCTGGGCAAAGGAGTTGGCGGTTAAGGCATCATATTAGATATTGCTTTTCGGTTTTTGGATAAGAGCCTTTTTATTTTGTAAGCGCTAAGAGTGCAATTTAGAGAGGAAAATTCTTTGAGAAAAAGCGTTAAAATAATCTTAGCGGCATTCGCGGTGATATTCATTGTAGGCTTCGCTTGCTTTAGCCTAGTAATTTTTGATGTCCCAGGCAGCTTAGCTACTGGTACGCATCCACTGCCCAACGAAGCAGCCATAGGCAAAGCCATTGTAGTCTACGACCCTGGCTTGACAGGAGGCGCAAAGGACATCGCAACAAAAATCGGCTACGACCTCCAAGACGCAGGCTACGACGTGCTCTTGGCGGGGGTAAAAAGCTCATCCGCATCGGACCTATCAGGCTACGATGTGGTTGTTGTAGGAGGCCCCAATCTACGCTGGCAAACCCGCAAGCACCATACAAGCGTACCTCGCCAGTTTCACTCCACCAGCAGACGCAAAAGTCGGAGCATTTGGCTACGGCAGCGCAAAAATGGACAATACAAATCAAGCCGCAGTCCAACAAGACGTCGCCCGCTTACCCTCAAGCAGCACGGTAACGTTTAATGCAGTTGTCAAAGCAGTTTCAAACGAGGATGCCACGACGCAACTTCAAAGCTTCGTTAACAGCTTGCTATCGTAAAGTTAGTATCTAAATTTTCATTTTTCGTTTCTTGTGGCTGGCTTTGCTTTTTTGCATACGGCAAGATGAATTCAATCAGCAAGAGCACTATAATAAGAGCAATAACCAAGGGCAACCCCCAAGCATTGTTCCTCAGAAACAGCGTGATGTGGCCAAACCATGGAATACGCATAACCACTTTGCCAATCACATAGTCCTGTGGTACACCTTGCCCTGTATGCCAAAGCGTGTTGGAATCATAGTCCTGTGGCGAAGGAGTATCGGGCCATTTTACGCTGGGATTGCCGTCGCCTTTGGTTTGGAAGTAGAGGGTGCCGTTGATTTCGTAGCTGGTAACTATGCGGTGAACTATGGGGGTAGCGTCTGGGTTGTTGGGGTTCTGGTAGACGATGATGTCGCTGTTGGGGTAGTTGGTGTTTAAGTCTTTGGGATCCACCCCTTGGATAACGATTATGTCGCCAACGTGTAGAGTTTGCTCAAAAGTGTGGCTCCAGCCGTCGCATGCACCGTCATAGGGAACGCACATGCTGCCGCTCTCCACAACTCGCACCGGAACATCCGTATTCAATGCAAACCGCAACCCAAAAAAGAAGCCTAAAACTACAACAACGATAACTCCGATGACCATTGCAGACTTTAAGTATTCTTTGCGGCTGGTCTTCTTTGTGTCACTCATGCATCTTCAGCTGTTGACTTGTAGAGAAATGCTGTTACAGTTAATAAACAACATTCTAGCTAAAAGCTATAGTAAGCAAGAAATAAAGGAGCGTAAGCTTTAGTTTTTTCAGGTTAAAGCATGCTCGGCATAACCAAGACACAGAAAGCTTACTTCCTAATCATATGTGCAATGGGGTTCTTTGCGATTCTAAGCACCACAATGTCGAAGAATCCTGTGCTTAAACCCTTTGCCACTAGCCTAGGAACTCCCGACGAGTTGCTGGGCATCGTAGCTTCAGCCTCAACTATTCCGGGAATACTCGTTAGTTTACCTGCAGCTTCGCTCTCAGACATCTTTGGAAGACGAAAAATGCTGCTGGTCGCTGCCTTGGTCTTTGCCTCCGCCCCCTTCCTCTACTTAGGCGTCGACTCCTGGTGGACACTGGCGCTTGTGCGCTTCTACCATGGCTTCGCCACAGCCATCTTTGTCCCAGTCGCCGAAGCCTCCATCGCAGAGATGTTTCCGACAAAACGGGGCGAACGTATCTCAATCTTCAACTCTGCTATGGCATCAGGAAGGGCATTGGCGCCTTTTTTAGGGGGCTACATACTTTTTGCTACAGCCCAAAGCTTCTTCACCCTCTATGTCGCAGTGGGTATCGCAGGCGTAACAGCCTTCGTCGTTGCACTGCTGTTTTTAGCTGAAAAAAGAAATCAACCTCAAACGAAGCAAACAAGAGCGCCTGCCAGAAAAATGTTCAGCGGTTGGCTTACACTAATCAGAAACGTAAGCGTTGTAGGCGTCAGTTTTGTGCAGGCAATTCAATACTTCGTTTTTGGTTCTGTGGAGTTCTTTTTGGTGGGTTACTTAACTGATGTGGTGGGGCTAAATCTCTTATCAGTCGGCATCATAACAGGAAGCGAGATTGTGGCGCTTGTGGTCGCCCGTCCCTTCATCGGACGCATCTCAGACAAGATAGGGCGCACGAAACCGATCATTGCAGGCACAGCAGCAAGCGGCATACTGATAGGTGCTATTCCGTTTACAACCGACTTTACGGTGCTATTGCTTTTAGCCATCGGATATGGCGTTTCCTTTGCAACGGTGCTGTCCTCGACCGCTCCGTTGATCAGCGAGCTTGCACCCGCCACCTTAGTGGGCGCCTCCTTGGGCTTTCTCGCAACAACCATGGATATAGGGCAAACATTAGGACCCATTGTTAGCGGCATTATTTTTGCCACCAGCCTGCGGTACCTCGGTTTATTCCTCTCGCTTGTGCTGTTCTTAGTCGTTTCAATCGCAGTGTTTGCATGGTCCCAGAAGAAACCAAAATAGCTACTCAACGCTTCCGAAGAAAATCCGCAGCAGGCGGCAAAACTAAACATGCCACCACCAAAACCCCCGCGGCATAATGCATGGGTAACAAGACCCCGGCGGTTAAGGCGTCCGAGTTAACCATAAACCCGTAATAGGTGACTGAGTCCACGCCGAACGCCACAAACCCTGTCCAAGCATTGAGGAACAGGAGGCTTTCAAGCAACACCGCAAACAACAAAACCACCCCTACAGCAACCAGCACAGGCTTGACGAGTTCGAGTTTTCCCTTCCCAATTGACCCAAGCAAGACGGCGCCTTTGTCTGCTATTGAAGCGGCGAGTAAACAGAAAAACGGCAAAGCAGCATAATTGTACTTAAAAGCGCTGACATAGGGCACGGTTAAGTGGAACCCGAACACCAAAAACATATCCAACCCCATAATCACCGCCACAGTCAAGAGGCATAGGGCGTCTAAACGCAGAAGTGCACCTAGCTCTTTCCTGTACAATGCCGCCAGTGCTAGCGAGAAGAAGCCAGCGAGGAATAAGAACAAACCTGCACTCTTCAAGAATGTGAGGGGCAGAAACAGGGGCGAGGGGTCAGCGACTAAGGCGGGGTGGGTGAAGTCGCTGCTTAGGTAGACGGCGAAGAAGTTCTGGTTTGCGAAGCCTCCGAACCAAACTGCCTGCATGACTACAGAGGGTAAGAGGAAAAACAGGATTTTTCTGCCGGAAAAATCGAAAGCGCCCTCTTTTTTGCCCCAAAACGCCAAAAGCAACAGCGGAACAAGGGCGAAAACTGCGAAAAGCTTTGTCAAGAAAGCCAACGCAAAAACCACCCCCGAAGCCAAAACCAGCCGTTCCGAGTTGCGTTTAACCGCCAAAACCCCCAGAGTCAGAAACATCAGGCTCAAAAAGAGGGATTGGTTGTCGATGAGGAAGATACGTGACATGTAAATGTGCCATGGAATCAACCCGAAGAGCGCCGCCGCCACCAACCCCGTCCGCTTGCCATAGAGTATCGTGCCCAACGCGTAGACGAGGACGACACAGCCCAATCCAAACGCCGCAGTCACTGCAACCCCGTTTAGGTAGGAGGCGCCAAAGACGCCCAGGATTGGGGCGGCAGTGTAGAATCCCAGCGGCGGCTGATTAATCATAAGATCGTTGGCAACGTAGGGATATCCTGTGGTGAGGATGCTGGTTGCTGCTTGGTATTCAAGTTGACTGTCCCAGTTGGTGTAGGTGCCCATTGACGCCGTGATGAGGAGGCTGCCGACTAAGACTCCGATTAGGGGGAGATGCGCAGTCAAGAACGCAAGTTTGTTTTGCAACTGTGGAGTTCCCAGCCTATGCATCTGTCGCTGGGCATTTTAAAATTATCCCAAACCCGCCGCCTGTCCAGAGCAACGATTATATTCCAAATCAGCCCAAAAGTAGCATGGAGAGCAGCGGTGACCCAAAAACCAACCAAACCTTCCCTTGTAATCTACGGCATAGTCGCCTGGATAATCCTAAACATCCTGTTAATGGCAGCTATACTGCTGGGCGGCGACTGGCAAGACCCTAACAACTACATCGAAGTAACCCTTTGGATAATCTCGATTCCAGCACTGGTTTCACTTAGAAAATGGGGCGTCGCCTTTGCGATTTTCACTTTCGCTTACACATTGAGCACAAGCATGGGCATACTGATTTACTACCTCGCGGTTGACTTTGCGGTTTGGCCAAACATCATCCGAGTAGTCATAAATATTCCAGTCATCCTCTACCTTTTCAAAATGCTCTTCGAAGGCAAAACCAAATAAACCAACCTGCCGCCTGATTCCAATCGAGGCGATTTCCAACATTCAATGGGTCGCTTTCCCACCAATAGAACCTACCTCTATAGGTTTCTGCATAGATATCCTAATATGATCCAAATATGATGGCGGCGACATCTCCCTTCTATAGATGCAGTGCATAGGTTGGATATTAGGCTCCAAATAGAGTCCCAAGCCACTGACCATCCCTGTTGGGCTGCTAGAAACAAAATTCTAATATTAATCGACGTTATCTCTTAATCAAAAACACGTGGGCCGGTCGTCTAGCCTGGTTAGGACGTTGGCTTTACGAGCCAAAGGTCGCCGGTTCAAGTCCGGCTCGGCCCACCACATTAGTATTGTGCGACAGTTGTTTTTCCATACTTAAATGAAGGTCAGCTAGAAAAAACTTTAAGGTAAAAGATGCCTATTCTGGGTGTGAATCAGGATGGCGAACGAGGTAGTAGTGAAGAAGAATGGGGAAACTGTTATCCCAGCAGGCCTCCGTAAGAAATTCAAAATAGAAGAAGACACTAAAATGGATGTTGTCGAGACGTCCGAGGGCATACTGTTTAAGCCTAAATCTAAACGGTCAACCTGGGATTTAATGGGGGCATACGCGCATGTTGCTACGCCTGAAGAAGTCAAAAAAGAGATAGATAAACTCAGGGAACAAGATGAATAGAGCAGTTTATGATAAAGGTTCCTTGCCGAGCTGTACTATTCTAAGGACGAAAATACCAAAAAGAAAGTAGCCCAAAAAAAGAATTGCCCTGAAAAGTTCCTCTCAACTGTCACAGTCCATGAAATATACAAGTTGGCTCTTTCTTTGGAAAGCAGGGAAACTGCAGAGTTAAAGGTGACTTTGCTTAAGAACGATTTTGAAATCGTTGTGGTGGATGAGGAAATCGCCAAGATTTCTGCGAAGCTACGGCAGAAACATAGGTTGTCGATGGGTGACAGCATGATTGCGGCCACAGCGATTAAACTTGATGCGCCATGCATAACCGATGACCCCCATTTTGGGCTAATCAGAGAAATCAAAACAGTCTGGCTTTAAGAACGGCATAGGCTTTACGAGCCAAAGGTCGCTGGTTTAAAGATTACCTTGGTCCACCTTAACTTGCTGCCTACCGCTTAGCCGATTAGCTTAAAAACCCAAAACACCATTATCCTCCAGAGGAGAAGATTTTGGACCTAATTGGATTACTGATACAAACAGTCGTTGCCATAATCGTCATCGCCCCCGTACTTTGGCTGGTAGGCAGAGCATTAGCGGGAAAACATAACGCCAAATTCACCGACGCCATCTGGATAGTTGTGCTGGGCATAGTTATCGGTTCAATCATAGGCTGGCTCATCGGCGGCATAGTCGCTTCGATAATTATGTTCTTTGTCTGGCTGGGACTCATCAAGCACTTCTTTGACTGCGGCTGGATCAAAGCCTTCATAATCGCCGTCATCGCCGTGATCGTCTTTGTGATCATTGTCTTCATTTTGGCGTTGATCGGTATAGGCATCGGCATCGGGTTAGGCGCGCTGGGCTTCTAAGCACAGCGTACTCACCATTTTTTTCCAATCGCAAAGGTTCCGCAGGTTATTTATTCATAGACCCTCATAGTATTGTGGAGGGAAATGTGTGCCGACAGCCTTTGTTTTAGTGAATACTGATATTGGTTCCGAATTAGACGTTTTAAGAGAAATCAAGAAACTTGACGGCGTAGAGGAGGCATTAGCAGTTTATGGCGTCTACGACATCGTTGTGCGCGTGGTTTCGGGTTCGATGGAGGCGCTTAAGCAAACCATTACTTGGGACATTAGAAAACTCCCTAACGTCAGGGCAACGTTAACGATGATAGTGAACGAGAATAAGGCGCCAGCTGACAAACCTGCAGCGATGCCTGATCTTGTCTTAACAGCCTAGTTTCACCTTAAGTTAAACGACTAGATAGCTCCGAATATTCTAAAATTAGCTCTGTTAATGCAATTTCGCAAGTTAACGGTGTTTTACAAACGGTTCTTTGCAAATCAGGCAAATTAAGCTTCCCAAAAATGGTTATCTATCATGCAATCCCTGACTTCCAACCATGGCTGAAGCATCAAGAAATCTGGCAACCGCCATAATCATAACGGTACTCATCTACACATCATGCTTTGCTCTCACCGCTGAATCTTCAACACAGGCTGCAGGGAACATCCAAAACGACTTCTTAGCCCTCGTAAACGCTCAACGCACCAGCCTAGGCAAAAACCCCCTGGCTGCCAACGTGCAGCTTGAAAACGCCGCTTACCTGCACTCCAAAGACATGGGCGACAACAACTATTTTTCCCACACTTCACAGGATGGAACGCAGTTTAGCCAGAGAATCACCGCTCAAGGCTACACGTACATGGCAGCCGCAGAAAACATCGCCAAAGCCTACGACGCACTGGATGCAGCCAAAGTCTATGACATGTGGAAGAACTCGGCTGGCCACTACTCTAACATGATTGGCGACTATGTTGATGCTGGCTTAGGCGTCTACAGCATAGACGGATACACTTATTACACGTTGGATTTGGGAAAAAGCAGAAATCCTACTTCAACCTTGACGCCTAAACCAACTGTCCTACCGACTCCTTCTCCAAATCCCACTGCTAAGCCAGCTACCACACTGTCACCGACCCCTAATCCAACCATCACACCAACTCCCACAACCACAGCCTCAACCTCACCAACATCTCCCGCAACACCAACAGCCACTCCACCCGATTCCCCAATACCAAGCTCAACAGCCCTACCCGATTGCACGGAACAGCCCACCTCAGCACCCACCATTCCAGAGCTAACTGTTCATTTTCTGTTACCGTTGATGCTGCTGGTTGTCTCTTTGGCGGTTACAACATTACTAAAAGAGCATAAGACCCCCAGTTAACACCGATAAGTATACCGTATTTTTTGGCAGTGCTGAATTGTGAAAAAGGAACTTCTTTGTGGCTGTTGTCCCTGAATTGCCAGCAGAGTGGCTTATTGCTATTCTAACGCTTTTTCCGTTATGGTTCCAGTTGTTGGACAACCCGTTCGCATGCTTGGTGCTAAATACCCGCCCTACTCTACCCTAGAGCAAGGAAAAAGAGGCAAGAAAATGCAAAAAACCAATCTACTCCTGCTTTCGATAATGACGGCGCTTCTGTTATGTAGCGCTTTCTGTACGTTGGCAGCAGCCCAAGAAACCGGCGACACCTCCAGCGCCACAGCGCCACCAGACGCCGCAACCATCCCTGAACCAACCCACGCCGCCTCCGACAGCGACAACTCAACAACCACCACCCCCGACGATCAAACCTACCATATCCTCGACGAAGACCAAGGTGCACCGCTCATTGCTCCAGCACCCGGTTCAGAAGCCGAAAACGGCGCCTTAGCCGCTGACTCTCCAAACTATGGCACTGTAGCTTTAGTTGTTGGAGGCGTGTTAGCGGTTACAGTGGGCTGCGTGTTAGGTCTAGTGTTTTTATCGTAAGCAAACAAATAAAACCCAGGTTTAACTGCCATTTTATCCCCTCTCTTTTTTTGTTGGTGGCAGAGGACAGTCACATATTCTTAATACCGTTTACAGGGGCATGAATACTAATTAAGAAAAAGTTGAGTTGGAGGTGACCTGATTGGCAAACGACGAGAACGACCTAAAACGAACCGCTCCACGCGTAACCGTACCTGAACCTGAAATGACTGCGGGCAAAAAATACAAGTGCCCCATAGACCAGCAAGTCTACGACAACAAAGAAGACTATGCGGCGCACTGTAAAGAAGAGCATGATGTGCTCTAGAAGCCGTAACCTAGCTTTCCTCGGCCTTCTGAACTGTTGGAGTGGTTAGCTTGCGGTTTTCTGCAGCTTTTTTTATCGGATGGCTTCGTCTATTCTGGAGTCACGTCTGGTTCTGGTGACTTCTTTGAATAGTTCTAAGCATTCTTCTTTGGTTGGTGCTTCGATGCCTATGCTGCCATAAGCGCCGATGTCTATACGGTATTTTCTTCTATCGCTTCTCTCTTCTTGACTCGTATACCCCTCTCCCTTTCACTTAACATATTCTATTATACTAAAACGGATAACTAATTATACACAACTAATAAGCTTAATCCTTATTCGCCCAGAAAATCCCCGCTTCGCTTAGCATTAAACACCACAAACACCGCATAACGCATGTATCGTCCCACCCTAGGAATCAAACCGGCAGCATCTGTGCCCAACTTACAAGTCAACGCATACTCAAACAAACCAAGCGGCTCCACGTCAATGACGTCACGGTCAAGCCGAGTCCGCTCCAACGTAGTAGCTATCAACTCTTTAGAAGTGCGAAGCATAATCAACCTGTCCAATAGGGACCGCTGCCAAGAACACAACTTATCGACCTGCTCAACGGAAAATTCTGACTGCAACCCCTCGGACGATTTCGAAACTACTCTCACGCTGACGGGCAACCCTTCAGCAAGAGCGTATGTTTCAGCGATTTTTTTAAGCGTAACTTCTTTGCCGCCTGCTAACTGCGATTGTAAACTCGCCAAAGGTACGGCTGCCTGCACTACTTTGGGTTCAGAAACCCCAACATCCACCATCAACTTGGAATCCTCGACCTTAGAAATGTAGCCCTTAAGCACCGTGCCCTCTTCGACGTCTGCGAGGCTGGCGGGGCATACGCCGATTTCTTTTCGGATATAGGCAGCTGCTACGGCTTCGTCTTCGCCGCCAACAGAAACCTGCACCCACTTGTTAATTGGGTTACCTAAAAGTTTCACTTCAACATCTAAATCACCGAATTGGCTTTGCAGCAACTCGTCAATCTGTTTGAGTTGACCGCCATGGTACGCTTTAACGAGTAATGTCAAGTTCAAATTGGTTCGCCTAGCATCTGTGTAATGGTGTAGTGGAGGTTTCTAACTCTTTCTGCCGCCAAAGTGAAACCGCCGTTCTCCAGTTTCAAAATCTCTGCTTCTATGGGGACGACTTTGTCCTGTTCAATGCGTTTATCGGCGTAGCAGACAACTTTTTCCTCCAAAGTCTGAGGCACATAGACATCTTTAGGCCACCCCAGACACTCTGCGTCCTGCTCAGTTATGCCTCCGCCGACATGCCGCTTAATGATGTTGACAACAGATTCAGGCAAGCCAAGGTTCTGAGCTATTTGTGCACCGACCAAAGAATGCTCGACGCCATGGGTCTTTGAGCGACCTATATCGTGGAGAATCGCGCCTACTTCAACGAGTTCTAAATCAATCTGGCAGCCCTTAGTTTGGAGCTCTGATGCTATTTGCAAGGCTAACTCTGTTACTGCTAAGCAGTGGCGTACAACTTTGGCTGAACAACCGCTGTCCGTTAGGAGTTTTACGGCTTGCTCCCTACTCGGAAGCCCCTTATTCACCCAGTTCCTTCCTTAAAATCTCCACTTTTACAGAGAGACGCTCAATCATGCCGTCGTTTGAAAAGTGCACCAGCGGTTTACCGCAACCGGAACAGTGAAAAACCAATTCAACGGCTTCTTCGAAGGGCACCCGTTTGCACTCTGTGCTGCCGCAGTAATAGAAATCATGGTTCTTTTCGTATTCTAGGCGTACGTTGAGTTTCTCCAGTACACGCCTTTTCTGGCTTAAAATGAAGCCTTCAAGTTGGTCGGGTTGGAGTCTCCAGTGGAAAATAAACCAGCCTGTTTTTGGGTCGCGTGTTCTGCGGAGGCTGACTAGTGAGTGGTCGTAGAGTTTATAGAGGATTTTGCGAACAGAGTTGAGGCGTATGCCTGTTTTATTCGCGATTTCGTCGTCGGTTATTTCTTCTACGCCCTTTAAGTGTGCGATAAGTACAACGGCGTCTTGTTCGCCTAAAGCCAAAGCCACTTTATTGAGGGTTGCATCATCAATGGTTGATAACATGCTTTAAAGTTCCCTTTACTCTAACTATTACCCTAATTTATGCGACTCCGTAGAATAAAACTCTTCTTACAGCATCTATCAAAACTCTATATTGTCTTGATTTCTTTGCCTCGTTCTTTGGGCACAATGCTGATTTTTGCTCCATCAAATGGTTTCCCCAGTTCTTTGCCTTCGAAGTAGCGGTCCAAGAAAATCGCCAAAGCCGAACACTCAGAATGCGGCTGATTCCCCACAGCAACGTTGAAGTCAGAGATTTCCTCAGAGTAAAATTCCCCAGGCACTTTTTGGCTGCCCACAAGCAACATGACATCTTTGCCAGTCGCCCTAATCCTTGCAACTACATTGCTGGTCTGGATGTTTTCGCCGTAAGCAGTTAAGTGTACGATGATGCCGCCCCGGGTTTTCCATTCGCGGACCGCATGCTTCCACGGTGTACCCATCTCAAAACGGAAGTTGCCACCCCATGCCCTGTTGATTTTCGCTACGGTTTCTTCGATATGGGGGTCGGTGGTATCGGCTAAGATGAAGCCTGACGCGCACAATGCACGGGCAGTCAACGCCACATGCGTCGTTAACCGCACATCCCGCTGCACACGGTGCCCCCATCGGAGAACAACGATTTGGGGTGCACTGTTAGGCTGGGGGGAGGGTTTGGTATTTTCCATGAAGGTCTTCCACTTTTCGTTTAACTTGCTCAGCTATCGATGGGTTAGATTCAAAGGTTATGTTAACCGCGTCGTTGGTGAAATCTTCTTTTTCAATGTGGGTTTTTTGGTGAACCCACGAAATAAATGCCATGGCGTTGCCGGTGAGGGGAACGCTGAATTGGGCTTGCACATAGTTTTCGAGGATACGCAGGATATAGCGTCTTAGCTCGTCGAGGTTTGTTTGGCGCTTCGCCGATAGCAAAATTGGGTTTTTAACTTTGTCCTTGAGAGCTTCGAGTTTTTGGTCTATGTCCTCTTTTTTCATGGCGTCAATTTTGTTTAATGCCGTTATGGTAGGTATGCCTGCGGCTCCGAGGCGCTCTATGGTTTCGATGCAGACGTCGTTTTTCTTCTCGATGGTTTCTAGGGGTTCGTTTAAATCTATAACTATGACTATAAGGTCGGAAAATATCGTTTCTTCCAATGTAGAATGGAACGCTTCGATGAGCGCGATGGGTAAGCGGTCAATGAAACCCACGGTGTCGGTTAAGAGGAACTTGCGGTTAGAAAACTCGATCATGCGCGTCGTCGTTGACAGCGTAGTGAATAGGGAGTTTTCAACTTTAACGGTGTCTTCCGTTAAGGCGTTAAAAAGCGAGCTTTTACCCGCATTCGTGTAACCTGCCAAAGAAATGGTGAGAAAACCTAATTCTGTTCTCCTCTCACGCTGAAGAACCCTCTTCTCTCGGACTCTAACAAGTTTTTTCTGAATAGTTTGAACCTGCCGTTTTATGGCGTCGCGGTAAACATCTGCTTCATACGCACCCAACCCCATAAAACCCGGCTGCTCACTACCCTTTGAAAGCCTCACTTTTTCCCGGGCATGCTTGAGCTCATTGCGCACCAAGGCAAGTTGAATTTGCAGTTGAGCCTCAGTTGTGGTGGCGCGTTTGGTAAAGATTTCTAGGATAAGTTGGAATCGGTCGATTACTTCGACTTTGGTTGCTTTAGCCAAGTTGTAGGTCTGCAGAGTGCGGAGTTGATTATCGAAAATGACTTTATCGGCGCCGTTTTCCTCCACCATTCGGGCAAGTTCCTCAACCTTTCCTGGGCCAATTTGGTAGCGGCTATCAGGTGGCCTAGTCTGCTCCATAGTACCGACAATGATGTAACCCGCGGATTTCGATAGGGCTTTGAGTTCTGGCAGACTAGATTCTTCACGGTTTAATCGGCGCTGGACTAAGATGGCTTTCGTTTATTGGAAGCCTCCTCATCACCTTTACCCATCTCGATGAGGTCCCCCAAAGTTAAGCCTTCAGACGCCGCTTTCTTGGGGGCAGCTGTGACTTTTTCGTCTGCAATTGGAACCATCAACTTGATTTTTAGGGCGTGCTCCAGTTTGGTAGCAAGCTGATTGTTGGGCGAGGTTTTACCTGTTTCGATGTGGCGGAGCAGTGAGGCTTTCTCGTTGATTTTTTTGCCTAAATCCTCATGGGATAAACCAAGTTTCTCTCTGGCTGCACGGATTTTAACTGCATAGTCCTCAACGAGTTCAGTGGTTATTTGTACCTGTGGAGCCGCTGGTTTCCTCATGATAACAGGGATTTTCGCATATGACTTGGTTGGGCTGGGCGCTGTGGCTCCTTGCGCTGCTGCTCCTTGGGTATCGTCGTAGACAACTGTGCCGTGTTTGCTGCATTCGACACAAACCGTTAACCTTGCCCCTTCAATTATGGCTCGTACTGATTCAGAGTGTATTTTGCGTCCGCAAACTTCGCATCGCATATGAAATAGTCACCTTTCAATGACTTTATTATGTTGTACTGTTTATACCTGTCGAATTAATGACAATTTACGCTATGGTGTAAGAATGGAGAACGCAAAAACTAAAGTGCGAAGCATCGCAGACTACCAATTCGGCAAAGGCGTCGGCTCCAAACTATTCCCCGACAACATAGAAATCCAGCACTCGCCCCGCACAGGCAGAATACGCTACATCAACCTGAGTGGCGAGCGGTTGGCGACTCTGCGCCCCACCGACGGGCGTCTCTCACTTAGCATCAAAGCAGCACAAACCATGGCAACCATCCCAGAAGCAAAATGTTTTGTCACCGTCAAAAACGATGTGGCACAGTACATCGCTAAGGGCGGAGACGTCTTCGCCGTCCACGTAGTTGCCGTCGACGAGGAAGTTGGCGCTAGAGATGAAGTCATCGCCATAGACGAAGACCACCACCTGTTAGCTGTAGGCAGAACCCTGCTGTCCAGCGACGAAATCCGGGCGTTCAAAACCGGCGTCGCCGTCAAGACCCGGCATGGCAGCAGGGAAAGTTAAGTATATCAAGTTGTAGCGTAGAATATGGTTAAAGGTCGAGTAGTATGCATAAACGTATGAATCCCAGAGAGCAGAAACGCATGATGCAGCGCATGGGCATGAACATGGACAGCGTGCCCGACGTACAGCAAGTTATCATTCGAACCGCAGAAAAAGACATAATCATCGACGAACCCGAAGTGGCGATTCTGCAGGTTCAGGGACAAAAAATGTACCAGGTAATCGGCGGACAAGTCAGCGAACAAGCCCCTTCAGCCGGATTCGGCGCAGCGGGACCAGCGAAACCAACGTTCAGCGAGGAAGACGTGCAGCTAGTCGCGGACCAAACGGGCAAAAGTCTCGAAAAAGCCCGTGAAGCACTAAAAGAAGCCGACGGCGACTTGGCAAAAGCGATATTGCTTCTATCCTAAAACAACTTTCTTTTTTGGTTTTTCTCCTCTTCTATATACGTAAAAGCAGGTAGCCGATTAAGAAACTAAGCACTGGCGCAGCAATCCAACCGGCAATCACAATCAGGAACGGTTTTAGCGAGAGAAACTTGGTTTTGTAGGAGATGCCTGCTCCGAGGACCGCGGCGGCGGTTGCCTGCGTGTTACTCAATGGAATGTTTAGCACTGAGGCGATTTCCACCAGAATCGTAGATGCAGCAAGTGCGACTGTCGCGTTGGAGTAACGCATGAGGTAGAATTCTTCGCCTAAGCGGCGTATAGCGCCTTGACCCAGAAACAGAGAGCCGACGAAAACAGCGCCCAAAGCCGCCAAAACCGTCGCCAAATTAAAGCCCGCTACCGCCACAATCAAACCCAAAGTGTTTGCGCCTAAAGCATACGCTGCAGTAAACGCCAACACAATGAGCAGTGCCTTGTAGAAGCGGATTCGACGCCAAATGTCAGTGACTGGACGACTGTTTATGTATCGGATGAGGTAGTACGCGAAGGCTACTGCGGCTACTGGAGCAATAAACCACATCGCCACCACTTCAGCCACATAAGGCAAATGAGAAGTTTGGCTTTGGGCAAGTGCGTAGCCCGCCAGCAGTCCCACAAGCGTCATACTAAGGGGAAGCGGCACCCGAGCGATGTCTGCGACAAAGAAAATTGCAATAGAGATGATCAGCACTAAGGCTTGAAGCTGCATTAACGGATTGGGTATGAAAGCGTTTATGGCGTTAATCATGCCCCAGCCCTGTATAAGCAACCCCGCCGAGAAGCCAGCGGCGCCCAGCAATGCACCAGTACGTTTGCCTAGGATTCTGGCGCCTACAGCTGGTCCAACGCAGGCGGAGAGGTTGTTGCCTGCAACCAACGCTACAGCCAAGAAAACCAAGATTACAAGCAATACTTCAAAAAACAAGGCGGAAATCACTTGAGAATCGAATTTATTACGGAAAGAATCAGGTCGGAGAGGTCTTCGCAGCCATCCAAGATGTCGTCGAATTTATGGAGCATTTCGCTGTAGTGGTAGAATTGGAGGTAATGTATGTCGGGGGCTTCATGGTATAGGCGGTCGAAGCCGCGGTCTTTGATTTCATCCCCCTGATGCTCCAACGCCTCAATTTCCTTTCTTAACTGCATAATTCCGTTTAAATCGGAATTTGCCAGAATAGCTTTAACTTTTACCAGCGCTTTATCCGCCAAATCCAGCATGCTTTTGAAGATGGCTGTCCACGCTTCAGCTTCGGGAGACTCTGAGTAGGGGAATTTGGCGTGGTACATTCGGCTTAATTCGCGAATCTGGTAGTAGTAGGTGTCTACGATGTCGTCGGCTACTTGGACGGATTCAAGAAGGCTCTCCAGTATGCTTGGGCTGATGGCGCCGCTGGTTATGTCTTCGCTGGCTTGGAAAGCTACAGAGTCAGATTTATTTTCTAACAACTTAATTTCCGCCAACCCTGCGTCTAGGCATTCTTGGTCTTTGCAGTTGTCAAGCATGCTTAGAAGTTTAATGTTTGCTTCTGCTGCAATATCTATCATCTGGGATAACTCGGCAAAAATGTTTCTTTCCCCTAAAACCAGCACGCGCTTTAGACTTTTCACTATGCCACATCTCCCTAGAAGCCCTTGCCTGAGAGTTCTTATAAAATTATTGGGTGTATCGGAAATGAGGTTTTGGCTTTTTGGTGGGAGCGTCTTAAATAAGAAGTTTTCACTGTTGAAAAACCGATTTCCATGCGTATGAAGATAAGCCATCTCTTTTGGGCTCTTGTGGTTTCGCTACTTCTGGCGCTGAGTTGTTTTGCAGCGGCGCAAACAGAGCAGCCTGAGGTAACGTTGAGCCTGTACAGGAACAGCGGTTTTGACATGGGCAACGACATAAACGGCCAATGGACGGTTAACGCGGCTGTTTCCCAAAACGTCACCCATGTGGAGTTCTATTTAGACGGTGAGTTGCAACACAATGATACTGTTGCCCCTTTCAGTTGGGCGTTTGACTCCTCAAGTTACCCTGAAGGCAATCATGTTATCCGAGCCGTTGCATGGGACGTTTACGGCGGATCTGCTGCGGCGTCGGTTGAACGCAACTTTGTGGGGTTCCCCATTCTTATTGTGGTGGGTGTGGTGGCGGTTGCGGTTGTGGGGTTTGTGGTTTCGCTTGTTGTTAGTTGGTTTTGGATTAAGAAGAAAGCGGTTCAGAGACAGCGGCTGAAGAAGGCAGCATAAAAACAAAATTAGCCCAAGCAAGCGCTCACAAATCTTTTATACACCCTCAACAGAGCTTCTGTTAAGGAGTAAAGGGAAAAAATGGCAAATCAAGTTCAAAACCCACCAACAGCGGCATATTGGGTATCGATGATCGGCGGAATTCTTGGATTACTCGGCGGCTTAGCGCTAATCGTTTTAGGCGCATTAATCGGGATAATCTCCTTAGGGTTCGGTCTTAGTATTCATAGGCGGCTTAGGTTTTTGGATAATGGTATGCTCCATTATCGTGATGGTGGCAGCTTCGAAACTAAAAGCAAACCCCCTTGAGCACACGAAGTGGGGTGCAATCATTCTTGTGTTCTCCATAATCGGCGGCTGGTCAATCTTGGACTTCATCGGCGGCATCCTCGCATTAATCTACAACCCCATACCCGCAAATGCAGCGCCAACGCAATACGCACCGCCACAGCAACCCTACTATGGACCACCAGCCCAACAAGTAGCTTACCAGCCACAGGCACATGCATGTCCCCAATGCGGAAATATGGTGCAGTCAGGCGTACGTTTCTGCCCCAACTGCGGTAGACAACAAAACTAAACCAAAAAGTACCCTGCTTTTTGGGAAACCAAATTTTTTCTTTCAATAAAAAGAGAGAAGACTATATTTTTTTGGTGGCAGTCGCTGTCTCCAACGCGGCAACACCGGGCAGTTTTTTACCCATCAAAAACTCGATTAAGGCGCCCCCGGCGGTGCTGATGTAGCCGATTTTTTGGGTTAAACCGTATTCTGCTATGGCTGCGATGGTGTTGCCGCCTCCTGCGAGGCTGAAGGCTTTGCTGTCTGCGATGGCTTCTAAAACAGCTTTGGTGCCGTAGTTGAATTCTTTGTTCTCGTAGACGCCCATGGGTCCGCTGACAACTATGGATTTGGCATCTGCGATGATTTTTGTGTAGTTCTCTACGGTTTGGTGGCCGATGTCAAAGATTTGGTAGTCAGTGGGTAAAGTGCTGATTGTGACTTCTTTGCGGCTGCCCCCAAAATCCAGGGCGACATCCACTGGAACCACGACTTTGCTGCCATATTGCTCCATCAACGCCTTGATGCCGGGTACAAACTGCAACAACTCCTTTTTAGCCAAAAACTCCACAACTTGCTTTCCTAAGCTGACGCCTTTAGCCGTTAAAAACAGCTGCGACGTAACGCCGCCCACTAACACGTAGTCGGCTACGCTGTTGCCCAGCACGTACTTGCTGATTTCGAGGCTGTCGTCGGCTTTGGCGCCGCCCATCACGTACACACAAGGATGTTCAGGCGTCTCTACTATACGGCTAAGCGATGTTAGTTCCCGCTGCATTATACGTCCGGCAGCTGAGGGCAAAACAGCCGTAAACCCAACCATGGAAACATGCCCCCGGTGAGCAGCGGAGAATGCGTCGTTGACAAAGAGGTCTGCTAGCGGCGCGAGGTTCTGCACCAACGCAGTCTTTGATTGCTGCTCTGGTGCCCCGTTTTTGGTTTCTCCATCCCAACTGCGCACGTTCTCAAGCACCAAGATTTCGCCGCTCTGCAGGTTCTTGATGGCTGCTTTGGCTTTGTCGCCGAATACGTCGTCGACATATTTGACGGGGGTTTGGGGTAAAAGCTTCTGGAGAATAGCGGCGTGATCCTTTAGGGGGGTGTAGTCTGGGTCGCCTTTTCTGCCTTGATGGGCAAGTACAACGGTTTTGGCGCCCTTTTCCGCCAGCTCTTTGAGCGTTGTTTCTGCGTGGGCTTTTATGCGCACGTCGCTTGAAACTTTTTTTGTGTCGGGGTCAATTTCTGAGTTGAAATCTACGCGGACAAGCACTACCTTGTTTTTTACGTCAAAATCGTCAAGAGTTTTATACTTTGCCAAGTTAATCGCCTAACCACTTTTGCCTTATTGAACAGAAAAGAAAAAGGAAAGATAATTAAAGCTTACCAGTCAGCGCTTATAAGCCTACTTTTTTGCCGACCATCTCTATGAAGTCAACCATGCGGTTGCTGAAACCCCACTCGTTGTCATACCAAGAGAAGACCTTGACGAAATTGCCCTTGTCGCCCAGCACCATGGTTAAGCTGGCGTCGAATACACTGCTGTAAGTGGTGTGCAACACGTCGGTGGAGACGATGGGGTCCTCGGTATACTGGAGAATGCCTTTGAGTGGCCCTTCCGCGGCTTGTTTCATAGCAGCGTTGATTTCTGCTTTGGTGACGTCTTTGCCTAGCACAGCGGTTAAGTCGACGATGGAGACATCTGGTGTGGGTACACGGAGCGAGATGCCGTTCATTTTGCCGCTGCATGCGGGGAGGACTTCGCCGATGGCTTTGGCGGCTCCAGTGCTTGTTGGGATGATGTTGATTGCTGCTGCACGTGCGCGTCTTGGGTCTTTGTGGACTAGGTCGAGGACTTTTTGGTCGTTGGTGTAGCTGTGGCAGGTGGTCATGAACGCTTTTTCTAATCCGAAGTTATCGGCGAGGACTTTGCTGATGGGAGCTAAGGCGTTGGTGGTGCAACTGGCGTTTGAGAGGATGTTGTCTTTTTCTGGGTCGTAGGTGTCGTCGTTGACTCCTAACACGATTGTTTTGTCGGGGTTGGTTGCGGGTGCGGATATGAGGACTTTTTTGGCTCCGGCTTGGAGGTGTTTCTGTGCGCCTTCGCGGTGAGTGAATAAGCCGGTGCTTTCAACTGCCAGGTAAACGCCAAGTTGATTCCAAGGCAGATTCGCGGGGTCTCTTTCTTGGACACATTTGAGCATTTTGCCGTTGACGATTAGGTCATTACCTTCAACGTCAACTGTCCCGGGGAAGCGACCATGAACGGAGTCATACTTTAACAGGATCGCGTTCGTCTTCGCGTCTGCTAAGTCGTTAACTGCTACAAAATCGATGTTCGCGTTTTTCTCGATTGCGGCTCGATAAATGAGCCTGCCGATTCTTCCAAAACCGTTAATTCCTACTTTAATCGCCACTAAAGTTCACCATTCTACAAAGTTATTTCTGTAAAAGTTCAAAGTCTTCTATGTTTATTAGTTTTTCCGAAACAGCCAAACCATGGATATGGACAAGCCACCGGTAGCTTGATAGGACTATTGTAGCTACTCAAAAAAAGATCACCCTGCGAAAGTTATAGACCCTGATTTTGGGCTACGCTTTTTATAATAAATTAAGACGCCAGTTATTACCACACTTACACTAACTATTACGACGGCGATAATGGCAACAATAAAGGAATTATCTGAATTATTGGATGGACCAGTTGTGGATTCTTGGGTGGGTACATTCAACTTAGCAAGCCAAACATCACCGTTTAATGAACCAAGAACAACAGCTGCGCCGTCACTTGTTTTAATAATGGATGAAGCTTCGGCTAAATCAACCGAACTATCGAAAGTTTGGTTCCACACAAGATTGCCGTCTGCATCCATTTCAACAATTAACGCTTTGAAGTTGCCCGTGTCTGGGTAACCCCCGACAGCAACGTATCCGCCATCAACGGTTTGGATGATGGAGCTAAATGACGCACGGGTTGTAACTCCATCTGGATACGACCGATTCCACTGCCAATCGCCGTTCGAAGCCAACTTTACAAGGAATGGAAAACCAACCGTTCCGTCAAGAATGCAGCCGCCATCATCGGTTGGAGCGACAAATATTGTGCCGATTGCAGCGGGATTTGGGTCTATGCCAGCGTTTGGGTCGTAGCTGTAGCTTTTGCTAAACAAGAGATTACCGTCTGAATCAACTTTTAGCAGCCAGAGATTGGGGTCACCTTTCCCTATAGCACTGCTAAAGGTTGAGCTCCAGCCTGCTATGTAGTAGCTTCCGCCGCTTGCAGGGGCTATATTGGAGATTTTGATGTCGTCCAAGAAGGGATTTTGAAAAGAGTATAAGGTCTTATTCCAGAGCAGGTTGCCGTCGGCATCGGTTTTGGCCATTATTGCGGTTTTGCCGCTGGTAGCAACAAAAATGTAGTCGCCATCGCGGGTCTGCTCAGCCCCAGACAGTACCATGCCTAATGTCTTGTTCCAAACAAGGTTTCCTTCAGAATCCAACTTTATCAGGAAAAAACGGCTGGGAATCAAAAGGTAACCTGAATCGTTTGTTTGGAAAATCGCCATATCAGAAAAACCTGAGTTATTCTGCCATTGCACATTTCCCGCTGCGTCGGTTTTTATGAAAAGCGATGAATAGTTATGGTACCATGCTCCGTGGGGACCAACGTAGAGGTAGTCGTCTGTTCTGCCAACGATGGCGTAGCCGCCGTCTGAGGTTTGGACAAAACAGGAGCCGCTGTCGTAGTGGGTTGTGTTTCTGTCAAACATAGTGGTGGGCGGTCGAGGGTAGGTTTTGCTCCACTGTAGGGTAGGAGTTGCAGGTTCAGCCTCTGTCATGTTGATGAGTACTGGCAGAAGTAACAGGGGCAGCAGTATTGCGGTTATTATGTGCTTTCTCTGCATTACTTAGAACGGTAAGCTGTAGCCTATTATTGTTTACTCAATCTCTAATCTGTCAGCCTCTACGGGTAAGTTTGCTGATTGGTTGGCACCATGTTGATTATACCGAGAGGGCGCACAAATTTATGCTTCTCCAACATGCTTCCACACCCACAAGAAACCGAACCCAACATGAAGCCATGTATCTCGTGTGAAGAAAATCGGCTTATCCCACATCGAAACAGATGCTGAGAAATGCTGCAGCCGCAAAAAGCAACCGCCTTCACTTGCCGTCTTGTGGCACCCCACAAACCGCCACACCCACATAAAGAGAAAAAGACAAGCCACCGCCACTTCAGCCCTAAAAACTAAGGAATAGTAAGAATCGCAACTGCCTTAATGCTTGCAAAATAAGCCATCCAAGACAATAGCAGCTATAGAAACAATTTTATTAAGTGTCCCTCTATTTAGGAGCTTGAGAGGGAGTATAGGTGAGCGCTGACAAAGAAAAACTCAACCAGTTAGCAGCCAAAGTTGAAGAAATAACCATCAACCTAAACAGGGTTCAAGAAGAGCTACGTTCTGTTTCCGCTTCACTTAAAATTCTCGCGGTTAGCCAAGTGACACCGCCTAAACCAGCCGCCGCTTCACCTCCGCCATCGACTCCCAAGGCACCCGCTCCTACCCCTGCATCACCCAAACCGGCGCCTACACAAGGAGTCACAGCCTTCGAATCTCCAAACCAACGCACATTAGAAGACATCCGCATGTCGTTCCCAGAAGACCTCGAGTCCCGCCTGAGCTTTGAGGAAAAAGGCGAGTACATAATAGTCAAACCCACCGCGTTTTTAGGCACCAACTTCGCCAAGGTCGCTTCAGCCGTTCGCGGCATGGGCGGCGAATACATAAGCGCAGGCAAAGACAGCCACTTCCGCGTACCCAAAAAGAAAGCATAACGCCGTCTCATTTCAGGTGTTTGCCAATCGCATAGGCTTGACGGAGCGTTTCCGGCTGCGTTTTCACTTCAACCTTCTCAGAAGCCTTAGGCAACAGCACACTCACCAACTCCATTTCCAAATACTTGAATGACAAACTAAACATGCCCACGGCGTGGTTGCAGGCGTCCGCGCCCTCCTCGGATGGAACCACCAGCACCGCCTGTTTGCCGTGCAGTTTCTTAGAGGCGACGAAGGGTCGCAGGCGGTCGATGAGAAGCTTCGTTTTGGCTGAGGGACCATACCAGTAAAGAGGCGTCCCAAAAACGATGACATCAGCCTCTTGCAGGTTGGGGTAGAGGGTTTGCATGTCGTCTTTTAGGGCACATTGGAAGCTGCCTTTTCTGCATGCTCTGCAATCCACACAGGGGTCAATCTTGAAGCTGTACAGGTAGATTTTTTCGGTTGCATACCCGTTTTCAGCGGCGCCCCTGAGAATTTCAGTGACAAGTAAGTCGGTGTTGCCGCCTTTTCTGGGGCTCCCGACCAAACCGAGGACTTTCATGTAGCCATCTTATTGGATGATTAAGATTTTAATTTAACTGGATATGCTAGTAAATAATGCTAAAGTTTTGGAATTCTCCCCTGAAAGGCTCCCAATCGACCAAAACCTTCGCCACCAAAGCACCTTTCGGCCCATGATGGCAGTACTCCACCAGCGTCTTAACCGCGGCTTCCTCGCCTTCAAAAACCGCTTCGACCCCGTCGTCTTCGACGTTGCGCATCCAGCCGGTTAAGCCTTGGTTTTGGGCTTGGTTTTTAGTGGTTTGCCTAAAATAGACTCCTTGGACTCTTCCGCTTATGTGGACGTGCGCTCTGGCTTTTGGCATGCAGTAGTTTTTGTCATACCCGCTTTTTAGTGTTCCCACACATCAATGTTTTCGCCGACAGCGTAGAGAAACGTTTCCGCCGAGGAAAGCCCCAGCCACTTGAACTTGGCAATCAAGTCTTTGACGACCTTGCCGTAGTTGTTGGATTTGTCGAGGCTGCCCAGGTACTTTGGGAAGGAACCGTAGGCTTTTTCGATGGCTTGGAAGTTTCGGGCGTTTTGGATTACGGCTTGGATTTTGCCTCTGTGTCGGATGATTTGGGGGTTCTTTAGCATCGCCTCTACGTCGGCGTCGGTTAGGCGGACCACCTTTTTTATGTCGAACCCGCAGAAGGCTTCGCGTATTGCCTGCCATTTTTTGTCGACTACCCGCCAGTTTAAGCCTGCCTGAAAGATAACGCGGCTCATGTTCTCGAAGTAGGCGTCGTCGTTTGGAGGTTGTTTCTCCCGGTACCACCAAGGCGGCATCTGCCACTCTTCGTGGGCTACAGAAGTTGCCATGTTATGTCACAGTGAATAGGGGCTTTACGGGTTGATTTAAGCACTTGTGGTAGCACCGACACAGCAACGTGCTTCACTTTCAGCCACCCCTCCCTACTTCGGCAGTGTCGCATGCGGCGTCCCCTTAAAAGGCAACTCAGCCAATTGGTTGGCGGAGAAAAGCGGGTATGTTTAAGGGTAACAGTGGAAAACTGATGGTTTACGCTTCAGAGGGGCGTCCATGCAAGGAACGCTTAGCATCCGTGCGGAACGCCGCCAGAGAAACCGCGAAGCGGTTCAACCTTGATTTTGAGTTGGTGCGTTTCGAACGTTCGGGCACACCCATCTACGTGTACTATGAAGACAGCGATGGAGAGCCCATTCCGCTGTATTGCGATGAAGGAAAAATCTCGGGGTTAGAGGAAATAAGCAATACACTTAGGCGCATGATGTTTGTGCTCTCGTTCCACCCTAAGCACCCGGCTTTGGCGCAGATGCGGAGCGAACTGCTTAAATTTTCCTGAAGCGGATGCCTTGGTTTTCAAGCATGACTTCGTAGACTTGGTTAACGTCGAAGGTGATGCCTAAGCTGTCGTATTCCTGCTCGGTTAGGAACAGGATGATTTTGGGTGTAGCGAGTTGTTGGCGTTGGGGCAGAAACGGCATCTGTGTTTGGAGTGCCTGCATGATGTCCTGTGCCATTTTTGCTTCGTCAGTTTGTGGGCGGACAATGTAGGGGTTGACTTCTCTCTCTTCGAGTAGTTCGATTCGTTTTCCTAGGTTGCCGTCTAAGTCGCGGGTGGATTCGATTTTGTTGACTCGTACGCGGAACAAGCTTTTTCACTCTCGCAGATAATTAGGCTGCTCACGCATTTAAACTATTTAGGCAGACGAAACGGCGGTTCATGGCTTTGCGCCTTTTGTTTTTCTATTGTTTGAAGAATAGAATGCCGCCCTTACTCATCATCTTCCAGCGGACTAGGTGGGCGGCTCTGTTTTGCTTTATGAGATGAAAATGAACTGCTGACTTGTTGAGGCGGATTCCTCAAGAGGAACAGGTTTCAACATGAAGACCCTTTGCTGCTCTGCCATAGACCCCTCCCCATATACAGTGGATTAAAATTTTTTCTTTAGTTGTTGTTGCAGAGAATCCTCTATACACAACAACAACCAAACGCAGGTGCAAGCGGTTCCGTTTTGGGTTCGGCGTTGTTCTGCGGTTGAAGGCTGGTTGTGGCTGAGTCTACAAGCAGAATCCAAGTTATGCCAGCTGCAAACAGCCCTTTTCCTTAAATACAATTCAGCAACATTCCATAACTATGACACCCCAGCCATCCGCCAGCCCAAACAGCAACCCCGAGGTAGTGGTCATCGGCGGCGGACCAGTCGGCAGCTACGCAGCCCTCCAACTGGCAAAACGCGGCATCAAAGCCACCGTTTTTGAGGATCACCCCGAAATCGGCGTCCCCAGCCACTGCGCCGGCCACATAAGCATCCGCAGCCTCAAGCGCATGGGACTCTACCCCCTGCCAACGGGAATTGTGGAGAACACTTTTTGCGCCGCCAACTTTTACTCGCCTCAGGGCACGAAGTTCACGCTGCACCTAAGTTGCCCCGTCACCTGCGCCTTGAACAGGGCACGGTTTGACCAGATGCTGGCTAAGCAGGCAGCGGCAGCGGGTGCAGAGTTTAAGATGAATTCGCCTGTGCAATCGCTTTGGATTCAAGATGGCTCTGTGAAGGGCGTCAAGGTTAAGCAGACGGACGGCACAGAAGTGCAGGTTAACTCCAAAGTCGTCTTTGACTGCGAAGGCATCTCTTCACGGCTGCTACATCAGGCAGGCTTACCCACGCTGAAGCCCAAAGGCTTAGTCTACGCGGTGGAAACCGAAATCGAAGGCGTCCAAGACGTCGAAATGGATGCGGTGGAGGTTTACTTCGGCAGGGGTTATGCGCCGGGTTTCTACGGGTGGCTCATCCCCAGACCCGACGGCACTGCCAAACTCGGTTTAGCCACCAACAAAGGCGACCCCAGAGCCTATCTCAAACGCCTCATAACCAAGCACCCCGTCGCCAAAAAACAACTCGCCAAAGCCAAAATCATCTCGGCAGGCTACCACGCCATCACCCTAGGCGGACCCATACGGCAAGCGTACACAGACGGGTTTTTGGCAATCGGCGACTGCGCGTCGCAGGTGAAGCCCACCACGGGGGGAGGAGTAATCTTCGGTTTAACGGCGGCGAAGGAGGCAGCGGAAGTGACATCAGAAGCCATCAAAAACGGCAACGTATCCGCCCATGCATTGCAGGCGTATCAGAGACACTGCAACGACATCTTCAACTTCGACTTCAGAGTTATGCTTCGGCTTCGGCGTTTTTTGAACTCGCTTTCAGACGAAAAACTCGACGAAATGTTCCGAGTGATCGGCAAACTCGGCGTCGACAAAGCACTGCACAACGTGGAGGAAATCGATTTTCAGGGAAAAATGATAATGAGCGTAGCCACCAAACCCTCCATGATGGCGGCGCTGGCGTATTTTGGGCTGCTCTACCTCTCTGCAAACCCTTAAAATCTCGGATGCAGACATAGAAGCGGGAACCCCCGATGTCAGACCAATTCGATTACAAACAAGTCATTGTCTTCCGCACTGATTTGCAGATGGGTAAAGGCAAAATCGCCGCTCAAGCAGGCGCACGCGGCCATATCCGCCGCTCAAGACGCCTATGTGCACCATAAGAAGTGGTGGGACGCATGGCTTTTTGAGGGGCAGAAGAAGGTGGCGCTTAAAGTGGCAACTGAGAAGGAGTTGTGTGAGTTGGAGGAGGCTGCGGAGGATTTGGGGCTGCCCCACGCGTTGATTATTGACCGTGGTTTGACGCAGATTCCTGAAGGCTCCATCACCTGCCTGGGGATTGGTCCTGCCCCGTCAGGAATGATCGACCGTTTAACCGGCCAATTGAAGCTGCTGTAGGCGGTTGTTTGGCGGTTCCCACAGTTGACAAGTTGCTGGGCATGGACGCCTACGCCACCAAAACCGAGGGAATCGGCGGCGCCATCAAGCAGTCCGTGAACGATTTTATTGTCGAAGAAATTTTGGTTGACGGTTCCAAAGCAAGCATCAGCGGCGCTGCCCCAAGCAGAGTAATTGGCTCCAAAGCACAGAAGCAGCGTTTTCTGTTGTGCCTGATGGTGAAGCGGAACTGGGACACTTTTATCGCGATAAAAAATGTTGCCAAGCCCTTGGGCATCGACCAAGCCTGCGTCCAGTTCGCAGGAATAAAAGACGCAAAAGCAGTCACCGCCCAACACATCACCATACAAAACGCCGCTGTGGAAGACGCCGCCAAAATCGACGTCAAAGACCTAACAGTGGTCCCGATTGGCTATGTCCGCGAAATGCTCTCCCTCTTCTACCTTTTAGGCAACAGTTTCACGATTACAATCCGAGACATCCAAACCCCAGAGCCAACCGTCACGGAGCAGATCAAGCAAACAATGAAGGAGATAGCGGCAGTCGGCGGCATCCCCAACTACTATGGGCACCAACGCTTCGGCACCACCCGCCCCATCACCCACCTCGTCGGCAAAGCATTAATGCAGGGCAATTTTGAGGAGGCAGCGATGCTTTTTCTCTCTAAACCCAGTCCCCATGAGCACCCCACATCGAGGCAGGCTAGGCAGACCTTACAGGACACCCATGACTTCAAAGGGGCAGCCGAAAACTTTCCCAAGCAACTCCGTTTTGAACAGCTCATGCTCAGCCACTTAGCGCAGAACCCACAGGACTACGTGGGCGCTTTCCGACGGTTGCCGCTTAAGCTGCAGGCGCTTTTTGTTCAGGCACACCAATCCTACCTGTTCAACCGGTTCCTAAGTGAGCGTTTGAAGCGTGGTTTGCCCTTGAATTTGGCGGTGGAGGGTGATTTTGTGGTGGCGGTTGAGCGCTCAGGTTTGCCGTTGACGTCTGTGGTTAAGGCGGTGTCGGCGGCGACGCTTGAAGAAGTCAATCGGGGGGTTTTGGCGGGCAAGCTCCGTGTCGCCCTTCCCATTGTTGGGGCAAAGCAGAAGCACTCGGGCGGCGCCATGGGCGAAATTGTAGCTGAGGTGCTTGCCGCGGAGGGCGTCGGCGAAGAGCGGGGCTGGCTAAACGAGTTGTCTCGTGTAGGAGGCAGAGGAGGCTTACGCACAGCAGTCACACCTGTGAAAGATTTCAGGTTAAACAACGTTGAGGGCAATTCAGCACAGGTGACCTTTATGCTGCTAAGAGGCTGCTATGCCACTGTCCTACTCCGTGAATTGATGAAGCCCACTGACCCTGTGAAAGCCGGTTTTTAATGCGTCGGTAAACTGATAAAGAAGTGCCTTCTTCATATGTAAAAGGAGCCGCATTTTATGGAGCCACCAGCACCGCAACCCAAAGAGCAACCGCCTTACTGCGTAATCCCCGTTCACAGACCCAGCTGGAAAGAATACGCCTTCTTCTTCTCCTGCGGCATCTTAGTGAGCATACCCTTTACCCTCTTTTTTGGACAAGCCTACCCCTACTTCCCCACCGTCGTCGTGGTCGTGCTTCTCGCCCCTTTCATCGAAGAATTAGCCAAAGTGTTTCCACTGTTCTACCGCCACGGCGAAACCGAACGCAGCCTCGTCGTGCTGGGCATACTCATCGGCTTAGGGTTTGGCATCTCAGAATTCGTCCTCTACGTAGGCTTCATGGGAGTCGACCCCATCGTCCGAATCCCAGGAATAATTTTCCACGCTTCCAGCGCCGCCATAACTGCTTATGGTATCGCAAAAAAGAAGCCGCTGCCCTACTACCTCACAGCGGTTGGGCTGCATATGGCAAACAACTTTTTCGCGGTCACCGGCTACCCCATCATAGGCATCCTCGGCGATTTAGTAGTGCTAATTACAGCTTATTATCTGGCTTGGACATTCTACCATAAAGCTTCAAAGGATAAAATGGTAGTTTAGGTTACCCGATCTGTGCGGGCTAAATCTCTGACGCGGTTCACGCCGTCGATTTCGTCTATGAAGTCGGCGACGGTTTTGGGTACGAGTTCGCGCCAGTTGTTGCCTTTAACCATTCTTTCACGGATAAGCGTAGACGTGTAGAGTTGCCTATCAAAAAGCGGCAGGTCCTTAACTGTGTAACCTGCCTCCGTAAACAGTCTCCGAGTCAAGGGCTCATTGGAGAACACTATGTCGAATTTAGGTGTGTAGCCTTCTACGGCGCTGACCCAGAGCATATGCAGGTGTACGTCGGGCACAGGCACAATCCACAGTTTGGCATAGTCAACTTTGGCTTCTTCGAGTGCACGGCGAACCATCACCAACCGTTCCCCAGCCGTGAAGGGGTTGTGGTTGTTGTGGCTATACTGGGCGCTGCCGATGACAACCACCAGTTCATCTACGCTTTTGAGGGCGTATTTGATGGCGTCTTGGTGCCCAATGTGAAAAGGCTGGAACCTGCCAACGTAGAGGCCTCGAGTAACCACAGTGTATTCCCTGCTGTCTGGTTGCGCTCGGCTGCATTTATGATTTGCTATCAAAGGGTAAGCGCTAACCTTTTATGTAAAAAACGGTTTAAGGTCTTAACTATGCCGCAAATCCGCAGCCCGCTTGGATTAGCCCTCATTCTGATAGGAATCTTACTCATAATACCCGGCGCCATAAGCGTGTGGCTTGGAACAAACGGCATCGTAATCAACAGAACTGACCTTCATTTCGGCCCGACAACAACTGCTGAAATAACCTATGGGTGGGTTACGATTTCAATTGCGGTTGTGTTGTTTGTGGTTTTTGCTGTATTGTTTTTTACGAAAAGATCCCTGCTAAGCAAGGAAGTTCCTCATTTTCCCTAACAGACAACTTGTTTTTCAAGCGTACTTTTTTAGTACAAACTCCACTGGAAAAACCGCAAGCTCCCCGCCGTCGACTTTAACGGTTTTTGTTTCTGTGTAGCCCCGTTTTTCCCGATTAAGGAACCCCAATTTTACCCTCAAACCGCCTGCGCCGTAGCCGCCTAACCCCAAATCCGACTTTACCACACGATGGCAGGGCACAACTGGGGGGAAACGGTTGCATGCCATGGCGTTGCCGACTGCTCTGGCTCCTCCGCCCACGGCTTTGGCGATTGCTCCGTAGCTAGTGACGTAGCCAACTGGGATTGCGAGGGTGGCTTTGAGGACTTTTTTGGTGTATGCCGGCAACGTTTTGGTTGCTAACGTCAATTTGACTTGGGGCTCTTTGCCGTCATAGATGTCTTTGAGAGCAGAAAGCACAGCTTTGGCTTGGGCTGTGGGTTCATGGAAAACTTGGAAGGGCACACCAAACGGCAGATTCGAGAGTATGTTGCTTAGCGCTGTCTTTTGGTTGCTACTAAAAGTTGAGGCTACGAGTTCCTGTTTGTTTAGGGCGACTGCGAAGATGAGGTTGTCAAAGTTTTGACTGTAGACTTCTATCAAGCCTAATCCTTAGAAGGGTATGGATAGGTTATTGTTAAGGTTTCTGCGGTAAAAACCTACGTCCCCATGGCACTCCATGCAGGTTCCCACTAACCGCACATTATCCAAAGAGGGCTTAGACTGAAGCATGTTTCGAGCGGTTATGTCTATGTATCCGATGGGTTTTCCACATTTCTGGCATCGCAGGGGCTTATTTTCACTCATAAACGCTCAACTCGCATGTGTAATAAAGTTATAAGTAAGCTTAATACATTGTCTTGTGTATTTAATCCGAAAAGGCGAAACTTTATGGAAGGATATGGTCCACAACTCCCACAGTTACCTCAAATTCCACAAATTCCACTTATGCCGCAAGTGCAAGACCAACAGCAGCAATCGCAAAGCGGCAACCAAGCCCAGCAGGGGTACCCTTGGGTTCCAGGCGCAACCACCATCGGCGTCGTCTTCCAAGGCGGAGTCCTCCTTGCAGCTGAAAAACGCGTCACCTACGGCTACTTCATCGTGAGTAAAGGCGGCAAAAAGGTCTTCAAAATCACAGACCGCATCGGCGTCGCATGCGCCGGACTCGTCGGAGACATGCAGATCCTCGCCCGAGAAATGCAGGCGCAAGCCAACCTCTACAGCATGGACGTAGGCAGACCAATCACAGTTCGCAGCGCATCTAAACTTTTGGCAAATGTGCTCTTTAACCGCCGCTATTCCCCACTTATCACACAGACCATTGTTGGCGGCTTAGACGAGGAAGGCGCATCAATCTACATCTTAGACGTTTTGGGTTCACTTATCCCAGACAAGTACGCAGCGGTGGGTTCAGGCACAGAAATCGCCATCGGAGTCATTGAGGAAGGCTACAAAGACGATTTATCCCTCGACGAAGCAAAGGAACTTGTTAGACGGGCAATCAAATCTGCCATCAGCCGTGATGCTATGAGCGGCGACGGCGTTGACTTTCTCATCATAACCAAAGATGGCGTCACTGAAGAATCCGCAAAATTCTAAACACCCTTTTCTCTTTTCAGTTTTGTTTATTCATGCAGCCACAAGATACTGCGTTGCTTAAGGAGGCAAAAAATTGTCGTTTGAACTAATCCAGCAAGAAGGAGAATTCCTCGTTCATTTAGCCCGCCAAACCGTCAAGCGCTACTTAGAAAACGGCGGAAAAACTTCTCCGCCCAAAGACACACCGCAGAAACTGTTTACTAAATGCGGCGTCTTCGTAACCATAAACACCGTCAGGGAAGGCGAGAAGGCGCTTCGCGGCTGCATCGGCTACCCCTACCCCACCAATCCGCTGGTTGAAGCCGTCATCGACTCAGCCATAAACGCCTCCACCGAAGACCCCCGCTTCGACCCCCTTGAACCCGTGGAGTTGGATAGGGTTGTGTTTGAAGTCAGCGTGTTAACGCCGCCTGAACTGGTTCAAACCGACAACCCCAAAGAGTACATCAGCAAAATCAAGGTCGGCGAAGACGGCTTAATCATCGAGAACGGCTGGCGTAAAGGGCTGCTTCTGCCTCAGGTACCCATAGAGTGGGGTTGGGGCGAAGAAGAATTCCTCTGTGAATGCTGCATGAAAGCAGGATTGCCCCCTGACAGCTGGCTAAACAAGAACACTAAACTCTACAAGTTCAAAGCCATCATATTCGAAGAAGAAGCACCCAACGGCGCAATCAAACGCTTAAACCTCAAAAAATAACTCAGTCGCCGATGCTCTCGATTATTTCTGTTGCTCGGTCTAAGCCGTTGTACTTGCCTGAAAACTCAGATATGGCTTTTACGTTTTGAGTGTAGGTGTCGAGTTCAGACTCCATTTTGCCAACTGCTTTTTGGAGTTGCTTTGTGTTTTTGGCGATTATGCTGCAGTTCATCTTTTCGAGTTTAGCGGCGTTTCCCAACTGCTCGGGCTGCGTGGGAATGCAGATGCTTGGCTTCCCATATTTGATGACCTCAAAGCAGGTTGCGTGTCCGCCGCTGAAAATCACGTATTTGGCGTTGCGCATGGCTTCTTGGCGTTCCTCAGGTGTGAGCCAGGTGTGGAGTTCATAGTTGCCAATTTTGGCGGAGGCTTTCTTGCCTGGTGTACCCAAGCTGATGATGCATTTGCCCTTGTACTTCTCGAGTGCGGGCATCAGGGTTTTGAGGAGTTTGGCGCGGGTTCCAACTGGTCCGCTGATGGGCGCAAAAATGTGTTCCTGCCTGCCCCTTACGGGTTTGGTGTCGACAAAGGACCCGACGTACTCAGTTCGGTCCGCCACCCCCAAATGGTTCAAGTCGCCGATGCTGTATTCGGAGACAGTGTAGGGCGGCGGGTTGTCGGGTATAACGACTTTTTTTGAGGCTTTGTAGTAGCGTTCGATGAAACGTTCGCCGGGGCTCAGGAAAGACGAGAAACCGTAGCTTGGACGTATCATGTTCTCAACGTAGACCGATGGAATCCGCCATTTTAAGCCCAATCGGAGCGCGTTTATGTCCCCATCGGATACTATGGCGTCGGGGGCGATGCCGCGTATGTTTTCTCTAAGGTCGTAGTAGCGGTGAATTGTTTCCCAAGCGTTAGAATTCTTCATTTCAAACTTGTTGAGCTCCATATTGAACAGAGGCAACGGAATAAACATGTTAAGAAGCGACGCGGAAGTCAAGATACCGTGGGCATTCTCATACCATGAAATAGGGGTTACTTTATGCACGTTTGGGAATTCTGCTTTGAGCAACTCGTATGCTTTGCCGCCGCTGAAAAAAAACATTTCATGCCCATGCTCTTGAAGCCTTTTTCCCAGTGGTATAAGGCGTGAAACATGCCCCAACCCGAGTTCAGAACAACTAAGCAGCAATCGCATACGCTTCTCTAGTAAGTGCATGATTATATTTGAATTATAGCTTGGTTCAAACGAGTTACGGCAACTGTTTTAAACCTAATTAGCGTGATTAGAATGCATGTTTATGCCAAGCCGAATCGTGGAGGAAAAGCTCAGGGCGCTCTTAGCTGACGACGTCGGAGAGGGCGATGTGACTGCAGCAGCCGTTATACCAACCGATTTGACGGTTAAAGCTGAAGTTATCGCTAAAGAAAACGGCATAGTCGCCGGAATCGAAGAAGCAGTTATCCTCGCCGAGTGTTTGGGGCTTAAAGCCACTGCAAAAGCCGCAGATGGAGACAGCGTCAAAAACAAACAGGTACTCCTCGAACTTTCAGGCAACGCCCAAACCATACTAACCGTCGAACGCACACTACTAAACGTCATGTCACGAATGAGTGGCATAGCAACCAACACCCGCAGCCTCAAAGAACAGCTTGAAGCTGCTAAGGTTAAAACCAAAATTGCTGCCACACGCAAATCTGCGCCTGGACTCCTCTACTTCGACAAGAAAGCCGTAGCCATCGGAGGCGGCGACCCCCACCGACTCCACTTAGACGACATGGTTCTAATAAAAGACAACCACCTAGCAATCGTCGGTGGCGTTGAAGAAGCAGTGAAAAAAGCCAAAGCCAACACGTCTTTCACCAAGAAAATCGAGGTTGAAGTCACCACCCTCCAAGACGCCCTCAAAGCAGCTAAGGCTGGAGCCGACATTGTAATGCTGGATAATTTCTCGCCCCAAAAAGCCAAAGAAGCAGCAGACAAACTGCATAAGGCTGGGTTGGGCAGTGTTTTGCTCGAGGTCAGCGGCGGCATTACCCCCGAAAACCTCTTAGATTATGCAGCAGCACAAGTCGACGTCATCAGCATGGGTGCGTTAACAAACAGCGTAAAGGCGCTTGATATTAGCTTGGAAATAGTCAAGGGTTAAATGTGGCCTGTTATCTGCCAAGCCTCCACAATAGCACCTATCGCCAACAGCACTGTGGAAGCAACGATGGATACACCTGCCCACTCCAGTTCATTCCAGCGCCCCTGCAGCATTCTGCGGAAAAGCCAGATGCTCTGAGCCATAGCTATGGAGTAGGCAAAGAATTCCAGCCAGAAAACCGGTCCCGACATCAAATCCAAGACACCTAGAAGAGTGGATTGACCCTGAACCATGCTTATGGCGTTCAATCCCACACCCGTGTTATACAGTACAAATAATCCGATTCCTGAGCCGAGCAGCGGCAGATACATCAGTAGGCAGAGGGTGAGGTTGTTGAAGTAGATATTTTGGACTAAATCATTGTTGGTTATGGCTTGGGTTAGGGTCTGCCTGAGGCAGTCATGTAACGTTGTAGCAGCGCTGTAGCTGAGGGGGACTGAACTGCCGATTACTAAAACAATAACTGAGACAAGCAAAACCAGCAGTACAGAGTAGATACGCTTCTGTTTCGGTTGTGCATTGCGCCAAAAAGATAGATCGAGCTTCATAATTTTTGCCGTGACTTGAAAAAAGGAGTGCATGCCGCTTTAAAAAGTCTAGGCATAGTGTCAACCCATTGATAAGGAATACACGGGGTTGCTTAGGCCCCAACCGACAGTGCATAGGTCTCCACAAAAGCGCCGATAACCAGCAGCAACGCGGCAACACCAATGAATATGAGGAGATACTTGACTTCTCGTCTTAACTCATTTTTTGCACGCCACTGCAGTATCCTGCGGAACAGCCAAATGCTCTCAGTCATGGCAATAGTGTAGGATACGTATTCAAGCAGAAACACCGCTCCTATTAGGCCCAAAGTCAGGATTGCGGTTTCTGGCGAAATGCTCGGTAAAGGTGTGGGTGAGAGGGGTGGGATTGGCGTTGCAGAAACCCCTGGAACGGGCGTTGCACCGAAGCTGCCGGCTTGTATTTCAAAAACAGCCCTAAAAGCTTGCCCAGTAGTGAACAGGATGAATAAGCCAATGGCGGCTCCTGCAAGCGGGACAAACATGAGCAGGCAGAGGGAAAAGTTGTTTATGAAAATATCCTGAGGCAACGTACCGGCGGCGGTGCCCTGCGTGACAGTTTGGTTTAGCTGGTCACTTATCAGTCTTGCTTCTTCGGCGCTGACTGGGATTGCCAGCCCAATCAAAGTAGCCGCCACCGCGATCAAAAACATAAAGACAAGTGAGTAGAACCTTTTCTGTTTAGGCGTAGCTTTGAGCCAAAACTGTGGGTAATTCATCTTTAATCATCCTTCTATGTCGACGTTATCTTGAGGGCACGAAAACCTCTTGCTACAGGGTTTAACGTTTCAGACAATTTAACCTTTTTTAAAAACCCTTCAGCGTCCACTGCGTAACTGTGAAGGTCATGCTCGCCAGCAATAAGCGACTGCACCCAAACCTGACCATCAATCACAGTTAAGCGGCAGTTCAGCGGTAACCCCAAAAGAATCTTCTCGTCCCCCTCGACAGCTCTTTGACAAGCAAAAACTGTTGCTTCAGCGGCTACGGTTAACTCTGCAATCCGCACAGGCACACTTTCTTTTCCGAGGGCAAGCATGTCAATACCGTGGAGACGCCTGATTTCAGCCGCGATTCTTCTTAATCGGGGCAGAATTTTTAGGATGTTTTGCCGCCCAGTCCTCGACGCCCTCAAATTCGACAACTCCACAGGCGAGAGCTCCTCCAGTGAAACCCCGCCCAACGACATATCCAAGTGAACCACATCTGCCTTCACCTTTGCGAGCAGACGCTGGCACAATTCGGCTTCATGAACGATGACTTCGAAGCCTGTGTCGACTTCTTTGAAGATGGGTTCAGCCAGGCGAAACGCTGATGGCTCACGGTATGGCGGCTCAACAAGCACGGCGGCAGACGCTACTAAATGGGTTGGCTGGTATTGGTCGTTTAGGATGGCTGCGCCTGAATCCGCAGAGATAATTCGCAAGTTATGCACCTACAAAAGATGAGGCTAAGGTGGCAGAATTAGCTTTCTGTCATAACGGGGACGCCTTTTAAGCCTAAGGCTAAGAGGTACATTTCGCTGCTTTTAGAGCGGCTGGCGGGAGGCTTGACGATTTTGACTTCTTCAAAGTTTTCTTTTAGTGTTTTGATGTAATCGTTGAGGAGACCGCCTTCGAAGACCTTGACGAAAAAGTTGCCGCCTGGTTTTAGGATTTGTTTGGCGATTTCGAGTGCTTTGACGGCGAGGTCGATTTGGCAGGCGTGGTCGACTTCCCAAACGCCAGTGACGTTTGGGGCAGCGTCGCATAAGACCACGTCGGGGTTGCGGGGCAGAAAAGAGAGGATTTGCTCTGCAATGTCAGGTTCGTTTAAGTCAGCGATGATGGTGCGTATGTACTCCTGAGTGAAGGGCTCAATGGGTTTGAGGTCTACACCTAAAACAAAGCCATGGCGACCGGTCATTTTCCGTGCGGCTTGAACCCAGCCGCCTGGAGCAGCGCCTAAATCCACCACAACATCGCGGAGTTTTATAAAGCCATATTTGCTGTTGGCTTGGATAAGTTTATACGTGGAACGACTGCGGTAGTTTTCGGCTTTAGCTTTTTTGTAGTAAAGCTCGTTTTGTCGTTCACGTATCCACGCTTTCGGCGTCAGGATCATCCTCTGGCATGTCTGGTTTGGCTACGGCGCTTGGAGCCTCCGGTGCTACTGGAGCTTCTTTTCCAAGGTTAAGTATCCACTCTGTTAGTCGTGTACAGTTTTTGGGGGAGATAGCTGTTGTGGGGTCACATCGGGCGTTGTCTGGGCAAAGCAGGCAGGGACAGTCGATGATGGTTTCTATTGAAGCTGGCAACCGTTTGGGGTAGAGACGGTAGGTCCATCTGCCCTCTTGAAGTTCTTTTTCTCTTCTGATAAGCCCCTTCTCTTCCAACTTTATGGATACACGGGAGCCTTCGCGGCTGCTTGCGCCTAGTTCCCGCCATAAATCTGATTGAAGCACACCCTGGTAGCCTGTACCGACAACGTAGTGAAGTGCTTTCTGTTCGAGGTCGTTACGCTTTGGCATATTAGTATCAATCTCAATAATACGTTATTATAAGCTTTGGCTTCACATAAAAATATGTATCCCCAAAAACAGTTGGAACCCTATGAATAAAAATGAGCAAATTAACGCAGGCAAATACTGCTTAGGCATCGAATCATCAGCCGACGACTTCGGCATAGGCATCGCCGCCTTCGACGGACAGATTTTAGCTAATAAATCAGACAGCTACATCCCAACAGAAGGAGGCATCCACCCGCGGGAAGCGGCAAGACACCACGCAGAAGTCGCAGACACAGTTTTAGGCGAAGCCCTCAAAGCCTCAGGCGTCAAAACCAAAGAGTTAACCTGCATCGCCTTCTCACAGGGACCCGGACTCGGCCCTTCACTGCGCACAGGCGCCACCGTCGCCCGAGCCTTAGCCTCCTACCTCACAATCCCCCTCGTCGGCGTCAACCACTCCGTCGCCCACATAGAAATCGGCAAACTCCAAACAGGCGCCAAAGACCCCGTCACCCTCTACGTGTCCGGCGGCAACACCATGGTCACCGCCTACGAGTCAGGACGCTACCGTGTCTTCGGCGAAACACTCGACATAGCTTTGGGCAACTGCCTCGACGTCTTCGCTAGGGGAGCAGGGCTAAAAAACAGAAAAGGGCTGCCGCTGGGCGCTGCCATCGAACAGTTGGCGTTGAAGGGCAATAAACTGGTTTCACTGCCGTATGTGGTGAAGGGAATGGACCTCTCCCTTAGCGGCTTGTTAACTGCGGCTTCAACGGCGCTTCAGAGGGGCGAGCGGATAGAAGACGTCTGCTACAGCCTGCAGGAGCATGCGTTCTCCATGGTTACGGAAGTCACGGAACGTGCGTTGGCGCATACCGAGAAAAAAGAGGTTTTGCTAACAGGCGGCGTCGCCGCGAACAAACGGCTGCAATCCATGTTGGCGGTGATTGCACAGGAGCATGACGCTGAATTCAGCGTGGTTCCGCTCCAGTATGCCACAGACAACGGCGCCATGATTGCTTGGACTGGCACGTTGGCGTATCGGTTTGGGTTGGTGACGCCGATTGATGAGAGTATGGTTAGGCTGCGTTGGCGGGTAGACAAGGTGGATGTGCCATGGATACAATAGATAAGGTGCCGCAGATGCGGCTGATAAAGAAGGGCGCGGAAGCCAGCCTCTTCCTCACCACTTGGCATGGCCGCAGAGCAGTCGTTAAAGTCCGCATCCCCAAACGGTACCGCCCCGAAACGTTGGATAAACAGATTCGCAATTACCGTACCGTACATGAATCACAGTTGATGCATGAAGCCAAATCCGCTGGGGTCCCGACGCCGCTGATTTACATGGTAAACGTCCCCGAATCAACCATCATAATGGAGCACATCGAGGGGCAACAGATCAAGCAGCTCCTCAACAAAACTGACAAAACCAGCCGCCATAAAATATGCATCCAAATCGGCGAATCCGTCGCCCACCTGCACCAACACGGCTTAATACACGGCGACTTAACAACCTCCAACATGATACGCGCAGAAGACGGCAGAATCTTTTTTGTCGACTTTGGGCTGGGCGAAAAAAACGTGGAGCTCGAAGCTCAGGGAGTTGATTTGCATTTGCTTAAGCGGGCGTTGCAGAGCACGCATTTTGGCTTCTGGGAGGAATGCTTCCAATCGGTTCTCTGCGGCTACACCTCCGTCTGCGGTGTCGGGGCGGCGGAAAAGGTTTATGAGAAAATCCGTGAGATAGAGAGGCGTGGGCGCTATGTCGAAGAACGCAAGCAATAATTTCCCATTGAAGGGCAAAGTCGTGTTTTTCGCGACGGGCAACACTAGCAAGTTCAATGAGGCACGGAGCATCTTGGGCAGCCACGGAATCGCCGTCGGCATGCTGCGCCTCAAAGGCGACGAAGTGCAAAGCGAAAGCCTCCAAGAAATCGCAGAGAAAAGCGTACAGAACGCCTACCGCAAATCCCATCTGCCCATTTTCGTAGAAGACGCAGGCCTATTCATCGGGGCGCTGAGCGGTTTCCCCGGGCCATACGCGGCCTATGTGTATAAAACCATTCATAACGGAGGCATCCTCAAGTTGATGGAAGGCATTGAGGACCGCAGGGCAACTTTTCAATCAGTCATCTCCTACTGCGACGACCAAAACACAGTCGACCCGCTGAGTTTCTACGGCGAATCCAAAGGAGAAATCACCACCGAGGAGCGCCGTGAACAGGGCAAATCAGGCTTCGGCTTCGACCCCATCTTCCAACCCGACGGCAGCAGCAAAACCTTCGCTGAAATGACTATTGCTGAGAAGAATGGGTATTCGCATCGGGCGATGGCGATTCGCAAGTTTGCTGAATGGTACAGCAGCAAGCGGTCGTAAGTAAACATTATATGGGTAACAGCATCCATGAGAGAGGAAGGGACCCTCTTGATCGCAAATAAAGCTGGAAGCATAAGTGTTACCAGTGCAATCGTAGCCATACTGGTCGTAGCGTTGGTTGGCGTTGGAAGTTTAATCTACACGGTTTATTTGCCGCAGATTGACGAGCTCAACAGCCGAGTCGCTGACCAAAACCAACAGATAACCGGCCAAGAGCATCAAATAGCGGACTTAAACGCCACCATCAACGACCTCAACAACCAAATAACCAATCTACAGGGCAACCTAAGCAAATACACCGCTCAACTAAACACTGCATTGGGCATCAAAGAATTAGTCGACAACACTACATACGCCCACTACCTCTACATCCGAGGATCCGTAACTAACAACGGCGTAACCGAAGCCTACAACGCAGGCTTACACGTCGTCGGCTACGGAGCAAACCATGAAGTCCTAATCGACATGATCAGCTCAGTAGAAGGCGGAACATTCCAAAGCGGCTTCACTTCCGCACAGACCCTCTCCCAACTGTACCCCACACAATCCGCAAGTACAATGTTAGCGATTTACCATCAGGGCACGGTGGTCGACTGGGATATAACGCCTGTATGGACCAATTCACTCTAGCCTTTTTGGTGTTTTTTGGAGACAAAGTGTTAAATAGCTATGCCATAGATATGGAAACTTTGAAGGGCATGACTGAACACCACTATAAAGCCAATCCATGGCTTGAAGGCATAATCACCGCAGTCGCCGTCGGCGGCTTCCTCATCATATTAGGCGGCGTGTTCGGGTTGACTCCGGGTATACCCCAGAAAACAGTGGATTTCTTTGGCGACTTCACAGGGCAATCCTACCCCTTAGGCGGCGGAGCCATCATTCTGCCCGCGCCTGCTCACCCCGCAGCACACATGGATTTCTACACTGCGGTCTTCAACTTTATGATAGGCATCGGTGTACTGCAGGTTGTCATCTTGGGGCTTCGCCTCTACGCCCACTCCAGGATTCACCGCATCGCCGAAACCGTGGGCAACATGATCTTTTGGTTCTTTGGCGCAGCAGCCGCATACGTGTTTCTGCTATCGGGGACGCTTGCAGGCTGGTTCCAGTTCTGGGCGGCAATAATCATAATCGTCGGCATATCCCTAGTTGTACGGGGCATCATCCACTTTGCAACTTGGAGAAGACATGGGAACTGGCGGTAGAAACGCCAAAAGCCCCTGTTTTTCTGTTTTTGTGTGGCTGCGACTAGTTACTTTTAAATATCTGTGCGGTGTGGTTTAGGTGCACAATAGGTGTCACGGATGCCAAAGCAAGAAAAAGGAAAATCACATTCAACTCGCCCAGTCAGCAGGCGCCCACCAAGCTGGTGCAAGTACCAGCCTGAAGAAGTAGAAGCCTTCATTATAAAACTCGGCAAAGAAGGCCACAACATGAGCAGCATAGGCACGATTTTACGCGACCAATACGCTATCCCACTTGTTAAGCCAATCACTGGCAAAAGCATAAGCGACACCCTCAAATCCGCAAACCTCGCCCCAGCCATGCCTGAAGACCTCGCTAACCTCATGAAAAAAGCCCAAGCGCCTCGCCGTCCACATGGATAAAAACAAGAAAGACCTCCACAACAAACGCAACATGCAAATCATCGAAGCCCAAATCCACAAGCTCAGCCGCTACTACAAACGCGAAGGCGTAATCGACAAGAAGTTCAAGTACGAAGCAAAAATCGCCTCAGTAACCTAAACGGTTTCTTTCCACAAACAATTTTATTCTTTATTGTTAATGCGCCAGCTTTAAATCCAATCAGCCACACTCTTTGCAGAAGTGACCGGGCATGGCGCAACCTGAAAATATCCAGAAATTCCTTGCACAAGCAAACGAAGCAGCGAAAGTCATCAAAGAAACCGCAGAGAAAGATGGTTTCATTAGCTGTTTCTCGCACCTCGACGCTGACGGAGTCGCCGCGGCAGGCGTCATAGGCAAAATGCTCAGTCGCCTTGGTGCACGGTTCCGCATTCGCGTTATGCAGTGGGTAGATGAGAAAATCATCGCGGAAGTCACCGCCGACAAGCCGCAGTTGGTTATCATGACGGATTTTGGCAGCGGCTACCTCGACTTGTTAAACCAGAAAATTCCTAATTACAAAATCGTTATCCTTGACCATCACCAGATCACCGGTAACGCAGCCAACTCCAATTATACCATGCTAAACCCCCATGTCTACGGCATCGACGGCGCAACGGATGTCAGCGGCTCAGGCGTAGCGTATTTTGCCGCTAAAGCCGTGAACCCCGCCAACGTCGACTTAGCTCCAATCGCTTTGGTCGGCGCTTTGGGTGACATGCAGGACAAGTATGAGCAGCGTAGCCTGCGTGGCTTAAATGAGCTCATCGTTAACGATGCAGTAGCTGCGGGATTGCTCAAAGTAGAAAAAGACCTCACTTTCTTCGGCAGAGAAACCCGCGCCATCCACAAGATGCTCGCGTCAACCACCAACCCATTCATCCCCGGTTTGAGTGGACAGGAAACCGAATCCCTAAACTTCGTAACAAACCTCGGTTTCCCCCTTAAACAGGGAGACAAACTGCGCTCCCTCTGCGACTTAAACGCTGACGAACGCAAAACTCTGTGCTCGGCTTTGGCGGATTACCTGCTCTCGAAAGGCTTGCATATGGAAGTGGACAGCTTAATCGGCTACATCTATGTGCTGACCAAAGAGGAGCCAAACACGGCGTTGCGGGACGGCAGAGAGTTTTCGGTTTTGCTCAATTCGACGGGTCGCATGGACCGCCCCAGCTTGGGCATTGCCATCTGTATGGGCGACCGCAAAGCCGCCTTAGAAGACTCCAACAAGATTCTAGAAGATTACCGCAAAAACATCAACAAATACCTCACCTGGGTTAGCGAGAAACCAGAGCGCCTTCGCGAACTCCAAAACACCTACGTCATCAACGGCGAAAACTACATCAACGAAAAAATCATAGGCACCGTCTCAAGCATCCTCGTCTCCACCTTAGCCAACAGCCTAAAACCGCTGCTTGCCTTCGCCAACATCGAAGCTGAAAAAGCCGCGAAATTCTCAGGCAGAACCACCGAAGCCGCGCTGATGAAGGGCGTGAATCTCGGCGATGTGATGAGGGTGGCTTCGGAAGCCAATGGCGGCAAAGGCGGGGGACACAACATTGCAGCTGGTGCGCAGGTGCCGTTGGACAAGATTGAAGCGTTTTTGAAGATGGCGGATGAGTTGGTGGGTCGGCAACTTAAGGGTGAGAAGCTTGGAAGCAACAATAAAGCTTGAATACAAAGATGAGAAAACAGCGCATGCCATCGCCAAAGCGGTGTCGCCAGACAACCTCAAAACTCCCGCTGGCTTAACGGTGGAGACCATAAGAGAAGGTTGCAGGGTAATCACACAGATTAAATGCGACGGTAAACTTGCCACTTTCACCGCAACCATCGACGACCTATTATTTAGCGCGTCAACCGCGGAAAAAACTTTGGGCGCAATAAAAAATAGCAGTCTCTAAAAGGGTATCAAACAGAGGTTTAGAGCTTCTTTTTTAGTTTGCCCCATTCCTCTTGGGTTTTTCCTTCGGCTTCTTTGGCTTTGCCCTCAACCTGTTTTGATTTTCCCTTAAGTTCGTCTTTACTCAAAAAAATACACCTCCAGAACTTTGATCCATCAAACAGTGAGAAGTAATTCAAAGGTTATTATTGATGCGTGACTGCAAACCGTAGCTACAACTTATTTTTCAAGAAAAACGATGCCCCGTAAGGGGATACTCAGAGTCGGCGATGTTTTCGTCTAACCATCAAGACAACCGTGAATATTGCCACCACGACGATGACTACAACGACGATGAGCAGAATGCTTTCTGTTGGCAACGCTATGGTTGATGCCGCGGAGGGGGTGCCGAACGCATAAACAACATGATCCCACGAAGCCACATACACATTGCCATCTGCTATGGCAGGGGAAGAATTCGCATGGGCCAAAGCGGTATAACTCCATTTTTCAGCGCCGGAGGCTGCGTCGAGACAGTAAATGTTGTGGCGCCAATCGCCAATGTATAGTCAGGCCATCGGCTACTGCAGGAGAGCAATAGCTTGCGCCGCCCTGCATCGTGTAATTCCAGACTTTTTCACCTGTGCCAGCGTTTAGGCAATAGATGTTTGAGGGAATATCGTTTTGGTTTGCGTCTACGACGGTGCATCCGAAATAGACGTATCCGTTGGCTACGGCAGGTGAAGAATCAACCCAACCAGACGCTGAATAATTCCAGATTTGATTGCCGTTGGCTGCATCAAGACAGTACAGGTACATGTCCTCAGATCCAATGTAGACTCGCCCGTCAACCACCGCTGGGGAAGACTGCACAAGGTTACCTGTACTGTAAACCCAGATTTCACTGCCGGAAGCGGCGTCTAAACAGTAAACTTTGCCGTCCACAGAACCCGCATATACTTTGCCATCCGCAACAGCGGGCGAGGATTCGACTTGGCTTCCAGTGGTGTAATTCCAGATTTTGTCGCCTGTCCTTGCGTTTAAGCAGTAGACGTTTCCATCCCAGGAACCTACATAGAGGTTGCCGTCAACAATTGCGGGGGACGACTCAACCGTGCCGTCCGTCGGATAAGTCCAAACTTTAGCGCCACTGGATGCGTTTAGGCAGTAAACGTTCTGGTCATAGCATCCAAAGTACACGTAGCCCTCCCAAACCGCCATGGAGGAGCTTATCGCTGAAGCCTCTCCCCCATGAGCATCTACACTGTTAGTGTGAACCGTGTAATTCCATATTTGGGAACCATCCTCAGCATTTAAGCAGTAAGCAACGCCACCGTCAGAGCCAATATAGAGGCGCCCATCCGCAACTGCTGGGGAAGCGGAAACTACACTGTTGGTTGTAAAGTTCCATAGCAAAGCTGCAGAAGTAGCCGTGGAGGTATCGGTTGTGTAGCCTGTGCGGTTTAAATCGTTGTGGAACATTGGCCAGTTGCTGCCGGAGCTTGCGGTGACAGTTGCGTTTAGTGCGAACGTAGAGAATAGGATTATTGCGGCGAAAAGGGTTATTGATGCGGTTTTGGCTAAGCTATTTTTCTTCATAGAGGTCAGCTTATGCCAATAAAGTAAAACAGGGTAACATTAAGGCTTTATGATTATTGTGGTGTCTAAGAAAGAAACCGCCTCGGATCAGTATCAATATCTACTATAACAGGTTTTTTAGCTTGCAATGCCCCATCCACGGCTGATTCGAGATCCGCTGGCTCAGTAACTTTAATGCCCACTCCCCCTGAATGCTCCGCAAAATCGGCGAAACTGTAATCATGCAGCTCGGTTTGCCAGCGCTCGTAGCCCTCAACTTTCTGCTCCTGCAAAATCATGCCCAAATGCTTGTTGTTTACAACGAAGATTTTGATGGGCAACTCGTATTTGAGTGCAGTTAAGAAGTCGCCTAAAACCATTGTTAAGCCACCGTCGCCTGTTATGCAGATAATCTGGCGCTCTGGATAAGCCAAAGCCGCCGCCAACGCGCCGGGTAAACCGAACCCCATCGTTGCCAAGTTGCCGCTCATAACCAGTTTCTGCGTCCGCTTCATGTTGAAGTTTCGTCCAAACCACCAGCAGTTCTCGCCCACATCGAGCGAAATCACTGCGTCTGACGCGACCTTCCGGTTTAGCACTTTCATGATGTATGGGGCTCGGATGGGCTTTGCAGATGCGTCTGCTTCTCGTTCCAGCTGGTCCAACCATGCTTTTTTGAGGCGCTCTACTTCAGCAACGTAGTCAGCGTTGTTTTTCTGTGCCACTTTCTCGGTTAATTTAGGGATCAGAACGGCGCTGTTACCCAACAACGACACTTCAGCAGGGAAACGCCGTGCAATCATCAATGGATTTATGTCGATTTGAACCATGCGTTTGTGGGGAATCTGCGATAAATCCGAAAAAGACACGCCTATGGCTATGAGCAAATCGGTTCTCTCCATCAGTATGCCTGCAGCGGTGGAGCCGATGCCGCCGTGGCAGCCCACGTAGAGCGGTTCGTCCGCGTCGACGAAGCCTTTAGCTGGGAAAGTCGAGATAATCGGTGCCCCAAGCTTTGAAGCCAGCGCCGTCACTTTGGTGCCTTGACCTCGGCAGCCAAACCCAATCAAAACCACCGGTCGAACCGAGCCATCAACGGCTTTTGCGGCTTTCTCAACCACCCAATCTTCCTGCCCATACGCCAAATTAGGCATCCTGCCCTCAAAAGGCGAAACCGGCGCGTCATAGGGCAACTTTGCAACATCGTTTGGGATACCGATGTGGGCAACGCCTTGGTTGAGCAGGGCATGTTTAATCGCCAAAGTAGCCAATGTGGTGGTTTGGTCTTCTGTCATTAGGGTTTTGTTGTAGACGCTTATGGGCGCAAAGAAGGCTTGGTGGTCGATTTCCTGCAGGGAACCTCTGCCGATTAGTTTGCGTGGAACCATACCGGTCAAAGCCAACACGGGAGAATGGTCCAGTTGTGCGTCGTACAAGCCGGTGGCGAGGTTTGTTGTGCCTGGACCCGAAATGGAGAGGCAGGCGGCTATGTGCCCTGTGAGTTTGCCGTATGCTGAAGCCATAAAAGCGGCGGTTTCTTCATGGCGAACTTGGATGTATTGGATTTTGCCCGATTTGCGTATGGCTTCTATGATGCTTAGGGTGGAGGTGCCGGGGATGCTGAAAACGTATTTGACGCCCCAAGCTGCAAGTTGGTTGATGAGTACATCTGAGACGGTGCTTGCCGACTTTGGCTCTTGCTTCTTTCCCTCTTCCGTGGCTAAGAGGACAAATGCGGATTTAGGCGCACCACAAATTGGGCAAACCCACTCTTTAGGCAAATCCACAAAACGGACTTTCTCTTTTGCGTCGTCATAAACCCAGTTGCAGACGGTACACCGGTACTTCGCCATAAATAAGCCTCAAAACAAGAAAACTAAGAAGCTTCGCACTTATCAGCTTATTGGAAACAGAAAACTATCGCTGTATTTCTTTCAGATAGTTAGAGTTTAAGTGTTTCCTTGATTTTTTCGTTTATTTCTTTCTTAAGCTGGGGACCAATCTGCCCTAACTCCCCCATCACCAGCTTTTTTGATAAGGTTGCGATTTTTTCAATTTTTAGATATGAATCGGTTTTTAACCCTGTTAGTCCGAATTCTATATGGCTCTCTTGTATCAGCACATCATAAGCGGTTGCTTTACTTATTCTCGAAGAGACGAAGACTACCGTAACATCTTTTTCGGCCTCAAACAAAACAAGAGCGGGTCTAACTTTAGCCGCTGTTAAGTCAGTAAATGGAAAAACGATGAGAACTATTTTTCCTTTCAATTACGACTAACCTTTTTCTTAATATCATTAACTGAGTACAAATCGGGCTCTTCTTCCAAGAATTCTTTTAGAGCCTGTTCCTCAAGAACCATAATCGCGTCTGTTTCTCTTTCCTCGAGAAGAGAATCAAGTTTCTTGTTGACTTCTGAGAGCAAAGATTTGATTTCTTTAAGCTCAACCTCGATTGTCATTATTTCCACAAATGCCTTATTGGCTTAATCTAATATAATAATTGTTGCTCAAACGAAAGAAATCGAATAATTCATAAACCGCTTCAACCCAATTATTCCCTAACAGAAGGATGCCTGTCATGGAGAATTGGGATGTTATAATAGTGGGCGCTGGCTCAGCGGGATTAGCCGCAGCCATTTACGCAGTCCGCAGTGGACTCAAAACCCTAGTTTTGGACGAGAAATTCGCAGGCGGCACAATCACTGACGCCCCAACAATCGTAAACTACCCAGGTTTCGTCTCCATCAGTGGAGGCGATTTAGCACTGAAAATGGCTGATCACACTCGAGCCTTGGGCGCAACCATACATGATATCGAAGCCGTAACCGCCCTCAACCTCCAAGGCGAAAACAAAACCGTAACCACCACCGCCACCACCTACGGCGCCAAAGCCGTCATTATCTCCACAGGTTCACATTACAAAGAAATCGGCGCCAAAGGCGAAAAAGAGTTCCGCGGCAAAGGCGTGAGCTACTGCGGCGTCTGCGATGGCCCCTTTTTCAAGGGCAAACGGGTCCTCGTTGTCGGCGGCGGCAACTCTGCTTGCATCACCACCCTCTACCTATCAGGCTTAGCCGCACAGGTCACCGTCATACATAGACGCCAAATGTTCCGTGCTGAAGAATCCTTAGTCAACGACATAAACACAAAGGGTAACGTCAAAATCGTGTGGAACACTGAAATCCAAGAGATTAAAGGCGATAAACAGGTGCGCTCCGTAGCCTTAATCGACAACTCCACGGGGCAAACCAGCGAAATCCCCGTTGACGCCATTTTTGTGCAGGTGGGCGAAGCACCGAACAGTCAGATCGCACAAGCCAGCGGTGTAGAGGTGGACGAGCATGGCTATGTAAAAATTGACATCCGCCAACACACCAACCTCGAAGGCGTTTATGCTGCAGGCGACATCACTAACCACCCGGTGAAGCAGGTGGGAACAGCGGTTGGACAGGGAATAACGGCGGCGCTTGAAGCATACGCCTACATCAGACGACCATACTACAAAAAATAATGGCGCTCCCCCGTCTGTTTCCACAACCATCCTGCAATCCATTTCCGATTTAAAACGCAAAAAACAGTCGCCAGCCAAGCCCCCAGAAGAAGATGAGCAAGGGCACCTCTGCCTTCATCTAACACTAGAAAAACAAAAAGCGAAATTTTGATCCACTGGTTTATAGGGAGGATAGTTGCTGAGCAACAGAACCTGCGCATACAACCAATAATGGCGCCATCAGGCGTAAAACTGGACAATTGTTAACTGTTCTATCATGCAATCTTTTGTAAAGTACAGTGCTGTTTGGGTTGACTGAAAAACAGGCAAATAATACGTTTGTTAACATCTCGGTATATATGGAGTTTTCATTATTTTGCGGGGGAAGGATTATATGATTCTTAAAACCTCTCTGTGCCTTCAAAGCGCTTTTAGCATGCACGCTAAAGCGTCGAGTTAATGGCGGAAAAGCAAAAGAGGTTTACTAATGAGTGAGAAATGTCTCGCTGCAGTTGAGATAAATCAAGACCTGTGCAGTAGATGTTATGTCTGCAAATCCATCTGTCCCTATGAAGCCATAAAAGCTGACTCGACTGGGAAAGTTGAGATTAACATAGAGGATTGCCAAGTCTGTGGCATCTGCTACAGTGCCTGTCCAGCTTCAGCCATAAAAATGCAGTATTACACATACGATAACCTAACAGAATACCTAAAAAGCGCCCAGGCAAAAAGCGCCTAAAACCGAAACACTGGTTCTGATGTGCAGAGGAAACTCGCCTAACAGCGGCGAAGTCAAAGACATCCTAAAAGAGCAAGGACTCAAAGTATCCGATTACCTCTCGTTGCGTTTGCCCTGTGCCGGCAGAGTCCCAACCGACTTTGTTTTCGAAGCCCTAAACTTAGGCATAAAAAACATCGTTTCCATCCAATGTGAAGACCCCTTCTGCCGCTACAAAGAAGGCACAAAAATCAACACACGCAGACTCGCATTGGCAAAAAATGTGCTCCAACAACTCGGCTACGACGAAAACGCCGTTCGAGTCATCAAGTACAGCCGCAAAGCAGTCTACGACGTGCTCGAATGTGTGGGCTGCGACAAATGCATATTCATCTGTCCCTACGGCGCATTAGAATTCGAATCCTTCGCAACACCAAAAGTAATCGAAGAGAAATGTGTGGGTTGCGGTGCATGCCAGTTGGTTTGTCCACATCACGCCATACAAGTCAAAGGCTTCGAATTCGAAAATGTGCTTAACCGTTACAACAGCGCTGCAGAAGCCATCAAAGCCAAAGGCAACAGCCCAGCAGTTCTCGCATTTATCTGTCAATGGTCAGAGTTCTCTGCTTTGGATAACCCTAACAAAGCCTTTGAAGGCAAAAACGTGTTGGCGCTTGAAGTGCCCTGCTTCAAATCCCTCGACCCCGTCCACGTTGTCAACGCACTCAACTGCGGCTTTGACGGCGTCATGGCAGTGGTTTGCTCCTCCAAGGACTGCAAGCTACAGGAGGGCAGAGACACAGCTGAACGCAACTTAGGCGTCATGCTTGATGTCCTCAAAAAAGAAGGCTTACTTGATAGGTTTACGCTCTACGAGGAGTCGCCTCGCTGCGACGGGGACTTCCAAGCCAAAGTAGACGAGTTCTACCAGAAAATAACCAAGTTATCTAAAACAGCTAAACTGGAGGCACTACAGCAATGTACAGAATAATCAGCAAAACCGAGCTTGTGCCAAAAATCAAGCTCTTCGAAGTTGAAGCCCCAGATATCGCCGCAAAAGCCCACCCAGGCCAATTCTTAATAGTCATCCACGGCAAAAAGGGTGAGCGCATCCCCTTAACCATCTGTGGCTATGACACCGAAAAAGGCACGGTTTCGTTTGCGTTCCATGAAGTGGGCAAAAGCACCAAAGACCTCGGCAAACTAGGCGTCGGCGACGAAATCGACAATGTTACCGGACCATTGGGTAATCCCTCTGAAATCAAGAACTATGGCAAGGTGCTGTGTGTCGGCGGCAGCGTTATGATTGCGCCGCTTCTGCTGCAGTCTAAAGCCATGAAGGAAGCCGGCAACAACGTCACAACAGTAATTGGCGCACGCACAGAACCCTTCATCATGATGGAGGAAGAGGCAAACGAGTACAGCGACAAAGTCTACCTCTCAACTGACGACGGCTCCAAAGGCTACCAAGGCTTAGACTTCCTCACTGAATTGCTCAAAGAAGAAAAGTTTGACCGATGCGTCGTTATGGGTCCAGTTATCCTGATGAAAGATGTTTCGGCAATCACCAAGCCCTATGGCATCCCAACCATAGTCACAACTACGCCGATTATGATTGACGGCATGGGCATGTGTGGGGTTTGCCGCGTGACGGTCGGGGGCAAAATGCTCTTCGGTTGCGTGGATGGACCTGAATTTGACGGTCACCAAGTTGATTTTGACGAGTTGATTCTGCGTCAACGCACGATGCTTCCTGAGGAACGGTTAAGCAGCGTGTTGGCAGAACTGCATGAACATGGAGGTTGCAAGTGTGGCAGAAACAAAGCCTAAATTTAAACTAAACAAGAAAGCAGTTGAAATGGCAAAGCAGGACCCCAAAGTCCGCGCTAAAAACTTCAGCGAAGTCGCACTGGGCTACACCGAAGCGGAAGCCCAAGAAGAAGCTAACCGGTGCCTACAGTGCCCCAACCCGATGTGCAGAGGCGGTTGTCCCGTTGAAGTCCCGATTCCACAGTTCATCAAAGCCATTAAAGAAAAGAAGTACGCTGAAGGCATCCAAATCATTAAAACCAAAAATGCGTTGCCCGCTGTGTGCGGTCGTGTTTGTCCACAGGAATCGCAGTGCCAAGCCAAATGCGTCATCGGCAGAATGGGCGAACCCGTCAGCATAGGACGCCTTGAACGGTTCTTGGCGGATTGGGAACGTGACAACGGTTCCCAGTTGCCCCCCAAAGCGGAGCCAACAGGCAAAAAAGTTGCAGTCATCGGTGCAGGCCCCGCAGGCTTAACTGTCGCAGCAGACCTCGTCAAGCAAGGCCACGAAATCACCATCTTCGAAGCATTACACGTCGGAGGCGGAGTGCTCTCTTATGGCATCCCCGAGTTCCGTCTGCCAAAAGCAATCGTGCAAAACGAGGTAGAATATGTGCAGAAACTCGGCGCCAACCTTAAACTTGGCAACTTAATCGGCAGAATCCACACCATCCCCGAACTCATGAAGCAAGGCGGCTACGACGCAGTCTTCATTGGCTCTGGTGCAGGTTTGCCTCAGTTCACAGGGTGCCCCGGCGAAAACTTAGGCGGCATCTACAGCGCCAACGAATTCCTCATCCGAGTCAACCTCATGAAGGCTTTCCAGTTCCCAGAATACGACACACCCATCAGAGTGGGCAAACACGTGGTGGTCATCGGCGGCGGCAACGTTGCGATGGACTGCGCAAGATGCAGCATGCGCTTGGGCGCTGATGTTTGCCTGCTGTATAGGCGTGGACGCGAAGAGTTACCGGCAAGGCACGAGGAAATTGAGAACGCTGAGGAAGAAGGGTTGGTTTGCAAGTTTTTGGCGGCGCCACTGGAGTTTTACGGTGACGGCAAGGGCTGGGTGAAAGCCATGAAATGCATTGCTATGGAACTCACGGAGCCAGATGCTAAAGGCAGACGAGGAGTCAAACCCATAGTGGGCTCAGAATTCGTCATGGACGTTGACACAGTCATAATCGCCATCGGACAAACCCCCAACCCCATCATCCAACGCACCACCGACGGCTTACAAAGCGACCCAAGACACGGAACCATCACAGTCAACGAAGACGGCAAAACCAGCCTCGACGGAGTCTACGCAGGCGGAGACGTCGCCACAGGAGCAGCCACAGTCATCTCTGCGATGGGTGCCGGCAAACGCGCAGCCAAAGCCATGCACGAATACCTCATTAACAAAAAATGACCCATCAGTTTTTTGAGGGCATATTTTTTAACGTTTATTGACTGCTCTTTTGTCCAGTAATGCCCTCCCCTCTATAGTTTCTGCAATGAATCTCTAATAGCCGCCAAATATGATGGCTACATTACCTTCTTCGACGCAGATAAACAACCACAAAAACCAACAACACCGCAATAACACCGAGCAATACAGCTATAGCAATCTCCACTGCGTTCAAGTTTAGAAACGTCGAGTAGCCAGATACAAGCTGGCCTGATGTGGCTGTTGGGTTCTGAGGGCAGGTTGACATTGGAGTCGGCGGTGTTGAAGGTTCAACCTGAGGAGTTGCAGTTGGAGTGGGTGCAACCGCTGAGGTGTGTGAAGAGGACACAAAAACTGAACCTGCAATCATTGTTATTGTTTGTGTGCTACTCCAATCGCTTTCTGCAGAGACGTCAAACGCGTTGCCGTCATAGAGAGGAAACATGTGGTCAGTATTCCAAAAAAACTTTTGGTAACCCACGAACGCTTTAACTTGAATATCGATCTGGTCACCGTTCCGCATAGGCCAGATGCTTTGTCCTTTAACATAAGTTAAAATGGTGTACCCTGAGTTTGACGCTTGGATTTTTGTTGTTTGATATTCAATAGGCCAAGGCACATATGAATCTGATGGACGAACCGCAGAAACTGACTGCTCCTGCCACTCAGTTCCAAAGTGCCCCTTAACACGCACGGTATAGTACAAACCATTGTCCGAGTTATTTCCAAGCGACTCTGAAGACAACGGCTGGTTCTTGATGGATAGCTCTATTGTTTTGTTTTCCACGTGGTATCCGCCGCTTCTATGGGTTACTTGCTGTCCGTTATAGGGGTCTGTTGTGGTAGTAATAACGAGCGGAACATCATATGAGTTATCTACATACTCAATTGTGAATTGGGGAACGGAAGGATTAGGTGCCGATGATTCAGCCTTCGCAATATCCAAATAACCGACTACTCCGCTAACCATCAACACAATCAGGAACGGTGTTAATAATTTCTTAGAGGCCATCTTGTTTTCTCTCCAAAACCCTGATTCTCCTACCTTGAAGAGCAATAACCACAACCAACAATGCAATCACTATGCTCACAACAACGAAGACAACAACTTCTAACCAATCGAAATCAAACCCAAACAATGAAAAACTCTCCGCTGCTTGTTCAGGCGTTAATGTTGGGGTTTCAGAGGGTGTAGCAGTCGATGAAACTGTTGAATGCGGCGATATTGACTGTGAAACCGTCGGGTTTGAGGTAGATGCGGAAACTGAAACTTCCGGTATGCTTATTGTCAGGGTGTCGCTCCATCCGCTGACTTCACCGTTAAAGGTGTAATAGTGTGTATCCATGAACTGCATAGGATAAAATATCTCGGTAAAGGTCCCAATTTGTGCTTGAACCCTATAATCCATTTGCCCTTCGGCTGGAAGATTTGATAGAGAAATAACCGTATGCTCAGAGTCTGACTGCCTAGTGAACCAGCCCGTATTGCTGTCATAACCAATGTAGCTCCACTTAGTTCCGTAATGGCCCTTATAGCTAACGTTATAATATAGACTGGCGTAACTGCCATCGCTTAGCATAGGCAAAGGTTGATTCTCAATGGTAATTTCGACTGATTTATTCTCAGCATGGTATCCAGCTTGCTGCGTGACTGTTTTACCTGTATAGGGGTCGGTAGTAGTAATGGGTGCAACATTATAGGGATGTTCAACAAACTTTACAGTGAATTCTGGTACTGACGGTTTAGGTAGTATTGCCTGAGCTGATGTGGGAAGAGTTAATGGAGTGCTAACTGTCAATACCAGCAGAATAGCCAATGAAGCAACTGTTCCCATTTTGTTCATGGATTCATCCTGGGTTGGTTTGCCAATTAACGGCTTCTTGTACAGGTTTCTTGACAAGGCTCAGTCCACATTCCTTGACTAACCACCGATTGCCTCCGAAGTGTTGAGGAATGGTTTAATTCTTATATGCAAGCAGCCATTACCCCCTTTGAGGGAAAACGGGTTGAGCAACCAAGAGTCACAAATAACGGTCTACACAATCGGCCATAGCACCCGATCAATAGAGGAATTCATTGAGCTCCTCCAAACCTACCACATCACCCTACTCATCGACGTCCGCACCGCCCCCCATAGCCGCCACAACCCCCAATTCAACAAAGAAGCCCTCCCCACCACCCTAAAACACCAAAGCGTCAAATACATCCACCTCCCCGAAATCGGAGGCTTACGCCACCCCAAACCCGACAGCATCAACCTCGCCCTAGAAAACGCCAGCTTCCGCGGCTACGCCGACTACATGCAAACCAAAGAATTCACCGACGCCCTCCTCAAAATCATGGCGTTGGCAAGGGAGAACTGTGTGGCGTTGATGTGCGCGGAGGCGCTGCCATGGAAATGCCACCGATTCCTAATTAGCGATGCGTTGGTGGCGAGGCATGTTAGGGTGCTGCATATCATCGGCAAAGACAGCACAATCACCCATCAACTCAACGAGTTGGCACATGTGGAAGGCAGCCAAGTGACTTATCCACTGTATAGTAAAGAGACACCGCAGAGAAAGTTGGGTGATTTTGGGTCAGTTTGAGTGGTCTTTTTGGGTATTGTTTTTGTTCGGCGGTTTGTTGTGTTAGGTAACTTTATAAGCCTAATGTTAGAAATATGTAACGTTAGAAATACATAACAATATGAGCGAGAACAAAATGCATACCAGTAAAATCCCCAATAGAAACGGCAAATACCAATGGACTCAAGGCTTCTACGGATTTTTAGGCTTTATCGGCTTTCAAGCGTTTATGGCATTCTCAACAGATAACCCGCTATACCTGTTCATGTTCAGCTGCTTTAGCCTCTTTTGGCTTTTCCGCTACTGGAAAGAAGAACTCAAATATCTAGGCTTTTTAGGTATTTTGGGCTTGATTGTTCCAGCACTCGGGGCCATAGGAGCATTCACACTTTAGGAGATTTGTAGATGCCAAAATTTAATGAACGCTACTTCGGCTTCTTAGGATTCCTCGGCTTTGCAGGATTCACAGAAGGCAACTCATTTTTCTACGTATTATTTATGCTGTTTTTCCTCTTTCTGTTTGCTAGACCCAAAACCAAGGAAGGGACAGTTCTAAGTGATGAACGGTGGAGCACAAACGTAACTAAGGCAGGTCGCAACGCATTCTTTGTCTTCCTAATCCCCTCCATGCTAAGCGTTGCCTACTTAACGGGCACTAACGTATTCATGTTGGCGTTTGAAGTGATTCCAATTGCAGCCCTGTTGTCATTCGTTGCTTTCTTCATATACTATGATTGGACAGGAGACTAGACGCTATTCCTTTTAAGACTCGAATGAAGGAGCTGCGGGAAAAGCAGCACTTAACACAGGAGCAGCTGGCGCAGAAAGTAGGCGTGAGAAGAGAAACTATCCTTTTTCTCGAAAAAGGCAAATACAACCCGTCATTGCAGTTGGCGCATGACATAGCTAAAGAGCTAGGGGTAAGTATAGAAGAAGTGTTTATTTTTGGAGACGGATAAACTGGTTAGGTTCCTTGTAGTTTTGCTATGAAGAAGCCGTTGCAGCCCTGGATGTATGGGTAGAGCACAAGCATCCTGTTTGAGGCACAGGGATCCTTGGCGATTTTTAGTTCAGTTAGCCTTGAATTCTTTGCTTACCTGAAGAACTATTATCAGTATAATGTTGGCTACGATTATGCCGATGAGCGAGAACGCTGGCAGAAGGTAGTAGAAGTTGGTCGGCGGGCTAGCTACGACGAGAAGGAAGATTCCGCCGATTACTCCGGTTATGTTGGCGAGTAGGAAGATTAAGAGTTCGTCTTTAATGGTTGAGCCGCCTGTTTGCTTATAGAGTGGATGGTAGGCTTTTTAGGTTACTCTTCAAATGGGCAGATTATCCTAAAAAGGGTCCCTTCCGAAGCTTCTTACTCTTTTTTGAGTTTGGCTATAAAGAAGCCGTTGCAGTGGTGGATGTGTGGGTAGAGGCGTTGACACTGTGTGTAGCCGCCTAGTCCGGGCATGCCGATTTTGGGTTCAATCTCCACCAGCTTGAATTCTGGGTGCGCTACTAGGAACTGCTCGATTACGCCCTCGTTCTCCTCCAACGTCACGCTGCACGTGGAGTATGCGAGGATGCCGCCGGCTTTGACTTTGTCGGCGCAGTTGTTGATCATCTGCAACTGGATTTCGCTCATGTTCGCTATAGATCGTGGGCTCAGCCGCCACTTCGCAGAGGGCTGCTTGGCGAACACGCCTGAACTGGTACAGGGCGGATCCAACACCAGCAGGTCTGCTTCTCCGACCAGAGGCACCGAAACGCGTGCGTCTGCAACAAGCGGTTCTGCGATTGTGGCTCCCATGCGAGCCGTTTCCTTCTGCCAGGTGTGCATGCGCTTCGCGGAGAAATCCACCGAGACGATGCTGCCTTGGTTCTGCATAAGTTGGGCTATGAAGGTGGTTTTGGCACCGGGCGCCGCACAAACGTCGAAGACGGTGCTGCCGGGCTGTGGGTTTGCGGCTTGGGTGGCGAAGCAGCTGGCTTTGTCCTGCACGTAGAACCAGCCGTCTTTGAGGCTTGGCGACGTGTTGAGGGGGGCTTTGAACTCCAGCACTTTGTAGGTGTACACTAAAGGCTCCACCCTTTCGAGTTTAACACCTTCACCGTGAAGCCTCTGCAGAATTTCCTCTTCCGACGCCGCTAAAGTGTTGAGGCGGATGTAGGTGGGCGGGGGATTGAGGCTGCCCTGCAAGAATGCGATTGCCTCGTCTTTGCCGAAAAGTTTGATGCAGTACTCCACAAACCACTTGGGATGGAAAGTTTCTAAGCCGATTGTCTCAGCTTCATTCGCCGTCTCCATGATGAATGATAACGGTTTAGTTAACAGGAAACCAAGGTATGGCTCGATTTCCCGCATGACTTCCCAGCCTAAGATGGCTCGGCCTAAACTTGCGATGGAACTTGCTTCTTTTAGATTATATTTCCCCCAGTTTTTGGCAACACGGGTCTGATAAACGTAGAGGCGCAGAAAAGATTGGATGCCAAGGTCGTATTCACCGATTTTTTTGGGGGCAACCACAGTATCGACCAGTTTGTCGATGAGATTCTTTCGCCGTGTGGTTTCTACGACTAAGCCGTATGCGTAGCGGATAGCGCTTGGGTCGTTGATACCCAGTTGCTTAACAGTCCTTGCTAATGCTGAGCGCTCGTTGAGGCGGCGCATTTCTATCCAACTGAGAGTTTCTATGGCGATTGTCCAAGCTTCCCGCAACAAAGATTTTCACAACACCAAACCAAATGCATCGCCCTAAATAAGGGATTCAACGTGGGCTACTGTTACTGCATGGTATCAGCCACATATCTTTATCAAGTTTTCATTTGTGCTATAGGTTCATTGTGTACTTTGGCAAGCTCCAACAATGGAGGTGACGTGTTTGTCGAAAAGGCGAAATGAAGACATGGAGAAGGGAAAGATGACAGTGCAGGAAGCAGGCAGAAAAGGCGGTGCAAAAGGCGGTCCCCGTGTCCGTGAACTCATCGAAGAAGGCAAAGAACACGAAGAAGAATAGTGCGTAAGACAATAGTGCGCACACAGCAGTTTAAGCGTCTTTGCCCCTTTTTCTTGCTAACAGAGGTATATTGAAGGTGAGTCAAATAGTCAAGCGTAGAAGCACGCCCCAAACCCGTGCTGGACAATACATGTGCCCCCAATGCGGAAAAGTCTTTGACACCAAAACAGAAGTCGACAGTCACATACGCAAAAGCCACAAACCCAAAATAAAATCGGTGCACGACAGCCTAAGCGGCATCTACACCGAGTAGAAAACCAGTAATTAAGCAGTTTTTGCTCTTTTAAGCCTCATTTGATCCTTTGGTTTTTTGTCACTAAACATTTTAGTCTCTATGCACCATACAGAGGCTAAGGTAGAGAAGGGATGGCGAGCACACTTGACAAATGGTTTAGTCAACCAGCTAAACCTCCAAAGGTCTTAGCAGAGGCTAAAGCGCAAGCGCCACCCACAGTTCAACCCCAAGATGCGGCAGTCGCCCCAGCGACTAAACCTAAAATAAGAATACGCCAACCATACCCGCCCATAGCTCCACTAAACCTGCCCCCCTCATACTTTGTGTCCGCCACATACGATGGCAAACAGAGGAAGGCGGTCATTAAACTCTACGAACCTGAATTGGGACAGATTTATTTCTGGTATGACAACACCGAGCACCTGCCATACTGCCTTACAAGCATCGCTAAAGAGGAACTGGAGCTTTTTGATCGGGTAATGAGTCACCCGGGCTTTGACCACTTTGAATCAGAGAAAAGATTGGACCCCCTAAACGATAAAGAAATTGAAATAACCAAAATCGTCTGCAAAGACCCCCTTGCCATCGGCGGCAGACCAGGCGGCACCATAAGAGACATCATTCCTGAAGATTTCCCCAAAGTCTTCGGCACAAACATCCAAGATGCAGGGGCAAAAATCTGGGAATCCAAAATCAAGTATTACCAATCCTACATCTATGACCGCGGGCTTCTTCCAGGAATGATTTACGAGGTTAAAGACGGCAACCTGATGCCAGTTGTGGTGGATTCTGCGGCTGAGAACCTCACAAAAATCCGTGGCCTATTCAAAGACTGCACCGAAGAGGAGCGGGAATACGCGGAGATGTGGGCTCAACTGCTCGAGTACCCTGCGCCCCAGTTTCGCCGAGCAGCCATCGACATCGAAGTGTACTCGCCACTGGCTAACCGTGTGCCAGACGCACGCGAAGGCGCCTGCCCAGTCATCGCCTGCTCAATCTATGGCAGCGACGGCGACAAAAAAGTCTTGGTCCTCAAACGCGAAGGCATGATAGACGGCGACTCCCAGTTAACTAAGGATATTGAAGTGGAATACTGCGACACAGAAGAGGAGTTGCTGCGCAAAATCTTCGACGTCCTAAACGATTACCCCTTCATCTTAACTTTTAACGGCGACGACTTTGACCTGCGCTACCTCGCCCACCGCGCCTACAACCTTGGCTTAACCAAAAAAGACGTGCCCATAGAAATCGGCAAACGCGTCTGCCTTCTGCGCTACGGAATACATATCGACCTTTACAAGTTCTTTTTCAACCGCAGTGTGCAGATTTACGCTTACGGCGGAAAATACAAAGACGTTAGCCTTGACGACGTTGGCTGCGCGTTGATTGGCACTCCGAAAATCCATTTGGAGAAGGATTTTGGCGACCTTAACTACAGTGAACTCGCGGCTTACTGCCTCCGAGACAGCGAAATCACCTATAAACTCACCAGCCACGACAACGACTCAGCGATGAAGTTGATTTTGGTGCTTGCCAGAATCGCCAGCATGCCCATGGAGGACGTGAGCCGACAGGGCGTAAGCCGATGGATACGCAATTTCATGCACCGCGAACACCGCAAACGAGGCATGCTCATCCCAAACGCCGAGGACATCTTGACCAAGAAGGGCAAAACCAGCACAACCGCTGTCATCAAGGGCAAAAAGTACAAGGGCGCCATAGTCGTCGAACCCATACCAGGCGTCCACTTCAACGTCGCCGTCATGGACTTTCCAAGCCTGTACCCAAGCATCATCAAGGTCTGGAACCTCGGATACCAATCCATCTGCTGCAACCACCCGGGCTGCAAGAGCAAAAAACCCATCCCCGACACCCAGCACTGGGTTTGCACAGAGAAACGTGCGCTTGAAAGCCTCCTCATCGGTTCGCTACGGGATTTGCGTGTGCGGTGGTACAAGAGTCGAGCCAAAGACAAGACACTGCCTCCTGAGTTGCGCAGCTGGTACAGCATCACTCAGGGCGCACTCAAAGTTATCTTAAACGCCAGTTACGGCGTGTTTGGAGCCGACAGCTTTGACCTCTACTGCCCGCCCGTCGCCGAAGCCACAGCCGCCATACGCCGCTACAGCATCACCCAAATCCTCAAGCACGCCGAAGAAGTCGGCATCACAGTTCTCTACGGCGATACCGACAGCGTCTTCCTCAAAAACCCTACCAGAGAACAAATTGACGACGTTATCCACTACACCGAACACGAACTGGGCATGGGCATCGACATGGAGAAAACCTACCGCTATGCCGTTTTTAGCAGCCGAAAAAAGAACTACCTAGGCGTCCTCGAAGACGGCACCGTAGACGTTAAAGGGTTAACTGGAAAAAAGAAGCATATCCCACTCTTCATCAAAGACGCTTTTAACCAGATGAAGGGGCGTCTCGCGCAGGTTAAGAACCCTGAGGACTTCCAGAAAGCCCGAAAAGACATCGCCAACATTGTCCGCGAACGCTACAACACGCTGAAGCGCCGGGAATGGACAGATAACAGCGCACTCGCCTTTCACATGGTATTGGGCGATGAGTTGGCAAGTTACACAAAGACTACTCCTCAACATGTAAAAGCAGCTAGAATCTTGCAGAGCAACGGAAAAGAAATCCGCGCGGGCGACCTTATCAGTTTCGTGAAAGTCATGAAGTCAGGGTCGTCACGGGGGGGTCCTGAAGATATTTCTGGCGTTAAACCTGTCGAGTTGGCTTCGCGCAACGAAATAGACGTTGAAAAATACGTTGCCTATCTGCAGGCAACCTTTGACCAAGTGCTGGACGCGTTAGGCTTGAGTTTCGAGGAAATCATCGGTTTAACCAGGCTCTGAAAGCTTCTTGGGTGCATAACGGCGCCAGTCTTACACGACATCAATCGCATGGAGACCAAATCGGCGTTTTGTTTTTTCTAGTTTAAGAAGAAGAGAAAGTCGCCCTTACTCATCATCTTCTTAGGGACTTGGAAGGCGGTTGCTTTTTCGGTTTACGTGTTGGGGCATATTGCAAGCTGGTTGAGGCGTTTTCCACAAGCAGAACAATAAATTTAGGCTTTTTTGGAAAAGTTTTAGCAAGAAGAACGTAAAAACCCGACTGAAAGGTATGGTTGATTTAATGGTAGGAATTAAAGTTAAGGAAGAACTGAATCGACCATTCTGCTTATAGGTCAATCCAATCTTCAGCAGTTTTAGCCTTTTTTGATTATATTTTGGAATCGGGTGTTGCTTATTGGGTGGTGGCTGATGATTTTGCCGTCGTTGATTATGCAGAAGGTTCCGAAAGCACATGGCGACTGCTGAGCCATCTGTGCGTCTTTCAAATCCACAAGGTTCACATCAAGCCCCATTTCTTTGGCTGTTTCGATGATTTCCTCAACGTTTTTGACTGAGTAGGGACATTGGGGAGAGCGAATAATGGTCAATCCTTCCCTGTAGCCATTGAGGGGTGGAATGGTGAATTTTGGGTTGGCGGCGTCTGGGTTGAATTTGAGGGCTAAAAGTTCAAAGTCCGGTTTAGCTGTGTCGACAACGGCAAAGCCTTTTTTGAGGAAAATCTCCTTTTTTGCCATGAAGGGGCCTTTTCGAGTGACTACGGCTACGCCCTGCATGCCTACGTCTTTAGCCTCTTTTATACATACATCAAGCATGGCTGAAGCGTAGCCTTTGCCTTTGAACTGGCTTTTGAAGCCTACGAATATGCAGTGAATGAACATGTAATCGTCCACTTGTACTGGGCGATGCGCGTACTTGCCGGGGATGTATTCGAGCATGCCCTGGTAGCCGCCTGTTTTAGAAATAAGCGCCTTAATCCTAAGTCCCTTGGGATAATACTCTTTGAACCACTCTATTTTCCGCCTAAGCTCCAGATGCTTCTCTACATCCTTATACCCGCAGACGCCATAGTCAGCGATGTTTGCTGGAGTCAGGTCGATTATGGTTGTATCATTGTTCTCTGCCAAAAGCAACTTCCTCACTGGAATTAGTGGGACTTGCGTGTTTAAGCCTTTAGAGTATTAGGCACCGCTTCTAGGAGAACAGCTGAATAAGTAAACCCAGCAAAGTGAATAATGCCACTATACAGGAGATGATGATTACGACTCGGCGTTCAGTTAAGGGTCGATGGTAAACAATTGTTGTTACGAGGCTCTTGCGGCTATCCGAGCACAGTTTCTTTCCGTCGAATGTGACGGCGGCTTTTTTGCGGACAAAAAACACTGATAGCAAGATGATTGAGGAGTTGAATATGAAGGGTAACATCGAAAACAGCAGGTTCACTTTCATATCGGAGATAACGGCAAAGGAGGCTATGGTCATGCCGATGGCAAACGACCCCGTGTTGCCCACAAAGATTTTGCCGGACACGTTTAAGGCTGCGAGCACCAGCCAGAACAGTAGGGGTCCCAGCATCAGTAGCCAGTTGGGTGAGAACACCATTAAGCCAGCGATGACTATGGCGGGGCAAACTGTTTCAAGCCCGTTTAATCCGCCGAGTTGATTTACCGTGTTAGTTACAATCATGACAATGAGCGGGATTATGATGTAGAAGTAGGCTATGCCGAAGTCTATAGCTCCTACAAACGGGAGCGTTATGGAAGTTCTTGCACCCACAGTCTGCGCATAATAGATTAGGGGTAACGCAGCGATTAGGGGCATGAAGGCTTTGTAACGCCATTTCAAATCGATCCAGTCATCCATCATACCCATGAAGCCGCCGAAGAGGATACATGCGGCTAAGGTAAAAGCTGCAGATACTGGTTCAGGGTTAGAATTTTTTTGTAAGAAATAGACTAAAAAGAGGTAGACGGTGGTGAATAGGACGTAAAAAACGCCTAAACCGTTGGGGATTAAAGGTTTGCCGACTTTGTGTTGGTCGGGAACCCTCGGGAACACTGTAGCCGCTTCCTTATGAGGGCGGGGTTATTCCGTTGTCTGCGTCGTATGCTGCCCAGTCGATGGAGTAGATGGCGACAATCGGTACTAGTCCGCCGTACTGTGTTGGCGATATGTTGAGACCTGCGAAGTATGCCATGTGGAAGTATGTTGGCACAGTGGCTTGTTCTGAGGGCTGGACTGTGTATGAACCTTGTTGTGTGATAACTGTGCTGTACAATACCAATGCATAGTTCAGTAGTTCTTCTACAGTGCAGTTTAAGCCACGGTCGTTCCATTGCCACTGGTTAGTCGAGGTACTAGTGGAGCCAAAGGATGTTTCATTATACCACATGTCGTCTGCGCTGATGAAGCCTTGGTTGATGAATCTTTGCCGGTCTTCGCCTGAAATCCTTGCCATCCACATCCACTTGCCCTCGTCTCCGTATCCAACGGGATACGCGGTAAATGTGTTGCTGCTGGTACTCGACTGTGACATTCCAATGACTAGGAAGACAGCCATGTATTTAACGCGGTCCTGTCCGTAGGTGGAGAGCATAGCTAAGGTTTGATTCTCAGTACCCATGAATGCGAAACCCAAGTTTTCTATTTGCGTACCGTTGACGGTGGTGTTGTCTGCGATGCTTGTGACGTTTCCTATGTCACTTAACCAGTTGCCGTAGTCCCACCACATTGCCACTACATCTGTTGATTGAGCGTTATCTCTTAGCCAGCCTAGGGCATCGGTCCATGCGGTGACCGGCGCGGTTAGGCTACTTCCGCCTAGCGGGAGGCTTGAGGCGCTGATTGCTGTGGGAGTGTAGGCTTGCGAGATGGTTCTCGGCATGCCTGTGCCTGTTTGAGGCGAAAACGCCAGGTTTGAAACCAAGAGTATGAATATGACTAGGATTGCGATTCCACTGAATTCTTTGCTGACCCGTGGCAGTTTTCGTTTTGATTTCGCCAGCGTCTTTGAAGACTCTCTTAGCAGGTTAAAGAAGGGTTTTGTTGTTGTGATTATGCCTATGGCCGCGATGATTGCGAATGCCGGAGCAAAGATGACTAGGCAACCGAACCATTGAGGTGGCGAAGTACAGTGAAGTTGCCCCGAAGAGTAGCAGGAATATGTTTCGGTTAGTCGGTTTTTTAATGGTGAAGTAGAGACCGACGAGGAAGAACAGGACGCTAATGCCTAATTCGATGTAGATGTTGCCCCAAGCAGATATTCTCTGTTCAGCCACTGAGTCAATTAGAGGCGAAGACGCCCTGATGAAGGGGTCTAAGACAGTGATGAATTTTCCTGTCAGGTTTTCTAGTCGACCAGTTAATGCTAAGACACCAAAGCCGCCTGCCGCTGCAGCTAAGGCAACTATGCCTATTGTGAGTTTGCTTTTTGCTGAGATATTGTTTCTGAGCAGCTCCGCCACTATCAACACCAGAAATATACCGGCGACTGGAAGAATTGCGCCCGACGTGATGTAGTTGAGGGATATGTAGGGCACCTGCATACCTATGAAGAGGGCTAACCCGAAGGTTATGCTGTAGCTAATGAGCATTCTTGGGTTGTATCTTTTGAGGAGAACCAAGACAAACACGAAGAGGGCCGCTAAATCGATTATGTAGTATGCTGCACCCCAACCCGCGATAAAGTATGCTAAGGATAAACCGGCGCCAACGGCATATAAAATAGATGCTCTAAGTGATCGGTTGCCATCTAAAGTGCGCATGAATAGGAAAATGAACAAGACTAAGCCCAAGATACCGGGGATTTCTGTGTCATAAAAGCCCAGTGAGCTTCTCTGCACAAAAGAAGGTGCTAACGCAAGGAATAAGGCTGCGAATAAGCCGACTGCTTTTCCGCCCATGTCTTTACCTACAAAGTAAAGGATCAAGCATGATAGAGCTGCGATGGCTGCGGGAAGAATAGCGCAGAAAGTCATCAAATCTACATGACCGAAGACTGAGACGATTGCGTAGATTGCTGCTCCCGTCATAGGCAGCGCTGGAAGTGAAGTGGACATGTCCAATCCGTTCGGGAACCACTTCATTGTGTTAATCCAGTGTGTTGGATAGTAGGGTGAAAGCAACCCGTTGTTTATCATGTGTTGGGTGATGCTGTACTGGTAGTAGGGGTCAAACTCGTTAAGGTAGGAGGTGCCGGATGCAAGGTTTTCCCAGCGTAGAGGTAGAATGCGAACGGTGAAGGCTACAAAGAGTATTAAAACCAAAGCCGAAATGGCAAGGATGGTGCCGTGGCTTATATTTATGCCGAACCTGTCGAATCCTGAGAAGCTCTTGCCTAGTCTCTCCTTGATTGTTTCCCCCAACTTAAGCCATCTCTCTTTCCAATGTATATTCAGATTGTACTATTTTACACATTAGGGGTTTATTTATGGCTTTCCAAAACTTATCGGCAGTATCTCTAATGATCACTATAGTTTAGATATGCATTTTTGCTTGACAATTATTGATTTCAGTATTCCTTACAAGAGGATTTTCTTATTTCCCCCCAACTTGCCCTTATACAGCCCCCAAATTATCGTGAAAAGAACAAAACCTGCCCCAATATGCATACGCAGTTTAACCCTGTTTTGGACAGACACTGCAATACCCAAAACCCACTTTTTAAATTCAACGTTTGTTTGCGGGTTTAACTTCTACCTCAAGGGGCAACAATGACAGTTTCCTGCCACACTTTGGGCATTTTCCGCCATGCTGCTGGATAATTTCATCCGGCGGCGCTAAGCTCCAAACCTTCATATAAAACAAAACTACAACCGTGACAAATGACTCGTTGCGGCACCCACTTATCCCCCGATACTTACACGGATATGGGCTATTTATTGGTTGCTAAAAGACCATAGGTTAACGTTTACTGCAGAGCGTCTGTAAAGCTTTTAATGAACAAAGGCTTCAGGATGAATAGGTTTGGAACCGATTGGAAAAGTACACGCTGATAATAACTGAAAAACCCGATGCAGCCAACCGTATAGCCACTGCTCTGGACCAAGACGGCAAACCTCAGAAGCTAAACCGAAGCGGCGTCCCCTACTATGTGGCGCATCGAAACGGCTGCATAACGGTTGTTCCCGCAATCGGACACCTCTACACAATCACCAGCAAACAGAGGGCTAATCGGGATTACCCTGTTTTCGAGTACAAGTGGGTGCCACGCTATGCTGCTGAACGGGGAGCCTCAAGGATTCGCAGTTGGCTAAAAGTTATCTCTGAATTGGCAAGTGACGCTGAAGCATTTGTTGATGGCTGCGACTACGATATTGAAGGCAGCATCATAGGCTACACCATCCTCAAATACGCCTGTAGCGAAAAACAAACCGTTGCTAAACGGATGAAATACTCCACCCTCACCACTGAGGAAATCCAAGAATCCTACTCTAACTTGCTGCCGAAACTGGATTTTGCACTTGTCGAAGCCGGGTTAACCCGCCATGAAGTCGACTGGCTCTACGGCATAAACCTCTCCAGAGCCCTCACCCAAGCAGCAAAAGAGTGCAGTGGACAATACGCCACGCTTAGCACGGGCAGAGTGCAGGGTCCAACCCTTAGATTCTTAGAGGAACGAGAAAAAGAAATCCAGACCTTCGTGCCCACACCGTATTGGAGCTTAACCGCAAAAATAAGCATAGGCGACACCGACTTCGATGTGGGTTACGAGAAAACGCTTGACACTTCAGCGGAGGCAACGGCGTTGCGTGAAGCCTGCAAGACCAAAACAGGCAAAATCGAAACCGTGGAAACCAGCGAGTTCACTGTGGCGCCGCCGGTGCCTTTTGATTTGGGCGCCTTGCAGAGTGAAGCCTACAGGCTCTTCCACTACACACCCATGCGCACCTCCAACCTACTCCAACACCTCTACCTTGCCGCTTTGATTTCTTATCCGAGGACCAGCAGCCAAAAACTGCCGCCCTCAATCGGCTACAAAACAATACTAAAAAAACTGGGCAAAGCCTCCGCCTACGCTAAATCCACCTTTGAACTGCTCTCAAAATCAGATTTAAAGCCCAATGAAGGCAAAAAAATCGATCCAGCTCACCCCGCCATCTACCCCACGGGCAATCTGCCCCAGAAACCCCTAGACACGGCAGAAAAGAACCTCTTTGACTTGGTGGTTAAACGGTTTTTATCAGTTTTCGGCGAGCCTGCGATACGTCAAAGCGTCAACGTTGCGGTCAGCCTCAACGGTTACCCCTTTAGGTTTAGCTTGGCGCGGACGCTTATGGAGGGATGGTTTAGGTATTACCGCCCCTATGTACAGGTGAAAGACGATGTTTTGCCGCCCCTCACGGAAGGAGCCCCAGTCAAAGTTAAGCGTGTCACTGTAAAGGAGCATTTTACTCAGCCATCCCCCAGATACAACCCTCGAAGTCTGCTCCTGAAAATGGAGAAGGAAGAAATCGGAACCAAAGCCACCCGAGCCTCAACCATCCAAACCCTCCAAGAACGCAAATACATAATGGGAACCGACAAAATAGTGGTCAGCGACATAGGCTTCGAAGTCACAGAAGTGCTTGAAAGGTACTGTCCAACGGTGGTTTCTTCGGAGATGACGCGGGCGCTGGAGGAAAAAATGGAGGCTATTCAGCAGGGTAGAGAAACAAAACAGGGCACCCTCCAAAACGCGCTCGAAACCCTAAAACTGGTGACTCAAGAGCTCAAAGCTAACGAGGGGGCGATTGGAACTCAGCTAACTTCCGCTCTTAGGGAGGCACGGTTGAGGGAGCGTTCGGTTGGGGTTTGCCAAAAATGTGGCAGTGGACAACTGGTTATTCTGCGCTCAAAAAAATCCGGGAAACGTTTTGTGGGCTGCACAAACTACTTTGGCGGTAAATGCAATGCGGCTTATCCATTGCCTCAAACTGGCATGGTTAAACCGTTGGGTTCCGTCTGCAAAACCTGCGGTGCACCGCTCATAGCGGTTTATTCCAAGGGTCGGATGCCTTGGCGGTTCTGTCTAAACCCTGCCTGCCCCTCGAAAGGAGAGAAGAAAATTTGAAATGCAAAATCTGTAGCCGTGAGGCACAACAAAACGGTTATTGTATACTTCACAATAGAGCTTACCAAAATATATTGGATAAATATAAAACATGGCAGAAAGCATCTGGGGTTACGTGGAACCAGTATTTGGCTGCGGTTCAGAAAAATTCATTAACTGGAGAATGGGCTAAAGAAGTAGTAAATCAGGTAATTGAGGAAGAGAGCAAAAAATGTCAGGTAAAATAAAGAAAAGCACAGAAGATATGTCCTTTTCGCTAAGCCGATGGTTCCGTAAATTATCGACAAACGCACCCTCAACTTCCGTATTAACTGTGGTGCTAATTTCATATGCGATTTTCCTCTTCGGCGGAGGCTTATTCACCCTCATTAACCAGCCGCTTGCCTCAATCTACGTTAACAACAGATTCTACTTCCTCTACCCAGACATAAGCAACCAATTCGTAGCTGACACCATCATTTCAGCATTCCTTTATGCGTTGGGTTTTGTGGGTTTATTAGCTATCTATCAAAGCGCGAAGAGCGCCAATAAACCCCGACAGGCATATATGCTGCTAATAGTGGGCATAACTTTCCTGTTGCTCTCCTACATATTCCTCGAAGGCGCGATTCAGTTCAAAATTAACCCCAGTTAATCAAGCGGTTTTTTCTCCGCTAAAAAATCTTTTTGCTCTATTCTGTTGAAGATTTTTGTTTTACCAGGGATGTTTCTTCAATTTCAACTTGTACGCTAAGTAGTTAGTGAACAAGTGAATCGGCGGCGTAATCAACAGCGCAGTTAGAGCCACCGGCCAAGTTATACTCAGCAAACCCGTCACGGCTAGGGGAATTGAAAACACAACGGCGCCCACCACAAAGTCAATCTGGTCCACAACAGGCAGTAAACCGCCTGGGGCAATGTCGAGTCTACGTTTAATGAAGGCGCCTGTTAAGTCGCCGAGTAAGGCGCCCAGCGGAATCAACAAACTAAACAGCACAGGATAATTGTCGAAGCCGAAAACGAAGCCTTCCACAATGCCCACCAAGAAACCGACGCCCCAGCCGAAGAAGAAGCCGCGGAAAGTTTTGTTGTTGCCGAAGACACGTTTGCCGTCGATGAAGTTTCTGCCAAAATCCATTTTTGTGCCGCCTCCAGCCAAGACAGGGGTGCCGTTGGCGCAGTAGGCGGGAAAAATGAATTTCAGGGCTTCAACTATTAGCAACGCGACATCCATGGGGTTTCAACCGTTAGTTTGGGAATTGTGTATCTCTTATTCCAGTTTCCCCTATTTGTATGTAGCATACATTTTGCGTTGTTGGCGCGAGTGCTTTTTCGATTGTTGCCTTGATGGTTTGGGGTAACTCGGTGGGTTTGAGGGCGATGATGTTTTCAGCCCAGAATTTAAGCACCCGTGTCGCGACCGGCCGTACGCCTGCGTTTTCTTCGCTTATTATGCTGCGGACTTGGCCGGTTAGAACCAGCGGGATCTTTTTGGTTTTGACTGTCTGCGCCAAAAGAGCTAATTGCCGGTTTAACTCTCGGTTTACGCTAAAAGCCTTGGAGGATTCAGCTGCTTTGGCACTGTAGAGAGAGGTAAAAGTGTCAATTACGATTAAGCCCACGTTTACAGTGTAATCTTGAATTTGATCGATAAGAGCGGTTTGCTCCCTGAAATCCTTCGGTTTCACCAACACTATTCGCTCTGCCACAAAATCGAAGCGGTTGCCACAGATTTGAGAGAGCCGTTTAGCAGAGAATGTGTTGTCGCAGTCAACGTAGAGGATTTTGCTGCCTTGAAGCGCACAGTTGGCGGCGCATTGCATAGCCAGTGTGGATTTACCCGTTTCGGGTTCACCATAGATTAAGGTAACAGTTTGCAGGTTGATGCCCCCACCTAAAGCTGCGTCGATACATTTGGAGCCCGTTGAGATTTCTGGCATGTTTTCACTCAAGGATTATTAACTTGATGATAGATATTGTGTTTTGCACTTAAACGTTTAAGGATTGATTTATTGAAAGAAAAAGTTGCAGTTGCAACAGTGCAGGGCAAAGCCTACTTTCTCATAGTCAATATGCTAAGAGAATGCGACATCCCCTTTGTCAGTGTGGTTCCAGGTGAACCCGTTTCATCCAAGGTTAAGCTTGCCATCACCACTCCAGAGGAACAGCCCAAAGTGGCGTTTGAGAGGGTTCTGGTGTTTAATGGACAGGAATCGGAGCTGGAGGGGTTAGCGGACGAAGTCAAAAAGCAACTGCTGGGCAAGGAAGCATATGAAAAAGTCGTCATCGGCGTCGACCCAGGCGCAGCCATAGGATTAGCAGTTATTGCCGACGGCAAAATCATCGAAGAAAACAACTGCTACAGCAGCCACGAATTAATCACCAGCATCCAAAAATGTCTAAAACTCATCAATTTCCAAATCACCTCGGTAACCGTGAAAATTGGCAACGGCACCCCAGTTTACCATGAATTGCTCGAAGATTTAGATTACGCGTTGCCGGCGGAAGTAGTTTTGGAGGTAGTTGGAGAAGCTGGAACCAACCGTCCCTTAAAAGAAAATCGACATAGCCGCAAAATTAGACATATTTCTTCAGCTATACATATAGCTGGGCGAGTGGGAAGTTGTGTGCATAGGAGAAAAGCGATTGCGGCAAACAGTCCAACCCAATAAGACCTTGCTAGTGGATGGCCCAGCTTCAGTTGAGTTGGTTTCTGGAAAGGTAGAAGTGTTCGCTAACCCCCTAAAAGAAAATCAGCGGATTTTAGTTCGAGAGGGCAAGCGGTTGCCGTTCTATGCCGTAGAGTCGTCGGTGCTTGAGGTTTTGTTGGGCGCCAATGCATCTGTTAAGGAGGTTGAGGGCAGCACGGTTCCTGAGTCTTGGATGAAACCCGTCCAGACAGTGTTGGGATTGACTAAGCGCCCCGTGGTCATAATGGTTTTGGGTGCGGCTGATTCGGGTAAAAGCAGCTTCTGTACCTACATGGTTAACAAGTTGGTTGAAGCCAAAGGCAAGGTCGCCATTTTGGATGGGGACTTGGGGCAATCTGACATAGGACCCTCTGGAAGCGTGGGTTACGCAGTTGCCTCCAGGCCGATAACTGAACTGTATAATATGAGGCTGCAGAACGGATACTTTGTCGGTGTGACTTCGCCGGTGAGAGCTATTGACCAATCTGTTAAAGGCTTGCATGATATGATGAATGAAGCTCAGCAGCAGGTTGATTGTATCTTAGTTAACACAGATGGCTTTGTCAGCGGAGAATTAGCCATCAACTACAAGCTTACGATAATTAAAGACCTTAAACCCGACGTGGTCGTGGGCGTGCAGGCAAAAGATGAGTTGGAGACTTTAATGTCCTATTTAGGCGGAGGCGGAGTAATGACCGTTGAACCCTCAACCGCTTTGAGCCCCCGCAGCGAGGAAAAACGTCGAATCCTCCGAGAAATGACCTACAGCAAATACCTCAAAAAATCCAAACTCCAAAGCTACCCCCTAAGCCAAATCACCGTTGAACCCCGAAACGCAGTGCCCAAAAAACAGGAGCCTGACAAAGGAGTCCTCGTCGGCTTATACGGGCGCGGCACCAAGTTTTTAGGCATCGGCGTCCTTCGGGCAATAAACTCTGAAAGGAAAACCCTGAAGGTTGAGACTTCTGTTTCAGCAAAACCTCTGCGAGTGGTTATTGGCAAAGTGCTTTTGAACCGTAAGCTGCAGGAAGCTCAGGATTGATTGGTAAAAAAATTGCGGACCGCCTGAGCTAAGACGCCTGGCTTGTTTTCTAGGGACTTCATTGCGCTTGTTATCCATGTTGGCAGGAAGCCTTTGCAGTAGGCGGTTCCAAAGCGGTAATCCAAGAATATTATGGCTCCTTTATCGTCGAGGGTACGTATGGGTCTGCCTGCTGCCTGCGACGCCTTCTTCATAGCCGGCAAAACATAGCCGTATTCGCGCCCGTGTCCCGGGAAGCAATGTTCGTAGTAGTCGATTTGCGCTTTAACTCGGGGCGTGGGCTCAGCATAGGGGACACCGACCACGACAACCGAGTTCATTTGGTTGCCCGGGAAATCCACACCCTCGGAGGTCCGCCCGCCCTGCACGCCCAAGAAAACTGCGCCGCCTCGCTCGCCGCATGCCTTGAAATCCTGCACTATCTTCTCGTTGACTTTGGAGGTCATGCCGCTTTTCTCGTGGTAAAGCGGTTTTAGCAGGTGCTGTTCAAGTCCCTCGGCGAGCAATGCGTTTAGGACTTGGAAGCTCGCAGCGAAGATGCCTGTGTTGGTTGGGGTGCTGTTGACGACTTCGTTTATGCGGTCAATCATTATCTGGTACATTTGGGGGGTGCGCTTCTCCATCGACGTGGTGACGCCTAAGACGACGGCGGAGAAAACATGTTCTCTGGGAAACGGTGAAGGCGCGAGATAATGCACGGTGCTCTGGGGGAGCTTGGTGATGCGTGCGTAGGCTTCCAATGGCTGCAGAGTGCCAGACATGATTACGTTGGCGTAGGTGGCTGAGAAGACTGGTTCAGTGATTTTAGCGGGATCCAAAGCGACGATTTCTAGTTTACCGGTTTTGCTGTTTTCTTTGTTGAAGTATTTGCTTGCAACGTTAATGTAGGAGTCGTCTTCTACTGTGTCAATCCATTTCTGGAGGTACTCGCCCACGGCGTTGACGTAGCTGCGGGGGTTTTTGCCCTCAGAAAGCATTGCTTTTTTGATGGCAACGCCTGCCTCGTGGATGTGCGTGAAGAATTCTCGGGGTTTAGTGATGTTGCCTTGTTTCTCGATGATTTCGGTGATTCGGCTGGGGGAGATGACTTCTTCTTTGCGGATTTGGTCGGTTAACTTGTCGAGTTCTGTTCGGAAGAAGCGGGTGAAGCCTTCGATGTCTCGGTACCCGTATCTGTCTGCTTCCATCTCCGCCTGTTTGAGCACAAAAAGCGTCAGTTGACTGCTTGAAATGTCTATGGCGGTTTCAGGCAGGTTGTGGGCTTCGTCAACCACTAAAATAATCTTTGACAGGTCAGTTTCGAGGTTCTTAAGAAACATAGTGCGGATAACAGGGTCAAAAACATAGAGGTAGCTCAGCGCTATGACTCGTGCGTCTGAGATGGCGCCTTTGACCAGTTCGTAGGCACAGAGTTCTTTTTTCTTGCAGGCACGCAGAATTTCGGAGCCCATGTAGGGGCGCCTTGCGACTTCCTGCTGCATCGACAGGTACTCATAGGTCCGATTTTCCACGTTGGCGTAGTAGGGGCAGCGGCTTTTGGCTTTTAGGAGTTCACAGACTTCCATGAGTGATTTGGAGTCAAACGCGCCTTTGGAGGCGGAGAGGTTGAGGCACATTTCGTTGCGTCCGCGGATGGAAACGCCAGTGACTGGGCGGCGCTTGTAGACGGCGCGGAGTTCTTCTATGACACGGTCGTGTTGGCGGTGGGTTCGGGCAACGTAGAGGATTTTGAGGTTTTTCTTCATAGCCACCGGCAGGCATGCGGAGAGGGCCGAGATGGTTTTGCCTAAGCCGTTGGCGCCTTCTATGAGGACGCTTTTGCGGTCGTTGACGGCTTGGTTAACAGTGGTTATGAAACCGTCTTGGTGGGGACGGGGGCTACCATAGGGGAAGTATTCGAGGACTTCAGCAGGCAGCTTTAGCCCAGTAGAGTTCGCAGTCGCGTTGGTACTCATGCTGAAACCCCCTTAGATGGGCAGAGGCTGTTCACTGGGCAACTTTGGCAGAGGGTTTTTTGGGCTCTGCAGTACTTGCGTCCCAACGCAATCAACAACAAATGCACCGAAAGGTAATCCTTAGGGTCAAAAAACGATTGCAAACTAACCCGTACAGTCTCATAATCGCCCCTTGCAGGCGCCAGTCCAAGCCGCTTCGAAACCCGATTCACATGCGTATCCACCGGCACCGTGGGCTTGTTTGCACAGAAAAGCAGCACCACATCGGCGGTTTTAGGACCGACGCCCTGCATTGCCATAAGTGCCTTGCGAGCTTCCTCCACTGGCAGAGCTATTACTGTGTCGAGTGTTCCCCCGTAAGTTTCAAGGATGACTTTGGCGGCGTTCTGGATTGCCCTAGCCTTACTTTGCCACAACCCGCCGATTCGGATGCACTCTTCAATCTGGCTTATCGGCGCAGACTCGAGGGCTTGGGGGGTTATCGGATACTTTTCTTGGAGTTTATGGAAGGCGCGTTCGGTGTTGGTGTCGGCAGTGTTCTGGGAAATAATTGTGACAACTAAGGTTTCAAACGGGTCCGCGCAGGCTTTGACGAGGCGGGGCAGCTTTAGCGTTTCTTTCAAGGTTGCCAGAATTGCCGCTGAGTTGAGTTGTGTTTCCGTTTCCCTTCGCCCCGACTTTGGAATACAGCCAATATTGCTTGTTCTGGCTATAAATACCATCTTAACAGGAAAAAGGAAAACTCGATTAGAATATTTAAGTAAAAGCCTGCTATGGAGCTTCCTTTCTGGCGTTGAAGTAGCTGAATAGGAATAAAGCGGTTAGTACACATTGAATCACCAAGCTCGGCATGACGGATTGGAATGGAATCAACTCCGTTGCGGCTGCGTAAACGTTGTTTGCAGCCAAACCGAAAATCACAGGGAAGACGGTTAAGAGCAGTATGCCTTTGCGTTCGAGGGGTTTTCTGTCAGCCCAAACCAGCAGCCCAGTCCAAGCCCACATCAACGCGCTCGCTATTACGAGTGCAAAGTTGAGTGTGGCGTTGGGAATGTAGCCGGTTAAGCCGTTGAAGTATGCCCAGAAATCTGGCAGAAGAAGCTGAATAGCAACCACTCCGTCTATGACAGCGCCAAGCCAGAAGCTAACCCGTAGAAGGAGGATGCGTTGCCGCCTGTTCATGCTCTTGGCTCTGCTGCGAATCTGCTTGTGAAAGCGTCCTTAACCGTGTAGGTCAGGTTGTTTTTTAGGTCTTGGTAGCAGAAGCTTAAGCGTTTTGCGTCCTCTCTGGACATGCCTGCAGCCTGCATCTGCTTCTCAAACGCACGCCGTGTCTTGCGCACTCTGGTGCCCAACGTCAGGTATGCCCAGAGCAGGCTGAGCACCAGAAGCGAAATATGAGGAGTCGCCTTAACCAGCGACTTCACGAATGGGGCGCTCATTGCGGTTCACCCTAAGGATACAGGAGAAGGTTTACTCCTGTTCCTCTTCTTTTTCTTTGATTTTTTGGTGGATGCGTTCTTTTATGTGGTCGCTGAAGTCGTCGCCGTGTCCGAAGCCGCCTCTGCCCATGTTTCGCATCATGTCGCCTAAGCTAGTGAAGGTCCGCATGTACTCTTCAGTGAGTTTCACTGCTACCGCGTCTGGTAAGCCGCCGTTTTTGAGTTCAGTGTAGTAGGCTGCTGCTGCTTTGCCCATGTTGCGTCCTGCTTCCTCACTGAAAATCGAGGAGAGAATGCTTTTTATCATGGAGGGAATTTCGGTGGAGACTACTCCGAGGATTTCTTTGATGGTTTCTGCATCCATTTCTTTGTCCATTTTTCCGTTGTGTGCCATTTTCAGTTCACCTCTAAATCCATTAGGGGTGGTCACTGTAGTTAGGGGTTCTGTGCAAAAGTGACCAGCCGACTGGTCAGCGAAACACCAAAAATCAACAGATGGCGAAGGTGTAGGTGTATTTTCCCTTCACCTTCAAGCAAAACAAGCCTGAGTCGGTCACTTTGGAGAGGATTTCGTCTTCTCCGAAATGGTGATCGCTAAAAGACAGCATGCCGGTAGGTTTGAGGACTCGGTGAATTTCCTTTAAAACACCGTTCTGATCTTTCAAGCCGTGGAAGACATCGTAGAGCAACACGGCGTCCAACTCTGCGTTGCCAAGGAGAATGCCGCCCCCGCTTGAGAGGATTGTTTCGACGTTTTTGAGGTTGTGTTTAGCGATGATTTTGTTGACCATTTCGATGGCGGCGGGGTTGATGTCTAATGCATAGAGTTTGCCCGTGACACCTATAGCCTCTGAAGTGACAAACACATAGCCGCCGGGTCCGCACCCGAAATCCAGCACATGAAAGCCGCTTTTCAGCCCTACTTCGTCGATTATTTCTTTTCTAGGCTTTAAAGCGTCTCGAACTTTAAAACCCAAAGCCATCGTTTTAAACCCAATGCTTGACATAACTCACACATCACATTGCTCTACAGTATTATAGGCTGGTCACTGCTTTTGGGTTTTTTGAGCAAAAGTGGTCAGCGGCGGGTCAGGTCTTCTTGTATAAACCCGTCAGTTCCGCTTCAGCCAACAGATGACCCGCCAATGCTTTCTCGAGATCTTTTCTGCCCTTATTAGCATCAAGCGTTAACATGGCGTCAAGCGCGTATATTTTGAAGCGGTACTTGTGGGTGCCAAACGGCGGTTTAGGTCCCAAGTAAACGTGTTTACCAAACCCGTTCTTGCCCAAGACGCCGACGTGGGTGTCTTCATCGATGTGGTCTGTGGGCGGTATGTTCCAAACCACCCAATGCGTACCCAGCCCCATAGGAATGCTTAAGTCGACAAGGGTTAACGCTAAACTTCGAGCGTTGGATGGCAAACCTTCAATGTGCAGTGGCGGGTTAACTTCGTCGCCGTCTCCGCTGTACTTTTTAGGTATGAGGCCGCCGTTTTCGAAGGCGGGACTGCTAAGAGTTAGGGGTTTACTCATTTTTGGGCACTTCACTTTTTGTCGGTTGATTCGCCGGACGTTTTCTGTGCTAAATCGTAAGTAGACGGGTTGGTCTCTGTCTTTTGCAGGACGCCTTGGTCGTGGAGTTTGACGATTCTTTCGCGGATGATGCGTCGGCTGGCTTTGCCCCTCATCGCGATGACTTGGCGGGTTATGGCGGAGATGTTTAGGGGTCCTTTGACGGCTAAGGCTTGGATTATGCAGCGGATGATTTCGTCTTGGGAGAGCTGTTTTTGTTCGAGGAAGGTTTGGGCTTTTTTGAGACGGCTGGCGACTTTGAGGGGTTCGCCGTACATGCCTATGCCTGCTCGGGTGAGTTTGAGAGCGGCGGTGAAGCCTTCGTATTCGGGTTTTTCCACGATAAGGTTTTCAAGCAGGTCTAGGCGTCGCAGGATTTGGTCTAGTTTTTTGCTAAGTTGCTCATAGGCTATCGCCTGAATCAGATGTCGCACTCAAGGGGTTCCCTGCTTGGACAGTGTGGATTTGTCGTTGTTCATTATTAAGCTTAAACACTATAGAAAGAGCACTCTAAATAGTTAGGCACAGATTAGACTACATTTAGGTCTTCTGTTTGTTCCTACGGCTAAACGAAAGCACCATTACCGCGAGGACGAAGCCCAACACCGCCACAATAGCGACCAGTATCAGTTCGTTGCCCAACGGCTGTGTTTGGGAGTCAGAGGTTAAATGCATGCTTATCTGGTGGGTGCTGTGGGAATAGCTGAAGTAGTACACCCACGAGTCATCTGTAGCGGTTAAGGTGTATTCGAGTTGTTTTCCGTCGAGGAAGGTTTGGAGTTTTTCGCCGTCTGCCAGTAGGCTCTTGGCGATTGTTGCCCTAACAAACCCCGTTGTGCCCGATGGTCCCGTGACGTTGAAGGTTAGGGTGGAGGTTTCGTTGTTGAAGGCTAATGCGGTGATAGTGCTGTTGGATTCAAAGACAAAAGCCTGCTGGTTCTCTGCGGTCAGAAAGCTCAGGGTGGTGGTGTTACTGGCTCCTGTGCATGTGGAGTCTCCACTCCACTGTGTTTTTAGAGTGAAGGTTCCCGAGGCACTGTTAATCCATTGGAAACTGTATTTTCCCTGAGTGTCGGTTTGGCAGGAGCTGATGGGAACCCACGAGTTTAACCCGGGAAAAGTGTATGATAGGATGATTGTTCGGTTTTGCAGAGGCACCCCCGCTGAGTCGGTTAAGGCGCCTGTTATGTCTACTGTTGAACCGATTTTTGGCGTGCATTGAGCGAAAATCGAGATGCTTGAGGTTTTGTGGTTATCAGTTGAAACCAAGACGTTTCTAAATGAGCAGCTACAGGGTTGGTATCCCCATATGCCGAATGCTAAGTATTCGATGTCTTCGAACTTGAAGTCTAAATCCGACGTGGAGTAGGAGCCGAGGCAGACATTGTTTTCGTCATACACCGACTCCGTAATCAGGCAGGGGGCTTGAGAAACACTCATCACCATAGTATACCAAACATGTTCTTGACCTTTAGCGATTTCATTGGTTTGCCAACCGCTAAAGTTTCTAGACATCAAAAAAACCTCAGAAGTATGTTGACCAAATTCAAAGATTACACCATCGTTAACACCTATTATTGGCAAATTTCGTCTCAAGGCCAAACAGCAGCTTTCCAAGCTGTCTGCGTTGACTTGTAGAGAGAACGTAAAGTTTCCAGTGGGCTTATAGTGGCGGTAGAAAAAAAGTGAGGGATAATCAATTAGAGGGTAGCTGCCGCCGCCTGGGCTTGAAAAATTCAATACATCGCTTGATTGGGTGAAGGTGGAGTTTATGTTTTCCACTTGCCAATCGTCAAACGCTGATGGCTGTGGCTGGCAGACTGTTGGGTCATGAATGTTGCGGAAGGTGTAGTCTGCTGACCTGCCCCAGACGCTTATGCCTATGTATTTTATGTCTTCGAAATTGAAGTCGTAGATGTCTGGTGTTGAGATGGCGCCTATTTGGGTTCCGTTTTCATCAAGGATTGCTGCGTCAATAAGGAATGGGGAGCGGTGAACAGTTAACTTCATCGTGTACCAAACGTTTGGTTCTCCGTATCCAAGTAGGATTGATGTCCAATCGGTAAAGTTTCTAGATAAGTGGAAATTGCCCATTCCGTAGTAGCCGAATTCGAGGTTAAAGCCGTCAAAGCTGCCTGCTGCAGGCAAACTGCCCCTAACACATAACCCGCATGCTTGAAGCTGAGCGGCGTTTACTTCTGCAGAAAACGTGAAATCATCAGTGGGCGGGTATTCTTTGAAGATTGTGACTGCTAAGTCATTGCCGGTGTCGTCGGTCCATAGCCTCAAAGCATCGCCCAACCGTGAAACGTATCCGTGGTCGCTTTCAAGCTGCCAATCCTCAAAGGTTGAATACTCAAAACTGCATAGACTCAACGGAATCAGCGATAGAAACAGTACCACAATAATGGTGGCTCCGAAGATTTTCTTTAACATACATACCCTTCCAGCGTAGCTTGGGCAGCATTGCCAGGGTTCATTCGAGTAATAGGTGCATATGAGCTTTTTCGTCAAGGTCCCTTGACTAACTACTGGAAGCCACACAAAAGTGCTTAAAAGCCAAACCCACTAAACTTATTAATTATACCCTTACAGCATAGAGTAAAGGCGAAAACCAGTGTCCCTTTCCGCTAAACTCAAAAACACCAGCCGCCCCAGACGGGCAACCATAGCATTCTACGGGGTTTCAGGCATACTGCTGCTGGCGTTTTTGCCGCTGAGTGGGTTTCCGCCCCACCTTGGGTTTCTGGGTATACTGGGCCTCATAACCGCCTACTGCCTGTTCACCAGAAGAGATTGGACGCCATGGCTTGTTTTTATTTTGTTGGTTGCAAACTCAGCGTTTGCCCTCTACACATTGTCTTCGATAGGCTTTAGCAACGTGCTGGTTGCGTTGAGCATGGTTGTGTTTGCCGTGCTCACTTGGGCGGCTACGGTGCTGGTGCTGTTTAAGAAGAAACTCTAAGCTCTGCCAGCGGACCCGCGGAGAAGCTGAACCGTAACCTCTTGGTCCACATCGACGAACTGCTCGTTTTGGGCTATCTCCACAAACCCATCCGCCTCCGCCAAAGCAGAAACAGCCCCCGTGGATTCGACGGGTTCAGCGATTAAGCGGCAGTTTTCGTCAAGCATCAGCTTTACCAAAGCAAAGGTTCGGCTGCCCTTTGCGCCAAACATTTTAGAACCAGCATACGCCGACACCGCCCTCAAAGCAGAGACTGGTCGCCCACCCAACCGCTGCACCAGTGACCGCGCCAACACCTGATACATCAGCAGTGCCGCAGAGGGATTGTTAGGCAGTATGAAGAGGGGTTTTTGGTCGATGAAGGCTATGGCGGTTTGTTTGCCAGGTTTCGCCGCAATGCCGTTAACCACAACGCCAGGTTTACCTAAAGAATCGGCAGTCTCCACTGCGTCGCCTCCACATGCAACCACCAGGTCGGTGGAAGCCACCGCAACCCTCAAAAGCCGGGCAATCTGAGCTTTGTCGTCTGGGACGACACCGAAGTAAACGGGTTTGGCACCGCACTCCATGATGGCTGTGCAGAGGCTATAGGCGTTTCCGAGTTCGGCGACGTTGCCGCCGATTGAAAGCACCGCAACCATGGGGATTTTTTGGACCTTTGCCTGCGCGAATCCTAAAGCGGCTAAGACACCGATTTCTGAGGGTCCCAGCACCTGTCCCTTCTTGAGTGCAACCGCGCCTTTTCGGATGTCAGAGCCCTGCCTGTTGAGGTTTTCGCATTCGACAGCGGAACTGTAAACCAAAAGCAAGTCATCCTCGCGGGCGGCATCTTCAGAAGCAATCACTGCGTCTGCGCCTTCGGGGAGAACGGAGCCAGCGGCGACTTCAACTGCTTCGCCCTTTGCCAACGCCGCCTTAGCTTGCTCGCCTACGCCCACTATACCCACGACTTTGAGTTGGGCGGGTTCGTCTTCGCTTGCAACCACCGTATCCTCAGCATGTACAGCGTAACCGTTGACCCTCGAAGTGTCAAAGCAGGGAATGTCGATGGGCGATTCTACGTCGGCGCTTAATACGCGGTTGTAGGCTTCCAGCAAAACCGCTTCCTCCTCACCGAGGAATTGGGGCTTGAAGCTGGCTTCGACTACGCGTTTGGCTTCTTCAAAGGTTAAGAGTTTACTTGACACCTAAGACTCACACAGAAGCAGACACTGACTGAACGTAAAAATGTATCGAAGTTGCAGTAGGAGGTGAGGTAAGAAGAGAAAGCTTATTGTTTGGTTTTTTGAGCAGCCATCTTTTTGACGAATGCTTTAAGGTCTTCTGGTTGTCCATAAACCACCAGTTTGCCATCATCTTGCGATTTAACTTGAAGGCTATGTTCCTGCGCAAACTGGAGGATTTTTTCTTTGGTCCATTCGCCTATGGGTTCGACTCGGACCCATTTTTGGTCACGGGGCACACCCGTCACGAACTTGTCTTCCGCCCGGCGGGGTTCAGCGCAGACTTCAACGTTAGCTTCCTCAATTTGCCTGAGCCACCCATCCACTTTTTCTTCGCCAAACACGCTCTGTCCTTCGGTCATGATGTAGGCTTCGACGTTGGCGAGATATTCTTCGGCTTTCTGGATGGCGTCTCCGTGGCTGCCCTCTGTACAGGACAACTCAAGCAGGGATTTTGTGGTTCGCAGGTCCTCAACAACTTTTGGGGGGATAGCGGTGCCTGCTTTTTTGAGTTCAAGCATCATGTCTTCGAGGAGTTTCCAACTTGCCATATTACGAGCCATAACGTGTGCCTCTTACTAATTGTAGGTGACCAGCCATATTAAGGGTTAACTTTTTGTTCCCTTTCAACATGCAGTTTTTAACGATTGTCCAACATGCACCCACACCCACACGGCGGCGACTTCAACATGGAGCCATGCAGGGCATGTGGAGAAAAACCCATATCCCACACCATAACAGTCGCTGAAAAACGTTACAAAAACAAAAAGCATTTGCCCTCCAACACCTTCTTCTTATGGAACCCCACAAACCGCCACACCCACACAAAGAGACCGCTTGACTTTCGGAAAGAAATAAATCCGTATCCAACCTGTAGTTTACTGAGGAATATTTTTTGTCCCAGTCAAGTATGCAATTCGACTTCGGCAACTTAACCCAATCAATCCTAAACCCCCTCCTAAACACAGTGCCCATAGAAATCACCTTCATCGACCACACCGACACCGTCCGCTACTTCAACAACCCACCCAAAATGATTTTCCTCCGCACCAAAGGCGTCATAGGTATGAAAGTGCAGAATTGCCACCCAGCCAAAAGCCTAGACACAGTAAACAGGATAACTGAGTCGTTTAGGTCAGGCAACAAAGACGTCGCTGAATTCTGGATAAACTTGCACGGGCGCATGATTTACATTCGCTTTTTCGCAGTGCGGGATGCTGAGGGCAAGTATTTGGGTACGGTAGAAGTTGTGCAAGACGTTACTGAAATTCAGGGGTTGAAGGGTGAGAGGCGGCTTCTGGATTGGAAAGGTTTAGGCGTTTAGATGAAGATTGAAACTGTCAAGTCTGAGGGGTTAGCCCACAACAGCTACTACCTCCAAAGCAAAGGCGAAGCCGCCGTAGTTGACCCACGCCGCGACTGCAAAGTCTACACGGAACTCGCCGCAAGGGGCTGCTCAGAAATCAAGTACATCCTTGAAACCCACAGAAACGAAGACTACGTCATAGGCTCGCTGGAACTGCAGAATATGACTGAAGCCGAGATTGGGCACAGCAAAGAATTACCCTTCAAGTATGGCGAACATAACTTAACAGACGAAGACACCTTAAACGTGGGCAACGCAAGAATCAAGGCACTCTACACCCCTGGGCACACAAACGAGTCACTCTGCTACATCCTATTCGAGCGAGAAGAAGCGCAGGCGGTGTTTACAGGCGACACCTTGTTTGCGGGATCAGTTGGACGCACCGACCTCTACGGAAGAGAAGCGCAGCCAACTCAAGCCAGAAAACTCTACAACAGCCTACACGATAAGCTGCTGCAGTTAGGTGATGGCGTAATGGTTTATCCTGCTCATGGCGCAGGCAGCGTCTGCGGCAGCCAAATCAGCGGCCAAACACCCACCACCATCGGCTACGAAAAACACGTCAACCCCTACCTAAAACTGGCAATGGAAGCTTTCGTCTCAAAAACGAGTAATGAAGGCTTGGTTGTGCCCCGCTACTTCAAGCGGATGGAAGATTACAACCTCAACGGGCCGCCGCTACTCAAGGACCTTGCTGACCCAAAACCATTGTTGCTTAAGACATTTGAAGAGGAAATGCAACAGCAAAACATTGTCGTCATCGACACCCGAAAACCCCATGCCTTTGCAGGGTCACATATCCCCAACGCACTTAGCCTCTGGCTGGAAGGAGCCAGCGTTTACCCAGGCTGGATCCTAGACACCAAACAATACATCGTCTTCGTACTTGAACGCCCAGATGACGTCGGCACCGTCACAGCTGTTTTCCGCAGATTGGGCTTTGATAACATGTGCGGTTATCTCTGTGGCGGCATGGGCACTTGGCAGGAAGCAGGCAAACCCATCCGCAGCTTCGGCACCATAGGCGCTACCGAGCTTAGGGATAAGCTGGGCAAGGACGAAGTTTTCCTGTTGGATGTGCGGGAACCCCATGAGTGGAGTGAAGACGGCTGCATCGAAGCGGCAACACGGATACCCTTCATGGACCTTCCCGAGCAAACCGCTTCGTTGCCCAAAGATAAGCATGTTGCAGTCACCTGTTCAGTGGGTAACAGAAGCAGCATCGCACTGAGCATCCTTGAAAGAGCAGGCTTCAAAGACATATCCAACGTGCTGGGCGGCGTGACCGCTTGGAAAGCCCTCGGCTACCCCACAAAAAAAGAAACTAACTCCGAGCCCCAGTTTCCCTCATCGTTTTTGCCAAACGTGTAGCCTTGCCATCCTTGGGCTCCAACAGTTCCTTGACAAGGGGATATTGGCGCTGGTAGATGTGGCAGTTTTTGCTGTGGAAAACCAGTTTACCAGTTTTAAGCGAGAGGTTACCGCGTTCGTTGATTTCTGAAACGAAAGCTTCGTTGAAAAGCTGCAGCCCGCGATGTTGGCGGGTAAGCCTCCGTAGGCGTCCCAGCTGCGGAAGTAGCAGGTTAGGTGCATTTGGCCGTCGAGGATTTCGGTGTCGATTAAGCTGAGGCAGGGCGGCTCGCTTTTGTTGCCTTTAGAATCAAACTTTGCTATGTCATCTGGGCGACGGATAACCATGGTGACTTGACGGTCCCGTTGCTCCTCCACATACCGTTTGACAGCTTCCTCCACCTGATTTATTGGGTCGTTTAGGCGGCTGCCGTAAGTGTAGGTTTCATCCTCTTTTTTTTCGCCACACCACAGGTACTCCAAAGCGTAGCCCTGCACGTACTTGAAGTCGCAGGGGGCTTTGTCGCTGACAAGCGGCCTGTTCTCGGGATGCGCAATCTCAATTGTCAAGTTAAGCTTTTTTGTTTCAGTCTCCTCAGAACCAAACCCAACTTTGTAGACGTCGCCTTCACGCCAAATCGCATTTAAGGCTTTGAACCATGCGTCAGGGCAGTCGAACGATGAGATTTTCACGTGCTTCATACTGTTCTCCCAATCATTGTCTACTCTATCCCTTAAAGCTTAATTATTTTTGGGCTTGGAAGGGTTTGGGCTAACTATTGTGGATACATAGTTTACAGTCATAAGTCATATCAGACAACGACCCCATAGAAAGGGCAGGTAGTGACAACTTGGCGAAAACCGTAGAAGCCTCAGGCATCATAATTACTACACGGATTAAAATAGAGAGTGAACTCAAAAAGAATAAGGCGTTCAATGAAGAATCCGCCTCCACATTCGAAGAATTCGGCACGGTCCTAGACATCATGCAGAGAAGCGGCTTAATCGCCAAAACAGCCGACGGCAAATATTTCATGACTGAGAAGGGTCAAGACCAGCAGATACGCGGCTTCTCATAAAGACTTCGCCGTATAGAATCAAGAGATTTCAAGAAACAAATAATCTGTTTAAGAACATAAAGAGAAAAGAAAGGGTTTGGTTAGTAGGGCATTCCGCCCATACCGCCCATGCCACCCATACCTCCCATTCCACCCATTCCTCCTGGGGGCATCGGAGGCATCTTTCCGCCGCCTTTGACGCTGATTAAATCGTCGATTTTCAGTATCATGTTGGTGGCTTCGGTGGCTGATTTGATGGCTTGCTGCTTCACGCGCAGAGGCTCCACAATCATTTTGGGGCACATGTCAACGATTTTGCCTGTGGTAACGTCGATGCCGAAGGTTTTGCTATTTGGTTTCTCGTGTTGTGCGCGGAGTGCAACCATGATGTCTATGGGGTCTAAGCCTGCGTTCTCAGCGAGTGTCAATGGGATTTCTTCGACTGCTTCTGCGAAGGCTTCCACTGCGAGTTGTTCCCGTCCGCCCACTTGGACTGCGAAGGCTTTCAGGCCTTTTGCAAGTTCAGCTTCGGGTGCGCCGCCGCCTGCAACGATTTTGCCGTCTTCGATGACGTTACGGACAACGCATAAGCCGTCGTGTAAGCTGCGTTCTGCTTCATCGATAACATGGTTGGATGCGCCTCGGATGACGATGGTTACGGCTTTGGGGTTCTTGCAATCGCGTATGTAGAGGAGTTTGTCGTCGCCGATTTTGACTTCTTCAACACGTTTCGCTTTACCCAACACTTCTGGAGCTAATTCTTTGACTGATGCAACAATCATGGCGCCTGTGGCTTTGCTGAGTTTCTCCATGTCGCTGCTGCTCACGCTTTTAACTGCGATGACCCCGGCTTTTCCTAAGAAGTGAAGTGCCATGTCGTCGATGCCTTTCTCGCAGAACACAACGTTTGCACCTGACTTCGTGATTGAAGTAACCATGTCTTTTATCATGCGTTCTTCTTCGTCTAGGAACAACTTCATCTGGTCAGGGCTTTCAATGTTGATTTTTGCGTCAAACTCGGTTTTCTCGATTTCGAGTTTTGCATTGAGAAGAGCAATTTTTGCGCCGTCAACCAGTTTGGGCATGCCGCTGCTGGCGATTTCTTTGTCAAGAACCATGCCTTTGACGAGTTCGGTTTCGTCGAGGCTTTTACCGTGTTTCTTCACAATTTTCACCAAGTCGATATCGGCGACGTATTTGTCGTCAACTTTCTCAGAGACTTGCCGGACTGATTCGACGATGATTTTTGCGAAGTGGTCTTCTGCGACGTTGATGCTTTTGCTGGAAATCGAGGTTATAGCGACTTCTTTTAGGGTTTTATCATCGTTGAAAGCAACTGGCAAAGCGATAGCCTGCAGGATTTTCTGTGCCTCTTCGCTTGCTTTCTTGTAGCCTTCAATGATAACGGTTGGATGAATGTTTTTGTCGAGTAATCCTTCGGCTTTTGCGAGTAGTTCGCCTGCTAGGATAACGGCGGTTGTAGTTCCGTCGCCGACTTCGTTGTCCTGTGCTTTGGCGACTTCAACAAGCATCTTTGCCGCTGGATGTTGAACGTCGAGTTCTTTCATGATGGTTGCGCCGTCGTTGGTTATGGCAACGTCGCCCATGCCGCTGACCAGCATCTTATCCATGCCGCAGGGACCGAGCGTGCTTTTTACGGCTTCAGCAACGATTTTAGCAGCCATAATGTTGTTTCGTTGTGCTTCGCGGCCAGTACTTCTACCTGTGCCTTCCTTTAATACTATGAACGGGGATGTTTCCTCCACCTTGAGACATAATTTCACCAGATTCTGTAGATTTTAATTTTAATTATAAACTGGAATTCAACAATAAAAAATTGAAATATAAGTTTTTCCTAAGGTTAACGCTGATAATCAACCAAAACAAGTGACTTCAACCCTTAGGTTTCAGTTTCACCCTTCTCACTTCGAGTCTTATTTACCGTTGCTGCCGCGATACGTTCAGCATCCTCTTCGGATGCACCGCGTTTGAGCTCAGATTCTTTTATGTGCTCGTATTGCCGTTTACGCTTTGGATTTTCAACGCCTCTTGGAGGCAAACAATCACCGTCCCAAAAATGGAGTTACTAAAAAACGAGTAATGTACAAAAAGTGTAGAGAGGAAACAGCGGTTACATCTTTGGCATATTTGCCATCTTTTCATTCATGAACTGCTTGGCTATTTCCCGTTCGTCATCATCTGAGAGGACATGTCTAGCTTTCTTGAAGAGGTCGTCTTCTTCCTCTTTAATGTGCATATCAACGGTTTCGCTTAGGACTTTGATTTTAGCGTATTTTACATCATCATCGCTTGAGTTATCGACATCATTGATTACCTTTTTAGCAACATCATGCTCCTCATAAGCTTCAAGTGTCAGCGTCCTTGTTTCAGGGTTGTTTTCAAGCCGCGGATAGAAAAGCTTCTCTTCACCCGCCATGTGTAACTGCAATGCCATCTTAATCTGAGAGAAAACATCGTCCTGATAGCGTTCTCCATCGACAATTTGTTTGAAAAGTCTCTTAACATCCTTATGTTCTATCTTCAAAATATCATAGATCGGGGCGTCATCTTGAATTTTCTCCTGTTCTTTCCTAACTTCTTCTTGCATATATTCACCTCCCAATTACTTGGAGGAAAAATTGTTAGCACCCACCAATCTTGTTACCTCGCCATTTCACGGCATGACTCCGCACAGCGTCTACAAACGCTTGCACATTCCTTCATGAAGTCCTCGTCAAAGCGGTCAAAGTTGTCGGCGCATTCATCGCATATGTCAGCACATATGCCGCAGGTCTGGGGGTAATAGGTAGAGTTTCTCAGCATGAAATCAGCGTTGGTATTGCAGATTTTTGCGCAGTCCATAATGAGGTTGATGTGCTCGGCTTCTGCATGTTTGCCGCCTATGCTGAGGCAACGCAGAATGGTTTCGCTGCAGGTTTGATAACATTCCATGGAATCTTTGAGGCATTCGCGGACTTCTTCACTAGTCATGTTTTCAGAGTTTTGAATGCGTTCAAGTTCGTCCATGGTTCCAGACATTCTGCCCGTCAATGGCAATTGATTTTTTTCTGCCCAACCTTCAGCGATGTCTTCTTGGGTTTGGGCGCCGTCAGAGTTTTCCTCGGAATAGCGGTTAATGTCCCGTGAAGTGAATTCCTGTATAAAATCAGGTTTTTCCTTATTGGTAGTTAAGTCACGTTCAAGGGGTTTTGACATGTCTTCACCTCCCCTATCAACAGCCATTGATTGGCAAAAATTAGCAAGCGTTTTTTTGAAGCCCTAAGCTATGACTTTCGATAGGTTTTCATGATTAATTTCATGTAGGCGACCATTTAAGATTATGTGACTACAATTCCAAGCCAACATCAAACTACTTGGAATCCGAAGCAAAAAAGGGGGTGCTTAAGAGAAATCTTGAGCGTCATATTTACCCTATTTTCTGGGAAGCAACTCGTTTAACTCAAAGCTCGCACCGCACAGCACCGTGTCTGCTCCGCCATAGTAAACGATGACTTGATCATCGATCTGCACGTTGCCACAGCTGAAAACCACGTTTGGTACGTCGCCGATGCATTCATAGCCTTCACAAGGTGTAAGGATGGGTTTGTCTGAGCGATAGAGCACTTTCTCAGGGTTAGCCTTATCCAGCAATGCCACGCCAAGAGAATAGTTTTTCTTTTCATCAACGCCGTGGTAAATGAATAGGTAGCCTTCGTTGAGTTCGATGGGTGTTCCGGCTGCACCGATTTTGACGCTGTCCCACATTTTGTCTCGGGGTTCCATGACGGATTTGAAGCCATGCCATTTCTTGAGATCCGCAGAGTAGGAAACGCAGATGCTGGGTTCGATTCGGTGAAACATCATGTATTGGTCGTCAACTTTGCCGGGCAGGATAAAGGCGTCCTTGTTACGTACGTTGGGAAATGGCAGGATGCGTTCTTTCCAGTTCCAATTGCGATTTACAAAGTCTTGGAGGTTTATGGAGGTTAACGATATTTGGTAGATTACGGGGAAATCGTGGTTTCGATAAGCCGTGTACGCCATGATGAGTTGGTCGCCTATTTGGGTTAAGCGTGGGTCTTCACAGCCACTGTGTTCTGCATGTTGAACTGGGGTAAAAATTGGGGTGTCGAAACGTTCTTTAATAGTGTAGCCGTCGCTTGAAGTTGCCAAGCCAAGCCGGGAAACGTTGTCGTCTCCCATGGCTCGGTATACAATGTGGACTAAGCCGCCGCTGTACACCGCCGCCGCGTTGAAAACAGACCTTGACTCCCAGTAATTCCTCTTTATTGGTTCTAATATGGGGTTATGTGCAAAGCGTTTCATATGCCCCTCTCCCTTCCACTAAAGGTTCTACACAGGCAAAATATAAACCTGCATGGAACTTTATGTCGAAATCGCCCTTTGTGACTGTTCTTATACAATCACATGTGCTTAAACACGGCTCTACCTTCCTATATGGCGTGAGTTGTAGTTGGCAAACTTTGTTCTAGGCACCCCTACCCAAACGAGGGTTAAAGAGGTTGCTTATGTTAGTACTTTTCCACCCAGAAAATGCGGTATAGCCACCTTCACAGCTGATTTAGTTAACTCTATTAGCCTGTATAATCGGCTAAAAGAGCAAAAAGTCATCTCCATAGACGGCCGCCGACTCTTTAAGCCTTCATATGAGGGTATAGAACATAAAATCGGCCGCGACTTCCTTGAAGATTACCTGTTAATGGCGGATTTTCTTAACCAATCCACCGTTAACGTCGTTAATATCCAGCATGAATTCGGAATTTTCGGCGGAGAATCTGGAGAATATATAGGTTCTTTCCTTGAAAAACTCAAGGTACCCGTCGCCACAACTTTGCACACGGTTTTACCAAACTTTGAAGGAAAACAAAAAGAAGTATTCGACACAATTGTCGACAAAAGCGCAGCAATAGTAGTTTTGAATAAAATAACCCAATCATTAGTAGAGCAATATGGGGTGCCAATGCGAAAAGTCAGGTTAATTCCCCATGGCTGCCCAGACTTGCCTCTACTGTCTACCTCGAAAGTCAAGCCGAAACTGGGCTTAAAAGACAGGGTTGTGCTCTCTACGTTTGGGCTGCTGAGCCGCGGCAAGGGTATTGAACATGTCATCGAGGCTTTGCCTGAAATCATCAAACATGAGCCCAGAATAGTCTACTACGTACTGGGTGTAACGCATCCTGAGGTGAAGAAGGTCGAGGGAGAATCCTACCGCAACACACTTCATCGCATGGCTAAAGACCTTGGGTTACGGGGGCACGTACGGTTCTTAAACCGGTTCCTGTCTAAACCCGAACTGTACAGGTATTTGTTGGCAACCGACGTTTACATTACGCCTTACCATTCCCCGAATCAAGTGAGCAGCGGCACCCTATCCTACGCCCTAGCTGCGGGCAAAGCAGTGGTTTCCACACCGTACCTGCATGCAAAAGAGGCGCTCGGTGAGGGCCGCGGCGTATTCTGTGAATTCAACGATTCCCAATCTATCGCACAGCGTGTAACGGAAGTCATAGAGAACCCGGAGCTGAGGGCTTCGCTTGGAGAGAAAGCTTACCGCTATAGTCGACACTTCACTTGGCCTTTGGTTGCAAAGAAATACCTTAGCCTCTTCGACGAGTTAGCGGGGCAACGCGTGGAGGAATTGCCATCAAGCTGCCTCCACTAAAAATGGATCACCTTGAAGCCCTAACGGATGACACAGGCGTTTTTCAACACGCAAAATTCTGTATTCCAAGGCGCAGCGAGGGCTACACAACCGACGACAACGCCCGCGCCTTAGTCGTCGCCGCCAAATACCACCGCCTAAAAAAAGACCCCAAAATGAAGCATCTCGCACAGGTTTACTTGGCGTTTCTAAATCACATGCAGAAGCCCGACGGCAACTTCCATAACTACCTAAGCTATGAACGCACCTTCCTCGACGTCGACGGTTCAGAAGACAGTGCAGGACGCACCATGTGGGGTTGCGGCACCGCCATAAACTCTGCTCTCCCAGAGGATATGCGTTTTGTCGCCAAAGAAATCTTTGACCGGGGGCTACCTTGGGTTTGGAAATCCATTTCACTTCGGTTTTACTCATCTACCCTCATCGGTTTACATGAGTACTACCGAGCTATTCCAGACGAAAACCTCAAAAAAACCGCTGAAAAACTCGGCAGCCACCTCGTCCACTGCTTCCATGACCAAGCAAAGGATGATTGGCGGTGGTTTGAACCCCACTTAACCTACGACAACGCCCGCTTAACAGAGGCGCTGTTTGTGGCGTATTTGATGGTTAAAGAAAAAGAGTTTTTGGATGTGGCGGTGGAGTCGATGGGGTTTCTGTTAAAGACGCAGATGATAAACGGCGTGTATGTGCCCATAGGCAACGACGGCTGGTACAAGCGGGGCGGCAACAGACCCGTCTATGACCAGCAACCCTTGGAAGCCACTGCTATGGTAGCCGCAGCCGTAGACGGCTACTTCGCCACTAAAAACCGGCGTTACCTCAACGTGGCTAACTTGGCGTTTGGGTGGTTTTTGGGTAGAAACAGCCTCAAAGCCATGGTGTACAGCCCCCGAACATACGGGTGCTGTGACGGCATATGTGCAGACCGTGTAAACCGCAATCAAGGCGCCGAATCCTCCATTTCCTATTTGCTGGCGCGGCTAAAACTTGAAGAGGTCAGGCGGGGGTTGTGGCAGAAGAGAATTTAAGGGCCAGCCAACTGCTTGATTACATAGAACAACTGGTTTTTTGGGGTGATTTGATTGTGTGAACCCATGCTTAAAGTAAAAGACATCATGTGCAAAACCGTTATCACAGCAAAAGAAGACACGAGCATAGAAAAAGCAGTTCAGTTGCTCAACGATAGGCATGTGGGGTCAGTTGTTATAGTGGATGACGAACAGAAGGTAGCGGGGATTTTTACTGAACGCGACGCCATCCGCATCGTAGCAAACAAGTACTCCACAGAGGAGCCGCTGGGCAAAGTTATGAGCCGCAACGTTGTCACGGTTTCGCTTGAAGCCTCCTTTGACCAAGCCAAACAGCTAATGATGTCCCATAACATCAGGCATTTACCGGTCACAGACCAAACAGGGAAACTCATTGGAATGTTCTCTTTGCGTGCCTTCTTCGACGAGGTTTTAGGAATCAAAACGCCGATTTCAGAGGCAGAATAGGAATGGGTAATGGAACGGTATCTGGGTAACCCGATTTTAAAACCCATTGAGGTGCATGCTTGGGAGTCAAGAGAAGTCTTCAACCCAGCCGCCGTCTACCTCAACGGCAAAGTTCATCTGCTCTACCGGGCAATGGGAAATGACAATGTTTCTAGAATCGGCTACGCCGCCACAACCGACGGCTTCCACATCGATGAACGCCTGTCCACCCCGGTTTATGTGCCTAAATCCAACTGCGAAAAAGACGGTTGCGAAGACCCGCGGATAACCCAACTCGACGACCAACTCATCATGGCGTACACGGCACTACGAGAGTACAGCCACCTCCAAGTTTACCAAGTCGCCTTAACCACTATTAGAAAAGACGATTTTCTGGGGCGCAGATGGAACTGGACTGCTAGAAGACTGCCTTTTCCGGGCATACGCAACAAAGACGCAGTCGTGTTCCCCGAGAAAATCAACGGCAGATACGTGATGCTGCACCGCATCGACCCTGACCTCTGTATAGGCTTCTCTGACGATTTGGAGCATTGGTGTGATATCCGATCAGTTATGAAGCCGCGTGCTAAGGGCTGGGATAACTGGAAAATCGGCGTCGGCGGCACACCGATAAAGATGGATGATTACTGGCTTGTGGTTTACCATGGTGTCAGCGTTGAACGCCTCTACTCGCTGGGCGTTGTGTTGCTGGATAAAAACAACCCTGAACGTGTGCTCTACCGCTCCAGAAGACCGATTTTGTCACCTAAAATGGATTATGAGCGCTTCGGCAAAGTGCCCAATGTCGTGTTCAGCTGTGGAAACGTGGTTATCGGCAATGAACTCTTCGTGTATTATGGCGCCGCTGACAACGTAATCTGTGTTGCCCAGGTGAAACTGGAGAGTCTTCTTGCCTCACTGCGCACAAACTAGGCGGCTTTTATTATGTGGTAGCCTGAAGCTTTACGCAGTCGATTCATCACAGCTAACCCAAGCCCCTCAGAGGGCACACATTCGGCGACAATAACATCCACGCCTTCGGCGTCCACTTCACGGAGCAGGCGGAAGAGACTCTGCGCGACTGTGGAGAGGTTAACACGGCTGCCCATGGATTTAACCACGTCGGCTTTGTAGGCGGATTGGGTTTGGTCGGTAGCTAAAATACCCACTTTTGAGCCTCCAGCCCGGTAAGATTCAGCCAACTCCCCAACCTTCCTTACAACCGCGTCTAGGTTACCCTCAACAAGGATGACTACTGCTTTGGGTGCATAATGCTTATGTTTCATGCCGGGTGAACGGGCTTTTTCTTGTTCCAATTCATGCTCCGCCAAAACAAACGGGTGAAGCTGCAGGCTGGGCAACACTTTTTTTAGTATCTCAAACGGGGTTCCGCCGGGCCTCAGAAGCATCGGGGGGTCACTGCTTAAGTCGACGACAGTGGATTCTACCCCTATGTTGGCGGCTCCTCCATCGATGATGGCATCGATGCGTCCGTTGAGGTCTTCGTAGACATGCAGTGCAGTGGTTGGGCTGGGTTTGCCTGAGAGGTTGGCGCTTGGAGCCGCGATGGGACAACGGCTCTGTCGGATTAATGCGAGGGCAACCTTGTGCTGGGGCATACGGATGGCTACTGTGTCGAGCCCCGCCACGGATTCATTGGGCACTTTGCTTGAATGCCTAAAAACTAGGGTCAAGGGTCCGGGCCAAAACTGCTTCATAAGCAACTCCGCCTGCTCTGTCACCTCAACCACTAAAGGGTAAACCTCAGAGAAATCAGCTACATGCACAATCGGCGGGTTATCCAATGGGCGATTTTTAGCGGCAAACAACCTCAAAACCGCTTCCGCATTGAGCGCGTCTGCGCCAAGCCCATAAACGGTTTCAGTGGGAAACGCAACCAAGCCGCCCCTTCGGATGATTTGGGCTGCCTGCTCAATCTTTGCTAGGTCAGGGTTGTCTGGGTCAACTTTTAGCAGTAGCGTCTTCATTTCAGTTGCCTTTTCTTTTGGAGCACCACTGAGGTTTCAATTTGGCGCTCTGGGATATTCCAGTAAGTCTTGAGTTGCTTATTTGTTTCTTCCCTAGAAAGTAATTTGAACCCGTTTTTCTGGTAGAAACCAATAGCCCATGACGCTGCTATCCATGTGCCCACCAGAATCAGGTCTGTTTCTGCTAAGTCCATGAGATGTTTGAGGAGTTTCTCGCCGAGTCCCTGCCGCTGGCAACCTGTAAGCGTGTAGGCATGGCGGATCAATGTGACCCTGCCAACGGGTTGGATTCCCATGACCGCCACTACTTTGCCGTTTTGGATGTAACCGTAGAATTGGACGCCAGAGCTGATTTCTTCTCGGAGCTCTTCTTTGGGCATGTAGGGTTCTTTCCACCGGTCCGCTGGGATTTTGTCCTTGTAGGCGACTGCGGCGTCGTTTACTATGGCGTAGATGGCTTGGAAGTCGTTCTCTCCGAGTTTGCGGATCATGCCGGTCAGATGGCTTCGGGTTCTTTTTTGCTGTCTTTTTTTAGCACTTTGTCGATTAGGTGCATGAAGAATTCTTGCGCTTGGACCTCGTTAACTTGGTCAAGGTAGACCGATACGATGGCGATTTTGCCTTTCTTGGCAGCCACGTACTCTGCGAACATGCGGGCAGAGATAACGTGTTTATCGCCCAGCAATACAGATGAGGTGATTGAACCAAGCATGTCGTGGGGTTTAGGAACAGCAATCGCCATAGTGCCCAGTTTGTCGTCTTTTTCGCTAAGCATTACCATGATACTGTTTTTAGCTTCCACGTAAACGACTAAGAAGCGGTGTTCCTGCTGCTGGATTTCCTCTTTTATGACGTTGGCACGGTCGAAATCCTTACGTTCCAAATGTCTCTCCCTCTGCGCTCTGGTATTGCTTTAATGGCTTAAAAAGACTTCACACAAAAACAACGCAGTTTTTGCCCATGACCCAGCCAAAATAGAATATACTGCTCTATAGGGGAAACTATCAATTTGGGGTTGTTTATGGCAAAACCTTAAGGGGCATCGCCTACAAACCAGTCTACTGCGGGCTTTAACCATGAGCAGCAACAGGCGCATGAAGAAGTTTTTGGTTCCCACCATCCTCATCGCCATCATCGTTGTCTCAGCGTTCGCCACTCAGCAGGTCTACTTTAACGGCAGCCAAGAAAGCCTACCCATACCATACGTAGGCGTTGCCTTCGCTGGAAACACAACCACACAAGCCATCGAACAAATTGACCGAGTAAAAACTTACACTAACCTTTTCATTTTGGATTCAGGCAGAAACCCCATCAGTCGCAACGAGTCAGCGGTCTATCAAATCTGCGATTATGCCGTCGCCAATGGATTGAACGTAATACTCAATTTAGGCATCAACGACATCATCCAAACCAACGAATCCACATGGTTTTGGCAGGAATCCATGACCGACATAAAACAGAACTTCACCCAACGCTGGGGAGCCAAATTCATAGGCGTATACTATAACGATGAACCCGGCGGCATCCAGTTGGACGGCGACTGGACAGCATGGTACAAAACGTTCGGGTCGCATCTCAGCCAACTCAGCCAAACCCAGAATCCCGCATTCCAAGACCTCTACCAGATGTACCTCAAAATGCTCGCTTATGCAGAAAACGGCACCAAACCCGCCGACTACGATTTAGAAACAAGCTTTTTCGTAAACCATGTAGTGGCTGAAGACCCCGGATTAGTGGCGCTCAACAAAGCTCAAATCAGCACCTTCACCTCCGATTATGCGCTTTACTGGTTTGACTACTTAGGCACTTACGATGTCATGTTTACAGAGTTAGGTTGGAATGAAAGCATTGCCCAGCAGATAGACCTCGTCAAAGGCGCGGCCAGGCTTATGGATAAAGACTGGGGCGCCATGGTCACCTGGAAATATATGGATGTACCATTTCTGGATACCGGAGGCCAGATTTACGATCAAATGCTAATGGCTTACCAAGCTGGCGCCAAATACATCGCAATTTTCAATTACGCCAAAGACGACAAAGGCAACACCGCCGCCGCCATGACTGACGAACACTACCTTGCGCTGGAGCGGTTCTGGAACGACATGCACACCGAAAAATTCGCGGACTTAAGTAAGCCTGAGGCTGTGCTGGTTTTGCCGCATAACTACGGGTGGGGCATGCGTAACCCCACCGACACGATCTGGGGTTTTTGGCCTCCGGATGACAGGTCCGTGCAAGTGGGAACCGTCATGAGTCATTTGCTCGCCAAATACGGTGCCAGCCTCGACATAGTCTACGAGGACTCCATGTACCCAATATCGAAGGTAGACTACCAGCATGTGTACTATTGGAACACAACAAATGTCTAGTATATCGAAATATTGGGGGAACGTTTTCTTTTTTTAGTGTTAGAAGAATAGGATGCCGCCCTTACTCATCATCTTCTCAGGGACATGGCAAGCAACTGTGTTTTGCGTTCGGCAATAGAGATGCGATGCTGGCTGGTTGAGGGCAAATCCTCAAGCAGAACCAAAAAAACCCTTTGACTCTCTAGAAGGGCTCGTAGTATCTGGGGTCCGAGTATCTGCTTTGCTTGAAAATCGTATAGCCTGCTGCGCCCCCGATTACTGCGCCAAGGGTGAAGCTGATAATGATCCATGAGTTGAAGGTTGGAAACGGGTTATGAAACCCCAACTGAACCAGCCCCGCCAACAATAAGCCACCTCCAAAAAACAGACCCACCGCACCCGCGAATGCTCCAGCAGCGATTATCGAGAGTTGAGCACCCAGCATTTGACGGTTCGGCTGCATCATTGACCTCTTAACCCTTGCCTTCTCGGCGGCGATTAGGAAAACAAAGGCTAAAACCGCCGTCAACAGGTACTCGGCAAACGGCTCCAGCAAAATCACTCCTGAAAGGAACAGCCCAAAATCCAAAGCAACCATCGCGACGGAGAAGAGGCTTACCACGATCATGTAGCCCCTTGGAAAAGGCGCTTCAATCTGTGACTGGCTCTTCCTCGCTGCTAAATCTTGTACGAGGTTGGCGGCAAGTTTTCCCTTATCAGTCAAGACATAGAGTCCCCCGCTGTCTTTCGTAACTAACTCGCTTAGGACTTTTAGGTGGTAGTTGAGTTTGCCCGTGTTGCTTATTCCAAGTGCCGTCATTAAGTCGGTGTAGCTTTGGCTGCCTTTCTCGTTTAGTAACGCAACGATTTTTCTTCTTTTTTCGTCCTTGAGTACTTTGTGCAGGGATTCAAGTCCAGAGGGCATACGGGTAATGGGGCTATGATGGGATTTTAGGGTTTTTGATAAAAAAAGTTATCAACGGCGTCAGAGGGGCAACCTAACTTTTTTGCTTCTCGGCTGCAACCTGTTGAAGCGTCGCCTTCATTTTCCGTGCATCCACATCCAGAATTGGCGATTCACAGATCATCGTGGGGTGCAGCCCAAACTCCACAATCACCTCGGCAAGCCAGCGGAAATCGGGTCCGTAGCCTTCGTCGAGGGTGTGGTGTTTTCTTTCTCCTTGGGCATTGAATTCGATGGCGCTGAAGTGGCAGTGCATGCTCCGCAGTGTTTCAGTGCCCAGTTCCTCCTCCACTTTCAAGGCGACGGCTCGCATGTCCTCCATTTTTTTGAAGGTTCCCTGATGCAACGCATGGAGGTGCCCCCAGTCGATGACCAACTGCGTACCCTCGACTTCGCGGTTTATGGCGATGATTTCGTCGATGGTGCCCACTTGGAACTTGCGCCCCATCGTTTCAGGACCCAACTTGACTTTGATGCCCAAAGATTTCATTTCGGCGCTGACTTCTTTGAGGCCTTGGATGCAGGTTTTAAGTGCATAGTCTTTTTCGAATTTGCCGTAGAAGCCCGTGTGGAAAACCATGACGTAGGCATCCATCCAATCCGCCGCGGTTGCGCAGGCGATCATGCGGCGTTTGCTGGCTTCGACGACTTCGCGTTTGCCTGAGAGGTTTATGAAGTAGCTGCCATGCATGCTGAGGCGCACATCGTTTTTTTGGGCTTCTTCGCCGAGTTTGCGGGCTTCAACCTCTTTCATCTGCGGCTTAGGACCCCAGCGGACGGCTTGGTACTCAAACGCATCCAGTCCCTCCTCGTGTAGCAGCCTTGGCGTGTCGTTTGTTGCGGCGCCTAAGACGCGGAACATTGGCGGTACGCCTGCGGGTCCAAAACGGGTATGCTCAGACATGAAATCCTCTGTATTTTAGGTTGTTCAATGCATCATTAAGGCTTTCTCTACAGCAGGCTCGTGATAGTTGGAATCGCCACGTAGAGTCGCGCGTAAACCGCTACAATTATGATTATTATGGTGATTGCCAAAAGCACGTAGTCGCCAGCACGTAGTTTTAGGGCGTAGAGGTTGGTGCGTTTTTTGCTTGCGCCCCATGCGCGGGACTCCATGGCTTCGGCGAGTTCGAGGCTGCGGCGGATGGCGCTCACGATTAAGGGGATAAGCACGGGTATGTAGTTGCGGATGCGCTTCATCAGATTGCCCTTCTCTAACTCTAAGCCGCGAGCTTTCTGGGCGTCCATAATGGTTTGGGCTTCCTCAGCCAAAACTGGCACAAAGCGGACGGCTGTGGTGAATGCAAACGCGAATTCATAGGGAACCCGCGACGTCTCCAGTGCCAAGCCCAAATGATCCGGTGAAGTAGTTAAGAAGAACACCGAAAAAGACTCAACCAGCACAACAAAACGCAGGGTCATGGCTAATGCGCCTTCGATGATTGCTGCCGTTAAAGTGTAGCCATTTGTGAAGTAGGTGGTTCCAACGTTTAAAATAAAGATGAATGCTGCCAAGAAGGCTGCTCCACGCAACGAACGCAGCCACTGCTTCTGTACCCGCGCCAAAAACACAAACGGCAACTGCATCAAGAAAAGGACAAGCAAGGGGATGATTTGGATGAAGAGAATGGCGGCGACGAATATGGCGATGACATAGATGAATTTGATGCGTGGGTCAAGGTTGTGGATGGGGCTTTTGACCTTGCGGAATTTTAAGCCGTCAAAAACACTCACTTGCCCCGCTCCTCCCTAAGTTTTAGCAGTAACTTCTTTGCTTCATAGAGGTCAATGACGTCTTTGGGCAAGCCCAAACCGGATAGTTTAGTGAAGACCTGTGCCACCTGCGGCAGCACAATCGAGGACAACTCCAACATCGCGGGGTCGGTTAGGATTTCGCTGCCCACTCCGTCAGCGACGATTTTCCCCTCTTTCATCAATATGACGCGGGGGTTGCATTCTGCCACAAACTCCACGTCATGGGTCACTGTGACGACGGTTTTGCCCTGTGTCTGCATCTGCATGATGAATTGGCGCAGCTTCTCTTTCTGCTCATGGTCCTGCCCGATGGTGGGTTCGTCAAGAATCAAGGTTTTAGGGTTCCAAGCCAACACAGACGCCAACGCCACCCGTTTACGTTCGCCGCCGCTGAGTAGAAACGGCGAGGTTTTGCGGTACTGAGTCAGCGAAAGAAGGTTAAGCGCCCACGTGACGCGTTCTTCGATGACGTTTGGTTCGAAGCCGAAGTTTTTGAGTGCAAAACTGATTTCTTCTTCGACGGTTTCGCTGAAAAGTTGGTGGTCGGGGTTTTGGAATACGAAACCGACGTTTCGGGCTAGGGCGGCGACGCTGGATTTGGTGGTTGGGACGCCGTCGATTTTGACTGTGCCAGAGGAGGGTTTGAGTAGTCCGTTGAAGTGTTTGACAAAGGTGGATTTGCCTGCGCCGTTTTGCCCCATGATGGCGACGAATTCGCCGTCTTTAACTGTGAGTGAAACGCCTTTTAGGGCTTCGACTTTGCTGGGGTAGCTGAAATGCACGTTTTCGGCTTCAATCATTTAGCCGAGTGCCTCCAACAGTTGCTCCGCCAACTCCTCCGATGACAGCGGTGTTTTGTCGCCGAGGTTGAAGCCTTCTTTCTTTAGCATCTGATAGAGCAAGGTGGCTTTGGGAATGCCGACGCCGATTAAACGGGTTTCCTCGTTGCTTAGGATAACTCGGGGGTCGCCTTCCAATCGTACTGAGCCCTGATCCATGATGATGAGGTGGTTGGCATATTTGGCGGTTAAATCCAGCCGGTGCTCAACTAGGACAACGGTAATGCCGTTTTCCTTGTTCAACTTGTAAATAACATCAAAAATCCTCTCAGCACTCAACGGATCCAAAAAAGAGGTTGGCTCATCAAGTACGATGATCTCTGGTTCCATTGCGAGAACCGACGCAATAGCCACCCGCTGCTGCTGTCCACCGCTAATCTCATGCGGTGAGCGCTCGCGGATGCCGTAGATGTCGGTTTGGTTGAGTGCCCAATCGACTTTTTTACGCATCTCTTCGCGGTTGACTGCGACGTTTTCTAAGCCAAACGCCACGTCTTTTTCGACGGAGAGTGCGAAAAGCTGGTTTTCAGGGTTCTGAAACACTAAGCCAACGTGCTTAGCCATTTCGTAAGTGTGGTGGTCAAGGGTGTTTATGCCGGCGACGGCTATTTCGCCTTTTATTTCGCCTTGATAGAAATGGGGCACTAACCCGTTGAAGCATCGGCACAGAGTGGTTTTGCCGCAGCCGCTGGGCCCCGTAATCAAAACAAATTCGCCCCGCTCCACCTTTATAGACACGTCGCATATCGATGGTTTAGCGGCGCCGGGGTAGGTGTATGTGAGGTTCTTTGTTTCGATTATAGCCATTGTTTTAGTTTGCCCACCTTAAGCGTTACTGTTTGCTCATTTAAGCGTAGCTACACAGTTTTGTTTTTCATCTAAAAGTTTTGGCTGTAATTAAGAATTTCCGTTAAACCATCTAAACAAAACTAAAACTTCTAAACACCCGGCGTTTAGTAGTGACAAACTAGTCAGAGCTTTGGGATTTAGCGATTTTCTGCTTCAAAAGAGACTCGCATTTTTTGAGGGCATCCTTGATTTCGCCTTTGCCGCTGACACCAGATGCCATCGCATGGCCGCCACCCACACCACCCAAAAACTCGCCAAGAGGCGCCGCAATATCGGTTCCCAGATGCACAGCAGCTTTCTCGTTGAACTGGCGGGTGCTGCGGAGGCTGATTTCGACTTTACCGTTTTTTTTGCCTGCCACCGCCGCCACATGCGCCCCCAAATCCACAAGCGCCTTAGCTGCAGAAGCTTGGTAGGCACTTACATGTGAAAGCGCCACAATCCACCCTTCGATTCTGATTATTCTTGCACGTTTACATGCTTTGAGCTTCGCGACCCGCTCGGAATCCTCAATGGGCAGGGCAAACTGGGCAAGCGTCTCCTGTGCGTCTATGCCTGCCTTCACCAGTTCTGCGATGACGCCGAAAGTGGGTGAATTAGCCAGTGCAAAATGGCGGGTGTCAAACGCTATGCCGACAAAAAGCGCTTTTGCCTCGTTGAGGGCGGGTTTGACGTCTGCTTCGACGTAGAGGCGGTAGACGAGTTCGCAGTTGGCAGCGGCGGTTTGGTCGAGGATGCAGAGTTTGCAGATTGCGGTGGTTTCGGGGCTGGGGGCGTGGTGGTCGATGATGATTTTTGGGGCAGGCGACTTTTTGATGGCTCCAGCAACTTCGTCTAGCTGCTCCACGGTGTTCATGTCTAAGAGCACGATGACTTCGGCGGAGTCAATGTTGGGTTTTAGGTTAACTGTGATGGGCAAGTACTCAAGCAATGTCTTGGCGGGTTTGTTGATGCCCTGCGGACACCCAATCTCCACTACAACGTTGGGTAAAAACCGCTTCAAAAGCATCTGCAACCCATAGGCGCTGCAAATTGCGTCGGCGTCGGCGCTGCGGTGACAAAGCAAAAGAACAAAGCCTGCTTGCTGCTGCTCTAAAATTGTGATTAATTCTTTGAAGGACATCGTAGTTTTCTCAGGTAGTTTTCTGTAGCTTCATGCGCCTTAGCCGTAGCAGCCTTAACCAATGCTTCCACGTCAACAGTTTGGGTTTGCTTGGTTAGGAGCAGGTTGATTTCCACGGTGACGCTGACCGGTTTTGTGCCTTCCACTTCGACGCTGATGTCGAGGCGTTCCACGTCTTTGCTTGGAACTTGTTTTAGGATGTATCGGCGGGCTGCGTCTTCGGTGATTTGGCATAAAAGTTCGATTTGCTCGGTGGATAGCTCTGGAAAACCGAGCTCACCCATCAAGCATCAAATCTCCATTTAAGAGAGGGGTTGACCTTGACCTGAAACTGGGCTTAGGTCTTCTTGCAGTTTAGTCTGTGACTCTTTAACTTGGCTGCGGACGCGTTCTTCCTGTCGGTTGATGACGGTGCTGCGGGTTTCGAGCAGGGACTTGCGTTCGTTGAGGTCTTCGCTTACTTTGGCTTTTTCTGCTTTGACAAGCAGTGATCCAATGGCTTTGTAGATGACTGCGTCGTCTGTGGTTTTGGCGAGTTCTGCGAGGGTTTGTTCTACCTCAACTTTTTCCATGTCAACCTGCTGTTTTTGAGCCATAATCGACTGCAGCGTCTGCTGTAACTGTTGGAGTCTGAGAAGCCTTTCTTGCACGTTAGGCGGTAATCTGGATAGTTCATCACTCAAAGTTTATTCCTTCCGTACCCCAAAAAGAGAGAAGCTATTAATTAAGGGTTTCCAACACTTTTTTTCTATAGTAGTTGTTGGCGAAAACCCGCTATACACAACAACAACCAGCAGAGTTTGTGAACGGTTGCTTTTTCGGTTCAGAACCTATTTCGTGTTGCAGGCTGGTTGTGGAGCAAACCTCAAGCAGAATCAAATAACCTTTTAATCCACTGTATAAGGGGAAGGGGAGAGGCGGCAGAGCAACAGATTAGCCCTTGCATCTTTGTCCCAATAATTTCTCTGCCAACTGCAACTCCTGCACGGTGTTGATGTTTACGGCGAGTTCCTCGTAGTTGAGGACGTAGATGTCTTGGTCGAGCCATTCGTCACCATAACGTTTGCTGCCATCAATGACGTTTATGCCCACTGGAACCAGTTCCTGCCCGCATTCGCTAAAAGAGTAGTCAACGCACATTCCAAGCTGGGTTTTAGCATTGATTGGAACCGCAACCGTCAACGCGGGCTTACCGCAACGCTCATACCGCTCCACAATCGCATCGATCATCTCGGACTTGACCAGTGGCAAGTCGGCGGCAATCGCCAAAAACACGCCCAACTTAAGCACCTGCACAGTGTAACCCATGTCGCTGACATAGTCGTTGCCGGGGGTTTCGATGACCTGCACGCTTTGCTGCTTCATCAACGCCGCAGTTTTTGGAGTAACAACGGTTGTGGCGACAATTATCCTATCGATTTTCTTCGCGCCTCTCAGCGCTTCTATAACGTATTCGATGACGGGTTTACCGCAGACATAAATCAGCGGTTTCTCTTCGGCGAGTTTCATGCGGGTGCCTTTGCCGCCTGCCATAACCAGTGCCGTTACACCCATGCAACCACCGCCAACAAAACAACCACGCAGATCATCCGTGTCAATTCGTTTGTTGCGCCGAACACGTCGCCTGTGACTCCGTTAAAGTTTTTGTGCGCCACCGCCACCATAACCAAGCCTGCTGTGACAGCGGCTAAAACGACAAAGACGCCTGCAACCCAGAGCAGTGGCACCGCAACTGCCAAAGAGATTGCCAAAGCAGCGGTTAAACGCCAATTTCCTGCTTTGCCATGCATGGCTTCAAGGAACGCTGAGTTCATGCCTTGATGGACGGATTTTCCAGCCCAAGCCGCCACAGTCATCGCCAATTTAGCGCAAAGCTCAACCACAATTACGCCTGGAACCACCAGTGGAACCGCGAAACCGCCGATGGCTACGGTTCTGCCGAGTCCAACAAACGCAAAAGCAGTAATCACATAAGTCATCAAAGCTAAGCCGATGGCACCTGCACCGGTAAGTTGGTCATGCATAACCTCGATTCTGCGCTCGGGGGTACCGTGCACCATGACGGCGTCGCCGAAATCCAGCAGCCCATCGGTATGGTGGAGTCCAGTCATCCAAAGCAGCAGCGCCAAAACCAAAGCGCCCACTGCTATGCCGACTGCGGGAAAGAATTGGTACATGACCCAACCGAATAAGCCTGCAAGCAAACCCAGAAATGCGCCGATGAGAGGAAAAGCCCACATGTTGCGTGCGCAGTCGTTGAACAGGTCCTTGTCCATGGTGACTGGGAAAACGGTTAAGAAAGATAGGAGGTTCTTGAGCTGCTTAACTACCACTTGCACTTCACTTTGCTTGCATCAGTGAGGCATAATTACGCTCTATCTCCTTAAGAAGAATTTGCTTGGTAACTGCTCCGCCGGTCTTTGCCATGGCTGCGATGGATGCTCCGCCTGCACCGACGCCTTCTTTGACCAAGCCGGTTTCGTAGATTTGCAAACCAGGATATTTGGATGAGCCAAAATCTAAGTCAGCGGCTAACACCGGGACTTTGCAGAACTGTTCGGTGATTCCACAGATGTCGCTGGATTTATCTTGGGTGACCCAGCGTGTGGTGCCTACAGCGACGTTGCAAAGGGATTCTGGGTGCAATGCGTTGATTACCGCCAATACCGCGGTCATCTGTGTGCCGCCCGCCATCAACACAGGCGCCTGACGTGCCCCGCCGATGACTAAACCGGCAACCGCTGCCATCATCGGGTCGCCAACAGCAGAAACCGCCTTAATCGGGTCACCTCTGAAGCTACCGAATTTTTGCTCAGCGGCTTTCAAACCGGCAGAGACGACGTCCGCCTTGAGGTCATGCGGGTTATTCGGCAGTGTGCTGCTGACTTTGCCGTGAGCGTTGATGCCCAGAGCTGTCAGTACACCCAGTGCTGTCGTGGTTCCGCCGGGGATGCTCTCGCCAATAACAAGATAATCAGCCACTTTCGCCAACTGTTCACCAACAACTTTCGCCCGCTCTATAACTTCCTCCACGTTGTCGACGCTGTCACCTGTTCGGATGTCGCGTCCGGGGCTTCCGTTGACATCGATGTAGGGGATTTGCGGTTTAACTTTGACGCCGCCGTTGACAACCAGCACGGGGATGTCGGCTAAATGCAGCGCCGAGGTGGTAATCAACGCGGGTGTGGGGATACCGTCGGGGGTGATGGGGACACCTTGGATGCTTCTGCATTTGCCCAGCAACAAGAGTTCGGCGTCTGCTGGAGGTGTGAAGTCGGTGAAATCGGGGTTTGCGCCTGCCGCCGACAACCCGGGGATTTTGCCGGTTTCAGTGGTGGCGATTGTGGCGATGAACAGTGGGTTTTTAGCCTCGATTTCATCGAGGAAGGCTTTTGCCTTCAACTCATTATTCGCAACTAAGACATCCATTTTGGTGGCCTACTTTTGGGTTACAGTGTACTTCTTGATTTCTAAGTACCCAAAGCCATTATCTAAGCGTTTCTTCTCAGTCTCAACCAACTCGATTTTCAGTTTGAAGTCGGGTCCATCAGTGATGACGGTATGGTATTCGCCGCCTTCACCACAGGCATCCACGCCGGGAAGCTTGAGGATATCATCGTAGAATTGGCGGTCTAACACGCGTCCAAGCCAATCCAAGCTCAGTTCGCGGTTGGTGCGCACCACCGTTGCCTTTAAGCCTGTGGCGATGTAGTCGAGGTAAATCTGTTTGGTGTCCCCCATCCACAGCGGCTTAACAGGTTGCAAGCCGACTTCTTTTAGGATGCGAGCCAGCCAGCCTTCTTCGTGACCAGCGACTTCGTAGATGTCGCCTGTGACTAAGCCTTCTGCGCCTCTGTTTTTGCATTCGGTGAGTACTGCTTTGAAGTCGGCTTCGTAGGTTTCGGCGGAAGTCGTTTTTTTGATGAGTTGCACCCCTGTGGCTTTGGCTTGGGCGTCGAGGATGCCTGCGGGGATCATGTGGAAGTTGGATTTTTCCTCGTTCATCATCATGGTTAATAGGGATAGGACTTGGTGTCCTTGCTGTTTTGCAAGGAGGTATGCGTAGGCGCTGTCTTTGCCGCCGCTCCATGAAGCAACAACTTTCATCTAATTTTTCCTCCAGTTTGGTATGAAACAGTTAAACAGGAAAATAAGGTTTTACTTGCCAAACATTTAGAAGGCTTGGTTTCTGCTGACTTTTTGGGCAGTGCAAGCATGTTTTGTTTGATGTTTAGCAATTTTTCCTGCAACCCTTTTGGTTGGTTTATCCAACCTTTTCATATTAAGTTTACGGTGCCACCAACATTTTATCGTAAGCAGACCCATCGCGCACTAAGAACTCATAGAATGGAAAGATTCGCAAAATATCCGTTAATACCTTGTTTATCAAAAGATTCAAATGGCAACTCAACGAAAAGGATGTTCGAGGGCATTACGCTTGGATAAACCAACAGTGGTAATTACTGTGAATCGAAGAGGCAAAAGTGTCGATTACAAAATTGAATGTTCCAACAAAGTATCTACCGAAGAGTTGACGCATTATCTTGATGAAATAATTGAAGGCATATGCACTTGGAAACCTGGCGTCTGCGAAGAAACCGTACAAACCATTGTCGGCTCCATAAAAGAAAAAACGGATAGGTTCTAAAGAGATAGTCGCTAAGTCGACGATTTAGAATACTCTTGCGTTTTTTCGGCTACTTTGCCGTCCGCTTTTTTTGAGTTCAAATTAATGTTGACAACGATATTGTTGTAAATCACAAGGTTTGCAGAGGCAGAAGCCTTTGGACTAAGCAGATTCGCCTCTTTTGAGTTACCCTTATCTTTTGTTTCAGAAGAATTGGAGGTTATTGCAAGCGCACCCAACAGTTCTACGGTTTGTGGGGATAAAATGGTTTGTTGGCTACCTAATGAAACAATAGAATGGCTTTCAGAAGACTTAAAACAATCCTTGCCCATAAAAAAAGCGGTCTAACACATGAACCAACAAACCCCGCCCCTACTAACCTACCTCGAAAGCAAAGGCATCACTCTCCAAAGCCTCATTGACTGTGCCTTGGAAATGTATGTTCCCCACCCAGGAATAGAAACCGTCGAAAAAGCCACCGAAATGCTCAAAGAAGAATTCCTCGACGCCCTAAACGACGTAAACGTATCCATTTTGGAGTGGGCAGCATTCCATGCACAGGAAGACGCAGAAAACGGCTTAATCCCCGGCTTAACCCAGGAACGCTTCAAGGGCAGACCAGGCCCAATTTCAGACGAGATCTTGGGGATAGCCATCGCCACCTACATCGGCGGAACCCGAGGCGTCTTCGAATACGTCCGTTTCGACCAAGCCAAACCAGGCATCCTCAAAAGCTTAGGCTCCATCACCAACGATGCCATAGGCGCTTTAGTCGCTGGTGTATCCTCCAACGTCTACACACGTGCAATAAAGAGCGCTGGCACAACCTGCTAAGGGTTTTTCCGTAAATTATAATACCTCCGCGGTTGAGGGTTAATCGTTGGCTTCCCATGGCTAAAACTCGGCTCTGCATCGTCACCCACACGTTTCTGCCCCATGTCGGCGGCATAGAAATAGTGACCAACGAACAGAGCAAACGGCTGCTACACAAAAACTATGCGCCCATGGTGGTTACTAACAGGATTGGGACGCCGCGGAGTTATGTGGTTGATGGGGTGCCTGTAGAATGTTATGAATCCCTAAACACCGGCTTTCGCTTAGGCATCCCCTACTCTATCCCAACAGTGCCCAGTTTCCCAACTTTTGCTAAAGCGGTGAAATCCGCCAAAATCGTTCATGCCCACGGCCACCCCTACCTGACCTCGCTAGTCGCGGGCAAACTCGCCAAGTTCTACGGCAAACCCTTCGTCTTAACCCAACACAACACCTACATCGAATACAACAACATCTTCAACCAAGTAGAACTCTTAAACGACCTATCCGTGGGCAAACAGAACCTAGCAGCCGCAGACAAAATCATAACAATCAGCAACGCCACCAGAGACTACGTGTTGAGGTTGGGGGCAGACCCAAACAAAATCAAAGTCATCTACAACGGCGTCGACCTCGCCAGATTCCGAGTCATCGCAGGGAGGAAACAGGAGATGCGAAAGAAACTGGGCATACCCCAAGAGGCTGTGGTGGTTTTGACTGTGCGTAGACTTGTTTACAAGAATGGCATCGACAACCTCCTTGAATGCGCCAACATCGCCATCGAAAAGAACCCCAAAATCGTGTTTGTGGCAGTGGGTAAGGGCCCCGACTTGGAAGGTGTCCGGGCGCAGGTTGCCCAGTTGGGGTTGACAGGCAATTTCAGGTTAGCGGGTTTTGTCAGCGACGAGGATTTGCCTTCGTACTATAATTTGGCGGATTTGTTTGTGTTGCCTTCCAAGTCCGGTGAGGGTTTGCCGCTTGTGGCGTTGGAGGCGATGGCATGCGGGTTGCCAGTGGTAGCTACTAACGTGGGCGGCATCGGCGAGATTCCCGTTAGAGAGTTCGGCAAGTTGGTTCCGCCTAACCAGCCCCAACAGCTTGCGGGAGCGGTCTTGGAATTCGCAGCAGGTGACTTTTCGCCCCGTAAAGCAGAGCTAAGAGCTAGGGTGGAGGAGCGTTTTAGTTGGGATGCTAACGTTGAGCGACTTGTCGAAATATACGAAGAGCTTATTTAGCCATGTAACGGAAACAATATAGCTCTCTATACGGAATGTAGCAACTGATGACGTCAAAAGTTGAGATGGTTTCGGTCGTCATTCCGACACTCAACGAAGCCGGAACCATAATGGAAGCCATAGATACAATCGAGAAGTACGTTAGTTACCCAAAGGAAATTATTATTGTCGACGGGAACTCAACGGATGGCACACTGGAGAAAGTAAAAGACTGTGAGCGTTGCCGACTCATCGTTGAACCCAGACGCGGCTACGGCGTCGCGTTGAGAACCGGCATGAAAGCCGCCAAAGGCAACATCCTAATTATGGTTGATGCCGACGGCACCTACGAGTTCAAACACATCGACCGCCTAGTCAGCCGCTTGATAGAAAAAGACGCGGACATGGTTTTAGCCACCCGAATGTATGACCCCAACAAAGCCATGGGGTTCCTCAACTTCTTAGGCAACAAAGTCATCACCTTTACCTACGACTTCTTCTACAGCCAATTCTTAAGCGACACTCAATCCGGTTTTCGGGCAATCGACCGCACAAAATATGACAGTGTACGGTTCAAGGAAACCGACATGCCCTTTGCCACGGAGATGCTTATCCAATTTGCCAGAGAGGGCTACAACATGGTAGAGATTCCCTCAACGTATAAACCTCGAATGTACGGTGAAACTAAGCTTAGACCGTTACAGTCGGGAATCAGAATTTTTACCACTATATTTAAGGGGTTCTTGGATGCTAAGACGTTTAGAGTCTGCTATGCACATTGGAAGAAGAATCGGTATAAGCGACGATAAAGGCTACTTTGTTCCAGTTCTTATCGCTTTGATAGTTGTTGCCTCCACAGTCGCAGGCTTCTACATCTACTACAACGTGGTTTCTGCTAAGCCTTCGCCTTACAACACGATTTTTCTCCTCGACGCCCAAGAACAAGCCACAGATTACCCCCAAACCCTCGTTGCAAACCACAACAGCACCTTCAGCCTAAACGTTGGAGTAACCTGCCATGAAGGCAAAGCCGAAAAACAAAGCTACCAAGTACAGATAAAAGTAACCCAGAACCTGCCAGCCACTTTCCCAATGCAGACGCCACCCACCCAAACCTTTAACCTGAGCCTAAAAGACGGCGACACACAGGTGACCAAAGTCACCCTCACAGAGAACACTGTAGGAAACTATGCGGTGATCTTTGAACTCTACAAGTTGGACGATTCGGGGAATTTTGTTTTTACTCAGGATTACTGTGTGCTGCCCATACAAGTCGTCAGTTAATTCGATTTTGTTTGCCTTTGCGCTTGATAGCATAGAGGAATAGAACAGCAAATACCCCAACAACAGCCACTATAAGAAAGGGCAAAATCCATTCCGACAAGTTTGACGGATTATTCGGTGGCTGCGTCGGCGCTTGAGTGGGCTCTACGAAGGCGGGGATTTCAACCGGTGCCGCAAGTGGATAGTGGTCTATGTTGAGGCGTACTTGACTGATAAGGTATGCTTTGCCAGCTATGCCGTCGTGGTTGTTGTCAACTGTGGCGGAATCGCTCCAGTAGTTGCCTTCTCCATCGCTGTCCCAGACGTGTATACCGTTGGGGAGGGGTTTATAGTTGTATTCATGCCAATCCGTAGAATGCACTTGCTGGATGTTGTTGATGAGGTTGTTGCGGTAGATGACCTGCGCTGACCCAAGCAAGGATATGCCGACTTCGTTGTTTTCTATGGTGTTATTGGTTATAGTGTTGGCTTGTTCTGCGGTTATGACGATGCCGTGTGTGCCGTTTGCGAGGTAATTGTCGACGACTAGGTTGCCGTAGGAGTTGTAGAGGTAGATGCCTGCCCAAAGATGGGTGAAGTGGTTGTGGGTGATTGTGGAGTTTGTGGTGTTTTTTAGGATAATCCCGCTTGAGGGCCCGCTTATGGGGGCGGGGGCATCGTCTATCCAGAGGTCTTTTACGGTGACGTTGATGCAGCCTTGGAGTGCTAAGTAACCGATTTCAGGGTGGCTTTTACGGTCGATAACTAGGTCCTTCTGGTTGATTATGTAGTAGATGGGTTTACCGTCAATGGTGTTTGAGGTGTCAACATCGTTAGAGAAATCGTCCCCCTCGAGACTTATAATAAATGTACTGTTGACAAACCTGTTATCCCTAAATACGTTACCTGAGGAAACGTGAAAGCCCACGCCAGGTTTAGCGTCAACAAAAACGTTATCAGTTATAGAATTACCCATTGCACCTCTGAGCCAAATTCCCGCCTGACAATTCAGGGTGCAGCCAGTGATAGTGTTGCCTGAGCTCTCAAGCGAGATAACGCTGCCAAACCCTTTGACATTGAGGTTTTTGATTGTAACTCCACCTACCCCGTTAAGCAGAATTATTGCCTGCGGTGGGTCTTCAGATAGACTGCCTCTGAGAGTGTAACCGGCACCATCAATGACTATGTTGCCTTTCTCAACCCTTATTGTGTGACTAATGTCGCCGGTAAAAGTGTACGTGTTGCCGTTGCGGTGCAGCTTATCGGTGCCTGTGATTGAGCCGTCGGCATTTATAGTTAAAACTTCGGGAGGTTGAGCACTGACATAAAATGGGAGAAGAAAACACAAAAGCGCTAAAGCCAACGTTAACACTAAAACTGTTTTCTTCATTACGCCAACCCTCCAGCGGCACTGTGGCTTTTGGGTTTACGTTTTGCTCTGTAAACCACAAATGCACCAATGGCTATGGCAACGGCACCTGCAATTGCAATCAAGATGGTCGTTGTCGGATAGGGCTGAGGTGACTCTGTGGCTGGCACCGGTGTTTGAATGAATTCCAGAGTTACGACTGGCTTTGCAAGAGGATAATTGTCTACATTGAGGCGACGTCCTGTATTGAGCACATAAGCTTCATCGCATATTCCGTCGCCGTCAGCATCGGTTGCATTGATTCCGCTCCAATAGTTGCCGCCGGAGGGGTAGCCGTTATCCCAGACGTGAACGGCGTAAGAAGGAGGGAGGCGGTTAAGGGGGCTCCAGTCGGCTGAATCTACCTGCTTGGTGTTGTTGAGGAAATTGTTGTGGTAGATGATCTGGTTTGACCCCGAAATGTATAGGCCGACTTTGTTGTCTTCGAAGGTGTTGTTGGTGATTGTGTTAGCGGTGGTCCCGCTGATGGCTATGCCGAATTCTTGGTTGTCCTTGAGATAGTTTTCTGTGATGATGTTACCGTATGAATCGGTGCTGCTGATGCCTTGCCAGAAGTTTGTGAGTTGATTGTGGATAATCGTTGAGTTGGATGTGCCCTTCAAAATTAATCCTATACTTGCTGCTGAACCGGAAAGTTGAAGGTCCCTAACAGTCATGTCGACGCAGTTTACTAAGGCAAGGTATCCGATTTCTGGGTAATCTTTGGGGCTGATGACTAAGCCGCTTTGGTTAACTATGTAGTAGATGGGTTTGCCATCAATCGTGTTGGAGGGGTCGATGTCGTTGGGGTTTGTGTCGAGTCCTGTGGAGATTGAGCTGTTGATGAATTGGTTGTTTCGAAGTTGATTGCCCGAGGAGTCGCTAAAGCGGACGCCTGAATTGAGATTTATGAAAACATTACCTTTGATGATGCTGTCTGTGGCTTCGTTTAGCCATATGCCCGAGGAGCAATCTTTTATGGTGCAGCCGAGGACAGAGTTGTCTTTGCCTTTTAGCGTCATGCCGCCCACAAAATCTTTTATGTTGAGGTTTTTTATGGTGACTCCGTGGATTTCTCCTGAAAGGAGCAGAAGCCCTGTGCCTTTAGCTTCCACCGTATTATCGGGTTTTACAGTGTAGCCTGCGCCGTCGAGTACGATGTTGCTTCTTCCAATCCTAATTGTGTAGAGAACATCGCCGGTAAGGCTGTAAACGTTGCCGTCGCATTTGATGTTGGATGTGCCCGATATGGAGCCGTCGCTGTTGATGTTGACAGCCTCCACCGAGGGCACGTAAAACACAAAGGAAGTGAAAGCCAACAAGCCAGCCAGCATCACAGCCAAACATCTGCTACGCACCGCTGCCACCTCGCCGTGTCTTCTTAACTATCAAAAGGACAGCCGCAACCAATGCCACGGCAACGACAGGCAGCACAACATAGTAGGGATTGATTGGCGGTTGATTCTGTGGTGTACCTGTTGGGAAAGGGTCTGGTGAGTATGCGCGGGTGAGGAGTTTTGTTCGGGGGTGGTTATCTTGGCAGTTCTCGTTAATGACGTATGGGGTGTCCCATATGGCTGAATCGCCGAGTTGTTTGGCTTGCGGATACCTTGTGGTGTAGTCGCTCCAGTAATTCATATCCAGTACGGGTGGAGCTGATAGCCAACCCTGTATTGAGCAGTTTACGAAGTCGTTGTTTGTGATTTCACTTGTGCCTGCATAGTTAATTGCTATGCCAGCTTTTTCCAAGCTGTTAGAGGATATTGTGTTGTTGAAGCTGCCGATAATCCATATGCCGTCAATACAGTTTTTAATGGTGTTACTGCGGAAGGTGTTACTGTTGGTGTTGGCGATGTTTATGCCATAGTAAAAGTTGCTGATTGTTAGGTTAGCAACTGTTATGTTGTCTATTTCTGTTCGGGTTGGGTCCTGTCCTCTGCCGTTTGAAAGGTCCACTCCGAAGCCTTCACCGTTTCCCTCTATACCAAACCCAGCGCCGTCCAAGACAATGTTACTTCTCTGGATGGATATGCCGCCTGAAATGTTGGCGGTTAAGGTGTAGATGTCTCCTTCGCGTTGGATGCTGCTGGTTCCTGTGACTGAGCCGTCAGGATTAATGATTATGCCTGTGTTGGATTGGGCGGTTGCGGGCTCAAAAAGGGCGACACATAGGGCAAGGGCAGACAGCAGTATGAGCGTTAACGTTAGGGCGGGTTTTGGCATGGAACTTCAGAGTATCGCTGACGTTGGCGGTTATAATGGGTTTTCGTCAAGAAACCTTGACTAACAATGCGGCAGCAACGAGCAGTTTTGGCGAAGTTGGCTAAACAAAACGCTGTGGGGGTTTGTGAAAAAAAAACCAGATGGTGCATGCTTTCACACACACATCCTGACCCCTTCAACATGAAGCCATGTACCGCGTGTGGAGAAAAACACCGCTCCCAAACCATAACAGCCGCGTAAAATAAGTTGCAGACCCAAAAAGCAAACGTCTTCTCAAACAGTCTTGTGGCCCCCGTAAAACGCCACACCCACATAAAGAGAAGAAAACAATCTTTCTATAAACAGGGGAGTGGGAGAGGTTGGCAAAGCGACAGTTGCCGCTTATTTTTTGCGTCTGAGCTTCTGTGGCACCGTTATGGTTAATTCCCGTTTGACTGGTGTCTCCTTAATTGGTTGCTCCATCTGAGGCACCACCTTCTTTTGCCGCTCAGCATAGTCTTTTTCGATGGCGACGCGGTGGACGTTGTTGTATGCGCAGAAGGGAATGATTTTCTTGTCAGGGGTAATGTAGTGGACTACACATCGGCGCACTCGGTTAACGTCAAAGTTGTAGCTGTCCATAAACGCCATGCAGCCTAAGAGGAAGATGCGGCGGCGGATTTTGCCCAAGGACTTGTATGTGGGGTCCATGTGCATTTGCAGGATGCTCTTCATCAATGTGAAGGTGCCGACTTCTTTGGTGACCAGCAGCATGTTCATCGAGATCATGGCGCCCATAAACAGCGGCGCAAGCAGTTGAAGTTTATTTTTAGACTCGGCATTTTCAGCTGTTTTGCGGATTGTGTTGAAGAATCGCTCAAAGTTCACGAAGCGGTTAATCGGATACATTTTACCCGTACGGGGGGAAACGTAAATCCAGTTTACGATGCCGCATTGTGGGCTGCAACTAAACAGCGGCCAAGGCTTCTGCATGAACTGCCGCATAATCTTAATCGGCGAAGTCATCACTGACATTGGGTAGAGGTCTGTGCTTTTGACTTCTCCGTTGGTCTGGTTCTCAACGTCTTCAGCGAAGCTCCATTCGCGGAAGTTCTCGCGGAAAGGATTCTCCGTTGCCCTGCCAGTGAAGGCGATAGGCTGGAAAATTAAGCCTCGCACGATGTCAGTGTTTTTGGCGGCGAAGCGGATCATGTCGCCGACTTCTTTGTCGTTGAGACTTTTCATCAAGGTATTAACTAGGATGACTTCCATGTCGTATTTGCGGCAAACATCAAGGGCTTTAAGCTTCATTTCCACAAGTGGTCGCCCACGGATTTTCTTGTTAAATTCCTCGTGGAAACTGTCAAATGATAAATAAACAATGTTTAAGCCACTCTCCTTAAGCCGTTTAGCTAATCCTTCATCAGTAACCAAGTGGGTGCCGTTGGTCGCCAAAATCGTCATGAATTTTAGACGGTGTGCAGCCGCGACGATTTCAGGCATGTCTTCGCGTTCAAGCGGTTCGCCTCCACTGAACAGTATCGCAGGCGGTTTAGGGTTGGCTTTAGCAGCGAACTCTAACATGTCGATGAGGGCTTCTTTGGTGGGCTCGTAATCGGTGGTTTCCTGATTTGGAAAAGTGGAGAAGCACACTGCACATCGGAAGTTACAGCGCTTGGTTACGTCGATTACGCCGATGACTGTGCCTGATGCGTGGTTGTGGCATGTTTCGCAGACGTATGGGCAGCCCGGGGGGTTTTTGGGTGCGTTGAGGTCGCCAAGGTACTGGAACTGGTCGTATTTGCGCATGTGGTCAAAGATGGGTGGGCTCTGCCAGTGAGTGGCTTTGAATTCGCCGTGTTCGGGGCATTGTTTGGTGATTTGGATTTTGCCGTTTACGTTTCTGAGTTGGGCGTCTATTTTCTTTTGGCATTCGGGACAGATGCTTTTGGTTTCACTCAACTTAGTAGCACTCCAGCGAGTCCTTCAACTATTAACGCTAAGGGCAGCAGCATCATTGACATGGTTACGATGCGCTCATATTTACGTATATTCTGCACCGTTGACCCAGAAGTGAACAAACGTATGGCTGAATAAATCAACAGTACACTCCACATTAAGATGAAAGGTAAATAGAAAACCATGAATTCCCCGATGAAATAGGGCAGCGGCGCAAACAATCCAGTTAAAAGGAAGAAAACCGCGCCAACTTTAGCGGCGTTGTAGCTGCCGATTTTCTGCGGCAAGGTGGGATAACCGACTTTGGCGTCGCCTTCTGCACTAAAGACGTCACGTAGCACGTTACCGCCTATTGTGCCCAAAGCGATGGGGTAGAGGCTTATCGACGCGAAGTTAACTGTTCCAGTTACCGTTGCCTGTCCATAGATGAATGCGGTGCCTGTTAGAATACCCATCAACAGGTTCGCAGCGAAACCTGATTTGCGTTTAATCAAGAAAGAGTACACCACAAGCAACAATGAGTCAGCGGCGATTATTGCAAAGGCAAGCCAGTTAATAAAAAACGACAAAACCAACCCCAAAGCAAAAAACGTGCCTGAGATGGCAACAGCCTGTTTGTATGAGAGTGCACCTGAGGGAATGGGGCGTTTGGGTTTGATGACTGCGTCGCTTTCGCGGTCGAAGTAATCGTTTATGGCAAAACCGCCTGAGGCAATGAATGCCATAGATAAGAAAGTCAATAGTGCCACCGCCCCAACGTTCATGGGACCCAGAAGTGTTTGGATATCTGCAAAGTTGCCTTTTAGAATGGCGAACGCTGTTAGAACCGCTAAGCCACCAGTCATGAGCCAATAGGGCAAGCGGAGGAGCGCGATTAATCCTCGTGTGGGCGAGGACTGGTTCATACCTTGATTTTCCTGTCGGCTATGACTTCTTTTATGCTCTCTTCCAAGGTGACTTTGGGTGTCCAGCCGAGTTCTTTTTTGGCTTTGGTGATGTCGAACCAGATTTTGGTAACATCCCCTTGCCATGATACACCTGTGGTTGAAACAGCCGTTCGGTTCTGGAGGTTGAGGATTTCAAGGATCATGTTTGCAAGTTCAAGTATGGAAACTGTTTTTCCTAATCCTAAGTTGTAGACTTCGCCGTTGACATCTACTTTTTTGCCCAGAAGAACAAGGGCTTCCACAACGTCAGAGACATGTACAAAGTCTCGGCATTGCTTCCCTGTACCTATAATTTCTAGTTTGTCGGGGTTTTTCGCCAGTTTCTCAAGAAAATCATGGATGACTCCGTGGCAACGTAAGCCGTAGACGTTGGCGAACCTTGTGATTACGATGTCTAAGCCGTATTGTTCACGGTACATTTGGCAGTATTCTTCGCCTACGACTTTGCTTAAGCCATAGCAGGAGAAAGGGTGGAAACCGTATGATTCAGGTGTTGGAAAAACGGTTGGGTTACCGTAGACAGCCGCGGATGAGGCGAACACGAGTTTTGCGTCGTCTTTGCGTGCTTTCTCGAGCACGTTGAGGGTTCCTTTGGCGTTTGTTTCGAAGTCTACCAGCGGGTTCTCCATGGAGTAGCCCACGACGACTTGCGCTGCTAAATGGTAGATTAAATCCTGTTTGGGCTGGCTGCAGAGGGTTTTTAGGTCTAAGATGTCGCCTTGGACGAACTTTGCGTCTGGTACATCTTTAACATTCTGCAGTGTGCCGCTTGAGAGGTTATCGTAAATAGTCAAGTTGCTGGTTAAGCCAGATAGTTTCTTGCAGAGGTGATAGCCTATGAAGCCTGCTCCGCCAGTAACCAGTGTTTTTTTCCCTTCCACATTGTTTCCCCCAATCAACGATAAGCCTATATTTTATACAGGCGAGTTGGTAGGTATATGTCGGCGATGAAAGCTATAAAAGTTTTCAGGGATTTACTGTCCTTCTTAACCATCATCCCAGTGGGTGGAAAAGAAGACTTCATTTTCACCACAGCAAAGAACATGTGGCTTTTTCCCCTCATCGGCGGCTTCATGGGGCTACTCGGCGGCGCATACTTCATAGCTTCCAGCTGGGTGGTGAATTTTCTGCTCGGCTTAGCCAGCGCCTACGTGGCTTTGCCCACCTCATTGTTGGGAACAGCTATTCCGGCGGCGATGACCATTGCCTTTCTGCTGGTGTTGACTGGGCTGCAGCATTTTGACGGCTTAATCGATTTAGGCAACGCAGTCGGCATCCGCAGTGAGCATGACCGCAACATGAAAGCACACGCGTGGACGGTGACCTATGCAGGTGCGGTATTGGCGATTGCCGTTGAATTGTTGGCGTTTATCGGGTTGTTTTTGGTTAATCCCTCAAACCTCTGGTTTGGGTTCTCAGCCATCGTTTTAGCAGAGGTCGCAGCGAAACTGTCCATGGTAACCATTGTGTGGGCTGGGAAGCCTTCGCACAAGGGGTTAGGCTCGATTTTCCTTGCTAAAGCCAAAAAGAACCTCAACGTAGTCGCCTACGTGTTCTCAGCACTAATCGCCCTATCAATCGTCTTTGTCACTGGGAGCATCATTTTGGGTTTAGCCTCAGTTGCTTTGGTGTTCGTTAGTGTTCCAGTTGCGTTTGTCATGAGAAAAGTGTCCAACAGTGTCTTTGGCGGAGTCAGCGGCGACATGATTGGGGCAACCAACGAAACCGCAAGGGCGGTGACACTGGTGCTGTTTGCAGTGGTGCTTTGGGTGGTGGCTGCTGCATGAAGATTCCCGCTTTGATTATGGCTGGCGGCAGAGGCAGCCGCATGGGGTTGCCCACTGAGAAGCCGATGCTGCCTTTTTTGGGTAAGCCGCTGCTGGATTGGGTAACCTCGGCAGTTTTGAGTGCAACCAAAATCTCAGAGTTCTACATAGTCACAAGCGCCAATACGCCGAAAACTGAGGCGCACTGTAAAGAGATGGGCTGGAAAACCGTACACACTGAAGCAAAAGGCTACCACGATGACCAAAAGCAGGCTATTCGCCAGTTGGGTTGGATGGGACCAGTGTTGACCATGCCTTCGGATGTGCCTGCGATTACTGGACCAGTTTTGGACCGGGTGGTCGATGAGTTTGAGGCAAGTGGCAAAGACTTCCTTGCCGTGTTTGTCCCTATCGAGAAGCGGCAGGAGTTGGGTCTGTCGATTTCCTCCACTGACGAGTACAAAGGCGTGTGGTATGCTGTGTCAGGCGTAAACGTGATAAACGGCGCAAAAACGTTGGGGGAAGGTAAAATTGAAACGGCAGCCATAATTACAGAGGACCCCCAGGTTATCTTAAACGTTAATACGACGAAGGATTTTGAGGTTGCTGAGCGTCTGATGGCGAAAAGTTGAGTTGTACTTAACCGCTGGTTTGTTTTTTTCTATAGTTGTTGTTGCCATGACCCCCTCTTTTTTCAACAACAACCAGCAGATTGTGGGAATGGTTGTGTTTTGGCTTTGGGCTTAGCTGATAGTTGCAGGTTGGTTGTGGAGCATTCTACAAGCAGTTCTATTGCCATGTTGGGTGGTCACCGCGACCTACCTCAAAGGTACCTCCTCTTACTAGAGGCAGAATTGTCAAAGAAAAGAAAGTTAAATGTACGCGGTCAGCCAGAGGTCTGCAGCTACAAACACAGTGTCGCCCGCTTTGACTGGCGGCAGTACATAGTGGTCATAGTTTGTGCAGTCTATCAGGTTGCCCGCTTGCGCATTGAACTTCCAAAGCGACGTGTTCTCCGTCAAGAAAACAGTACCTCTGTTAACAACCAATCCCACGGGTGGATCGTAGAAAACGCCGCTGGCCTCCATCGGTGTAGACCAGAGCAAATTGCCGTTTGCCAAATCTAGGCTGCAGACGGTACCCGTGTAGGTATCATGCTTGTCACCGCTGTTGGTGCCAAGTTGGTGGGTGACGCCAAAGCTCCAGTACAAGCTGCCGTTATCAACCTGTATAGGATAAGTTGTGAGGGTTATGTTGCCGCCGTTGACTGTGGGTATGAGGTTTTGGCTGTCCACATTGGTTTTCCAGAGTTGAGTGCCATCTTGGAGGTTTAGGGCATAGAGGTTGCCATCAGAAGCCCCGAAATAAAGCACGTTGCCGCTGATTTTTGGCTGGTAGATGGATGCGTCCACATCTTTGCTCCAAAGTTGGTTGCCTGAAGCTGTATCTAAGCTTAGGATTTGGTTGATGTTCTCTATAACTACTTGCCCGTTGTAGGTGCCTATTACGCTTACTTTGTTGGCGCTATTGCCGGGCCGGTTTCAGGGTAAACTATAGGAAAATCTGTTAGGGTGATGCTGCTGTTCCAGAGGAAGGTCTGGGTTTGGAAGTTGAATTTGCTGATATAGGGTTGCGAGAAGTTGCCTGATAAAACATAAACGTAGTTGCCTTCGAAGGGGTTTCCGCCAATGGGGTAAGCGCCAACCCACCATGTGCTGAGGTCGGTGAGGTTTCCGAAGTTTGGAGGTTCCGGGTAGCCATATGGGCGTGAAGCCTGCCACAGAAAAGCTCCTGTCGTTATATCGTGAACACTGACGCCGCCATCAACCGAAGCAGCAACCTTATCACTAACAATGATTTCGTCGGGTGCATGTTTTACCCAGAGGTCAGTGTTTATGTCGCCCTCGAAGCTCCATTTAAACCGACCCGTAGCTTTATCTAAGCAGCCCACAGAAGCCATCGCGGTACCCCCGTACACTCTATTGTCAGTTACTATTAGCCCAGAGGAGAAGTACCATGCTTGTGCGCTTGAGTTCCAAGTTGAAGCACCTGTACCAGCGGAAAAAGCACTTACATAGCCAGAACTGTCGTCGGTGTATACCCCGTTTTGGTCTGCAGCTAAGCCAGTGGCGAAGTTTTCGAGGGGGCGCTGCCAACCCGTCTTTGAGCCGATGGGATTGAGAGAGATGTTTGCATAGATGACCAAAGAAGAAACCACAAGGACACCGATTGCTGCTATGATGAGGACCAGTTTGACTCGCCCATTCATCAACGTTCACCTGTCGCCCCCCATTGTTGGCGTCGCTTAAATGGTTTTGCCGATTAGCACAAGTAAGCATAGCAGTGGACTTTAGCGAAGTTGGATGCATGGGACAAGCTGAATGGGTTGAAAATATCAAGCCAGCACTGGTTAATAGACAGTTTAGAGAAATCTTTACATCCCTCACATCATCATTTAGGTATCAGACCGCTTGGAGGACACATCCGCAGTGAGCATCCTATCCCACGACACGTTTTGGAACGCAATCGTCACCATGCCGATGACCAAGCGGATGCTTCAACTCTCACTCAAAAAGTGTCCAGCTTGCGGCAGAACCGTTTTGGAAGCGGCGCTGGATGATTACGGCGGCAAAACAGACCATAAATGCGACAAATGCAGAGGATTGTACTCGCAAATCATCGCTTTTTGGATAGAGTTCCTGCGCCGGGCGCTTGGGTTTAAGCGGGCTAAAGTCGAGAAGCTCCTATCTGACCGCTATGCTCGCAACGCCGTCCTTAACCTCGTCGAGTCGTTCGAATACTTTGGCATCAAGAAGCCTATGTCACTGGTTGCCCCGTTTCTTGTAGTTTGGGATTTCACCCACAAATGCAACCTCCGCTGTAAGCACTGCTACAGCAACAGCGGCGAACCCGACGAAGGCGAATTAACCACCGAGCAGGCGCTAAACGTCGTTGACCAGTTGGCGGATGCGCATGTGACGGCGTTGGCGTTTAGTGGCGGTGAACCCTTAACCCGCAAAGATTTCTTCGCCGTTGCCAAGCATGCTTCTGACCGAGGACTGTATGTGTCGCTTGCCTCAAACGGCACCCTGCTCAACAGCGAAAACGTGCAGAAACTCAAAGAAGCTCACGTCAACTACATCGACATATCAATCGACGGCGCAACCGCCAAAACCCACGACGAATTCCGAGGAGTCCCAGGCGCCTACGACCGCGCCGTTGCGGGGCTTAAGAAATGCATTGAAGCCGACATCTGCGCCTGCATCGCCACCACCGTGGGCAAAAATAACAGGGCAGAGCTCCCCGGCATCATCGACTTAGCCGAGGAGTTGCGGGTGGAGCGGTTTACTTACTTCAATTTCATCCCTGCTGGACGCGGCAAAGACTACGTTGACCAAGACCTCTCCGCTCAAGAACGCGAAGACGTCATGCACTACCTTCTCAATCGCATGTCGGCTGGCTGCAAAACCACAATCTTAGCCACGGCGCCCCAACTGGCACGCGTAGCCGCACAATGCCAAGGCGACATGGGCACAGGCGAAGTCACAATGGCACTGGCGCACATGCAAACCGTCAAAGTCACCAAAAAAGCCGTGCCACTGGGAGAATTCATCGGCGGTTGCGGAGCGGGCAGGCTCTACTGCGCCATCTGCCCACAAGGCGACGTGCGCCCCTGTGTATTCCTCCCCGTCAACGTGGGCAACCTCAAAAAGCGAACATTCGAAGACATCTGGCTTAACCGCCCCACTGTTTAACGCTTTCCGAAACCGAGCCAACCTCAAAGGCAGCTGCAGCAAATGCCAATACAAGTATATCTGCGGCGGTTGCCGAGCACGTTCAGCGGCTTACCACAACGGCGACACCTTAAACGGCGATCCAGGCTGCCTTAAACGGAGTGAAAATAGCAAATGGCAGCTAATCCCACCGTTAAGATTAGCCGTGCAGGCGAAGACGTAAGCGACATCATAAAAGAAGCCGTCGCAAAGGCTAATCTCGCGTGGCAAAAAACGCATCTTCATAAAACCCAACCTCAGCCACCCTGAATACCTCCCAGGCGTAGTCACCAGCCCCGAAGTCATGCAACAAGTCGTGGAGCTACTGCGGGACTGCAACAGCGAAGTGGTTGTGGGCGAATCTAACGGTTTCAACTATCCCTGCTGGACCGCGTTTGATAAAACGGGCGTGCAGAAAGCCGTTGAAGCCGCAGGTGGAGTCGCAGTCAACCTCTCTGAGGACAAGGTGGTTGAAGTCAAGTTCCCAGACGGCTGCCCACTCAAAAGGCTCTACCTCCCCAAAACCGTGCTGGACGCCGACGCCGTCGTCGATTTACCCCTGATGAAAACCCATGAGTTTATGGCTTACAGCGGCGCCATCAAAAACCTCTTCGGCTGCGTTCCCAGCAACAAACGCATCTACTTGCATCCGTATTTGCCAGAGGTGTTCTACCGTCTCTACACACTGTTTAAGCCTGCCCTGACGATCATGGATGCACGCATAGGCATTGAGGGCAACGGACCCACCAAAGGCAAACCAGTCAAAATGGACCTATTCCTCACAGGCAACGACGCCTTAGCAGTCGACATAGTCGCCGCAGAAGCTATGATGCTTGATTGGCAGAAAACCTACCTCAAATACATCGCCGACAAAACAGGCTTCGATGGCGACAACATCGCAGTGGAGGGCTTGCAGGTGGCTGAAGTTGCACACCGCTTTGAACCTCCCCGCATCGACCTGCCCGTTAAAGCGCAGATGATGATTTACCAGCATGAATTCCTAACAAAATTCTTCTTCTGCTCCCTCGACATCGTGCATCTGTTCCAACGAATAACTCTGGCTTACAGAAAAGAGCCGATGCAGACCGCGTAGAATTTAGACTATACTTCTTACTCTTTCATTTCAGCTAAAACTTCAAACATCAAAAGGCGCACTGCAGGCAAACGCTCCTTAATCGTCTTCCAAACAACATCTAACTGTACGCCGAAGTATCCATGGATTAGTTTGTCTCTCATCCCCGCCATATCTCTCCATGGTACTTTGGGATAAGTTTGCCTGACAGCTAAGGGTATTTGCTTTGTTGCTTCGCCGATAACCTCAAAATTTCGAATGACCGCGTCAATGGTTTTTCTATCCTTAACAAAGTCGTCGTAGGTTAAGTCTTTAGTGTATGCTTCTATGCTGTTTATGGCGTCGATTATATCTTCAAGGTACACTTGGAAGTCTCTCAAACGTAGACAGCCTCGCTTAGGATTCTCTCTTTGAGGCGAGGTTTAATCCCATCCTTCATGACCAAGTCAACTTTGACCCCTAAAAGGTCGCTTAAGTAATTCTCAAGCTCAACAAACGTGAAAAGGTCAATGGTTTCCCTAAAGGTAACCAAAACATCAACATCGCTTTTGCTTGTTTGTTCATTCCTAACGTAAGAACCGAAAATCCCAATTTCATCAACCTTATAATTTTTCTTCAATTCTTCTTTATTTGAAGCCAAGGCTGCTTTTAATTTCTCTATTGTAGGCATTTTCAGTCGAGATACAGTTAGGCTATTTTCCTATTAAAGATTGACACCGAAATCCGTTTGGCACTAATTCCGATTAGCTGAGGGCTTCATCGTAGACTTTCATTGCGTCTTTTACCACAATGCGCCAGTCCAGTTCTTGCTCAACGGTCTGCCGTGCTTTCTTCCCCATCTCCGCTGCCTCCACGGGGTGCTCCAGCAGGTAGAGGATGCGGTCAGAGAACTGCTTCGAATTAAACGGCTGGACCAGCAAGCCGTTTTTGCCGCTCTGGATAGTTTCTGGTATGCCGCCCACAGTCGTCGTCACCACCGGCAAACCAGTCGCCAACGCCTCTAACACAGCAAAGGGGTGGTGCTCGTAGAAGGTGCTAAAAGCGAAGACATCGGCGGCTTGGTAGAGCAGGGGCAGTTTCTTGTCAGGATAGTAACCTGTGAAGACGATGTTGCCGATTACGCCGAGGCGGGTGGCGTGGGCGGTGAGTTTAGCCATTTCGTCGCTTTGTCCCTTGCCAGAGATGATGAATTTGGCGTTGGGGAAACGCTTGACGACGGCGGGCATGCTCTCGATTAGGGTGAAGCAGGCCTTTGCGTGCGTAGAGTCGTCCGACGGAGACGATGGCGATGTCGTCTGGGTTGAAGCCTAACTCTGCCTTAACTTTACTTTTGTCGGCGGCTGGCTGGAACTTTTTGATGTCTACGCCGTTGTGGATGACTTTGATTTTGTGTGCGGGTATTTTGTAGTAGTTGGTGAGTTCCCATTTGGTGAAGTGGCTGACCGCAATGATCTTCCGCGCCCGATGAAGCATGCCTTCCTCAAAGAACCGCAGGAACCTGTTGAAGCTGACAAGGAACTTTTCGTTGGCGTTGAGCCGCAGGTAGGGTTCGCTTCGGATGGCTTCGGCTTCGCCCTTCCATGTGGAGTGCACCGTGCAGACCAACGCTTTGCCAAAGTTGGGCGGAACCGCAAAATTGGGCGTCAAAGGCAACTGCGGATGCACTATGTCGATGTCCGCGGTGTCTTTGACGGATTGGAGTTTGCGGCTGCTTGTCTGCGCCAACATAAACGATTTGACAATGGGAATCTTGGGGATTTTCAAGAACGAAACGTCAAGCTGCGAGTTAACATGCACGTCTTTGGGCTGGTTTGCGCCTGTCACCACGTAGATTCGGTGGCCATTTTTGAGGAGTTCGCTGCTGAGGTAGTAGACATAGCTGCCTGTACCACCGGTGAGGGGCCAGTATTCGGGGCTGATAAAGCAGATTTTGGGCTGCATTAGCGGTTGCTCCCTGTCAGGTATGTAAGGGTGGTTGCGACGGCGCCGTCAAACCATGCGCCTGAACGGACAAAGTAGAGCACAATCAGCCGTAGCGCCGACCAATCATGGAATTTAGCTGAAACCTTATCGGCTGAATAAGTAAAGTAAACCAACATACCCAGCAAAATCGCGAACGGACCAAACCAAAGAAGCCTAAGCAACGGCACAATCCCCAAGAAAAACAGCACCACAGCCGTAAGCAGCAGAATCGGCTGGATGTTCATGCCGACATCGGTGATTTCATCTCCCTTTGCCAGCCGCCCATGTTTGAAGTAGAGTTTAAGCGTGTTCTTGCCGTACTGCAACTGCTGACGATAATACGCCTTAAGCGTGGGGCGGTTGTAGTGGTAGCAGACCGCGGTGGGTTCATAAGCGATTTTGTAGCCTCTGGCAGCGATTCGGTAGCCGAAGTCAGTGTCGTATTGGCTCGGCAAATTCTCATCCCAACCTCCAGCCTCGTCGATCACCGATTTTTTAAGCAGCAAATTCATGGTGGCAATGCGCCCTGTGTATTTGCCTATGCGGCGGTAGCGGTTTTTAATTTCATAGCCGATGCTACGTGCCCATGGATTGTTGTTGTTCCAGGTTTCGATGCTGCCGCTGACTCCAGCGACCTGCTGCTCGTTTAGGTGGGGCACGACTTTTTTTAGCCAGTCACGTTCAACTTTTGCGTCTGAGTCAATGAAGCCTAAAATGGGGTGAGCGGCGATTTTTTGGGCATAGTTGTAGGCTGCGGGGGCGTTGAGGCGGATGGAGATGACTCTTATGGGGAACTGCTGGGCGATTTTAACCGTGGTATCGCGGCTGACGCCGTCCATAACGATGACTTCAAAGTAGCCCTCGGGGTAATCGAGCGCCAGAATCGATTTGAGGCATTCTTCGATGGTGTCTTGGTTGTTGTAGGACGCCACTATAATCGAAACCTTGGGGTAATCAACGTCAGCCATATCAGACAGTACCCCTTAGAATCGCCGTTAAGATTGAAAGCAATATTTTGCTGCCATCCACCAAGGGATCCACGCCTGAGCGCCCGTAAGTGCGCTGCTCAAACCTAATCGGCACCTCAGCCACTCGGAAACCAGCCTTAACGGTTTTGACAAGCATCTCAGATTCTATCTCGTATCCGCCTGACTTTAACGTTTGGCAACTGAGGACTTCACGTTTCATGGCGCGGTAGCCTGATTGGCTGTCGGTTACAGCGACTCCTGTGAAGAGTTCGATGATGTAGTTGAAGATGCGGACGCCGAACTTGTTGAGTTTGCGCGCTTCAACCCGTTTATGGTTCATGTATCGGCTGCCAATGACCATATCCGCCCTATCCGCCAAAACGGGCGCTAAAACCTCGTGGAGTTCTTCGGGCCAATGTGAACCGTCGGAGTCTATGGTGACTATTATGTCGCCTCTGGCTTTGGCAAACCCCGCTCGCAACGCATAGCCTTTGCCCAGATGCTTACGAAGAGAATACACTCTCACCCTTCGATGAAGCGCCACTTCAAGAGACCGGTCAAAAGAAAGGTCGTTTACAACGATTATCTCGTAGGGGCAACCGATTTGTCCTGCTGCGTCTTTGGCGCGGTCAATGATGTTGCCTACGGTTAATTCCTCGTTGTAGACGGGAATTATGATGGAAAGCAGCATTTGACGTTTGCCCATTTTATCTTAACCTCCAATGGAAGACCTTATAAAGTTTGGCTACCCCAACCTTGTAAGCAATCAAATGGGACAACTGGGATAAAATGCAGACCGCAACCGCCGCCAAAGCTTATTCTGACCGGAAAGTATGGTTTTCCATGTGGTTCCTCGGTGCAGTCGTCACCTTCGGCTTGGCTTTTTTCCCCATGTTCTACCGGCTGGTGGATGGCCGAAACAGGCACCTCTGCCACGAAGAAGAGTTTGAGCAGCACATAGGCGCATACCTCAAGAGCCAAGGCAAAACGCCCCCTGCACCGACGGTGCCGTTTAAGCAGCGCAACGCCAAGCTGTGGGCTGCAAGCATCATCCTAATCATCCCCGCATTCGTCCTACTCTACCATTTATCAAAAGACGTAGCCGCCCATGAACAGCAGCAAGACGCCTACCTCGCGGCTGCCCTTCCAGAACGCGTCTTCATGCCGCAGACCATACCGTTAACCACTTATGTATTGCTTACAATTGTAACGTTGGGCGTCGGAGGCGTGTACTGGCTCTATAAACTCGTCAACCTGTATAACGCCCACTACAAGGCTCACCTAGCGGTTGAAAAAGAGTTGAGCCGTCTGATGGAGGAACAACAAAGTGTCCAGCACATGTAAAAAACGCAGGTTCGTCAGCCACGGCGGCGACATCTGGGGATTTAGCAGAAAACACAACATTCCCCTAGAAGAAGTGCTGGAGTTCAGCGGCCCCATCAACTTTATGGGTCCACCGCCCAAAGCCGTAGAAGCCGTTAAAGAGAATGCCCGTTTAATCAAGTTTTATCCTGACCCAAACCCTGTGGAATTCAAAGAAAAAATCGCAGAGTACATAGGGCACGGAGTGGAAGCCGAAAACCTGCTGCTGGGCAATGGTTCCATCGAACTCATCTACATGATTACCGAGATACTGCCAGAGCATTTCAAAGCTGTAATTCCAGTCCCGTCCTTCTCAGAATACGAAAAAGCCACACTGCGAGTCGGCGGAGAAGTCACCTTCGTCCAATTGCCAGCCGATTTCTCTTTGGAAACTGAGAAAATCAAAGCCGCCGTAGCAGAGGACACCAAAATCATGTGCCTCTGCAACCCCCACAGCCCTTCAGGCACACTGTACAGTAAAAAAGCAGTAATGGAGCTGGTGGATTTCTGCCAGAAAAAAGACATAATCTTCAGCATCGACGAGAACTACATAGAGTTCGCACAGGAAGGCGACAAAAACACTGTCGTAGGCATTGTTAAGGACTACGAGAACCTCTTTGTCATCCGCAGTGTCACCAAGTTTTATGGTTTGGCGGGGTTGCGTTTCGGCTACGCCGTCGCCGCAGGTTCCCTCATCGAAAAGCTTGAGGCGATGCGGCAGCCGTGGAGCATCAACGGCTTAGCTCAAGTCGCCACGCTAGGCGCTTTCGGCGATACTGAATTCATAGAGGGCACCAAAGCAACCATCACTAAGAACCGCGCTGAACTGGCGAAGGCCTTGGGCGAGATTGAAGGCTTACACGTTTACCCCTCAACAACCAACTTCCTGCTTGTTAAAATCCTCAACCGCAAACTAACATCCACCATGCTAAAAGAACTCCTTGCCCAAGAACGCATCCTCATACGCGACTGCTGCACATTCATGGGCATGGACGACAGCTACATCCGCATAACAGTCCGCTCAGCAAAAGACAACCAGAAGATAGTTGAAACGATAAAGCAAGTGATAGCAAAGCAGCTTTAGAAGCAAAAAGTTCTCGCCCAATATCTGTTTCTATATCTGTAGAGGCTATATGGTCAATCGCATGGTCATTTATCAAAATATTTAATATTAACTATTTAGTTTTCGAATAGCCAGAGAATGTGATGGGGCAAAAATTAAAGTTAACCCTGATTACAGGTCGAACCATAGACCAAGGCGTAGGCAAAGAAACAGGAAAAGGCTCCAAAGAATACATAGAAACCGCTGCAATCTGCATGTTAGACCCAACAGACATGGATAAACTCGGCGCAAGAAATGGAAAAAACGTAGAAGTCACCTCCAAGTTCGGCTCAGTCGTCGTTAAAGCCCAAAGATTTCCACGCGGCGCCCACCCCGGACTGGCATTCATTCCATGTGGTTTATGGGCAAACGCAGTCTGCGGCGACGACACCTACAGCATGGGCATGCCCCTATTCAAGGGCTTCACAGTTGAAGTCCAAGCTGCCCCAGACAAACCCATTCTAACCCTAAATGAACTCCTAAAAGAAGAATACGGAAAAGAAATGCCATGACAGTTTTTAAGGCAGTGGTTTGCCCAATCTGCGGCTCCCTATGTGACGACCTCGAAGTAACCGTGAAAAATAACAAGATTGTAAAAATGAAGAATGGCTGTGCCGTCTGCGAAGCAAAGATGGTGCACGGCTACAACAGTGAGGAACGGATTCTAAAACCGATGATTCGAAAAGACGGCAAACTCATCCCTGTAACCTTGGAGGAAGCCATAAAAAAAGCCGCCCAAATCCTAACAGACGCCAAATACCCCCTGCTGTTCGGTTGGGAATGCTGCACCGGCGAAGTCCAGCACATCGGTGTAGAGTTAGCTGAGGAATTAGGTTCAGCCCTCGATAATGTCTGCAGCATCTGTCATGGACCCTCAGTGATGGCACTTCAAGAAGCAGGTCTCCCCACTGCCACTTTAGGCCAAATCCGCCACCGAGCAGACCTCATAATCTACTGGGGAGCTAACCCCTGGGCTTCACATCCACGTCACGTTGAAAGATACACGATGTTTCCTGAGGGGCGGTTTGAGAAAAGCGAATGGAAAAGTTACATGCAAAAAGTGAAGGCGAATGCGGGTAAACGTAAATTTGAGGCGGTCGCCCGCAGAGAAGAAATAGATTATCAGCCGCCTCCTCGCCCGCAAACATGCACGGTGGATGCGCCGCCGCAGACAATCCATAAGATGGGACGCAAAATGATAGTTTTTGACCCCATCAAAACCATGACTGCAGAAGCCGCCGATTACTTTGTGCAGGTTGAACCAAACAAAGACTATGAAGTAATTGAAGCCCTCAGATGCTTAGTTAACGACCAAGAAATCGACGTTGAAAAAGTCGGCGGTATCCCAGTGGATTACCTAAAAGAAATCGCGGATGCCATGGTAAACTGTGAGTTCGGCGCTATCTTTTTTGGGCTAGGCATGACGGCGTCTGCGGGCAGGTTTAGAAACGTCGAAATAGCAATCAAACTAGTCCAGGACCTCAACAAGAAAACAAAGTTTGTAATCACACCCATGAGAGGGCACTTCAACATTGCAGGCGCAAACGTGGCGTTTACCTGGCAAACCGGCTACCCATACGCAATCGATTTTTCACAGGGGTATCCGCAGTATAATCCAGGAGAATACACAACCATCGATTTACTAAAACAGGACGATAACGATGCAACCCTTGTCATAGGAGCAGACCCAGGCGCGCATTTTCCTAAGCCGTCGATGCAGAAAATGATGAAGCACCCTACGATTGTCATTAACCCCGATTGGAACTGCACCTCAAGAGTCGGCGACGTAGTTTTTCCCACACAGTGGTGCGGCATAGAACGGGAAGGCACCGCTTACCGCATGGATACTGTGCCTATTATGCTGCGTAAAGTTGTAGAGCCGCCGCCAGGAGTCCCATGCGACGAGGAAATCCTACAGAGAATACTCGATGAAGTCAGGTTGATTAAGGCTAAACAAGACAAAAAGGCAGCGCCTAAGAAAGCCAAGGAAGTATCACTCAAAGTTGCTAGACCAAAGATGACTGCGCCGCTGATTGTAAAAGAGAGCCGAAAACAAAGAAAAAGGGCTTTAGCATAGCCACACCTTCTCTTATTTATTGGGAGAGTTCTTGTGCGGCTTTTTTGAGTTTATTTAGAATTGGCAGTTGGTAGGGGCATTTGGGTTCGCATTCCCCGCAACCGCTGCATTTGTCAGCTTTGACTTCTAAGCCGCCATAAAGCTTCTTACCCCATTTCTGCAAGCCGTAGACTTCGCCGAATGATTGGAAGTGGAGCACGGCGGGGATGTTGGTGTTTTGGGGGCAGGGCAGGCACTGGGCGCAGTCGCGGCAGTAGTCGCCCAATTCGAAGCTGAACCGTTTCTGCTCCTGCAGCGTTAAGCCTCTGTAGTTCTGTCCGGCTTTGGCGGCGGTTTCCACTTCGCCGATGCTCCGCAAGCCGGGGATGACAACGGAGATGTCCTGTGAGAGCACATACCGCAACAGACTGTTCACCTGCACCTCGGGGGATTCGCCTAGCAACGCCTTAAGTTCAGGCTCCTCAGACACCAGCGACAGCGAGGGCTGGTAGAGGCACGTTATCAAGTTGGAGGTTTTAGCGGACAGCGGCTTCATCGCAACCACCCCCACATCATGCGCCTTGGCAACTGGCAAAAGGTCTTCGAGTGCCTGCCTGGTAACCACGTTGAGGGGCACCAAGACCGTGTCGAACTCGCCGGTCGCCACCGCCTTCGCAAGAACCTGCTGGCGTATGCCCCGTGATGCCGACGAAATCCACCAGCCCTTCACGGCGGGCTTCTTTGCAGGTTTGCAGTGACCCATCGGCGCCCATGGCTTTGGCAAGTGTTTTTTCGTCGTCGATGCCATGCAATTGGATGATGTCTAATCTGTCGGTTCTGAGGCGTTTGAGGCTGCCCTGAAAATCCTCCAGCGACTCTTTTTTGGTGCGGCTGCCGGTTTTTGTGGCTAAAACGCATTGGTCGCGGACGCCTTTTAGGGCGGTGCCAATTTTTTCTTCGCTGTCCCCGTCGAGTTTGGCGGTGTCAAAATAGTTAATGCCCAAATCATAGGCGCACCGAACCACCTTTACCGCTTCATCGGCGGAGAGTTCGGATATCCATGTGCCGCCAAAGCCCACCTGCGAAACCCACAGGCCAGTTCTTCCAAGCCGCCGCTTATCCAAACTCTGCACCTACTTTTTTGCTACCCAAAAACTCATTTCAGGTCTGCAAAGCAAGCGGTAAATTGGGAAAATCGGGTTTGGTGCAAAGGTGGCGGTTTGGTAGTAGTCGGTGCGGTCATAAGAGCGGAATCCTGCGGTTTTGAAGATGTGGGCGATGACTTGGTGGTTCATGGGGTGGTCTTTTTTGTGCCAGTAATCCGACAACGTGTAGTCGATCATGGGGACGTGCAGGCCTGTTAGCATGAAGTAGAGGCTGTTTATCATGGGCACCGAGTGGAAGTAGATACCTTTGACCATGGTTGCCATGCCACTGGGCTCACTTGTCCAGTAGTAGGGTGAGGCTTCGTGGTCGATGTAGATTACGCCGCCCTTTTTGAGGTAGCCAATCACCGTTTTGAGTGCGGCGGGGTAGTCGGGGAGGTGATGGAGGACGCTGTAGAAGGTGATTAAGTCAAACTGTCCCTTCTCGAAATTCAACTCTTCAATCGGGGAATTGATGACTGTTAACTGGTGGGGGATGTATGAGGCGTATTTTTCTTTAAGAATCCGACACATATCCGGCGAAATGTCAGTGGCGGTTACGGTGTAGCCCATCTGCAAAAGCTTGCCCGTCAAGTTGCCGGTGCCAGCCCCCACGTCAAACGCCTTTTTTTGGTTGTTGTCGATTCGGCTGTCGATGGCTCTGAGTTTGGCGGTTATGCGTTTCTGCTCTTTTTTACTGTAGACCTCTGGGTGGAGCGCCTCGTAGTATTTAGCTTCAGAACGATGCACGGCTACGTTGGCTTGGTGAATTTGGTCGCTAAGAGATGCATCGTTTACCAATTGTTTTCCATCCAGGGGCAAATTAAACTGGTTGTATGTTAATTCGCCAGTTAATATATAATTTGAAGATTTAGCGGAGCATCATTGGAGCTTTCTTTATTGTGGTCCACAATCCATCTCGCTTAATCTTGTGCAAGATACGCTTGGGGGATTTGTTGAAGCTCATGTGGAACTGGCGCTGTATCTTTAGCAGTGAGTCGTAGTCGAAGTCGGCGGTTTTCACGTATGCGGCGTAGTCTTCGATTTTGCTGTAGAGGTGGTTCTGCATGATTTCGTCGTAGAGTGGGCTGCCGGGGACTGCGATGTAGATGTTCCAGCGGCAGAAGTCAGGGTCGAGCTTGCGGGCCAATTTGAAGGAGGCATTCATGTCCTCCACGGTTTCGCCGGGGATACCTAAGAGGAAGGAGCAGGCTGTCATGACGCCTTCGTCGCGGCACATCTGGAATGCCTTCTCAGTCTGCTCAACTGTGACGCCCTTATTGATTTTTTCGAGTATGCGGGGTGAACCTGATTCGACGCCGAACCAAATTGTTCTACATCCGGCGGACTTCATTTCTTGGATAAGTTCTCTTGATAGGAGGTCGGCGCGGGTATCGCAGACCCACTGCAGACCCAGCTTGTTTTCACGCATCAACCGACAAAGCTCCAAGGTTTCTTTCTTTTTGATGGTAAAGTTGTCGTTGATGAAGTAGACGCCTTTGGTGCCAAAGTTATTCATGAGATACTTGATTTCGTCGACCACTCGCTGGGGGCTAAAGGTGCGGCAGGTTCTGCCCATTAACCCTGTGGTTTCGCAGAAGGCGCAGCTAAACGGGCAGCCGCGGGCGATGCTCATGTTGTCAACGGGTTTAACGTCTGGGAGATACTCCATTTCGCGAACGTATTGGTCCATGGGCAGCAGGTGCCAAGCGGGAAAGGGAATTTCATCCATGTTGCTGATGAATTGGCGCTGGTTTTTGACGATTCCGCCGTCACTTCTGTAGGCAAGCCCAGCAATCTTGGCTGGTTCACAGGCTTTGTCGCCTTTGATGAGGTACTTGGCGAGTTGCACCATCGCGCGTTCGCCTTCCCCCATGACTACGTAGTCGACTTCGGGGTTAGTGAGCAAGGTTTCAGGTTCATATGAGGCATGCCAGCCGCCGATCACCACTTTGCAGGATGGCACTGCGTCTTTTACAGCCCGAGCGGTTTCTATGACACGGCTGTAAGTGACTGAGCTGCAGGTTATACCGAGGATTTGTGGTTGGAGTTTTGCTGCGGTGGATTTGATTTCTTCTAGGGGTTTCTCCTGCAGGTAGTTGTCTATCATCTGCACTTCAAAACCGCTTTTCTCCACTGCAGCGGCAACGTATGCTAACCCCATGGGGATGAATCTTCTTCCATGTATCCAAGGTCCCTGTGTTGGGGGTGATGGCGTCATTAGCAAAATCAAGTGGTATACATCCTAGGTGTGCGAGTGGAATAGGTACATTGGAAGTTTGTAAAAAAGTTTACTTAAAAAAGCCATTCCCAAACGAAGAAGACGATTAGTGCTGTTTCATCACCTTCAACGTTATCTGGAATTTTTGATTGTATCTAGGAAATGTTTTAAGCAGCCCAATGTTGTATTTTGCAACAAAAAGGGCACCAGTGAATCCAATGAAGCCGCATGTAACACTTATCAATCCACCCACCCCGCTTGGGTCAATGGGGCATTTACCGTTTGCAGTCTTAGGTTTAGGCTACCTAGCAGCTGTCCTAGAAAAAAACAATTTCCAAGTTGACGTTATCGACTGCCAAGCATCTAAACTAACCTTGGAGCAGACTAAAGAGGAAATAGCCAAACGCCAACCCGACATAGTGGGCTTAAGTGCGAGTACCCTCTCTTACAAGTCAGGCTTAAAGATTGTCCAGTTAGCCAAAGAAGTCAACCCCAACACTTTAACAGTGATGGGTGGACCCCACATTACCTTCTGGGACCACCAAGCGCTTGAAGAATGCCCCCAACTCGACATCGTTGTACGCAGAGAAGGCGAATACACGATGTTAGAGGTCGCCCAGAGGTTTGAGGCTAAACGGGGTTTTGAAGGCGTCTTAGGCATAACCTACCGCAGCGGCGGCAAAATCGTCAAAAACGACGATCGCCCCTACATCGAAAACCTCGATGAGTTACCCTTTCCTGCAAGACACCTCTGGCCGATGGATCAACTCCGCAAAAAAGAGAACATCATATACTTAATCGCCAGCAGAGGCTGCGTGTTCTGGTGCAACTTCTGCGCCACCGTCCGCATGCATGGCAGAAAGTTCAGGTTTAGAAGTCCCGAAAACGTCGTGGATGAACTTGAGTTTCTACACAAAACCTACGGAGTGGAAACCTTCACGTTCTGTGACGACGCCTTCACCATTGACCAAACCCGTGTTGAGAAAATCTGCAAACTAATTTTTGAACGCAAACTACAGGTTAAATGGAACTGCGGCACCCGCGTTGACATGCTCACAAAAGAGCTTCTAATCAAAATGAAGGAGGCAGGCTGCATTTCGGTGTGGTTCGGAGTTGAATCTGGAACGCAGGAAGTTCTCGACGAAATGAACAAGGGCATCACCACCGAGCAAACCGTCAAGTCGCTGGGTTGGGTTCAAGAAGTCGGGTTAAGGCCGGTTCCAAACGTCATTTTAGGTTTCCCCAGCGAAACAAAGAAGACGGCTTGGAGGACCATTCATTATGCTGAGAAACTCAGCCCCAAAGACGTGCCCTTCTACAACATTGCAACCCCGTTCCCCGGTACCCCCATGTACGATCAAATATTAGAGAAGGGCTGGCTAAAAGTCACTGACTTCGACAGGTACGACACTGCCACGCCCATCTTTGAAACGCCCATGTTGAAAATGAAAGTGCTCAAAGAAATCCGGCAGCAAGCGTTCAACCATTTTTATCTGCGACGAGCCTACTACCTTGACAAGTCACGGCGGTTCAAAGTTTCCACGGCTTTGACGGTTGGAATCAACTTTGCAGGGTTCATTAAATCGAAGCTAAGAGCCCTCTAACACCCTCTTTCATGTTTTTCCGCTTTTTTAGTTGCTTTTTCTGGTCAACGATGCGATGGTTTGTGAGCTGCTAAAAATATGCAAAATATATATGGTTCAGTTAGTATTAGAGCTACCTAACAATGCACACTAGGGAAGAGAAATGACCATCCACATCACGTTGGTAAATCCCCCATACCCCGTCGGGTCACATTTACACCCGCCGTTTCTGCCTTTGGGTCTTGGCTATTTAGCTGCAGTTCTAGAGAAAAACAACTACAAAGTCGACATAATCGATTGCCAAGCCCTAAAAATAGGATACGACGAAGCAAAAGAGGAACTCAGAGCACGGCAGCCAGACATAGTAGGAATAACCTCAACCACATTAACATACAAATCCGCGCTCATAATTGTCAAGGCCGCTAAGGAAGTCAACCCAAACATCTTAACGCTCATCGGCGGACCCCACGTTACCTTCTGGGATACACAAGCCCTAGAAGAATGCCCAGAAATCGACGTCGTCATAAGGCGTGAAGGCGAACAGACAATCCTGGAATTAGTGCAAAAAGCAGAGGCGAAACAAAGCTTTAAAGACATCTTGGGCATCACCTACCGTGAAAACGGCAAAATAGTAAAAACTGAAGACCGCCCATGGCAGGAAAACCTCGACGAATTGCCCTTCCCAGCCATTCACCTCTGGCCCATCGAGAAAATGCGCAGTTTCGGCGAAGTCATCTTCCCATTAACCACTAGCAGAGGATGCGTGTTTTGGTGTAACTTCTGCACTGCTGTTCGAATGATGGGCAGAAAATACCGCATGAGAAGCGTCAAAAACGTGGTTGACGAACTCGAATACTTGCATAAGAACTTCGGCGCAGAGCACTTCACATTCTACGACGACGCATTCACAGTTGACCAGGCAAGAACAGAAAAGATGTGCCAAGAAATTCTGGACCGCGGCTTAAAGATTCGTTGGAACTGTGAAACTCGCGTGGACATGGTTACCAAAGAATTGCTTGCCAAAATGAAGGCGGCAGGCTGCACTGATGTCTGGTTCGGCGTAGAATCTGGTTCAAACAAAGTCTTAAACTCCATGGACAAAGGAATCAGCATCGAACTTACGCAGAAGGTCTTCAAATGGGCTCATGAAGTCAAACTGATGACCGTCGCCAACGTAATCTTAGGCTTCCCAACGGAGACAAAAGAAAGCATCTGGGAAACTGTAAGATTCATCGAAAAGTTAGACCCTGACGACGTCGGCTACTACATCGCCACACCCTATCCGGGAACACCCATGTACGAACAGGTGCGAGACAGCGGTGCCCTCCAAGTGTTCGACTTCGACAAATACGACACCGCCACACCAACCTTCAAACTCGACAACTTAACCATGGAGGAACTGCGGGACACACGTGAACAAGCCTTCCACAGCTTCTACCTGCGACCACGCTTCATGGTCCGTGTGCTCATCAAAGGTGGAGTCTACGGGCGTGCCTCATCGATGCTAGTGTTAGCTCACCTGCGCAGAGCAACCCGTCAAAAACTCTCGTTTGGCAAAAAATCAGCTTAGCCCTTTTTTTCGGCTAGCTTAACACGATTTTTGTTTTCTTCTTGCCTCTAAAAGTGAGGCTTTATATCAGATTTTAGCACCTTCTACGCTGGGGATACAATGAAAGTCGCCGCTATGTGGAGCGGGGGAAAAGACAGTTCGCTCGCCACCTACGATGCCACCCTGCAGGGGCACACAATCACCGACATCGTCAGTTACAGCTACAAAGGAGCGGCGCAAGCCAACCCCAACATGCCTGTGAGCCCATTGAGCCGCATTTTTAGCACTGTCGGACGTGCGGCGCCAAGCATCTTCGCTAACCTTGCAAGCGTCATCTACGGCAAAGACCTAAGCACCATGATACCCCACGAAGTCGCCCCCGAAATCATCCAGAAACAGGCAGAGGCATTTGATGTGCCCTTGGTTCAGGGGGAGGTCAGATGGGACACAATTGATATGTTCCTAAAAATCAGCATCCGCAGGCTTAAAACTAAAGGGGTGGAAGGTTTGGTTTTTGGAGTTGCTCCCCCAACATTCCCGTTGGATACAAGCGAGAAGCTCCGGGAATACCAGACTTTGGTGGCGCATAAGGAATGGATGAACCGCATCTGCCACGAATTAGACGTGAAACCGATGACGCCGCTTTGGGAGAGCACCCCCGACCAGATATTAAGGGACCTCATCGCCAAAGGCTTCGAATCAATAATTATAGTTGTGGACTCGAAGTATTTCGGTGAGGAATGGTTGGGACGCAAAATCGACAAAGACTTCCTCGACGCCGCCTACAAGCTGCAAAAGGAGAAAAGCGTGCATATCGGAGGCAGCGGCTACCACACGCTGGTTTTGGATGCGCCGATGTTTAAGAAACGCCTAAAAATCCTCAAGAGCCGCAAGGTTTGGAAGCGTGGCTACGGCGTGCTCGAAATTGAAAGGCTTGAACTGGTGGAGAAACAGTAAAAGCAGCAAATCCAATTTTGCTCGCTCTTTTACGCGATTTTTTGGAAACTATATAAACTGTTTCTCAGTATATTTGTCGAAATTGACTCGGGGCTCTGTATGTCGAGGGTGGATAAGAAAAACGTGAAGGTAGCATTAGTTAACCCACCGATCACGGAGGGCACTTTCCGCCACCAACTCTACCTTCCGATGGGACTCGCCTATTTAGCGGCGGTTTTGGAGCAAAACGGTGTCGAAGCCAAAATCATCGATTGCCAAGCCCTCTACATAGATCACCAGCACCTGAAGTCGGAGTTAAGCCGTTTCCAACCCGACATTGTCGGCGTAACTTCGATTGCGCCATTGATGAGCTCCGCCTTGCAATCAGCCAAGGCAGCGAAAGAAGCTTTGCCCGGCGTCGAAGTCGTCATGGGCGGACCCCACGCCACCTTTATGGACGAGCAAATCATCACCGAACAACCCTCTGTGGATTTGATTGTGCGGGGCGAAGGCGAGCAGACCCTGCTTGAAATCGCCCAGTCCTTAGGCGACCGCTCTAAACTCCACACAATAAAAGGCATCACCTTCAAAGAAAACGGCAAAGTCCAGCGCACCCCAAACCGCCCCTTCATCGCAGACTTAGACTCACTGCCGCGGCCAGCCTACCACCTCTTTGACCTCGACAAGTACCGCCTCTTCGGCAAACGGTTGCTGCCAGTCATCACCAGCCGAGGCTGCCCCTTCCAATGCAACTTCTGCGTCGCCACACGCATGTTCGGAGCCCAGTACCGCATGAGAAGCGCCGAAAACGTCCTCGACGAGTTAGAATGGCTCAAAAACACGCATGGCGCAGAAGCCTTCACCTTCTATGATGACACATTAACGTTTAACAAGGAACGTCTCTTCAAAATCCTCGATGGCATGAAGAGCCGAGGCATTAATTTGCCCTGGGACTGCCAAACCCGAGTCGATCAGGTTACGCCTGAGGTTTTGGCGCGGATGCATGCGGCAGGCTGCGAGCAAGTCTTTTTCGGCGTCGAATCAGGCTGCCAAAAAATCCTCAACGCTATAAGCAAAAAAACCCGCGTTGAACAAAACGAGAAAGCCATCAAAATGGCCAAAGACGCAGGCCTCTTCGTCACCATCTCACTCATCATCGGCTATCCAGGCGAAACTCAGGACACGCTGCGAGAGACGTTGACGTTTGTGAAGAAAACCAAACCCGACGACGTCTATGTCTGCGTAGCCACACCCTTCCCCGGCACCGAACTCCGAGCCGCCGTGGAGCGCAACGGCTGGAAAATCTCCGACAACTTCGACTGCTTCGACACCATGACACCAGTCTTCGAAAACCCAGAGTTATCGCTTACACTCGAAGAAATCAAAACCTTCCGAGAGCAATTCTACGACAGCATCTACTCCCCAAGCTACGTGGTACAGCACCTACTAAGGCGCAACACGTACAGCCGCATGATGGCAAGAACAGCAGCAAACCACATACTATGGCGATTAAAGTCTGCGAGAAAACCCAAAAAAGCTGCCTCAGCAGAAGCTTCACCCACTGCCTAAAGTTTTACTGTTTATTGGCTAGGTTTTCGGCAGCTAATTATGACTGCGAAAAGTAATGCAACCGCAAGCAATGGCAAGATTGTCAGTCCTGAGAACTCAGGAACAGAAACGGGTGCTTGTGGAGTGTTTATATCAACTGGTTCCGTCAGTGGGTAGTGATCTATGTTATAGTTTGGTATAGCATGAGCACGGTCAATGTTATCAATAGCTACTCCGTAAGGAGTATCTGCAACCCCATTTTCGCCGCTTGACGCTTTGGGATATTTTGTTTGGTAATCACTCCAATAATTACCAAACCTGCCATTATCCCAAGAATTGGCAGCGGTTCCCAAAACTAAACCGTTCTGTGAATTGCCAATTAGATTGTTAAGGTAAAAGCTGTTGTGTTTAGCGTCAATCATCACCCGAATGCCAACGCCTGGCCAGACGCGGTTACCTGTATTGTTTCCTATGTTATTCCAATAAACGGTATTATCGTGTGAGTTTGAAATAACGATGCCATACTCATTTGAATCTATACTGTTGTTATAAATACGGTTGTAGTTACTTGAATCTAAAACGATTCCTGTACCTTCAATCCCTGAATTATTGGTTATGGTGTTGTAGTAGATGTTGTTGTTGCTTGATCTCTCAGATTTAATGCCAACACCGCTGCTCATTATAGTATTTCCGTTAATGTTTATGTCTGAAGTGTTGTCAAGGTAGATGGCATAGCCTTCAAAGCCAATGCCTTTGAAGCCCATATAATCGTAAGGAATATCGTGAAAATTTCTAATATTCGTGTTAGTGATGGTAACGTTGTTGATCTGGTGTAAGTTGAATCCAGTTGACCCAGTCCAGTTCCAGTCAAATGGATTCGCCAAAGTTGACGTTTCTAAATTAACGCTAAACCCGTTTCCATCGATCACTATATTGCTGCACTCTACTATTATAGAGCCATAAATGTCTCTCGTTAAGAAATAGGTGCTCCCAACTTTTTGTATGGGAACGGAACCGCTGTTGGGGTTTATTGTACCGTTGGCGTTGATAACAATAGTTCCTTGGATAGTTTGTCCTTTTACTGAAGCGTTTGGTGTAAAGATTAGTGTTAGGCAAAAGAGAGCCGCTATAAGAATAAAAGTAAAAGTCTTAGCGCCTTTTCTCATAATTAGTTTTAGCGACCGTTTGTGATAAAAGGTTTCCGAAAAAGAGCTTTTGACTGGTTAACACTTAATACTATTCTCCTCTTGCTACGAATAAGCACTATCGTCATCAAGGGTATAACTACAAACAAAAGTAAAATCACAGCATTAATGGAAAACTCTGAAACAGTGGTCGAAGGAGCCACTGAAACTTGAGGTTTCAGGATGTTTACTGTTATTGAAAAACAGGGTTTGATAAGTTAGTATTATTGGAAACCCTCACTAGCGCTGATGCATAGCATTGTATAACGGTCTATACAGTCTTTTTTAGTAGCTTAACCGTAATCAGTGTAACTCCGACTGCACATACAATGGCTCCAACCAGCAGAGCCCAGTAACCTAGCAACGGAAAATTCACAAGCATAGTGAACTGCTTTGGCCCATGCCAGGATTTAGTTGCCATTATGAGTACGTCTTTGGAGGCGCTGTCAAAACGGTTGTCGAACACGAAAAAATAGCTTCCGTTTTGAGGAACAGTCCAGTGTAGAGTCACATTTGGGGTTCTGCTATAGAAATGGTAGGTTGTTGTGTTGTCTTTGATCCAGAAGTCTACTTTGGCACCCAGAGACCGATTTGATTGAGGCTGCGTGATAACTCCGTTGATATTCAAATCATCGTTCTTGCTTAGATTCAACATGTAGCTTGCCATATCAGACCCTGGAAGTTCAAAAGCTTTGTTAAGCGCAAGGTCTGTTTGGGGCGTATCATTAGTGAAAGACTGCCAACGTGGAATAGGGATGGCTGATAAACTTGCCACTACAATTCCTGCAATCAATAGTGCGATACCGAGGACGAGCGGGGCATTTTTCAAGGTTGACCATTTGAGGGGAAGCTTGTTTATGTATTAGAGACTTTCGGCACTTGTTAAATGCCAAGTTATGGCTTGTTGTATTGGAGATTGGTATGTGGGTTTGCGCTAAATGGGGGTTTAAAGCTGAAGATAAATTGGCTAAGTGCCCAAAATGCGAGGGTACAAGCTGGAAAGAGGAGCCGGTTATGAAGATAGCGACGAAGAAGGTTCCGGCTTTTAAAACCCGCCGATAAGATTGCGGCTTGCTGCACAACCAGCCTGCAACACAAACCAAACGCTGACGCAAAAAAGCAACCGCCTACACAATTGATTGGTTGTTGTTGTGTATAGGGGGTTTTCTGCAACAACTACTATAGAAAAAAGACTTTTCTGTAAAAGGGGTTACTTGGGATAGTACCCGACAACCTTCAGGAATGCCTTTGTGAAGGAGCTTCTGCCATACTTCACATGGATAACCTGCAACATTTCCTTGATTGGAAACATAAAGTTGGCTGTCTTGTTTAGTTCATGGAAGGGTTTGCCCTTGAATTCGCCGTAGTTGTGGATGTAGAAAAGCATCGCCTGCTTCCGCGAGTAGAAGTGGGGAATATAGTTTTCTACGCCATATCTTCGGCAGACCCTGTCGAAGCGCACGTAGGTGGCGTAGAGGTATGATTCATCCATGTTGCCACAGGACGGAGCTAGTGGCCAGCCCCTCATAGAGGTAACTGTATTTCGACAGCAGCGGCTCCTGGCGGCACCGCAGAAAGTTCTTGAAGCGGTCCGTGCCACGCATGTCAAGCATACCGGTTAAAACGAATTGGGCGCCGGCTTTAGTTGCGGCTTCAATAACCCCCGACATGTTCTCTTCCGTGTCAGTCACGTAGGGGATAAGTGGAATCATCCAGAGCCCAACCGTTATGCCCCTATCCGACAGCGCCTTTATGACTTCAAGCCGCCTTTTGGGGGACGGCGCGTTTGGCTCCAAGGTTTTAGCTAATTTCTCGTCAAGCGTGGTTATGGTTATGGCGACGCAGCACCAGGATTTCTTAGACGCCTCCTCTAAAAGGTCGATGTCGCGTAGGATAAGGTCGGATTTGGTGCCGATGGCTATGGGCCAGCCGTTTTTGTTTAGGATTTGCAGGATTTGCCGTGTAATTTGGTATTTCTTTTCGGCTGGCTGGTAGGGGTCGGTGCTTAAGCTGAGCCGAACGACGCCTTTGCGTTTAAACTGGGAAAACTCGTGAGCCAACACTTTTGGCGAGTTGGTCTTGGCGAAGACTGGAACACTGAATTCTTTGCAGCCCTCGAACTTCTGCGCTGCTGTGTGGCAGTAGAGGCAGTTGAATTCACAGTTGTTGTAGGGGTCAAAGCAGTAGCTTGCATAGAACTGGGTATTTAACAATCCAAAGGTGCCCAAGACACTTTTGCACTTGACTTCTTGATACTTTGGCGGTTCTGTGGACATTAAATCCCTTCCCAAATCATAGATTAAACCTTATTAACTTTAGCTGTAAACTGCAATGGTTTCGGTGTGGTCATGGTTTTCCCAGCAGAAACTTTACGGCTCTCTTGGGATCCCGGAATGCTTTGAGCACCTTCTCCGAAGTGATGGCATGGTTGATTAAGTGAGCTTTAGCGCAGAGTTCGCGGACCTCTTGGGGGGTGAAGTCGGGGGTTTCAATCAGCGGCTCCACCTCAGCCAAACTGGAATCACTAAACGTTTCCTTTAGGTAGCCGCCTTTGACGGCTTGGTCGTAGAGTTCAGTGCCATAAACAGGCATAGCAATACTGAAGTAGAATCGGTCAGCGCCGAGTTTACGCAGTTTGTAAGCATATGAGATGGTTTGGTTCATTTCATCCTTGGTTTCCCCGATGAGTCCCATCACAAAGAAGCAGCCCACTCTTATGCCGACTTTGCGGGCTAAAACCACAGCGTTCTCCACGTCGCTGAGCTTCTGGTTCTTTTTGATGACTTGGTCGACAACACGTTGCACGCCTGATTCTGGGGCGACACGGATTTTTTTGCAGCCTGACGCCTTCATTTTCCTCAGCAACGGTTCGTCGAGGGTGTCGGCGCGGACTCCGTTGGGCGTAAACCACTCGATGTGGAGGTCTTTTTTCACTATCAAATCAAAGATTGCCGCCGCCCTTTTCGTGTCAAGGGTCATGTTGTCGTCGAAGAAGTCAATCTGCTTCACCCCATAAGTGTGGACTAACTGCTCGATTTCAGCGACCACATTTTGGGGGCTTCTGCCACGCCATGTGCGTCCCATGACGTTGTGGATGGTGCAGAAGACACATTGGTTGGGACAGCCTCGGCTGGTTATCATCATGGACCATGGCTTGCTTATTTCGCCTCGCAGAGGGTTTTCTTTGACCGCAGCAAAGTATTCTTTCATGGGCAAGAGGTGTCTTGCGGGGAAGGGCAAGCTGTCTAAGTCTTTGATAAGCGGCCTCGGCGGTGTGAGCATGGTTTTTCCGTCTTTAACAAAACCAAGTCCCCGAACGTCTGCGGGGTTTTTGCCCTGCTCCAGCGCATCTGCGAGTTCGGCGACTGTCTGTTCGGGTTCGCCGACCACGGCAAAATCGATGTTATGGTCCTCAAGGCACTCTTTGGGCCGCACAGACGGATGCAATCCGGTCAATAGGGTTGTGGTGTCTTTGTTGACCTCTTTAACAGCTGAGATAACCTCGTTTATTGAGATCCACCAGCCCGAAAAAGGCACCGTCACGCCAACCATGTCAGGCGACCACGCTTTAACTTTGGCGGCGATTTCCTCGTTACACAAGCCCTGACGGTACTTTAGTCCGCCGATGTCTTCGAGGTTCCGCCACCCCTCTGTTGGCGCGTCAATAACTTGGACTTTATGGTTTTTTTCGAGCACCGCTGCTATGTACGCTATTTCGAGCGGTTGAAAAACGCTGGGTTTGCCCCAGAGTTTGGGGTGAATGCGGGGTGGATTGATGAGACAAACACGCATCTGTGGGGTACACGCTCTTTCGGTGCCGAGGTTACGGGAAAAAGGGTGTTGCCGCGATTAATAGCTTCCGAAAAAACTCGCCCTGCACTTAGATTGGGAAGAAGAACAGCCGAGTGAACACCAACACAGGCAAAAACAAAAGCACACACAGCACAATTGTCATGTCGCGGATTTTTAGCGCCTCGAGGATTTTGTCGCCCGTTAAGGGTTCGTCGGGGTCGCCTAAGATGTATCGGTCAGGTTTCACCAGTTGCACCCGCAAAGCACCTGCCGTTGCCGCCATGGGCCAACCGTGGTTTCGACTCTGCGTTTTGCCGTTGTCCCGCTTCGCAATGCGCCAAGCATTCCTGTAATCATAACGCAGAAGCGCCGCTGAAGCAACTATCAGCAGTGCGGCTAGGCGCGTGGGGATATAGTTGACTACTGTGTCTAGGGTGGCGCTGAACCAGCCTGTGTTTATGTGCTCTGGGTCTTTGAAGCCCACCATGCCGTCGAGGGTGTTTATGGCGCGGAACGCGATGGCGCCTGTGACTCCGAAAAGCGAGAACGAAATTATCGGGGACATTTTAAAGTCGATCAGGTTCTCAGACATGGATTCGATGATGGCGGAGCCCATTTGCTGGGCGTTTAAGTGGCTTGAATCACGCCTTGAGAAGTGAGCATATTTTTTGGCTTCTTGGGCGTCATTGGAGTCGATGGCTTTTGCAGCTGCTTTTGCCCAGTCAGTTTCCAGTTTTATGCAGATGGTGGCTTTAAGCAGGATTATGCCTATGAAGGCATAGAGGAAAATGCTCAAGGCGGCTACGGTGATGTAGCTGCGGATTGCCCACAGCACCAAAAAAGTGGGCACAGCAAAAACAGCAATCACTGTTAAGCCCAAGAGTACGCCTAGGAACTTTTCGGTTTGGGGGTTGGGGTTTTTGAAGGCGGGCTCGATTTTTTTTGTGAAATTACCCATCAAAACCGTTGGGTGCAACTTGAACAGTAGGCGGTCGGGGTTGTTGGGGGATGGGTCGCCAAGAATGAGGTCTAGTGCTATTGCGAGAACCAGCATGACGATGGCGACCAACACGTCTGTTAGCAAGTTTTGGACCCAATAGTTCTTTGCTCCACTACTTCTGGGGAACAGTTAATATCGATTACGGTCACACAGTCTTGTCGGTTTTTCTAGTGTTAGATGAAGGCAAAGCCGCCCTTGCTCATCTTCTTCCAGCGGGTTTGACGGACGGCTTTGTTTTGCGTTCTGCAATGGAAATGGGTTGCTATTTGGTTGTGGGCAAATCCGCAAGCAGACCACACAAACACTTTTTTGATTTACCGATACAGGCTCAATGAGGATTAGCGGAGTGTTCCAGGGCTGGAACGTTTTGTTCCATGAGTAGAGCTATGAGCGGCAGCATGCTATGGAAATGCAGTGTCTCTATGAATAGAACCTGGCTTCCAATCCTGCTTCTCCTGACCGCCATCATAGTGTCCGCTGTACCCGTGTATGCCCAAACCTCAACGGTGACCATCGATGGAAACGGCAATATTATCCCCTCAACCGTGGCAATACAGAAGGCTGGAAACGTCTACACCTTAACCGCCGACCTCGGGGATACCTCAATAGTCGTTTTGGCCAACGACATCGTAATCGACGGTGCCAACCATGCCCTTGCTGGACTAGGGTCAAAACAGAACAAGATAGCACTTAACCTAACCGCAACCAACGTCACTATCCAAAACCTCCACATCATCAACTGGAAGGCGGGGATACTGGGCGCATGGAACAACAATACAATCACAAGATGTACCTTAAGTGGCAACAGCCAAGCAATAGCAATCTACGGAAACGACTACATCATTCGTGGAAACGCCATAATGGGCAGCGATAGGGCACTGCTTATCGACGGCGGAGCCATCCGACCGAAAGGCGACAGCAACCTCATATCAGAAAACTGCATCTCCGCCAACATTGAAGCGTTGGACGTTTTAAACAGCAACGGAACAACAATAACAGCAAACACCATAGCAGGCAACACCTACATCTTAACGTTAGCAACCAACACCCAAAACACCATCCTGTTCCTCAACAACTTCACGGGCAACACACAGGTTTTGCACATTCCTTTTGGTGGACCCTTCATAGAGGGCGTGCCTACTTTTTCGCCAGCTGGGCAGTGGGATAATGGTTCTGTGGGGAATTACTGGAGCGACTACAAAACCCTTTACCCCAACGCAACCGAAGTCGGACACAGCGGAATAGGTAACACCGCCTACACAATCACCGATAAAGTCCCCTATTCAAGTACACATGCGAACGGAATATCCAAATCGGGAATCGCTACCTTGGGAACGGCAGTCGACAACCACCCCTTTATCGACCCTATCGTGGTATCAACAGGCTTCTCTGATGCACAGCCGAATCCTTCGCCTACAGTTCCCGAGTTCCAGTACTGGATACTGCTGGTTACAGTACTGCTGGCAGTCTACTCGGTAATCTTAGTTGCCTTACGGTACCCAAAACTTTTTGCGAAGCGCAAAAGCAAAAAGAGTTAGCTTACCACCTTGCCGTCGACTATTACCATTTCTACCGCGATATCCTTGATGTGGCTGCTATGCACTTTCTCGGGGTCTTTGGAGAGAACCGTTAAGTCAGCAAGTTTGCCCTCTTCAATCGAGCCCTTTAGCGTTTCTTCGCCTGAAACGTAAGCTGCATCCAAAGTGTACATTCTAAGCGCTTGCTCCACTGTAAGGCGCTGATCAACAAAGCAAGGTCGCTCCACAGCCTCCTGCATGCCCAACAGGGGACTCAATGGCTCCATAGGGCAGTCTGAGCCGCCGCCGATTTTGACGCCTGAGTCGAGGAGGGTTTTGAGGGGATGCAGCCACTTCGCCCGTTCCTCGCCCAAGTGCTCGATGGCGGACCAGACGGTGAACTCGGTTGTGACGACTTTGGGCTGGACGGTGACGACGACGCCAAGCCGCTTGAGTTGTTCTAAAAGCTTGGGGTTTAGGAGTGCGGCTTGTTCAAGGCGGAAACGTGTACCATTCTGTTTGGGTGCTTGCTCAATAACTTTTAGTGCCATTAAGATGGCTTGGTCTCCCATCGCGTGAATAACAGGTTGATAACCCATCGCCAGCACTTCCTCGACTAAACTTGCCAACGCTTTCTCGCCGAAGCAGAGTTTGCCGCTGTTGTCTGGGTCGTCGCTGTAGGGTTCCGTCAGCGCCGCGGTTTTGGAGTCCAAGTAGCCGTCGGTGGCGATGAAGACGCCGCCCAGTCGCAGCATCAAAGGGTCATTTGAACTACGGAAACACGCAGTCCTCTTATGGAATTCTTGGGGCACAATAACGTTTACTCTAAGCGGCAGCTTGCCCTCGATATGCAGCCGCTGGATTATGGCTAATTCGGTTTCTGAGAGGATTATCCAGTGCACGCTGGTTAAACCCGCCTTGACCAACTCTTTGCAGGCGACTGCTGTTGCCTCAGAGAGTTCATCAAGCGATGGTTCGGGGACTTTTTGCCACACAAGGTTAGTAGCGCTATCATGCAAGATGCCTGTGAGCTCACCTGATTGGTCCTTGTCGATGCCGCCGCCCTCTGGGGTAGGAGTCTGTTTTGTCACTTGGGCTTTGGACAGTGCAAGGCTATTAACGGCACAGAGGTAGGCAGCTTCGTGGTAGAGGATAACGGGGTTGTCTGGCACAGCCCTATCTAAATCGGTGAGGTTTAGGAAGCGTTTTTCTCTGAAGCGTTTGTCGTTCCAGTTTCTACCGATAATCCAGCCATCAGCCGGCAGTTTTTTCGCCTTCGCCTTCAGCATATCAGCTACGTCTTGGATAGATTCTGCCAGAGTTAGGTCAACCCAGAGGAGGCATCTGCCAAAATCCGCCACGTGAACATGGGTGTCGATTAAGCCGGGAACCACAGTTTTACCTTCTAAGCTAAGTACCGTGGTGTTTTCATCGATTAGCGAAGCGATTTCTGTGTTGCTGCCGACTTTGACGATTTTATTTTCGGCTACGGCAACTGCTTGGGCGCGGGGGTGTTTGGGGTTTAGGGTTTCGATGGTGGTGTTTATGAGGACTAAGTCGGCTGGCAAATCGGTGTTCCCACTTCGCCTATTGGGTGCTTGTGATAAAAGCTTTGCTTAGAGGGTGGCGGCTGCTTTTTTGGTTTGTTTTCTAAGACGATAGCCGAGTAGGGCAATCACCAAAACAGTCACCAGAATCGCGACTACAATTGCAATCGATTCCATACTGATGGGCACCGCAGGATTAGACGGATTTGTCGAAGTCGAATCAGGCGCTGAGTCGGTAATTTCGTTGGCGAAGCAGTAGAGGTTCCAGTCGTTGCAGCCCACATATAGCCGATTATTAGCTATGGCTGGTGCAGACCAGCTGCTAGAGGGCGTGGTGGCTTGAGCGATGACTTTTCCCTGTTGGGCAGTGTCTAAGATGAATATGTGGCGTTGGCTGGTAACCATGTAGACTTTGCCGTTGGCGTAGGCTGGAGCAACGGTGAGTTCGTCGCCTGTGAAGTAGCTCCATTTGGTTTGACCGTTGCTGGCGTCGAGGCAGGCAAGGTTGAATTTGTCGATGACATAGAGGTTGCCATCTACGGGGATGGGGCTTGAAACGATGAATTCGCCTGCGCTGGGATCAGTGAAGTTCCACACAAAGTTGCCTGTGGCTTCATCTATGCCATAATATGAGCGCATGTTAGAGGAGACATACACCATGCCGTTGGCTACGGAGGGGGTGCCGAGCATTTCGGTGCCGCCTTGGAACTGGTAAACGTAGGGAATCTCCTGTTTCCATGCGACAGCCCCATTGGAGGTGTCCAGCTTGTAGAGTCCTGCTGAATCAGGTTCCTGGGAATAGAAGAATACGCTGTTGTCAGCCACCGCCGGAGAAGACGTTATGGGACCATCTGTTTTGGCTTTCCAAACCATATTGCCGCTGGAAGCGTCTAGGCAGTAGAGGTTTCCGTCTATGGAGCCAACGTAGACTCTGCCGTTTACGACGGTAGGGGAAGACTTCATCACGATGGTGTTGAAGGTGAATGGCAGGTTGCCGTTGACAAACGTTTTCCAAAGAAGCTTACCCGTTGACGTATCGAGACAGTAAACGTATCCGTCGTCGCCACCAGTGTAGAGTTTGCCGCCAACCACTGCAGGGGTGGATTCCACTGCGCCACCTGTGGTGTATTTCCAGATTAAAGCGCCGCTCCATGCTCCGACGGCGTAAACGTTTTTGTCTTGGGAGCCAAAGTAGACGACGCCGTTAACCACTGACGGGGCAGATATGACGGAGCCGTTAGTTGTAAATTTCCAGGCCATGGTCAGGTTGTAGGGACCTTCAGGGGCGGCTGAGGAGTGCTCTGGGTCTGCTCGCCACATTGGCCAGTTACTGGCTGGAGTGGAGTCTGAACCTATGCACCATAACTCGTTTAGACGTGAATACTCGTTGCCTGTGGAAGCGTCAACTGAGGTGGTGACGTTGCCGGGGATCATGTAGAGTTTGCCGTAGGCGATGGCGATTGATTCTCTGGGTGCGAGGGCTTCCACCGGTAGGGTCCAGATGGGTTCGCCTGTGAATGCGTCGATGCAGGCAAATTGGGAGGTGCCGACTTGGCCAAAGTACTGGGCAACTTCGCCGGTGGTAACGTAGACTTTGCCGTCTGCAACAGCGGGCATACCAGGCCACAGTAGCGACTCGTCGGGGCCTTTGTAGCGCCAAACTAAGCTGCCGGTTTGGCCGTCGAGGGCATAGAGGTAGCCGTCTTTGTTCATTTCGTAAACTATGCCGTAAGCCACAGCTGGGCCCGTGGTGAAGTATCCGTCGGTGTCGTTTTCGGGGGTGTAGGTCCAGATTATGGCGCCGTTGCTGGCGTTGAAACAGTACATTGTGTTGTCGTCGGTTCCGCCTCTGTAGAATTTGCCGTCTGAGTAGGCGCCGTTGAAAATCATCGGTCCCTTAGTCAGCGTAGTCCACACGATCTCACCTGTTTTAGCGTTGACTCCGAACTGCTGGTTCTCAAATGACCCAGTGAAGACTAAGCCGCCGCCGTAGGTGGCGCCTACGCCTGTTTTGCCGCCGCCAGGAATATAGGTGTTCCAAGCCAGGGTGGGCGGTTGATCGGGGTTAGAGAAGTCCCACGCTTGGAGGAATGTATCAGATTTTACATAGAACATTCTTTCTTCTGGACTGTAAACGTTTGCCGTAAAGATTCCTGTGTCAGGGGTAAAGTTGGGGCTGGTCCAGATGATCTGCCCAGTTTTAGGGTTAAGGCAGGTACCTTCCACGACCATGTGGGTGTCGTCGATTTTGAAGGCGATGGGCCAGGTTCCATTCATCTCAATCGGTGTTTGCCAAGCAATACTGCCAGATTGGTCTACTGCAACCACAGAGGTGCTTGAGCAAACATAGATCATGCCGTCGAACGCTGAGAGGTAGGGTTGTATGCCTGGGACGTTGGCTTTCCAAAGGATTTGGGAACTTGAGGGGGCGGGTCCCGCTGAGAAACGGGTGAAGGAGGAGTCGCCTTGGAACTGTGACCATTCATACTGCGAGAGATCGACGTTCGCAGCGCTCGTTGGAGTGCTGGATTGGGCATGTATGATTGAGAGGGAGGCAAGCATTGAGCATGCTAAAATCAGGGTCAAGGCAACTGTTATTTTGATGTTTTTTAGTTTGGTCATAGCTCATCGCTTAGAGTTGTTTAGGGATCTGTTGGAGAACTTTTTGGGTCTCTTGACGGAAGGATGAATAATTACTTCCCCGCTGCCACTATAAAGTTTACGGAAAACAAGGTTTGTCAAAAAAACAGATGCTGGTAGAAACCCCAAAGATGGTTAAAACTAGAAAAGTGCAGAAGACTTTTTAAGCTATAGAGAATCTAAAAAATGGTAAATTGAGGGGAATTTTACCTTGACACAGAATGGTCCATTACTCATGACTTCTTGGAGAGCAACAGGCGCCTGCAACGCCCGATGCCTATACTGCAACGTTGACGCCACGGGCAAGCATGCTCCAAGAGAAATGACAACTCAGGAAGCCTTCCACCTCGTCGATGAGGTGCAAAAGTTTGGGGTAAGATGGTTCGGTTTGAAAGGCGGCGAACCCCTAACACGCCCAGACATATTTGAAATTGCCACTTACGCTAAAAGTAAAGGCTTAAACGTGTGCCTCTTAACCAACGGTGTCTTCGTGGACGGTTCAATCTATGACAACTTGGTTAAAAACCAGATTTGGTCGTCAGTAAGCATCGACGGTCCAGAAGAAATCAACGATCAACTCAGAGGGAAAGGCAGCTACAAGAAAGCAGTCGCAGCCATTGAAAAACTTGCCAACGGCAAAATCCTAAACGGCTTAGCCTGCGCAATAACAACAATCAACCTTAAACACCTCGATCACGTCGCTGAACTCGCAGACAAGTATCATGCAAACTTTGTCTGGTATAATGCCCTTGTTCCCAGCGGCAGAGCAAAAACAACCATGGAATTAGAACCCACCCCAGAACAATACGAATGGGTACTCAACCACATCTGGGACATTACAGAAAAATACAAGGGCAAATTCGAAGTCCATGTACATTGCCCATTCTTTGCGCGTGTGGTAAAGCAGCGTCTTCCAGAAAAAGAATTCAACGAATGGTATGAAAAAGAATTCCACGGCAAATGCACCTACTTCGCCTTCGGCGGCTACCTCTCAGTAACCGAAAACGGAGACTTGATTCCCTGCTTCTACACTGACTTGCAGCCCAACGAACCCATGATGCTGGGTAACATCCGCAGTAAATCCTTAAACACAGCATGGGAAGAAGTCAAAGCCTCAAAATACTACAACAGGTTCCAAGACCGCAAAATTCTCAAGGGCAAATGCGGAGTCTGCGAATACCTTGATGTCTGTGGCGGATGCCGAAACCGAGCCTACGCATACACTGGCGACATAACGGAGTCTGACCCAGCCTGCGGCTATATTCCTAAGGCATGGGCTGAAATGCAGAAGAAAAAGAAGTAAATTCTGCAAATTCTTCTCTTATTTTGGTTTTCAGTTTTTAGCATAACTAACATAAGCGAATTAGTTGACTCGTTATCATGAGCAGAAATGCATAGAACTGCAATTGTGTGCCTTGTTCTGTCGGCGATGCTTCTTTTTCCAAGCTTCGTCTTTGCAGTAGAACAGAGCATCAGCGACACGTGGCCGATGTTTCAGCATGACCTTGCCCACACCGGTTCCTCAACATCTCAGGCGCCACAAACCAACCAAACCCTCTGGAAATTCAACACAGGCGGACAAGTGGGTTCCCCAACCACAGCAGAAGGCGTCGTCTACGTGGGCTCCTACGACCACAAACTCTACGCCTTCAACGCCTCCACAGGTGAAACCCTATGGTCTGGTCTCACAAACGGCATAATAATCTCCAAACCTGCAGTGTCCAACGGCATCGTTTGTGTTGGCTCCGAAGACCACAACTTCTATGCATTCAACGCCTCAAACGGCAAACGACTCTGGAGTTACAAGACAGGCTACTACGTTGACTCCGACCCCACAATCGCCAGCGGCACCGTTTATGTGGCATCAGAAGACCATAACATCTACGCCTTCAACCTCCAATCGGGGGCGCTGCTATGGAGTTACCCAACAGGCGACAAAATCATGCTTTCCTCCACCGTCGTGAGCGGCGGCTTGGTCTACGTTGGTTCACTGGATAGAAACCTCTATGCCCTCAACGCAGCGGACGGTAGGTTGGTGTGGAACTACACCGCTGGCAACGGAATCGCCTCAACCCCCACCGTTGAAGGTGGTATAGTCTATTTTGGCTCGCTTGACGGCAAACTCTACGCATTAGACGCCTTGGATGGTAGCTTGAGGTGGACTTACACAACAGGCGGCGCCATCTACTCCTCACCCGCAGTATCGGGGGGCTTGGTTTATTTTGGGTCGTTTGACGGCAAAGTCTACGCTTTAGACGCAGCCGATGGCAGGGAAGTATGGAATTTCAGCACTGGCGGAGGCGTCGCGTCTTCCCCGACAGTTACGGGCAACCGCGTATATGTGGGTTCCAGCGACCACAAAATCTATGTCCTAAATGCCCAAACTGGTGGTGCCCTATGGAGTTACAGTACAGGCGACCAAGTCATCTCCCAACCCGACGTTGCAGGCGGCACGGTTTATGTGGGTTCGTGGGATGGCAAACTCTATGCCCTAAACACGGAAAATGGCACATTGGTGTGGAATTATACGACAGGCGGCAAAATCGACGCTTCCCCAACCGTCGCTGACGGATTGGTCTATTTGGGTTCCCACGACGGCAAAATCTACGCGCTCAACGCTTCGACGGGGATGGTGGGGTACGATTGGGAACTCCACAACAACGTTGTGTGGAGTTACGACACGGGCGATATGGTTATGTTTTCGTCGCCTGCAATCGCCGATGGCGTCCTCTATGTGGGCAGTTACAACGGCAAAGTCTACGCACTCGACGCTCCGGACGGCGGTTACTTGTGGAGTTACCAAACCGGTTACGCGGTGGTTTCGTCTCCAGCAGTCAGCGATGGGGTGGTGTATGTGGGTTCAGAGGACCACTGTGTTTATGCACTCAACACTTCGAATGGCGCTTTGATTTGGAAGTTTGAGACCGGCGATATGGTGATGGTGTCTTCGCCCGCAGTCGCCGACGGCAAAGTCTACATTGGCTCAAACGACGGCAACCTCTACTGTCTCGAGGCATCCACTGGGGGGTCCATCTGGAATTACACCGCAGGCGGCTACGTTGTCTCGTCTCCAGCAGTCGCAAACGGTGTAGTCTACGTGGGTTCATACGACAACAACGTCTATGCGCTAAACGCCCAGACGGGACAGCTTGTCTGGAAAATCAGCACAGGGGGCAGTGTAGCCTCGTCCCCCGCCATAGCCATCGGCGTGGTCTATGTGGGTTCAGGCGACGGCAAAGTTTACGCCCTCAACGCCGCCAACGGCAAAGTGCTCTGGACTTATCAAACGGGCGGAGAGGTGGATTCTTCGCCTGCAGTAGCGGATGGAGTGGTCTATGTGGGTTCATACGACGACAACGTTTACGCCCTGTCTGCGGTGGATGGCTCTCGATTGTGGAGTTATGCAACGGGTGGAGAGGTTGTTTCTTCACCATCAGTGGCAGATGGAGCGGCTTACGTGGGTTCCTATGACCACCTGCTCTACGCTTTCGGCGCCACAACAGGAAATGCTCCTTCGATCTCCGGGGGCACTCTTGTTTCTTTGGCGTTGGTAGCAGCCATCTTTTTAGCTGTCTTGATAGCGGCGTTTGCCTATAGCAAGAGACACAGGGAATAGCCGCCTCCACTTTTCCAGGCAGATCAAAAAGTTGTCTGTTCTGCTTGTGGAAAGCTTTACAACCAGCCTGCAGCCACAAAAACTAGCCAACACCAAAACACAGCCGTCCAGACAGCCCGCTGGTTGTTGTTGTGTATAGGGGGTTCTCTGCAACAACAACTAAACAAAAAACAGATGATTTGATATACTGTTTAGAGATGAAACGATTCAAACTGCATTCTCCAAGAATTTAAAGAGTTCAAGCAGCTTAGAGGAAAATTTTTATGCCAATACACAGTTGTACAACCTACAACAAGGGAATACAATGTCGAAATCCTCCGCAACTAAAAAAGGTTTAACTGAAGCCTACGATTCAAGAGAAAACTGGCCCCCCTACACGTACAGGGATTACCCAGGGATACAACCAGAAACTTACCAGGCATTCATGGAGTTCTTAAACACCGAGAACACTTCAGGCAGGCTGATGGAGTTGCAGCCGTGGGTTTCGGTCTGTGACTCAAGATGCGCGTTCTGCTATTTCCCAACCACCGCGTCAAGAAACGTCAACATAGAAACCTACCTTGACCTCCTCAAAAAAGAACTCGCCATTTACGCCAAAACCAAATACATCACAACCAGCGTGTTCGACGAAATCGTTTTGGGCGGTGGAACCCCCAGCGTACTATCCGCTGAACAAATTATTGATTTAATTGACTTCTGCAAAACCAACTTCACCACCAGCAAAGAATACTTTATCAAAGTTACCGGTTCCTCAAAGACGCTGGCGATTCCCAAGATCAAGAAGCTAGCAGAGTACGGCGTTTACCAGATGGATATGGGCGCACAAACATTCGATGATAAACTACGCAAAGCACTCTGCTTACCAGACAGTGCAGCAGATGTTGAAGCAGCCATAAAGTATGCTCGGAGCCTCGGTTTAGTCGTCTGTGCTGACATCATGTATAACTTGCCAGGTCAGACGATGGAAAGCTGGGAGGAAACGCTCAAGAAAACCATCGAGTTAGACGCCGAAGTTGACTGCTATTCACTTCACGTTGACCCAGGAACAATCCTTGAAAAGATGATTAAAAACGGCACTTCTCCACCGCAAGGAGACGCTGAACACGAGAAACAAATGTTCATGCTGGCACACAAGATGCTAACTGAAGCAGGTTACACCGCTGTGGGACACGACCGCTACAGCCGCGTCGAGTGGCATATGCGTGAGAACTGCCTCAACGGTTGGCCATGGGGAGGCATCTTAACCACTGGCGCCGGATGCTTCATGGGTTACCTACAGAAGTTCAGTTACTCAAACATAGAGGACATCAACGCCTACATGGAAGCTGTAAAGTCAGGCAAACTTCCCATATCCAGACTGTCAGAATCCACAATGGATGACATGATGCGCCGCACTATGTCAAGACTCTACCTGCGGTTGCCTGTAAGCAAAAAAGAGTTCAAAGAAAAATTTAACACAACCCCAGAAAAAGTGTTCCCTAAGCAGCTTGAGAAATTAAAAGCTGAAGGCTTAATCGAGACCGACGACAAAGAAGTCAGGTTAACCAAGAAGGGTGAACTCTGGAAAGGCAATATCGCTTGGGAATTCGCGCCTAACCAAACTAAATCCTAAATTATTTTTATTTTTTTTAGTTTTTTGAGAAACAATAAAAAAGAAAGAAATTGGGTTTATTGGTGCTTCATCGGCTGGATACCATACCAGGTCATTACTTTGGCAAGAATCGGAACGATTACACCCAAAGCGATGCTTGGCACGAAGTTGATCAGAATCGAATACGCCGGGTCGGCCCACATACTTTGAGCCATCGATCGTGAAGGCTCCAGAGAGACATAATAGTTCATGTAGGTTTGGATGACAGCAGTGATTAAGGCAGCGGTTAAGCCTGCGCCTAGCAGTCGTTTGAAGTTGCTTGAGCCATTGTTGAGTGCACCTGCCATGTAACCGATGATTACGCCGTTGACAAGGTAGAAGAGCATGCTAACGTCGCCGAAGAAGTTGTAGTTGACAAGACCCTGCGAATAAGTTGCGTAAAGCGAAGTGTATTGACCTGCACTTGCCACATAATACATGCCGCCCATGATGAAACCAGCTGCTCCACCAGCCCACTTATTCCAAAGCAAGCCAAGGATCATTGGTACGCCAAGGACAATCATTTGTGCAAAACCGGAGACAAGAATGATGGCAATGATGTTTTGGTCACCAAGAACATGGTAGGTTCCACCGACGTTAATGTAGACTGCAAAGACGTAGATTAGCAGTGCCAGGATGATGGGGATTGCTATACCGTCGAAAATGGTTGAAATTTTTATTTTGTTTTCTGCCATTTTTTTATCCCTTCATTTGTTTCTTATTGGTGCTTCATTGGCTGGATACCATACCAGGTCATTACTTTGGCAAGAATCGGAACGATTACACCCAAAGCGATGCTTGGCACGAAGTTGATCAGAATCGAATACGCCGGGTCGGCCCACATACTTTGAGCCATCGATCGTGAAGGCTCCAGAGAGACATAATAGTTCATGTAGGTTTGGATGACAGCAGTGATTAAGGCAGCGGTTAAGCCTGAGACGAGCAGTCGTTTGAAGTTGCTTGAGCCATTGTTGAGTGCACCTGCCATGTAACCGATGATTACGCCGTTGACAAGGTAGAAGAGCATGCTAACGTCGCCGAAGAAGTTGTAGTTGACAAGACCCTGCGAATAAGTTGCGTAAAGCGAAGTGTATTGACCTGCACTTGCCACATAATACATGCCGCCCATGATGAAACCAGCTGCTCCACCAGCCCACTTATTCCAAAGCAAGCCAAGGATCATTGGTACGCCAAGGACAATCATTTGTGCAAAACCGGAGACAAGAATGATGGCAATGATGTTTTGGTCACCAAGAACATGGTAGGTTCCACCGACGTTAATGTAGACTGCAAAGATGAATATCAGTAACACTAGTATGATCGGTATGACGATGCCGTCGAAAATCGTTGAAAGTTTAAATTTGTTTTCTGCCAATTTTTATCCCTTGCTCTATTTTACGTGGTGGCATGTTTATAAGCTTAATGCTTGCAAGCTTGAAATGTATAAAAACGCCTCCGATTTTCAAACGGAAATTGACAAATGACAATAAAATACAAAGAAAAGAATAAAGGGGGAAGTTGTTTACTGCCGCGCCATTTTAACGTTGTAGGCTAACGGTAGTCCAGATGGACAAACGTATGAGCATGTTCCGCATGCAATGCAGTCTTTCGCCCAAAGCTTCTCTGCCTTGGCGAAGTCGCCTTTGATGACAGCGTTGTAGATGGCTACTGGCTGCAACCGGACTGGGCATGCGTCGCCGCATCTGCCGCAGTGGATACAGGCGGTGGATTTAGGTACTTTTGCGTTGGCTTTTGCGAAGTAGATGATGCTTGAGGTGCGTTTGGTGACTGGAGCATCGAGGGTTGGAAGCGCCATACCCATCATGACTCCGCCGACGACGACTGCACTGGTCTTGGTCATTTTGAGGTTGTTGGCGTTGAATATGTCGCTGATTGGTGTGCCGATTTTCAGCATTAGGTTCTTTGGTTTCGCTACGTCGCCGTTTAAGGTGGCTACTCTGCTTATGAGTGGTTCACCCTCGAAAACAGCGTTTGCAATGGCGTTGATGGTGGCTACGTTTTGCACGATGGTGCCCATTTCGTAGCTGCGTTTGCCCGCTTGGGGTTCGTAGCCTAAAATGGCTTTCTGCATCATGCCTGCGTCGCCTTGCTGGTAGGTGAGGTGTTTTGCGACAACTTCTGTGTCTGGTTCTTTGCTAAAGGCTTGTTGAAGTTTAGGTACTGCTTCAGCTTTGCTTTCTTTGGTGACGACGATAACTTTAGGGTTGCCAAGGATTTTGCGGACAACGCGGACACCGCGGACTAAGTTTGCGGTGCGTTCAATCATGACGCGTTCGTCTGCTGTATCGTAGGGTTCGCCTTCTGCGCCGTTGACGAGTAGGTACTTGATTTTTTTGTCTGCTGGAATCGAGAGTTTAACGCTGGTAGGGAAGCCTGCGCCGCCCATGCCGATGATGCCTGCTTCACGGATGATTTTTAGGAGGTCTTCGTTTTTGGTGGTTGCGAGTTCAGATTCTTTGATGGGGCTGATAGCTTTGTCCACGGTTTTTTTGCCGTCGCCTTCGATGTAGATGGCTTCGGTGGGTGCTTCAAAGCAGCTGTTGTAGGCATTTTCGATTCTGACAACTTTGCCGCATATGGGGCTGTGAACTGGGGCGCTGACGCGTTCTTTGGTTTCTGCGATTTTTTGGCCGATGATTACGGTGTCTCCGACTGCGACGAGTGGGCTGTTGCTGGCTCCGCTTTGCTGGTTGACTAGGACAACTGCGACTTTGGGGTCTGGGAAGACTTCGATGGGTGTTTTTCTTGCAACGTCTTTTACTTCAGGTATAACAACTAAGTTTGCCATTATGTTCATCTCCCGAAGGGTTTGTTGATCCGTATTTTGTCAATAGCAGGTGTTAATAAGTTCATGATCAACAATGCTAGCAATGTGCCTCCGAAGAAGTTCATATATGTTTGTATCAGAATGCTTAGAACTGCGAGGCGACGCCGAAGATGATTTGTCCGACTCCACTGTAGGGGGTTGTCGCTGGATCCGTTGCCATGAAGAACGCCAGGAAGATTGAGCTGCCGATGAAGAGTTCGAAGAGCAATCTGACTAGGAGGTCTGTGTCTGCATAGATGAAGCTGAAGATGAGTGAGAGGATTGCGATGGCGACAAGGTAGCTGACGGTGATTTTCCATTTGATGTATTTGCGTGCGAGGACAAAGAGTGCGATGCCTGCGACGATGACTGCGAGGCTGCATGCTCCGCCGACCCATCCGTGGAACTTGTCGAGAAACATGAGATTAAACAAGTCGTTGGAAGTTACATCCGTTAGCATTACGTTTGGGTTGTTGAAACAGGAGCCTAAATAATATGCGAAGGATGAGCCGCCGTTGTTGCCTATGGGGTTTAAGCCAAAGCCTAAGGGCCCTGCGAGTGAGGGAACCATGAGGGGTCCGTTCAGGAGATGGTCGACTGCAAGGAGGGTTGCTGGAAGCGTGGGAAGCAAAACGAGGAATTTAGCTGCTGCTGCGGGGTTAACCCATTTCCTGCCTGCAAGACCCATGAGTTTCTTGAACAGGACAAGGCCGATCACGGAGATTAATGCCACGTAGAAGAATGCGATGGGGGCTTCAACTGGTAGACCCATTTCAGTGTTCATTGCGGGTGAGCCGAGAGTGAAGCTGTCTGCGACGATTAAGCCGAAGACTGCTGCTGACCAAGTGTTGACTTCGCTGTCAACTGCGACTTTGCCGATGAGGAAGTCTACGGATACTGCAACGCCGACCGAGATAAGTGCGCATAAACCTGCGGTTAAACCTAAATTCCATCCTGAGGGGGTTGTGACTGAAGACCAGAGGGCAATTGAGACGATGGTTACTGCCAATATCGCAAAGAAAGTGTATTGCATCAAGCGGTTTTTTGTCATTGCGCCGTGTATGTGTGGTGCTGGATTTACAGTTAGTTCATTTGAGTTTTCGTTACTCATATTATTTTAACCTTCTCAAATTAAGAGGTATTTCTAAGCGCTGACTTATTAAACTTTTTAGGGAACATGCGGTTTTAGCGCAAAAACGCTTATTATAGGGGCACTAAGGTCCTTTTTTTATGTTTTAACAAATTGAATTCGCTGTTTAGCGCTGTAGGGAAGCAAAGCTAATACGTTTAGAGACTAAACTATCCTGCATCGGGGACTTTGCTGTGACACGCGCAACCGATTTGGAGCCACAAGGAACCACACTAGAAGTCTACCTCTACGTCGCCAAAAAAGGGCGGCCGGTGGGTCCCCGCGACGTTACCAAAGGCGTCAACCTCAGTAGCCCCAGTGTCGCCTACCGCCACCTCCAAAAACTCGAAGACAGCGGCTTAATAGCCAAAAACGAGTATGGCGAATACCTGCTTAAGCGTCGGGTGCCGCTTAAGAATCAGGTTTGGCTGGACCGCCATTTAGTGCCTAAACTGTGGCTCTATGCACTGTTGTTTTTGGCGATCTTGGTAGTGGAGCTTGTGATTTTGGCAATCCACTATGCGGTGGAAACCTACGAGTTCAAAGTTTTCTTTTTGCTGTTGACGTTGATTACGGGGTTGGCTTTGGCGGTTTTCGCCGTCGAAGGCTACCTGCAGAAGAGACGCAGAGTCATGGGCACCGCAGCCGAGTAGGGGTTGTTGGGGTTTTCTGCAGGTAGAAAGGAAAGAGCAAAAAGTATTTTCTTAGAGTAAATCTTATATCGACTGGGCAAATCTATTCTCCACTGTGAATTAAATGAATCCAACCACAACCCCCTTATTCATGGTTGTTTGGCGGTGTACCCGCAACTGCGTTGGCTCTTGCACCTATTGCAGTTACATAAAAGATTATGCAAAAGACCAAGAATTAAACACTGAACAAGCCAAACACATGGTTGATGAAATAGCAGATTTTGGCTCACAGTGGTTTGGAATCAGCGGCGGAGAACCCTTGGTTCGCCCAGACATCTGGGAAATCATCGAGTACGCCGAAAAGGAACACGGTTTAAACGTTAGTTTAATCACAAGCGGCTACGCTTGGGATAAAGACCGTTTTGACAAATTAACAAAATACAACGTTAAAACCGCCATCAGCATCGATGGCACAAAAGAAACAAACGACAAAATCAGACGCGTAGGCGGCTACGAAAAAGCAATGCACGCTATGCAACAGCTTAGCAGCGTGGGGTTGCTGGACTGCTTGGTCACAACCATGACTAAGTTCAACATCAAAGACCTGCCGCATACCGCAGCGTTGGCAGAGCAATACCACGCCCGCAGCGTCGTCTACCACAACTTGGTCCCAGTCGGACGGGCAGGCGAACACATGGAAGACATCGCCCCAACCGCCGACGAATACGAAAAAGCATTCAACCAAATCTACGAAATCCAACGCAAACTCTACGGCAAAGTCAAAGTCAACGTTTACTCACCCTTCTACGCCCGCATAGTCAAACAGAAAAACACCTCTGACTTCTGGGAATGGTACAACGAAGGCTACTTAGGCAGATGCACCATCGGCGGCAACTACATCGGCATCACAGAAAACGGCGACTACCGCAGCTGCGGCTTCCACGAAGGCTACCGCGTCGGCAACGTCAAAGAAACCAAACTACGCGACGCCTGGGCACAACTCCAACAAAGCGAATTCCACCTAAAACTCCGCGACAAAAGCAACCTAAAAGGCAGATGCGGAGTCTGCGAATACCGAGAAATCTGCGGCGGATGCAGAACACGCGCTGAATTCTACACAGGCGACCTCTTCGCATCAGACCCAGCATGCAACTACATACCCAAAGCGCTCCGAGAAGACCCCCAGCTGCTTGAGAAAATGCAGAAAGAAGCACTTGCACAAATGAAAAAGCAATAAAGTTTTTTCCTTATTTTTTACCAGTTTAGGTCTGCTTTTTTCACTAAAGCCACTTTTATTAGATCATTCACTGTGAAGGCGAATAGCGCAGAAAACGCCAAAATAATGAGGGTCTGCTCTAAATTAACGGGTGCTAATCCCGGTATCCCTGTGGTAACTATGACTGTGGCGATGATGATGGTCAATATGTTGAAGAAGAGCAGTGCTTTGCTAGGTTTTGAACTCCAGAAGAATCCTCTTTCGCGAACGTTAAAAATGATAAGAGTGGACGAATAAAACAAGATTTCAAAAGTGAAAGTATAGAGGGCAGAGGTACCTAGACCAATATGGAACCATATGAGCACGATGTAGAATAAAATGAACGATTCCAGAGTAATCAGAAAACCGAGAATTATTGAGGCTTTTACGGCGGTACCTATTTTCCAAGTGTCCGGTTTCTGGGACCATCGCAAGTTGTCAGTAGATAACGATATTTTGACAAAGTCAGTTAAGAAAAAAAGCAAGATTACAGTGTAAGCAGTGATGATGTAGCTGCCTGTGAGAATGAATGCCAAAACTACAAAGATGGCAATTTGGAGGGTTCTAGCAACCTTGTTAAGTATCCAAGCTGTTATCCGCTCATAAATCACTCTCCCATTTTTAACCAAATCCACAATGCTAGTTAAGCCCTCATTCACCAGAACCACGCTAGCTGCACTCTTAGCCACGTCAGTCGCGTTACTTACCGCTATCCCCACCTCAGCCTGCTTCAACGCCGGAGCATCATTCACTCCATCGCCAGTCATACCCACTATATGGTCGCCGGCTTGTAGGCTTTTGACGATCGTGTATTTGTCTTCTGGAAAAACCTCTGCGAATCCGCCACTTTCTTCTGCTTGCGTTTGAGCTTCGAGCGGGTCCTCTTTTATGTATGCTTTGAGGTCAGAGGCATTTGTGATTTTTCCAGATAATTCAACGTTTTTGGCGATTTCCTTCGCTATTGGTAGAGCATCACCAGTCAGCATTTTAACGGAGACGCCTAACTCTTGCAGTTGGGTGATAAGCTGTTTCGAATCCGGTCGAGGCATGTCATAGAGAGCAACTAACCCCACAAGAAGCGGTATGCCTTTGAGGCTTGTTTTTGCAACTGCCAGAGTTCGGTATCCTTTTGCTGCGTAATCATGCGTTTGAGATTCAAGCGTATCTAATGTGGCTGCGTCAATTTTGCAGGCTTGTGCTATTGTTCTAACTGCACCCTTCATGACGGTAAACTGTACGGCATCTTTTTGCAGGATTGCTTCTGTACGTCTTGTCATCGCATCGAACGGAGTGAATTCTTTTTGCTTGTACTCGTGTGTCGGCAACTTCTGCTGGTTTGCCAGGTTTAGGAACGCTAAGTCAATTGGGTCCTGATTGGCTTCCTGTGAAGCTAAAGCGCCGAAGAGTACGACAGCCTGTTCAGTGAACCCCTTTTGTGGAAATATCTTTGCTATTGAGAGTTTATTCAGGGTTATTGTTCCTGTTTTGTCGGCGCAAAGAACATTCATGGTTGCCGCATCTTCAGCCGCGTTTAGACGTGTGACAAGAACACCTTTTCTAGAAAGTTCCATAGCGCCTATCGACATGCTGACTGTAAACATAGCAGGCAAAGCCACTGGAATCGCCGATAACAAGAGAACCAACACAATGGGCAGCACTTCTAAAAGTGTGAACCCACGGAGAAAGGAGAAAACTAAGGCTACCGCAATCAAAACAGAGACAATCACTAGTAGCCATCTTACCACGTTAGAGATGACTTTTTCTATATGCAGTTTGGGTCTTGCTAACTGAACAAGTTGAGCTGTGCGACCAAAGTAAGTTTTCACTCCTGTGGAAACCACTACACCGCTGGATTCGCCCTTTTTTACGATGGACCCCGAATAGAGGAGGTCGCCGGATTTTTTCTCAACCGTAAGAGATTCTCCGGTAAGGGCGGATTGGTCAATTTCGACGTTACCCGTCGCCAGGTTCACGTCGGCAGGTATAAAATCGCCTGCTCTAATTCGGACGACATCACCAGGCACTAATTCTTTGGCTGGCAGAATCTTCCATGCGTTATCTCTCAGAACCCGAGCGTTGACACGGAGTTTTTCTTTTAGGGCTTCAACTGCACCTGAGGCTCTCTGTTCTTCTTCAAAGCTTAATGCTGCATTGAATATTAGTAGACCTAAAACTATGTAGACGTCAACGTAGTTCTGCATGTAGAGTGACAACACTATTATCACTTCTAGCATCCAAGCGGTTAAGCCCCAAAACTTCTTAAGAAAACTCAAAAGGGCGTTAGGCTTCTTTTCGGTGACTTCGTTGAAACCATATTTTTTGAGTCGCTGCTCAGCTTCAGTTTGACTTAGCCCTGCCAAGTCCAAAGGACTCGGTACACTTGCAACTCCATTATCCTCTGAAAAATTCTTAGATTCTTTAAATGCCAAAAAAGCTCCCAGATGGCGTTCAAAATATTTACGTTTATCCTTAAAGAAGGTTTTAGCTGTGCAGGTAATATATATGGAGAGAGGTTGGGACAAAAAATTTTTGCTAGGCGGATTTAGCCTTGTGTTAACAGTGGTGGAGGCATAAAAGTTGGGGGTACTGTTGCCTTCTCCTTGTTAACAGCCGAACCCGCTTAACCTCGTTGGCTATCCCTTGCATTGCTACCAACCAATTTAGTGGTTTTTGGATATAAGAGAATGTGGTTGCATGTTGCCTACAACAAGGGGCCTATTTGGCGCCTATTAGAAACATTTTGCAGAACCCTAAGAGGGATAGGTCTGCATTGGTTGAGAAGCAGTCTGTTGGTATGTTGGCTTTTTTCCTGTTATATATCGGTAGATCAAATTTGTCGGATATGCTTGAGGTTTGTTCCACAACCAGCCAGCAACCCTTTCCGTTGTCGAACAAAAAACGCGGTTGCCTGCCAAGCCCACAGGAAGAAGATGAGCAAGGGCGGCTTTGCCTTCTTCTTAAACTAGAAAAAACAAAAGAGCCCAAATTTTCATCTACAAATAAGAAGAAGGGGAGAGCTCCTCAGAGCAACAGAAACGGGTTTGTTTTTTGGGAAAAAGTTATAGCGTAGGTGGACATTAAGCCTACAACAACACTCATTGGATGGTATTTGCTTTATGGCTGAAATTCGTGTTGCTTTAATCGGCGTTGGCAACAGCGCTTCTGCTCTTGTCCAAGGAACCCAATACTACAAAGACGCAAAAGACGGAGAAACCGTCCCCGGCTTAATGCACGTGGTCTACGGCGACTACCACATCCGCGACATACACTTCGTCGCCGCGTTTGAAGTTAACAAAGAAAAAATCGGCAAAGACCTCTCCGAGGCAATTTGGGTCAAACCCAACTGCTGCGAAAAATTCTCTGACGTCCCACACCTCGGCGTCACCGTTTCACCCGCACCAATCCTCGACGGCGTCGCACCCCACATGCGAGAAGTCTTCAACGTCTACGACGGATCAGCAACCAAAGAATCCATCGTCCAAACCCTCAAAGACACCAAAACACAGGTCCTCGTCAACTACCTCCCAGTCGGCAGCCACGACGCAGTCCGATTCTACGCACAATGCGCCATAGACGCAGGATGCGCATTCGTCAACTGCATGCCCGAATTCATCGGCAGCGACGCATCGGGTGAATGGCCTAAAAAGTTTGAGCAAGCCGGCTTACCCGTCTTGGGCGACGACATCAAAAGCCAAGTCGGCGCAACCATACTGCACCGGCAGCTTGTGAGGCTCTGTTTGGACCGCGGAGTCATCGTTGACGAAACCTACCAGCTTAACCTCGGCGGAGACACTGATTTCCAGAACATGACCGTGGAGGGCCGCCTCAAAAGCAAGCGCATAAGCAAAACCGAAGCCGTCACATCCCTAGTCCCCTACGCTTTGCCCACACGCATCGGTCCCAGTGATTTCGTGCCGTTCCTTAAGAACAAAAAAATCTGCTACATCTCTTTGAAAGGTCGCAAATTCGGCGACCGTCCCATAAACATCAGCGTCAAACTCGAAGTCGAGGACAGCCCAAACAGCGGCGGAGTCGTCATCGACCTTATCCGCGCTGCCAAAATCGCGTTGGACCGAAAAATCGCTGGTACACTGCTAAGCATGCCTTCATATGCCTTTAAGCATCCGCCCGTCCAAGTCCCCGACAACCAAGCCCGCCAATGGACAGAAGAATGGATTGCAGGCAAACGCGAACGCTAACTGTCCAGTTTCTTCTAAAATAACCTTTTATAGGTTACCTATACTATCTCCTTTTCAGAACACACAGAAGGTACAGTTATTATGGTTAAAGTGGAACAGTACGAAGTACCCGAAGGACTCTACTACTCAAAAGATTTTGCGTGGGCAAAAGTTGAAGGCGACAAAGTTCGAGTCGGCATAACAGATTACGCACAAAAATCCCTACGTGAAATCGTCTACGCTGAGCTTCCAAGTGCAGGGTCAGAAATCAGACAAAACGAGCCATATGGCACCCTCGAATCCGTCAAAGCAGTATCTGACCTCGTCGCACCCATAAGCGGCACAGTCCAAGAGATCAACGAAGAAGTCCAATCTAAACCCGAAACCCTAAACGAAGACCCTTATGGCAAAGGCTGGCTCCTCATCGTTAAACCCAGCAACCTCCAAGCCGACCTCGCCAACCTACTGGACTTCGACAAAGCTGTAGAGTGGCATAAGGCTCAGTCAGCGGGCAAATGCTAAGGCGAAGCTGATGGCACGCCGCATCATAATCGTGGGCGCCAACGCATCCGGCATCGAATCAGCATCCGCCGCGCGCAAAAAAGACCGCACCGCAGAAATCACATTGATTACTCAGGAGAAAACCGCAGGGTACAGCCGCTGCGGATTGCCCTTTGTCATCGGCGGCAACATCAAAAGCTTCTCCGACCTTGTCGTTTATCCCCCAGCGTATTTCCAGATGCTTAAACTTGATTTGCGCTTGGAAACCACCGCCGCCGCAGTCAACACCAAAGACAAAACCGTCACCGTCCAATCCAAAGACGGTCAAACCGAAACCCTCCCCTACGACGTCTTGGTCATAGCCACCGGAGCAGACTCGTTTATGCCTCCGATTAAAGGCAGAGAAAAACAGGGCATCCTCTCTTTGCGGGGCATTGAGGACGGCGAACGCATCGACGCCGCTGTTGCAGCAGGTGCCAAATCGGCGGTTATCATGGGTGCGGGTCTCATCGGCTTAGAGTTGGGTGTTGGCTTGATTGAGCGCGGCTTAAAAGTCACAATCGTAGAAATGCTCCCCCAGATACTGCCGCAGTTGCTTGACGCTGACATGGCTAAGCTGGTACAGGAGCATCTGGAAGGAAAAGGCATGCGGATTTTGCTTAACAAGGGTGTAGAGGAATTCTTAGGCGACGACCGCGTTACCGCAGTTAAAGCTGGCGGAGACATCATCGAAGCCGACCTCTTCATCAGCGCCTTTGGCGTGCGCGCATCTACCAAACTTGCCGCAGACGCAGGCATCCCGTTGGGCGAAACCCGCGCGATCAAAACCAACGCTCGAATGGAAACCGAAGTTAAAGACGTCTATGCCGTAGGCGACTGCGCCGAAGCCCCAAGCATCATCACCCACAAATGCACCTGTGCACAACTGGGCACCGTGGCGGTCCGCGAGGGCAAAGTGGCGGGTGCCAACGTAGGCGGCGGCTACTCATTGTTCAGCGGCGTCTTGGCGTCGGCGGTTACACGATTATTCGATATTGAAGCAGGTAACACAGGTTTAACTGAAACCGCTGCAGCACGCAACCGCATTGAAGTCATCACCGGCGCCATCAGCAGCAAAACCCGTGCCGACTACTTCCCAGGCGCTAAACCCATCAAGGTCAAGTTGGTCGTCGAAAAAGAAAGCCAACGCATCATCGGCGCACAAGTTGTCGGAGGCGAAGAGGTCACCCAGCGCATTAACTGCCTGTCCTTTGCGATTCAAAAGGGCATGACGGTGCGTGAATTGGCTAAGGCGGATACGGCTTATGCACCGCCGCTCTGTGAAACTTGGGAGCCTATGGTGCTTGCCGCTGAAATGGTGCTTATGAAACTCCGCTAAGCCCCTTTTTCCTTTTTACAACTTTATGAGCGTCCTATCCGCCAATAGGACATATCTTTCTTAGGATTTTTGTTTCTTGCTGTTTTCGGGCACCAACATACCCTTAAATGCCACAACTCCCCAGCATCCCATGTGGTTTTTGTTGCCTCAAACTCTGTCTCCAGACGCTAAAATCTCCGTCGCCGTCATCGCCATAGGAATCCTCATACTAGCAGCCGGCGGCTTCTTCTTACTCCTTAACCTAATCAACAATTTCCCAACTTACATGCCTCAACCCGTGGTTACCCAAGCCCGCAACTGGGCAGGCTACTTAGCCGCCAGCGACCTCGTAGACCCCGGTCCAAGCGTTGTTGCGGTCAATGGCTCTTGGACAGTGCCGGCGGTCAGCGACATTGGCTCCGACGCTTTTTCTGCCATTTGGGTTGGGGTCGGCGGCCAATTCGATAAAACTCTTATTCAGGCTGGAACTGAACAGGACTTCGTCGGCGGCGGACCCGTGTACTCCGCCTGGTACGAGATGTTGCCAGACAACTCCGTAACCATAGACGGCATAACCGTTTCCCCCGGAGACCGCATGGAAGCCCAAATCAGCTTAATCGACGCTAACAGCAACCTTTGGTCCATCAACCTCATAGATGTGACCACTGGGCAGAGTTTTCAGCAGAACTTTACCTACACCTCCGAGCAGCTTAGTGCAGAGTGGATTATCGAGCGCCCCCAAGTAAACAATCAACTCTCTGACCTAGCAAACTTCAGCCAACTAACCTTCACCGACTGCCACGCAACCATCGCCGAAAGAACCGGCAGTATCTCAGATTTTTCACATAGCGTCATCGAAATGGCTGCCCAAACTAGAAATAACCAATCCGTGCAACTAGTCAGCGTCTCCTCCCTCTCAAGCGACGGCACACAGTTTACCGTCACCTACACCGCAGGGTAATAGGCGGCGTTTGTTGCTCTCACGGATCGTCCCTTTCATGTTTGAAGGGCAAATTGTTTTTTTTCTTTATGTGGGTGTGGCGTTTCTCGGGATGCCCCAAGATTGGTTGAGGGGCGGTTGCTTTCTGGGTTTGCAACGTTTTTGTGCGCCTGTTTCGGTGTGGGATATGCGTTTTCCTCCACACGCCCTGCATGGCGCCATGTTGAAACCGCTTCGGTGTGGATGTGAATGCATGTTACGTCTTTTTTGGGACTTACAACCCATCAAAAGCAGCGATACAGTCGGATAGTGGGCAGCTTAAGATAGCCGGAGTTTCGAAAGTATTATATTGCAAGACTTAACAATAAGAAGCCATGAAAAGGCGAGCCGGTTGGAAACTAAAACTTGTCTTCTTCCCCGCGATTTTAGTCATATTGATCGTTTGTTGGATCCCTAGCCTAACTGAAAAAAGGGGTAGGCAACATTGAAAACTATCTTTTGCCGCGTACTATAAGCGGGTAATCACTTGTTTGTCACCAAATCTGCCGCATTTGTCAACTGAAGGCTTTCCCCATTCAAGGCTTCATGTATTTGAAAAGAGGAACAAATGCTCTTTACCGGTGTTTGTTTTGGCAAAATTATTAAGTTACCGCTTACACTCTTTAGGGGTGTGTATGCTTCATGAGTAAAGCTGAAGTCGCTGTGTCGTATGAGCCGTTCAAAGAAATCGTGATTATGGAGAAAACCCGCTTTAACGGTGCCGAAGAAATCGCCCGCTTCACCTCAGTCATTGCTGGAGGCAAGTTGGCTGGGCTGTATTGGGTGGACGGCGTCGTGTTCCTCTACTTTCCCTTAACCGCCTCAAACGTGGCTGTGGCACGGGAGTTGTTGGAGAAGCACCGTGTCTACTGGACGTATGTTGGTTACGCGTTGATGCCGCGGTATGCACCGACGATTGAGACGAAAGAAAAAATGATTGTGCCCGTCGTGGACATATCCAGCGACCCAATCCTCAAATCCGTGGCACAGTGGCTAAAAGAACAGCCCTAGATGGCGGCGGGTATGCCGCAGCTAATTTTTGAAGGCAAGGTGTTCTCTGGCAGAGGCGAGGGCAAACGCTTCGTCGGGTTGCCGTGGGTTAAGCGGCAGATCATGCAGAAAACAGGTTTTACCCCTTACGATGGTACCTTAAACTTGTGTTTAACTGGGGATTCAGTGGAGAAGAGGCGACAACTGGATCAGGCAAACGGGTCCGTGGTTGAGCCAGAAGCAGGTTTTTGTCCCGGCATCCTCTTTAGAGGGTACATCGAAGGCTTAGAATGCGCAGTGATATTGCCCAAAGTCCCCAATTACCCCGTGGATATATTAGAAGTTGTTGCATCCCAAAACCTGCGGTGCAGACTCGGGTTAGCCGACGGCAACACCGTGGCTGTGGCAGTTACTTTCTAGGCGCTACCTGCTGGATGGATGCTAGACCTTTTTTGAAGTTGGCAATATAGTTGTCGAGGGCACCGTTTTTCTTTAGGTATTCGCCGTATTGGACCAGTGCTTTCATGGCGCGGGCGGCGTCTTCGGGGCTGCCAAAGCTTGGGACACAGAGGCGATCAAAGCGGCCGCGGGTGTAGAGCGCCATTTCGGTTTCGCCGATGTCCACCATCACGATGGGTTTAGTGTATTTGTGGCTAATCGCTGCGATGCCGTCGATGTATTTTTCACGTAGCCCAGGCATGTGGTGTAATCCTAGGAGGATTAGGCCTTGCATTTGGGGGTCTTGGAACATGATGTCGGCGGATATTTCGAATTGTTCGTCGGTGACGGAGCCTGTTAGGTCGACCGGATTGTGGGTGGCGGCGATGGAGAGGATTTTGCCTTCGGCTTTGAGTTGTTCGAATTTGCTGTCGGTTTCTTTGTCAAAGCGGTCCACGGTTAAGCCTTGAACTTCGAGTTCGTCGACAGTCATGACGCCGGGTCCGCCTGCGTCAGTTAAAATGCCGATGTTACGTCCAATGGCAGGAGGCTGCATCGCCAATGCTTTGCCAATGTCAAAGAAGTCCTCCATGTTAAGGGCACGTATGACTCCGCATTGTTCAAAGGCGGCATCGTAGATTTTGTCGCTGCCCGCGATGGCGCCTGTGTGGCTGGCTGCTGCACGTGCACCCGCTGAGCTGCGGCCTGACTTTATAACGACCACTGGCTTTTTGAGGGTAACCTTCTTGGCGATTTCGAGGAATTGCCGCCCGTCCTTGACGTCTTCTATGTAGAGCAAGATGACAGTGGTTTCTTTGTCATGCATAAGGTAGGCGAGTATGTCGGATTCAGAGACGTCGCTTTTGTTGCCAAAACTTACGAATTTCGACACGCCCATCTGGCGCCCAGTGAGGTAGTCCAGCGCGGCACAGCCAAAGGCGCCACTCTGAGTGACCATGGCTATGCTGCCTGGCAGCGGACGAGGCGTAGCCACCACTTCTTCGCCTGTGGTCAAAGTCTTGGTTTCAGGCAAAAACAGGGTGTCAATGCCGCTTTTGGAGTAGTAGACGCCTAGGCAGTTGGCCTAAGAGTCGGATGCCGCCTTTTTTGGCTATGGCGATAACTTGGTCTTCTAATTCTTTGTTGCCGACTTCTTTAAAGCCCGCAGTGATGATGACCGCTGTCTTCACATTTTTTGTAACGGCTTCCTCCATTACGGAGGCAACGTACTTGGCTGGAACAATAATAACTATCAAATCGATTTCGTTGGCGGGAACCTTGCTTAGGGATGGGTAGCATCTAAAGCCCAGTATGCTGTCTTCGCCAGGGTTCACTGGGTAGAGTTCGCCTTTGTAGACGTCGCGTTGCTTGTTAGTTGCCAGGTTCTTAAAGATGACGTAGCCGGCTTTGTCCACTTTTTTTGTAGCGCCGATGACTGCGACTGAGTGAGGATTGAAGAATGCATCCAGTTTCTGTAGTGATTCATCCATAGCGTGCACCAACGTATTTCCGCATAGACGTACAAGCCATCTTTTATGTCTTACTTATACAAAAAGTAGTTTTCGGTCAACCCACCCGTTTTTTTAGCCGTCCACTGTGTTTGCGCACCACAACAAGGGGTTTATGGGGCACACAGGAAAGCATTTCCCAGCTGACCTCTTCGACGCCGACGCCGAACCGCGCAGCCATATCCCACACCGTCGCACCAGACCCCGGACCCCGAGCCCGGTCGGCAATGTTTGTAATCGTTAAGGCTTCCCCCGCAGACAAGCAGCAGCCGGCAACCGCCAATGGCGTGGAGCTCCGCCGCAACCCAAGCATCCGCCCCACCACATAGCAGAAGACGCCGCCAAACGCGTGAATCCCCCTCAGTGGCTTGGGGCGGGGCGTAAAGTAGAAGTTGCGGAACCGATAGGTTTTATCGGTGTCGGCGACTATGACGCAGACGTTTTTGCCCAAAGCCCCGCGGATGCCAACGTGAATTTTCTGGGCTAATTCTGACGCGTTTTTTAAGGGTAAACTCACGTAGGAATAGGGCAGATTCGACCCGTCGATGCCGCCCTCCGAGCCAAATAGGAGCGCCTGCAAAAGTCCCGCATGTTCCAGCGCCACCTGCTTATGCCTTGCCCCCGACTCCAAGGGGTAATTCCGCAGGCGCCTAAGCAGCCGCACCCCAAACCCGCACAGAAACCCCAACGGGTAACCCCAGACCCTGCGCATCCAAAAACAGGCAATGAACCGTGCGTTTGCGCTGGGCTCCACTTTGGCTTCGTTGATTATGCCGCCTGTGGCTATCGCCAATGCCTTCTCGGAGACCACCACGAAATCGCGGTCTTCGATTTTGCCCTCTAGAGCCGCCATTATCCTGTTGATGTATGGGGCGTTTGGTTTCCAATAGCCGGTTGAAACCGCCAAAGCAGAGTACTTAGTCATCAGTTTTACTCGAATGCAAATTAGGCTTTAACCTAATAAGAGTTGATTCTACTAAAACAGCGCGTATGGGAATCGTTGGCTGTTCTGCCAGAGTTTGCCTTTTATTGGGATGGCTTGTCCGCAGACGGGGCAGTGCATATCTGAGGTTAGGTTCCACTGGGTGATTTCGAAAGATTCCCGTTTGATGATTGGAGTGTCACAGTTGGGGCAGTAAGTGTTTTCGCCTGGGTGACCGGGAACATTGCCCATGTACACGTAGTGAAGACCCTGGTTTTTAGCTATAAGCAGGGCTTGCTCCATCTCCTGCACACTCGTCGCGGGAACGGTTGTATACTTGTATTCGGGGTGGAAACGCAACATATGAAGAGGCGTATCGGGGCCAAGGTAATCTTTTACCCACTTCGCCAACGCCCGAATGCGCTCGGGAGAGTCGCCTGACTTGGGGACAACGAGGTTGGTGAGTTCAATGTAGACGCCTTGCAGTTTAAGCTCCTTTAAGGATTCATAGATGGGTGCCACGTTTGGGACGCCCATGACCGTTTTGTAGAAGTCCGGGTCGCCGCCGCCCTTAAAATCCACCGTCGCCGCATCCAAATAGGGTCCAATGGTCCGCACGGCTTCAGGAGTCATGTAACCGTTGGTGACAAAAGTATTGAATAAGCCCTCTTTTTTGGCGAGTTTAGCGGTGTCGTAGGCGTATTCCATGAAGATGGTGGGTTCAGTGTAGGTGTAGCTTATGCCTTGGCAACCCGCGTTTTTGGCTGCTTTAACGACCTCCTCGGGTGGGAAGGGGTTGCCGGGGGCGTCGTGGTCTTGGCTTATCATCCAGTTATCACAGAATTGGCAGCGGAAGTTGCATCCAGCCGCCGCGACTGAGAGGACTAGTGCGCCGGGGTTGAAGTGGCTGAGGGGTTTTTTGCCTATGGGGTCAACGGCTGCGGAGACGGCTTTGCCATAGTTTAGGGTGTATAGTGTGCCGCCTTCGTTTCTGCGTACGAGACAGAAGCCGGGTGCTCCGTCGCTAATTAGGCATCTTCGCGAGCAAAGGCAGCACTGCACTTTGCCTTCGCCCTGGCGTTCGTAGAGCATGGCTTCATGAAGAGACATAAACAATTCACACAAAATATAGAAGAGAGGTTTTGTTTAAAAGCATTAACTACAAGAGCTTGTTAAAAAAACAGCTATATTCTCCTGTGTGGCAAGCGGGACCCGTCTGCTCAACGACATAGAGCAGCGAATCGTAGTCGCAGTCAGTAGAGACGGAGATGATTTTTTGGGTGTGCCCGCTGGTTTCGCCTTTAACCCAGAGTTCATTGCGGCTGCGGCTCCAATAAGTAGCTTTTTTGGTTTTGAGTGTGAGTTCTACAGCTTCTTTGTTGGCATATGCCTGCATCAGCACCGTTTTGGTTTTGGCGTCTTGGGTTATGACTGGGATAAGCCCGTTACCCTTCACAAAATCGAGTTTTGCAAGTAATTCTTGAGGTGTCATGTTCGTATAGTCACCCCCATCTTACGCAGGTAATCTTTCACGACTGGAACAGGATATTGGTTGTAGTGGAAAATTGAAGCCGCCAACGCTGCATCTGCTTTGCCCTCTGTTAGGACGTCGAGGAGGTGTTTGGGTTCTCCTGCACCTCCGCTGGCGATAACGGGAACGTTGACGCGTTCGCTGATGCCACGGGTTAACTCGATGTCGTAGCCGTCTTTTGTGCCGTCGCAGTCCATAGAAGTGACCAGGAACTCGCCTGCCCCAAGCTTTTCCGCCTGCAACGCCCACGCCAAGGCGTCGATGCCTGTGGGTTTTCTGCCGCCGTAAGTGACAACTTCGAACCAGAGTTTGCCTTCTTTGGTGTCAACTTGGATTTTGCCTTCGCTGGGCGTTCGGCTGCGTTTGGCGTCTATGGCGCAGACGACGCATTGGCGCCCAAAAACGTCGGCTAATTCAGTGATGAGTTTAGGATTTTCCACTGCCGCCGTGTTAACGGAGACTTTGTCGGCGCCACTGCACAACACTGCCCGTGCATCTGCGACGCTTCGGATGCCTCCACCGACGGTAAAGGGTATGCTGATGGCTCTGGCGACGCCCTCCACGTATCGGCGCATGATATCGCGCTTCTCGCTGGAGGCGGTGATGTCAAGGAAAACCAACTCGTCTGCGCCGTCGTCGCTGTAGCGCTGTGCCATCTCCACGGGGTCGCCTGCGCATTTGGGGTTGACGAAGTTGATGCATTTGACTACTTTTCCGTGGTCCACGTCGAGGCATGGTACGATACGTTTGGCAAGCGGCATGTTCAGGCTCCTATTTTGGCTAAGGCTTCTTTTAACGTGAATCGCCCCTCATATAGGGCTTTCCCGATAACTGCACCAGTGCAGCCGATGTCTTTGAGGGCTGCTAAGTCGCCGATGCTGCCGATTCCGCCTGCCGCGATGACTTTGGCGTTCGGGTACTCGACGGCTGCGCTTAGCGTTTGGAGGTCGGGACCGTTTAGCATTCCGTCCTGCGCAATGGATGTTATGAGGAAGGTTTCGGCACCGAGTTGAGTGTATTTTTCGAGTGCCAACTCCACGGTCAGGGGGGTCTCTGTTTGCCAACCCTCCACCATGATGCGTCCATTGCGGTTGTCTAAGGCGACGATGACGGAGTCTGAGCCGAAGCGTTTCTGGATTTTGCCGATAACTGAGGAATCACTGAAGGCTAAAGAGCCCAATATGATTTGGGCGACGCCAACTTTGAGCAGTCCCTCGGCGACTTCGTAGCTGCGGATGCCGCCGCCCACTTGGATGGGCAACGATATGTTTTTTGCGACTTCAGCGATGACGCCTCGGTTTTCGGCTATGCTAAAGGCGGCGTCTAAGTCGATTATGTGGAGTTTGCCTGCACCCTCGTCTTTCCAGCGCTGAGCCGCCTCAAGAGGGGTGCCGAATTGGCTTTCGTAGCATTTGGCGGTTTCTGCTTCGCCGCGGGTTAAACGGACGATTTTGCCGCCCATCAAATCTATAGCTGGAATAAGCTGCATACCAAAATCACCTAACCACGGCTTTGGCGAAGTTTTTTAGGATTTTTAGGCCGATGTCGCCTGATTTTTCGGGGTGGAATTGTGTGCCGTAGATGTTTTTGTCTGCGATTGCACTGGTGAAGGTTGTGCCGTAGGTGGTTTTGGCGATGACGATTTGTGGGTCTTCGGGGTCTGGGTAGAGTGAGTGCACGAAGTAAACGTAGGTGCCCTCCTCGATGCCGTCTAGGAGCGGATTGGGCTTGGCGATGTTTAGGGTGTTCCAGCCCATATGGGGCACCTTGACGGTTTTGGGCAGTTGCTTGACTGTGCCTTTGAAGAACGCTAAGCCTTCGCCGGGTCCCTCCTCACTGGATTCAAAGAACAGCTGCAAGCCCAAGCAGATGCCTAGAAGCGGGGTGCCCTCTGAAACTTTGGTTTGAAGGGTTTCTTTGACTGTGCTTAGTCGCTCCAGCGAGGCGGTGAAGCTGCCCACGCCGGGCAGGGCGATGGTGTCTGGGTCTTTCAAATCGGCTGAGGAGGTGCCTATGGTGACGTTTAAGCCGACTTTTTCCAGCGCAGTTTTTAGGCTAAGGAGGTTTCCGACGCCGTAGTCGAATATGACTGCGTTTGCCATCTCAGATAACGCCCTTTGAACTGGGTACGCCTCTGCGTCTGGGATCCACTGTGGCTGCCTGCCGCAGTGAGAGTGCGAGGGCTTTGGTGGCGGCTTCGGCTTTGTGGTGGTCGTTGCTGCCGTACTTCACAAAGATGTGCACGTTAGCTTGCAAGGTCTGGGTTAGGCTTTCATAGAAGTGTACGATGTCTTCGGTGGGCATGTCTTCTACTTTTTTACCTCTGAGTTTAAGGTCGATTTTGAAGTAGGGACGCTTCACCAAATCCACCGCGGCAAAAGCCAGTGAGCAGTCCATGGGGGCGGCTGCGTTGCCGAAGCGGGTGATGCCTTCGCGTGTGCCCAAGGCTTTGTTTAGGGCTTCGCCTAAGCCGAGTGCGAGGTCTTCGACCATGTGGTGTACTAGGTCGCCTTTGACTTGGGCTTCTATGTCGATTAGGCTGTGTGTCGCCAGCGAGGTGAGCATGTGGCTTAGGAAGGGCACGGGAGTGTCTATTGCGGCTTTGCCTTCGCCGTCTAAGTTAACTTTGACTTTGACTTCGGTTTCTTTGGTTTTACGGGTAACCTCTTCACATCTCATAGCTATTCACTTCGAAATTTCCTTTAATGCCTCGATTAGTTTGGCGTTCATCTCGGGCAAGCCAACGGTGACGCGGAAGCAGTTGTCGTACTGGAGTAGTTTGCCCCATTTCTTGAGTATGATGCCTTTGCTGAGGAGTTTATGGTAGACTTCGTCGGCTGGGGCTTGGGTGTTTATGAGTACGAAATCCGCTTGCGAGGGAAACGCTTGTACGCCTTCTATTTGGTTGAGTTGGTTTATGAGTTTTCCCCGCTCAGCAATCAGCGCAGCTACGGCCGTCCGTTCGATGTCTATGTTGTCGAGCATTTTTATGCCCATGCGAATAGTAAAGCCACTCACGGGATAGGGCAAGGGAGCTTTCTCGCGGAGAATCGACGCTAACTCGGGATTAGCAACAGCATACCCCAGCCGCAGCATAGCCAACCCGAACGCTTTCGAGAAGGTGCGCAGGATAATCATGTTGGGGAACTCTCGGATGCGCGGCACAAAGCTATAGTCAGCGAATTCGCCGTAGGCTTCGTCGAGGATGACTACGCCTGGGAAGGCTTTGACGAGTTTCTCGATGTCTTCGGGGTTCATCTGGTTGCTGGTGGGGTTGTTTGGGCTGCAGAGGTAGAGGAGGCGGGTTTTGTCGGAGAACATGGCAAACATGCCTTCGACATCAAGCTGGAAATCATCCTTCAGGGGCACGGTGACGTATTCGCCCTCTTGGCGCTTAACACAGAGCCTTGGAATCACAAAAGATGGTGTAAACGAGATTGCGGCGTCGCCTTTTTCGATGAAGAGGCGAATCATTCGGTCGAGCAATTCGTCGCCAGCGTTGCCGACTACGAGGTAATCGGCTGGGATGCCCAGGTAGCCGACGAGTTTCTCTCTGAGCTTGACTTCCTCGTCTTCGGGGTACATGCGCAAATCGATTTCTTGAGCCAACTCCTTCATCAGCGTCGTCTGTTTGGCTCTGTCGACGAAGAGGTTTTCATTGAAGTTTAGTTTGACGATTTTTGATTGGTCAACGCCGATTTGCCGGGCTAACCCCTCGGGTGTAGTGCCTGCGCTGTAGCAGTCAATAGCCTGCAGCTTCGCGAGTTTCTGCTTTAGCCATACCCTGTAGGATGCGCTCATGGCTCAAACCTCGCAGCTATGGCTTTGTAGTGATTGGGAAGACCCTCGGTATCAGCCAAAACCTTGACCTGCGCCTTCACCTTTTCCAAACCCTCCCGTGAGCATTCTGCGATGCTGACACGACGCATGAAATCGATGGCGGATAAGCCTGAGAACGCCTGTGCGAACCCGCCTGTGGGCAACACGTGGTTGGTGCCGCTTGCGTAGTCGCTTAGGGGCACGGGGCTGTAGGGTCCAATTAGGATTAAGCCTGCAACCAATTTTTCGGCGAGGGTCTTGGCGTCTTTAGTTATGACTTCGAGATGTTCTGCAGCGAATCGGTTGGTTAATTTGATTGCTTCGTCGATGTCTTTGCAGACGATGATGAAGCCGTATTTTGTGAGTGACTCAGAAATTTTTTCGGCTCTTGGAGCGGCAGACGCAATTTTGGCAAGGTTTTCTTGGACTTGCCCCGCAAGCTTCACTGATGTGGTTATCAGTGCGGCTACGCTGTCGGTGCCATGCTCCGCCTGCGAAACCATGTCGTAAGCGATCAGTCGCGCGTCGGCATACTCATCTGCCAACACCAAGACCTCGCTGGGACCGGCGGGCATGTCGATGGCAACATCCTGCGAAACCAGCACCTTAGCCATGGTCACATATTTGCTGCCTGGACCAACGATTTTGCGTACAGGAGCAATGGTTTCTGTTCCGTAGGCTAAAGCGGATATGGCTTGGACACCGCCGACCTTGTAAACCTCATCTACACCGCAGAGGTCGCAGGCTACAAGCACTAACGGGTTAACTTTGCCCTCTGCATCTGAAGGCGAACAAACCACCACACGGGGCACACCCGCTATTTTGGCAACCAACGCCGTCATGACTACGGTGCTGGGGTAAGCGGCTTGACCTCCTGGCACGTAGCAGCCGACGCTTTCGATGGGACGCAGCACGGTTTGAACCATTATGCCTTCGTTGAAGGCTTTAACTTCGGTTTGGCTGAGCAGTTGTTTTTGGAAGACACTTACCCGTCTCTTCATGAAATCGATGGCGGCAGCCTGCTCCTTGGACACTTTGCCGTAGGCTTCCTTGATTTCCTGTGGGCTGGCTTTAAGCGTCTCAGATGTGAGTTCGGCTTTGTCGAACCTCAATGCAAAGCCAAGGAGGGCTTTGTCTCCTTCGGCTCGGACTTGGCTGATGATTTCTTTTACGTTGGCTTCGAGTTCGGCGGTGGCTTTTTGGTCAGCCTGCTGCCTCTTAAACCAGTCGGGCGGTAACTGTTTTGAATCCCAAACCTTTATGTTGAATCCGTTTTGCATTGACCTTCGTTTCTCCGGGCTATTTCATCGAGTGCCAGCACCTGCCGCGGCTCAAGCACGACCAAACCCTGGGCGATCTTTCGGATTTTCGGAAGCAACCCAATGAAGCAGTCCTTCTCGATGACCGTGTTCACGCCTACCCAAGCGTCGTCTGCCAACGGCGAAATCGTCGGGTTCTTAAGCGCCGGCAACTCCCTTAGCAGCGTCTGCAGGTTCTCTTTTTTTACGTTTACAAATATGTGTATGCGTTTGGAGCCATCGACCACACCCTTGAGCAGCGCAACGATGTCATAGATTTTTTCGCGTTTCTCAGGGTCCTCCATCGTTTTCTTGTTGGCTATGAGGATGGCTGCGGAGCGCATGACGGTGTCGATTATGCGGAGGTTGTTGGCTTCGATGGTGGTGCCTGTTTCAGTTACATCCATGATGCAGTCGCTGTTCTCCGGGGGCTTGGCTTCTGTTGCGCCGAAGGAGAGGAAAATCTTTGCTTGGGGGTTACTGCCTTTTTTCCACCATGGCGTCACCAACATGGGGTCGGCGTCGCCGAAGCGGGCTTTGTATTCGGAGGTGCTTTTGAGGTATTCCGAGGCGATGGTGAGGTATTCGGTGCTGACTCGGAAGTTTTTGCCTGACGCCCAAATGGATTCCATGAATTGCCCCAGTGTGGTTCCTTCGGGCACAGTGTTGGGCACGGCGATGACTAAGCGGATTTTGCCGTATTCAAGGTTCTGAAGGACCTCTACGTCTGCTTTGTTTTCGCGGACCCAGTCTTCGCCTGTGATGCCTATGTCCTGTAAACCTTCGGATACGAACACGGGGATTTCTTGGGGACGCAGGACTTTCATTTCGATTTGGGGGTCGTTGATGCTGGGGCGGTATGTTCGGTCTGAGGCGCCGATTTTGAAGCCTGATTTAGCGAAGAATTCGGCGGTTGCTTTTTCTAGGGAGCCTTTGGGTATTGCAAATTTTATTTTATCCATAAATTTCACCTAAACATTTAGAGAGTTGTCTAATCTGGTTTTGTTTTACAGAAACGTTTGCTTGGGGGGACACGCCTAATTTACAATAAAGATTCGTTAAGCTTTCAATGAAGGCAATCGCCTTGTATGAACGCAATCCCTCATCATACGTCACTAGAGACACCTCAACGCCTGTCATCCTAATAAACATAGTCACTAATATTTAACTGCCCAAGAACCACAAACCGCTAAGCAACGGATGATTTGGGCTTTTTTATTTCAAAAACCAACGGAGGCTGAGCATTCTTGATTTCCAACTCAACATCAAGCAAACCTTCGAGTAGACCTCGCCAGATTTCAATCTCATTGATTACTGGCGTTTTGAGAAGCAGGTATCGGTCTTTTAAATATAAGTCGCCTAAGCCTTGCACTTTAAGGCGTTTGAAGATAGCATCCCAGTTTTCCTTGTTTGAGGAGTCTATGCCTATCGTAGATTGGATGGATACTTTAAGCGCATCGCCCATACGTGCCCCGATTTCATAGAACCTTTCCTTAGATACATATTGGGTGAAGATATTTATGAGCTCAACGTTGATGATTGCTATTCGGCTTATGCCGCAGTAGTATTCGCCTGGGAAATGCCAGTCTTCGATGTTTAGGCTTCTGTAGATGTCAAGCATCTTGCTGATGAGCGGTTTTATGCCGGCTTCTTTGCCGTCTCTTATGAGGGACTCCACGAAGTCGCGGTCGCTGCGTTCCAAAATAATGGTGGTGCGTTTGGCTTCGTCGCCTCTTCCGAGGGCGTCTGGGAGTTTGGGTTTGTCCGGCTGCATAGGGCATATTCTTTTAGCCATAACCTATATGCCTTATGTATTCTGGAAGCATATTAGAAATAAGCAATTTTTCAGCCCAAACAGAAGAATAGTTAATAAAACAGGTGTCGCCCTACTCTGCTGCCGATGAAGAAATTAAAAAGCTGATTGAATGATGCACTCTAGGGTATCTGAGGCAAAATTTCGGGGTTTAAGTGATGACTTTTTTGCGGATCAAATAGATAAGCATCACTAAACCAACGACGAACAGGACTGCTCCTGTGCCTATGCCGACAAAATAATTGATTTGCAAGATATCCACCATGACGTAGGGTAGGTAGGTTGGACCGGCAAAGAGAAGCAACACCGCAACCACCGTCAACGTTATCTTTGTAAACTTGGATTCTATACCGCTGACTTGCTCAATTTCATCGTTAATTTCTGTCATTTAGCGCCCAACTTATGTCTCTTCAGATTGATTGTTCTCCGTTAAACCTTCTTTTATCTCTTTTCCTAAAGACTTCATTAAAAACTTGAACACCAAAAATCCAGCGCCCTTATCCGCCTTGAAACCCATAGTGGTGCCTAGGAGGCTGACGCCTTCGATTTTACGTTCCTTAGCCAACGCCAAAGTCAATCCAGTGCCGCCCACTATTCTGCCCTTGCTGTAGATGACCCCGCCTTTCTCCATGAACTCCGCAGCCAACCGAGGCGAAGTAGCTGCGATGTAAACTTGGGTTTTATCCTCAGTTATCGGTACTCCACCCATGGTGACTAGGAAGTGGCAGCCGATTTCCTCGACAAAATCAAGTACAGAATCACAGACAACGTAATGTGCAACTACATCATCGAAGGAAGGCTGGATTTCGCCGGTCATTATGATGAGGTTGTTTTTTTCCATGGGGGCATAGAAGAATTCGTAGCGGGGTAGATGCGCGATGCCCTTGCTGGTTATCGACACGTAGTCGGGGAAGCTGGGGGAGTAGAGTTCGGCGAAGGGTTTAGCGTCGCAGAACTTGATTAGCAGGTGAGCCGCTATCCGCCCCACGTTGCCAAAACCGGGTAACCCCTGTACAAAGATAGGGTTGTCTAGGGGCGGATTTGAGAGTTTACGTAAATACGGCTTATCCAAAGTGAACCATCTAAGCCTTATGGAGATAAACTCGACACTAAAAACCTTTGCCGAACAATGGAAAAAGAAACCTTTAATATTTGACACCTCAAGTAATAGTCTGCACCGAACCCGTTTTGCGGAAACATGTAGCGGGGTGGGGTAGCCAGGATTAACCCGCTGGGCTCATAACAGCGCCAACGTGTGCTGTGAGATACCCAGAGATCAGTAGTTCAAATCTACTCCCCGCTACCAACAAAAGCACTTACTTTTGCTGTTTACAAATTGGCATTATTTGTCCAAATTGCCGAATGTGCCAAACACATCTAATGGTGCTTGTGAGCCAAAGTTATCCAATCGTTCGCGACTGCTTGTTTTGGCTTCCACAACCAGTCTGCAACCTAGAGCCGACGCAGACGCCAAAAAGCAATCTGCCGCACAATCGGCTGGTTGTTGTTGTGTATAGGGCGTTTTCTGCAACAACAACTATAGAAAAAAAGTACAGCCCATAACCAGAGACCAGCAGTTCAATCTACTCTCCGACGCCAACCAATTTTTGACCTCTGTTTTGCCCCTTTATCAATAAACAAAAGGTTCTTTGGTTCTGTTTGAGGAATCAGCCACAACCACTCATCAATGCGTTTTTGTTGCAGAACGCAAAGCACAACCACCTACATAGCCCATAGGAAGATGATGAGTAAGGGCGCGACCCTCTTCTTAAACTAGAAAAAACAAAAAAGAGTCAATTTTGATCTGAGGGTGTAAAGAGCGAGGGCTATATGGGAAATCGCAGCCGATCGTTTATGGATATTGTCTGCTAATTACGTCTCAGCCCTAATTTAACCGTAGATTGCGGTAAAAGTAAATAAACAAGTTGACCTAGACAAACTACAAGACGCGCATGGGTGAATTATCTTGAAGCAGACGATGGCAGCACTCTTAGTTGTAGCTTTCACTCTACTGGTCATTCTACCCCTTGCGTTATCAGCCAGCGTGGTTTCTGCGCAAACCAGCTACAGCATCCAAAGAGTGGACCATCAAGTCCAAGTCATGTATTCAGGCCACATAGCCATCCTCGACACCATCTACGTTTCGGGTCAAGTCAGCGATGGCTTCACAATTGGGTTACCCTACCAGTACAGCGCAGACGTCCTCAAAGTCCTAGCCTACGACAGCAGCCACGTCTACGACGTTAACTTGGGCGTGCAAATGGGCAACCAAAGTGGATTCTACGGAGCCACAGTAAACTTCAACGGCAACAGCCCCAGCGTATTCACCGTGGCATTTGTCTTATCCAACAGCTTACTCACTGAACAGGGCAATAGCCAATATACCCTCTCGTTCCCGGCGTATCCAAGCTTAACACAGTCGGTGGGAACCTGCCATGCAAACATAACATTTCCCAGCCAACCGACAAGATTAACCATAACTAAACCCGACGGGCAAACCACAAGCGCAACCTACACAAAAACCGATTTACCCGCCTACACCTATTCAGCCTCGACCGCTGACTTCAAAGTGCCATCGGGAACCATCCAGTTAACCAGCATAACAAACCTCAACCGCGAAGTAACCATCGACGCCACAGGCGCAGTTACAGTAACTGACAGCTACCGCATCGTAGCCAACTCTTCTTCACCGCTAAACTCGTTTGTGCTAAGTTTACCGCAAAACGCAGCGAACCCAGTTGTCAGAGACCAATTTGAAAACGCCCTCTCTACACAGTACACCAAAACCTCCGACGCGCTTTTGGCAAATGCAACGCTTGTCTCCTTTGTCAATCAGGGACAAGCCACAGTTATCACGGTATACTATACGTTGCCAAGTGCTGAAATCCAAGCGCCCAACTATGTGCTAAACAACTTTAAGCTGTTCCCCAACTTCCAATACTTGGTTACGCAGGCATCCACCGCCTTCAACCTTCCTGAGGGAGCAACCATCATTACCCCCCAAGCCTCAACGCTCACTTCATCCTCAACCCTGCTTCGAGGCACATACCAAGACACCCTTAGCGTAACCGCCGACGATGTAAGCTACGTGGACTACCTTGCGCCGCAACAGAACCTTATTCGACTCTCCTACAACTATAACCCTGTCTGGGTTTCTTTTAGACCGACGTTTTGGGCGGCTTTAGCAGCCTTCATCGGATGCGTAGGCGCAGTTGTCTACCGCAAAGTTAGACCTAAAGAGGAAACCTACCAAACCCTAGCTGAAGCACACGCCCGAAAAGCAATGGCTCAGCAAGGAACAGTCTACGAAGTCAAACCAGGTCAGCAAGTGACAACAGAAACCATCAAGGAATTCGTCGACGCCTATGAGAACAGGGGACAACTCAAAGCAGAGTTGCACTCGATGGACGTCAAAGCACAGAAAGGCAAGATTCCAAGACGCCAATACAAGGTGCAACGCAGATCTGTTGAAATCCGCATCGAAGGTTTAACCAGAAATATAGAGCGGTTAAAAGCGGTGCTTCGGAGTTCCAGCGGCGCTTACCCCGATTTGGTTCGGCAGTTGGATTTGGCTGAGGCAGACTTGGCGGAGTCAGAGCTAAACATCGGAAAACTCGAAGTTCTCCACGGTAAAGGGGAAATGTCACGTGAGAACTACAAGCAAAAAATCGTTGACTACCAAAAAGTCCACGAAAAGGCGGAATCAGCCATTAAAGGAATTTTGCTGAGATTACGTGAAAAAATACGTTAAGTAACCTAAACACTTTTATTTTACAGGGCAGCTTTTTGGGAAATATTACGGTGAGGTAAGACAAAAAATGGTAAAAATTGTTGTCGATGCCAAATGCACTGGATGCGAAACTTGTGTCAACACTTGCCCAGTCGGCGTTTACGAAATCAAAAACGGCAAGTCAGTTCCAACCAAGGAAAGCGAATGCTTGGTTTGCAGAGCTTGTGAAGCACAATGTCCTGAAGGTGCAATTCAGGTAATCGAGTAAACCAAAAAATAGTCTCTCACTTTTGAGAGAGCTTTCCTCTTTTATTAACAATCATTTTTCGATCAATCTAATGGTCTGTGGTTCATTATGTGGCTCGGTTTTTTCTATAGTTGTTGTTGCAGAAAACGCCCTATACACAACAACAACCAGCCGATTGTGCGGCAGATTGCTTTTTGGCGTCTGCGTCGGCTCTAGGTTGCAGACTGGTTGTAGCGTACTCCGCAAGCAGAACAGCAAATGTGAGCCTGAAAAATTAAAGGGGTTGCTGTTTAAATCGTTTGTAATCTTTTAGCTATCACAATTATTTAACTAACTGATAAGCTTCACAGTAGCATAGCTACTTTTGATTTTCAGGTATTAATGAATTTTTGTAGGAGGTGAATTGATGTCAAACCAAGAGAAACCCAACATGCTCATGATGTTCGGTGACGACATCGGCTGGTGGAACATCAGCTATAACAACAACGGACAAATGGGTTACCGAACACCAAACATCGACCGCATCGCCCACGAAGGCCTCGCTTTCACAGATTATTACGGTCAACAAAGCTGCACAGCAGGCAGAGCAGCCTTCATCACAGGACAAAATCCCGTGCGAACAGGTTTAACAAAAGTAGGCATGCCCGGAGCCAACTTAGGAATCCAACCCGAAGACCCAACTATCGCAGAGTTACTAAAGCCAATGGGGTATGTCACTGCCCAATTTGGGAAAAACCACTTAGGCGATAGAGACGAGTTTTTGCCCACCAACCATGGTTTCGACGAGTTCTTCGGCAATCTTTACCATTTAAATGCAGAAGAAGAGCCTGAGCTTCCAGATTACCCCAAAGACCCCCAGTTCAGAAAGAGGTTTGGACCCCGCGGAGTTCTCCACAGTTATGCTGGAGGAAAAATCGAAGATACTGGCCCGTTAACCAAGAAACGTATGGAAACAATCGATGATGAAATAACTGATCACACCCTTAGATTCCTAGAGGATACTTCGAAAACGGGTAAACCTTTCTTCGTCTGGTACAACACCACCGGGATGCATGTCAGAACCCATCCTGCAGTGAAACACTTAGGAAAAAGCGGCAAAGGCGGAGTCTACAACGACGTCATGGTGGCTCATGACGAAAACATTGGCAAATTACTCGATAAACTCGATGCCCTAGGCATCGCCGACAACACCATCGTATTATACTCCACCGATAATGGTCCACACTTTAACACTTGGCCAGACGCTGCAATAACACCCTTCCGAAGCGAAAAAAACACCAATTGGGAAGGTGCATGGCGTGTTCCAGCGTTTGCGCGTTGCGCCAAAAAGTTTCCTGCAGCAAAGGTCCTCACTGGCATAGTATCGCATCAGGATTGGCTGCCAACACTGCTCGCTGTCGCGGGTGAACCAAACATTTCTGAAAAACTCTTGAAGGGATATACCTCTGGTTCAAAGATGTTTAGGGTTCATGTTGACGGCTATAATATGCTGCCTTATTTCAAAGGAGAAGCCGATGAAAGCCCTCGAAGGTTCTTCTTCTATATAGACGACGACGGAAAGCTTGTGGCACTACGATATGACGACTGGAAATTTGTTTTCCAAGAGCAAAGAGCCAAAAAATTAGCGCTGTGGATGGAGCCATTCATCGAGTTGCGTGGCCCAAAAATTTTTAACCTGCGCCGAGACCCCTTTGAACGCGCTGATCACAACTCAAACACGTACTGGGATTGGGTGCTTGACCATGTCTTCTTGATCGCTGGAACTCAAGCGCTTGTAGCACAGCAGATCGAGTCTTTCAAGGAATTCCCACCTAGGCAAAAACCGTCCGCCTTCAACTTGGATCGGGTGCTGGAGAAGCTGAAGGATTCTTCAGGAGAAGGGATGCATTAGGCACTCACTCAGCCTTTTTTTAAATAAAGGGTTAAAACCAAATGAGCAGGGGAGAAGGGCAAAGCATCAAGGCTTTTCATGTTATGGCTAAGCCAACTGGTTCGAGGTGTAATCTTAGCTGTGACTATTGTTTTTTCTTAAAAAAGAAGTACCTTTACCCCCAAAGCGATTTTCAGATGCCCAACAGAGTAATGGAGCGGTATATCCGCCAAACCATCCGAGCGCACAAGATGCCGTATGTAACGATTGCTTGGCAGGGCGGAGAGCCAACGCTTATGGGGATTGATTTTTTTCGGCATGCAACCGAATACATCAAAAAAGTTGCTCGCCCGGGAATGCAGGTAGAGCAGACTTTGCAGACAAACGGAGTTTTAATCAACGATGAGTGGTGCCGTTTTCTGCATGACAACAATTTCCTTGTTGGTTTAAGCCTAGATGGTCCCAGAGAAATGCATGATGCTTACCGCAAAGACAAAGCGGGACACTCAGTTTTCGACAAAGTAATTCATGCGGCTCGGCTTATGCAGAAGCACTCTGTACAGTTTAACATCCTCTGCACCGTAAACGCCGTTAACAGTCGGCATCCCTTGGAGGTTTACCGCTTCTTCCGTGACGACTTAAAGACGCCTTATCTGCAGTTTATTCCAATAGTGGAGAGGGATAATGAAACCGGAAATCAACAAGGCAACCGCCTCACTGATAGGTCAGTAACTGCAAGCCAATATGGCAAATTTTTGATTGAAATCTTTGACGAATGGATTAAAAGAGACGTGGGCAGCATTTTTGTTCAGTTTTTTGACGGAGTTTTAGCCTCCTATGTTCGGGGTATTTCGTCTCTTTGTGTTCTTAGCTCAAAATGCGGCGAAGGAGTCGCTTTGGAACATAACGGCGACGTTTACTGTTGCGATCACTTTGTTGAACCCGACTATTTTTTGGGAAACATCACTAAAACGCCGATTGCCCAACTCGTTTCAAGCGATAAACAACGTGCATTTGGCAACGCCAAACGGTTAAAGCTGCCCCAATATTGCAAGAGATGCGAGTTCTTGTTTACATGCTATGGTGAATGCCCCAAGAACCGTGTTCTGAAGACTCCTGATGGCGAAGAAGGGTTGAATTGGCTCTGTGAAGGGCTCAGAGCATTCTTTGGGCATACGAAAAAGCCTATGCAAGCAATGGCTAAATTACTGCTTGATGGTCGAGAGGCATCAGATATTATGGTCAACTATAATCCACGGTAAAATGGGCTGTGCTTTTGTAGTCAGTCTTCTTCTAGGTTGAGTAAAAACTCTATTATTTTTCCAAGCTGCTCGGCTGTGGTGCGGTCGAGGGCTTGTTCTTCTTCGATGTTTACTAGCACGTTATCGGGTTTCATAGTTACGGGTATAGGCTGCTTTTGCTATAACAGTATCTCCAAGGCTTACTTCGAAGTTCGAAGTAGCACCTGTCAGGTGAGTAATCAATTTAACAGTAAAATGTAAATCCGAGGGCTTTTTTCAAGCATGGGTTCATGGGCAGTTAACTGGAAAGGTGCAATACACGCTTTTTTCCATGGAAAACACTGGTGGCAAAACAGGTAAAAGTTATATGTTAAAACTACACAAGACCTCTCTATGTCAACCAAAGTCCAATGTTGCCACATACTGGTCAAAACCCAAACAGAAGCCAATGCAGTAAAAGCCCGCCTAGACAAGGGAGAAAAATTCGGCGAAGTCGCCAAACAAGTCTCCCTCTGCCCGTCCGGCAAGAAAGGGGGCGATTTGGGCTCCTTCACACGGGGTAAGATGGTTAAGGAGTTTGAGAAGGCAGCTTTTACGCTTGAGAAGGGGCAGGTTTCTGCGCCGGTTAAGACGCAGTTTGGGTATCACATCATTAAGCGTATTGAGTGATTCTTTTTAGCTGCCTTTTCTTGGGGTATGCTTTTTTTTTGGATTTGTTAGTCTGTTTTGCGGTTATTAATTATTAAGAAGATATATCTTTAAAAGAAATACTTATATGAACCGCACAAAACATAAATCATAAGAAGGCAAGCCGTTGAGCCAAACCAAAACCAAAAAAATCTCACTCAACATCGGCGGCATGAGCTGCATAAACTGCGCCCGCACCATAGAAAAAGCACTAGGCAAACTAAACGGCGTAACCCATGCCACCGTCAACTTAGCCGCAGAAAAAGCCCTCATCGACTACGACCCCACCATCATAGACCAAAAAACCATCGAAGCCACCATCAACGAAATCGGCTACCAAGTCATCCATGAAAAGGTCAGCATCCAAGTAGGCGGCATGACCTGCGTCAACTGCGCCAAAACCATCGAAAAAGTCCTCAACGCCAAGGAGGGCGTCTACAAAGCCGCCGTCAACTTCGCCGCTGAGAGGGTTTTGGTTGAGTACAATTCTGAGCAAGTCAGTTTGCCCGCAATCAAAAAAGCGATAACTGACGTCGGCTACGAGGTCATCGAGCCCCAGCAAAAAACCGTGGAGGACGCCGAGAACAAAGCGCGTCAACGGCATGTGCGGCGCTTAAAGGTGCTCTTGGCATCCAGCGTTGCCTTGACTGTTCCGATTATTTTGTTGATGTGGTTCCCGATTTTGTCGATGGAGCAGAACAACATTTTGATGTTTATTCTGGCGACCCCGGTGCAGTTCGTGATTGCCTGGACCTTCTATGTGGGCGCCTACAAGGGATTGCGTAACAAAACCGCCAACATGGACACCCTAATCGCCATGGGCACATCCACCGCCTACATCTACAGCACTGTCGTCACCTTCGCACCCAGCCTATTCCCCAACACCGCAGTGTTCTTCGACACATCCGCCATGATAATCACCTTCATCTTAACAGGCAAACTGCTTGACGCCATCGCTAAAGGCAGAACCTCAGAGGCTATCCGCAAAATCATGGGGTTACAAGCCAAAACCGCCCATATCATCCGTGAAGGGGTAGAATCTGAGGTTCCTGTGGAGGAGGTGCAGGTTGGCGATGTGGTGGTTGTGCGTCCGGGCGAAAAGATTCCTGTGGACGGCAAGGTCATCGAGGGTTACTCGGGTGTGGATGAGAAAGTCATCACGGGCGAAAGCATCCCGGTTGAGAAGCGCAAGGGTGACGAGGTTATAGGCGCCACCATGAACAAGACTGGAATGCTGAAATTCGAGGCGACTAAAATCGGCAAAGACACCGCGTTAGCCCAAATCATAGCTTTAGTTGAGGACGCTTTGAGTTCGAAGGCTCCTGTGCAGAGAATCGCCGACATAGCAGCAGGCTACTTTGTTCCCACCATCATATTGACGGCGACTCTGTCGGCGTTTATATGGTACTTCCTTGTCGGTGAAACCTTCATCTTCTCACTCACAGTGTTCATTGCCGTATTAATTGTCGCTTGTCCCTGTGCCTTGGGGTTGGCGACTCCGACAGCCATAATGGTCGGTGTCGGAAAAGGCGCAGAAAACGGCATCCTAATCAAAAGCGGCGAAGCATTAGAGACAGCACATAAACTTCGAGCCGTCGTATTCGACAAAACAGGCACCTTAACCAAAGGCGAACCCGAAGTAACCGACATATTAGCCGACACATCCTTCAGCGAAGAGCAGCTCCTCCAGTACGCGGCTACCGCAGAGAAGAACTCTGAGCATCCCCTAGGAGAAGCCATCGTCAAATTGGCAACTGCAAAAGGCATCAACGTTGATTGGCCAGACGATTTCAACGCTATTCCCGGACACGGCGTAGAAGTTAAAATCGGCGGCAAAACCGTTTTGCTGGGCAACCGCAAACTCATGGAAACCAACAGCATCGACATAAGCCACCTTGAAGCAAAAATGGCGGAGTTTGAATCTCAAGGCAAAACCGCTATGCTCATGTCAGTTGAGGGCAAAGCAGCCGGGTTAATCGCTGTCGCTGACACCTTAAAAGAACATTCGATGGAAGCTGTGGCGGCTCTAAAGCAGATGGGACTCGAAGTCATCATGTTAACAGGCGACAACCAGCGCACGGCACAGGCGATTGCAAAACAAGCTGGCGTAGACCGCGTGCTCGCCGAAGTGTTGCCCAGCGAAAAAGCCAACGAGATCAAGCGGCTTCAGGGCGAGGGCAAAGTTGTGGCGATGGTGGGCGACGGCATAAACGATGCTCCCGCGTTGGCGCAGGCAAACATCGGCATCGCAGTAGGCAGCGGCACAGACGTAGCCGTAGAAACAGGCGACATAGTGCTCGTTAAAAACGACCTCCGAGACGTAGTTATCGCCATCCAACTCAGCAGAGCCACAATGCGCAAAATCCGCCAAAACCTGTTCTGGGCATTCTTCTACAACATTGCGCTTATTCCGTTGGCGGCTGGCGTGTTCTACCCCATCATACATGTGCTGTTTAACCCCGTCTATGCGGCGGCGGCGATGGCAAGCAGCAGCGTCACCGTGGTAACCAACGCGTCGCTTCTGCGGAGGTTTAAACCAAAACTCTAAGTAACACCAAACGAATGGATAGGGAGGTGAATTGTTATGGCTAAAGATTTAGTTTGCAACATGGATGTAGATGAGAAAACAGCAAAGTGGAAATCAGTTTACAAGGGCAAAACCTACTATTTCTGTGCTCCAGGCTGCAAGAAAAGCTTCGAAGAAGAACCCGAACTCTACATAAACGCTGAAGCCACAGGGGACCAGCACCACCAGCATCATCACCACCACGAAGGCGAAGAAATGGGCGAAGGCGACAGCTGCGGATGTGGACACCACCACTAAACCAACCCCTAATTTCCTTTTCTTTTGTTTCCTATTTTATTTCAAAAGTGCAGTTGCCAGTAGTTTCATAGCCGAATCCTTCCAAACGCACTGTTAAAGTGTAGTTCCCAGTTTCATGTGGTATGATTTGGTTATCTTTGGATTCAAGCCATGTCCACTGGAGTTGTGTGTTTGAGTCGGCGGGAAACGTTGGTGTCTTTGAAGCGGGAAGATTGATATGAATATCCATGTCGTCTACTGTGATGCCGTTTTTTGTCACAGTAGTTATTTCATGACTCGGTCGGGCTACAGGCGAGCTTTGACTATTAACCACCACAAAGGTAAAAGTAGCGTTTTCGCCCTGAAGAAAATACTGCTTATCGGGCGAAACTTGAATTTCAATTGACCAGGGACCGAAATCGCTTGGGAGGCTTTCATAGTACAGCCAGCCAGCAAAAACCAAAACCGCAGCAAGCATCACAGCCCCAGTCGCTATTAGGTAGCGGCGTTTGTGGCTTTTACGCTTGTAATATGGAGTATCTTCGCCCAAGCTGCCTGCCCTCTTTTGCCAACTGGCAGTATGAAGGGGGAGGGTATAAAAAATTATGGCATAGTGCTCTATATTGAACCTAGAAGCACGTGTTCAGCAAAGAGGTCTTCGTTGAATTCACCCATGAAATCCACCTTGTCGTTTATGACGATTTTTGGGACGCCGATAACGTTGTATTTCGTGGATAAGTCTGGGAATTCGCCGCTTTCGATTACGTCGGTTTTGATGTTGTCGCATTCGATGGCTAACTTGTGTCCGATGGCGGCGGCGCCGGGGCAGTGGGGGCAGGTGAGGGTGACGAAGACTTTGATGTTTACCGGTGACTTGACGTCTTTTAGGACGGCTTTGGTTTTTTCGGAGAGGTCAGTTGTGCCCTTTGAGACGTTGACGATGGCTTCTATGAGGGTTTGGAGTTCGTAGCCATAGGGTATGCCGTAGTATCTTACGCCATAGTCCCGTTTGCCGATGATGGCTAAGGCGGGAATCCTGTCTACGCCGTATTCTTTGGCTTTGTCTGCGTCTTTGACGAAATCGTAGACTTCAGTGGTGATTTTATCGCTTAAGCCGCCGATTTCTTGGGCTAAACGGCGGGTTTCGTTGCAGTAGCGGCACTCCATTTCCTGGGTGAACATAACGATTTTTACTGGGTCAACCATTTTGTTCTTGAAATCGTTGCGTAAGAGTTCTTGTTTGTCGGCTGGAAGTAAACTCAAATCTTTTCCTCCACAAAACACACTTTTGGCATCTATGACTCTGTGTTTTCCTCCATATAACTTTAAAGCAGCCGAGCCCTTGCAAACGAAACCATTATAAGAGCACAGGAGTTCCTGTATCTAAGTTAAATTTTGGAGCAGATTTAAAATGGTCAAGGTCACCCTTAAAGACGGAATCTACTGGGTCGGCGTTATCGACTGGAACATACGTGACTTCCACGACTATGTAACCAGCCGCGGCACCAGCTACAACGCCTACCTAGTTCAAGACGAAAAAACAGCTTTGGTGGACACCGTGAAAGCGGCGTTCTGCAACGAATTAATCACACACATCTCCGAACTGTCCAGCCTAGAAAAAATTGACTACATAATCGTCAACCACGTGGAGATGGATCACTCAAGCAGCCTCCCCATCATCGCTAAACTTGCTAAAAACGCCAAAATCTACGCGACTGCACGGGGCAAAGAAGAACTCATCAAGCACTACGGCACAGAATTTGAGCGGGTTGAAATTGTGAAATCTGGGGACAAAATTGGTTTGGGCAAGAAAACATTGACGTTCCTCGAAGCCCCGATGCTGCATTGGCCTGACAGCATGTTCACCTACGTTGTGGAGGATAAAGTGTTGATGCCCAATGACGCGTTTGGTCAGCACCTCGCCAGTTCTGGGCGCTTTGACGATGAAGTGGACCATGAAATCCTGATGGAAGAAGCAGTCACCTACTACAGCAACATACTCACACCGATGGCGCCTTTGATTGTTAAGAAAATCCAAGAAGTCGTTGAGATGAAGTTGCCAATCGACATCATAGCGCCAAGCCACGGCGTGATTTGGCGCAGAGACCCCATGAAAATCGTCAACGCCTACATGGACTGGTCCACGGGCAAAACAGTGAAGCAGAAAGTCTCCATAGTCTTTGACACCATGTGGGATAGCACCAACAAGATGGCAAGGGCAATCGGAGACGGAACCGCCAGCCAAGGCGTCGAAGTCAAACTCTTCAAACTACGCGCCACTGAAAACACCGACATAGTCACCGAAATCACCGACTCCAAAGTTGTATTGGTCGGTTCGCCAACACTCAACAACGGCATGTTCCCCCCAGTAAGCCAATTCTTAACCTACATCACGGGGTTGAAACCTAAGGGCAAGCAGTGGGGTTTCTTTGGCAGCTACGGCTGGGGAGGAGGCGCCGTCCGAGGCATGGTCAAAATGGCTAAGGAAGCAGGCTTCGACGTGATGGAGCCCAGCATCGAGCTCAAATGGGTTCCAACCGAAGAAGAACTCAAAAAATGCTTCGACTACGGCGTGCAAATCGCCCAAAAAGCCAAAGCCTAAACCCAACTTTCCTTTTTTATTAGTAGATCAAAATAATTGTTTGTTTGGGGTTGGTTGCGGTGTGTCTGTTTGTTTAGCCATGCCGTTGCCAGCTTGCATTGTGCTGTTGGTTGCCTCGCTAAAAAAAACAAATGATACATGCATTCACACCACATCCCGACCGCCCCTGCATGGAGCCATGTACCCCATGTGGAGAAAAACGCATATACCACACCGAAACAGGCACCAAAAAATGTTACAATCACAAAAAGCAACCGCACTCAGTTGCAGTCCTGTGGGCAATTCTAAAACTCTCACACTCACATAAAGAGAGAAAAAAACAACAGCAGAAACTTTCGATCTATTGCTAAATAAACTCTAAGTCTTTTTGATAGGGCAAACCTGCTCGAGCACCCATCGCCGTCACGGATTTGGAGGCGACAAAGTTGCCAAGTCTGCCGCATTCAGCGAGGGTTCTGTTGTGGGTTAAGCCGTAGAGGAACCCTGCGTTAAAGGCGTCTCCTGCGCCTGTCGTGTCGACCACGTTGACTTTGAAGGCTTGTATGGAGAGTTTTTCTTCTCCGTCCGTGATGTAGCAACCTTTGGCTCCGAGTTTCACGGCGACGACTTTGACGCCGGCACTGAGCAGCAGTTCGGCGCCTTTGGGGACGTCGGATTCGCCTGTTAAAAGTTCAAGCTCCACTGCGTTTGGCATCATAATGTAGCTGTTCTGGATTATGGGTTCGATAGCGGCAAAACCTTTCTGTGCATAGAGTGAGCCAGGGTCGAAGCTAAGTTTGACGCCCTCAGGTAGGAAGCTGAGCAGTTTCTTCTGGGTTCGAAACGATTTCTCCCCGACAAAAGAGGACAGGTGCAAAAAATCTGTTTGGAAAACATAGTTAGCCTGTAATTCGCGGAATTCGATGCTGTCATTGACGCCTGAATTGATGTAGAGTGCTCGTGCGCCTTTTTTGTCTACGAATCCGAGGCAGACGCCGCTTTTGCCCTTGGATGCGTGGATAATGCCTTCGGTGTCGACGCCCTCGGTTCTAAAGCAGTCGATTTGGAGTTGGCCCTGGTGGTCGTCGGCGACTTTGCCGATGAACCCCACTTTGCAGCCCAACCGTGCCAAAGCGACCGTGGTGTTGGCTGCTGAGCCACCGCATGCTTCGGTGTAGTCATGGATGAAACTCTCTTCTTCAGCGCCCGCTATCTTGTCGACTTTTAGCAGTGTGTCGACGTTGAGTGCTCCGAAACCGATTACGTCAAATTTGGTCATTTGAATATCTCGTTTAAGGGGATTTTGTATTGGCCGAGTTTGCCGCCGTAGTTGCCGGCGGATATGCGGACGACGCCTGGGACGTTGATGGAGGCTTCGATTCCCGCTTTGGTTGCGGCTTTGATTGCATCAACTGAGATGCCGTCGTAGACTATTTCGGCTATATAGTTTACGCCGTCTGGAACCAGCGATTGCGTGCCTAATTTGGTTTTCAATGATGGACAGTAGAGTTGGTTAGTTGTTGGCCCAATCTGCGGGTAATGGGTTTGTGGTTTGCTGCCCGCTGAACAAATGTCAAAGGTGGTTACTGCACCGTACACTTTATGGATTGCCCTGAGTGCTCTGCCGCCCGCTTCCTTTAGCGCCTCTTTGGTGGTGCACATAAGCCAAAAGTTGCCACCCATCACTCCGCGGGCATAACCCACGTAGCGTTCGATAACAAAATCGGGAACCATCAAGGGAACAACGATGACTTCTCGGTCATACCGCTTTTCAACCCATTCATAGCCGTCGCCACAGTGCCCCACACGCTCCATCATGTCCAATTTGCCCTCAGCCCTAGGCATGGCGTCGTAGACGGCGGTGAAGGATTTAACCAATATGTCTTGGCGGATGCGGTAACTGAGCTCCTTCTCAAATTTTTCGAGGGATTCCTCGAAGGTTTTCTTGGAGCTTATTTCTCCCCACAACTGCAGGATGGCGCCGACTCTGCCGTCGGGGGTTTCTTTTTCGGTGAGGTAGCGTTCGACGCCGCCTTCTGTTCTGCCGACGACGACTGCGGGGGTTGCGGTTGAATCCTCCGCTGCTTTGCGCACGGTTTCTTGGTCGTCTGCGGTTACTATTAGGCGGCAGAAGATGCCGGCGAATGCTTCAATGAATGTATCATCAATTCTTTGGTCCATTTTATCCAAGTCTCCCAATAGCTACTCCTCTAACGTTTTTGCGGAACTCTGCGCTCTCTTTTATGAGTGCATCCACGTTTCTCAGGGATACTAATTCCACCCGTGGAAGCGCACCGGGGTACAATGCGTAGAGCCGCTTTAATAAATCGATGTTTACTCCGCTTTGCTCCACTGCGGATTTGCACCAGTATGAGAGGGCTTTGAGGGCTTGATTTTTGCCTAATCTGCAGAATCTGTCGGCAAGCACAGCAACTACCAAGTTGCCCTCTGCCATAACTGCGACGTCGGCGTTGCGGACGGCGTAGCTGTTGCCATTGAAAGACACCGCTAACCCGCCGAATTCACGGACAAGTTTGAAGGCTTCTACGTCGGTGATGCTGTCGCCGATGTAGATGACCTCTGAAATTTTCACGCCTAACCGACCTGTAGCGTCGCGGATAGCTTCTGCTTTTTGTTCCCCGCCGACTGTCGTCACCTCAGTCAACAGCTTACCTGCACCCATACCAGGAAGTTCTTTATTGAAAATTTCGTTTAGACGCTGGATTACGGCTTGGTCTGCAACTGAGAAGTCAGCCACTGCCTTTGCACCCACTGGAATTTCTATTAGGCGCATTTCTGCGATTTCTGCTGCAAGCTGCTTTAGGCGTTCCTTCTCTTCTTGGGTTACGGTGTAGTTGTCGAGTTTGACTTTGGTGCAGTAAGTGTGGTCAACGGGGAAATCGATGGATTTACACAGTGCCTTGATGTAGTGCTCGTAGCTTGTGCTGACGATGAACACTTCGGCACACTGCTGAATGTAACCGAGTGTGTCAAGTGTCTGGGGAAGTAGGAGGATGTTTTGGGCTGAGAAATCTTCCATTTGTTTGTCGGTGACATCGTAGGCTTTAAAGAAGGGCAGAATCAGCTTCAGTGTGCTGCCAGCAGTGTAGCCGGGTTTATGGAGGACATCTGCTAAGACGTCGTCGTACTTGCTGATGTTTATGAAGAGTTTGTCTCCGTTGGGGATAAAGTGGCTGCAGAGTTCGTAGGCATTGTCGTTTTTTGCTATTGGACCTTCGCAATCTGAGACAACTATTCGCTTCATGCTTTGCGTCGTAACTCCTCCATGTGGCTAATGCTTTTGCTGATGTGCCGTTTTTCAGCGATGTCTGTTCTGTTCCATAGCGCTCCACCGGTGATGGCTTTGGCACCTTCCTGACTGATCTGGCGGGCTTCCTCTATGGATTCGCCGATGCCTAGGACGCCGATGGCGCGGGATTTGAGCGCGTAGTTTTTGCCGTCTCTTAGCTCCATGGAGCCGGGGTAGATGCGGATTTTGTCCCCGTACTTTTTGGTTAATGCCTCGGCTGTGGAGAGGTCTACTGGGGTGCCGACTGCACCTTTATTCACTTTGTCCGCGTGGACTTGTGAGTAGCCGCCGTAGTCAGGCGGAACCTTGTAAGTTAAAACCGTCGCAGACTTCTCCATCGCGACACCTTTGAGGTTGCCATCCACCATTCGCAGGCAGACATCGACGAAGTCGTCTTTGATGACTGGGAGCAAGTTCATGATTTCGGGGTCGCCTGGTCGACTGTTGATTTCAAGGATTTTTATGCCCTTGCCCGTGTGCATAAACGCAAGGTATAGTGGCACGCCACGGAGGGCGGTGTCGTAGGGGATTTTGTTTTTCCATCCCGTGAAAACTTTGTTAACGAGTGCCAGTTCGGCTTCGCGGTCGGCTGCGGTTAGGAAGGGCAGGTAATCTGCTGCGTCCTTGTAGGAACCCATGCCACCCGTGTTTGGACCCCTATCGCCGTCGAAGGCGCGTTTGTAGTCCCGTGTGTCAGGCAATGGTATGAAGTGTTTTCCGTCGCAAAAGCCCATGCAACTGGATTCTTCACCAGGCACCTTTTCCTCAAGGATAACGGAGCCGTATTTGAAATTAGAGAGGAAATGCTCGAAGAGTTGTTCTTGGGTCGTGAAGTGGTCGCCCCAGACGCCGACGCCTTTGCCCAATGCGGGTTTGTCGGGTTTGACTGCGACTTGATTGTTCAATTCGTCGAGCCATTTGTAAACGTCGGCTTTAACTGCAGCTTCCGTTTTGTAGTCGGCTGGGTTGAAGACTTTGTATCGTGGATTCGCCTCAGGCGCAATCTCTTCGAAGAGGACGCGTTGGGCAACCTTGCTTTCTTCGATGGCGTAAGCTTTTTTGGGGCAGATAACGGGGATGCCCGCTTTTTTTTCGATGAGGTCTCGGATGCCCTTGATGATGGGGTTCTCGGAGCCGACTAAAACAAAGTCCAGTTGATCCTTGTTGGCTTCTGCGAACTTGCAGATTTCTTGCACGTCAAGGCTTGGGATTACTGCATGTTTGGTTGCATGTTTAGCGTTGAAGGGGTTGAGTTGTTTGTCGGCTACGTAGAGCTCAACTTTGTAGTTGGGACTGCGCAGGAGTGTGTCTGCCATAGCGACTTCTCTTGCACCGTAAGAAACCAGTAGGACACCAATCTTATCCATCAAAGATACACCGTTAATGCACTACTGTTTGAAAGGAACAGTTTATAGCGGTTACGGCTAAACCTCTTCGTTCTCGTAGATACGGCCTTTCTCTTCATAGCCCTCTTGGAACCGTTTCTTCATCGCATCCGCCATCTTCTGCGCGCAGGGCGTAGGATACTTACCTGTGACGCAGGCTAAGCAGAGTTCATCTTCCCTTTTGCCTGTGGCACGGATGAGTCCTTCGAGGGATTGGTAGCAAACTCCGTCGGCGCCAATGATCTTGGCGATTTCCGTTTCGTTGTGCCTGCTGCCGATGAGTTGGCCATAGCTGGACATGTCGATGCCGTAGAAGCATGGGCCGATGATGCGGGGGAAAGTGACGAAGACATAGATTTTTTTGGCGCCGGCTACCCGCATTTTTTCGATGATGACTTTGGTTGTGTCTCCACGTACGATGCTGTCTTCGGTTATGATAACGTTTTTGCCGGCCACTTTGGAATCTAAAATGTTTATTTTCTTATCAATTGTCGAGTATCGCTCAGCGTTAAGCAAGATGAAAGCTCGTTCAGTAACATAGCGGTGACGCCTCGAGCAACGTTCCCAGCGCAGACCCGACTGTTCATGGACGCCCATCGCGGAGTCGTCGCCTGTCTCAGGCACTGACATGATGATGTCGCATTCTTTGGCGATTTCTGGGAATTCTTTTACGATGTTGCGTCCGAATTCTTCGCGGATTTCATAGACGTATTTGCCGTTGAAAATCGAGTCGGGCCTTGCAAAATACGCAAATTCAAAAGCGCAAAACGCAGGCTTTGGGTTAGAGATAACTTGGATACGTTTGAAACCGTCTTTTGAGGCTATGACTAGTTCGCCAGGGTTTAATTCAAAATCGCGGATGAGACTGTTCATGTCCAAACTGACGGTTTCAGAGGAAAAAGCAAGGGTTTTGCCGTCAGGGCTGTGTCCAGCGCAGAGGGGTTTTATACCATAGGAGTCTTTGAAAGCGAAAAAGTCTCCGTCGCCAGTTATGCCTATTACGCTAAACGCGCCATCTAAACCTTCCATGACCGCTTTAGCCGCCGACACTAAATCCCTGGTTTTATTATATTCAAGAAGCATCTTGTAGCAGACCAAGTCTGAGTCGCAGTTGTAAACGGCGTTTGGGAAATTCTCAAACATTTCTTTCTTCAGCGGCAAAGTGTTGACGATGTTGCCGTTGAATGACACCGCAAGTTTCACTCCGTCGCTTGAGCCCACGACTGGCTGGGTGCCTTCGATGATGGAGGCTTCGTCGCATTTGCCGGAGGTGGTGTAGCGGACGTTGCCTATGCCGACTGAACCAGGTGAGTCTGCCGAACCATTCGTTTATGGCGCTGCTTTTTACCTTCGGCACAAGGTCTAGGTTCTTGTACATGAAGTATTGTCCGTTGTTGTAGGTGAGGAAGCCATGTGACTGGTGACCTCGATGATTTTGCGCCCGTAGCCCCCAGTACATGTAGGGGAAAACGGGTTGATTGTCATAATTTATTGCCCCAAAGATACCGCAGCCTATTTTTGGTCCCTTCTCGCGTTAAGTATGCATGTAGTAACAGAGGGGGTTTATCAATTTTTAGTACAAATTTAACTAAAAACCACGGTAGTTTTTAACAGCAAGTAGTTTGAAGCTGGCTTGGGTTTGGGCGGTAGATTGTTTTTCTATTATTAGAAGAAGAGAGAGTCTGCATTGCTCATCATCTTCCAGCGGGCTGGGTTATAATGTCCATTTTGGCGTCAGCGTAGGGTGGACGTTGCAGGCTGGTTGAGGCTGATTCCACAAGCAGTTCTAAGCGCGTAGTCAGTGGGTGCAATATTGACAGGGTACCAGACTGTTAGTCGGGGAGACTTGTTCATAGCCACGCCGAGACCTTGATACAACTTTCTGTTTCTTCATGTCGAGAGCTGGATTTTGGAAAAGTACGATTGTATGATACACTAAAAAGCACCAGGTTCTAGAAACCAAACAAATTATAAAAGAGTTGCTAAACCGCAGATGTGGCGGCGTTTAGGGTGCTGCACCATTCGGCGATTTTCTTTTGGGTTTCTTCCTTGTTTTTGGAGGGGTCTTTTAAGGGCAATTCGCCGACGATGTTTACGTTGGGCAGTATTTGGCGGATTTTTTCGCTGGCTTGTTTGGGGTCAGAGTCGAAGGTGTAGAATAACGCCACTTTTTTGTCCACCAAATTGTTTTGGCTGACGTAGGTTCGGAAGGCTGGTGTGGGAGCCCAAGCCCAAATCGGCGTGCCAACCACGATTAGGTCATAGTCAGCTGGCACCCGCTTCAACGGGGCAATGTCGGTTAGTTTCTTTTGCGAAGCGTCTTTGCCACCCATAATCCAACCCATTTTGCCCTCGCGTTTTTTGAGGTCCACGATTTCTTCGAGGTCAGCGCCAAGTTCTGCCGCGACGGCTTCAGCCACAAACTTGGTTTTGCCTGTCCTTGTATAGTAAACGACTAAGCTCTTCATTTTGGGTCAGGTAAGTGGTTTCTCTGTAGAGGTATAAGAAACTTGCCGAACCTAAACATGGGAGAACGCTTGTTACTTACGTCCGGGTAAGTTAAAGAGGGGTTCTCGAAAAAAACAAAAGTAAAAGCAAAAGGAAAAAGGGTTGGATGGCTTATGGTTGCCATTTGTCGATGATGTATTTGGGGATTTCGCTGCTGTCGCGTGGTCCAACCAGCACTTTCCAGCCGGACAACTCTTCGATTTCGCCGCTGATACGTGAAGCTTTGCCTGGGCTGATGATTTTGCGATGCTTAACTTTCTGTTCGATGCCGCTTTGTTTGATTGCGTCAGCGATTTTCTCTGCGGTGAGTTTGCGTCCTGCGACTCCACTATCGATTGCGCTGCCTTCTGCGTCAACTACGATTAGGTATGCGTTGGTTTTGCTGCTTTCGATGTCTGAGGCAACAGTGTAGTAGGTCAATGCGAAGTTACTGGTGAACATGACTGGGCTGTTTTCGTCTGGGGTGCCGAAGACTTTGAGTCCTGGCGCGACTGCGACTGGTTTACGTGGGTCAGTGTAGATGTTTTGCCGTAGCACTGCAAGGGGCAGTAGGCTCCATCCGTCATTGCCGTGTAGGATGAGGGCGTCTGCGTAGCGTACCACAAGCATCGATGCTATGTAGGATTCGCGCCATTTGATGAGGTCGTCTGCGGTTTCGCCCTTGTTCATCCAGGCAACCATGGGTATGCCTAAGAGGGGTAAGCCTGCGAGTTCTTCACCGCCTTTTGTTGCTGCGCGACGAAGCATGGTAAAGCTGTTAATTGTGTCTGCTAAGCCTTCGTTGGCAAAGGTGCCTGGGTCTAAGACTATGTCTTTGACGCCGTATTCCTGCAGTGTCTTCGCTAAGCTTACGAGTCCATTGAGGTCGTTTGGTGAGGATGCGACCAGGGGTGCGTTGTACATGATTGCAAGTTCAGCCATGTCTTTCCAGTTAGTTGTGGTTGCTGCATAGATGAGTGGGCGGGTTTTGGGCGCTGCCATTAAGCCTGCTTCAGCGATGGCAGGGTTGAGTGCGACTAGGATCAGGGGCAGTTTGGTTGTTTCGCTGACTTTTTTGACGCATGCCTTGAATTTGTCTGCATCTTCAGAGGTGCAGCGGACCGCGATCATGTCTAATTTGAGGGTGTTGCCGATGTATTCGAAGCTGAAATTCTCGGTTTTCTGGGCGCGAGCGACAACTTCACTTTCAGGCATTTCGTCGGTTACGTCGATGGCGAGGGCTGTTGGGTTCTTGTAGGTGAATTCATGGCGGTACATAACGAGTTTGCCGCCGATTTTCTTAGCTTTCTCGCCTACGCCGACGATGACTTCTTTAACTGCGGGTTTTAGGAGTTCTTTTAGTTTGGCGTATGCTTTGGCGTTTTCTGGTTTTAGGAGTGGTTTGCAGCTGTCTAGTTCCATTTCGCGGTTGACGATTTTTGTGGCGAATGCCATGCAGTTGTCGACGCCGCATTCTTTGCAGTTAATTTTTGGTAAGCTCTTGTAAATCTCTATGGGGCTGAGTTCTTTTAATCCGGCTTTTTTCTTTTCTGCCATATTAGTCATGTCTCCTTAAGCTTTCACCTTGACCCAATCCGCAAACTTTGCGGGGTCAGCTTTTTTGCCGCTTGATAAGTAGTTGGTTACGTCCTTGAGTGTTTTTACGGCTGCGGGGTGCATCATCATGAATAAGTCGACGCCTGCAAGGAGCAGTGTTAAGGCTGTTGTGACTTCCCAAAGTGGACCTCTGAGTTCACGTGGTTCCCATTCAGCGCTCATCTTGAGCCATGCTTCACGGGCTGCCCAAGCGTTGGTCGTGCCGCTGCTCATGGGGTGTGCGAGTTCTTGGTCACCCATCAATCCGCCTATGCGTGCGCGTTCCATGTTTGTGAATGCGTAATCTAAGCCGTAGCCAAGTGCTGCAGTGGTTAAGTCCATGACGATGTCTTCGCGTGCAAGGTTGTCGTAGAGGCGCCTGTTGAGTTCACGGGCTAAGTTGAGGTCCATGGGTGTGAAGGAGAGGACTGCGTGGCCTGCTTTTTTGATGAATTGGGCGCATTTGTCAACGTCCATGTCGCGTGTGACTGAGCTGATTAGGAAGCGTTCGCCGGGGAACTGTGTGCATACTTCTTCAAAAAGTGCTGTGTCTTTAACCGGGTCTCCGCATCCGCCGATGACTAAGGGGACATCTACGGCTTGGAGGACTTTCTCGACTGTTTTGCATGCGTCTTTTGGAGTTGCGTCTTTGAGTAGTGGGTCAACGCTGATAAGGTGCATTGTAACCATGTCTGCGCCGAATTTTTCGACTGCAAGTTTCGCCCATGCCGCTGGGTCGCCGACGACTTCTTTAACGTGCATCTTGACCGCTTTGGATAGGGGGACTTCCATGTCGAAAACGTCTAATGTGACTATAGGTTTGTGTGGCATTGGGTTTTCAAAGGTGTAGAAGGCAGGAGAGAGTTCGCCGCCGATAGTGTATGTTTTGCCGCGTGTACCGCCTTCGCTTTTGGTTGCGCCGAGTTTGACTGTGCTGATGGTGTTTGGGTATTTCTCGATGGGTGGCAGAAATGGTACCTGTAGCATGCTTGTGAGTTTGCCGCCTGCGCCTGCAATTGTTGGGGTGCCGGGCAGTTTGATTTTGGGCATGATTTGCCCTGCTGCGCCTGCTTCAAAGATGATTTCGAGGTCTTTGACGTCCATCTGGAAGTCTTCCAGCTCGATTGTCTGGAATTTGGCAAGGGCTGCCAAAAGGTCATCGCTTAACTGTAGACCTTCAGCGTCCTTTTTTTTGTTGTCTGTGTCGTGGTGAGTCGTTTAAATCACCGTTTGTCTTTGTTGTCTTTAGCGGTTGTTATGATTACTTTGTTTGCGTAGATTTTGGCGTCTTTGAGTATGATCTTGAATCCGCCGGCCATTATTGGCAGTGAGCCTACTGTTGCAACTGGCATCATGGTGCCTGCTGCTTCTTCGTTAACGGTGACTGCTGTGGTTTCTGCTGCTGGGGCTTCTTCTGCTTCCCATCTTGCGACGACTGGGTGGTTCTTTGCTTTGAGGAATGCTTTGAGTTCGTCAACGTTCTTTGCGTCTTCTTCTGTTGCAATCTTGTCAACGAGGTCTTTGGGGATGAAGTCTTTGACTTTTTCTTTGACTTCTTTGGGTACCCAAACTATGCGGTTCCATCCGCCGTCTGCTGCGAAGAATTTGGTGCTACGCATATATTCGATGGACATTCCATGGAATCCGTCGATTTGGCGTCCGCCTGCTGCTGAGTCTGCGATGGTGCTGAAGGGTAAGCCGTTTACAGTTGCACCCTTGAAGTTTCTTTGCACGACTGCTAAGCCGTCGACTTCTGGGACGTAGAAGGTTACTGCTTCGAAGCATCCGCATGAAGTGTGTGGGTGGTCAAAGGCGGTGTAGAGCCATACTTTGGTTACTTCGCCCATGCTGCGTTTCTTTGCTGCTTCGTTGACGCCGCTGAATTCGCCTTTTTCTTCGTTTAGCATTTCGCCTCTCGGGATTGCGAAGACTGGACCTTTGGGGTCGATGCTTGCTGAGGCTTTACCATCGAACCAGCTGATGGCGCCGCAGTTGCTGTATCTTTGTGGTGTGATAACGCAGACGTGGCTTGGTGCGAATGACTGGCAGAGTGCACAGCCGTAGAAGGTGTCTACTTCAGAGTCTTTGAGGCCTCTGGCTTTTGCGTCGCGTGATTCATACGCTTCCATTGCTGCTGGCGTCATTTCTTCTAGTTTTGCCGGGTCTGTAATGAAGGTAACCTGTAGTTTCTCGACGATTGGCAATTCGCTCTTGAATAATCTGTAGAGAACTTTGCCGATTGGTTCAAAGCTGTTTAAGCCTTTCTGGAAGGATTTTTTGCCGATGCGTATCCAGATGTCATAGCGTTGGTTTAGGTGCATGAAGCCTTCGATGTAGTTGAGGTAGCCGTGAATGCGTCTTTCGATGACACCTTCAAGGCCTGCGTCGAGTTTCTCGCCTGCAGCTTCAATAAGGATGCCGAAAGGGTATGCGCCGCCTTCCTTTAGGTCTTTTAAGTCTGGACCAATGATGGTGATTTTGCCATCATCGATTTCATTCATGGGTTTTACTTTTGCCAGTTCAAACTTTTGTTTGACTGTTGGTCCGCCGAGTTCGACTTGCATATCGTTTCTGCGGATACGTTCGCCTTCAAAAATTACGCCGACTTCAACAGGGATATCTTTAAACATTGACATTCTTAATTTCCTCCTTCATTAAATTTTGAGGTCATTACTTTGAGGTTTGAAGCCCATTCGTCTAGGCTTGCGTTGGGGAAGGACCAAGACGCATGTGCATGATACATGTTGTCGATGGTCATGGTCTTTAGGTCTGGTGCGAAGTGTTTGAGCCCCGAGAGGATTAGTGCTTCCATGTAGTAAGGCAATCCAACGAATATGACTAGGTCTGGGTGGCCTTTGCCGTCTAGTCCTTGCCATGTTGGGTCGACAACTCTTTGGCCTATGTCCATTGCGGTCATAAAGCCTGCGGGTTGGTAGCCTCTTTTTACGAAGTCACCCACGATGTGTGCTGTTGCTACTACTGGAACTTTGGATGCGTTTGCGAGGTCGATGATGAAGTCTATTGCAGGTTTGCCTTCCATGAATCGGGTGGTTACGTTGCTACCCACAATAAGGAGGGGACGTTGGGCTTTTTTGATCATTGCTACGGCTATCTCGGGTTTTTGGATTGGATTTGCTTTTTTAGTTGCAGCTATTTCTGCACATTGCCATGGTTCACACGACATTTCACATTACTCCTTGGCTTTCCTGACCATTCTTGGAAGCATTGTAGGATCCGGAATTATTGATTCCTTCCAGTCGTTTGCTTTCAAGATTTCGTTGATTTCATCTTTCATTGTGATGGGTATGTCGGCCGTTGTTCTGACAAACTGGTGGATATCTGGGGGCATTACGCCATAGTTGCGTTTGTGGAGATCGATGTAGTGAGTGAGTTTTCCTGAGCGACCTTTCCATGTATCGTTTGGTCTGAGGCAGAGTTTTGCGATTTGAACCATTGCTTCTTGTGGGGTTTCGACTGTTTGGAAGAGGTGTTCTGGTGTTGGGCCAACGTTCACTTTGTCGCCTGTGCGTGCATCGTAGACTTCCCAGTTTTCTGGTTTGTCTGATCTGCCCATGAGCATACGGCGGTATTTGCTTCCGTGGGGGCCGACGAGGACTGGAACACCAAGGCTCCAGAAGCCAGCTGCAATTGAGGCTGCTTTCTGTGAATATGCACCCCAAGCTAAGCCGACTGCGCCTACACGGTTGTGGATGTAATCGGCGATTTCCTCGTAGTTTCCTCTGAGGTTGCGTTTTGCGAATATGTTTGCAACTTTGATTGCTGCGCCTGCGATGTGTGGGTTAGAGACACATGAACCAACGTTGAGGACTCCCCCGGCTTCGAATCCGCCTGGGAATTCTTCGTACAGTGTTTTGCCTTCTTCGTTCTTGTAGGAGCCTGCGGACATTGCTGAGCAACCGGAAGTTACGACGATGTATCTGCGTAAGGCGAATTCTCTGGCGATGTCGTAGACGTCTTTACCACCGTTTGGATAGTTGGCGCATCCGACTAAAGCGACGATACCTGGAATTTCACCCAGTACGATTGGGCCACCGACGCTCCTGATTTCGACGTCTGAAACTGCACCTCTGCCTGAGCGACAGAAGTTCGTTTCTGCAAGCATCTTCTTTTCGCCGACTTTGAGTATGTAGCTGTGGATTTCTAGTTTAACTGGGCAAGCTTCTTCGCATCTTCCGCAGCCGATGCATGCTTCGTATAGGTCTGCAAGTTTTGAGTAGTCGCCTTCAGCTGCTGCTTTGATTGCGGGTTCAATCCTGAGGTCTTGTGGGCAGCTTCTTTGGCACATGTTGCAGTGGCGGCATTTCTTTGCGAGCTCTTTGATTTGATCTAGCTCTGGAAGTGATGATAGTTTCTTGCGCATTGGTGCAACTTTTTGAGCCACTCTAACAGCTACTTCGCCGACTTTTTCAGGGTCAAGAATTAGGACACCGGGTACTTTGTAGTTAACTAGATCATCGACGATTTGGTCCACTGGGTCGTTTGTGCGGTCTTTGTAGCCTATACAGTTTTTCTCTGATGCTGCAATGACTGGTGCTTTGACACGTTCAGCTTCTAGGTTACAGTCAGTTCGGACACATTGCTCGTCTAGAACGACTACGTCTGCGAATCCACCGCGTATATAGCGGAGTTCCCAGGAGATTGGACCAACGATTTTTGCTCGGTCGTAGTATCTTGTGTTGTCGATAGCAGTGCAACATAGACCTACAACTTCCATTTTGTCGTCAAGTTTCTGGTCTTTCATGTAGTCAATAATTCCGACGGAAGGCACAACGTTGTGTCCAATGCACATGATGACTGGCTTTGTGTTATCAACTGTTCCGATACCCATCTTGATTAATGGAGCTTCAGGGTCTGCTTTTGGAAAGCCTAAAGTCGAAATTTGTGCAAGGTCGGCTATTTCCATACCTACTTGGTCCATTCTGCCTGCGTGGAATGCTTTGGACTCAAAGTCTAAATTGTTTGATTCTTGACCGGTGTGTGCAGCAGAAACTAAGTGGGTAATTTGTGATTCGGTGTATGATAAAATGTCGTCTAAATCGCCGAGAGTTTCAGGTTTTACTCCGGTGATAAGCCTAGTGACGGGGGCTTCAACCTTAACGTTTAAACCGCCTACGTTAAGTGGATATTTTCGACCGTATATCTCAATTAAGTGGTCAACCACATGTCGAGCGTGCCCGTTGTGGGTGGCAGCTCCAATGCAGCAAGCAATGAGCACGATACGTGACGATTGGTCTGCTATGTTGAGCCCGCACGCGCCGCGTTTTCCAGCTGTTAGGTCACATTTACCGTATGTGCACAAGCAGCAGAGATCACAGTCGGGCAAGTAGAAGGGCTTGTATTTGTTGAGCAGTTTCATATCCCAGTCGCGTAGGGTAGTTATGTGGGGCATCGGGGTTGGACCCATTGGTTCATCCCAGTTGTCTGTGACAACCTTGCCAATGGATAACTCGAGGTTTTTTATTAGACCAGCGTTGGTCTTCATCTCGCCTATTTTTACATGGACGTTTTTACTAGTCAAATTGAGAACCTCTGTAAAGGTTTACCTCTAAACTTTCTGACAATGTTTTTAAACCTTTCCAGATTTCTTATGCAAAAGTCATGGGGCAGTTAGAGATATGCAAGTTTTAAAAAACTAATGTAAAAGAGAAGTGGACTACAGATAACCCAGCGTATTGAGGATTTTTTTAACCGAAAGGTAAGCTTTGTTGTCGTTTGGCAACTCTAAAAGGGATTCGCCGTCGAGAACAAACTGGTCTAATTGCTCGTCCGCCTTGATTTTACCCAAATATTTGAATTTTAACTCTTCCTCTGCCTGCTTACCCAGTTCTGAGGGGAAACGGTAACCGCCTACTAAGTAAAAGTTTTCGAATTTCATGTCAACTTCTTTAGCAATTTTGTAAGCACGTCTGACATGATCTTGCGACTTTTTGGAGTGGTCTAATATGTCAAAGATGTCGCTGACGTTACTGGTTATGCGGCGGTTTAGGTTTTCCAGCCCAGCAGGAGAATCGACGATTACGTACTTGTATGTTTTAGTCAAGCTTTCCAAGGCGCCTTTGAGTGCGCTGTTAGGCATGCAGTAGCATCCTTCCACCCATTTGTTGCCCACAGCCATAAAATCGAAATGTTTGGTTTCATAGAGCCCCTTTTCCCAAATACGAGCTTCGATACGCTGAGTTGGGGGAACGCCGACTGTGGTGCCGCCAGTTTCGATGAAGGTGCTTACAATGAGGTCTGCTATGGTTGATTTACCTGCTTCTTTGAGGTCCACACCCAACATTTCACCAAGGTTTTGGTCAGGGTCAGCATCAACCAATAGGATGGGAGATTGATTGGATTCGATGAATGCCTTTGCCATTAAGGCGGTGAAACTGGATTTTCCGGTTCCACCACGACCGACAGTAACAAGAGTTTTCATATCTAACAAACCTCAAAGAGAGTTTGCTATTTTTTAAAGCAAAGCTCGCATATATTGTCTATGGTTCTTAACCCTAACTTTTGACCTGTTTTTAGCTACACTTAGCACTGCAAAAGGGTAATTTAAACCAAAAAATCAAGGCGTTTGTTCGCCAGATCTGCCAATACGCGCCGCATCATCTTTAATGCCCTGCAATTGTTCAGCAGTCGGTTTACCCCTAATGTCGCCCAGTCTGCCTTGAGTGCTGTATTCTTTTTGACCATGGAATTCACTTAGAACATACCATTCAGCAACAACACTAAAGCCAATGTGATCAAAGTATTGCCCAATATCTTTGCCGACGGGAGTTGCCTCAGCGATTCCCGTGTGAGGACCTGAGTAGGTAACGAAAACTATGGCTTTTTTACCTTGATATTTTGGGGCGCCGAGCTTGATTTTTCCGTTTTCTCGGTAGTAATTGAATTTTTTCTTAAGAAAAGCAGTTATCTGTTCGGGAGGATGCCAAGAATGGGAAGGGCAGCCTACGCAAACTAGATCGTAGTCGAAAAAGTCCATGTTTTCGGCTTCCTCAGGCTTCTTTAGGGTTACGTGGAGGTTGGCTTCTTCTAGTCCCTGCTTTATGGCGTTGGCTACTTTCTCTGTGTTACCGGTTTTTGACCAGTAGATTATCAGTGCAGTTTCAAGTTTCTTAAATTCATATGGCTTCATTGTTGGTTCGCCTGATTAGTCATGCTATGCTGTTTCTGTTACATGTTGTGCTTTATAATAGTAGATCAAAATTTGGGCTTTTTTGTTTTTTTAGTGTTAGATGAAAGCAGAGCAGCCCTTGCTCTTCTTCTTCCTATGGACTGTGTGGGCATTGTGCTTTGCGTTCTGCAACGGATTTGGGTTGCTGGCTGGTTGTGGAGCAAACTACAAGCAGAACCGAAGAAGCTTTGACCTACGGTTAAATGGAAGATTGCAATTGGGGGCGGTTGCATTTGGGGTTTGCATGTGATTGCTGTTTTTGCAGTTAGTATGTTGCTAACTTTATTGGTGCGATTGCGTCGAAAAAACGTGGATTGCATGGGTAGCCACAGCATGTTGGGCTCTCAAACAACAAACCATAAGAACGCACACAAACAACAAGAACTTGTATGACAAAACTGCTCTTGGTCGCCTGTATAGTAACCTTGTGTAGTCTTTTAGCAGTCCCTCTGATGACGCTACCATTGCCTACTCTTGAGGATAAACCCCAAACGACACCACAAAGCATCCAACAGCCAACTCCACCACCTCCTGTTGAGTCAACTCCTACACAAAGCCCGTCACAGCCGCCTAAAAGCACACCCACAAGTACGTCTCAGACCACCCCCTATCCCTATCAACCCCCTACACCCCCAAATGCTCAACGACCGATTAACCGCAGTCTAAGTGAGGCGGTGGGGAACGCCACTGACTACTTGGCACAAACAAAGGAGCCCTATGCTCTGCTGATGCTTGATGTAATTCATCGGCGTTTTGGGATAGACGAATTTAACGATTCTTTACAGGTTTTTGATGCACAACTGGCGACTAACCGACCGGACGCGCCTATTCAACGAGTATTTCGCCGTATTGCCGATTATTCTAACCCAGCGTTGCAGCCTACAGATTTCTATGTGGTACACTTCGACCTTGACTGCGTGACGGTCCCCGCTCTGTATTCTGACCGAATAAACCTGCCTGACGATTATTCGTCAACCTTCACAAGCGCCGTTGGCAACGGAGGCTACTTATTGACACATGCATTACTGGCGACTATTTGGTTTAAAGACAACCACTATAACCTGGGTTTCTCAGATAATTCCATGCAATATCTTTACCGTGCAAACTCTGCATTAATCGGCGGCGACTCAGTGGTTACGGACCTCGAATTGGAAGCCGCCGCGTTCCTCTACTTGGCGGGGCAAGGCGAACTGGTTAACGACGCCTTCGTCCAACACGTCATTGCAGCCCAGAATTATGACGGCGGCTGGTCTTCCTCAAGCGACTCTGCGGATAGCTCATTTTGGCACACCTCAGTTTTGGGACTGATGCTATTACTGCATGTGGAATATCCTGCTTCATATTATCCGCCGATGCTGGCGTCTGCACCAGATTACAATGGATAAAAACCATGCAAAAGCACCAAGTATTCCGCATCACCCAAAGATGGTTGGTCGTTAATTGAATAACAAATTTCAAATATGAGCCCCCGAACATAAGACGACAGGTGCAGTTAACAATGGGTAACGATTACTTTAGCAAGAAACTTGAACCAATCAAAGTTACCAAACAAAAACCAATCTCACAGTTACTGAAAGAAATGAGCAAAACCGCGTATCAAGGCCGCAAACTAGGCGAAGCCGTCGACGTATGGGAAAACATGATTAAAGAAAAAGACATCGTCATCGCAATGGGTTTCGCGGGTTCCATGTCTACGGCGGGTCAGTGGACAATCGTCAACTGGCTCATCGAAAACCGTTTCATCGACGTCTTAGTCTCTACTGGCGCAAACGTTTCTGAGGACATCGTGGACGCAATGGGACTTGGCTACTATCAGGGCAGCCACATGGTTGACGACTCACAATTGCTCCACGACGATGTTAACCGCTACTACGATGTTTACGGCAAAGAAACTGACTACCGCAAAATGGAAGATGTAGTAACAGACTACGTTATGACCTGTAAGGAAGAGTACATGTACACTTCAGCAGAGTTCCTAAATGGACTCGGCAGGTACCTTGGAAAGAAAAAGATTCCCGCTATCTCTGCGGTTGCAGCAGCCAACGGCGTCCCAATTTTTAGCCCCGCTATGGTTGACAGTGCATACGGCGAAACCTTCCTCCTTGCAAAGAACAAAGGCCACAACGTCCACATCGACAGCGTCAAAGAATTCGACCAATTCGTCAGTATAGGCACAAAAACCAAAGAAGTCGGCGTAATCTACATCGGCGGAGGCGTCCCCAAAGACCTAACCCAACTCATCGCTATATCCGTCTCTCCGATGACTGAGGACCAAGGAGTTAAAGGCAGAAAAGGCGGCTTACGCAAGAGCATACAAGAATACTATTACCCCCATAAATATGCCATCCAAATCACCACTGACTCCCCGCAATGGGGCGGCTTAAGCGGATGCACACTTGAAGAGGCGATTAGCTGGGGTAAAATCAACAGCCAAACCGGCACCCGCGCGGTCTGCTACTGCGACGCAACCATCGCTTTGCCGCTGATATGCCACGCACTGGCTGAACGCGTCCCTGAGAAGCGGAAGGGTCCAGACATGAGCTGGATCTTCAAAGACATGCCAAAAGCGTAAGGAAAAATTTTTATTTTTTCCTATTTTTATTTAATCGGTCAATTAGGGCGCTTGTCATTACGGGCATGACCATTGTGGCGTCGCCTTCGATCATCGTCATCTTTGCTTTTTCGTTGATTTTGCCCCAGCTTACTGCTTCGCGGGGTCGGGCGCCGCTTAGGCTTCCATCCCACTCATCTGCAGTAGAAATGTAGACGACGTAGTCTAAGCCGTCTTTGAATTGGTTCCACCAGATCGTGTGGTGCTTGCTGATGCCTCCGCCGACGATGAGGGCACCGGTTTTTTTGGCGTCGAAGACGAGGTTGTTTAGGTATTCTTCGTCTTTTAGGATGTTTATGCGGAAGTCTTTGTGGTCTTGGCTAAAGAACCAGTATTGGTAACCGACTGAGCCGTCGGTTGGACCGGGGACGATTATGGGTATGTCGTTTTTGGCTGCCCAGTAGAGGATAGAGGACTCGTTGCAGCAGCGTAGTCCGATTTCCCGGTTGATTTCGGCGGTTGAGAATTCTTTTTTGCCCTCACTGTAGAGTTGTTCGAGCATGGGAATGATTTTTTTCTCGATTACGATGCCGTAGCTGTCGTTTGGCACCAGCACGTTGCCCAAGCGGTTGACGCCTTCTTGATGCAGTTTGCTGTCGCTCATGATGAAGCTGCCTTTGTAGTAGTCTCTCCAGCACCGGGCGACATCGTGGTCGAGTGTGCCGCAAGTGGTGATGATGACGTCTACGAGTTTGCGTTTCACCAGCTCCCGGATGACGCCTCTTGTGCCGGTGGCGATGATGTCGGCGGTGAATGAGAGGAATTTGACGCATTGCTTGTCCTCTATCATAGCCTCCATTATGTTGACGCCTGTGGCAAGTTTACCAGCGGTGAAACCCCACGCAGACTCCATCTGACCCACCAGTTCGTCGACGGTCATGTTTTCTGTGAACTGGTAATCTTTCACTGCGATTTTGTGTGCTTCACGCGTTTTAGGCATATACCTTGTCTCCGATGCAGAGGTTAAACAAGTAAGGAGATAAATAGGTTTAGAAAAACCGTCGCTTATTCAGGCGTTTGTTTTTCTATTGTTTGTTGTTGCTGAGGATCTCCTATGCACAACAACAACCAGCGGTTTGTGCCGTCGATTGCTTTTGGCGAAATGCGTCTGTTTTAAGCTGCCTGTTGGTTGTGGCGGATTCCGCAAGCAACCCCGCAAGCAGAAGCGTCTGTTGCTCTGCTGCCACCTACCTTTCGGGAAAACCTCCGACTACACGTCAGCTATAAGAAACGCCAACTATAAGAAAATCGCCAAACCAATAAAAACAGGAAATGCTTAATCAAACGAAAGTTTACCTCTTCTGGTCAAGGACCTAACCCTGTTTTTCGGTGTCGCATGTAGAGAAAAACGGCGATAGCGACCAGTAAAACTACAATGGTGACAGCGGTGATTTCGGCTATGAGTGTTGAGAGGGGAATGGTGGTTGTGTCTGGTGGAGTTGCTATGGTGTCGGTGTTGGAGTCAGCGGTGAAGGGGTTGGTGTGGCAGTGGGTGCTGGGGATGTTGGATTAGGTGAGTGTGATGGACCTGGACCAGAAGGAAGCTTCTGGTTGCCTAATGGTAATCTTGTTTGGGTTCCATCGTCATTAAATACTACATGAGATACATCGCCGGGGAAAAATAGAAAGATGGCTTCTGATCTATCGTCGTTCAGGAAGTAAATAGCCCGTTCAATTCCGCTGCCGCCAAAAAAGTCCGGAGCTCCAGCGATTTTGTTGAATTCGGATTCTAAAGCTCTGTTCTTAACTTCGCCTTCTAAAGCGCTTATTTCTTTGCTGTCATATAGTTCTGCTGCCTGTTCAGCACTTAATCTGGGCTGATCTTCTGGTAGGTCTCCGATGGCGATAAGGACGGGTCGTCTCCATTCGCCTGGCAAACCAATACTCTTGTCAGCAATAATTTTGTCCAGTTCTTCTTTTTGCTCACTGGTTGCCTTGGCATATGCCGACTCATAGAATGAAACGTTCGAATCGTTAATGATTGGAGGCGGGGATGTGTATGATGCAAGACCTGAGTAAAATATTGAGAATGTAACTGAAAGAACAAGCGTGACTGTGATTGCCGCAGCAATTGGTAGGGAGTGACGTTTCAGTCTTGTCGTTAAGGGCATTTGGGGTTGCGGGCAATAATCTATGAGATTTTTAATCCTTTTTTGTATATTCATCTTCTTCACCGGTTATTTTATCGAAAAGTGCTTCGGCGAGTTTGGATGGCAAAATCTTGCTTGTATCATCTAAGAGCAGGAAGTTGCGGTCTTTGGCTTCTGCCAGTAAAGTGTTTCTGCATGTTTCTAGCTTTTTGCATTTTTCGCAGTCGCCTTCGTGCTTATACCAAACTTGGACGCCATTCTTGGCGGAGAAGGTTACAAAAGCTGGGGTTTTAAAGGGGTTGCTGTATCCTTTGAGAAAGCCCCGTTCAGCATTGAGGGTTTCAATGTCGATTTTGTTGATTTTTGCGACTTCTTGGAGGGCATCGCCGATTTTTAGGTTGGCAATATCGAGCGACTTGTGAACTGTTTGGCGTGTGACGTTTAATTTCCGTCCAATTTGTACTTCTTGAAGTCCGCTGCTTTTAAGGTCCCAGATGATTTTTTGCTTGGGCGTTAGGTATCCGAAGCTCAGAGTCATTTTCCAATCCTGTAAGCTACTAACAGCTTACAGTGTAAGCTTTATACAGTTATCCATATAAGGCTTGCTATCACATATTCCGATAACTCTTACGTCACTAACTAAGCCATTAATGCCAGATTATCACTTTTTTCCACGGGCGCTATATTATCCTGTTTTTTGATATTATCCATAGTCGAAGCTCAAAGCTCAAACTTAAAACGTCATGTTTACGACATTGCGGTTTCGGCTCTAAGCCATCAATGAACGGTTTAGGTATGTTTTGTGATTTAGCTATTTCTCAGGATACGAAGGCGAGCTCTTGATCTAGCTGTTATTGGGCGAGGTAGCTAATTATGCGCTGGTATATGTCGCTGTCCCCGCTGTCCTCAGAACCCGCGTAGATGCTGGGGTTATCGTTGACTTCAACCACCACGTAGTCGCCGTTGACTTCTTTTAGGTCCACGCCATAGAGGCCTTTGCCGATGACACTGCAGGCTTTCAACGCAACTTCGCGCAGTCGAGGAGGCATATCCTTCTTCTGTAAGCTGACGGTGCGTCCCCAGACCACAGTGGGTTTGCCGCGGAGTTTAGCTCCATGTTTCCATTTACCCTTGGGAATCATGTACTTACAGACATAGAGTAAATCGTTGCCCAAGACGCCCACACGCCAATCAAACGCTGTCGGAGTGAACTTTTGAATTGCGAGGCAATCGGATTTTTTGAAGAAGCGTTTGGCGACTTCGCGGAAACTGGTTTCGCAGGCTGCCTTCTCCACGTAGCGGCTGAAGCTGGTATAGGGGGCTTTGATGACGACGGGTTTGCCTAGGATATTGAAGATTTGCTCTATTTTTTTGTGGTGGAGGTCGTCTTTGCTTAGGAACATTGTTGGAATGCGGGGGACATCGTATTTTTCGAAGAGTGCATATTGGTGTATTTTGTTGGCGCAGATTTTGATGGATTCGGGGTCGTCAATGACTTTTAACCCGTATTCATAAGCGGTTTTGGAGACGATATAGCTTGTGAAGAGGGGATCGGTGGTTGCACGGATAAACACGGCGTCGTAGTTTGGGATTTCACTGATGTTTTCGCGGAAGAGGAAGCTGAATTGGTTTCCAGATTTCTCTGCGGCTTGCTTGAAGTTTTGAAGAGCATCTTGCTCGCGTGGATCAGTAAAATTATATTTTTCGACAAAACAGGCGATTCTAGACACTGATATGTTTCCCCTGCTGAGAAATCAGCATAATCTCTTTCGAGATTAACTCTAAATCCGTTTTTGACAGTTCGGTTTGCTTCAAATGTTCAAGTCCACACAGGAACGCTTTTTCCTCTGCTTTCTGAACGTGCAGTTTGCAGAGTGGAATCTTGAAGAGTTCATAAACCTTTTGTGAGAGCGCATTGATTAGTTCATCGGCTGTTTCGCTCTTTCCGAAAACAGATTTAACGGAAAGCAACTCACCTTTGAGTGGTTGAGCACAAACTGCGAATTTGTAGTTCATTCCCAAGCTTTTCATGGCTCGGTAAAGCGCGCTTTTGTTCTTGGCGACTTTATATCCTTCGTAGATGAAGGGGTTAACTGCAAAAACCACCACTGGAAAACCGAGTTCATCAATGATTTTCTTCACATTATCTGTGACCAAGAAGGGTATGGTTGAGATTTTAGCTCTTTTTGCCCGGAGCAGCAAAATCGGGTTACGACTGGCGTCGATGATGTTCTCGCATGAGGGTATAACGTTGTTTCCGAGGACTTCTGCGTGTAGAGAAACATAGTAGCCTGTTTTTAGGTAGCGGTAATCGTTTGTGAGGTTGATGGTTGCGTCTTTAATGGATGACCCAAGAAACGCTGAAGCACTTAACGCGTGCAAATCATCTGACAGGCCGATGCTTGAAACAACCAGCACCCATAGGACACCAGGTAATGAAAGGCGTTATTCGTGTAGAGCTATTTAAGATTAACTATACAACCGTGGCCTTCTCAAGTCATAACTTTAATAAAACAAGCGTATTTTCCGCCTGTTTAAGGCTAAAACGCCATATCTGAGTTTTAAAATTTATGGCTATCCTTATAACCACCAAGCGGTTATCACAAACATAATGAGCTTCGAGATACAAGTCATCACTGACCTCGCAGTCGTCATGGTTATCGCCTCAGTGGTAGCTTTCATATTCTACAAACTCAAGCAACCGCTTATAATCGGCTACTTAATCGCAGGCGTCATCATCGGACCCTACACGCCACCGTTTAATTTCATTCGGGAAACCGAGTTCCTCTCAGTGTTCGCTGAAATCGGCGTTGTGCTGCTACTATTCACAATAGGCATAGAGTTTCCAATCAGACGACTGCGTAGCATCGGCCGCGTCGTAATCGGTGTCTCCGCCATAGAAATCGCTTTGATGTTGATTGTCAGTTGGGTAGTGGGTCACTTTTTGGGCTGGGGCTTCTACGACACCCTCTTTTTAGGAGCGGCCCTCGCCAGCAGCAGCACAACCATAATCGCCAAAGTATTAGGCGATACTGGAAAAATGAAGGAAATCTCAGCAACCATTATGTTGGGCATCTTAGTCGTGGAGGACGTGGTCGTCGTTATCATATTGGCTATGCTTCAAAATGTCGCTGTTACCAGCGTAATCTCAGTTACCTCCTCAGTTTGGCTGGTGGCTAAACTGGTGATTTTTATCGGCGGCACCCTAGTAGTGGGTGGCTTCTTCGTTCCCAAACTATTGGACCGGTTCTCAGAAGTCCAAAACCACGAATTACTCTACATCCTAATGATTGGAGTATGCTTCGTCTTCGCAATATTGGCAACCCAGATAGGTTTCTCCGCCGCCATCGGAGCCTTCATCATCGGCGTAGTAATCGCCCGCTCCCGCTTAAGAGAAGAGATTAACCGAGAAATTGGTCCGTTCAAAATCGTCTTCGGCGCCATCTTTTTTGTTTCTATGGGGGCATTAATGGATGTTACTCAAATCGCCGTTTTCTGGGTGACTGCGGTGATAATCACTGTGGCGGTGATTTTAACGAAATTGGCAAGCTGTGGGTTTGGCACGCACATGTTTCGTTACGACAAGAAAACATCCATACAGGTTGGTTTAGGAATGGGGCAGATTGGTGAATTTGCGTTTATCGTGGCTAAATCCGGCCAAGACATAGGCGTAACCAGCAGTTTCCTCTTACCCATAATAGGCGTCGCCACCATAATTACCGCGTTTATAACTCCTTATCTCATTAAATTCTCGTTTAAGTGGCATTCAAACCCGCAGATAGAGAGGCCGTTACGGTGACATTTGAAACGAATCGCTCGGCAAAACATTCCATAAGGTGCATCAATGTATAATTCCCTTGAAGTTCTCGGACCCGAACACGAATACGCACTTGTAAACCAAGACCTAAAGCCCCTGCCCATAAGCGACAAAATCATCAAGGACTACTGCGGCAGAATCATCAACTTCATCGAGCTCCCCGACTTCACTTTTGGCAAAGAGCTACAACTGCATGTCATGGAAATCAAAGCCAATCACCCCTTCAAGGGTCCAGTGGAGTTCGAGGCAACCATGCACAAAGCCGCATCCACACTAAACCAAATAGTGGAAAAACACGGCGCCAAACTTCTCGGCACAGGCATGCATCCATTCCTCAAATTCCAAGACACCGCCGTCTGGCCACATTACCACCGAAAAATCTACAGTGAATACGGCAAAATCTTCAACTTCCAACAGCATGGTTGGCTCAACATCCAGAGCTTCCACCTCAACTTGCCCTACCAAAAAGAAGCCGACGCCACCCAAATCCACAACCAACTCGCCAACCTCTGCACCTATCTCCCAGCCATAACCGCTTCCTCCCCCATCTTTGAAAGCAAAATCGGCCCAGACATAGACAACCGCCTCCAATTCTACAAGGTAAACCAGAAAGAAGTACCATCCATAGCGGGCGATGTCATTCCCGAATATGTTTCTTCTCTTGAAGAGTACAAGCACGATGTCATCGAACGGTACTCTAAGGGTTTAGCTGATGCTGGTGCTGACAAAACATTGCTTAACCGTGAATGGGTTAACTCGAGGGGCATAATTTTCCGTTTCGACCGCTGCGCCTTGGAAGTACGAGTGATGGATGAGCAGGAATGCGTCAAAATGGATGTGGCACTCTCCTGCTTTATCCGTGCCGCCCTCAGAGGCTTAATCGCCGTGGATGCTGAACTTTTGCCCCATCCAGTTCTCGTCAAAGACTTCAACGCCGTCGTCAAAGACGGGTTAAACGCCTTGGTCTCAAGTCCCAATGGCAAAACTGCTCGCCAGATCTGCATGCACTACCTCAAATTAGCAGAGGAAAACGCGGATGTGGAAGAGAAAAAGTATCTCCCATTTGTGCAGCGCCGAATTGAAGGCGGCAACCTCTCGGAACTCATACGAGGCAGGGTTTTGCGGCGTGCAGAAAAGACTTGTTTCCAAGAGGCAATCGTCGATGTGTATTCAACACTTATTAATTGCCTAGGCAATAATGAACCGTTTTGAGGTGCAACCTATGCCAGAAGATGACAATGGCGTAACCTACAGCTTTGACGTTTGCAGTAACTGCAAATCCATTTGCTGCCAAGACGCAAAGCCCCCATTAACAGGCAACCGCAAAAAAATCCTCCAAGACTACATGAAAAAACATAAAGTAAACATAAGCGACCCCTTCGTTGAAGCAGAATACTCCTACCCAGCCGTGGATGAGGACGTTTACTGCAGGTTATTTAACAAGAAAACAGGCAAATGCATGGTGCACCCAGTGAAACCTGAAACCTGTGTTGCTGGACCCATAACTTTCGACATCAACTTTATCACTGGAAAAGTAGGGTTCTACCTCAAAAAAGAAGAAATCTGCGCCTACGCAGGCCTATTGTTCAAGGATAAGCCAGCACTGAAGCAGCATTTCGAAGTGGCGAGAAAACAAATCCTCGACTTAATCGAGCAGTTGTCTGCGGATGAGTTGCGGGCGATTATGAAAGTCGATGAACCGCAAACCTTCAAGTTCTGCGAAGAACCGCTCTCGTCGCAGGTAATGAAAAAGCTGGATTTATAGGAAGCCAGCTTCTCGAAGTTTCAACGCAACTGCAATGTTGCCTTTGAACTGGACTCTCCCAGTGAAGAAGGCTTTTTCAGCACTTAATTTGCCGTTAACCAAATCCAAAAAATCCACTAATCCCATCTTGAGCGTCAGGTTAGCGTCAGGGTTGGTGCCTTCGGCGACCTGCATTTTTTTGTCTTTAACAGTGACTATCCAGCTGCCTCCTTCGGGACCCGAAACGTTGAGCTGTACGATTACGTCTACGCCTTCGGCTTTTTCAGGTTTGAACCTTGCAGGCAGGATTTTATCGAAGAATTCTTGGGGGGTTTGTGCTTGTGTCTCCATTCTTTCAACTCAATATCCACTATGTAGGCAAAGAGAAGTTTTTGAACTTACCTGAAAAGATCCCTCTCTTTAGCTCTAGTCAGCGGTGTCGCCGCGGCGTTTCCGTCAGATTTGTAGTTGTAACCCCGCACAATCGCCGCTGGAATGCCCTCGTCTGCTTGCCCAATCACCAACTCTGCTGCAGACGCCAATTCATCGGCAACCGCCGTCTGCTTAATCCGCAGCACATAGCCGAAGAGGTCTTTTTCGCCCCGCCGATCCCGAATAGGCTTAAACCCCGCAACTCCCACTGCTATGTTGATTTCGCCGTTGCGGAAGGGTCTGCCATGAGTATCAGAAACGATAACTGCCACGTCTGCACCTGAGAACTGCTTGATTTCTGCTCTTATGCATTCGGCAGAGGCATTTGGGTTTTTGGGCAATGGTACGACATTGCGGTCGCCTGAAACGTTTGAGCGGTCGACGCCGGCGTTGGCGCAGATGATGCCGCTGTTGGTTTCGGTGATGATGCTGTTTTGCCCGATGCGCACGATTTCTTTGGTTTCTCGGAGGATAACTTCGACTAGTGCTGGGTCTTTGTTGGTTTGCTTGGCTATTTCAAGTGCTTTCTCTGAGGGGTTTATAGTGTCAAGGTTTAGTACGTTGCCCTCTGATTTAGAAACCACCACATGCGTAACCACGACAACGTCATGCGACTGGATGGGGGTGCCCTGTTTTTCAGCTGCATCCACAATTAATTTGCCAAGATTGTCGCTTGCGTTTATCAGCGGCAAGCCTTCAACGGGGATTACTTGAATAATGTTCGTGGTTATGTCTCCTAATCAGAAATGCGTCACTGTCCCGAACTTAAATGTTATCTTACAGTTTCCTCTGCAAATGGGAATTTTCTTATTAACATGAGTCTACAATAACCCCTAAGAAGGATGAACCGATTGGGTTTAAGCGCAATTAGGCGTCGCTTATACGTTAAGACGCTAATACCCCTTGTTTTGCTGGTTAGTTTACTGTTAGGTTTTTTCTTTGGCTTGCCATTCATCCTCAACACCCCGACCCCCATTCGCGTGGTTGAAAGCGGCAGCATGTGTGTCCAATATGATGGCGCCTGTGATGGTTGGCTCTCACTCACCCACCCCTTTGCTCCAACTCTGCATAAGGGCGACATAATAATCGTTCAAGGCGTCGACCCCAAAGACCTCAACACAAACTACCCCAACAGCGACATAATTGTCTATAAAAAACCAACCGCCCCCACAGATACTCCCGTTGTACACCGCATCGTGACAAGCTATGAAGCAAACCACATTCTATACTTCCAAACTAAAGGCGACGGCAACGGTACACCATGGCCTGCACCCGTTAACTCAAACGAGTATGATTCTAACAGTGGAATCATATTGACTGGCGGTGAAGGAGTGCCAGCAGACCTTGTGGAGGGTCGAGTTGTTATGCGGATTCCTTGTTTTGGGTGGCTTACGCTCATTTTAAGAGGCACCTCTTGGGTGCTTCCAGTTATCATTGGATTTATCCTTCTGCTACTGATGTTAGAGTTTGTTCTTCCCCAAATCAGGCGTAAACCAAAACCTGCCGCTGAACCAAACTTGAAGATTGAGGATAACCAAAAAGAGATAAATTGAAATGGGAGGAGACCGCAAAGGTCTCGATAGGTAACTTATTTTGTTCGGAACTTTTGGAGTTTCTGCAACATCAACTTGTCGCCTTCAGCGTCACCAGCACATGTGGCGATGATGCCGTCGACTAACCCGACACATTTAGCTGCTTTCTCCTCAACAGTTTCCATAGTGGCAGTTACTGGCCAACCGATAATTTTCACGATTTCCTTGTTCTTCTCGGTTCCGACGAGGAAGTATGCGAAGAGTGGTTTGTTGAGTTTCTTACATTCAGCTGAAACTGCTTTGAGGTGATCGAATGATTCGTCGTTTAGCCTCATGAAGTATACGAAGTCCCATGGCTGGCGGACACGGTCTAGTGTGGCTTCGATTGATTGTCTTGCTGTGAGTAAGCAGCCGAGTTTTAGGTTCTTGGTTTTTACATCGGTGCGTATGAAGTCGCGTGCAGCTTCTGACGAAGGCAGCATCTTGATGGCTTCACCATAGTGTGGCTTGTCACCCATGGTTACTGCTAAGCCGTCTAATCCAACAATGTCGGATGCTAAGGCTAAGCCTCCGACTTCAACTGGACCTTTGTAGTGTAGGATGAAGATTGGGCAGACATATTTGTCTGGGTACTTGTTTTTGAGTAGGCAGCTGACGACGACGCCGCTGGGCGCTGGGAATCCTGCTGCGCTGTCAGTTACGTTCCATCCGTCTACTAGGTCTTTGAGTTCTTCTGCTAGCTTGAAGAATTTACGTGTAGGCACAAACTCGTTTAGTATTTTCATGGAGATTTCATCTCAGCTAAAAAGGGGAGGCTTGCTATGTAAAAAATCTTTTGCATACACAAGGCTCATTGTTCCCGTTTGGCGCTTGTGTGCAGCATAGTCCACAAAACTGGCTAAAATCAGCGTTTCTTTAATTCAGCCAAGCCTTTTTCGGCTCTTTCACGCTTAAACCGAGATAAACGTGCCACTTCTGCCGCGTCTGCAGCTTCCCTAGTGCAATCCAGCCCTTCAACAAGCTTTTGTCCAACCGCTGAACGCACAATCACCGTCGAATAACCGGGTTTACTGCCAACTGAACCCACAGAAACATCAGCATACCGAGAAGTAAAATCGTCACAGAAGGCACATGCCCTCTCAGCGGCACAACTGAGGTCTTTAACCCTGCAACTGACCATCCCGTCCCCTGTTTTTGCCGTAAACTTGCCCCCCTGCACCTGAGTCTTGCCCACCCTATCCAAATCGACCCCCAAGCGAGCCTGCATCTGCTCTTTGAGTTTTTGGTAGTTGAATGCTTCAAAACAGAACAACCCGATCACGGTGATTTCGCAGTCTTCGCCGTTGGTCTGCTGGATCCTTCTTGCCACCTTTGCCTCGCAGGGGATACAAACCACTGCTATGTGCTTCTTTCCCTGCGCTATTAGTTCCCTCAGTTTAGCTGTAACGTTGATTTTGAGGTAGGTTGTGCCTTTTGCCGCCAAAACATCCTCGGCACTCTGTGCCACCACAGCTTCGGCGCTGTAGCCGTCCATTCGGCGGACAACGATGGCTGCATCAAAGAGACCCTCACAGAAGCCTTTTAGCAGCAACGCGGTGACTACGCCGCCGTCCTGTCCCTCGACCTTGGTTTTGGCTGAAAACAGGTTGCAGTAAACACCCAAATCTTCTCCTCTGGTGCCGCTTTGCACTTTTTGTTCATTATTTCCATCTTTGTCGGATGACATTCTTGGGTTTACCTGCTTTTTCGTTAAGGAAACCTTTGTTTTGCAGCAAATAAAGCTTTAAGCCCAAACCTGCAACATGTTGCTACTGCGGCTAAACATGGCTACTAATTCGGCAGATAAGTCCAAAATCACCTACATCCACGGCGGCCAAAACCTGCTTGACCAAGTCAGGGCTATGTGGGAAGAACTCAACCGCTACCACTGCGAATGCTCCACGCATTTTAGGGAGCACTATTTGGGCATGACTTGGCAGAAACGCAAGTATACCCTAAAAAAGCACGCTTTGGACGGTGTGTTGAGTGTTGAAATAGCTTTGGATGGATCGACAGGGCAGAAGGTTGGCTACGTTATCAGCACTGTAAATAAAGATGGAACGGGAGAGGTTGAATCCATCTACGTTGATGCAACGTACAGGGGATTGGGCATCGGCGACCAACTCATGCACAAAACGCTGGAGTGGATGGATCAAAACGGCGCCACTGCCAAGCAGGTGGAGGTCAGCGTCGGCAACGAGGTGGCATGGGGATTCTATGGGCGCTACGGCTTTTTGCCACGAAAAACCCTGCTAAAACAATTAAAAAGATAATTTAGTTACTAAGCCCGAGGGCCCGTCCTCTATTTATTGGGAGATCAAAATCTGGGGCTTTTTGTTTTCTATTTTAAGAAGAAGAGAATGGCGCCCTTGCTCATCATCTTCCAGCGGGCTTGGAGGGCGATTGCTTTTTATGTTCTATATTCGGAATGGCTTGCAGACTGGTTGTGGTGGTTTCCACAGGCAGAACCCCACAGTTGTTTTGAGTTTTTCACAATTCAATCGAATACCAAAGGGTTTCTAAATAAATCCAAGGAAACGTAAATTAATTCGGTGAACGCATGTTTTTGGTAGTTTGTGATTGTTATGAAGATAGCTGTTGCTGGTAAAGGAGGCGTCGGCAAAACCCTTATTGCAGGCGGTTTAGCCCGAGGCTTCGCCGAAAGGAAATTAAAAACCATCGCCATTGACGCGGATTCCTCCCCCAACCTAGGTTTAACTTTAGGCTTGTCTGCAGAGGAAACACGCAAAATAGTCCCGATTTCAGACAACCAGCCCCTTGTCGAATCCAAAACTAGCACGGGCTACTCAGGCGTTTATAACCTGAATTTCAGCGTAGACGATATCGTCAAAAAATATTCGGTGCCTACACCGTTAGGTGTGAACTTGATTGTTATGGGTACTGTGCATTCGATGGGAGCCGGTTGCATGTGTGCGCCTACAGCTGTCATTCGCGCATTGCTCCGTTACCTAGTTGTGGAAACAAATGAAGCCATCGTATTGGACCTTGAAGCCGGCGTGGAACACATAGGCAGAGGCACCGCAAGGCAAGTGGATGCATTGCTTATAGTGGCTGATTCTAACATGAAGTCACTGGAAATCGCCAAACACATTCACGACATGGCATCCGCCGCCGGCATGAAAAATCTCCATTTAATCGGCAACCGAGTGATGAACGACGCCCAAAAAGAAGCCATCCAAACCTTCGCAGACCAAAACGGCATACACGTGCTTGCTTATGTGCCCTGGGACCAGAAAGTCATCGAATCCGACATGCTAGGCGTCACCCCGCTCAAAAACAAAGACATCGAAGCAGTGAAAGCCATCGATGCTATCTGTGGGCTTTTGCTAAACAAAAAAGCCTAACTTTATTTTACCCTTAACTGAGGGGGGTTTCTGTGCCTGTGGAGCTGGCAGGCTCCAAAATTTAAGGCAAAAAAGATTACATTCTATTGATGATTTATGAGTAATATTAAAAAGTACGAGCATAAACGCTCGTCGGTACATTTTGATGTAGCTGAGTTTGGCACAGTAGGCAACGGCGTTGCAGACGACACCAAAGCCATCAATGAAGCCATATTGGCGGCGGAAGCTTCAGGAGGCGGCATAGTCATTTTCCCCAAAGGCACATTCAAATGCATGGCGGTACGCCCAAAAAGCGCGGTTACCTTGCAGGGGCAAGGCTGGGGAGAATCCATCCTAAAAGGCTTCGACGATAAAAGCGACAATGGACTCATAGATGGCACAGGCTACTTTTCAGAGGCTTCCCCCCTCACCGAATTCAACATGTACGACTTAGAGTTGGACGGCAGAGACATGAACCGAAACGGCTACCATTATAACCGAAAAGGAATCGGCAACCAATGGATAAGAAACTCTATTTTCCACAACATCTTTGTCCATGACACACCAGCAACCGGCATAGGCACAGACTTCACAATCAACGTTTACTTCTCTAGTTGCTTAGTAAAGGACTGTGGAACACAGGGCAGAGTTGGCAACGGCATAGGCAGTAACGGTTTCGGTATCGGCGTCGGAGACGTGACGGAAGTTGTGGTTTTCTCGGGGTGCCAAGCCATAGGCATAGCTAACAACGGTTTCACTTTGGAAGCGCAGGTAACACAGGGTGTAGGTTACGCTTCGATTACTGACTGCTACACTGAACGCTGCCAAAATTCTGGGTATTCAAACTCGGGGTCGCGGGGAGTAACAATCGATGGCTGCGCCGACAACGGCAGCAAATTCGGCGTGTACGTCAGCACCAACGCGTCTAAACCCGGAGACCAAACCATAGTCAGCGACTGCAACTTCGTAAAACAGCAAAGCCACGGCGTATACTCCGATGACCCAGCCAACAATCACCTGCAAATCAAAGGCTGCCTCTTCGAAGGCTGCGGCGGCTCAGCAATCAAAAGCTTCGGCAGCTACTGCAGCTTCACCAACAACACATTCAGAGGCTGCAAAGAAACCACAATCCTATGCCAACCAGGCACAAACGCAGTTGGTAAAGCCTATCTGATTGCGGATAACCTTATCTTAAACGGCGGCGCAGCAGGCGTCGAAGTTGACTCCACTAATCATGAGATTGTTGGGTTGATAATTAAGGGCAATATAATTTTGGACTGTAAAGGCATAGGAATAAGGGCAATATGTAGAGGCGACACTGAAAGCGGCAACTATACGGCTTCAATTATAGAGGGCAATGTATGTAACGGTAATTCTGTCCCCCAAGTGGATGTGCCCAATGCATGCCGCGGCTTAGTTTCGAGAAATAACGTTGAATAGAACAGTTGCGAAAGGTGTTCTGCGCTGTTATACTTTATAGGAGAGTGACTTTTACTTCTGAAACCTGCCTGTTTGCCCGAAGCGTGTTGATGAATGTTTTCATGGTTTGTGCGTCGGCTTTGGCTACTATGACTTCTATGCAGTAGCCTTCTTCGATATGGGTGTGGAGAAAGGTTAGGACTATGTTGTTGACGTGGTGTTGGCTGTCGCTTATTTGTCCTGTGCGGGCGCCTTTATGGTAAATTATCGTTATAGTAGCGGTTACTGTTCCTCTGAGTTCGTCTAGGCGTTTGGCTTCGGATAGGTATGCTCTTAGGGCTTGGCGTACTACTTCGGAGCGGTTGGCGTAGCCTTGTTCTTTTATGTAGTTGTCGATTTTTTCTAGGAGGGGTTTTGGGATGGAGAGGCTGATTATGCTCATGGCTGGTCTTATTAATTTTAAGTCTTATTCTATATAAGTTTTTATTAACAAAATAACAAGTTTTTAATAAGTGCAGTTCGCCATAAACTTGAAAGAACATGAAAAACGTCGCCATATTAGTTGGAGCCCTAATCATAATCATCGCCGTAGCAGCAGTTGCAGTACTATACTACTCAAACTACTCAAACCAACCTGCATCCGGCAATAATTCAAAACTAAACGTAATCGCCACCTTCTATCCCCTCTACGACTTCACCCAAAACATAGGCGGCGACAAAGTCACTGTTTCCATCCTCGTACCAGAAACAGTTGACGTCCATGACTTCGAGCCAACACCCTCCTCCATAACCGCCATATCAAACGCTGACGTTTTAATTTACAACGGCGTCGATTTGGAACCTTGGATTCAAGATATAGTCACCGCCTCTGGAAACACAAACCTGATCCAAGTGGACACAAGCAAAGGAATCAACCTTCTGCCTGTGGCACAGCAATTCCAAAGCGGAAACCAGATACTTGACCCGCACATCTGGCTTGACCCATTGAATGCAAAACAGCAAGTCAACAACATTCTACAGGGATTAATCCAAGCTGACCCAGATGACACCGAATACTTCACACAGAACGCCCAAGCCTACCAAGCGAAACTAGACCAACTCAACACGGAGGCAATCAACGCAACAACAAACACTGCAACCACCTACTTTGTCACCTTTCATGAAGCATTCGCTTACTTCGCTAACCAATACAACATAACCCAACTCCCGATCTTAGGACCATTCGAAGAGGAACCCTCTCCAAGCGACATCCAAAACGTCATCACCACCATCAACCAATACCACCTCCACTATGTCGGCTATGAATCCCTTGAAAACCCCGCAATATCCCAGTCAATAGGCACCCAGACAAATGCTTCTTTACTTGAAATGAACCCCATAGAAGGCTTAACAGCGGAACAAAAAGCCACTGGAGACAACTACATCACCTTAATGCAGAACAACATAAATAACGTTCATTTGGCGCTGAGCAACGTTGAAACTTGACCCTATCCTTGAAATTCGCGGCTTATGCGTCAAATACTCCAACGGCGTTACAGCCCTTGAGGATATCAACTTAGACATCAACGGAAAAGACCTAATTGCACTCATAGGACCAAACGGCGCTGGAAAATCAACGCTACTAAAGGTTATTTTGGGCTTGATTAAGCCGACAAGCGGTTCGGTAAAACTTTTTGGAGACGCTGATTTGACAAAAAACCTAAAAGCTGTCGGTTATGTTCCCCAGAGTGCCCAAGCCCGAGACCCCAATTTACCCTTCACTGTGTATGAAACCGTAATGCTGGGCAGAACTCCAGTCACCGGGGTATTCCACGGTATAGGCTCTAAGGATAGACAAAAAGTGGAGGAAACACTCAAGGTTTTTGGACTCTACGAGTTAAAAAATCGGAAAATCGGTCAACTCTCAGGCGGGCAGTCGCAACGTGTTTTTCTGGCAAAAGCTATGGTGGCGGAGCCAAAACTGCTCTTGCTTGATGAACCCACAAGCGGAGTAGACACCAACTCTAAACGCGAATTCTACAGTATACTACAACGCTTAAACATGGAGCGCTCCATCAGTGTCATTTTATCCTCCCATGATGTTGGCGTCGTAACAAAAATCGCTACCCGCGTGCTCTGTATTAATCGGTCGCAGTTTTTCTGTGGCTTAAACCAGGATTTCGCTCTCGACGAAGAAATCCAGAAAGTCTATAATCACTCCGTGGAGTTGATGGAACATACTGATCACCCTTGACGTTCTTTCCTTGCTGCAAGCGCCCTTCCTACAACGCGCCCTTATCATCAGCATTATAATTGCCCTTCTAAGCTCTATCCTAAGCATCTTTATTGTTCTAAAAAAAGTCTCGCTGATAGGCGATGGATTGTCACATACCGCTTTTGGAGGCTTAGCCTTAGGCTATGCACTGAGCATTTTTCCCATATGGATCGCCGGAATCACGGTCGTGTTAGGCTCCATAGGTATCAACAAAGCGATGCGTTCAACCAAGATTTCCAGCGACGCTGCAGTAGCTGTTTTCCTACAGCTGGGTCTCGCCGGAGGAATAACCCTCCTGAGCATTGCAGGTGGCTACGGCGTTAACCTTGAAAGCCTGCTTTTCGGCAGCATCCTCATAGTCAACATGGAGCAAATAATCACTGCGGCAGCCGTAGCGGCGGTGGCTCTGACTATAATTTTTGTGTTCTTCAAAGAAATGGTCTATGTGACTTTCGACGAAACGCAGGCACGTGCTGCAGGCATAAAAACATGGTTTTTCGACTATATGCTAAGCATCCTGTGTGGAGTCGTGGTGATCGTCTCAATCCCCATAGTTGGAGTGCTGCTCATTTCAGCGTTGCTTGTTTTGCCAGCGTTAATCAGCACGCAAATCACGAAATCTTTCCGGCAAACAGTCCTTCTCGCTCCAATAGTCGGCGTAATCACTGTGGCACTTGGGATTTTGGCTTCGGTTGTTTTAGACGCTGCTCCTGGAGGTACGATTGTTTTGGTTGGTTTAGCGATTCTGGGCGTTACTTTTGTAGGCAAGAAACTCTTTAGCCTTCAAAAGAAAAGCTAAGTCTCTTCCACTTTATACAGAGGCTGGCACCGATGATGAGCCCTTAGAGTAATCTTATCCGATAATCCCCTAAGAGTCGATTAGCTGTTTTATTACTTAATAACAATATTTTTAATGGACAAAACCTTTAACATCACAGTTTTTCGAAATGATTTGGTGACTATTTTGACTGAAAATATTGAAAAAACCGAGGTTCCAGTACTTGGACATAAAGCCCCAGAGTTTGAAGCCCAAACAACCCAAGGAACACTACGTCTCTCAGACTACAAAGGCACCTGGCTAATCCTCTTCTCGCACCCCGCCGACTTCACCCCCGTCTGCACCACAGAGTTCATCGCGTTTAGCGAAATCTACGAAGAACTCAAGAAACGAAATGTCGAACTCTTGGGCTTAAGCGTCGATAGCGTCTCCTCACACATTGCGTGGGCACGAAATATTGAAGAAAAAATGGGCGTCAAAATCCCCTTCCCCATCATCGCCGACCTCAACAAAGAAGTTTCCAAAAAGTTTGGCATGATACAACCCGGGGAAAGCAAGACCGAAACCGTCCGTTGTGTTTTTATCATTGACCCTGAAAGCAAAATCCGCACCATGCTCTATTATCCCCTCAGCACAGGCAGGAACATGAGCGAAATCATACGCATAATTGACGCCCTGCAGACCAGTGACAAATATCACGTTGCAACACCTGCCAACTGGAAACCAGGCGACGCCGTAGTTGTACCAGCGCCAACCACCATCGAAGCGGTTGAGGAACGCCTAAAAGAAGGCTATGAATGCAAAGACTGGTACCTCTGCAAAAAGAAGCTGCCTCCGAGCTGATTGTGATGCCCTGTATCTCGCCAGACGGAAAACCCACTGCCAGCGGATTAAACACACTCAAAGCCATAAAAGACGGCGCATCAACCCCTGAAGAGGTCGCAGCCAAAACCGGTCAACCCCTCTTCAAGGTGCGTTCAGGACTGCGTGAACTGACAACCGCTGGGTTCGCAACTGAAGCAGACGGCAAATTCATGCTTTCCAAAAACGGAGCAGACGCTGTCCAGTAACCCTTCATTTATTTTTTTATTTTTGTCTTTTAGAGTGTGTAGCGGTTTCCCACAGCGTTAGCCACATAAGCTTCTGGAAATTCCCTGTTCATTGCGCAGAGTGCCCGCCAACCCGTGCAATGTGACGCCGCAACCAACTTAGGATTAACCTTTTTTAATTCTGCGATTGTGGGTTCGATTCTTTTTTCAAATTCTCTGCCCGCCAAGTGGAACCCGCCCAACACCGCGTAAACCCTGTTTTCTCCAGTTATTTTTTGGGCATAACGTAGGGTGTTTATTATACCTGTGTGGGCGCAGCCGGAAATAACCACTAATCCCTTGCCCTCCACGTTAAAGACCAGTGCTCGCTCGTCTAAAAAGGTGGGGTCAGGCTGCCAAGTGTTATCTCGCAAAATCCGATTATGGATTAACCCTGTTTCGAACTCTACGGTTCTTGGAATTTCCCCTGTTACAAATGCTAAATCGTCTGCAATTAGGTTTGGCTGTTTTGTGTTTACTATTTTGGCTGGTTTTAGCTGGGATGTTTCTGGGAAGGCTGAGTACTCACGGATTTCTCCTTTAGCACTTTGTGTTCCATGCCGCCTAAACATGTCCTCATGAGTAATAATCACTAAATCTTCGCGGTTGATGGATTTGACTACCTCAACTAACCCGCCGAAGTGGTCATAGTGCCCATGTGAAAGCACCACAAACTGCACTTCCCCCAAGTCGACGCCCATGCGTTTAGCGTTTGAAACTACCCCGTCGGGACTGACGCCTGCATCAAAAAGAACTGTACAAACGCTGTCGACGCCGTAGACCTTGATGAGCATGGAGAACCCGTGTTCGGCAAACGGCATTTCCCCCTGTCGACTGTTCCAATACCAAAGCGGCTGCACCTCTTTGCGGGTTTGGCTTGAGAGGAAATCTATTGTGTTATCCATCAAAGATACTATTTCGAGTTTGGATGCTTGTCTCAAAGCCATATGTAATCCTCCTAAAGTATTCCCTTGTAATGGATGTTCGTGGGGCACCCGACGCATTTTTTGGTTTCATACCGGTTGCAGGGGTTGCAGTCGACGTTGCATGGTGTTATCTTGTTTGTTTTCTTTTCTTTCTGAGCTAGGCTTTCTCTTATCTGTAGAAAAGGGGAAAAATGGGTTTCGCTTATGGGATAGAACTCTGAGCGCCTTATGCCTTTGCTGCATCTAAGTGAACATTTTTCCATGGATATGCTTTCAAGTGTCTCTTGGGTCTCCGCCACAACCAACGCGATGAGGTTGTAGCCTCCTACGGTTTTGAAGATCTGGATGACGCGGGGGCAGTCTTTGAATCGTTCTAGGAGTTGCTGCATTGCCTCAGCGCTTTCTACTTCTAACATTACTAGGGCTGGGTGAAGTTTTAGGACGTTTGGGTTGACTAATGCTGAGATTTTTATTGTGTCGCTTTTTATGAGTTTTTCAAGTCTTTTTTTGGTGCCCATGCTTGTTAAGCCGATGTGTTTGGCTATGTCTTGGAGGGTTGCTCGGCCGTCTTCTTGGAGGAGGGTGATGATTTTTTTGTCTTTTTCGTCCATGTTTTGTCGCCAGAATTGTTTAGTTTCTAAACCAAAACTATTAATATAATTTATCTATTAAACCTTTCATAATAATTCGGTTCAGAAAATGGCACTGAAACAGCGAACAAAAAGTCATAACCCAACCCATCGCTGAACACAGTAGCCAAACAATTTTCTGACAAAACCAAGGAGAGTAAAAAATTGAAAGTATGCCTAAGCTCAACCGCCGACAATTTAGACGGTCAACTGGACCCTAGATTCGGCAGATGCGCCTACCTGCTAATTGTGGACACAGACACACTGCAGTTTGAAGCCATCTCAAACACAGCCTCAGCCGCAACAGGCGGCGCAGGAATACAAGCAGCCCAAACAATCATAAACAAAAACGTAAAAGCCGTTATAACAGGCAACATTGGACCCAACGCATTCAAAGCCCTGTCAGCAGCAGGCGTCGAAGTTTTGATTGTGGCCCCAGAAAGAATACGGGATGTTCTCGATAAGTTCCAAAGTGGCAAACTAAAGAAAACCGCCGCTCCAACCGTCGAAGGTCACGCGAGCACTCAGGGGCAGGAGCGGAAAACATGACCTCAATTTTTAAGTTAACAACAACTCCAAGGAAAAGTGGAGGTGAAGATATTGACAGATAAAATCATAGTTCCAACAGACACTCAAGACGGCTTAAACGCGCATTTAGCACAGCACTTCGGAAGAGCACCCTACTTCACCGTTGTTGAACTCGGCGATAAATGGGAAATAGCAAACGTTACCGCAGTTGCAAACGTCAGCGAACACATGGGCGGAATGGGTGTTCCACCAGACCACCTGATTAAACTTCATCCAAAAGCCATCGTTGTCTATGGCATGGGCCCCAGAGGAATCATGGCGTTCCAAAATGCAGGCATTGAAGTTCTAAAAGCTAATGCAGACACCGTCAAAGAAGTCGTTGAAGCATACAAACAGGGCAGACTAGAAGGACTCTCAGAAGGCTGCCCCGACGCACAACACCACCACGACCACTAAAGGTTCTTGTGAGGGAAAAAAATTGACTAAAAAAACCGAGGAAACTAAGCAACTCATCGAATTAGGCTACTCTGACAGAGCGATTGAACTCTACCTAAACGACGTAAACTTCGGCGTGATGGAAAAATCAGATGCAGGCGCCGTTATTCAAGGCGCTTCTGGAGACTTAATACGGCTCTACATAAAACTTCGCGGTGAAACCATTGAAGATGCTAAATTTCTCTGCTTTGGCTGCCCCGGTTCATTGGCTGCTATGTCTGCTTTGACACTGGTAATTAAGGGACAATCCCTTAGCGATGTGAAGAGGATTACTGTAGACGACGTTTTGAGGGAGCTTGGAGGTTTACCGGAAACAAAACAAGAATGCGCCGAAATAGCCGTTAAAACCCTCAAAAAAGCTATTACCACGTATGAAAAATCAAAAACGTCATTTTGACCCCTCTTTTTATTCATTAACAGGTGACTTTTGAGTTGATTGTGGCGGTTGCAAGCGGAAAAGGAGGCACAGGAAAAACTTCCTTCGCCGTAAACTTTGCGCTTTCATTAAGCCGCGTTCAAGTCTTAGACTGCGACGTAGAGGAACCAAACGCCCAGGTGCTTCTACACACCACACAGCTACGGACTGAAGCGGTTTATACTGCAATCCCTAAAGTAGATGAAGCGCTCTGCAATTACTGCGGAGACTGCTCTAAATTCTGCCGCTACAACGCCCTCTTAACCCTAAAAGACAAAATCCTGATCTTCCCCGAACTCTGCCACAGCTGCGGCGGCTGCATGATGGTTTGCCCCAAAAAAGCGATCTCTGAGGAAAAACATCAAATCGGAACCCTAACCTTCGGCGCAATCAATGGCTTAGCGTTGGTTTGGGGTGAATTGACAGTTGGCAAACCCTTGGCGGTTCCAATCATAAAAGCAGTAAAACAGCACCTCGACAGAACCCGAGATGTTATCGTTGATTCTCCACCGGGAACCTCTTGCTCTTTTGTGGAAACAGTGCGGGGCTGCGACTTCTGCGTGCTCGTGACAGAACCAACGCCGTTTGGGCTGCATGACCTCTCGATTGCGGTCGCGGTTCTACGAAAAATGGCGGTGCCCTTTGGCGTTATAGTTAACCGCGCAGGCGTCGGGGACAGAAAAGTCTATGATTTTTGCCAAAAAGAAAACATCCCAATTCTTCTGGAAATACCCTATGACCGCAGAATAGCCGAACTCTACTCAAGAGGCATCCCTTTTAGCAGAGAAATGCCGGGGTGGACAGAGAAATTCCGTGTCCTCTACGGCAAAATCAAGGAGTTGACTATGCAATGAGGCAAATTACGGTTTTAAGCGGTAAAGGCGGCACCGGCAAAACATCCCTAACCGCCAGCTTTGCGGTCTTGGCAAAAAACGTTGTCGTTGCCGACTGCGACGTTGACGCGCCCGATCTACATTTGCTTTTGCACCCTCAAATCCTCGAAACCCAGAAGTTCAAAGGCGCAAAAACTAGCCGTAGTCGACCCAAAAAAATGCGTCCAATGTGGTTTATGCCAAAAACTATGCAGATTCAAAGCCATAATTGACGAAATTGCCGTTGACCCTGCCGCGTGCGAGGGATGCGGCGTCTGCGTTGCAGCTTGCCCTGCGAATGCGTTAACCTTGACGGAGCGAGTGTGTGGAGATGCGTTTATCTCGAAAACTCCCTACGGTTTCATGTCTCATGCCTTGCTCTTCCCTGGAGAAGCCAACTCAGGGAAACTGGTCACTTTGGTTAGGCAAAACGCAAAAAACCTGGCGATAAAACACTGCCTTGACCTCATATTGATTGATGGTTCCCCCGGTATAGGTTGCCCTGTTATTGCTTCAATTTCAGGCGTAGACGCCACATTAGTGGTTACGGAGCCCACTATGTCTGGTATTCATGACTTAACACGAGTTCTGCAGTTGTTAAACCACTTCAAAGTGCCCAGCTACGTCTGCATTAACATGTTCGATGTGAACCCTGAGAACGCCGAAAAAATCGAACGTTTTTGCGCTGAAAATAGCGTGCAGGTGGTTGGGAAAGTGCCTTTTGATCCACGGGTGACTGAGGCTATGGTTAACGGAAAAACAATAGTTGAATATTCGCCTAAAAGCGGTGTGGCCGTAGAAATTACAAGGATTTTTGAGAAATTAACCCTCTTTGTGGGTTAGTTATGTTAAAAAAAAGGAAAGGGTTACTTGTTGATTGCGTTTAGTCGTTCTTGGATTTTGGCGAGTGTTTCGTGCATGGCTTTTATTTGTGTTTCTACGGCGGTTTTTTGGTCGTTGAGTATGGCTGTTTCGTCTTGGGGGGTTGCTAGTGGTGTGCTGTATGGTGCTGTGTATAGGTAGCGGCATGCGCCTCTTCCGTAGAGGTAGCCGGGTCGTTGCCATGGGGGTAGGTGGCTGAAGGGGCCGTTTCCGGGATAGTTTCCCATTCCTCTTCCGTTTCTCATGTTTTGTTTTCACCTCGTATTTCTGTGCTATTGCACACAATTAATAATAATGTGAATATGCACAAAAATATATAAAAGTTCCGACACCAACACATAACCGACCAAAAATGGGCTGGCGACACAGACACGGCAGAAGAGGCAGAAACCCAAAACCAATCAACCTAGCCAACCCCCCAAAAACAAACACCTTCACCCCCCAAACCACAAAAAACCAAATCCCAATAACCCTTGACCCAGCAGAAGTCGAAGCCCAAAGACTCGTAGACTTAGAAGGACTCTCCCAAGAGGACGCAGGCAAAAAAATGGGGGTCTCCCGAGGAACAGTCTGGCGGCTACTGCAGAGTGCAAGAAAAAAAACAGCCCAAGCCTTAACCGAGGGAAGACCCCTCCACATTGACGTCAATTCAGGTGACCCCGAAGAATTAAGCTAATATACGATGCTTGGATACACTCTGAGAGATGATTTTTATGCCAAAAGTAAAAGCAAAAGCAACATGGATTGAAAACGTTCGCTCAAAAGTTGATAACCAAAGAAACCACAGCATAGAATGTGACCTTCCTACGCCAGCAGGTGGATCCGACTGTGGCCCAACCGCCCTCGAATTATGCCTAATGTCGCTTGCTGACTGCGGCGTAACCATTTTCGCCGATGTATGTAAAAAAAGCAACATCCAACTAAACAAGGTGGAAGTAACCGTCGAAGCTGATAAATCCCCAGATTCCCCAGTGATAAGCGGTGTAACAATGAAAGTTAACGTTTCTTCTCCAGCTAGAAAAGAGCTTTTGGAAGCGGCTTGGCGTAGAACCGAAGCAAACTGCCCCGTAATCGTCGTCTTTAAAGAACCAACACCCGTCACTGTTGAGTTTGAAACCAAGACAGAGTAAGAGTGGCAAATGAAGTCTGCATTGATAATCTATTGGTCCAAAACTGGCAATACAGAAAAAGTCGCTAACGCCATAAAAAATGGGCTTGAAGAAGCCGACTTCAAAGTCACCCTAACCAAACCCGAAGAGGCAGAAGCATTTGACTACTTGGATTTTGACTTGGTCTGCGTCGGCTGCCCCTCCTATTCTTGGCATCCACCCGAACCCATGACTGCTTTTCTCAAAAAGAAATTCGCTTCTTACCGCCAAAATGGCAAAATCAAAACTGGCGCTCCCAAAGTCCCCGAAAAAAACGCATTAATATTCGTAACCTATTCTGGCCCCCATACCGGAATCAACGAAGCCACCCCAGTTGGAAAAGACATAGGACAATACTTTGAACACTTAGGCTTCACTGTCATTGATGAATGGTATGTTCTAAGCGAGTTTCACGGTTCACTGGAGCACAGCACTCAAGGACGCCTAGGTGACGTGAGGGGAAAACCCACAGCTGAACAACTGCAAGTCATCAAAGACGACGCCAAACGCATAGGCAAATTGCTCTAAAACCTATTTATCCCATTTTTTGAAGCACACTTTGCCGTCTTCTTTGGAGGCGCGAAGCAATTCGCAGTGTCTAAAGAAAGCAAACTCTTGATCCAGCACCTCGGGTTTAATGTTGAGTTCACGGATTAGTTCGTCTTTTGTTATTTTTCCCCTTTCTTCAACCAAGTTGTAAATCTTTTGCTGTAACTCCGTTAAGCCGTCACTTCCAGATTGGCCCAGCTGTTTGCGAATGGATAAGGCTGAAGCGACTGCCAGAGGGTCACAGCCTTTAGGAGGGTTAGTCTCGTAGATATAGCAGTCTTCACATAAGACTTTCCCATGTAAGTCGTAGGCTTCTCCTTCTTTTAGAGGCACATTACACCGTTGGCATTCCATTTTTGATCCCTTATCTGCCGTAATAGGTTCTTCTTATTTAAAGCCGTTTTCGCTATTTTTAATGGGTTTACGGGCATACTTGCCGTTTCATTTCTCGGTATAGCGGCAAGGATAAAAAAGGGTAAAGAACTAGTCACAGGCTAACCCTGTGTCTACAGGGTTTTGGCAACTTCATTTAACGGTTTAACCGGTCGAACCTCAACCTTCATGGGACCGAAGAATTTTGTGATCGCCTCTGGGTTCACAGCGTCTATAGTGAAGAAGCCCATGTGGTCTACTGATTTGTCCTCTGGGCAACTCATGTAGGCGGCTGTCAGGTTGATTCCATTGTTTTTCATGTTCTGCTCTGAGAAAAGCTGCTTTAACATTGCTTTTCCTTCTGCACTTTTTAGAGGACATTGAGCGGCTGGATGGGTATGTGTAGCTTCATACAACAAAACAATCACCTCCCCACGAAAGAGAAGAAAACTATCTGTTTTAACTGGTATCGTTCGTTAAATTTAAGACTTCTTCAGTATGACTTACAAGGATGACGCAGAAGCATCACACAGGGGCTATGCGGCGTATTACTGCGCCTCCTTATATCAGTGGATCAAAAGATTTGTCTGATCTGCTTGTAGTTGCCCCACAACCAGCCAGCAACCAAAATCACACGCAGACGCCAACAAGCAATGCTCAGCCAAACCCGCTGGTAGATGATGAGCAAGGGGCGCTCTGCCTTCATCTAAGACTAGAAAACAAAAAAAGCCAAATTTTGATCTACAGTTATGTAATGCGAGGGAAGTAGTGGCAGAGCAACAAATCAAACTAAAAGCAAAGGAAACCCCTAAACAGCATCATTTGCAACAGCCACCAAGAAGGATTTAACATCGAAAAAATTGTTTTTTTTGGGTAACGCATAAAAGCACATGATGCACAGTGATACTCTATCACCAAAAAAGTGTTGGTACATCAATGTCCGCTAAAACACTACCTAGAAAATTCGTAACAGTGGACCCAAGTAAATGCATCGGATGCGGAATCTGCGAATACGCCTGCACCAGCGAAAAAGCCGAAAGCGGCAGTTGGAACCCGGTTCGCAGCAGAATCCGAGTAGTCCGCATGGCACCCGTATTCAACTTTGCCTTAACCTGCCGAGGATGCCACGACGCCCGATGCGTAAAAGCCTGCCCTGAACGTGCAATCTCACAATCCGAAGTCAACAGCCTACTTATCATCGACGAAAAGAAATGCAAAGGCTGCGACTGGTGTGTACAAGCCTGCCCACACGGCGGCATCGCCATAAACGCTGAAACAGGCAAAGCCATAGCATGCAACCTCTGTGAAGGCGACCCCAAATGTATCCAAGCATGCCCCGAAGAAGCCCTCGACATCGTAGACTCCGACGAAGCCGCAGACAAACACTTCAACGATGCATTAGCCACTCTGCCAGCTCAAACCGAACACTTAGCCGCAATAGTTAAAGAGAAAGATTGGAAGCCACTCTTAGCTGCTGCTGAAGAACGTTCAGAACGCATCGCAGAGAAAGTTGACGCCATCAATAAACGGGCAGCCGCCGAAAAAGAGAAAGAAAAAGAAAAGTAATTTTTTTCTTTTTGATTTGGGTTAACGGTTTTCTTCGTAACCTCTCAGAAGCATATCAATATCTGTCCCGACGTTTTGGCCGTTGTAGCCGCCTTCGAAGACAAAAAAGGTAGGCACCCCCAGTTTACCGATTACTTTTCCAATATCAAAAAAGTCCTGTTCCACAAAACTCAACGTTGCCAAATCGCCCTTGTGAGTATCAAAACCTGCTGAAACCGCCAGTGCCTCAAACTTGCCTAAATCCACCAACTTTAAGGCTTTATCAAGAGCTTCAAGATACAGTTTGCCACCCACCGTTGCAGGCAACGGATAGTTTATGCAGTTAACTTCTGAGGTGAGTCCTGTCCCTGGAAAGTTGGGTGATTGATGAAGCGACACAAAGGTAACTTGGTCATCGCCCATAAAGATTTCTTGGGTACCGTTGCCATGGTGCCCGTCGATGTCTAGAATCAACGTTTTTTTCTTTGACTCTTTAACGGCTATGGCTATGTTGTTTAGGTAACAGAAGCCTCTGGTGTAAACGCCCAAAGCAGCGCCGTATCTGCCAACATGGTGTCCCGGGGGCCGCATAAGCGAAAACCCGCCGATTTGGCTTGCCAACAAGGCGCCGCCAACCGATAACTGGGCGTAATCAAAAATTTTGTCGTATGCAGGTGTATCGCTGTCTTCTACTAAGCCTTTCTTTATGTTCCAAATGTATTCCATGTCGTGGACTGAGAGAATTTGGTCTTCAGTTGCCGGTGTGGGCTCCACAAACTCATAGCCTTTTTGCTGCAAGATATCATGGGCGATTTTAACACGTTGAGGGCCTTCGATATGCCATGTGCCATAGCCTAAACATTTCTCTGAATAGACTATCTTTGTTTTCATCGCTGAATGCATCCATTAGACACATAAGTATGTCAACCAATTTAAAATATAACCCTAACGAAGCTAAACTAGCCTATCGAGGATGGAGAGCAGAAACCATGATTGCACAGAACCCCTTTGAACAATTCAGACAAGAATGCCAAACCGCATTAGCAGCCGCCATAGCTAACACCTTGCCTGAAATCAAGCCGCCTGTTATCACGCTTAAGAAAACACCCAACATCGACTATGGTCAGCTTGCCACTTCGCTTTGTTTTGAGTTAGCAAAAAAACTCAACCAGAAACCGCTCGATTTAGCCCAGCACTTAGTGGCAGCCATAGACAAATCAGCCTTCAACTTAATCGATAAGGTGGAACCCGCAGGCGCAGGATACATCAACTTCTACGTGGACTTCCCCAAATTCAGCGCCCTCACCCTCCAATCCATCCGACAACTCGACCAAGACTACGGCTTCGTCAAAACAGCCGAACCCCAAAAAATCATCGTCGAACACACCAGCGTCAACCCGCTTCACCCCATCCATATTGGACAAGCCCGCAACCCCATGTTAGGCGACGCTTTGGCACGTCTGCTTCAACGCCGAGGAAACACCGTTTCGCGGCACTACTACATCGATGATGTGGGACGCCAATCAAGCGTGGTTGCCTATGGATATGCCAAACTGGGTAAACCCAAACCAACCGAGAAACCTGATCTGTTCGTGGGAAAAATCTACACTGTAACCGCTTGTCTAGTTGAGATTAATCGGCTTAAAGGTGTAAAAGAGAAAGTTATAGTAGCTCAAAACGCTGACGAATTTGTCAAGGTGAACAGGGAGCTTGACGAGTGGGTTTCAATCGCGGCTGAACTCAAAGGAAAATACCCCGTGCTCTTTGAAACGTTGCTGGCAAAAATCAGCGAGGACAAAGACCCTGAGGAAGAAATCAGCCGCCTCAACCGCGCCTACGAAGACGGTCAACCCGCAGCTAAAGAGTTGGTCCGTGAAGTCAGCGACCTCTGCCTCGACGGTTTCCGCCAAACCATGCGCCGTGTTGGCGTGACCTATGACTCGTGGGATTGGGAAAGCGATTTTGTGTGGACGCCGCAGGTCAGCGAAGTCATGGCACGACTAAAAGCTACGCCGTTTATTTTCAACGAAAAAGGCGTTTTGCAGTTTAACGCTGACAAAGCCACCCGCGCCCTAAACCTCAAAGCCAAGTTGGGACTAAGCGAGAACAACGAGGTCCCGCCACTTACCCTTGTGCGTGCCGACGGCACCACCCTCTACACCACCCGAGACATCGCCTACACAATTTGGAAGTTCAAGCACGCCGACAAAGTAATCAACGTTATAGGCATGGAGCAGTCGCTGGCGCAGCTGCAGCTTAAACTGGCACTCTACGCCATGGGCTACGGCGAACAAGCAGATAACTTGGTGCATTTCGCCTATAACTTGGTGACTTTGCCCGGTTACAAGATGAGCAGCCGACGCGGCCACTACATCACATTCGACGAGGTGCTCGACGAGGCAGTTAGGCGTGCCTACGAAGAAGTCACTAAGCGCTCCCCGATGCTCACTGAGGAAGAGAAGCGCAAGATAGCGGATTTCGTGGGGTTGGGTGCTGTCCGTTATGCGCTTGTGGACGTGGATTCTGGTAAGCCGGTGGTGTTCACTTGGGAGCGGGTGCTTAACTTTGAAACCAACAGCGCCCCCTATGTCCAGTACACTCATGCCCGAGCGTGTAGCATTCTGCGCAAAGCTGAACATCAACCTGATAACCCTGACTACGCACTGCTTAAAGAGCGGTTAGAAAGAGAATTGGTCCTCAACTTGGCAGGGTTCGCTGACATGTTCATAGAAGCCACCGAATACCAAAAACCCAACATGATAGCCGACTACACAAACGCCTTAGCAGACAAATTCAACACCTTCTACAACGCCTACCCAGTTCTTAAAGCAGATTCAGAGGGGCTTATCGAGGCAAGGTTGGCGTTAGTGAAAGCCATACAGGTTGTCATGAAGAATACGCTGAATTTGATTGGGGTTTATGCGCCAGAGAAAATGTAGCGACAGCTTGTTGCTCTCAGCTAAGACCTCTATTTCCTTATTTAACAGTGGATCAAAATTTGGGCTCTTTTGTTCTATTTTTCTATTGTTTAGATGAAGTCAGAGCAATCCTTACTCTTCTTCTTCCTGTAGGCTTTGCTGGCGTCTGTTTCAGTGTGAGAAATGCGTTTTCTTCCACACGCCCTGCATGGCTCTATATCGGAACCGTCACGGTGTGGATGGGGGCATGTATCGTTTGCTTTTTTGGCGAGAAGAGAATCGTTGGGTTGCAGTGAAAGGTAATTGTAATCGGGCACTATCATGGCTTTGGTGGCTTTGGCATTGTTTTTTTTTGTTTTTTGGCCGGGTTATTCGCAAGCATTAAATAGCTGTAAATACACAATTGTTTACAGGTGTTGTCATGTCCACAGGTTGCCACGTATCCTCACCACTCAGCCAAAGCCAAAAAACCATCTGGGCACTCCTAGGCAAAGGCCTCAGCGTCTCCACCATAGCCGAGAAACTAAAAACCACCCGCCAATACGTCAACCAAACACGCCTAACCGCACAAGCCAAACTCGCCACCACCCTCCTCGAAGTCGCAGAAGTAAACGACATCCAAGTAACCAAACTAGTCCCACAACAAGCAATTCTACTGGGCTACCATCCTGGACTCAAACGCAAAGCCATCGTCACCTACACCACCAGCCACGGCTTAAAAGTCTGGTACTGGCACGACAACCCCGAAGAAGTCACCGACACAACCTTCCTAAACCAAACCCGCCAATACCTAATCGACATAGCCAAAGAAAGAGGCATAGAAATCAAAGATGCAGAAAATATTCACCCTGCCAAGTTGGCGCACATTATCTTCTGCCAATTGATTCCGGAGTTGAAAGCATGAATGTAAAGAGAAGTATGCAACAACTGTTTCGCGGCTGGATTCCAAAAGAACCTAGTTTAGGCAGTGTTCGAACCAAAAGCAAAGCATACCATAACAAAGAAATGGTCTCAGCAGCAAGAATCAGCACAGGGCTTTTTTCAGTTATTGGAAGCACATTGTTGGGTTTTTCTGTGTATGTTTACTTGGTTGATCCTCATGCTTGGAGTTTGGCGTGGATAACAAACGTCTCCTTCATAGCAATTGGAGTAATTTTGATTTCTGTAGCGATTTTTGTTTGGCTAAAGGATAGAAAGCAAAGCGCAGGAGGCATTTTATGAGCAAGAAGAGAGTCGAACAATTTTTTAGAGGCTGGTTCCCTAAGGAGCACCTCCAGAATTTCAAGACCACCAAATCAACACCTCAAACAAAAGCGGAACCCAATGGGCGGGCATTCAAGGTTGCACAGATTGCTAACGGAATTATGGTTAGCTTGTTTTTGGGTACCAATTTCCTATTCATCCGTCCGGTCTACGACAGCATCGAAGTCACCGTTTTGCAGTGGAGCATATTTGTTCCCATACTGATTGGGGTGAATATTTTGATTTATCGTCATTATAAACAGCGTCTGCTGCCTAAAGGATGGTTCTAAAAAGGGGGCTAAAACAACATACAAAAAAACTCTTCAAAGGTTGGCTTCCCAAAGACCCCTATGCATTACATTCAAGGGAAAGCGGCAATCACAAATCGAGTGCCACCGCCTACATTGTGGGATATGGAGTGGGTATTGGTATCGGTGAACTCTACATTCTCTTGATTAACATACTTGGATGGGGTGCTATTGAAAGTAGTCTTAGCCACGTTTGGGGCATTCTTCCAGCAATGTTGGTTGTTTTTCCCGGAACCCTACTTGGTTTGGCAATAGGCACAAAACTCAGTAAGAAGCTCAAGGAAAGGTGGGTAAACTAAAACTATGAATCGAAAACGGCGTTTTGATAGTTGGTTCCGCGGGTGGCTTCCAAAAGAGCCCTCCCATACAAACCCTTTTCCAATCCAAACAAACCAGCAACCCAGCAAAAGACGCTACACTGCATACTTGACAATTTTCGTTGGCGTATTAGCCGCAGTTTTTCTAACGATGTCTGCAGCGTATGGATTAGGTTTGGGAAATAATGACGCAACCTTTGCGGCGGCAACAGCAGGAGTTATGGCAACCATAGTTGTCAGCATAATGCTCAGAGCCCCCCGAGCACCTAACCAAAACAAACCCCTAACGGAAAAGGGGAGAAGAGCAGCCAAAATAATCGCTGGGACAAACGCAGGCATGGTTGGCGTCTTCTTGGGGACATATTTCCTGGTTAACCCAATCATAAAGAGTGTAGAGTTGACGCTGGGTTTGTGGATTGTTCTTTTGCTTTCTATGTTTTTGGTTAACAATTTGCTGTATCGGAATTTCAAGAAGCAAACAGGTATGGAGGTTATGTAGGTGGATTCAAGAAATCGCTTACGGAATCGACTCAAAGGTTGGTTTCCTAAAGATTCAGTCGCAGTATATCAGTGCACGGTAACAAAGCCTTCTTGGTGGAAATCTTTTTGGTCGGTTGCATGGATTTTCACCGAGCTTTTGGGAGTGACCAGTTTTGTTGCTTTGCGTATTCCTCTTTGGTATATGACAATTATCGGAGGCTATTTGGCTATCCTAGGCTTCGCCGCCGCATTCCACGGTATCGTTAAGCGTTCCTCCATAAACAGAGCCGTGTATATACTGTTGGGAATGACGACTTTAGGCTTACTCCTAAGCGTCGCCTACACATTCCTGTTTGGACCTTACGCGACTGCATGGCTTTCAGGTTGGTTTAACCTCATAGTCATCGTTGGAATTCAGATTGCAGGAGGCATCGTCGGCGACTTGATAGGGAAACAAAGAAGCTATCAAGAACTCCCCATCGGCTTTGAAGACAAGGAACAAACTAGCCGAATTTCTGAACAAGATAAAGCGATTAAACTCAAGGTGATTTCGGTTTTGCTTGGAGCGCTCGGAGTGTGTGCCGGTGGCGGTGCAGCAGCTTATGCATATGTCTTTTTCGTTGAAATCGGAGTGCCTTCTTATTACGCTACGGTTTACGCTGTTATTTTGTGGCTTTCTGTCATTGCAATTTTTTGGTTTGCCGCTTTTAAGCTAAAAAGAATACAGCAATACATCACTAAGGAGGCTGCTTGAATACATGAACAAAGAAAAAAGCCTGAAAAATCGTATTCGCGGCTGGTTTCCAAAAGAGCCGTACATGATTGGTAGGACGGTTAAGGTTGATATTGAAAATAAGCAACAGCCGCCATTGGTGCAGCCAGAATTTAAAGTAAGCGCTACAGTTACTGCTGGAGCAATTGCGGTTTTTTGGATTCTTATCATAGTATTTCAATTAGATTTTGAGTTTCTTTGGAAAGATGGCACTTTAATTTACCAATTCGGATGGTTAATTGTGGGATTTACTGCTGGAGCAGTTTTTGGTGGTTTAGCCACTCGAACTCAACTTAACCGAATTTCAAAAAATTACAATATTTGTGGACACAGTAAAAAAGAGATGCTCTTGGTGTTGGTCCCTATGCTTGTATTGTTTGTTCCTTCAGCAATTTATCTCTTCACTGGCTTCTCAACTGATGGGCAAAGGCTCGCTCTTCTTCAGTCGGCATCTTCCATTTTTAGCTATGCAATCTCATTTTACATTATCAGATTCTTAGATTTTTATGTGTTTGAAAGAAGAGAAGGTTTGCGTTTAATGCAAGGTTGGCTTGGACTTGGAATTATCGTTATTCCAAAACCGCCGAATAGCCGTAATGTCTCAGGAAAAATGTCGAAAACAAGCGATTGGCTTGGTGGCATCTTATTCGTAAACACTCTAGCAGTAATTGCGGTCACCAGCGTTCTTTACTGGTTTGCAGTCATCAACGTTACTGGTTTTGCAATAATTTCCATTATTGCAGGGTCATTTTTTGTTTTATTGTATGCGTTGGATGAAAAACTTAAAACAGATTTTCTGTCCAAAATAGGCATGGACAAGCGCAAAATCGTCAGCATCATCTTCGTTGTGATTGGTATTATTCTATTGGTATTTTCTTTGGCTCTTGTGTCTCATGTTGAACAAAGATTAACTGAAGTCCCCCATCGGGAAAATCTTCTAAGCAAAGATTTTGACTTAGACCGGCAAATACCCAATGCTACTGTTTCCGTTAATTTAACAACTCAAGATGCGATAGCTTATGGCATATTTCCAGCAAGCTACATCAATTCGCGCCTGAAAGGCTACTCAAGCATTGATTTTTCGATAAATTATAAACCTGCATCCGGAGGACCTCTGATTAAAGTATATGAGCGGAATAACATTTCCAGCCGCACCTTAGATGGAGGCGGATATTGGTCAGTTACACAAAATGGAACTTACATCTTAACTCTTCATTACAATTACAATGAAACGATTCACGTTAACGAAAACATAGGCAGGGTTTGGTCAACGAGTGAATTATTACCGACCGTTGTTTACACGCCACTCCTCGCTAGCTATATGGCGCCAACGTTGATTATCGCTTCAGTCTTACTGACCGGTAGTGCAGTAATTCCAATTCAGCAGATTGCTAAGGCAAGTTACTTGAAACATAAACAAGGTAGCGGCTTTGCCTTCTCAGGGTTGAAAATTTGAACGTAAAGAAAAATTTAGAGATGCGAATTAGAGGTTGGCTTCCAAAAGAGCCCAACTTCCAAAAAGGGCTACCGAGCAGAGGCACACTCAACAAGCGTGTGCTCGTTTGGCTTGCGGTTTCCTTCACGGTTTTCGTATTGGCGGTTGGGGGAGTGATTGTTTTTTTGTCGTGGTCTTCAGAGCAGGTTCTTGAAACCCTCAAGGGATATTCTGCCAAACTGGAGGACGATGGCTTTACTGTTGAATCGAAGTCGCTTGCGGATTTTGGTGTGGAGTTTAAGCATGAGTGGTATTGGTTTGGGGATTTCCGCAGTTTTGCCAAACAAGAAAACATTACAACCGTTTACTATGACCGAGAACTCAGTTGCCTGTACTATTTTACGCCGATTAGCCCCATCAACGCCACGTTGGAGGCAAATATTCTCTACTACAACCATGTATGGGAGTGATGGCATGGACTTGAAGAGAGAACTTGAAAGACACATCCGAGGTTGGTTACCCAGCGAACCACACATAACATACGCCTCTAGAACGGTTAAGCCACGTTGGCACAGACCCAAATGGATAGCATTCACATTGGCAACCATCATTATCCTATCAAGCCTCGTGTTCGTTGGTGCAAGAACATACATACGTTACAGTAACCCCCAAGCGGACATTACCGCCAGTTACTTCGAAAAATCCCTCAACTGCACCACCGCAAAAGTAGGAGACACCGTTGAAGTGAGCACCCGAGTGGGCTGGCATGGCTATATACTGCCGGAATTCGAGCGTCAAGTCCAAATCGTCGACCCCTATCCAGAGGGCATCTTCATGCTGGTCGGCGGAAACAACACTTGGCAATACAGCGGTTACGGGGGAAGCGACCTATACCATTACCAACTAAAAGTCATCAACAGCAGTCAAGCATCCGTCGAATTGCCTAAACCCAAACTGTACCTAGACAACACTGAGGTACCGTTGAGCGGTGAGAGAGTGCAAGTAGAGCTCACCGGATGGGGTAGGCGGTTAGACTGGGGGGTTGGTTTCTGAGTGGAGTTTGCCGGCGGTTGCCCAGTTTTCGCGGGGGCTTTCATGTATTAGAATTGTGGTGGCTTGGCTGGGGATGCCGATGTCGTCGAAGACTTTGGTTATTCCTTCAACTATTTTCTTCTTATTTTCAGGGGTCATTCCTGTCCATACGTTTACTTCTACAAAAGGCATGTAATTCACCGTAGATGGTAGAGGCGGTGGGGCGGATTAATTTTTCTTTTTCTTCTTAAGGCAGCTAAGCACCCACTTTTTTAAGGATAAATCGGATCTTTCATTTCAAAGATTCGCTCATGACCCTTACTCTCTTTAGAAATCACGCCTAAAAGATGGAGCTCGTTTAAATTTTTGCTCTCAAACGCGCGGCAACGCTGTGTTATTAGGCTGACCTGTGTGGCGGTTCCTGACTCTATCTTCTGCAACGCCAAAAGAGTCGGCAACAGGCGAGTTGAAACTTGAATTTGCACCTGAGGCATCTGGCTAACTTTAGCGTTGAGCCCTTCAACCTCTCGTATAAGTTTAGTTAAAGTAGCTCTTATTTCAGCGTCCTTCACTTTGCCCCACCATTGACCTTCTAGAAAAAGCTCATGGACTTGTTTGAATGGTTAGAAGATAATACTTCATATAAGGCTATGTTTGCACGATTGCGCTGTCACAAATAGACTTTTTTGGTGTACTTTTGAGTGTGCTTTTGTGTGCTTTTGTGGTTCACATGACTGCCAACAGCTAAAAGAACCCCTGTAAACCTCATAGTGGAGGATTTTAGTCTGAAGAAAAAAATAGCGATTGCAGCTGCCATTATCTTATCGTTCATAATCATGGCAGCAGGAACCTATGCGGTGCTTCTGGTTTCCAGAACTGTTCCGTCCACGGGCAGAATAACAACCATTAACGTGGGCGTTTATGGGGACAGCGCGGCAACCCAAGCATTAACCTCCATCGATTGGGGCAATTTAACAGCTGGAACCTCAACGACCTATTCATTCTACATCAAGAACCCTGGCAACATCCGAGAGACACTCAGCATGTCAACAAGTGGATGGACTCCCGCGACGGCTTCGCAGTACATAACAATAACGTGGGACCGCACCAACACAGCTTTGAATCCAAACGAAGTGATAATGGCTACATTAACGCTAACTGTCAATGCATCTATAGACACAAGCATAACAACGTTCAGCAACAACATTACTATAACTGGAACAGGCTAATCACTGATGTCATCCTCGATGTCCATGGCTTCACGAATCAACTCAACTTCACGCACAGTCAACGGCTTATTAGTGGCTTTCAAAACTAAGCGCTCTTGCCAACCACAATCGGGACATTCATAGCTGGGCGGTAACATCCCAAGATGCCCCCACATGTCCCCGCCAATGCTTTTCGCCCGACGAACTCTGGGGCTTTTACATTTAGGGCAAACCTGAATGTCTAAGCGGACACCCTGCTTTTCTAGTTCGTCAAGAGCTTGCGTGACTTCAGCGGCATTTTGAACTGCGGTTTCTGCCTCAATCTGCTCCAGCATGGAGATTTTTTGTTTCCTTCTTTTTTTAGTCTGCACCTGTGTATCAGTCAATCCTATGCACACTCTGTATGCTTGAATAGTAGCTGCATAAAGTTAGGTTTTCTGGTACACGGGTTTACTTTAGTACAGTGGTTTACAGAATACGATAAATAGTTGCAGGGCAAACGTTTTGGGGATAACAATTGAACCGAAAAGTTGCCCTAACCATTCTGCTTGCGTTATTGGCGGTTTCCATCTGCTTTACGACAACCGCAACATCTAACACGCACCTGCCCTTTATGATCCAAAGCCGCCATATGGAGCAGCTATCAGCAGTCGTCCCCGCCATAGTCGGCGCAGGCTTAAACGGCAACACCGCAAACCCATTGGACCAACCCACAAGACTCCAAATATACAACTACATAAAAGAAAACCCCGGCGTGCATTTCAGGGGCATATGCAACGGCTTAAGCTTATCCGTCGGCGTCGTCCAGTACCACCTAATCGTGCTGGAGCATGCTGGCTTGATTAACAGTTTCACTGACGGGCAAAACAAGAGATTCTTTGAGCACACCGCGTTTAAAGCAACAGATGCTAAACTGACTTCGCTGATGCACCATGATACCGCCGCCAAAATCCTAACAACGCTGGCTCGAAATGATACGGTTCTCCACAGGGATTTGGCTTGCAGTGTAGGAATATCATCACAAGCTCTGTCTTGGCAGATGAACCAGCTTAAAAACACCGGTTTAGTCAACGCTGAAAAGGTAGGCGTCAACGTTAGGTACTGCTTCAATGATGAAGCGGCAAGGCAACTTGTTCTCAAACTATCAAACAATTAAAAAAACCGATAGACCACGCAGTGAGCTTCCGAGACAGCAATCAAGATGGATAAGCGTTAAATCTTATGGGTAGAGAACTTATCTGGTGAAGCTTAGTGGTTAATGTGGCTTTGATGTTGGCTGGGTTTATTGTGGTTGCATTGGGCGTACTGGCTGGGGCTTATTTGATTTTTGGGAGGCATCGAGGCACCCTCATGTTTAAGCCTCTTTCTGTGAAATCTAATTTAGCTGGCAACATCCCCTTCGCCCTAGGAGCATTAGGAATCGCTCTTGTCGCCGCAGGCTGGATTATGCCATAAAAAATCAGTTGTTGCATGTAACAGCTTTCCAGCAGGTTTGTTTTTCTTGTATTAGAAGAGGAGAGGACCGCCCTTATTCATCATCTTTCTGTGGGCTGGGCTGTGGCGCCAATTTTGTGTTCTGCCTCAGTGCTGGGTTGCAGGGTGGTTGTGGAGGATTCTACAGGCTGAAGGAATGCATCTCAAAAAGGGGCTCGATTGTCTATAAAAGAAGTCACTGGTATTGAGGGTGGGTTTTAAACCCGTGAACCCTGCGGGGATAAGAAATGAATGCCAAAAGCCACGACGAAGTCATAAAAAAGCTACTCACCGAACGGAAAAAAATCCCCTGCTCCATGTTCGGTTCAAACCGCAAACTTACATCTTTCACAGAAGAGGACCGGGCAGAGTTCCATGAGCTGTAACTTCGTAATCGACACTTACGCCTGGATTGAGTATTTTAAAGCTTCAGAAATGGGCGAAACTGCAAAGGAATACATAGAAAGCGAGGGTGCAGTAACGCCGACGATTGTGGTGTCAGAAATTAGCCGAAAACTGGTAAAAGACATTGTGCTTGGGAATGAAACGCATGAAGGGCGACTACGACGGCTTGAGTTCATAAGGGCATCAAGCAGGATAGTGGAGTTGGATTTTGAAACCGCGGTGGAAGCTGGCAAAATCAGTGAAGAACTCAGCGATCAAGCGAAGGGAGGGGGTTTGGCGGATTCAATTATACTTTGCATTGCCAGAGGCTTAAACGGAAAAGTGGTCACTGGCGACGAGCATTTCCGTAAATTAGATAACGTAGTTTTTATCAAAAAATAACCGCCTTGCCAATTGAACATGCTGTTGCGGTCTCCACAACCAGCCAGCAACCCACCACAGACGCAGACGCCAAAATCCAACTCATAACACAAAGCATTGGTTGTTGTTGTGTATAGGGACTTTTCGGCAACAACTTCTATAGAAGAAAGGGGTTTGGTGCGGAGGGTGGGATTTGGACCCACGAACCCCTGCGGGATAAGAGCCTCAGTCTTACGCCTTTGACCATGCTTGGCGACCTCCGCTAAACTACTACCATTTGAGGCTGCGCGGAGATATAGAAACATCTAGCCCAAATAAAGGCTTTACCGTAGAACAACGCCACTTAACGATGAAGCCTTCGTCGAGTCCCATGTTTTTGAGGGCAAAAGAGTTTGCCCAACCGAAAAGTTGGGTTTAATTGATCAATCCTGTGCTAGCTACGGGCCGATGCTTTTGGACCCGCATTAACGGTCACTATGTTTATTCTGCCGTGGCTGAATCATATGGTGGAAAAACAACACGTATTCCAAAAGGAATAAAACCACAGGGTACCCATTACTCATCGTGTTTCCAACCCTCGAAGACATAGCCAAACGCCGACGCCAACTCGGCCTAAAACAGTCCGAACTCGCCAAAGCCGCAAGCGTAAGCCAATCCCTCATAGCCAAACTCGAAGCAGGAACCATCGACTCATCCTACAGCAAAGTAAAAACCATCTTCGACGTACTCGAACGCTTAGAATTCAAAACCAAAATCCAAGCAGAAAAAGTCATCCATAGCGAAGTTATAAGCGTCCAAAAAGAAGAGCATATCTCAGAAGTCGTCAAAGTCATGAAGGAACACGGTATCTCGCAGATGCCGGTTTTTGATGGAAAACAATCCGTCGGCAGCATCTCTGAGAAAGCGATTCTTTACCAGATTTTGGCTGGCCAGGATTTAGAGGTGATTTCTAGGCAACCCGCGGAGAAGATTATGGAGGATCCTTTTCCCCAGATTAACGAGAACGCGCCGTTGTCTTTGATTACGAGTTTGTTGCAGAGTTATTCGGCGGTTCTGGTTTCTAGGAAAGGCGAGATTGTGGGGATTATTACGAAGGCTGACTTGCTTAGGATACTTTGAGGGCATTTTTTAAGTATGACTCCACTCTACCGTGTATTGTTATGGTGCTTTTCTTTTGCGCGCCCAAAGAACGTGGTCTACGGGGCAACTGGAGGGCACCGAAAGATAGGCGCCAACTGTACCGGCGCATTGAGAAGCGTGTGGCAACATGAAAATAAACAATACAGTGTTAGATACAATAGGCAAAACACCACTTGTAAAAATAAACAAGCTAACCGAAGGCATAGACGCCGCCATAGTTGGCAAACTTGAATCCAAAAACCCCGGCGGAAGCGTCAAAGACCGCGTATGCAAAAGCATGATTGATGAAGCTGAAAAGCAGGGCATCATAAAACCCGGCGCAACCCTTATCGAACCCACATCAGGCAACACAGGCATCGGACTCGCCATGGTCGCAGCCGTCAAGGGCTACAAGCTCATCTTAACCATGCCTGAAACCATGAGCTTAGAACGCCGCAACCTCCTAAAAGCTTATGGAGCACAACTTGTCCTGACACCGGGACCATACGGAATGGGAGGCGCCATCAAAAGAGCCGAAGAACTCGTTGCCGCCACACCAGATAGCTTTATGCCGCAGCAATTCAAAAACCTTGCCAACCCCAAAGTCCACCGGGAAACCACTGGACCCGAAATCTGGGAAGACACCGACGGCAAAGTCGACATACTCGTAGCAGGCGTCGGCACAGGCGGAACCATCACAGGCGTTGCACAGTACATAAAACCCAAGAAACCGGCTTTCAAAGCTATAGCTGTTGAACCTGCGGGTTCTCCAGTGCTTAGCGGAGGCAAAAAGGGCGCCCACATAATACAGGGCATCGGTGCGGGCTTCAAACCGGATGTTTTGCAGATGGAGCTTGTGGATGAAGTTGTGGAGGTAACCGATGAAGATGCACTTAAGACTGCTAGGGCGCTTGCGCAGAAAGAAGGTTTACTGGTGGGTATTTCTGCTGGCGCAGCGACTTGGGCAGCGCTGGAAGTTGCAAAGCGCCCGATAAACAAGGGCAAACTAATCGTGGTTATCCTGCCAGATACAGGCGAACGCTACCTCAGCACGCCGCTTTTCAAAGAGTAGGCGCATCTTCTAACATTTAACCATTTTTTTGTGACGCTTCTCTTATATCCACCCTCAGCCAATATTGAGGAAAGGGAAAAGACATGACTTCAAACCCCAACGAGCATCGACCAAAAGACTGCACTGAATGCTGCGAAAAAAACAGGGACCTTGACTGCTGGAACCCAGACCGCATGCTAGAAGTACTTATGAAAAACAACCATAATGTGGAGCGGGACTGGATGGTGCAAGGCATCCCCAAACTGGTAGACGACATACTGGTCAGCTACGAAAGGTTCGGCAGCATGGAGCATATTGAAGGACGCGACCTTCCCTCCAAAAAAGTCGTCATAGAAGTATTAGACGACCTCTTCACTGTTCTTTTCCCAGGTTACATGGGGCCTCCTGAACTCACCCAAGCCAACGTCAAATACCATTTGGGCACAAAAATAACCTCAATCTACACGCGACTAACCGACGAAGTAGAAAAAAGCCTAAAGTACATCTGCAGAAAAATCAGCGAGTGCCCACAGGACATATGCCAAAAACGTGCCCATGTCGTGGCGCGGGAACTGCTTGAAAAGCTGCCGGAGATTCGAGCTAAACTCAGCGGCGACATCGAAGCAGCCTACAGCGGTGACCCAGCGGCGGTCAGCACAGACGAAGTCATCTTAAGCTACCCCTGTGTACTTGCAATAACCACTTACAGATTAGCCCATGAACTCTACCTTGAAGGCGTACCCTTGATCCCACGCATCATGAGCGAACACATGCATTCCTTAACAGGTATCGACATTCACCCGGGCGCGAAAATAGGCAAAAACTTCTTCATCGACCACGGGACAGGCGTGGTCATCGGCGAAACCACAGAAATAGGCGACAACGTCAAACTCTACCAAGGCGTCACGTTGGGCGCATTGAGTTTTCCAAAAGACGAAAAAGGCAATATTATCAAAGGCCGCAAACGCCACCCAACCGTGGGTAACAACGTCGTCATTTACTCTGGCGCAACCCTGCTTGGAGCAGAAACCGTGATCGGGGACAACGTCGTCATAGGAGGCAATGTCTGGCTGACGGGTCCTGTTGCTGCGGGAACAAGGATTACCATTGCAGAGCCTGAACAGAAGTATAAGATGGAAAACCACCACTAAGCTAAAAGTTACGTGGGCGGTTCCTCTTTAATCTGTCCTTGAATGTTTTTGTGAGAGGATTCTTTTCTTTCTTTATGTGGTGTGGCGTTTTGTGGGGTGCCACAAGACTGCAATTGGGCGCGGTTGCTTTTTGGGGTTACAATGGTTTTTGGCGTCTGTTACGGTGTGAGATAAGCGTTTTTCGCCACACGCCCAACATGGCTCTATGTTGAAGCCGCCCCCGTGTGGATGTGAAGGCATGCACCATCCGGATTAACTCCGCAAGCCCCAACACGGGGAGAGTTCAATCAACAAAAAATCTTTGATCTACTGTTATTGAAGAAAAATACAGAAATAAGAGGACTTAGAGTAGCCGAAAGTTTTCTTTAACCGTCGTCAACACTACATGCGTGTTTGTTCGCTCGATATAGGGCAGTGAAAGCAACTTCTTTGTGAATGCGCCTAGGTCTTCTCGACTCTTGAATTTGGCGACGATTATGGCGTCGGTTAATCCCGTGACATCGTAGACTCCGCAGACATTGGGGATTTTTGCGATTTCAGTTTCTGTCTCCATTAGTTTGCCTTTTGAAACGGTGATTTCAGTTAAAACGGTTAATTGGAAACCCAGTTTTTCATGGTCCAATATGACTGAGTAACCTTTGATTAAGCCGTCGTCTTCCATTTTTTTGATTCTGGATAGGACGGTTCCCACGGATACGCCGACGTTTTTGGCGATTTGGCGGCTGGAGAACCTGGCGTCTTCTAGGAGCCCCTTGAGAATTTTTACGTCTGTTTCGTTTAATTCCATAACTTGTTTCCTGCACGTTCTTTCAATTTAGCCCCACTTTATGGAACATACTTTTGATAATCTGTCGATAACGTTAATAAAAGTTTAGTTTGCAACCGCCGATAACGTCCCCTAAAAAGGCAAAGATGCATCAAGCTGCATTCTCAAAACGTAGATAGTAATCTTAAATTAGACCTAAAGCCACCAATAGTTCTGAGCCGCACTATGTCAACAAAATACGACACCATACTTGTCTTAGACTTCGGAGGACAATACTGCCACCTAATCGGCAGAAGAATCCGAGAACACGGCGTCTACAGCGAAATCGTCGCCCACGACATATCCCCCGAAGAAGTGGCGGCTCTAAACCAAAAATACAACGTTAAAGGCTTAATTCTCTCAGGCGGACCCTCAAGCGTGTATGAACCCAACGCGCCCAAACTCCACCCACGCATCTTAGAAACGGACCTGCCTATGTTGGGCTTATGCTATGGTCATCAGCTTCTGGCACAGCTTGTCAACGGCAAAGTTGAGCCTGCAACCTGCAAAGAATACGGCATAGCGCAGGTTGACATTGACAAGCCTGTGGGCATCCTTGAGGGTTTGAACATGAAAGAGCAGGTCTGGATGAGCCACGGCGACACCGTCATGGCACCGCCTCCAGGATTTGAAACCCTCGCCCACACCGACAGTTGCCCCGTCGCAGCATTCCGCCACAAAACCAAACCCATCTACGGCTTACAGTGGCATCCAGAAGTCATCCATACCCAAAACGGCATGCGGATGCTTCAAAACTTTATCTTCCAAGTCTGCAAAGCTCGGGCTAACTGGCAGATGGAAGACTTAATCCCCAAAATGGTCAAAGAAATCCAGACTGAGTCCGCAGGCGGCAGAGCCATAATCGGCCTAAGCGGCGGCATCGACTCAAGCGTCGCCACAGCGTTAGCAGCTAAGGCACTTGGTGAAAAACTCACCGCCGTCTACGTTGACCACGGCTTCATGAGGGAAGGCGAAACAGAAGCCATCCGAACAGCGTTTGAGAAATTTGATATCCGCTTTATCGTTGCCGACGCACAGGAACGCTTCATGAACAGGCTAAGAGGCGTCGTCGAACCAGAAACCAAACGCAAAATCATGGGCGAAGAATTTATCCGTGTCTTCGAAGAAATCGCCAACGAATCAGGCGCAGAATACCTCATCCAAGGCACCATTTACCCCGACAGAATAGAATCAGGCTTCCGCAAAAACAGCGACAAAATCAAATCTCACCACAATGTCGCTGGGTTGCCTGAGAAAATCAAGTTCAAAAAAATCCTCGAGCCCCTACGCGACCTCTACAAAGACGAGGTCCGCAAAGTAGCCCGCATGCTTGAGTTGCCCAAAGAAATCGTTAATCGCCAACCCTTCCCGGGCCTGGCTTAGCAGTCCGCATCATCGGGCCACTAACCGAGGAGAAGGTGAAGATTGCCAAGACATCCGACAGAATCGTGCGTGAAGAAATCGAACGCTGTGATTTTGTCGAAAGCCTCTGGCAGTACTTTTCAGTGGTCACTGACACCAAAGCTACAGGCGTTAAGGGTGACGCGCGGGCATATGGTTATGTGGTGGCTGTCCGCGCTATGGAGAGTCGTGAAGCCATGACTGCCAGCTTCGCAAAACTGCCCTACTCCGTGTTGGAGCGGATTTCGACGAGGATTACAAACGAGATTCCGCAGGTGACACGTGTGGTTTATGATGTTACGCATAAGCCTCCTGCAACAATAGAGTGGGAATAAACCACTAAACCCTTTTTCCAACAGTTAATGAGCGCCTTTTTGACCAATAGGGCGCTACCTCTTAGAAAAACCGTTGACATTTGAAACCAATCGGAAAGGTAGGGATTGTTTGTCCATAACTGTTTATATAAAAAAGGGTAAATAGGGTATAGTTATCAAAAGGTGATACTGTGAAGGCGTTGATTTTAGCAGGCGGTTTCGCCACACGGCTGCGACCGCTCAGCTGTGTACGTCCAAAAACTCTTTTTCCAATAGTCAACAAACCCCTGTTACAATGGATTTTCGAGCGGTTATCAGCGGGCGGCGTAGACGAAGCCATACTTGCAGTCAACGCATTAACCCAGTTCTACATACGGCAGCATAAACCGCCCAAATGCGGTTTAAAAGTCCGTTTCTCCATCGACCCGCCTAAAATGCCGCTGGGCACCGCCGGTCCCATAAAGAAGGCGGAGAAACTCATCGGACACACCGAACCCTTCATCGCATTAAACGGCGACATCTTCGCAGACATAGACTACAAGAAACTCATAGAAACACACAAAAAAACAAACGCCCTAGCCACCATCGCACTCTGCAAGGTTGAGGACCCCTCCAGCTTCGGCGTCGCGGAATGCAACGGCAACATAATCAAACGCTTTATAGAAAAACCGCCCAAAGGCACAGCGCCAAGCAACCTCATAAACGCAGGCGCCTACGTGCTAGACCCTGAAGTTTTCAACTATATCCCCGAGGGCAAAGGGGTCTCGATTGAGCGCGAAGTCTTTCCAAAGTTGGCGTCGGAAGGGCGTCTCGGTGGCTTCTGTATGGAGGGATTGTGGATGGACATCGGTAAACCCCAAGAGTACCTAGAGACTAACAAAATCATTCTTGACTTCATCGCCGACACATTAGAGAAGCCGCATGCAGGCAACTACGTGTTAAACGAGCCAGTCGCCTTCGACGTCGGTGTCTCTGTGGGCGAACAATCCACTGTTGGGCCCTATGCTATTTTGGGTAAAAACGTCAAAGTAGGAAAAAACGTTCGTATCAACAACTCGGTGGTCTTTGCGGAGGCAGTAATCGGCGACGGCGCAACCCTAAACGGAGCCATCGTCGGAGAAGCCGCGCACATAGGCAAAAACGTCAAGTTAGGCGAAGGCTGCATAATCGGCGACCTAGCTAAAATCCGAGACAACGTTCACCTGAATGATAGTTCAACGGTATGTCCAGCTAAAGAGGTTTCTGAAAAGTTTTAAAACCCCAAGTCAACTGTTTAATACTACACAAGTCGAGTTGATGATTACATGAGTACAGGAAAGCTTTTTGGAACAAACGGCGTCCGAGGCCTAGTCAATGTTGAGTTGACGCCTGAAATGGCCATTAAAATCGGAGCGGCTATCGGAACTTTTTTTGGAAAAAACAAAAACCTGCTCTTGGGTCATGATGCCCGCACCAGCGGCCCCATGTTCTCCAGAGCAGTCATATCCGGCTTAACCGCCACAGGATGCAACGTTTACTTCGCGGGTATGGCGTCTACGCCTGCGTTGCAGTTTGCCACTAAAAACCACAAGATGGACGGCGGAGTCCTCATCACCGCATCCCATAACCCCGCGGAGTACAATGGCATCAAAGTAATCTGGAACGACGGCATCGAAACCAGCCACGAACAGGAAACACAGATCGAAGACATCTACTTCAACAGCAAAATCGTCTACGCAGAGTGGGACAAACTCGGCACAGTGCATGAGTTGCCGGGGATCAACGACGAATACAAAGACGCAATAAAAGACCACATCGACCCAGAAAAAATCGCTTCCAAACACTACCATGTGCTCGTAGATGCAGCCAACAGTGTCGGGGGAATCGCTTTGCCGCCGTTGCTGCGGGAACTGGGCTGCAAAGTCACAACCTTAAACGCCAACATCGACGGCACCTTCCCAGGCAGACCGCCTGAACCCAGACCAGAGAACTTGGGCGACTTATCCGCGACGGTGAAAGCTGTCGGCGCAGACATGGGTGTTGCCTTCGACGGAGACGCAGACCGCTCCATATTCGCAGACGCCAACGGCACCATCTACTGGGGCGACAAAACGTTTGCCATAGTCATCAAACAGTACCTGCTCAAGAATCCGGGCGCAAAAATTGTTACACCAGTAAGCAGCTCCACCCTAATCAAGGATACGGTTGAGGCTTACGGGGGCGAGTTAACCTGGACAAAAGTTGGCAGCGTCACAGTTTCACAGAAGATGAAGGAAATCGGCGCGAAGTTGGGCGGGGAAGAGAACGGCGGCATCTTTTACGGTCCCCACCAAGCAGTCCGAGACGGCGCCATGACCACCGCACTGCTACTCAACATCATGGCAGACACCGGGAAATCATTGACTGAACTCGTCGCTGAGGAACCACAATACTTCATCGAGAAGGGCAAAGTCGAGTGCCCCAACGGCAAAAAAGATGCGCTGCAACAGAAAATCTATGAGCAAGTCAAAAACGAAAACGTCAGCACCATAGACGGCGTGAAAATCTGGTTCAAAGACAGCAGTGCAATTCTAATTCGCCCAAGCGGCACAGAACCGGTTTTTCGGTTGTATGCTGAAGCCAAAGACGAGAAGACAGCGCTTAATCTGGTGGAAACCTACAGTTCAAAGCTAGAACAAATATTAGCGACAATCTAGGAACACAATAGCCAATGACAGCCTCAATATCCACAATTTTACACGTTACTCCCCAAGAGGTTGATACCAGCGAGAAACGCTCAAAATACACTGTGGCGGTTGTCGGCTGCGGGCATAAAGGGATTTTTTTTGCAAACGCTTTCGCAGACGCCGGTTTTAGGGTAGTTTGCACAGATGCAGATGCAAGTGTGGTAAAGAAGGTGGCGAAGGGAAAAACTGTGTTTGCCATGCCTCAAGCTGAAGCTAAACTTAAAAGCCACCTAAACACTGACAGAATAGTTGTTGTGGGTGAACTCAAAAAAGCAGTTGCCCCAAGCGACGTCGTAGTTTTAGCCATTACTGCGAAGGTTGATGAACAGAAAAAAAACGACGACAACGGCTTAGGCGGCACCTGCAAACAGATCGGGGCAGCTCTGAGGCAGGGTGCACTGGTTATTTACGGCGGCATATCGGGTTTTGGCTTCACCGAGGGAACCCTCAAAGAATTGCTGGAAAACACCTCCGGGTTTAAAGTAGGTCAAGATTACGGTTTAGCATACAACCCACTGCTAAGCACTGATAAATCGATGGAGAGTTTAGAGTTAACTGTCGCCGCAGACGACCAAACAAGCCTACAAGCCGCATCCACCATACTAAAAACCCTAGCAAACCATGTCAAAGAAGTAATGGACATAAAAACTGTTGAAGCAGCAACCCTATTTGACATAGCAAAACAAGACGCAGAAACAGCCTTGACCAATGAGTTGGCGGTTTTCTGTGAGGCAGCAGGCTTAGATTACTTCAAAGTCCTCGACGTTCTCAACATCAACGCATCGGACTTTAGACCAAGCGTTGTCGAGCAAGCAAACGCAGACGAAGCTTACTTTTTGCTTGAAAGCGCCGAAAACTTGAATGCAAAGCTGAGGCTGCCTACGTTGGCTAGGCAAATCAATGAGGACATGACTAAGCATGCGGTGAACTTGATGGCGGATGCGTTGAAGAGCTGTAACAAGACGCTTAGGCGTGGTAGAATTGCGCTTTTGGGTCCAGCCACCCCCGCTGCAGGCGGCTTGGTTCGGTTGCTCGAGCAGAAGGGTGCCAAAGTAGTCCTCTGCGACCCAGCTGCAAAAAAGGAAGCCCTAGAAGGGGTCACAGTAAGAGGCCAGCCTCAACGAATCTGTGGAGGGTACCGACTGCATTGTGGTTCTGTCACCTCAGCTGCCATTTAACAATTTTAACCTCAAAAAACTTAGAGCTCTAATGAAGGCTCCTGCTGTACTGGTGGATTTGGCAGGTGCATTTGAGCCAAAAACAGTCCGTACAGAAGGATTCTTATACTTTGGGCTGGGAAGAGGAAATGATGAGAAATGACTAAACTAGGCGTAGCGGTAATTGGAACGGGTCAGTGGGGCAAAAACCACGCAAGAGTCTACAAAGAACTCCCCTCAACTGAGCTTGTTGCGGTGTGCGACGTTAACGCTGAACGCGCCAAAGCGATGGCTGACCAATACGGAGTCAAAGACTACACTGACAGCCTAGAGATGCTAAAAGACAAAGACATCCAAGCAGTCAACGTCTGCACATGGTCCACGATCCTATATCAGGAAGCCATGAAAGTGCTCAACGCAGGCAGACACGCCCTAGTAGAAAAACCCATGTCTACAACCCCAGAGCAGGCACGTCAACTAGTAAAAACCGCCCAAGAAAATGGACTACACTTAACTGTGGGGTTCTTGATGCGCTTTATCCCAGGACTCCAACTAATACGTCAATCAGTAGAGAACAAAAAAATCGGCGAGTTAGTCAGCATCACTGCCAAACGTGTTTCTCAGTGGCCTGAACGCATTGGCGATGTTGGAGTTGTAAAAGACACGGCTATACATGACATAGATGTGATGAGATTTATTTCCAAACAAGACCCAGTTTCAGTCTACGCTAAAATGGGTAGCAAACGTATCCAGAAATTCGAGGACTATGCCCAAATTATGCTAACGTATTATAATGGCGAGACAGCATTCATTGAATCCAACTGGCTGACACCGTATAAGACACGTACCCTCATCGCTACAGGAACCGAAGCCATCATGCGCCTAGACTACAACACACAGGACTTCTGGATAGAAGAGAAAACTCAAACTGTCCAGCCACGCCTCCCCTTCCAAGAACCCCTAAAAGCAGAGCTTCAGCACTTCGTAGATTGCATCACCAAAAAAGAGAAACCCATTGTGACAGGCGAAGACGGCGTCAAAGCCTTAGAAGTAGCTACTGCTGCCATACAGTCAAGCGCCAAAAACACTTCGATACAGCTAAAAAATTAAAGATTATTTTAGGTTGAAGGGCTTGCCTTCAGAAACAGTTTTCTGAGGAGCTTTTTCCTTCCATTTCTTTAGAAAGGGCAAGTCATCTGCTTCTTTTCGGAGTTCATCGGGCAGCATTTCGGGGATTTCGTCTCGGATGGGGTACCAGCGGTTGCATTTGGGGCAAACGATTAAGCCCTCTACAATTTCGTTTTTTTCCTCGAAAACATGCAGTTCAAGAGGGTGGTACTTGTCGATGGGGCAAGCGAGGATTTCCATGAGTTTACGTTTCATTCGGATTCCACAGAAATAATAGGTAGCGCTTTGGCTATTAAAACTTGTCAGGAGAAGCGGCGACTTGTATGTCGAGCACTGTTTGGTACCAGTTTGGACCCGTAGGCCGCATAACCCTTGAAGAGGCAAACATGTAGTGAACGCCTAAACTGTCAAGTTTAGCGGCGACTTTCTGCTCCGTCTTCTCTCGGGGGTCCTCTTTACCGGGGGCATGTTCAAAGTCGTAGTAATGTATCCATCCGCCTGTTTTTTTGAGCGCAGACAACGCCGTGGGCAGATATTGGAGGGCTTTCTCTGGCAGCGGCATCAACACGCGGTCAGCGATGCCCCGAAGCCGTGTTTCCACGATTTCTTTGGAGTCACCTAATATGGGAACTACTCTGCCGTAGACGCGGTTAAGCCGTACATTTTCAACCATAAATTGGTATGCGACGGGGTTAATGTCAATGGAGTAAACCTTGGTTTGAGGCGTGGTCTTGGCGATGATTATGCTAAAGCAGCCGATGCCGGCAAACATGTTCACCACTACTTCTCCGGGCGAAACCTGTGTGGCGATGCGGAGGTGCTCGTGACTGAGCCTTGGAGAAAAATAGCATTTTTCCACATCCACCGAGAAGACGCAGCCGGCTTCCTTATGCTTGGTTTCGGCTATGTTTTGGCCTGCCAGCAGGGTTAGTTGTCGGGTGCGGTGGCTGCCTTTGACTGGGCTGGTTTGGGAGTAGACGGCTCTGATTTTTTTGTGGGTTGCCATGATCTGGTTTGCCACGGTTTGGGCGTCGGCTGGGTTGTCGGGGGCTTTTATGATGGCTATGTCGCCGACTAAGTCGAAGGAACTGTAAACTTTCTCTAAGCCATCTTTTGAGAGTTGGTTTGAGAGTTTCTTTTTGAGTCGTACTCTCAACTGTATATCCTCATTGTTGTAAGATATTGGAAATGTTTAAAAGTAAAATGCTTTTCTTTGTAGGGCAGGCGTTTCCAAATGGAAAAATCAGGAATTGTTTATGAATGCATGAGATGCGGTTCACGTGTGCCCTCTGAAGAGTTAGAGCTCCGAGGCGGAGAAACCAAATGCATCATCTGCGGCTACCGCATCCTCAAAAAAGTTAAGCCGCCAGTAGTTAAACGGGTACAGGCGAAATAAGAATGGGAATACTCGTGCCTTGCACGAGCACTATTTTGTTTTTATTTATTTTTTAATAGTAGTCTTGGTCTCCAAGTTTACGCAGAGCTTTACCTTTCAGTTTAACGGCTGATTGGTCTTCTTCGTAGAATTCGTCGTCGAAGTCCTTTTCCACGGTTTTCCGCTTAACGGTTTCACCGCAGATTGCGCCGGGCAACATACGCCTCTTAAAACACATGGCGTACATGCATTTAGCGACGCTGCAAGGTTCTTCTCCGTCTCTGCACCAAACTGAATCTCGCCTAAAGATAGCGGCATTTTTACCGCATTTGAAGCTTTGACATGTCGGAGAACAAGCTTTTGTTTGAGCCAACAGATTACACCCCAGTGTTAATCAAAATCTTTGTTGTTTGTGTGTACTTCCTGTTTTTCTCTATGTTCGTTGAAAGCCATATAAACTTTGTTCTTTTCAAGGGTGAATTCTAAGTCGTGTTTTCAACTGCACTTTTAGCTCTTCTTCGCAGGAAAACCTCGACCAATGCAAAGAGGATGATCCCAACAAGCACTACTATGATTGTTATGAGGGCACTTGCTGAGAGCAGCATTCCTCCAAGTGAAATGTATTTGTCGATTTTCACTTCAACAGTAGCGGGTTGGTTAACGCTGAAAGTCATTGATTGCGAGGCATCAGGGTTTCCCTGGGCTTGAGCGATTATTTGCATGTTTCCACCGATGATGTTGTTGAAGGTTGCTACTCCGTTGCCCCCCGTGGTAGCTGAAGTCGATGCGGGTCCATTGAGGGTAACCTTGACGTTGGGTATGGGCGAGCCAAACAGGTCCACAACTGATACGGTTAATTGGATGCCGTAGAGGGTGCATTGAATCTGTTTTTGGGTATCAACGAAAACCTCGACGTTGGTTTCGTTGATCAATGCGTTTCCCTCGTAAACTCGAATGCGGTAAACACCAAACGTTACATGCGTCGATACAGTGCCTGAGTTGTCTGTTGTTGAAGAATAGAAAAGTCCGTTTGTGAGCTCCACTAGCTCAACTCGTGCATCGGGGATTGCTTCATGATTGTACCCAGTGATGCCTAGTGTCAGGTTTTCGCTTGGGCAAATAATTGTGACTTGCGGGTGGGCAACGTTTGGAAGGTTGCTAAAGGTGTTGTTGTAGGAGTTGAAGATTTGACCATGGACCGACGCATCTACCCTGTAGGTGGCGCCTGCTAGGGTTGAAGCTAAAATGTAGGTGCCTGAGGCATCTGTTTGCCCAGACGAGTTGCCGTTTTTGGATACGCTACCGCTTTGCAGATTAAATTTTATGCTTAAGTCGACAAAGGGTATGCCTACGCCGTCGGCGTTTTTGACGGCGATTGCTGTGTCGGTTAATTGGCAGGTAAGGGTGAAGCTTCCCTCGCCGGTAACAGTTATGTTTGCCGCCCCCACGACTACACTGTTTACGAGGGCAGTTAAACCATAAGCGCCCTTTTCAAGTTTAAAGGAGGCTAATCCATTTTCGTCTGAAACAGCAGTGGTTGTTGTACCGCTTGAGTCTTCTGAGGCTTGCACAGTAACGTCTGGGACAGCTTGACCTGACAGATTGTTCACTTGAACATCCACGGCATATCCCTCAACCGTAAAAGTTTGCTGATCCTGCACTGCCTTCTGCGTGCCTTCAGGAGTTATTTTTGCGGTGCAATCGCCGATTGGTGCGCTGTCTACAACCACCCATGTTGTGCTGATTACGCCGTCTGCTGATGCAGTGACTTGTTTGGTGTCGAGGGTTGTGCTGCCGCTGGTGAAGGTTATGGATGCGGCTTGGTTGGCTTGATAGCCTGTCGCGTGGACTGTTACAGTTTGCCCTCTATGGTAGGAGATAGAGTCTAATATGTCAACGGAAAACTGGCTCTTAGCTAGCGTATCGTTGAATTTCAACGAATAAGTGCCAGCGTACTCAGTTGAAGCGCCGGAGGGCGAAAAGCCGCTGCTTGGATAGGTCACTTGTCCGCTTGCTGTTCCCTTTAGGGTAGGAACGCCCAAGTCAACGATGGCAGCGTAGGTAGTGCCGCTTGGCGAAGTGACTGCTATTTTTGCGGCGTAGTCAAGACCGGGTTGACCACCAGTTACTGCCGCGTTGATTTTGATGCTGCCTCCTTCCTGCACTGACGATTGGGCTGCAGCTATATTGTAGCCTATTGAAACCGAGAATTGATCGCCAGTTGAGTTAATGTTCTGAGCGACATCTCTTAGTTTAAGTGCATATGATCCTGCCGCCGTCTCGGGAACGGTAAAGTTGGCGTTGACATAGTAACTGTCTGATGATCCGCTTGCAACAACGTTCTTTCCGAAGATAACTTGGTATGAGGAGTTGGCGCTGAGGATGGTGCCTTGAACAGTCACGGTTGACCCAGCGGGTGCGCTTCCAGAAGTAGGGGTTACCGTGACGATGCTTACAGCCGGGGTACTCTGAGGTGTACCCATGGGGGCTGTAGCCGCGGCAAAAGCCACAATGAAGAGGATGGTGACTGCGGCAATCTTCTTGTCCAACGTTTAGGTCTCTCTCCCGAACTAAGTAGCCATAAAGCTCAATACTGATGTTTAGACAAAGAGGGGATTTTAAACCTTTACCTTAATCGTTCACCCTGCCGCCCAGCGCATACGCTACAGCTCAGGTGATAATGTGGTGCAGAAAGCTTTTGTGGCATAGGGATTTTAAAGACAGCAGTTTCTTAATCATACAAAACTTCGGTGCACAACTCTTGGAAAAACCAGCCTCAACATCGCTTTTAGCTGCCCTAAAAAAGCAAAAGTACCACCTGATCGGCGCTCATTCAGCGGTGAAGCGGTGCAAGTGGCTTTATGAATCCATAGTTAACAATAGACCTTGTTATAAACAGAAGTTTTACGGCATCCAAAGCCACCGCTGTATCCAGATGACGCCGTCGCTTTACTATTGTACGCAGCAGTGCCTGTTCTGTTGGCGAGCCCAAAGCGGCGACATGCAACTCCACTGGGATGAGATGCGTAACCCAAACAAGGACACGCCAGAAGAAATCGTGGAAGGCTGCTTTAAGGCACAGGAGCGAATCATCTCAGGCTATAAGGGCAACGAGAAAACCGATTGGCGCAAGTTCCAAGAGGCAATGCGTCCCAAACAGGTCGCCATAAGCCTCACGGGCGAGCCCACCCTCTATGAGCCGCTGGGCGACTTAATCAGCCTCTTCCACCAGAAGGACTTAACCACTTTTTTGGTCACCAACGGCAACCTCCCCCAAAAACTCTCCAAACTAAGCCAAGAACCCAGCCAACTCTACGTTTCGCTCTGTGCTCCAAACGAGGAAGTCTACAACAAAGTCTGTCGCCCCCAGTTTCCAAAGGCATGGAAAAATCTAAATGAGACGCTGGGGGTGCTGCAGAGTTTCCGCTGCCCCACCGCGATCCGCATGACTATGGTTAAAGACCACAACATGACCGCGGTCGAGGGCTATGCAGCGTTGGTGGAGAAGGCTCAACCCACCTACATCGAAGCCAAAGCCTACATGCATATTGGCTTCTCGAATCTGCGTTTGGGCTTTGACCGCATGCCCATGCACGCTGAGGTCAGGGCGTTTGCTGCTCAGTTGGCTGAGGCGACAGGTTACAAAATTATCAATGAGGCGCCTGAAAGCCGCGTGGTATTGTTGAGCAAGCTGGATAAGCCGATTCAAGTCGGCAAAACATAAGCCTACAGATTAGACAGCCATTGATGTATTTTCTATCAATCAAAAAGGTGCTTGTTTGGATAAACTTAAATACTTAATTTTAGCCCTAAATAATTTTAATAACTACCAATCAAGCGGTATATGTCTATGGTGAGTGAAGGACGAGGAAGGTTATTCCGAAGAAAAGACGGCAAATACCTAGTTTATCTGCCCAAGGACCTAGCAGAGGACAGCATGTTTCCCTTTAAAGGCTCAGACACCATCTTCGTCAAAGTAAGCTTCGCGTTGGGCGACGGCAAACTCTTAGTCGAGAAATGGGCAGAAGCCTAGTTTTCTAAGTAACCGAAATAAGCCCCCTCAACAATTCTATTTGTGGTGCCGTTTTGTCATCCCTAGAAAACGTTATCCAACAAGTCAAAAACGACCTCATGGCTAAAAACAAAATCCGAGAAGACACCCATGAAAGCATGCGCAAAGCCACAAGCCTCTCCAAACAATCGATTCTGCTGCTCCATCAAAACCGCTTTGACGACGCAGAAAAAATGTTAGCCGAAGCTAAAGAAAGAATCTCCAAACTCCAAAAGCTCGCTGAAAAATGCCCTGAAATCGTCTACGGAGGCATGTTTAGCGCTGCTTTGCAGGAGTACTCTGAAGCCAACATACTACTGGTCTTAGTTAAGGAAAACCGCTTCGTTACCCCAGCCGAAATAGCTGTGCCCTCGGTAGATTACGTTCTTGGATTGGCGGATGTCATCGGCGAGTACAGGCGACTGGCGCTGGATTACCTGCGTGAGGGCGAAGTGGAGAAAGGTGTGGAGTGCCTTGAAGTTATGGATCAAATCTTCATCCAGCTCTTGGCATTAGACGAAGCTTACATGTTGGTTCCTGGGCTACGGCATAAATCCGACATTGCCCGCCGCATCATCGAAACAACCCGCGGAGACATCACCGTTGAAGTGCGGCGCAAATCACTGGAGGATTACCTCAAAAAGTATCAGCCTCCTAAACCCAGAAGCACCCGTAAAACTGCGAAGGGTAAAGAGTGATTTGCCCAAGCTTTCAGCGAATTTTTCAGTAAAAAAAGCCCACGACACCCAACTGCGCCTATCCAAACTGGTTATCCGCCAAGACAGGCTGCCTAAAGAAATCCGTTCGGTGGGCGGGGTGGATGTTTCTTACGTGGACGACGTGGGTGTGGGGTCAGTTACGGTGATCGATTATGGTTCACTTGAGCTTTTGGAGTCGACGGTTGCAACTTGCCCCGTTAAGATGCCGTATGTGCCCACGTTGCTGTCGTTTCGGGAGATTCCGCCGGCGATAGCGGCGATTAAGCGACTAATACGGCAGCCTGATGTTTTCCTCGTAGACGCTCAGGGTTGGGCGCATCCTTACCGATGTGGCTTCGCCAGCCATTTGGGCTTAGCCATCAAGAAACCCACTGTTGGAGCGGCAAAGAGTAGACTCATCGGCAAACCCACCGAAGCAGACGGCAAAACACTGCTAATGGATAAGGAGGAAGCCATCGGCGAAGTAGTCACCACCAAACAGGGTTGCAAACCCGTCTACGTCAGCGTGGGCCACATGGTTTCGCTGGAAACAGCCGTGGAAATCGTGCGGCACTGCTCCAAAAGCCGCATCCCCGAGCCGCTCCGTTTAGCGCATAACTTGGCCACCAAAACACGCCTTGAACTCGCGGGGAAGGCAAAGTAAATATCCCAAAAAACACTAATTAGCGCTTAGGCGTGATATGGCATGGCAGAAGAAGTTAAGCAAACCGAAGAAATTACCTTTGACTACTTCGAAAAAATCGATTTGCGAGTCGGCAAAATCATCGAGGCATCTGTGGTTCCTGAAAGCAAAAAACTTCTCAGAATCCAAGTGGACTTCGGCACCGAACAACGCCAATGCATTGCAGGGCTATTGAAATACTACAAGCCTGAAGAGTTGATTGGTAAAAAATGCGTATTTTTGCTTAACTTGCAGCGGCGTATGCTGGCGGGGCTTGAGTCTCAGGCTATGATACTAGCCGCTGAAGACGCAGCAGGCAACGTAACGGTTCTGCAGCCTGAGAAGGATATTGCTGAAGGCAGCAAAATAGGCTAAAATGAACAAAACAAACTTTTTTCGAGAGGGCTCTAAAGTGCCCAAAAAAGAAGTGGAAGAGTTAAAAGAAGAAATAAACAGGCTAAAGCCGATACTTGAGAAAACAAGCATTGATGACGTAGTGAAGAACATAAAGGAAGACAGGGACAGCCGATGACAGCCCTGTCAATAGCGTCTGTCATTCCATCGGCAACCTTTACTGAAGTTAGTACAACCCCTATACCGTTCGCCTGTTTTTTGAGCAATACGCCAAACGAGTTTACCACCACAAACTGGGCAGTTACCAGCATCTTCATTTGAACTACTTATCTTCATTCGATGGTCTATCACATTTACGATGAACTTCTCCTTATGGGCAAAGAAGAGAGGCAGATCATAAAGCTCGGTACTGCCCAGTGCAGAAAATTTGAGCGACTAATTTGCTTGCGTTGATTAAGCTGCTTATTTCGGTGCCTACGTTTTGAGCTAATCCGAGTTCTTGGAGCGCTTCGCGGACATGGCTGTCGGAAATACAGCATATTGCGGGGTGAAACTGGAACTGCCCGGCTTCTTTAAACTGTATTCTAAGCTCTCGGAATACAAGAAATAGTTTTACTTTAAGGTAAGCGTCGCCTGCATATCTTCTTGGGCTTCCATTGAAGAGACTGCTGAGTTGCATTAGCCTGCTGGTATCGTTGTCCAGTACTCCAGCCCCCGAAAGGTATAAAATACATTTTATTTCGCGCCAAACAGACCCTTGAACACAATCGCCGTTTGCGATATAATCAAGCAGATTAAAAATCGCCGAATTTCCTATTTCACTACTTGCGAGTATTCTTAATTCATTATTAAGCTTTGGATCATTTTTCGCTTGTCTGAAATTCTCAATTGTGTACTTGTCTTTTATCGCTTGAAAAGCTTCGATACCTCTGTTTGTGCGGAGTGTTGGCTTATTATTCCACAGGGACGCCAGTACAAACAGATGGAACAATCCATCTTCATCTATATCACCGTTTTTTTGCAATTCAATGCCAAGTAGGCTAGCCCAAGATTTTAGACTGTTTTTATCAACAAATTCGCTATGTTCTTTGACGAACCATTCTGTTATTTCTCTACCGATTACTTCTGGGTTCACAGGTTTTTCCTCTCCTAGGAGTTATAGCCAACTAAAGAGTTAAATGCTTGTTCTTTAACACATTTAACTTGATAAAGCTTGCAGAAAAAAACGGTTTTTCCCAGAGACATTGTTCACATCATTCCTTTGGGTCATGAGATAGATCGTGCAACGAAGGTATTTGATATTGCAAAGGCAAACCGCGCTTACATCTTAGCAACCATGGATACCTTTGGAAAACACTCCGAAGCACTAGTTAAAGAACAAAAGTATTATACCGAAGAGGTTGTCCGAAAACTAGCGAAGAAAGGAATCGATATTATTGTCAAAAACGTCGATATGTTTGAAACCTCAGAGGTAATTCGTCAGCTCTCGGCAATTATTATCAGAGAAAAAGAAAGGAACAGCGATATTTCGATAAATATTTCCAGTGCAGGAAGATTAACTGCCGCTTTAGCTACGCTTGTGGCAATGGCGCATAAAGTAGACGCTTATTATCTAGAGGCAACCGCTTATCCTGAACGTCAGGAAGATCGAAAGATACATGGATTAAGCATCTGTGATAGCTCCAAGATAAAATCTATTGAAAGCCTTCCAGTTGAGCTTCCCTTGCCACAAGAAATGGCAGTTCTAAAAGCTCTAAGCCAAAAATCGCCATTGAAACCCTACGAATTAATCCTATACCTAGCAAGAAACAATTTTCCGGGTTATCGAGAGCACGTACAGAGACTGGAAAAGGGCATTCGCCGAAGCGACAAAGATTACGACGGAGTCTTGATTCCTTGCATGATGAAACTTAATAAGGGAATTTTAGAGAAACTAAAAACGAAAGGATATATTACCCGAGAAAAAGTTGGAAACAATAACTTAGTCGTACTACAGGAACCTGGAAGATTTGTAGCCTACTTTGCAGGCGACTAATAGAACGTGTTTATGCAAGCGACTATAAAAAAGAGGTTTTTATATCGTTGCTGCATGATTTTAATGCAACGCGTTATAGCTTGCACAACCAGCCTGCAACCCAAACCAGACCCTGATGCCAAAAAGCAATTTTCTGCACAGCCAATTAGTTGTTGTTGTGTATAGGCGCTTTCCGCCAACAACAACTGATGAAAAACACCTAAATCCAGCCCTATTCCTACAGAAAAGTTAAATTAATTATGGCAAAGGATAATGTACTAACTGTTTGTGGAAGGTAACTTTATGGCAGCATCCGAAGAAACACTTATGTGGGTTGAGAAGTACCGACCCAGAACCCTCGACGAAGTCGTCGGTTTAAAAGACATCGTGGAAAGCCTCAAAGCATTCATGAGAAACCCCAAAACCATGCCTCACCTCATGTTCGCCGGGGTTCCAGGCACAGGAAAAACTACCCTTGCCCTAGCCATCGCCCACACACTCTACGGCGACAACTGGCGCAGCTTCACCCTCGAACTTAATGCCTCCGACGAGCGTGGCATCGACACCGTCCGCGACCGTATCAAAGACTTCAGCCGATACAGCAGAGGGGCCTTCGGAAACGTTCCCTTCTCCCTAATCATACTCGACGAATGCGACCAAATGACTGGTCCAGCGCAGACCGCGTTGCGCCGCATCATGGAAGTCGGCAGCCGCACCTCAAGGTTCATCCTCATCTGTAACCAAAGCAGCAAAATCATCGAGCCCATCCAGAGCCGATGTGCCATATTCCGGTTCTCACGCGTCGACCGCCAAGCAATGAAAGACCACCTGATCTGCATCGCAAAAAAAGAAAAAATCACGTTACTGCCTGAAGCGGCTGAGCGCATTGTGGACTTCTCCGAGGGCGACCTAAGACACGCCATAAACGCCCTGCAAACCGCCTCAGCCTACAAGGAAGGCTACGTAGACGAGAAAACCGTTTCTTTGGTCATCGGCGAAGCCAGCCCAATGCAAGTCCAAAAAATGATCCGCAAAGCCCTCTACGGCGACTTTATGGAAGCACGCAAAACCATGTATGACATCATGGGTTCCTACGGGTTCTCAGGCACAGAAATCATCCGTCAGATACAGCGGGAAATCTTTAAGATGTCGGATTTGACGCCTGAACAGAAAGCCGAGCTCTCAGGAGTAATCGGCGAATACGATTTCCGCTTAACAGAGGGCGCAAACAGCGACATCCAACTCAGCGCGCTTCTCGCCCAGTTCGCCAAGTTTGGAAAAGGTATAGAGGAAAACTATGCAGCGCAGTGACCTGCTCTGGGTTGAAAAGTATCGCCCGCAAAAAATCGAGGACATAACAGGCAACGACGAAGCTAAAGCCCTGTTTTTGGAGTGGCTCAAAAACAAACGGCACACAAAAAAAGCGGTGCTGCTCTATGGACCAGCAGGAGTAGGCAAAACTACGCTGGTTTTAGCTGCCGCCAAAGAGTTAGGTTTCACCGTCATCGAGATGAACGCCAGCGACACCCGCAACGAGAAAGCAATCAACGCCATTGCCAAACCCGCCACCTCCTACAAGGCACTGGACAATTTTTCAGGTTCCCCTCAGACAGGCGGCAACGTTTTGTTCCTCGACGAAGTAGACGGCATCGCAGGCAACGAAGACCGTGGCGGAGTCAGCGCCATCTTAAAAATCGTTGAGGACTCACTGGTGCCGGTGATTATGGCGGCTAACGACCCCGAAATTGAGAAGTTGCGGCCTCTAAAGAAAATCTGTTTGCTGGTTCGGTTCCAACAAGTCCGCATCCCACTCATCATCGCGCTATTGCAGAAAATCTGTCTTTTGGAGCATATTAGAGCCGAGTTTGAAGCGCTCGAACGCATCGCCCAGAACAGCAAAGGCGACGTCCGCTCAGCAATAAACGATTTGCAGAGCCTAAGTGAAGAAAACCACACCTTAACGTTGCAGGACACTATGATGCTTAGCAGCCGCAACAAAGACATAAGCATGGACGACACGCTCCGCGGCTACTTCACCGCTGAGTCCATCGCCCAAGCCTCAAGCCTGCTAAGCTACTCTAGCGTAGACTACGACGACTTCTTGCTCTCTGTCAGCGACAACTTGCCCAAACGTTACACCGACGCGGTGGAGCTTGCCGAAGCCTACGAGTACTTGTCGCAAGCTGACCTCTTCAGAGGCAGAGTCGGCATCGAAAACTGGCATCTGCTCAAATACTTCTACAACGCCCTATCCGAAGCCGCCGCAGTCAACCCAAAATCCTACAAGCCTTTCACCTTCATCACGCCGCCAATCCGCATAATCACCTTGTTCTGGACCAAAGCCAAACGCAATACCCTCGATGCCATATGCGGCAAAATCGGCGCCAAATGCCATGTCTCACATGCCCTCGCCAAAGAAAGCTACGTGCCCTACATCAAATTGATACTGCAGAAGAAACGCAGCAGCCCCCTAGCGGCGTGGTTTGAGTTTACGCCTGAAGAAGTGGATTTCTTGGTTAAAATGGGCAGGTTCTGATGGGTATGACGATTGTTTTGAACGGCAAAGGCTTCAAGCTTCCTCGGCTGGAGAAAGAAAAATTCCTCAACCTGATGCATCTGGGTTTAGACTACAACCGAGACACCGGATTATTCTCTATCAAAAGCTACAATAACATCGAAAAAGTCATCGAAACTGTAGGCGACATCTTAGGCGACGAAGTGATCTTCCAGCAGACCTGCATCCGCTGCGGCAGAAGCTTCGGCTGCAAAGAATGCAGCTACATTGAACTCTGCACCACAAAGAATTTGCCGTTTAGCTGTGTGTGTCCCCAGTGTCTGCGTGACAGAAAAAACTTTGAACAGTATCTTACAAGGTTCTGATTGGCTACTGCTTGAATCGGTAGATCAAAAAGTCGTGTTCTATTTGAGGTTGGCTCCACAACCAGTCTGTAACGCCTCTGGAAGCCTGAACCCAAAAAGCAATCCGCAACCATATCCGCTGGAAGATGATGAGTAAGGGAGGCTTCTCCTTCTTCTAACACTAAAAAAGCAGAGATAGGAAAGTCAGTGAAAGCAGCACAACCGCTGTATACAAAAGCATCGCCCGACCACGCAAAAACCACCTTAGATACTCTTATTTAACCAGCCTCGTTTAGCTTGATGGAGCAATCACCTTTGACAAGCAACATCGAATCAGCATACAGGGAACTTTTAGCTAAAAACAAAGACACAACAGTCCTCGGCACGGCAGAGGGCATAATCCACTGGGACATGGAAACCATGATACCGCCCAAAGCCATCAACCAACGCAGCGAACAACTTGCATTGCTCAGCCGCATACATCACAAACTGGGCACTGACCCTCAAATCGGCAAACTCTTAGGCACAATCCAAACCAGCCCAGAATACAGCAATTTTGGGCAAGTGGAAAAACGCAACCTCTACCTCATCGACAAAGACTTCCGTGAACAAACCGCGTTGCCAGAGCGGTTGGTCGGGGAGTTGGCGATGCAGGAAGCCATCACCGTGAACGCTTGGAAGAAGGCGAAGGCAAAAAAGGAGTTCAACCTCTACAAAGCCGACCTGCAGAAGCTATTTGACCTAAGCATGGAAGCTGCGGAAATCCTCATGAAAGTCAAAGAAGTCAAAACACCCTATGAAGCTTTGATCGATAATTTTGAGCCGCAAATGTCGGTGGAAACCATCACCAAAACCTTCACCACCTTGCTATCTGGGCTTAAACCGCTGATCAGCAAGATCGAGGCTGCACAAACCCCATCCGCCCCCAACACACTCAACCACACCGTGCCAGTGGAAACCCAACGCAGAATCACCCAACTCGTAACCCAAACACTGGGCTATGATACCGCTTCACCCGTGGCAGGCGGCAGAGTAGACGAAACCGAACACCCCTTCACAACAGGCTACTACGACGATGTCCGCATAACCACACATTACTACCCAAACAATTTTGCCAGTTCCCTGTTTTCAGTGCTCCACGAGTCAGGACACGCCATCTACGAGCAAAACCTCCCAGAGAAATGGATGTACCAGCCCGTTGGCTCCACATGCAGCTATGGAGTTCACGAGTCGCAGTCACGTTTCTACGAGAACCTAATCGGACGTTCAGAAGAGTTCTGGACGGGTTTTCTCCCAAAAGCTAAGCAGGCAGCACCTAGCTTAAGCGAGATGCAACTGGAACCCTTCATGCAGGCAGTGAATAGGGTTGAGCGCTCGAAAATCCGCATAGAAGCCGACGAAGTCACCTACAGCATCCACATCATCATCCGCTTCGAGTTAGAACGCGACCTCTTTGGGGGCAAAATACGAATCGATGAGTTGCCGGCGGTTTGGAACCAAAAGTACGCTGATTACCTTGGCGTTAAGGTAGAGGATGATTCAGAAGGCGTTATGCAGGATACTCATTGGGCAAGTGGACTCTACGGTTACTTCCCAAGCTATGCGTTGGGCAATATTTATGATGGGCAAATCAACACCGCCCTAGCCAAGGCATTGCCAGACGGGCAAAGCCAACTCTGTGAGGGAAAACTCGGCGAAGTCAACTTGTGGCTTAAAGAAAACATCCACCAAAGAGGAAACCTCTATGACCCCCAAGAACTCATAAAACTGGCAACCGGAGTAGGCTTGGATTCAGCGCCGTTTATCGACTACCTCAACAGGAAATATGGCAAGCTTTATGGTTTCTGAGGTGCGATAGTTTGTTTTTTGGTTAGTTCCTTGTAGATGTAGAGTATGAAGTAGGCTGCGATGGAGCCGATGAAGAGGTAGATGCCAGTGTAGCCAACGATTGCGTTGTAAGTGTTGGCGCCGTAGAGGAAAAGCAGAAACCCAGCGATGAAAACAGATAGAAGGGTCCAGTCAGTCCATGACATCAAAGTTCCTCTCTCAATAAAGGCATTCAATGAGAAACTGGGGATATAAAGATTCAGGGAAAAAAGCGTTTAAAACTACGCTACAGAGAAAGATGTGTAACCGACAAATCGGTGCCAAAAAAGTTGGTGTCAATTACAAACGCCTTATGTAACCCGACATTATTATATACAAGAGAACATACAGACAGCGATCGAGGTTAAAAAATGTCGGGAACCGACATAAAAAAGCCAGAAACACGCGAAGACTTTTTAAAAATGCTCATTGAAGCTGCAAAGAAAGAGGTAAACTCTAAAGGCAAGCCAGCAAAACCGACAGTTGTCGGAACAGCCAAAGAAATTAACATCCACAGAGACACACTTTACTCCTGGCTAAAAGAGTTTAATGTCGATTATAAGGAGATATTAGATCGTATGCCGACAAAACATGAGGACAAAAAAGAAAATTCAGGCCCAGTCTACTTGATTGGTGAATCATTAGTTGGGGAAGGAAACGAAGTTGCACACATAGACCTTATGATAGGCGACAAGAACGGACCAATCGGTCAAGCCTTCGCAAACGGTATGGCAAGCCTATCCGCGGGGCACACGCCGCTCCTCGCTGTCATCCGCCCTAACCTGCCGCCCAAGCCATACACACTAATTGTCCCAAAAGTCACCGTTAAAAACATGGAGGACACCGGCAAAATCTTCGGTCCAGCGCAGGCAGCAGTCGCAAAAGCCATCGCTGACTCAGCCGAAGAAGGCGTATTACCAGTCGATAAACTCGACGATTGGGTCATCATCTGCAGTGTCTTCATCCACCCAAAAGCCACTGACTACCGCAAGATCTACCAGTACAACTACGGCGCAACAAAGATGGCGCTACAACGTGCACTAAATAAGTATCCTTCACTGGAAAAAATCATTTACGACAAAGACCGTGCAAAACACCCGATCATGGGCTTCAAGGTTCCACGGTTATGGAGACCACCGTACCTCCAGATTGCGCTTGACGCACCCTCATTGGAAGGCGCAAAGAAAGTCATAGAGCAATTGCCGGGAAGCGACAGAATCATAATTGAAGTCGGAACCCCACTCATTAAACGCTACGGCACACGCGCAATCGGTGAATTACGAACAGTAGCCAAAGACAAATTCATCATAGCCGACCTCAAAACCCTTGACGTAGGCAAAGTCGAAGCTGACATCGCCTATGAAGACACAGCAGACGCAGTCGTCGCAGCAGGTTTAGCGCCTCCAGAAACCCTTGACGCAACCGTACAAGAAGCCAAGCGCCTAGGAATCTACGGAGTCATCGACATGCTAAACGTAGAGGATGTCCTCGCTAAGCTGAAGTCGCTAAAAGAATTCCCAGATATCGTCATTTTGCATCGAGGCATCGACCAAGAAAGCGGCAGAACCTGCGGTTTAGAACGCATACAGATGATCCGCAAAGCATTCCCCAACAAGAAACTCCTCATCGCAGTCGCAGGCGGCATCATCCCCGAAACAGCTAAAGAAGCACTTGAACAGGGCGCAGACATAATCATCGTCGGCAGATATGTCACACAGAGCAGAGACATCGAACGGTCAGTGCGAGACTTCCTTGAATTGACGCCTTCAATGCGTGAAGACATCGACCTCTACAGAGTCCACACCGAATAAACCCATCTTGAGCGTTATTACGTTTGCCACATTTTCTTTTATTTTGAAGCTTTTATTGAGATAAAGGCAACCAGAAAAATCACAGCGGTAATTACGAAAATTGGGATATAGACGTATTGGTTGGGCAGGAACTTGAAGTAGTTGGCGAGGAAGGGGCCGGTAAACGCGCCTACTGCTGCGCCTAAACCGACCATGCCGTCGAAGAAGCCTGCTTTTCCTTGAGGGATAATCTCCATCGAAAGCGAAAGCATCATAATATAGTACATTGCAAAGGCAAAACCCAAGAGGACAAGTAGCATGCAAGTAAAGAGGGTTGGTTCGATGGCGAACCAAACTACTCCGACCAAGGCAAACAATAGAAGGCCTCGTAACAGTATGAATCGGGGCATCTGTCTTCGTATGTTAATGCTGGATGCTCGGCCGCTAATCAGGAAGTAGCCAGCTAAAGCCCCAACAGAGCTGAAGATATAGGCTAGGTACACAAACTGCTGTTGCCCCCCAAATAAGTCTCTTAAGTATATTGGCAGAGGCGTAAAGAAGAGGCTGGTTGCAAGAGAAAACAGGACTATCGCAAACGCAAAACCTACAAAGCTATCCCGTTTTAGGGAACCCTTCCAGCGTTTTCCATCCATCAGCCTAGCGGAACCTTCAAGGCCGCGGTGGGTATAATCGAGGCTTCTCTCTATGCCCACGAGGCGACGCTCAAAAATCATCAATGGATCAGCAATCAAGACCACAGCGGATATAAACGCGACGACGCTCAGGGCACTACAAATATACAGGGTATAAGTTGCCAATATTGAAAATTGAATTGCAGTTGCAAACAGAAACATGCCGATTGCTAAGCCCGCGATGAAACCAACTTCTGTTATTCCCTCATATAATCCAAAGGAGCGTTCCCAGTCTGTGCGGCTGTAATGCTCTGTAATGAGGATGTTTTTTGGGGATTCATGGGCTACGTGAAGCATCTGCATGATTACATAGAGGACTACGAAAACGATGAGGTTCTGGGAGAAGGGCAAAGTCATGAGAAAGAGAATGAGGGCTATTGAACCGAAAGAAAGCAGAATGAACGCTTTGTAATGCCTTGTTTTATCACAGAGGTAACCCCACAGAAAAGAAGCGGGAATAGAGCAGAAGATAGCAATCGAAGTCATAACGCCCAAAGCAAGCATGGGTCCACCTAAGATGCTTGTGTCCTGAAAAACCACCACGTATAGCGGTATGAAGACAGTAAGTAACCCAAAGGCTACATCGTGGAAGAGGAACCCAAGCCGCCACATAGCCAAACACCACACACAGGAGAGATTAAAACGTTTACTAGCTCAGTAACAGAATACGCTTGAAATCTTCTTTTCAGCGATTAAGCCAAAAAGAAGCTATTGCTGGATAAAGCTGAAATATTGATACAAATATTACTTAGCCATGGGAGATGTTGGCAAACCTTTTATCATCAGTTCTAAATTTAAGAGGCTAATACTAGTTACAACTCTGATTGGCTACGCAGCACTGATTTTTTATCTCCTCTACGTCGTGGGTATAACCCAGCTAATCAGTGTCATCCAAGAAGCAAACCCAGCATTCTACCTGATAGCCATTCTAAGTCTCATCGTTTCTATATTCTTCAACACTATCGTTTGGCGTCAACTTCTCAGTTCCCTTCAAATCAAAATTAGCCTGGGCAGGGCATTCAAACTGTACTGGGTCGGCATATTTGTAGACAACCTCATTCCCGGCGGCTGGTCAGGCGACCTCTTCAAGGCTTACCTGCTAAACAAGGACCCAAACATACAAAGCGGCAAAGCAGTCGCGTCTGTAGTCGCCAAAAACATGTATGAAGCCATATTCAACCTCGGCGGCATGATAATTGCACTTGCCCTTCTGCTATTGAACTACCGCTTGGAAACTTCGCTGCTGATAGGTTTAGGCGGCATAATGCTGCTTCTCACGTTGCCGCTGGTAGCGCTGTTGCTAGCCAGTTTTAAACCAGTAGCAGCCAAAAAACTTGTAGGCCAATTCTTCAACGCATTAAGACGCATCTACAAAAACCCAGCCACTCTCACCAGCGTTGAAGACAAAGTGGACAAAGCCTTAGGCGACTACCACGACGGCATGAATATCCTGCTTAAGAACCCCCACATGCTCATTAAACCCGTCATCTTCTCTTTTCTAGGCTGGTGCTTCGAAATCATCACCCTGCTCTTCGTGTTTGCTTCGCTTGCACAGTTAATTCCAATAGACAAAGTCATAATTGTTCACTCAATCGCAGGCAATGTGGAAGCGCAAGGATACGCTTTTATCGGCTATGCCCAGATCATAACCAGCGAAATCTACCGTGCACTCGGCGTATCCTTTGCCGTCGGTGCTTCGGTGGCGCTTTTGGGTGGTGTTGTGATTTTCTTTTTGAAAACTGCCATTGCCTATACCACATTCCACTTTACCGTCATCTCGCCTAGAAACGGCAATCACCAGAAGGGCAGCGTGCAAAGTTCCACTTCAAAAGGCGAAGTGAAAGTTAACCAGCCGTTGTCTCCTGAGCAGGAAAATATAGAAGCGACATAGTTACTAGGAGAGTTAGTCTTGGTTGACCATTGCGGAAATGTTTATTTCTGATGTTTTAGGGGTTCTAAAGATAAATACTTAATAGAGAGAGCATCCAAGTTGATACTCCGCTGGAGAGTAAATAAGAATGGCAAAGTTCAAAGTCATAGTTTCCGACCCTCAATCGGGAGCATCCAAAGTTGTAGAGCTTGAAGAAGCACGCGCAAGCCCCTTCATCGGAAGAAAAATAGGCGACACATTAGACGGCACAGTCGTCGATTTACCAGCACACAAAGTGCAAGTCATGGGCGGCTCAGACAACGACGGCATCCCCATGCGCCCAAACGTTCACGGCGGTATACGCCGAAGCGTCGTTATCAGCGGCGGAGCAGGCTTTAGCCCCAAAAGGAAAGGCGAACGCAAACGCAAAACTGTCCGCGGCGACACAATTACAGACGAAATCGGACAGATTAACATGAAAATCGTGGAGCGACCAGCCGGAGCAGCGCCGATTCCACTACCGGCTAAGCAGGTGCAGGCGCCTCAACAATAATTTTCTGTTGCAGTGCATGCTTAAACCTTATAAACAGCCATCCTCAATTCCTTTTATTCAGTCCAGTGTTTATCTAAAGAGAAGAAGAATACTATGAGTAACGCATCTAAGGCCCTTCCAAAACAGCCAGAAGTCAACATCGGCACCATTGGGCATGTTGACCACGGCAAAACCACCCTTGTCCAAGCTTTATCTGGCACATGGGCTTCACGGCACAGTGAAGAACTCAAACGCGGCATCACCATTAAACTGGGCTACGCTGACATGCCCATCTACAAATGCCCCAAATGCCCTCCGCCAAAGAACTTCACGATTCACCCAGTCTGCGAAGGGTGCGGCACACAAGCCGAGTTCGTCCGCGCAATCAGCTTCGTCGATGCCCCCGGCCACGAAGCGTTGATGGCAACTATGCTCTCAGGCGCAGCCATCATGGACGGCGCGATACTTGTCATCGCAGCAGATGAACCCTGCCCCCAGCCTCAGACGCGTGAACATCTTGCAGCTGCTGAAGTCAGCGGCATCAAAAACATCATTGTTGTACAGAACAAAATCGACATCGTTGACCAGAAACGGGCAATGGAGAGTTACAAGGAAATCAAGGCTTTTGTGAAAGGCACAGTAGCAGAGAACGCCCCCATTATCCCGATTTCGGCGCAGCGGAACATAAACATCGATGTGCTCCTAGACGCCATACAAGCAATCATTCCTACACCGCACAGGGACCCGAACTTGCCGCCGCTTATGTACATTATCCGCTCCTTTGACATCAACAAGCCAGGCACAACCATCGAGGAATTGGGAGGCGGCATCATCGGCGGCACCATTGCACAGGGCAAATTCGTCGTCGGAGAAGAAATCGAAATCCGCCCAGGCATCATGTCGGAACGTGAAGGCAAAACCGTTTATGACCCACTCGTCAGTGAAATCGTCAGCCTCCACGCCGGCGAACAAAGCGTTAAAGAAGCCACATGCGGCGGACTCGTCGGCGTCGGCACACTGCTCGATCCCTCTTACTCCAAAGCAGACGGTTTAACAGGCAGCATCGCAGGCAAAACCGGTCAACTGCCCCCTACAGTGACAGAGCTAACGCTGGAAACACATGTCTTAGAACGCGTCGTCGGCACCAAAGAACTGCAGAAAGTGGAAAAAATTAATCCGGACGAGGCGTTGCTGCTTCACATCGGCGCCGCAGTGAACGTGGGCAAAGTTATCTACATCAAACAGAACACCATAAAAGTGAAACTGACACGGCCCATCTGTGCGTTGCCAAATTCAAGGGTTGCCATCAGCAGAAAAATCACTGCAAGGTGGAGACTCATCGGATACGGACTCATAAAATAAAAAATGTCTGTTCTGCTTGCGGGTTACGCTCAAGCAGTCTGCAAGTCCCCCCTGCAAGCCTGAACCAAAAAAGCAAACCACCCCAAAGTCCCCGAGAAGAAGATGAATAAGGGCAGCATTCTCTTCTTCTTAACTAGAAAAACAGAAACTGTTAGTCTTTCACTAACCCTTTCTTTAACAGGAAATCATGCGCTTTCAGCAGGGTTTCTTTGGCGTTTTTAAAAGTCAATTTTTCTAGCGCATGCTGATAGTCCAGCCAGATAAAACCAATATGCTCAAAGGATATTGTGACTTCATCAGTTTGGGATTCAATAAGGTAAAAAACAACTTCTTTGTTGATTGTTAAGCCTTGTCGCCGATAGAAGTAGCTGATGGATTCGCGGAAGCCATCTATGAATTGAGCCTCGGTTATCCCTGTTTCCTCTTGCATCTCACGTGTAACCGTTTGTTTCTCGGTTTCGTTTGGTTCCACGTTGCCTTTAACGAAGTCCCAGTGTCCTGCAGTGTAATTTAGCATTAAATAGCGAGTTTTCTCTTGATTGTTAATGTATATCACTGCGCCACAGGACTTTTCACGGAGCACAATCAATCACCAATCTGCTGAAAATCATGAATTCTTAATATTTAAATTAATACCAAACTAAATCCAACTCAGCCGCATAAAACCTTTAAGTCCCACAAAACAACCTTATCCAATGGAGCCTGCCATGACGGCGTCGCCAAACAAAAGCTGCCCAATCAAAGTTATTTTGGATTCAAACGCATTGTTTGTGACGCTGGAGTTTAAGATGGATATCTTTGAGGAAACCCGGCGCCTACTTGGCAGAAATGTTGAGTTCATTTTGCTCTCGCCAGTTAAAGCTGAGTTGGAGTTGCTTGCATCCAAAGAAGCATCTAAGACGCGGCGGCAAGCCAGTTTTGCGTTGCGGTTGGCTGAGAAATGCAAGTTTGTAACTGTGGAGGGCGGGGGCAAAGAGACAGACAACGTTATTGTCGAGGTGGCTAAGAACTGGGGCGCCCCCGTTTTTACCAATGATAGAGTTCTCCGGAGGAGGCTAAGAGATATAAGTGTGCCAGTGATTTATCTGAGACAAAAATCACGTCTAGACATTGACGGGTTGATATCGTAGATGTTCAAACTGATTACTCTTCAAGATACTATTCGCATCCCGCCCGATACCTTCGGCAACCCACTGGAGAAAGTGGGCCGCGACCAAGTAAAACAGAAGTACGAGGGCATAGTGGATGAAGAATTAGGCTACGTCATCGCCGTAACCGGCATACAAGTTAGCCCCATAGGAAAAATCATTCCAGGCGACGGCGCAACCTACCACAAAGTGAACTTTTCACTCTTAGCCTTCTACCCAATCATACAGGAAGTCGTTGAAGGCGACGTCGTGGAAATCGCTGATTTCGGCGCATTCGTCCGCATTGGACCAGTTGACGCCCTACTCCACGTCTCCCAACTAATGGACGACTACATAAGCTATGACGAAAAACAAGGCGTCTTACTGGGCAAAGAATCCAAACGTAAACTGAGTTCAGGCGACCAAGTCCGCGTCCGCATAACCGCGGTTTCACTGGGCAGAGCAGGCAGCAGCGGCAAAATCGGCGTCACTGCACGTCAACCCTTCTTAGGCAAGCTAGACTGGCTCAAGATGGACCAAGGCAAAGAAGGCCAAGAAAAGAAGCTTGAAACCCCAAAAACAGAGGCATAGAGGAGAAAATTAAATGAGTGAAAAAGCATGCACTAACTGCCATTTCATAACCAAAGAGAACGTTTGCCCCAAATGCAGATCCACAAACTTCAGCGAAGACTACAGTGGCTTAGTTGTTATGTTTGATCCTGAGCACTCTGCCATCGCTAAAGCCATGAACATCAAAGAAAAAGGCAGATACGCGCTTAAAGTGCGTTAACACGGTAGCTTCTTAAGCTATCTGATGCTTTCTATTTTGGCGGGTCAACAGATGAAAGTAGCCTACAATCTTACGCCGAGATTACGGGTTTTTCTCAAAGAACCATTCGGCACACTGATCGAAGGCACCCCACAGGTAACCATGGCAAAACTCAGAGAGAGGATACAGAAAGAAAAGCCGCCAGAGTTGATTTCGGTAGGCGATATAGTTTCCCAAAACCTCCATGGAAGCGGCTTGAATCCACAGCTAACAGTAGTCGACTACATTTCGCTCCGAAACCAAGCCATGCCAAAACAGTCCCCAGTAGAAAAAACAGTTTACGTGCAGAATCCTCAGGGAGCCATAACTGAGGAAGCCATCGGAGTGATCGAGGAGGCTTTGCGGTCGGGTGCACATACCCATGTTGTGGTAGAGGGGGAAGAGGACTTGCTTACTCTTATCGCGGTTTTGTATGCGGCGGAGAACTCTTTTGTGGTTTATGGGCAGCCTCATTGTGGCATAGTAGTCGTTAAAGTGTCAAATGAGAAGAAAGCTCAGGTAAAAGAGTTCCTAAAAGAGATGAAAGCTTCGAAAAGCTAAATAAGAAGAATACTGTTTGAATTTACGCCTTAAAGTGAACGTTAATGCAGATCAAAATAGAATCAACCAAGCAGAATCCGCTTCTCAAACGGACAGAGGTAGGTTTCACGATAATTCAGGGTCCAAAAGAGAAAACGTCCCCCCGGTTGGAAGCTAAGAAAGCCGTTGCCGTAGAAATGAAGGTTGGCGACGACGTCGTTGTCATCAAACACATGCGCACCAAAACAGGAACCAGCATCACAGTGGGAGTTGCCAACGTCTATCAATCCGTTGCTCAAGTTAAACTAGTGGAACCCGAATACATTCGCAAACGGAACAGTCCACCAGAAAAACCTAAAGAAGAGGCGACCGCATAATGGCACCAGCCCCAAAAAAAGAAGAACCAGCAGCAGCTAAACCTGCAGAAGCAGCGGCGCCAGCAAAGAAAGCCGAAAAAGGCAAAGCTGAAAAGAAACACAAAGAAGAAAGTGGCGTCAAAGCTATGTACAAAGTTGAAGGCACAAAGATTTCTCGTGCACGCCCAACCTGTGAACGTTGTGGTCCAGGCTACTTCATGGCAGACCATCATGACCGATATACTTGCGGTCACTGTGGCTTCACACGGTACAAGCAGAAATAAGCAGTTTTAAATTCTGCCTCTGCACTATTTCTCTTTTGATCAATCATGCTTCGAGTAAACGTTGTTGTTTCAAGCATCTCAGCGGAACGTTACTGGGACATCCGCAAACCGGTACCGCCTATCCAGATCAACACCAACATTAACGTGGTGGGCATGGAGAAGAAGCCAGATGAATCCATAGAAGTGCCCTTTGTACTCACCATAGTTTACAACCCATCCATTGCCCAGATGACGCTGAAAGGCAACGCCTACGTTGTCGGCGAAAAAAGCGAAGTTGACAAAGTCCTAAAAGACTTTGAACAGAAAAAACCGCCTGCCCAAATAATCATCCAGTCAATCTCCAATGTCGTATTCATAGAGTCCGTACTGATTTCTCGTACCCTAAACATTCCGCCGCCGATTCCACTACCAATGATTCCTGAAGCAGGAACAAAACCACAGGGCGCAAAGCCCGAAGGCAGGGACTACAGCCGCTAAAAGAAATCGGTGATTGCTGCTGGTTTAGACTCGACATGCACACCCTTTTTATTGCTTCTTGCATTGGTTTGCTGGGGCTCTGGAACCCGTTTAATGAAGATAAGAGTGGAAAATGCAACTAAACCATTCTTCTACAACCGCGGCTACGTTAGTTATATCCAGAACCCACTCAGCCCACATGCCTTTTTCCGCTGCCAGCAATACCGATTCTCTAATTTGTTGCCGTTAGGTCGTTAGCTAATCCATTTTTGGGTATGGCTTTTTCAATGACAAAATTCGTTTTTAGATATGGAGCAGTGGTTTGTTTGAGATGTGGCTTATAGCTGGCGTTTTTGGTTTGTTATGTTAACTTTTTGTTTGGTTTTTTTCTGTGGTTAGATTGCTTATAGGACGGTTTGGGTTTTTGGGGTGTTGGAGTCGATTTTTCGAGTGGGCAATGATAGTGCCCGCTTGCATTGTGCTGATCATTGCTGTTACTGCCACGCTAAGAAAGCAAATGATACATGCTTTCACACACACATCCAGTCCGGCCCCTGCATGGAACCATGTACCGCGTGTGGAAAAAAACGCATTTCTCACACTGAAACAGACGCTAAAAAACGTTGCAACCACAAAAAGCAACCGCATTCAATTGCAGTCTTGTGGCATGCCGTAAACCGCCACCCCCACATAAAGACAAAGATGATCTCAGTCTCTTAGGGGGACGCTGGAAGCAGCAAACCGCTGGTTGTTGTTGTGTATGGGGAGTTTTCGGCAACAACTACTAATAAAAAAAGCCGAAGGCAGCTACAAGAAACCTTTGAAGCGTCTAGCCGCTGCATCCACGATTTTGAATTCAACTGGAAAACTAAAGTATCGGTGCTTCCAGCGGTACCGTGCCATCTGATTCATCAGTGCATAGGCAAATTTGAAGGCTAAGGCGCGTTCCCTTATCCTTGCCTGAGGGTAGAAAGCAATACGCGTAACCGCGGAGATGGTGTGCAGTTTTTGGTTTTGCGCTTTTGTGTGCCAGGGCGGGTCAAAGTGAAAGACGTTGATGTTGCCCCATTCCTCCAGCGTCTGTGGCGCCGTAAACTCGGAGGGCAAAGAATCCATAACTGGACTTGGAAAAGGCGTGTAAACAAAGATCCCATAGTGCTGAGTTTTAGGGTTAATTTGGCTCATTTTATCCATTAAATCAAACGTTTCGGTTAGGTCCCCGTCGGTTTCGGTTGGCAAGCCACTCATCCATGACACGTAAGGCTCAATCGAAGGCGCAAACCGCCTCAGGTTCTCGAGGGACTGCAACATCTCGTCAGCCGTTACATCTTTGCAAATCAACGTTTGTAGGCGCTCCGAGCCGGATTCCCCGCCAAAATCCAGTTCTACGCATCCTGCTTTCTCAAGCAACTCCAAGAAATCCTTGCTGTAGTTGGCTAAATAGTCGAATCTGCAGTTAGCTCGCCATTGCACCCCGAGGTTTCTATCCAGTAAGCCTTGGCAGATTTGTTTAACGCGGTATTCATCGACGAAAAAGTTGTCGTCTATGGGATCGATTATTTTTATGTGTGGATATTTTTGTATGACCCATTGGATTTCATCTAGGACTCGGTTGGGACTTTTCCCCCGCCATTTGGTGTGGTTGAATCGAGAGTTGTAGCAGAAACCGCATCTGTGGGGGCAGCCACGGCTGGTTTGGATGTGGAAACGTCCTGCTCTAAAAGACGGATACCGATCTAGGAGGAGAAGGTCATAGGGTAAATTCAAGGGTATATCGTCGAGATTGATTACTTTTCCATCAGGAGTGCTTTTGATTGTTTCGTTCACTTTATAGGTTAAACCTAAAACCTCATCTAGCGGCTGGTCTTCTAAAAGGGCGTCGGCAAGGTCTTTGACGACTAATTCACCCTCGCCGCGAACCACTATGTCGACGTATTCGTTGCTTGCCGTTTGCTCTGGCAGCAATGTAGGGTGGACGCCGCCCCAAACGATGGGAACATAGGACGCCTGCAAACGCACGTACCTTGCAAATTCGAGGGCATATCTTATCTGTTGGCCACTCATGGCGCTTATACCCACAAAGAGGGAACTGCCGACGTTGTAGTGTCGGTAGTCTTCTAGGCGCATGTCAAGCAGGCGAACTTTGTAGCCTTCTTGCTGCAACGAAGAAGCCAAGTAGAGGAGGGCAAGTGGAACTTGAGGGTCTGAGGCACGGTATTTGCCGGGGTAGACTAGGAGAATCTCCTGATTACCGTTAGAGTTAGTGCATGAACGTGAAGAACATGATTGAGCGCTGAACAAAAACCGAAAAAGCCTCTAGAAACACTATTCGAAACAGCACTATTAACCGTTACTCAAAACCGACGTCTGCACATATAGAGGGTTTGCTGAGGCTCTGGAACCCGTTTAATGAAGATAAGAGTGGAAAATGCAACTAAACCATTCTTCTACAACCGCGGCTACGTTAGTTATATCCAGAACCCACTCAGCCCACATTTCTTCTTCTCTTATGCTTTGTTCCCAAAAAAAGGGGAAGGAAAATGTTTTGTTGGTTTATGCATGCTTATGGTCGTTTTCTAATCATCAATGCCAGTATCACACCGACAATGACAATGACGATTATGATTGCAACGCCGATGGCAGCGATGGTCATAGTGTTATCGACAGGTTGCGCTGTTACTTGTGTTGGTGCGGGTGTTGCTGCGTCGCCTGCATAGAAAGTTGTTGAAGCGGATGATCCGTAGTACGAATTAGATCCTGCGAAGCTTGCGATAACGTTGAAGTTGCCTGAGATGTCGGGGGTCCATGTGAATGCATAGTTGCCATACGCGTCTGAAGTAGCGGTGCCGATTTGTCTAAAGTTGCCGTTTGCATCGACTACGCTGATGGTAACTGGAACTCCAGTTGTATTTGCGGGGATTGGCTGTTGCTGATAGAGGTATTCCATAAATTGACTTTGGCTTACGTCAGATACGCATGGAACGCCGTTTGGAAATAGCGGCCTGTTCTGTTTGTTGTGTGCCTGCGGATTTGTCGATTACAGTTCCCCTTATTGTTATTGGGGTAGCTGTGCTGACGCCAACATCAGGTGCGGTAACGGTCAAGGCGCTTGGGCCCTTTCCGAAGCAGTATATTTGGTCATCATATGCGTTGAGTGTTACAAGATAGCCATCAGTGACAATTGTTCCCACCTGTCCCCAACATTCTTCTTTCCATATTTCCTGTCCGTTGGTTGCGTTGATGCAGCGAATATCCGAACCACGCCATTGGGGATTCGTTGGAGTGTGCTCAGACGAAATGGTATATATCTTTCCATCGGCAGCAGCGACTATGTTTAGGGGGTAATTGCCATAGGGAGATTCAGTGGCAGTGCCAGTAGCGGTGTAATTCCACAAGACTTGTCCGGTTGTGTCATCGTAGCAGAATAGTACTCCAGCGTAGCCAGCTGAATACATCTTGCCGTCAGCGACTATAGTAGTTAGAGCATTTGAGCCTTGCACAAGAAAATCTAAATCTGGTTGACTCGGAGTTGGACCCCATAACAGCTTTCCAGTGTTCAGGCTGTAGCCAGACCATGTCCTAGTTTCCTTGTCATATATTGTCCAGACACCGGTACTTGGGTCCATAGGTCCAAAGCTTAAGGTTTGGTTGCCTGGTGGCGCAGTGTAGTTCTGATTAAACAGTATAGTTCCTCGGTTTGATGATTGTAGGTTTATAGCAAATACTGACCAGGGATCGTTGGTTCCGACCGTAGTCCCTCCACTTGCGGCGGGTGCCGGGTTTAGACCACCTGTACCAACTATTTCGACGGGGTCTACGCTTGTTGGCCAGCCGTTGCCTGCTAGAACTCTTGCTATTTTTGCGGTTGAAGGTATTGAGCCTGCTGCCAATGTTATGTTCCAATCATATCCATATTTAGCTCCATCATATGTTGCATTAGGCTGAGGTCGCCAAATTGTGAGAACAACCCCAAAAGGCCCGAGAGGTGTGGTTTGAATGCAAGTAGTTGAGTTCCATTGAGCCAGCCAACCTAACGTAGTTGCAGTTGGTGCTTTTAGCACGTAAATTAATTCATTGCCCGCTTGATCTACATATCTTGTCCCTGTTGGCGCGTTATTGATTTGGCATATGTAATTGCCTGAGGAAGCATCGAACATTTGCCATGTTGATCCTGAAGTGCTCCATAAGTATGGAAATACACCGTGTTGATTTGATGATTCATAGTTTAATTCTTGACCAAATGACAGTGCTGGCCAATATGTTGAAGCCAAGTTTGTTGCAGAAAATAACGACGGAAGAGTGCTATTCGTAAATGATAGTTTTTGCCCTGTCACCAAGTTTACTGAATACCAGCCGTTTCGTGGGTTGTTTAAGTTGTTGTAGTATAGGACGCCATTCATGACAAATCCGTACCATCTGGGTTCATATGTTACTCCATAGAAATACTCGTTATTTCCAGCGTTTCCTCCTGCGACGGCCTCCAGCCCATATTGGGCTTGTCCACATTACGTGACCGCTCTCTGGTGCCGTTGAGTATGGGTTGAGCAGTGTTCCTGCAGCGTCGTAACCAGTTTCAATCCAATCGCCTGTGATAGTTGCCCATTGCCTATTCATACCATTTATTGGTCGTGTCCAGTACTCTGTTGGAAGCGGAGTTTCTTGCCAAGCTTGAACGAGTTGATTCTGTACGTTTACTGAGATTTTATCACTAATGGATGGGCCAACATAATAGTTGTAATTGACGCCATTTAGAGTTGTGTTATATGTTTGTCCGGGGAAGCTAAATTGGAAATAGTATGTGCCGTTTGTTTTAGGAACGTAGGTGGTGTAAGTCGATCCAGTTGGATCAGACGTAAATGGACCTAGTGTATCAGTGGTACCGTCTGGTTTAGTTACGTTCAACATAAAGCCGCCTAGTTGCGGGTATGAGTATGGTGCAATATTTTGAATCCATGGAGCTGATGAGTCAAGAAGCATAACAACAAGCAGGTTTTGGTCAACGCCTACTGGATTAGGTGTGCAGTTTATGTACGCATACGAGGCTTTGTAATAATCTATTGAAGAAGCAGCGTTAGTGTTTGGCAGTGAAATCATTGAAGCGACTATTGAAAGCACTAGAATCATAGCAATTGCGATAGTTACAGTTTTATTTTTTGCAGAATAATTTCTTTTTATATTTTTTAACATTGTCTTTTTTTCCTTTTTTTCTGTAAGAAACAGATGCCCTCAATTTTACATTTAAGAAAGCGTGGTGTATCCCAAACACAACAAATTTAGTAATTTAGAATTTAAGCGCTGTTTTCTTCAAAATTAAAACAAACTTGTCACCAAATAATAATTCATTCATTCTTCTAGATAAGAGAGTCACAATTCGAAAACATTAAATAATAATTCTACAAATTACGCGTAGAATGACTAATTTAAAAGCAGATAGTAACAATGCAGAAATATTAGAAAAGATAGGGTTAACTTCGTTGCAGGCAAGAATCTACACCGCTTTAGGCTATTCAGGAAAAGAAAAAATATTAACGATCTCAAAGATAGCCAACGTAGACCGATCAAACACATATCGGACAATTCTACAACTTCAAAATATGGGTTTGGTTATAAAATTACTGGGGACACCAAACTCTTATGAAGCAGTGCCTTTGAAAGAAGCCGTCTCAACTTTGGTTAATCGCAAAAAAAGCGAATACGAAAAAACACAAAGTATTGCACAGAAATTAATCCAATCAAACTCCGAACTATTTTCGGCATCTCAAGGAAAAGAATATGAGTTTAAAATAGTTAAGAAGACCAAAGAACCGGCCAAGGAAGCAATGATTGATACATACAGGAATCTCCAAAAAAGTAATGATTACATACTCAAGAAGAAGACAGTTATTGAGGCGTATAGTGAATTAACCGAAGAAGGATTAGCATGCCTTAGACGAGGAATAAAATTCAGAGTTATTACTGAAAAGGTAGCATCACGATCCATCCTAAAAGAACTTGGCCTTTTTATATCAGAGCCCAACTTCCAATTAAGATACATTCTCAAAGAACCCGAGGCAGAAATAGTTATCAATGACAAGAAAGTTGCCAAAATCACGCTGACACCAAATTTAGGATTAGCAGAAAAGCCGACCTTAATAACGGATCACCCAGTTGTTGTAAAAATATTCCAAAATCATTTTGACAATTTATGGAAACATGCAAAAGAGTATAATTTAGAAGAATTAAAAGGGCAAAAACCTTGAAAAAGAGTTTGACAAGACCAACTTTTTTAAAGTTAGTTCGATTCGGTTTATTTTTTGTGACGGCCTAATTTATCTCTAATGGTTATGCTGATCCCCAATTGCATAGTGCTACTCATTGTCTTGTGGAGGAAAAAAGCTGTCGATACATGCCTCTACATTCACGCTGTTGCCGCTTCAACATGGACCCATGTATCGCGTGTGGAGAAAATCGCATATCCCACACCATAACAGTTGTTGAAAAACGTTTCATTCGCAAAAAGCAACCGCCTTCAATTGCAGTCTTGTGGCACCCACAAATCGCCACACCCACATAAAAGAAAAACAGGTTGCACTTTGGGTAAGGGAGGCTAGTAGAGAAATAGTGGTTGGCTTGTGTGTCTTCTGCTTGCAGAATAGCCACAACTAACCAACAGATGCCTAAACTAGCCAAACCCCAAACAGGCGCCAAAACGCAGTCTGCTGGTTGTTGTTGTGTATAGGGGTTTTCTGCAACAACTACTAATGAAAAAAGAAAACTGTGTAAACATAAGCATAACAAACAAGAAAGAAAATAAAAGAAGAAAAGGTTGATTACTTTAGCGGCACATACATCGAAGACCGTGAAGCGCCGATACCTGGAGTTCCATGCCTAACCGGCTTGTTGGTTATGGCAAACTCGCCTAGGTAGTGACCGATCATTTCTGGGCGTATTTCCATGGCGACGAATTCTTTGCCGTTGTGTACGCTGATCTTAGCACCCACCATTTCTGGAAGGATTATTAAATCGCGTACGTGGGTTTTGATTCCGTCGTCTTTGGATTCTTTGGCTTTGCGTAGTTTCTCAAGCAGTATGCGCTGTTCTGGTGTGAGTCCGCGTTGGAGGCTTCTGCGCTGACGTGATGGCAGCAGGTTGATGAATTCGTCCATAGACATGCCTGAGAGGGTTTCGAGGCTGTGTCCACGGTAATTAAATTCTTTGGGCATTTTTCATTCTCCTATTTGTTATTTTTAACCTCTGATTGCACGTTTCTTTTTCTGGCCTGGACCTCGGGCTGCGATTAAGCCAACTTTCTGTCCTGGAGGAGCACCGTGTGAAGTTGTTGTGCATCTGCGAGAGCTTCGTTTGCTGCTACCATAGGGGTGGACAGCTGGAACCATTTTGCGGCCGCTGGTACGTGGGTACTTGTGGCCTTTGGCTTTCATCCAGTGAAACATCTCGCCTGCTTTGAGGAATGGTTTATCGATGCGTCCTGCAGCAGAGATAACTCCGACTGTTGCTAAACAGTAATCGTTAACATAGCGGGTTCTACCAGAAGGCAAACGGATCATGGTGCCTTGGGGGGTATGACCAACGACGGTTGCATATGCACCTGAACTGCGTGCCATTTTTCCTCCGTCGCCTGGACGAAGTTCAAGGTCGCAAACTAAGGTTCCTTCAGGCATCTTACCTAACGGAATAATGTTTCCAATTTCAGCGGAGGCTTTTCCGCCGTAGGTGATTTCTTGTCCTGTGTATACGCCTTCGGGGGTGATGCTGTAGACGGATGAGCCGTCTTCGAATTCTATTAAGGAGAGGGGTGAACCGCGTCCGGGGTCGTGAACCAAGTCTACGATGACTCCGACGAGTTCAGCTTCAAAAGATTCTTTCGGCGCGATAGCTGGATATTTAGCTGGAGCAACACGTTTATGAGTTGAGGCGCGCCAGTTCTGTCCGCCGCGGCCCCTTCTTTGTACACGAATACGTTTTCCCATAAGTCAAGCCTTCTATGTGCTTAGAGTATTCCAAGTTTGATTGCGACATCAGAAGCTCGGTATTCAGGTGTGAGCTTCACGTAGGCTTTTTTGATGCCTTGAGGAGTGATGAGCAAGTTGACTTTTTTGACTTTAACCTCGTACATGGTTTCTACTGCACGTTTAATGTCGGCTTTGTCAGCATCTTTATTGACAATAAAGATTAACTTGTTGTCTTTTTCAACCATTATGCTGGCTGATTCTGTCATCAGGGGGTAATTGATTATTTCATCTGGTTTCATTGTGAGGTCTCTCCATGGAGGCTTGATAGCTTTTCGATTGCACCATTAGTCCAAACTGTTAATCGACCCGGATGTGTTCCTGGTGCAAGCATTTCAGTGTTAAGGTTCGTTACGGTAGTGACTTCTACGCCGGGTAGGTTGCTGGCTGCGTTGGCTAAGCTTTTTCCGTCAACCACTATGATGAGTGGGCCAACGGCTTGCTTCATCTTTCTGCCCCGGTGCTTGCCTTTTCCTGCGCGGATGCCACGGCTTTCTTTCACGCGGACCATTTCAGCTGTGAAGCCGAGGCTGTTGAAGACTTCTTCGACTTCTTTGGCTTTAGATAAGCCTTCTAAAGCGTTATCTACTATTAGGGGTAAGCTGAGGACTTGCTCGATTTTGTGTCCGCGTGCTGCAACGACTTCTTTTTCTGCGGTTGCTGCGATAGCGGATGAGAGGGCAAGTTTGGCTTCTTTTTTTGGTATGTTTTTTACTATTATTTTTTCTGCTCGTGGAGGATGGGGTTGTCTGCCTTTGACTGTGCTTGGAGCAAAGGCTGCTCTTCCACTGCCGCCTTTTACACGGGGGACTCTTGCAGTTGCGCTGCCTGTGCCGCGTGATTCTGCGGTGGTTTTCTTTCCAGCCATTGGATCTCTGCCTTGGGGTTGGAGCCTGTTAGATTGGATGGCTAAGACTGCACGTTTAATCACGTCGGGTCTTAGCGGTGTTGAGAAAACCATTGGTAAATCGATTTTGCCCGTGGATTTTCCCTGTAAGTCAAAGATTTCTGCGGTTTTCTGTGCCATCTCTAATCATTCCTATTTCCGTTGAGTGGACTCCAGTGAGATATAAGTTACTTGCGGTGCTGCTTCAGGAACCTCTGTGGGCGGACGAGCAGGTACTCTTAGGCGTATTAAGCGTTTTTCTGTGCCGGGTATGCTGCCTTCTAGTAGGACGTATGGTCCATTGACCTCTCCATATCGGACGTAGCCGCCTTTTATGGTGACTTCTTTGCCGTCTTTGCCGATTTTGAGTATGCGTTTGTTGAATTCGATACGTTGGTGATAGCCTGTTTGTCCTGCGCGTGGTATGCTGTACATGAGGTGGTGGGGGTTCCATGGTGGAGGGTGGCGATGCCGCGTTTGGTTTTTCTGCCTTTGTGCTGGAGTTTGGTTACGTGCCAGCGTTTAACTGGGCCTTGGAAGCCTTTGCCGACGGTTACGCCGGCTATGTCGATGTATTGGCCTTCTTTGAAGACTTCTTCGGGCGTTACTGTTTTGCCCAAGAGTTGTTTGGCGTAGTCGAATTGTTGCTGGGTGTTTCCGCCGCCGATTTGGATTTCCATGGTTTCGGGTTTTTTCTTGGATAGGCTGGTTTGGCTGGGTTGGGTGGCGGTTATAACTCGGACTAAGTCGGTGTTTTCGAGGTTGTCTTGGACTTTCTGCAGCATGGCGTCTGTGTTAAAGTTTTCCGGCAGGACCAAAAGTCTGCCCAGCAGTGCCGGCGGTTCTTTCATCCATGCTTCTGTGAGGTTTAAGAGCCCATAGGGTGTTTTCTGGTAAGTGCGTATGCCACATATGATGATTGGTGGCGTTTCAAGTATGGTTGCTGCCCGCATGACTTCTTTACCGAAGTTTGGTGAACGCTTCCTGTCCTCAATAGTGAAGACATAGGTCATACCTGCCTTGTAAGATGTGAATCCTAAAAGCCTAGGAGTTTCAGACTCTATTTTTGGCCAGTAACGAATCCGTGCAGTAGGTTTCTTTGCACGATGCCTTGGCAAATAGGCTAGTGAACCATGTTTTGGAGCATGAGTTTTACGATGTCCCATTGATCATCCGCTTCGCGCCTTTAGCAAATAGTGCAAGAGGTTATAAATGTTGCCGTTTAAAACGCAAAAGGATGGTTAGGCTGAAAAAAAACATTTTCTAAGCTCCAGCCTAGTATAGGATGCTGTTTGCCTTCAGTGGCTGTCCATCGTTTGCAACACTACACATAGAAACGGGTGCTTTTGACTTTTTCTATAGTAGTTGTTGCCGAAAACCCCCTATACACAACAACAATCAGAGGCTTGTGAAAACGATTGTATTTCAACATTGGCGTTTGGTTTACGTTGCAGACTGGTTGTGTAACAAACCACAAGCAGTCGCAGGTAATTAACGACAGATAGGATACATTCATGAATTCCGTGGTAAAAAAAGAACTTTCCAAAAAAGCCATGGTAAAAATTATTGGCATCGCAACCAGAGCAGAAGTTAAATCATGTCAAAATGTTCTAGGGCATCCTTTATATTCCCAAATTTTTCAATGGGACAAGGATTAGTTCGCTCTTTTCCCTGTCGGTTTGGTGCTTTCCTCATTTTAATGTTGCACTGAGATTTAACGTCGGCAATCCAGCAAGTCTTAGGTATGAAACCATATTTCTGTTTTACATAATCTTGGATTTCTTTGTAAGTAGCCATATGACCACCAGACGTTAAGGATTATCGTGTTCTAGGTCAAAAAATACAACATTACAAGTCGGGCATATCTTAGCGTAAAGAATTTCATGCTTTGTATGTTTATCACTCGGTACATGAGCAGATATGAGCATTACTTCTCTAAACTGCGTATAATGTGCTTTATGGCCTAAGGGGCAAGTAATTTCTCGTTGCGGATGAGGCATATAGAAGTAGGTGCCAAAAAGCGGTTTTATGTTTTTTGGTGGCTAAGTTCGAGTGCCTGTTACTTGTATTGGATAGAGAACAAACGGGACTGGCAAGGATCACTTTAGTCGCCTTAGCTCTGCCTCAAACGCCTCAGTGGATATGTTGGTAAACGATTCTTTATGCTTGCCCAGTTCATACATGAAATCCCCGAGCGATAAACCAGCCAACTTTGTGGCTTGCCCAACAGAGATTTTTTTTTCTTTGTAGAGTATTAGGGCTAAGTAAAGCTTCAAATCGTCTTCGCTAAGGTCATTGACCAAAGCTTTGGGAATGTTGAGCTCCAATAATTTCACTTGTCGTCAAATGGTTGGACGTTACTAAAATACCTTGTCAAAATGAGAAGAAAGAGAAAATAAGTGCAGTTCTAACGAGGGACAACTGCAAGGAAGGGTTCTGGACCCATTTCTGCAGTCGCATAAACTGCCAGTGATATTGCCCAGAATACGTCGTCGTGTGTGCCTTGTGGGTGGTGGTAGCCTATGGTGCCGTCTTTGTTTAGGCTGTAGCGTTCGACGTTTAGTTCGGTGCAGATTTCGCCCCGGTAAGGTCGCTCCCAATGCAGCAGTGGGTAGTAGAGTTGGTGGTTTGCCATGCGCTGTTTGAGCAGGCTTGCCATTTCGCTTTTACGGGGCACGCTAAAGTTTACGCCTTCAGCGTTGTGTATGCCTGCTGCTTCCATGTCGGCGATGAAGCTTGGGCCTTCCCGTGTGAAGTCCACTCGGATTTTCTCGAACCCGTGCCAGCGGTCCTGCAAGGTTTTGAGGTAGCCCAATACAGTTGCGTAAATGGTGGGTTGCTGGAAGATTTTGAGGTGACGCAGCAACAACCGCCCATCCACCCGCTCAACTACGGCGAGGGCGGTGTAGTCCCTGGTCTGCGCCAAATCCAGCCCAACAAAGAATTCGCCTCGGTGCTCAGATTCGGGGTTGAATTCTTGGAGGTCTACGCCACAGGTTGCTTTTGTGCCGATGCAGTTGGCGATTAGACTTTGCGTTAGCCATACGTCTTGGTCTTCTGCCCATTCCGCCTCCATTTCCCGCCGCCAACGGATTGGGTCATCGCCCATCTGTGTCTTGATTTTTTGGATTATGCTGGGTTTTAGTGGTCCGTTTGGTTCGGTGGCTTGTTCGACGGTGACGTGGCTGGTTTTGTAGTCGGCGAAGTCTTTGTGGGTAAACATTTTGTAGAAGACGCTGTCGGTGTGCCATGGTGTGCTTGTGCAGACGAATTTGCCGTTTGTGGTGCCCAATGTGTAGAGGATGGCGTCGTAGAGTTCTTGGTCGTTGGCGACGAAGTTGAATTCGTCAGCGTAGACCACGTGCAGGGTGGGTCCGCGGATGGTTTCGGGGTTGTTTGGGAAGGCTTCGATGCTGCTGCCGTTTTGGAAGTGGATTTGGGTGCGCTGGGGCACAAAAACCAGTCTCCTAGGAAGCTTATGGGAAAGCGAGCCTATGCGGCTAAGGATGCGTTTGGTTTGCCGCCAAGACGGACCAACTAAACCGATGGCGCTATCTGGGTGGGTGGTTGCATACCAGAGCAGAAGGGCAGCTACGATGAAGCTCTTGCCACTTTGCCGACTCCACCGGGCCGCCGTAAACTGGTTTTCAACGAATAGTTTGATGAACTCTTCTTGGTAGGCAAAGGGTTTGAAGCCCAAGATTTCTCTGCAGAAAACTGCGGGGTCCTCGCTGAGGTCCACAGTTTTCTCCAGTGCCAACCCTTCGGCTAGTAGGTCACTGTTCTGGACTTTTTGCCATGTCTGCTGGAACTGGTTGGGACGCATTGTTCTTGCTTTCGAGGAGCGCGGCATATTTTGCCTCCATATCGTTTAGTTTGGCTTCTACTTCTCGGTAGTTGAGGTAGTCGGAGAGGATTTCTTTGTAGGCGCGGGCTAGGGTGGCGACGACTTGCAGTCGCTGAACCTCCACTTTACTGAGCCCGGGGCAGAGGCTGCTTCCAATGCGCCTGCCAATTTTTTGAGTGTTTCCTCTACGCTAGGCAACTCGGCAGGCAGGGGCAAGGTGGCGGTGGTTACGTGTCCGCTTGGTACCAATCCGAGGCGCCCGCACTTAACAAGGACTGCAGGGGCTGTTCTTCGAAGGGTTAATGCTATTGCGTCTATGGATTTGTTGGCTTCTACGAGTTTTTTGAGTTGGACTTCCTCTTCAACTGTCCAAGGTAAACCTCTTGTCATAATCAAGACCTAAAGGGACTGGAGGGCAGAACTGCTTTTGAACTATTTTGCGCTTCAAAAAGGCGATTTGTTTAATGCTTTTTTAAAGGTTGATTGCTTTTTTGTTTTGGGCTTGCAGTGGCGTTGCAGAAGGGTTGTGGCGTATTCTACAAGCAGAGGGGGACTTAGCAAACACGTTCAATAACCTGATCCGCAGCAGCCTCGTCACTGAGACCCGCCACATCTATGGTTACATCGGCATATCTTCGGTAAAAAGGCAACCTCTCCAAAAAAAGCTGCTCCAGCCCCTTCTCTTTCAACCCAACAATTCCCCTGCCCGAAAAATCCGCAGTGCGCTTTTTGATTTCCTCCAAAGAAGCATCCAAAAACACCACCACAGAGATGCTCTTTAGAAACCCCATTGCCTTCTCCGAATACACGGAACTGCCTCCAGAAGAAATAACCGAATCACTTACCGTCCCTATGCCGAGTATAGCGTTCTCTTCTAAGTCCAGGAACCTTTCATTTCCTAAACAGTCGATTAAATCCTGCAGTTTCCTGTTAGTAGCTTCCTCAATAATCCTGTCAATGTCAATAAAGCCAAAATTCAACCGTTCCGACAAAAGCAGACCTATATGACTCTTACCAACACCAGACATACCAATGAGGGTTATATTCATAATGACAACATATTGTTGTTGCAGCTATTTTCGTTTTATGGGTTGAAGTTTAAGGTTTGCGTAAAAAGAGGAAACAACCTCAGCCGCCAATCCACCAGCCACACCGAAAAACCCCAAATTCCTCCAGCAAACCGCCGCTCCCCAACTTTTGCTGCTGCTAAGCCCCTGTTTTCGGGTTTGGTCGGGACAAACTTATAAACTTAGAGTGCAGTGATATGCTAATATAACTGTGCTGTATGCAATAGAGCAGGGAAGAGAGGTTAGATGTTTAAGCTTAAAGTATCTGACGCTAAATTACTCCGTGACATGGCAACCGCCATCTCAATTCTCGTGGATGAAGCCACCTTTAAAATTGAGCCCGACGGGTTGAAACTCCGCGCGATGGATCCAAGCCGCGTGGCCATGATCGATTTCGAATGGCCAAAAACCATATTCCAAGAATACGAAGCCAACCAACCCACAAAGGTCTGCCTCAACATAAGCGAATTACTCAAACTCCTAAAACGCGCCGGCAAAGACGAAGCCGTCGAACTCAGCCTCGACGACAAAACCGGACGCCTCCTAATCACAATCACAGGCAAATACGCCCGCAACTTCACCATGCCCACCCTCGAAGCCAGCGAAGAAGAGGTGCCTACACCAAAAATCAGCTTCAACGTCAAAGCCAAAACCACCACCCAAGGCCTGAGCCAAGCAATCGAAGACGCCCAACTCGTCAGCGACCACGTCCGCATCGAAGCTGAACCAGAAAAAATGACCCTATCGGCATCGGGCGACCTGATGGGTGCAACCATTACACTGGTGAAAGGCAACGACACACTCCTCGACTTAGAAGTCAAAGAAAACGCCAAAGCAACCTTCAGCCTAAGCTACCTTTCAGAAATCATCAAAGCAGCCGCCGCAACCAGTGACATAGCCACCTTAGAGTTCTCCACTGATATGCCGGTTAGAATCGATTTTCAACAGGCAAAAGAGGGAAAACTGACCTTCTTCTTGGCGCCCCGCATCGAAACCGAGTAAGCGCTGGCATCCAAGATGGAGTTGGCGCCTGCCACACTGTCGATCGAGGACTACGCCAAATACCCATTTCTTAAATTGGCTTCTAAACAAATCCAAAACCTTCAACTTACCATCCAAAGCATAGTGGAAGACCGCTTTGTACTGGAACGTGCCCAGAAAAGAGTTGAAAACGCCATCCTCAACCTAACCGTCGGCGAATTAGACATCGATAAACGCAAAGAAATCTCTTCTTACGCCGCCTCGTTGATTTTGGTCATTGCAACAAAGCAGTCGTGGATAAAAAAAAGGTACGCTTTAGCAGTTGCCAAAACAGCTTACAGTCAGATGCTGGGGGAGAAAGCGGCTAAGGAAAAAGTTTTTTTGATCGCCAAAGACTTCGACTGGAACATAAGCGACGGCAAACCCTACAAAGATTTCCGCGTGAGCTTTGCGTTTTTCTTGAAGAACGCGGCGCATCTCCATAACTACGAATGGAAACTGGTTAACCAAATCATCGACAGAGGCATGGTGTACCTAAACAAGGACAAAGTCGCTCGGTTGCTACAGGAGGAAATTAAGAACCGAGTGGAGAAACGCCTCGAAGTGCCTGAACTAAGAAACCTGCCTGAAGACATCACTCTTGTCGCCAATGGATTAACTGAGTTAGCGCAGGGGATTATGGGACAGGAAATCGAGGAAATGCCTAAAAATGTGGTTCAAGCGGCGTTTCCACCCTGCATAAACGCGTTGTACGCGGATATGGCTTCGAGTCATCATCTCTCGCACATCGGGCGCTTCACGCTTATCAGCTTTTTAGTAAACATCGGCATGTCTGGGGAAGCCATGAATGACATGTTTAAAACCTTCTCTGATTACAACGAACGTTTAACCCGCTACCAAATCGAGCACATCGCGGGTGAACGGGGTTCAGGCACAAAATACACGCCTCCACAATGTTCAGTTCTTCAAACACATGGCGTATGCAAAGGCAGAGATGACTTGTGCCGTCGAATCTATCATCCTCTAAAGTATTATTTAATCAAGCAGAAGGAGAAAACTTCGGTGTAAGGGCATGTGTCAATGTTTATTAATTTATGTGAACTTAATTGTGGTGAGTCGTTTTAATGGGCAATCAAATAGTTGGAAACACTCTTGCAGATTCTGAAATAGGAGTTATCCTGCCAACATATGGGGAAGCAGCTAACATTGGCAAATTGATAGATGACATCGAAGATCTCGGCCTTAATCCATCGATTTTAGTTATCGATGACTCAAGCCCCGATGGAACAGCTGAAATCGTGTTGGAAAAACAGAAAAAACACCCCAATGTCTTGCTATATAGGCGACCCAAAAAATCTGGGTTAGGCACGGCGATCACGGATGGATTTAGGTTTTTCTTGGCGGAGAATAAACCTCCGAAATATGTGTTTACTATGGACGCTGACTATTCCCATGACCCTCAGGATTTGCCGAAACTCCTGGCAGTAATGAAAGAATGCGATTGCGGAATAGTAATCGGCAGCAGGTACAGCAAAGGCGGGCAGATTGAGGGTTGGCCTCTTAGCAGAAAAATCATAAGTAAAACCGCCAACGCCATCGCCCGGGCTTCGTTGGGGTTGGAGCTAAACGATTGCACTGCTGGGTACCGCTGTTACTCCACTGCGTTTCTGAGAGAAGTCATCGGTAACCTGCACAGTACAACCTATGAGATTCAGATTGAAACGGTGCGGCAGGCTTCTCTTAGGCACTTCCAAGTTAAGGAAACCCCGGTCTTGTTTGTTAACCGTAAACAGGGTAAATCCAAGTTGACGTGGACGGAAATCAAAAGTTTTCTATCATACACGTTTAAAGCGGTTTGGCGCTCGGATTAGTTTTATATTAGGATTAAATATTGCTTGTTCATTTTACGAGTAGGGAACGGCAGGTTTACGATGCGGCTTGGCAAGGCTGAGATTGTACTTTTAGTAGCTGTATCAATCCTAGCGGTCAGCATAACGCTTGGAGCCGCCAGCCGATTCCCATTGGCGACTGGCACTGACCGATCCTGCGTGATTATCGATGACACTTTCCATTTATCTCCCAATGAAGTGTGGAGGCAGGGGTTGGGAGCGTTTGTCGGCGGCGAAAACATCACCGTCTCAGTTTCAAGCTCAGAGAGTTTTAGCAAAAATTTTTCTGTAGTTGCCTATAACGGTTTGCGGTTCAACACCACTGAACCGTCTTTTACGTATACTTTCACTGCGGGAGCAGACTACTACGAAGCCACCTTCAATACGAGCGCAGCCCAAGCAGGCACTGTCCACTTAGAGGTTTCTGTCCTCAAACCCGAGGTTGTTTACCCATCCAGCTGGTTGAGTATGCCAGCAAGAATCCTGTTTTTCTTAAGCGTCGCCGCTGTAATGTTGATTGTCTTAAAAACCAAGCTGTTAAAGCAGTCTACATTGGCTGCTAAACCGACTTTGCCTTCTATTAACAAAATCAACCGCCATCGGCTTTTAGGGTTTGTTGTTGTGTCGTTGGTTGTTTGGTTTGTAATCTTAGCTTTTAACCCTAACCCGTTGGGCACCTTTGAAAACTGGTACACTGACCATGTCAGGCACCCCTACGTTTCAAGCCTTTTCTTAAAGGATGGCTTCTCAGTTTTCAATCAACCCCTCGGCACCCTCGCCAGCCAAGATAACTCCACTTTTATGTATGTAACTTGGCCTGAGATGCCGCATCTCTACCCGTTGGGCAGCGTTGCTTTGTTTTTGCCGTTTGGGGTGCTCTTGCAGAACGGTGTTGATCCCTTGTTGGTTTTTAAGCTTGAAATCATGGTTTTCTTGGTGTTTGCGCATGTTTGCCTCTACTTTTTCTTGAAGTATCTTTTCAAGAAGGATATGCATCTTTTTTGGCGTCTGGTTGGGCTCTACATCATCTATGTGTCGCTGGTCATCTATGCTGCCGATGGCATGTTTGATTCAGTCGCATTTTTCTTTTCTTTGATGGCGGTAACAATGTTTCTTATGGAACGCTATGACGGCTTTTTCTTGTTGATGATGACGTCTATACTGTTTAAGTATCAAGCGGGCATTTTCCTCTTACCGTTCATTTTGGTGGGGGTGGTTATGCTCTTGCAGAACAACAAGCTGTCCAGCCTTGCCAAAAATAAAAAGGTCATATTGGGAATTGCCTTTGCGGGCATCAGCGGTTCTACAGCTTTTCTAAGTTTACCCTACTTGATTGAGACTAGGCCTGAACTTATAATGAATGGCATTCACGCTTTCATACCAAACGCCCAGATTTCTTGGACACTGCAATCCACTGCAGTCCTCATCACTTTGGCTGGCACCTTAATCTACGCCGCTTACATGCTAAACAAAAACAGCTTCCTCTCCCTGTCAGCGATTTTCCTTTTGCTTCCAAGCTTCACTTTGCCTTATTTCCAGAACTGGTATCTGCCTTTCCTGTTCGTCTACATACTGGTTCCACAAAAAAGAAAGGAGTTGGAGGCAACGATGATTTGGCTTATCTTCATGATAGTGGTACTCTCCTTCGGCGGGAGTGCATTTAATCCCTTGGGAATTATCCAGCATTTCCAATCGATGATCAACATGTAAGCTTCTCAGGAAGAGGCGTCATTCGGTTTGTCTCTTTATGTGGGTGTGGCGTTTTATGGGATGCCACAAGACAGCAATTGAATGCGGTTGCTTTTTGTGGTTGCATTGTTTTTCTTTGTCTGTTTCGGTGTGGCAAAGGCGTTTTCTTCCACACGCGGTACATGGCTCCATGCAGGGGCCGGACTGGATGTGTGTGTGAAACCATGTATAGTTTGCTTTTGTGTTGACATGAACGGATTTATCAGCCGATTGTTAACAGAGAAAATTATCGCCAGTTACCAGAAACCGACTTTGTGGATCAGGAAGAGCTAGGTTTATGGTTTGTTGTTGGTTATAGTTAAATTGGGGAAAAACCACATAACCACACAGTCAAATGTAGGGAGCGTGGGGATATGGCGGAGACTTCTAGAGAATTCGTTTACCAGAAATTCAGCGAGTTCTACAAAGACCCCGCCAACGCCGTGCCAGCTCCGCCTTTACCTCACCAGCGGGAATTCGGCTACCTTACCTTCAAAGAAAAATTCATGGTGCGACACCGCCGATTTGAGCAGATCGCCAACTTCCGAGTTGTCCTCGCCCAAACTGTTCCATCAGATGTTTACCACAGCTGCGCTTACTATGAAAACCCCGATTTTGACATGGACAAGAAAGGCTGGATAGGCAGCGACGTAGTGTTTGACATAGACGCAGACCACATTCCTACTTCATGCAACAAAATCCATGATGAGTTCCGCTGTGTCAAATGCGAGTTCGAGGGCAGAGGCATCACCCCCGAAGAGTGTCCCTGCTGTGGCGGCACAAAGTTTGTAACTAAAATTTGGGCTTGTGACCTCTGTATCCAAGCAGCCAGAGAAGAAGCCACCAAACTCGTGGATATGTTGGAGAACGATTTTGGGTTTTCTCAGCCTGAGATAAGGGTGTTCTTTTCGGGGCACCGTGGCTACCACATCCACATAGAGAACGAGGCGGTGCTGTCGCTTGATGCTATGGCAAGAAAAGAAATCGTCGACTACGTCACGGGCTTAGGTGTAGCGTTCCTAGACAAAGAGGCTAAAGAAGAGAGAAACCGACGAGGAAAAGCCAAGCCAAAAAAGTTTATTCTCCACAATTTTGGCTGGAACAGGCGCATTAAGAGGGGCATGGAGAGTTTTCTGTTAAACGCAACCAAAGAGGACCTCAAAGCTGTTGGGTTAAAAAATAAGGCACTACTCGACAACCGAGAAGTGGTGATTAGACGCGCTATCAACGAGGGCATGTGGGATAGCATACCAGGCGTCAGCGACCAAACCTGGCTAAAACTGGCGGAGATCGCAAGGGAGAACCAGGCGGCAAAAATCGACACGGTCGTCACCACCGATATTCACCGTTTAATCCGTATGAACGGCTCCTTGCATGGCAAAACGGGGCTCAAAAAAGTCGAGTTTAAAGCGAGTGAACTGCAAACTTTTGACCCCTTCACTGGAGCAGTAGCTTTTAAAAAGGGCAAGGTGAAAGTGTTGGTGTCTGACGCGCCAGAGTTCAGGATGAGTGGGGAAACGTTGGGTCCATACAAGCATCAAACCGTTGAGTTACCGACAGCTGCGGCGGTTATGCTTATCTGTAAAAAAAGAGCCGAGGTGCTGCCCTAAGTGTATGAGCAACTGTATGCGGCTTGGCGCAGAGAAATCGACGACTCCACACTGGGAGGATTGCCGCCTGACTTTTACAGCAAAATCACAGCTTACCTGGCACGTATAAGAGAAGACAACAAGGCGCTGGATAAGAAATCGGTTAAAGTTAGCCTCTTAGAACATGAAACAAAAAACGTTGAGCGCATGCTTGGTGAACTGCTCGATTTAAGATACAAAAAAATACTCAAAACGATTACGCGACTGCACAAGGCACCCATAGAGCTTTTGTCTTTGGAAGAAGCCAAGATGTGCGAGGGCTTTGTGGGCTTCTCCAACACATACCAACAGTTCGCCAAGAACCTTCTGCAGGGTGAACAGACGCAGGCACCGATAACTGTGACGATACTTCAGCCGCCCACATCCGTGTCCCCTGTTTTGGGCGCCAAAGAAGAGTATAAACCACCGACACATGTCACCCATAAACGCTTAACCCTACGATTCATCAAGAACATCCCCGCCATCATGGGAGCAGACATGAAGTCCTACGGACCCTTCGCAGTTGAAGACGTAGCTTCGTTGCCGGCGTTGAACGCGCAGATTTTGGTTAAGCAGGGATTGGCGGTTTTGGTTGAGGTTTCCTGATTTTCTGCCAAGCTGTGTTGGCGGCGATGATGATTAGGGGGTAGGAAACGATCCATGCCATCGCATAGAGGGGTCCATAGTAGTAGTGGAAATCTTGTACTTGGAGGGAGTTGGCGCCGAATTGTGCACCGATTGTGAATATGGTTGCTATGCGGAAGATGTTGATTAGGTAGGTGACTGCGGCGCCGACAGCGAAGTAGCCGATTTTTGCCTTCCAAGAAATATGCATCTGCTTCAAAAATAGCAATGCGACGGCGGTGAATATGAGGAGGCTCTCGATGCCTGCGCAGGGCCACGCTATCGCGAATTTAGCGGAGCCCAAAGAGCCTGTAACGTCAAGGGTGGGCATGCCTGATTCGAAGCCTGAGACAACCGTGTAACCCATCATGCCCAAAACGCCGGCGGCAAGATACGCTGTGGTAGGCACGAGCAGTTGGAAAGGCGTGAATTCGCCTTGAGGGTACAGGTTGTCGATGGTGTAGAGTAAACCAACCAAAGCCACAAAGAGGGCGGGCAGAGCAAACCCAGTTAACCCTTTTTTGCCAAACGCGGTGAAAACGATTAGGAGGAAGAGACCGCAGAAAACGAGGTATTCAACGGCTAAGGGCATGGAATCGTAGAAGGCGACGCCGCTCTGCAGCGACCAGCTTGCGATGGCTGCGTTTAACCCCGAAAATTCCCAAGCAACATAGAGGCTTGGAAGCAACAGCACAATTGCGTAGAGGGCGGCTTGGGTTTTTTCGTGGAGGTTTATTTTTGTTTTTATGGTTTCCCAGCTGAGGATGAACTCTAAAGCGACCAGCCAGAGGAAAAACAGCAGAAAAGTCCTGCCTTTCCACATGAGTTGAAACGAGTCCTGTGTTGATACGTTGAGGTAGGGGTCCATGGGGTTTAGGGTGTAGAGCACCGCCAATGGAACTGCGAAGGCAACGAGCGGCAGGGTTTTTATTAGAATTTGCGTCATGCGGTGGGCAGCTTCGTTTTTCACGCCGAACACAACTATACCCCATTGCTTCACGATTTAAAAAAGGATGTGCCAAAGCGTTAACGGCAACATCATTAACAAAAGGAGGAAGGTTGGTTTAACTGTACTCTCTATAGGTGTAGTTGCATTTTGTGCAGCGTAGAAACTGCGTTGAAGATTCGTCGGCGCCTCTGGTTTGCACTTGCCACACGTAGGCGATGTTGTTGCCGCATCTGGGGCATTCAATACGCACAGTGGGCAGGGTGCTGAGTTTCTGTTCTTCTTTGCCTATCACGGCGACGAATTGCTGGGGATTATGCTGAATAATTTTAGGCGCTACTTTCTGCTCAATTTTCTCTTCTGCCTCAGGCTTTTTGTAGCCGCATTTGGGGCAGGCTAAAACTAGAGTTGCTTCTTTTCCACTCTTGGATTTTTTAGGCTCTAGGCGTGAACCGCATTTAGGGCAAAATTCCATACCACGTTACACATCCACTTGGGGGATTTCCTTAGCATTGAGACTTTTATACTTTTTCTAACTCCCAGATACTATGGGGTTACGCCTGAAGCGATAAGGTGGGCGACACGGAGGGGTTCAGGATAGCCGCCTCTAACCGAAGTCAACTCCAAAACCTCCAAAGCCTCCGCCAACGTGATTCCAGCCAAACCCACATAGAGTTTGGCGCCGTGATTGATGACTTCGTGGATTACTCCTGCGTCTTGGACGATTCGCCAGCGTTCCTCGGTTTGCGGCAGATGACTAAGCGCCTGATGGATTGAGTCTAAATTGGGTTTCTCGCGGGTCAACGCCAAAACCGGCAGCCCCACCTCGGCAGAGAGCCTCTTTATGTCGACTAAGTTGAAGCCTGCAAAGGTTATGCCGCTAAGCATCACCAGCCGCAGTTGCCGACAGTGCGGAGAAGCCAAAATCATCCGGATGATTTTTTGTGTTGCATCTAAGCCGTCGATGGCGACTGTTGTGTGCATGACACCGTCTATGCTTAAGCCTCCGCGGAAAACGACGCCTACGACGAGGGCTTGTCCCACTTTTTTTGGGGTGAATCTGCCATCGTCGACGCCGAGCACTCGGATTTCAGGTTTTATAACTCGAAACGTTTTGGCATTGCTCAAGACGGTATCCTGTAAAATAAGAAGAGGGTCCAACTAAAAATGGTAGTGTGGAAAAAAGGGTGGTTTAGGCTTTTAGAACGCGGTCGAGTTCTTTGCCAAACATATCGTTGGCTTCCTTGACTTTCTCGGCTGCATCTATGAGTGCGTCTTCAGGCTTTGTTTTGCCTTTCATACGCACATAGATTATTGGACTGGATGCTAAGGGGTGTGGTACATCGTACCCTGCGAAGTCCACCCGTTTGTCCTCTAAGAGGCGTTTTTGGATGAGATTACAGAGTCCGTGGCTACTGCCTTCGACTTCGATTTTAAGTTCGTTTTCAGATTTTTTTAGAACTTTAACTTTCACTGTTTTTCCCTCTTTAAAGCGTTTCCTTGCCGTAGTCAGGAGCAACCTTGCGACGTTCCACGTTTCCGCATTTGGGGCATTTTAAGTCGTATCGATCTTGGTTTAGCAGGGTTCCATCGCGGCTACAGGAGGCAAAGATTATCCCAAGGTTCCTATCGTTTGTGGATAAGTGGAAGATTTGGTTTTTTTCACTAATTACTTTGGCGCGAACTATATCGCCGGGTTTAACGGCGTCGCTCATCTGGTCGATGTATCGGTCGGAGACGTCGCTTACGTGGAGGATGCCGCCGAAGTTGCCTGTTAATTGTTTTTTGCCTATGCGGAAGATTTTGACTAAGGTGTTGTCGGATTGGGCGTTGCCGATTTGTCCGATGACGACGGTTCCGACTTTGGGAACCACTGCGCCGGGTACAACCGGATAGACTGATACGCGTCGGTTCTGCAGGTCTACCAATGAGCGCCCGACGATTTTTGAGTAGATGACGCCGTCTTTAGTGTAGGTTCCTGAATCAGGAATGAATTCTTCGATTACGCCGAGGCGTTCGCCGGGCAGTACGAGGTGACCGCTTTTTTGTTCTGGTGGATTTAATGCCATATATCTTCATCTTTATGTTAGGTAAATAGGGAAGCTTGAATTTTATAAGTGCATATGCTTAGTTTCCATTCCCCGCAATAAACCTTTTGATGAAAATAAACACGCCTATGGCGACTGGGTCTTGATAATGTAGAGGTCTATTACGAAGTCATGCTTCAGTTTCCTGTGAAAATCGAACAGTTTGGGAATCGTCATAAGCATCGCATACACTGCCGAAACTGCGCCTCCGTGTTTGGCGATGAACCGCTCCAAGAAGGCGTTTGGCTGCACCTGCACCATTCCTCCGCTGGATTTAAGCAGTTTTATGAGGCGTTCGTCGACTTCAGGGTGGTTATGCAGTGAGTAGACGGCGTTGCCGACTTCAAGCGCCTTAACCAAGAAAGCGCGGTCAGCCTCGCGGGTCTGGACGCCAAACGGCGGATTCTGCAGAACAGTATCAAACTGCCCAGTGATGGCAGCGATGTCTCCGTTAACCAGTTGAAACGGTAGCTCTGCCTTGACGGCGTTTTCTTTGGCCGTTTTTATGGCGACTGGGTCGATGTCTATGCCCACGACTTCTTTTGCGCCCAAGTAAGCGGCGCCTAACCCCAACCGCCCTGTGCCACAGCCCAAATCCAGCACCGCCTTGTCGATGACGTCACCGTTTGTGTAGCTGGCGAGGTAGAGCATGTTTGCGGCTATCTGCTCAGAAACCGTGTACTGCTCAAGCTGAGCCTGAGGGTTGGGCTGCGGCGTCAGTGACTCTAAGAAGAGTTCAAGGTCTAGCTTTCGAATAAGCCTTTTCTGAGCATATCCGTCCATGAGACCTCGCCGCAAACCACCATAAACTCGTTAACTGTAAGCATTGGCTTTTGAAACTTACCTGGAGCATCCAATGAGATACGTGGGCAAGCTGTGTTGACGTAGGCGTCGATGCTTGGGAACTCCATCAGTGACTCAGGAGTGATTTCTCTGCCAGCCAACAAAAATGCTGCTCGACCCGTCATCTCCGCCGATTTTTTTACTCTTAAGGCTTGGTCGAGGTGTTTCTGTCCAGGTTTTAAGCTGACGAGTATGCCGATGCTTTTGGCGTTTTGGGCTTCTTGGATGCCCGCATAACGCTGTTTTATGATGCGTTGGGCTTGGTCTGTTATCGAGTGTGCTCGGTTGTCGTAGGGATCGGCGATTATTGTAGGTTTGGATGTGGCTAATGCTATGCCTAGGGCGTGGAACATGCCGCCGCCGACAAAAAGAAACGCATCGACCTGCCGAGCAATGGCTGTGACGTTGCTATAATTGCAACCAATAACCTGCCCAGCATAATCCATCTGCTCCGCGTTACCGATGAACACGACTTTTCCCGCGTCAGTTAAGATTTGTTTTGCTGAGTCTATCGTCTTTATGTGTTGGATTGAGGTGGCTAAACCTATACTGCGGTAAGAATCCAGCAGTATAAGGGCTTGATTGACCGCAGTGTCGATTTGGATGTTTGCGTAAGCTTCCACGTAGAGCGTGGGAGTTTTTTCCTCTTTGATGATTCTTGCGTGTCCAAAATGCACTATTAGGTCTACGCCTAAACTTGCCGCTTCGGTTTCAGCGATGTCACAGGCGCCATAGCAGGGGTCAGACGAAATTATCGGAGTTGCACCGTAATCCTCGACGATTTTGGCGAGTCTTGTTGCTTGAGGTTTTAGGCCTTGAGGCATCTGTAGCAGAACCCGTTTAGCGTCAAGTCTAACTATTTCCTGCTTGATTCTTTGTTCTTCAAAGTCGAATTCTGACATGTTCAGTCCACTGATAAAATAAGACTAAAAAGAAGAAGGGATGATTTTACCATTCCCAGTCTTGAACCGGCTTCTTCATAGGTTTGCCCATTGCCAATGCCGCTTGCTCCGCGAGGCGTTCAAGGATAATTTTCTGTTCAACTTGGGCGACGTTTCGGCGTGTGGTGAATACTGCGTCATTGTTGACTGAAATGCTGTCGATGCCTGCTCTGACGAGGAACTCTGCGAAATCCGGCAGGTTGCTGGGGCCTTCACCGCAGATGCTGACTGTAACTCCGTTTTCGTGGGCGACTTGGATCAGGTGGGCGATGATGCGTTTGACTGCTGGGTCGCGTTCGTCGAAGTATCCCATTTGGCCGAGGCGTTCAGAGTCACGGTCAATCATGAGTACGCCCTGTGTCATGTCGTTTGAGCCTATGCTGAACCCGTCAACGAGTTTGCTGAATTCGTCTGCCATGATGGCGATTGCAGGTGTTTCAGCCATGAACCAGATTTTGAAGTCTTTGCTGCGTTCTAAGCCTTCGTCTTTCATGATTTGCAGCACAGCTTTTGCTTCCCAGAGGGTGCGAACCATCGGGAGCATGACGTAGACGTTTTTGAGGCCCCATTCACTGCGGCATTTCTTGATGGCTTGACATTCCAATCTGAAGGCTTTATCGTACCATCTGCTGATGTAGCGGCTGCATCCTCTCCAACCCAACATGGGGTTCTCTTCTACGATTTCGTATTTGTCGCCGCCTTTGAGGTTACGGTACTCGTTGGTTTTGAAGTCGCTAAGGCGGACAACGACAGGTTTAGGCTGGATTGCTCTTGCAACTACGGCAACTGCATCGGCGAATTTGTCGACGAATTCTTGGCCTTTTCCTTCCTCGACAAACGCCATCGGGTGCTTGCCAATTGTGCTTGCCAAGATGAATTCGGTGCGCATAAGACCTATGCCTTCAAACGGCAGGTTCTTGTATTGCTCAATCATCTCGGGGGTACCGAGGTTCATGTAGATTTTTGTTGCAGTAACTGGGGCTGATTCTGCTACAACCACTGATTTGCCGCCGTCTTGACTGATTGCGGGTGCAACTGCCTGCGGCATGATCCCCTCATAAATAACGCCGTTTCTGGAGTCAACGGTGTAATCTACGCCTGTCTGCATGACTTGAGTGGCGGTTTCTGTGCCTACGACACAGGGGATGTTGAGTTCGCGGCTGACGATGGCTGCGTGGCTGGTGATGCCGCCTTTATCAGTGACTATAGCAGACGCCATCTTCATAAATGGGACAAAGTCTGGGTCCGTCATGGCGGTGACGAGAACGTCTCCTTTCTGCATAAATTTGTTTGCCTCGTCGAGGTTGAGGACAACTTTGGCTTTGCCCACGCCGTATCCTCTTCTGCCAGCGGAGATTCCGCGGACAACAATTTTTAGTGCTTCAGCTTTTCCTTCTTCCATTTTTGACCCCTCAGTGAGTTTTGAGCCGAAAACCGTTTCTGGACGAGCCTGAACAAGCATCATGTTTTCGGGATAAGATAAGTCTTGGTCGATTGCCCATTCAATATCCATGGGTTTGCCATAGTGTTTCTCGATGCGTTTAGCAAGGTTTGCTAAAAACTGGATTTCAGTGTCGGTTACGCAGACAAGTTTCTGTTCTACTTCAGGGATATCTTGATGGATGGTTTTGCCGGTTTTGAGGTCGCGGATATAGCGGACAGTTTTACGGGCGATGCGACGATCCTTAATCATGGTAGAGCCTTTGTCGACGACAAAATCGTCAGGGTTCACTGCGCCTGAAACGACTGTTTCTCCGAGGCCAAAGTTGCCTTCAATTACGATTTCATCCCGGTTGCCTGTAACAGGGTTAATTGTGAACATGACGCCTGCACAGCGGCTGTTAACCATTTTCTGGACGCCGACGCTTATGAAAACCTTCTCGTGCGGGAATCCTTTCTCGTTGCGGTAGAAGATTGCTCTTGGCGTGAAGAGGCTGCTCCAGCATTTGACAACTTTCTCGATTAAGTCGTCGGCGCCTTTCACGTTTAGAAAAGTTTCCTGTTGACCCGCAAACGACGCGTCTGGGAGGTCTTCGGCAGTGGCACTTGAGCGGACTGCAACAAAAGTGTCTTTTAGTTCGAAGCGTTTGTTGAGGTCGGCGTAGGAGTTGCGTATGGCGACTTCGATGTCTTTGGGCATCGGAGTCTTCCCCATGAGCTCGCGGATCTTTTTGGACGCTACATCGTATTGTTTGGGGTCGTTTGGGTTAGTTACGGTTTCTTTTATGATTGCGTAGATTTGTTCGGCGATTTTTTTCTCAACAATGTAGCGTTCATAGGAATATGCGGTTACCGCAAAACCAAAAGGAACGGGTAAACCCGCATGGATCATTTCTCCAAGGCTGGCGTTCTTGCCGCCAACAATGGATACATCAGTATTTCTAAGATTATCAAACCATAAAACAAGTGCTTTCTCTTTCACACTCAAAATGTCTCCGTCTCCGGTTGAGCCTCTTCGGTCTTACTAGGAGATGCTTCAATCTTAGAGATAACTATTTTGCAGTGGATTGGAAGTTTTGCACTGCCTCTTTTGAGGGCTACTTTGGCGGTTTCAACAGCCGCTGCTTTAACCTTGACAGTGATGATGGGTTGCCCCACCTCCACTTTTGCGGCTGTTCCAATCGCGGTGCCGAAGCTGCGTCTCATGCCCTGTTGGAGACGGTCTGCGTGAGCGCCGAAAATCATCTTGTTTTCTCTCAGAATGATGTGTGGGTATGGGTGAACGATCATGTAGTAATCGTTTATGAGTTTATCCATTAAGATACGGTTGGTTGCTACACGTGCTGCTTCCAGTGCGCTGTGGCGAATTTGAACTCGCTCAGTAGCGATAAGTTGCCCTTCAACCTCAAATTGTGCTCTGGTGTCGCCCATTGTAAACTTTACAATCTTTGGCGGCGGAAAGCCTCTTGCATACTCTTTTCTGGTGTAAGCACGGTTTTTTACGTGTCTATAGTTTCTTGCGTGCATGCAACGTCACTTTGGTAAGCATACTGCATGTTCAGCAATATTTAAACGATTTGTAAATATTCGAGCATGCGTCCGTGCATTTTTTACTTTCTAACTATTTACTTAAAACCGCAAATACCAGCCCCTGCCACTCATCTGCTTATATAGTTAGTTTACTTTTCTTCTCGCAAATGCCAACATACCTATTTGTTTCGGGTAAAAACTGGATACTATCGCTAGCGGAGCTCACTGCATACTTCAAGGCAAGAGCAGTGGAGTTCAAGATTGACTACTTCTCAACCGAATTCTTCACCCTAACATTCCCAGAAGAAATCGACGCCAAAACCATCGACGACTTGGGCGGAACCATAAAAATCGCACAAGTAAAAACAATACTATCCACAGAAAAAATAAAAGAAGCCTTCCTTGAAAAAAACAAGCCATCCCAAAAACAGATATCCCAAACCATCACCACAAGCAACGCATTAGAGGGCATGACAAAGGCAGAAGAAAAACTGCTCTTCGGCATAAGCATCTACACAAGCGACAACGCAATAAAACCGTTAGGCGGCAGAATTCAACGGTTTATCGGCAGCGCCATCAAAGACGAACTGGCAGCACAGGGCAAAAAATCAGGTTTCATGGGCACAGGCGAAGACCGCGGCGAAGCGCAACTCAGCCATGTGGAAGTGCTCAAGAAGAACTTTGTTGAAAACCAGGCTGAAGTGCTCCTATGCGTCGGCAAAACCCAAACATGGGTCGCCAACACAGTAGCCGTCCATAACCCTTTTGAATTTCAAAAAAGAGATGTTTACAAACCCAATCAGCGGGCGATTTTTGGCATGTCCCCTCGGCTAGCGCGCCTAATGGTTAACCTGTCGGCCTGCACTTCGCAGAAAACTTTGCTGGACGCCTTCTGCGGCGTCGGCACCATCCTCCAAGAAGCCCTCCTTGAGCATGCAGCAGTTGTGGGAGTGGACGTTAATCCATGGTGTGTTAAGGCAGCTGAAGAGAATCTTGAGTGGCTATCACAAGAGTATGACATTTCCGGCGCAGAATTCCGGGTTTTGCAGGGCAACGTAGAATTGCTAGCCGCAAAAGTCGGAGTAGAAAGCGTCGACTGCGTCGTGTCCGAACCCGACTTGGGTCCAGCGCTCCGCGAGACGCCGACGGGTCCTTATGCGCAAAAGATTATTGAAAAGTTGGAGCCACTGTTTTTTGAGTTCATAGAAGAAGCCTACCAAGTGCTCAAGCCAAACGGGCGGCTAGTTGTGGCTACCCCATTCATACGTACTCGGTCCCGAGATGCTGTGACAATGTCCATCGACGAGAAACTCCGAGAAGTCGGTTTCAAACGTGTTTACCCCTTCACCGACGACATGTTCAGCCCAGAAGCGCCCGAGCATGGACGCCTCATGGGGGCACCAGCGCTGGTGGAGACGGATGAACGCCACAAAATCGGCAGAGAAATCCACATCCTCCAAAAGCAGCCGCCATCTCTTTAGAAACAATTTATTAAGCCCTAGTAATTTCTTCTAAATCTTGAGGCACCCTAAATGGCAGTTAAAAGCAGCAATAGACCCAACTGGGACCGATACTTCCTTAACATGTGTGAAGCCGTGGCTGCACGGGCAACCTGCGACCGAGGCAAATGCGGAGCAGTCATCGTTAAAGACAAACGCATCATGACCACAGGCTACGTCGGCGCACCTGCTGGGCTACCGCATTGCGACGAAGTCGGACATGACATGCGCCAAATCACCAACGGCAACGGCGAAGTCAGCCAACACTGCGTCCGAACCCTCCACGCCGAACAAAACGCCATCCTCCAAGCCGCCAGATTTGGGATACCCCTTGAAGGCTCCACCCTATTTTGCAAAATGACGCCTTGCCGCACATGCGCCATGATGATCATCAACGCTGGCATCAAACGGGTTGTCTGCGAGAGACGTTACCATGCCGACGCCGACACGATTGAAATGTTTAAGCAAGCCGGAATAGAACTCTGCATCTTAAACGGTGAAGTCGTCAAATACGACAAACAATAGTTAATCTAAATTGTTTTACGTCGTCTCTCATGGGTAACAGCTACTAACACAGCAACAACTATTCCCACCACAACTGCGGCAACAGCCACCCCGACGATTATCTGCGTTAAACTGATCTGCTGCTGCCCCTGTGACATTTCAGGCGTCGCTGTTGCGCTCGGCAAATTTGCGGTAAAGACTATTGATATTTGATGGCTACTGAAATGCGCCGTGTACCAAACGTAGTAGTTAACAGCGTCTTGGCTGTAATCCTGCGGTTGGACTGGTTGACCATCGCTTAAAACTGTGATAGAGTCGCCGTAGGGGATTGCTGTTTTTGGGATTGTAATGTTGCTAAACCCTGTGGTTCCACTTGGGCCGGTTAAGGCGAAGGTTAACTGGGTGGTTTGGGCTGATTGGTTTGTGGCTATTTGGGCGTTTGATATCTGTGAAGCAGTTATGTTTCCAGAGGTTATCAGTTCCAATGCTGTTCCTGTGTCTGTGGTCACTTGTATGGTTGTAGATGGCGGCGATGTAGGTTTGGGGGTCGGCGCTAGCGTTGGATTAGGAGATGACCCTTGCGTAGGCGCACTTGTAGGGGAGGTTGTTGGAGTTGGAGAAGGGCTCGGTCTAGGGGTGGGTGCAGGCGCGTCGGGGGAACCGATAAATGCGTAAAGCTTCTCAAATGAAGCGGCGTAGACTATGCCGTTTGCAATGGCAGGCGATGTGCCAACATGCATTCCTGTGTCATAGCTCCAAATCATCCACCCGTCGTTAGCATCTAAACAATAAGTCTTGTTATCCATCGACCCAATGTAGACTTTGCCGTCGGCAACAGCGGGAGCAGACCCCATAATTTCGCCACTGGTGGTATAGATCCAGACCACCTGGCCCGTTCCTGCGTCTAGACAGTATGTTTTGTGGTCATACGAACCAAAGTAAACCTTACCGTTTGCCAATGCAGCCGCTCCCGAAATTCTGCCGCCAGTACCTCGGCTCCATAGAAAAGACCCTGTAGAGGCATCTAAACAATAAAAGTAGCTGTCGGCTGATCCAATGTAGATTTTTCCGTTTGAGATAGTGGGTGAATTATCCACAAAAAGACCAGTTCTAAAACTCCATATCTGTGCACCGTTGCTAGCATTTAATGCATAGAAGGTGTAATCATGCGATCCAAAGTAGACGATTCCGTTTGCAACGACAGGGGAGGACCAAACAAAGCTTCCGGTTGTGTAATTCCAAATCAGGTTTCCGGTGGCTGCGTCCAAGCAGTACATGTTACAATCAGGTGAACCTATGTATACCCTATCGTTGGCAACAGCCGGACATGCCTCTATTATGCCTCCGCCTGTGGTATAGTTCCATATCAAATCACCGTTGGAAGAATTAAAGCAGTAGACATCAGTCAATAATCCAATGTATAACCTATCATTAAGAATGGTAGGGATAGAACCTTCCATACCATTTGATTTATTCGTATTAATTATCCAAACAGGAGCGCCCGTGAAGGCATCAAAGCAGTAAAGCAACCCTGTTATTGACCCAATGAAGACACGCCCATTCACCACGACTGGGCTTGAGTAAGCATTATTCGTAGTGTAATTCCACAGGGTAACGTTTGTGTAGGGTGCGTTTGAACTTGAATATCCCGAATGAGCCGCATCATGCTGAAGGGTAGGCCAATCATCGTTTACTTCGGTGCCATCCACCCCAAAATCAAAGACAAATAGCGTTGCAGCTGCGACCAGAAAAATAAGCGCAGAAACATAAATCGAGTTATACATTTTCATAGTGCTCTACTGCCTTAAGTCATTTTTATTCTATGGGGATAAGCTTTCTTGTCAAGGTTTCTTGACTTAAGGCAAAGGGAGTTCTTGTGCTCAGCTAAGAAGCTCTCCCCTCTTTGCCAGTAGTTCAGGGTTCTTTGGTTCTGCTTGTGGTTTGCGCCTCAATCAACCTGCAACCCATCTCTGTTGCAGAACGCAAAACACAGCCGTTCACCAAGCCCCTAAGAAGATGATGAGCAAGGGCGGCACTCTCTTCTTCTAATATAGAAAAAACAAAAAAGCCCAAATTTGAGCTACTGTTAAAGGCGCAAACCTTATTTCAAGGAGGCAAGGCTACATCGAAAACTACTTTCCAGCCGGAACAACAATCCACTTAACGTTGTCAAAGCCGTATTTGGTTATCAATGGGTCAAGAAAATCAGGCGCCAAGTTGTCGTCGATCTCCGCCATAACCACTGTGTCGCCGATCCTGTACACGATACCGATTTCTGTTAGGTCTTTTAGGGCGGCGTATTTGCCTCTGATCTCCCAGTACCCTGGCTCGTCTCTGCCAGCCTGCATGATCCATGAGTACTTGTCTTCGGGGTGTTTGCCCTCGGTGTAGTTGAAGGCGCACACAATGTCTCCGACGGCTTTGGGGTCGTCGGTTGTTTTAACATAAAACCACATAGTCATAAGTTACCACTGAAGAATAAGTGGGCGTTTATGCCTTAAAGCATTTCTTTATGTTCTGGGCGTTTGGCTTCTATTAGGGTCAGGGTTTCAAAGAAAGCCAGCTTCTGTTCTGCGGCAACATGCGCATCGAATCCCTGCTCGGCGAAGCCACGGAGGGTTTCCTGCACGCCGGTTAAGGTGGACTGCATCAACAGGACCCTGCCCGCCGGCTTGAGGTAAGCCGGAACCTGCGTGATAAAGCAGTCGACCACCTGCCGCCCATCTGCGCCGCCTGCCCACGAACGCCCAATCCAAGACGCCTCCTCACCCGACTCCGAAGGCAAATAAGGCGCGTTAAAGAGAACCACATCAAACCCTACTCCAACCCTAAAAGGAGCAAACAAGTTGCATTGAACGAAATCGATTCTATTATTCACACCGTTTAGTTTGGCGTTCTCTTTGGCGCATCGAACAGCATACGGGTTCAAATCAACCGCCACCACTCGACTAGCCTTGTTCGCTACTAAAACCGCCAAGATGCCGCTGCCAGTGCCCAAATCCAACACTGCCTCGCCAGCCCCTACCTTGAGGTTTTCCGCGAAAAGAAACGAATCCTCCGCAGGCTCATACACATCATCGTTCACGTCGAAAACAAAGCCGTCGAAGTGGACACGTTTAGTTGGGGAGGGCATCTGCGATTGCTCCGAATTCTTGTGGCGCCAACTCTCGTGGGCGCTTATCATGGAAGGGCATTTGATAAGATATTTTTTCTGCGTCCTGTTTGTTAAGTTTAAAGGTGCTTTTTAGGAAGGGCGTAAGGGCTTTGGCGAGTTTTTTGTTGCGTTGTGTAAAGAGCCACTTCGTTAGCCGCATGAATTGAGCGGGGTCTTTTACTTCAAAGGGTTTTTTTGCCCATGGTTTGAGACAGAGGATTATTGAGTCGACTTCAGGCTCCGGATAGAACATATCTTTTGGCACTTCGTCTAGCAGGTGGGCTTCTGCCTGTTGCTGGGCGACCACGGTTAACCAGCCGTATCCTTCGCTGCCTACCACTGCAACAAGGCGCTGTGCGAATTCTTTCTGTACAATCAACACCGCCCAATCCACCCTGCGCGTAAGCAGCCACACAACCAAGTCAGAGGACAAATAGTACGGGGGAATCGCGATTGCCTTGTTGAAAGTCGGCAACTCCACCTTAAGCACATCCCCCTCAATGACAACCACATTTTGGGTATCATTGAATTCTTCACGCAAAACCTCAGCTAGCTGCGGATCCTTCTCCACAGCAACAACACCACGGCATTTGCCTGAGAGGTAACGTGTTAGCAAGCCGAAACCTGCGCCCGCATCCAAAACTACGTCCGACCCCTGCAGGTCAGCGTAGGTGCAGAGTTTAGGGTAGAGGGCTGGTTCAACCATGAAGTTTTGGCCTAAAAGCTTGTTTGGGCTTACGTGATGAGCCAGTAGCAACTGCTGGATTTGCCGAAGACTCATCGCTTATGCCTTACTGATTTCGGGTGAACAAGCGGTACTTGCTGTCGCCTTCAAGCTCCTCCATGACGCGTTTGGTTATAAGCTTAACAGGGTTGGGCAGCTCAGTGCGTTTCTGGAGGTCTTCGAAGCTTTCGAAAGGTTTGCGTTGGCGTTCATTGATGACTTGCCACATGTACTTTTTGCCGATGCCAGGCACCAGTTCGAGAGCGTGCATACGGGGCGTTATGGCGCGTGCGGTATTGAAAAAGTTAACGAACCATTTCTCGCGGTTCTGCACAATCTTACCGATGACGCTGGGCAACTCGGCTCTGGCTGCGGCGGTTAATTCTTCGTAGCCAATGCGGCCGATGATGTAGGTGACTTCTGAGCGGCTGTCTTTTCCCACATAGACTTTGTCGCTTGGTTTAAGCATCAAGCCTTCTTTGACAAGCGCTTCTAAGAGGGTGAAGAATTCTTCGCCTACACATTGAATAAGGGCGCCTGCTCTGTAACCAGCTCGGCCCGTGGGGCGTACGCCTGGTTTGCCATGTGGCAGAAAGTCTAGTACGTAAGCGTTCTCTTCATACCGTTTTTCCATAATCGCCAACTCTTGAGTCACCTAGTGTATTCTCGCTAACTACTTAAAAATACTTTAGCTGTTTCGCCTACTTGAGGAGCCTATTCTCGTTTAAAAGGTTGACGATTTGACTAAGTTTTTGGGTTTCGATGATTTTTTTGCCGCCTGCCAGGAAAACACGCAGTTCATCCACGGTTTCGGGGAGGCAGTTTATGATTTGGACGGCTTCTGCTTCGTCGAGTTCGTATTCTTTAACAAGAGTTTGCAAGAGCTCTTCAGCCTTTGCGGGGTCGACTTTGCTGAATTTGCTGACGTAGTCGAGGGTGCGGCGTTGGAACTGGTCAAGGTTTTCTTCACCTATGGTTTCGAGTACTTTTTTGACTTGTGGTAGTGTTAGGCGGTTTTCGCTTACTTCTCTCTTGCTCATATTGACTCACTTACTGACCCGTGTATGGTTCGAGATGTTCAGAGCGGGTAATTATGGTTTTCCTCATTTCACCCTGAGGAACACTGATAACGTAGCCTCTGCCCCGTTTCTCTATGATTTGGCCTATTTTACCGTGGAAACGTTTGTGAGGCATACTCTTCTGTGTGCTAGAATCCATCTTTATGATTACTTGGTCTCCCGCGTTGTATACGTGGAGTATCTTGCTGATTTTGGGTTTTCCTCTTGCGCGGGTTGGCTTGCGCAGTAGACTGCGTGTGCCACTGTAGTAGCCTTTTGAACCTCTCATCTAATTTTCACCTTTATTCCATTATTACATTGAGAACGTCAAGCTTAAGCGTCTTCGCTGGGTTATCAAGCAAAGCCGACACGTTGGGTACTGTACGTCCTTCATCTCCAGACACCAATTCTTTCACGTAAAGCCCACCCTGACATCTAATATAGAGCAGAGCTTTCTTAAGCGTCACCTTCTTAACTTCAAGCTTATATATGTACCTTTCTCGGACAATGTCAGCGCGACGATGCACAACGCGTAGAGGCGTCTGCTGCTTAATCAACACGCCCGAAAGCTTCTCCTCTAACATACTCAAGCCCTCGTCCGTTAAGTCTTTCTCGAATTCAGCTAAAAGCCGATACTCCTTCTGGGCACCCTCGCCCTTCTTGAGGTGACGCACATCGTCCTTGGAGGCGAAATGCAACACTGAAACCTCAACTTTGCCCGCTCCGCCAACGTTTACGGCGTCTTCCATCTGCTTTAAGTCGATGGAACGATTTTTTGGCTTAGAAACCTCGACTATGAAAGGTCTGCCTGAGCCAAGCATGCGAGCATCGATATCTTCTCTTCCTGAGGCATGGAAAAACGATTCTACCCCAGCAGTGGCTTCAAGCAGCGGCTTAGATGTGAAAGCTTCGACTGATTGAGGGTAGAGTTTGCCTGTGCCGCCGCATTTTTCGCAGCCTCTGCCTCTGCAGTTGGAGCAGAACCACTCGGACTGGGGAATGTCACGAACGAGTTTGCGGTATCTTCCAGCGACGAATAAGGGGTTAACTTGAAGCCTCACTTTTTCGAGAAAAGGGTCAATCACGACGACTATATCCTGTTTAAGGTAGTCCGCTTCTTTGCCTGTGGCTTTGGCGAGGGCTTTGCCGTAGACCCGCCCGAATTCATGGCGGATGCTTTCGCCGTTCTCTATGTTGAAAGCTGCTTTGAACTCGTCCTCACGTTCCTCAACTGACAGGGGTAACTCGATACCCACCAGAAAAGTCGTGAATTCGTAGCCTTCGAGTGCTTTCTGCGCCTTCTCTGTTAGGCAATCGACGAGGTCAAATTTGCCTTCACACAGGTAACACTTGACTTGCGCATCCTGTTTAGGTAAGCGTTTCTTTAAGTGCTCGAGCGTTTCTTGGGCAGTAGCTGAAAAACCGTTAGTTGCCAAAATCTTGAGTTGTTTGATGCCTTCGACGTTTTTTTCTTGGGTCGCTAAAGCGTTGGCTTGCATGGTTAAGCTGACTTTTAGTGCCAAGCCCCGGACGTTGTTTTCCATGCTGTACCCCAAGAGCGCAAACTGCCGTCCCAAGCAGTGGTCGCAAAGCGGGTATTTACTGAGCAATTCGGCGGCTTTCTCTAAAACATCCATTGAAGTTACCTACTACGAAACCCATCGGGGGCATACCTTTACCGCCGCCCAACCCGAAAGGCAGCTTCTTTTTACGTTTAAACATCTTTAACATCTTTTTCATCACGAGGTACTGTTTGAGGAGTTCCTTGACTTCTTTCTCGGTGGTACCTGAACCGTGGGCAATGCGTTTTGCACGGGAACGGTTGAGTATTTTGGGGTTCTCTTTTTCTTGGGGCGTCATGGATTGAATTATAACCTGCCAAGTGTCGAGGCGGCCTTCAGCGCTGTTAAGCATGTCGTCGGGGATGTTTGAAGATGACATCCCAGGAATCATCTTCATAACTTTGCTAAATGGACCCATGTTTTTGACTGCAGCGAACTGCTCATACATGTCGGTTAAGGTGAAGTTGCCGCTTAGGATTTCTTTGGCTTTTTTCTGGGGCACTTTGATTTCTGCGTCATGTACCTTCTCGAGCAGCGTCTCCAAATCGCCCATTCCTAAAAGGCGCCCGACGAAGCGGCTGGGAACAAAGGCTTCGATGTCCTCAACTTTTTCGCCTGTGCCTATGAATTTTATTGGCGCACCTGTGGCTGCGACTGCGGAGAGAGCGCCGCCTCCACGACTGGAGCCGTCTAGTTTGGTGACGATGATGGCGCCGATGGGAGTGGCTTCATGGAATGTTTTGGCCTGTGCCAACGCCTGCTGCCCGATGGTGCCATCGATAACCATGATGATTTCGTCGGGGTGAACGCCCTTCTCTATGTCCTTCATCTCTTTGATGAGGTCTTTCTCTTCCTTATGGCGACCAGCTGTGTCGACGATTAATAGGTCGCGGTCCTGGAACTGTTTGAAGCCTTCTTTAGCGACTTTAACAGGGTCTTTGGCTTTAGCGTCGCCGTAAATTGGAACGTTTATTCTGGTTGATAGCTGCTGGAGTTGGGCGTAGGCGCCTGGACGGTAAGTGTCGGCGGCGATTAACCCTACTTTTATGCCTCGCTTCTGGAAGTACCGTGCGAGTTTGGCGGCGTGGGTGGTTTTGCCTGAGCCTTGAATGCCAACTAGCATGATGGTTTTCTTTTTGCCCGGCTCAACTTTGAGGGGGACGGGTTTGTCGCCGACGAAACGTGTTAGTTCTTCGTAGACGACTTTTACGACGTGTTCGCGTCTTGATATTCCAGGTGGCACTTTTTCTTTTAGGGCGCGTTCTTCGATGTTCTTTGAGATTTGGAGGACAAGCTGGACGTTGACGTCGGATTGCAGCAGTGCACGTTGAATGTCGCGGACCAGTTCTTTCACTGCCGCTTCGTCCACTACGCCTGCTTTGAACAGCTTCTTTATGGCGTCGGTTAGTGAAGAACCTAACTTGTCTAGTGCCATCTGGGTCTCTCGTCCCTACAATCTATTGTCGTTTTAGATAAAGATTACACAAGTAAAGTCTACTATACCGCCTAAATTCTCTATATTTCTGTGGTTGCAGCTTTGGGTGAAGCCTCAGTTTCCCCATTTAAGCATTCTTCACAATTCAGACGGCTCTTCATGCATCATTGGCTTCAGCAGAGAAGGCACCGTGCTAGAACATAAACTTTGACGGAAAATCTTAAAACAACCCAGCAATACACATCACCTACAGGTGTAACTATTGGGCGCTGAACGTATAATCCACGCGTCGATTTTCGTGCTCTTACTGGCAGGTTTAGCCGCTTTGAGCGTTTGGGCAATCGTCACATATGTCGGGTTTGCGGATAACTCGATTTTGGCGGTCGCCAGCTTTCCGCTTTGTTGGGGAATAATCCTCTTAGCCATGTACCTTAGCTTTGCCAAACTAGGCTGGAAATGGTGGAAATAGCACAAAAAGGTAAAACTGGCAAATAACCAGTAAAGAAAAGTGATCGTTAGCTTATTTTGCGCGTACGATTTTTACTTTGCCAAGAATCTTCCAGTACTCGATTTCTGTGCCGGGAATCAACTTGGCTTTAATGTCTTCCTCTTCGGGAAACGGTGCATCCAGGTACTCATAGGTTTCGAGATCCATAATTTGGACGCCGGTCGGGTTGACTGCGAAAACTTGGCCGGCTCGTTTGTCGATTATTGGGACTTCTGCGCCTAAATCTACTGGTTTGACGAATTGTCGTTTCTGGTTATCGAAGACGCCGATGGCTACGATTCTGGCTTTAGCGGAACCGTGTTTGCCGGGCTTGGATTTGGATATGTCTACGATGCGGCAGGGTTCGCCTTCAATCATCATGTAGCCGCCAACACGTAATTCTCCAACATCTACTGGTTTGCTCATACACTCACCACAGTAAGGGTTCTATTCAATGCAATTCTCAACAACACCCATATATAGATTAAGGTGCCCAAGCAAATATCGAGGACACTTTTCTCTGCTGAGTTAGAGATATAGGGCTAAGACAACATGCTTTTAGGCCCTTGTAGACATCTATAGAGTTAGCGTTTGTTTTTTCTAGTGTTAGATGAAGGCAGAGTGCTCCTTACTCATCATCTTCCAGCGGATTTTGCTGCGGCTTGCTTTTTGGGTTTGGGCTTGCAGCGGCGTTGCAGGTTGGTTATGGCTGATTCCACAAGCAGTTAAACACTTGAAATGCCATCTTTGATTGTGAGTGAATGTTGTTGAAACAAGTAATCTACAGCAATGGCAAGTATAGAAAGCAAGCTTATCCCTACTGCGAATGTTAATATAGATTAAGCTTCACGTCATTTACAGAGCAGTTGAACATGTTCAAAACCGTTGGTTTAGTCGCCCGCTATGACCAAAAACAAGCGCTAAAGCTCGCTGAAGAGTTGGGAGAGTACCTAGCCAAGAGGGGCTTGAAGGTTTACGTAGAAGAGTCCCTAGCCAACAAGATTTCAACCAAAGAAGAGTTTGTTCCGCTCTCAAAAATGGTCGTTGACTTCATAATCACCATAGGCGGAGACGGCACCATACTGCGAACCGCCATATCCACCCCTAAACCTGAACCGCCTATCTTGACCATAAACATGGGAGTACGCGGCTTCTTAACCGAAGTTGAACCACAATTTGCCTGTGAAGCCGTGGAACGCATACTCAAAGGAGACTACCATATTGAGAATTCCACCAAGATGGCTGTTTGGGCAGGCAAAGAACCCCTCCCCGACGCCCTCAACGACGTAGTCATCTCAACTGGGGAACCATCCAAGATACTCTACGCAGAAATCTGCAAGAACGGCAAGCCAATCCTCAAATGCCAAGCAGACGGCTTAATCATCGGTACACAGACTGGCTCCACTGGTTACTCGCTTTCAGCTGGGGGTCCAGTGCTTGACCAAGAAGTGGATGCTTTTGTGTTGACGCCGATTTGCTCGCTAACGGTTTTTCATTCGCTGGTTTTTCCCACTGACGCAACCTTAACCTTCAATGTGCTGCGCCCCGAAAGTATGCTTGTTATGATCGACGGCAACTACCGCAAGTTCATAGACACCGAAGACGCGATGGTTAAAATAACGAAATCCAAAAATTGTACCCCTTTTATTCGTTTTGAAACCAGCTTTTACGACCGCCTCCGCAACAGGCTACTGTTCAAGGGAACCGAATGAGCAAACCCCAAGAAGTCCCTCGCCGCATCGTTGTTTTGGATACGTCTGCTTTTTTGGCGGGATTTGATCCCTTCGCTTGTGGTGGAGAGTTAGTTACTGTGCCCAAGGTTGAGGAGGAGATTCTGCGTGACTCCATGGTTAAGATGCGGTTTCAAGTTGCCTTGGAAAGCGGCAAAGTAAAGGTAAAAACGCCCATGCAGCAATCTACAGAAGCCGCAGAGGCCTCCGCTGGCAAAGTCGGCGACTTCTATAAACTCTCAGAGGCAGACGTGCAACTGTTGGCTCTTGCCTTAGAGATGAAGTTGCAGGGGTACAAGCCCCAAATCGTAACCGACGATTACTGCATCCAAAACGTCGCCTCCCAGTTGGGCATAGAGTTCTGTGCATTAGCCACTTTTGGCATCAAACGCGTCTTAGAATGGATTAGGTACTGCCCAGCCTGCCACAAACAGTACCCAGCAACTACCAAACTAAAAGAATGCAAAATCTGCGGAACAGAACTCAAAAGAAAACCCCGCAGGCAACCAAAGTAGCCTAAAAAAGCAGCAACAACAGGATAAGCAGCAGCCCCTCAACGCCGAAGATAACAGGAGCAGTCTTTTTTGCTTGCTCAATCGCTTTATCAACCAAGGTTGTGACGGAGTGCAGGCGTTCTTCGCCGATTACCCTGACCCCTGGAACAGTGAACTGGATGCAGCCGGCTTTTGATGCTTCAAGGTTCGCCGCTGCCTTCTTTGCCGCCTCCGTGATGTAGTTAAGGAGGACGTCGTGGTCCATGACTTCGCCGACTGGGTAGTATCCACGGCTAGTCCTCACTAACGCGCTGACGGCATGGGTGTCGGTGGTGTAGACTTCGCTTTCTACAAAACCCAGCGATGAGAGAGAGGAGAGGATTTTTTCTCTAAGGTGGGGCACCATGTTGTTTCCGTCAATGATAACGTAGATGTTTTGTTGTTTTTGAACTTCGACGGCGATGGCTGTTATTCCGCCTGTGCCCATGCCCTGCTTCAAAGTGAACTCACTGGGGAACACTGTAGCGGCACCCACCAGAAAAGTTGAGAGGGGCAACTGGGTGGCTTTTTGGATGCATTTGGATGCTGCCCGCTTCAACTCCTCCAAGTGCTCCGCAGTATCATCTATTACGTCGAGGCAGTTGTGGCAGTTAACGACCACCGCATGCTTAAGTCCATATTTTTTGGCTTCCTCGGTTACGATGTGGCCTACGTTCTTGGGGCAAGTCCTCGGTGGTTTTGGGTGCAAGCGAGAAAGAAAGGAATACTGTGTCGCCGAAGATTTGGCAGTTTGCGATGGCGCAGCCGTCGGTGGCGCGGGTAAAGGGTGAAGCTAAAGCAGAGGATGCTTCAAATCTTGCGTGGAATAAAACCTCGTTGACTATTCGGTGGTTTGCAGCTTGGGAGGCTAAGTCTTGTTCATGCCCCAGAATACCCAGCGGCGTGCAAGCGTCGCAACCGTACTCTTTTTCGAAATCCGCTTTTAGCATTGAGGGTAGAAGGCTGCTTCCGATGTTTTTGAAGGGTCCCGGATGAACTTGGGGCACTATAATTGCCGCTTTAGGTTTGGACGTGTCGAATTTGAGTAAGCTTACGTCTATGTCGGCGTTTTCACCCATCTCTTCAAGGTACTTCTCCAGCGGCGTGTTCAGGTCGGCTACCCAGTTAAGCAGGAATGCTTTGAATAGGTGCATGGCGGGTAATCCATAGGTTTTCTGTCCCAATCGATCTATTGAGCGAAGAAAGAGGTAGGTTGCGGCGTAACTGATTATCGGAGCCAATATGATGAAGGGGAGAAACTGGAGCGGGAGGCTCTCTGTGATTGTTGTCCAAAAAACAAGCAGAACCGATATGGAGAGAATCGGTTGTAGCAGAGCAGAAGTGATTTGCCGCCATGTGGCTCCATCCGATGTTGCACTTACCACGAGTGCCCTCAGAGTTATAACGGCTGCAAACCCAAGCAGGGTAAGCTTAACCCACAGCAGCCAACCGAAAAAGTAGCCCAGCCCCGCTCCTAGAGCCATTAATGCAAGCCAGAGTAGCCAGCAGTAGAAGGACATGCCCGCTGTTCTACGTGGGTTAAAGATGTGGTCGCCTCTGAGAAGCGCTCTGTTCATGGTTAAATCGGCGATTAAGGTTACGGCAAAAAGGGAGATGCCCAGTATGAGGCTGTTGAGGCTGGGGAAGAGTGCGTATGCGGTGAGGGTGACGCCTATTATGCAGGTGGCAGCCATCGAGAGGAGGGCTTTTCTGTAGGAGGGCATGAAGAACAAAGACGAGTAGTGTTTCTTTGCATTGTCCATAGAACTATTAAGGGAGCGGTTTGTTTCCATTTTTTGTTCTCCACTATGGAATTGGGGAGCCCTACTTAAAATTTAGCTAAGTTGGAGCTTACACTAAATACAATAATTTTCATAACGTAAAAAAGACACAGCGCTGTTTTGACATAAACAGAGCAAAGCAACCGAGAGGAAAACACAGTTTTGCCGCTTAGAACCCTGAAGTCAACATGTCAAAGCAGAGATACTGTTTTATCCCATAAACGCTAATCATACTATTCCACAGAGTCTTATCTATGCCAGATCAAGAATTGCCCCCCTCCATCTTCCACATGCTGGAAAGAAACGTGGGCAAAAAAATCAGAGCCATTATAGACCCATCCTACGGTTTCGAGGGCACCCTAGCAGCAGTCACACAGCAACCCTCAGGCATCTGGCTGTCAGAGGCAGAAGCAATCGTTTTACGCTCAACCATGGCGCAGCCCATCCCACAGGTGGCTTCCAGAGAAGAAAGAAGCGAACTCTTTTTGCACCTAAACTCTGTTCAAAGAATTGAAGTGCTTCACACTTCCCAGCCGCGCAGCAGACAATAAAATAAGAAGGAAGATGCTTAGAAGAATATTTTAGCCATTACCGAAACAACGATCAACGTAACCGATAAAGCCACTAGCAGTTCAGGGCGGATTTTTATGCCTTCAGTTTCTTCTTCGAAGAAACGCAGTAAACCTGCACTTCCAGCGGGCATTGGACTAGTATCTTGTTTTCTTTTTCTCATTCCCATGATTATCGCTGTCCGAAAGTGTTGTGATACATGCCTAATACTGGCTTAAACTAATTAATCTTATGCCAAAACTTCGCAATTGCCAACTGCAAAAGTAGGCGAAGAAACTACCGCGTCTTTTCTCTTTATGTGGGTGTGGCGGTTTGTGGGGGACCACAAGACTGCATAGGAGGACTGTTGCTTTTCTTGGTTGCAACGTTTTTTGGCGTCTGTTTCGGTGTAGCATATGCGATTTCCTCCACACGCGGTACATGGTTCCATGTTGAGTTGGTCACGGTGTGGATGTGGAAGCATGTTGGAATAGCATAAAAAAGATGTATAGTTGCGAGCAAAGCGGGTTCCGTATACAAAAGCATCAACCAAACACAGTTAAATTCAAACTTTAATACCGCAAACGCCATTTTGCCTTGGTGAAACCAATGCAAATAAGCGAATTCCAAGAAATGATGAAACGCCTCTATGGCGACCGTGACAAGGCCCGCGGCGTCGACGGGACCTACAACTGGCTACTCGAAGAAGTAGCCGAGTTAGCCAAGAACTACGGGGCTCCGACCGGGAAGCCACTGAGAAAGAATTCGCCGATGTCATAGCGTGGCTGGCATCACTAGCCAACATAGTTGGCATAGACCTTGAAAAAGCAGCCTTAGCCAAATACCCCAACAAATGCCCCAAATGCCACCAGTCACCCTGCGCCTGCACATTCTAACCTAGACGCTTCTGTCCCAAACCCGTTTTGAGCCAAACATAACGTCTGCTGCCCCTGTGTTCGACTGTTCCTTCGTTTTTTAGTAGTCGCAGATGATACACTACAACGTTGTAGCTTAAGGTGGATTGCTGGGCGATTTTGGAGGCGCTAAACTCCTGAGTGTCCAGCAATGCCAAGAGTTTGGTTCTAGCTAAAAGTCCGCTGTGTACGTTTCGGGTGTGTTTTAGGTAAGCGTTGGGATGCCAAGTTTCCTTGATGGATGCCACCAGTAGAGAAGAGGGGTTTATCCTTGAAAAGCTTATGTCTATTTGAAGTCGAAAAGGGTCGCCTGTTTGGGCTTCTTGTTATCAAACATCAAAATTAACTCTTCTTTGATGAGGTCCATGCGTTGAGTGTAGTAGTTGGGCAAACCATATTTGTCGACGAGTTGCTGTGCCGCCACCAGATACTTCTCTATGCCACCACGATAGACCGTTAAAGTAAGCTGCCCTCCGCAGAAGGGGCATTTGCCAACCAGCGGTAGTCGTCGGAATTTTTTGTTACAGGACTTACATCTGAAACCCTGCGTTGAGAAAGCGCGCATGTTACCTGCGATGTCACGCATGAAATGGGTGTTTAGCACCTTTAAGGCTACGCGTCTGGCATCTACGGCGTCTATTTTTTCGCCCAATCCCAATTGCATGTTGAGTTTGTCTATCATTGATTTGAATTCTTTGTAGCTGCTGTTGGCGTTGCCTAGGTTGATGTTGGTGCATGGCGTGGTAAACTGGAAGCCTTCGAATTGCCCATCTGTGCCCAACCTGTGGCTGATGACATCCATGAATGCGCTGACGGCTCGGGCTTCGCCCTTTACTTGGGTCTGCTTGTAGAATTCGATGGGGTAGGTGATGCTGACGTCGAAGTCGTGGGCTTGCCTCTGCACCTCTTTTGTGTTGCAGAAGGGGATGAGCAGAATTGGAGCGTCCATGATGCCGCCGATTTGCGCAGGCAGAAAAATCCTTGAGAAGTTAAGCAGAGTATCTAACCCTAGCATGATGGCGTCTTCGTCGCCGTCGCAGTCCCGACGCTTAGCAGAGTGCCAAACAGGATGCGCATAGATTACGTTGCGGTCGGTGTAGCCGACGACTCTGCCCAGGATGCAGGCGCATGTGTGAGGTGCTAATCCAAAGATTAGGTGACCAACGAGGTCTTCGGCTTTTTTGACGTTGTAGTAAGGTGGCTGTTTGTAGAGGCGGACTAAAAGGTCGTCGATGAAAGAGGCGATTTTGATGAAATATTCGCCTGCCGTCCAGGGGATGACGACGTCTTGTATTTTTAGTTCACACACTTGGTTGGGGTCTGTTAGGGGCAAGCCGTGGGTGTCAGCTAAGTAGCCCATCTGATGCATCTTTTCAATTGAAACCCCGATTTCTGCAGGCGTGATATGGGTGAGGGGCGCGTTGGTGGCGTCAAAACGAATTGTGCCATCTTTGTAAACCGACAAGCCATGCTTCGCACGCAGAATCCCTTTCTCGACGATTTCAGGCGTCTTGTCGAGGTTTGTTAAGCCTTTGACGCCGCGTAGCATCTTAGGCGCTTGATAGCCAAGATTAGTGCTGGCGGATTCTACGAGTTCTTTAAAGTTGACGGGCTGGCGCTGGTATTGAATGGCGTCGGCTTTGCATGTGCCGCAATAGTTTTCTTTGAGGGTTCTGCCGCATCGGGGACAGAACTTTTCTAGGATGGTTTCGCATCCGCAGGTGTCGCAGCGGATTTTTCTGGTGTAGGTTTTGCAGTTGGGGCATTTGCGTTTAACCATGTCGACGAAGACAGCGTTTTTCTTGGCTGCTTCCATCAGGTCGCGGTGGCTACCGCCGGCTAAGCTGACGGGAAAAAGAACATGGACGTTTGGTTTCATTTCTCGGTGTTTAGCTTTCTCGGGTCTGCCCATGCGTCCACCGACGTAGGTTGGGGCTTTGTCTTTGATTTGCACACCACAGAGCAGGCTCAGCAACACCAGAACCGAAGCCGCCTCCAAGGACTCAGAAAATCTGGATGTGCCGTAACCCAACGTAAAAGCTAACGCCGCGGCATCCTCGTCTGTCATCACGACTTTGCCGTCGATTACTCGGAAGGGCGCAAAAATCTTACGCAGAAACTTGACTGCGCCATCATCGGTGGGTCCTGTGATTTTAGTGGCAAAGCCACCGTCACATTGGACCTCACAGCAGGCTAGCCATTTCCTTAAACATTCAACTTCTTCTACAGTGGTTGACCCTGCCCAAAAGAGGGTGCAGTTTGGCGCCAACGGGAGACCTAAGGTTTGGCTCAGCATGGCTGCCTCTTTTGTGGTGGGCTTGTTTTCGAAGGGGTCGGCAATGAAGCCCTCGAGCCTCTCGGCGGATATTTTGGTGACTTGTGAAGCTTGCTGGGTGTTGGTGCCATATTTTTCTCTGATGACGTTTTGGAGGTCCTTAGACCACCACTCCTCCACGTACCCCGAGGGCGGCAGCGCCTTGTTGCTATAGAGGAAATCGCCGAAGTCGATTAGCATGTCGCCTAAGAAGAGGATTTTTTCGACCTTGCCCTTTACAGTAGATTCATAGTTCTCCAGCGACACCCGAACCACTGAACCATCTTTGAGTAAAACCACAGGTTTCTCGATGCTGTCCACGGGCAATGTGACGCCACCTTTGCCTGGCAGTTCAAGGCGCATCTGGGTGCCTGCGGCTAGGAACTTCTCTACAACCAGCATGGTGGCGGGGTGGATGCCAACGGCTGAGAGCCCCGTGTTGCGTGATCTGCCATAACGGAGTCGGAAGCCGCCGCGGGTTGAGGGAAAAGCAAAGATGGGGCGACCCGCGATGACGTCGTCCATGAAGCCGCCTGATTTTTTCTCAGACTTTTTCTTGAAGGTCTTTAGCCAATCCCACTCGTGAAAGCCTATCTTGTCCACGATGACGTAAACCTTCTGTGCACGGCCCACGATACCGTCGTTGACGACGCGGAGGGCTCCGCCGCGCACTCGGTTGGTTTCTACCCGCTGCAGGTTTCGGTAAGAGGAAACCTCTACTGGGTCTGATTCGGTGCCGGTGCATTCGACTGGAATCAAATTCAGTGCTTTGCGGAGTTCTTCGTCGGGAATGTGATATTGGAAGCGTCCAACTGAGCGTTCATACAGCCTGAGTTCTTCTACAAAACGTGAAACCTCTTCCTCAGTCGGCTTGTAAACGTCTAAACCCAGTTCCCGACGCACATAGTCTCCCACGACCAATGTTAGGGCTTGGTCTGTGCCTCCTGCCGAGCGGATGGGGCCAGCAAAGTAGATTCCAAGGTAGCGGGTCTGGTCGGCGTTCTTTTTTACTTTAACTTGGGCTATGCCCTGTATTGGCGCGGCGGTTAAGCCTTCAGTGAAAATCGCCAGCGCAGTTCGAATCGCCTGCTCAGCTAGCTTCTCTTCGGTGCTTTCTTCGGGGGTTTGGACGAATTTGCCCTGGGCGATTTCCTGTGCGACTTTGAAGGCGATTTCTTCACGGGGCATTTTGGCGCTAAGCTCTCGGATGCTCAGTGCGACGCCTTTTGGTCCAACCAAGCCCTCTACCAAGTCGGCGATGTCATGTGCAATAATGCATTCGGTTTTCAAGGCGGGGTCTAAACCCATGGATCTGGCGTTGTCGCTTATGGCGTAGAGCCGTTTAAGCTCCTCCTCCATCGTTTCAACGTAGTTTCGGTATCCCTTGCTTATACCCATCTTAATGTTCAAAGCGCCAATTCACATGCAGAGTATACGTTAATGGGTATTTTGGGCTTTCTAAAAAACAGAGAAAAAGTGCATGAAAGAAAGCTATGCTCTTGGATGTTTGATGGCTTGGATTATCTGTGATATGCGTTCGTTGGCTTCGCTGGTTTCTGTGAGGTTACCTGTGACGATTATGTCTGCGCCTGCGTTGGCTGCGGCTAGCGCGGCTTCTTTGGTTCGGATGCCTCCGCCGACGATGAGGGGAACATCGATTGTCCTTCGCACTTCACGGATTAACTCGGGAGGCACCGGAGTTACTACACCTGAGCCGCCTTCAAGGTAGATGAAGCGCATGCCCAAGTATTGACCTGCCAGTGCGTGGTCGGCTGCAAGCGTGGGTTTGCTGTAGGGCACGGGGAGGGCTTTGCCGACTCTGCCTGCGGTGCCGCCGTCGCCTACGATTACGTAGCCCATGGGGATTGGTTCAACATGGAATTTTTTGATGTAGGGTGCGCCTAGGATTTGGGCGCCCATCAAAAAGTAGGGGTCGGTTGAGTTGAGCATGGACATAAACCAGATGGCGTCGGCGTAGCGGCTTATGCCGCTGACGTTGCCCGGAAAAAGAATAGTCGGCGTGTCAACCGCGTCTTTTATGGCTTTAACAACATCGTCGAGTTGCTTTTGTGACGCAACAGTTGAGCCCCCGATCATGATGGCGGCTGTTCCGCTGTTCTTGGAGCTCTTAGCAACTCTCGCGGCGGCTTTGGGCGTTACCTTTTCTGGGTCGATGAGGGTCATGTGGATTGTGCCGTCAGCTTTTATTTTGTCTAGCAAGTACCGTTCAATGGACCCAACCATCAAGCAATCCTTCGGGTTACTCTTCTTTTGCCTTAGTTATTGGTGTACGCTTTATGTTAGCGTAAACCCTATCGGTTAACATGCAGTAAACGTCAACTTCGCCCTGAGCAGACTTGACGGTGAATTCTTCTTTGAGCCCACAGCTGCTGCATTGAGCAACTGCTCTGCCGCCTTCTTCGCGGTAGATTTCTACTCGGACGGTTTCTTTTCCGCATCTAGGGCAAGAGAAGAACTTGGGTAGTCTTTTCTTTGGAATGTGAACAACTTTTTTCCTTCTTCGCCCCATACAAAGTTCCTTCTACATGATTTGGTAGTGTTCATTAATATTTATCCTTGTCCTTAAATACTTGCCTACTAACCATTGCTATGAAGCTGCGTGATAAGCCTTGAAGTTAACGCCTTCTGCACTGGAAATAGATTTCTCAGAAGCCCAAACCCGCATAGTCCGATTCATAAAAGAATATCTCGCCAACGCAGGCGCCAAAGGCGTCGTTTTGGGCTTATCTGGTGGAGTAGACAGCGCAACCGTAGCGGCGCTTTGTAGCCAAGCCGTAGGAGGAGAAAACGTCCTCGCCCTCTTGCTGCCCGAGAAAGAGACGTTCAAACAAAAGGACATCGACGACGCCAACGCCGTAGCAGAGCTGTTCCATCTCCAAACACAGTTCTGTGACATGACAGAGGTCCTCGACGCCTTCTACTTGGGCATACCAATCTTCAAAGCAGCCGACCGCATCTGCAAAGGAAACATCAAAGCCAGAACCCGAATGATCTATCTCTACTACTACGCAAACAACCAAAACCGAATCGTCGCCGGCACCTCAGACAAATCCGAAACCATGATGGGTTACTTCACCAAGTGGGGCGACGCAGCAGCCGACATCTCACCCATAATCGACCTCTACAAAACCCAAGTGCGCAAACTAGCCATGCACCTTGGAATCCCCCAAGAACTCGCCATGAAACCCTCCACACCTGCCCTGTGGCCAAACCAGCTAGCTGAGTCTGAGTTGGAGATCAAATATGAAACCCTCGACCTGATTCTCTATGGGTTGGAACGGTTTATGAGGCCAGTGGAAATCAGCGAGCAGTTAGGCATCGAAGCCGCCGTCGTGGAGAGGGTGCAGAACCGCTGGTTAGCAACTGAGCATAAGCGGAGGCTGCCTCTTGCGCCTAAACTTGGCTTTAGAACTGCAACAACCGATTTTAGGCTCCCAAGACACACTTACTGAAAGGGATCACAGTGAAGGATAAGGTTAAGCTTGCACTTTGCCAAATAAGCAGCAGACGAGAAAACAAGGAGGCTAACCTCCAAAAAATCGAGGAGTTAACCGCCAAAGCTAAAGGGGAGGGAGCGGAATTGGCGATTTTCCCAGAGATGTCACTGACAGGCTATGTTCTCCATGACCAAGTGTACGGTTGTGCCGAGACCGTGCCTGGACCATCAACCCAGAAAGTGGTTGAGATTGCCCAGAAAAACGGTATGCACATCATTTTTGGGATGCCTGAGCTTAGCGAAAAAACCCAAGCCACCATCTACAACACCGCCGTCATGGTGGGTCCCAAAGGCTACATCGGTAAATACCGCAAAATGTACCTTCCCACGCACAGCGTGTTTGAGGAGAAGCGTTATTTCCGTCCTGGATACGAGCCAGGGGCGTTCCAAACCGACATCGGTAACATCGGGTTAACTATCTGCTATGATGTTTTCTTTCCAGAAGTGTTTAGGCTTTGCCGATTGAAGGGTGCGCAACTCATGGTTTGTATTTCTGCTTCCCCAGCGGTGCGTCGAAGCTACTTTGAGTTGCTAACTGCCGCGCGTGCATTGGAGAACACGGCATATTTAGCCTACGTTAACCTCGCAGGCGTGCAGGATGGCTTGCAATTTTGGGGCGGAAGCCGCCTCGTCAGCCCCACAGGCGACGTTTTAGCTAAAGCAAAGTATGATTTGGAGGATTTTGTGGTCGCCGAGGTCGATTTGGCTGATTTGCGTACCGCCGAAACCTTTGTTCCGACGATAAGGGATCTTCGCCCAGAGCTTTATGATAAGCTTAAGCGGTATTCCGAGCAAATTTAAGCAGGTCACATATAAGCGAAATGCTCGGGAGAACACATCACAGATGCATCACAAAGCTGTGATATCAAGTGATTTCGGGCTAAATCACAGCTTTTTGGTGATGTCACGGTGATTTTTTGGTTAAATCACGTTGAGATTAGCAGGAGGATAATGTATTTTGGTGTTAGATTTGGGCTGAAAAAGTGTGTGTTATTTCGCTGGGAATGTAAAAAAATGGGCGGGAGAGGGTTTGAGGTGTTTGCAGAAGTGCGTTTTTTGTGTAAAGTTGAGGCATGTGGATGGTTGAAATTACCGAGGAATTTAGCCTTTTTCATGTTAAATGGTCTAAAACTATCCTTAAATCGTCGGGCAAGGTATTAATCGGCATATTTTTGTGAATTAGGGCAAATTTAGCCGTTTTTTTTATCGATATAGCGGGTTTTGTGGGGGTGAAAGGATAAAAACAGGGGTTAGTATACAAAACTGTATCCATTTGGACTATGGAGGAAAACAGTGGTTTGAAGCTAAAAGACGGGGTAACAGCATGGTTAAATGGGGCACTAAATGACCCCATCGTACAAATACTGGCTAAAAACAGCCAATTAACAAAAACACAGCTAGAAACGCTACTCATTGACGTTTTATCTGAAAATATATCGGGGAAACAGCTAAAATACGACGATAAAGCCGCATTAAGGCTAACAAAGGCTAAAATAAGTCGCGGTAGCTTTAATAGGACTTTAAAACAGTCCCGCGAAAACGTCATTAAGTCCATCTACACAGTGCTACTTTTAGGGTATTTGGGAGTTTTTGAGACAACAACTCTCGACCCGTACCTCGAAATAGCCAATAAACTGCACGAGTACGTCGATGCACACCAGGACGTTCCTATCAAGGAAGAGGAACTAAAAGACCATCGAAAAGTCATAGAAATCATCAGAAATGAGCTTGAAACGAGCCTAAAACGGCTTTCTAGCCCATCAGAAGCCCCCCTGTGATGTCACAAATCACAGGTTTATCCATCTTTTTATGTATAAATTGAAGGAAAAAATAACCGTTCCTACAGGGCTATATTCAAGGGCTAATTTCCTAAACAGGCTCAAATTTCAATCTTTTCAACCTATGGATAGGCCATTAAGAGAGCCAACTATAAAGTTGTGATCTGTGATGTCATTCTTGCATGTGATCAGGTCACCGATAACCTTAAATTTCCATGGGAATTAGTGTGATGTGTGATGCAACCGTTAAAATCACGGGGAATCACGGTTGAGTCACACATAAATCACGGGGGAAGAAATCACGGTTGACCTCACACCATTAATATTGGCTGTTTTAGTAGCTGTTACAGCGGTAGCTGCCTATGAATACTACAAGCATATTCGAATGGCACACAAAGAATACGAGAAAGCCAAAGATTTTCTAGAAGATATCGTGTTGAGTTTTGATCGAGAACTTAAACGTGAATCAAACAAGTTTGACACTATGGTATCAAAGGTAGAGGGAAGCCACAACACAGCTGATGTCAGCTACAGAAAAGCTGAGCGATTAGAACTCAAAATCGAGCCAATGGAGGAGCAGCTTGGCGCCCTCACTCAATCATACCAGGCGATGTCACAGACAGTCACAGAGGAACTAACAGAAAACACGCAAAACAACACAAGAGTCCTCTCAGGGCTCCAAGGCTTAGAAGCAAAACTCAAAGACATCGACGTGGCGCAGGAAACTCTCAAGAACAAAATCTCAGGCCTTGAAGAGCAAATCCAGAAGATAGCCACTGCCCCGCCGCCTCAACCAGAATTCAGAACAGAAGTTGTGTTGCCGCCTATACCCATCAAACGGGACAAAGCCCTAGCCGCCCTCACAGAAACCGAAATCCAAGTGCTTGAAATGCTCTCAAAAGAGGGCTCTAAGACTGCACCTGAAATAAAAGAGAGAGTACACCTAAGCCGGGAGCACACTGCACGGTTGATGAAGAAGCTCTATGAAAATGGGTATCTCGAGAGGGAGGCAGGCAAAATTCCCTTCCGCTACAGCATAAAGAAGGAAATGGAAGCACTGCTACAGAAAGTAGAGAATCCACCAGCAACATAGCGTGAACTAGGTAGGCGTGGTTTCCCACGTTAAAGGTACCCCTTCTACTTGTAAAATCAGCCTCAACCAGCCTACAGCCCGTTTCCGTTACAGAACACAAAACACAGCCGCCCACCAAGCCCATAGGAAGAAGATGAGTAAGGGCAACACTCTCTTCTTCTAACACTAGAAAAACAAAAAAGCCCAAATTTTGATCTACACGGGGGAGGGAGGCAGTAAAAGAAAAGCTTAGACAACCAAGTCCGCCATGTCGACGCTGCGCTCATAGATCTGCCTAAGAAAAGACACTGCCGCCAAGAATTCAGGCATCAAATCCACCGAGGACTCCTTAGCTGCCGACTCAATCTTTGTAGAGGTATCAAGAATTTTTGTCCTTAGATTCCGCACGTTTTCTGCTAGCGAGATGTCTTTGGATAGGAATGATTTGAAGGCTTGATCGTTGGCTTCACAGCAGGCAGATTGCAACTCGGTTAGGAGCTTGCGGATTTCCTCGGAGAGTTTAGCATCGTTTAGTTCCAGCGTGTTCTGAGCCAGTTGCACACATGCGTCGCCTATGCCTTCGATCAGACTTGCGGCTAAACGGTAGTCAAGGCATTCGATAGGTGTTATGGACAGTTTTTCGCTTAGCCTTGGATTCTGGATGATGGTTCGAAGTATCCTGACAAGTAAAAAGTAGAATTTGTTGTTTTCAACGTCGCGTTCGATTACGTTTTTAGCTAAGTCGGTGTCGACGGTGATGAATGAGTTGGCGGCGTCGCGTATCATGCGGGCTGCGCTTGCGTTGTTGCGCTGCAAGATTTTACTTGGGGAAGTAAAGGGCTGCTGCATCATGCATTGCAGAGACATCATGGAGGTGGTTTCTTCAACAATCATCAAGCCGGCCAATGAGTTAGCTGTGGATTTAACTAGGTTGCGAACGTTGGAGTCGATGCGGTCTTTGGCTTCTACCCTTATGATGTCGTATCCGAGCAGGTAGCGACCGATGATTTCGCGGCTCAAGTAGGGACCGATGCTTAGAACGGCGACTTTAGGCTGTACTTCATTGTCGAATTGGGGGTCGATAAAGAGTTTTCCGTCGCTTGTAACTTCTAAATTAACCTGGGTGCCTTTCTGGAGCCCATGCCCTTTAGCCCAGTCACGTGGCAAGCATACAAAGAAGGTGCCTGTTGGCGTCTGCTGGATTTTTCGTAGTTCACTCATTGAATTGCCACCGAGATATGATTCATCTAAACATTTCAGGGCTTATATAAATTACTTCCAAACGGTTTTGTTTTAATGGCAGATAATACAATCAAGCCGCAACCGTAAAGAAAAAACATCACCGCACTTGCAAGCGCAAATGAAAAACAGTAAATAACTCAAAAGCAATAATGGCTAAACATCAAGCCAGCACCAACCATGGATAAAAGAGGGGTGGAAACGCGATGGGTGAAGAGGAACAACTGCAAAGAGCAATCGAAGCAACAATCGCTGCAGGTTACCAGTTAAACAGCGAAGCCTTCGAGTTCCTCATCCAAAACTCTCAAACCAACGACCCCATGGCAGTAATGAATTTGGTGCTAGAGCGGATGGCTAATCTGGCGGATAAGCCGATGTTTATCGAGCGCAGTTTCTTAGAAACAGTGGTTCAGCAAGCAGCTATGGCTGTTGCAGAAGTTGTTTATGAGCAGCCTCCCGCGCAGGCGCCCACAGTTCAGCTGTACCCAAGCTACCCCGAGCCAACGGCGAAGCCACAGATCAACGCTGCAGATTCGTTCTATCCCTATGCCAAAGACATCGCCTCTGACCTCAAAATCCTCGACGACTCCACCGGCAATCTAACCTCCAACGGCACCCTCAACGAATATATGGGGCTTTTTCAGGACCGATTTAAACGGGTCGAGAAAATATTGCGCCAAAGAATGGATGTTAAAGCAGCCACCCCTATAGTGGAAGCCCTCAAATCGCAGCCTAAAACCAAACTAAAAATCATCTGCATGCTAACTGAGAAGCGGGACTCCAAGAACAATATGATCCTCTCTGTGGAAGACCTTCATGGAAGCGCAACCGTGCTTATCCCTCAGAAGGCACCTGAAGAAGTAAAAAGGAAAGCGCTCATGCTATTGCCGGATACAGTGTTCTGTGCAGCCGTCATTAAAACCCGAACCAACCTCTTGATGGCAGAAGACATTATTCTTCCAGAAGTAGGCAAAAAAATACCCCAGCGGGCGCAGGAGCCAGTGTACGCTGTACTTACCTCAGACACACATATTGGCAGCACAAAATTTACCAAAGAAGCCTTCCGCCGCTTTATCCTTTGGCTCCGAGGCAAATACGGCACGCCTGAGATGCGGGAAATTGCGGGCCGAGTCAAATACCTGCTTATCGCAGGCGATATAGTTGACGGCATCGGAATTTACCCCGGGCAACAGAACGAAATCACCATACGCGATATCCACAAACAATACAATTTTGCCATTAAGTATCTCGAGAAAATTCCCAGTTATATCGAAATCGTGCTCTCGCCCGGCAACCATGACGCCGCACGCAAATCACTGCCTCAGCCAGCCATACCCGAAGGCTACCTGTCGGCAATCAAAGACAAACCCAATATCCACAGCGTCGGCAGCCCCTGCCTACTCAGCATCCATGGGGTAGAAGTCCTCATGTACCATGGCCGCAGCTTAGACGACATTATCTCCGTCATCCCAGGCATGGATCATGAGCACCCCGATAAATCAATGCGGCTTCTCTTGCAGAGCCGGCACTTGGCACCGGTATATGGTGGAAAAACAATGCTTTCCCCAGAGAACCGGGATTACCTAGTCATCGACAGAGTTCCCGACATATTCCATGCGGGACACGTACACGTCAACGGCTTGTGCAACTATCGTGGTGTGTTGGTTGTTAATTCGGGCGGTTGGCAGGAACAGACGGATTACATGGAAAAGTTGGGGTTGGTCCCCACTCCCGGAAAGGTGCCGGTTGTGAACCTACAAACTATGGAGACCACGATTTTAGATTTTATTAATCCGTTATTCTGAGTTTTTACGGGTGTTTTTTGGCTCGTACTGGAGTAGTGGGCTAAAGCGGACGTCGCCGCCAAAGACATCGCGAATTAAGCCTCGGCTGATTTCTAAACGTATCTTCTTGGTTCTGCCGTACCTGCCCATGCTCACGACTTTGGCGTTGACCAAACCCATCGAATCCAACTCGTTAACCAAGGTGCCCAGTCGCCGCTGAGTTAGCAATCCAGCGCCCATTTCACCGCATAACTCATTGTAGACATCGTAGATTTCGCCTGTACTCGCGCTTGGCTTATTGAGGTGGTAGACGCTTAGCAGTACCAATTTTGAGTGCAGGGTTAAGTTTTTGAGGGCTTCTACGACACGGTTGTGCTCGATGTGTTTTTCAGCTTGTCGCACATGTTCCTCTGTGATGGTTTTTGCTCCTTGCCGCTCCGCAACTTCGCCTGCAACACGCAACAGGTCCAGGGCACGTCTGGCGTCCCCGTGTTCGGCGGCTGCAAGCGCAGAGGAAATGCTAAGAGCTGAATCAGAGAGAACGCCGTCTTGGAACGCCAGTTTGGAGCGTTCAAGCAATATGTTACGGAGTTCTTCTGCGTCGTAGGGTCTAAACACGAGTTCTTCTTCGCTAAGTGAACTAAAGACTCTGGGGTCGAGGAATTCTTTGAGGCGTAAGTCGTTGGATATGCCGATGATGGAGACTTTGCTTTTGTGGAGGGTTTCGTTGATGCGGGTGAGTTCGTACATGAAGGCGTCGCCTTTGTCCTTGATTAGGGCGTCGACTTCGTCTAGGACGATGATAAAAATTATTCTTGACTGGTCTAGCCCTGATCGGAAGCGGTCAAAAACTTCACCTACCGACAACCCAGTAAAGGGTATGGATAAGCCTACGCTTTGGCTTAAACTGGCAAAGACACGGTACTCCGAGCCAGTCATTCGGCAGTTGATATAGCAGAATTTGACTTGGGCACCGTACTCTTTAGCCTTTGATTCCAAGTGGCTCAAAACATATTTTGCGACCGCGGTTTTTCCTGTGCCGGTTTTGCCGTAGATGAAAATGTTGGAGCATCGGGCGTCTCTTAGAACAGGCGCTACAGTTGAGCCTAAAAGACGAATCTGGTCTTCTCTATGTGGAAGCTTCTCTGGAATATAGTCATGTCGAAGAACCTCTCGGTCTTTGAACAGTTTTATACCGTGAACGAAGTTGTCGAATACGTCGTCGAGTACACTTGAATTTCCCATTTGCCCACCCTCGCCTTTCAGAGGTACAACCGTTATTTCGTGTGGAACAGATAAAGGATACAGTACAAAAAACTGGTTCAAGAACACAATATTCCTAAAAAAGCTGAGGAAAAAGCTGTAGCAGCTAAGTAAACATAGTAGAGCACACACCCCAAGGTTTCGACTGGAAAAAAAGTCACTAAATTATAAATTCATATTAATAATATATAATAAAATATACTCTGAGTGATAAATAGGCTTTTTATATATTAATTATTATCATCAAAGAAATTAGACATTTCTTCTGCAAATATTTTTTCAGCCTCTCTAGACTTCTTTTCTGCCAAAAAATCGTCGACTGGAAACATAGGGGTGTCTCTTCATCGATAAATCCATGGAAATCAATATAAAATCACTGCTTAACCGCTATCTTGGCTTATGGCCAAACTAACTTTAACTTGAACAATTTTGTCACCAAAGTTATCGGTAACTTCACATTCACAAAACTGTGAACACATGTGAAATAGCATTAAATCTGCCGCTTTATCTAAGCGGTTTTTCGCTGAATTACCCTAATTCTGTTCTACTACAGAGAATAAGGCACCCCTTGACTTCTACTGGAAAATCCAAACTAAGCCATACAGACTGGGCTTTTACGGTGTCGTTTCCTTGTGAAGCTGGTTATTCCATAAACAATCCAGAAAAAAACTATTTAGCTATTATACGCCTAAATTAGCCTTTTTTTATTGCCATGTTTCACCATCACAGTTATAAGTTGTGAAGTGTAAAGATTGTGAACAACCTATAGGTGCACTGATTGCCGGCTCGTAAAATACGCGTAGAGCTCTTCGATAGCGATGGGAATCGATACACTATCGCTTTTGAGGGTCAAGTGACCCGTGACAAAGCTCTGCGACTGCTTGACCTCGTCGAATTGCTAGGCGGTGCGCCAAGCGAAGGCCCAACAGTTAACAGCGGTCCAGCAATGCCTAACCGTGCACTGTCCCGTTTTGAGAAGGTGCAGTTGGTTATTCAGAAAAATTTTCCGTTAATCTGGTTTTCATCGAAGGAGGTCCAATCAGTCTATGAGCAGGAACTCAAAGAACCCGTCAGTTTGAGTACAATCTCAACCTATCTCTCACGTATGGCCGGCAAAGGCTTGCTGCTTAGGACCGGTAGTTCAAACAGCCTCAAGTACAAGACAGCGCCAAACATTCCACAGGCAATAAAGCAACACATAAAGTAACTTTATAACTGCTTCCCAAGCGATTCACAGAAAAGCTGGTATTGTGAACTGTAGCATTTTCGTTTTCTTTTTTTCTAGTGTTAGAAGAAGAGAGTGTTGCCCTTACTCATCTTCTTCCTATGGGCTTGGTGGGCGGCTGTGTTTTGTGTTCTACACTAGAAAGGGGTTGCTGGCTGGTTGAGGAGCAAACCACAAGCAGAACCAAAAAACCTCTCAATTATTATACCGACAGGTTACTAAAGGGTTAAATCTGCTGTCACGCATTCAAATCGGGGAACGCATATGTCCACCATAACCGACAAAATCGCAAACGCACTCTACCAATCAGGCTGCCTCCACTTCGGCAGCTTCAGAATAAAATCCGGAGCCACCAGCCCCTACTACATCGACTTAGCCCGCGTCCTCTCCGCGCCCCAGCAACTCGACGTCATAGCTGAGGTCGCCGCGGAAAAAATAAAGCAAATCGACGCTTCCGAACACATCGACAAACTTGCCTCTATCGAACTCAAAGGCGCCTTAATCGTGCCCAGCATCGCCGTCAAACTCAACATGCCCTGTGTAATTGTGCGCAAGGAATCGAAAGCCTACGGTGTCACGGGCAGAACCGCGGGGGCAGACGTCGCTAAAGGCGACAACATATTGTTCTTCGACGATGTGGTCAGCGAGGGGCTTTCAAAAATCGAAGGCGTCAAACCCCTCTTGGAATTGGGCGCCAATGTCAAGCATATGCTGGTGGTGGTTAACCGCGAGCACGGCGGCAAAGAGAACCTTGAAAAACTCGGCTACCAAGTTCACGCCCTGGCAAAAATCACTGATATAGTGGCTTCGCTGTCTGTGAACGGGCACATTTCAAAAGAAGAGGCTGACAGCGTTTTAGAGTACGTGAAGCATTTTAGGGCGCAGTAAGGTAGAACTGGATAATTCGGTCGGCGACGGCAGTGGAGTAACCGCTATTTGTCAACGACTGTTTTAAAAGCTTTAACTCGTCTGCTTCCATAGTAACCGCTAATTCCTATGTATTAAACAAAATATAAAGTTAACCAGAATCATCCGCAGAGCAACTGACCCCTACGTTTATTGGCTGCCACCTCAAACAGTATACCAAAAAGAGTGCCCAAAATGCCCGCCCAAAACCCCATCGTCGAAGCAATGCTAAACCCCCAAACCTACCCTGAACCAACAAGCAAAGTCGAACTCATCCAAACCCACATCTCCTATGTCTTTCTAACCGAAAAATACGCCTACAAGATTAAGAAACCCGTAAACTTTGGCTTCCTAGACTTCTCCACACTCGAGCAGCGCCATGACTACTGCGAAAAGGAACTCCAGCTAAACAAGCGGCTGTGCCCAGAAATTTACCTTGAAGTCGTCCCCATCAACAAATCTGCAATCCTCAAAATCAACGGCGACGGAGAAACGGTTGAGTATGCCTTGAAAATGAAGCGGCTTCCACAGGACCGCATCATGACTCAACTGCTCCAAAAGGGCAAAATCGACAAAAAAGTCATCGACGAACTCGCCAAGATAGTCGCCAAATTCCACGGCGAAGCTGCGACCAACGCTGAAATCAACGAGTTCGGTTCCCTCAAGATTGTTAAGACTAACTGGGACGAAAACTTTGCTCAAACCACAAAGTACATTGGGCAAACAACATCCAAAGAAGACTTCGACTTTATCAAAGCTAAAATCGATTGGTTCATCGCCAAAAACAACGTGCTCTTTCAAAGCCGAATCGACGGCAAACGCATCCGTGACTGCCACGGCGACCTCCACTCAGGCAACATCTTTGTCACGGATAAAATATGCATTTTCGACGCCATCGAATTCAACGACCGCTTCCGATACAGCGACGTCGTCTCAGACGTAGCTTTTCTGGCGATGGATTTGGATTACCAAAAAAGTAGCGACCTCGCCGACTACTTCATAGCGCAGTACATTGCCTACTCCAAAGATACCCAGCTAGAGCAGCTTTTGCCCTTCTACAAGTGCTACCGCGCCTACGTCCGCGGAAAAGTGGTTAGCTTCCGCCTCGACGACCCCCATATCGCCTTCAAGGAAAAAGAGGCAGCGATCAATGAGGCATCGGCGTACTTCCGGCTAGCCGCAGAATACGCAAAAAACCTCTAAGCCAAAACTCATTTGAATTGTTCGGCAACCCAACTGGGAATGTCAAGTGTTCCCATCACCACTGGTTTCTGGTGGCAGTCGCTGCCGCCCGTTGCCAACAAACCGTTTTCTTTGGAGAACGTGCGGTAGTGGCTGGTGGTTTCTGGGGTGTGCCTTGTATGCCAGCATTCGAGTCCGTCGATGTATAGCAGCATCGTCTCTTTGATTATGGCTGTTTGCTCCGCCAAATCTTTCGTGTATGCTGCAAGTGAGGTTCCGTGGGGGTCGTTGCCATGCGCCAGCACCAATTTGCCGCCCGCGTCCCTGACAAGATTGGAGGCTTCTTCAAGGTAGAGCGGGTACTTGGGCACATCACATTTGACGAGGTACCGGTCGAAGGCTTCCTGTCGGCCAGCCACAATTCCTTTCTTGACAAGGTAGTCGGCGATGTGAGGTCTGCCCAAAGTGCCATCAACGGATTCCTCGATTTTGTGGAAGTCCTCCGCAGTTAAGGGGGCGATGTTTTCTTTTGCAAATTCGGTGTTGAGGTTGTCGAGGATTTTGGCTGCGCGTTCCTGTCGGTACTGTGCCATCATGGCAAGCTTGTCCTTTAAAGCTGTGTTGTTTTGGTCGAACTGGTAGCCTAAGAAATCCAGCGAAACAGCTCTGCCTTCCTTGTATTTTGGGTTGGAGAAAGCGACGTTTAACTCTACGCCGGTGATGTAGCGTATGCCTGCTTTTTTTGCTTCGGCGATGGCTTGGGTTTGGCAGCTGATGTTGTCATGGTCACTTATCGCCATAAACTCGATGCCACGCGCTTTGGCTTCACCGATGATTTCTGGGACGGTGAATTTGCCGTCGGAGGCAGCGGAGTGAATATGCATGTCAATATTCATGAGGTAGGGTTTACCTCTTTTCTTCTGCGATTATGAACCATTTTTCTTTTTCGTTGTGGCAGGTGTCAACGGTTAGGTGGGTGATTTTGAGGTTGGGATACTTTTTCTTTAGGGCGTCGATGTCTACGGGTTCGAACTTGCTTTTGTTGGCTAAGTAAGCCTCAGGTGTGAGGGCGTTGGACTCGTATTTTTCTTTAGTCCGCTTGCTTATCCTATTTAATGATACGTCCTGTGGGCAACTGGTTTGCAGGATGACAAAGGTCATGTTGTTTTTTTCTGCGACCTCAGCTGCCCGTTCACGCAGGTCTTGGGTGACAAAAGTCGCGTCTAATATCATGCCGCCTTCCTTGTCTTTGGCTGCCAACTCGTCTGCACGTCGGAACACTTCATCATAGACGGATAATCGCTTGTTCATGTTGCCTGCGACTTTGGCGTCGAAAATATCCTCGTTTTTGAGCACTTCTCGGCGGATTAAGTCGCTGCGTAAAATGGGGTACCCCTTGATCTTGGCTATTTCCTCTGAGGTTTCGGTTTTGTAGCTGGCAGGTAACCCACAGGTAATCAGTAAGGTTCTGGGTTCAAGGTTTGCTTTGATAAAAGAGGTAAAAGGTTCCTTCATCATCATACACCCTAATACAGTTAGCTTAGGTTGGGGTGTACTTTAACTTTTTCCAGCTCAAGCGGGCCCTCGCCATACCTTGCACCTTATGAAACGTAGGTAAATTCTAAATAAGGAGGACAGCCACACTTTCGTAAAAGAAGGAACCCTCATGGAAGAATTCCAAGTTAAAGACAGAAGCTTAGCACCTCAAGGATACTTACAGATTGAATGGGCAGCAAAACATATGCCCGTCCTAAACACAATAAAAGAACGTTTTGAAAAAGAAAAACCGCTCAAAGACCAAACCCTCGCCGCATGCCTCCACGTAACCAAGGAAACAGCGGTTCTCATCAAAGTTCTCATCGCCGGAGGCGCCAACGTCGCATTATGCGGTTCCAACCCGCTCTCAACCCAAGACGACGTAGCCGCAGCCTTAGCCGACAGCGGAGTGCACGTTTTTGCTTGGAGAGGCCAGAACACCGAAGACTACTACAAATGCATCGAGAAAGTCCTCGAATTCAAACCCACCATAACCATGGACGACGGCGCGGACGTCGTGGGCATGATTCATAGCAAACGCCAAGACCTCATCCCACTCATCAAAGGCGGAACCGAAGAAACCACCACCGGCGTAGTCCGCCTAAAAGCCATGGAAGTAGATGGGAGCCTCAAATACCCCATCGTAGCCGTCAACGAAGCCCTAACCAAGTACCTGTTTGACAACCGTTATGGCACGGGACAAAGCACCATCGATGGTATCCTGCGTGCAACCTCCGTTTTGCTTGCTGGCAAGAACTTCGTCGTTGGAGGGTATGGCTGGTGCAGTCGAGGCATCGCCATGCGCGCACAGGGTTTAGGCGCAAACGTCATAGTCACCGAAGTCCAACCTACCCGTGCACTTGAAGCCGTCATGAACGGGCTACGCGTTATGCCTATGTCTGAAGCAGCAGCAATAGGCGACATATTCGCCACTGCAACAGGCGATATCCATGTTATCCGTAAAGAGCATATGGAGAAAATGAAGGACGGAGCAATAATGTGCAACAGCGGCCACTTCAACGTGGAAATAAACGTGCCACAGTTGGAGTCGATGTCGATTTCTCATCGCACGATGCGTGCCAACATGGAGGAGTACACGCTAAAAGACGGCAGGCGCCTCTATTTGCTCGCTGAAGGCAGACTGGTGAATTTAGCCGCGGCTGAAGGTCACCCCTCAGAAGTCATGGACATGTCGTTTGCTAATCAGGCACTGTGCGCTGAATACATCGCCAAATCCGATAAATTGCAAACCAAAGTTTACGTTGTGCCAAAAGACATAGACGAAAAAATAGCTGAGCTCAAGCTGCAGAGTATGGGCATCAAGATCGACGAGTTGACAGATGAACAGAAAAAGTACCTTTCCACATGGGAAATGGGCACAACCTGATAGTGACTAGCTCGTAAAACATAACAAACTTTAAATTGATTAAGCGAATACATGGCTACTAAAGTGGTGAATCACTAAATGGTTAGCAAAGATCAAGGAATAGGTGGAGCAATACTCGTCGTTTGCGTAGTCGTCGCTATCGGCTACATAGTTGCACTTTTCGGTTACCCATGGCTACAGGATAATGTCTCGTGGCTTAACGTTGGCTCTGCAGCTGATGTCAGATTCTGGCTCATCGCTATACCTGTGTTCGTAGCATTCGTTGCTATACTCTTCATCGGCGCATGGATTGGCTGGACAATGGCAACAACACCCCCGCCAAAACCAATCGAAGAAATCACAACAGAGATCGAAGACAAGAAACCTGAACCTGCCCCAGAACCAGTTGCCCCAGCAGCCCCTGAACCGGTAGCCACCGAAGATAAACCAGTTGCTAAGAAAAAGAAATAAGCAAACTTATTTTTCTTTTATTCATTTTTCTTTTTTAGTTTATTCTCACACAGCCACGGTGACGCCGTTAGTCTGCCGTTGAAGCGCTTGAGTGTTATTGTTCATGCATCTTCTTTAACATGCACTCAACTATGCTTTTACACACTAAACATTCATCTGGTATCTGCTCCTTATTTGCCCGCTCACTAAGATAGCCAAGATGATGCCCGCAACCTGCTTCCACCCCGCTCTTTGATGGACCGCTACTTCCTTCCTTTGCCTTCTTAGTCTGGACTGGTTTTGGCTCTTTTTTCTCTTGCTCTACATCTTTAATCTTTGTTAAGCAGTAAGGGCAGGCAAAGTAGGGTTCGGTTGGATTCTGCTGCAGATTAAGCGTTTTTAGCGGTGTGGTGAATGTTTTTTTGCATGAAGAATTCGGACATGTGAACGTTTTAGATTCTACCATGGGTCCCACGGATGTAATTCAGAGTAACTGCTAATAGGTGTCTTGGCTTAAAGAGTTGATGAATCCAAAATAAGTATTAGGTTTCTTCTTCATTGCATGTCCGGGTTGGGGAAGCAAGCTTTTTGAGTGCATCCGCACCTTCGGCGTATCCGCTGGCAACTAACACGTCGCCGACTTGAATCCTAGAATCAGGCCATGGCCGCAAACAGGTGTCGTCACGTTTGATAACTAGAACCCACATACCTGTATCGTCGTGCACACGTGCTTCTTTTAGGGTCTTGCCTACCAGCGACGAATCAGAAGTCACACAGGCCTGTGTAACAGTCTCCTCTGCCTCTTTAATTGTCAACTGTAGAATCGGATGCGGCTCCACCCCCCGCAGGACAACCTCCGCCATGTCTGCGGCGGCATCCGCGATTTTTTCAGTGGCTACTCCGAGGCGGATTAAACCCAGAAAGCCAGGGGCTTCTTCCTTCTTAAAATCGCTGGTTAACGCTAGCAATTCAAAGTTTGTATGCAACTGGTCCATGCGTTCCTCTAGCCGCATAACTTCCGCAGCTAACTCTTTACTGTTAAGCATCAAAGCCGAGTAGGCGAGATCCATCATCAATTCAGAGGTGTCTTTTAACTCAACGAATCTTGAGACTATTTCCTCGAATTTAGCACGTTTATCAGTGTCAAGGGTGGTCAGTGAGCCCTCGGCTAGGTCTTTGAATTCTTCGATACCTGAGGGTGCCCCGCGTGTGATTAGGGTGTCTCCTTCAAAGACTATTTCGTCCTCTTTTGGGTTTAGTATCCAATCGTGATTTCGGCGGATTGCAATTATGTCTACTCCCATTTCGGTAGCAAGGTGGAGTTCGCCGATTTTTTTCTTGACCAAGGTGGAGTTAGGTTTAACGGTGACTTTTATTAGGCGCTCTTCAACTTTCTCAAAAATTCTACCTACTATAGGGTGGATGCCTATGTTGTTGATTACGATGGCGGCTATGTCGGCCGCTGCATCTGAGATTTTATCCGCTGATGCCGCAACGGTTGAAACTCCGATAAGTTGCTCTGCGTCCTTGGGGTCTCTGACAGCAACCATAATTTCCATGTCAAGGAGATATGCTAAATTGTCAACTCTATCCTCTAGTGCCAGCACATCCTCAGCTAGGTCTTTGTCGTTGTATAATGCTGCCGAGTACGCTAAATCGATCATTAACTCGGAGAGGTTTTTCATTTCTAAGAGGAGTTCTCTTACGGAGATGGGTTTGTACTCTATTTTCTCGTATTTATGCAATGTTAAAGGAGCGCTCCAAAAATAGTATTCCCTATTCTAGCATATTTCATTTATGCTCAATGAAAGAGTAAGAGCAAAGTTACAAACAACGCCATGGTTGTGAGGGCATCAGCAACACAGCTTCCCACTGGTATGACGAAATTGTCCGGGTCTAAGCCACGTTTAAACGTTAGAATGGCTTGGCTAAAAGAAAAGACCGCTATGGCGGAGAACGCAATAACGTTTGAAATTACGAGAATAACCATTAGAGTTGTTAATCCGTTAAGTGTGAACAAGCCGTTTATGGCAAGTGACAACACTCCCACCACAACAAACAAAACCAAAGTGCTTGCCCAGGCGCTTAAGATGTTTTTGGCATGCTGCTTTATGGAGCTAAAGTTGGGCGTAAGTATTCCCAGTGCAAGCTTAACGGTGGCAGCTGACCCGACAACTAAGCCTGCGTCGCCTATAGTGTCAATCATAGGTGGGTAGATAGTGTAGATTTCTCGGTTGCCCCCCGCTAAGTCACTTATGCCTTTGAACAGTGTTCCGGTTATGTTTACGGTGAAAGCGATAAGAAGCATAGTGGGAAGGGATTCTCTTAGGATTCGGTGGAACTCTTTTTCTTTGATGTTTTGGGGTAAAATGAACAAGACCAAGACGACATTGATTAACCCAAAGAGTATAATCGCCCATTGCCAACCAGTGGAGAAATAGATTCTTAGCACAGCGATGTAGAGGAAAGTTATTAAGATGTTGGCTAGGGTGGAGACCGCGGGGTAAACGATGGTGTCGGGGTCTAAGCTGCGTTTGAAAGAGAAAAATGTAAACCAAACAGTCATTAGGGCAACTAAAAGCCCCAGAGAAAGCGTCGCCACCATAACCGTGAGGATAGCCGCAAAATCGGAAATTGCTATACCCCAAAACAGGGTTCCGAAGAGCATGGCGATGACACTAATTGTTGCGCTCGTGCCTAATGTTAAAACAATCATGGCTCCGATGAGTTTGTAGAAGGGTTTGGTGTTGCCTAAGAATCTGGGGTAGATTGTGCCCAGATGCAGGGCAGTGCTTAGGCGACCTGTAAGTAACCCAGTGATGACGCCTTTAACGCTTAACACGGCGGGGTAGAGCGCTATAGCCCAAGGTGTAAGATGGAAAAGCCCCAGTTGCAGGGCAATCATGAAACCCGCGATTAAGCTGCCAATGTCAAAGATGCATGCTAGCGAAGTCTCTTTAAACATCCCAAAGAAACTTTGAGAGATGCCAGCATGTGCTATGCCCGAGTCCCCCTAAAATAGGGTTTCCTTGCGTTACAGACAAAAGGCGCAGTTGCGGCGTATTGGTATCTTTGGATGGTTGCCGCTATACCTGCCATTGACTTATCAGTTGTGTGGACTTCCATCATAGTTTACGCCCTGCCGTGTTTGGCGGTCCACAGTCAATTCACACAAGCGCCGATTTAGTGGCCTGCCATGCCTGTTTAACTGCCAGCTGAAGTTTTTGGAAGAGAGCTTTGGCTTAAATAGTTTTTCGGTTGATAAACACACCATGGGTCTTCACCTAAGTAATCTCTCTTCTGGTCTCCTGGAACGTGGAGGTCGCCGCAGTAATCGATGAAGTCACTTGAGAGTCCATAAGCCCGGGCTCGGCAACCGCCGCATATCTGTTTGTATTCGCATGCGCCGCATTTGCCTTTGAGGCAGTCGAGGTTGCGGAGGTTCTTGAAGACTGGTGAGTTAAACCAGATGTCTTTGAAGCTTTGTTCGCGAACGTTGCCCAGTTTGATTGGCAGGTAGGGGCAGGGTGTTACGTCGCCGTTGGGGTAGATGCGGCAGTAGTGTAAGCCTGCAATGCAGCCTCTTATCCACTGCCTCATATCCAAACCCATGCCTTTAGCTATACGCATGAACTGTGGTGCACATGAGGGGCGTACATTCAACCTGTGGCGATGTACCTTACTGAAGGTGCTGGTTATCATGTCTTCGTATTTTTGCGGCGAAATGTCTGTTAGTTTTTTGCCACGGCCTGTGGGGACCAAGAAAAAGAGATGAAAGTTTTCTACGCCGATGGATTCTGCCAGCGTCATGATATCGTCAATTTGATCGTAGTTTTCATGGGTTAGGGTTGTGTTGACCTGGACAAGAACATTGTTTTTACGTAGGGCTTTGCAGGCGTTGACTGCTTTTTCCCATGCGCCCTCGACTCCTCGGAATTCATCGTGCTGGGCTGGAATGTTTGAATCTAAACTGATGGAAACGGTGGCTATGCCTGATTTTTTGAGTTTTCTCAGCCACAGAGTCATCGATCAAGTAGCCGTTGCTTCCCAATCCCATCTTTAAGCCTTTAGCTGAACCATATTCGATGAGCTCAAAAATATCTGGACGCAGAAGCGGTTCACCGCCGCTAAGAACCAGTAGTGGTCTGCTGACCTCATAGATCTGGTCCATGAGATGTTTGCCTTCTTTGGTGGTAAGTTCGTTGATGAGTTTAGTGTCGGTGGCATTGATGTAGCAGTGGCTGCATTTCATGTTGCATTCGCGGGTAACGTTCCACGACATGATTAGGGGGACAAACCGCTGGGTTTGGTCTGCTTGGGGTGAATAAGCCATTTTTAGGTAGTACTCGCATATGCCCTCGTTTGCCATAAGTTTAGGCTGCCACAGCGTAAACGGGAAAGGCAAAACCGTGTCAAGCATAGCTTTGGCATGGGCAAAACAGAAGTGCTTACAGAACAAGGTGGAAACCGCGGGGTCAATGCCATATTTTTCTTGTGCAACCTTGTGGCTGCCATAGATGGGGCAGTTGAGGAACTCCATTTTGCCGTCGAGTTTTTCTCCGCTCATGTTCATGTTGATATAGTGGTCGCTTAGCATCACGGACTGCAGTTTTTCCCGGCGCATGCCAACTTTTAGGGTTACGTCAAGGGCGATGTCGACGGTTTCCTGCCCGAAAGTGTCCTGCACCTGCTCCATCGCCGCCTCCACTTTAGCATATCCAAAAGATTTGACGAGTTCAGTTAAGACGAGTAAGCCTTTGATGGTTTCATATTCTTGGATGAGCCTCATGAGTATGACTTGTTCTGCCCACTCCCCGAACAACTCCTCCAGCGCCGGACCTGCTTTGGCATCTCCACGGGTCAGTTGTGTCTCAACTTGCCTCTGTTTTTGTTTTAGCTTATTGAAGAGACTGATTTTTTCTTGACTGTCCAGGTACTTGATTGCGCTGATTTTTTTTGCGTCAAAGTTGAGAACCATGAATTCCTTGAGGAGCTCTTGTGCGTCGCAGTAGAATTCACAGTAGATTCTGCTCAATGGTGTGGATATGTTGGGTAACTCTACTTTCAGTTCGTCGAGAAGAACCTTGGTTTCCGACTCCATCTTTGTAACCATAGCCATATGGTAGAGCAGTGAACCCGCCATGCCTGGGTCAGCCTGTTTTCCACTGGATACTCCCGTGAAAATTTGGTTGACTAATTTTAGGGCTAAGTCAACATCTTCTTTTTCGATGGCGCATAAAGCTTGGTCTAGTTTGGCTTTGCGTTCGATTAAGAGTTGAGCCCATTTATGGCAGTGTCTAACATCAAAGTTTGTCATGCCCTTCCACACCCATAACGCAATAAGAGTCTTCTATGTAAGTAAAAAAAGCTAACGGTACTCAAACAGCCATACCGTACTGCATCCATATGAGAAGCAAGAATTAGATAAACTAATTAAGCTCCAAATGAAACATAGCCACTTAAGATGGGTGAACCGTTTGAATTTAGACGCTAATCTACTTAACCTAATTTTTGCTTTAGCTGGCTTCCTCGTAATGATGGGTATACTCGGCGGCATAGGCATCAACAAACCCCGCGGAATGAGCGTGAAAATGTGGTGCACTGGCTACTTGGGCGTAGCAGTCGGCTTCGACATTTTAGCCCTCATTGGATTGATTGGCGGTTACACTTGGCTGACTTATCTGCTGGTCGGTCTCTCTGCAGGCGCCGCAACAGGTTTAGGCCTCCACGTTATGCATCATATCAATGAGGAAAATGAACATCCCACGATGATGGGACTTTAGTTTTTTCCTAATTTTTTTATTTTTCGACTAACTCGTTGAGTAGCATCATGTAATCTCTGAGTTGACAAAGAATCAAAAAGTTCTCCCTCACATACTCCCTGCCGCTGGCACCCATTTTAGCCGCCATGTCCCTGTTTTTCAGAAGATTTATCGTCCGCTCAGCCGCCTGCTCCACCGTATCCACCAAATAACCGTTTTCACCATCGATAATCTGCAAGGGGATCCCTCCGACTCTCCGCCCCACCACCGGCACCCCTTTCCAGAGCGCCTCTGCCACGGTTAAACCGAAACCTTCGCGGATTGACATTTGAAGCACCGCTTGAGATGCACGTTGGAAAGCGTTGACTTCGTGTTCTTTGACGCCTTTTAGGTCGGTGAGGAAATGGATATCTGGGTCTTCGCCTGCGTGTCGAGCGGTTTTTTCCAGATAAATCCAGCCTTCCGGGTCGTCAGTCGCCATTCCCGCGATTAGCAGTAGCTGTACGTTGGGGAGCTGTTTTTTTACTATTCTGTAGACGTCTATGCAGCCGGAGGGGTCTTTCCATGGGTCAAAGCGGCCGACTTGGGTGATTATGGGTTGATCGGGTTTTATGTCGAAGCGGTTGAGAACTTCTATGACTTCTGAGTCGGTTAAGTCACGGTTTTTTTCGCTTAGAGGATTGATTGAGGGGGGGCGGATTGCGAGGGTTGGGACGTTTAGGCTGGGAACAACGTACTGTTTTGCAGTGAAGATTGCGGCGTCATAGCGGCTTATGAAGGGTTCTAGGAACCCCCAAACTGAAAGGTTAGGCGTCGATAAATCCACGTGGCACCGCCAAACCCACTTGTTGTTTTTGTTAGGGTAAAACTGGATTAGGGCGGCGGGTTGAGCATCATGCACCATCACGAAGTCAGTGTCTATGATTGAGAGTTCACTGTTCATCTTATTGTACTCAAGGTAGGTGTGTTCATCCTCTTTAGTCAGGGTCATATTCATGCCCTGCAAGCCATTGTGGATTTTTTTTGTGACTGTAAAAAAGTCTACCCCGCCTTTGATTACTTCCCAATGCACATCCATCCCGGCATCCCGCATCAGAGGCACTAAACTGTGCAGGATTTCTGCAACTCCCCCGCCGAAAGCTGTCGAGTTAACGTGAGAGATTGATTTACCCTTTAATTTGTCGCCGAGTGCACGCACACATTGTATTTGGTCCTCTTTAACGATGCCCTCGTAATCTTTAAGCTCAATTTTCCTTGACAATTCAACTCTTAACATGCAAAAAACCCCAAAAGCCGTTATCACAGAAGTTAGGGACAAAATATTATTTAGTTCGCCTCTAATAATAAGTTGTTGGAGTTTTAACCGTTAAACGTTAAGGCAACCTTTGGGTTGCGGCGATGCTGTTTTCTGTTTGGTTAAAGCCCCGTTTTGAGGTTATGCCGTTTGCATGTGGGCGCTGATTATCAAGATGGTACGTGCCGTTTCTCAGTGTGGGCTCCAAACAGCAGTCGCCTCACACTTAACCTCACAGGGGACAATCAGCATCTGCCGATGGATAAAGCTGGAGGCGGCTACTGGACCTACACTGTCGAAGGCTTAGAACCCGGTACCACCTACAAGTATGCCTTAGACGGCAAAGAGCCTAAGCCCGACCCCGCCTCGCATTATCAGCCAGACGGCGTTTTTGGACCCTCCGAGGTCATTGACCACGACGAGTATCGTTGGGCAGACCGTGACTGGCGAGGCTTGGAACTCAAAGACCTGCTTTTCTATGAAGTACATGTTGGAACCTTCACAGACGAAGGCACACTCAAAGCCATCACACCACGCATAAAGGAACTGCTGGCGTTTGGCATAAATGCAGTTGAACTTATGCCTGTCACCCAGTTTTCGGGTTCGCGGAACTGGGGGTATGACGGCGTGTTCCCCTTTGCATTACAGAACACTTATGGTCGACCAGACGACCTCAAAGCTTTGGTTGACGAGTGCCACCGTTTGGGCGTTGGTTTATTTTTGGATTTTGTCTACAATCATCTTGGACCCGAAGGTAACTGCCTAAACGTGTACGGTCCTTACTTTCCAAGCACAAGCATAGGCTCCTGGGGCGCCAACGTAAACCTTGACGGACCCCAAAACGACGGCGTCCGAAACTACTTCTTAGAAAACACCCTCCACTGGCTCAACCACTACCACATCGACGGCATAAGGCTCGACGCCGTCTTCTCCATGCATGACAGCAGCCCAAACCATTTCTTCCAAGGATTAAACATTAAAATGCGTTCATTCAGCGAAAGCAGCGGCAGAAAAGTACATCTAATAGCGGAAAGCGGCTACAACATCCCAAAGATGCTTACTCCCATCGAGAAGGGCGGATACGGCTTTGACGGGCAGTGGCTTGAGGATTTCCAGCATTCAGTCTTTGCACTCATAACAGGTGAGCGAGAAGGCTACTACCACAACTACGGCAGCATAAATGACCTAGCCGAAGCCTTCACAGAAGGATATGTCTACGTGGGCGACGAGCATGAGTACAGTCGAAGGCTCCTTGAAGAGTCATATCGTTGGATACCGACTGGCAAACTGGTAGTTTTCAGCCAGAATCATGACCAGATTGGTAATCGTCTCAACGGCGACCGATTAACTGTGATATCGGGCTTTGAAGCTGGGAAACTGGCGGCAGGCATTGTAATGTTGTCGTCGTATGTGCCTTTGCTGTTCATGGGCGAAGACTACGGGGAAACAGCTCCCTTTCTTTTCTTCGCTGATTATCAAAGCAAAGAACTCAACGACGCCGTGCGAGTGGGGAGAAAAAAAGAGTTCGAAAACTTCCATTGGAGCGGCGAAGTCCCTGACCCGCAGAGCCCCGAGACATTTTTGAAGTCGAAGCTTAACTGGCAACAACGCTACAGTGGACGGGGCCAACAAATCGCTGCTTACTACCATGCCCTGATTGAGCTTAGAAAACAGCATCCCCTCTTTCAAGCGGACACCGACCGCAGGATTAAGCATATCACTACACAGGGAAACATTCTTTTTATCCATAAACAACTCGAAGCCTCAGAAGCCATAGTAATCGCGAACTTTTCCAAGGACCCCGCAGGTTACACTTTCCCCTTCGAAGACGGCAATTACCTGAAAGTACTTGATTCAGCAGACAAGGCTTGGGCAGGTCCTGGTTCCACACTTCCCGCTTCAGCTGTCAGAGGTGACAGTCACCAAATAGGCGGCTTCAATTTAGCAGTGTTCTTCAAAGAGCCCAGCGGGGGAAAAAGGGTTGGCTGAACACTACATCTGTATCCACGGCCACTTTTATCAGCCGCCTCGAGAGAATCCTTGGCTTGAAGAAGTTGAATTCCAAGATTCTGCTCAGCCCTACCATGACTGGAACGAGCGGGTAACCGCCGAATGCTACGCGCCAAACGCTGTTTCACGAGTTATGGATTCCCAGTGGCGCATCATCGGTTTAATCAACAATTACTCCCGCATCAACTTCAACTTTGGACCCACCTTGATGTATTGGCTTGATAGGCATAAACCGGAAGTTTACCAATCGATTCTTAACGCTGACAAGGAAAGTATGCAGAACTTTTCAGGGCACGGCTCTGCCATCGCACAGGTGTACAATCACATGATTTTGCCCTTGGCTAACCGCAGAGACAAAGAAACACAGGTGAAATGGGCTATACGGGATTTCGAGGTGAGGTTTGGACGTTTACCCGAGGGCATGTGGCTGCCTGAAACAGCGGTCGATACAGAATCGCTTGAGGTTCTAGCGGAGAACAACATTAAATTCACAATTCTCTCGCCTGTTCAAGCCTCAAAAATTCGTAAGATCGGCGAGGAGGTATGGGTTGATGTCTCAAACAGTAAAATTGACCCAAGACGCGCCTACCAGTGCAATTTGCCCTCAGGAAGAAAAATCAGCCTGTTCTTTTTTGATAAGAAAACCGCCAGCGACATCGCCTTCGGTAACCTCCTTGAGAACGGTGAAGCATTCGCTAAACGTTTAGTCGATGCCCTAAACGGCGACGGTACAGAACCGCAGCTTGAAAGTGTAGCAAGCGACGGTGAACTCTACGGTCACCATCACCCTCACGGCGACATGACGCTGGCTTACTGCATTTACTACATAGCTTCAGATGGCGCCCCTAACCTGGCGAATTATTCTGAGTTTCTGGAGCGGTATCCTCCCGTAGACGAGGTGCAGATTGTAGAGAACACTTCTTGGAGTTGCATGCACGGTGTGGAACGTTGGAGAAGCGATTGTGGCGATAACATGGGGCATGTAGGCTGGAATCAGAAGTGGCGTAAACCCCTGCGTGAAGCCATGGATTGGCTGCGGGATACATTGGCTCCGCGTTTTGAGTTGGAAGCCGCTCAGTACCTCAAAGACCCGTGGGGTGCACGCAACGATTACATAGGGGTGATTTTAGATCGTTCTCGCAGTAACATCGAGGCTTTTCTAGCTGAACATGCGAAAAAACAGTTGGTTGAAGATGAAAAACGCCGCGTTATTAAGATGCTTGAGATGCAACGCCACGCCATGCTAATGTACACTAGTTGCGGATGGTTTTTCGATGAAATCTCAGGCATTGAAGCGGTACAGGTTATGATGTATGCGGCACGGGTCATGCAGTTGGCCGACGACGTCTTTGACTTAGACCTCGAAGACCAGTACATCCATATTTTAGAGCAGGCGCCAAGCAACATAGCAGAATTCCAGAACGGCGCAAAAATCTACAACATATTCGTTAAACCAGCAATCGTGGACTTCACAAGAATAAGCGCCCAAGCAACGATAAGGGAGCTTTTTGCCGAAGACATAAAGTCCGCTCCTATTACTCCCTCAATGCCCAACTGCTCCTACACAACAACATTGGACAGTGTTGAGAAACGGGATGACGGCAAGTTTAGGCTCATCATTAACCGCTGCACCGTATTCTCTTCTACTACTCTTGATGATCAAACATTTAGTTGCGCAGCAATTTGGTTGGGTGATCACAATGTCACCTGCGGAGCAGCCCATGACATGCAGAAACGCACTTTTAACTTGATGCGGGAAAAACTAGTCACAAGCTTCGAAAACGGTCAGATAAACGAGATAATTGTCGCGCTATCAAAGTATTTTGGGCATAACTATTCGCTAAAAGACCTCTTCAAAGACGACCAACACTACATCCTCGAATTCATAATTGCTGACGGCTTAAGAAAAGCCAAGGAACTCTACGAAATCATATACCGTGAAAGCTCAACCATGCTACGTTTCATGAAACAGAACAATATTCCCCCACCTAAGCCCCTGCAGTCCGCAGCGGAAACAGTGCTTAACATGCAGATGGCTGAGTCGCTTTTAGCTAAACCCACTGACCTTGAGAAACTCCGCAAAGTTATAGATGACTCCAAAAGCCTCTCAGTATCACTTGACTACAAACTACTGCCTTTTTTGGCTAGCGAAAAAATAACCTCTGAATTCGTTAGGCTCGCTGAGGAACCTGAAAACCTTGAAACCATAAACACAATAACCGTGTTAATCCGCATGGTTAGAGAATTACATTTTGAACTTGACCTCTGGCAATCCCAAAATATAGCATTCAAAATCGCTCAGAACCAATATCAAGTGTTCAAGCTGAGAAAAGACGAGTTTTCAGCAGCATGGATTGCAGCCTTTTGGGAGTTGTGCAATTTAATTGGGATACGGTTGGCTTAATCTTTGAAGGCGCCCATAGCAACCTACCGTGTACAGCTGAACAAAAACTTCACTTTTAGCGACATTAGAGCCGTTTTGCCCTACCTAAAAGCACTCGGCGTTTCCCACATATATGCTTCTTCTATTTTCCAAGCCAAAAAAGGAAGCCTACACGGCTATGACGTAGTAGACCCAACTGTTATCAACGAAGAGTTAGGCGGCAGGGAAGGCTTTGAAGAGCTCGCCAAAGAAGTTCACCGCTTGGGTTTGGGGTGGCTCCAAGACATCGTGCCCAACCACGCCTCCTATTCCTTGGAAAACAGGTGCATCTACGATGTACTTGAGAACGGGGCTGGCTCTCGTTACGGAGGCTTTTTTGATGTAGACTGGAACCAACCCTCCAAAAAACTGCATGGTAAACTGCTGGTGCCCTTTCTCACCGAGCCAATCCAACGCAGCATAAGCGAAGGCAAACTAGTGCTGGTCTACACCGGTGGATTCAAAATAAAATATAACGGTCTCGAGTTTCCCCTAAGCACGGAAACCGAACAGCAACTTCAAAGCATAGGCGAATCCGTAGCCATTCAAGAATACAACAGCAACCCCGCACTACTCAAACAACTCCTCTCTAAACAACACTATCGCTTATCCTACTGGAAAACAGCCCTAAAACACATCAACTACCGCCGCTTCTTCGACATACTCGACTTAATCGGCGTCCGCATGGAAAACCCGGTTGCTTTCGAGGAGTTCCACAGCTTAATTTTTAGTTTGGCGCAGACGGGCGTGTTTTCTGGGTTAAGAGTTGACCACATCGACGGTCTCTATGACCCCGCGGTGTACCTGCAGCAGCTTCGCAAACATTGCCCAGACATGTACTTGCTGGTAGAAAAAATATTGACAGGCGACGAAGAGCTTGCCTCTTGGCCAGTCGAGGGTACCACGGGATACGAGTTTCTCGACCGCCTCAACAAGCTTTTCGTTTTGGGCTCGTCTGAACCAGAATTCGATGCTCTCTACCGCGATTTCACGGGCAACACCCAATCCTTTGAAAAGCAGCTCTACGAAGCCAAAAAAGCTGTCCTAGAAACCGCCTTTCTTGGGGACGTAAGAAACCTTGCATGGCTCTTTAGCGTTACCCTGCAGAAAACTGGTTACACAGGCAGATTTGACCGAGATGGTTTGGTGTCGGCTGTGGTTGAATTGATGGCTAACTTTCCAGTTTATCGGTCCTACATCGATGGGCAGCAGAGAAGCAGCATCAGCTTCAGGGTAGCCCTTGAACTAGCCGAAATGTACAATCCCAATTCAACAGATGAACTCACCGCCATAGCTTACTTGCTAAAAAAAGCCCAAACCTCCCCCCCAGCGCTCCATGCATTGATGCGTTTCCAGCAGTTCACAGGAGCCGTCATGGCAAAAGGCTTCGAAGACACCGCGCTCTACCGCTACCTAAGACTGCTGTCGCTCAACGAGGTCGGCTCAAACCCTACCCAATTCGGCATAACCAAACAGCGCTTCTACGAGTTCAACTTGCAACGACAGCAAAAGTGGCCCCTTACACTCAACGCCTCCAGCACGCATGACACAAAACGGGGCGAAGACGTCCATGCAAGGCTAAACGTGTTAAGCGAATTGCCAGCTGAATTCCGCTCTTTCCTCGAGCAAATAAGGAATGTTGCTCCACAAAAGAAGCAGATTGGCAGTGTGTTTGCTCCTGATGGCAATGAGGAGTTCTGCCTCTACCAAACCCTCTTAGGCGCCTATCCCTGGAGCCAAACCGAGCAAGAGGCGTTTTTGGAACGCGTAAAACTGTACATGCTCAAGGCGTTGCGGGAAGCCAAAGTCCACACTAACTGGATAACCCCAAACCTGCCCTATGAAGAAGCAGTCGCCACTTTTACAACTAACCTCCTCGATAGTCAAACTTTCAAGGAAGCTTTCTTGCCTTTCCAGAAAAAAATCGCCTACTACGGCGCGTACAACAGCCTCTCCCAAACCCTACTCAAAATCACCTGCCCCGGCGTCCCCGACTTCTACCAGGGCAGCGAACTCTGGAACCTAAGCCTCGTGGACCCCGACAACCGCGGCATCGTCGATTATGAGTTGGGGCAGAGGTTGCTGCTGGAAATTCGGCAGCTACAGATCTCGCATTCGCCGGAACTTCTCTGTGATATTAGCAGTGGAAAACTCAAGCTCTACTTAATCATTAAGGCTCTTAGGTTCCGGGGCAAGTATAAGCTGCTGTTTGAAGAAGGAATGTTTCTTCCGCTGGATGTTAAGGGCATGTATGCGGAGAATGTGGTTGCTTTCTGCAGAAAAACACAGGTTAACTACGCCCTTGTTGTCGTGCCCCGTTTCTTGACCGGACTGCTTAAGCCTGAAGCTGTCTGGAGCAGCATCAATTGGGGGGACACCTACATCTCCCTGCCGTCCGATGCACCCACAAAGTGGACCGAAACCTTCACCGGCAAAACGGTACAAACTAATACTGGTCAGCTGTTTCTGCATGAGGTCTTGGATGTTTTCCCTGTGGCGTTACTCAGAGGTGAAGCCATTGGATAGCCCCCAGCGAGCCAGCGGCATCCTATTGCACGTTACTTCTTTGCCTTCAACCTCTAGCATAGGCGACTTGGGACCCCAAAGCTACCAGTTTGTGGATTTGCTCGATAGCATAAATCAGCATTACTGGAGTATTTTGCCGCTTGGGCGAACGCGCTTAGAAGACGGTAACTCTCCTTACCAGACCAGCTCCGCTTACGCAGGCAATCCGCTCCTAATCAGCCAAGAGAAACTGGTTGAGGATGGTTTGCTGCCTAAAACATCAGCCAAAACCGTCGAGGCGACCAAGAGCAAAGTAAACTTTAAAGAAGTATACGAGAGCAAAAAGGCAGTTTTAAAAGACGCTTACCAGCATTTCAAAGCATCCGGCGTCCAAAAATCAGAGTTCGAAGCTTTCTGCATCCAAAACAGAGGCTGGCTAGAAGACTACGCTCTCTATACCACCCTACGACAGAGGGCACAGGTGCCTTGGTACTTGTGGCTTGCATCCCTGCGTGACCGCGACCCAAAAGCGTTGGCGCAGAAACAGCAGCAACTAACCTCAGAGATTGAGTTTGAAAAGTATGTGCAATACCTCTTCTTTATCCAATGGCGAAGCCTCAAAGACCACTGCAAAGAAAAGGAAATCAGCATCGTCGGGGACATGTCCTTCTATGTGGCTTATGACAGCGCCGATGTTTGGGTTCACCCTGAACTGTTCAGCCTAACAAAAACTGGCAGACCCATCTACATAGGCGGCGTCCCACCTGACTATTTTAGCGCTACTGGACAGCTTTGGGGCAACCCCGTCTACAACTGGCCCAAACACCAAGAAACAGGGTTCGCTTGGTGGATGGACCGTATGGGGCACAATCTGCGGCTGTTTGACACCTTGCGTCTGGACCATTTTAGGGGTTTTGTGGCTTACTGGCAAGTATCGGCCAGAGCCGTGGATGCAGTCAATGGGCGCTGGGTGAATGCGCCCTCAGCGGCTTTTTTTGGCAAACTAAAAACTGCTTTTCCGTCACTGCCGTTTATAGCTGAAGACCTCGGCTACATTGACGAGCCAGTTCGGCAAGCAATCCAGAAGCTGGGGGTGCCGGGGATGAGGGTGCTCCTGTTTGGTCTAGACGGTTCAAAGAACAACCCGCATACCCCAACCAATTATGTGGAAAACGCAGTGGTCTACACTGCAACCCACGACACCAACACTGTTCAGGGCTGGTTTACTATAGAGGCATCCCCTGAGGAAAAAGCGAACCTGTTCGGCTTATTGGGCAGAAAAGTGCCTGAAAAAGACCTTAGCTTCGAAGCAGTTAAGCTTGTGGAGGCTTCCGTTCCAGATTTATGCATCGTTCCCTTGCAGGATGTGTTGGGGTTGGGTGCAGAGGCGCGGATGAACTGCCCTAGCCGGGCGTTTGGGAACTGGGAGTGGCGGGTAACTGAAGCACAATTGGCAAGTGACAGGCTGCTGCAGCATGGCGAAGTCACTGCTGAATCAGACAGATAGGTGTTTTATATTGCTGCCAGTAGCACGGCGAAGAACCCATAGTTGTAGGGGCAGTAGGTCATTTTGGAGTTAGCAGGGTATGAGTACATTCAACATGCTTCCACACCCACATCCCGATTGTTTCTGCATGGAGTCATGTTGGGCGTGTGGTGGAAAACGCCTTTGCCACACCGAAACAGGCAGTGAAAAACGTTGAAAAAATGAAAAGCAACCGCCCCAAACCACCTTCTTGTGGTGCCCTGCAAAACGCCACACTCACATAAAGAACCTGAGAATAGAGTCGCTCCACTACATCCCTAAAGTCTTTAAACTCTTCATATGATTTGTAGCGTCAACTCTATTAGGCTCACCGTAACCGCCATCGTGACTGCTCCGTAGAGGTTTCTTGTTTTCCAGGTTACTTACAGTTGGCTTGAAAAAGTCATTATACTGCAGAGTTGCCATACCCACCAGTTTGCCCCAACAAAACTTTGATGGGCAAACACAGCGAGTACTGCTAGGAGCACCGTGTTCTCTTTTCCCAGGTACCGATAGAAAAGTAACCCAACGAAGAACAGGGTTTGCAGCGTCACCGACACTACGCTGACCAACACAACCCACAGAGCCAACCCGCCCGTGGTGTATTTTGTAACCCATTGTTCATGGAAAAAGAAGTTGGTTAACAGAAAATTGTGGATGCAAATACCGTTCCCAGAACAGTATAGCGGATGGTTCTCTTTTTATCGCCGACTTTTAGCCCCAAATCCAGCGTAGCTCGGCTTTGCCTGTTTAACAGGGCAATTGCCAGCAACGGAACCACAGCATAGGCGAGTACGTTTGTGAGGAGATAGTTCAAGGTTAAGCTGTTGTCGAACAGTGGCTGCTCTGGAAGGGCTATGGGGAAGATGAATTGGATGAGTCTGCCATGGAGGGTTAAGAAGACAAAACTCAACAGAAAAGCCGGTAGTGCCCACTCGTAGAGGCGGGTTTTTCTATGCGCCGCCTTGAGGACTGTTGCGATTAGCACTGCGGCTACTGCGATTAGGAGGGTTGTGATGTTTAATCCGAAGAGGCCATAGTAGGTTGGGTGGGCGCTTATTGGTAAGCTCATAGTGGTCGCATAGGGTTCTGTGCTGGTAAAGATATGTTTTGAGGTACAGTCGTTTACTAGTACAGTTATTTAAGGTTATTTTCGCAAAAAAGCCCTAAAATAGCCTCATTTGATTAGATGGATAGGCTTAAGAATGGTTGCTCGCATGTTTCCTCGGAGATGCCTTCAATGAAAGTTTTAGCTATAAGTGGAAGCCCCCGCCCAAACGGCAACACCGACCTACTCCTGACTGAAGCCCTACAAGCAGCCAAATCAGCTGGCGCCCAAACCCAACTCGTAAGGCTATCTGATTATCATCTTGAACCCTGCCAAGGCTGCATGACCTGCGCATCAACGGGCAAATGCATCCAAAAAGACGACGGAGAAGCCCTCTACAAACTGCTAACCGAAGCAGACGGCATCATTTTAGGAAGCCCATCCTATTTCCAAGGCGTCACTGGACCCATGAAAAACTTCATAGACCGCATGGGTTTTCTGGGTTTACAGCGCAAAAAAGTAGATTTTAACGGTAAAGTCAGTGGAGTAGTAGCGGTGGCTCGTCGATCAGGCGTTTCTAGCACCTGCAATCAAATGTTGACGTTCTTCACAGCGTTGGGTGTGGCGATTCCAAGCGCGGGTAGAGTCTACGCCATTGCACGGGACAAAGGTGACGTCTTAAACGATAAGGAAGGCGTGGATTCTGCGCGGTCTCTGGGGAAATCGATTGTTAATGCTTTGGGCAAGCCTTAGCTGTTTTTTGGGCTGCTTTGAGGCATTTTTCGAAGCCACCCAAATAAGTAAACAACTGATCTGCAGGCGCCTCTTCAACTACCAAAAACTGGCTGTTGGCGTTGATGCAGCCGTCAATCATGAGGTTATCTGTTAAGCCGACCTCTTCAATGAACATGCTCTGGGCATCCCAGAGTTTGCCATCTCTACGCACTACTTTGCCGCCCAACGCCCCGATGGTGCGCTCCGTAAACGGCACAGTGACGTTGGTGTATGCATAAACCCGTTTCCCTAAAGCATGTGCAAACCCCATTTCATAAGCGGTGCCGACGTCGGCGCTTGGACCCCTAAACGGCGTAATGTTGGCAATGACGATATCACAGCTTTTGATTAAGTCCTCATTTACGCCGCTTATACAAAGCCCGCGCTCACTTGGCGATTTGCTTTCCACCTCAACCTCTACATCTATGGGAAAAACGCCTTCAAAACCGTATTTTTTGCAAAGTTGCTTTTTTGCTTCGCCGATTTCTTTGGCGTTGACTAGGAACACTTCTGGACCTGCAAGGTAGACACGGAGTGGTGGCACTGAGGAACCTCCAAGGTACAGTAGTAATGCTGCTCTTATAAGCAGCGCAAGTTGAGTCGCCCCCTTAACGCGTGTTGTTAGCAGCTGATTTATCATCGCCAACCTGCAGCGTGACCTCTGGATTGTCGCAATCTTAAAATCTCTCCAGAAGACTGGTGATATTGCCGGTTTTCGAGTCTTTTTTGAAAAAGCCCAAGTTTTGCTGGAGTTCACTCAGGGCTTGTTATAAGGGTCGATTAAGAAATGCCAAATCCGAAGAATAACAGAGAAAAAAGCGAACCACAACTGCGTGATGGCGCCAGATTTCTATGCGCCGCCCAAGCCCTCCTAAAATCGAGGCTCTGGACACATAGACCCTTCTTTTTGGCTCACGCAATCACCTACGCCTGTAATTCCCGATGCAAAACCTGCACTTACTGGAGAATGTCTAGCAGAAAAAACGAAGATATGTCCACAGAGGATGTCTTTGGGCTCCTCGATGAAGCCTACGATTGTGGCATGAGAGGTTACTACCTTTTCGGCGGAGAACCCACGGTTCGAGAAGACATTGGGGAAGTGGTGGCGTATGCTAAGCGGAAGGGGTTTTTGACTACTATGAACACCAATGGCTCTATGTTGGTGGCAAAGGCGGAGTCCCTGTGCAATGTGGATTTCATGTTTGTTTCCCTAGATTACTTTACCCCTTATCATGATTTTATCAGGGGAAGAGCGGGCTCTTTTAGAGAGGTCATGGAGGGCATCAAGAGAATACGGCAAGTGGGGAACACCAAGGTGGTTTTGGTGACAACCATCAGCTCCATGAATTTCGATGCCATAGAGCCCATGGCACAGTTCGCCTCTGATTTACATGCCGGTATCTCTTACAATGCTGTAGAGCCCACCGTGCAGTCAAGTTTTGAGCAGGGCAGAACCGACTCCCCAGTCAGCGACTACGGGTTAACACATAGGCAACTTCAAGTCTTCTACAACACGCTGCTAAAACTCAAGAGGGAGGGCTATCCGCTGATGGAAACAGAACATGTGCTAAAACACTTTGTTGAAGGACGACGCTGGATTTGCAATTTTCCCCAGATGTTTGTTTACGTGTCGGCTGACAAGAAAATCTTTAGCTGCACCTACGACCACACCTACGACCTAAAAAGCGGCTCCTTTAACGAGTACTTTTCCAGCAGCCTCTTTAGAGACCATGTTGAGAGCGCAAAGAAATGCAATGTCTGCGTGAGAACCTGCGTGAGGGGCTACGCCTACACTTATGATCTCAATCCTCTTCATCTTGTCAACCTTGTGGGCGACGCAAGAATAGTCCTGTGACAAGTACCCTTTGAGGGATTATGTGAAGCTTGCATTGTAGAGCGTCGCGTTAAACGGCACGTCGAATAGCACCAGATTGGCTGACCCAACAATGGTGACTGTTACGGTTCCGCCTCCAGTGATGAGGCCATAGACGACTGAGGGCAGCCCCGTCGGGTTAAAATCGACTGGAACGGTGATTAGGCTTTGGCTATTGCCGCCAATCGTCAGGGAACCAAAAGAGCCCATCCCAGAAGCAACATCGTTTATGTAGACAGTAAAGGTGCCATCGGGAACATAGATCGGCAGCAGCCCCGAGTTGCCTATGGCGATTCCGAAGTTGGTTTGCACCGACGTTAAACCTATGCTGCTTAAACTGACGCTTTTAAGCTCGAAGGTCAGCTTGTGGTAGGCATCGTAATAGTAAACCGCTAACCCCGCAACTACCACTACAACTATTAGGATGATTGCTGCAGCAACAATTTTTCTTGCAACCACATGCTCCGCCACCAAACTATGCTTGAAGAAGCCATAAAAAGAATTGTTTCTGCTTCAACACAGCCACACCGCCGCTGGTTAATGGCGATGCTTTGCTTGTGAACGATTACAGCCCAGCAGTACCACTGCAGCCATGGCTTCTTTTTTTACAAAAAGTGGGCTGAGCGCCGATGATATCTAATCAACTTTTGGAGCGGCGTCTTCTGCGTATGAAAACTTTGGTTACCTCGTCAAGCAGAATAAAGCCTAAAGCGAATCCGAAGCCAATCGACCATTGCTCACTGCTCAGTGGTGTCGTGTTGGCAATTTCTCTTAGTAAGCCGGCGCCTAGAAAAAGGAAAAGCAAAGCCACCCCATAGAGCGCCAGTTGCCGCCAGCCCGGTAGGAGGTCTTTGGAGAATATGGTTTCTGTTTCGCTTCTCGAAGTCACTCCGAGGGCTACGCTTAGCAACGCGAAGATAGCGTACCCCATCGTTATAGCCTGGTTCGAAGCTACTCCACTGTAGTAGGCTTCGATGAACAAAGTGGCAGCCGCGATAATTACGCCCAAGAAGACTATGCGCAGCCACTGGTACCGTGACAGCACCGGCTGAGCGAGCGGACGAGGTTTACGCTTCATTAACCCCGGCGAAGGGTCGTCGAACCCCAAAGCGATGGCGATGGGAACTTGAATTAGGAAGTTTATCCAAAGAACAGTCAGCGGACTGAAAGGTGTGCCGCCCAAGATTGAGAAGAACGCAGCACCCAAAAAAGTAGCGATAAAAGCCACCAACGTGCCCATCTGGAAACGGATGTACTTTACCAAGTTGTCGTAGATGCCCCGTCCATATTCTACTGCGCCAACGATGGTGGCAAAGTTGTCGTCGGTGAGAATCATTACTGCCGCATCCTTAGACACCTCGGTGCCGGTGATTCCCATAGCGACCCCAATGTCGGCTTTTTTGAGGGCTGGGGCATCGTTGACCCCGTCTCCTGTCATGGCTACGATGTTGCTTTTCTTCTGCAGCAGAGACACCAGCCGCAATTTGTCCTCGGGGGCTACACGTGCGATAACTCCGATTTCGCCCAATTCCCTGTCGACTTCTTCATCCTTCATGGCGGCGAACTGGGTGCCAGTTAATGCTTTGCCCTCGATTCCGAGCTCGTGACCTATGACTTCTGCTGTGGTGGCATAGTCGCCGGTGATCATGCGTACTTGGATACCGGCGTCGTGGCATTTGGCGATGGAGTCTTTAGCTTCACGCCGTGGAGGATCAACCATGCCGACTATAGCAAGTAATGTTAAGTCGTTTATTTCATCAAGGAGTTTGCTGTGTTGATCAAAGGTTTGGGGGTCAAAATCTTTGCGGGTTACTACAATTACGCGTTCGCCAGCTTTTGCCATCCGCTCGTTTTCCACGTTAGCCACTGGACGGTTTTCTTGGGTTATTGGTAGGACTTTGCCGCCGGGCGTCCAATATGAGTTGCTGCGGGAGATCAACACGTCCGGCGCCCCCTTGACGAAGGCACGCACAACTGGTTTGCCCTCAACGTTGGTCGTGTTGTGGAAGGTTGCCATGAACTTGTATTCTGAATCAAAGGGCACCTCTGCTATCCGCGGGTAATTCTTCCTCGCATCCTCGACGCTTATGCCGCCTTTCTCAGCCAGCACTATCAGGGCACCTTCGGTGGGGTCACCGATCACAGTGTCCTCTTTGAGAGTAGCGTCGGCGCACAGCGCCATGGGCAACAGTATCTCGTCTAAGTCAATTTTGGCGCCGCCGTCATGCAGTAGCTGCCCCTGAGTGCTGTAGCCTTCGCCTGTCACCCGATAGTGATTTCTGCCCGGTACAGAAAATTCCCGTACAGTCATCTTGTTTAACGTAAGTGTCCCGGTTTTATCTGAGCAGATGGCAGAAACCGACCCTAAAGTCTCAACTGAAGGCAGACGCTTCACGATGGCGTTGTGGCTGGCTAAGACACGGGTGCCCTCAGAATACAATGTAGTCACCACAACAGGCATGCCGGTGGGGATAGCCGCGATTGCCAAAGCTACCCCTGCAATGAAGAGTGTTTCAAACGCCTGCCCCTGACTTAACCCAAAAATAACCATCAAAACAAAGGTGATGCCTGCTATTCCAGCGATGATAAGTGTGAGCCTGTCTAACTGTTTCTGCAGTGGTGTCTTTTCAGACTTAGTTTTATTGATTAAGTCCGCGATATGCCCCATTTCAGTGCCCATGCCCGTCGTGGTCACCATCATTTCTCCCCTGCCGCGAGTGACCGCTGTGTTCATGTAAGCCATGCAGTGTCGATCACCTAAGGGCGCATTGGGCTCAGTGATGACTTCAGTATTTTTCGGAGACGCAACACTTTCCCCAGTCAAAGCCGCCTCCTCAACCTCGAGTGAGGCAGCAACAAAGAGGTGCCCATCCGCTGGCACTCGGTCCCCCGCTTCAACAAGCACGACGTCGCCTGGCACTATTTGCTCGGCGTCAATCTCGGTTTTCTGCCCATCCCGGCGCACGTGGGCAACGTTCTTAATCATTTTTTCCAAAGATGCCACGCTAGCTTGGGCTTTTGCTTCCTGCTTTAGTCCCAGCAATGCGTTGGAGACTGTTAGTCCAAGCAGAACCAGTGTGGTGCCCAGTTGGGCGGTGAACACAAGGCTGATTATTGCAGCCGCGACTAGAATGATCTGCATGAAATCGCGGTATTGACGCAGAAAAGCATGGAAGCCTGATTCTTTCTTTTTGCCCGAGAAGATGTTTGGTCCGTATTTCTGTAGGCGCGTCTCTGCTTCAGTTGCGCTTAACCCTTTCTTTGGGTTTACATCTAATTTGTTTGCTGTTTGCTCGACGCTCAACTTGTGCCAAGTTTCCTGCTCCGCCGGCTGACTGTGAGGCATTGATTTGGGTTTCTTTGGCATTAAAAAACCTCAAAATAAGCTCTAAACTTTGGGTTGATATGTAAAAACCGCTTTTCCTATGTTAACCTAGAGAAACGAGTATACTAAAGGGTTTCTCTGGGGCAGCTTGGTGCCGGAGAGAGGGATATTCCGATTAAATTTGTGTTTAATGGTCAAGTGTATAGGTGTTCACAACTATTATGAACAAATCTTAACTAACCTTATATTAAACCAAACGAACGTATGTATAGAACGATAGGGAGCTAAACAAAATGAAAATAGAAATATCCCGAAGCCTTGAACAGGTGAAGAAAAAAGGACCCCGGATGGCGGCAGCATTTGAAGAAGCTGAAAAGTCGGTGATGCTGGTTGCCTTAAAAGCAATCTCTTCATGCACCCAATTTGCATTTGACAGGTTTTCACAAAACAGCAAAGCCATGAATAATGGCGCCAATTAAAACTCATCTTTTTCTAACCCCAAATGACTTCTTGTAGTAAATTGACTGTGACTGTAACTTCGCGCCAAAGTAGAATGGCGCCGGGGAAGGGATTCGAACCCCTGCGAGCCGAAGCCCACCAGCTATCTTGCCACTGTTGATCTGGCTGCCCATTTTTAAGATCTCGAGGCTGGCGCGATAACCACTCCGCCACCCCGGCACCGCAGACTATCTTCGCGTTTCCCTCTAAAAGAGTTTTCAGTCAAAGCAGACAGTTTGGCGGAAGGATCAGTTTTGGATTAAGCTTCTATCTCTTTATGTGGGTGTGGCGGTTTGCAGGGTGCCAGACGATTGTTTTAGAATACGTTTGCTTTTTGATTTTGCAACGATTATCGGCTCCTGTTTCGGTGTGGCATATGGGTTTTTCTCCACACGCCCTGAATAGTTATATGTTGAAGCCGCTTCGATGTGTATGTGAAAGCATGAATCATTTCTTTTTTTAGCGAGGGCCAGTGAATAGCATAATGCAGTCGGGCACTAGCATGGTCCATACAGCGGGGTTAGTCATCGCTCACTTTCAACCAACCCAAACCAAACGTCCTGTACGCAATTTTGAGGCTCAAAAGCAGAACAAAAAGGCTATTCCAGTAACCAATTGAACTGGCAAGTTAAGCGCCACCTATATAATCAATCGAAAACTCAGCACCCCCACTTACACCCGAGACATTCACAAGTTGAATCGACTGATTATTCTGAACCTCAGGCTCCATGTAGACGCGGTTGTCTGAGAAATCAGCGATTCCCCCCGTCCTCCCCGATATGGTAGTTTGGCAACCCAAGAAAGTCACGCTTCCAAAATTTGCCAACTCTGCAAGTGCACCGTTAACTTGTGGTCTCTCAACAATCCACTCTACACTCAGCTTCTGAGCGTTGTACTGGAAGTTTTGCTTGAAGCTTTGACCCGTATTTTGGTCTTCTATGGAAATAGACCAGGTGTTCGTAGCTGAGTCAGCAAGGTTTATGGAGGCTTGCATCTGGTCACCTGGAGATACCTGCATCGAATTTATTTTTATTTGGTTGTCTGGAAGCATCTCGTACCACGCATAATAATTCGCTGCTCCATCTGCGTAGTCCTGCTCCGTGCCGACTTGAATGAGGCTGCTATCAAACATACCGCCTATCCCAACCCACGCCGCTGAATAAGCGTTTGCTCCAATGTCTTTTACCTTGGGCACAGTCCAAGAAGCACTTACAGCAGTAACAGCTGCCTGTGGAAAGAACAAGTTGGAGGCAGCAATATACCCAGCCCAGTTCCCCGCAACAGAAACAATCGGCACCGGCAGAGGTCTTTGCAAAAAACCCGTATTATTGAAGAATACTATAAAAACTAAAAAACCTGCAATAACCAAAAAAACAATCCCTACAACTGTCGCTCCTACACTTCGATGGCGGTGTCTAGACACTTAGAAAACCCCATGAACCTTAGGGGCTCTTTTGATTTAAAGATGTGTGGGAGTAACCAAACAGTCCCGAACACACCAAACCGACCCGAAATTCGCAGCGCATTGGGCGAACATTTTATCAACCCGTATGCATGGCATCACAAAACATCGGAAGAGAGAAAAAATTGATCAGTAAAATAACCGAGCAACTTTTCCTAAGCCAAGTCATCGGCGTCTTGGGTGCCGACCTCAGTGGCTCAAACGGCAGCCTCAAAAACTTGGAGAACTTGGGCATAACCCATGTCGTAAGCGTTTGCCCCGAACCCGACTTAATCGAAAAAGAAACCAGCCTCTTCGCCGCATCCAACAACGACTTTAGCTTCCACAGCATACCCGCCCCAACAAGCCAAGCGGAGCCAAACATGGACCCATGGATAGCAGGTCTTAACACAGCCATAGAGGAAGTCACAGCCATCTTAGCTAGGAACGCAGAGGCAAAAATCCTTGTCCACTGCATAGAAGGCGTCGACAGAAGCCCCTACATAGTCGCCACAATAATCGCACAGCAAAATAACATCCTGCTAAACCAAGCCTACCAACAGGTAAAAGCCGCAAGACCAATCATAAAAGAACACTACGAATGGCAAAACGCCTAACACGACAGCTTTTGTTTTTTTAATATTAAGAAGAAGAGAAGATGCCCCTTACTCATCATCTACCCGCGGGCTTGGCAGGCAACTGTTTTTTTGCGTCAGCGTTTGAGATGCATTGCAGGCTGGTTGAGGCGATTCCACAAGCAGATAGCGGGTTAGGCGTATTCACACCAAAAAATATAACTACTGTGACATTAAATGTAATCCCGGTAACATATGACTCAATGTTTAGCTAAAACAAGAAAAGTCGGCGGCTCAATTGTAGTGACTTTGCCCAAAGAAATCGTTGAAAGCAAGAAAATCAAAGAAGGCGAAATCATCGAAATCACCGTAAAAAAAGTCCGCAAAGAAGGCTTCGGAATCCTAAAAGGCGTAGGACCATTCACTGCCGAAGACGAGCTGACAACTCATGACTAAACACGTCATCGACGCCTACGCATGGATAGAATACCTAGACGGCAGTGCCAAAGGCAAAAAGGTAGCGGCAATCCTCGAGGAAAACGACGAAATATACACCTGCGCCATAACACTGGGCGAAGTAGTGAGCAAAGTTGCACGCATTGGCAAAGACGCAAAAATAGCCTACGACATCCTGCTAAGCAACTCTCAAATAATCACAGCAGACGAAGAACTATCCCTACAAGCAGGGCTCGTCCATTGTGAGATGCGAAAAACACAAAAAGACATCGGATTAGCAGACGCCTACATCCTAGCCGTCGCACGAAAACTCAAATCAAAAATTCTCACAGGCGACCCCCATTTCCAAGGGCTAAAAGAAGCAATAATGCTGTAACTGCATTAATGCATTGACCAAAGCTCCCCACAACACCCAACCAAACATCAATACTGCCAACGGCTAAACGCCTAAACAGATCAGAACCACCGCTTGATTCTCTAACTCTAAGTAGTAGTGAAAAACCCCTATACACAACAACAACCAGCAGATCAAGAAGAACAATGCATTGCAACTTCAGCGCCTGGGGACGACTGCAGGCTGGTTGTGCAGTCACCGCAAGCAACGCCGTTAAGCCACGTTGGCGAGGTCACATGCGATTTTTTCTCTACTCCCCTCTATTTATAGGCTCCACAAACGCAGAGTAAACCGCTTTTTAGATAGGCGACCACTGAAAAACCATAAAAGTGGTTGTGCGGTTGCAAGGTTTTATGTGGTGGTCGTCAACAGTTGTTTTGGCGTTAGCGTAAGGTTTACGTTGCAGACCTGTGAGGGGCAAATCCGCAAACAGCAACCCACCCATCAGACACCACACCAAACAACCCAACAAAAACAACATAGCTCTAAACCACGCTTACCGAACAGTAAAAACCACACACCCAACAAAACACAAACACTACAAATGGCTAAACGCCTTATGTGTCCTTTCTTTCTTTGACCTACCTATACCTCAGAGAGAGGTCCCCTCCCCTCTACTGGTCCTGAAACGAGTTTCTAATGGGCACCAAATATACCGGCTGTTACCTTTCCCTCTATAGGTTCCAGCATAGAACCACTAATAGGTCCCAAATAGGTCGCCTAAACCCCTATTGGAAAACAGCAGATTATCCTAATAGGCAATGCAATATCCTAAATACTATTTTCAGGTCGCTAATTTTTAATCACCCTATCTGAGGCATTAATGCAATTCATAGACCAATAATCAATTACCATTATTCATTATCTGAATAAAATATTGAAAAATTGAATATAACTCGTATGTTTATGGCTTTTCATCACATTTAAATTACGGCCAAATCACTAATCTGTAATATGACCCAGTTGCCGCTCCTAACGACCAATCCGCCTGTGATTACAGAAGTCCTTTCGGAGGAAGGCTTCAAGGCTTACTTGGTTGGGTTTAACTTTAAGAATTATCGTTGGGATGATTTTATAGAGCCAAAATTTGATTGACAGAGCAGAACTAATTCCTTACGAGCGGTCAAAGGTTCTTAAGAATCTTTAGATACTTTACCCTTGTAGTATTAGCATTAACTAACGCCAAGAGCCAGACGAAGTGCGTTTTTTAGCTTATTTGTCATAAAGTATAAGAATAAGGGTGTTTCCTTATTGGGAAGCTGGTAGTGAATTTACCGTGAATGTTCCTAAAGAAGTCAATACGTACTGTCCTAAATGTAAACATCACACTGTTCATACTGTTAGCCTCTACAAGGCTGGTAAACGCCGTGCATTGGCTGCAGGTGAACGCGCCCACGCACGTGAAAAAGAAGGTTACGGCGGACAAAAATATCCGTTGCAACGCGAGTTTGCTAAAACCACAAAGAAGCAGACCCTGCGCTTAAAATGCAAGACCTGCAACTATATGTATCACAAAGACGGTATCCGCCTAAGAAAACTAGCAATAGTGTAGAATTAATTGGAGAAATAAAAATGTCTGATTGGAACAAACTTATCCCCAAGCCACGCAGCGTTTTTCTGCGGGTCAAATGCGCCAAATGCGGCAATGAACAACTCATTTTCAGCAACGCAGTCAACGTCATAACCTGCAACGTATGCGGCACAACCTTAGCTGAACCCAGCGGTGGCAGAGCCAAAATCAACGGCGAAGTTCTCTCCGTGCTTGAGTAGGAGAGCAACCGCATGGCTGAGCGTAAGCCGCAGTGGCCTGAAGTCGGCGACCTCGTCATCGCCACCATAGAAACCGTCACTGACTACGGCGCCTACGCCAGACTCGACGAATATGACAAACGCGGGTTACTCCATGTTTCCGAAATTTCTTCTTCATGGATAAGAAACATACGTGACTTCATCCGTGAAAACCAAAAAGTTACCCTCAAAGTTCTCAGAGTTGACCATGAAAAAGGCCACATAGACCTCTCCTTGCGCCGGGTCACCAAACGCGAACGCATAGAAAAGGTGATGTCTTGGAAGAAGGAACGCAAAGCCGAAGCCCTCGTCCGCGGCGTAGCAGAGAAAGTCGGTTTAACCAGCGATGAGGTTTACCAGGAAGCAGGCGCTGCCATAGAGGAGAAATATGACCTCTACGAGGCGTTTGAGAAAGCCGCCATCGAAGGCCCCGAAGCACTCACCGATTTAGGCGTCCCAGAAAACCTTGCCAAAGCATTCAGTGAAGTCGCCGAGGAACGCATCCACGTAAAAATGGTCAAGGTCCGCGGAGTCCTAGAAATCCGAGTGGTTAAACCCAACGGCGTAAAGGTCATAAAAGAAGCTTTTTACAAAGCCGAGAAGGAGAAACTCAAAGATGCCAAAGTCACTTTCTACGTTATAGCTGCGCCAAAATACAGTGTTGAGGTGCAGGCAGAAAACTATAAGCGCGCTGAAGACGTTATTCAGAAAACAGCGGATAACGTTGTTACCTATATCAGTAGGGCTGGCGGGCAGGGCAGTTTTAGAAGGGAAAAGTAGTGGTTTGGCAACTGCGCAAATGCGTAAACTGCAACGCATACACCCTAAACAAAGCCACTTGTCCCGCATGCGGGGGACCAGTTAGGATTCCGCATCCCGCCAAGTTTTCCCCCGACGACAAATACCTCAAGTATCGAATGGCAATGAAAAGGAGCCAAACAGAATGAAGGAAACCTACATTAAAGAATTCAGCGAAGTCCAAGCCAACAGCCCCGTCCTCATCGAAGGATTACCTGGACTCGGACTAGTGGGCAAAATCGCTTTACGCTACCTTATCAAGCAGTTGAAACCAAAAAAAATCGCTTACCTCTACTCGCCCCATTTTCCATATTTCGTGCTCGTGAACAAGAAGGGCAACGTGCGACTGCTAAGAGGAGCATTCTACTATTACCAAAACCCCAAAGGACAAGACATCCTCCTCTTCACAGGCGACAGCCAATCTCAAACAATCGAGGGACAATACGAAATCGCCGACCGCATGCTCGACTTCAGTGAGCGCCATGGCGTAAAAACCATCGCCACCATAGGCGGCTACCGCATGGAACCCAAGGAGAAACCCAAAGTCTACATAGCCGCCACCGACCACGCCATCCTCCAGAGGGCAGTCGACGCCGGCGCAACTTTGTCCACAGCAGGCAGCCCAATAGTGGGCACTGCAGGACTCATCTTGGGCGTAGCAAAATTCAAACACATCGAGGCACTGTGCCTACTAGGCGAAACACGCGGCTACCTCCCTGATCCACAAGCCGCCAAAAGCGTGCTTGAAGTGCTAAAAGCCACTTTCAACTTCGATTTGGACCTCAAGGGCTTAGACGAAGAAATAGTCAAAGCAGAAACCATGGTCACCAAACTCCAGCAGATCGAAGCCAAACGCGCACTCGAAGCCGAAGAAACCCGTAAACAAGACGACAAAAAGACAACCTACATCTCTTAAACAAAGCTTTTCTTTATTATTTCCACAGTGCGTTCAGCTGCGTGTCCATCGCCGAAAGGCGACACAGTCGGCAACGCCTCATCTTTTGCCACCGCCTCGTTTATGGCGGATAAAATGCGGTTCTTATCGGTGCCTACAACCGTGGCAAAACCTGTTTCCACCGCTTCCTGACGCTCAGTTGACAACCGAATAACCAACACACGCTTGCGTATGCTGGGTGCGGTGGCTTCTTCTTGGATGCCGCCTGAATCGGTGATGATTAATTTGCAGTTCTTTTCCAGTAGCAGAAAGTCGAGGTACCCAAGCGGCGGAAAAATCTTCACGTTTGGCATGGCTTCTATTCTTTGGATGATGTGGCTTTCTTGGAGGCGCTTGCGTGTCCGCGGATGCATCGGGTACACCACAGGCAACGGCGACTTAGCAAATACTTCCACAAACGAATCCAACACGGCGGGGTCATCGACGTTTTCGGCTCGGTGTGCAGTCGACAACGCAAACTCCTCAAACGGTATCTGCTGCATAATCTTGGATTTTTTTTCCGCGATGGGCAAATGCTCGTTAACCGCGTCGATGGCTGTGTTGCCGGTGAGGTAGATTTTTCCCCACACGTTCTCCTTGCGCAGGTTGCCGATGGCACGCTCTGTTGGTGCGAAAAGATACTCGGAGATGTGGTCGGTTAAGCGGCGGTTATGTTCCTCAGGCATACGCAAATCAAAACTCCGCAAGCCCGCCTCAACATGGCCGATGGGTACACCACGTTTGTTCGCCGCCAATGCAGCTGACAGTACGGTGTTGGTATCGCCTTCGACGAGCACGATTGACGGGTCGATTTTGCACAGCAAATCATTAATCTTCGCCATGATCTCAGCGGTCTGTGCTCCGGGCGAGGCAGAATCGATTTTAAGCCAAAAGTCAGGCGCCGCCAGTTCGAGGTTTTCGATGAATTGCTGCGCCATGTTGTAGTCATAGTGTTGCCCGCAGTGCACAAACACCATGGGCAAGGCGGCTTTTTTTAGGGCGCGGATGATGGGCGCCATCTTGATTATTTCAGGCCGTGTTCCCGTGACTACAACAACTGGCTTCACGTTTGCTGCACCTATGTCTTCTTTAAGCATCCTTCCCGCGGCTCATAAATGGTGCCCTCACGCAGCAACTGCCCAATCATACGTTCGATTTCGCCTCTGGGAATCTTGTGCTTTGTCTCCAACTCATTCACTAATGCGTCGCGTTCAACGATGCCGGTGACTTTCTCCATTTCCATGATGGTTGAGATGACCATGCCTAAGCGGTCACGGATACTCTTGGGGCGCCCCGTCATGATTAAGTCGATGTCAACTTTGAAGCTGGACATGTCGATGCCTACTTCCTCAAGCGACCTCTTCATGATAGCTATGGCTGCTTCAGCATCCTCCTGGGTTACAGTGGGACGCAAAGCAACACGGGCACGGGCTTCGGCAACTCGGACCAGCGCTTCGAGTTGGCGGGCAGTGATGGCGACGGGGGAACCTTCGGTTTCACTGGCGGAACGCATAGCTAAGTAGAAGTCGCTTAAACGTTTTAGTGCTTCTTCGCTAAGTTCAGGTTTGACGGTTTTGGCGTAACTAATGTACTTGCGCAGCAACTCTGAGTCAACTTGAGCTTCAACAGGGCTTATTCCGCGTCTATGCATCTCTAGGATGTGGCGAGACATTTTGCTATCCGATTCTTTGTTGGGGATGTCTCGGAGTACGAATATGAGGTCAAAACGGGATAAGATGGTGACTGGCAACGAAATGTTTTCTGCAACGGTGCGGTTGGGTTCATACCTGCCCAGCGAAGGGTTAGCCGCAGCGAGTACGGCGGTGCGAGCGTTTAAGGTGGCAACGATGCCTCCTTTAGCAACGGAAACAGTGTGCTGCTCCATAGCTTCGTGGATGGCAACACGGTCTTCAGGACGCATTTTATCCATTTCGTCGATACAGGCGATTCCTTTGTCGGCTAGCACCAAAGCTCCTGCTTCCAGCGACATACTTCCGCCTTTCTCTCTAACAACGGCGGCGGTTAAACCTGCAGCGGTGGTACCTCTGCCCGATGTGTAGAGTCCCCTTGGTGCAATACGCGAGACATACTGAAGCAACTGGCTTTTGGCGGTTCCAGGGTCACCGATGATTAAAGCGTTGAGTTCGCCTCTTATGCTCATGTCTGGGAGGGTTCTCGATACTCCGCCAAACAGCAGGTACATGACGGCTTCTTTTAAGTGTTCGTTGCCAAAGATGGAGGGGGCGATAGATGTCATGATTTTTTTGTGCACTTGGGGGTCTTTGGAGAGTTCGAGGATTTTGGCTTCTTCCTCGGGTGTGGGAGGGGAGGTTTCGGGTTCTTTGCCTAGCACTTCGATTGAGTTAGCGTCAAGTTGAAGGATAAACGTGCGGAGTTTGCCCATACCCATCAGTGAAGGCGCAAAAGCCCGCACTACGCCCACGATTGAAACGTGGTCGCCTGGTCTTGCGACGTCGACTATTTCGTCTCCAATCAGCTTAACCGCGAGGACCCTTGGCAGCTGTCCAGGCGGGAGGTCTTCTGGTTTTTCCTGTAGACGCAGGTCCTGTGAGTCGATGAAGTTGGATTCTTCTTGGCTGAACTCGAAGGGTCCGTCTCTGCCGCAGTCAGGCGCCTGGCAGATGGCTGGGGCTTTGAGGAACTGGCCGTTTTGCTCCACCTGGTTCATGGTTCCGCAACGTTTGCATTTGAAAGCCGCAATCTGAACCATCGGGCGGACGGGTGTGGCTCGCACAACTATGCCTTCTATCATGACGAGTTTGCTCATTTGCCTTGAGCCTAGGCGACGCAGCTGCTCTTTGCCCAGCAGCTTTACGACTCTGACTATGATTTTGTCGATTTTCTCAGCGTACTCCGCATCTTCGATGCGTAACTGTTCAAATGCACCTTTGCCGGCGTGCTGCAAAAACTCTTCAGGCTTAGCCAGCAAAAGTTCAGCCAGTGCCTGGTCGAAGCTGTAGAGTTCCTCAAAATCGATGGTTAAACTGTTTTTACCTGTAATGGCTAGCTGGGCGATTCTCTGCCGATATTTTTCTTTTTTGAAGAATTCTTGGAACCGCTGCTGGGGATCAACTGTTTCCAGCGTCATTGCTTGTCGGCTCCGTTTTCAAGAATCTTGGCTTTCCATTCAGATATGATTTTTACAAGTTGATCGTAGACTATTTTTTCCTCTTTGGTTAATTTGTTTAGGACTTGTTCGCTTTGACCGGGGCCCGAGGCTAAGGCGACGATTTTTTTGAGGCGGGAGTTGACGATGTCGCGGGCTAAGTGTTTGACGCGTTCGCATTCCTGGTATTTTTCGGATTGTTGGCTCTGGGTGGCTTGGGTTTTTAGGTCTTGGAGGAACCTGCGGAGTTTAGGGTAGAATTCTTCGGGTAACTCGCTGATTTGCCCCGGCACCTGCACGCCCTCCTTCCACTGTGCCTTAAACAGTTTGGTGGAGTCCAAGATTTCGTCTTCTCGGAAATGCACCATACCCGCGGAAGCTAACTCTTTTGCTACCCAAAAGTAAACTTCGTATTCGTTGCCTTCGTCGAAGGGTCCAACAATTAAGCCTGCCAACTTGATTTCGGGGCAGTTGCGGTTCGCCACGATTTTCACTGGCGAATTCTCATAGCAGAAGTCCAGTGTGCCTATTTTAGCTGCCAACCCGTCTATCCCTCTCAACCTAGCCCTTTTTTGGGGGTCACAAGTATAGCTTAGGTGACAGTTAAGGGTTTTGCATTACTACCTGTTTGGCTCTGCCATCTATTGGAAAGGGAATTTAGGGTTTTTTTGCGCTTTTCTAGATGATTTTGGCTGTAATTTTGTTTTTTCTAGTGTTAGATGAAGGCAGAGTGCCCCTTACTCATCATCTTCCTGTGGACTTGGTGGGCGGCTTTGTTTTGCGTTCTGCAACGGAAATGGTTTACATGCTGGTTGTGGCTGATTCTACAAGTAGGGATGCTCCGCCAAAGAACTATCGACTTCTCCTAAGCCATAATTTCTATTTGTGTCTCGCCAGCCTTAGCCTTAATGATTGTGGCAACCAGTTCACCCATGAACTTGCTGGCGTTTAAAATTTCAATCTCCACTGGCTTGTCTTTATCATCAAAGTTAACTATAACTGCCCCATGGTCTTCGGCGTACGCTATCTGCTTCTTGCTTAAAAGAATGCTGAGCGTGTCGCCGACTCCGTCATAAGTTACCTTAGTCATGCTTACGGCCATAGCCCCAGCGTCTTTATCGCGTTTGCAACCCGCCCCACACCCAGCATTAAGGCTCCTGTGCGCATGTCGCTTTCTTCCCTTGCCACAACCGCCTCCACATCGTTAAACGCCTTAGTCATCTTGTCCTCCAACTTGCGGTTTACCAACTCCAAGGGCCACTGCTCCCGGGTCAAGTTCTGCACCCATTCAAAGTAGCTCACCGTAACGCCGCCGCTGTTGGCTAAGATGTCAGGTATGAGGCAGATTTCTTTTTCATGGAGGATTCGGTCGGCTTCAGGGGTTGTGGGTCCGTTAGCGGCTTCCGCAACCATCTTGGCTTTAATTTTGTCTGCGTTTTTTATGGTGATTTGGTTTTCCAGCGCCGCAGGAATGAGCACGTCGCATGGCAGTTCAAGCAACTCCTCGTTGGTTATGTTCTTGCAGCCCCTAAAGCCCTGTACAGATTTGGACTTCTCCTTATATGCCAAAACCGCTGTTGGGTTTAAGCCGTCGGGGCAGTAGATGCCGCCTGTACTATCGCTGACCGCAACTACTTTGCAGCCGATTTCCCCCGCTGCCACCGCCGCGTTGTAGCCAACGTTGCCAAAGCCCTGAATCACAACCGAGGCACCCTTGAGTTTTAAGCCGTTGTTCTGTGATGCCTGTTTGACGCAGTGGATGACGCCTCTGCCTGTGGCTTCTGTGCGTCCCCATGAACCGCCGATGTCTACTGGTTTGCCCGTTACCGATTCGGGGATGCGGTGGCCTTTTAGTTGGCTGTAGGTGTCCATTATCCACGCCATGGTTTGGGCGTCGGTGTACATGTCGGGGGCGGGTATGTCGAGGTGGGGTCCCAAGTATTCGATTATTAAGCTGACGTAGCGGCGTGTGAGGCGTTCGAGCTCTTGTTGGCTGAGTTTTTTTGAATCCACGCATACGCCGCCTTTGGCTCCTCCAAACGGGATGTCGGCTATTGCACATTTCCACGTCATAAGCATAGCTAACGCGGTTACGTCGTCGAGGGTTATGTTGGGGGAGTAGCGGATGCCGCCCTTAAATGGGCCACGAGCGTCCCAATGCTGCACGCGAATGCCTTTGAACACACCCACCGACCCGTCGTCAAGGTGAATGTCCATGCTCACTATCATGGAGCGTTTGGGGTGGCTAAGCATCTTTTTCATGCCCTCGTCAAGTTCAAGTTTGTCTGTTGCCAGATGAAGCTGAGATAGGGCAACATTTAGAGAAGTTTGTCCCTCTGACATGATTGAGCCTCTATGTGAAAATCATAATTGGTGTTGATTAAATAAGAGTTCGCTTAATCGTTTTTACCTATTTAGCAGATGCTCTCTACACTATGACTTAGCTGGAATTGCGAGTCTACCTCTGCAGTTTCGGATGAGCGCTTTTTTGGCTGCAAAGGTTTTTATCCCACAATCTACTGCCGTCTAATGAGGAATCTTTTGTGAGCAATTTAGAATCCAGCAAGAACCTAGCGGGCATAGGCTCCATTTTGCTCTTATTCGGCTTTGCCCCCTTCGGAGGCTGGGTCATCGGCATCATCGGCGTAATATTGCTCCTCATGGGCATCAAAGGACTCTTGTTCTACTACCAAGACCCCGCGATCTATCAAAGTGCTCTCTCAGGCGGCGTCCTATACATAATCGCCCTCATCGCAACCGCGGTTTCGCTGGGCGGATTATCTCTAAGCGGCATGTTTAGCGCCGCAACATTGGGCGGCTTGTTTGGGATAGGCATTGGTCTCTTCCTCTTTATCGTCGGATTAGTCATTGCCTTCATCTTCTTTGTCTTAGCCGCCACACGTATACGGCGATGCCTAGCCAAAATAGGTGAACACTCAGGCATACACCTGTTCGAAACCGCTGGCCTCATCCTCTTTATCGGCGCGATTTTAACCATCGTGTTTGTGGGCCTCCGCCTCCAACCACACAACCGCCTTCACAAGCCACCCGTTACTGCCCCTACTGCGGCGCACCAGTCGATAAAGCCGCCACCTTCTGCCCCAACTGCGGCAGGCAGCTACCATCATCCTAGCCCTCTTTTTCTTTGTGGCACCCAGCATGCAACCACACATCTTTAAGAAGAAAGCAAACTCGCTCTAGAATTGATGTGACACATCTATGTTTAGAAATTTCTTTTTTGGTAACCACTCACCCGTCCGCTCGGCTTCCCCCAGAATCCCCCAAGCTCCACCCGTACCAGAGGAGCCGCTTGAGAACATGCCGCGCAGCAACTTGGTATGCGAGATATGCGGGAAAACCTTTAGGACTCACAGTCAACTCGACCGCCACTTGGAAAACATGCATGGGCATCCAGAGAAAACCCACATCAAGCCACACACAGAATAACCAAGATAAGATTTTGTGCTCTGGTTCGGGATTCGAACCTGAGTCATCGACTCTAAAGGTCGATATACTATGGATGTGCCCGAAACAATCTATATAACCGCAAGGCGTATATTTCCCACTGTGGGATTAATTCCTGTGGGAAAAAATGGATCAAGAGGTCATAGTTGACGAAAAAGGCAGAATTCTAATACCAAAAGAAGCCCGTGAAAAGATAGGGTTGCAAACAGGCGGTAAAGCAAGGCTAAGAATAGAAAAAGAAAAACTAATCATAACGCCTCCTGTTTCACCAGAAGAATTTATTAAAGAATTAGAGGGATGCATCAAAAAAGGCACACCTGTTATTGACCCGTTGGACCTCAAGAAAATGTGGGAACCAAAAGTAAAGCAGGCGAAAAATTGATTTTTATTGACTCCAACATTTGGTGCTATTATTTTGATCAGCGCCTGCCTGAACATCAATTGGTACGTGAACCAATTCGACAAATACTTATGTCCTCTCAGGAGATTATCTGCAACACAATTGTAGTGATGGAAATTGCTCATTATCTTGTCAGACACTTTTGTGAAGATGATGCTAGAATCAAAATTGAACACTTCATCAAGTTGGGTAACATGAGAATCATAGATTTTGACGCTAAGATAATGACTGAGAGTCTAGATACTCTTTTGAATTACAATTACAGCCATGGATTAGGTGGTAGAGACTCAACCATATTGGCAACCATGAACTTACATGACATTAAAACGCTAATGACCCATGATGATGTATTAAAAAGGATATCTAACAAAACACATTACAATATAATCGATCCTGCAACAAAAAATCAATAGAATTTGTAGTGCTCCGGCCGGGATTCGAACCCGGGTCGCCGACTCGAAAGGCCGGCATACTTGACCGGACTATACTACCGGAGCGCCAATGCTAGAAGCATCAAGCAGAATACAATTTCCCTCGAATAAACATTACCCTTCCACAAAGGCTGTTTTAGCTCACAAGCTTGTTTTGTTTGCCTTTTTTTTGAGTAAACAAGAACCCAGTTATTTGATCTACAAGTTTAGCTTGGTTCTTGTTGGCTTCTTCGAGTTTTTCTATTCTTTTTTCTATATCGCTTGAGAGGATTTTGCCTTCGATGCGGTTGGCACTACGGAACATAAGCATCATCCTAAAAACCTCGTCAACCGCCTTCTCCTGTTCCATGAAGGAGGCAGGTTTAATCCCCACAACCACAGAGAGCAAGTCAACGTAGTGTTCTTTAATTTTGAGTTCAGCGCTCACCGAGGGGTCTTTGGGGAAAGCGATGTTTAGCGGAGTCTGCTTGGCGAGTTCAGCGGCGGTGGGAAAACGGATGATGATGTCGCCGCGTATCCAAGACGACACAAATTCAGTGGTGATTTTTCTGATGTCTTGCCGTGAGTAGAGGACTGAGGGTTCCGCTGGCACCTCAGGTTTACGTTTGATTCTGACGCTAATTATCTTTTTTTCATCCGAGTTGCCATTTGGATTGGACATGTGCCTTCTATCCACTCTTTCTTCTAACCGCTACTCTCCTAAGCAAGGACTAGTATATAAAAAACAGCTTGGAAGTTGCTAAAAAGAGATTTTCGCCGCCGAAGGAATCTTGCCTAAAACCTTAGCAGTTGCTTTCTCGACCTCGGCGCGGTTTACTTGATCAGTGTAGACCCGTAGGATGTTCATGAAGCCTCTGAGGGTTTCAAAGATCCTAGAGCTCTCGCTTAGTCGTTGCAGCTTCTTTTCTCCAGCGGGGCTACGGGTAAACACTGGGATTTCGGTGGATTCCATCAAAACCGCATGATGATAAGGCACGGATGGCACCGTGGGCACATCGATGATTACGTCGTCTAATTCGACGCCTGCTTCCTTGGCAATTTCACTTTGCACCTGCTTGCGGTAGGATTCTCTTCCGAACAGGTTGCTTATCATGGCGTCTTTCTCGTAGAACGTCCGCTCGTAGGCGCATTTGAGCATACGGCGGTTTTCAAGGTTGCCGATGATTTCGTTGGATGCCCTGCATTTTTTAAGCGCCGTCCAAACTGTGTAGTCATCGAGTGCAATGTATTCTTCGGGGGTTTTGAATGCAGTTAAGCCGAGTTCACTGTTGGCTTTATCCATGGCGGTTGCCAACATAATCTGGGCTGCCCGCCCGACGCGGTGGAAGTAGATGCTTTTGAAGGATTCGATTCGGGCTATGACGAAGGCTTCCAGGGCTGAGAGCGCGCCTAGTTCAACCGCCAAGTTCTCGCCCATAACGTCCAATGCATGGATGAGGCGGTATACGTCTATGAAGCCGTATTCTGCGCCTGTGTGATAGGTGTCGCGGACGATGAAGTCCTGTTTATCCACATCGACGGCGCTGCTTATTATCTGGTCGAGGAACGCGCGGTCCTTCTTGTGGAGTTTTCCAACGGCTAAGCCAGCGACTTCTTTGGGGTTGTAGCCCATTTTGCCGAGTTTGTCGGCGAGTTCACTTTTCTCGACAATCCACTCTGTCATGTCTTCATGGGTTTTATCGAGGTCTTTGATTAGGAGATGTTCAAAGACGTGGCTGAAGGGGCCGTGTCCACAGTCATGCAACAGGGCGGATAGGCGGCACATGTCGATTTCTTCGTCACAGACCACTTTGGAAATGTTAGGGTTCACCAGCACCTGCCCCGCAAGGAACATGACGCCTAAACTGTGTTCGAAGCGCGTGTGGTTGGCGCCGGGATAAACGTACTCGGAACCCGCCAGTTGCCGTAATCTGCGTAGGCGCTGCATGGGGTAGGTGTCTATGATGGTTTTTTCTTGCTCAGTAATGTAGACGTATCCATGCACTGGATCTTTGATTTCTCCCCAGTAGGCTTTTGGCACAAGCGTCAACTCAGTTACAAATTATTATCTATGTGTCTCCCTATAATGTGTAGCGCTGTGTGCACGTATGGTTAAGAAGGGCATTTTCATAGTTATCGAAGGGTTGGATGGCAGCGGCAAAACCACCCAAACCACACTGCTAGCCGAGAAACTGTCGCAGACCTACAGAGTTCACCTTACCGCCGAGCCCAGCAGGGGCAAAATCGGCATGTTTATCCGCGAAGGCTGCCTCTACGAGCAAACCCGCCTCCCCACCGAAGCCGAAGCGCTACTGTTCGCAGCAGACCGCATCGAACACATGCAAACCGAACTCAAACCCGCCCTCGACGAAGGCAAAATCGTCATCTGCGACCGCTACACCTACTCCACACTGGCGTATCAGGGCAGTGCAGGGTTGAGCTTGGACTGGATAAAAACTATCAACGCCCGGGCATTGCAACCTGACTTCGCAATATTCATCGATGTGCCGCCTGAAAAGGTGATTGAGCGTTTGCAACGCAAGAAATCGGTGATGGAGACGCTGGAGATCCAGCAGAAGGTCCGAGAGGTTTACTTGAAGTTCGTCGAGAGAGGCGATTTGATCAAGATGGATGGGGACAGAGCCAAAGAAGTGGTGGCGGACGAATTGTACCAAAAAGTGGTGGAGTTGATTGGGCCCGTCAAAGACTACGTCTCGGCAGTTTGACTAAAAAATTGTCGGCGGCTCCTACACGCCTACGGGTGAGTGCATGGGTTGGATGTTAACAATCAAATAGGCTGCGTTATTTTGTTTGGGGGAACTCGATGATGAATTCTGTGCCCTTTTTCTCTTGACTATCAAAGTTTATGGTGCCGCCAAGCCCCTCAACCAACCGCTTCACAACCGCCAACCCCAAGCCTTGGCCTTTGGATTTGGTGGTGAAGAGCGGCGTGAACATTCTTGTCTGCACATCTGCTGGGATGCCGACGCCTGTATCTGCAACAGCGATGATTGTGTTATCTTTTTTCTTGGTTGCTGTCAAAGTGAGTTTACCCTCTTCTTGCATCGCTTGAACCGCGTTAGTTATCAGGTTAGTGAGAATTCTCCGCATGTAGGCGACATCAGTATTTATCGGCTTAGCTCTTTCATCGATTTTAGTAGAGACTTCTATGTCTTTTGGGATACTGATTGTTAACAGTGTGCCTTCGATGAGTTCAGCGAGGTCTGCGTCTTGCAGGTTAGGCTTTAATGGTCGCGTGTAGTCTTGGAGGTCGCTTACGATTTTGTTGATGTATGTAAGGTTCTGGTTGACTGAATCGACGCTCTCCAAGATAGCCTGTTTGTTTTCGTCGTCCTGCATGGCTTTGGTTTCTTCAGCGATGATGTAAATGTCGCTTGTGATCGCCTGCAGGGGATTGCGGATGTCATGGCCCACCATGCCTGCGGTCTGCCCGATTGCAGCTAACCGCTCAGAATTCTTAAGTTCCTGTGCCCTTTGCTCGGCAAGCTCCTCCATTTGGCTAGCGTATTCCTCAAGAACAACAGCGTTTTCCTCTAGTTTCTTTTGGGCTATGGCTCGTGCTTCCTCTGTCTGTTTTAACTCGTCGATGTCTGTGGAGTAGATGCGTATGTTTTGTGTGTACGGCACCAAGTAGAGTTGTTGGTGGTACCAGTGTCCGTTAACTTGGACCTCTCGACCAAACGTATTTGTGTTTAGGTCGCTGAATCTCTTTGCAGCTTCTTTCCAATCAATGAAGAACGGATGGTCTAAGCCTAATTTCGCTAAATCGGGAAATATCCTGGCGGTTGCAGGGTTAATGAATGTTAATTTCCCGTCGCCAGTGACTTCTATGACTGGGCTAGGGTTAAGTGTTGGGAAAGACGCTAAGCGGGCAATTTCTTTTTCAGCGCGTTCTTTTTCTTTGCGTAGTCGAAGCATTGTTATTCCCTGCGAAAAATCGCTCGCCAACTCAGTGAGCAGTTTTATTTCGTCTTCTGAACGAGCATAGGACTCTTTCGAATACAGCGTTAATGCGCCGAAAACTTTGCTTTCCGACTTAAGAGGCAAAGCAATGGACGACTCAAAGCCTCTTTTGAGTGCCTCTTCCCGCCATGGCGTAAACACTGGGTCTTCATGCATATCTGCACAGAATTGGGGTTTACCTGTGCGGATTGCTCTACCGGTTGGTCCTCGCCCGCGTTCCGTGTCCGCCCACGTTATCCTCAACGTGTTTAAGTAGCCTTCATCTAAGCCGGCATACGCTACTGGGCGAACCGTTTTGGCTGCGTCGTCTTCAGCTAATCCTACCCACACCATTTTGTAACCGCAGTTTTCAACGATTATTCTACAGGCATCTTGCAAAAACGATTTTTCATCAGTGGCTCGTATGAGTGCTTGGTTGCTGTCGCTTATGGCTCTTAGGGTGCGGTTGAGTTTTTTAAGCTGTTCCTCGCCTTTTTTGCGTTCAGTCAAATCCACGTTGGATTCCAATATGCTTTTAATTTCGCCGCCTTCTGTCTGCTCGGCAAGCCACCAGCTCTGCACAACCACTTCTTTGCCCTGTTTTGTTTTGTGACTAAGTTCTCCTGTCCAGCGCTGTTTTTCATTCAGCTCTGTGATAATGTCGTGAAAGGGTTGAGGATATTTTGTTTCAAATAGTTCATAGGTCGTTTTTCCTATGGCTTCTTTTTTTGTCCAGCCATAGAGTTTCTCTGCGCCCCTGCTCCAGAAGGTTATGGTGCCATCCATCTTACGCACTATTACGGCATCTGGGCTTAAATCGATTAAATCGGCTTGGCGGCGGATAGCTTCTTCGGTTTTCTTGCGCTCTGTTATATCACGGAAAACAAGCACGACTCCACAGATTTCGCCGTCTCTAACTATGGGTGCTCCACTGTCGTCGATGGGAATTTCTGTCCCGTCTTTGCATATTAGAAGCGTATGGTTAGCTAAACCGACAATAAGTCCCTCTTCTAGGACTCTGTCAACTGGGCTTTCGACTGGTTTTCGGTTTAACTCATTGATGATTTGGAATACTTGTTTAACCGGTTTGTGCTTGGCTTCTTCAAGGGTCCAGCCGGTTAATGCTTCAGACACAGGGTTCATGAAGGTGATTTTGCCCTCAGTATCAGTTGCTATGACAGCGTCGCCGATACTGGACAGGGTGGTTGACCACCATAGTTCGCTTTCTTTTAGGGCTTCTTCGGCTTTCTTTCGCTCGGTGACATCTTGCACCATCCCCACTGAAAGATAAATTTTTCCAGCGTCATCTCGAATGTGCGTACATTTTTCGTGAACAAACCGGGTTTCACCGTTGTCTTTTCTTACGACTCTATGCTCAATTTCATAGCCCCCTTTTCCTTCACGCACAGAACCAGAATATGCGTCGTCGACGGATGTGCGGTCGTCAGGGTGGATAGCAGCCAAGAAGGCTTCGTAAGTGGCGTCGAACTCTTGGGGTTTTAACCCAAAGATTCGGTAGACCTCATCTGACCATGACAGCTTGTTTTCTTTTAGGTCAAGTTCCCAGCTACCAAGATGAGCGATTTCTTGGCTTCGATTAAGCATTTCTTCGTTTTTTAGCAGTAGCTGTTCAGTTTGCTTGCGTTCAGTGATGTCTTCGAAAACAGAGACAAAATAGCCCTTGCTCGGACTATAAGCGGAGATGTGGAACCACTTGTTACGTACCTCGGCGAACCGTTCAGTTGTTATGGGTTCACCTGTTAAAGCAACCTTGCCGTAGACGTTAATCCAATCAGCAGGGTCTCTTTGGAGGTTTGGAAGAACTTCTGTGGCTCTTTTTCCGACCACAGATTCTTTTTTGACCCCGTTTATTCTCTCGTAGGCTTCGTTGACGTCGAGGTAAACCCAGTCAACTGGTTTTCCAGCTTGGTCAGTAATTAATTGGCAGTAGGCTATGCCCTCAGAGATTTTTGAGGAGAACAAATCCATCTGGGGTGGGTCAGGTCTTGTTTGGGGCGCTATTTCAGTCAACCAGCCTTATGACGTTATTTTCTATAAAGCTCAGTAGGGATTTATTATGTTTTTTGACACATACTTGGTTTCTATTCGGGCAAATCAGTGCAATAATTAGCATAAAAGGATGGCAGAGATTGGAAAATTCTTAAATCCCCAAACTGCATCACAGACAAGTTAAAGGTGTAAATTAAATTGGCACAACAACCACTAACATTCAAAACAGTTTTTGTTTTCCTAGACACAGACAAGTATTGCAGCCCATTCGACATGCTCGTAGCCATAGACGCATTCCCCGACTCCATGATATTCAAGTTCGAGAACGTTACGGGCGAAGACGCTCCCAAAATCGTGTTTGATCTTCTTTTCCCGCGAGGTCCAGAAGGCGCAAAGCACACAAAGATCTTCATCAACGGTAGCAACTTTGAAGAAGTAGAGAAAGTCGTCGCAGCCACCCAGAAAGCCATGAAGTCCGCGCCATGGGGAAACAGCATCATCGTTGACCCAAGAGGCGGATACAGCACCGCAGCCGCAGCCGTCGCCAAAACCTTCGGCGCATCCAAGGAAAAAGGACTCGGCGAACTAAAGGGCAAAAAAGTCACGGTTTTAGCAGGCACAGGTCCAGTCGGGCAAACCGCCGCTCGCATATACGCATCAGAGGAAGCCGACGTAACAATCACCAGCCGCTCACTCGCTAAAGGGCAACTTGTCGCAGACAAAATCAACGCTGAATGCGGCGCCGTACGCGTTAAAGTCGTTGAAGTCAGCAAGCCAGAGCAGACAGCTACAGCGGTTAAAGATGCAGAAATCATTCTCTCCGCAGGCGCAGGAGGCATCCAGCTTCTATCCGCAGCAGACCTTGCAGCTGCACCTAACTGCAAAATCGTCGCAGACATCAACGCCATCAAACCACTCGGCGTGGAGGGCTTAGGACCCAACGATGATAAAGAAATGAAGCCGGGCGTTTGGGGCATCGGCGCATTAGCCATTGGCAAACTGAAGATAAAAACTGAAACCGAAATGATTAAGCGTGCCACCGCTGAGCCATCGGGACTCTTTGACTATTCAATCGCCTATACCATCGCTAAAGAAGCTATCCTCAAGAAACTGGCAAAAGCAGCTGCCAAGTAAGCAGCTCCAACTTTTTCTTTTTACTTTTAGGCTAGTTCTGTTTTAACAGAAAAATATCGGTTGGCTTCTTTGCAGAGCACCCAAGAAACTTAAATATGTTGACAGCTTAAAAAGAGCCCAAGATGGCTACTCTCCCTGAAACCTTCAAGCAACTATTCAACACAAGCCTATCAAACGGCGAAATCATAACTTCCATAATCATATTCATCATCGTTGCCTGCGTCGGGTGGGGTGCCTACTTGATTTTCAACAGGTACTTTTGCAAGTGGGCAAAGAAAACCACAACAAATCTTGACGACCAAATCATCGCCGCTGTAAAACTCATCATAATAATAATGATAGTTGTCTTCGGCATCGAAGGCGCCCTACAGCCACTATCAATTCTGCAGCCCTACCACGAAACACTCATCCAAGTCTTCGCAGTAATAGAAATCCTCTTAGGAGCATTCGCAGTCACCCGCGTAGCGAACATATTCGCAGACTGGTACACCTCTAAAAAAAATCTGGAAACCAAAAACAGCCCTCACTTGCTTTTCCTTTTAAAGAAAATCATACAGATCGTCGTTTTTGTAGTAGCGCTTCTTATAATTCTCTACGTCCTTGATGTAAACCTCACCGGCGCGGTAGTCGGGTTGGGAGTTGGAGGCATCGCCATAGCCTTCGCCCTACAAAGCACGCTCGGCGATTTCTTCAGTGCCTTCTCCATCTACTTTGACCGTCCCTTCGAAATCGGAGACTTCATAATCGTCGGCGACCAAGCAGGTACAGTCAAAGCCATTGGCATCCGCTCCACAAGGTTGCAGCTTCTGCAAGGTGAAGAACTAGTCTTGCCCAACCAACAATTAACCAGCTCCAACGTAAGGAACTTTAGAAAACTAAAAAGACGCCGCATAGTACTTAACATCGGAGTAACCTACGAGACATCCTCTGAGAAACTCCAAAAAATCCCAAGCATAATAACCGATATAATCAATAAGATGGAGATAGCGACTCTTGAACGCGTGCACTTCACGGAATTCGCCGATTTCAGTTTGAAATTCTTGATTATTTACTACGTTGAGTCAGCCGACTGGGGCGAATACCTCAAAGTACAAGAGAAAATCAACTACGCCATAAAAGAGGAGTTTGAGAAGGAAGGCATCGAGATGGCGTATCCAACAAGCACCGTTTTCGTCAAAAAGTAGTTGCCCCTTTGCCCATTCTGTGTTGTGCGTAACAGGGCTTTTTTAAAATGGGCTGCGAATTACATCTGTTTTTCGTCGCACAAGTAAGTAATACTTAAATTTAAATAACCGTTTCAGCCTAAAAAGAACTTTCCACAGAGGGGAGGGAAAAGTTAGTGGATTTATTAAGCATAGATTTCCTCGTAAACATCGCAATAATCGCGGTTGCCATCGTTTTCTTAAACCTGACTAGCGATGTAGTAATTAAATACGCTACCAAAATCGCTGCTATATCCAAGTTGGGCAAAACCTCTGTCGGCTTCACCTTGATTTCGCTATCCACTACGCTGCCAGAGTTGACTGTGGCGTTGTCTGCAGCCATATCTGGCGGTGCAGCCTTATCCATCGGAAACGCCATAGGCTCCAACATCTTCAACATATCCGCCATACTGGGCATAGGTGCAGTACTCTTGGGCGCAAATATTTTCGTGCAATGCAAAAGAAAGAAAACAATTTCAGTCAGCAACAACAATATCCTCCCTAACTTTGTCGAGTCAGAGCTAAGCAACATTCAGTTCGGCTTGTTCGTAGCTTCGATGGTGCCGCTGATTTTGCTCTACATTCCGCAGGATTGGGCATGGCTTGTAGGGCTAATTCTGCTCACGGTGTTCGGCATCTACATTTACAGGCTGACTAGAGTGCGGATAACCACCGACGAAGCCGACGTAGAAACAGAACCAGGAGACAAAGGCAAACTCAAACGGTTCATAGTCTTCACGATTCTAGGTGCTTTAGGTGTAGTTGTGAGCGCCAACTTTATGGTTGAGTCAGCCATCGTCATAGCTACATCCGCAGGTGTCTCTCAGGAGATCATTGGAGCCACTGTAGTTGCGTTGGGCACCAGCCTTCCCGAGTTAAGCATAGGCATCAAATCCATACTCAGAGGACACGCCAACTTGGCGATAGGCAACATTATCGGCTCAGCCTTCTTCAACACAACCCTCATCTTAGGTGTAACGATGTTTGTGCCCACATTGTTGGGTAATGCCGTCAATCTGGAAATGTCGGTTTACCTTAACCTGATACTGTTCTCGATAATCATCAACACATTCTTCTGGTACTTCCTGTCCAGAAGGAAAATCGCTTGGAAAGAAGGCGTAGTGCTGCTAACAATTTATGTGCTGTTCATTATTACTACGATTGGCGCAGGTGCATTCTCTTTTGGACCTGCCGCTGCTTTTTCCGCGATAGGTCTCTGTTAAAGACTTGCTTAGTTGCGTAAAATAGCTGGGAAAAAAAATTAGAGAGCTTGGGCGATGCGTTTGCAGGCTTCTGCTATGCGTTCTTTTGGCTGCGTAAACGTGATGCGCACATACCCTTCGCCGTGTTTGCCGAAGCCGACCCCGGGTGTGACAACGACGCCTACATCGAGCAGTTTAGCGGCGAACTTTATCGAGTCGCCCTTGCAGTTCACCCACACGTAGAAGGTGGCTTTGGGTTTTTCACATGGGTAACCCAGCTTGGTTAGGGTGTCAACGAGGAGGTCACGGCGTTCCGCCATGACTTGGTTGTTCTTCTTTAGAAACTCTGGCGGGTCACTGCTTGTGTAGCTGCCCAAGGCTGTAACCGCGACTTTCTGAGTGTAAACTGGCGGACCAGAGTCAATCTGCGACTTCACCCTTGCTAAACCAGCAATCAATTGCTTGTTGCCCACTGCGAAGCCGATGCGGTCGCCTGTCATGTTAAACGTTTTAGACAGCGAGTGGAATTCCACTACAACATCCAAAGCCCCGTCGATTTCTAGTATGCTGGGTGCGCGGTAGCCGTCGTAGGTGATTTCTGAGTAGGCGTTGTCGTAGCAGAGGATGATGTTGTTGTCTTTGGCGAATTGGACGGCTTCTTTGAGGCATTTTTGGTCGATGACTGCGGCGGTGGGGTTGTTCGGGTAGTTGATGAACATCATCTTCACGCGTCGGGCATCGACTGCTTCGAGGTCAGGTTTGAAGTTGTTTTCTGCCAAAAGCGGCAGGGGTACAGGTGTGCCGTCGCAGAGGATGGCGCTGCCGTTGGCGTAGACCGGGTACGCGGGGTCGGGGCAGAGCACGTTGTCGCCGGCATTTATGAATGCCCGTGCGATGTTGGCTATTCCTTCTTTGGAGCCCAAAAGCGCCACAACTTGGTCCTGCATCAAATCCACGCCGAAGCGTTTCTTGTACCACCCTACAACTGCCATTCGAAAGTCGGGTTCGCCTTGGCTGAAGCTGTAATTGTGGTTTTTGAGGTCACCTGCCTGCTCCTTTAGCGCATCCACAACGAATTGGGGCGGCGGCAAATCAGGGTCACCGATGGACAACGAAATAAGGTCGATTCCTTGTGCTTTCTTTTCTTTTTGGGTTCTCTCGATTTCTGCAAATAAGTATGGTGGTAACCGTTTGATTCGTTCTGCAAACTCAAAAGTCAAAGTTATGTCTCCTTGAATAGTGTGCCTTCAAAAACTTTCTCGGCTGGGCCAATCAGGTATATGGTGTCGTCGACTTCAACTTGGAGGTCGCCTCCAAGAGCGTGGACGTTGACTCTGTTGCCGATTTTGCCCAGTTTGTTTGCTGCTGCGACGGCGGCGCATATTCCTGTGCCACAGGCGAGGGTTTCCCCGCAGCCCCGCTCCCAAACCCGAACCGTGAGCTCGTTGCGACTGTTAACTTGGACGAAGACCGCGTTGGTTCTTCTGGGAAAAGCCTTGTGGTTCTCAACGAGTTTTCCCACAGAATAAACTGGAAACACATCGATGTTCTCCACAAAGGTGACGCAATGCGGGTTCCCCATGGAGAGGCAGGTTACCTTGTAGAGGTCATCGTCGATTTCTAAGTTTTGGTTTACGCAAATGCCTTCGCCGACCATGGGAAGTGAGGAGCGCTGCCAGTTGGGTGCGCCCATATCAACCTTTACCGATGTTACTTGGTCACCGTTAAGTGTTAACCAAACATGCTTTATGCCTGCCAATGTCTCAACAAAGAACTCTGTTTTCTCTACGATGCCGTTTTCGTAGCAGTACCTGCTAAAGCATCGGATACCGTTGCCGCACATTTCGGCTTCGCTGCCGTCGGGGTTGAAAATCCGCATCTTCGCATCGGCAACTTTTGAGGGATAAACCAGCAGAAGCCCGTCTCCACCAATCGCGAACCTGCGCGATAAAAGTTCCTCTGCAAGTCTGGGAGCCCGCTTATCAGTGATTTTTTGGTCTCTGTTATCGATGACAACGTAGTCGTTGCCTAATCCATGCATCTTCCAAAAACGCATCAGGACTCACTCTGGATTTTTTGACTGGAAATCAAGTCGCCGAGTTGCTCGCGGTTCCGTACTATGACGGGTTTGCCGCCTCGAACCATGACTTCTGCTGCTCTGGGGCGCGAATTGTACTGGCTGCTCATGCTAAAGCCATAGGCGCCTGCGTTTAGGACTGCCAGTAAGTCACCTTCCCTGATTTCAGGTAACTGCCGTTCTTTTGCAAGTAAGTCGCCTGACTCGCAGATTGGACCTGCTACGTCGTAGGTTTCTTTGTCAGCCTCGTTTAGTTTGTTGGCAACTAAGATATGGTGGTAGCTGCCATACATGGTGGGGCGCACAAGCGTGTTGAAGCCTGCGTCTACGCCGACGAATGTGCGGCTAGGCGTCGCTTTCACCGTGTTCACTGCTGTGAGTAGTATGCACGCGTCGGCTACTAGGTACCTGCCAGGTTCAACAAATAGGAAAGGCTTGCCCAACCCGTATTCCTTGACTTTATTCTTGAATAAAGTGACGACTTTGCTGGAGAACTCGACGAGGTCTATCTCTTTGTCTTCGGGTTTGTAGGGAACGCCTATTCCGCCGCCTATGTCAATGAACTCGAAGTCGATGCCTACTTCATCATGCACCCGCTTGGCTATTTGGAGCAGTTTCTCCACTGCCAAAACATAGGGTTCAGCTTCGAGAATGCCTGAGCCGATGTGCATGTGCATTCCGAAGCGTCCGACGCGGGCGCGTTGGGCAATTGCGTAAGCTTGGATGACTTCCTCCTCCCATAGGCCAAACTTGGATTCGGGGCCCGCAGTGATGCAGTGGCTGTGGTGTCCAGCGCCGACTTCTGGGTTGACGCGTACCGAGAGGATCTGGGGCACCGAAATTTTGAGGAGGCGGTCCATTTCCGATTGGGAGTCGACGTTGATTGTTATGTTGGCGTCTGAGAGCATTTTGAGTTCGTCGTCTCGGACGCTGGTTCCAGTGAATAGGATGCGGTCGGGTGTGAAGCCGCTGCTTAATGCTAAGAACACTTCGCCTGGGCTGACTGTGTCGAGGTATGCGCCTTGAGACTGCAGAATCCGCAGCACCGTCATGTTGGTGTTTGCTTTGGCGGCGTAGTAGATGCGTACGTACTTGTAGTTGTTTACTAAGGCGCCGTAGAGGCGGTTGTAGTTGTCTCTTATGCGTTTTTCACTGATTAAATACAGTGGGGTATCATACTGTTTTGCCAACTCCACTGTTGAGTAACCGTCAAAGTAGAGGCTGCCTTTTCGGTCCTCGAGTGGTTCACGAAGCTTTCTCTTAACCATACCATACACCAGATTTTGTAACTAGAAGGCTGTTTTAAGCTAAACCGTTAGCTACATACAGTTCTGCGCCAAGTATTCCTCCGCCAGCAGCGCCCCGCACTGTGTTGTGTCCAAGGCACATGTACTTGAAAGTCAAGATTGGGTCCTTGCGTATCCTGCCCACTGTAACTGCCATGCCGCGGCTTGTGCCTCGGTCGTAGCGGGGTTGGGGACGGTTCTTTTCATGCCGAACCACGATGGGTTGGGCAGGTGCAGAGGGCAACTTGAGCAGTTGCGGAGCACCCCTGAAGTCTTCAAACGCCGCTTCAATCTGCTTCAGTGAGGGCTCCTGATCCAGCTTTACGAATATGGACTCTAAGTGCCCATCTTTAACGTTGACTCTGTTGCAGCTTGAGCTTATCTTGAAATCAGCGTTCACTACTCCATTGGCTCCGTTGTAGGTTCCAAGTATCTTGAGGGCTTCGGACTCCATCTTGTCTTCTTCGCCTGAAATGAATGGAACCACGTTGTCGATGATATCCAGTGAAGCTACGCCTGGGTATCCTGCGCCGCTGAGAGCTTGCATTGTAGTAACTATGACCTGTTTTAAGCCGAACTGCATAAGCGGCTTTAGCGAAATCGCCATCTGCGTTGTACTGCAGTTGGGGTCAGTGGAGATGAAGCCGCTCCATCCGCGTTGTTTCTGCTGAATCTTGACCAATTCGATGTGGTCAGGGTTGATTTCTGGGATAAGCAAAGGAACGTCTTTTTCCATGCGGTGTGCGCTGGCTTTGCTAAACACTGGGTAGAGGGCTGCGAATTCCTTCTCCACTGGACCCGCTAAATCACCGGGTAAGGACGTGAATACTATGTCGAAATCGCCTGTTTGCTCCGCTGACTTCACGTCTATGTTAGCAACTGGCATTTCACCGATTTCTCTGGGCATCTCTGTCTCCATGAGCCAGTTGCAGGCATCTTTGAATTTTTTGCCTGCGCTCCGCTCTGAAGCCGCGAGCACTGAGACCTCAAACCAGGGGTGTCCCTGTAAGAGTTGAATGTACCGCTGTCCCACGGCGCCTGTTGCGCCTAAAATGGCGACTTTACGCTTATTTGACATTGAACGTTCTTCCTTCGACGAGTCTCTTATTCTTTAACTTGATAAAAAAGGTAATGGTGAGTTTTTCGGTGTTAAGATAGTCCTAGCACGTCCGCCATAGAGTAGACTTTGGGTGTGGTTTGTTTGCTTATCCACTCGGCAGCGAGGACGGCGCCCTGAGCTAAGACGGTGCGGTTAAACGCGGTGTGTTCGATGCGCAGCATCTCGTTTGGTCCTGCAACGATGACGCAGTGGATTCCCGGTACTCCGCCTGCACGTATGGCAACGGACTCCAGTTCACCCGGGTGCCTTGGACTGATGCCTTCTCTGCCATAGACGGTTTTGCTGTAATTGCGAGTCTCGGAAATGATTTGTTCCAGCTTTTTCGCTGTTCCGCTTGGCGCGTCCTTTTTACCTGTATGATGGATTTCGCAGAGGCTAACGTCATATCCTGCTGGGAACGCTTTGAGTTGTTCCGCGAGTTTGAAGAGTATGTTGACGCCTACACTGTAATTCGGCGAGAACACAGCCGGAACTTTACCCGACATTGCCTCAGTTACCTGTCGGTTCTGGTCTACTGTGAAGCCTGTGGTGCCGAGGACTATACGTTTGCCGAGGTCTACGGCGAGTGGTATGTTGACTAAATCTGCGGCTGGCGCTGTGAAGCTTATGAATATGTCGGCGTCTTTGAGGGCTTGCGTTAAACTGTCGGAACCTTGGATTAATGTGTCGGAGTTGCTGCCGAGTTCACGGAGGCTTTTACCGACCGCTGGTGAATTCGAGGCTTCGACTGCGCCTACGATCTGGTGTCCCCTGACGGTAGCTTCGCCTATGATGGCTTGCCCCATTCTGCCCGCTGCACCTGCGACACAGAGCTTAAGCATAGTAGAGTCCCTCTATGTACTTCTCGTTGTAGAGGCGGTCTTTTAAATCCACGCTGAAATATTCAGCTATGGGCTCAAGAACCTGTGGGTTAGCTTCGTAGACTTTGCGTGCGCTAGCCAAAACAACTTCAACGCCGCCCCTCGTCATTTTACCCAGCGGTTGCCTACATGGTCCAGAGGGCATTCCCAGCACATTCATCAGCGTCTTGTAGGCAACTGGGTTACGTGCTTTACAGGCTACTGGACCATAGGGTGTTTGCTCAATGGTTTTTACCGTTACAATGTTAAACAGCGGCTGAAGTGCTTGGTTGATTACGCTGGCAGCTTCCTCGTTGCCGTCCAACGCGTAGTGCACCATGTCTGCGACTGCTTGTGGCGCTACGTTTGAAACGACTGAGATTACTCCGCTGGCTGCTATGTCGGGTGAGGTCAGCATTGTTAAGGTTTTGTCGTCGTCCCCGCTTAGGATGTTAAAGTTTTCTCCGCAGAGGTGGCGGGTTAGTTCCATGTTTTTGAGGTCGCCTGTGGCTTCCTTGACGCAGCTCACGTTGGGATACTGCGCGTGTAGAGCGGCGAGGTCTTGAGGGAGCAGTTGGGTGCCGGTTCTGCCTGGGATGATGTAGGGGATAACTTGGACTTCGGGGAAACGCTTTGCTACGGGTTCGATGTATTCTTTTCTGATTTCAAGTGAGCTTGGACCATTGTAGTAGGGGTCTACGAGCAAAACTGCAGTGATTCCTGCATGGTAGGCGTGTTCGGTGCCGTCGAGGGTTTCCTGTGTGCTGTTGCTGCCTGTGCCCGCGATCGTTAAGCCGCGTTTGCCCATGTATTCGTGGGTTTTCTCGATAACTTTGCTGTGTTCATTCCAGTCTAGCGTGGGGCTTTCGCCGGTTGTGCCGACGGCGAGGATGCCTTTGACGCCGTTTTTTATTTGGAAATCCACCAATTGTGCTAATCCTTCGTAATCGACTTGGCGGTTACGGTTCATGGGGGTTATTAGTGCTGTGTAACAACCGCTGAATGTTGCCAATTTTTATTCCTCATATTCGTGGGTGACGAACTGATGGGTTGCACAATATTTAAGTTTTACGCTTTACATATTTTAACTACGGAAAACGTAATTGATTAATCATAAACATATTAGAAAATGCTCCAGTTATAACGCTTTACGTAAAAAAACAACGGCAAACAAGGTTAAGGCACAACAGTATACGCCGTAAAACACCCCTCACAACTACCATAAATCCTCCTCAAATACGCCAACGCCTCATCCAACGTAGCAGCAGCCGGAATAACCTGTCGAAAATTATCTGCCCTAATAACCTCAGTTAACTTCCCCGTCTGCGTCCCAACTATTCGCAACTTCAACAAACGCGATCCACAGGCAAACACTGCCACATCACCCATCCGAGGTCTACCCTTTCGTACATCGATTGTTTTTTTGCCCTCACTTAACCACTCGAGAACCTCTTTTTTTGCCAGAAACATCGGCACCGCTAAACACCACGCCCAATTTGCCCTATCTATAAGATAAGTATTCAGTTAAAAAGCGGATAGATACAAAAAATGAAAAAGTAGAGTTGGGGAACTTGGGGAAGAAACGGTTGGTTTACCCTTTGCCTTTTTCTTCTTTACCGAAGTACTGAGTCCACTTTAGCTTGCGTGCATCACGTTTGAATTCGAGGCTGCTCTTTTTGCATTTGCTGGAGTCAAACCAGAGGATTGAGCCGTCGTTTTTAACGTACATCATGCCTGTGCCAGCTGGGAAATCAGCACCACAGAACGAACATTTTCTCGGTTTTGGCATGACACATTTCTCCAAATAGTTTTATCTTGTGATTTTCTTTGCTTCACGTTCAGTTTCTCGAAGCATCAGGATATCTTGAACGCGTACTGGTCCTTTAACGTTGCGTGTGATGATTCTGCCTTTGTCTTTGCCTTCCATGATTCTGACGCGGACCTGTGTGATTTCGCCTGTTACGCCTGTGCGTCCGATGATTTGGATAACTTCCGAGGGAACTTGTTCGTCTGTTGTTTCTTTGCTACTCATATTACTGAGTGCCTCGTTTAACCTGGTCGATGCGTGTGATGATTTCTTTGATTAAGCCTGCTGCTTCTCCCTCTCTCATGATGACTGCTGCTGCGCATGGGACTTCGATGCCGATGGATTTGCCGAGTTGTTCTTTGCTTGGGACAAAGACGTATGGGATTTTGCGTTCGTCACAGAGTAGTGGTAGGTGTGCAATGACTTCTGGGGGGTCAACGTCTTCGGCGATGATGACTAGTTTTGCTTGGCTGCGTTCCACAGCTTTTGTGGCTTCGTTTGTTCCTTTCCTAACTGATCCTGATTTTGAAGCAATCGTTAGGGCTTCATAGGCTGCATCTACGAGTTCTTTTGGGACTTCATACTTTACATAGAATGGTTTTGTCATGTTTTCTTGGCCTCACCCTTGTTAAGGCACAGTCTTATCCACGCTTCACATTTAATAAGTTTTCGACTCCAAAAGATCATCTTTGTTCCTTCGCCTTATATACCATCCAGAAACCTTTAAATCCCAAGCTACGGCTACATCCATGTTTTCGAGAGGGGAACCGCGTTTGCAAAGACTGGGCAGGATTTCAAATGTATCTCCTTCAGGAAACGCCATAGTTAAAGCAGAAAAACCCCCGAAAATCGGCTCCGAAGTCGTCGATGAGAACCTAAATGTTATCGGTAAAGTTTTCGACATAATTGGCCCGGTCTCTGCGCCTTATGCAGTTATAAAACCCAACGTTAGAGAACCCGCCAAACTACTCAATAAACCAGTGTACTTGCTTCTCTCGAAGACAAAACGGAGTTAAAGAGAGAATGATCAGAGACAGCAAGTTACAGGAAGAAATAAATCACGATCAAACCGCAGGCAAAGCCGAACCCTACAAGGCTCGAGTTTGCCCTGAATGCGGAAGCACCCGACTTATGCATGATTCAGAAGCAGCAGAAATAGTGTGCATGGACTGCGGTATTGTTGTCCAACAGAAAATGACTGATCGAGGCCCGGAATGGCGAGCGTTTGATGATGAACAACGCTCTAAAAGAACCAGAGTCGGTGCCCCCCTAACATACACCATCCATGATAAAGGGTTATCCACAACCATAGATTGGCATGACAGAGACATCTATGGCAAAAGCCTCTCTCCGGGGCAGAAAGCCCAGGTTTATCGTCTGCGAAAATGGCAACGCCGCATCAGAGTCTCCGATGCCACTGAACGTAACCTTGCCTTTGCACTCTCAGAAATCACAAAGATTTCCAACAACCTCAATTTACCAAAGAATATTTTGGAAACCGCCTCGGTTATCTATCGAAAAGCTGTCAAAGAACGCCTCATCCGCGGCAGATCCATTCAGGGTGTCACGTCAGCAGCGCTTTATTTGGCGTGTAGGCAATGCGGGTTGCCCAGAACCTTAGATGAGATTGCTCAAGCCTCAACCGTTAACAAGAAAGAGGTTGGTAGAAGCTATCGTTTCCTAATCCGTGAACTCAACTACTCCATTCCGCCGTTGCGTCCGAGCCAATACATCACAAAGTTCTCCAATCAGTTAACCATGCAGGGGAAAGTGGAGGAAATAGCACATAAAATCTTGGCTGCGGCAAAAGAACTTAAACTAACTTCTGGCAGAGGACCCACAGGCATCGCCGCCGCGGCAAGCTACATTGCATCAGTGCTCACGGGCGAACGGAAAACACAAAGAGAGATCGCTGAAATTGCGCAGGTTACAGAGGTAACCATTCGTAACCGCTATAAAGAACTCGTCGATAGATTGATGTTTCAGATAAGTATCTAAGCAACCGCTTCTTTCTTCTTTTTGGTTGGGTTGGCTATGGTTGATGAGGGCTTCTTTGTAGAGGAGGTAGATAAGTTGACTCTACAGGAGTCTGTTGCTAAACTGCGGCAGATACACAAAGAGTTAAGAGTGGTCGCTGCTAACCTGCATGGAAAACTGGAGATGCTTGATTCAGAACCCCAATTGCATAGCAGCCTAGACAAGCTAAGGCAGGATGTAGAAGCAAGAGCAAGCGACCTCGAAGCAGAAGTGAAACGGTTACGCCAAGACCTAAAAAACGTAAAAGACCTCTTAGGGAACGGCAACGACAAAAAAGTATCAACCGATTCTTAGTAGAACATAGCTATTTTTTTAAGTGTGTAAAAACATTTCTAGGGTATGCCCTATAAATTTACTTTCGACCTGTCTACTGTTCCGCGTTTTTTCTTCACAGAATTAACCCTGATAAGCTACCAGAGGGGCATGCATAAATCCTTCCTGAAAACCGCTAACGACTTAATCATTAAATTCCGCATCCAGGAAGCTACGGGACTCAACATCTCCGACGCCATAGTTGTGCTCCAAGACCTAATCGACTTGCAGGCGATTAACATCTCGGAGAGACGCAGGTTCCTAGAAACCAAGAAACGAGCGCTTTTTCTACCCCATTGCTCCCGCAAATACATGGATAGCCGCTGCAAAGCTACCTTCGACGCTTCCATCCCCTCCTACACGTGCGGTCAATGCTCTGAGGATTGCCAAGTAAACAAGGCAACTCAGTACGCTAAAAGCAAAGGCTATGACGTTTTCCTCCTCCCAGGCGGCTCCTGCATACCCAAAATCCTAAAGAGTGCACGTTACGAGGGTGTGGTCGGTGTGGCTTGCGGAGAAGAAATGAAGATGATGAGTCATCTGCTGGAGAGCATGGATGTGGCTGGGCAAGGTGTGCCATTGATTAAGAACGGTTGTGCAAACACCATTTTTAACATGGAAACCATTGCTAAAGTTCTATAGCATATATAGCGGTTGATGTTAGTAAAGCTTATAATACCAGAGCAGAGAGCATTTAATGATTTACATGCCAGTGAAGAAAGCAGCAGCTAAACCGAAAGCTAAAACCAAACCGAAAACACAAGTAAAACCGAAAACTAAGACGAAGCCAAAAGCACAGGCGAAACCAAAAACAAAATTCTATCGGACAGGCGAAAAATGCCCCGAATCAGGACTCTACGAGCATTTCTGTAAGGAAAAAGGTGAGGGCGCACGGATTCCGCTGTCTAAATCGGAGACTTTTCCGCCTTGCCGTACCTGTGGCTCGGTTAAGTGGAAACTGATCATGTCAGCAAATTAATTTTCTCAATTTGATTATGCAGGTCTGCCAGTCTAGCCTCGGTTTGCGTAAACGATATATCGATTCACAATCTTAGGCATGTTGTGGCTAAATCTAAAATAATAATTATCCTCTTAATAGTGGGTTTACTGGTTGCTTCAATAATAGTTTACCAACAGCAACTGTCCAACCTAGATTCATCATCAAACTCCGTCGGATTGCCAGCACCCCAAGGAAGCATTCTTTTCAAACAGGAAATCCGAGACTTCGCAAATACTATCGCGGTTGACGGCGGCAAATTTTTCACCCTGAATGACGACGGTGTGCTGTACTGTTTTGACGCCCAAAGCGGAAACCTACTCTGGCAAACCGTTGTTGACAACTGGCGTACAGGCGGATTAGTAATCAAAGATGAAATAATCTACGTTGGAGCAGTCGGCGGCGTTATAAAAACCGTGGATGAGCGCACCGGGAAACTGCTTGACTTACAGTTTGAGGCGCCTGTGAGCACTTCTTGGGGCAGTAAGAGTCCTCCCACTGCTTTCTCTGTTATTGAGGGTCGTGTGTTCGCTACCCAGACGGGTTGTAACGCCTTTAGCGCCGACACAGGTAGTCAACTTTGGATTTCTCTGCCCGTTACTATGCTTAACCCTCCTGACATGCCCTACACCGATAGCGTATGGGCGTTTAGCGATAATCTGGTTCTTGGCGCTGGAATGTACCCTGCCGATAACACCTTTGCAGACGGATACTACCGAATCGACCCCGACAAGGGCGCTGTCATCTGGGCTATTGAATGCTCTAACATCCAAGAACCACTCACATACCATAACAGAATAATCCTGACAAACTTTGGAAACAACATCCAAAAGTTCTGTACAAAAGTGTGTGTTGCCACCGCTTCCTCAGGAACCATCCTGTGGAGTTACGACATTGGATCACCAACTTACAAGCCAATAATCTATGGCGATTTGCTTCTACTGGTTGGCACAGACGGATATTTTTATGCCCTCAACCTCTCAAACGGTTCCTTATCCTGGAAGACACCCCTCAACAGTGACGGAACCCTCAAAGACGCGGCAGTATCCCCCATAAGAGTGGATGAACAAACCCAGAAGATATACTGGGCTTACGCCATCATCAGAACCAACGGCTCAGATAATAGCATAATCTACGATGGGGCATTGTGCAGCTTGGATCTGGCAACCGGCAGAAACCTTCGAACACAAACTTTCCAAAGCAACTGCACACAACCATTTTTTACAGACAGAAATCCGCTTTTGGGGTTAGCGCTGCTTAACCATACTGCCTTTTTGACTGTGCAAACTGATCTCTGGGCATTTCACAAGTCAAGTTTAGAAGTAGCTGGGATGCAGCATTTCGACCACAACCTTGTAGCACCCATTGCGGCTTATGGCAAAGTGTATGTTTCAGCAGACCTCTATGCACTGGCTTACAGCGACGCAGATGATAGTTAGCAGGTTTAAGCTCTATTTTTGTTTGGTCTTTGGTGAATGATTGCCCAAGTCTCCACACTTCTTTTCTTTGATCTTCTAGTGCTAGAAGAAGAGAGTGTCGCCTTTACTCAACATCTTCTTGCGGACTTTGCAGACGGTTGTGTTTTGCGTTCTGCAATGCCGATGGGTTGCTATCTGGTTGAGGCGATTTCTACAAGCAGTCCACAGTTTTTGACCTGCCTTATGTAGTTTTTAGGGTGTTTTGCTTGGTGTGTTATAGGTTAATTTTATATGATGGCAAATACATGCTTACTTTGTAAGCGCCACAAGGCTTACATGGTGATAAGATGACGCTAAGCACAGGCTACCTAACTCCCAAACAAACCCGAATCTGGGACCTCAAAGGAAACGGCATCCAAGAAGCCCACATAGCAAAACACCTAAAAATCACACGCCAAACCGTCCACAAAGCCCTCGACACAGCCAACCTCAAAATCGGCGAAGCCCTCGAAGAAACCGCCAAAATAAACAAAATCGAAATCCAAACCCTCAACCCAACCAAAGGCTACCTCCTCGGCTACAGCGCCCACTTCAAAACCAAAGCCTTCATCACCTTCTCCGCAAAAAACGGCGTCCAAGTCTGGTACAGACACGACGGCGACTGCAAAAAATGCCGCAAACTCGAAACCTGCAGAGAAGCCCTCCTAACAGAAGCAAAAAACCGCAACTTCCTCATCCTAGACGACACAAGCAAGATACTGCCCTCCAAACTTGCAGAAGCTCTAATCGAGAAAATAACAGGTGAATAAAGCATGGGTTTATATGAAAGGTTGAGAGCATTTAAAAACTGGTGTCCTGAACCATCCACTCCGCTTAGTTCAAAGTTAAAGCAATTTTTTATTTCACCAAAACTGGCAGGCACTGGGGTCAGAAACAAGTGGGGTTATGTTCCTATCGCTGGCGGATTCGGATTAATAGCTGCTGGCTTAGTTACTTTTATCATCCATGTTGTGCTAAACGGGGAGCTTTCTGGCACGGCGGCGGCTTATGCTCAGCGGTCGGATTTTTGGTTCTACTGGGCGCCGATGATTACCGTTTTTCTTATAGCAGGCGCGTTCGCCGCTGTTATTGGCGTATTTGTTCTAAAAAGGGTCACAAACCGATGGTTCTACGCTTTGATTGCTGGAGCGTTTATCCTAATTGCCTTTGACTCGTACTTCTTTGTGTTCAACTGGGCGAAGGATTTCATAAACATCATAGGCATCGAGAACTTCTATCCTCTTTCAGCGACCTACTTCTTCTCTGGACTAATGGCAGCGGTGTTTATGGTGGCGCTTGCAATGGTGTTGGGGCTGAAGGTTAGAAACAAGTGGGGAATAATCACGGCAGTCGGCGGATCAGTCTTAATCCTCCTTGCCGTCTTCTTGATAGTGCTGGATGCAGCCGCCACCATCGCCATTGACCCTGTATTCAGCCTCGGTCTACGGGATTTCCGCTGGTACTTCTTCTGGCAGAATTTCGTCCCAGTTATTCCCTTTTCCTTGTTGATCGGCGGGTTCCTCGAATTCATAGGAATATACCTGATAAGGATGGAAAAAAGCGGTGAGGCTTAGGCTGGTGTTGAGGAGTCCCAGAGGAACTGGAAGTACTCCCGCGCAAACCCCACAACGCCCACGTGATCACTCCAAATAACCAAACTCGGCTTATCCTCGCCCAAAAACAGCATCGCTTCTTTGCCGTCAGCAATAATGCCGCCACCGAACATGTGGTCCCGGATACGCAACTCGCCAAATCCAGCGAATTTTTTGAGGAAAAGCCAATCCTCTTTTTTGCCCGCCGCCATCAGTTTAATCTTAACGGACTTCTTGACTCCGCTTCCAAGAAGGGGCTCAGCCAAAGTAATCACGGGCTTAGCAAACTCTGGCGCCGCCACAACGATTTCGACTGAAGCCTTTTTGGCCATTTCCTCCAGCTTGTTGAGGACCGCTTGTTGCCCACGCAGGATAAGCATGTCGGGGCGTTCGACTAGCTCGCGTTTCTCGTAGAGGGGCTGCAACGTTTCGGCTATTGTGTTTTCCCAGCCTGCGTATTTGTCTTCGAGGCGCAGTTTGGTAAAGCGTGTGGCTTCCATCGGCGGCACAGGGTAATACTTGAAGGGGCGGGTTTCGCTGCTTTTGATCCAGCCTTTCTCTTTTAAGCTGTTTAGGACTTCATACATTTTGCTGTAGGGTACACTAGCTTGCTCGCTGACCTCCATCGCCGTCATCTCTCCGCCCTCAAGTAGAACTATGTAGGCGTCGATTTCGTAGGCGTTTAAGCCCATTTCACGTAGTGTGCTGCGAGTTTCCTCGTTTAATGCCATGGTTTTCCCCTCAATCACCGTAGGAAACGTTTGGAAACTTATTTATCATCACTCTACTCTTAAGCACTTCGACTATAACGCTTACACGTTAGAAGGCAAATCCTGCATGAAAGATATTAAACCGACAAGAAGCATCTGTCCCGAATGTCTAAAACCCCTCGACGCAACCATCTACGAGGACGAAGGCAAAGTCTTCATTAAAAAAACGTGCCCAGAACACGGTTCCTTCAACGAGCTCTACTGGTCAGACTACGACCAATACGTCAGGGCCGAAAAATTCCGCAGCGAAGGCACAGGCGTGGAGAATCCCCGCACAGAGAAGAAGCTCGGTTGCCCAAGCGACTGCGGTTTGTGCCCAGAACATCATTCCCACACTGCGTTGGCAATCATTGACGTAACTAACCGCTGTAACCTCAAATGCCCCGTCTGCTTCGCCAACGCAAACTACGCCGGCTACGTGTATGAACCCACTATGGAGCAGGTTGTGGGCATGCTTGAAAATCTGCGCGCTACCAAACCTGTGCCGGCGCAGGCGCTTCAGTTCAGCGGCGGAGAACCCACTATCCGCAAAGAACTCCCCGACATGATCCGAAAAGCCAAAGAACTCGGCTTCAACCACGTCGAAGTCAACACCAACGGTTTACGTATCAGCCAAGACCTCGAGTACTGTAAGGAACTCAAAGAAGCAGGCGTCAGCACCATCTACCTCCAGTTCGACGGGTTAACTCCCGCCGTTTACAAGTACATACGCGGCGTCGACTTGCTTGACATAAAGATGAAGGCGATTGAGAACCTCCGCGCTGCAGGGTGGAACAGCGCTGTCTTGGTGGTCACACTGATTAAAGGCGTCAACGACGGCCAACTGGGCGACATAATAAACTTCGCCGCCAAAAACAGCGACGTAATCCGATGCATCAACATCCAACCAGTTTCGCTATGCGGGCGCTTGCCAGCTGACGAACGGGAAAAGATGCGTATCACCATCCCCGACTTCATGAAACGAATCGAAGAACAAACAAATGGCGTCATCAAAGTTGACGACTTCTACCCTGTCCCCGTAGTGGTTCCTGTCTCTAAAGCTGTCGGCGCAATCAAAGACAAACGCTACGTCGAATTCACAGCGCATCCACACTGTGGCATGGCAACCTTCGTTTTCATCGAGAACGGCAAAATCACACCTATCACACGCTACGGTAACATTGACAAGTTCGTTGCGACCCTTCAAGGCGTCTACGACGATGCTTCCAAAGGAAACAAAAGCAAAGCCAAAATCCGCCTCGTGGGCGCAGGCAGACACATCAAATTCAGTTTCCTACGCAAATACGTCCTCAAAGTATTGATGAACGGCGACTACAAATCGCTAGGCGACTTCGCCCGCTCCGCTGTGTTGATTTCATCGATGCACTTCATGGACCCCTACAACTTTGACCTCGAACGGGTTAGCCGCTGTGTCATCCACTATGCTGTTCCAGACGGCCGCATCATACCCTTCTGCACTATGAACTCCATCCATCGAGCCTCGGTTGAGAAGAAACTTGGCGTTCCCATCGAAGAATGGCAAAATAAACATAAGGTTGAAATAAGCCAGACAGTCTAGATGTTGGAATTAAAAATTTACTAAGGTGAAATTAATGGGTGGAAAAAAGAAGCTTGGCATAAAGCAGATGGAGAAGCAGCAAGGAGACAAAGCAGCAGAGGATAGAGCGAAGAAGAAGGACGAGAAGAAATCCGGTCCGCCACAGAAGAAAACAACTATAGGCATCCTGCCTCCCGACGTTAAAGACCAAAAAATCGTTGCTGAAGTCAAAAAAATGAATGTCCTAACACCATACGCTGTTGCGACACGTTACGGCGTACGTCTCAGTGCAGCAAAAGACTTCCTCGAACAGTTGGAAGCCAACGGTGCAATCCAACTTGTCTCCGGAAGCCACAGCCTAAAAATCTACAAGCCAGCAGCCTAGCTGCTAAACTTTAATTTTATTTGGCGCGTATTTGGAGTTAAGCTGTTTTGAGTTTTCCCGAAAAAGTCTACACTGGCAAAGAAGTCAAAGTTGCCCGTGCCCTCGTTGAGCAAGGTTACCGGCATAACTTAGCGGTTAATGGTCAGTCAGATTTCACGTGGAAAGTTAAAGAAGCCCTTGAATACGTAAAAACCGCAGGTTACTACGATTACCTCCAAACCTACATCCGTGAAATCGTGGAAATCGACGGCATGACCCAGCTGAGGCAGGCAGAAGTCGCCATCTGGGCTAACAAATTCGCCGTAGACAACCCCATAGACGCCGCCAGTTTGTTTATTCAAAAAGCCTTCAGTATGCAGGAGTACTTGCAGGGTAAACTCTACTATGGTGGCGTCGCAGAGAAACGCTCCATAGCTAAACGCATGGAATTCCTCGAAGTGCTCAAAGAGAAAACCGACAGCAAAGAAGTCAGGGAAGAATGTGAACGGCTGCTTTCTCTTTGGAGGGAAAGCTCGGTTTAGTTATGCCAGTACAACTTTGATAGTTGAGCCGCTTTTAACTTGATTAAACAGGTCCAGGTTGCTTGTTATTTTCCCCAGTATGCTTACTGGACTGTAGGGTTGGGATTTGCCGTAGAAGACGCAGAGTGCGCCTCCCATTGGCCAAAATGCGATGGTACCCGTCTCAACCGTGGGTTTAGCTTTTTCTTCACCCATTTTTATGGGAATTTCAAAGTATACTTCTTCCTTATAGAGTGCCGCTCTGCCCTCCATTGGAAGCTTGCGTACGATGTAGTCTATGGTTCGTGGAGCCATGAACCTGACCAATTCGCCTTCTGCTTCGCCTAAACCTTCTATGAGGAACTTTATTTTAATGCGAGAGATGCCTTCATCGTTACTCAAACTCTTCATACCCCTTTACAGAAAACCACAAATTATGTGTGAATCAAAAAAGTATAGTGTGAAAGTGCAATTTAACCCTTACACTTTCATATACCCTATTTAGAGCTGTTGCTTTGTCTATAGAAGGCTCAGCACTGTCTCGCCGATGAACTCTACCTCTTGAGATGTGACTGCTGGATGAACTGGCAGCGAAAACACCTGTTTAGCTGCCTTCTCGGTTTCAGGCAATGCATGCGCATCGTAGTTATCGCGGTAATATGGCATCGTGTTTATCGGGTGGACGTAGTAGGCTTCTGCACCTATGCCTTTGGCTTTAAGGTCGTCTAGGAGCTTATTACGTTGGGCTTCAGTAGCGTCGATTAATCTGGCTGTGTAGAGGTACCAACTGTGCTGGCAACTCTCAGTTTCATAGGGCAAGACAAGTTTCTTGGATTTAGAGAGAATTCCAGTCAGTTGCTTAGCGTTCTCGCGGCGTTTAGCAACAAATGTAGGCAGCTTCTTCAACTGCACGATGCCGATTGCGGCTTCAAGCTCTGGCAATCGGTAGTTGCTTCCCAACATCTCCGAGGCATACTTGGCTTTTTCACCATGAGTGCGAATCATACGTAGTTTCTCGTCTACCTCGTCGCTGTCGGTGGTGACTACGCCGCCTTCGCCTGTCATCATGTTCTTGCTTGCATAGAGACTCCAGCATGCAGCATCAGAAAATGACCCAGCTGGCTTCCCAGCGTAGGTGGCGCCATGTGCCTGCGCAGCATCCTCAACCAGTGCCAAACCGTGTTTCTCCGCAATTTCCCGCATCGGCTTCATGTCAGCTGAGAAACCATACAGATCCACCGGCAGAATTGCCTTGGTTTTTTCGGTTATGGCTTCTTCGACTGCTGCTGGGGAGAGCGTGTAGGTTTTAGGGTTAATGTCTGCGAAGACTGGTCTTGCCCCGGCTAACGCGACTGCTTCAGCGGTGGCTACGAATGTGAAGCTGGGCACGATTACCTCGTCGTCCCGTTTGACGCCACAAGCCATGACTGCTGAGTGGAGCGCTGCGGTGCCTGTGTTCACGGCTACTGCGTGTTTGACGCCGGCTAATTGGGCGAAGAGTTTCTCAAACTCCAGAACTTTTGGTCCTGCGCCTAAGGCGTTGGTTACGGGTCCTTTGCGCATAACTTCAATGACTGCTTGGACTTCTGCTTCATCAGTGCTGGGTCTGTTAATCGGTATCATTTTCATGGGTCTCCATTTACAATAACTGGCCTCTTCTGGTATATTTCGATTATCGCCAAAACAAGTTAAAATTTGATTAACAATCAGGCTAGAGGAAGCCTGTTTATAAAAACGTTTTTCCTACTTTTGGGCGGTGACTGCACGGGTACAGTCACATACGCTAAACTATCACAGCGGCTACCCTCAGTTGAGGTTAATGTTGTGCTTGGAGAATTAATCGGTGAATTCACCGGCAAAAACACTGGTTACCGAGTTTTAAGCGACGGAAAAATTGAAACATCCAATCAAGGCGCAGGCAAAATCCTTGGCATGCAAGCCTTCATCATGTCCACCGCAGTTGCCACCATGGCAAACGGCATATTCATGGGAGAAGTCAACAGCCTCATAACACTCATGGACGGCAGAGGAGTAATGCTCAAAGGTAACGCGGTTAGTTGGCAGGGCGGCAAAGGCGGCGTCACCCGAGCGGCATCCATCCAGACAACCCAGTCAGAGAAACTGCAAAGGCTTGTCAAAACAGTTCTGGTGCATGAATACGAGACCGATGAGATGGGTAATTGGGTGGGCAAAATCTGGGAGTGGAAATAACTACTCTACAGTTAACTCCTGCGTAATCTTGTAATCCGCTACAACCGTGACTCCGCGCTTCTTGAACTGGCAATCCAACTCCAAATCGCCCGTGTCAACCCTGAGGCTCTTGAGCCTGTCCAGCTTGCTCTTAGTCGCGATCACCACGATGTTGTCTAAGCCGACTTGCCAAATTACTTTGCTGCTGATTTGCTGATTGCCCCTGCCAAAAATGAAGCCTTGTCCGCCGATGGGGGTAACGATGATTTTTGCGGGTTTGTCGCTGATTTTTTCGAGGATTTGTTTTTCGTTGACGTCTCTGGCGACTATTTGCTTGTGGAGGAAGAGGTCTACTCCGAGCAACGTTTTTTTCTGGTCCAAGAGGTCGGCGACTGTTCGTGTGGTGGTTCCGGGGCCAACTATGTAGAGGGTGTCGGGTTGCATTTCTTCGATGATGCAGACGGCGATGGCTGCTTGATTCTCCACTTCGTTTTCTGTGGTGGCGCTTTCCATCTTGTTGCCCTGGATAAGGTGCGGTTCAAAGGGGCTAAGCATGTAACCGTAGAGTTCTGCTGAGAGGTGCCCTTGGCGGAAAGCTTCTTCGTCGATATCCATAACTTCGGCTTCGCGGACAGGCAACCCGCCCCAGAGAAACTGGATGGCAACTCTTGCGGCGGCTTGCGGGCTGATGGCGAATAGAGCGCTATGCATCTTGACGCCCGTGGGCACTCCGAGCACTGGCAGTTTCATGTCAACGGCTTTTTGAATGTCGCGGGTGGTTCCGTCGCCGCCGCAGTAAACCAGCAAATCCACGCCCTCCTCGACGATGGCTTTGGCGATGGTTTGGGTGTCTTCGGGGGCGGTCTCGGTTTTTGCTTCACCGATGACTCTGCAGGTGTAGCCCTGTTTTTTTGCTTCGTTCTCACCCATTTCGCCTGCGCCTACGACCAGTTTGAGGTGGGCTTTGGCGGTGGCGATTTCTAATAAAAAAGTTTCCGCGCGCTGTGCAGCTATGGGTTTGGCGCCGAGTGCGATGGCTTGTTGTAGGATGGCTTTGCCGTCTGTGCCTTTAAGTCCGACGGCTCCGCCCATGCCTGCGACTGGGTTTACGATGAAGCCGATTGTTTTTTGGGGAATCGCTTGAGTTGTCAAGGGTTATGAGCCTCTGTAGTAAATAGGCGTGGGGGATTAATAAAAAGAAAAAATCGCTTTCCTCCACAGTTGTGCCTTTGCGGAAGAATTTGTCGGTCACCATACCGTTCACCTTCAGGTTTGCTGCAAAAAAGGGGTGGGTTGATTCATCGGCGGCGTATCCACCAGATGAACACTATTACGGCAGGGATTGCGAGGATGGCTGCTATCCGGATCAGTATGGTCACCATGGAGCCGACGACGTAATCGATGTTCCAACTTGCAATCGCCGTGTTCCAGTAGCCGTCCACGTAGACTTTGATGGCAAACGCGATGAAGAGCAACGGCGAAACTGCTCCTCCCGCACCAGACCGTTTTTTGCCTTTGGCGGATAGGGTGTACTGCCGTTTTTCTTCTTCGCTGATTCTCTTCCACCACAGCCAACCTACGCCTGCACCTACCGCTGCTGGAATACCGATTAGGACCAGCTCCCAAAAGATCGCGTAAAGAATGAACAGCACGAGGTTGTTCATCGTCCAGAGGTTTAGACCCGATGGGACCAGCCCTGTTACCTGTGCGTTGCCTGTGAACCAGACAAAGACGTAGACGCCGCCTGCCGCCAGCAGTATTGCAGCTGCTATGAAAGCCGTGAAGGCACCCCAGTGCTTGCGAGTGAAGAGGCGCCAACCTGCGTCGGTTGAGATTTGGGTTGTTTGGGTCATGTTTTGCCGCTCCGTTTATGGTGTGGTTGCTGGTTGGGGTTGTTGTGCTGGTGGCTGCTGTGGGTACCCGTTTCCGTAGCCGTATCCGTTAGTGTAGGGCTGGTAGTCTTTGGGCTTCATGCTGGAGAAGCCTATTATGACGAATATCCACGAGACCAAGATCAGGAGCAAGCCGATACCAATTAGAGTCAGGTATGCTCCGACCATGAGCAGTGTTCCAGCGGTGGTAAATGCTGATTCGCCTGTCTTCTGTGCCAGTGTTTCATAGGCTTTCTTTAGGTGTGTTGCTGCCAGTACATAGAATACGAATGCAATGACCAATCCGCTAACGATTGCAACTATGCCGCCTATGTTGCCTGCTGAGAATGCGAATGGCGCACCTGAGAGTAATCCTGTGATTGCAAAGCTAACAACCCCAACGCCTATCGCTACTGCCGCCGCCATCACTGCGACTATGTAGTATTTGAGGCCGGTCCAAGCATTTTGGTTAATGCTTTCGTCTTGGTAGTAGTATGAGAGTTCTTTGGTTGCTTTAAGGAGTAGAACTATGCCGATTATGGCAAGTACCCATCCCACGGTTGGAACTGGACCAAGCATGATAAGGATTGATCCTTCTATTGCCAGTGTTTTGCTGTATTGGAAGTTTACGTTCATTTTGTTTTGCCTCCGATTTTCCGATGCATCCACTATAGCTAATTCCTGATATAGCCCTAACATTTAGAAGCCTGACACTATCGTTTAGAGATGCAACTCTAAGGGTTAGAGTCCCAAAAAAAACGTTTTAAGCCACTTCTGGGCTGGAGCTATATGGTTTTGGGGGATTAGGTTTTTATTCTAAACTGGCAACTTAGCTCCATAAGGGGTTCGGCGTTGGCAACTAAATCTCGAGGCATAAACGCGGACATACAGTCACCGCGCACACGGCTGCTGTACTTAATTTACAGTGCGCCCAACAGCCGCATCAAAGCCGCCCCCGGAACCAAAAGCAGCATCAGCACCGCCCTAGGCTACAAGTCGGACGGGCACTTCCACTACGACTGGAACTACCTGCTCGGCGCAAACATGATTGAGGAGAAAAACGGTTACTACCAAGTCACCGACACAGGCAAAAAAGAGTTTGCACTGTACTCTACTGCGAGTATGAGTAACTGGATAATGGTGATTATGGGCATAGCCATCGTTTCTTTCACTGTCGGACTGCATCTTGAGTTGCTGCCGGTTTGGAGTGTAGCGTTTTTCGGCGCCGCATTGATCATGGTGGGCGGCATGTTTTTGCTTGTGGGCAAAAAAGCTAAACCTAACCTCTCCAGCGAAGCCAAAGAACTACTAAAAGAACTAAACAGGCGCTAAAAACAAAAAAGAAAGGTTTGGGGTGGTCTGCGTCCCTAGTAGGTTTCGCAGCCGATGTATTGCTTACTGACTTCGTTTAGCCATGGATAGAGCTTGCGCAATTTCTCCATGGACTCCGCGACTTTCTCCGCAGGGTACTCATATGGTTGCAAGCGACCGTTGAAGTATTCCTCGTAAGCAGACATGTCAAAGAACCCGTGACCCGTCAAAGCAAACAGCAAAGTTTTGGGTTCGTTGGCTTGTTTGCATCGGAGTGCTTCATCGATTACGACTTTGATTGCATGGGAAGCTTCTGGCGAGGGGATGATGCCTTCGCTGCGGATGAACACTTTGGCGGCGTCGAAAGCAGCCACCTGGTTCACTGCGAGGGTGCTGATTTGGTGTTCCTTTGCTAGGGCACTGATGGTGGGTGCGATGCCGTGGTAGCGGAGTCCGCCTGCGTGGATGGGGGCTGGCATGAAGTCATGGCCCAAAGTGTGCATGGGCACCAGTGGGGTGAGTTTTGCGGTGTCGCCGTGGTCGTAGGTGTAGTAGCCACGGGTGACTTTGGGACATGCCGTGGGTTCGACGGCGATGAATTGGGTTTCTTTGGGTGCTTTCTTGCTGACTTTGTCGTAGTAGAAGGGCCAGTACAAGCCGCTGAAGCTGCTGCCGCCTCCTATGCAGCCGTAGACTGCGTCGGGGTAGTCTTCGACCATCGCCATCTGTTTCTGCGTTTCGAGTCCAGCGACGGTTTGGTGCATGCAAACGTGGTTGAAGACGCTGCCGATGGTGTAGTTGGCTTTTTTGCCTGTTTTCTCGCTTTCCAAACTGTCCTCGACTGCTTCGCTGATTGCGATGCCTAAGCTGCCCTTGGTGTCTGGGTCTTCAGCTAAGATTTTTCTGCCTGCCGCGGTTCTGTTGCTGGGGCTGGCGATGCATTCTGCGCCGAAAGCGTTCATCATGGCTTTGCGGTAGGGTTTCTGGTCGAAGCTTGCGCGGACCATGTAGACTGTTGCTTCTAACCCAAACGTGTTAGCCGCAAACGAGAGTGCACTGCCCCATTGTCCGGCGCCGGTTTCGGTGGTGACGCGGGTGATGCCTTCTTTCATGTTGTAGTAGGCTTGGGGTACGGCGCTGTTGGCTTTGTGGCTGCCTGAGGGAGAGACGCCTTCGTATTTGTAGTAGATTTTCGCTGGAGTCTTGAGTGCTTTTTCTAGGCCTGTCGCCCGGAAGAGTGGGCTGGGTCTCCAGATCCTGTAGACTTCCCTTACTTCGTCGGGGATGTCTATCCAGCGTTCTTGGCTGATTTCTTGTCCGATGATTGCTTTGGGGAAAATTTTTGGTACTATGCCGACGCCTGGTTTGCCTGTTTCCGCTTCGATGAAGGGCGGCAGGGGGTGAGGTAGGTCGGGGGCTATGTTGTACCATTGTTTTGGTATGTCTGATTCTTTTAGTAGGATTTTTTTGTCTGGCATTCAGTTCGCCTTTGCAGTGATCTGTTCTTGAAAGTTTTATTTAAGGCTTTTCTGTACAGAAATGTACGTGGTGGTTTGAGGAGCTGGTAAACGCTAAACAACACATTTATACTTAGATGCACAGAACAATGCATCAGCGAGCTAAAATGTGGAAGAAAATCGAAAGCCAACTCGGCAACTACCCCGAACGCCTAAAAGTCGCCAGAGTCCTCATCGAAAACGGCCTCAGCGCCCAAAATGACAAAATCTACCTCAACCAAATCGAAATTCCCCCTGTCAGAGTCGCCCGAGTCGCAGGCGTCGACCGCCGAACCGTCAACGAAACCCTCCACGCCATCCACGACAACCCCGAGTTGCGCATGATTTTCGAGGAAATCCGTCCCGCAGGCCACAGCCTAAAAGAAATCGCTAAACACCTCAACCTAGGTGTGGTAGAAATCAGCGTAGTCAACGCCAGCTCCCCCGGCATCCTCTCCAGCGCCGCCGTGATATTAAACAGGGCAGGTTTGAGTATACGCCAAGCCATCGTGGACGACCCTGAGCTGTCTCCTGAACCGAAGTTGACCTTTATTGTGGAACGCAAAATCCCCGGTGAACTCATCCCCGAGTTGCTAAGGATTCCAGGCGTCGCCAAAGTCTCTGTGTACTAGACGTTAGGCGTATGTGTGCAAGAGCATGCTTCTTTGTAGCTATGCTTGCACAGTAACAAGCTTTTATTAGCATTATCTACCTTTAGAGTTCCTGTAGCGTTTTATAATTCTTCGCCAGCCGTTTCTGGTCTGAATTTTTAGGGTAAGGCTATGTTGTAGTGAGTCAAAAAACCGTCACCACTGAGGAATCCAAAAAAACTTCTATCCAGGACCTCTTTAAGAAGCTATCCAGCAACGAAAAGGGGCTCTCCTCCAGCGAAGCGCAGCAGAGGCTCCAAAAATACGGTGCAAACGAAATAGTTGAGAAAAAAATTAGTCCAATTAGAAAGTTCCTCGGTTACTTCTGGGGGCCCATTCCATGGATGATTGAAGCCGCAGTTGTTATGTCAGCAGTTATTCAGCATTGGCCAGACTTTGCAATCATACTGGTGCTTTTGATGTTTAATGCTGTGGTGGGTTTCTGGCAGGAACGCAAAGCAGACGACGCCATCGAATTGCTCAAGCAGAAACTTGCGCCCAACGCGAGGGTTCTGCGTGATGGCAAATGGATTCAAAAACCATCCAAGGAGCTTGTACCGGGCGATGTAGTTCGGATTCGACTCGGTGATATTGTCCCTGCGGACGCTAAACTGGTGAAAGGCGACTATATTCAGCTGGATCAATCAGCGCTAACTGGGGAATCTTTGCCTGTGGAGAAGCATGTGGATGATGTTGCATATTCGGGGTCGATTGCACGGCAAGGCGAGATGGATGGACTCGTCGTTACCACAGGCATGAATACTTTTTTTGGAAAAACCACAAAGCTAGTTGAGGAAGCAGGCACAGTTAGTCATTTCCAGAAGGCAGTCACCAAAATAGGCGATTACCTCATTGCCCTAGCAGGGATAATAGTATTCATCATAATCGTCGTAAGCCTCTTTAGAGGTGAAAGCCTCCTATCAACCATCCAGTTCTCTTTGGTTTTAACCGTTGCAGCCATCCCCGCCGCATTACCGGCTGTGCTCTCAGTCACCTTAGCCTTAGGCGCCATTGCACTTTCCAAAAAAGAAGCCATCGTAAGCAAACTGGTTGCCATCGAAGAAATGGCTGGCGTCGACGTTTTATGCGCTGACAAAACAGGCACCATAACAAAAAATGAGTTAACCGTCGGCAAATTACAGCCCCTGAAAGGCTACACAGAAAAAGATGTCTTGCTTTTTGGAATTTTGGCTTCAAGAGAAGAGGACCAAGACCCCATTGACACTGCTATAATAGAGAAGGGGAAAAAAACAGAAGACATCCAAAAGAGCTTGAAAGATTACACGGTTCAAAAGTTTACGCCCTTTGACCCTGTCAGAAAACGTGCAGACGCCGAAGTAAAAACCAACAATGCGAAAACACTTGTAGTGTCCAAAGGCGCCCCGCAAGTGATACTATCCTTAGTAGCCAACAAAGATGAAATAGCATCTCAAATTAACAAGTACGTCGACGATTTTGCTTCAAACGGTTACCGTGCCCTAGGCGTCGCCGAAAAAGACCAAAACCAATGGCACTACGTGGGTTTAATTGCCCTATACGATCCGCCACGTGAAGATTCAGCTCAAACCATAAAAACCGCCGCTTCCATGGGCGTAAGCGTAAAGATGGTTACAGGCGACCATGAGGCGATTGCTAAAGAGATTGCTAGTGAAGTGGGTTTAGGGACAAACATCCAGACGGCTTCTTCTTTTCTAGAAAAGAGTGATGTTGATGCAGAAGCCGTAATTGAGCAGGCTGATGGCTTCGCAGAAGTTTATCCTGAACATAAATTCCACATCGTAAAGTTGCTGCAAGCCAAAAACCACATCGTGGGAATGACTGGAGACGGCGTTAACGATGCACCGGCGCTAAAAGAAGCTGATGCGGGGATAGCTGTGGCAGGAGCAACAGACGCTGCAAAATCCGCTGCTGCCATTGTACTTACAAAACCAGGGCTATCCGTTATTATTGATGCATTAAAGCAGAGTCGTCAGATTTTTCAGCGGATGAATAATTACTCAATATACCGAATAGCTGAGACATTTCGTGTCCTGTTCTTTATAGCTGCAACAATTTTGGCTTTCGAATTCTTCCCAGTTACCGCACTTATGATTGTGTTGCTTGCTATTCTCAATGATTTACCGATAATAACCATCGCATACGACAATGTACGTTATTCGCGGAGTCCCGAAAAATGGAGTATGCGCGTTATTGTGGGAATGGCTACTTTGCTGGGTACTCTTGGCGTCATAGAATCCTTTGCGCTATTCTATGTTGGGTATCAAGTGTTGGCTTTGCCCCCTGCGGTTCTCCAGTCGTTTATGTACCTCAAACTTTCCGTTGCAGGGCACCTGACAGTGCTTATGGCAAGAACTAAGGGTCCGTTTTGGTCAGTGAGACCCGCTACACCCTTACTGTTAGCGGTAATCTTCACACAGTTAACTGCCACGTTGCTTACTGTTTATGGTATTCTGTTGCCTGCGATGGGGTGGGCGTTGGCGGGGCTTGTCTGGGGCGAAGCGTTGCTGGCTTTCTTAATAATCGACCAAATAAAAGTTCGGTTCTACAAGGTGCTTGATCATAGCGGCGTAACTTGGACCCAGTAGGCGCAGGTTAAGATTAAAAACTTAAGAAGCACAATGTACCTCTTTTTGTATATGGATATTTTGAAGGATTATTCGGGCATCACCAGTGACCATGACTTATTGAGTATCCAGCAAAAAGCCGACAAACTCTCTGGCAAACACATAGTCTGCATAAACTCCACCTATCAAGGAGGTGGAGTCGCTGAAATCCTAGACAGCATCGTGATTCTGCTCAACGAGTTAGGGGTAGAGGTAGGGTGGCGAATACTGCATGGCAGCCCCGACTTTTTCACCGTAACAAAAAAATTCCACAACGCCTTACAGGGAGAAAAAATCAATTTTTCCGAGCAGAAAAAAGACGTGTACTATGACGCGAACAAGCGTTTCTCGATTTTCACCCACCTAGACGACCATGACTTAATTATGATACATGACCCCCAGCCCTTGCCGCTGATAGATTTTTACGATAAAAAGCAACCTTGGATTTTCAGATGCCACATCGATCTCACAGCACCCAACCCCGACGTTTGGAATTACCTCAAACAATTCATCGCCAAATACGATCACTTCATAGTTTCACTGGAACAATACAAACAGAATCTCCCCGTCCCCCAGAGTGTTGTTTACCCAGCGATCGATCCGCTTTCCTCCAAAAACAAAGACGTCTCGGACCGCGACATCGACAAGTACCTGCAGAAATACGGCGTCGATAGAGACCGCCCCATCATCACGCAGGTTTCAAGGTTTGATAAGTGGAAAGACCCTCTGGGAGTTTTAGATGTTTTCCAAATGGTTAGAAGCAAAATTGACTGCCAACTTGTCCTCTTAGGCTCCCTGGCAACCGACGACCCCGAGGGACAGAAAATATTCCAGAAAGTGGAGGAAAAAGCCAAGAAATCCCTCTACGAAAACGACATCAAACTGGTCTTGGCGGAAAACAACTTTTTAGTCAATTGCCTACAGCGGGCGTCCTCGGTTGTGGTGCAGAAATCGCTCCGCGAAGGCTTTGGGTTGACTGTTTCAGAGGCGCTCTACAAGGGCACCCCCGTGGTAGCCTCAAACGTAGGCGGCATCCCCCAGCAGGTAATCGACGGTTACAATGGTTTTCTGCATGACCCCAAAGACTACGGCGGCTTCAGCAAAAGCATAATAAAAATAATAAAAGATCCCTCTTTGAGGGTGCAGTTGGGTAGAAACGGATGTGAGCATGTTAAGAAAAACTTCTTGATAACTCGGCTCATAGATGATTGGTTAACCCTCTTTGAAGGCATGCTATGCAAGTAGTGGGTGCGTGGTGCGCAAAAAAGGTTTTTAAGAGCCTAAAACTGTTTACTAAGCAAGCGTGTTTCTTGTTTGGAGGAAATGTAATGAATAATTCTGAGTTAATTTTGTGGTTTGACGATGTAACAATCAAAGATGTGCCACGGGTCGGCGGCAAAAACGCTTCGCTAGGCGAAATGATTAGGTCAATACGAAAAGAAGGCATCCGCATACCCAACGGATTTGCCACCACCGCCCAGCTCTACTGGGAACTAGTCGACAAAAACGGTTTGAGAGAAAAGATTGAACCGCTCCTGCAAGCGCTTGTCAAGGGCGAAAAACCCCTCCGAGAAGTCGGAGCCGCCATCCGACAGTTGTTCCTTAATGCAGAGTTCCCCGAAGAGATCAATCAAGCAATCACCGAGGCATACGACAAGTTATGTGAGCGTTACGGCGTAAAAGACGTGGATGTCGCGGTTAGGAGCAGCGCAACAGCCGAAGACCTTCCCAGCGCAAGCTTCGCGGGGCAACAGGAGAGCTACCTAAACATCCGTGGCAAAACGCAGCTACTGGAAGCGTGCAAAAAATGTTTCGCCTCGCTGTTCACGGACCGCGCCATAACCTACCGCACCGCGCAGGGATTTGAGCACATGAAAGTAGCGCTTTCCATCGGCATAATGAAGATGGTCCGCTCCGACAAAGCCGGTAGTGGCGTCATGTTCACACTGGATACTGAAACAGGTTTCCCCAAAACCATTATCATCAACGCAGGCTTGGGATTAGGCGAATATATCGTTAAAGGCGTAGTTAACCCCGACCGCTACGTCGTGTTTAAGCCGCCGCTTGGCGACCCCAAGATGGTTCCGATCTTGGAGAAGGCGGTTGGCACCAAAGAGAGGAAACTCGTGTACTCTGATGGCGGTGCAGACGACACAACCAAGAACGTGGAGACAACGCCAGAGGAGCGGGAAGCCTTCGTTCTATCCGATGAAGAGGTTTTGCAGTTGGCACGGTGGGGTCTGCGCATCGAGGAGCATTACAAGCGGCCCATGGATATTGAATGGGCAAAAGACGGCGAGACCAACGAGCTCTATATTGTGCAGGCGCGTCCTGAAACCGTGCAGAGCCAAGTCAAAGAATCCAGCGGCTTAATGAGCTACACCCTCAAAGAGAAGGGCAAAGAGTTGATCGAGGGCATCAGCATCGGACAAGCCATCGCCACAGGCGAAGTATGTAAGATTCTCGACGCCAAAAACATCGACCAATTCAAAAAAGGCGCCATATTGGTCACAAAGATGACGGACCCCGACTGGGTAACCATCATGAAAGAAGCCGCCGGCATCATAACCGATTATGGCGGACGCACCTCGCATGCGGCTATTGTGAGTCGTGAACTGGGCATTCCCGCGATTGTGGGTACGGAGCGAGCCACGGAGGTGTTGCAGCCTGACCAGGCGGTGACCATGTCCTGCGCCGAAGGAGAAACCGGGCATGTGTACGAGGGGATTTTGAAGTTTGAGAAGACCAAAGTTTCATTCGAAGGCATACCCAAAACCAAAACGGAGATCATGATGAACATGGCCAGCCCCGACGCCGCGTACCGCTGGTGGCGGTTGCCCTGTGAAGGCATCGGCTTAGCCCGCATGGAATTCATAATCAACAACATCATAAAAATCCACCCCATGGCACTCGTCAAATTTAACACCCTAAAAGACCAAGACACCATCAGCCGCATAAACCAACTCACCAAAGGCTACCAAGACAAAACCGAGTACTTCGTCGACAACCTTGCCAAAGGAATCGCCCGCATCGCCTCCGCACAGTATCCCTACCCCGTCATCGTACGCATGAGCGACTTCAAAACCAACGAATACGCCAACCTCATAGGTGGCAAAGACTTTGAACCCAAAGAAGACAACCCCATGCTCGGGTTTAGGGGCGCCAGCAGATACTATAGCGACCGCTACAGAGAAGGCTTCGCACTGGAATGCCGGGCGATTAAACGTGCCCGCGAACAAATCGGGTTGACCAACGTGGTGGTGATGATTCCCTTCTGCCGAACAATAGATGAAGCCCAAAAAGTCATCGCCGTGATGGCTGAAAACGGCATCGAACGCGGCAAAAACGGGTTTGAAGTCTACGTTATGGCGGAAATCCCCTCCAACATCATCTTGGCGGATAAGTTTTCGGATTTCTTCGACGGCTTCTCCGTAGGCTCAAACGACCTGACCCAACTGGTGCTGGGCATCGACCGCGACTCCTCAGAACTTGCCTACCTCTTCGACGAACGCAACGAGGCTGTAAAAGACGCCATAAAAACACTCATCCAAACCGCCCACGCCCATATCCCACGCCGGAAAGTCGGCATCTGCGGCCAAGCCCCAAGCGACTACCCCGACTTCGCCGCTTACCTCGTCAGATTGGGCATCGACAGCATCTCAGTTAACCCCGATAGCGTCATAGAAGTCAAAAAACGCGTGGCAGAAACAGAAAAAGAGTTGCCGCAGCAAAAAGACCGCTTGGAAGCTGTGGACGTGCAGCCGCCAATCAACAGACAATACAGCGACACCTAATCCATCGGCAACAATAGCGTTAAACGTAGTGTTGGCTGGGGGACAGGCGAATGAGCTCTCAATGGGTCCTGCTAGTGCCCGATTGCAATTCGCTGTTCACTGCTGTTTGCACTATGGCTTGTGCTGAAAACGCACTGGTTGCATATTGGTTTCCACGGGAAGCGCGCCTCTGGGTGCTTTTTTCGCCATCATATTAGGCTCCAAATATCAGATGTATGCACAAATCAGTAGAGGGAGGGTTCCTGTGCGGTGGGAAGGTGCGTTTTACGCATTTGTGTTGGCACGCAGAATCCTATATAGAGGGATAAGGTTCTTTTGGTGGAGTGAGTAGCCATTAAATGTTGGAAATTACCCGCTTTTGTAGGGGAGGGCGGTTGTGGCTGAGCAACAAGTGCTGTTTATTTGCTGAGCCTTTTTCGAGCGCAAACGAGATATGCTTTCACATCCATATCGCGGCGGCTTCAAAATGGAGCCATGCAGGCGTGTGGAGAAAAACCGATATCCCACACCAAAACAGACGCCAAAACCATTGCAACCGCAAAAAGCAACCGTGTCCAATTCCTGTCTTGTGACAATTCTAAAACTGCCACACCCACATATAGAGAGAAACACAAAACAGTTAACTAGTAAAACAGAAAACAAAAGAAAAATGGCTCGTTTAAGCCAGCCATTTTAGGGGTATATCTTGGAAGGTGCCATCGGGCAACGTGCGCCGAATGGTGATTGGCAAAATGTTTGCGTCCAACTCGGATAGCGCGATGTCTATGGGGTTGGTGTTTTCTTGTGCATCTACCAAGATTGGGGCTCCCATCGAGATCTGCAGTGCGCGTGCACCGACGATTCTTGCTTTCTCGAAGCGAGTGACTTTTGGTGGTCCAACATTGATTGTTTTTTCTTGCATACTACATCATTCCGCCTGGCATACCGCCCATGCCGCCTCCCGGTGGCATCGGAGGAGCCTTCATCTTCGCAACAGAAATCACGTCATCGATCTTTAGTATCATCGCGGCTGCCTCGTTGGCTGACTTTATGATTTGCTTCTTAACCGCAAGCGGCTCGTAAACACCAAGCTTCGACATGTCCTCGACTTTACCCGAAGCAACGTTTATGCCCGCCCAAGTCTGGCCTTTCTCGTGGCTGGACCGCAACTCAGTAAGCAAGTTCACAGGGTCTAAACCAGCGTTCTCAGCCAAAGTCGTCGCAATCTCCTCGAGTGAATCCGCGAAAACACGCACCGCCAACTGCTCACGACCCGGCAAAGTCTGCGCATACTTGCGCAGCACACCTGCCATTTCCATTTCAGGAGCAGCTCCCCCAGCGACTACAAGTGGTTCTTCGATGAGATCACGTACGACGCAGAGCGCGTCGTGGATGCTGCGTTCAGCTTCAGCGATTAAGCGTTGGTTGCCGCCGCGTATTAGGAGTGTGACGGATTTGGGGTTTTTGCATCCTTCGATATAGGTCATTTTATCGTCGCCAGTCTTGCGTTCTTCAACGAGGTCTGCTTTGCCGAGGTCCGTTGCTGTGAGGGCGTTTATGTTGCTGACGATTTTTCCGCCTGTAGCTCGAGCCAGTTTTTCCATGTCAGATTTTTTGGCACGTCGAATGGCGATTACGCTTTTTCTGGCGAGGAAGTGCTGGACCATGTCGTCGATGCCTTTTTGGCAGACCACAACGTTGGCGCCGCTGGCTAATACCTTGTCGACCATGGCTTTTAGGAGGGCTTCTTCTTCTTTTAGGAAAGCCTCGATCTGCGCGGGGTTTTCAATGTTGATTTTAGCGTCTAACTCGGGCTTTTCGTTTTCAAGTGAAGCGTCCAGTAAGGCGATTTTGGCTTTTTCGACGCGTTTGGGCATGCCGCTGTGTACGATTTCCTTGTCTAAAACGATGCCGTTGATTAGTTGGGTGTCTGCGAGGGATTCACCGGTTTTCTTCTCAACTTTGACGTCGTCAACGTCTGCTCTGTAGCCCATGTCTGTTTTTTCTGCGACTGAGAGCATGGCTTTGACTGTGATGTCGGCTAGGAATTCTTTGTGTTCAGAAACGATTTTGCTGCCCATTGCTGTTGAGGCGGCTTTTTTTAGGAAATCAGGTTTGGTGGGGTCTATTGGGATGGCGATTTTGTCCAGTGTAGCCAGCGCTTTTTCAGCGGCTTGCTTGTAGCCCTCAATGATTACTGTTGGGTGAACGTTTCGGTCGATCAGTTCCTCGGCGCGGCCCAGAAGTTCACCGGCGACGATGACGCTTGTGGTTGTGCCGTCGCCTGCTTCTTTGTCCTGTGTCTTGGCGACTTCAACCATCATCTTGGCGGCTGGATGCTGGATGTCCATTTCGTCAAGGATTGTTTTACCGTCGTTTGTGATTGTGACGTCTCCGAAGCCGTCGACGAGCATCTTATCCATGCCCTTTGGTCCAAGTGCGCTTCGGACTGATTCAGCGACAACTTTGGCGGCCAAAATGTTTCCATGTTGGGCGTCTCTTCCGCGGTTGCGGTTTGAGCCTTCCCTTAAAACCATAATGGGGATTCCGCCTGCTGAAGTTGGTGATGTTGACAAACCTTATAAACCTCCATTAATGCGAACAACAACATGATATGCTTAACCATATAAGTTTTTCTAGGCACGCCACGTTGATACAGGCACAACAGAGCGGTTTTGGCAGGGTTTAGCGGCTTTTTGCGGCGAATGCAGGTTTGTGTGGCGGCAGAGGACGGCTTTTTGTTGCTCTCAGCGCTCTCCCCCCGTCTTCTGCGGTTTGTCTCTTTATGTGGGTGTGGCGTTTTATGGGGCCCACAAGACAGCTTATGGGGCAAGCTCCGTTTTGGGGTTGTGATGTTTTTATTTGACTATTTGGGTGTGGGATATGGGTTTTTCTCCACACACCATACATGGTTCCATGCAGGGGCGCACGGGATGTGTGTGTTTAAGCATGTATCAACTAGTTTTTTAGCGTCATTTAGCGTCATCTATTGAGGCGCAGATAACCTGGTTAGCCGAATGCCGCATAAAACAGAAGGCGGTTACAACCAAAACACAAAGACCCCCAAAGAGGACCATCTTGGCAAGCAAAGACTCTATCTTGCGCTGTATTGCCCCATCTAACTGGAGGTTTAACGAGGTATTTGTCCGACCTTGCTATCTTTCTCCGTCACTCTTAAAGCGTACAGCTTTTTGTATAGATAGCCAATAACTATTCCAAGAGCAAGAATCCTTAGTACGTTAAACAATAAGCCGATGAGAAAGTAACGCATAGGATCACTATTTGGCGTGAGAAAATGTGCAGGAACTTCAAGTAGGATTTCGGCAAGAATTAGGGCGATGAGACTTAATATCACTGATTTTAGAATTGGGTTTCTTGTCGGAATCCTATTTGGAAATCGAAGCAAGAAAAAGCTGACGCCAAACCCGATAATCAAACCACCCACCAAAGCTTCAAGAAGCATTGGAAAATAAGAAATTGAAACACCCGCTCTATACTCCGCCGCAATGGGGGTGAGAGAAATTGCAAAGTTTGTTACCCCGAAGGCTAACCCCCCGGCGAGCGCCAGTACTAGCATTTTTCTCCAGATTTCTTTTGATTGGGTCATCTTTTTCCTCCCTTTTCTAATTTAGCCCTTCTATTTCTGTTCCTTAACAGCCATAATCAAAAGCCACAGCATAAGAGCAATTTCGGCAATGAAGCTAATCACATTTCCCGGATAAGCTAACGTCGGGTAGTCGGGGAGAAGGAAACCCTGCAAAAACCAACTCATATTACCGAAGAAATCAAGAATCAACAATATGCCCAAAAATTTAGGAAGGAAGCCGGATTTGTAAACTAAGTAGCCAAGGGGAAGTAACCACGCGCTAAAGAATATCTGGGCGATTAGAAACCCGTTTGTGTATAAATTGAGAGATGCCATTGCCATGGCTTGCAGTTGACCTGTTTGAAATACGTTTAAGTAATTAGCTCCGCTCAAAAACTGAACGGCAGCAAATAGATTTAGCGCATTAATACACTCTACAGCGACACCGCCCAAGTTTAGTAGCAGGAAAAGCAGAGCTAGGTTTTTGTTAACTGGTTTTAACAACAAATATAGAGCCCATGCCGCCAGAAGGAAAAACACTGCAGATACTAGCTCGGTTACAAAACCAACCCTGAATAGCTCCGGAGAAGCTACAATATTACTAGCTCGTCGCCGCTGCATCCCCATCTACAATAAATGTTCCACGAACATATGAGGCTAAGACAGTTGTTAATATGAAAATGAGGTAGAAAAAACCCGCCATTCTTGCGGTCCTGCGTGGCGTTTGATCTGCGATTTGTTGTGTCGTTTCAATTCCTCTGATTAGCGTTTTTTGTTAATCGGGTTATTACGCATTTAAGCTTATGTGTCAAATATATTATCGTAGGTTGTTATTGGCTCGTTTTTTTAACAGAACTGCGATTAGATACACGCTTGATGTAGTCGTCAGCGCATGGTTTGGCTGTAGACCTGAAACAGTTAGCGGAGACAATTTATTGATAGTTTTTTTAAGCAAGTTATACCTTCAGATCTAACTGTGGCGAGAAAAAAGCTAAAGACAAAGTAGCAAAAAAACGTTGTGAGACTCCAAAAAAGCAGATCAGCTTTCTTGATTTAGTAGGGAGCGGTGCAGGCGAAGCCTCCGTTGAAGAAGTAAATAAGATGCTGGATGAAATGAGAGCTGAAAAGGCGATTAATTAGCCCTTTTCTGTTCTGCTTGCGCCAGTGTTTTTGTGATTTGCTTCCAATGTGCTCCTTGCCAGTAGATTTGTCCGCAGTTGGGGCACCGCCAAAACTGGTCGTAGTATGTGTAGGTGTTGGGCTTTAGCTGGTCTTTTAATTCTTCTTTTGTGGCTGCTTTGATGGGGGTGTTGCAGATGGGGCAATACGCCTTATCCATGTCAATCTCCAATACCAGCCCGAACCGCCGTGTAACCTCCGCCAATCGATCCGACTCGGTTTTGCCCTCAACAAAAAACGCCTCCAGTCCCCGTGTGATGGCGCGTTTGTAGAGTTCAAGATCCCTCGTCAACAGCGCACGCTCTTCCGCCTTCGCCAAACGTAGAAGCTCATCATCGACCAACTTTACCGAATAAACAACGTCGTGTCCCATCATGCGTAGCCAACGCGCCAGCTTCCCCAGCATGGCATCAGCTAAAAACTTCAAACGCTACCTCCACCGACGATTGCGCCTACACCGCCTTTCGCCACTATTTCGTCGTCTTCGTAGACGACTGTGCCGTTGACGATGGTTTTGGCGACTTTGCCATAGAGGTCCCAGCCGTTGTAGGGGCTGAATTTGGCTTTGGATTTGAATTTGGAGGCGTTGATTTTGAATTGACGGTTATAGTCGATGATGGTGAGGTCTGCGTTTTTGCCTGCTTCGAGGTGGCCGCGGCTGGTTAAGCCGTAGATTTCTGCTGGTTTCTCAGCGAGTAGGGAGACAACTTGGTTAATTGTCAACTTGCGCTTTCTAACCATTGTCAACATCAGCGGCAGAGTCGTTTCCAGTCCGGGCACACCCACTTTGACGTCCCATATGCTGGCAGCTGACTTCTCCTCGATTGCGTGTGGCGCATGGTCGGAGCCGATGGTATCCACTGTGCTGTCTTCGATGCCCTTCCACAGTGCATCAACGTGGGTTCGGTCGCGTAGAGGCGGCGCAATAAGCAGCATGGAGCCTTGACGTAGCAATTCGTCGCTTGAAAGCATCAGATGGTCGGGCGTCACTTCACAGGTGACTTTTCTCTCTGCCTTTTTGGCCTCTGCAATTGCCGCCAGCCCTTCTTTGCTGGTGACGTGGCAGAAATGCAGCCGTACATCTGTTTCCTCGCTGGCTTTGAGTAGGCGCTGGATGGCTCGAAGTTCAACGGTTTCGTTGTGGGCTCGCAGGTAATCGGCTGTGGCGGTTTTTTGCTTTTTCTTGAGGTTTCCCTCACTCGCTACTATCATCGCGTGATCCTCCGCGTGCACTGCAACGAGGGCTTTCTGTTCGGCAGCGGCTTTGAGGGCTTCTCTTATGACTGCATCATCGTCTACGTTTACTCCACCAGTTTGGTTGCCCATGAAAAACTTGAAGGCAACCGCGCCTTCGCCGATAACCTCTTTGATTTCGGGCAGGGTCTTTGGGAACTCGGAGTAGAAGCCGACGTTTACGAGGAGTTGGCGCCTGGCGGTTTGAATGCGATTGCGAAGGGTTTTGGCGCTCATGGTCGTGGGGTCGTTGTTGGGCATATCCAAAACTGTGGTAAATCCGCCAGCTGCAGCCGCTGAGGTGCCTGTGGAGAAGTCCTCTTTGTAGGCTCTGCCCTCATCCCGCAAGTGTACATGCTCATCGATTAACCCCGGAAGAACAAGCAAACCATGCAAGTCGGTTTTGGCGTCGGCTTGGGGCATGTGGGTTTCTCTGCCGATTTTCTGTATTTTTCCTTCTTCGACGGCGATGCCGCAGTCTACGATTTGACCTTTGAGGTAGGCTTTGGCGTTTAGGAGGACAGAATCAACGATCAAGGCGGTTCACTGTATGCAATAGCGGGTGGTTTACTAAAAAAGGTTATTTGCCCAAAAACGGGCGACTCTTAGCCTTTGACGACTGCGATGGGTACTAAACGGGCGACTTTAGTGGCGATGCCCAGAGTGTCGCTGACTTCGGCGACTATGTCCACGTTCTTGTATGCTGCGTCCGCTTCTTCTGCCAACACGGATGCGCTGGCTGCTCGGACGGTTATACCCCGTTTTTCGAGGCTGCTTTTAACGTCTGCGCCCCAGAACTGCCTTTTCGCCGCTGAACGACTCATCATGCGACCGGCGCCGTGTGCAGTGGAGCCAAATGTGAGTTCCATGGCTTTCTGTGTGCCCACAAGCACCCATGAACTGGTACCCATGCTGCCCGGAATCAAAACGGGCTGCCCTTCACTGCGGTAATCCTCGGGGACTGCTTCATGCCCCGGTGGAAACGCGCGGGTGGCGCCTTTGCGGTGGACCCAGACTTTTCGGTTGACGCCGTCTATGTCGTGGGTTTCCACCTTGGCGATGTTGTGGGCGACGTCGTAGACGAGGTTTAATCCGAATTTTTCGGGGTCCGTACCGTAGACCTGCTGGAAGCTCTGGCGAACCCAGTGCATAATCGCCTGTCGATTGCAAAACGCGTAGTTGACGGCGCATGCCATGGCTTCGATGTAGTCTTTGGCTTCGGGGCTGCTGCCGGGTGCACAGGCTAATTCGCGGTCAGGCAAGGTGATCTTGTATTTTTGGACGGCGTGTTCCATGACGCGGAGGTAGTCGCTGCAGACTTGGTGTCCGTAGCCGCGGCTGCCGCAGTGAATCATGACGGTGACTTGGCCTTCATGGGTTAATCCGAAGGCTTTAGCGGTTTTGGGGTTGAGGATTTTGTCGACTTTCTGGATTTCCAAGAAGTGGTTGCCGCTGCCCAAGGTGCCAATCTGCGATAATCCCCGGCTTTTGGCTGTGTGTGAGACTTTGTCGGGGTTGGCGTTTTTCATCTGGCCGTTTTCTTCGCAGTGTTTGGCGTCTTCTGCCCAGCCTAATCCTTGGTCGATTAGCCACTGGACGCCTTCGACGGCTAAGGTGTCTAAGTCGCGGTTGGATACGGTTAGGTCTTTTCGGCGGCTTCCTAAACCGGAGGGAACATTGCGGAAGATGGCTTCGGCGAGCGGCGCAAGTTTGGGTCGGATGTCTTTGTCGGTGACGTTGGTGGCGAGCAGGCGGACTCCACAGTTTATGTCATAGCCGACGCCGCCGGGGCTGATGACACCTTCGGTGTAGTCGGTGGCTGCGACGCCTCCGATGGGGAACCCGTAGCCTTCATGTCCGTCGGGCAACGTTATGGCGTGTTTGTAGATGCCAGGTAACTGGGCGACGTTGCTGCACTGCCAAAGGGTGCGGTCAGTTTTCATCTTGTCTAGCAGTGCCTGGTTTGCAAAAACCATGCCTGGAACCCGCATCGCTGGTTTGTACTTAGGAATCTGCCACATGCAATCGTTAACTTTCTCTAGTGGAACCCGTTCGGGAGTTGCTCTGCTTTCACTTTCACCCAAAATCTTTCACCTTGCAACACAGAAGAGTTGCAGATTATAAAATGTTTATGACTGTTCTTTAGCCAACTTTGTCTTGGCGTATTCGACGAAGCCACGGACACAGTTTTCCAGCACTGTCTTCTTGTAAATGGGGTGGTCTTTGACGTAGGTCTGTATTTGTGTCATAACTGGGTCAGCTTTGATTATGTCGTCGCGGATTTGCTCGAGGGATTTGTTGGCTTTGACGCCTGCTTCGGCAACATTTGCCCAGAGTTGAAGCTGCACCTTGTAGGCTTTGAGGCGCTCGATGGCGTGGTCTGCTTTGCCGAAATGGCTAAAGTAGAGTGCCGTAGGCTGTAGGGCAATGAGTTTATCAAGCGACGCCAACGCGGATTCAAGATAAAACGGAGGCGGCGTAGTCGGAACCACCACCCCGCATTCTGGCAGGTAGGTGCCTGCGGCGTCGCCGGGAAACACTCCGCAGTTAAAAGGCTCCTGAAAACTGAGGTTGTGCGAGGCATGCCCCAAGGTTTCGGTAACCAGAAGCTTGTTGCCGCCGCCCAGGTCGATGTTGCCCTCGGTCATGGTGATTATGCGGTCCTTGGGGACAGGTTCGGGTTTGCCGAAGACTTCGCTGACGTAGCCAAGCACTGCCTGCGAGGAAGGCCACAACCGTTCGGGGTCGATTAGGTGGGGTGCGCCGCGTAGGTGCACGATGACTTTGGCGTTTGGCAGCGACTTGAGTAATGTGCCTGCTCCGCCGCCGTGGTCAAGGTGAACATGGGTAACCGCCACGTACTGGACTAATTCAGGTTTAATATTTAGTTCCTGCAGGGCACTGAGGAGCCGCGGCACCGAATTGGTCTGCCTAGACTCCACAAGCAAAGGGGTTTCGCCGCACAGGATGTAGCTGCATATGAGTTGTTTGATGCCGCCTGTTTCAAGTTCAACTTGGTAGAGGTTTCTTCCAATTTGCTTGGTATGCATAATGGTTCGCCAGAATAATGGTGAAAGAGTATTTTGAAGCATAAACTTTTCCACCAAAAATCCACAAAAAAGATCTCTAAATTTCCCAAAGTTGCTGAGTCGGTTTACCTAATGCCTGACTGTTGAAGGTAATTATTCTGCTTCTTGAGATAGCCCTTCTTTTTCGGAAAGTGAAATCGGCGGAATTCCTTTATTGACCGGAATTTCCTTTAGAGTCATAGAGGCTGCTTTTTTGGTTTGTGCGTTTGCCCACAAATCAAGAGCCAACATGATTAAGTAGGGAATGGCTAAGTATAATCCTGCCAAAAAGGGGTTACTTAAAAATGCTACAACAGTGAACAACTGCGTAATGTCAAATTGAGTGTAGGTCAAAAGTAAGCCCTGTATTGAAAGCGCCAAAACAGCCAATATCAAGCAAACCGTGTATTGGACTAAAATGCTTCTCTTTTTGCCCAAAAGCAACGCGGGAATAACAGAAGATAAAACAAAGATCCAAGTAAAGGCGTAAATAAAAACAATCAAGTCGATGTTTTGGCTGATCCATAATGCTACGGTTGGAGAGACATAGTTAACGTAGACTGCTACGGTTTTAACGGCGGTATCAGTAAATAATTGGTAAGTTACGGTTAATATCCATGAAATAGATAAATACACGGGAGTCAAAACACCCGCTTTAATTTCAAGCACTCTCCTAGGGATACTTACTTAAAACCGAGTGATAGTATTCTTATCAATCTGGCACTTAATAACATATGTGACTACTCACCAACTACAACAGAAGGCTGTATTTCATTCAGTAAGTAGCCATGATAGTTTAATTTAAAGTATTCACGTCTAAACTACGCAATTGTTGGCTGCTGGGTCATCCGCTTTTGGCTCTTGAACAGCTTTTCTTCCAGCAACAAAAGGAATGATTAGAGAAACAATTAACGTCGCAACAATCACTAAAGAGAAACCCGCCTCACTCAAGAAACCTTCGCTTAAAGCTACCGTTGCGATAACTATGCCGATGGCACCTTTCCCCCCAAGAATACCCGCCAACTGTTTAGGAACCAAATCCACCTTAGATAAGACTCTTTTTGAGGTAAGATAAGTCAAAGAAACCCCCACACCCAACGCTATTGCTATGAGCAAAGCCATGCCGACATAGAAAAGGTAGTCTATCCCAGACAACATCACTTCAACCCCTGCAAAACCAAAGAAGAGGGGAACAAAGAAAATACTATTCATGGTGGAAAGCGTCTGAGAAATTCTGTCACAAGCTTTTCTTCCAATCAAGCCATCATGTAAAAATAACCCTGCAAAGAAAGCGCCTAAAATATAGCTCAGACCAATGTTTTGGAAGACAGCTGAAATGAGTAGGGCAATAACGATTAGTAAGGCAAACGCAAAGTCTTGTCTCTTGAAAAATTTTCCCGCTCGGGCTAAAAATTTTTGGAATAATTCTGGTTTTCGATTTAACAAGAAATCTGAGACAGCATAGAAGCCTATGAAAAGGCAAACTTCAAGTGAAATTTTCTATTGGTCTTAAAATTCCTGCAAGGAAAATAAACGCTAACACATCCGATATAGTGACAGGCGCAAGCATAATTTGTCCAGCGGTTGTTTTGATCAGGTTATACTGCCAAATAAGAACGGAAACTATGGAAAGTGAAGGCACAGCAATTGCCAGGGCAAGGACAAAAATCTCTGAAGTGCCGAAAGGAAAGATAAGCAGCGCTATAAGCACCATCAAAACCAGTGGAATCAAAAAACTGGTAATTGAGATCAAAGAGGCAACTCGGAGTCTTCCCTGTATCATTTGTGTTTTCATTTCAAAGCCGATATGAAATATTATGAAGAACAAAGCGATTGATGAGATGGCTCTTAAGGGGTCGTCGGCAACGACTAAGCCAAGCAGAGAGGGACCAATTATCATTCCGCTTAGGATTTCTCCAACAACCGAGGGAAGGCGAAAACGCTCGAAAAGTTCACCCAATAAGATTGCGGCGGCTAGAACAATGAGGATATCGGTTATAATGCTAACGGTTCCACGTGAATCGTTATTACTCTGGTAAAGGGCTATTTCTTATTTGTGACCGTAAATACAGGCATTATTTGATCTGAACGTAAGAATTAATTTATACACCTACGGAACCTTAGTAATGAAAACTGTGGGTAGAATATTATGGCTGTCTTTTCAGTATCAACCTATGTTGTTAAACCCGACAAGCGCAAAGAGCATACAGCTTGGGGCAAGGCTCTTGTTGCATCCATGAAGGAGCAACCTGGACTGTTTAAGGAAGTTAGGAGCCTTCGTGTGCTTAGCCAAAAAGACGGCGACACCAGAAGATACCTTGCCATCTGGGAATTCAAAAACCAAGCAGACCTCAAAAACTGGCGCAAGAAGCTTCAAAAACTCAAGGAAGGAACTGATTTAACCTCCGATTTCCCGTCTCTGATAGAGCCCGACACTTTTTCAAACAACACATGGAAACCTGTCAAGTCAATGCGGAGAGTGCACCCTTCCCAGTAGCAAGACCCAGAAGAAACAGTGCAGACAACAAACCTTAATTATCAAATCCTTTCTAAAACAAGCAATTAACAGGTGAAAAATTAAGTGAAAGCTATTATCTTTGGTGCGCCAGGCGCGGGGAAAGGCACGTATTCCTCGAGGCTGCAGGCTAAGCTTGGCGTCGACGTTATCGCCATGGGAGACATTTTCCGTGAATCCGTTAAACAGGACTCTGCTTTGGGCAGAAAAGTCAAAAGCTACGTTGAAAAGGGCGCTTTGGTCCCAGACGACGTAGTCGTGGAAGTCCTAAAAGACCGCTTGGCAAAAGTGCCCAAGGGCAAAGGTTTTATCCTCGACGGGTTCCCACGCACCATCGAACAAGCCAAAACCTTGGAAGGCATCACCAAAATCGACGTTATCCTGCAACTCGACGTCCCAGACGAAATCATCATCCAACGCCTCAGCTCCAGACGCATTTGCAAGAAATGCGGCGAAGTCTACAACATCCGCTTCTTAAAACCCAAAGTGGAAGGCGTCTGCGACAAATGCGGAGGCGAACTCTACCAACGTGCAGACGACAACCCTGAAGTCATCAAAAATCGCTTACAAGTCTACAAGGACCAGACTGAACCGTTGATCGAATACTACAAGGAAAAGAATGTTCCCTTCGTCGTCAGCGGCACTAAAACGCTGGATTCGCCGCCTGACCCAATGGTCGCCAAGATGCTAGATGACCTAAAGAAATTGGGCATCAGCTAAATATCAAGGATAAACTCCAAGATCACCCGTTCGGGTTCGCGAATAACAACCATAAGGTGGTAGGTTACCGCTTTCACCCCGACTTTTTGAGGGTGTTTTTTGGGGTCAAACTTTTCTCCCCACACCTTCGCTTTGAACTTGAAGGTTTCAGCGGTTTCTTTCCAATCGCTAATTCCAAATCGACTGTAGAGCATGCCTTCGGTTTCAAATTTTACCAACAGAGCCTCAAGCCAATTGTAGAGCAAAGCATACTGATCTTCAGCTTCTACCTCTAAGGACTCCTCGGTGGTCTGGGCGATTTCGGTGCTGTCCGTCATCGTTTCAAACATGGCCAAAGCCGCGTTCTGGTAGGCTTCTTCCATATTAACTCCATGCGCACGAACGTAGACGTCGGCGGTGTGCTCCAGAAACTCAAATTTACCCGCAAATTTGTCGGGTTGCGTTTTTTTGTCCTGTTTGCTCATGCCCAGTAACCTGCTTAAGAACAAGAGGAGTGCGAGGTAAAAACAGTTTCCCCCAAAAAAACGGTTAGAGCCTGCTAATCTTTTCGAGTGCAAGGTAGCTTTCTACTACCGAGCAGATCAGTTTATGGCAAACTTTTTCGAACGCCTTGTTTTCACGTGCCTTGGCCGCCTGCGCTGGATCAGATAAGTCATATCCAAAGAGGTCTCCACACATTACGGTGCCATGCTGCTTCTCAAACTGCTTAAACAGGGCCTTAGCAGCGGCGTAAGCCTCTGCACGTTTCTCAACGCCAACCTCGTTGGTGCCATATTTTATGCCGACTGCCATTAATCCGCCTGTTAATGCACCGCAGACTGAACCACACCTTCCTATGCCGCCGCCAAACCCAGTGGCAATCTTGGGTATAAGCTCATTTTTGCTTTGGGGATCAATGTGCTCTGCCAATGTTAACAGGACACTCTGTGCGCAGTTGTAGCCGCCTCGAAAGTAAGTCACGGCTTTTTGGCATAGCTCTTCGTTTGACATGGTTTTGGCTTCGCTAGAAGTATTTGGTGGCTTTCTCTATGGCTGTAGCGGTGAGTTTGGCGCAGTTTTCGATGTCTTTTAAGTTTAGGATGCCGACGGGGCTGTGAATGTAGCGGGTGGGGATGGAGATGTTTCCGCTTGGAATCCCCTGCCTTGTGAGGCTTATGCGTGCGGCGTCAGTGCTGCCCAATAAGCCAGATTCGATTTGGAACGGAATCTTTTCTTTTTCCGCCGTTTCGGTGAGCCACCGCAAAATTTTGGGGTGAGTAATCAAGCCGGAGTCGCTAATGGTGAGTGCCGGTCCCTTGCCCATTTTTACGCTTGTATCGTATTCCCGTACGCCTGGCACGTCGCCTGCGATGGTTACGTCCAACGCAATTGCTAAGTCGGGGTCAACGCCGAAAGCCGCCACAGCTGCCCCACGCAACCCCACCTCTTCCTGCACAGTGCCCACAGCGCAGACAGTGCACTCGGTTTTTTGCAGCAGTTTCATGGCTTCAACCATGACTACGCATCCAGCGCGGTTATCAAACGCTTTACCCATCGCCACATCGCCGCCCAACTTGGCATATTGGACGTTAAACGCGATTGGGTCGCCGACTGCCACACCCATTTTGACCGCGTCTTCTTTGCTTTCTGCGCCGATGTCTATGAAGAGGTCGTCGAAGGTGATGATTTTTTTGCGTTCCTCCTCTTTCTGGATATGTGGAGGCTTGGAGCCGATGACACCCTGGTACGCGGTTTCTCTGGTGTAGACAACGACCCTCTGTGCGGGTAAGATGCGGTCGTCGATGCCGCCCATTTTGCTGAATTGTATGAAGCCTTCTTTGGTTAGGGTTTTCACCATTAACCCGACTTCATCCATATGTGCCGCCAACATGATTTTGGGGGCTTTAGCTGCGCCTTTTTTGATGGCTATGACGTTTTCCATTCGGTCAAATTGGATTTCGTCTGCGTAGGGCTTTAGCATTTCTGCGAGGAGGTCTCGGACTTGGGTTTCTCTGCCCGTGACTCCGCAGGCGTTTGAAAGTTTCTCTAAGTTCTGGTTCAACGACAAATCCGTGTGCCTTCTGTTTGTGTGGGGTAAGGTGAGAGATGTTAATTATTAAACGGTTACGGTTGGGTCATCATAGGCGGAGAGTGCAACATGCGCTTGTAGTTTACTCCACATCTAGACCGCAATACGTTTCCGTTGCAGAACGCAAAACAAAGCCGTCCGCCAAGTCCGCTGGTAGATGATGAGTAAGGGGCGCTCTGCCTTCATCTAACAATAGAACAACTAAAAGCTCGAAATTTTGATCCGCTGTTATAGGACATAGCGAGATTGCGCCTAAATTAGGCTGTGGTAAAGTTAAATAGCACATATCCCCAGTTAGAGAATTAACCCACAGTGACCCCAAATGTTAGATATCAAGCTTATCCGCGAAAACCCCGCGCTTGTCAGAGAAAACTTGGCGAAACGCAACAGCCCCGAATGCCTCCAAATGCTCGACGACCTAATCGCCCTCGACAAAGATTGGCGCCTAAACAACACCAAACTAAACGACCTCCGACACGACCGCAAACAATGCACCATAGAAATCGCTAAACTAAAAAAAGCCGGCAAAGAAGCCGACGACGAAGTCTACAAGGCACAGGATATCGACCAAAAAATCAAATTGATAGAGAAACAAGTCAGCGCGCAAGAAACAAAAATCCGCACTTATCTGCTCACCTTGCCCAACCTCCTTGACCCCACAGTGCCCTATGGCAAAGACTCAAACGACAACGTCACAGTCAAAAAATGGGGCACCATCCCCCAGTTCACCTTCCCAGTGAAAAACCACATTGACCTCGCCATTGCGCTTGATCAAGTGGACATGGAGCGGGCGGGCAAAGTGGCTGGTGCACGGTTTTTCTACCTCAAAAACGACGTAGCCAGACTTGACATGGCACTCATGTGTTTCGCCATCGACGAACTCTCCAAGAAAGGCTACAGTGCAATAGTTCCGCCCTACCTTATGACGCGGGAAGCTTATGAAGGCGTGACTTCACTGGCGGATTTCGCAGATGTCCTCTACAAGGTGGAAGGCGAAGACCTCTACTTAATCGCCACCAGCGAGCACCCGATGGCAGCCATGTACATGAATGAAACCCTCAAACAAAACGACCTCCCAATCAAGTTGGCGGGGGTAAGCACCTGTTTCCGCAAAGAAGCAGGTGCACACGGAAAAGACACCCGTGGCATCTTCCGCACCCACCAATTCAACAAGATCGAGCAATTCATTTTCTGCATGCCTGAGGACTCTGTTGGGCTGCATGAGGAACTGCTTGAAAACGCCGAGGGCATAGTCCAGAAACTCGGATTGGCTTACAGGGTGGTTAACGTCTGCACAGGCGACATAGGCACTGTAGCAGCCAAAAAATACGACATAGAAGCTTGGATGCCGGCGCAGGGAGATTACCGCGAAGTGGTCTCCTGCAGCAACTGCACCGACTACCAGGCACGCCGCTTAAACATCAAATACCGCCTAAAAGAAGGCGCACCCCCGCTGGGCCCAGTCCATACGCTGAACTCAACCGCTGTGGCAACTGGCAGAACCATCGTAGCTATCTTGGAAAACAACCAGAATGAGGATGGCTCCGTAACTGTTCCTGAAGTGCTAAGAAAATACATGAGCAACATCGAGAAGATAACAGCTAAACACTAAACCCTCTCTGTTGCATCAGTAAATCGACCGCTGGTTTGTTTTTCTTTAGTTGTTGTTGACGAAAACCCTCTATACACAACAACAACCAGCAGGCTGCCCTACAAGTTGCTTTTTGTTTAGTGCCAAAGCCTCTGGCTGCAGGCTGGTTGTGGAGCAAACCTCAAGCAGAACAGACCCTTTAAGCAATAAAAACAACGAATGTCTTAATGCCTGCGCATCCTGAAGTAAACCAGCAAACCCGCGCCTATGACTACCGCTAATGCAATACCAACGGCTACAACTGTGGCTGTCGGAAAAGGCTCTTGTATGGTAAACGTCTGTGTTTCTGAGATACCCATGTTTCCATAGGTATCATTAGCATAGACTACAATGCTGTGCGAGCCTGCTGAGAGCCCAGTTAACGTGGTGTTACCTGTTATGGTGACGTTTTGCTGCCCATCAAGACTGTAGCCTGTCCAGTTGAGTGGTTTGTTTCCGGTGAATGTTATCGAGATATTGCTTTCAGTGTTTGTCTTGACTGACAGTGGTGAAACATGAATTTCGGGCGGGGTATTTTGTAGCAGATATGTGCCAGTAGTGAATGGTTGCATAAGTGGGTACCTGTCTACGTTCTTTAGGTCGAGTTGATGATACCATGTTTTTAGCACGTAGGGGGTGTTGACTATTCCTGTGTTGTCTATTTCAGTAGCGTTGGGATACCTATCGCAGTAATCGCTCCAGTAGTTACCCCCAAATGGATAGCCGTCATCCCAAACGTTAACTGGCTCGGCTGAATCAATGGTTGCGGTTTCAGCTTGGACGTCGTTGTTGATGAAATTGTTGTGGTAGATGGTGTTGTTCGAAACACCCCATATCATTACTCCCTTAGAATTCCCTTCAATTTGATTTCTCGTAATGACATTATTTTGGCCCGCAAAGAAATCTATACCTATATCGTTATTCGTCAGGTTATTTCCAGTTACTACGTTTGAATTTCCAGAAATACCGATCCCGGCGCTTGGTGAGCTAAGAGAGTAAAAGTTGTTGCCCGTTTGAGTTATCGTGTTATTAGCGATAACATTAAACTTTCCGCCAACTATTATACCAAACCAGCCGCCCACAATTGTAAGGTCTGTTACAGTTACATTTGATGCTTCACTTAATGAAAGTGTATAGACATTTCCTGGGCTGCTTCCACCATAAACTAGAGAATAGCCATTCCCTTTGAGCACTATGTTATCTTTATTCACTGTTATTCTTCCTGTTATGTTGTTTGTCAAAGAATAGATGTTGCCGTTTTGTTGGATGGATACGTTTGAGGGGTTTATGCTTTCATCGGCGTTGATGGTGATTTCAAGCGGAGGCGTATAAGGGGTTTGGGGCATGGTGTTGGGATTGGGAATAACTGTATATGTTGTTTGGGTTTCAGAAGGAAGATAGGTTACTCCATTTTCAAATGTTTTGCCAAGAAATCTTGCCTTAAGCGTCCATGTGCCCACTGCCGAAGTTAAGTCAGTGTATAAGCCGCCAGTTCTATTGCCGCCGGGGCTGAAATTAACTGCAATATTTTTTTCGGTGCCGTCAGGCTGTATGGCGGTGAAGGCAAAGTTGGTGAAGTAATCATGCTCATTTGGTGGAGCAGGGTTTATTGCCAAGCCAACGTTCGCTATAGTGCCGACAGCAACAGAATTTGTACCGAATGATAAAATAGTTAACGATATGGACGTTTTTACGTACGATTGAGCGCCAACAGATGCAGGAGCAATTATTATTAGAACTAAATTTAGAACTAACAGAATGATTAGGACCGGGAGGGGAACATTTTTTTTCATGCTATCAACCTCTTAACTAATGCGTATACTGAAAAGTTTGTTTAAGCTTGCGTATCTCCCTCATGTTTGTTACTTCATTCAGGTCTATGGTATTCAAGGGTTTTTCAAGGAGCATTTTTGAGAGACCTCATCGAAATTCTTCTTTTTTAGTGAAACTGACGGTATAAAAATAAAAAAGGGAAAATTTTAGCCTAGTCAGCGATCGCATTTACCATACCAAATTGTAGTATGCAGTTAGTATTTTGGGGGAAGTGACGGGTATTGATTGACCGTTGTAGTAGTAATTTCCATTTTGGTCTATGAAACAGCTAAAGACAGCATACATGGTAGGCATGCCCGGAAGCTGAAATGAATTTGTGACGGTCACTATATGGCTGCCAGAAGTTACGGCGATACTAATAGGGGCTGTTCCAACCGGATTTGGATTGTCAACCCAAACATAAGGATTCAGTTGAATCCAGCCACCGAGAGTAGCCTGTACGCTTAATGTGTTCCCGATAGTTACATATGTTGAGCTGTCACGGGTTAACCCAGTACTGCTATGTGCCCTAGCTGTAACCGTATAAACGTTTGGTGAGGTATACGTGTGAGTAGTTGCTGGCGTCCAACCCGAATCGTCGCCGTAATTAAACTCAAAACTTAAGCTATGGCCACAGGGGTCTATAGAAGGAGATGCTGAGAATTGGTATTCATGGTATGTAACGCCGGGATAAGGTACGTTGTGACTTATGGATGGTGTGCTAATGTAATCGGGGCTGCCTAGATCTTAGGCGTATGTTACCATTTCCATAAACAGCCATTCTGCTTGCTATTCTTGTCCCGTTGATGCTGTCCAGATATGGCCAATGTGCGACAAATCCAACACAGAGGGCCGTATCTCTAAACAGTTGAGTGTTAAAGCAATCCTGTGAGGCAGAATTTAAGGCCGAATTCACCGTTTCGTGACAATCAAGGGCATGGTAATAGAAAGCATGAACAAAGTCGTAGTAGGTTGCAGTTGTATTAGACCAAAAGTTGTCTATCGGTAATGCTAGAGCTGGAGAACCCCAAGGAAAGCCGATGTAACAATATCCGCTAGTCTCGTCTGGATTTTTATAGCCCTCGTTAGGTATACCTGTTGCGTTATGAGTCCAAGCATAAGGCATACCTATAGGTGCACCAGAATTCGGGTAAGGATTTGCACCATATTGTCCGTTGCCGATAAGGTGTGGCGGTGGCTCGTTCGGAGGAGGATCAAGATTTTGTAGATCGGTCTTACCTGACATGCATGCACTTATGAATGAGAAGTAGTTGTTGCTTGTTGAAGTTGCGGCATATATTTGGTAGTCAAACACATCATTGATTGGATCATTCTCGCCTGCTGTAGCCCCGCAGAGCATAAAGTGAAACTCGGTCGGATAGTTTTGCCAGTTTGGTATCTGTAGGTTTTGACTCAGCGGTGGTTGACTTACATTATTTGGTAATCCTATTCCGTGGTCAAACCAGATTGTAGCAGTACCTATATGGGTTTGTTCGTGGGATTGGGTGGATGATAAAACAGCACTTGGGGTAGTACCGCTTGAGGGTTGATGGTTATAGTGGTCATATCCATGATTATAGAACCTGCTATCAATGTATGCACTAAGGTCACGTTGAGCGTCAATTTCTCCTTGTGTATGAGGGTTAGGATATGAAGGTGAGATCGCTGGGTGCGTGTCAGCCCATATATCAACACTTCCGTCCGTTGCACTAGCTGTCGCGGCTGTTGATGCTAAAGCTAATATTGCCGCTATGAATAGCAAAAGGCAAAACGCTAATCCGCTGCTTTTACGCATTTTGGGTATAGTTAAAGAATGACGAAGCCAAGGTTTCTCTTGAGTCAACAAGAACAGAATAGCGATAACTATAAACGTCATCGAAACGGCTGGTATCCATATGTCTGAAAAACCGTTCGCCGTACTGGATACTTGAATGTCCATCTTAGAGCTTTCAGCGATTGTAGCGACCTTTGCGTTTGCTGGCAGAGGTAAAGTGGAATATACTTCCTGTCTGTCTCTGACTTGTCCAGTATCAGCCCAGACACCTACATGAATTCCGTAAACTTTTCCGGGGTAATACTTGTCTAAGCCAACTCCGATACTCCAAATTGGATATAGTGTTAAGGGATTGCTGTTTCGTGCATTAGAAGCATTGCCTGCTTTTTCGAAGAATAGGTTAGCAACGATCGGTTCTGTTACGTTAAAATTATTGATTAAAGATTGTTGGCTATCCGTGCCCACTTTCCAAGAGAAGGTTTTCGCATTTTGTATAGCTATGGCTTCGGCTTGGTGTTTAGAAAGCTTTACAGTAGTGCTACCTATCGGGTATAGATTCCAATTATCAATGAAACCTTTTAAGAAGCCATCCTTGTAACTCAAGGATACGCATTTACAATCAGCGTCAATTCCATCGGACGTGTATGACCAAGTAAACGTTGTGATGTTATCTATGGTTGAATTGCCTGTAAGTGCTTCAATTTTAAAGTGCATGTTGCCAATAGTAGTTGTTGAATTCTTGGTCGCGTCAATCCCCTTCAATGTTGAGACAAGTTGACCATAGAATGGGTCTGCTGAATATTCTTGATAGTTAAGTAGGAAAAATATAGCCTTCTGGACTGACATCACTGATATTAAGGATTCGTCAAATGTTGAAGCAACTTTTGATGGTAACGCCTGTATCTTATCCCAGCGAGAGTCTTCAAGTACACTCATAATCTGCAATGATCCCTGGGTAAAAGTTGCTTGAATTTCTGCAGTGTCTCCAAGACAAAAAAGGCTATAACGAACATTTTCTGTTGGCAAAATTCCCAGATATGTATCGCTTGGGTTTACGGTTGTAATGGCATTATATTGTGTTAGGTTAAAGCCAGCCACTTTATCAATCATGCTCAGCCCTTTTTCTACAGAATCTGTTGGTTTTGCTTGCGCGCTTGGCGTAATGGTATAGATACTAGAAATCGCCAGAATTATTAAGCAAATTGTTAGGAGTAAAAGCTTTCGCCTAAAATTCCTTACCATTTTTTATTTTCTCCTTTTTTTATATGTGCAGCTCTTATCTTCTTTACCGCCTTACCAGTAGGTTGTATTTACTTATCAAATATTACATATTTGATTATTTAAAAACGAAACTAAGATTTGCGCAAAAATGGGTGAAAAATGTCATTTTATAAAAATATGGTGATTAAATTAGTCGAATAGTTGCGATTCTATTACTACTTTTTAACATTTTTATGCATGATTTTATGAAAAGAGTCCTGTAGAGCGTCTTGTATCAGCCAAGAGGCTTGATAAATCTAATCAGCGGAGATGGTTCCATTAGCTGTTCCTGAAGTTTTGAGCAAATACATGCGGCTACAGAGAGAAAATAGCCAAGAAACGCTAAAAGTTTTAATATGGGCTTGAGAATCTTCTGGGTCGTCTCGGAGAAATAAGTTTGTCAACAAAATCCGCCAAGCACATACGCGACAAATGGCGCGCTAAATCATGGTACATGGTAGTTGCGCCTTCGTTTTTCGGCAACATAGAGTTAGGCAGCATTCCAGCTCAAGACGAAAAAATGTTAATCGGCAGAGTCGTAGAAGCAACCCTCTATGACATAACAGGTGACTTTTCACATCATTACCTCAAAATGTTCTTCCAAATCAACATCATAGAAGGCAAAACCGCCCGAACCCTCTTCAAAGGACACGAATACTCTCGTGACTACCTAAGAAGCCTCGTGCGCAGAAGAACCACAAAGGTAGATGGCTTATTCAACCTCACAACAAAAGACGGCTACAAACTCCGAATATCCGTTTCAGCCCTGACACTCTCACGCATAAAGACTTCACAGGAAAAAATCATCCGCGACATGATGGAAAAAATCATCCGCGACAAAGCCGCAGCCCTCACACTCGACCAGTTCGTACAGGAAATGGTGTTGGGCAAAATCGCCTCAGACATCTACAACCAAGCCAAACTCATAGCGCCACTACGCCACGTCGGCATACGCAAATCCAAACTCATCAAAGCCCCAGAAGGCGCCGCCAATGTAGCACCAATACCACTCGCCCCAGTCGAAGAGGCAGTTGAGGAAGAAGTCGAAGAAGAAGAGCCAGCCCCAGTAGAATAAACAACCTTTTCCACTCTTCATTTTTGGTGCAAAAGGTTTATTCTTATTTCATCCAGTTTACATACGGGAGAGCGGTGACTTTGAAAGTTACGGCGTTAGCAGGCGGAGTAGGCGCAGCCAGATTCTTAACAGGCCGTCACACGTTTAATCAAAGAAGACGACCTCACAGTAGTCGTTAACACAGGCGACGACATAGAACTCTTCGGTTTACACATCTCCCCAGACATCGACATAGTCACCTACACGTTGGCGGGCATCGTGGATGAAGAGAAAGGCTGGGGCATCAGAGGCGACACCTTCCACTGCCTCAGCATGCTAAAAACCCGAGGCGCCGACACATGGTTTAACCTTGGCGACCGCGACTTAGCCACCCACATCTACCGAACCGACCGCCTAAGACAAGGCTTCACGCTCTCAGAGGTTACAGCTGAAATCGCCAAAGCAGTGGGGCTAAAAGCCAAGATACTGCCGATGAGCAACAACAAATTCGTAACAAGAATAACCACAAAAGACGGCTCCATGCATTTTGAAGAATACTTTGTGAAGCGGCAGTATAGAGACGAAGTTTTAGGCATAGACCTCGTGGGTGCAGAAACCGCTAAGCCTTCCCCGGGTGTTTTGGAGGCGGTTTTTGATGCGGATTTGGTAATTGTTTGTCCAAGCAACCCCGTAGTCAGCGTCGGCACCATCCTCTCAGTCAGCGGCGTCAGAGACGTGCTTAGGCGGACGGATGCACGGGTGGTGGCGGTCAGCCCGATTGTGGCGGGGTCTCCGCTTAAGGGTCCAGCGGATAAGATGATGCGGTGGCCGGGCGTTGAAGTTTCAGCTTTCGGCGTTGCTGGTCTCTACTCGGATTTCATCGATGCTATAGTGATCGATTCTAAAGATGCTGCTTGCAAGGATCGAATTGAAAAGCTGGGTTTGAGGGTCGCCGTAACTAATACGGTGATGGCTACTTTGGAGGATAAGGTTTCTTTGGCTAAGGCTGTCTTGGAAAGCTAACGGTTCAATATAGAATAAGGTGGCATCTATAGATTATATGGGTACAATAAATAGGGCAGACAGGGGCTTCTTTATTTAACGTGCAACGGACATGCCAAACAAGAAAATAAAGAAACGGCGTGCAAAAGTTGAAGTTGAAACAGCATGGTACTTCAACCATGTTTAAACAGGTAGAGTGAGGGGAAAGTATGTTGAAACAGGAAACGGGTAGTAGTAAGCAAGCGAAAGCTAAGGACTCAGACCTTATCGATTGGGTTTTAGCTATAGATGCCTGCATCAAATAAACAAGGTAGAATACCGCCAAAAAGGTCAAAGAACAGAGTATTCCTTCTCCGAGTGTACAATTATTAAAGATAAGGGTTATATCTTCAAGCTTAATATTGGATTATTAAACCGGAGCTGGTATGATGGAGAAAAAAAGTTACGACTGGTTTGAACAACGCCGAAAAACCAGAGGCTTAGAACTCGCTCATGAACAAATAACAAAAGCATTCGACACAGTGACTTTACTACAGAAAGCAACCAAATCCTTCGCAGACAAAAACTATAAAGAAACCAAAAAATACATTGAAAACCTCTACAAAGCCGAAGAAGAAGTCGACCAACTTCGAACAGACACCTTCATGGAACTATCTAAAGGTGCAGCGCTTGTTTCAGATTACAGAGAAGACCTTCTGCACCTGGTTAAACGGTTAGACACCTTAGCAGACCATGCGAAGGATGCTGCCCGATGCCTCGAAATGCTAGGAGAAACCGAGATTCCGACAGAACTTTCCGATAAAACCGTATTCATGGCTTCTAAACTCGTTGAAACCGCCCAGACCCTGCGGAACAGCATTGAGAAAATCTCTTCAGCACCCAATGAAGCCATCCGTGAAGCCAAGAAAGTCGGCGAAATAGAACACTCCATCGATGTAGAATACCTCAAAGTCAAAAGCTTATTCGTCAAATACGGCGTGGGCATGAACTGTGGAGCCATGGTCATATTCGACGACCTAATAGAGTTCATCGAGCAAGCCGCAGACATGTGTGCGGATACAGCAGACTACATTTTGGTTCTCTCAAACAGAGAATAAACTTTCTTTTCTTCTCACTTTTTGGGCACCCTAAGGTTTGCTGTTCATATTTTCGTAAATTTAATATTGAATGAAACATGGGATTGCTTGTAAGGATAGAGATGAAAACTGCACCCGCACTTCTAGTGGTTCTGCTCTTCTCAGTAACGCTATCACTCACTCTACCAGCCGCTTCTGCCAGTACCAACACAAGCGTAGGTTGGCCTATGTTTCGCCATGACCTCTCAAATAGCGGTTACACAAACAGTAGCCTTCAAGCCAACTCCGCTGAACTCCTCTGGCGTTTCCCCACAAGCGCCTCAGTCCTATCTTCGCCTGCAATAAGCGACGGCTTAGTATTCTTCGGTTGCAAAGACTGCCACATCTACTGCGTCAATGCTACCACAGGCGAACTGTCGTGGCGTTTTCCAACAGGGCACGAAGTTAACTCTTCGCCTGCAGTCTACGAGGGCTGTGTCTATGTGGGCTGTGATGATGGCTGGGTTTACTGCATGAACATCTCTACTGGGATGCCGGTTTGGATTATGTGGGCTGGGGGGTATGTGCGGTCGTCTCCTGCAGTGGTGGACGGTCGGGTTTTCATCGGTTCAGGTAGCCATGATGTCCTCTGCTACAATGCCTCAGATGGAGCCCTTATCTGGCGGTACCCCACCTCGTTGCGGGTGGATTCTTCGCCGGCAGTTGTAGACGGCGTGGTGTATGTTGCATGCGACGACTATCACCTCTACGCCCTCAACGCTTCCACGGGAGAAAAAATCTGGAGCCAATACACCGGCAGCAACCAAAACTCCCCCTGCATAAGTAACGGGTACATCTACATCGGAGCCTACAACGGCTGGGTTACCTGCGTAGATGCCTCCACTGGCACGCGGGTTTGGACAACCCAAACAGGCGACACCGTGGGCTCTTCCGCCGCTGCGGCTTATGGGCGAATCTACGTGGGCTCAGAAGATGGCAGCATCTACTGCCTAAATGCATCTGACGGCGCTAAGCTTTGGCAGACCAAAACCGGCTATTGGGTGTGGTCTTCGCCCGCAGTCGCCAACGGCTACCTATTCGTGGGCTCCCAAGACTACCATCTCTATTGCCTCGACGCATACACTGGAGCAGAAAAATGGAATTACCGTGCCGACTGCATCATCGACTCCTCCCCCAGCATTGTGGGAGACACACTTTATTTTGGCTCCCACGACTATCACCTCTACGCATTCCGCCTAACCGCTACAGCCTCTCAGCAAACAGCAGTTAATAATCCATTAGCTTGGTCCACAATCGTCTTTGACATACTCTTCTGTGCGGTTTGGGCAGCTGTCCTCTTATTTCTCATCCGTTACCTCTACGCCAACCGCAGAGTGCTTCAAACAATACGGCCTATAACTGGGCGTTGCTCGATTGAACAATGGTTCTCAGCCAACATTAACCTACTCGCTGGTTTAGTCATCATTGTTTTCATCGTTGTTTGCTATTTGAACCTCAATGGTGCGCCGCTCTGGGCTGCAGACGAAAAAACCTACAGCCAAATCGCCTATCATACCGTTAGAAGCGGAGACTATTTTATCCCATGGGTTAACGGGGAACCCGCGGTTTGGGTTGGCAAGCCGCCGCTTCTACTGTGGCTGATATCGGTGTCCTATCAGGCGTTGGGCGTTAACACTTTTTCCACTCGAGTTTGGCTTCCACTGTTTGGAGCAGGCGCATTGGCGGTAACATATTTTTTGGGCAAAAAACTCTACAACGCCAAAGTCGGGTTGCTTTCCATGGTGGTTTTGGGCACTTTCACCACTTTCTATGCGTTTGCAACCCATGCCATGACCGATGTCCCTTTGATTTTCTTTATGCTGGCAAGCATCTACTGCATGCTCCAAAGCCGAGAAAAAACAAATCACACTTTCAGATATGCTATTTTGGGAGGGGCCTTTTTGGGTTGGCGTTGATGACAAAGCAGCTTGAAGCCCTGCTGATTCCGATGATACTGCTACTCTACTTTGTCTTTGCTAAACAGGTACGGTTTGTATTCTCCAAGCAGGTGGGTGCTTCTTTGGGTACAGCTGCAGCCATATTTGTTCCATGGGTGGTCTACATGAACTATCTTTCCAAGGACTTCTGGAACTGCTACTTCGTATATAACAACCTCTCAAGACTAACCAACCCCATTGAAGGTCACACCCAAGGCTACCTCTTCTATTTCCAGTATCTGTTGACTAATGAGACTGTTTGGGCACTGCTTTTGCCCTTTGCACTTGGACTATGCATCTATATGGCTGCGGTTAAACGTTCCAAGCCTGATATGCTGGTGCTGGTTTGGGCGACAATTGTGCTGGTGGCATTTACGTTGGCGCAAACCAAAATCTACTGGTACATATTGCCCGCGTTACCTGCTTTCGCATTTGCCATAGCCAACTTGCTCTATTACACTGCAACAAGAATCCACCTGCACAGAACCAAAGAAAAGAATGCATCACCCTGAATTTCTCGCTAATCCCTCTCGTAGGTTAAAAGCAGAAGGTTTGTTGCTCTGCCGCATCCTCTCTTCCCCTATAAAAGGGCAAAATCGGCTTTGTCTCTTTATGTGGGTGTGGCGGTTTATAGGGTGCCACAAGAAGGCAGGTGGGGGCGGTTGCTTTTTGGGTTTGCATTGTTTTTTGGTGCCTGTTTCGGTGTGGGATATGCGTTTTCTTCCACACGCGGTACATGGCTCTATGTTGAAGCGGGTTGTATATGGATGTGAAGCAACATACAGAACCAAAAAAACAAACACACTTTCACTGATATTTGGATTGAATCGGTAAACCCTTTTGTTTTAATTAAAATATTTGAGCTGTCCAATTAGGTAACGTATGTTTGATTTCCTAGTCTACGTCGCCGCCGTTGCCTCCCTCATCGCCGCATTAGTTTACATCCGCTCGATGTTTAGGGGGCAGACTAAACCCAACAGGGTAACCTGGTTCATGTGGTGTGTTGCCCCGTTTGTGGCGACTGCAGCCTCTCTATCCAGCGGTGCAAGCCTAGCCGCCCTGCCTGTCTTCATGTCGGGGTTTGGTCCATTACTCATATTTACCGCGTCGTTTTTTAGCAAAAAAGCATACTGGAAACTTTCATCCTTCGACTATGCCTGCGGCGCCTTCTCTGGATTAGCCCTTATTCTATGGTACATAACCAGCAACCCAAATGTGGCAATCGGTTTTGCTATAGTAAGCGACGCATCTGCGGCTATCCCCACCCTAATCAAGGCATGGCGTAACCCCGAATCAGAATCTATCTGGCCCTACCTCGTCGGCTTATTTGCTCCGATGACAAGCTTTCTTGTTGCACCTGCCTGGTTTTTCTCGGCATTGGCGTTCCCCGTCTATCTGGTAGCGATAAATGTGTTGCTTGTTGCTTCAGTATCTAAAGGACGATTAGCTCATAATAGTTTGAAAAGAAACTCCGCCAATAAACCAACCAAAATAGCAACAACCACAACCGCAATAACGAAACGTGGCCCCGCCGCTTTGACGCTCTGTATGAGTCGAAGCCCAATAGCCACAAACAAGGAAAGAACAACCCCTGCCAAAATGGACGTAGTTATGGGTACTTCAGGATACAAGATTACGCCGACAAGCGGCACTATCAAAACAGGCAGAATTAAGCTGGGCATAATCAAAGACCACTTGCCTGTCCATAGCATCCCAACACCACAGGTCTGTTAACCCTCTTTATTCTTAAGGGTTTCCAGAATAGGAGGTTTATGCTTGAAGAGCAGCGGCAAACCCACCGTTGGAATCGACAGCACCCATAAGTTAAGGTTTCCTAGGAACCACAAGTACCAGTAGCTCCACGTTTCATCTTTTCCAAAGAAAATCCATGTGAGGTAATTGATAAGGTGGAGCAAGCCCAATGCGGTAATGATGGCGCCGACTGTTTGAACATTTAGTTTTTCTATGTTTTCTGTTCCAATGGATTTTTTGGTGAAGTAAGCAGTAAAGATGGTTAATGCAAGCATTCCAAACGCTGTTAGAGCGAAACTGAACAGGTTTTCTGGGTAAGCCAAATACTGGGTTCCCTGCCGCAGTATGGTTGATACCCAAATGGCAGTGCTGGTAAGCCAAAACACCAAAATGTAAACCGTGCCCGCAATCAACCCCCATTTTATTGCTCCCTTCACTGGTTTGTTGGGGCCCAATTCGTGGGATAGCTTGAACAAAGCAATGGGGATAACAATGGATTCTATCAGAAGAGGCAAGGCGTAGATTAAAATGGAATTAAAAATTGGCAGCGTCGAGATGTGACCGTTGACACGCCAAATGGTGAAGCCAACCGTGGAAGATAACGTCAGAACGGCGGTAGTTAGCAGCCCCAGCCAGTAAAAGGCTTCCCCAATCAAAACCAGCCTTAAAAGCTTCTTTACCCTCTGAGTTGAAAGCCCCTTCCTTACTAAGTAGAGTATGGCTCCTCCAAAGGCGATGGCGCTGGCAACGAGTCTGGCGGCGACTCCGATGGCTGCCGAAACGTCTTCAGCAAAAATAATTTGCCGCAGGGAGCCGCCGAAGGATTCCCATTCGCCAACCCACGAAAGGTTAAACATGGCGTGGACGGTTAATAGGAAATAAGCAGTGGCGACTATGAGGAACCCAATGTTGAGCGGTGAGTAGACGTTTGGCTTTGTCATTGTGCTTAGCAAGCATTTAGAAGCTAAGTGCTTTTATTTTTTTGGTTGGGGATGGCGGGCCCGGAGGGATTTGAACCCTCGATCTCCGGCTCCGCAGGCCGGTGTAATAATCCGTACTATACAACAGGCCCACCTGTCTTTTGCCCCAAAAAATTTGAGGCAGAAATAGGTAATACGGTGCTTGAACTTAAGAATAGTGGTACATAAAAAACAGAGCTAACTCCACAAGGTTAGAAACGCCGTTTAGACTTCAAGTAAATTATATTAGCCAACAAACAGTAGCCTACTTGGTGAAGTTGAACTGGCATATGGTATACGCACGAGAAAGCCAGTGCTGTTCTCCATCGTTTTAGTGGTTCTTCTGCTGGCTACTCAACCTCCGCCGGCGACTTCTGCGCAAATCTGGAACTCCGACAGCAACGGCAGCAACAATTCCGCCTACGATGGCAATGGCACTATCCAAATCGACGCTCCAAAAGGTACCTGGTCCATGTATTACACTGCACTGCCGCAGAATTGGCGAAGCTTCAATGTATCCGTAGATGTTAACGCTCAGGACCTGCAGGGCTTCTACGTTATCGCTAAGGGCGATCTTCCTCTTGTCGGCGAAACCGATGATTTAACCTGCGGCATAGGTCCCTATTCTGATGATGGAGGAGGCGCACTCTCGACTTCTGCAACATTTGGAAATCATACAAGCGCCGCACACTTGAACTTTGATTTGATTCAAACAAACACTTGGTATACTCTTGTTATCAGTTTAGACTTGCAGCAGAATTTCTTCAGGCTTATAATGTTTAACGCAAGCGGCACTTACCTGGGCGGTTCTTCAGGTGGAATAGATCCTGAAATTCTTGCGTCAATCAGTCAACTGAAGTATGTCGGGTTTGGCGCTGGCTTAAACGGCGGCAGCTACACCGTCCGCAACGTAAAATTAGTAACTGATCCGCCCCTGCCTGAAACCGATCCATCAAACGTGCTATTGACGTCAATGCTTTCGTTTTCTTGCCAAAGCTCGGTGATCAATAGTTCACAGTTCAAAGTGGACGTTAAAGGTAACATAACTCTAGATGGAGTACCGCTATCCAACGCTCAAATTCTCTTCTCCTACAGTATCGGCAACGGAACCGTATGGAACGACATAGCCTCAGTGTACTCGGATGCAATGGGCAACTATTCCTTGATGTGGCTGCCTACTGAAGCGGGAACTTACCTGCTGCGGGGCACCTACAACGGAAACGCAACAGTACCAGCGGCAAGCAAAACGGTCAGTTTCGCCCTCTTGCCCTATGAACATAAAAGCATATTCTCCGTAACCTCAAACTCAACCATCTCTAGCTTCGCCTTCAACTCCACGGCCAACCAGATAAGCCTCTCAGTAACGGGTCCCAACGGAACCCAAGGCTATACAGAAATAACCATACCCAAGTCTATGCTGCTTGATGCTTCAAACCTCCAAGTAAGCCTCGACGGTGCAGAGGTGAGCTATACAGTTCAAGAGCAAGGGGACATATGGGTAATCTCCTTAAACTATCACCATAGCTCTCACCAAATAACTGTAGCTTTGAACTCGGAGAGCTCAAATCGCATCGAAGGACTCCCACCCCAACTAGTCTACATAGTACTGGCTTTAGTAGTGATTGCAACTGCTACAGCATTGGCAGTTCTGTTTGTTATGACCCGCAGAAAAAACAGCGGTGGGCTTTAGGTTTGGCTTTTGTTTAGCACCCTCTCAAGAGCTGCAATCACGTTGTCTTTGCCCATGGCTAAAACGTATGGTCCCAGCTTTGGACCCTGCGGCGCACCCATCAACACTGAATAGAGCACTCTAAAGAAGGCGCCGGGTTTGATGCCGTTGTTTTTGGCTGCTTGGAAGATGGCGTTTTGGATTTTGTCTGGGTCATCCTCTGTTTTCAGTTGCGTAACCAGCTCCAAGATGGCTTTGCGTTCTTCCACGGATAGTTCCACGTTGGTTTCTTTGATATCCTCAAAGTCCCTTGTCCAATTTTGGGCGAACTGTATGCGTTGCTGTAGGGCGGCGTCGATGACTTGGCCTTTTTGGAGGTAGCCGTAGCTTTGCAGTTTCTCTGCGACGTAGTCGTTTATGCATTCTTTGGGCGCCATTTTAACCAGGAACGCCATGAGGTTGTAGGGGGTGTGGATGCTGGGTTTAGAGGGCGGTTTCATGACATAGCAGTATTGGTAGATTCCTTTGAGGCGGATGGCTTCTTTTTCGCTGGGCTGTTTCTTGCCAAAGTAGACGTCTTCGAGGTCGTCTAGTTCATTCATGTACGAGGGGATGTCGGAGACGTCGAGTGAACGTGTGCCTACAAACCGTTTAAGCATAAGAAGCAAAAGCGACTGCGGCGAACCATAGTTGAACCAGACCTGCGGCGTGAACACGTTGCCCGCGGACTTGCTGATTTTTTTGCCGCCCTTATCGAGGAACATTTCGTATTTGGCGTGGCTGGGCGGTTCGAACTGGAGGACTTCGCGGCAGATGCGGTCGTTTATGCGCACGGAGTCGGCGATGTCTTTGCCGTAGGCTTCAAAGCGGATGTCGAGTGCTTTCCAGCGGGCGGCGAATTCGCTTTTCCATGTTAGTTTGCCCTGTCCGCTTTTGATGTCTACTTCGCCTTCGTAGCCGCAGCCGGGGATTAGTTTGCCCCTGATTTCGAGTCCTTCGCATTTGTATGTGACTTTGTCGGTTTTGGGGTCGAATTTGTAGGCGCGGGTCGTGTAGAGATGACCGCAGTTTTCGCAGACAGCAAAAAACGGCAGAACTTCACTGTAGGTTTCCTGTCCCACCTCCTCTTTGATGATTTCGCCGACCTGTTTGGCGTTGGTTAGGAGGGTTCTGATTTCGTTTAGCAGCAACCCCTTTTTGTAAACTTCGTTAGCGGAATAGTACTTGTATTCGATGCCGCATTTGTCCAGCGCCTCAAGCAGTAGGCTGCTCATGTGTTTGCCGTAGCTTTCGTGGCAGCCGAACGGGTCAGGGATTGTGGAGACGGAGTAACCGAGGTATTTTTCTAAACCTTGAGCGATGTCGGCTGGTAAGCCTGCGGGGACTTTGCGTAAGCCGTCTTTGTCGTCGCAGAAGGCAACCAACTCTGAGTTGCAACCTAGGTTTTTAAGCGCCAAAGTAACCGCGTAGCTGCGGCTGGCGTCGCCTAAGCTGCCGATGTGCGGAAAACCTGAGGCGCCCAAACCCATTTCCGTGCGGACTCTGCTCATGTCTCGCTTCAGCGATTGTTCCCGCTCGATGACTTTTTTTGCCATCATGTCGTACCATGTGCCTAAACCGACGATAGTTTCATCGCTCATAACAGGTTGCCTTCTGCCAAATGACTATGCGAGGGTATAGAAAAATGTTTAGAACCAAAAGCTTCTGGTGACTTAAGAGGTTGGTTTTTTCGTTAGTTGTTGTTGGCATAAACCGCCTATACTCAACAACAACCTGCGGGTTTTGAGGCAGCGCCTGTTTTGAGGGCGGGTTGTAGGGTGGATTGCAGGCTGGTTGTGGAGCAAACCACAAGCTCGGTGGTGGTCTATAGTTGCGTTAGACTCTTATTCTACACACATGCTAACATGACTGTGTAGGTGGGGGTCTATGGGTACACAAAATAGCGCTGCCATTCAAGCCATTAGACTTTGGAAAATAGAAAAAGAAACCCTGCGAGAAATGGCTAAATCTAAAGTGGATTTAGAGGCACGGCTCCAGAACTGGATTAGTTCAGACATTTCTATAATATCACCCGACTTCCTCCTATCGGTCGAGAAGTCCCCACTGACTTTGGAGGATACATCGATATTCTTTGCATGCATGAGAACGGCACATCGGAAAAAATGGCTTGCTATTGCCTCAGCTTATGTTTTGCCTCACTTGAAGTTGGCAGAAAATTATTAAGTGCGACCCTGCATTAGTGTGACTGTGGTTTAGTTGTCCCGTGCACGGATTAAACGTAAATGCCAAGTCACCATCCCCCAAGAACTCCGCAAAGAATTCGGATTAGAAGAAGGCACAATCATAGAATTCACCAAAGAAGACGACAAAATAGTAATCAAGCCACTGCCACCCTTAGAACCCGGCGAAGCCGTCGGCGAAGAAGAATTCAAAAAAATCCTATCTGAACTCGACGAGCGCCGGAGAAATTGGCGTTGACAGGCGTAGCTGACACTCGCCTCCTGTTTTTTATGGAATTGCCTTCCACCCCCGAAATGGGAAGAAAAACCAGAGACTTCTTTGAAAAGGAACTCAGATCAACCCTTTTAGTTCCCACCGTTGTGTTAGCTGAATTCATAGAGATCGCTGGAGCAAGAATCGGCGAAGAAGCAGCCAAAACACGGATACGCTCGCTAAAAGAACGCGGACTACGAATCGTACCCTTCGATGAACCGCATGCCCTCAAAACTGGGAACCTACTTCTCTCAAACAAAAAAGTACCCCTCGCCGACGCCATAATCGCATCATACGTTAAAAACGGCGAAGCGGACTATGTACTAAGCGATGACCAGCACTTCAAAACCCTAAATGTAAAAACTAAATGGATAACCTAAAACGGCTCAAAAGATAGGGAAGAAAAGAAAAAGGAGCTATTTGCGTTGGAGTGCCGCTGCAATCGCCAATGCGGCGACAACCAGCAGTATCACCACGACTGAGTAGAGCCAATTGAAGCTAAACAGGAACCATGCTCCACCCACCGCAACCGCGACCAGTCCCAACGCCATGGTGCTAAACGGGCTGCGCTCATACATGCCGACTTTGCCCATCCGAATCAAACCCAACACCACGAACCAGAGCCCGTTGAGCAGGAAAATCACTGGCACAATCAGCGTCCAATCCATCAGCCCCGCCACGTAGAGCAGCACAGCTACTACTATGGTGAGGAAGAAGACGCCGATTGTAAGCAGTTGTCGATTGCTATCATTCATTGCTGGTGGTCCTAAGCGATTTTTTCTCCGCATTCTGGGCAGAACTTGCTGTTGGCGGGGATGGATTTGCCGCATTTGGGGCATGTCATGGCTTGCTGGCTTGGCGGGGTAAGGTTGGTTCCGCAGTTGGGGCAGAATTTGCTGGTCGCTGGCACTTTTTCTCCGCATTTGGGGCAGATCACTAGTGCCGCTGCTGGAGCTGCTTGGGGTGCGCCCATTTGGTTCATGACCTGTGGGATAAGCACCATGCCTGCGCCGAGTGCGCCTGCGCCGCCTCCACCTTGTCCGAGGCTTGCCGCTGCGCTCTTGACTGTTTCCATGCGTAGCACGTCGCCGGCTGGGGTTTGGCCTGTTTTGAGCCAGAAGAGGCGTTCACGGTACTCGGGTGTGGTGTCGATGCCTTCGAATCTTAGGTCGGTTAGTTCGATGCCGACGCGTTTGAAGTAGTCGATGAGTGTGTTTTTGACGATTATGCTGGTTTCGTCTAGGCGTGTGAAGACGGTGACGAGGTCGTAGTGGCTGAGTTCGTCGATGATTTTCTCGTTTAGGAAGCCGCGGAGGAAGTCGTTGACGTCCTGGGTGGTGTAGGCTTGTTGTCCGCCGATGACTTCGTTGACAAACAGGGTGGCGTCTTTTACTTTAAACCAGAACTGCCCATAAACCTGCAGCGGAGCGAGTTCGGTGGTTTGTGCACGTGTGCCCCATTTTCCCGCGAAGATTTTAGTGCTGATAAACAATACGGTGGCTTTGAACGGTTTGTTGCCACCGTAGCCTGCCAGTCGGGTGAGTAGGCTTGTAAGCAGGGGGAGGTTGAGGGTGGTTAGGGTGTGTCTTCCAGCTTCGAATATGTCGTAGGCTTTGCCGTCGCGGAAGAACACGGCTATCTGGTATTCGCGGACAATCAACTGGGCACCCCATGTGATGTCTTCGTTGGGGTACCGCCAAACTATATCTTCTGGGCCTGCAGTGGGCCATTCAATTACTTGCGGCATTACGCTGTCACTCCTAAGATTGCTTCTTGCCTTTTATCAAACGTATCCTCAAGCATGTCCACTTTGTCGTTTACGCCTTGGACTTTGTCTTTGAGGTTTGAGTAGTCACCGCCTACCAGCTGGGTTTTTAGGCTATCCACTGCGTCGGTGAGTGTGTTGACGCCGTCGAGGAGCCCGTTGTCGTAGGCTATCATGCGGTCAAGGTTTTCCTCTTTGATTTTAACTATGTCAAAGAAGCCGCTGTACCCGTAGGAGGCATGGTTAACTTTTTCTGTTATGCGGTCCATCTTAGCCACTAAGCGGTCAACGTTGGTTAATACGTCGAAGTAACGTTTATCCGCTATTCTCTGAGAAATCAACCTGACGTTGTCTTTATCTCTGGAGAGTTTGAGGTAAAGATGGTTGCGGATTAGTTTGTCTGATTCACGGCGGAGTTCCTTCTCTTTGTAGCCTCGGAACCCTGGAAGTGCAGCCGCGATGCGTTCTGAAAGCCTCATTTGGCTTTTCGCTTGGGCATATACATCTTTATTTTCGCTCATTTCCCGTTTCCTCCAATATTTGCATTCCGTTATAAAAAGGGGCTTGCTATTAAACGTTTTTAAAGCAGTTTAGAACTTGGAATTGGGGATGTCGCCCCGAAGAACCATGCCCGCTGAGCCGTCAACCAGCATCTGGTAATTGTTGCCCTTGTACTCATACTTGATGAACCACACAGGCGCATGCAAATACACCATCTGCTTAAGGTCCACAGTCGTGGTTTCCTCAATAATGCGATCAATGTCCTGCTGCAACAGGAACCGGTGATGCTCCTCAATCTGTTGTCTAGCCAACTCCAACGCTTGATCCCGCTCCATTTCACTGTTGAGCAGTTTAGCGAAGCCTTCGATTTTGCGGAAGTCATAGGGAACCTTGCCCGCCAACGGAACATCATAGGCTCGGGTGGGAAAATCAGAAGCCTGCCTAGCCAGCACCAGCCAATTGTACTCTTTTTTGATCTGGCCTTCTTTGGTGATGGCGGGGGTAATACGTTCAAAGATGCCCTTGTACTGGGTTGTGGCTTCAACAGTGACCACCCAAAACGGCAGATACATCAGGGTTTTCTCGGTGACCTTAGCTTTTTTGGCGAGGTCGCCTGGTTTCATGAAGCCTGAACGCATCCAATCACGGATCAACCCCTCGATCTGCTCGGGGCTGTAGCGGTTTAGGAGCACGGAATGCTCGAAGTTGAAGGCTTGACCGGTTTCGATGACGGTTGTGAAGCCGCAGTACTTGCAGGTTGCTATGAGTTCGCCTGGCTTAAACTCTACAGGAGCCCCACAATGCGAACACCGAATATTTTCAGCCACAGCCATAGGGTTATGCCTTCAACGGTTTCTCTCGTTTGAGGATTTCTCTGGCAACAATGACGCCTGAAGCGGAGGCTTGGATTAAGCCGCGGGTGACGCCTGCGCCATCCCCGATTGTAAACATGTTCTGAACCTTGGTTTCCAACGCATTGTTTAGTTGTAAATGGCTGCTGTAGAATTTGACTTCCACGCCATAGAGCAAGGTTTCAGGTGAAGCCACTCCCGGAGAGATCTTGTCGAGTGCCTCAAGCATCTCGCGGATGTCAACTAAGTAGCGGTAGGGCAAAACGAAGCTCAAATCACCAGGAGTAGCGTTTCTGAGGGTGGGCGTCAATACGCTGTGGGATATGCGTTCAGGTGTGCTGCGTCTGCCATGGTTGAGGTCGCCTAGCCGCTGCACCATGACGCCGCCGCTGAGCAAGTTACTGAGGCGGGCGATGTATTTGCCATAGGCGATTGGTTCTTTGAAGGGTTCAGTGAACTGGGTGCTGACAAGTATTGCGAAGTTGGTGTTGTGGGTTTTGGTTTCTGCTTGGCTGCCGCCGTTGACGGTTAAGACGCCGTCGTAGGATTCTGTTGTGACTTCACCGTATGGCGAGACACAGAAAGTGCGGACTTGGTCGTCAAATGACCGTGAGAAATAAACGAGTTTAGGCTCGTAGAGGATTTTGGTAAGTTTCTCCATAACTGACGCCAGCAACTCGACGCGGACACCTATGTCGACGGGGTTGTTGACGGTTTTTAACCCGCGGATTTGGGCTTCGGTTTGCAGCCATTCGGCGCCGCCTCTGCCGGGGGCGATGATGACGTATTTGCCCATGATTTTTTCGCCGCTGACCGTTTCGACGCCTTGGATGATGTGGTCTTCGGCGATGAGTCCTTTTACTTCGGTTTTGGGCAGAAAAGTGATTTTACCCTCAAGGTATTTGCGCATCTCTTTGAGAACGTCGAGGCAGCGGTCAGTTCCCATGTGGCGGACTTCTTGCTTGATAAGTTTGAGCCCCGCCAATGAAGCTTGACGCTCAATTTCGTCGACTTCTGCGTTTTCGCCGCCGTAGACTTCTTTGCTGGCGCCGAATTTTATGTAGACATCGTCGCAGTACTTGACGAGTTTTTCGAGTTCTTTGGTTGAGATGTACTGGTTTAGCCAGCCGCCTACTTCTGTGGATAGGGTTAGTTTGCCGTCGCTGTAGGCGCCTGCTCCGCCCCAGCCGGATAGTACCGCGCATGGTTCGCAGTGGAGGCATTCAAAACCCCGTTTGCTGGGGCATTTGCGTTTGTCTATGTCTGCGCCTCGGTCGATGACTAGTACGTTGAGGTTTGCGTTTTCGGTTAGTTCTAGTGCTGAGAAGATGCCTGCTGGACCTGCGCCCACGATGATAACGTCGTATTTCAAAGGAACTTTCCCCTCTGGAACCCAGAATTACATGCAAAGGGTTGGATATATTTGTTGGTGCCTTTTGCTTGGAAGAAACGGTTTATGCATATGTATCCTGCAGATATATCTTAAAAACATTTAATACCCTAAAGCATCCACATACAAAAGACGCAACATGGCAACACCCCAAAACAGCCAAAACATGGACAACCTCATCAGCGACTTCAGCCGCTTCTACATCCTAACCATACTCTATGAAGGACCCACCCACGGCTACAGCATCATAAGCCAATTCAAACGCCGAGTCAAAAAAGAAATCAGCCCCAGCCTTGTCTATCCTTTTCTGCAGAAACTCGAAGAAAAAGGCTACGTCAAACACACAGTGGAACCCGTCGGCGAGAAGGAACGCAAAATCTTCGAGTTAACCGACCAAGGCAAAGCCCTCTGCACCCGCCTGTTTAAGCGGTTCGCAGAACTCGTCTCCATCGCCATCCAACCAAGCCTCGACGTGTGTGCCCACTGCGGCTGCAAAGTCTATGAAGGCGCATACCGCGAAGTCATCGACGGAGTGGCAATGGCGTTCTGCTGCACCCACTGCGCAGCCTCATACAGACAATGCAAAACGTCCGGTGCGCCTGCAACTTAGATTAGAAATCGGCTGGGTTACTAACGCTGCTACTGAAATAGGTAACCGATTAAATTCGTTTATTTGCGATATTATTTTCTTTAATTCCTGAAGAATTAGGGTAAACCCTTAAGTTGTAAAGATATTTCTCTTAAACGCCTAGTGAAAATAAATGTTCCACGATGAGGACATTAAGGCTTTAACCTTCTTGGGGCTAACAAACCTTCAGGCAAGAGTTTACCTTTCCCTAGTTAACGGAACAACTGTAACAGCAAAGAAAATCGCAAATAATGCTGAGGTTGCTCGTCAGGATGTCTACCGAATAGTAGCGGAGCTGGAGTCCCTGAGCTTAATAGAAAAGGTAATCTCTATTCCAACCAAGTACAGAGCTGTTCCGATGGAAGATGCGGTAGATATTTTGCTTGGCCGTAAACAAAAAGAAAGCCTTGAATTGATGCTTAAGGCAGCTCAATTAAATAACCGCTATAAAACTGGCAAAACAGACTCATCGCATGAAGATGACACCCACTATGTTTTGATACCTCCAAAAGAGTCATTTATAAAAAAATCCAAAGATTTCTATGATAATTCTACCAACTATATAGAGATCTTTACAACTGTTGAAAGGATGCGCGCCGCTATTAGGATTTTTCAAGATGACTACGAAAAGGCTTTTCAGAGAGGGGTGACGGTAAGGTGCCTAATCGGAAGAGCAATGGACCAGCAAACAATCGACGAACAAGATTTACCTCATAATCCACATTTTAGCTGTAATTTCATTACGGTTCCACCTAAGCTCTTAACACCCTTTACAATTTGGGACCGAAAAGAATTATTTGTCGTGACAACAGAAAAAGAAAAAATCTACCAATCACAAAATCTATGGACGAATAATTGTCTCTTAATAGAGGTATTTCTCAATTACTTTGAAATGCTATGGAAAACTCGATCACACTTTAATCAGCCCCCGCATCAAAAGGGTTAACTGACAACCGATTTTTGCCTGGATTGTTGCTTCATGACGCATTTTAAAGTGAAAGCTTAATTCCTTGCTGCCTTAGATGGAAACCGATAAACCACCAAACTGAGTTCTTGCTTACTGTCGTCTTTTTCGCTTAAGTATCTAGCTTACCTGTCAGCAACTCAACTTACGACTAGCCTTTAAATCCCATTTCAGTCGCATTGTCGTCTTACATATAATGGAGAAAATAAAAATGCAAACAAAATTTAACTCAAAAACTACCGTAATTGCAATGCTAGCTTTACTGATGATTTCTATGTTACCCTTTGCTTTCGCTCAGGTTCCTGTTCCGGCTGATTCCCATGTGCCATCATATCCATACCTTAACGTTGCCCCTAACCCCGCAGGCGTTGGCCAAACAGTCACCCTCAACATGTTCCTTGCCGTACCACAACTAAGCAGCGAACCCGCAACGAACTTCACCATAATAGAAACAACACCCCACGGAGAGACTAAGACTTTAGGCCCATTCAAATCTGATGCCACCGGCGGCACCTACACAACAATCGTTCCCGATACAACCGGCAACTACACGTTCCAATTCTTCTACGGCGGACAAACCCTAACCGGCGTCGCGGAACAAGGTGCAAGCTCCCGATCACAGTATGCAGGCGTCATCGTTGACCCAAGCCACACTGATGTAAAAACACTCGTTGTACAGGAAGAAGCTATACCATCCAGTTCATACCCTATAACTCCGCTGCCAAACAACTACTGGGAAACACCAATTACCGCTGAGAACGTTCAAAACTGGTACGCTATTGGCGGACCTTGGCTCGGATACGGCTCAGTTACTTTCGCTTCAACTGGCGGCTATAACGCTACTGGCAACTACAACCCATACACCCAATCTGTGATGTCTGGCCACGTTCTCTGGACAAAAGTCTGGGCAAGCGGCGGCGCAACAGGCGGCGACCTCGGCGGAACTGAGAGCAGCAACTACTGGTCAACTTCACAGTACTGGCCAAAGTACGCACCAGTTATCATGAACGGCATAATGTACTCCACCCATTACACTGAAACTACAGGATACTCAGCAGGCATTGATGCAGTCAACTTATACACTGGAGAAACGTTGTGGACCATAAACACTACTAGCATACTGCGCGGCGGCATGAATGTTCAATGGAAAACACTAAACGCCTACGGTGCAATCGGACCATACATTTGGACCACTGGCAATCTACCTGCATCTGACACTGGCGGAACAGCATATAATACCATACCTCGTTCAACACAATTCAACATGTACTCAGCCTTAACCGGACAGTACGTGGAGAGTGTTGTTAACGGAACTAACCCAACCTTTACCACTGACGAAAACGGCAACATGATCGGCTACTATATCAACAGCACAGTCGGCACAATGAACACCTGGGGACCAGTCGAAGTAGACGGCACCCAACACTCCAGAGGCGCAGTAGCCATCACTGCAACTCAACCTGTCTTATGCTGCTTTAACATGTCGCAGGCAATTAGCATCATTAATCCAACTACACAAGCTCGCAGCAACAGTTGGGGCTGGGCTCCAGCACTAAACACTGCAATCGACTTCGGCCGCGGTGTTATGTGGGCAGTACCAGTGTTCAACAACATCTCAGACGCAATAATCAGTCCAGCACTTGCAATCAACGGCATAACTGACAACGCAGTAGTCCTGACTGGAGGTTTCACCGTCGGACAAGGCTCCGGAGGAGAAACAAACGGCTGGCTAGTTGTTGGCGCACAAGATGCAACCACAGGCGCACAATTATGGTGCAAGAACTTCACCTCCCAAGACACATCAACTTTGCTGCCCTTCACAAGAACACAAATGCAAATCCAAGACGGATACTGGATTAACGCTAACATGTACAACTGGGATATCGTTGCCATTAACGCACGCTCAGGCACTCAAGCATGGACCGCAAACCTCGCAGGCGACAACGGTGCAGAACCAAACCACTACGACATATTCAACCTCAAAACCTGGAATGGCCCCGGCATAATCTACTTTGAAGGCTTCGGTGGAGACATCTGGGCTTTCGACTCAAGCAACGGACACCAATTATGGTACACTAATACAACCAAACTCTTCGGTGACCCAGGAACAGAAACTCCCTATGGCATATGGCCACTATGGGTGTTTAACTGCGCATGTGCATCCAACGATGTATCATACTGGGCTGTTGGCCACGAATACAACCCACCGCTATTCCACGGCGCACAACTATTCGGATTAAACAACACTGACGGCTCACTAGTTTGGAGCACACTCGACATGTCCGTGACTTCCACATCAATCGCATACGGAGTCATGCTATCACTCAACGCATATGACAACCAACTCTACGCTTTCGGCAGAGGACCAAGCGCTATGACAGTCGATGCTCCTAGTGTCGGTGTTTCCACAGCTACTCCAATAGTTATCTCAGGTACAATCACTGATGTCTCTGCAGGCGCTTCTCAGAGTGTAGTCGCTAAGAACTTCCCCAACGGTTTGCCATGTGTCTCAGATGAGAGTCAGAGCCACTTTATGGAAGCCGTGTACCAGCAGCAGCCAATGCCATACGACACTACCGGTGTTCCAGTTACCATAAACGTCGTTGACAGCAACGGAAACTATCGTGAAATCGGCCAAACCACTTCAGTCGACGGAACATTCGCCTACACTTGGACTCCTGACATTCCAGGCAGCTATGAAGTCGTTGCTAGCTTTGCAGGTTCCAACTCGTACTATCCATCCTCAGCTATTGGCGCACTTCTATGCCAGTGATGCAGTAACACCGCAACCGACAACTGAGGGCGCAACGGGCTTTGCTACTACTAGTGACTTGATGATGTATATTGCAGCAGCAGTCGTTGCTATCATTATTGCAGTTGCAGTCGCTACAGTGCTTATCTTAAGAAAACACTAAACAGTAAACAAACAATCTTTCCCTTTTCCTTTTTTTGGAAAACAAAACACTGGAAAAATGGGCTGAGTGGGCTCTGGAATAAAACTAACATAGTCGCGGATAAGAATGGTTACGTGCATTTCCATTCTTTTCTCCCTAAGCTTTCCAGAGCCCCAGCAAACTCATTGCAAGAAATGTTTAAGCTAAACTTGCTTTTCAGCTAAGAGTATTATACCTTCATATAGAAAAGACTTAAAAACGATCACTCTCAAAATATGTAAACTTCACATTCGGGATACTGCTCAAGGAGAGAGACTAATGAACGAAAAAAAACTATCTTTAATGCTGCTGCTTATTTTAATAACGGTTGCTCTAACCCTATCCTTAACCGCTTACGCAGCCACACAAACTACGCTTTCTGCGAGCGTTCCCTCTTCAGGAGCGATTAAAAAAAGCGTAAATCTTGAACTCTACACCGATAGCGCTTGCAAAAACGTCCTCAACAACATCGCCTGGGGCGACTTTACCCCCGGTTCAAATGCAACTCAAACAATCTACATAAAAAATACTGGTAGTCATGCTTTTTTAACGTTAACTATGTCTACTTATGATTGGACTCCACGGAGTACTAATGCGGTAATTACTGTATCGTGGAACCAAGAAGGCACAAGACTATCTCCCGGACAAGTAGTTGCGGCTGTAATTACCACATCGGTTTCCTCAAACATCATGGATACTTCAGACTTCAGTTTTATACTATGCATAAACGGTGCCTAAACAGCCTTCATAGTCAGGATGTTTAATTAGTTTCACAGGTGACAAATCCCTGTTAACACTCGGGGTTATCCCGACCTGACTGAAGTCCACTGCACAATATCAACAAACAATCGACTAGTCTTTTATGGCTTCTATGAAGTTAAAGTGGCAAAATCTCCCGCTTCCCCTTTTTTCGTATTAGTTATCAGTAACCTATCATTCGGGGGAACATGCCCTATTTTGTGATGTCACCCGCATACCTTCTCTTTATTAATGCTTAACAAGATAGTTTAGAAATTTTTCAAGAGCCTCAGCAAACCCTTTGGCTAAAATGCTATATACTAGCTGGGTTTAAAAGGGCAAGATAATGAATTCAGAGAATCGTTTAGAACACAAGGCTTACAAGGTGCAACTGCTACTTCCCACATTAATCCTCAGTTCGTTTCTGGAATTCACTGGTACTGTTCTTCTTAGTACGCTCTTAGTAGACATAGCATCGTCATTGAAGGTTCCAATCGGAACAGCAAGCCAACTTGCCCTTGTTTGCAGTTTCTTGTTTCTCATAATGGGCTTAGTCATGAGCGCCTTAAGCATCAGGTTCAGACATAAATCGCTATTCCTTTTGGGAGTGGCAATCATAAGCATTGGGTCATTAGTCTTTTTCTTGGCCCCAAACCTCGCCACGGCGCTGCTGTCACAACTACTCATGGGAACAGGTAGCGTAATTCACGCCATCATGACTTTTTCCTTAGTCGGGGACCTCCTGCCCTTGGAAAAGAGGGGATGGGCAATCGGGTTGATAATTTCCACTCAGTTTTTAGCATTTGCCTTTTTTGCACCATTATCTGGCTTTATTGGGGGTATCGCAGGGTGGCGCTCCGTGCTACTCTTTTTCATTTTTCCCCTTTCCATTACCTGCTTCGTTTTAGGCTTAATTGTTATTCCCTCAAAGTCGCACCAAGACCCGAGTCCCCCAATCTCTGAATATTCAAAAGCTTTTAAGAAAATCTTCTCTAACAAATCCGCAGTAGGTTGCCTTGCAGGGACGACCCTTTTATTGATTTTAGATGCAATTACTTTTTACGCAGTGTCATTTTACAGAATAACCTTTTCGCTTCCTCCCATAATGGGTGGCATGTTCTCATCTGCTGCAGCAGTCGGAGGGATATTCGGAGCGATAGGCGGTGGTAAATTAATTAATAGCTGGGGCAGAAAACCTCTTGCTATCACAGCAGCATTCATTGCAGGAGTCTTGACTATAGCGTTCACCTTTATACCGGATATTAGAGTTTCCGTAGCCTTTTGGGAGCTATCAGCGTTTTCAGTAGCAGTAGCAGGTACGTCACTTACAAGCTTAACTCTTGAGCAAGTTCCAGAGTTCAGGGCATCGATGATGTCTATTTCCAGGGCGTTCGCGGGCTTAGGTGCTGTTTTGAGTTTTACTATCGGCGGGTTGGTGCTAAACCTTTCCGCTAACAACTTTCAACTCTTGATGACTATTATCGGCGCCTCGGGCGTAACTTTAGCAATAGTTCTCCTTTTATTTTCGAGGGACACGCCGAAAAAGCTGCAGCATACTAAAAATTCGGTTCATTAGTCACTTACTTTCAGGGATAAAAATGCAAACCTTCGTCCGATACGATCAATTATTTTGAAAAACTTTTTCCTTGTTCTATATCGTTGAACTCCAATACTGCCTAAAAGGGAAAATGCATTCTGAAATGCCAGTTAACCGCATATCTAATTTCCCAAAGTCAGGTAGATCTACTATATTCTTTTGAATTGCAAGGAAATGTTCAATGTCTCTCACGAAGGCAAAAAGGTGTAGATCATAGTCTCCAGAGGTTGCAGTCATGAAATAAATGTCCGGAACTTGTGCGAGAATATTCATTGCTTCAATTGAATCCCTTGTCGATTTTAGTCTGATTCGAGTTTCCATCTGGCAGGTGTAACCTAGTTTTTTTGGATTTATTTGAATTAACGTATTAATAGTGCCGCTTTTTTTAAGCTCTCTGTACCTTCTTATAACGGTGTCTGTAGCAACTCCAATTTCTTTGGCAATAGTACTGAAAGGCACACGACTGTTCTGACTTAGTTTATCAATTATCTGAGTATCTATTTCATCAAGTTCACTCCGGCATGTGCCGCTCGTTGAGAGTGATTGCTTCTTGCAAACATTATCTTTCAAACCTGCGAAAATTCCAAACGATAAGTTCCACGGGATACTTTTTACGGCACCAGTCCAAATGTATGACCTTAGTCTTCCGGCAGTAAGTTTCGCCAACAGCATTTTTAATTCTTCTATTTCCGACAGGTTCCTCATTGCAACAAAAACTTCAATATCGCCCTTATCGGGATGATTAAATATGGCCTGAAACCTATGCGCTTGGTTCTTTAACCGTTCGTGCATTAAGTCGCTATCTATATAATAGTCCGCTAGTAAAAACTCAGTAAAGGCTTGAAACCCTTGATGGCGACGTTCAACTTGGGTTGTTGCACCGACAATAATTCCCTCTCTTTTCATTTCTCCATAACGCTTTTGAACTGCGTTCCTTGAGATTCCAATCTCGCATGCAATATCAGAGAAATCTTTTCGACCATCTCTTAACAAGTCGTGAAGTATCTTTGCATCAATTTCATCAATCGTTCGCATAAAGGCGCACGTATTCCCTGCGTTTGCTTATTATATGTTTTCCTAAAGGTAATGCAGCCTCTATTTAAGACCTACGTCACAATTAATTCCCAGTTATCACGGAAACATCCTGTTAAAAAGTTCGGGCCATTCTCGAAAGTCAGAAAGAACATAGGGTGTCAAAAAACTCGTCCTTTTGATACGTAGTACAAAAAACCTTTTTTTCGTTAATTGTAATTTTTTTTTAGTTAATAGGGCTCATTTTTCGATTAAATTCAGTGAATTCCAAAAATTTTATATACACGGTAAAAAGCTACAGTATTCTTCACGCAAAAAACACAAAAAGGAAAAAACAAAAATGTTATCAACTCTACCTATAAGATCCGACAAAAAAAGCAGAACTGACAATTTACACAAGCTCTCAGTGACCACGTTAATTCTATTATTAAGCGTCTCTATGCCTAGCGATGATGCCGATCAGTAATGCTACAGATTATACATCATCTTACCCATCGTACACGTACATAGATGTCGAGCCAAAACTAGTAGGTGTCGGCCAGACTCTTACCGTCGCTTACTGGCTTGCAGATGCACCGCCATCGCCTTTTAGATACGAAGGAATTACAATAGTTGTAACTAAACCTGACAATTCAACCGAAAAAATATCAACTACACAAACAGACACCGTTGGCGCAGGCTACATACAATATACACCTAAAACAACCGGCACCTACACATTCAAAGCAATCTTCCCCGGACAAGAAATGAACATAACCACAACCACATACAGCCTCCCACCCGGTTTTTACTACTTTGAACCATCCGAAAGCAGCACAAGATCAGCGACAGTACAAGAAGACCAAGTTCAATCAAGCCCAGAAACACCCCTTCCATCAAACTACTGGACAAACCCAATTAGTGCCGAAAACAGGGCCTGGTCACAAATATCCGGCGACTGGCTCCAAGCGCCATTCATGCCTGGCTCATCAAATTTCAACCTTTACACTGCAGCTCCGGACTCAGCACACATAATGTGGACGAAATCAGTAACTCAAGGCGGAATAGCAGACGGATCATTAGGCTGGGGCGAAGCTTACTACACCGGAATTCCCTATGAAAACCCCTTAAGCCCCCCAGTGATCATAAGCGGACGACTATACTACAATGAATTTTCATCGAACTCGCTAACCGGCGTTATATGCGTAGACCTAAGAACAGGAGAAGAAATATGGCGAAACGATTCTATGCCTCGAATATCGCGCGGCCAAGTGTTCAATTTCGACGGAGATAGCCACCACGGCGCTTCGGCATACTTATGGAGCGTAGGTACAACCAGTTGGCAATTGTCTGATGCCTTCTCAGGGAGACAACTAGCCACTTTAGTAAACACCACTTCACAGACGGCATCATACGGTGCCATATCTGCTGGATCAGGAACCTTTGCATATGGTCCAAATGGAGAACTACTGATGTACATTCTTGATGGTCAAAACGACAGACTAACCATGTGGAATTCGACGTTAGTTTTCTACACTGATGCCTCAAACTGGCGTATCTATGGAACATATGACTGGACCAAAGGAATACAATGGAGCGTAACCATACCTCATGTGACTGGACAAACGTTAAGCCACCTTGACTATAATACCGGAGTGATACTTGCCGAATCATCAGTTGCTTCCCCAACTTTCACACACATAGGATACAGTACGGAAACAGGTGAACGCATATGGATTCAAAACAGGACAGGATATGATTACGGCTTTGGCGGACCAGACATACCTGGACTCCTAACAAATTTTGCTCCATGCCACACACTAGCTGACGGAGTATACGTCGTCTTCCACAAGCAAACTGCAACGTTCGTAGCCTTCGACGCCAAAACTGGAAACTACCTCTGGACCACAGATTCTCTGATGGAATATACCGACAGTGACTACACATCGTACGATTGGTCTCCAAAAATTGCATACGGAACCCTTTACGTTACAGGATTCAGTGGCAGTGTATATGCATTTAACCTTACAACTGGAGCGAATATATGGAGCTTTAATCAACCAAGCAGCGGATTCGATACACCTTACGGAAGCTGGAACTGCATTGACGGAGTCATGATAGCCGACAATAAAGTATATGTACCCTGCATGGAACACACACCCGCGCCGCCCTATTACAAAGGTTACAAAATATGGTGTTTAGACGCTGGAACTGGTGATTATCTATGGTCTCAAAATGGATTATTCACCTCGATAGGAGTATCAAATGGCTACTTGATCGGAGTAAACGGCTATGATAACCAAATCTACTGCTTCGGAAAAGGACCTTCTGCTATCACAGTTAATGCTCCTAGCGTGGGAGTGGCAACTTCTACACCAATAACTATCTCAGGCACTATTACGGATATTTCTGGTGGGACTTCTCAAGACAGAATAGCCAAAAACTTCCCAAATGGACTACCATGCGTATCTGACGACAGCCAAAGCGAATGGATGGCATCCATCTACCAACAACAATCAATGCCAACAAACGTAACCGGTGTTCCAGTTGAACTCAGTGTTATAGACTCCAACGGCAACTATAGACAAATCGGTGCTACGACAAGCGACGCCAGCGGCACGTTTGCATTCAATTGGACCCCTGATATATCTGGCAATTACACTTTGATCGCCAACTTTGCAGGCTCAAACTCGTATTATTCGTCCACCGCTGTAGCACACTTCTATGCTGGCGAAGCAGCAACTCCAGCACCAACAGCACTGCCTTTACAACCAGTTGACAATACCATGCCTATCTTAGGTTCCACAGTAGCAATAATCATCGCAATCGCCATCGTCGGCATAGTCCTTGCAACAATCGTCAAAAAACGACCATAAGCACAAAAAACAATTTTCCCTTTCTTTTTTGGGATCAATAAATGCATTGGAAAAAACTGTGGGCTGAGTGGGCCCTGGATAGAAGAATAGCCAGTCGCGGTTGAAGGATGGTTTAGTTGCATTTTCCATTCTTTTCTCCTTAAAGTTGTTCCAGAGCCCCAGCAAACCCTCATTGTTTAAATTCAGATGGTGCATGTTACTCGAGCTTTAGGCTTTTTCTTTGGGTTTTTTGGGTTTGGTTCGGATTTTTTTGTGGATCTTGGATAAAGCGGTTGAATGTTGCTGAGAGATGGGCAAGCGCGCTCGGAACCGCACGCTCATGTCTTGTATAGGCATTCAAACCTATGCAATTCATGAAATCAAGGATTTGTTCGTATTCTTAGATATTGTAGGCCTTTTCCTTCAATTTTAATAGAAATTCCTTTTGGTCGCGCAGTAGATGCAACTTTTTGTGCACTCACGACAGGTGAGTAAGTTTTATTAGTGTTAGCTCCGAGATAGAGAAATCTGCCTTAAAAAGGCATATACTCAAAGGGAAAATGAAAAATGAAAAATGAAGAAAACAAATTACGAACATTATTTGCTATATTCTTGATGCTTTCAATTTCAGCTTCAATGATACTATCGACACCTGTAAATGCAGTAACATTACCTATGGGTGGTTCATTGCCGGAAGGAACTGTAATTCCAAGCTATCTCTACCTTAGCATTGCTCCGAATCCTGCCGGTGTTGGTCAAACAGTCTTCGTCAACTGCTTCTTGGGAGCGACGTTAATAGACGGTGAGGCACCTGTAAACATGAGTGTCCAAATCACGTTTCCAAATGGCAACACTCAGACACAACCCATAAAAGCGGACCAAACTGGCGGAGGATACTTCAACTTTGTTCCAGCCTCAGTTGGCACATATAAATTCCAAGGCTTCTACGAAGGACAACCATATGCAACGCCAGCCTATGTAGGTCTTATAGAGGGTCCTAGCCAAACAGATGTTGTTTCGCTTACAGTACAGGAAGAGCAAGTAACTCAACGTGCCTACCCACTCACACCGCTGCCTACAAACTATTGGGAGACTCCGGTATCAGCTCAGAATACGCAGTATTGGTACTCAATCATGGGGCCAACCATATTTCCAGCCAAATACAACACTACTACATCTTGCAATCCCTACACTCAATCGGTACTTTCAGGCCACGTTCTTTGGACGAAACCCTGGGGTACGGGTGGTGTAGTTGGTGGCGACGCAGGCCATCAGAAACTACTGGACAGTACTGGACAGCAAGGCAATACAAAAACCAATTTAGTCCAATCATTATTAGCGGCAAATTGTATGCTCAATATTACCCAGAAACCACCTCATACTCAAATGGCATTGTCTGCGTAGACTTATACACTGGGCAAACTTTGTTTACGATAAATACCACTTCCACATTGATGTGCGGCATGGTAACCCAATATCAGACGCTTAACGATTACGGCGCTATCGGTCCGTACATTATTACTTCTGGATCTCTGAGTCCGGACGAAACTGGCGGAAAACTTGTCTATAGCAAAGGATCACAATTCAACATATATTCTGCTACAACTGGAAAGTACGTCATGAGCATCGTTAACGGTACAAACCTGAGTGGATTGCACGCGGATACCTCTGGGCACCTCATTGGTTACTACATAAACAGCACCGTTGGCACTATGTCTCTCTGGAACCCATCATCGTGGAATTCAATGCCTCCTCCTCCTATGGGTCCTGCGCAGGGTCCGCAGTATCCAACCCTTAAATCCACTGTAAACATCACTGCTGGTAATCCTTTACTGTGCATGTTCAACCTTACACAAGCCCTATGGGACGTTCCCGGCAATAACTGGGAGTGGGGACCAGCTGAGAATACTGTCATTGACTTTGGCTTAGGAGTCATGTGGACAGCCCCAGTACCTACAACCGTTAACGGCGTACCCATAACTCCATCTCTTAGCCTTAGTACTTATACAGGCAACGAGATAATGCTCACTTCAATGCTGTGGCCAATCTTCTTCGTCCAAAGCGGATGGGAGGTACTGGCTGCAATGGATGCAAATACTGGTGCAGTCAAATGGGTGAAGAACTTTTCATATCCCGAAATCCAAGCGCTACAGCCTTTTACACGCTTTACTCAAGGCGGAATGTACTGTGATGGAAACTATATGTGGTATAACCTCCACAACAACGTAATCACTGCAATCGATTGCGCCACTGGCAACCTAGCATGGACAAGCAGCGTCAAAACACCTTACGGTGATGGACAGCCAAACTACTACAATGAATTAGCAGCCAGCATTCCCACGAACCTAAACGGTAATGGCAGGTTTGTCATTATGGGTTTTGGCGGTGACATCTGGAGCGTGAACGCAACGAATGGAAGCACAATCTGGTATACGAATACTACAACACTGCTGGGTGATCCTGGCCTTGAAACGCCTTACGGCATCTGGCCCTTATGGACTTTTGGCGGTTCTCAATGCATGAGCAACGACGTACTCTATGTTGCTGTTGGACACGCTTATAACCCACCGATGTTCCACGGCGCACAGTTATTAGCCATAAACATGACCAACGGACAACTAGTTTGGAGTGAACTGGACTTTCCAGTTATAAATCAACAAATCGCATACGGCATTCTAACATCGCTGAATTGTTATGACAACCAAGTGTACGCTTTTGGCAGGGGACCAACTGCAACGACCATTAATTCCCCCAACATTGGAGTGACGATCGATACGCCGATAACGATTACAGGTACTGTGATGGATGTTTCAGCTGGCATTGCGCAGTCTGAGGTTGCGAAGAACTTCCCGAATGGTCTTCCATGCGTTTCTGACGAGAGCCAAAGCAAGTGGATGGAACACGTCTACCAGGACCAACCTTGCCCAGCCAACGTCACAGGAGTTGAGGTCACGCTGAGCGTTCTCGATTCTAACGGCAACTACAGAGGCATCGGCACAACTACAACTTCTGCAACGGGCGTCTACACGTTCTCTTGGACACCTGATATTCCGGGAACATACTCTCTCTATGCAAGCTTCGACGGCTCTAACTCTTACTATGGTTCATCAGCCGAAACCGCTTTCACCGCTACAGAAGTTATAGTGGCGCCTTCTCCCGCATATCCGCAGCCTGTTGACACTATAAACTTGCAATATGGCATACTTGGCGGCGTTGTCGCTTCAATCGTCATTGGGTTAGCTGCGCTTTTCCTTAGCCTCAAAAAGAAGTAAGCACAAAGGAAACTAAATCCAACTTTCCCCTTTTTTAGTTAAAAAAATAAAACAAGTCCATAAAATAGAAGTGACAAAAATCCAGATAGAAAAACAGAAGGGCTGAGTGGGCTTTGGATGAAGTTAACCGGTCGCGGTTGAAGGATGGTTTAGTTGCATTTTCCATTCTTTTCTCCTTTAATTGTTCCAGAGCCACAGCAAACCTTTACTCTGTAAGCTATCGAGTGAGCGCAAATTTTATTTCCTTGAACAGTCATAAGACATAATGTTGTCTTGTTTTGTGTTGTCTTGAGTGTTATCTCGCTTTGTTGTCTTTTTTCCATGTTGTTGGAGTATAAACCTGTAGGCGTTCGTACTCTTGGGTGAACCTGAAGCTAAAACCAAAAAGAAACCATCATCAAACCGCTCGGCAAAAGAGCGCAGAAACACCCTATTTCGCGTTTTAGACGGCGTATTGAGCCTGTCCCACCAAAAAATTCATGCAGGCGGTAACAGCGACAAAGCTAAGCAAGGTTGGGCGAGAGTTTTAGTTTCAGCAGTCTCAGCCTACGGTCCCTTGCTAAAAGACGAGGAGTTGGAGCTTCGGGTGTTAACACTAGAGGAGAAGCTCAAAAACAGCATACTAATACCAAAACCCGAGGATAAAAAGAAATGAACCTCTTAAGCAAGAAACTGCATGCATTAGAAAAAAATGTGTTACCTGAACCAGAAGAGGGCACAACTAAAATAACATGGGAAAATGGCGATGTAGAGTTAGATCGAGCAGAAAACGAATTACATAGACGAGCAACTCAAATCCTTGAGGCTCACATGCAAGACATGCAGCGGGCGGAGGAGCGGGGAGAAACCACTTATACGCCGCTGTCGCCAAGCGACCGGGAAATCGTGGATGCAGCTAACCATCGCCTAATGGCTAGGATACTGGATATTTTTCAAGTCTTCACAGATACTTTTGTAACATTAAAAGACCCTGTGGCTAACTGGGTATTCTACACGCAATTCTATTGGCTAATTGAGGAAACCCGCAAGTTCAAAGAGCAATTTGACGCCGAAGTAGCAGTCTTTAACGTGCCTGGTTATTGGGAACTTTGCGAAGGCGAACAAAAAAGGCGTTTAGCCCCCGTTTATGCGGCTTGGAACCATGACTTATTTACTACAGAGAGTTTTCAACGCTACTGCGAACAACACCACGTTTTCAAAACCACAGAGGAGATTCAGCAGTTGAACGCCAACCGCACGCCAGAACAAGCCAGGCAAGAAGCGTTAGAAGAGCAACAAGAAGAAAACGAGGAAAAAGCAGCCGCTGAAAGAAACGCCCGTTATCTAAGAGAGAAATGTCCTAAATGTGTAGAAAAGTGCGATTGGTTTTGGAAAACGCAAAGTGACCAATTTTGCCAATTAACGTTTAGGGAGATTTTGAAAGTATGAGCGAACCAGTGGAAAACGAAATTCCCATTCCTATGTCGGAGCGCGTGAAAATCAGCGACCTCAAGTTTGACCAGGACAATCCCAACCGGATGACCCTAGCGCAGCTCGAACGCCTGAAAGCTTCAATCAGAAGGTGGGGCGACATCGTTCCCGTCGTAACCAACAGTGAGCTGTTAGTCGCCGATGGACAGCAGCGCGTCACCGCAATGAAGGAACTTGGCATGATTGAGTGCAGCGTCATACGCCTGCCCGTTAAAGATGTTGATCGGCGATTGCTACGGCAGGTGCTCAACAAGCTCAGAGGCAAGCATAACAAGGAGATGGATAGCGCCGAGTACCTGCGCATCATCAGTGAGGGAGAAAAAGAGGAATTGCAGTTGTTTCTTCAATCTGTGGGCGAGAAGCTCCCCCTAGAGGTAGACGGTCGCGAGGTTTCTTTTTCGGTCCCTGAAACCTACGAGTTAATCGTTGAGTGCAGAGATGAGGCTGACCAGAAAGCCAAGTATGAGAAGCTAAAGTTGGAGGGGTATAAGCTACGGATTTTGACATTATAAAACGCTGGGAAGAATCTGATAGCTTTCGAGCGCAGAGCGTGGTTGGCAGCTACACCCTAAACGATGTCAAGCTGGAGAAGCACTTTAAGGGCTCCTTACCGCTGGAAAATTTTGATTGGCAAGTCGGCGTCATCGTGGGGCGCAGCGGCTCAGGCAAAACCAGCATAGCCAAACAGCTATTTCCCGGCGCATACATCCGAGATTTTGAGTACTTAAGCAAATGTGTCTTAGATGACTTTCCAGCAGGGCTTGAAACATCAGAAATAACTCGGATGTTGTGCAGTGTGGGGTTTGCTTCTCCGCCGGATTGGCTCAAAGCCTATGATTGCCTCAGCCAAGGGGAAAAGATGCGGGTGGACATCGCACGTGCACTTTGCCTAGAAAAGCCTTTGGTGGTTTTCGACGAGTTTACCTCTGTTGTGGATAGAGAGATTGCTAAAGTCAGCGCGTTCGCCATCAGTAAGGCTGTTCGCAGAAGCTCCAAGAAGTTCATAGCCGTTACCTGCCACTATGATGTAGTTGATTGGTTAGAACCTGACTGGGTTTTCTGCACTGACACTATGGAGTTTAGCCGAAAAAAAGGAGTCTGCCGCCCGTTGAACTCCAAGTCCATCGGTGCGGCAAACAACTATGGCAGATGTTTCGGCCATATCATTATCTAAACAGCACACTTGGAGCAGGCGTTCGATGCTACACAGCAGTATACCAAAACAAACCCATAGCCTTCATCGCAATAGCAAGCGTTAAAATGAAATCAAGCTATCACCGGGTGAGCCGGCTTGTTGTCCTACCAGACTACCAAGGGCTTGGCATAGGAAAGCGATTATTGAACCTAATAGCTGAGCGTTATACTTCCCAGACAAAGATGCCTTTCTATATTTTAACTAGTAATCCTCAGGTTATTAGGGGGGGCTTGAAGGGTTGGAAAATAACCCGTTTTGGGCATGCAAGCAGAGGCAAAGGAGACACAAGAATCAACAATGAAATTAGAAGTAGCTTAAGTCGAAAACGAATCACCGTTTCTCTTCAATATGCACCTTAAAACTAAGTTAAGGGCAACTATCCTTTCAATGCATTTATAGTACATTGGCTTTCGCTCTTTTATCGAGATTCTAGTCTAGTTCTTTGGCCAGCTCTTCCAGAAGGGCACTTTGGCGCTGAGTTAGCTTTTTGGGGACAACCACATTCACACGGACGCGCAGATCGCCTCTGCCATATCCACCCATTCTCGGCATGCCCCTGCCTCTGACTATTAGAATCTGTCCGGGTTGTGTTCCAGGATGAATTCTCAGTGTAGCTTTCCCTTCAATTGCAGGTATGGTGACTTCCGCACCTAATGATGCTTGCGTAATGCTGATGTATAGATTGTATAAGAGATCGTCGCCTTCTCTTTTGAAGTATTGATGAGGCATCAGGTGAATCATTATGTATAAATCTCCTGAGGGGCCTCCGTCCTGGGCTGCGTCTCCTTGTCCTTCAAGCCTAAGCTGGTTTCCTTCAGTTATTCCAACGGGTATCTTAACCGTGATTTTTCTTTCCCTCTTTATGAGTCCTTTTCCGTTGCAGTTTCTACATGGGGAAATAATTTTTTGGCCTGTGCCGTTGCAAGCAGAGCACGGTGCGATTTGCATAAACGTGCCAGACCTTTTTTTTATTGTGTTTTGGACTTTTCCAGAACCTCTGCATACTGGGCAAGTTTGCACTGAAGAACCTGGAGTAGCTCCAGAACCCCCACAAACTGGGCAACGCTCAATTCTCGGGACCTCAATTTCTTTTTCAACACCGCGCTCTGCTTCCTCAAGGGTTATGTATACTTCGTAGCCCAAATCTCGTCCACGGATTGCTCTTTGTCTTCCTTCAAAGTCTCTGCCCCCAAAGAAAACACTGAAAAGATCATCAAAGCCGGAGCTGACACCCATGTCGCGAAATATCGAGTCAAAGTCGGCACCTCGGAAAATGTCCTCTCGACTATACCTTTGATCAAATCCATTACTACCCAAATTGTCATACTGTTGGCGTTTCTCATCATCTGACAGCACTGCGTAGGCTTCAGATATTTCTTTGAACTTCTCTTCAGCTCCAGGAGACTTGTTTCTGTCTGGATGATATTGCATGGCTAGTTTTCTGTAGGCGTCTTTTATCGCGTCTTTGGATGCATCCTTTGGAATGCCTAAAATCTCGTAGTAATTCTTTTTTTCAGTCATTGATTCCAACTTCGTATCCTGTATGGCAAGTGTGCGTTCCCTAAATAGATTAGTTCAGCGACCTAGAAATAACCTACTGCGTAATGATATATGAAAAACTGGAAAATAACCTGTTAGGGATACGCAAGCAAAGCGGCAACACAAAAATAAATAATGAAATCCGAAACAACCTAAGCCGCAAACGCATAACCATTTCCCTACAGTACCTCAGGTTTTCGTTTCAAGAAAAAATCAAAACAGAATGTCTGAACTAAAGGTTATTGTTCTTAAGTCTGCCTTGACTTTTGTCTTTCCAGTCTGGCAGACTTTTTATCCTTACGTTTAGCAGCTCTATCTTTCTGCTTCTGAGGCTGAGGTTTTGACCGGTCTTGTTCTCCTGTTTCTCCTCTCTTACTCATCTTGCTATCACCTCATAGTAAAAAATAGCTCAGTCTCTTTCGTTTGACTGTTCTTAGCCATGATAGAGTTAATTCAAGAGCTTTTATGATTTTCGGAGAGAAACATGGAATTAAGGAGTTGAGGTGATGGACGTATTGGCTGTTCTTTGAGAATAAAGAGAAAGCTAAGAGTGGGCTCGACCTGAAGTAAAGTTTAATTAAAGATTTTACAACCATTTGTACACTTCCCAAATAAAAATGCCCTTCTACATCCTAACGAGCAACCCTCAAATAATAAGAGGCAACTTGGCAAACTGGAAGTAACACGTTTGGGTTCACGCCAGCAAAGGAAGAGGAGACACTAGGCTAAACAATGAAATACAGAAGCAGTCTTTAGCCGAAAACGGGTTACTGTCTCTATGCAGTTTTGTTCCACTAAAAAGAGTTTTTCCCCATTAAGAAAGACTTGCAGGACAAGTGTTCAATACTCCATTACATTTACGCGCTTAAACACATATGCTTATAAGCACGTATGTACTTATATGCTTATATGAATAAGCGACCTCAAAGCGAACAAAAAGTAAAGAAGTGACTAAAATGGGCCGAATTAACGTTGACCTCCCAGACGAATTAGAAAAACAGCTAAGGTTAAAAACCGTGGAGCAATTCGGAGGCAAAAAAGGCGACTTGTCCAAAGCAATTCAAGAAGCAGTAAATACATGGATCAACTCCAAATAAAGTCGCCTCCAGAAAATACTGATAACTATCTTATAAGAAGCCTATGTAAAAGGCAAGGGCAAGCCAGTTAGCCTGGAACATCCTCGTATGAGGGTTATGGGCAATCTAGCTGGAGAGTTCCCTTTGTAAAATAGTTCAAGCAAAGATGTAACATATTGATAGCCAGCTCAGAAAGAAAATTCGAGAATGTTATCGCAGTTTAAAATAAATTGGATGGAGTCAGAAAAATGAGTATAACCCAAATGAGCATGATAAAAGAAGTCCCAATAATTAATTCGCGCTTAGTTGATAAGTGCCCTGAATGTTCAAGCAATAATCTCGTTCACGACAATGACACCGGCGAAACCATCTGTGGTGACTGCGGTTTAGTTGTTTTTGAAAAAATGGTGGATAAAGGTCCTGAGTGGCGCGCTTTTACTTCAGAAGAAAAAGCATCAAGATGTCGCGTTGGCATGCCAACGTCATATTCGATTCATGATAAAGGATTATCTACGGTCATAAGTCAAGTTGACAGAGACGCATTTGGAAGAAAACTACCGATATCCACTAGACTGCAGATGTGGCGCCTTAGGAAATGGCAAATACGTAGTCGAGTGCATTCATCCACTGATCGGAACCTCGCTCAAGCCATGAGTGAACTTGAACGTTTATCCAGTATGGTTTCTATCTCACCGCCAATAAAAGAAAAAGCCGCTGTCACTTACAGAAAAGCACTTGAAAAAGGCTTGGTCCGGGGAAGATCGATTAACGCAATCGCTGCAGCTTCACTTTATGCTGCTTGCCGCAAAAGCGGGTCACCCAGAACTCTTAGCGAAATAGCTAAAGCAAGTCTTGTCGAAAAGAAGGACGTTGCAAGGTGCTATAGGCTATTGCTGCAAGAGCTTGATTTTCATATGCCAGTTTCTGAGCCACTGACATATGTTTCAAAAATTGCAGAAAAAACAGGAATCTCGGGCAAAACACAAGGCGCAGCTATAGCGTTACTCAGAGAAGCTAGAGATAAACGGTTTTCAGCAGGAAAAGACCCAATGGGCTTAGCTGCAGCCGCACTCTATATCGCATGCCTGCAGAACGCTGAAAAAACCACACAAAAAGACATCTCGGAAGCAGCTGGAGTCACCGAAGTTACAGTCAGAAACAGATACAAAACCCTAGTGAAACAGCTTAATATAGAAACACCTGACCGAAAAACTTGTTCCTAAGTTTTTTCATTTTTATTTTTAAATATCCGATTATTAATGTCCATAACGTCACAATTCGCAGTTGAGTGTTTATTTTTGTTTGGACTTAGGTATTATGTGACTTAGTTTGCCGTCTTTATAGTACTCCATAAACTTATTTTCGCAGCTACAACAAACATACTGCTTAACATGAAAAGCCCCATACTCGCACTCTTTACCTGTGAGTTGTCTAAAACTGCTTAAGGAGGAACCTGAAACATATTTTTGCTAGAGCTATTTGGCTACTGGCTTTCAAAGGCTCTTTGCAATCTACTTTGAAGTAGCTCCAACCACCATTCCTATAAGAAAATTCAACTATTGCCTCAGAATTACTTTTGAACGCTCATTACATAACAAAAGCACAGTTGGAAGTTCTGAGACACTTTCACTCTACCCTCTACTACTTCGCTGGGTCCTTTCGACCATTGCTTTATATTCAAAATAGGCGAATGCCTAAGCCCCACGTGATTTTCGAAGGTGATGGGTTCAGATGGATTGTTTGGAGGGATAGCCAGTCAGAGGATGGATATTTGATGTTTACCCCGCAGACGAAGGCGAAATGGTAGTCTGGATTATAAGCGAGAACGGGGAGCGCATCCGCTTAATCGATAGTTTCCATCCTCAAATCTATGTTTCAGGAGCAAGGAGAGAACTCGAAGAGTGCATAAGCAAACTCTACCATAACAAAGACATAATCGATTGGCGCTTCACACAGAAATACGCTAAACCCACAGACCCACAAAAGAGCCGCATTCTTGAATTAACCCTAAAAGACTACCGAAAAGCCTTCTACCTAACAAAGCAAATCCTGCGGTTGGGCGATTACTCCAGGCTTGATGTGCACAATGCCGATCTGCATGCTGATAGGGCTTATTTGTTTAGCCACGACCTTTTTCCGCTGGGACTGGTTGACATTAAGAGACAAGATGGAAAGCTGGCCTACACCCTAAGGGATGATGTGGCGAGTACTGATTATTCGGTTCCACCCCTAACGACGCTCAGGCTGGAGTTAGAGATCGCAAAGAGCGGTAAGATAGCTCAATTTAGCGACCCCATAAAACAGATTACACTAACACACGACAAAACAAGCATAACCATTAAAGAATCCGATGAAGCCCAAAACCTTCTCGAGTTGTCAAAAGCTGTGGCTGAGATTGATCCCGATTTTCTGCTCACCAAAGGCGGCGACACATACCTATTTCCCTATTTGGCACAGCGAGCAGCGGAAAACCAAATCACAGACCAATTTACGCTGAGCCGAGACCCCACACCACTATCGAACAATAAAGCCTCAGGCAACACCTACTTCTCATATGGCCGAACATTCTACCGCGCATCTATTCAGCGCCTCTATGGCAGAGTACACGTAGATTACTCTAATACATTTGTTATCTCGGAAGCCGACTTGGACGGCTTAATTGAGATAGCCCGAACTTGCCGAGTACCTCTGCATACGGCAGCTCGTAACTCTATCGGCTCAAGCATGACCTCGATGCAGCTCTACCAAGCCATAAAAGACGAGGTTTTAATCCCCCGAAACAAAAGCATAGCTGAAGCCTTCAAATCTGCTTACGAGTTGCTTGTAGCTGATCGGGGCGGGTTTGTTTTTGAGCCAAGGGTAGGAGTCCACGACGACATTGGCGAGTTGGACTTCAGCAGCATGTATCCCATAATAATGGTTAACAACAACATCTCTGCTGAAACGGTTCTTTGCAAATGCTGCCCCGATTCCCCCATTCGGATTCCTGAGCTAAACTATCACATCTGTACCAAACGCAGAGGCATCGTTCCAAAAACTGTTGAATTAGCAGTAAGAAAGAGATTGTACTACAAGAAAATGAAAGACGAATCACCCGATCCAGTGTTAAGGGAGATTTATGATAAAAGGCAGATTGCGCTGAAATGGATACTTGTCACCTGTTTCGGTTACTTGGGTTTTAAAAACTCAAAATTCGGTACAATTGATGGTCACATTGGAGTGTGCGCTTTTGGAAGAGAAGCCCTGCTTAAAGCCGCTCACACCGCAGAAGAATTTGGGTTTGAAGTAATGCATGGCATAGTGGATTCTCTATGGCTCAAAAAACCCAACACGCCAGTACAAGAGTACAAAGCACTTTGCCAAAAAATCACCGAACAAACCAAGATACCCCTAAATTTTGAGGGCAAATACAAATGGATAGTCTTCCTACCCTCCAAAATGCATCCAAACATAGGAGTACTAAACCGCTACTACGGCGTTATGGAAAGCGGCAAAATCAAAGTTCGAGGGATAGAAATTAGACGCCGAGACACCCCAAAATTCATCTTCGACGCCCAAACCGACATGATTAAAGAATTATCAGCAGCAAACAACGTCTCGGAACTCTACGAAAAAATCCCAAAAGCACTCAACGTTGTTCGGGTTTATCGGCAAAGACTGCTCGATGGCAAAATTCCTATTTGGGATCTAATTATAACGAAGCATTTGTCAAAGGAGCCGGCGAATTATCGACAGCAAGTCAGCCAAGTGATTGCGGCAAAGCAACTCATCAAAGAAGGCGACGGGGTGAATGCCGGACAAAGCCTTAGGTTCTTGTTTACTGACACAAAAAACAAAAAGCCTTCCAAAAGAATAAAGGCACACCAACTAATTGACGAAACGACCAATCCGGACCTAAGACAATACCTAAAGATACTCTATGACTCCTCAGCAAACCTACTAAGCTTCGCCGGCTTCACTTCAAAGTCAATATTTGAAGCGGTCAGCCAAGAAAGACAAACTCGATTAAGTAATTATTAAAAGATTACCAAAGAAAATTTTCGATAAAGTGCTTATGTATAGGTAGACGAGGCAACTCTCTCTGCCCATTTAGTTAAGGTATAATATTCTTTGTGAATTTCCGCTCCAAGGCTAAAGCATAATCCCTGTCGAACTTGGATAACATGTCATCTAGCTCTTTTATGGAATGAGCCTCTTTGATGCCAAGCCTCAAATCAGGACTTGACAACACAGATCTAAAGCAGCAGGGCCATCGTATCTCATCATGCTCCTTAAGAGCTTTAATAACCTCGGCCTCGCCTAGACTGTAGAATCGGCCACATAAGGGGCACTTGTAGTCGCTTAATTCTTCCACGTAAGGCTCATCCATTGGCGTAGCTCCTAGTAGCCACTTGTTTTAGTCTCTATTTAACGATGCTATTCCCTTGTTGACTCGTATAATTATCGGTTCTTTTTGGAATTTCTAAAAATCGCTTCTTCGCTAAGAGAACCTGCTGGAAGCTAGACGTAATTGCGTAATTGTCTTGTTGTTGTAATAATGTAACGGCATCTGTTTTTGTATGATGTCATGAAAGTAGAATTAGCGGAATACGGTGGCTGATTTGGCTGATAGGGTTTGAAAGCCTGTCATATATTCTCCCCTCTCTCTTCCAATTTTCGGCTTTCTTTCCTTACCACACGGCTAGATCAGCTAACTCTATTTTTTATCTCATGTGTAAAGTATATTTACAGTTTTGCAAGCAGTAACGTGCTAAAAACTTTTAAATAAAAACGCTAATCAGTTAGCTATGTTGGCGATTGGATGGTTAATCTGCAAGAGTTCGCTAAAGACTTGAGAAACTACTTTATTTGCTGTCCTGTTTGCTTTTCTTCAGCCAAGGGAACATTCTCGGCACACATTACAAATGGCGAGCAAGACACGCTAACCTGCAAAATGTGCGGAGCAAAATGGAACCTCTATATTGTGCCATTACGTGGCTTAGAATGGGCTGAACTCATATCTACGGCAGAAGATGGCAAAGGCATTGAGCTTCTCGGAAAACGCTTAACTAAAAAACAAATCCGCTCAATGACTCAAGACGATTTTGACGAACATGAAAAGGCGGTTACAAAGGAAATAATCAGAGAAAAAGAGGTTATTACAAGAGTCGTTTGTCCATATTTCCACTCACCATTCGACGAAACCTTAGAAAAATGCCCCACCTGTGGAGCGAAGAACTAATTATCCACCTATGTCAGCGGCTATTAAACCAGTCTTCTTATGGATTAGAATATCTACGAGGATCTTCGGTTAGTTAGCGCCGAGTATACAGTGGATGGGGAAACTCAGGAGCTTTCAATTAAGTTGGAGCTCGGTAGAGAGGCGCCAATGCTGGCGGATTATATGTATGCACTGCGTTCGAAGGTAGAAAAGGTTAACAGAGTTAAGGCCGCCAATTGATGCGGGTGTTAATGATTCGCCTAAAGCAATGTGCTTAAAAAAAGCTTTGGTTAATGGTGGGTACTTTTTGGGTTTAGCTCTTGGCGCCATTAAGCAACTGAATGCAAGAGTTGAGGCGTTAGAAAAAGAGTTAAAGAAAATGTGCTCCTGATATTGATTAACCGCTCGGATCGGTAATCTTGGGCTTGAATGCGAGCTTACCAATGTGCTTTATCTACGAAGTTGATTGATTCTTATACTGGTCCTTGTCTCGAGGGATTTCTTAATCTTCATTACTAATTTGTCAACCTCTGTCAACTCATGTTCCCAAAATCGAATTACCATCCAGCCTTCAGATTCTAATTCCTTAGTTTTCGCTTTATCTCTTAGTTGGTTTTTCTCTAATTTAGCCTTCCAGTAAGGTTCGTTAGTTCCAATCTTATGAGAATGCATCGGGCAAACATGCCAGAAACAGCCATCTACAAAGACTGCTATTTTCTTTTCAGTAAAAGCAATGTCAATTTTCTCCGAACCATAATTTGTCTCGAAATTAAACCCTTGGGCGTGTAAGGCATCCCTTAAGATTATTTCTGGCTTAGTATCTTTTGAGTGAATGGACGACATTACTTTGGAACGTTTTTCTTTCGAAAGATTATCCAAGCTAATCGATGCTACTAAGGTGTTTCCAGTGTATTAGTATTCTCTGGAATTTTTAGCATTATCCAATCGTTCATAAATCTTATGTAGAAGAAAGTATTAATAACCCAGCATGCAAGCCAACAATCGTCCAGCTTACTACATAGACCTCTTTGCCGGGTGCGGAGGTATTTCACTTGGCTTATATAATTCGGGTTGGCGAGGGCTTTTTGCAATAGAAAAGAGCCCCATGGCATTTTCGACATTAAAACATAATTTAATAGACAAAAAAAACCATTTTGATTGGCCCTCTTGGTTGCCTCTAACCGCTCATGACATTACGGAAGTCCTTGAAAAATACAGCAAAGAATTATCAAATTTGAGAGGAAACGTGGACTTAGTTGTCGGAGGACCGCCTTGTCAAGGCTTTTCGCTTGCAGGGCGGAGGGATGAGAACGATAAACGTAACCGACTAGCCGAATCATACGTGAAGTTCGTTGCACTCGTTAAGCCCAAAATGCTATTTTTTGAAAATGTTACTGGGTTCACGATTGGTTTTAAGAATAATCACGGAAGAGGAAAAGGTTATTCTGAGCGAGTTGAACAAAAACTAGATTCAATAGGCTACAACGTTAAGCATTGCATAATAGATTTTTCAGAGTACGGAATACCGCAAAGAAGAAAACGATTTATACTTATTGGTGTCCAGAAGGAATTAAGCGATCTGTCACCTGAAGATTTTTTCAACGCTATAGCGAAAGAAAGAGACCCGTTCTTAGCTAGAAAAGGTCTGATGCAAACTGTCTCACTATACGAAGCGCTTTCAGACCTTGAGCGAAAAAATGGTGAAAGACCTTGCTTAGAAAGTATGCACTTCAAACAAGGCGATTATGGAGAGGCATTAAGTAATTATCAAAAACTAATGCGTCATGAGCTGCAATCAAAATTACCTGACAGCCACAGATTCGCAAGACATAACAAAAAAACTATCGCCCGTTGGACAGATGTTCTCGCTAATTGCCCCAAGGACGTTTTGTTGTCGCCGGAATGGAAAGAAAAGTTCGGTCTGAAAAAGAAGAGTATAACCCCACTTGAATGTAAATCAACGTGCCCTACGCTAACAACATTACCGGACGATTATATTCATTATTCAGAACCAAGAATTTTAACAGTCCGAGAATACGCAAGAATACAATCATTCCCAGACTGGTTTGAGTTCAAAGATAAGTACACAACCGGCGGTAGGAGACGGAAAGTTGATGTTCCCAGATATACTCAAGTTGGTAACGCAGTTCCACCACTTTTTGCTGAACTTTGCGGTAAAGTTTTGGAGAATATATTAATTGACTGAAGGAAAATTACAATTTAGAGTGAGTTCAGAGCTTAAAAATATCATTGGTAGAGACCTTATCACCGATGATTTTATCGCTATCTATGAGCTTGTTAAGAATTCATACGATGCAAACGCAAGTTCGGTCGAAATTATTTTTAAGCGGGTTAAAACAAACGAAAAAAATGCGAAGATTTTTATCAAAGATGATGGGGATGGCATGTCATATACCGATCTCCTTGAAAAATGGTTATTAGTAGGGTATTCAAGGAAACGGGAAAACGAAAAAGAACTTGATTCATCTGATTATCGGGATAGAATTACTAAAAAACGAGCGTTGGCAGGAGCCAAAGGTATCGGTCGGTTTTCGTGTGATAGGCTTGGAACAAAGTTAGCGCTTTACACCAAACCGGCAGATGAAACTTGCTTTAACTGCGTAAAAATGGACTGGGACAAATTTGAGCAAGACCCCACAAAGGAATTCCAGACTGTTGATGTAGACTATCAGCAAAAAAAAGAATTGAGCATTGAAATAGAAATAACTAAATTTAAAAAGGGAACTATTCTTGAGATTTCCTGCCTTAGAGAGCTTTGGGACAGAGACAAACTAATTAAACTTAAGACTCATCTCCAGCGCTTGATAAATCCCGAAGCTATCGATGAAAAGAATGGGTTCAAAATCATCATAACTGCAGATGAATTCCTGAGTGACGACGCCAAGTATACTCAATACTTCGACTTAGTTAATGGTGAAATAAAAAATATTTTGTTCGAGAAACTTGGGATAAAAACTACGCATATGAAGTGTACAATAGATGAAAAAGGAGAAAAAATAGAAACCGAACTTACTGATAAGGGCATTTTTATCTATCGAATAATTGAGGATAATAAATACAGACTTTTGCATAATGTAACGATTAATCTATTTTACTTGAACGTTCAGGCTAAGAGCGCTTTCACGAAAGCGATGGGAATAGAACCAGTAAACTATGGCTCAGTGTTCTTTTACAAAAACGGTATAAAGATCAATCCTTGTGGAAATGTTGGCGATGATTGGCTAGGTCTAGACAAACGTAAGACACAGGGGACAAGGCGAAATTTCGGAAACAGAGAAGTCATGGGACGTATTGAAGTGAAGGGCTATCAACCCAACTTTAGAGAAGTCTCAAGTCGAGACGGCGGAGTTGTGAGAACTCTTGAAGCCATCCAACTTAACGAGTTCTTTAAAGAAAAAGCGCTCATTAGACTTGAAAAGTACGTTGTTGAGGGAATTAGCTGGGATTCTGAAAATAACCCAAAGAGTTCTGAAGACATTAAAACCGATACGTTTAAACTAGTGACAAAATTAGTTGAAGGAACTGGAAGCAGCGGGCAGAGTATCTCCTTCAACAAGAACTTGCTTGAAATATATTCACAAAAGCAAATTGAACGAACACCTGAGATTGTAAAAAATATAGAAACATTAAAGGCTTTTATTAAGTCTGAAGAAGCTCAGGACTTCCTTGACTTACAAGCAAAGAACGCCTTATCTTCTTTCAGGGCCCTTAAGAGAAAACAACAAGACCTCGAAAGAGAGCTTAGACTAAAAGAAGACCAATCCCTTTTCTTGGAGAAAGTGGCTGGTGAAGATAAGAAAGAGATTCTTGCAGTGGAACATCAAATCGGTCTTGGTGCATTGCTTATTAGAAAATATCTCTTACCGCTTAGGGGCAGAATAGTAAGGGGCGAACAGATTCCTAAAGATGATTTATTGATGCGTGTAGAAAGTGTCCTGCTTCAAACACAAATTATGGCTGCCATGTCAAAATCACAATTTATATCAAAAGCAAAGTTTAAACTTACGTCAGAAGAATTAAACGATAACATAGCTTTGTACATTCAACAGTATATCGAAAGGGTGTATATACCCTTTAACAACAAAGACCTCGATGAAAAAAGTGTTACTATCAAGGTAAATAGACCTTCTAACGTTAATTTTGTTCGGATTTTCGATCCAATGAAGATTGTTGTTGTTATTGATAATCTTATTAGTAACTCGGTTAAAGCAAACAGCAAGAATATTGAAGTGAGTATGTTCTTGCCTGATGAGCATTCTTTGCAAATTACCTTCAAAGATGATGGGAAAGGCATTCCTGATTCCGACATGAAAGATATTTTCAAATTTGGGTTTACAACAAGCGGTGGAACAGGCATTGGTTTGTATCATATTAAGAAGATTATGGACGAATACGGCTCTATAATAGTAAACAATCAGGTAAAAGAAGGGGTTGAATTTACTCTTAAGGTGAATAAGACTTGATATTCGAATACATTATACTTTGGTTTGAAAACAATGACCAATTCTATGACCTTTCAAAACCAAGCATAGAAAGTATTCTTACAAAATTAGGGTTTAATCCAGTCTTTATCCATGAAAAAGATAGCGCGCATCTGACAGACTTAATTGCCCGAAAAGATTTTGACCTTGTTTTAATGGATCAAAATTTACGTTTCAAGGTGTGCGGAGATGATGTCGTCAGAACATTTAGAGGTAACGGTATTTTTACCAACATTGTTATGTATTCTCAATATCGAGATTATGAGGATAAATTGAAGGGAAGGCTAGACGGGGTTTATTTCACTGATAGAGAACATTTAGAGGAAAAAGCAAATAACGTAATAAATGAGACCCTTAGAAGAGATTTAGATATTAGCAATATTCGAGGATCTTTTATCGCGGAAACCATTTATGCAGCAAGCCAGATGGAAGAAGTTATTGCTAAAATGCTAAAGCTCAAAGACCCTGAATTATCTTTCCTTATTGATCAAATGCAGGACGAGCATTTTAATGATATATTAAAGTACAAAATAATTAGGCGTTTCTTGGGTGACGAAATCAAAGTAGCGAACGTTAATATCGCTTCAGCAGGGAAAAAACCTGACCCTGCGTTAGTGGCAAGAAGAGATAAGTTAAAAGAAATCAACGATGTTTTTGGCAAGTTTCAAACAGAGATTATTGAATTTAGAAATACGTTAGCCCATGCAAAGAAATGCGAGGGGAAGAAAAACGTGCTTATGGTTAAAAATGATAACAATCATAAGCTCAAGGAACAACCTTTTGATGCTGATTATTGTACTGGGGTTAGGACTCTGTTTAAAAAGCACTCAAAGGCATTGGAGGATTTATCTGCGCTATTATGATTAATTCACGACGGTTTATAAGGCTAAAATCTCGAAAATACCGATTTCGCAACGCGTTGATTGCCTGTGGCCTAACCTGCATTCATGGGGTAAATTTAAGGGGTTTCTACCATAAGCAATGCCTGTATTGTTGAGGAGGACCAAGCACTTGATTGCCTCCCCCAAGTTTTGTAGTCATTGATTATTAGGAAAGTCTTTTTTCTTATCGGCTTAAACATAAAGGGAGGGGTCACTCTGGAAAAGAAAGATGTAATATCTGAAGTATTAGGGGCAACTGGATTCGCCTTAGATGAGGCTATGCTTATCAAGAATCAAACTGTTTTTTCCGATGACGAAATTAAGGATAATTGCGCAATGTGCGGCACAGAACTCCAAGACCTTTATAATCGTGGCACAAGCATTTTTGATCTGCTTGTTCTTCAATGTCCCAAATGCAGCGCAGTCTATGCCTATTTAATTGATGAAAGCAGAGAAGACCTAGGTTGGCATGATGATATTATTGAACCGATGAATGACCATTCAGCGCCACTAAAAAAAACCTGCATAAAAATCAAGGGCGTCAAGAAAAGAACACTTCCAAAGAAATGCGCCACGGCTTACTCAAAAAGTGTCAAAGCCCAAGAGCAAAGAACCCAAGAGATTGACCAGTTAATCCAAAGCAAACTACCCGAACTCTACAAGGCTGGCTTGAGTCTTGCTACCATAAACTTCGCAAGGTCAGAAGCGATAAGAAGAATAAACCGCGCCCAAACAACAAGGAAAAGAACAACATTGCTTGCAGCAGTCATCTACGTTAAAGCCAACGGAATAACTACAGATAGAGGATTATGGGCGCATAAGGGCGAAGGCATAACAGAAAGGCAACTTGAGAGCATATTTGGCGTTTCTAGAAAGACAATAAGAAAATGGGTGCAAATTCTCCAGAAACATAATTGTTAGAAAGCGTCAAAGCGGGTTTAACTGTCAGATTGTTCAATTCGACTCTTTAGTTGTCTGTAATTTTCTAAATCATCTTCACGAAACTTTATGTCTTCATTTAACAGGGCAAGAAGTATCTTCTTTATACGCGGGTAATTGCCAACTATGGATAAAATCGTTGCAGCCGAATGTGGAAAAATCATCATAGCCGATATAGTCGCTTCAAAAAACGTCTCGTCGATAATGTCAATAGGGCCAAAATCAAAGGCTAAACCCATAAAAGAGCCTGTAGGTTTGAAAGTTAAATTGTAGCCGATCTGTGAATTTACCTGCTCTTCGGTTTTTTTATCATTGAGATCACCTATGAATTTCATCCATTCAAGTACATGGGGGTTAAGAAGATGCTGCCATTTTTCAACTATGACAATTTTCTCTTTCCAAGTTGGCAGATCAAAGATCGTTTGGTAAATACCTTTTGCTGTAAGACCGTATATAGTGGTCAATGCCCTCTTGACGTTTTTAGTTCGGGATTTAAGTCTTATGAATCCTTCTGTTTGTAAGGATTGTATTGAGACATGGGTCGTTGAATAAGTTATTTCACATTCTTCAGAAATCGAATAAATGTTTGAATTGCCGGTTTGGGCGATATAGTGAAGGATTTCTTTCTTTTTTGGGGCAAGTTGTGGAACGTTGTTGTCCTTATTCCTAACGGTTTGTCGCATACTATCATACCCAGTACTATCAGTATTGATAGATACTATCATGCTATATTGGTATATAAGAGTTCAAGCGATAATAAGACTGGATAGAAATCAGTCGCCATTGACTAAAGATCGCAACCCCTGAGTCTCCCTTCCTAATAACAAGAAGCTTAAGAAAAGGTGTAAGAAAAGATGGCTATTCCCTCGTCTAAAAAGACTCCTATAATAGAACTAATCGACAGTCTGCAGAAAATCTCAGTGACACATGGGTTAGTGCTAAGAGGGCCGCAGGTTGACTTTTTGCGTCTTCTAAGAACCCTCGAGCAAGAGCTCCCTGACCTTTATGTCGTCTACCAGACAAGCAGTACAGGGCGTCTCTGGATTAAACGCGGCGAAGAACCGGAGGCTGGGCAATGACTCAAGAAAAGCCTCCGACTGAGTCGGCAAACAACATAATCTTAGATCCATTCAAAACAGTTTACGATGTTACTCCTCAAACACCTGTTGATGACATTCCCCAAGAGTATTGGAAGGGATGCAAACAGCAGCTACGGGATGAGCGAGAAGAGGCAGAGCGGCTAAAAGCGGCTGTTGAAGCCTTCAGCGTTAATCCAGACAATGAAGAACTATTACTAGAGCAAGCACATACAACGATTAGCCGCTTTGACGATCACATCATAAGAGCTGTGTTCCACACAGGGTTATCAGCGTATTATAAGCCGCTTAATTTGGGGTTGAAAGCTGAATCCGGCAGCGGCAAAACCTACAGTACCGTCGAAACAATAAAGTTTCTGCCAGATGAGGATGTGCAGTTTATCGGCAGCCAATCACCCAAAGTTATAAGTCACAAAAATGGAATACGGAAATCCAAGGGCGGCAAAATTTTAGAAAAGGAGAACGAGCCTAAGAAGCCCAAGAAAAGCGATTATCAGGATCCAGTTTATGGTGAGGGAGACGCTGAGCGTAAACAGTATGACGAGGACTTGAAGCTCTACAAACAGCAGAAAGCACAATGGGATGCAGACTGTAAAGAAAGTTTTTATGAAGTGGACCTTAGAAACAAAACTGTGCTGTTTTTGGAATCAATCAACCCTGAAACCTTCAGGATGATTAAATCCACCATGAGCCATGACCATGATTACATTGACCACGAATGGGTTGATGATAAAGGAAAAGTCCATGTGACTCGGCTAATAGGCGCTCCAGCAATAATTTTTTGCACTGTCGATAACGGCGAATACATTGATGAGCAAGCTACCCGCACCTTAACAGCTACTCCCAGCACCCGAGCGGAGAAAATCGAAGATTCTATGAGGATAAGCAACAGGAAGAGCGCCTACCCATGGCTGTACAATCAGGAGCCATTCCACCGGCGAGTTATCAAGGAATATGTTCGAAGTATCAAGCGGTTTATGGCGATTGGTAAAATCCAAGTAGCTACACCCTTTGATGAAGACATTATTGAGGGATTCAGTAAAGACGCAGTCAGAGACATGCGGGATTTCAACAAATTCCTTGAACTTCTGCCCAGCTACGCCATTTTTAAGCTGTTTAAGCGGCCCATAGTAATGATTCAGGGGAAACGCTACCTTATCCCCACTATCCAAGACGCCATAAATGCAAAAGTAGCCTTTGACAGCATTATAGAAACCACGAAAACAAGCACAGACTACAGAATAATAGAGTTCTACAATACCACAGTTATCGGCACTAGCGGATTGACAGCGGAGGATCTAACTGATATTTACAATAAGGGTAAGAAGCGCCAAATAACTGTTAAGACTATACGAAAATGGCTCAGGCGATTGGAGGCACTGGACTATGTGGACATACGCGGGGCTAAACACGAAAACGCTAAGGGCTACATCGACGACCGATTTAATGCCTATTACCCACTGAAGAAAAATGCGCCCATTGAGTCCTTTTCAGATAAGAGCGCAGATTTCGAGTCTATTCTGAAAAAAGCTTTTGAAAAATGGTTAAAAAATACGCCCTTTCAAACCGATGTTCCCCCGATAATTTTGAAAATTGATGGAACTGCAAGGGAAATAACTCAAGAAGAAATGAAGAAAATTATTTTAGGAGAATCTCTTTTCGAGGGCGCATTTTCTACGCTTAAACAAACCCTAAAAGAAGAAAGCTCCCCAGCTTATACGTTCTTTTCAGAAGAGAGCGCAAAGAGCACATTTTCACGTTATGCTGAATATAGTCGTATTTCCAGAAAACCCGGCGTACTTTGTTCAGCCATAAAGCAGGGCTGTGAGTGCGGGTTTGAGGCTGAATGGAGCATTAACGGTAACTTATACTGTGACAGCTGCTTCAGAGAACAGGCAAGTTTCTCCAGGATAATGATACAGGATTAAAGCCCAAGGAGGAATCCTAAATGTTGAAGGCTCTTGTTATTTCTCCTAACGAAAAAACGGTTGATGTGGGTTGTTTGTTGGCTGTTGCTCGTGCGCAGGCTTGCCGTAGGGAGCATACGTCGGTGAATCCGGTGGTGAGGGCTTTGGTGTTTGTGGCTGAGGTCGGGGTGTATGTGGCGGTTTACGAAGCCCCGGAAAAGAGTGTTGATGAGCAGAAGAGCAGTGGGTGATGTGTAGTTGGTTGGGGGAAAGGTTGGCTTGCATGGTTTTGATTCGGGCGTTCTTGGCAGAACGCAAGAGTCATATGAAAAGTCGGTTGATAGCCGCTTGCACCAACCCCCTACACAACCAACCAATGAATGCCCCCAATGCTATTCGCAAAGACTCTACAAAGGCGGATTTAGGTACCTATTTGATGGCACACCGGTCCAAAGATGGCTTTGCCGCGACTGCAACTACCGCTTCAGCCCACCAGACAAGAGAAGAAAACCCCTCAGAACTTCAACCTACCCCATAAATACAACATCAGTCCTAAGAGTTAATCGCCAAGAACGCAGTGAATCCCATCGGGGACGAGCATCGACCCTCCTGGCAGGAGGATTAACCTTGGTCACAAGTCAAACCCAACAAAACGCCCAGCGGGAGGGCACAACGCAGACAGCCGACAAAACAGCAAAAATCGTCGAGTTCCTCTGGAACCTCAGCCAAAACGGAGTCAAAGGCAACACACTCGGCAGTTACAGCGCAGTCCTACGAAAACTCGCAAAAAACACAGACCTAACACCTGAAAGCGTCAAGACATACTTAGCTAAAACCCAAGAGTGGAACGAAGCCACAAAACAAATGGTCGTCATAGTCTACGGCAGCTACCTAAAATTCAACGACCTATCATGGCAACCGCCAAAATACAAACCAGTCGATAATGCACCCTACATACCGACAGAAGCTGAGATTGATGCATTAATCTCGGGAAGCGGCAGAGTACTCGCAACATTTCTGCTATTCCTTAAAGAGACCGGTGCAAGAAGCGGCGAAGCAGCAAGACTAAGATGGAGAGACGTAGACTCGGAAAGGAAAATAGCAACGATTACCCCTGAGAAAGGAAGCAGAGCACGCATCTTACCCATAAGCCAAAAGCTCATCGACATGCTAAACTGCCAACCCAAGAAAACAGAGAAAATCTTTGCAACTGCCTACAGCCTAAAATCCAACTATTACAAAACAAGAAAAAGCATCGCATTCAAACTACAAAACCCACGCCTCAAAGAAATAGGCTTGCATACCTTCAGACACTGGAAAGCAACCATGGAATACCACAAAACAAGAGACATACTCCACGTCCAGCAACTACTCGGACACCGAGACCTAAGAAATACGCTAATCTACATCAACCTCGAAAAAGCAATATTTCAAAACGCAGACGAAGAATATCACGTTAAAGTTGCAGAAACCTTAGATGAGGCTTGCAAACTGCTAGAAGTAGGCTTTGAATACGTTACTGATCTAAACGGCGCTAAGCTATTCAGGAAAAGAAAGTAGTCTGATATACTCTAAAT